>NZ_JACYFT010000009.1 GCF_014837235.1 Limnohabitans radicicola | reverse complement strand
GGTGCCACCACCCTGGGCCGGGACAAACTGGTCTTTGCCGACGGCGCCGTGCTCACCCACAACGCACGCACAGCACTGACAGCCGATCTCAACGCCGCCTTGAGCGCCGTCACCGGCTTTGACCTGAACACCAAAACACCTTTCCTTGAGCAGACCGCCACCGGCAGCGTCAGCCTGAGCGGTACAGCCGAGGAAGGCGGCACGCTGAGTGCTGTGACCAGCGGCATCACCGACCCCGATGGCACGCCGCTGACCTTCAGCTACCAGTGGCAAGTGGCCGACACGGCCAATGGCAGTTACACCAGCATCAACGGCGCCACAGCCAGCAGCTACGCCATTGCCTCTGACCAAAGCCAGGTGGGCAAGTTCCTGCGGGTGGTGGTGACCGCCACCAACGATGGAACGGCCAATGGCACCAGCTTTGTCAGCGCCCCCAGCCAAGCGGTGGCCAACGTCAACGATGCAGCCATCGGAACGATCGCTGTTGTTGGCTTCGCCGAGGAAGGTGGTGTATTGACAGCCGATGCGAGATCGGTTGTCGATCCGGATGGAACGGCACTGGAGCTGACTTACCAATGGCAGATCGCTGACACAGTGAATGGCCCATACACCAACATCAATGCCGCAACAACGTACAAGTACGTCATCGCGGCCGATCAAACTCAGGTGGGAAAATTTCTCAGGGTGGTGGTCAAGGCCACCAATGATGGTGTTACCGGTGGTACGACGCTCACCAGTGCTGCCACCGGTGCCATTGCCAATCTGGATGATCCGGGCACGCTTGCGGCAATCTCCGGAACGCCCAGGGTCGATCAGCTATTGACTGCGGGTGCCCTCACCGATCCTGACGGCGTGGTCAATGGCAGCATCGCTTACCAATGGAAAGCCGATGACCTCGCCATCAACGGTGCAACTGCAAGCAGTTTTCTTCTGACGGCAGATCAGTTGGGAAAACTCATCACCGTCGAAGCGAGCTATGCAGACACCCATGGCAGTAACCGACGAGCATCATCGATTGCAAGCAGCGCAGTCGTTGCTGTTTCTGATCAGTTGGGCAGCGTTACGGCGATAACAGGCACTCCGACCCAAGCCCAGGTGCTGACCGCAGGCACCCTGAATGACCCGGATGGAGGTATCTCGGGCATCACTTACCAGTGGAAAGCCAATGGCATCGACATCACGGGTGCCACAGGGCGAACATTCACACTCACTCAACAACAAGTCGGCAAGGTCATGACGGTCGAAGTCGGCTATATCGACAGCCTGGGGCCCGGAAAAAGAGTCAGCTCTGCGGCCACCGGTGCGGTCGTTGACGTACCGGAGGAAGCCACTGGTTTGGCAGGTATCGCAGGTGACGCCATTGAAGGGGGCATCCTGACAGCACTTCCTCATGCCATTGTCGACCCCGACGGCACTGTGCTGACTTACTTGTACCAGTGGCGAATCAATGACCCTTCGGTGTCTGGTGGGTACATCGATATTCCGGGTGCAACCGCCGCTGCGTACAACATACCGACCGACCAAAGCCATGTTGGTCGATTTTTGCAAGTGGTGGTGACGGCTACAAACGATGGGACACCCGATGGCACAGCGATTGCCAGCCTTCCAACGGCGGCTGTGCGCGACATCAACAGTCCGGCAACGGGCTCGGTCGATTTGCTGGGTGTCGCCAAGGAGGCGGGCACCCTCACAGCACTTGTGAGCGGCATCACCGACCCCGATGGCACAGCGCTGACCTTCAGCTACCAGTGGCAAGTGGCCGACACGGCCAATGGCAGTTACACCCACATCAACGGTGCCACGGCCAGCAGCTACAACATTGCCGCTGACCAAAGTCAGGTGGGCAAATTCCTGCGGGTGGTGGTGACCGCCACCAACGACGGCACCGCCAGCGGCACCAGCTTTGTCAGCGCCCCCAGCCAAGCGGTGGCCAACGTCAACGATGCGCCCATGCCCTCAATGGCCATCAGTGCGCAGATGGCCACGGTGCAGTCGCCCTTGTCCTTCAGCATTCCAGCCAACGCATTTCAGGATGAAGACAACGACACCTTGATCTACAGCGCTGTGCTCCAGTCCGGGGCAGCGCTGAGTTCGATGGGACTGAGCATGAGTGCCAGTGGTGTGCTCAGCGGGACGCCCACAACCACCGGAAACCACACCTTGCTGGTCAAAGCGACCGATCCATCTGGCCTGAGTGCAACGTCCAAACTGGATCTGATCATCAATTCCGTCTCTGACCGGTCAGCTTCAGGCGCAGTGAGCCTCAGTGGTGTTGCGCAGGAAGGCGGTACCCTGACCGCTAACGTCAACACACTCACAGACCCCGATGGTGCCATCGTCAGATGGCGCTACAACTGGCAGGAAAATGTCAATGGCGCCTGGCAGGATCTGGACAGGCAGTCCGCCAATTCGCTGCAAATCCCGACGGATCAGAGCCTGGTCGGAAAAACGGTGCGTGTTCGTGTCATGACCCTGGATGCTTTGGGGGGGGGCACGCAGATGGTAAGCAACGCACTCACAATTCAAGACACCAACGATGCGGCATCTGGCTCAGTCATCTTGAGCGGCGCGGCGCAAGAAGGAGGTGCCTTGACTGCCCACACCGACGGCATCACGGACCCCGACGGCACCACACTCACCTTCAATCACCAGTGGCAAATCGCCGATACCTTCAATGGCCCCTATGTCAACATCGCTGCGGCAACCGGCAGTACCTACAACATGGCTTCGGATCAGAGCCAAGTCGGAAAATATTTGCGGGTGGTGGTGACGGCAAGCAACGATGGAACAAGCCGCGGGTCCACCTTCATCAGCAATCCCAGCGCTGTCGTTGTCAACACCAATGATCCTGTGATTGGCAGTATTGCCCTGAGCGGATCTGCACAAGAAGGCGGCACCCTGACAGCCAACACCAGTGGCATGACCGACCCCGATGGTATGCCACTGACGTTCAACTATCAGTGGCAAATGGCCGACGCCATGGACGGCACTTATACCTCCATTGCAAACGCCACAGCCAAGGACTTGAGAATTCCTGGCGATCAAAGCTTTGTTGGCAAATACGTGCGGGTTCTGGCGACTCCGATCTACTTTGACGCAAAGGTCGGCAACGCCATGGCAAGCCAGATCAGTCAGCAAATCGCCAATGTCAATGATCCAGCGGCAGGGCTCGTCGAAATCAAAGGCAATGCCATTGTTGGCGCTACCCTCAGGGCCGCCACAGAACGCATCAGCGATGCCGATGGGACAACCCTCCAATTGAGCTACCAGTGGCAAATTTCAGATACCAGCAATGGTCTTTACACCAATATCGCCAGCGCCCAGCAGAGCAGCTACACCATTGCATCCGATCAAGTGAACAAGTACTTCCGGGTTGTGGCGACAGCCATCAACGACGGTACGACCCATGGCACCAGCTTCACCAGCGCTCCAACTGTTCAAATCAAAACCACCAACAACATTGCAACACAGCTGTTGAAAGACATCGGGATTTTTTCAGCAGACAGCACTGACGGACTGTTCTACTTTTCAACCAATGGCGGATCGACCTGGAGTGAATTCAGTACAGTGGATGCCAATTCTGTCCTTGTACTGCGGGATGAAGCCAATACGCGCTTGTACTTCAAACCCAACGCCAATTATTCCGGCAGCCAAAGCGGTGAGATCACGATTCGGTCGTGGTACAAGTGGGCAGGCGTAGGCCCGAATGGTGGTATCGCTCTGTCAGGCACCAAGGTCGACGGTACCACCAGTGTGGCAAATACGGCCTTTTCCAAAACCGCTGAAACCATTCGAATACCCGCAGGCACAAGCAGCCCACCTGTGGGCGCAGTGGGTGTTTTGCTGGGCGAGGTCAGCAAAGCAGGCGTGACCGATTTTGACGGGGGCGTCACCATTGATGGGTTTGGCAACGAAGGTGAAGCTGTTGTGGCCAACGTCAGCAATCTGACAGACCCAGACGGGACCACCTTGACCTATGCCTACCGTTGGCAAATGTCACACACCGAAACAGGTCCTTATGTGGACATTCCGGGAGCAACTGCAAAAACGTTTACCTCCAGTTCCAAACAAATCGAAATCGGTCGTTTTGTGAGGGTGGTTGCTACCGCCGTGAATGACGGCAGTGCAAGTGGTACAGACTTCATCAGCTGGCCTTTGCAATTTTCCAAGGCTTCAGGAGGCGTCACCATCCCGCATGCTGCATTGATCCGAGGCGAAGCCATTGAAGGGGGGACTTTGACAGCTTACGCCACCCGAGATGTGAACACCGTTTACGAAGAAGCAGACGCTCCCTTTCGCTTTCAGTGGCAAATTGCCGATTCTTTGCACGGGGTTTTCAGAAATATCGAGGGTGCAAACCAGCGCCAGTGGCAAATACCCGCCGATCAGAGCACGATCGGAAAATACATCAAGGTCATGGTTTATCCAAACACAGCCGATGGTGGACTTTACGCCGCAAGCAGCGAGGGTGCTGTCATGGTACGCAATGCCAACGACGCGGCGATGGGGGACATTCAGTTGGAAGGCCTGGCTCGACAAGGGGCCCTGCTGCGCGTGGTGACTTCAAACATCTCAGACCCTGATGGCACTGCCCTGCGCTTGAGTTACCAATGGCAAGTCAGTGACACTCCCTCCGGGCCATTTGTGGACATTCTGGGCGCAACAAGCGATAGCTACGTCTTGTCGAGCGACACCAGTCAACTGGGAAAATATTTCCAGGCAGTGGTCGTCGCGGAAAATGACGGAACAGCCAAGGGAACCCGTTTCGTTGCGCTGAGTGGACCTGTGGCCGCTTCTTCAGTAATGTCCGGTAACAGCAACGGTGTGAACGAAGCACCTGTCTCTGTACAGGCTTATCAAGCCAGCTACAGCCTCAAGGTCGGATCCGAGATTCGAGCTTTTCTGGGGAATGATTTTTCAGATCCTGATTGGGGAGATGTCCTGACGGTACAGATTCAAAGCGGGAGTCTGCCGCCTGGATTGAGTTTGCAGGGCAATGGGGTGCTCAGCGGCACACCTGTGCAGCCAGGCATTTATGACTTTACGCTGCGAGCCGTTGATCTGGATGGACTCATCCATCAGCACAGCTATCAGCTGCGGGTGACCGACGCTGCGGCACCCGTATTTTTTTCATCCGGACAAGTATCGGTTGCGGAAAGAACAATCACGACGGTTTACGTGCCCGGTGTCTCGGACAATTCTCCTGGTCTGAGCTTCGGATTCGGGGGCGGCGCAGACGATGATTTGTTTGCGGTTGATCGCACCACCGGCGCGTTGCGATTCGTCACTGCACCGGATTTTGAACAACCGCGCAGCGCAAGCGGTTCCAACCTTTACGAAGTCCGAATCCGGGCTACCGATGTGGATGGCAACACCACAGACCACGATATAGCGATTGAAGTGACCGACGTTCTGGATTCGCGCTCGGATGTCAGGGCATTGTTTGACATCGCAATCGCTGCCGGAACGGGCGATCCCAATGCCGACAGCAACGCCTACCAGATCCAGAGTGCTGCCTTGCACGCACTCAGGGACCCGGTTGACCGGACGGGGTTCGCAAATCAGAAAGACTCCAGCAAAGTCCTGGCCTCTTGGGTTGACGCTGTCACAGGCACGGACATTGTCAGCCAACAAGAATACCAGGCAGGTTTTTCAGTGACGGGCAAAGCACAAGCCGGGTTACAAAGCTCGATTCGCTTTCTGCTGGACAACGACCGCACCAGTGGTCAGGCAGGTGTAGGCGCCATGACTTTGGTGCTGGGACAAAACGATGTCAATGCAGACGGCACCACCGATGTGGTGGCCAGTTATGACAATGCATCAGGTGAATGGAATCTTGTTTTTACAGCAGCGTCAGCGGCTTTGCGGCCTGCAACCCACAATGTGTGGAGCAGCGGTGTTCATCAAATCGCGGTGGATTTCAATGGTGACGGGCTGGTCAATGCCAACGAGTCAGATCGCCTCTTTCTTGTGGCCAGTGGCACGGCACTCAACACCCATACGGGTTTGGAGAGCCAGAACTTCAGCGTTCATGACCGCCTCTCAAACCATGTTTTTATTTACTACTATGGCGATCCCGATGGTGCAAATGGCGTCAATTACCAAGCCACCGGGACAAGCCGATTGGTGTCCAGCATCCCCGCGCAGTTCTGGGAATTTCATGTGGGGTTCAACGACTGGGGCTATCCTGTTGGCACTGATTTCGCAGCGCTGGCGGCAGATCATGTACTTCAAAAAAGCAATACAAGCCGCCTGCCAAGCCAGGCCGAAGGTGCGGCCTTATACGCTGCAAATTTCGGTAGAAACACGCCCGGATCTGAGTGGTTGTTCAACCCAAGCACTGAGGCACAACTGGTGGGGCCTGTGCAAACGTTAAGGCACTATGGCAGTTCGGCGGTGGTCGCTGCAGACAACGTCTATCGAGGCTGGGGGAATGCTTTCATGACGGCCATGCCCAGTCCTTTCAGCTCTACATCGTATGTAGACCTGGCACTTGGCCAGCTGTTTGATTCACAAACGACTCGCTACAGCGTTGTTTTGTAAGCCTCAATCTTGTCCTGCAACCCTCACCAGCGCTGCACCCAGCCCAGCGTGAAGGTGCGTTGCTGCTGCTGTGCGCCAGGAAACACATAAGCGTTGACTTGCGTGCTGGTGCCCCACTGGGTGCGCTGCTCTTGCCAGCGCAGCACCCATTCGCTGCGCCCTGGCATGGGGGTGGTGGCCTCCGGCTGCCAGGCCAGCTCCAGGCTTCTCATGGACGTGCGGGCCTGGATGTC
>NZ_JACYFT010000008.1 GCF_014837235.1 Limnohabitans radicicola | reverse complement strand
ATTCAACCAATAAAGAATTATCTTTTTTGTGAAATACCATGTCATCGAATGAGCGAAGTCTTAATTGCGCAGTTCCTAAAGCCATGAAAAAAATATGATTTGGAAAGTAATCATCATTTTTTTTGAAATCTTCGCGCATATATTGGCTATAGTCTTTATATGCCTCGTTTGGGTCGCCCGCATCCCCCCCTTGCCTTTCGCAAAAATCCCTTGCACGAATTATCATTTCTAACAAAAATAGATAACTGCGCTCTTTTGTTTCCCTCAAGTCATAAACGCTTTTTTTCATCAATCTTGCCTCTGCGCAATCTTAAAAAATTATGTCACTATGTCAAGCATTTTAGTTGGCTTTTTGAGGTAGCGAAACACCACTTTTTCCCTCTGTAGAGCGCCTAAAGAGTACCCCAACAACTCCTATTCTTACTCTTCGTCTTCCTCGCCTCTGCTCGTCATCCTCATCGCTCGTCTAGTCGCCTCTCCATCGTCGAGAACTCCTAGGGTGCAGGGGCTACGCTGGCGGGCGCTCTCCAGGAACAAAAGTTTTGTAGAAGTTCAGGAACGAAACGAAAACGGGCTTCGAGGTCTCGGGACTTTGCGGATTTGCTTTGATCGCCTTTTCCCATTGGCTTAAAACAATTCCTTTGAGTGACGCGCCATAACTGGCGCGAATATGCGCTTTGTCGGTGTCTGGCAGGGCATTAAAGCGCGCTAGTGTGGCTTCACGCTCTGCCCTCTCTTGCTCTATGCGCACGGCTTCGGCTTCCTGTTTTTGCCGTTCTGCGGTGTCGGTGGCGTTTTTTACCTGCTCTTTTTTCTTGCGGTCTTCCACCCACGAAGCCCCGATATTGTTTGTAATGGCGTTCGCTAAAAATCCAGTGACACTATCCCGAATTTTCCCTTTTTCTTGCATCGCCTTTGTGTAGGCTATGGCTTGATGTAAGCGGGCAACTGTATATTTTCTTTTCCACCTGTAGGCGGTTTGTTCGTCTATGCCTATCGCTATCAATTCAGAAATATATTCGGGGTGTTCTTTTCGCGCTGGCACTTCCTCTAGCGTTGGTGCTGGCTCGTCAATATCTAGCTGAAGCTGTTTTGCTTTTTCGCAATGAAAAACGATATGCGAAACTTTGCGTCCTGTCTTTGGATAATCGACCTTGATTATTGAAATATCAGGATTAGCGTTTATTTCTCTTATGGCAACCTGAACAACATTAACGCGAAAATCCTTAAAGAACGCATATTCTTTTTTGTCAATTCCTAAAAAACCGCGCAATTCGTCATATTCAAAAGAACGCTTAAAATATCCTTTTCCATCCGCTTTAAATTGTTCTTTTTTGAGCAATTCAAATAACCGCATGGCGTAGCCACTTTTAAAATTGACGACTTTTTCTAATTCGTATTGAGTGAAGTAGCTTTTCAAGCCCAGTAAATATGGCTTTAACTCCTTATCGAATCTCACTTCTATAAATCCGCTTCCCTCTGTATATTTCGCGGATGAAAGCCAGCCCGTAGAAAACCAGCTTTTCCCCTTTCTAATATAAATCTCTCGCTCTCGCAAAGCACGGGCGGATTTTTCTATTTGCTCATGGATGCTGTTATGTGTAATCCCAAAGAATCGGGCGAAGTCAGCAACTCCAATTCGGTAGGTTTTAAAGTCCTCATCATCGGGCTTTATCTGCGCTATGAGCATACGCATTAAGCGCCCTTCACCGATTGAAGCAATTTTGTAGCTTGCCTCAATCAGCTCGTTCGACTGGCGAACGACTAGGCTTTTTTCGTCGATGTTCATGAGGTGTGCTTCTCACATAGGGCGCATGGTTACGGGGTAGTCATGCTCACATTGTATTGAAAAATAGGAGGTGTCAAATTTAACTAGCCTGAGATGTCAATTTTAACACTCATAGGAGCTGTGGATAACAAGCCTCCTAGTTCGCCCTGTTTTCCTCCTAGTTCGCCCTGTTTTCCTCCTAGTTCGCCCTGTTTTCCTCCTAGTTCGCCCTGTTTTCCTCCTAGTTCGAGTGATTTTTTCCTTTAAAATCAAGGTGTTACGCACCTCCTAAAGTATTAAAGGTTTAAAGATTAAAAAACACACAGGGGGCAAAAGTTTTTTGCCGTGTCGGGCTTCGCCCTTGTGTGTTTTTTTTGCTTCGCAAGAAGACCAAAAACCGAAGGCAGGGCAACAGGTAGAACGGAAAATTTGCCACCAAACAAGCCCATAGGCGCGTTTTTCATTGGTAGGCAAGGGGGTAGGGGCTTGGCAAGTTCGATAACGCCTCTACGGGCGTTTAAACGCTTCCAGCTAGAGGGCTTGACTTGCCTACCAATGACGATACAATCAGAATCATACTTTTTTCATATGAAAACACTATGATTTTAACTGTTGGTCACACCAAAGGCGGGGTAGGCAAAACCACTCTAGCCCTCAATATCGCCATAGCTCGCGCCCTTGCTGGGCGTGATGTTTGGTTTATCAATGGCGACAGGCAGGAAACCGCGCTTATCGCCACCACCATACGGGCGGAAAAGGGAATCACGCCCGTTATTGCGTGCGCTCAATACTCCGATGGTGCAACGCTTCGCCAGCAGGTCAAACAGACAGGCGGAAAATTTGACGATGTTGTGATTGATGTGGGCGGGCGTGATTCAACCGCCCTTCGTTCTGCCCTCACCTTCACGGATGCGCTGATTGTTCCTTTTCAGCCTCGATCTTTTGATACTTGGGAGTTCGCTTCTATTTCGCACCTGGTCGAAGAGGCGCAAAGCCTTCGAGGTGAATTTCCAGCGTATGCAATTTTGAATTGTGCCGATTCAACAGGCACGGATAACGAAGAGGCAATAAACGCCCTTCTTGACTATCCATTGTTGAAATATCTTGATGCGCCTATCGGTCGGCGAAAGTCGATTTCTACAGCAGGTGGAAAGGGGCTTTCAGTCCTTGAATACACCCCAAAGGATGCCAAGGCTTGCGCGGAAATTCAAACTTTGATTGATAGCATTTTCATATGAAAAACATATTAAAAAACAATCAAATAAATATCATTTAACAGTGAATACGATATGAAAAAAGAAACCAGCAAAATCACAAAGCGCCCTATCTTAAAAGCGCCCACTTCACCAGCTCCAGCAGTCGAAGACAAAGAGGCGGAAAAGTTCATAGGCGGTGCGCCTGATTCCGTCCCTACTGGCGACACCCGAAAAGGTGTGATTCGTGGAAAGCGTGAGCAAATCAGCCACACCCTACCGCCTGATTTGCTCGTCAAAATTGACGAAAGAGCAAACAGAATCGGGCTTACTCGTGCGGGGTTTATAAACTTCGTGATTTCTGAATATTTAAAACAATGAATTTGATATGATAATCATATCAAATAAATATCATTTTCATATGTATTTAATATGAAAATGATGTGATTTGCATTGTCTAAAAATGCCCAATACAATAAAAGCGCCTCGTCAAAGGCGCTTTATTTTTTAACCCCTATTTGCTATGGCTGAACGAAGCTGAACAAATTGGGCGGGCTTGTTTGTAGCAAGCTGTGTCGCGATAGTTATTTTCGCAATGCTCTCGGGCGCGGTTGCTACACTCTGGCTAGCCAATAAGTGTGGCTTTTAGTCACAGTCTCCCCAGATGGGGGGATTGAGGTAAAGCGTTCTGCGCTCAAGGTATGCGACACAGTTTAAAACCCTGTGTCGCATTTTATTTATTTTCTGTAAATAGTCAATGCGCTATATATAGAGTCGATACTTTTATATCTTTGGGAAATCTCGATTTCTAATTCAGGAATTATGCGGATTCTTGAAGTTTCGTCGTGGTTAGATGTTTGTTGCACTACTTTGTTCTGAAGTGCCATATCAAGAATTTTTAATTCTATTTGTAATTGCATTAACAAAGCTATTTCCTGTGCATTCAAGCTCTGATTCTGTAGAAGTGGCTTGACGCGCTCTAATAGTTCGTCAAGTTGTTTTTTTGTGTCTTCATTGTTGTTCATTTTTTATCGGATTCTTTCGGTTTTCGTAAGCCTCAAATTCTTCTTCAGTCATGGTTAAGCGCCGATATTTAAGCGGTGTAACTTCCCCTGTGCGGTCGCAGGTATGGCATCCAGTCCAGCGATACCAATTACAAACGGGGCAGGGCTGAAGCGGTTCATTTTCTTTCGGAAAAATCCCACATCCGCAAGCCCTCGGATTCGCTCCGCGTCCGTCACAATGTGGGCAGTTATCCATGATTTTGATCGGTTTTAAAACAAGTCTGAATGCGTGCCAGTTGCTTCAAGTCGCAAAATACCGCGCCCGTCTTCGCTGTCCTGCTTGTGGTAAATCAAAAGCCAGTCGGGTTGAATGTGACAATCTCGAAAGCCCGTGAAATTTCCCGTTAAAGCATGGTCACGATATTTCGGCGGTAATGGCTCATCACTGGCAAGTAAAACGATGACAGTTTTAATTTCTGCCTCATCTTTACCGCGCCGAATCATCAATTTTAATTGCTTTCGGAATGCGCCTGAACTTTCAATATGTCGCATTATTTATGAAGGTCTGCAAATAAATCATCTACCGAATTAACGCGCTTGTAATCCTTTTGTGCGTCACTCTGCAAAAGAATTTTTGCGGTTCGTTCATTCGGTGTGTGTTCGATAGGGAAGGGCAGGGCATGGGTTTTGCGAATTTGGCGGAAAAACAGGCGCACGGCTTGCGCTGGCTTGATGCCCATTTCTTGCAAAATCTCGAAGGTTTCAGCCTTTTCCTGTTCGTCTATGCGGAACTGGTACATGGTCGAATTGCTCATTTCCATAGCTCCAAAAGTTAAGAATATGTAGTGACATTGTAGTGACAAATTATTTTCTGTCAATACATATCATTTTCATACCAAAATCATATTGGTTTAATATGAAAACAATATGATTTTAGTATCAATAAATGTTCGTTCTAACCCCGTCGCTGGTTGCCCAGTTGTCGAAAGCATCCTTCAAAATGCTTTCATGGGTCTTGAACAAAAAGCGGTCAGCAATGCCCGCAAGTGTTGGGGCTTCGTTGATAAATTTCATGATGGCGCGGGCGGTGTGTTCATGGCGGAAAACCAATAAAACACGATGCCCCACGCCTAGCCCTAGCGCCGTCGATGGTGCGCCCGTGTGTATGGCTTCACCGTGGCGGAAAATCGCCCGCTTGATGCGCTCATTGTTCGCGCTGTCTTCGTAAAACTCCACTAGGTACAGGCGTTTCCTATCCTCTGCCGTGAAACTCAAAATCGCGTCAGGCTCTAGCCTCCCGCTCTGTAGCTCTATCGCCGTTCGCCGTGGTTCGTGCATCCCAAAGCGTCGAAAATACAGCTCTAAAACCTCCTCCTTGGTCTCTGCCTGGTCAAGCATCAAAAGACACGCTAAAACGCTATCCAGTAGCCCTACGCGGTGGAAATAGTCGGCGGGTGCCTTGGTCTCGTACTCCTGATTTTTACGGCTCTTAGATACCTTGATTGTTTCGAGCTGGTGACCTTCTACCTCCGTCAAGTACCGAACGGCTTTAGGGGTCAGCCCGTGCAATGCTGGCAGTCGTCCAAAGCCCCTAGATACCCCGTAGTGACTTTCTGTTATGAATCCGTAGGCTTTGAGGTCTCTTAAATGAACCCGTGCGGTGCTTTTGCTTGGTGATGTGTATATGCCCGCTTGGTAGAGGTGTTCGAGTGTGAAATATTGAATGCGTCCAGCCAGTTCGAGCGTTTTAAGTTGTTTTTCGTGCATCGGTTAATGGTTACAGGTCAAATTTTGCTTTAAAACTATGCGCTGGTGGTGCGGTTTTCTGTGCATTAAATGGCTCATTTTGTTCGTAATTCAGGTTATCCCACCCATTAATAAAGTCGCCACTATTGCGACTTGTTAAATACTGGAACTCACTGATTTTTTTAAACCGTTTATGCTCTCTTGCCTTAAAAATGAACGGCTCTTGCGTGTCGATTTTTGCCATAAAAACGCCAACTTTTAGATCTTCGAGCTGGTTTGCTTCGATGCCCATTTCTTTGCTCATTGCTTGCCGTGTATCGTTGTTACTCATTCCTGCAATTTTGTTTCGAGTATTGGCAAGTATTGAACCGCGAATTTCGCTATCTCCCAGTTGTTTTATGTGCTGGTGTGCAAGAATCAAAAACAAACCAAATTTGCGCCCGTATGCGTCGAGTGTCTTTGCAAATACAGGGCTAATAAAATTATGGAATTCGTCTATCATCAAATAAACGGGAAACCTGTCTTTTTCAGGGATTTTTCTACGCTCCTTTGCCCATATTTGCATTCTGGTAACAAAGAATCTTCCTAGCGTAATGGCGACTGCTTCGCCAATTTCTGGCACGGGTAGCGATATAACAATTTCACCGCGTGCATTTATGATTTTCTCGACTTCTTTAAAATCATCATTCCCGCAAAGCATTTTCATTACTGTGCTGTAATTCAAGAGGCTTTGTAGCCTATTGAAAATGCTTTGCTTCGAGGTGTCGTAGTTCTTCCCTTCTAGTCCCTCCCATACGCCCTTTAAGTGGCTATCCACGAAGCACCCAAGAGCCTTTAAACGCTCTTTTCCTGTCTGCGGGTTGAAACAGTCCGTTAGCATCCTAAAGTCTGCGTAATCGAGCTTTAAAAGCGTCATAACAACGGGGAAAATCACGGTTTCCATTAAGCGCGACAATTCGGCATCATCAACCAGTTGCGCCACCATATCGGTGATAAGTTGCGCGACAACTTCCCGATTTTCTAGACTTTTATCTTCTATCTCGAATAGGTTAATCACGAACGGGCGTTCGTGTGGCGCTATGCGGTAAGTAGAGGGCGAAAAGCATGATAAATCGTCGGCTAAATCGCCGTGCGGGTCTATGACAATTCGCGGGCTTCGCACCATGTCATTAAAAATCCCCTTCAGTAGAACCGTTTTACCGCTTCCTCCGCGCCCTACGATGTATGTATGCTTTCCAGAGAGCATTTTTCAGACTTTCGAGCGAATGGACGGGATAAGAATGTTTAGTATGTCTTCAAATTTCATTGATATTTTTATATCTATTTTTGGTAAATCCAAAACCAAACAAGAGAATCTTGTTTTTAGAAACCTTATGTATTCTTCATATGATTCAGAATATGGGTAGCCTAATTTTTTTTGTAACTCTATTTTTTTGTTCCATAAATCTGTAGCTCCGTCCAACACTTCGCGATTGTGTTCGATGTTCTCACGGCTCGTTGAACGCTCAAATTTTGCTTTATCTTCAATGCGAATATTTGTTTTTCCTGTCGGGGCATTATGTTTTACTTCGATCTTCCACCATCCATTATTTTCTTCTCTATAGGAAACAACGGCATCAGTGCCAATAACGACAGGCACAACAAATTTTTTAAAACCCTGCCATGTCATCAAAACCTGTGGAACTTCATCGTTTATTAAATACTGTTTAAAGTCTTCTTCTTTATTGTCTATGGCTTCGTAATCAAAAGGTTCTGTACCTTCTTCAATGCCATCTAGCGAATGGTTGTGTTTGAGGAAGTAACTACTCCGATTCGCTAGAAAAGATTTCCTTTTCATGTATCGTAATTGCTGAATATCATGCACAAGCCATGAAATGGCAGATGGGTATTTACTCAATTCAACCAATAAAGAATTATCTTTTTTGTGAAATACCATGTCATCGAATGAGCGAAGTCTTAATTGCGCAGTTCCTAAAGCCATGAAAAAAATATGATTTGGAAAGTAATCATCATTTTTTT
>NZ_JACYFT010000007.1 GCF_014837235.1 Limnohabitans radicicola | reverse complement strand
CCGGGTACTACTACAAAGAAATCACAAAGTATCAAGAATCCATTGCGAAGCTCAGCGACAGATTGAGCCACGTCGCAGAGCGGGACGCTGTTTTTCGCAAGGCGTTGATAGTTGAAACCGTTGAAGAGGCCACCGAGAAAATGACCACTGCGGAAAAAGAAGCGTACTTCCAGCACCTGGCGGAACTGCGTGACAGACGCATCTCCAAAGATGCTCCAGCCAGCACATCATTCACCGGGTTCCTCAAAAAATTATTTTTCTGAGCATTCCATGCAGCTCTCACAAATTGTCATCGGATTCATTGCGGGCGGAGTGCTGCTGTCTATTGCCTGGGCCATGGATAGCAAGCTGCTGCGCCTTGTTGCCATCCTGGTCACCGCTGCCTTCGTTTTGAGTGGCCTGGGGGCATCACGCAATGCAGGCATGGCCATGCTCGCCGCTATTGCGGCGGCCTGGTTTGCCATGTCTCTGTACCTCAAGCACAAGCCCCGTGAAATTGAATTCGGCAAAGACTTCATGCAAGACCTCAAGGCACGTGTCGAAGCACGTGAGGCACTCATGCCCAAAGAAGTCACGCCGCTCGTTCCTATATCCGCCCCCACGCCAGCAGTCACAGAAATCATTGACCTGATTGAATTGACGGAAGAAGAAAAGGTTGCGAATCTCGAAAAAGATGCCGTGCTCGCTGAACGTAGAACCGAAGCACTCTTAAAAATACGGGCTGCCGAGCATAGGCTACAGCAGGCGAAAAATGAAGACGCTGAAAAAGCCGCTCGTCTTCAAAAACAGTTAGACAAAGAAAAAAATCAACCGCCACCGCCGATGACGCCAGAACAAAAAGTTCAAGCCATCCTGGAGCTTGAAACAGCGCGAAGCAAACATATTCAGCAACTGCGTGACGCCGGACATTCTGAGGATTCTTTGGCGATTGCTGCGATTGATGTTGAGTACGACAACAAGCTAAAGTCCCTGCACAACATTCGCCCAGCAAAATAAAACCCCCGCACATCGTGCGGGGGTGCGTCAGCCATTAACAACGTGCAATGACTTCGGCTTAAAAGAACTGTTTCCTGTCTGACCTTGGAGCTTTGCAAGCTCCGCAGCAAGACGGATGCGCTCTGCTTCATTTTGGTTACGAAGCCTCTCATTTTCAAGCACCAGGCGCTCGTTTTCTAATTGCATTTTTGCCTTCGTATCGGCCATGAATGCCTCGGCATACTTGCGCTGAAATTCTTCGCGCAAAGGGCCGCGCAGGCTATCGAGGCTCCCGAAAGAACCAAATGGGTCTGCACCTAAGATGGACATTTTTCACTCCTGAAAAGTAGGGAAGTTCAAGCACCACGCTCAAACTCCCCACACTGTCCAGGATGGGCGACAGTACGCCCTCTCATACCAGTAAATCACACCATAAAAATCTGTCAAGGCTGAGTTTTCCACAGGCTGGGTTTGACAGGCCCGCCCTCCATTTGCTTTTCTAAATACAGCCCATGCCGTCGGCATGGCTTTGTTCATTTTTGCATTGGAGCATTTTGTGGCCAGCTATCTCAACTTCAAAGAACTGCGGCAGCGGCTGTCCTTCCGGGACATCCTGACCGACTACCAAATCGAACTCACGGAAAAAGCCGGTGGCCAGGCCATGGGGTATTGCCCCTTGCCCCAGCACAAAGGCAGTGAGGCCCGTCGCTCGCCCTCGTTTTCAGCGCACCTGGAGCGCGGCATTTTTCAATGCTTCTCCTGCGGCATCAGCGGCAACCTCATCGAGTTTGCCGCGCTCATGGATGGGCTTGACCCGGCCGATGGCGCGGACTTTCGCAAAACGGCTTTGAAGCTCGCGCAGCGTTTCGGCATTCAAACCAGCAAGCCCGGCAAAGACGGCACCGCCAAGGCGGTGGAAAGCCCCCCTGCTGCCGCTCAAAAGCCCCAGGAACCACGCGAAGCGCCGGACGTGAGCGACACCCCCAGCGCAGAGACAAAACCGGCGCTGCCAGTCGTGGTGAATGCCGCGCTGGAATTCGAGCTGAAAGACCTTGACCCGGAACACCCCTATCTGCTCTCGCGAGGCTTCACACCGGAAACCATCGCCCAATTTGGGCTGGGGGTGTGTTCGCGTGGCCTTATGAAAGACCGGGTGGCCATACCGCTGCTCGATACCTCCGGCATCCTCATTGGTTACGCGGGCCGCGTGGTGGACGACAACACCATCAACGCCCAAAACCCGCGCTATAAGTTCCCAGGCGTGCGCGACACCAAAGGGGTGCGCTACGAATTCCACAAAAGCGAATTCCTCTACCACGGCCACGGCGTGGCCAAGCCCGTCAGTGACCTGGTGGTGGTCGAGGGATTCACCGCCCTGTGGTGGCTGTGGCAGCACGGCTATCACAACACGGTCGGCCTCATGGGGTCGGCCTGCTCCGACACCCAGGCGCGGCTCATTTTGGAGCGCAGCAAGCCCAAAGGGCGCATCTGGTACTTTGCCGATGGTGACCCCGCTGGGGTCAAGTGCGCGAAAGACACGCTGGCCATGCTGGCCACGTCGCGCCTGGTTCGCCTGGTGATCGCCGATGGGCGACAGCCCACGGACTTCACCGAAGGCGAACTCAAAAAACTCTTGCCCTTCTTCTGAGGGCCTTCACGTCATGAACTGCGGTTCATGACGTTTTTTATATCAGCCCTCGGTAGGCAACCTTCGCCGCCACCCATGCCTCACGCTCCGGCCTGCGCCTGTACACCCCCTTGACCGGCCTGGACGCATCAAAGGCGCTGCCTGCGGTCGCGTCACGGTAGTCCTGGGGCCGCATCCATACCGCGCCCAGCGGGTCGCGCAAAACATCCTCCTGGGTCGCCAGCCACACCTGGGTGAGCACGGGCGGATTCATCCGCAGCAGAGTCTCGGCGCAGTTGTTGCGTCGCTCGGCGTTGCGAAACACCATCAATACCCGAAAGGCAAAGCTCTTGTAATCCTCGGCCTTGTAGCCATAGCGCAGCGCCAGGCCCCCGCGCTGGAAATAGTCGCGGTAGCCGTGCGCCTTGAGGGCCAACGTCTCCTGTGATTCGGTCGAACGGTCAACCTCCAGAAAAAACAGGTGCTCGTCGTACTCGTCACTGGCGCTGCCGTCAGGCAGGCGCACCGGCTCATGCAGCCTCAGATAGCCATCGGGCTTCACCACCATGTCACCGCTGCTGTAGTGCCCGGCCTGGCGTGGCTTGCTCGCCTTGAACTGATACAGCATCGGCCAGGTGGAGAATTCAGCAATGGCAAAGCGGCCCGTGGCGCGAAGCGCCACGGCAAGCGCCGCCTTCACCTGCACCACGTCGATTTCATGCCCCAAGGTCAGCTCCGACACCTGCGCCCGTTTTTCAAGCTGGTGCCAGGCCAAGCGGGGGTAGTCACTCAATTTGCCATGTGTGGCCAGGCAGTCAAAGCCGCGCTTGGTGAGGTACAAAATCGCCGGGTGATACACGCGCCGTTCGCGCTCGGCAATGAGGCGCAGCGCCTTGAGTTTTTGCAGGCGCTTTTTAGCCGCTTCGGTCTTGCCATCGAAGTACAGGCGCGTAGCCTGCTCCTGCGTCATCAGGCGGGACTCGAAGAGGCCGCGCAACAGCTCGAAGTCTCGGGCCTGGAATTCAATGACCGGGGCGGCGGTGCCGCCTTTTGTTGTTTTTTTCTCGGGCATGAATTCACTCTATCAAGGCAAGAGGGGTTTTGCCAAACATGGCCGGATGTGGTTTTGTCGGACGTCCGACAGTGCGGGCAACCAACTCACTCTTCACGGGTTTTCATCCTGCGCCGGTTAGTGAATTCTTGAGGTTCTTCCTGCGGCGGTGCGGTCAACCGCTCCGCCCAATTTCTGCGGGCCTCGATGGCGGCATCGGCATCGGCCTGGGGAAGCACAAAGCTCAGTCGCTGCAAGCAGCGCAGGCGAAACGCCTCTTGCGTGGACGGACTGACAAACGCATCCGGTACGGGGAGCGTGGTCATGGCGCGTGAGCGCGTTTCACCCTGTAGCCGAATGATGGCCTGACGGGGAAGAAGCCGAAAAATTCGCTGGCCCATTTCCACCAACTGCTCATCTACGCTTTGATAGGTGCGGCTGCTTTGCTGCATGCCCCATTCGCGCTCGATAAAGGGCGTCGTGGCCACGCTGCGCGAAGTGCCCCGTGCCACGCTCCAGCTCGACGTGTCGGTAGTGCTGTCGCTTTCCCCCCAGCTCTCGCTGTCGCCACCGCTTTCGGTTTCGGTCTTGTTCCATCGAAAGGGCTGGTCGTCCGGGTTGCCCTGTTCGATAAAAGAAAACCGTTCGTCGTCGTCGCGGTACTCGCCATAACTACGGGCGGTCGCATTGCCTCGGCTGCTGCCACCGCCTGCGGTGGTGCCCCTGGATTCACTCGTACTACCGCCGTCTGTGTCTGTAAAGCTCTCGCCCGTGGTGATGACAGTTCGAGTTGTCTCAGTTTCACCAATGACGGAGCGGGTGTAAATCTCGTGCTTGACCTTGTGAACGTCCACCTCGCCCATGAAAAGCCACTTCGCCAGGGGCATGTATTCATCGGGGTCAGGCAGGCCCATGATGACCTTGCTCTGCACGTTGCTGCGCACAGAATTAAGCAGGTTCTGACCACGCGCACCCTCCCCGGAAAGCTGGCTGGGAAACTGGTTGGCCATCGTCAGGTGCAGCCCGAAACCTCGGGCTTCGTCCAGACTTTCGGCAATGGTGGGCGTGATGAAGTGCTGAAACTCGTCCAGGTACAAATAAAACGGCTTGGGCGACTGGCCACGGATTTTTGTCTTGCCGCGCTCGCTGGCCGCCGTCCACACGTCCGCCAGCAGCGTCGTGGCCATCATGCGGGCATCGGACTTGCTGACCTGGTTGCCCGCGTTGGCCAGATTCACCAGCACAATCGCCCCCTCTTCCATCGCCGTGAGAAAGTCAAAGCTGGATTTGGTTTGTCCCAGCATCCGGGCAATGTTGGGGTTGCTCAGGAACTGGTGCACCCGGTTCAGGGTCGATTCCGTCGCACCGCTCAACTCCTTCGCGGGCAGTGAATCCAGCCAGCGTAAACCGTCAGCGGCAGCGCGGGGCAGGTGCTGCACCAGGCGCTCGCGCAGCGGGCGGTTTTCTGGTGCCAGCACGTCAAAAATTTCTGTGATGCCCATGCCCTGCACGGCCAGGGCATGCAGGGCGGCACCGGCCACCCGTTTGAAGCGCGGCGTTTCCTGTGCACTGTCCTGTCCCTGGGCATAGGCAATGGCCTCGACCAGTGCATCAATCGCCGTGGCCGAAGGCCCCTGACGGGGACGCAAGATGTTGTAGCCCACGACGTGCTCGGGCTGGGTCAGGTCAATGGGCACGATGGGGCGCTCGCGGTACACGATCCGCTCCTCGGTGAGCCAGCCCATGACCTGCTGGTATAGCTCGCCATGCAGGTCAATCAGCATCAGGCCACTGCGGCTGAGTAGCCACTGGTCAATGTCCTGCTGAATCAAGGAAGTCATGAGGCGCGACTTGCCCATGCCCGTGCCGCCGACCACATACAGGTGCCGTGACCGCTGGTCTGCGCTCATGCGAATCGGCCTGTTGCGGGCATCGACACCCAGCATCAAGTCATTGCCGTGGGTCAAAGGCATGCGCCACCTCCATCAATCAGCGCGGCCTGGCCGCACAACCATGCCCCAAAGGGGCAAAAAAGGGCCTCAGCGCCGTCTTGGTGAAGGTTTTGGAGTAAACCGCGCACCAAGGACTAAAGGGGCGCTATGCGCCACTTTAAAAGGGCGAAGCCCCACGGCGAAAAGCCCGCCGGAAACTCGTCATAAACGAGTTCCTCAACACGGGTTCGTGGCGGGGTTGTCGGGGGCCAAATTTTGAGGGAGCGATAGCGGACTCGAAAATTTGAGCAGCCCCGACTTCCCGCGATTGGCGCAGGCAGGGCCTACTTTGTTGCCCTGACCAGTCCCGTTAGTCCGTTAGGAAATCGCGGGAAGTCGGGGGTGCATACCCCCGACAACCCCGCCACAATCCTTTATTTTACGGGCCTTCCCGTAAAAAGTGGCACTCCCCTATGTGGGGAGTGAACTCGGGAGCCCCGCGACGTGGGCATTTCCTATGGAAGCGCCCAGGTCGCCACGGATGGCCGGTCACGGACATCCACCTTGCAGCAAGTAAGCGCCCCGCTTTCTTGCCACCCGTCCGCGCCCTCCCCGCCCAAGAAAAAACCGCCCAAATTGCGGGCGGTAAAAAGTCGGACGTCCGACACAAAGAACACAGCGGTCAAAAATCAAAGCTCGATTGTCCTTTTGGAATGGACAGTATCAGCGGCCTCGTCATGTCCCGATTTTGAGGATTCACGGGCACGGTCTGAGATTCCTCCTGAATGCCTGGCGATTCATGCGAATCGTCGGAATAGCTTTCCGCCCTGCCCCATTCCCGCTCAAGCCGGTGGTGCCAAAAGCCCAGGTAGTGGGCAGGCGTGTACCAAACTTCTCGGGCTTCCATGGCCAGAGTGTTGCCCACAATGACCACGCCCGGGATGTGCCACAGGGCCATTTGCAGGTAGCACATGAGGGCTGCCGTGCGGTCGATGTCCTGGGCCTGAACCCACAGCCGCTGCGCCGGATTGTGGCCGTGCGACAGCATAACGTTCACGAAGGCCAGCACCATGCCGCCAGCACCGCAGGCAGGTTCGCACACGGTGATAAACGGCTTGTCCATGGTCTTGAGTTCATCGCCATAGGTGACGCGGGCCATTAGCTCCGAGACTTCATGCGGCGTAAAAAATTGGCCGGTGTTGGTGTTGCCCAGCTCCAGCTCCATGTACAGCGGCCCGAGCACGTCGCGGGGTTCTGTTTCCAGTAGCAGCACCAGCTTGGCCAGCAGCGCAGAAAACTCGCTCAGTTCATCCCGCTTGTACCTCGCGGCAGTGGCGAGATACTCGGCTTCGAGTTTTTCATCCTTGCGGATGGCGTTGTGCAGGGCTGCGGCACTCATGGTCACAAAGTCTCTGAAGACTTCATAGCGGTGGCGATGCCTGGCGATGGTGTTGAAGGCTTTGACGAATTCACCCCAGGCAGGATGTCTGTTGATTGGCATGGTCGCTTTCCTTGAAAGCGTGCAGTCCCGGTTTCACCCGGATTTGCACCGAGTGGATGGGAACAGTCACCATGCAGGCCGTTGGCCGAAAACAATGATGACCACTGCCTGCCCTCCCCTTCCCCTGGTTGGGAGCGCGAAGTGCAGGCTGGTGGTCACCGGGCTTTGGCTGTTTGGTCTTTCAAAAACACACACACTGGCGGCCAATGATCGGGCGTATGGTGTGTTTTCTTGAGAAGACAATTAAAGAACAATTAGACGCGATGTCGATTTTTATATAAGTCGTTGATTTATAAGGAAAATAGGTGTGGGCTTTGAGGGTAAAATTTTCCTCAAAGCCCACACTTTCTTTCCTCAAAGCCCACACTTTCTTTCCTCAAAGCCCACATCTCGGGCGAAGTTCTTTCCTCAAAGCCCACGCCCTAAAGGGGGGACTGTGGATAACTTTTATGGACGGTTGGAGAGGTCAGTGGCGGGTGGCCAGCCACTGCTCAAAGGTGGGGAGTGCGCAGCGGGCGGCGAGAATCGCCTTCTCGGCCAGGCGCACGGTAATGCGGTACATGGGGTGGCCAGGCTCGTGATTTTTGCTCACGGCTTGTGCTTCGGCCAGGCGCTTGATTTCAGCACGTTCTGACTCTGAGGCCGTCTCCATGTAGGTGAACTGCTGGGACTGGCAAAAGCTCTCGTACTCCGACTGGAGCCGTTCTTGGCGGCGCTTGTCGTCTTCCGCCTTGCGGGCTGCTTGCTCTTGCTTGCGCTTTTCTTTGCCTGCTTGCCATGCCGGGAGATAGGTTTCTATGGCTCTAATGTTCTTCATCTGGAAGTTGGTCTTAGGGGCCTCTTCCAGCGCGAACTCCACCAGGTCGGTAAAGCCCTCGGTGCCGATGGCGTCAATCAGGCGCTTGGCAAACTCGATGTCCTTTTCAGCAAAAATCTTGCCGTCGAGGTTGTCCACCTTGTGCAGTTTTTTGTAGAAGTGGGCGACTGAATCAATCGGCCCTGTGATGTCAGCCTGGTCGGCGGCATGCTGGAATTGCAGCACCCGTGCCTTATTGCCTTGATAGAAGGCCGAATAGTCTTCAAAAAAGCTGTTGCCTGGTCTGAACACCAGTTTGAATCCTTCACCACCACTTTTGTCTTCGATGGTGGCAAAACGCACCAATCCGGTTTCTCGCAGCAGGGCCAGGTGGTGCCCGAGTTGCTTCATGATGCGGGACTTGTAGCGCTCAGGCTTCAAGCCTCCCAGCCACTCCTGGCACAGGGCTTCATAGTCCTTCTCGAACTTGAGGCTGCGGCGGTCGTACTGCTCTTCGTACAGGTTGGAAAAGTGCAGGTACAGGCGTTTGTACAGGGCGGCGGAAAGGGGCTCCATCTGCTCCAGTCGCGCCCAGTTGAAAATCGCAAAGTGTCCCCGGCGCATGCTGTCCATGATGACGGGGTGAAGGGTGAGGGCGGCGGCTTTAATGCGCGTCGGCCCGGTGACTTCACCGCTGCCAATGAACCCGCTGGAAATGACCAGGTTGAAGCGGAAAGAACGGAACTCCTTGCCGTCCTTGTCGTACAGGTACAGCTCGATTTTGGTGTCTTCAAGCTGGCGGATGGCATCGTAAAGCTGCTGTGAGTCGCGCCCACCGAATACATCGCGGCCAATCATGCGGCCCAGCTCGCGGTAGGAAAAAGAAACCGTGTCGGGGTAGGGCTTGCCCTCCAGCGTCACCTTGCGAAAAACCGCCTGCAAGACTTTGTAGGCCAGCACTGACGGGTGGCCATAGCGAGGTGAAACCTCGATCACCAAGCCACGATTGCCGTCACGGTACTGGAGTACCCCATGGCGGTTTTTGGCTTCATGCCGGTCGAAACAGAAATAGCGCCCCTCCAGCCGGACAACCTGAAGCTCCTCAAGCAGCGGGTCAGGCTTGCTGAGGGCTTTGATAGCAGTCGCTTCGCTTTCTGCGTCTGGGTTGTGGGGTAGGGTAGGGGTCATTTTTATAATGTGTCGGACGTCCGACATTTTTGGTGTGTGGCGCATTTACTCAATGGCCAGATACTCCCGAAGATGTTCTGCCACCAGTCGCCGGTCGGCGGTGGGGAGTGTCCCGACACGCTTGTGAACGTCGTTGTCCTCAATTACGGCCACTTTGCTGGCCCGCACCACCGATGCAATGGGTAGCCCGGCTGTGTTGAGTTCGCTGACGGACACGTCACCGTACTGCGCGGCGTTCGATGCGTTGGTAATCATGGCCACGATGTACTTGCCGTTGCGTTGCCGCAAGGCATCGGTCGAGACAATGACGGCAGGGCGGACTTTGTTGGTCTTTTGGTCAGTGAAGGGGAAGGGCACCACCACGATGTCCCAACTGCGGTAATAGGACATAGGGCGTTTAGCGGAGGGAGTCATAGGCGGCATCGGCTTCCGAGTTCCACTCGGCGAAAAGGCGGAAGGGGTTGTCCTTACGCTCTTCTTCGTTGCTGGGCATCACGAACTGAGGCGGCTGTGGTGTGCGCCCGGCGTTCATGTAGAAGCGAACCGCCTCACGGAAAAATTCCGAGCGGTTGCGGCCTTCGACCTTGCAGACCTCTTCAATTTGCGTTGCCATCGGCGCTGGGATGCTGATAGCGAAGCGCTGATAGTGTGGATTGGGCATGTGTTCTTTCCTCATGGTGTGCGTATAGTATTACGCAGTATTCACAAAAAGTCAAATGGATGCTATGATACAACCATGCAAGCAACAATTATCTCCGTAGCCAACCAGAAGGGAGGCGTCGGCAAAACCACCAGCACCGTGAACCTGGCTCGCGCCTTAGTCGAGGCGGGCAAGCGTGTGCTTGTCATCGACAGTGACCCGCAAAGCTCGCTGTCCATCGTTCATGGGCTTGACCCGCGCCGCCTGCGTGAGCTGGATGCAACGGGCAAGACCTTTTATTTCGGCCTGGTCAAAGATGCGCCGCTCGATGCGCTCGTGATTGACGGTGCCCCGTCGCTCATTCCGGCCAGCATCCGCCTGGCCAACGCTGAGACTGAGCTGGTATCGCCCTTCGGTGTGGCCACTGTGCTCAAGGAAAAAATCGCGTCCCTGCGGGAGCGCTTCGACTTCATCCTGATTGACTGTCCGCCCACGCTCTCACTGCTCACGGTGAATGCGCTCACGGCCTCCAATGCCGTGGTGATTCCCTGCAAGACGGATTACCTCTCCATCATGGGCATTCCGCTGCTCATGGAGACCATTGAAAACGTGCGCCGCCGTGCCAATACGGGCCTCAAAATCGTGGGCATCCTGCCCACACTGTTCAACGCTCGCGCCGCACACGATGCCGAAGCGCTCCAGGAACTTCGCGCATCGGTCGCCGCAAAGCGCGTCGAAGTCTTTGAGCCGGTCAACCGCTCGACGGTGTTTGACAAGGCCAATGTCGAATCCAAAGCCGCGCTCGAACTCTTCCCCGATTCGCCGGGGATTGAGCAATACAAGGTCGTAGCCCAAAAACTGATTGAACTCCATGCCTCCCAAAAATAAGACACCAATGAGTGCCAAGATTCGCGCCGATATGTTCGGGGCGAGTGCAGACTTGCCGCGCATCATTGAGCTGGACATTCAGCAGGTGGACGCGAACCCTGACCAGCCGCGCAAATTCTTTGACGAATCCGCCTTGATGGAGTTGGCACAGTCCATCGAAGCCAAAGGCTTGCTCCAGCCCATTCTTGTGAAAGCCCTGGAAGGGGAGCGCTACATGATTGTGGCCGGAGAGCGCCGCTACCGCGCCCACCAGTTGCTTTCACGCCCAACGATTGCCGCCGTTATCACTGAGGGCGACACCGACGAAGTGGCCATCATCGAAAACGTGCAGCGCGAAAACCTGCGCCCTATGGAGCTGGCCGAATCACTCGGCAGGCTTATGGAAACCCACGGCTACACCCAAGAAGATGCCGCTAGGGTTATCGGCAAGGCCCGCAATACGGTCACGGAATTGCTCTCCTTGCTCAAGCTGCCCGAGGACATCAAAGCGCAGTGTCGGACGTCCGACATAGCTTCAAAGTCCTTCCTGGTGGAGCTTGCCCGCATGGACGCTGCCGCTATGCAAGAAGCGTGGCATGCCCTGCAAACCACTGGACAAACCTCTGTCCGTGCTGTTCGCGCCCGTAAAGCGGGTGAGCCGGTAAAAGAGGAAAAGCAGCCCGACACACCGTTTCAAAAAGCGGAGAGGGCGCTATGGATTGCTGTCAAATCAATTGAAGGCACATCCTTTTCTCAAGACGAGTCCGATAAATTGAAAAAAATTAAATCAAAATTAGACTCTTTGATGGATAAAAAATGATGGAACAATTTAGCGTTGAAATAAAGAATTGTAATAGCATCGAAAGTGCAAACATTACAATTAGAAAAGGGGCACTAAATATAAAATATGGCCCTAATGGTATTGGAAAAAGTACAATTGTAAAAGCTATCGCGGCATCGATTGCAAAAGATGGCTCCTTGAGCAGGCTAAAACCGTTTAAACACAGAAAAACAGGCGATGGAAAAGACCCGCTTGTTTCTGGTATTGATGGTATTGAGTCAGTGCTGATTTTCGATGACGCTTATATTTCGCAGTTCGCATTTCAGCCGGATGAGGTAGTCAAAAACAGCTTTGAAATATTCATTAAAACAGAGACTTACGTTTCTGGCATGAAAGAGATTGAAGAGTTATTTTCAGGCATTAAGTCCTCATTCGAGGGGAACGAATCTTTGATTACGGCGATTTCTGATTTGAAGGAACTTCGAGACGCATTTGGAGTTACTAAATCTGGAGTGCTATCAAAGGCGAGTAAAGGTTATAAAGCATATGGTTCTGGGAATAAAATAGAAAATATACCTGATGAACTAAAACCATTCGAGCAATTTATAAAGAGTGATAATCCATCGGGTTGGATTTCATGGCAGGCAAAAGGTAACAGTTTTCTTGATCTATCCGATAACTGTCCGTACTGTGCATCTGACATTAAAGAACCGGAAAAGAAAAACTTTGTCAAAAAAGTGAGTCAGGAATATGACTCAAAGGCCGTTGAGCATCTGAACACTCTTCAAGTCGTGATAAATAGATTGGGTAAATATTTTACTCAGATATGTATTGATAAACTCGAAAAAGTTACTAAAGCGAAAGTTGAACTATCTCCCGAGGCGGTGAATTTTTTGAGTTCACTACGGGGAGATGTAGAAACACTTATTGGGAAACTTGAAGGTTTAAGGGCAATTTCATTCTTTTCACTTAGAGATATAGAAGAGATAGAAAAAGAAATTAATAAGCTAAAGATAGAATTAAATCTTTTAGAGAATTTGAACTCCTTTGAAACAAAAAATATCGTTGACCCTATTAATATGGGGCTTGAAGAATTGATTTCGCGTGTTGGAGTTCTCAAGGGTAACATTGGAAAACATAAAAAGCGCATTGAAGTTTCAATTTTAGAAAATCAAAAAAGCATCAATGAGTTTCTTGAGTCTGCTGGCTACAAATATAGTGTTGTTATAAAACCAGAAGCGGATTCCTATAAGATGAAATTGGTACACCAAGATTTTGATGACCATATTGAAGCGGCAGCTCAACATCTTAGTTATGGTGAAAAAAATGCCTTTGCACTTGTTTTATTCATGCATCAAGTGTTAAGTCAAAACCCGACTATTGCTATTCTAGATGACCCGGTATCTAGCTTCGATAAAACAAAGAAATTCGCAATTTTGAATGAGCTTTTTCGTGGGAAGATTAGTTTAAAAAACAACACTATTCTCATGGTCACTCACGATATCGAACCAGCAATTGATGTGATTAAAAGTGTTCGCCCATTGTTCGTTGCAGCAAATCCTACGGCTTGCTTCCTGGCTTCACGAGACGGTAAAGTTATAGAGACAGAAATTCGTAGTGAAGATATTCAAACTTTCGCTCAAATATGTTCATCTAATATCTCGGCAATCGATAATGATGTTATTAAATGCATCTACTTGAGAAGGCATTTTGAGATAGTTAATGACTTGGGTGTGGAATATAATTGTTTGGCCAGTCTTCTGCATGGGAAAGATGCGCCAACATTCAAGGATAATGTTGAGACTAGACTGATGACTTCTCATGAAATTGAACGGGCCACATCAGAAATCAAAAAATGGATGCCAAATTTTGATTACACTGAGGTCTTATCTTTCATAAAAGATAGAGATAGCATAATGAAGAGTTTTCATGATTCTTCTGTTGGATATGATAAGTTGCAGCTATTTCGAGTATTGATGGAGGTTCATGGACATAAAGATAGCACCATTAGTGCAACAATTAAAAAATTCGTCAATGAGTCATTTCACATCGAGAACGAATATCTAATGCAACTCAATCCGCACAAGTTTGATAATATTCCTGGATACATTATTGACGAGTGCCAAAAGATTGTTCAGACAATTAATTAAGAGTTAAAAATTTTGCAACCCTCAAGGGGGAGGTCACGTGGGTGTGGGGAGGCGGCGAAAAGCGCCGTGACCCCGGTTTCCCAAGGTCACGCGCTTCTTCGCCGATTGCGCTACTCGAAAATCCTCCGCACCTCGGCCTTCAGTTGAAGGACGTGCAGCGGGGTATCCTGGAAGTGCAAATCACGCTCAACGGCGCACCCTAACGCGCCGCGTGTCTCGCGCAATTCGCGCAGGCTGAAATACCCCAGCTCGGGAAAGTCCCCGTCCACGTAGCCATAGAACGTGTCGATGCCGTCGAACTCGATGGCGTACCACGTCCAGTGGAAGTCGGGGAAAAAGAACTTGGCTAATACGAGCGGGTTTTCTTGCTCTGCGGTGGCTCCGATTTGCGGGAGCCGTGCGCGTAGCTCCTGGGGGAGCAGGTTGTGAGTCTCCATAGTGATTTGTAGTGATTAGTTTTTCGATGCGCGAGCTGACGAGGCTCGCACGTCGAGGCGGGCAGCCCGTGGGTGCCCTGAAGCAGTCAAGGAAAGCGCAGCGGCTTGACGGCGATAGGGCGTGGGCTAGACTGGCCGACTGCGAGAGAGGAAGACTCTGGCTGGAGGGTTGCCACTATCAACAAAAAAACCGCGTTTTTAGGCGCGTTTTTTTATTTGGTGTGTTACTTTCCGTGTATGGCAAAAAAACCAAAAGACATAACGCCACGATTCGGAATCGGGGAGTGGTTTGGCTTCAATCTGACGCAGCTTTCCGGGGAAGAACGCCGCCAGCTTGCCGCCGAAGTCCTCAAGCCGAAGAAAGAGCGAACCCCACAACCCTGCCCCTTTCAGGCGCGCAAGACAGGCGCTGTCTGCTCCAAGGATGGCGGGGTGTGTTCGCTCCGGCTCTACTCCTACGACACACACCCAGACAACGGCCGGGCGGTCGGTGTTCCTGTTGAGGGCAAGCAAGGCGACCTCCGCGCCACCTGCCCCTATCGCTTCCACGATGAACTCGACGTGTTCAAATGGGTAGGCGAAACCATCCTTGGCGACCCTGACCCGCTACTGGTCGGTGAAGTCGGCTTCCTCGAAGCCGGGGCATCGACAGACAGCGAAGGCGGCGATGACGTGGGCCGAATCGACATGGTTCTGGTCAGCTCCAAGACGCCCAAGGAAGCCCCGATGAATTGGGCCGCCCTTGAGATTCAGGCCGTGTATTTCAGCGGCAACGCCATGAAAGGCGAGTTTGAAGCCTTCAACGATGACGCCGTGGATTGGGTCATTTTCCCGGCCGGTCGTCGTCGCCCGGACTACCGCAGCAGCGGCCCCAAGCGCTTGATGCCGCAGCTTCAAATCAAAGTCCCCACGCTGCGCCGTTGGGGCAAGAAGATGGCCGTGGTCGTTGATCGCGCCTTCTT
Organism: Limnohabitans radicicola; assembly: GCF_014837235.1. GTDB lineage: Bacteria > Pseudomonadota > Gammaproteobacteria > Burkholderiales > Burkholderiaceae_C > Limnohabitans_A > Limnohabitans_A radicicola. The sequence goes on along the minus strand of NZ_JACYFT010000007.1, from coordinate 7,787 downwards.
CGATTCCATCGGTGAGATGGACAACGTGGCCGACATATCCAATGCTGACATTGCATGGTTCATCGTCCGCTTTGAAGAGGTCGAAGGCCAGAAGCGCACGCGCATCGTGCGGGATGAAGTCCGCTACACCACGCTTGAGCGCTCGGTGGAAGGACTGACGGGTGGCAAGCCGGTTCCTCTGCCGGTGTTTGAGACTCGCATCACTGACAAGATCGTTCACCCGGTGCCCATCACTGAGCCGGTCGAGGACGGTCTGCCGCTTGAGAACGGCAACGGCTCCGACGCCGCAAACTGACCACAAGTTGCTTGTTTGACAAGCCCGTGAACATTCACGGGCCTTGACGCGCCTATACGTCCTTGTTACGCTCCGTGAATGTTCACGGAGAAAATAACAATGACAACCGACGCCACCGCACTACAACGGCAGAACCGCCGCATCGAGCGCCTGAAAGAGCAAGGCGTCACCCGCGCCACGATACTGGTTCACAGCGAATGCAAACCGGCTCTGGAAGGGCTGCGGCATCACTTCGTTGACCCCGACAAAGCGCAAGCGCTGGCCTCACTGGTCGAACAACTCCACGACAAGAAAGCCCCGACGAACGTTGCGCAGGTTCGCCAGCTCAGTCCGTTCCGCTATCCGGGCGGCAAGACGTGGCTTGTCCCAGAGGTGCGCAAGTGGCTGACGGCATCCAAGATCACGCCCTCGGTGTTTGTGGAACCCTTCGCGGGTGGAGCAATGGCGGGCCTGTCGGCCGCCGCTGAAGGCTTGGCCGAACACGTCTTTCTGGGCGAACTGGACGACGATGTGGCCGCTGTCTGGCAAACCATCTTCCACGGCAAGCCTGCTGACGTGAAGTGGCTTTGCAAGCAGATCATCGACTTCGATGTGAACCTTGAAAACGTCCGGTCGATCCTCGACGGCAACCCCAAGAGCATTCGCGGCCGGGCCTTCCGAACCATCGTCAAAAACCGGATGCAGCGCGGCGGCATCATGGCCGCAGGCGCTGGCCTCGTTAAGACCGGAGAGGCCGGGCGCGGCCTCAATTCCCGCTGGTATCCCGAAACGCTGGCCCGTCGCATCGAAGCCTTGCAGGCCATGCGCGATCGGATCACCTTCGAGCAGGCCGACGCCTTCGAGGTGGTGCAGCGCTACGCCGATGATGCCAATGCGTTCTTCTTCGTTGATCCGCCGTACACCGCAGGCGGCAAGAAGGCCGGGGCACGGCTCTACACCCACAACGAAATCGACCATGAAGGGCTGTTCGCGCTCATGGCCTCGGTGCGTGGTTCAGTGATGCTGACCTATGACGACGCGCCCGAAGTGCGCTCGATGGCTGAGCGTCACGGCTTCCGCATTGAGCCGGTGCCGATGAAGAACACCCACCATGAGGTCATCCGCGAGTTGCTAATTCTCAAACCCTAGTACGAAACCTTGAACGTCGGTGAATCCTCTGGCCGCATGCGCCTGCGGTCGTAGATGCGGGTGGTGGCGATGTTGGCATGGCCTAGCCACTCCTGCACCTTGGCGATGTCGGCCTCATGGTCGAGTGCGTTGGTTGCTGCGGTGGCGCGAAGGCTGTGCGGCCCTAGCCCCTCGATGTCGATCTTGGCCAGGGCTGCATAGTCGCGCAGCAGCTTATAAACCCCGTCCGGAGTGATGCCGTGGCCAGCGGCCACGCCGCGCACGTTGTCACGCACCGGTTTGAACAGTGGCGCTCCAGGTTGTTCTTTGTGGCCAGCGGCCTCCAGGTACTCATCAATCGTTTCAGCGGTGCCGGGGTGCAGGGGCAAATTGCGCAGCTTGCCGCCCTTGCCATGCACCCTTAGATACTGCACCCCTCGGCGCATGTGGATGTCTTTCACCGCCAGGCGGCACAGCTCTTCACGGCGCAGTCCGTGAAAAAGAAATACCGACAGGATGGCGCGGTCGCGCTTGCCCTTGAGGGTGGCCACGTCGGGCGTGGCCAGTAGCTGCCGCGCTTGGTGGTCACCCAGGGCAGGGGTCTTGCCTTCGTAGCTCTCCACCTTCGGGCGCTTCGCTCCTTTGACCGGGTTGAAGTCCACCGCGTTTTTCTCGCACAGGTACTCGAACAGGGAAGACAGCGCGGCCAGCTTGCGCCGGATGGTCGCGCCCGACAGGGCACGCTCTTCGAGTGCCTTGCGCCAGGCAATGACGTGGGAGCGGGTGACGATGCGAAATTCTTCCGGGCGCTCGATGCCGACAAAGGCCATGAACTCGGCCAGGTCGCCGCGGTAGGCGCGGCGCGTCTGCGCGTTGTCGATGTTGGCGAACCACTCGGCTTCGGCGGGCACGTCGGCCAGTTGATGAAACTGCGCCGCCGTCAATGCGCGGCGGTCGTCAAGCTGGACAAGTGCCTTGTTTTGTTGTGCCGGAACCATGCTCCGCTCCTTCTTTCTCATATCCTCATTTTACTACCGATAACATATTTTATCAATAGTAAATCAAAGGGCGAACGACGGCCCGCTCGGCCTCACCTTATTGGACGGGAAAAGGGACTTGAAGCCTCGGATGGTCAGGGGATGGCGGATACCCCAAACCTTGGTGGCCAGCCACAATGTCCGGCGCACCGACAAAGGCACCGGCACACACCGCCTGCACCGCCTTCATGCGGTACAGCCAGGTCGCTTCCGGGTAGTCCTTGCCGTAGCCTGAGCTTGGCTGGGTGAGCCAGCCATTGGTGAAAAACCGCTCAATCCACCGGTCGCGCTCGGTGGGGTTGCTCTTGAGTCGGTCGGCGAAGCGGCGCGCTTCTTGCGGTGGCAATTGTTCAGCCACGGTAAAGCCTGCAAAGGCACGCGCCAGGGCTGCTTCTGTCCAGGCAATGGTTTCTGCGGTGACAGCCTCGTACACGGCAAACACCTTCTGCCCCTGTAGCTCGCCATATTGCGCGGTGAGCTGGCCTTTGAGCACGGCCATAGATACGTCGATGTTGTGATTCCGTCGCCAGGCTTCCACCACTTTGCGACCATGGAGGCCGCACTCATAAGTGGCCAACTGTTTATCAGTCATCTGAGCTGTAGAAATTTCGCTGCCTAGAGCTAGGCCGAGTATGAAAATCCACTTCAGCATGGCTTCCTCAAATATCAGTGGGGGTCTTCAGCCTGCCCAGATAGTCGAATCGTTTTACTTGGGTCGAGAACACATTTTTCTTCGAAAACTGGCCCGTCAAACGTGACTTTTCCTTCACTGACGTGTTGAATCATGAGGCGCCCATTTTTGCAGTACGTTGCTGGGCCTGACGCATTGCCGATGATGATTGGTTTGTTCCCAGCTCGCTTCAAAGGTGGTGCAACAGGTAATTCATACCTACTGCATGGCCCATCATAGCCACCTAGTTCCAATGTTAAATTTGCAGGCGGGTCAGGGTCTAAAACAAGATGGTTTCTTGAATACTGCTTTTGATACGCGGCAAGTGTTGGAAATTTGATGGTCAAGGTGGCTCCTTGAAAACCTGCTCGCCCCTTGCAATCAATGATTTTCCCTTTTGTGTCTGAGAACGTGATGTACTCCTTCTGCTGGGCATAAGAGCTACTGGTCGCCCAAAATAGCCCAGCAACTAACATCAAAAAAATTCTTTGACTCATGTCTTATTCCTTTCATTCCAGATAAACCGTTCGCTGCTACTTTCACAGTCATACTGCCGGTGCTTGGTGGTGACTAGCACACCATGTACTGTTTCAATCTCACTGAGATAGATGAACGTTTTCCAACCTGCTTTGCACGTTGGAAACCACCTGACCGGTGCTTAAACTGGTTACCGAATTGCTGACGGTAAAGACCCCCAGGCTGGGCGCATAGTGCGTAGTGCGCTCATACGTTCCTTCATAGCCACACGATGCCCAGGTGCCGCTGACCTGTGCCACCACCACCTCCACCGACTGCGCTTGCCCCTGCACCATCACGATTTCAGGCTGCTTGGCCACGATCTTGGCCTTGCCGGTTTTTCGGGTCAGGTCGTTGCAGCGGGCTTGTGCGCTGGGATGCTCTTGAAAGGTCACAGACCACTCGCGTCCTACCTCCATCTCAGGCTCGCCTTCCACTTTCATCTGCGGGTCGAAGTCGGCTTGTGGCTTTGACAGCAGCACAAAGGTGAATGTTTTGGGGTCGAACAAATACGGGATGCGTCCGATGTACAGGTGCAGGCCGGTTGGCGTGACGCTGCGGGTGTAGTCAAACTTGGGGGAGAAGAAGCCCGCTTTGACTGAGTAGGTCAGTTTGCTCGGTGTGGTTTCGGCCGCGGTTTGTGCCCAGGCATCCACGCCCAAAGTTGCGCAGGCCAGTGCAGCGAACATGACAGAACGGCGGTATGCGTTGGCCACGGTTTGCATGTCATTGCTTCCATTCCAAATAAACCGTTCTGCCGCTGCTTTCACCGCCATACCAGCCTTCCATGCGGTTCTTGCCTTCGACGGGCCGCACGCGCATGTGAATCTGGTCGGCATTGCCTGAGCAGTTGGTGGCGGTGAAGCGCCACACCTGGAGCTTCCGCTCAAACACCACCGGCGTTTCACTCTTGCGGCAGTACGGCCAGAACGTCACCAGCGCTTTACCGTCGCGGGGTGTGGTCATTTCCAGCACTTCGATTTCCACAAGGTCGCTGTGCCCCGATGCGGGGTTGCTCCACCGTCCTCGCAAGGACTTCGGCAGCGGTGCCGGCGCTGCGGCGTTTTCCTCTTTCACCGGGGGAGGCGTTGACGCGACATCTTGCGCGTAACTGCTTGCCATCAAGGCGCTGCTGAGCGCCACAAAAATCATCTGCAACATGCGCATGGCACACCCCTTATGACTTCTTCACACACTGGAACGCGGTGCCGTTTGCCGTGGTACCCGTGGCCACGTTCCCATCCGCGCTTTTTGTCACCGCATAGTTGCCGCCTGAGCTGAAGCCTTGCAGGTGAATGAGTGCGGAGTCACCGCCCGTGTAGTGCGAGTTCACGAGGCCGCGGGCTGTGCATTCCCATGACTGACCAGAGCCAGGTGCCGCGCAGGCGCTCAAGCCAACGACCAGGCCACACAGCGCTGGCCAGGACAAAGAAAATTTCTGCATGCGCGTCTCCTTGAAATTTATGTGACACTAAATATCATACATAAAATTTCCTTTACGTGCTTTGTTTTGTGCTACCATACAATGGGGCACTTTTTATGACCAAACGTCGTTCATTGCTTACAATGGCCGAATGGCTAGAAAACGTCTTACCGGCGCACAAAACACCCCTTTATCTGGCGGAAGCCTGGGCACAGGTGCTTTGTCGTTGCGCCGCTTGGCGGGGATAGCCGCTCCCGTGTCGAACAGAAGCGAACACCTGACCCTGCGCCTCGCTGGCCAGTGGCTTGAGTTGTGGGAGTCGCTCAAGCAGGTTCACCCCGACCTTTCGGACAGTGAGCTGCTGCGCCAGGCGCTCGCATTGCGGGCGGCGCTGTCTGCGGTGGACGACACCGGCAACCGCCCGCGCGCCCTCATCGAGTACGTGAACGAAAAGGGCGAAAAAGTCGTGGCCGACTTGGAAGAGCATGTGGGCTTGAAGGCCAAGCCCAAGAGCAAAGCTGTGGCCAAGAAATAAGCATCTCCCGTAGAATCATCGCCAGTCGGCTTCATGCGTGAAACCCTTCGTGCATGTGGATGGCGGCTTAGGTGCTGGTCGTAATCGCAAGATTCATGTTCAGCCTGCGCAGGCGCATTGCTATTGCGGAGGCATCATGGCTAAACCAACACCCCCGAAGTTATCGACGGTGATTGCTCGCATTGCTCGCGCCAGGAAAGGAGACCTTCTTGTTATTAAGAGCGCACGGCAGCAGGCAAAAAATCCATCGAACACCTTGAAGTCTTTTGTTATGAACGGGCCGCGTCCTCCCAGAAAACGCAAAGGCCCATAACCGTCAGGTTTTGAATCATCGGTGAGCGAAAGCAACCCTGCGACGGCAGACCTTTCAACTCACGAAGCCGGGCACTCCCCGGCTTTTTTCTGCCCGCTCGAATTTGGAAAATTCGGCTTCCCTTGATATGCTGTAAAGATGCAATCGCAGCGCTTGATTCAATAGCCGCAGGCGATTGATCCTCGAAGCAAGCTGCTCTCGACCCTCACGGCTCTTAGACACAAAAACGATGCCGTGTGTCTTGCTGCCCATGCACACATCAGCCTGGGTTTTTGAGCGGGGATGTGCCCGTGGCGGGGCGGCTTCCTTCGGTGATTCCCAAAGACAACAACACCCCCATAGGGATGCGTTACGGCTGGGGCAACCAGCTCACGCCTTTTGACATAGACCAGGCGGCGCGTCGCCAGCACCTGTACCTCATCGGCAAGACCGGCACGGGCAAAAGCACCCTGCTCAAAAACCTCATCCTGGCCGACATTCACGCCGGTCGCGGCGTTGGTTTGATAGACCCGCATGGGGACTTGGCCAGCGACATCCTGGAACACATTCCGCGCCATCGCATGAACGACGTGGTGGTGTTCGATGTGACGGACTACGAACACCCCATTGCCTTTAACGTCCTCAAGCCGGTGGCCAAAGACCAGCGGCCACTGGTGGCCTCCAGCATCGTCTCGGCCTTCAAAAACATCTGGCATGACTCCTGGGGGCCTCGGCTCGAATACATCCTGTATGCCTGCGTGGCGGCGCTCATGGAGTGCCAAAACGTGACCCTCCTGGGCATGCAGCGCATGCTCATCGATGGCAAGTTTCTCGACTGGGTGACAAGCCAGGTGCGTGACCCGGTGGTGCATGCCTACTGGTCGGGTGAGTTCATGCAGTTTGACCGTCGCCAGGCCGCTGAGGTGGTGTCACCGCTGCAAAACAAAGTGGGGCAGCTTCTCATGTCGCCGGTGCTACGCAACATCCTCGGCCAAGTGGCCAGCAAGCTCGATTGCCGCTTTGTGATGGACAAGCGCCGCATCTTCATTGCCAACCTGTCCAAAGGGGCCGTGGGTGAAGACAAGGCCGGGCTGCTCGGCTCGCTCCTGGTGTCACAGTTTGAACACGCTGCCATGCAGCGTGCGGACACGCCTGAAGGGGAGCGCCCCGACTTCAATCTGTACATCGACGAGTTTCAGAACTTCGCCACCGACAGCTTCGCCAGCATCCTCTCGGAGGCCCGCAAGTACCGCCTGTGCCTGACACTCTCGCACCAGTACACCGCCCAGCTCGCCCCCAACCTGCGCGATGCCGTTTTCGGCAACGTCGGCAGCATCATCAGCTTTCGAGTGAACGAACAGGATGCCCAGGCCCTGGAACGCGAATTCAGCGGCGAACTCAAGGCCGCTGAATTCACGAACTTGGAAAACTACCAGGTGTGTGTGAAGATTTTCAGTGAAGGCGGGTACAGCACCCCGTTCCGGGGCAAGACCCTGCCGGGCGTGCATCGCCGCCACGGCAGGCGTGAGCGCATCGTGCGCCTGTCACGGCAAAAGTTCTGCAAGCCTCGCGGGGTCGTTGAGGCGAAAATACGCAAATGGATGGGCAATGAACATGACAGACCACAGCAGCGCAGGCACACAACCAAACTCTCGAACTTTGCTGGTCGATGAGTTTGCCAATCAAGAATCTGACAGGTATCGGGGATTACTGGAAGCCCGCATAGCCAGCCTCAAAAAAGATATTGCCGATATGCAGGAGTCAATGAAAACCGTTGGAGCCAGTGGAGCCGGGTACTACTACAAAGAAATCACAAAGTATCAAGAATCCATTGCGAAGCTCAGCGACAGATTGAGCCACGTCGCAGAGCGGGACGCTGTTTTTCGCAAGGCGTTGATAGTTGAAACCGTTG
>NZ_JACYFT010000006.1 GCF_014837235.1 Limnohabitans radicicola | reverse complement strand
TTGAATATAAATGATTTACTCTGAGAGAGTTAAATTTTCATCTATGAATCACCAAAGAATATATTCATTTGCGCCAATTCTATTGTTGGTTTGGATTTTATCGTCCTGTGGTGGGGCGGGGGGGAGTGCATCAAGCACTCGAAATCTCCCTCCAGATCCTGGTTCAGCAGCGACAGCAACAGTCATTGGTGTAGACACGAACAATAATGGTGTTCGTGATGAAATAGAGCGAGATTTGTCGGACAAGGTTAATGTTGATACAGATTATCAAATAAGTTTGAAGGTCGCAGCTGCCAATCAAAAGTGGCTTACATTGCCCGCACCAACAACTCGCGCTGAGGCATTGAAATTTTACGCCCTCATTGGATGCGCAGCGACAGGAACAGGAACGGTATATAACGATCCAGATGGCTTTTATTTCACAAAAATGACATTTGACACACCAGAGCGTCTGGCAAAGCGAAAGACGATTAATGATCTAATTGGCCCAGGGTTATCTTCGGATGAATTACCGCCGTGTGAGTAAAGAAGGAGTTATGAATTGAAACGTCTTATATTCTTTGCTCTGGCTTTTCTTGGCGGAATAGTCCAAGCACAAACGCGAGAGTCGTGTGGCTTCTCATTCAATGCAAATAACACGCGAGTAGTTGTATTTTTGAATGGAATAGGGAACGATTTTGCTGATGTTTGTAGCTCTTCCGATGCGCTTGGTAAGGTCATAAATACAAGCAATTTCGACAGAATCGTAATTCATAACCGAAGCGAAGCTATTAATAAAGATGTGAATGAATTGCGTGCTCAAGCGGCATATAGTAATTTGGCGTTGAAAACTAATTCAATGGTTGATTTATCAAAAATGTCGGCGCAGCAGAAAACAGAGTACTATAAAACCCTTGGAGGAATGTATCTTAGTGCAGGAAGTTCCACAGAGCCAGCGGTTCGTAGAATTTATGAATTTTCAATGTATTTGGCGGATAGATTAAGGAAGCTTTCTGAAAAGTACGAAAGAATTGTGTTGGTGCCTCACTCGCAAGGAAATTTCTATGCAGAGGCTGCGTATGCAATTTTGGTGAACTCGGGAAATCAGACCGCTCTCAATAAGATAAAGGTTGTGGGAGTGGCTTCTGTGGCTGCATCTTCCCCAAATGACGTATACATGACCAATACAATTGATGCACAAGTATATGGAAGTCAATCCGCAAATTCAATCACCTATGATTTTTATAAACCTCTCCCAGCAACAGATACCATTGTTCCGGATAATCCAATATCATTTGCGACAGTTGATTTGGTGAAAACTAATGGATATCACAGTTTTGTTTCTGCATATTTGAATCAAACGTATAATTCGAAAGAAAAAAATCAAACTCTTCCATCAATAATCGGTGATTATGTTGCAAATGCTTTAAAAGTAGATGTGACTGTTGATCCACTTGCAAAAATAATTATTAACCTCAACTCGTACTCACGGCAAACTATCCGTAATGGCAGCTCATATGGTGGCACGCCCATATATGAGTCTGATATGGCCATATCAACTATTCCACCTTCCGCTTTGTATGACGAAGTCACGATGCAGGGAATGGGAACGGAGTATCACGAAGGCGGAGTACTTCGATTTTCCGGTTCGCCTTATTTGATGCCTCAAGGACTTCCATATATTAAAAATGCAACAACGATTCCTGCTGGAACTATCTATACGTTCACTTTTCGGAAGAACGGTGGTGTAGTGGGAACGAAATCAGTCACACTCGGTGTTGATATTCCATTCGGTACGGATTTGAAGTCGGGCCTTTTCCCATTTCCTTTGTATAAAGATTACAGTAATTTGTGCACCAAGAGCATTTCTGCAGCCGATATGCTGGTGTTTCCAACAGACAGCCTCGCGTCATACCAACGGCTGAATTTGAATTGTCAGAACGGAGCCGAGCTTACGGCCTCGTCAGTTGATGCGAAATATCGGCAGTTCTCTATAACAGTTTCAGCATCGGCAAGCCCTTACGTCTCTGCTGTTGGGCCTTCTACGCTCACCCGAGGTGTTCCGACTACTGTGACCGTCTACGGCGACAGACTCCCCGATACGACCGTATTCAGTATTGAGTCCGTGGTTTGCAATGGCAACTACACGCGTACTGCATGGTCAGTTTGGCAGACTTGTACCGCGCAACCAGGAAGTAATGCCTCTGCCGCCGTATGGGTAAAGGATGGCCCGAATGGCAGCAACCTGGTGGACGGCGACGGCACCAAGCGTATAGAGATTCCGTGAAAGGAGAGAGAACCGTGTACAGAAAATTGAGCATTTTGGCCACCGTTGCCCTGGTATCGGGGCTCGTACATTCACAGGATGCTGGTGTGAATACTTCGAGTGGCCGAGAATATTTTGCCAGTCAAGACGGGCAAATGATTTACGATAAGAAAACAGGCCTTGTTTGGATGCGATGCAGTATCGGGCAAACGTGGGATGGTAAATCTTGCCTTGGATCTCCAAGAGATCATTCATTTAGTGGTGCCATGCAGGCACCTTCTCAAGTAAATGCTATCGGATTTGGAGGATATCGAGATTGGACACTTCCAAATATTGTTCAATTGGTCAGTCTACGGTATTGTTCTAAGGGTGAGTATGTGGGCAATGATTTGAGGCCTATTCGTGCCAGTGTTTTTGGTGTGGAAATGCCTCGTGCGTGCTCTGGAGGAGTATCGCCAGCCATTGACCCAGTGGTTTTTCCAAATACCATCGCAGGTAGCTACCGTACTTCTTCGAAAAATCCAGCAGATGATTTCCACACAGGAATTCGAATTGATTTTCGTCGTGGATATATTGATACCAACTCGCTGGATGACCAAGGTGGCTCAGTTCGCCTGGTTCGCAAGAATCCCATTTCAAGTGACGAAGCTGCACAGGCTTTTCCGGTTGACTACGCCAGTTTGAGTCAAACATTTGAGGTGCTGGCTCGGGATAAGCAACAAATAGAAAATGAGGCTAAAGAGTTAAAAGCCAAGCAAGAAGCGGAGCAACGGCAAGTAGCGGCCAAACGAGAGGAAGAGCAGCGGGCTCAAGCGGCAAAAGCAGAAGCCGAGTTCAAAACCATGTTCCCTCGATTGGGTCGTTGTATCGTGGGTGAGTCCGTGACACACCGCGAACTATTAAATGCTTCCCAGTCGTCGGGAAATGCTTTGGCGGACATCATCTGGAATAGTCACACCAAGGCGCAGTATGTCATTGAGTATGAAGCCGTGGTTGAGGGGTTTGTTGGCAGTAAGGTCAAAACAACCATTAACGGCTATCAGGTTAAACAGTTAAAAGCGGGTAGCTATGTGGATGGTGCTGATATGCGCAGCCGCGTTGCCGGGTACGCAGACAAGATGGTGGGAAAAACACAGTTCTACGACCGTGCCCGGTGCTCAAAATAGCCCATGAAAGTGGTTTGTATGGCTTTGGTGGCCCTTAGTGGGGGCGTAATGATTGGGGTTTAACCCATCCATACAAGTCACGGTTGGGGCCTTCAAGTGCGGTGCGATCTATGGAGTCGAGTGCCAGGGTGTTGAAGATTTTGAGCATGTACAGCTCTTGCGTTGGATAAATGGCGGTGATTTCTGCCAAGACATCCTCTAATGGATCGATGCTGCACCAGCCTTGGTAGGAAAGAATGACCTGTTGTCCAAGTCGAAAAGAAAAGGAAGAACATCAAGTTTTCATAATGTAAGGGGTTAGGTGGTACGCATAAGTATTCTGAGCAACGCCCCCAAGACAATATGCCAGGAGGAATCCATAGGAGCATTCCTTGCATATTTTCAGGCGGTGCAGTGATCGCATGGCGTCCACCTGGTCCCTGCGTAATGAGTTTGATAGTGTCTGTGTTTGCCTTGCTTTTTATCATGATAAAATATGTTATCAGTACAAAACAAAGCGGGGAGGTGTCCTGTCTTTGGCTTGACTTGCTGGGCATGCTCGCTACACTATGTTCTATACACGGTAATACTGAACACCATGCCAGGAGCACCCATCATGCCGTCCACCACGCTTCGAGCCTCTTACACCATCGCTGCACCGATCTTGCAGCGCTTCAACGCCGTTGTCCCTCACGGGGAGCGCAGTCGCGTCATGGAAGGACTCATGAAGCAAGCCTTGGCCACACGTGAAGCGGAGCTGGAGCGCATCGCCGAGGCCTACATGACCGATCCGGCATTTGCCGAATGCCGTGATGATGAAAAGCTGTGGGATGTCACCGTGGGTGACGGTCTCGAAAACCTCTAACCCACCGGCACCATGGACTTCAAACGCGGGCACATTTTTCGGGTCAACCTCGAACCCACACAAGGCAGTGAACAACAAGGCACAGCGCGGCCGTGCGTCATTTTGTCCATCACGCCACTGAATGCCAAACTGCGCCAGGTCGGAATCGTGCCCCTGTCTACATCAGCACGCGCATTGCCCCCAGTCGTGGTTGCCGTACCGTCTGCCGGTGCTTCATCGGTTGCACTGTGCCACCAGCTGCGCACCATCGACAAAGCACGTATAGGCAAGCACGTTGGCGAGTTGTCTGCCGCTGATTTGACGGCGATAGAGCAAGCGGTTCGCCAGGTCTACGCCCTGTAACCATTCCCCATGAGCCGCGCCGCAGAAACCACGTCTACACACAGTCTCGGCACCACCAACGGGGGCGGCGGCATTGTGCTGTCTGCCGCTGAGTTTCAAGGGCTGGCTGACATGCCCCCGGAACTGGAGTGGTTTGCCTCTCTGGAGTCGCTGCATACGCGCCGTGCCTACGAACGGGACATTCAGGATTTCATGGCCTTCACCGGCATCGATGCCCCGCTGGGATTTCGCCAGGTCAACCGTGCCCATGTGCTCGCATGGCGGCGCTCGCTCGAAGCACGCGCCTTGTCTGGGGCCACCATTCGGCGCAAACTGGCGGCGCTGGCCAGCCTGTACGAATTTCTGTGTGACCGCAACGCGGTCGAACAAAACCCGGTGAAGGGGGTCAAGCGCCCAAAGGTGGACACCTACGAAGGCAAGACACCTGCCCTTGGTGATCACCAGGCACGCGCTCTACTCGGGGCACCTAAGCTCGATACCCTCAAAGGGCTTCGAGATCGGGCCATCCTCTCGGTGCTGTTGTTCCACGCACTTCGGCGCGAAGAAGTCACTCGCCTTCGCGTGAAGGATTTCAACCTCATGCGCTCGGGACTCCCTCACTTGCGTGTCCAGGGCAAGGGCGGAAAAACCCGCTTTTTGCCCACGAACCCCGCAACTCTTGGTCATGTGATGGAGTACCTGGAGCGTTCTGGCCACGGCTCGGATGTGGACGGCCCATTGTTTCGACCGCTGCGCAACACGCGCAATGGCCAGCTCGATGCAGCACTGACGGCTTTCGGGGTGTATGAGCATGTCGTGAAGCGCTACATGCGAGAAATCGGCCTCACAGGGGAGCTGTTCGCCCCGCACGCCTTGCGGGCCACGGCCGCAACCAATGCCCTCTCACACGATTCCGACATTGCCAAGGTACAAGAGTGGCTTGGCCATGCCAACATTCAAACAACCCGCATCTATGACCGCAGATCCTCGCGGCCGGAAGACTCCCCCACATTCCGGGTGAGGTATTAGTCGATACGAAAGCCTGCAGGCGCAGCATTTTCATGTCCTCTCCCCAAACCTTCGCTGAAACCACGGAACATCTGGAAATGCTACGGGTTGAAGACCCGAAATTTTCGGGCCAACCACATTTTCTTCTAGTGCACACCCGAGTAAACGGCAGCCGTTACGAAGGTGAGGAACGTACCTGGTGGCAAGGCAAATTCGCTTTGCGCGTTGAGTATTTCTTCGGGCCTCTGCAGGAAAAGATTGGCGAGTTGGTTGCTTCCATGGGAGGTGAAGCACATTGGAATGACACGGTGCGATTGAGCAATGGCGAGGTCATGATTCGCATCGAGGCCTTGCGCAGCGTGGGACTGGGGAGCTTCTTGTTCAATCGTGTGGTGCGATGGGCAAAGCATCTCAACCCCGACAGCACGGTCATTCCGCTCTTCCTCTCTGCGGTGGATGGAACAAACCCCACTAACCGTGCACGACGTAACCGCCTGTACCGCCGTTTTGGCTTGCGCCTGAATTTCAAAGAGGAAGATGAGATCCATGGTCATTCAGCATCTGACATGAAAGTCAGTGAGCTGGTGGAGTGGCCACAAACAAATTGGCCCCATGTTCACGCTTCACGCTGGAACATTGGCTGGCGTGAATTTTCCAGTCAGTACAAAGAGTCCCGCAGAGAACTGCGCCGAGTTCGGCGATTGGCACGGGTGTTTCGTGTCAGGGTGGAGCGGTTTGAAGAGCGCATACGAATCGTCACCTCCTATCTGCGCTTGGTGGTGAGTTGGCCACTGGCTGCTATTGCGGGTGTGCTGGGCTTCGTACTTGGCTCCCAGCGCGTCCCAGACTGGTTGCTCACTCTGTGGCACAGGCTGGGATGATTACGTTCACGCCATGCTTGAAAAAAACGTTTAACCGAAAGAATGTTAAAAACCTACCGGCTTGCGAACGACCTTCCCGTTTGGAAGCGGTATCACATCGGGGAACTGTGCGTGTTTCAGGTGGGAATCGTGGATGTGCAGAACGCCTGTGGCGCTGCGCTCCAGTGAGCGTGAAGGGTTGCCATCAGGATGCAACAACAGCACTGTCTTGCCACGTTTCACCGCCATTTGAATCGGAACGGCCAAGTCAGAGTCGTTAGTGACAACAGCGGCCACATCGTACCGATCTTCCCACGCGTCATTGAGCAAGTAGGAGCCCAGGTTCACGTCAGAGCCCTTTTCGTCTTGCTTCCAGACCTTGGCCGATTCACGTTGCGTGCCGTCCGCAGCAAACAGTGGTTCAGCCAGGCGGTACTTCACTTCGGTCGTGAGAAACTGCCCCTCGATGAGATCCACCTGAGGGAGTGTTTGCAAGGCACGCAGATAGGCCTGTTGCCGCAGCGGTTTGGAAGCATCGAATTTGCCACCGACACGAGCTGTGAAGTACCGTACTTGCACGAGTTGGTCATTCGGGAAAAACTGCGTGAAAAACGTGTACAGATCAAGCCAGCGGTAGGGCTTGTTGCGCAGGCGGCGGTAGTAGAAATTGAAGCCATCGACGTAGGCGATGACGCGACGTTTAGTCATAGGAAGCCAGAAAAGGCAAAGGCCGCTTTCGCGGCCTTTGAGCCCTGTGACGAAGCAGCAGGGGTTGTAAGTGATCCTATTCTACCCACATTTTTGCGGTGTGCAAATCATTTTTGCTGGAGAAAAAAGCCCCAGTCCAGAAGACCGGGGCAAGTAGCCATCAGCTGTCACACATCAGGCACCCGCTAGGGAGGAACGCGGGGAGGGCTTGCCTCAGCTGGGCATTATGCCCAGACTCAGAAATCGAAGCCGAATTGCCCTTGCACCCTGCCCATAGGGGTGGCCACCGCAGGCGTGCGAGGTGCCGTTTCCGGGATCTCGGCCGTGGAGTTGGCCAAAGGTGAAGGAACCGGTGTTTGTTCGGCCCAATGTCGGGACAAACGAGGCCCCCAGCAGCCCAGGTAGTGTGCAGGGGTGTAGAACGTCTCACGCACTTCCATGGCCAGGGTGTTCCCTACCACCACAACGCCCGGAACGTGCCACAACGCCATCTGCAGGTAGCACATGAGCGCGGCCGTCCGGTCGATGTCTTGGGCTTGCACCCAAACTCGATGTGCCGGGTTGTGTTTGTGGGAGAGCATGACCTTGATGAAGGCCAAAATCATTCCCCCTGCCCCACAGGCAGGCTCACACAAAGTGATGAACGGACGCTCCAACTTGGCCAAGTCCTCGCCATAGGTCACGCGGGCCATCAGTTCCGCGATCTCCGGGGGAGAGAAGAATTGGCCAGTGCCGGAATTGCCCAACTCCAGCTCCATGTACAACGGCCCCAGCACATCACGGGGTTCCGGCTCCAGCATCACGACCAGCTTGGCCAAGAGTTGCGCAAAGGCACCCACATCGTCTTTTTCGTAGCGCTTAACGATGGCCAGGTACTCGGCTTCCAAGGTCTCAAAGCGCTCGGGCGGCAAAAATTCGCGCATGGCGTTGTGGACAGACAAGGCAGAGAGGTTCACGAAGTCCCGAAAGACTTCATAGCGGTGGCGGTGACGTGCGATGCCATTGAAGGCACGCACGAACTCGCCACGCGCGACTTGGGGGTTGGTGGACATAACTTTTCCTGTGGAAAAGGCGCGTCCACCACTGGCGGACTGCACCAGTGGTTGAAAAAAGAGACCCTGCCCCGCCTAGCGTTGAGCGGTGCGGGTCTCCCGTTCACCCTATGGAAAAGTGACGTTGAGTCAAGCCTTGCTATGATGGTTTTTCATACTGGCCAGCCTGTTTTCGGCACGGTTCACGATGTCTGCTACTGGCTCATCTGGGCGAAAGCCAAATGGCCCATCAAGTCCGTTATCAATGACCTCGAACTCGATTTCACGCACACTGGCGCGGCACTCCAATTTCTGCACGTACTGGCTCCATGCTTTGCCGGTTCCCCGATTCCCCCACCAGGTCATGGAAAACTGCATTGGTGGCCGAGCAATCACAACGGGACACTTGACCTGCAGGAAGGGGTCGATGCAATCAGCAAACAATTCCTCGAAATAGTCCTCCAGCGGATCAGCAACCTCGAACTCGCGCACCGTCCAGCCCTGGGCCACCGCAGCACGCTCTAGCTTGTCCCAGGAAGAAGAACCAGAAGATGTTGGGTACAAAATAACCAGGTGCTTTTCAGGCGTTGAAGCTGGATACATGTGATCTCCTTTTGTTCAGATTGAGTCAACAAAAAGCGGGTTGCCGAACATGTCAAATAGGTTCACTTCGTCAGTGGAAACGTATTTCCATCACCAAAGATTGTCTCCATCACTGTTCGTATCGTCGCTTGCCATCCAGACATGGTGCTTGCTGCATCAAAGCCTCTTGGATGGCTATATGAGCCATATCAAGGGAGGTGCATTCCAATCTGAAAGTTGGTGTGTTTGCCCGACGAACTGGAAGAGTTAGCAAAGGAACGCCTCGTGCTTTCAGTCCAGATTCTAGAATTCTCTGCGCTTCAGGCGTCCATCGTGCTTGCCAAGCAACGGTGCACCACCAAGGAAGACGGGCTACAACCAATGGGTATTCCTGTGCATCTTGCAGTTTCCGAAAACGATCAATTGCAGCAAGTAGCCGATGAAACTCAATAGCCAAGTTGCAGTACGGCGTCACCCACGTATCAGCCCAACACCCTCGCTGACGAAGTAGTTTTTGGAGTTCTGGCCACCCATGCATCCCTTGATGCCAAGGCTGAACGATGAGTACCAAGGGCTTGCTTGACTGTGTAAATTCCGTGCGCATGATTTACACGATACTCGGAGAAATGACGACTATTGGGTCAACGTCTGGGTGAACGAACACTTGATCCCCCGGCTCCAAGAGATATTCTGTGCCACTGGGAACAAACCGTGGTTGCCGAGGATGCTTTTGAGTAATGACATATGAGCCGTTCTCACCGAACTGTCGAAGCACCAATGCGACCATGGCGTGCCTCTGGATTTCCATATGATTTCGTGAAATTCTTCCCTTATGTGGACTGTCTTGAAAGTCATCACGCCCAAACACCCAACCAGTTTGCTGTTCTGATAACTCTGTCAGTCTGCGGCCGTGAAACGAGACTGAAAGCGTCATATCAAAACCACAGTGAGGGCATGCCCTCGAAGTAAGGCTGTGCAGTGAAAATGTGGTCAAGCACTTCTGGCAGATTGCTAGTGAGAAGGTTCTTACCATGCTGGCTAACATACCGCTGACTGGGGACGATGCTTGTCGTGCTACTGGATTTGGGCTGAGTGCGGATGAAAAAAAGCCCTTGAGTTGATCTGAGAGCATGGAAGGAGCAACAGATCCATAAGGAGGTCGTGGACGCAGAAAAGCCAATAGACCACCTCCGCTGCTCTTGTCATACAACCATCCCTGCAATTTTCGTTGTCGTATCAGTTCATAGTCGAGTGCGTTGTCAACGTCAGTCTGAACAGGCCAAAACCCCAAAAGCACCCAGTGCAACAGAACCGCGAAGGCGTAAATATCCGCCGCCGGCGTGTAGCCTGTCTGCTCCACCTCAGGTGCAATCGTGAGATCGGTGCCCCCGCCCATAGCGGGGGGTGCCCCAGGGCCAAAGGCACATTGAAAATCTATCAAGATGACATGAGGGAAGCGAGATTGACGCTCCACTACCAAAACATTTCCCGGATGCCAATCGTTAAAAAAAATTCCTCGACTTCTGAGCACATCGAACGCTCTGGCAAGCTGCATGGCAATGGCAATGCGTACCGGTGAAAATGAGGGCACGTCTGAAAGGTATGCGGATAGCCCATCTCCACCAGAGACTAATGGAGTCACGATACCCATTGGGGCATCAGTCATATCAAAGGGAAAGGCAAACAGTGGCGGGGCATTCCACCCTGCTGTTTTTCCACGTAACCACTCAATTTGCTGCTGGGCTCCTGGTTTTTCATACGTGAAAATCTTGAAGGCAACAACACGTCCATTTCGCAGCTTCGCACGGAGCACCATACCTTCTGCCCCCATGCCCAGCAATGCCGATTCATCTGCGCGGATTTCGTCACCATACTTAGTACGAACACGCATAGTGCCTCACAAAAATTTTGGCCGCTGCCCCGTCCCCAGGAGCGCCACCGATGTGTTGTCAGTCAATTGGTCTTCAATAGCACTCAGCGCCGCATGGAGTCCTGCAGGGACATCCCCGCCAGCATCATCGATGCCCTGCAATAGCCAGCGTCCTAGAGTTTCCGGCTGCGCTCGAAATAGCGTCGATAACCCATCCGTCATGCACAGCATCACTTCCCCTTTGCGAAGAGTCACGCTTCCCCAAACAGGTGCCTGCAAGCACTGCTGGGTTGATAGATACCCCTCAAGAGCACCCTGTGCATTTACCTGATCTGTAGTGAGAAAACGGGCCTTCCCAGTCAAATCAATGTGCGCAATAAGTCCGTCGCCCAGCTGCGCAAAATGGACAGCATCCTTAGCAGCACGTTTCATGCAAAGAAATGTGCATGCTGCTGTTTTTCCTCCCTCCGGCAAAAGTACACCTCGTCGGTTGTACTTTTTCCGAACGGCATCGACGAAACTGGAAAGATCTTTATCGCGTTCTGACCGCAGGAAGCGACGGATTCCGAGATCCACGACCGTTCGAGCAACTACCCCTCCAAGTTTTTGGGGGTCACCTCCCATGCCGTCTGCCAAAATCACTTGATCTGAATTCACGTATCCCGCATCTTCCTGTGTCAAGCGACGTGATGATTGGACTTGCGCCCAACCGAAAACCCATGGTTTATGCATTGTTCGCTCCTGTCCCCATGTCAGGAACGTACTCAGCCACATCGATGCCCATGGCCTGCAAGAACTCAATCCACTGAGGGGGAAATTCAAGGTATTCCACGGTCGCACTCCTAGTTCAACGCCAGTGCTTTTATGACTTGCGGCGATGCGTTGTTATTGCTCGTGATGGTGGCCCCGAGGCGTGAGAAAAATTGATGCAATGCGCTTTGTTGCGTGGCGTCGAAAAATAAATCACCCGAAAGGCTCCGCAGCTGCGCAATGTCGTCAGGGGCGGCTTGAAAACCGACGGTCACTATGCGTCCCCCGGATGCTTTGATTTTTTCGTATATCTGCCGTGAAGCGTCAAAATCAGCCACCGCACCATCGGAGAGAACCACATACCAGGCACGCGATTTCAAGTAGTTCTTCGGGGCTTTCCATGCCTGCTGCCTTTGGAACGCGAGCTCAAGCGCAGGGGCCAACCTTGTGCCACCACCTGTTTGCAAATTTTGGGCTCCTGGAAGTGGTTCATCGATGGACTGCAGCGGCAAAATTTCACACGGCTTATCCGCGAAAGTCAGTATGGAGATATTCGCATCGGAAGTTTGGCTTCGTCCTCGCTTGGCATGCTCAAATAACGCCACTGTGGCCCCGGTTGCATCCATGATTTTTGACTGCATGGAGCCACTGACATCGAGGAACGCATAAATGTTGGACACAGAAACCAGCGGCTGCACTAAATTTGGTGCTTGCCGCGACAAGACTCGATCCATGATGGAGTCTCCGGCAGTGTTGGCATTCTGTGCCATACACATTTTGGATTTTTGATTGAGGTTTGGGGGCTGTTGGTAGGGCATGACAATCTCCTGAGTTACGGACGTGGGTTGGGAGGCGTGATGTATCCGGCGTACTTGCCGTTGGCATCACGGATGATTTGGCTGCCTGGCGGGATGCGCTCTGTGATCCCCGTTACCAAGTCAGACACGTTGGCCGAAACATCGGCAACACTGCAAAACCGGGCATTTGGATTGCGCCGGTTCTGAAACACCTGGCTTCCTGCTTTCGTGGGAAGCACCTTCATCAATGCTGAAAGCAAACTCATTTCGTTCCCTTCTATGTATCAAGGTTGAGCGAGCAAGGTCGTGCTCGCCGACATAAACCAAAAACGTGAAGATCCTCTACGGGCAGGTCATCGCGTTTTGACTCGGCTCCCATCTCTGCTTCGCATACCTCCATTCCCTCTCCCCTGCTGGTCAGGGTCACAACCAAACATCCACGTAAGTGAATGTTGTCGGGAGAAATTTTATTCTATTTTTCGCGACATTTAATATATCCGACTAAAACAGAAGGATTTTTAGTCGAATTCGCGATGGTAACTACTGCCTGCCATGACCTCTATCAGCTGTCGTTCGGTGGGGCTTGCTTTGCCTAAAAGCGCAGACAGTGTCTCATTGATGCGCATTGACTTTGGAGATATCAACTCCCCGACAGGTATGTCATGCTTTGTTTTCGCCTGCCCCAGCAGGTTGGCTAGCGTCACATCCATCTGACGCAACTGATCCAGATAGATTGCCTTTGCCTCACTGTGTCGCCCATAGTGCAAGCGGAAAAACTCGATTTCGTTCATGCGGTGCCCTCTCGCATCCTTCGGTCGGTCTTTGTAGAGCGGTGGACGCGTTGGGTGGTTCGGGTCTGCAAGCCATTCCAGCACCTCGCGTTGCAACAGTTCTCGGTCTCCTACTTTTTCCAAGCGCACACGGAATGTTTGGTCTCGAATTTGAACCTCGTCTTGGAAGAAGGTGTTCTCCACATGCTCTGTGAGCATCCGACGGAAAAACAATTTTTGTGCCTTTTCTGCGACAGCAGAAAAAATCTCGGCAAGCCACAAGTTGTCAATGGATGCTTTCGGAATGTGCTTCTGACTTCTCTCCAGTCGCAACTGTGCTTCAAGATTTTTGATCCGAAGTTGCAAATCCACGATCTCTCGCGTCCGAGCATCGCTTTCTGACGTCTGCCGACCTTTTGAAACAACTTGACCATTGACCTGCTCAAAAGACGAGTTGACCCGTCCAGCTGTCTTTTCACGCACCAGCTGGACTCCGTGAGTACCTGTATTAACGGCCGATTTGTAGGGCATAGGAACGCATCGGTCTCAGACCTTGAGCCAGTACTGAATCGATGCGTAAGGAGAGGGGAACATGCCTCTTATTTAATCACAATCTCGGAAAAGTCAAGTAATCCCCTCTTTGACAAGCCAGCAAGGAACGGCGTGCCGTTCTTTGCGTTCCCCATCGTCATGACTGCTACTGATGCCGAAGGCATGAGTGGCCTGGCGTATTTCCCCTCCCCCCCTACAGCTGCAGAAACGATGGCGGCGCAACAGAGCTCACGGGCGGGCTATGCGGGGGCAGCTCGGAGCGCTTGCGCAGCGCCCGCTGGTCATAGTAGGGATGCATCGAAAGCAGCGTGGCGGGCTTGTTGGCAAAGAGGTAGAGCGCCTGGTTGTCGGGCAGGGTTCGCAGCTGGGCGGCTGACAAAAGCGGTTCTTGGGTGACATGGAGCCGGTTGTCCGAGTCGCGCACCTCCACGCGCCGACTTCCGACCGTCCTGGCAAGCATTTCGGCAGTCGGGGTATCCATACCTGAGAAAAAAATCTTGGAGGCGATGCCGCCGTGCAAGATGGTGTTTGCCGCCGCCTTGCCGTACCGTTCTTCGAGCTGAGAAAGCGCCTGCAGCACGATACTGATGGAGATTCTTCGCGCCCGGGTCGTGGTGATGATTTCCGGAAAGTTTGTCAGCCTCAGGTGGCCAAACTCGTCCAGGAGCGCGTACATGGGGAGGCTGTCGCACCCGTACTGGTGATCGTCCAGGGCGTAGTGGAAAAACTGGGAGTACAGCAGGCTGGCCAAGAAGCTGTAGTAGCTCAACCGATTCTGCGGCAACACCAAAAACAAGGCGGTCTTGCGCTGGCGAAACTGAGCAAAGTCCAAGGTGTTGGTTGCGGTCAAGGCGGCAATGTCCGGATCGGCCACAGCCTTGAGCGCCACCTTGGCCGAAGACAAGAGGCCTTGCATGGTGTTGGGTGCCTGCGATATGAAGCCCTGGAACTGCTGAAACGTGGCGTTGTCGGCGTTCTGGCTGACATAGTTGAAGAGTGGGCGGCCGTCACCAAAGCACTGCAGCAGCATGTGCAAATTGGCCAGGTTTCTATGCGCGGGATCTCCGGCGAGTAGACAGCGTATGAGCACCGTCAGTATTTCTTCTGCCCCAGAATTCCAAAACGGGTCAGCACCGCCACCGGGCAATCCCGTCGCCACCAGCACTTGGGCAATTTCTCCAGCCGACGAATGGCGGGTTGCGTAGGCCAGCGGGTTGTAACGGACACTGCACGACAGGTTGAGCGGGTCAAACCGCAGCACCTCGAAGCCTCGCGCCGCCAAGTCGCCGGAGGCTTTTTCATAGAGGGCACCGGATGGGTCTGTCACCACAATGCTGCAGTCGTCGAGTCCGTACAGATTGGGCAAGATGAAGCTCGATGTCTTGCCTGCACCCGTTGTGGCCACGACCGCACAATTGCGACAGGAATCCTGGACACTCAGGCGGGCAGCATCACCGTCGAGAATGAGCCCTTTGTGACTGCGCTTGGTCAGCCGCCATCGTGCCCAACGTCCCATGAGCGCGGCACCCGCAGGCGCGGGCTGTGCCACGAAACCCCAGAGCCACGAAACCCCTTGCCATGCCCCGGCCACCGCCTTCCCACACACAAACCAAACAGCAGTTCCGGCAACGGCAATGATGTGACCGGCACCGGGAAACAACCGGCTACCAATCCACAAGGCCAGTGCCGTGAAAATCACAAGCTCGATGAGGGTTTCCAGTGGCATGGTTAGCGTTGACGTGACAGCGTTTTCCAGAAATCGTTGAAGTCATTGTGGCCCTGGTAGAGGCCACTTCCATCATGAACACGAACATTCGCGTGCAGTTCCAGCAGCCTGGCGCGTGCACGCGCCCCTGCTTCATCATGGTCAAAGTAGGTGGTAATGCGGTCGATTTCCCGAGTGGCGATGTACTCCCCTGCCCGCTCCACCATGGCCACTGAGTTCAGCACCAAAACGTTCGCACTTGGCGTGGTGCTTGCGTGAAATGCAAGGGCAGACAAAAAGTCAAACACCCCCTCGAAGGCAACGAGATCCTTGCGTTCTGGCTGCTCGAAGGTGGTGATGTCCTTGCGGCCGATGCAGCCCTTCCAAATACTGTTGCGCAACTCGAAGCCGCCGCTTCGGTTCTGAAACCCGAGGGCGGTGTACGTCCGCTCCCCCACCCGATACTCCAGCTCACGCAAATACACCCGCGCCAAGTCAATCGGGATATGCCGTTCGCGCAGCAGGTATTGCACCAGTCGTTGGTCGGCAATTTCTCGGTTGCCGATGATTTCCGGCACGCTCACTTCTCGTGGAATTGGCACGGTCGGCATCAATTCCAATGGGGCTACCAGTCCATTCACCAAATCTGCAATGCGCCCGAGTGTCCGGCGCGTGTCTTCGCCATACAAGGCCTGCACCAGGTCAATGTTGGTGCCCCCTCGCCCCAGCCCAAAGTCGAACCACACGTTCTTGATGGCATCCACTTTGAAACTCGGGGTGTTTTCCCCTCGAAGTGGGGAGCGATACCAAATAGCCGATCCACGCGTGTGAGTGGGCTTGTGTCCCAGCCTGGCCAGCAATTCCAGCAAGGGGATGGCTTTGGCTTCTTTGATGTTCATAGGGGGTGGGATAAGAATACAGTCGCTTCACCGTGAGCGATCACGGCCCGGACTTGATGGCGCCTCCTTGGTGTGTGTTTGGTCGCGGACTTGTGCGGCCTGCTCCAGTGCTGCCTTTCGCTTGGCTACGGGATCAAGCGTGGCCTCGTGCCAGCGCTGGTTTTGTTGTGTCCAGGCCTCCGCAAGTCCCAAGGTGGACAACCGGTGCTTGGTTCCTACTCCGGCCAACTCTTTCACCCCAACGGTACTGCCTCGGGCATAGAGTTCCAAACCCTGTGCGGCAAGATGCCGTTCGAGATCCTCGCGGCTCTTCGCCAGTGCCAAGCAGTGCTTCACCTGGTCATGTACGGCTTGTTTCCGGCTCGGTTTTCCCGTGCGCGTTAGCAAGCCTTGTTCTTTGGCAGTGGTCTTGACTTGCTCGACTTGTCGGTCACGTGTGTACACACGCGCCTGCACCAGCTCCGGATGGTGTGCGAGCACATAGCTTTCCAGTTCTCGCTGAATTCGGGCAAAGTCGTGTTTGGTCACGCGTTCCCGTTTTCGAGAGTTGACGGCATTGGCACTGATAAGCAGGTGGACATGCGCATACTCGGTGTCCAGGTGCGCCACGGCATACGCGAGTTGCTTGGGTGCCCTCGATGCCACATAGGCATGGGCAACGTCCCCCAACTTGTGTTCCAACGTCCTGCTATCAAGCGCGTGGCCCTGCGAGAAAGAAATCACCTCGTGGTACAGCGCATTGCCATTGGCACGCTGCGGCAAGAGTGCCGCATTGCGTTCAAACTCGTCCTGAATGTCCGCCTCGGGAGAGCCCGCATGTGCCAATAGGTTGTGAAAGAGTACCGCCCTGCCCTCCCCTGTTCGCAAATCGCGCCCCATATAGCCAATGAGTTGGCCAAAGCTCGCGACCTTTCGGGAGAGACTTTTTACGATCATGGGGAGGGTTGGCGAACGGGGCGCTCCACCATGGCCCTGAGGGCAGCTTCCAGCCTGGCCACTTCGTGAAACGGGGCCTTGGCATCCAATACGGCTTGAATTTCGTTGGAGTGCCGCGCCATTTGGTTGACGTTGGTCGCAATGTTGCGAACCAAAAAAACCAAGTCTTGCAGCCGCTCGCCGAGTTCGGGGGGCACCAGAACGGCATCGTCTAAATGCGCGAATGCCCGACGCTTCAAGTGCGTGGTCGCCCGTTCCGAAAACTGCGCGGCCGCTCGCTCCAGTCGGGCGTATTCCGCCAGGCTCAAACTCACGGACACGCGCCGGGCACGCTGTCGGTAGGACTTCCGATAGCGTGCCTGGTACTGTTTGCGTGAGTCGGTTGGCATGAGCAGAGGGAAATTATTCCCGAATGACCAGCCACGGGAGACACACGTCTCCCTCCCCAAAGGGGGTTCCAAGGGGGCGCGGGAGGCGCTTCCCCCTTGGCAAGTGGGCATTTCGGGACGAGCCCCAGTATGGGGTGTTCGTCACGAATATGCAAACTTGCCTGCCTTCCCTGCGCGAACAGATGTGGTCTCGCTAATCCAGCGCCCTGCGGTCGTCCGTACCCGCTGCGCCTGGCAGTCCGAGCAATTTCGCCACGGCTGCAGAAATCGTCAACTGGTGACGGTACGCATAGGCGGACAATTCCGCATGAGCCTGTCCCTGCAGCTCCACCACCTTCGTCGCATGTCGGGCGCGATACTGCTCCTGCCGAAGCAACGCGAGCAATCGCTCGCGTGATGGGCGGGTCAAAAAAGAATCCACCCACTCCCCCACCCCTTGGCCCTTTGCCTGCGCCTCGTGCAATTTCGTTCTCGCCCAATCACAGGAAATACCCGGTTGCAGCTGCACGTTTCACTGATCGAGCATGCGCAGCAACCGCGTGGCCAGCGGGGCTGCTGGTAGGCGGTGGTGAATCGGTAACCGTGGCTGGGCACGAGTTCATTTTTTCCTTGAGGGCATCTCTTTAGATAACGGGTGACCAAATAAGCAAATAGACTGGCACACATTTCCAGATATGCAAGCGAAAAGCCCCGGCAAGGGGCTTTTGCTCAAGGTCTTTGACGTTAGGGCGACGCCGGACCAATCAGCTGGCTGATTGGCTGTGGGTCAAAATGAAGATCCAACTCGATGCGCGGGATTCCCATCCAGCGAAGTTCCATGAGTTCGTCAATGCTGAAGGTTCCCCACTCATCTTCAAAGAGTCCGGTCACGTACCCAAACGCCACGTGCGTCTGCGGGTCGTACTCGGTGACGTACCAGGTGCCGCTTCACGCGATATTGAAGAGCTTGGCCACGACTACTGGGTCGGTCTGTTCCGTTTGAGAGTACAACGGGTGTTTGGTCGTTCGCATTTCGAGTGCGTGAATCAAGGTTGCTTTGTCCATATACAAGGGGTTAGGAAGTAAGCACCGGCGCATTCACAGCCCAAGGAACACGAAAAGCCAGGAGGAACGCGCAGCGGCAAATCCTTGCTTTTCGTTTTCGGCTGTAGTATTGCTGGCTGCTGCTTCCGCCTTGTGTATATACATATATAGCAATATATATACATAGATTTATATATAGCTATGTATATATACAGCAACCTACAAGCACAGCCAGTCAACCCATCAATAAATATATATTGCTATATATATAGATGGCGGTATACTGGCGCTGTTGCAACCCTTCACATCACCATGATTTACGCTGTATTGAATACCAAGGGCGGGGTATCGAAGACGACAACCGCTGTTCACCTGGCCACGATGTTGGCACGAGAGGGGAAGACCTTGCTCATTGATGCCGACCCTCAACAGTCTGCCGCGAGTTGGGCCGTCTGGCGATCAGAAGCTGGACGAGACCCAAGTCCAACAACCATATGTTTGTCAGGAAAGGCCGTTTTTGATGAGGGTCGCAAAATGGCCGAAGACTACGCTTCATGTGTTGTCGATGCGGGTGGGCGAGACTCATCAGGCCTGCGCGCAGCATTGCTTTTGGCGCAAATGGCCATCATTCCGATTGGAGCATCAAACCTCGATGCGGCCGCAATGACAGACTTGCTCGAAGTGGTTGACCTATCCAAAGATTACAACCCCGAATTGAATGTTCACGTACTGCTCACTCGCATTGACCCACGCACAAAAGATGCAGGGGAAATGTTGGAATTTTTAAAAAGCCACTCGTTAAAAGTTCTCGAAACCCGGGTTTGCGAGCGTGTTGCCTATCGACGGGCAATAGGGGAGGGGGCCATTGTTCAAGAGCTAGGAAAGGACCCTCTTGCAACAGCCGAAATGGAAGCATTTTTTACTGAAATCACCCAATGAAAGCCAAGCCAGTAATTCCATCGTCAATGGAGGTTCCACGCACCGTCAATCGTGTGGAAGCAGAAAATTTTCTGCAAAGCGGAAAAGCGGATCTCAAAGAAAATCCACCGGTTAAAGCTGCACCAGTGATCCCGAAAGAAGTGGCCCCAGTCACCTTCTCTTCGCCTGCTGAATCAGCACCCGTCGCACGCGGAAAGAAATTAGTGGAGCTTCCTCAATCGTTACTGGAAAAAATTAAAGATTCGGCGTACCTCCTTTCGAAGCAATCTGGTCGGCGTGTTACGGAAACACAGCTGATCGAAAAGGCTTTGGTGGAGTACTTCACGAATCTAAAAATATAGCTATATATATTTATATAAAACACCAACAACCTTGTGTGATGTACGCAAGCATTGGTTTCGGCTCTTGTTGTTGTTTTATATAACAACAACTTTAATACGTTTAGGGTTGTTATTTCCTTTTAAAATCAATGACTTACGGTGTTTTGGGTGAGGGTTTAGGGGATGACAGGTGAGGGTTTAGGGGATGATGGATTCGTTTTAGGTGATGGTTTAGGGGAGGTCTTTTATCTCCAGGTCGGCTCCCATAAGTTGTTGATTTATAAGGGAAAACATGAGGAATAGCCGACTCGACCGCAGAGTTAGGTGATGGTTTAGGGGTGATAGGTGATGGTTTAGGGGAGAGTGAAGATGCAAACCTGAAAGGTGAGGCTTTTTTTCTTGACCTGGCATCACTTAACGGTAAAATTCGAGCATGCCTCAGTCTGAAAGAGCGAAGCGTCTCGCATTGCCCTCACGCGAAACCGTTAAAAAGCACGTCGCAGCCATTCATACCAATGGGGCGCTTTCGCTGCTGGAGCGCAAGATGGGAAACATCATCTTGCTCAATGCGTATGACAGCTTACTCACGACCAGGACACACAAAATTCCCGTCAAACTCTTGTGTGCCATGATGGGCTGGGATGAAAGTCACAACACGGATCGTCTCAAAGATGCACTGCGAGCGTTAGCGACCACGCCCATTGAATTCAACCTTATGGAAGATGGGAAAGAGAGCTGGCAAATAACCACGATGCTTTCCTTCGGGAAAATCAAAGATGGTATTTGCACGTACCGCTATGACGAAGCACTTGCGGAAAAGCTGTATGACCCTGAGGTCTACGCCACGATTAATATCGGAGTACAAAGACAGTTCGACAGTGGTTATGCATTGACCCTGTACGAAAACTGCGTTCGGTATAAGGCAATTGGCACAACTGGAGTTTGGTCAATCGAGCGATTCCGTGCCTTGATGGGGGCCACCGCATCCATGTATTCAGAGTTCAAATACCTGAAGCGGGATGTGATTGTGAAGCCCATTGACCAGATCAATCGAGTGTCGGATATTCACCTCACGTTCGAGCCTCAAAAATCTGGCCGCAATGTCACGGGAGTAAAGTTTCTCATTAAAGAAAGTGAGCAGCAAACCCTTCTGTCTCCAGCCGCGACAGATGAATACGCAGAAATACGAAAAAATCTCACGTACCAAAGGCTCATGGAGCACGGTATTGGTGACCGTCTGGCGTTACTGTGGGTCATGCAGGAAGAAGACCGTGTTAAGGCGGTGATTGATTATGTTGAAGAGCGTGACAAGAAGCGTCAGATTAAAGGCTCAACCGCTGGATATATTCGGAAACTCATCGAAGATAAAGCGGAAGTAGGGAAGTCCACCTATGAAGAAAAGAAGCAAGAAGTGGTGCAAACCGAATTGCAGGTGCGCCAACAAGCGGAGTTAGAAAAACAACAAAAATTAGAGCGTGATAAACAAGAACGCGAAACCGTTTGGCTTGACTTCATGAGCTGGCCAGAGAGTGAGCGCACAGCATTTGTCGAGCAAAAACTTGCAAGCATCGGAATGGCGATGCAAGCCTATAGAACGAGGGGAATTGAAAGCCCTATTGTGAAAGGCAATCTTATTGGCCATCTGCGTGAGCGTTTGCGAGGCCAAGAGCGGGACGGATCAAATTTGCAGTAAGGCGTCAACGTTGGGCGAAAGCTCACTTCGTTTTTTTACTGGAACCCTCTTGCGCACCACCACTGGGGCGGTCAAACATCTTTCGAAATAACCCAGGCGCATCAAGTTCTTCGGGGGACTGAAACGGTTCCGAGTGGGAGAGTGTGTCTTGGGAAAACATATCCCTCAGTGGCAGACCTAAGCGGCGCGAGAGTTGACAAAGCACGCGCAACGAGGGGTTTCCTTGTCCTCGCTCAATTTGCGACACATAGCTGCGATCTACATCGGATTCATAAGCCAAGGCTTCTTGGGAAAGACCCAGGGACAACCGTTGTTTGGTCATCAACTCCGCCAAGGCCTGTCGCTCCAATTCAAACACATCCTCGGCAACGGTCGAGGTCTTGCGTCGGGGAACCCGATTGCTGGTTACGTGTGGTGATTGCATGGCGCATGATCCTGAAATCCCGATCCATACACCACCGCACAAAATCAGTGGAATGAGTAAGGGGGGATATAATCGACAATTCCCAACGCTTCTTGAACAGGAAAAGTGGCTATGTCGAACCGGTTACTCTGTGCGCTTCTGATTGGTACGTCTGTGGGTTTGGTCGCATGCGGTGGGGGAGGGAGCGCAGCACCTGACACATCCGTCACTTACAGCGTTTCCGGCACCATTGCCGGTCTCTCAGCGGCCGGGCTCGTCCTAGCTAACGGCACGGACACAGTAGCTCCGTCCGCAAACACCACGAGTTTCCAGTTCTCCAACCAACTGGCCAACGCTGCCTCCTACAGCGTGAGCGTCAAGATCCAGCCCACGGGACTCAACTGCACCGTGGCAAACGGTGCGGGCACCATCGCCGGGCAGTCGGTGGGCAATGTGGCGGTGACCTGCAGCGCCATTCCTGCCAGCTTCACCCACGTGCTCAACAACATGTCGGTGGCAGCGGTGACACCGGCCCCCAACAAGTGGGTGGTGGCCCACAGCGCCTATGCCACGGCCTCGCCATCAACCGCACAACCGCCTTTGCTGTTCATGATGAACCGATCCACCGGCACGGTGGACAAGGTAGTGCAACTGGGGTTTGATGCCACGCAGCTCTCGGCCGTACTCGGCACCAGTGGAACCAATTGGAACGAACGCTCTTTTGACATCAAGTCCATGCGGCCCACGGCGGACGGCGGCGTGATCGTGGCCATGGACATCTTTGGCAGCACTTCAACGGCCCGTGCCCATGTGGTGACCAAGCTCGGGGCAACCTTGGGGCTCGATTGGGCCAAGGTTTTGCCCTACGACCAGTTTGGCACCCTCGAAGTCAAGGCCGATGGCTACGCCAGCACGGGCAATGCCTTCAACACCTACGACCTGGCTGGAAACTTGGTGGCCAGCAAGAGTCAGTTTTCCACGTTCAGTGTGACCACGGCCAACACCCAGGTGCTGGGGGGCTTGGGTGCTTACATGACGGTGGCGGGTGCCAACGTTCAGACGCGCACCAACACGAATGCTGCAAACCAGGCGTACTACGCAGGCCTCAAAACGGCCACGGGTGGCGTGCTCATGGTGGGCTATGGAGGGGAGGGGAGTGACACCTACCCGGTGCTCGTGGAAACCAATGCAGCGGGCACCCCCACAGCCGCCAAACGCTTGTCGGTTAAAACCTCAAACGGCACAGGATTCCGGGATGTGGTGGCCACGGGTGGCAACTACTACGCGGTGGGCAACTATCTCACTGGCGTGGGCACCAACATCGGCTGGATGGTGTGCAAACTGCCCAGCTCACTGGCCTCGGTCACATGCAAGTCGGTGGCTTCGGGCAGTGGCAACCTTACGATTGCAGCTGACAGCACGGGCAACCTGGTCATCACGCGCCAGGCGGATGCCCCGGCACTCATGCTCGATGCGCTGTTGAATCCGGTCTACGTGCCTTCAGGCTTCACCCTGTCCGATTTGAGCACCACGGCCCCGGACTGGAGTGCCAGCTGGAACACCGGCAGCAGCACCGCCATGGCCAACGCCACGGCAACACCTGCCACGGTCACGGTGCGCGTCGATGTGCTTGACCCAGCGAAGGTGGATTCCAGCAAGCTCAATTTCCTGTTGTTTGCCAAGACGGCGGAGAACTTGAGTGGGATTGACAACACCTTTGGATCAGGTTCTGGAACGATTACTTTTACCAAAAATATTGCCAGCGCAACAGGGCTGAAAATGGTTTTTACTGGCACGAATACACCGTATACCAATGCGGTTGTGACAGGAACAATTTCGGGTCAAACACTCACGGTGAGTTATACCGACACTGTAATGATGGGGGCATATGTTGATGTTATTGGAACCGTCACAGATGCCACTGGGGCGACGTACAACTTCAGGACGGGTGTTCTCAGTATTAACTGACAATATTGATTTGCGTTTGAATATAAATGATTTACTCTGAGAGAGTTAAATTTTCATCTATGAATCACCAAAGAATATATTCATTTGCGCCAATTCTATTGTTGGTTTGGATTTTATCGTCCTGTGGTGGGGCGGGGGG
>NZ_JACYFT010000005.1 GCF_014837235.1 Limnohabitans radicicola | reverse complement strand
GCTACTCCTTTATTTATCTGGATTGATTTGCAATCGTTTGCATCATACATGCATCCCGCGTCCTGGCCATATAGGGAAAGCCCTAACTCTTGTGTCAATCTTACAGCCGATTGTTGTTGCGCACTTGTGACACTAGGGAAACTACCGAAATTTTCCAATTTTCCTAGGAGAAAACAGACTCAAACACACATTCATTCAGTGATTTGAATTTCACATCAATTGCAAACGTTTTCATTTCTTCGCATAATGCACTTCGTCCTCGGTTGAAAACAACCTGTTCTCTTCTGGGATTCCATCTTGCAAACGGGACTCTTGCCCATTGCAATCGTTTCAATGTTCTGGAGACTATCCAATGAAAATCCAAAAAATTGCCCCTACCAAAGTGGCCGCAGCCGTAGCGCTGACCGTTGTGCAGATGGGTATTGCCCATGCTCAATCCAGCAATGACACCCTTAAACTGGACGAAGTGGTGGTCACCGGCACTGCGACAGGTGCCAGCAAAATGAAGCAATCCAACTCGGTGTCAACTGTTGGCGTCGAGCAAGTTCTGCAAAGCCAACCCACCAACGCATCGGACATCCTGCGCACAGTGCCCGGCATCCGCGCCGAATCCAGCGGCGGTGGCGGTAATGCCAACGTGACCGTGCGCGGCCTGCCCATTTCGGCCGGTGGCTCGCGTTACGTCCAATTCCAGGAAGACGGCCTGCCTGTACTGCTGTTCGGCGATGTGGCCTTTGCCACACCTGACATGTTCCTGCGCGCAGACAACAGCCTGGAGCGCCTGGAAGTGGTCCGCGGTGGTTCGGCATCCACACTGGCCACCAACTCCCCTGGCGGCATCATCAACTTCATCAGTAAGACAGGTGAAGAACCCGGTGGAAGCATCGGCGTGACCACCGGCCTGGGATACGATGAAAAACGTCTGGATTTCGACTACAGCGGCAAACTCAGCGACAAGACCCGCTTCTTCATCGGCGGTTACACACATCAAGGTCAAGGTCCCCGGAACGCTTCGGCCAACAGCACACAAGGTGGTCAGATCAAAGGCAACATCACACAAGAGCTGGACAACGGCTATGTGCGCTTTAGCTTCAAGCACCTGGATGACCAGTCTCCATTGTTCATGCCCGTGCCTGTCAAAATTTCAAATGGTAAGGTCAGCGAACTGGCAGGCATCGACCCCCGCAAGGCATCCATGTACTCTCCTTACTGGGTCAAAGACTACACACTCACCAAAAACAACACCATGGTGGGCACTGATGTCAACGATGGTCTGCGCGTGAAGCAGAACTCATTTGGCGTGGAAACCGAACTCAAACTGGCCGATGGCTGGAAATTGAGCGAAAAATTCCGCAGCTCGTCCAATTCGGGCCGCTTCATCGGCTTGTTCCCAGCCAACGATGTGGCAGCCGCACCCGCAGGCACCAAGTACGCTACGGGCCCCAATGCAGGCAAAGCATACGTCGGCAACGCATTCACCAACACCGTGTTCAACACATCCATGGATGACATGGGCAGCACAACAAACGATGTCAAGCTGAGCAAATCGTTCGCACAAGCCGATGGCGCCAAGCTGAACACCACCTTCGGTCTGTTCATGAACGTTCAGAAAGTGGGCCTGACCTGGAACTTTAACCAGTACTTGATGCAAGCCACCGACAACAACCCTGCACTGCTGTCCAACAGCACGACCAACAGCTATGGTGCTGTTGCTCTGGGCACAGACGTTTGGGGCGGTTGCTGCACACGCGCCATCGATGCTACTTACCGCACCACATCGCCTTATGCTGTGATCGGCTGGGAAAAAGGTGCTCTGTCGATTGACGGCAGTATCCGTCAAGACAGCCAAGTGGCCACAGGCAGCTACAACCAAGCTGTGAGCAACCAGTTCCAAGCTGGTAAAGCACAAGCCATCGATTACAAGAAGAATCACACTTCTTACTCCGTGGGTGCGAACTACCAGCTGAACAAAGATCTGGCTGTGTTTGCCCGCGTGAGCGAAGGCGTTGCATTCAACGCAGACCGCATCATGTTCGGCTCCGCTGCTGTGCCTATGGCAGGTGGCGCTGGTGTTGTGCCAATCAACACCGTGCAGCAATACGAAGGCGGCGTCAAGATGCGCGATGGAAACTTGAGCACCTTCGTTACCCTGTTCCAGGCCAAGACCGACGAGAGCAACTACGATGCAACCACCCAGAAGAGCACCGCTAACAAGTACGATGCCAAGGGTTTGGAAATCGAAGCCGGCTACAAAATGGGTGCTTTCCGCGTGAACGGCGGCATCACCTTGACTGACGCCAAAATCGTGAGCAGCGGCCTGACACCAAACCGTCAAGCCAAAGTGGTCTATCAGTTGAGCCCAACTTACACCGCTGGTGCATTCACAGTGGGTGCTGCCATCGTTGGATCATCCAGCGCCAAGGATGCACAAGGCACTCCGTATGAAGCCACTCTGCCTGCGTACACCGTGGTCAATGCATTCGCCAACTACGCCATCAGCAAAGACCTGCTGGCCACCTTCGGCGTTTACAACCTGAGCAACACGATTGGCTACACCGAAATCAACGACGGCCGCATGGCTGCACGTTCGATCAACGGCCGCTCTGCTAAGGCCGGTCTGAAGTACACCTTCTGATCGCACTGAAACCGACCAGCTGCAACGTTGGTCGGTCTTCTTCAAGGTCCACCTCATGACCGCCTTAGGGCGGTCTTTTTTTGACTACATGAAATAAAAAAGCCGGAGAAACTCTCCGGCTTTTTTTATCGGTGTGATTTAAACGTCAGTCCAACATGAACCGTCGCTCACCAAGCATGTCAGAGCAACTGATCACCCCCGTCTTGGCCTTCAGATCCACTTCCAGTCGCGCGAAATGCTCGCCCGCCGTCCACGTCATCACCAGCTGGTGTTCTGCAGGCGCTGCGCTGCTGAACTGACCGTTGAAAGCCGGATGCGCATTGCGCAAACGGATGAGCTCGATCAGGCGCGAAACCACCGGGGTTTCCATGGCCTCCAGCACTTCAGCGCGGGGGTAGTAATGGCGGTTGATGTCGCGGCCCACCTGGGTGCGCTCGAGCAAGGCCATGTCGTTGTGGCCCGCCAACAAGCCCACGTAATACACCTGTGGAATGCCGGGCACAAAGAACTGAATGGCACGCGCCACCAGATAGGCCGACTCGTTGCGCGCCAAGGCGTCAAAGAAGGTGCAGTTGACCTGGTACAGGTCCAGGTTGGAGGCGGCAGCGCCCGTGGCTTTGCGGCTTTGACCTTGGGAATTGCGGTGCATGCGCTCGACCAGTTCGTCCAGCTCGTGCGGGGGCACCAGCCCCGGGTTGCCCGCCCGGTCTGCAGCGTCTGCGCCAATGTCAATGATGCCAATGCCGTCGTGCGTGTCGAGCACGGTCACTGCGTTGTTGGGGCGCTGGCCCAGCCAGTTGAGCAAGGGGCCGCTGCGACCAAACTCCAGCGCATGCAGCACAAGGGGCGGCAAAGCGAAGTCGTACACCCAGTCCACTTTCTTGGCAATCTCGATTTGACGCTTGTAGTAGGAGTGGATTTCCACCAGCACCTCCAAGCCCAGCTCACGCGCACGGGCTGCGAACTCGCCAATGAACTCAAAGGTCTCGGGCATCATGAAACAGTTTTTGCCTGCCTTCTTGATCGCATAACCCACAGCATCCAGACGCACCATGGTCACGCCACTGTCCGACAGCGATTGGAGGATGGAGTCCAGATACGCCTTGCCCGCAGGGTGATGCACATCGATGTCGATCTGCTGGGAAGTGAACGTCGTCCACAGCAAGCGGCGCTCACCATTGGCCAGCGTGGTCACCGTGAACGGCATGCCGGGCCGGGGGCGGTAGACATTCAAGAAGTCCTGCTCAGTGGCCCCATTTGGAAACACCGACTCCATGGTCAGGAACAGGCCGTCGTATTCAGAGGTCGAACCTTTTTTCGAGTAGTCCAGAAACTGGGGCGACTCGGAAGACATGTGGTTGACGATCACATCGGCCATCACATCGTGCTCTTGCGCCAACTGGCGCACATGGCTCCAGTCGCCCAGGCGGTCGTCCACGCGGGTGTGGTCGATCGGGTCAAATCCGGCGTCCGCTCCATCGATCTTGTAGAAGAACGGCAGCAAATGCACGCCCCCAAAAACACCCTTGAGTGGCCCGGTCAGCAGCTCGCGCAGTTGCGTCAAATCTTTGCCGCCAAAGCGGTCAACATAAGTGATCAGTTGAACCTGGTTTTTCATTTTTCTCGAAGTCAGATTTGTTATGGGTTGGGTGGAAGCGCTCAATCAATGCCCAGCGCCTGCTGGGGCCATGGCGGGCACGTCGCCTTCAGGCACCTTGACGCGCAATGTGGCCAGTGCCGCCAGCAGCATCAGCACGCCTGCGGTCATCAGCACATAACGGGGGTCTCCCGCAAAGACACGGTTGTAGAGCTGGCTGACAATGAAACCGCCCAGCATCAGCGGGATCACGATGAACATGTTGAAGATGCCCATGTACACGCCTGTGCGCTCAGGCGGCACGCTGCGCGCCAGCATGACATAGGGGTTGCCCATGATGCTGGCCCAGCCCAGGCCCACCCCCACCGCAGGCAAAAACAGCCAGTACTCGGAGGCCAACTTTGGCATGAGCGAAGCCATCGAGGCAGGCCACCATGCAGCCACCACCTCTGCCGTCAGGTGTGGCAAGAGCA
Source organism: Limnohabitans radicicola (assembly GCF_014837235.1). Lineage (GTDB taxonomy): Bacteria > Pseudomonadota > Gammaproteobacteria > Burkholderiales > Burkholderiaceae_C > Limnohabitans_A > Limnohabitans_A radicicola. The sequence continues at coordinate 46,496 of NZ_JACYFT010000005.1, read as the reverse complement.
GCATGCCCAAGCCCGACATGACCAGACAAAACGCATGCACTTTGGCCGCGCCGAAACGTTGCGTGTAACGCACCATGAACAGTGCCGTGATGAACGACACCACGTTGAAGAATGCCCCCACCTGGCTGTTGATCAGCACCGCATCCCGAAATCCCTCGCTGCCCGCGTCGGACGTACCAAACAAGGATCTCGAAATGGCATAGGTCACATACTGCCAATACCAGCCCATGGCCATCCACTGGAACAGTTTCATCCAGGCCATTTGCCGCATGGGCACGGGCATCTCCTTGATGGCGTCCCAGATTTCGCGCAACGTGGCACCGAAGCCCTGTTTTTGCGCCTGGATGCGCGTCAATTGCTCTGGGGTCAGCGGCAGCTCAGGCACGCGCCAGATCGACCAGAAGATCGTGGTCACGGAAATGAGGGCACCGAACATGAACGACCAGAAAATGAATTGCGGGATGTGGTTGCCCCCCACCGCATCCTTGCTCATGCCCAGCCAGACCAGCAGCGCTGGCGATAAATAGGCCAAGGTCTGGGCCAGGCCTGTGAATGCGCTCTGGATGATGTAGCCCGCAGGGTGCTGGTCTTTGGGTAAACGGTCACCCACATAGGCCCTGTAGGGCTCCATGGTGATGTTGTTGGCAGCATCCAGAATCCACAGCAAGCTGGCAGCCATCCACAGCGCCGAGCTGTAAGGCATGGCAAACAGGCTGAGCGAGCACAAAATGGCACCGATCAAGAAATAAGGTGTGCGCCGCCCCCAGCGCGAGGCCGTCCGGTCGCTCATGGCCCCCACAATGGGCTGCACCAACAGACCCGTCACAGGGCCCGCCAATGACAACAGTGGCAAGGACGCCTCATCGGCCCCCAGATAGCTGTAGATCGGCCCCATGCTGCTTTGCTGCAAGCCAAAACTGAATTGCAGCCCCAGAAAGCCCACGTTCATCTGGAGGATCTGCCCCATGCTCAAGCGCGGTGGACTCAACGGTGTCGAAAGATTGGACATAGGTGTTTGTGCAGAAACAAAGTTTGCAGTCAATTTGCAAAGCAATTTAAACGATTATGCAATCGTTTGCAACAGCAAAAACCCGAAGACTTGCCAATCCCATTAAAAAAGGGCCGCACAGCAGCCCTTCTTGACCCGATACAACTTGACCGGGACCGCCTTATCCCCAAGCTTCAGCGTGCCAGCAGTTGCCAAAGGGTGGCAATCTCCACCGCGGTCGCATCGCCCTGCACAGCCTGCAGTTGCTGCAAACCCTGCTCTTTTTGTCCCGCCTTGATCAGGCTGATCCCGTAGTGCAAGCGGAACTCCTGCTCGCGGCGCAAACCTCCTGCTGCCAGCGCCAGTGCGTATGCGGCATTGGCCGCTGCCCAATTCTGCTTGGAAGCGTGCACATCACCCACGCCGGCCAGGGTGTTGCCGTCCTTGGCCGACTTTTCGAGCTGAGGAAACAGCTTGTCGTCTTCCTGGGCTTTCTTCTGGGCCTCGGCTTTGAGCTTGGCATGCGCAGCCGCTTCAGCCCCCTTGCCCAAGGCACCTTTTTCATACCCCTTGGCCAGCACGCGTTGCGCCTCGGCGGGCAAGCCTGCACGCAAGGCCATCTGGGCCATGTCGGTGAATTCGTCGGCCTCTTCCAGGTTACCGGACTCCTCCAGCAAGCGGTACAGGTCCAGCTCCAGCCGCTGGTTCAGGCCCGGCGTCTGCGCCAAGCGACTGATCGTCTCAGACCAATACGCCTTGCTGGGGTAAGCGATCAACAGCTTGCGCAAGGTGGCCTGGTAACCCGCGTTGTCCTTGAGTTGGCGGTAGCTGACCGCCAACATGCGCAACTCTTCTTCGGCGGTCTTCTTGCCTGCAGCCTCGTCCAGGCGCATCTTCTCCTGCATTTCCTTGACCACCTCGGCATGCTGCCCCGTGACCGCCAACACCTGGATCATGACGGTGCGCATCGAAGCATTGGGGCCGCCGTCCTGCAGGTACTGGCGCGCCCACTTGACCAGGCGGGGGTAATCTTTCTTTTGCTGACTGGCACTGACCAAGGTCTCCAACATGGGGCGCTTGTCTGCCACAGCGATCTCGGGCTGCACCACCAGCGGCTCGAGCGACTCGATGACCAAGTCCCAGTTTTGGGCGCGGGTGGCGGCCACAGCGCGCGTGCGCAAGATGGCGTTGCGCTCCACTGCAGTGAGATCAGGAACAGCCAAGGCATCAGCCGACAACTTCAAGGCGGCATCGGCCTGGTTGTTTTTGAGCGCTTCCTGGGCAGCGGACAGCGGCTTGTGAACCTCCGGGCGCACGGTGCCTTGCGCATGCACAGCGCTGGTGAACAGCATGCTGCCGAGCAAAGCCGCCAGCACGGTCCAGTATTTGGTGGGGTAGAACGCGAGGGTCATGGTTTTTTCTCCTGGCAGAGATTGTCATCAGAAACAAGCGCCTGAACTGAACCATGCCTGATTTTCGTAACCTGCTTGTATCGGAATACCGCACCTTTTGATTGTCAGACCCGATAGGGCTCATCATTCTCTCGCAGCGCTCGCCCTCACCCCACTCCGCGACTACAAAACAGCAAATCAATATGTAATTTCATTACAACACAAAAACCTGAACCGTCTCATCAACGCAACAAAACTGCAAATAAGCCCATTGAATTGCCTGAAATTTAAGCAAATCCATTGAATCTAGGGTTTTTCCCTACGGGTCAGAAATCTAGTTTTACTACAAAATCGTGTCCGTGTGTAACGGAACATCGGTACACGCCACTTCTTCATTCATCTCTAAGGTCTTCAAACATGACTCCTACAACCCAAAAACGCGCAAGCTTCAGGTTCAGCCCTGTCGCCGCAGGCTGTGCTGTTTTGCTGGTGGCTGCGTCTGCAGCACAAGCGCAGCAAGCAGTCGACAACGTGGTGGTGACCGGTATTCGGGCTGCGATTGAAAGCGCCATCTCGACCAAGAAAAACGCCGACAGCATCGTCGAGGCCATCTCTGCCGAAGACATCGGTAAATTGCCCGACACCACCGTTGCAGAATCCATCTCCCGCCTGCCAGGCGTGACAGCTCAACGCAGCGCGGTGACAGGCCGCGCACAAGGCGTGAGTGTTCGTGGCATGTCGCCCGACTTCAACGGCGGCCTGCTGAACGGGCGCGAGCAAGCATCCACAGCATCCAACCGTGGTGTTGAATTCGATCAGTTCCCAGCCGAATTGTTGAGCAGTGTGGTGGTGTACAAAACAGCCGATGCGTCTTTGGCTGGCCAGGGCTTGTCGTCAACCATTGACCTGCAGACGGTTCGTCCTCTGAATTTTGCCAAGCGCAATGTGGTGGTCAGTGCACGCGGCGAATCCATGGGCAAAGCAGAAAACCAGCCAGGCTTCGGCACAGGCAGTGGCGATCGCTACTCCGTGTCGTACATTGACCAGTTTGCTGACCGCACGGTCGGTGTGGCACTGGGCTTCGTCAAGAGCAAGAGCAATGGCGGTGGCCGCCCGAACTTCAACACCTGGGGCGGCTGGGTGGCAGATGTGGACTACCAGGGCCAGAAAGTCAAGGCACCCGGCGGCTTCACAACCGACATCGAAACCATCAACTCCGACCGCACCGGTGCGATGGCTGTGCTGCAATACAAGCCCAACAAGGATTTTGAATCCACTGTGGACTTCTTCCACTCCAAGGGCAACTTCTCGGTTCAAAAACGTGGCCTGGAAGGCCCTGTTGGCGGTCTGAGCGCTGGCGGTTATGACTCCGGCGGTGTCCTGACCAACGCCACCATCGTCAATGGCATTGCACAGTCTGGCACGTTCAGCAACTTCCGTGGCGTGATCCGTAATCACAACGAAGACTACACCGACACCCTGAACTCACTGGGCTGGGCGACCAAATTCAAGGCCGCCGACTGGCGCATGAAGACCGACCTGTCGTATTCCAAAGTGGTCAAGGATTCCGTCCGCTTTGAGACCACTGCAGGTTTGCCCGGTAGCGTCAACAACCCGCTCGACACGATCAGTTTCAGCGGCTTCAATGGCAACAACCTGGCCAATGTCGCTTACAAAACCGGTCTGAACTATGCCGATCCCAACATCATCAAACTGACCAACCCCCAAGGCTGGGGTGGCGGCACGCAGGACGGCTATTACGCAGCGCCGTCCAACACAGACAGCATCAAGTCGGCTCGCCTGTCGGGTGGCCGCGATGTGAACCTGGGTCCGATCGTTTCTGCAGACATCGGCTTGATCTATTCTGACCGTGCAAAAACCCGCACAACACAGGAGGGCGCACTCCTGCTGAACACCCCCGGCGCCTATGCTGCCCTGGCCATCCCAGGTGCAACAACGGGTGTTGGCGGCCTGACCGGCATTCCCACCTTGAACTGGAACCCCGCTGGCTCCCTGGGCAGCGCCTACAAACTGAGCCCCTGGACTGAACACGACATCATCTCCAAGAACTGGGGCGTGAATGAAAAGGTGACCACGGCTTACGTCAAGGGCGATATTGATTCCAAAATCATGGACAAAGCCGTGCGCGGTAATGTGGGCCTGCAGATGATCCACACCAACCAGTCGACATCAGGTTACCGTGTAGATCAAGCCAGCTGCGATGGTGCGACCCACTCCTGCGGCTATGCTCCTGTCACCGGCGGCACCAGCTACAACGACTTCCTGCCCAGCTTGAATCTGGTCACGGATCTGGGCAATGACAACGTCCTGCGCTTTGGTCTGGGCCGTGTCCTGGCGCGCCCCAACATGGAAGACATGAAAGCCACCCGCGACTTCAGCCTGGACACCACCACGGGCGTGCCCATGCTCAAGGGCTCGGGCGGCAACCCGAACCTGCAACCGTTCCGTGCTGACACGATTGACCTGTCATGGGAAAAGTACTTTGGCAAGAAGGGTTACTTCAGCATTGCCGGTTACTACAAGGACCTGAAGACCTACATCCTCAAGCGCAGCCAGGTGTTTGATTTCGCCAACTACATCACCCCAGGCACAGTTTTGCCTGCCGGTGGCAGCACTGTTGGCTTGCTGACCCAGGCATCCAACGGCACAGGCGGCTCGATCAATGGCATTGAAATGGCATTGAACGTGCCGTTCTCGATGGCATCCAGCGCGCTGGACGGCTTTGGTGTGGTGGTCAACACGTCGCTGAATAACAGCTCGGTGACCCTGCCAGCCTCGGGCTTCTCCACCTCCGGCGTGAACACCACCAACATCCCGTTGCCAGGCCTGTCCAAACAGGTCACCAACCTGCGTCTGTACTACGAAAAGAGCGGCCTGCAACTGTCGGTTGCTGCCCGCAAACGTTCGGACTTCCTGGGCTCGATTGCCGACTACCAGGACAACACCCAGCTGGTGTACATCAAGGGTGAAACCCAGGTGGATGCACAGGCTTCGTACGAATTCACCCAGGGTCAAGCCAAAGGTCTGACTTTGCTGGTTCAGGGCATCAACCTGACCAATGCCGAATTCGCCCAATACGATGCCAAGACAGGCAACACGACTGACCGCAAGAAATTCGGTCCAGCCATGATGTTTGGTGCAAGCTACAAGTTCTGACCTTTCAGGCCCCTCACACGAGGGGCCTGTATGACAGAATTCCAGGGGAGCCATGCTCCCCTTTTTTCATACAGGTGTTTTCCCATGCAAGCAGCATCCTTGATCCAAACCATTGTCATCGTGGGCGGAGGTACATCCGGCTGGATGACGGCAGCAGCACTGTCCGCCGTTCTCAAGGGCCAATACAAGATCAAACTGGTCGAATCGGATGAAATCGGCACCGTTGGCGTGGGCGAAGCCACCATTCCGATGATCCAGCGCTTCAACAAGATCGTGGGCCTGGATGAAGCCGAGTTCATGCGGGAGACCAAAGGCACATTCAAGCTGGCCATCGAATTTGTCAACTGGGGCAAATTGGGTGACCGCTACATGCACGGGTTCGGTCCGATTGGGCAGGATTTGTGGACTGTGCGGTTTGACCAGTACTGGCAAAAAATGCGCATGCTGGGCAAAGCTCACCCGCTGGAGGCTTACTCCATCACACGCATGGCGGCATTGGCCAACAAATTCATGCCCCCCACTGACGAAGTCGCCAACTCTCCTCTCAACGACATCGCTTACGCTTACCACTTTGACGCCTCGTTGTACGCCAAATACCTCCGGAAACTCTCGGAGCCACGAGGTGTGCAACGCATAGAAGGCAAGATCACACAAGTACATCAACGCGCCAATGACGGTTTCATAGAATCGGTAGAGCTGGAAAACGGTCAACGCATCGAAGGTGACCTGTTCATTGATTGTTCAGGCTTCAGGGGATTGCTGATTGAACAAACCCTGAAAACAGGCTACGAGGATTGGACACATTGGCTGCCCTGTGACCGAGCTCTGGCTGTGCCCTGCGCCTCGGCATCCGTACTGACGCCCTATACCCGCTCCACAGCGCATTCGGCAGGGTGGCAGTGGCGCATCCCACTGCAACACCGCACAGGCAATGGCCATGTGTATTGCAGCCAATTCATGAGCGACGACCAGGCTGCGGACATCCTGCTGTCTACTCTGGACGGAAAGGCACTGGCTGACCCCCGCCCCATCCGCTTCACCACCGGCATGCGCAAACAAGCCTGGAACAAGAACGTGATTGCTGTTGGCTTGTCCAGCGGCTTCCTGGAACCACTGGAGTCCACCAGCATCCATTTGATTCAGAGCACTGTTGCTCAACTGGTGGAGTTCTTTCCAGATCGGGGCTTCAATCCCATCGAAATTGCGGAGTTCAACCGGCAAAGCCGCTTCCATTTCGAGCGCATCCGTGACTTCATCATCCTGCACTACCACCTCAACCAGCGCCAGGATTCCGAGTTCTGGAAAGCCTGTGCCCACATGCAAATCCCTGAAACCCTGCAGCACAAGATCGACCTGTTCAAAGCCACCGGTCGCGTTCTGCGGATTGATGGCGAGCTGTTCTCGGAAGTGGGCTGGCTACAGGTCATGGAAGGCCAAAATCTGCACGCCCAGCAATACCATCCACTGGTGGACTTGCAGTCTGAAGAGAGCATTCACGAGTACCTGGAGAGCGTCCGTCAGGTGATCGTGAAATGTGTGGATGTCATGCCAGACCATCAGGCATTCATTGCACAAAACTGCGCCGCACTCAGGTGATGCGCTAGACGTTCAAGGTTGGAAATGAGCCGACGGAGATTGGCCATTTCCTGTTCCAAACAGGGAGGAAACATGTTCAAAAAAACCAAAGCGTGGTGCGTCAAGGCGTGCCTGTGGGCCATCACCAGCGGCCTGACCTGGAATGCCTGGGCACAGCCTGCGGCCACGCCAGACAAGGCGCCGGCATCCAGCTACTTTCAAGAGCGCGCATTCAGCGCAGCGCAACTGTCGCCCGATGGCAAAAAAGTGGCCTTCAAACTGCGCATCAAAGACAGTCCTGCACAACTGGCCGTGATGGATCTGGTCACACAAACACCGAAGGTGGTGGCGTCATTCGAGCGGGATTCTGTCGGCAGCTTTGCCTGGGTCAACGACAACAGGCTGGTCTTTAATCTGGCCACCTGGCTCAAGTCGGCGGGGCAAAGAGAAATCAACCCCGGGCTGTTTGCGGTGGACGCCAATGGCGATCGCTACACACAATTGGCCGAAACCATCCGCAGCTTCGTGCAAAGCAGCGTGCGGGCAGAACTGCTGCCACAAGCAACCGAGCTGCTGAGGACGTCTGCCGACCAAACAGGCGATGACGTCTGGGTCATCGTGACCGAGGCTTATGACAAGAAAGTAGGGGCCGATTACCGACGGGTACGCAAAGTCAACACGGTCACTGGCCGCTGGACCGAAGTCGATGCCCCTTTGCATGCGCACCACTGGGTTTTTGACCGGCAGGATCGCCTGCGGGCAGCGGTCGAATCGCGGGACGGCCAACACAAAATGCTCTATCGCAGCCCTGATCAGGCATGGCAAACACTGACCACCGTTGACAGTCTAAGCACCACGCTGTATCCGCTGCACATTGACAAAGCCGATCGGCTGTACGTGGTCAGTAACCAAGGCAAGGACACCACCGGTCTTTACACCTGGGACTTTGACAAACGGCAACTGAGCGACAAGGCTGTTCTGTTCAGCAGCAACTTCGACCTCTATCCTGCGCCGGTCATCCACCAAGGTGAAATTCAGGGCTGGCGCTACACCATAGATGCCGCTGTTACCCAATGGACCAGCGACACCTTCAAATCTTTGCAAGACACACTGGACAAGGCCTTGCCCAGTACCGTCAATGTGGTTTCAGTCGCGTCCCGATCGGAAACGCCTTACGCATTGATCAGCGCTTATTCCGATCGTGCCCCTGGCTCAACCTATCTCTACAACCGGGACACGCGAAAATTCTCACGCCTGGGTGACGCCATGCCGCAACTGCGTGGACAGCCCATGGCGGGCATGGACTTTATCCGCTACCCGGCACGGGATGGCCTGAGCATTCCGGCCTACCTGAGCCTGCCACCCGGCGAAGCCAAAAAGAACCTGCCGCTGCTGGTTCTGGTCCACGGCGGTCCCTGGGTACGAGGCCAATCCTGGGGGTGGAACCCCGAAGTCCAGTTCCTGACCTCTCGCGGTTATGCCGTGCTGCAACCCGAGTTCAGGGGCAGCACCGGTTTTGGACGCAAACACTTCGAGGCCAGTTGGAAACAATGGGGCCAGAGCATGCAAAACGACCTGGCCGACGGCGCGAAATGGGCCATTGCACAGGGCGTTGCCGACCCCAAGCGCATCTGCATCATGGGTGCCAGCTACGGGGGCTACGCCACCTTGATGGGCTTGGTGAACGACCCTGACCTGTTCCGGTGCGGGATCAACTGGGTCGGTGTCACAGACCAAAGTCTGCTGTACAGCGTGAACTGGAGCGACATGACCGATCAAGCCAAGACCTATGGATTTCCCCGTTTGATTGGGGACGCCACCAAGGATGCCGACATGTTCAAAGCCTACTCGCCCATACAACAGGCGACTCGCATCAAGGCACCCGTGTTGATGGCGTACGGCGGCAAAGACGAACGCGTACCGTTGATTCACGGTGAAAAAATGCGTGATGCCCTCAAACCCCACAACACCCAGGTTGAATGGATCGAATACCCTGATGAAGGGCATGGCTTCGTCGACCCGAAGACACAAGCCGATTTCTGGCAACGTGTCGAGAAATTTCTGGGCAAGCACTTGTCGCCCCAGCCTTGAAGCAAACCTTGCGAGGGTATGAAAACAGTCATTAACTGTCCAAACACACACCCTGCCCTTGCACCAAATCAGCCATCATGTGCCCCCTGAACAGGGTCGGCACATGGTCAATTGGGTATCCAAAAAAACAAGCGCGCTTTGCATGGCATGGGCACTGACGCTGCCTGCACACCGGGCCGTCGCAGCCGAACTCACCGTCGCTTGCGGCCCAAGTGGCACCGATGTGAGTTATTGTTTCAAATACGCACAGCAATGGGCGCAAAAAAAAGGCCACACCGTTCGGAATTTTTCACCACCATCCAGTGTTCCCGACAAGTTGGCGCTGTATAGGCAGTTGTTCGCCGCCAAATCCACCGACATCGATGTGCTGCAAGTCGATCTGGTGTGGCCCGGTCTGCTCAAAGACCATTTGCTCGACTTGCGGCCCTGGACACGCGGCGAAGAAAGCCAACATTTCAAAACACTGATCGAGGGCAACACGGTGCAAGGTCGGCTGGTCGCGCTGCCTTGGTACACCGATGCTGGCGTGCTGTATTACCGCAAGGATTTGCTGGCCCGCTACGGTCAACCCGTGCCAAGCACATGGCAAGCGTTGCGCGACATCGCCAAACGCATTCAAACCGCAGAGCGAGCCCGTGGCCACAGCGACTTTCATGGGTTCCTGTTCCAGGGCAAAGCCGACGAAGGCCTGACCTGCCACGCATTGGAGTGGATCGCCAGCAGCGGCGGAGGGGAAGTGTTGGGTGCTTCGGGAGAAATCACCGCGCACAACCCGGCTGCGGCTGCGGCATTGGACATGGCGGCGCGGTGGATTGGGGACATTTCACCCCTGGGCGTCCTCAACCATGAACCGGAGGATTCGCGCGGAGTTTTCCAAAACGGCCATGCCCTTTTCATGCGCAATTGGCCCTACGCTTGGGCATTGATGCAAAAAGACGACAGCCCCGTCAAGGACAAAGTGGGTATCGCGCCCATGCCTGGGCTGCAAGCCTCTGGCGGACGTTCGGCCGTGGGAGGCTGGCAATTGGGTGTGTCGCGCTACTCCAAGCATCCTGAACTGGCCGCCGATCTGGTGCTGTACATGACCAGCGCCGCCGTTCAACTGGAGCGGGCCATCGGTGGCGCCTTCAACCCGACGCGGCCAGCCCTCTACGAAGACCGGGCATTGATTGCCGCCAATCCGCACATGCCGGCGCTTCGCACCATCATCGACCAAGGGGTGATTCGTCCATCCACCCTCACCGGACTCAAATACCCCCAGGTGAGCCAGAGCATCTGGTATGCGGCGCATGACGCCCTGTCCGGTCGCATGGACGGCGACGAAGCCTTGGCCCGACTGAAAAAACGCCTGCAACGCATCAAACGCAAATCCTGGTCATCTCAAACCGATTTGCGGTAGCGCCTGGGTGTCTGTCCATGCCTGAGCAGGAATTGTCGATTGAAGTGTGACATGGTGGTGAAGCCGCAGTCGAGCGCCACGGTCGCCACAGGCTTGTCCGTCTTTCGCAATTGGATGGCCGCCTCCGTGCAGCGAAGATCATTCACATACTCTGTGAACGTTTTACCCAGACTGCGTCTGAAAAATCGGCTGAATGCCGCTGGACTCACATGCACCTGAGCGGCTGCATCCTCGATACGCAGGTTCTGCGCAAGGTTGTCTTGAATCCACCGTACCACACGGTCGATGCGGCGATCGGTTTGGTCACTGCCACGCCCACTTGCAACCACCACACTGGCGGATGACAAAGTTTGAAGCGCTGACGGGTGCTTGACCAGCAAGCCCAGAATTTCAAGCAACAAAGCCAGGCGCGTGAGGCCTTGTTCAGCCTGCATGCGCAGCAGCAAGCCCTGCACGTCCGAGCAAACAGGCGCTTGAATCACCAGCCCCTGCGAAGCCCGGCGCAGGAGGTCGGAAACGTCGCCCCACTCAGGCACAGACAAGGTTTCCAGCAAATTGACAGGGAACTGCGCCACACACAACTCATGCGGTTTCCCGACATCGTCGGCATGGCTGACCCACAAATGCGGCACATCAGGGCCCACCAACACCAGGTCACCGTCTTCAAACGGGGCCGCACTGTCACCCACAAAACGCACTCCGGCACCTTGAACCACCCAAGTGAGCTCGGCTTGCGGATGACGATGGCGCTCACCGTTGAAGCGTTCCAACTTCATGTGCATGAAGCGAAAAGACTCATGAGGGTGAACAACCCGCTCTTTAAATACCTTCATTTATCAGTAAATGCTTTTGCATATGTCATTGAAGAGTTGATTTTGGTCGATCGCGGCTCACAACACAAGCGGCAAGTTCAGGATACTTTCGCCCATACAAGCCACCGTCACACCCCATGAACCTGAACGCCACCTACCCCCTGACGTCCACGCAAATTGAACAGTTCCGTCGCGACGGTTTCATCAAACTCAAAGATGTGCTCGATGCCGAAACACTGGCGCATTACGGACAGGAAATCACACGCCTGACGATCGAACTCAACACCCAGCATCTCCCACTTACCGAGAGAAGCACTTATGACAAGGCTTTTTTGCAGGTAATGAACTTGTGGGAGCAGTCGCCCGTGGTCCACGAATTCATCAGCGGGCAAAGGCTGGCACGCATGGCCTGCGAGTTGCTTGAAGTCGATGGTGTGCGTCTTTACCACGACCAGTCGCTGTACAAGGAGCCCGGCGGTGGCATCACCCCGGCGCATGCCGACCAGTACTACTGGCCACTCGGCAGTGACCGAACCATCACCGCCTGGATTCCCCTGCAAGCCGTGCCCAACGAGATGGGGCCGCTCGGTTTCTATGCCCGCAGCCAATCGGTGGAGTTCGGCCGGGATCTGGGCATTTCCGATGAGAGTGAAGAAAAAATCAGTGCCAACATGGCCCGCCACGGCTTCGAATTTGTATCGAGCCCCTTTGACCTGGGTGAAGTGAGCTTCCACCTGGGCTGGACTTTCCACAAAGCCAGGGCCAATGTGTCGAGTCAGCCGCGGTCGGTGATGACCATCATCTACATGGATGCACAAATGAAACTGCAACCGGCGCTCAGTCCCATTCAGGCCAACGATGCCGCACAGTGGTGTCCGGACGTGTTGCCCGGTGAGCTGGCCAGCAGCGCCAAGAACCCCTTGCTGTATTCGCGTTAAATTGGCGATTCAATTCGGTTTTGAAATGAAATCCATCACTCTGCGCCTTGCTTCCGTTCTGGCAGCACTTTGCTTCACGTCAACTTCGGCATGGAGTAAACCGATCCCCATTGATCGTGTGGAACCTCCCCACTGGTGGGTGGGCATGAAAGCACAACAGCTGGAGCTGATGGTGCATGCGCCAGGCATTGCAAAGGCGCATCCCAGCTTGCGCTATCCGGGGGTGAAATTGCTGGGCACCCATGTCTCGGACAACCCCAACTACCTTTGGCTGCAACTAAAGATCCAACCACACGCCAAGCCAGGCGAGTTGAAAATCGCGCTGCGAAACGGTCCAGACACGACCGTGTTGCGTTACACGCTCGAACCTCGTGAAAAAGGCTCCGCTGAACGCGAGGGCTTCACCAGCGCCGATGTGGTCCTCAATCTGATGCCTGACCGCTTTGCCAACGGTGACACGGGCAATGACAACCAGCCCGGGTTTGGCGACCCTGTCAACCGACAGTCCTTGCAAGGGCGGCATGGTGGCGACATTGCAGGCATTGTGAAGCACATGGACCACATCGCAGGCATGGGCTACACCGCTGTCTGGCCCACACCCTTGATTGAGAACAAGCAGCCGGCACAGTCGTACCACGGCTACGCCAGCACCGACAACTACCGCATCGATCCGCGTTACGGCAGCAACGAGGACTATCGGCGCATGGTGCAGCAGGCAAGGCAGAAAGGCCTCAAGGTCATTCAGGACATCGTGCCCAACCACATTGGTGACCACCACTGGTGGATGCAGGATCTGCCCGCCAGCGACTGGCTGAGCAACCGCAACACCTACACCCCCACCAACCACGCACGCACCACCGTCAGCGACCCCTACGCTTCTGCCGCTGACCGCCAAGGCTTCACGGGAGGCTGGTTTGCTTCGTCCATGCCAGACATGAATGCCCAAAACCCAAGGGTCGCGAACTACCTGATCCAGAACGCCATCTGGTGGGCCGAATACGCAGGCATCGCCGGGTTCAGGGTGGACACCTACGGCTATTCGGATGCGGCCTTCATCAACGAATGGACTCGGCGCCTGCGGCAGGAATACCCACGCCTGGGCATCGTGGGGGAAGAATGGACAGACAATCCGGCGGTGCAATCGTATTGGGCTCGTGGCCGCACGCAGGCCAACGGCTACCGCTCACACCTGCCCAGCGTCATGGACTTTGTGTTGCAAGGTCAGCTGCTCAAGGCATTGGCCGAACCCGAATCCTGGAACACCGGATTCAGGCGGCTGTACGAGTCGCTGGCCAACGACCAACTCGTGGCGCAGCCGCAGGACCTGATGCTGTTTGATGGCAACCACGACACACCGCGCCTGTTCAGCGTGCTCAATGAAGACCCGGCGCTGACCCGCATGGCACTGGCCTATGTGCTGACCATGAAGCGCACACCCCAGCTGTACTACGGCACCGAAGTGCTGATGACCAGCCCCAAAAAACACGACGACTTTGATGCGTTTCGCGCAGACTTTCCGGGCGGCTGGGCAGGTGATGCCGTCAATGCCTTCACAGGCGAAGGACTGACAGCGCAGCAAAAAGACCATCAGCAGTGGCTGCGCCGGTTGCTGAACTGGCGCAAGACGCAAGGCGTGATCCATCATGGCCAGCTGATGCACTTTGTGCCCGAGAACGGCACCTATGTGCTGGTCCGCTACGACGGCCAATCGCGCGTCATGGTCATCTTCAACAAAAACGCTTCAGACACAGCGATTGAACTCAACCGTTTCAGCGAGGTTTGGCCAGCCAAGGCACGGGCCAACGATGTGATCACCGGTGAACTCCTGTCTCTGGGATCGGTGTTCCAGGCCCCAGCCCGATCGGTGACCATTTTGCAAACGACCCGTCCCTGATGTTGATCTGGAGACTCGCCCAATGACCGACGCCATATCGTCGCTGGCTGCCATCAGCGACAGCCATGGAGGCTTCGTCATCGACAACACCCAAGTGCGTGCACCAAAGCACGGCGAAGTGCGTGTGCGCATGGCGGCCGCAGGCGTGTGTCACACCGACCACCAATCTCTGCAGTGGGATGGCCCTTTGGTACTGGGACACGAAGGTGCGGGCTGGATCGAATCGATCGGACCCAACGTCACCGACTTGGCTGTGGGCCAGCCTGTCTTGCTCAACTGGGCCATTCCCTGCGGGCACTGCCTGCCATGTCAACATGCCCATGGCCACTTGTGCGACCGCACGCAGGGCCTGTCCCCGGAATCGCCCTCGGTGGATTCACCCCACACGCTCTGGCGCCATCAAGCCGTGCGTCGCTCCTTCAACCTGGGCACTTTTTCCCAATACACACTGGTTCGGGCCTCCGCCTTGACCCGCCTGCCCGAACATCTCGCCCTGGATGAAGCCTGCATCCTGGGCTGTGGCGTCATGACGGGTGTGGGCTCGGCCATCCAGAGCGCCCAAGTTCAGCATGGGGACACTGTGGTGGTGTTGGGCTGCGGCGGCGTGGGCTTGTCAGTGGTTCAGGGGGCACGCATTGCAGGCGCAAGCACCATCATTGCTTTAGACAAACGGATCGAGAGCCTGGACCGAGCCAGCAGCATGGGTGCCACCCATACCTGGCGCATCACGGACGACGGTGATGCCCTTGAAGCTGCAGCCGCCCATGTGCGGATACTGACCCAAGGCCGTGGTGCAGACCATGCTTTTGAAGCCACTGGAAGCCACCGCCTGGCCTTTGCTCCGCTGAAATTCATTCGGCATGGGGGCACAGCATTGCAATTGTCCGGCGCGCACGGGGAAGTTTCGGTGGCGATGCCCGACTTTTGGTGGGACAAGCGCTACCTGACACCCTTGTACGGCGGATGCCACCCTGAGCGGGATTTTCCAAAGCTGCTGCGCTGGATCGATGAAGGACAACTCGATGTGGCCAGCATGGTGACGCGGCGCTACAAACTGCCTCAATTGCAGGCGGCCATGAACGACATGCTGTCGGGCCGCAACATCAAGGGTGTGATCGTCTTTGACCAGGAGTCGGCATGAGTTTCCGAACCCTTGAAATCTCAGACCCCTTGCTGAGCCCGGCAGGATTTCAACTCGTGACCGTGAAATCGACAGCTTTGCGCCAGCGCGCCGATGTCACGATTTACCTGCCGCCAGAGTTCAACCAACTGCGCGATCTGCCCATCGTGACCCTGCTGCATGGGGTGTATGGCTCGCATTGGGCTTGGGCGTACAAAGGCGCAGCGCACCTGACTGCAGCCGAGCTGATGTGCCAAGGCGCCATCCACCCCATGGTGCTGGTCATGCCCAGCGATGGCTTGTGGGGCGATGGCTCGGGCTACGTTGCACACCAACAGCAAGATTTTGAGCGCTGGGTTGTGGAAGAAGTCCCTGAATTAGCGGTGCGTTCGTGCACCGCTTGCAGCTCAGATTCGCCGCGCTTCATCGCTGGCCTGAGCATGGGCGGCTTTGCCGCCTTGCGACTGGCAGGCCAATACCCAACGGTTTACAAAGCGGCCAGCGCGCACTCGGCACTCACTGACATGTCGCAAATCGACGCGCTGATAGAAGAGTCTCGCGCGCATTGGTCCTTTGAGCCCAGCAGTAATTCGGTGCTGGCGGCGCTGAAGGCGGCACCAGGTCCATTGCCTGCCTTGCGACTCGACTGTGGTCAATCGGATGCCTTGATCCATGCCAACCGGCAATTGCACCAAGCCATGCTGGACTTGGGCATCGATCACACCTACGAAGAATTTGAGGGTGGGCACGACTGGGACTACTGGCGAGCGCACCTGGCCGACACCCTGCGATTTTTTTCCCGCACGCTGGAGCTGCACCACCATGATTGACATTTTCCGCTTCGCCAAGTCTCTGTGCATCAGCATGATGCTCGGATTTGGCAGCTTTCTCTCGCCGCACGTGTGGGCGCAGATCCTGCCCCAACCAGAGTTTGGACGCATTGAACGACTGGCCCACTTCCCCTCACAGCATGTGGACGCTCGCCATGTGGATGTCTGGCTGCCGGAGAACTTTGATGCCCTCAAGGCATCGGGCCAGCGCTTCAATGTGATCTACATGCACGATGGCCAGATGCTGTTCGATGCACGCACCACATGGAACAAACAGGCCTGGCATGTGGACCGCACGCTCACACGCTTGATGCGCAACGCCCAACTCGCCCCGACCCTGGTGGTGGGGGTATGGAACAACGACAAGTTCCGTCACAGTGAATACTTTCCACAAAAGTACCTGCAACACATGTTGCCTGAACCCCGGACGCAGTTGATTCAAAAAGGGCTGCAAGGCAAGCCCCAATCTGACGCCTACCTGCGCTTTTTGGTGCAGGAACTCAAACCCGCCATCGATGCACGCTACCCCACACACACCGATGCGGCCCACACCGCCATCATGGGCTCGAGCATGGGCGGACTGATTTCGGTGTACGCCATGAACGAATACCCGCAGGTTTTTGGCCGCGCAGCAGGCTTGTCCACCCACTGGATCGGCGGATTTGAGCCCAACGCGCACATCCCGCTGGCAGCTTACATTTACCTGCGCGACCATCTGGCCGATCCGCGCACGCACAAGCTCTACCAGGACCATGGCACCACCGAGCTGGATGCGCTGTACGCCCCGTATCAGGTGTTCATTGACCAATTGGCAAGAGACCGGGGTTACACCGACCAAGGCGCTACCCCCAACTTCATGACCCGCGTGTTTACCGGCACAGGGCACAACGAACGTGCCTGGGCCGATCGGATGGAAACACCTGTGTTGTTTTTACTGGGCCAAGCCCCTCGCTGAGATGAAGTCAATTTCCAGTGCACGTCGCCGTTGGATGCTGGGTGCAGGCCTTGCTGCCAGCGGGCTCGCGTCGCCCGCTCTTGCTGCCCCAGCAGCAGATCAAAGTACAGACCGAACATGGACCCGCTACGTCAACCCTTTTGTGGGCACGGACGGGACAGGTCACACCTTCCCGGGGGCAACGGTTCCCTTTGGCATGGTGGCGCCCAGTCCGGACAATGCAGACCGCGGTTGGGACTACACCAGCGGCTACCAATTCCAGAACCCCCGCATTTTGGGATTCTCCAACACGCACATCAGCGGCGCGGGCATCCCGGACCTGGGCGACGTGCTGCTGATGCCCAGCCAAGGCAAAGCCTGGCATGCAGGCTCTGTCCATTTTTCGGCGCACAAAGCAAGGCGCAGTGAAATGGCCGAACCCGGCTACTACAGCGTTCAACTGCCCAGCCACCAAGTCAAAGTGGAACTCACGGCCACCCCACGCGTGGCCTTGCACCGGTATACCTTCGAGCGCCCTGGTCGTGTGCAGGTCTTGGTCGATGTGCAGCACGGCCTGCATTTCAATGAACCGCACCGCGTCAAAGACGCGCTGTCCAACCTGAACGCAGCCCAAGGCGAAATCACGGGCACGGTTCACTCGGTGGCCTGGGTCGAACGCCAGGCCTCGTTCATTGTCCAATTTGACCGTCCTGTCTTGCATGCCGAACTGTTGCCTATGCCCTCCGGCCACAAAGCCCAGCGTTACGTGCTGACCTTTGAGGTCGATGCTACCCGTCGTTTGGGGGCCAGGGTGGCCCTGTCCACAGTGGACGAAGCGGGTGCGCGCAACAACCTGCAAGAGGTCTTGGGATTGGACTTTGAAACCGCCCGCAATCAGGCCAATCAGCACTGGAACGACTTGTTAGGACGCATCGAAATTGAAGCGCCACTGACTCAAAAACGCATCTTCTACACCGCGCTGTACCACGCTCTCATCCACCCCAGCGACATCGCCGACCGCGATGGCCGCGTGCGTGGCCCCCGCGGCGAGGTGATCCAGACCCGCAGTGGCCATTACTACAGCACCCTGTCCTTGTGGGACACGTTTCGGGCTGTCCACCCGTTGCTGACACTCATCGTGCCCGAGCGGGTCGATGGCATGGTGCAGTCCATGCTGGAACACCATGCACAGCAAGGCTTTTTACCGCTGTGGACGGCTTGGGGACGCGAGACCTATTGCATGATCGGCAACCCGGCCTTGCCTGTGATTGCCGATGCCGTGGCCAAAGGTTTCAAGGGCTTTGACCACCAGGAAGCTTTGCGCGCCATGGTCGAGACATCCACCCGGCCAAGACCGCAAGCACCCGAATGGGCACAGCGCAGCTGGGACCTGCTCGACCGGCATGGCTACCTGCCCTTTGACCTGGAGCCGCATGGTGAGGCTGTGTCCAAAACACTCGAACTGGGTTATGGTGACGACGCCGTCGCCAGGGTGGCGCGGACACTCGGGCAGACCGAAACAGCACAGCGCTTCGCACAACGGGCCAAGGGCTACCAGCACTTATGGGATGCACAGACCCGCGTGATGCGCGGTCGGGACAGCCGAGGTCTCTGGCGTGAACCGTTCAACCCCGATACACCCACATCGCCACTGAACAACCCCGGCGACTACACCGAGGCCAACGCCTGGCAATACACGCTCACCCCCGCCTTGCACGATCCAAGCGGACTGCGCACCCTGATGGGAGGACCAGAAGGCATGGAACGCTGGCTCGACCACTATTTCACGCGCCGCAGCCAGGTCAACAAGCACCTCGGTCAGGAAGCGCTGATCGGACAAAACGCCCACGGCAATGAGCCGAGTCACCATGCCGCATGGCTGTATGCCTTGACGCCCTCGCCCTGGAAAGGCCATGCCCTGGTGGAGCGGATTGCTCGCCGCTTTTATCAAGACGGCCCACACGGCTTGGTGGGCAACGACGACTGCGGCCAAATGAGTGCCTGGCTCATCTTTGCCACCTTGGGCTTGTACCCCGTCACCCCAGGGCAAGGCCAATACATGACGGGCCTGCCCCTCGTCCGGCAAGCGCGCATTCATTTGGCATCAGGGACACTCAGACTGCGCACGGGGGCCAGCCCACCGATTGCCCGGCAACGCCCTCACCGTGTGGAGGTGCGCCTGGATGGGCAAGCCCTGTCAGCGTCGACACCCATCACCCATCAAGCGCTGCTGCAAGCCCGTACGCTGGACTTTCAGGTCGTGACGATCTCGTAAGCCCACGGCGCAAGCGCGACTTCAACCTGCTGGGCTTGTCCCGTCAGGTTCACCGTGACCCGCACTCGGCGACCGTCCCGCTGACGCTGGAACCGGAACACGCCATGGTGCCCGGACTCCAGGATCTCCACCGCCCCTCCGGCAGCGCCATTGCGCAAGGCGGGGTGCGTCTTTTTGAGCTGCAGCAGACCTGCATAAAAGTCGGCATGCTGGAAACCACCCCAATCGATCGCGTCTTTCTCGAAAAACTGCAGTTGCTTGTTCAGGCCCGACTCCTGACCGCTGTAGACGAGCGGCATGCCGGGCAGCGTGGCGGCCAGCACCGCCATGGCCCTGAACGCATCGCCGTAATGCGCAGCATCGTGCCCGTGCCATGAGTTGGTGTCGTGGTTGGCGGTGAAGGTCATGCGGTAGGCATCTGCCGGGTACACCTTGTCGGGCTGCTCCAGGTAATGGCGCAGGTCACGCGCATCGGCCTGGCCCGTGGCGATCTTCTTGAGCACTTCGTACAGTGACCAGTCGTAGGTCATGTCAAACGCTTTGGCATGCAGGCCCGGATCGGCCCACTCGGCCAGCATGAACACAGGTTTGACCGGCTCCATCTGCGCCCGCGCCTGCTCCCAGAACGGTGTAGGCACCAGGCCTGCCACATCGCAACGGAAGCCATCGATGTCCGCCTCACGCAACCAGTGCAACATGGCTTGGGTCATGGCCGGCCACAGGCTCGGGTTCTTGTAATCGAGGCCACAGACATCGGACCAGTCTTCGATCTCCGTGCCGTTGTCGTAGAGGTAGCTGTGGATTTCGCCCTGCTCGTTCTTCAGGTACCACTCAGGGTGCTGCCGTGTCCAGACGTGGTCCCAGGCGGTGTGGTTCGCCACCCAGTCCAGGATCACCTTCATGCCCAATGCGTGGGCTTGCTGCACCAGAGCGCGAAAGTCGGCCATGGTGCCGAATTCGGGGTTGACTGCTGTGTGGTCGGCGATGGCGTAGTAGCTGCCCAAACCACCCTTGCGCTTGAGCTGACCAATCGGCTGGATCGGCATGAACCACAGGATGCTCACCCCCATTTTTTGAAGGCGTGGCAAGTGCGCGGCCATCGCGGTCAGCGTGCCTTCAGGGGTGTATTGACGGACATTGACTTCGTAGATGCTGGCGTTGCGTGACCAGTCCACGTGCGGAAAGAGGCTCATGACAAAAATGCTCTGAAATTGAAAGGAAACGGCCGACGCGCGCCGAACGAGGCCATCAAGGCGTTCCCCAGACCCACCCGCCTACGGGCGGCACCGTCAGCGTCATGCGCGCGCCCTGCACGGCCACTTCGCCAGCACCCCACCACAGCGCACCGGACTTGCCGCGCAAGGCAGGCGGCACCTCGAGCGTAACGGTCTGGGACTGCCCGCTGTTGTTGTAGGCCATGAGGGCCACCTGATGGCCGTGCTGACGCGTCAACACCACCAACTGCGACGTACTCAGCAGCGGCGCCTGCAAGACGCCCCGGCGCAACACGACCTGGTTCTGACGCAGTTGCAGCAAGGCCTTGAAGTCGCTGCGCAAGGCCAGGTCTGGCTGCCCACCCTGGTCGGCCCAGGGGTAAGGCATGCGGTTGTAGGGGTCGTCGCCCCCGCTCAGACCCACTTCATCGCCGTAGTAGACCGTGGGCGATCCGGGCAGCGTCATTTGCACCAAGGTTGCCAAACGCAAGCGTTGCTTGGCCTGTTGCAGCGCCTGTGGCGACGCGTCAAGCGGCCCGCCCAGCACATGCAGGGCACGCGCCTGGTCATGGCTCGACAACAAGTTCATCAGCGCATGAAAGGCCTGCGGTGGGTAGGCTTCGCGCAGGTGCTCCAGGTTGGCCACCAGCTTGCGGGCATCGCTGCCGTTGGCAAAGTCCAGCACCGCATTGCGCAGCACGTAGTTCATGGTCGAGTCAAAAGTGTCGCCCAAGAGGTATTTGGACGCATCGAACCAGGTCTCGGCGATGGTGATGGCGTCGGGCCGGGTCTGCTTGACCGCCTGGCGCCACTCGCGCCAGAAGTCGTCCGGCACCCAAGGGGCCACGTCCATGCGCCAGCCCGCAGCACCTCGGCGCAACCAGCTGCGTGTCACCGAGTCCTTGTCACCATACGCGAACCTGCGCCAGCCGGGCGAGGCCTTGTCGAGTTCAGGCAGATCACGCACACCCACCCAGCCCTTGAACTGTTTGTCGGGTTCGGTCTGTGACGCATCCAGGCTGAACCAGCTGGCGTAAGGCGAGTCGGCATGGATGCGGCCATTGGCAAACGCGCCTTTGTCCTGAACGCTGTAGTTTCCAAAGCGGTCAAAGTAACGCGAGTCGGCCCCCACATGGTTGAGCGATGCGTCGGGGATGACGCGGATGCCCCGCTTGGCCGCCTCGCGGGTCAGACGGGTGAAATCGGCATTGGTGCCAAAGGACGGGTCAATCTGGTGGTAGTCGGCCGTGTCGTACTTGTGGTTGCTGGCGGCCTTGAACACCGGCGTCATGTAGATCGCATTCGCACCCAGGTCGCGGATGTCATCGAGCTTGGCCATGATGCCTTCCAGATCGCCCCCAAAGAAGTCGTTGTTGTAATGCGCGTCCGAACCATCGCCCGTGCCGGGTTTGAAGGGCCGCTCGTTCCAGCGGCCATGCACTTCGATGCCATGGTCCTGGTACTTGCGCTCGCCCACTTTCGGGTCATTGGCCAGGTTGCCGTTGCGGTAGCGATCAGGAAAGATGAAGTAGTACACCGCGTCCTGCGCCCAGGCGGGCACCCGAAAGGCCGGGTCGTGCACCGTGATGCGAAAGCGCCGCACACGCCGCGCCTCATCGATCGGCAAGCTCACCTGCCCCACCCCACCACTGCCCTTTTCCTGGGTCCAGTAAATCGGCTCGGCGTTGTTCTGGTAGACGTATTTCACCCCCCCGATCTGGACTTCAAACCAATAACCGTAAATGGCTTTGTCCTTGAATCGGTAACTGGCCTTGAACAACTCGTGCGCACCCGCCGAGGTGCGCTGCATGTCGATGCGCGTGAGGTTGCGGTAGTCGAGCACCTCTTGGTTGCCTTCGAGGCGGCGCACATCGAGCACCAGCGTGGCCTGCTGGACGCCGGGCAAGGCCTTGAGCGCCCAATGCACGGTCTGGTTCTGCGGCACCGCACCAAAGGGGCGACGGTAAGCCAGATCACGCGAATCGTGCTGCAGGCTGAGCGCCACCTTGTCGGTCACTGGCTGCTGGCGTGGATCGACAAAATGCGGCGCCTGCACCTGCAGCAATGCATGAGCTCCTTGCCAGGTCAAACGCAAAGTGTGCGCCCCCGAAAAAACATGTTTGGCGCCCGGCACACCCGGCTTGTCGGGAGCCATGAGCACGGCATCCTGGGACGCACCCGACACCGGACTGGACCAACTGTTCCCCTTGCTCCACTGCGCATCGGCCAGTTTGAATTCATGCTCGCCCTGCAAATTCACATTGAGGTAGTAAGCACTGCAGTCCCAGACAAATTCGAAATCGTCTTGCGCGGTCCAGCCGTTCATGCTGCCACGCAGGAAGATCGGCTTCATGCCCACAGGCGCTGCGCTGCAGGTGGCGTTGGTGCCTTGCGCCAGGTTGTCGGGCACAGCCGTTTGCGCCAAGGCGCTTGACAAGCCCCCCACCATCAGGAGCGTCAACCCCACTCGTTCAAACCACACGGTCATTTCTCCAAGGCAAACACCTGCACCGACTGGGCAGGCACGGTGAGCTGGCCAGCGCGCAGTCGCTGCACGCCGCCTGCAGGGTACAAAGGCCGCAGTTGAGCATCGGCGCTCAGCCCATCCAAAGTGAGCGTCGCCGCTTGCTGGGCGTAGTTGATGACCACCAGGCTGTGCTCGCGCCCCATGCGGCGCTGGTAGGCCATGAGCTGCCCTTGCGCCTGTGCAAACTCGTATGTACCGCGCGCGATCGACACCCGGCTGTTGCGCAGCGCCAGCATGTCCTTGTAAAAGGCCCAGATGGAATGGGCGCTTTGGACCTGCCCCTGCACATGGTGCGAGCGCAGATTGCTGGCCAGCGCACGGTAAGGCTGGCCCGTGGTGAAGCCGCCGTTGTTCGGGTCGGGCGACCAGCTCAGTGGCCCACGGATTTTCGGGTCATCGGCCAGCCCTTGGGCACCGGCCATGCCGATGTCTTCGCCGTAATAAATGAACGGCGTGCCCGGCAGCAGGAGGTAAGTGGCTGCGGCCAGTTTGTAGTGCACTTCGTTGCCACCCACCTGGTCCCACAGGCGCTGCCCGGCGAACTGGTCATGGTTGGAGACGAAGGTGGCCAGGGTGTGCGGTGCCGTCACAAAGTACTGCGCCACTTCCGCAATGGCTTTGGCGTCACCTTTCGCAGCGGGGACGATCTTGCTCTCCAGCCCAAAAGCAAATGAGCCACCACAGACTTCCGGACTGGCATAGGCACGGGGTTGTGCCGTCGCTTCGCACACCACATAGCGGCCCGGGTAGGACTTGATCAGGCGCGTCAACTCACCCGTCAACTGCCGGCTCTCGGGCTGGTCGTTCCAGTCCTTGGCGTTGTTCTCGATCAGGTGCGGCACAGCGTCCAGCCGCATGCCGTCCAGACCCCGGTTGAGCCAAAAGCGCAGGCTGTCCTGGTGGTAGGCCACCACAGGCGGGTGGCGCAGATTGAAGTCGGGCATGGGCGCGCCAAAGGTGGCGAGGTAACTGCCTGCGGGTGTGCGAATCCACGGGTCGCGCCCCCAGATGTCCCAGCCTTGGGGGTGTTCCTGCCGCCACTCGTACCAGGCGCGGTAGGGCCCTTGGGGTTCGCGCACACTCTGCACAAAAGCGGGGTGGGTGTCTGCGCTGTGGTTGACCACATAGTCCATGATCACCCCGATGCCTCGGGCATGGGCTTCGCGGATCAGTTCATCGAAATCGGCCAGCGTGCCGTAGGCCGGCTCGATGCTGCGGTAATCGGCGGTGGCGTAACCGTGGTCGCCGTCGGCACTGCGGGTGATGGGCATCAGCCAGAGGCCACGGATGCCCAGCTTTTGCAGATGGTCAAGGGACTGTGTCAGGCCCTTGAGGTCGCCGATCCCGTCGCCGTCGCTGTCGCGCCAGCTGCGCACAAAGATTTCCATGAAAGCGCCATGCTGCCAGCCCTCGGGCAAGGGACTCGGCGCCACTTGGGCGGGCACAGGACTGAGGTCCAGGGGGGCTTGCGCCTGCAAGGCGCTGCACAGGGTCAGCAACAGGGCCGTACAGGCATTGCGGACAAAAAATGATGACGTGTTCATGCTTTGCTGTCGTCAGGGGCGTTGCCGGTAGACCGTGACCGATTGCGGAGGCAGCGTCAAGGCGAGCGTGCCATTGGAGCCGACCTGCACATCCGTGGAAACCGGGTACTCGGCAGTCCAGCTGGAGGACGCCGCCAGCCCGCTCAGACTGACCGGCTGTGGATTCAGGCCATAGTTGTAGAGCACCATCGTTCGCTCCGAACCCAGGCTGCGCTGAAAGCCCATGGCTTGGCCTTGCGCCCATGCACCGCTGTAGTCGCCCTGCGCCAGGGAAGGCAGGCGCTTGCGCAGACCGATCATGGTTTTGTAGAAACTGTGCAGACTGCCATCGACACCGCGTTGCGCCTGCACATGGTTCGATGCGATGTTGGCCGACAAGGCTCTGAACGGCACCCCGGAGGTGAAACCCGCAGCTTGCGCGGTCCAGCTCATGGGGGTGCGCAAGGCCCAGTCCCCGGTGAGTCCTGCGCCATTGGCCATGCCAATTTCCTCGCCGTAGTAAATGAAGGGCGTGCCCGGCAGCAGCAGGTAAGTGGCGGCTGCCATTTTGTACTGGGCCACGTTGCCTGAAAGCTGGTTCCAGACCCGGTTGCCGGCAAAACTGTCGTGGTTGGCCAGGAACGTGGCCATGCCCGCTGGTGCCGTGCGGAAGTACTGGCTGACCGCTGCAATGGCCGTGGTGTCGCCTCGCGCCGCACGCAGGATCGGGTCCTTGAGGTCAAAAGCAAATGCGCCGCCGCAGGACGATGCGGCAGCAAAGGCCTGAGGCGCTGCGGGTGATTCGCACACCATGTAACGCCGGTCATAGCTTTTGAGCAGGTCCTGGACCTGTCCCATGATCGTGTGGTTCTCGGGCTGACTCTCCCAGGCCGTGGGGCCGTTCTCGACCAGATGGCCCACCGCATCGAACCGGAAGCCATCTACGCCCTGGTTCAACCAGTAGCGCAGGTTGTCGTGATGAAATGACTTGACCTGATCGTTCTTCCAGTTGAAGTCGGGCATGCCCGACCAAAAAGGGGCGTAGTAATAGCCATTGCCGCTGCTGTACCAAGGGTTCTGCCCCCAGACACTCCAGCCTGCGGGTGCCGTGTCCTGCCAGACAAAATAGTGGCGCTGCGGGTTCAACCGGGCCGAGGCTGCATTCAAAAACAAGGGATGCTGGCTGCTGCTGTGGTTGATCACGTAATCCAGGATCACCCCCATGCCACGTTGATGGGCTTGCGTCAGCAACTGCGCCATGTCGGAGAGGCTGCCGTAGTCGGTTTCGATGTTGCGGTAATTTTTGACCGCATAGCCGTGGTCACGGTCTTCGCTCTGGGTCACAGGCATCAGCCAGAGGCCCTGAACGCCCAGGTCCTGCAGGTAATCCAGCTGGGAGATCAGGCCCTTCAAGTCGCCTTTGCCGTCACCGTCGCTGTCCTTGTAGCCGCGCACATAAATTTGCATGAAGGCACCGCGCATCCAGCCCCCGGGCAAGGGACTCGCTGCCCCCTGGGCCACCACAGCCCCCAGATCGGGCACGGCCAGGCTGCTGCCCGCGCCCGGCTCCGGCATCACCGTGCCGCTTGGCGCTGATCCGCCGCCACCACAAGCAGCCAAGGCCAGAGCACACCCCACAGAGCAGCCAAGCACCTTGGAAAACAAGGACAGACGCACAAGGACATTCATTTTGGGAAAGAGGATCCAGCGACCCAGAATGTAGGAAAGTTACATATTTTCTCCGGCGCAACACCTTAAAGACTCAGTGTTTACCCTATTTGAGCTTTGAAAAACAGGATTTTCTGTAGTTTTATTACGATAATTCGGGTTGTCATAGCCCTCAACCCATTTCTGCATGTCCTCTTGTCTGAAGCGTTCGGCCTTGCGCTGGCTCACCACGGTGTGGGCGGGTGCATGCCTGCTCACGCCCAGCGCAGGCCTGTGGGCCCAGCCCATGCAAGACGGCACAGCCTCTGCAGACATTTGCAACAGCCAGGACCTCACCACAGTCCTGCAGGCCAATGCACACATGCATGCGGCGCAAGCACACTGGCTGGATGGTGCGTTGATGCAGTGGTCCGGACAAACCGATCGCGTCAGTGGCCACACGTTCAGCCTGCTGGCGTCCCGGCAAAGTCGGCTGCAGGTACAGGCCGGACGTCCCGCCGAGGGGGTAGAGCAGCGCTGGCCACTGAGCACCATCGCAGGAACCGCTTCCTCCGCTGTTCGCCAACGCTTTGCCTTCGTCAAGCCGGGGCTGTTGTTGCAGATGCCGGATGTGCCTGCGGCCACACTGCGGGAGTTGCACGAACAACAAACCTTGCTGGTCGAGGAAGACCCACAAGGCCGCGTGGTGGCCGCCACGCGCTTGCAAATTGCAGGCGCACTGGACGCACTCTTTGCCCCCGCGGCGCACAAACTGAGCTTGGGACCGCAATTTCAGGGCAAGGGGGTGCGCCTGTCCCTGTGGGCTCCCACCGCGCAACAAGTGCAGTTGTGCCTGTACCCCAACGCCACTGCGCCTGCCAGTCAGCTGCACAGCTTGCAACGGGACGCCGCCAGCGGCGTCTGGTCAGTCAAGCTGCCCGCCAACGCCATGGGTGCCTACTACCGTTTTGCCGTCACTGTGCATGTGCCCGGCGTGGGTCGGGTGCGCAACCTCGTCACCGACCCTTACTCGGTCAGTCTGAGTGCCGATTCGCGGCGCAGCCAGATCCTGGACCTGAACGATCCAGCCTTGCAACCCACAGGCTGGATAAGCGACACACCCCCAGCCACCGTCCGCCAGGCCACCGACATGGTGATCTATGAATTGCATGTGCGGGACTTTTCAATCAGCGACGAATCGGTCCCCACGGCCGACCGCGGCAAGTACCTGGCCTTCACCCACGGCCAGTCGCGTGGCATGCAGCACCTCAAGGCCCTGGCCCGCGCGGGACTGACCGATGTGCATTTGCTGCCTGTGTTCGATCTGGCAAGCGTCCCCGAAACCGCTTGCCTTACCCCCCGCCCATCGGGCAGCGCCAACAGCGAAAGCCAGCAAGCCGCCGTGCAGGCCGTGGCCGCACAGGACTGTTTCAATTGGGGCTACGACCCCTTCCACTTCAATGCGCCCGAAGGCAGTTATGCCAGTGATGCACAGGACGGCACGCGCCGTGTCATCGAGCTGCGCCAGATGGTGCAGGCCCTGCATCGGGCGGGTTTGCGCGTGGGCATGGACATGGTCTACAACCACACCTCGGCCTCGGGGCAACATGCGCAATCGGTACTCGACCGCATCGTGCCCGGCTACTACCAGCGGCTCAATGACCAGGGCATGGTCGAGCGCTCCACCTGCTGCGACAACACCGCCACCGAACACGTCATGATGGAAAAGCTCATGTCCGACTCGGTGCTGCTCTGGGCGCGCCACTACAAGATGGACTCCTTCCGGTTTGACCTGATGGGGCATCAACCGCGATCGGCCATGGTGCGCATGCAAAAGCGGCTCGGCAAAGCCCTGGGCCGCCGCATCGACTTCATCGGCGAAGGTTGGAACTTTGGCGAAGTGGCCGACGGTGCACGTTTTGTCCAGGCCTCCCAGCTCTCGCTGAACGGCACTGGCATCGGCACCTTCAATGACCGATTGCGTGACGCGGTGCGTGGCGGCAGCGCCAGCGACACGCCCGAGCGCATCCAGGCCGATCAGGGCTACATCAGCGGTCTGGTGCTGCAACCCAATGCACAGGCCCGCAGCGGGCAAACCCCGCAAGACCTGATGAAAGTGGCTGACCAGATCCGCGCCGGCCTGGCTGGCTCATTGCGCCACTACACCCTGACCACCGCCACGGGGGAACAACGTGCCCTGCAGGACATCCCCTACGGCCATCAGCCCACGGGTTACACGCAGGAACCGAGCGAAGTGGTCAACTACACCGAAAACCACGACAACATGACGCTCTGGGACAGCCTGGCCTTCAAGCTGCCCCGCGCCACCAGTGCGGCTGAGCGCGCCCGTGTGCAGGTGCTGGGTGCGGCCCTGGTGGCGTTCAGCCAGGGCGTGGCCTACTTCCATGCAGGGCAGGACATCCTGCGCTCCAAGTCGCTTGACGGCAACAGCTACGACTCGGGCGACTGGTTCAACCGCCTGGACTGGACTTACCAGACCAACCATTTCGGTACGGGGCTGCCGCCCCGACAAGACAACGGGCACCTTTACCCGCTGATGCGCGAGCTGCTGCCGGCCCCGGCGCTGCAACCGTCCCCAGCCGACATTGCATTTGCACGTGACGCCTTTCGTGACCTGCTGAAAATCCGCGCCAGCAGCACGCTGCTGCGCCTGCCCACGGCGGCCGACATCCACCAGCGCCTGCGCTTCTTCAACGTCGGCCCCACCCAGAACCCGGCCGTGATCGCCGCTCACCTGAACGGCAAGGGCCTGGCGGGCGCCAACTTTGACGAAATGGTGCTGCTGGTCAACGTTGACACCCGCAGCCACACCGTGGCCGACAGCACGCTGCAAGGCAAGGCGTACCAACTGCACCCGGTCCACCTGGACCCGGCTGCAGCCGACACCCGACCCGTCCAGTCGGCCCGCCATGACGCGGCCTCCGGGCGATTTGAGGTGCCTGCCCGTACCGCCCTGGTTTATGTTCTGACTGCCGGCGCGTCTGGCGCAACGCCCACGGATCCGCAAAAATGACTTCGATGAGAAAACACCTCCCCACCCTGAGCCGCTGGATGTTGGGCATGGGCTTGGCCTTCGGCCTGGGCACAGCTGCGCAGGCGGTGGAGATCACCATCACCTGCGGCCCCAGCGGCAGCGACGTGGAGTTCTGCCTCAAGCACGCCAACGCCTGGGCGGCCAAAACCGGGCACACCATCAAGAACTTCTCGCCGCCCACCAGCCCGACCGAAAAACTCGCGCTCTACCGCCAGCTGTTCGCCGCCAAGTCGGGTGACATCGACGTGTTGCAGATCGACACCGCCTGGCCTGGCATCCTCAAGGACCACCTGCAGGACCTCAAGCCCTTCAGCAAAGGACTGGAAGATCAGCACTTCCCGGCCATCGTCGCCAACAACACCGTGAGCGGTCGCCTGCTGGCCATGCCCTGGTACACCGACGCTGGCCTGCTCTACTACCGCAAGGACCTGCTGGCCAAGTACAAGCTGCCTGTGCCCGCCACCTGGGAAGAACTCACTACCACTGCTGCCAAAGTGCAAGCCGGCGAGCGGGCCAGGGGGGACAACGACTTCCACGGCTATGTGTTCCAGGGCAAGGCCTACGAAGGCCTGACCTGCAATGCCCTCGAATGGGTCAGCGGCAGTGGCGGCGGCACCGTCGTCAACGCCGAGGGGCAGATCACCATCAACAACGCACAGGCCGCACAAGCCCTCAACCGTGCCGCCAGCTGGATCGGCGCCATCTCGCCCGTGGGCGTGCTCAACTACGAGGAAGAAGAGGGCCGTGGCGTGTTCCAGAACGCCAACGCCCTGTTCATGCGCAACTGGCCTTACGCCTGGGCCTTGCTGCAAAAGGACGACAGCCTGGTCAAGGGCAAGGTGGGCATCGCCAAACTGCCCGGCACGCCCAGCGCGGCCACCCTGGGCGGCTGGCACCTGGGCGTGTCCAGATACAGCAAGAACGCGGCGATTGCCGCAGACCTGGTGATGTACATGACCAGCGCGCAGGTGCAAAAGGCCCGCGCCATCGGCGGCTCGTTCAACCCCACACTGCCCGCGCTCTACAAGGACAAGGACATCATCGCGGCCAACGATTTCATGTCGAGCCTGGCCGATGTCTTTGCCAACAGCGTGGCACGTCCCACCACGGCCACGGGCCTGAAGTACCCCCCGGTGAGCCAGAGTTTCTACAACGCGGCGCACGAGGTCATGTCCAAACGCACCACGGGGGAAGAAGCCGTCAAGAAGCTCGAATCCCGCCTCAAGCAAATCCGCCGCAAACACTGGTAAGCCACCATGAATTCCAGAACCCGCACCGCCTGGCTGTTCCTCACCCCCATGATCGTGCTGATGCTGATCGTGGCGGTCTGGCCTCTGGCCCGCTCCATCTGGTTCAGTTTCACTGACACCAACATCAACGACATCGCCGCCAGCCAGTGGGTAGGCTGGGAAAACTACTTTGGTGAATACGGCCTGTTCTTCAACCCCAACGACGAAGAAGGCTTCTGGGCCGGCGACTGGGGCGTGTCGATCCGCAACACCTTCAGCTTCGCCGTGGTGTCCGTCGTTCTGGAAACCCTGACAGGCTTGGGCCTGGCGCTGCTGCTCAACCAGGAGTTCAAAGGTCGCGCCCTGGTGCGCACCGCCGTGCTGGTGCCCTGGGCCATCCCGACCATCGTGTCGGCCAAGATGTGGGGCTGGATGCTCAACGACCAGTTTGGCGTCATCAACAACCTGCTGGTGAGCGCCGGGCTCATCACCCACAAGATCGCCTGGACGGCCGAGCCTTCTTACGCGCTGTGGACCGTGGTGCTGGTGGACGTCTGGAAGACCACCCCCTTCATGGCGCTGCTGATCCTGGCGGCCTTGCAGACCGTGCCCAAGGACTGCTACGAAGCCGCCCGGGTGGACGGTGTGCACCCGCTGCGCGTGTTCTGGCGCATCACGCTGCCACTGATCCGCCAGCCGCTGATGGTGGCGATCATCTTCCGCCTGCTGGACTCGCTGCGCGTGTTCGACCTGATCTATGTACTCACCGCCAACGGCAGCACCACCATCAGCATGTCGGGTTTTGTGCGCCGCGAGATGGTCGAGTACGGCAACATGGGTTTTGGCTCGGCCGCATCAACCTCGCTGTTCCTCATCATCATGCTGACCGCCATCATCTTCTTACGCCTGGCCCGCGTGAAACTGGCCGAGGATGCCAAATGAACACACGCTCCCCACTGGCCACAGGCCTGCTGTACCTGATCTCCGCCATCGTGGTGGTGCTGTCGGTTTACCCGTTCATCTACGCCATCTCGACCTCGCTCAAGACCGGCACCGCATTGTTCGGCACACAGCTGATCCCGAGCAACGCCGACCTGCGCAACTATGTGGCGCTGTTTGAAGGTGTGCAGCCCTTCGGCAAAAGCCTGGTCAACTCGATCCTGGTGGCCGTGCTCACCGTGGGCTTTGCCATGTTGATGGGCGTGACCGCGGCCTATGCGCTCGGCCGCATCCGCTTCAAGGGCAAGGGCCTGCTGCTGGTCTGCATCCTGGGCGTGTCGATGTTCCCCCAGGTGGCGGTGCTCTCGGGCATGTTCGAGCTGATCCAGTCGCTGGGCCTGTACAACAAGGCCCTGGGCCTGGTGCTGCCCTACACCATCTTCACACTGCCTTTCACGGTGTGGATCTTGACCACCTTCATGCGCGAGCTGCCGGGCGAACTCGAAGAGGCCGCCATCATGGATGGCTGCGGCCCGCTGCGCATCATCTTCCAGGTGTTCATGCCGCTCCTGTGGCCCGCGCTGGTGTCGACCGGGCTGCTGGCCTTCATCGGCGCCTGGAACGAATTCATGTTCGCCTTGACCTTTGTGGTCAGCGACACCGAACGCACCGTGCCCGTGGCCATCTCGCTGATCGCGGGTGCCACGGCATTCGAAATCCCCTGGGGCACCATCATGGCGGGTTCGGTGATCGTCACCGTGCCGCTGCTGCTGCTGGTGTTCTTCTTCCAGAAACGCATCGTGTCGGGCCTGACGGCGGGCGCGGTCAAAGGCTGACTTTTACTTTCCCATCATGAGCAAAGCACCCAACAATAACTGGTGGCGCGGCGGCGTCATTTACCAAATCTACCCCCGCTCTTTTGCCGACAGCAACAGCGACGGCGTGGGCGACCTGCCGGGCATCACCGCCAAGCTGGACTACGTGGCCAGCCTGGGCGTGGATGCGATCTGGCTGTCTCCTTTCTTCAAAAGCCCGATGAAGGATTTCGGCTACGACGTGAGCGACTACTGCGACGTCGATCCGCTGTTCGGCACGCTGGACGACTTCCGTACACTGGTGCAGACCGCGCACGCCAAGGGCCTGAAGGTCGTGATCGACCAGGTGCTCTCGCACACCTCGGACCAGCACCCTTGGTTCGTTGAGAGCCGCGCCTCCAAAACCAACCCCAAGGCCGACTGGTATGTGTGGGCCGACGCCAAGGACGACGGCAACCCGCCCAACAACTGGCTGAGCGTGTTCGGTGGCAGCTCCTGGCAATGGGACACCCGCCGCAAGCAGTACTACCTGCACAACTTCCTGGCCAGCCAGCCGGACCTGAACTTCCACAACCCCGAAGTGGTCGATGCCATTTTGGGCACCGTCAAGTTCTGGCTGGAGCTGGGCGTGGACGGCTACCGCCTGGACACCGCACCGTTCTACTTCCACGACAAGGAACTGCGCAACAACCCGGGCCGCGGTGGCGCCAAGGAAGGCGACAACACCGTCTCGGACGTCAACCCCTATGGCTGGCAATGGCATGTGTACGACAAGGAGCGGCCCGAGAACCTTGAATTCTTCAAGAAGCTGCGCGCCCTGGTCGACCAGTACCCCAACACCACCATGGTCGGCGAAATCGGCACCGACGACAGCATTGCCACCATGGCCGCCTACACCAGTGACGGCGACAAGCTGCACATGGCCTACAGCTTTGACCTGCTGGGCAAGGACTCGAGCGCACCTTACCTGCACGGCCTGATGCAAAAGTTCGCCGAAAAAAGCCAAGGTGGCTGGCCGTCCTGGGCACTGGCCAACCACGACGTGGAGCGGGTCGGCTCGCGCTGGGGTGGCCCTGAGCGCAACCTGCAAAAGCTGCGCCTGGCGGCTGCGTTCCAGATGTGTCTGCGCGGCTCGCCTTGCCTGTATCAGGGTGACGAACTCGGCCTGCCCGAGGCCGACATCGCCTTTGAAGACCTGCAAGATCCGCCCGGCATCGCCATGTGGCCCGAATACAAAGGCCGCGACGGTTGCCGCACACCCATGCCCTGGGTGAGTCAGGCCGCAGACCTCGGCTTCGGTGACGGCAAAACCAAGGCCTGGCTGCCCTACACCGAGGCCTACCGCCCACTGGCCGTGGACGTTCAGGACAAGGATGCAGGTTCACACCTGAACTTCTACCGCCAGCTGCTGCAATGGCGCCGCACGCAATCCGCACTCATCCACGGCGAGCAGACCCTGCTGCCGGTGCACTCGCAAGTCATGGCCTTTGTGCGCGAGCACGCGGGTCAGCGCGTGCTGTGCGCGTTCAACTTCAGCGACCAGGCGGCGACTCTGCAGCTGACCGCTGGCCAGCAGCCCGCGCAGGTGCTGGCCCTGCCCGGCCTCTCGGGTGGGCAAGTCGAAGGTCAAGGGCTGGTCTTCGAGCCGTTTGGCGGCTTGATCGTGCAACTGGCCTGATTGGGCCTGAACTGCCCCACCGAAACACACACCGCGCTGGAGAAACCCCATGTCCCGCATCGAATTCAAGAACATCTGCAAACGCTACGCACCGCATTTGCCGATGACCATCCACAACGCCAACCTGACCATCGAGCATGGCGAGTTCTGTGTCTTTGTCGGCCCCTCGGGCTGCGGCAAGTCCACCCTGCTGCGCATGGTGGCGGGCCTGGAAGACATCAGCTCGGGTGACCTGCTGATCGGCGATCAGCGCGTGAACGACCTGCCCCCCGCCCAGCGCGGCGTGGCCATGGTGTTCCAGAGCTACGCGCTCTACCCGCACATGACCGTGGGCGAAAACATGGCGTTTGGCCTGCGTGTGCTGGGCTCGGACAAAGCCGAGATCGACCGCAAGGTCAAAGAAGCCGCTGAAATCCTGCAGCTGACCCCGCTGCTGGACCGCCTGCCCAAGGCCCTCTCGGGCGGGCAGCGCCAGCGTGTGGCCATTGGCCGCGCCATCGTCAAGCAACCCAAGGTGTTTTTGTTTGACGAGCCGCTGTCCAACCTGGACGCCGCCTTGCGCGTGCAGACGCGCCTGGAGATCGCCAAGCTGCACAAGGACATGGGCTCGGCCAGCATGATCTATGTGACGCACGACCAGGTCGAAGCCATGACGCTGGCCAACAAGATCGTGCTGCTGCACACGGGGGCACTGATCCAGAAGCGCGGCAGCGTGGCCCAGGTCGGCACGCCCATGAACTTGTACCACCGCCCAGCCAGCCTGTTCGTGGCCGAATTCATCGGCTCGCCCAAGATGAACCTGCTCCAAGGCACTTTGCGGAGCGCCGATGCCAGCCACGCCAGCGTGGACGTGGGGGGCCAGACGATCAGCGTGGCCGTCGATGCGCGTCACCTGAAAACCGGCGAGTCGGTGCAAGTGGGCATCCGCCCCGAGCACATCCCCTTGGGCAGTGAAGGTGCGGGCACAGGCGTGAGCGCCAGCCTGCAGCACATCGAGCGCCTGGGTGATTCATCGCTTTTGTACGTTCAGATCCCTGGGCAGGCGATCGCCACTGTCAAGGTCGAAGGCAGCGCCTCGCTCGCCGCAAGCTCGGCGCTGACGCTGCGCCTGGCGCCCGATCAGCTGCACCTCTTCGACAGCCAGGGCATCGCTTGCCACCGCACCGTGGAACTTCCCGAGTAATGACCCCCACCACCCATGTCTTCATCTGACCTCCGCTGGTGGAAAAACAGCACCGTCTACCAGATTTACCCGCGCAGCTTTTGCGACAGCAACGGTGACGGCATCGGTGACATCCCGGGCATCACCAGCAAGCTCGACCACCTGAAAACGCTGGGCGTGGACGTGGTCTGGTTGTCACCGGTTTACCAGTCGCCCAATGACGACAACGGTTACGACATCAGCGACTACCGCGCCATCATGGGCGAGTTCGGCACCATGGCCGATTTCGACGCCATGCTCGCAGGCATGACCGAGCGCGGCATCGCGCTCATGATGGACCTGGTGGTCAACCACACCTCGGACGAACACGACTGGTTCCGCCAGGCACGCTCGTCGCGCGACAACCCTTACCACGACTACTACATCTGGCAGGAGCCCGTGGATGGCCGGGAGCCCAACAACTGGGAGTCGGTTTTCAGTGGTTCGGCCTGGACCTTCAATGAGGCCACCGGAGAGTACTACCTGCACATGTTCTCGCCCAAGCAGCCCGACCTGAACTGGGAGAACCCCCAGGTGCGCGCCGAGGTCTACGACCTGATGCACTTCTGGTTCAAGAAAGGCGTGCGCGGCTTTCGCATGGATGTGATCAACCTGATCTCCAAGCCCTGGCTGACCCACGGCACCTTGCCTGACGCGCCTGTGGTGCAAAACGGTTTTTTCCAACCGGCCATCGACATGGTCAAGCATGGGCCGCGCTTCATGGAGTTCATGCGCGAGATGCGCCGCGAAGTGCTGGACCACTACGACAGCATCACCGTGGGCGAAGCGCCCTGCGCCACCGTGCAGGAAGCCCGCGACATCACCCACCCCGAGACCGGGGCGCTCGACATGGTGTTCCAGTTCGAACACATGGACCTGGACAGCCAGAGCGGCAAAGGCAAATGGGCGCTCAAGGCCCTGCAACTGCCCGACCTCAAAGCCAGCCTGAGCCGTTGGCAAAGCGGTCTGCACGGCCAGGGCTGGAACAGCCTGTACTGGAACAACCACGACCAGCCGCGCATCGTCTCGCGCTTTGGCGACGACAGCCCGGCCTACCGCGAACGCTCGGCCAAGATGCTGGCCACCTGCCTGCACCTGATGCAGGGCACGCCCTATGTTTACCAAGGCGAAGAGCTGGGCATGACCAACGTGGCCTGGCCCACCATCGACCACTACCAGGACATCGAAACCCGCAACATGTACCGCGTGGCCACACAGGAGCGCGGGCAAATTCCGGCGCGGGTGATGCGCAGCATCCACGCCAAGGGCCGCGACAATGCCCGCACCCCCATGCAGTGGACGGTGCAGGCGCAAGGCGGCTTCACCAGCGGCACACCCTGGCTGGCCGTCAACGACAACCACACCCACATCAACGCCGAAGCAGCGCTGGCCGATCCGCAGTCGGTGTTCCACCATTACCGCCAATTGATCGCCTTGCGCAAGCAGCACCCGGTGCTGGTGCATGGCCGCTACGAGCTGCTGCTGCCCAGGCACCCGCATCTCTTTGCCTACCTGCGTGACGACGGTCAACAACGCCTTTTGGTGCTGTGCAATTTCAGCGGCCAATTCCAGCGACTACCCTTGACCGAACTGCCCACCTTGAAAGGGGCCGAGCCGCTGATCGGCAATTTGCCTTTTGACGAATGGCAGATGGCACCTGACACACTGGCCGCCTGGGAAGCCCGCGCTTACTGGCTGGCGGACACATCCACCTGAGCCCAGCCGTTTTCAGCCCCCCCCATGACCCCCATCCGACACCTGAGTCTGCTCACTGCCATGCTCTGCGCGTGGCCCGCATGGTCACAAAAAGCCGCCCAAGCGTCGGTGTACGAGACTCGCGAAAAGGACTGGCGCAATGGTGCCATCGTCTACCAGATCCTGGTCGACCGCTTTGCCCCCTCTGCCAACCTGGCCGCCAAGCAAGCGCTCTACCCTGCGCCCAAGGTCCTGCGCGAGTGGCACGAGGTGCCCCGCCCCGGCGTCGAGCTGGCCGATCAGAAGCTCAACAGCCAGGAGCTGGAGTTTTGGGGGGGCGACCTGCAAAGTGCACGCGCCAAGCTGGACCATGTGCAGCAACTGGGTGCCACAGCGGTCTACCTCAACCCGATCCACCTGGCCTGGACCAACCACAAATACGACGCACTCAACTTCAAAGCCATCTCTCCAGAGTTCGGCACCCGTGAGGACTTCCGGCAGTTCGCACGCGAGGCACACCAGCGCGGCATGAAGGTGGTGCTTGACGGTGTGTTCAACCACATGGGCCGCAACAGCCCCGCCTTCAAAGAAGCCATGGCCCGAGCCGACAGCCCCTGGCGCCACTGGTTTGCCATCGGCCCGCAATACCAAGGCGGGGCGCGCGTATGGACTGGCTACCAGAACCTGCCCGAGCTGAACCTGGAGCACCCACCGGTGCGCCAGTACCTGTACGAAGCGCCCGATTCGGTGGTGCGCGGCTACCTGCGCGATGGTGCAGACGGCTGGCGCCTGGACACCGCCTATGAACTGGGTCTTCCCTACCTGCGCGACCTGACCCGCGCTGCGCACAAAGAAAAGAAAGATGCCCTGATCGTGGGCGAGATCGTCAACTACCCTGACCAGTGGCTGCGGGCCATGGACGGGGTGATGAACTTCACGCTCGGGACCCTCGTGCTGGGTCTGGCGCTAGGCGACATCTCGCCCCAAACTGCGGCCCGCATGACCGAACGGCTGGTGCAGGACGCGGGGATCGAGCCGATGCTCAAGTCCTGGACCGTGATCGACAACCACGACATCCCGCGCATCGCCACACAACTGCCCGATGCGCGCCAGCGGCGCTTTGTGCAAGCCCTGCAGTTCACCCTGCCCGGCTCGCCCAATGTGTATTACGGCAGCGAAATCGGCATGACGGGCGGCAGCGACCCGGAAAACCGCAACCCCATGCGCTGGGACTGGGTGCGCCAGGACCACCCTGAAATGGTCTGGATGAAACGCCTGATTGCCCTGCACCAGGGGCACCGCGCCTTGCGTGTGGGTGACTACCGCCGCATCGAAACCGAACGGCTCTTCGCTTTCGAGCGCCACACCGACCGTGCGCTCGACACGCGCCTGATCATCGCCAACCCCGGCAACACGCCCGTAACCGAAAAGGTCATGGTCGCCAATGCCGCTCTGATGGACGACACGCCACTCGTGGACCTGCTGGGTGCCGACCCGCGTGCGCCCGTCACCACCATGGGGCCGGGGCTGATCACCGTCACGGTGCCTGCGCAAAGCGTCATGGTGCTGCAACCGGTCGAACGCGAACTCGGTGGCTACAGCCGCTACAAACGCATGCGCTGACGCTGCTCAGTCCACGCCCTCATGCCCTTTTTTGTCAGTTTGCTGATCATGCTTTCCACCACCGGCTCAGATGGCCACGCGCAAGTCGCTGGATTCGACGCACCGCCCCACACGCCGCAATACCGCCCCGCCCACCACTTCACCCCCGCTCAGGCGTGGATGAACGACCCCAATGGCCTGCTGCACCACAACGGCACATGGCACCTGTTTTTCCAGTACCACCCGCATGGCATGACCTGGGGGCCCATGCACTGGGGCCATGCCACCAGCCAGGATTTGATGAGCTGGCAAGAGCAAGCGATCGCGCTTGCGCCTGACCCCTTGGGCATGATTTTTTCGGGCAGTGCGGTGATCGATGTGCACAACACCTCCGGCCTCGGCGCGCCAGGCCAGGCGCCTTGGGTGGCCATCTTCACCCACCACGATGGCGAAGCCGAAAAAGCCGGACGCATCGACCGCGAGCACCAGAGCCTGGCCTACAGCCTGGACGAAGGCCGCACCTGGCAAAAATACGCTGGCAACCCGGTGCTGCCCAACCCGGGGCTCAAGGACCTGCGTGACCCCAAGGTGTTCTGGCATGCGGGCACGGCGCGTTGGGTCATGAGCCTGGCCGCAGGCGACCACATCGCTTTTTATGCGTCCCCCAACCTCAAGGATTGGACCCAGCTCAGTGAATTCGGCCATGCGCTGGGCGCACACGGCGGCGTGTGGGAGTGCCCCGACCTGATGCCCTTGATGCTGGAGGGCAAGCAACACTGGGTGCTGTTGGTGAGTCTGAACCCCGGCGGCCCCAACGGCGGCTCGGCCACACAGTACTTTGTGGGCGACTTTGACGGGCAACGCTTCACCCCGCATGACACGCACACCCGCTGGCTGGACCACGGCCCCGACAACTACGCAGGCGTGACCTGGCACAACACCGCACCGCGCACCCTGCTCATCGGCTGGATGAGCAACTGGGTTTATGCCAAAGATCTGCCCACCTCACCCTGGCGCAGTGCCATGACCTTGCCGCGCGAGCTGTCGCTGCAACGCGTGGGTGAGCAACTGCATCTGAGCGCCCGCCCGGCGCAGGAAGTTGTGCAGCGGCTGTCGAGCTTGCCCACCACAGTGGCATCGCTTTCAACAGACGCCTCTGTGCCGGGCGACGCCTTGCGCCAAGCCGATGGCCGTTTTGCCATCGAACTGACCGCCCCCAGTCTGCAGGACTTCACGCTGACCCTGAGCAACGATGCAGGCGACGCTCTGCACATTGGCTACGACGCAGCGAGTCGACAGTACTGGATCGACCGCACACAGGCCGGCCTGAGCGACTTCCACACCGACTTTGCAGCACGGCACACCGCCCCCCGCATCTCGACCGCACCCGAGGCGCAAGTGTCCCTGTTCTTTGACCGCAGCACAGTTGAGCTTTTCGCCGACCAGGGCCTGACCAGCATGACCAGCCTGCACTTCCCCAGTCAGCCCTGGTCGAAGTGTCAGATCCAGGCTGCTGAGGCGATGCGTGAAGGCCGCTTTGAACTGCGCAGCTTTGAGTGACGTGGAACTCAGTTCATGGCATCCATCGGATGCCATTGGGCCATATTCAAAGCGATATGAACCAGTGCCGCCACACTCAGGCATGCGGCCACAAAGCCACCTTGCAACCAGACTGTTGCGTTCCAGGGGGTCAGCGAAAAAGCCAACCAGCCTTGCGCCATGGCCGGTGTGAACGTCACCAGCAGTGTGATGGCCGTAACCACCATCAGTGTCTCACCCCGGAGCCAGCCAAGAAGGTCTTCCTCTGCACGCGCGTAAGTCACCGGTTGCGGCATGTCC
Source organism: Limnohabitans radicicola (assembly GCF_014837235.1). Lineage (GTDB taxonomy): Bacteria > Pseudomonadota > Gammaproteobacteria > Burkholderiales > Burkholderiaceae_C > Limnohabitans_A > Limnohabitans_A radicicola. The sequence goes on along the minus strand of NZ_JACYFT010000005.1, from coordinate 6,108 downwards.
AGCCGATGCAATACCTGAGCCACAAACACCGGATCGGCAGGCACAGGCGCTTCGGTCTTCAATATGTCATCAAGCCAGTCGGATGATCCAGCAGTGTTCATGGCGCATTCTTTCGTGAGTAGGTGGGTTGCCAGGCTGACAACAAATGCCGCAGCTTTTCGCGTCCCCTCAGAACGTGACTTTTGAGGGTTCCCAAAGGCAGCCCCAGAACTTGAGCTGCCTCAGCATGACTCATGTCAGCGTGGTAACAATGCACGATGGCAGCACACTCCATGGGTGACAAGGAAGCCAGTGCTTTTTGCACATCCAGTCGCAGGGCTTGATCAGGCTCATCCCCATTCAAAAACTCCGGCGTGGGGTGATGCACCGGAGAGGAGACGCCTTGCGAAGCCTTGCGTTGGTATTGCAAAAATTCCAGATAAGCAATGCGATGCAGCCAGGTGCTGAACCGAGCGTCGCCTCTGAACGAAGGCAAACTTTGCCAAGCTTTCAGAAAACACTCCTGCGCCAATTCATCGGCCAAGGCACTCTGCCCGTGGGTGAGCTTGCGCAGCACGGTCCGCACCCGTCCCTGATGCAAATTCACCAGTTCAGCAAATGCTTGCGGATCTCGCATGTGCTGCGCCCCGTACAAGCATCGGGCCTCCAGCGCAGGATCTGAAGCGCTCATCCCTGACTGGGGCTTTTGTTGCTCACTCTGCGCGACTCCATGCGCCACAAGCACCCAAGTCCGAAACCCAGAAAGAGGGGAACAATGCCAATCGCCCAAGCGGTATCACCCACCCAACGCCCATTTTCCAGGTTCATCACCCACAGCATCAGACCCAGGCCTGCCCCTAAAGCAGTCAACCACACCGAACTGTGCAGCAAACGCGTCAACCGCACGGCTTCCATCTCGGCTGTCAGCACCTGCGGCACAGGCATATTCACCGGGCTGAGCAACTCCAAGGGAACGACTTGACCACGATCAGCGAAATGCCGCAAGGTCTCATGGCGTAACTGCTCTTGTCGCACTCTGAACACATGCCTCACCACAATGGCCACCATAGGAATGAGCAAAGCCACAATAGGAATCAGCAAGGCCAGGATAGGGGGCCAGAAATTTTTATCCATGTCGTTCTCCGTTGAAAACTGCTTAGATGCCAACACCAGGACTTCTGGATGCAATTCCCCCCAAATAGATGGGATTTTCTACTGGAGCTGACGAGAGCAACTGTCACATAATCCCCGGTCGACGCGTCACTGCCATGTCAAACATGAACACCACCGAAATCTTCCTGATCGCGATGACGATCATCTTCACCGTACCCTATCTGATCTGGCGACTGGGGCGCACCGACTATGTCGCACCGCTGGTGGTGGTGCAGATCATCACCGGCATCCTGCTGGGGCCAGGCATCTTGGGTCGCCTGTTTCCGGACTACTACAGCTTTGTGTTCAATCCGGCGGTGGTGCAGTCGCTCAACGGCATTGCCTGGTGGGCAGTGATGCTGTTCGTATTCATTGCTGGCATTGAGCTGGACCTGGGCCAAGCCTGGGCCCATCGCCGTGAAAGCAGCATCACGGCAGGCCTGGCATTGGGCATGCCACTGCTGTTTGGCTGCGGTGCGGCTGCCCTCATGCTGATGCACCCTGGCTGGATCGGGCCACAGGCCCTGACCTGGCAATTCGTACTGGGCATTGGCATGGCCTGCGCCGTGACGGCTTTACCGATCCTGATTTTGCTGATGGAAAAGATGGACATCCTGCGTCAGCCGCTGGGCCAGCGCATCCTGCGCTATGCCAGTCTGGACGACATCGCCATCTGGGGCGTGCTGGCCCTGATCCTGATGGACTGGGCACGGGTGGGCAAGCAAGCCTTCTTTTTGCTGGCATTCGCGGTGTTGAGCCTGTTGTTCAGAAAACTCATGGCCCGGCTCCCCGAGCGTGACCGCTGGTATGTCTGCCTGGTCTGGCTGGCCGTCTGCGCTTTTGGGGCTGACTGGTCAGGGCTGCACTTCATGGTGGGGGCCTTCATGGCGGGCGCCGTCATCGACGCGCATTGGTTCAACCAGGAACGCCTGGACATGCTGCGCCACCATGTGCTGCTGGTGATGATGCCCGTGTTCTTTTTGAGCACCGGGCTGCGCACCAACTGGGCAGTGGGTGGTGAGGCCGTGTTCGTGGCCGCCGCCTTGCTGCTGCTGGCTTCGGTCAGCGGCAAATTGGCGGGCATTCAACTGGCCGGCAAGATTTTGAAGTGGCCTGCGGGCGAAGCCTCGGTCATTGGCTGGCTGCTGCAGACCAAGGCGCTGATCATGATCATTTTTGCCAATGTGCTGCTCGACAAGCAGGTCATCACGAACGAGGCTTTCACCGCCCTGCTGCTGATGGCCGTGGCCAGCACCATGCTCACCACCCCCATGGTGACGCCCAAGCTGGCCCGCATGAAAGAGCTGCTGACGCGCAGCGCCTGAACGGACGCCTCAGTGCCCCGCCGGGGCTTGTGCCCGCATGCGGGCATGGGTTTTCCTGGCGTAGGGCATCCAGCCTTGGGTGAGCCAGCGCCGCCACATCAAGAGGCCGCGAATCCACTCATCGGCCGCATAAGCCATCCACACCCCGGCCAGGCCCCAGCCCCAGTGCACGCCCAGCAGCCAGCTGCCTCCGGCCAGTACAACGGCCATGGACCCGGCTCCGGCATAAAAGGGGTAACGTGAATCGCCTGTGGCGCGCAGCGCACCGATCACGATCAGGTTGAAGGTGCGCCCCGTCTCCAGCAGGATGGACAGCCACAGCAGTCGGCTGCCTTCTTGCAGGATGTGCGGGTCTTGCGTGAACAGGCGCAGCAACCAGGGCCCCGCCAGCGCCATCACGCAAGCCACCAGCAGCGTCACACCCAGGCCGATGGTTTGCGCCTTGCGCACCAGATCGTGCGCCTGTCGCAATTGGCGCGCCCCGATCAGATGCCCCACCACCATCTCCACCGTGATGCCGATCGCCATGCCGCTGATGAGGATCCACATGTTGAACTGCAGCACATAGGTCTGTGTGGCCAGCGCCTGCGTGCCCAGCACACCGACCGCGGCCACACTGACCATGAAAGCCAGCTCCCAGGCCAGGTTCTCGGCTGCGCCCGGCAAGCCGATGTGCAGCACGGGCACGAGCTGCGCGCGCCGCACGCGCCACCAGTCCGCCCATGCCGGGCGCAGCCCCAGGCGCAAGCGCCACAGCCACAAATGCAGCGCCATGCCCACGACGCGACTCACGATGACGGCCAGCGCAAAACCGGGCAGGCCCCAGCCCGACCAATCCCCCCAGCCGTGCATCAGCGGCCAGGCCAGCGCCAGGTGCGTGAAGTGCATGACCACCATGACCTGCAATGTGTCGCGGTTGCGCAGGTGCGCGCGCATGACCCCAGCCATGCAGGCATTCCAGGCGTCCAGCAGCAAAGCCAAGGCCAGACATTGCAGAAACGGCGCCGCCAGCTCGAGCACATCGGGCGGGGCATTGAGCAACTTCAGCAAAGGCAAGGCCCCCACGGCGGCCAGCAAGGCGGCGAGCCCCCCCATCCAGGTGCCCGAGGCGAGCGCAGCGCGGGCCACACGGTCGGCTTCGTCCCGGTGTCCGGCCCCCAGGTTTTGCGTGATGACCACACTCACGCCTGCGCCCACCAGGCGAAAGATCATGAACAGCAGCCCAAACAGGTGGTTGGCCAACGCAAAGCCACCGCCTGCCGCATCCGAAATGCGAGACGCCAGCGTGGTGCCCGCCAGCCCCACCAGCATGCCCAGCGACAACTCGATGAAGAGCGGCAGGACCAGGGCGCGGATATCAGCGGCCTTGAAAGCGCGCGGCGCACTCACGGCGCCACCCCGCAAACACACGTGCAGCCCAGCATATCGCCGCATCCTGACGAAATCAACATGGAATCCTTGTGAATCAGCCCGGCCGCCGGGGTAGCAATACTACAGAGCCAACGGGTATTGAGCCTAGAATGACGCAAGCACCATCCTGCGCCTTGAAATTGTCCTATGTTTTGTCTGCGTTACGCACCAACTGACCGGTTCATTCCGGTTACATGCTGCTTGGACATCGGACCGGACCTGCGTCATTCAATGACAGCCACCGCCAGCACCGCCCCCTGATTGCCCGCCATGATCACCCCAGAGTCACCCCGCCTGATTGCCGACATCGGCGGCCTGTATGCCCGCTTTGCCATCGAGCTCGAGCGCGGCCAGTTCACACACCAGGCTTCGCTGCGCTGTGCAGACCACCCCAGCATGGAGCAGGCCATCCGTGCCTACCTGGATTCGGTGTCCCCCCTCAAAGTGGCCCACGCGGCCATCGCCGTGGCCAACCCGGTCGAAGGCGACCAGGTGCGCATGACCAACTACCACTGGCAGTTCTCGATCGAAGAGACCCGCCAGTCACTGGGACTGGACACGCTGGTGGTGGTCAACGACTTCACCGCGCTGGCCATGGCGCTGCCCAAGATCAGCGCCGCCGATGCACGGCAGGTGGGTGGCGGCCAACCCGTGAGCAACAGCGTGATCGGCCTGCTCGGCTCTGGCACAGGTCTGGGCGTGTCGGGCTTGATCCCGGCGGGCGACAGCTGGATCTCGCTGGGCTCCGAAGGGGGCCACACCAGCTTCTCGCCGCGCGATGCGCGCGAAATCCGGGTGCTCGAATACGCCTGGAAGCAGTTTGACCACGTCTCTTTTGAACGCCTGTTGTCGGGCTCGGGTCTGGAGCTGATCCACCAGGCACTGGCATCAGGCCCATCCTTGAGTGCACCTGAAATCACACGCCGTGCCCTGGAGCAAGAAGACGCACAGTGTCTGGCCACACTCGATGTGTTCTGCAACATGCTCGGCACGGCGGCCAGCAACCTGGCCGTGACGCTGGGCGCACTGGGCGGCATTTACATCGGCGGCAGCATCGTGCCCCGCCTGGGCGAGTTCTTTGACCGCTCAGGTTTCCGCCAACGCTTTGAGGACAAGGGCCGCTTTCGCCAATATGTCGAGCACATCCCGACCTATGTGATCACCGCCGAGAACCCGACCTTTCTCGGGGTCTCGGCCATTCTTGAAACCCAGTTGCGCACGCTGCAGAACTCTGCGGGTTCGGCCATCCTGTCACAAATCCGGCGTCTGCACCCTCAACTGTCACCCGCCGAGCAACGTGTGGCCGATCTGGTGCTGGCCCAGCCGCGTTCGGTGCTGAACGACCCGATCCACGACATCGCACTGGCCGCAGAAGTGAGCCAGCCCACCGTCATCCGCTTTTGCCGCTCCGTGGGCTGCAAGGGCCTGTCCGACTTCAAACTCCGCCTGGCCTCAGGCCTGAGCGTTTCGGTGCCCATCACACACACCCAAGTCACCCTTGACGACTCGATGCTGGAACTGGGCGCCAAAGTGCTGGGCAACACCGCCAATGCGGTGCTACAACTGCGCAACGAGTTGCAGCGCGAGTCGATCGACAAAGCCATCGACCTGCTCGCTGCCGCCAAACGTGTCGAGATTTTTGCCGTCGGCAATTACGCCGCCGTGGCACAAGACGCGCAAATGAAACTGCTGCGCCTGGGCGTGCCTTGCGGTGCCCACACCACACCGCATTTGCAGCAACTCACCGCCGAGGTGATGAACGGTGATTCATTGGCCATCTTCATCAGCAGCGGAGGCAATCTGCCCGAATTGCTGGAGCTGCAGCAAAAAGTGAGCGAACGTGGCGCCAAAGTGCTGGCCATCACCGCCAACCAATCGCTGCTGGCCAAGCGTGCCGATGCCGCACTGGTGGCCGAGCACAACGAACACGCCGCCACCCACTTGCCCATGGTCAGTCGCGTGTTGCACCTCTTGCTGGTGGACATCCTGGTGGTGGGTCTGGAAATGCGCCGTGTGGTCGGCAAAGGCGCCGACAGCGCCCGCGCTGCCTCGCCCACCAGCCCTTCCGCGCCGGGTGTTCGCATCGCCACACCACTCAGGCCCGCCATTTCTCACAGCCAGTGAGGGGCTCTCGGGCAGCCCCGGGATTACCCTTATGTAGTTTTCTTTCTTTTATCTTTGATTTTTTTGTAATCGAATTACAATTCCTCTAGCCCTCAAGGGCCGAATCAAGAGGAGAAAT
>NZ_JACYFT010000004.1:12882-202453 GCF_014837235.1 Limnohabitans radicicola | reverse complement strand
GTCCAACCTGGCGCTGTCGGGCGGCGACAGCGGCAACTATTACCTGACGGGTGGCACCACCTTCAGTGGCAGCAATGGCACCATCACACCGGCCACGCTGACGGTGACGGCAGACAACAAGAGTCGGGTGTATGGCGATGCCAATCCGGTGTTCACCTACACGGTGACGGGTTACCAGAACAGCGAAAACGCCACCACGGCAGGTCTGACGGGTGCGCCTGCGATCAGCACGGTGGCCACGGCGGGCTCGAACGTGGGCAGCTACGCGATCACGACTGCGGCAGGTAATCTGGCGGCACAGAACTACCAGTTCAGCACGGTCGATGCGGCATTGACTGTGAATGCGCGGCCGGTCACCGTGACAGCAAACAACCAGAGCCGCAGCTATGGTGCCGCCAACCCGGCGCTGACCTACACGGTGGCTGCGGATGGTGTGGGCACGAGCCGTGGACTGTATGGCTCGGACACGCTGACGGGCGCGCTGGCCACCACAGCCACCACCACGACGGGGGTGGGTTCAGTGCCCATCACGCAAGGCACCCTGACGAATACCAACAACGGCAACTATGCGATCACGTTCAATGACGGCACTTTGACGATTGGTCAGGCCGCGTTGACCGTGACCGCCAACAGCACCAGCAAAACCTACGATGGTGTGGCCTATACGGGTGGCAGTGGGGTGACGTATGCGGGCTTTGCCAATGGTGAGACAGTGGCGGTATTGGGCGGGGCATTGACCTTCTCGGGGACCAGTCAGGGCGCGACGAATGTGGGGTCGTATGCGATCACACCCGGTGGTTTGAGCAGCGTCAATTACGCCCTGACCTACGTTGATGGCACCTTGACGGTGAACCCGGTGCCGGTGGTGCCGGTGACACCCTCGATCAGTGCCCGGTTGCAAGGCACGGTGAGCAAGGTGTACGACGGCCAGACCACGGCGACTTTGGCACCGGGCAATTACCTGCTGACTGGCTGGGTGGGCAACGATGGGGCCACGGTGACCAAGACCGCCGGCGTTTACGACAACGCCAATGCCGGCAAAGACAAGACGGTCACCGTCAGTTTGACCAGCAGCGACTTCAGTCCTGTCGGTACCACACGCTTGAGCAATTACATCCTGCCAAGCTCGGTCAGTGGAGTGGTGGGGGTGATCACCCCTGCGCCTTTGACGGTGACGGCAGACAACAAGAGCCGGGTGTATGGCGATGCCAATCCGGTGTTCACCTACACGGTGACGGGTTACCAGAACAGCGAAAACGCCACCACGGCAGGTCTGACGGGTGCGCCTGCGATCAGCACGGTGGCCACGGCGGGCTCGAACGTGGGCAGCTACGCGATCACGACTGCGGCAGGTAATCTGGCGGCACAGAACTACCAGTTCAGCACGGTCGATGCGGCATTGACTGTGAATGCACGGCCGATCACCGTGACAGCAAACAACCAGAGCCGCAGCTATGGTGCCGCCAACCCGGCGCTGACCTACACGGTGGCTGCGGATGGTGTGGGCACGAGCCGTGGACTGTATGGCTCGGACACGCTGACGGGCGCGCTGGCCACCACAGCCACGACCACAACGGGCGTGGGTTCAGTGCCCATCACGCAAGGCACCCTGACGAATACCAACAACGGCAACTATGCGATCACGTTCAATGATGGCACTTTGACGATTGGCCAGGCCGCGTTGACCGTGATCGCCAATAGCACCAGCAAAACCTACGATGGTGTGGCCTATACGGGTGGCAGTGGGGTGACGTATGCGGGCTTTGCCAATGGTGAGACAGTGGCGGTATTGGGCGGGGCATTGACTTTCTCGGGGACCAGTCAGGGCGCGACGAATGTGGGGTCGTATGCGATCACACCCGGTGGTTTGAGCAGCGTCAATTACGCCCTGACCTACGTTGATGGCACCTTGACGGTGAACCCGGTACCGGTGGTGCCGGTGACTCCATCGATCAGTGCCCGGTTGCAAGGCACGGTGAGCAAGGTGTACGACGGCCAGACCACGGCGACTTTGGCACCGGGCAATTACCTGCTGACTGGTTGGGTGGGCAACGATGGGGCCACGGTGACCAAGACCGCCGGCGTTTACGACAACGCCAATGCCGGCACAGACAAGACGGTCACCGTCAGTTTGACCAGCAGCGACTTCAGTCCTGTCGGTACCACACGCTTGATCAATTACATCCTGCCAAGCTCGGTCAGTGGAGTGGTGGGGGTGATCACCTCTGCGCCTTTGACGGTGACGGCCAAGAATGCCACCAAGACCTATGACGGTGCGATCTACGCCGGTGGTAACGGGGTGACGTATGCAGGCTTTGTCAACGGCGAAACGCCTGCAGTGCTGGCCGGTACTTTGACCTATGGCGGCAACAGCCAGGGGGCGGTCAATGCGGGCAGCTACACCATCACACCCGGTGGTTTGAGCAGTGGCAACTACAGTGTGGGCTACACCGACGGGATCCTCACGGTCAGCCCCGCAGTGCTGTCTGTCACGGCCATCAGCGGCAGGTTGCAAGGCACGGTGAGCAAGGTGTACGACGGCCAGACCAGGGCCACCTTGACCCCGGACAACTACCTGCTCAGTGGCTGGCTGGGCAGCGATGGTGCGACCGTGACCCAGACGACAGGCACATACGACAACCCCAATGTGGGAACGGGCAAGACAGTGACAGTCAGCCTGAGCAGCAGCGATTACAGACCAACAGGCACAACCAACCTGCAAAACTACACCTTGCCTACATCGGTCAGTGGTGCGGTGGGGACCATCACGCCCACAAAGGTGAGTGTGCCGGACACGCAAGGTCCTGCGTTGGGTGGAACGGAAGTCAATATCGCCTTGATCCATCAGGTCAACACGCACAGCTCGAATGTTCCCACTTTGCACAACGACCGTGCGCCAACGCCCGATGTGCCTGAGATGGGTTGCTTCCTGGTGGCCAGCAAGGCCGGCGTCCACATCAGGACGGCCACCATTTGCCGGGATTGAATCGGCATTTACCTTAAGAAAAAGGCCCAGTCACTGACTGGGCCTTTTTTGTTTTGGTGCCGTTGAGAGGAATCGAACCTCCGACCTCCGCGTTACGAATGCGATGCTCTACCAACTGAGCTACAACGGCGCAGGCGACATTATATTTGCGCGTGGTACTGGGTGATGCGCTCGACTTCGTTGCGTGAGCCCAGCACGACGCTCACGCGTTCGTGCAGCTGGCCCGGCTTCAGGTCCAGGATGCGGGTGTGGCCGTTGGTGGCGGCGCCACCGGCTTGCTCGATCAGCCAGCTCATGGGGTTGGCTTCGTACATCAGGCGCAGCTTGCCTGCTTTGTGGGGCTCGCGCTTGTCCCAGGGGTACATGAACACACCGCCACGGGTCAGGATGCGGTGCACGTCGGCCACCATGGAGGCGATCCAGCGCATGTTGAAGTCTTTGCCGCGTGGGCCTTCCTTGCCTTGCAGGCATTCGTCGATGTACTTGCGCACCGGGTCTGCCCAGTGGCGCATGTTGCTCATGTTGATGGCGAACTCTTTGGTGTCGGCGGGCACCTGCACGTTTTCTTGCGTGAGCACAAAGGAGCCTTGCTCGCGGTCGAGGGTGAACATGGCCACGCCGTCACCCACGGTGAGCACCAAGGTGGTCTGCGGGCCATAGATGCAGTAGCCTGCAGCCACTTGCTGCTTGCCCGGCTGCAGAAAGTCCTGCTCGGTCACACCCTGGTTGCCTTCGGGCTTTTTGAGCACGCTGAAGATGGTGCCGATGCTGACGTTGACGTCGATGTTGGACGAGCCATCGAGCGGATCGAACAGCAGCAGGTATTCGCCTTGCGGGTAGCGGTTGGGCACCAGGTAGATGCTGTCCATTTCCTCGGACGCCATGGCCGCGAGATGGCCGCCCCACTCGTTGGCTTCGAGCAGGACTTCGTTGGCGATGATGTCGAGTTTTTTCTGGACTTCGCCCTGCACATTCTCGCTTTCGGCGCTGCCCAGCACGCCGCCCAAAGCCCCTTTGTTGACGGCGTGGCTGATGCTCTTGCAGGCACGGGCCACCACTTCGAGCAGCAGGCGCAGGTCGGCAGGGATGTGGCCTTTGCTGCGTTGCTGCTCAACGAGGTAGCGTGAGAGGGAGATGTTGCTGCTCATGGCGGGCTTTCAGTTGTTCAGGGCACGGCTGACCACTTCGCGCACGTCGTTGGACAGGTCGGCTTTGGCGGCCACGCGCTCGATGGCGACTTTGGCTGCGCTGCGGTAGGGCTCGGTCAGGCGGCTCCAGCGGTCCATGGCGCGGGCCAGGCGGGCGGCGACTTGCGGATTGATGGCGTCCAGGGCCAGCACCTGCTCGCTCCAGAACACATAGCCAGCTGCGTCAGCGCGGTGGAAGGCGGCCGGGTTGGCGCTGCAGTAGCTGAAGATCAGGCTGCGGGCGCGGTTGGGGTTGCGCAGGTTGAAGTCGGGGTGCTGCATCAGCTGGCGCACACGCGGCAGCACATCGCCTGCGCGGTCGGGTGCGCTGCCTTGCAGGGCGAACCATTTGTCGATGACCAGGGCTTCGTCCTTGAACAGCTTATGGAAGGTGCCGAGTGCATCCTGTGCCAGTGTGTGGCCGCTCACCACCAGGGCCGACAGCGCATTGAAGCGCTCGGTCATGTTGCTGGCGTCTTTGAACAGCTGGTAGACCTTGCCAGGCAGCACGTCGTCGCCTTGTTGCACTGCGGCCAGGCACAGCATGGTCATGGCCAGGCCGCGCAGGGCGCGTCGACCACTCGATGTGGCGTCGCTCTGGTAAGCGCCTGGGGTGCGGTAGTGGTCCAGCGCCCAGGCCCAGTCGGCCTGCAAGGCGGTGGCCAGTTGCAGGCGCATGGCTTCGCGCAGGGTGTGCACGCGCTGCGGGTCAACCAGGCTGAGCTGGTCGGCGATGTAGTTCTCGGACGGCAGGGTGAGCGTGAGTTCCTTGAAGGCCGCGTCGAGCTCGGGGTGGCGCAGCACTTGGCGCAGGGCCTCGATCAATGCTGGCGACAAGGCTTGCACGTTGCTCAGGTCAGCATCGCTGCCCAGGGCCTGCACGGCGCTTTGCAGCATCAGGCGTTGGCCGGCTTCCCAGCGGTTGAAGGCGTCGCTGTCGTGTGCCAGCAGGCACATGAGTGCATCGGCGCTCAGCCCGTCGTCCAGCAATACCGGTGCGCTGAAGCCACGCAGCAACGAGGGCACGGGTTCGCTGTCCAGATTCACAAAGGTGAAGTGGGCGACGTTCTCGGTCAGCACCAAGGTGCGTTGCAAGGTGCTGTCTTCGCTGCCCGCCAACTGCAGGGGCAGGACGTGACCATCTCGCGACAGCAAGCCCAGCGTGACCGGGATCACGAAAGGTTCTTTGCTGCTTTGGCCTGGCGTGGCGGGGCAGGTCTGCGACAGGCTCAGTGTGTAGCTGCGCTCAGCCGCGTTGTAGAGGCCGCGCGCTTCCAGGCGGGGGGTGCCCGCCTGGCTGTACCAGCGCTTGAACTGGCCCAGGTGCTCGGCCAGGGCCGTGCCTGGGTTGGCGTCGGCAATCGCTTGCGCAAAGTCGTCGCAGGTGACGGCCTGGCCGTCGTGGCGCTCGAAGTAGAGCTTCATGCCCTTGGCAAAGCCTGCGCGGCCCAGGCTGTCGGTGGGCGTGGCCACCAGGGTCTGCATCATGCGAACGACTTCAGACCCTTTTTCGTAGATGGTGACGGTGTAGAAGTTGTTGATTTCTACGTAGCTGTCGGGGCGCACGGGGTGGGCCATGGGGCCGGCGTCTTCGGCAAACTGCACGGTGCGCAGCACGCGCACATCTTCGATGCGTTTGACGGCGCGGGCGCTGTCGATGCCCGCCATGTCCTGGCTGAACTCCTGGTCGCGGAAGACCGTCAGGCCTTCTTTCAGCGAGAGCTGGAACCAGTCGCGGCAGGTGATGCGGTTACCGGTCCAGTTGTGGAAGTACTCGTGGCCCACGACCGATTCGATGTTGCCGAAATCGGTGTCGGTGGCGGTGGCCGGGTTGGCCAGCACGAACTTGGTGTTGAAGATGTTCAGGCCCTTGTTTTCCATCGCGCCCATGTTGAAGTCGCTGGTGGCGACGATCATGAAGCGTTCCAGGTCCAGGGGCAGGCCAAAGCGGGCTTCGTCCCAGGCCACACTGGCCATGAGCGAGTTCATCGCGTGCTCGGTTTTGTCCAGGTCGCCAGGGCGCACAAACACCTGCAGTAAATGCTCGGTGCCGCTGCGGCTGGTGATGCGTTGCTCGCGCGCCACCAGCTGGCCCGCCACCAGAGCGAACAGGTAGCAGGGCTTCTTGTGCGGGTCGACCCACTTGGCAAAGTGGCGACCGTCTTCCAAGTCGCCTTGTTCGACCAGGTTGCCATTGGAGAGCAGCACCGGGTACTTGGTCTTGTCGGCACGCAGGGTGACGGTGTAGCTGGCCATCACGTCCGGGCGATCCAGGAAGTAGGTGATGCGGCGAAAGCCCTCGGCCTCGCACTGCGTGAAAAAAGTCCCCTGGCTCACATACAGGCCCATGAGCTGGGTGTTCTTCTCGGGGTTGCAGGTGGTGAAAATTTCGAGATCGAAAGCGTCATGGCTTTCGGGCAGGTTCTCCAGCACGAGCACTTCACCGTCCATCTTGAACGAGGTGCCGCCGCCGTTGACCAGCACGCGTGCCAGGTTGAGTTCTTCGCCGTCCAGGCGCAGCGGCTGGGCCGCCACATCGGGGTTGCGACGCAGGCGCATCTTGTTGAGGACGCGGGTCTTGGTGGGGTCGAGGTCGAAGGTCAGATCGACGCTGTCGATCCAGAACGCGGGTGCGGCGTACGCTTCGCGGTGGATGGCGGTGGCTTGTCCTTCACGCATCACTGTGCTCCGTGTTGTGGGGCGCTGAGCCGGGCTCAGACGCCTTGTTTGAGTGAGGCTTCGATGAACGCATCGAGGTCGCCGTCGAGCACCTTCTGGGTGGCCGAGATTTCGACGTTGGTGCGCAAGTCCTTGATGCGGCTGTTGTCCAGCACGTAGCTGCGGATCTGGTGACCCCAGCCCACATCGGTCTTGGTGTCCTCGAGCTTTTGCTGTTCTTCCTGACGCTTGCGCATCTCGTGGTCGTACAGGCGCGAGCGCAGGCGTTGCCAGGCGACGTCACGGTTGCTGTGCTGGCTGCGGCCGTCCTGGCACTGCACCACGATGCCGGTGGGGATGTGCGTCAGGCGCACGGCCGAGTCGGTTTTGTTGATGTGCTGACCGCCTGCACCGCTGGCGCGGTAGGTGTCGGTGCGCACGTCGGCGGGGTTGATGTTGATCTCGATCGAGTCGTCGATTTCGGGGTAGACGAACAGCGAGGCAAAAGAGGTGTGGCGGCCACCAGACGAGTCGAACGGGCTCTTGCGCACCAGACGGTGCACGCCGGTTTCGGTGCGCAGCAGGCCATAGGCGTATTCGCCCTCGACCTTGATGGTGGCGCTCTTGATGCCTGCGGTGTCGCCACCGGTTTCTTCTTCCACGGTGGCTTTGAAGCCTTTGCGTTCGGCGTACTTGAGGTACTGGCGCAGCAGCATGCTGGCCCAGTCGCAGGCTTCGGTGCCACCCGCGCCGGCCTGGATGTCGACAAAGCAGTTGAGCGGGTCGGCCGGGTTGTTGAACATGCGGCGGAACTCCAGCTCTTCGACCATTCGGGTCAGCTTGGCACCTTCGGCCTCGATGGTGAGCAGACCGGCTTCGTCGCCTTCTTCCTTGCTCATCTCGAACAACTCGAGGTTGTCGGCCAGCTCATTGGTCAGCGTGGTGATGGTCACCACCACAGCGTCCAGGGCTTTTTTTTCTTTGCCCAGTTCCTGGGCTTTTTTGGGGTCGTTCCAGACCGCGGGGTCTTCGAGCGATGCGTTGACGGTTCTCAGCCGTTCAGCTTTGGCATCGTAGTCAAAGATACCCCCGAAGTTCGTCGGTGCGCGCCGACAGGTCTGCCAAAGTTGCGCCGATCTGGTTGATGTGTTCTGCGTCCATGAGGATTCTTTTCTGTACGGTTCACTAAACCGACGATTTTCTCATGACTTGCCCGCTGAGGGCGGGGGGTGGACTTTAAAACTTGCGGCCGTAAGAGAACATGAGGCCGGCGGTGCCCAGCAGCTTCATTTGCACCGAGTCGTGCTCGCTGAGGTTGTAACCAATGGCCGGGATCACGCCAGGGGAAAAACCACCGTGGTTGAGGGGTACCTTGTGCTGGTATTTGCCCACATAGCCGTAAATGATGCCGCCCGTGACCTTGACGAAGAGCTTGGGGTTGTCAAAAAGACCGTTGAATTGCTGGCCCACATAGGCGTAGGTGGAGGGCTGGCCAAACGAGTTGCTGAAAAAGCTGATGCCGCACAGGCGCCCGCCGGGCAACTGCTCGTCGATGGCGACCAGCACCACTGGCTTGTGCTCGGGGTTGTGACTGAAGTGGTGGGTGAAGGGCGAGAAGGTGAATTCGCCCCGGTGCGTGGGCTCAGGTGCGCCCGGCACGGCCAGAAAGTCGGGGCAATAGCGCTTGTCGCTCTGGGCTTGGGCGGCCAAGCCGAAAGCGGCCAGGGTCAGAAAGAGGCAGATGGTTTTCAGAGTGCGCACAAATGGCCTCGTCCAGCAAAAAACACATATTTTAGTGATCGGGGCGGTTGGGTCGTGCTGCTGGGCGCTGCTCAGGCCAGAAAACCTTCCAGCAGCCGGGCCAGTGCTTCGGGTTGGTCGTGGTGCATCATGTGCCCGGCGTCCTGGATCACCTCCAGCCGCACCTGCGGCACAGATTTCAGGCGTTCGTGGTACTCGGCCAGGGTGTATTTGCCATTCCACCATTGGCTCAGCGAGTCGTCAGAGGCTTCGACCGCCAGCAGGGGTGGGGCGATGCGTTTGTACATTTCAAGCGCTTCTTCGACCCGGTAGATGTAGGGGTTGGTCACCTTGTGGGCCGAGTCGCCCAGGATGCGCCACTGCCCGTCTGCGCCCGGGCGTGCCCAGTGCCGCGCCAGCCAGTCGGCCTTGTCCTGCGGCAGGCGGCGGTTGGTTTTCATGAGGCGTGCGGCCACGCCTGCGGCATCGGCGTAGGGTTTGAGTTCGTTTTGGCCCTCACGCTGGGCTTTGAGCTCGTTCAGCCACTGGGCCATGCGGCCAGGGGCCTGCGAAGGCTTGGCCACGGCCAGGCCAAAGCCTTCGAGGTTGACCAGGCGGCGCACCCGCTCGGGGCGGGCACCGGTGTACATCATCACCACATTGCCGCCCATGCTGTGACCGACCAGGTCGATGGCCTGCCCGGGGTAGAAGTGGTCGAGCAGCGCGTCCAGGTCGCCCAGGTAGTCGGGCAGCCAGTAGCTGTCGGTGGGAGGGGATTCGGTCAGCCCATAGCCGCGCCAGTCAAAAGCGATGATGGGACGCTGCTGGACAAAAGCCTCGCTCAGGGCGTCGACCATGAATTGGTAGGAGGCGGCCACGTCCATCCAGCCGTGGGCCAACACCAGCGGGGTGGCCGTGCCTGTGGGGTTGCCCCAGTGGCGCACGTGGTAGCGGCAGCCGCGCAGTGACACAAAAGTGCTCGTGGATTCTCTGGAAACTTGGTACATATCTGCCCAATCATACGGAGACAAACCATGCCAAAGAGTCACCCCCACGACCTTTACGCCAACGTGCACCAGGGTTTTGGCTGGAAGGTGCCCCCAAAGTTCAACATCGCGCAGGTGTGCTGCGGCCGCTGGGCTGCAGGGTCAGATGCCGCCCGCCGCGTGGCCATCATTGAGCACGGGGCTGAAGGCCCGCACAGGCGTTGGACGTTTGCCCAGCTGCAGCAGGCGGCCAACCGCCTGAGCCAGGTGCTGACGCGCTTGGGCGTGCAGCGCGGTGACCGGGTGGCCATCGTCATGCCACAGCGCTTTGAGACGGCGGTGGCCTACATGGCGGTGCTGCAGATGGGGGCGGTTGCCATGCCGCTGTCGATGCTGTTTGGGCCAGAGGCGCTGTCTTTTCGCATCAACGACAGCCAGGCGCGGGTGGCCATTTGCGACGAGGCCGCCGTCGGGGCCGTGCTGCAGGCGCGGCCCGATTGCCCGGGCTTGGAAACGCTGATTGGCGTGGGTCAAGCGGCGGTGCAGGCCGACCTGAACTACGACACGGCCCTGGCCGCCGAGTCGGGCCGATTCAAGCCTGTGCGCACACGCGCCGAAGACGCGGCCGTGCTGATCTACACCAGCGGCACCACCGGCAACCCCAAAGGGGCCTTGATTCCGCACCGCGCCATGATCGGCAACCTCACGGGGTTTGTTTGCAGCCAGAACTGGTTTGGTTTTGATCCCTTCAAGGCAGAACGTCCCTCCCAAGCGGTGTTCTGGTCGCCCGCCGACTGGGCCTGGACCGGCGGGCTGATGGACGCCTTGCTGCCCAGCCTGTACTTCGGACGGCCCATCGTGGCCTTCAACGGGCGGTTTTCGCCCGAGGTGGCGTTCGAGATCCTGCACCGCCATGGCGTGACGCACACCTTTTTGTTCCCCACCGCGCTGAAGGCCATGATGAAAGCCGTACCCGACGCGAAGGCACGCTACCGCCTCAAGCTGCAGGCGATCATGAGCGCGGGCGAGGCCGTGGGCGATGCGGTGTTTGCCTACTGCCAGCAGCAGCTGGGTGTGACGGTGAACGAGATGTTTGGCCAGACCGAAATCAACTACGTGGTGGGCAACTGCGCGCGCCTGTGGCCTGCCAAACCCGGCAGCATGGGCAAAGGCTACCCGGGCCACCGTGTGGCGGTGATCGACGAGGCGGGCCAGTTGTGTCCCGCAGGCACCCCCGGCGAGGTGGCGGTGAACCGCTTTGACGTACACGGCCACCCCGACCCGGTGTTCTTTCTGGGCTACTGGAACAACGACAAAGCCACCCAGGCCAAATACACGGGCGACTGGTGCCGCACCGGGGACATGGCCGTGGCCGATGAAGACGGCTACCTTTGGTACCAGGGCCGCACCGACGACATGTTCAAGGCGGCGGGCTACCGCATCGGGCCGGGCGAGATCGAGAACTGCCTGGTCAAGCACCCGGCCGTGGCCAACGCCGCCGTGGTGCCCAAGCCCGACAAAGACCGCGGTGCACTGGTCAAGGCCTATGTGGTGCTCTCGCCCGACGCGCTGGCGCAGCGTGCGCGTGCGGCCAGCAGCGAAAAGTTCGAGGACGATGTTCGCCAGTCATTGCAGTCGCATGTGCGCGCCTTGCTGGCGCCTTATGAATACCCCAAGGAGATCGAGTTCATCGACCAGCTGCCCATGACCACCACCGGCAAGGTGCAGCGCCGCGTGCTGCGCCTGCAGGAGGAGGCGCGGGCAGCCTCTGCGGGCGCATGACAAAATAAGCCCCGAACACCCGCTGACACCCTGGTGTCACAAGCATTTCACTTCACACTTTCGGAAACACCATGAAACTCGTTCAGCTCGGCCAGTCCGATTTGCAAGTCACGCCCATCTGCCTGGGCACCATGACCTTTGGCCAGCAGGTCAACGAGGCCGATGCACATGCCATCCTGGACCGCTCGCTCGAGGCCGGTATCAACTTCATCGACACGGCCGAGATGTACGCCGTGCCCGCCTCTGCCGACACCTGTGGTGCCACGGAGACCTTCATAGGCAACTGGTTTGCCAAGCACCCCGGTGCCCGTCAGAAGCTGGTGCTGGCCACCAAGGTGGCAGGGCCGTCGCGTGGCATGCCCTGGATTCGTGAGGGCTCGGGCATGACGGGTCAGGACATCCTGAATTCTTGCGAGGGCAGCCTGCGCCGCTTGCAGACCGACGTGATCGACCTCTACCAGATCCACTGGCCTGAGCGCCATGTGCCCGTGTTTGGCATGACCTATTTCGACCCGTCCAAAGACAAGTCGGTCACCTCCATCCACGAGCAACTCGAAGCCCTGTCCAAGCTGGTCAAGGCGGGCAAGGTGCGCCACATTGGCCTGTCCAACGAAACACCTTATGGCGTGCATGAGTTTGTGCGCCTGGCCGAGCAGCATGGTCTGCCGCGTGTGGCCACAGTGCAAAACCCTTACTGCCTGGTCAGCCGCACCTACGACAACGGGCTCGACGAAACCATGTACCGACTGAATGTCTCGATGTTGGCCTACTCGCCGCTGGGCTTCGGCTTGTTGACCGGCAAATACGACAACGCCGACCTGACCGGGCCGTTGGTGCCTGACGGTGGCCGCATCGCCCGCTACGACTCGATGCGCAAGCAGCGCTGGGGCCGTCCGGAGGCGCTGGCCGCTGCCCGCCGCTACAACCAGCTGGCCCGTGACAACGGCATGACACCCACCCAGATGGCGCTGGCGTTCTGCTACCACCGCTGGAGCGTGGCCAGCACCATCATCGGTGTGACTTCGCTGACACAACTCAACGAAGACCTGGCGGCCTGGAACACCCAGTTGTCGCCCGAAGTGCTCAAGGCCATTGACGACATCCGCTGGGAAGTGCGCGACCCGGCTTTGTGACTGGGCTGGGTGATATCGGGCGATGGCCAAGAAAGACAAAGTCAGCGAAACCCCAGCTACAGCGCTCTTGCGACAGCACGGGGTGAGCTTCACCGAGCACCCCTACGAGTACCTGGAGCATGGCGGGGCTCAGCACAGCGCGCAGGTGCTGGGCATGGACCCGTTCAGTGTGGTCAAGACCCTGATCATGCAGGACCAGGACGCCAAGCCGCTGGTGGTGCTGATGCACGGTAACCGCAAGGTGTCCACCAAAAACCTGGCGCGGCAGGTGGGGCTCAAGTCCATCGAGCCGTGTGCCCCCGATGTGGCCAACCGCCACAGCGGTTACCTGGTGGGCGGCACTTCGCCCTTTGCCACGCGGCGGGCCATGCCGGTTTACATCGAAGAAACCATCCTCGCTTTGCCGCGCATCTGCATCAATGGCGGCAGGCGCGGCTACCTGGTGGGCATCGACCCGCAGGTGTGTGTGCAGCTGCTGGGCGCCAAGCCGGTGAACTGCGCGCTGGCAGAATGACGGCCTGAACAGAACAAGGAACATCGCATGGAATTGCTGCTCCCCATTGGCGTGGTGCTGGCCAGTTACCTGGTGGGCTCGCTGAGCTTTGCCGTCATCGTCAGCCGCCTGATGGGCCTGAACGACCCGCGCAGCTACGGCAGCAAGAACCCCGGTGCCACCAATGTGCTGCGCTCGGGCAACAAGAAGGCGGCCATCCTGACCCTGTTGTTTGACGCTTTCAAAGGCTGGCTGCCCGTGTGGCTGGTGTTGGGCTTTGGCCCGGCACACGGTTTGGGCGTGGAAGTCGCTGCCTTAGCGGGGCTGGCCGCCTTTTTGGGTCACCTGTACCCGGTGTTCTTTGGCTTTGTGGGTGGCAAGGGCGTGGCCACGGCTGTGGGCGTGCTGCTGGGCATCAACGGCTTGCTGGCGCTGGCCACGGTGGGCACGTTTGCCATCGTGGTGTATTTCAGCCGCTACGTGTCGCTGGCGTCGATGGTGGCGGCCGTGTTTGCGCCTGTGTATTACCTGTTTGGCGATGGCGTGGCCTGGCAGGCCTCTGCTGCCGAAGTGCTTTGCTTGGCCGTCATGGCCGTCCTGCTGGTCTGGCGGCACCGTGAAAACATCAACCGCCTGTTTGCGGGCACCGAGTCCAAACTGGGTGCCAAAAAGTCGTGAAGACGGGCCCAGTCCTGGGCGCTTCACGCGCCTGAAACACGTATACCCAAGGATGGATTGCTGGCGCAGAGGGGCTTGCCCAGAATTCGGGGCATGGTTTCAAGTCAGGAGCTCGCCATGTCTCACCCTGTTTGGATTGTTGTGGCCAACGGGTCGGATGCCCGTGCCTTCGAGCGACGTGGTGCCCACGAACCTTTGATCGAGCTGCACCACTGGGAGCACCCGCAAACGCGCATGCATGCGAGCGAGTTGAGCAGGGACCATCCTGGCCCTGGTCACAGTGGGCGAGGTGGTTTGACACCGCGGATTGAGCAACGGCACAAGGCCAGGCAACAATTGGCGCACACCTTGTCGCAATGGCTGCAGGCGCGTCTGGCGCAACAGAACCAGGGCCGGGTGGTGCTTTTTTCTTCCAATCCTTTTTTGGGCGAGCTGATGGCCGAGTTGCCTGAGGCCGTGCACACGCATGTGTGTGAGAGCCATCCCACCGACCTGACGGCATTGCCATTTCAAGTGCTGGACGAACGTCTGCGTCAGGTTTATCGCCTGTGAGCGTACAGACCGTGGTCCAGCGTCTGGATCAGAAGGGCCAGGGTCATGAAGCCGCTGAGCAGCAGCAGGTGCTGGTGCGCGGTCAAGCCCGTGGGCAGTGCAGTCCCAATCAGCGGCAAGAGCAGCGGCAAGAGCAGCAGGGCCAGCATGGCTCCGTTCATGCCAATGCATTGCCAGGAGAAGCGCACCGCCCGCCCATGTGCAAACGGCAGGTGCGCGTGCGCGGCCATGGCGCATGCGGCCATCTGCCAGCAGGCCAGCGGCCACAGGTAGGCGTCCAGACCCTGCCAGCTGGCTTGCAGCCAGCCCCAGTGCAGAGCCGCATCCACGGCGAGTGCGATGGCCGCGATCACGACGCAGGCCAGCGCGGCCATGTGCAGTGAAGTGCGGCGCTGGGCCGCGCCTTCGCTCATCACCACTTGGGCCCAGGCCGAGTGCACCAGTCCCGGAATGAAGCCAAAGACCCGCAACAGCACCAGCAACATGCCCGCCTCGACTGTGCCGTACAGGGCTTGCCACTGCACCGCCAGCAGGCCGCTCACCGCCACATCGGTCAGGGTGTGCAGCAGTTTGAGTCGGGTGTTGCGGGTGTCGCCGTGTACCGGGTCTGAGTGGGGGGGCTCTGTGGGAGCCGCAGGCGATGAGGTCCATGCGGGCAAGAGCCACAAGGCGCCTGCGCCATAGCCCAGCAGCGCTGACAGCAAGAGCGTGCGGCTGTCTGTCAGGCCCAGCGCCACGGCGCCAAAACCCGAGATGAGCGCCGCCAGCACCGGGGGCAGCAGGCGCACCCAGGCGACGGCCGCAGGGGCCTGCTGGCGCAACGTGAGGCTTTGCGCCAGCAGCCAGCTCATCTGCAGCACGGCGATGCCGCCCACCCAGGGCACCAGCGCGCCCCAGTGCTGGGCGCTGGCGCTGCTGTGGCTGTGTGACCACCACAGGGCCAGCAGCGCCCCAGGGCTCATCCAGAGCATGCGCACGGCGCTTTGGCCCCAGGCCGAGGCGGCGGCGGTGTGGGCGGCGGTGTGCCGTTCGGCCAGCAGGCTCAGCGGGCTTTGTGCGAGCGCGAGCGTGGCCCAGCAAAAAGCGATCTGGCTGACCACCGAAAACTGTCCGACGGCCGAGGCGTCAAACAGCTTGAGCAGAAAGAGCGCAAACAGGCCTTGCGCGGCCAGCGACACCACGCTGCCCAGCGCAGCAAACAGGCTGGTCGATGGCAGTCGGGTGCGCAGCTTCATGGCCGCTCACAGTCCCAAGGCTTGCCACAGGGGCAGCGATTGCAGTTGCGCGTCCCATGTCAGGGGGCGCAGGTGTTGCCGGTAGGCCTCAGGCGCTGGCAGTTGCGTCACGGCTTGTCGCCAGGCCTGCGCCGAGGTGAGCGCAATCAGCCATTGCACCCGCCCGGGGTGTTCCGTGGCGATGCGCTCGGCCCAGCTTGAGCGGCTGCTGATCACGGGCAGGCCCACGGCCAGGTATTCGAGCATCTTGGTCGAGGTTTGCGCCGACAGCGGCAGCACATTGGGCACCAGGTTCAGACCTGCCCGGGCACGCAGCAAATGGGTGGGCACGTCGTCCTGAGCGATGCGCCCGGTGGTGTGGATGTGCGGCAGTCGCTCGATCACGGTGCGCAGCTCGGGCGGTATTTGACCGATCAGCAGCAGGCGCAAACCAGCCTCGTCGATGGCTTGCAGTGCGGGCACGAATGGCATCAGACGCGACATTTCGCCCAGGTACACCAGATCGAACTCGGGCTCGCCTTGGGCCTGCGCTGTCAGGAAGTGGGCGGGCACCCCCATGTCGCGCAGGCTGTAGGGCACGGGGTCGGTCAGGGCCATGCGCAGGCGCAGCCACTCGCTTTGAAAGACGCGGTGTGCGGGGCGGGGGTGGCTGAATTCCTTGACCCGGTCTTTGAGCCAGGCCATCGGTGCAACGCTGGCCGAGGCGTATTCGTGCACATGCTGGCTGTGGGCCAGGCGGCGTGTGTGGCTGCGGCTGACGCGACCGCAGATCCACCAGACCACGTCGGCGTTGCCCGGCACGCTGGCCGGGTCGCTGTGCACGTGCACCTCATGTCCACGGCGTGTGAGTTCTTGCCGATAGGCCGCGAGTTCAGGCAGGTAGGCCGAGCCGCCGTGCACGAAATGCACCGATTTGCGGTTGTGGGTGGTCGGTGTGGCCGCAGGGGCGGCGGGTATTGCGGGCGAGGCTGCAGGGGCTTCGCCGATCGGTTCGTCCAGCAGCTCGCACAGCAAGGTTTGCCACTGCTGGCCAAAGGCCTGCGCTGGGTGTTGCGCTGCGATGCCGCGTGCCAATGCTTGCCGGTTGCCCTCGGGTGTTTGCAGGCTGGCGAGCACGGTGTGGGCCAGGCTCTGGGGGGTGTCGTCGTTGGCGATCCAGTGTGGCGCATCGCTGCCCAGCAGCTCGTGCAGGGCAGGCAGGGGCGTGGCGATGCAGGGCACACCTGCGGCCAGGGATTCGAGCGCCACCATGGGGTAGCCCTCGTAGGCCGAGCACAGCAAGGTGGCTTGCCAGGCGCGGTAGGTGTCGGCGCTGACGGCCTGCTCACCCAGGAAGTGCACGCGTTCGGGCAGGCGCGCCTCAGGGGCTGCGGCTTGCACCTGTGCCTCAAGCGCCGTGCGCAAAGGGCCATCGCCCACGATGTTCAGGTGGTAGCAGGCGGGCAGGTGGGCGAGGGTCTGCAGTAGCAGCTCAGGCCGTTTTTCGGGGGAGAGGCGGCCGACATAGCCCAGTTGAACGGTGTGGGTGTCGACCGTGGCGGGGTGGTGGTGTTCAGTCCACGGGGCGGGGTTGTGGATCACGCGCCTGTGGGGCTGGCGCACGCCCGGCATGGCCTGCGCAAAACTGTCCATCGAGGTTTGCGAGGCGAACACCAGTGCCTGGGCGAGGTTGTAGATGCCTTGCAAAAAGCCCCTTTTGATGGCCGAAGGTGGGTTGTGCCGCAGCACTTGTGCCAAGGGGCCGTGCACCCAGATCACGGCAGGGCGGTGCGCAAGCAGGCCCAGCAACACGGCCCAGTAGGCGGGCTGGAAGTTGTTGGACGCGATCAGCACATCGGCTTGCCGGGCTTGTTCCACCAGCGCTGGCCAGGGCGGCCGCCCCGTGCGCACGCTGACCTGTTCGATCACCCAGCCGTGCGCCGCCAGTGTCTGCTGCAGCCAGCCCAGCATGGTCTGGATGCCGCCTGGGCCTTGTTCTTCGCAAAGAAGGAGTGCGCGCCGCTGCATGGGGTTACCGCGCTCCGTGACCGGTCAGCACGATGCGCACCGTTTTGAGTGCGATCAGCAGGTCCATGGCCAGGCTGTAGTGGGTGACGTAGTACAGGTCGTAGCTGAGCTTGACCGCGGTTTCTTCGGCGCTGGCGGCGTAGCCTTGCTGCACCTGGGCCCAGCCTGTCAGGCCCGGGCGCACCAGGTGGCGGTAGGGGTAGCTGGGGATCTGTTCGGCAAACTGCTGCACAAAGGTGTCCTGCTCGGGGCGCGGGCCGATCAGGCTCATGTCGCCTTTGAGCACATTCCACAGTTGCGGGATTTCGTCGAGCCGGCTGCGCCGCATGAAGTGCCCAAAGCGCGTGATGCGCGGGTCGTTGGTCTGCGCGAACTGGGCCGTGGCCAGCGGCGCGTGGCGCATGCTGCGGAATTTGAAAATCCGGAAAGGTTGGCCGTGCAGGCCCACACGCCACTGGCTGAACAGGGCCGGGCCCGGGCTGTCGAGGCGCACCGCGATGCCGACCAGCACGCTCAGCGGCAACCACAAGGGCATGAGCATGAGCACCACCAACAGGTCCAGCAGCCGCTTGAGCAGGTCATAGGCCGGGTTGCCGTCGGGCTGCCACAGCTCGCTGTCCAGGGTGCTGGCGGGCACGCGACCGGTCAGCGCTTCGGCCACGGCCTGTGGGCTGTACAGGCGGATGTGGTGCAGTTTCAGTTGCGTGAGGATGCGGCGGCGCAGTGTCTGGGTGGTTTCACCCGGGCGGTCTTGCGCAGGGACGGTGAGCGCGCCTTGCACGGCGAGCGCTGGGGGGCACAGGCCAGGGTCTTGCCGCCAATGGTCGGGCCAGCGGATCAGCTGCAGTGGCGTTTCCCGCTGCGCACCGCCGAGTTCCTGCATGAGCTGGTGCATGTGCGCGGGTTGCTCGTCTTCCCAGTACAGCAGCTTGAACGCCCGCTGGCGCATCAGCCAGCGCTCGCCCAGCCAGAACCACAGCACCGTCAGGCCGTAGGTCAGCAGCACCGCGCCGCGCGAGTAGGGTTGCTGCAAGAGGGCGAAACCGAGCGGGGTGAGCACAAAGGGCAGGGCGGTGGTCACCAACAGCAGGCTGCCGCGTTCGGCTGCGGGCAGGTGGGCCGCACGGTACAGCAGATGCGCGGCCACCGCATAGGGCATGGCGCAGGCCAGCACGGTGCGACCAAAGTCGCGTGTGGCCCAGCCTTGCTGCTGCAGCAGCCAGCCCATGCCCCAGGACAGCGCCAATGCCAGCGTGCCCAGCAAGGCCCAGCCCAGCTGCGATTGCTGACGCTGGGCGCGTTGCGAGGCGAGCGCGGCGCGGGGCCTGCGCGGCAGCGTCATGGGCCAGCTGGCGGTGGGCAGCAGCGGGGCTTCTTGGTAGATGGCCATCAGCTGCTCGGCCATGGCCTGCGGCTGGAAGGCTTGCACATAGCGCTGGCGCGCCGACTGCCCCAGGCGCTGGCGCAGGGTCGCGTCGCCAATCAGGCGCTGCAGTGCCCGCGCAATAGCCTGCGGCTCGTTGGGCACCAGCAGGCCGTGTTCGTTGTCGGTGATCAGTTCCTCGATGCCGGGCAGGCGTGTGGCGACGATGGCCAGGCCTGCGCGCATGGCTTCGAGGATGGAGATGGGCAAGCCCTCGTGGTCGGACAGCAGCACAAAGATCTGGTGCTGTGCGAGTTGTTCGGCTACGTTGGGTACGTCGCCTGCAAAGTGAACCTGCGTGAGGTTCAGATCGTTGGCCAATTGCTGCTGGGCTGCGAGTGCGGGGCCGCCGCCGAGCAGGTGCGCAGCAGGTTGCAGACCTTGTTCGCTCAGGCGGTGCAGGGCCTGCAGCAGCAGGTCGGGCCGCTTGGGGGCGGCCATGCGGGCCACCATGACCAGGCTGGCGGGTTCGGCTTCGGGCTGGCTCAGCCAGGGCACATCGGACAGGGCGTTGTGGACCACGCTGACGCGCTCCGGGTCCATGGGCAGCTGACGGGCGAGCTGCCGCTCGAAATGGGACACGCAGACCATGCGCGTGGTCCAGGCAGCCAGCAGGGCTTCGGCCAGCCAGGCGTTGTAGCGCACCAGGCGTGGCGCCTGCGGCTTGAAGCCAAAGCCGTGCACGGTGTACACGACCGGGGTCTGGCTGATCTTGCCTGCGATGCGTGCGATCACCCCGGCCACTGCGCTGTGCGCGTGGACCACATGGGGCTGCTGGCTGCGGATCAGGGCCAGCAGGGCTTTGACTGCGGGCCAGAGTTTGAGCGGGTTGAGCGAGTTTTGCAGGCTGGGCAAATGGGTGGTGGCCACGCCCTGGGCGGTCAGGGCTTCGCCCAGGGGGCTGCTCCCCTCACCGCCAATGGCGGCGCTGAAGACGGCCCGCTGCCCCACAGCCTGGCACAGCTGGTCCACATGGGTCTGTGCGCCGCCCGCCTCACCTTTGGTGATGACCAGCAGAACGCGGGGGGGCATCTGAACCGAGGGTTGTCTCAAAGGGCGCTGCCTTGGTAGCCGTCGGGGTTGCTCGATTGCCAGCGCCAGGCGTCGGCGCACATGCGCTCGAGCCCCAGCTGCGCCTTCCAGCCCATGGTCTGCTCGGCCACTCGGGTGTCGGCGCACAGCGAGGCCACATCGCCTGGGCGGCGTGCGACGTATTGGCAGGGGATGGGCACACCTGTGACCTGCGCAAAGGTGTCGGCGAGTTGCTTGACGCTCACACCCTGGCCCGTGCCGAGGTTGAGGGTGATGCTGGTTTGCTGCTGGTGCAGGTGGTTCAGCGCCGCCAGGTGCCCCTGGGCCAGGTCCACCACGTGGATGTAATCGCGCACCCCGGTGCCGTCGGGGGTGGGGTAGTCGTTGCCAAAAATGCTCAGGTGCGGGCGCTTGCCCACCGCCACCTGGGTGATGAAGGGCATCAGGTTGTTGGGTACGCCACTGGGGTCTTCTCCGATCAGGCCACTCTCGTGGGCGCCCACCGGGTTGAAGTAGCGCAGGATGGCGACTTGCCAGCGCGGGTCGGACGCCTGCAGGTCGCGCAGGATGTCTTCGCACATCAGCTTGGTGCGGCCATAGGGGTTGGTGACCTGCAGGCGCGAGTCCTCGGTGATCGGCACCCGTTCGGGGTCGCCATAGACCGTGGCCGAAGAACTGAAGACGATGCGCCTGACCCCCGCCTGGTCCATGGCCTGCAGCAGCGCCAGGGTGCTGCCGACGTTGTTGTCAAAGTAGCGCAGCGGTTGGGCCACCGACTCGCCCACAGCCTTGAGCCCGGCGAAGTGGATGACGCCGTCGATAGGCTGCTCGGCAAAGATGCGGTTCAGGGCGGCGGAGTCGCGCACATCGGCCTGTACAAAGGCCAAGCGCTCACCGCACAAAGTGCGCAGGCGCTCCAGCACATGGATGCTGCTGTTGCACAGGTTGTCGACGATGACCACCCGATGGCCCGCGTTCATGAGTTCGACGGCCGTGTGCGAGCCAATGTAACCGGCACCGCCAGTGATGAGGATGGAGGACGTCATGGTGGGGTGATTCTAGGGCTTGGGTCGCCAGGGGGAGGGGCCAGGCCGGGGGATGCTGTGTTAAAAATGCGTCCACAAACAGGGAGGTTCTCGCGATGCGATTGATGACATGGCTTGGAATGGGGCTGTTGCTCGGCCACGTGGGGGTGCAAGCTGCCGATGCGCCGCCCAGCGCAGCTCGTAAAACGACAGCACCGGTGGCCGCAACGGCCAAGGCGGTCAAGTACACCAGCGTGGAAGGCATCACCGAGTACCGGCTGTCCAACGGCTTGCGCGTGCTGCTGGCGCCCGATGCGTCCAAACCCACCACCACAGTGAATGTGACCTACCTGGTGGGCAGCCGCCACGAAAACTACGGCGAGACCGGCATGGCCCACTTGCTGGAGCACCTGGTCTTCAAGGGCACGCCCAAGCTGCCGGGTAAGACCATCGTGCAGGAGTTTGCCCGCCGTGGCATGCGCATGAACGGCTCCACCTTCTACGACCGCACCAATTACTTCGAGACCTTTGCCGCCAGCGACGACAACCTGGACTGGGCGCTGAAGATGGAAGCGGACCGCATGGTCAACAGCTTTGTGGCCAAGAGCGATCTGGACACTGAAATGACCGTGGTGCGCAACGAGATGGAGTCGGGCGAGAACAACCCCTTGATGGTGTTGTGGCAAACCATGACCGCCACCGCCTACCAGTGGCACAACTACGGCAAGAGCACGATCGGTGCCCGCTCGGACGTGGAAAACGTCAAGATCGAGAACTTGCAGGCCTTCTACCGCAAGTACTACCAGCCCGACAACGCGGTGTTGATCGTGACAGGGCAGTTCAATGAGGCGGCGACACTGGCGCGG
Organism: Limnohabitans radicicola; assembly: GCF_014837235.1. Classification (GTDB taxonomy): domain Bacteria; phylum Pseudomonadota; class Gammaproteobacteria; order Burkholderiales; family Burkholderiaceae_C; genus Limnohabitans_A; species Limnohabitans_A radicicola. Next base: position 180,670 of record NZ_JACYFT010000004.1, on the reverse strand, counting down.
GTTGAGCGCTACTTTGGGGTGATCCCCAAACCCATGCGCGTGCTGCCCAACGATTACACACGCGACCCGGTGCAGGACGGTGCCCGGCAGGTGACCGTCTCGCGTGTGGGGGACGCCCACATGGTGGCCACCCTGTACCACACGGCGCCTGGCGCCCATGCGGATGCTGTCAACGTGGAACTGCTGGCCTTCATCCTGGCCGACACGCCGACGGGCCGTTTGCATAAGGCGCTGGTGGACAGCAAAAAGGCTGCCAGCATCACCGCCATGCCTTTCAACTTGAAAGACCCCGGCTATGTGTTTTTTGCGGTCAATCTGAACAAAACCCAGTCGCGCGACGAAGTGGCCAAGGTCTTGATCGACGAGGTCGAGCAGCTGGCCAGCAAGCCGATTACGGCCGAGGAGCTGGCGCGGGCCAAGACCTCGTTGCTCAACGAGTTTGAAAAAGGCCTGTCCGATCCGGTCAACTTTGGCGTGTCGCTGTCCGAGTCGATCGCCACAGGTGACTGGCGTTTGCATTTCTTGCGCCGCGACCTGATTGAGAAAGCCACCCTGGCCGATGTGCAAAAAACCGCGCAGAACTACCTGGTGGCCAGCAACCGCACCTTGGGCCACTTTGTGCCGACCGAAGCACCGGTGCGCGCCAGCATCCCGCCCGCCCCCGACCTGAACCAGTTGCTGACAGGCTACAAGGGCAAGGAGGCGATGGCGCAGGGCGAGGCGTTTGACCCCTCACCCGCCAACATCAATCAACGCACCACGCGCACGGCCCTGCCCAACGGCATGAAGCTGGCACTCTTGCCCAAGACCAACCGTGGCCAGACCGTGAACGGCCAGATCGTCCTGCGCATGGGCTCGGCCAGCAGCCTGGCGGGCAAAACGGAGCTGGCCAGCGCCGTGGCCCAGATGCTGATGCGTGGCACCGAGGGCATGAGCCGCCAGCAGATCGCCGACAAGCTGGAATCCTTGCAGTCCAAGCTGAGCGTCAGCACGGGCAATGGCAACGCCGTGGTCGTGGACTTTGAAAGCCGCCGCGACAAGGTGGGCGAGCTGATGGCCTTGATCCGCAGTGTGTTGCGTCAGCCTGCCTTCCCGCAGGCGGAACTCGAGACCTTGCGCACAGAGTGGCTGACCGCGGTCGACGAAGAGCGCCGCCAACCCCAGGCACTGGCCCAAAAGCAATTGCGCCGCGCCTTGAGCAAATACCCCAAGGGCGATGTGCGCTATGTGCCCACCTTTGACGAAACCGTGCAGGCCGTGCAGGCGCTCAAACTGGAAGACCTGCGCCAGTTCCATGCGCAGTTCTATGGCGCGCAATTCGGCCAGGTGGCGGTGATCGGTGACTTTGACGCGGCCCAGATGCAAAAAAGCCTCAGCGAGGTGCTGGGCAGCTGGAACAGCCCGGCGGCCTACGAGCGCGTGGCCAGCGAGTACCAGGATGTGGCGGGCACCCAGTTGACGCTGGAGACCCCCGACAAAGCCAACGCGGTGTACCTGGCGGGTTTGTCCTTCCCGGTCAAGGACGACCACCCCGATGCCCAGGCCCTGATCCTGGCCAACCGGGTGCTGGGCGGAGGCGGCCTGAAGAACCGTCTGGTGGACCGCCTGCGCCAGGCCGAAGGCATCAGCTATGGTGCAGGCTCATTCTTGCAGCTGAACAGCTGGGATGCGCAGTCATCGTTTGGCCTGTTTGCCATTTTTGCGCCGCAGAACCTGGGCAAGCTGCGCACCGGAGTGAGCGAAGAATTGGCCAAGTGGGTGGCCCAAGGCGTGAGCGAGCAGGAACTGGCCGAAGCCAAGAGCGGCATTTTGCAAAGCCGCAAGATCAGCCGCTCGGAAGATGCGGCGCTGGCTGGCGGGTGGGTGGACCTGATGAGCCATGGCCGTGACATGGTCCATGTGCAGACCCAGGAAGACAAGCTCAAGGCCGTGACCCGTGAACAGGTGCAGCAGGCCATTGCCCGCCACCTGAGCCCTGCCCGCCTGGTGCAGGTGTATGCGGGCGACTTTGCCAAGGCGGCAAAGCCTTGACAGCAAGCGCTGCCTGCCCCGGGCCGGGGCGGGCAGCTGAATGAAAGATCAGTCGCGGAAGTTGTCGAACGACAGGGGCAGCTCGGTCATGTCCTTGCGCAGCAGGGCCATGGCGGCCTGCAGATCGTCGCGCTTGGCACCGGTGACGCGCACCGACTCGCCCTGGATGGAGGCTTGCACTTTGAGTTTGCTGTCCTTGATCAGCTTGGTGATCTTCTTGGCGTCTTCGGTGGCAATGCCGTTTTTGACCTTGATGACCTGCTTGACCTTGTCGCCGCCGATTTTCTCGACTTTGCCGATGTCCAGAAAGCGCACATCGACATTGCGCTTGGTGAGCTTGTTGCGCAGGATGTCTTCGACCTGCGTGAGCTGAAAGTCGGCATCGCCGAACATCGTGATCTCTTTGTCCTTGAGCTCGATGGCGGCGGAGGTGCCTTTGAAGTCGAAACGGGTGCCGATTTCCTTGGCAGAGGTGTCAACGGCGTTGCGCACTTCGACCATATTGGGTTCGCAAACGGTATCAAACGAGGGCATGGCTTGAAAAAGTCAAAGGTTACAGATGAGACAATTGTCCCATGATCCTGGAGAAAAATGTCCCTCTGCAGCCGTACAACACGTTCGGCATCGCCGCCAAGGCGCAGGCTTTGGTGCGGGTGCGCTCAGAAGCCGATCTCTTGGCTGTTTTAGCGGAGCCTCAGCTGGCCACCTTGCCCCGGCAGGTGCTGGGCGGCGGCAGCAACATCGTGCTCACGGGGGACGTCAAGGCGCTGGTGCTGAAGATGGAGGTGCCCGGCTTGCGCCTGGCGTCTGAGACCGACAAACACTGGATTGTCGAAGCTGGGGCAGGCGTGGACTGGCACGAGCTGGTGGCCTGGACGCTGGACCAGGGTTACCCGGGCCTGGAAAACATGGCCCTGATCCCGGGCACCGTGGGCGCTTCGCCCGTACAGAACATTGGCGCTTATGGCGTGGAATTGCAGGACCGCTTTGACTCGCTCGACGCCATGGACATGTTCACGGGTGAGCTGTTCAGCCTGAACGCTGCGCAGTGCGGTTTCAGCTACCGCGATTCGGTGTTCAAGCATGCATCGGGCGGCCCCGAAGGCCTGGGCCTGGCCGGGCGGGCCGTCATTTTGCGGGTGCGCTTTGCGCTGCCCAAACGCTGGAAGCCCGAGCTGGGCTACCTGGACCTGGAGCGCAAGATGGCCGAGACGGGCATCCGCAGCCCCGATGCCCGGCAGATTTTTGACTGGGTGGTGGCGATCCGCCGCGCCAAACTGCCTGACCCCAAGGTGATCGGCAACGCGGGCAGCTTTTTCAAGAACCCCACCGTGACCCCCGAGCAATGCGCCGACATCATCGCCCGCGACCCCAAGGTGGTGCACTACCCCATGCCGGATGGCACCATCAAGCTGGCGGCAGGCTGGTTGATCGACGCCTGCGGCTGGAAAGGCAAGACCGTAGGCCATGCCGGGGTCTACGACAAGCAGGCGCTGGTGCTGGTCAACCGGGGTGGGCCCGAGAACCCTTGCACGGGTGGTGAGGTGATGACCTTGGCCAAGGCGATTCAGACCAGCGTGTACGAGCGGTTTGGGATTCGGTTGGAGCCGGAGCCTGTGGTGATTTGAGGCTTGTTCGTGGTGGTTTGCCGCGCCGGGTTAAGGCCTGAGTGGTCGGCCTCATTCTCGCTGCGCTCGCCAAATCGGCCGATCCGCTCAGGCCCTAACCCGGCGCTGCGTTGATTGATCAACGAACAGTCCAGGTGTTTCGTCAGCGCAGCCTTGGCACTGCGGCCAGCCGGATCAGCCGATTTGGCGAGCGAAGCGAGTATGAGGCTGACCGGCTGGCCGCAGTGGCAAGGCGGACAACAGCTACAAAACCAAGCAAGACAATAAAAAACGGCCCGAAGGCCGTTTTTTATGGAGGTGCCAAAAGCATCACTTCTTGCCGTTGCCATCCAGCTTGTAAATGTGCGGACCATCGCCGACCGACAGCAAGCCCGTGTGGGCGTAGATGCCCAGCTTGGCGCGGGTGTCGGTGATGTCGAGGTTGCGCATGGTCAGCTGGCCGATGCGGTCGAGCGGGCTGAACGGTGCGTCTTCCACCTTTTCCATCGACAAACGCTCAGGGGCGTAAGTCAGGTTGGGTGAGTCGGTGTTCAGGATGCTGTAGTCGTTGCCACGGCGCAGTTCCAACGTCACGGTGCCGGTTACGGCGCGGGCCACCCAGCGCTGGGCGGTTTCGCGCAGCATGATGGACTGTGGGTCGAACCAGCGGCCTTGGTACAACAAGCGACCCAAGCGCAGGCCATTGATGCGGTACTGCTCGATGGTGTCTTCGTTGTGGATGCCGGACACCAGACGCTCGTAGGCGATGTGCAGCAATGCCATGCCGGGGGCTTCGTAGATGCCACGGCTCTTGGCTTCGATGATGCGGTTTTCGATCTGGTCGCTCATGCCCAGACCGTGGCGGCCACCGATTTCGTTGGCTTTGAGGAACAGCTCCACCGGGTCGGCGTATTCCACGCCGTTCAGCGCCACGGGCATGCCTTCTTCAAAGCGCACGCTCACTTCTTCGGCCTTGACCTCGACTTCGGGCTTCCAGAACGCCACGCCCATGATGGGGTTGACGATCTTCATGCCGCTGGCCAGGCTTTCCAGGTCTTTGGCTTCGTGGGTCGCCCCCAGCATGTTGCTGTCGGTGGAGTAGGCCTTTTCGGCGCTCATCTTGTAGCCAAAGCCGTTGGCGGTCATGAAGGCGCTCATTTCGGCGCGGCCACCCAGCTCGTCGATGAACAGCTGGTCCAGCCAGGGCTTGTAGATCTTGAGGCTCGGGTTGGTCAGCAGACCGTAGCGGTAAAAGCGCTCGATGTCGTTGCCCTTGAAGGTGCTGCCGTCGCCCCAGATGTTGACGTCGTCTTCCTTCATGGCGGCCACCAGCATGGTGCCCGTCACGGCGCGGCCCAGCGGGGTGGTGTTGAAGTAGGTGATGCCACCTGTGGAGATATGGAAGGCGCCGCACTGGATGGCGGCAATGCCTTCGTGGGCCAGCTGGGTGCGGCAGTCGACCAAGCGGGCTTTTTCGGCACCGTATTCCATCGCTTTGCGTGGAATTTCGTTGTAGTCGGCTTCGTCAGGCTGGCCCAGATTGGCGGTGTAGGCGTAGGGCAATGCGCCCTTTTGCTTCATCCACAGCAGGGCGGCGGACGTGTCCAGACCGCCCGAGAAGGCGATACCGACTTTTTGCCCCTTGGGCAGGTTTTGCAGAATGGTGCTCATGGGTCGGATCAGCCGAAGTGGCAGATGTAGTGGTAGGCCTCGCCCACGCGGATCTCAAAGCTGGAATTGGCCGGGACGCTGAACTTGTCGCCAGGGGTGGAGGTTTTCCACTCGGCGCTGCCTGCAACCTTGTACTCGCAGGAGCCGAACACGCATTCCATGATTTCGGCCGCGCCGATGTTGAACGTCAGGGTGGAGGGCAGGATCACGCCCACGGATTTGCGTGTGCCATCGGCATAGGTGATGGTGTGGCTGACGCATTTGCCGTCAAAGAAAACATTGCCTTTGGTGGTGACGGTCACGCCGTCGATTTTTTCGGTGGTCATGGTGTGCAGTTTCGGGAACGCGGCCAGGCCGCAAAAACAATCAGGGGCCCGATTTGGCCCCTGTCCGAGAGTCAACCCATGATTTTAGGCCAGATGCGTTGCTTCGGCCCGAAACGTCAACGCCAATGGCCATGGCGGTGACCGCCATTCCAGCCCCAGCCCATGTTGAAGACCGGATAAGCCGGTGCCCAGGCACCGCCATAGTAGCTGGGGGTGGGCACATAGACCACGCGTGGCTGTGTTGTCACGGTGGTGATGGTGTTGCTGGCCACCACGGTCGGGGGCGCATCTGGCGTGGCATCGGAGCGGGGTGCTCCAACAGGGGTCACCTGCAGCTGGATGGTGGGACCGGGGTCCTGGGGCAGCTGCACGGTGTACTGCTTGCCGCCGAATTCATACACCACGTTGTAGCCGACCAGTCGGTTTTCATAAATGTTCTGGGTGGTGCAGGTGGTCTGCGTTTGGGTTTGCGTTGCGCCGGGGCTTTCGATCTTGTCGCCCAGAATGGCGCCGCCAATGACCCCCGCCATGGTGGCCAGGGCGCGGCCGTCACCGCGGCCAATGGTGTTGCCCACAGCGCCGCCCGCGATGGCCCCCATCAGCGCACCTGCGCCGGAGGTTTGCGGCTGGACGGCGACCGGCGTCTGTGTGCAGCTTTGACGCGGCACCACCACCTGCTGGTACACAGGGGTGCGGGAAATCACCTGGCCGACCTCCTGAGCCTGGGCCAGGCTGCAGACGGCGAGCAGGGCGGAAGTAAGGGCAATCGATTTCATGGTGTTTCAGCGGTTGGCCAAAGATGGCTGAAGTTTAGCCAATGGCGGCCGTCGATCCCAGTGCCCAGTGGGTAAAGTTTCGTAACGAGATCGCTGTTGCCCTCAGGCTGGCCACTGATCGGGGGTGTAACCCACCGTGATCTGGCCAGATGGCCAGGCGATGACCGGGCGTTTGATCACACTGGCCTGGCTGAGCATCAGGGCCTGTGCGCTGGTGCTGTCCACCACGGCGGCCTGGATGGCGGGGTCCAGCTTGCGCCAGGTGGTGCCTTTGCGGTTGAGCACGGTCTCCCAGCCTGCAGCGGTCACCCAGCGGCCGAGTTCGGCTTCGGGCACGCCTTGCTTTTTGAAGTCGTGGAATTCGTAAGTCAGTCCTTGGTCGGTCAGCCAAGTTCGTGCTTTTTTGACGCTGTCGCAGTTGGGGATGCCGTAGACGGTGATGGGCTGGTTTTTCATGGTGTTTCGCGGCCAGGGCCGGTCAGGGTGAGCGCACTCGGCGACAATCGCCGACCATGAAGACTTTACAAGAATGGCTCGCTTTTTGTGAGCAGTTGCACCCAGTGGCCATCGACATGGGGCTGGACCGTGTCAAAGCGGTAGCCGAGCGCATGGCACTGCGCTTTGACTGTCCGGTGATCACTGTGGCGGGTACCAACGGCAAGGGCTCGACCTGCGCCATGCTCGAAGCCATCTTGCTCGAAGCCGGGTACAAGACCGGGGTTTACACCTCGCCCCATCTGGTGCACTTTGAGGAGCGCTGCCGCCTGCACGGTGAATCGGCCTCGGCTGCAGCCTTGGCCGAGGCGTTTGCCGTGGTCGAGTCGGCCCGGGCCGGTGTGAGCCTGACCTATTTCGAGTTCAGTACGCTGGCCATCCTGCACCTGATGGCCCGATCCGGGCTGGATGTGGTCATTTTGGAAGTGGGCCTGGGTGGGCGGCTGGATGCGGTCAACATCGTTGACGCCGATTGTGCGGTGATCACCAGCATCGACATCGATCACGCCGCCATTTTGGGCAAGGACCGCGAGAGCATCGGTTTCGAGAAGGCGGGCATCATGCGCGCCGGGCGACCCGTGGTGGTCAGTGACCCGGTACCGCCGCAAAGCGTGCTGAACCATGCTGCCGCTGTGGGGGCTGAGCTCTGGCGTTTTGGGCAGGACTTCAACTTTTCAGGTGACAAGCAGCAATGGGCTTGGGCGGGCCGGGGGCGTCGCTATGCGGGCATGGCTTATCCGGCGCTGCGTGGGGCCAATCAATTGGTCAACGCCTCGGGTGTGCTGGCCGCGCTGGAGGCTTTGCGCCAGCGCATCCCAGTGACGGCGCAGGCGGTGCGCAACGGCCTGGCTATGGTCGAGCTGCCGGGGCGCTTCCAGATCGTGCCCGGTCAGCCTGTTTTGGTGCTGGATGTGGCGCACAACCCCCATTCGGTGGCCGCATTGGCCGAGAACCTCGACGCCATGGGCTTTTACCCGACCACGCACGCCGTGTTCGGTGCCATGGCCGACAAGGACTTGGTACCCATGCTGGCACGGGTCAACCCCCTGATGGACCGCTGGTACTTCACGGATTTGCCCTTGCCCCGGGCGGCCAGCGCCGTGTCGCTTGAGCAGGCTTGGCAGGCCCAGAACACCCGCCAGGATGTGGTCAGCAGCGTGCACGCCGACCCCATGGCGGCCCTGCAAGCGGCCATCGAGGCGGCCGACCCGGCTGATAGAATCGTCGTCTTTGGCTCCTTCTATACCGTGGGCGGTGTTTTGCAAGACGGTATCCCCCGTTTGCAAGCCAAACACCTGAGCCCGTGAGCACCACGCCATGGCTTTTTTCAAGTTCCGTTTTCCTGGTCAGAGCGCAGCAACGTCCGCTGAGGGCGCTTCTGCCGGTGCCGCCGACAGTCTGGAAGTGGTGCGTCGACGTGCCCGTTACCGGCTCATCGGTGCGGTGGTGCTGGTGTTTGTGGCGGTGGTGGCTTTTCCCTTGCTGTTTGACACCCAGCCGCGCCCTGTGGCGGTGGACACGCCCATCCTGATTCCTGACCGCGACAGCACGGCTCCGCTGGTGAGCGCCAAAGCCGTGCCAGCCGCTCAGGCCCCGGCCAAGCCATTGCTGTCCGCGTCATCGGTGGTGCCCCCCCATGCCAGTCTGGATGCGGGCAAGGAAGAGGTGGTGTTGCCCAGTGCACCGGCTTCTGCGGTCGTGAGTGAATCCAAACCCCAGGCCAGCGCGCCTGCCAAACCAGATGCCGCCGCTTCGGCCGCGTCCACTGCTCCAGCCAAACCGGCTTCTGCAGCCGCCAAATCAGAAAAAGCCGACAAAGTGGCCCCAGCCAAGTCGGCTGACGATGGCGCCAAAGCCAAAGCATTGCTGGAAGGCAAGGCTGCGGCAGACCATGCCAAGGTGATTTTGCAGGTGGGGGCATTCAGCGATGCCGACAAGGTGCGCGAAGTTCGGCGCAAGCTCGAGCAAGCCGGGCTGAAGACCTACACCCAGGTGGTGGACAAGGATGGCAAGAAAAGCACACGTGTGCGTGTGGGCCCTTATGACAGCCGTGCAGAGGCCGACAAGGCTGCTGCCAAGATCCGCAAGTTGGACCTGCCTGTTTCCATACTGACGCACTGACATGAACCTGGTCACCACCGACTGGCTGCTGTGCGCGGTGTTGCTCTTTTCGACGCTGCTGGGGGCCTGGCGCGGACTGGTGTACGAGTTGATGTCTCTGGCTGCCTGGGTGGCGGCCTTTGTGCTGGCGCAATGGCTGGCGCAGGACGTGGCGCTGATGTTGCCTTTCCTCCAAGGCGCTGCCGAAAAAGTGCAATACGCGGCGGCTTTTGTGCTGGTGTTTGTGGTTTCCCTTTTTGCTGCCGGGCTGTTGTCCTGGGTGCTTAAAAAGGTGGTGGAGACCGTTGGCCTGCGTCCGGTGGATCGCGCTTTGGGTGCGGTGTTCGGTTTGGCGCGTGGCGTTTTGCTGCTGTTGGTGGCCACGGTCGTGATCCAGTTGATGGGCATGGCGCAACAGCCCTGGTGGCAAGGTGCCCAGGGCCCGGTCTGGCTGGATGTGCTGCTCAACGGCTTGAAGCCTGTGCTGCCCGAGGCCTTGCTGGCCTACCTGCCGCATTGATGCCCATCCAGGCCAGAAATTGAATTTGATTTTGTGAACGGACAAAGCTATGTGTGGAATCGTGGGCGTGGCCAGTGCCACTCCGGTCAATCAGCTGATTTATGACGCCTTGCTCCTGCTGCAACACCGTGGGCAGGACGCCGCAGGCATCGTCACCCAGCTGGACCGCAAGTTCTTCATGCACAAGGCCAAGGGCATGGTGCGCGACGTGTTCCGTACCCGCAACATGCGGGCCCTGCCGGGCAATTGCGGCTTGGGCCAGGTGCGCTACCCCACGGCGGGCAATGCCTTCAGCGAAGAAGAGGCGCAGCCGTTTTACGTGAATGCCCCTTTCGGTCTGGTGCTGGTGCACAACGGCAACCTCACCAATGCCAAGGTCCTGAAGGCCGAGCTGTTTTCCAACGATCACCGACACATCAACACCGAAAGCGACTCCGAAGTCCTGCTCAACGTGTTGGCGCACGAGTTGGAAAAAACCACCCGTGGCTTGCCGCTGGCACCGCAGGATGTGTTTGCCGCTGTGCGGGGCGTCAACCAGCGCATCAAGGGCTCGTACGCCGTGATTGCCCTGATCGCTGGGCACGGACTGTTGGCATTCCGTGATCCGCACGGCATCCGCCCGTTGTGCATGGGTCGCAGCAAGGATGGCACGGTCATGCTGGCCAGCGAATCGGTGGCGCTGGAAGGCACGATGCACCAGTTCGAGCGTGATGTGGCCCCTGGTGAGGCGGTGTTCATTGACTTGCAAGGTCAAGTCCACACCGCCATGTGTGCCGAAGGTGCGCAGCTGAGCCCCTGCATTTTTGAATATGTTTATCTGGCGCGCCCCGACTCGACGATGGACGGCATTTCGGTCTACCAGGCGCGTCTGAACCTGGGTGAAACGCTGGCCAAACGGGTGATCTCGACCGTGCCGCCGAACGAAATCGATGTGGTGATTCCGATCCCCGAGTCGAGCCGCCCAAGCGCCATGCAGCTGGCCCAGTTGCTGGGCATCCCTTACCGCGAGGGGTTTGTGAAAAACCGTTATGTGGGCCGCACCTTCATCATGCCGGGTCAGGGCGTTCGCAAGAAGTCGGTGCGCCAGAAGCTCAACGTGATCACCAGCGAGTTCAAGGGCCGCAACGTGTTGCTGGTGGACGATTCCATCGTGCGTGGCACAACCAGCCGTGAGATCGTGCAGATGGCGCGAGACGCAGGTGCCAACAAGGTCTACATGGCCAGTGCGGCGCCACCCGTGCGCTTTCCCAACGTCTATGGCATCGACATGCCCACGCCTGAAGAGCTGGTGGCGCATGGCCGCAGTCTGGAAGAAGTCCGTCAGCTCATCGGCTGTGATGCGCTGATTTACCAGGATGTGGATGCCATGAAGTCGGCCGTGGCGCAGGCGCGCATCTCGCAAGGTGAGCCGATCAAGACCTTTGATGCCTCCTGCTTCGACGGCGTGTACGTGACCGGCGATGTGTCGGCCGACGACATCGTGCGCATCAATGAAAACCGCCTGAAGGTAGAAGAGGGCGATGTCGACAATTCCCGTCTGGCCCTGCCCAACGCGTCTGAGTGAGGATCCGCATGACCACAAACACACGATTGGACGATCTGCACATCGAGACCTTGGCTGTGCGCGCCGCTGTGGAGCGCAGCCAGTACGGTGAGAACTCCGAAGCCCTGTACCTGACCAGCGGTTATGTGCAACCCACGGCCGCTGCAGCAGCAGCCCGCTTTGCGGGCGACGAAGAAGGCTACACCTATGGCCGTTACGGCAACCCCACGGTGGCCAGTATGGAGCAGCGTCTGGCGGCGCTCGAAGGCACCGAGGCGGCCATGGGCACGGCGTCGGGCATGTCGGCCATCCTGATGATGTGCATGGGCCTCTTGAAGGCGGGCGACCATGTGGTGTGCTCGCAGTCAATGTTCGGCTCGACCATCAAGCTGATTGGCTCGGACCTGGCCAAGTTTGGCGTGGAGTCCAGCTTTGTGTCGCAGACCGATCTGCAAGCCTGGCAATCGGCGATTCGCCCCAATACCCGCTTGCTGTTCGCCGAAACCCCTACCAACCCGCTGACCGAGGTGTGCGACATCCAGGCGCTGGCCGACATGGCCCACAACGCCGGGGCCTTGCTGGCCGTGGACAACTGCTTTGCCACCCCTGCATTGCAGCGCCCTGCTGCGATGGGCGCAGACATCATCATGCACTCGGGCACCAAGTACCTGGATGGCCAAGGCCGTGTGATGGCGGGTGCTCTTTGTGCCAGCCAGCAACTGATCACTGAAAAATTCCTGCCCGTGCTCAAAAGCGGGGGCATGACATTGGCCCCGTTCAACGCCTGGGTTGTGCTCAAAGGCCTGGAAACGCTGGATTTGCGCATGCGCGCACAAACCGTGCGTGCCGGCCTCTTGGCCGAATGGCTCGAAAAGCACCCCTCGGTGGCGCGGGTCTATTACCCGGGTCTGGCCAGCCACCCGCAGCACGAGCTGGCCATCCGCCAGATGTCGGGCCTGGGCGGCGCGGTCTTGTCGTTTGACGTCAAGGCCGATGGCCCTGAGCAGGCGCGCCAGCGTGCCTTTCATGTGCTCGACGCGATGAAGATGCTGTCGCTGTCGACCAACTTGGGCGACACCAAGACGCTGGTGGCGCACCCGGCCAGCACCTCGCATGGTCGCTTGACCGAGGCGCAGCGCCAGGCCGCTGGCATTGGTCAAGGCCTGATCCGTGTGGCCGTGGGTCTGGAATACCCGCAAGACGTGCAGGCCGATCTGGCCCGTGGCCTCGACACTTTTTGACACCCGAACAAGGGGCCGCAGGTGGCCCCTTCCTGAGCTGAAACCATGACCAAAATCCGCACCCGCATCGCCCCGTCGCCCACGGGGTTTCTGCATTTGGGCACCGCCCGTACCGCGCTGTATTCCTGGGCCTACGCACGCCACTACGGCGGTGAGTTTGTGCTGCGCATCGAAGACACCGATGTGGCCCGCTCCACGCAGGACTCGGTCGATCAGATCCTGCAGTCCATGCACTGGCTGGGCCTTGCCTATGACGAAGGCCCGATCTACCAAATGCAGCGCCTGGAGCGCTACCAGGCTGTGATCGACCAGATGCTGGCCGCTGGCACGGCTTACCGTTGCTACTGCACGCCCGAAGACCTGGAGGCCATGAAGGCCGCGCAGGAAGCGCGTGGCGAGAAGCGCCTGTACGACCGCACCTGGCGCCCCGCACCGGGCAAGGTGCTGCCGCCTGTGCCCGCGGGCGTGAAACCTGTGATCCGTTTTGCCAACCCCATCGACGGCGTGGTGAGCTGGGACGATCTGGTCAAGGGCCCGATCAGCATCAGCAACACCGAGATTGACGACCTGATCATCCAGCGCGCGCCGGAAGAGGGGGCGCCTGAAGGTGCGCCGGGCGTGCCCACCTACAACTTCGCGGTGGTGGTGGACGATTGGGACATGGCCATCAGCCACGTGTTCCGGGGAGACGAGCACATCAACAATACCCCTTGGCAGATCAATATGTACCGCGCTTTGGGCGCTGCGCTGCCGCAGTTCGGTCACTTGCCTGTCATTTTGGGCGACGATGGCCAGAAGCTGTCCAAGCGCCGTGGCGCGGTGGCGGTGTCCAATTACGACGAAGCCGGTTACCTGCCCGAAGCCATGAACAATTACCTGGCCCGTCTGGGCTGGAGCCATGGCGACGACGAGCTGTTCAGCCTCGATCAAATGGTGCAGTGGTTTGACGGCACCCATCTCTCCAAGAGCCCGGCGCAGTGGGATGCGGCCAAGCTGGCCTGGGTCAATGCGCAACACCTCAAGGCGATGGACGATGCCGTCCTGGCCACTCGGGTGCAACCGTTCCTCGTCAAGCTTGGGGTGACGGCCGATGAACGCCTGTCGGCCATCTGCGGTTTGTTCAAGGACCGTTGCGACACGCTGGTGGTGCTGGCCAAATGGATCAGTGCTTTCTACACCGAGGTGGTGCCCAACGCTGAAGAAAAAGCGCAGCATGTGACCGAGTCGGTCAAGCCTGCCTTGGCATTGCTGGCTGACAAGCTGGCTGTGTGTGCCTGGGACAAAGCCGCGATTGCAGCCGCCATCAAGGAAGTGCTGACCGCCACAGGGCTGAAAATGCCTCAACTGGCCATGCCTGTGCGGGTGTTGGTGATGGGCACCGCGCAAACACCGTCGCTGGATGCGGTGCTGGCCTTGAGCCAAAGAGAAAAAATTCTCTTGAGTTTGCAAAACGCGTAAAAACCTGTCTATAATTCAAGTCTCGACACCAACGAGGCATAACGAAAAGCAGCAATGCGAAGCGTTGTACCAACGGGGGGTATAGCTCAGCTGGGAGAGCGCTTGCATGGCATGCAAGAGGTCAGCGGTTCGATCCCGCTTACCTCCACCAAAGTGTCGAAGATTCGCAAGAATCACGTCCAGGTTATGACCCTATCGTCTAGAGGCCTAGGACATCACCCTTTCACGGTGAGTACCGGGGTTCGAATCCCCGTAGGGTCGCCAAGTTGTAGCACTTGGCTTTGACGCAAGTCGAAGCGAAGCTATCTACCAGGAGTGGTAGTTCAGTTGGTTAGAATACCGGCCTGTCACGCCGGGGGTCGCGGGTTCGAGTCCCGTCCACTCCGCCAAAATCAAAAACGCGTCCTCGGACGCGTTTTTTTTTGCAGGCAGTCCTTCCCCAAAAAGGACAACTTGCAGTAAGCTCCACCTCCCGCTCAGTTTTCAGCCCGTTTCCCCGCCCCGCTCCTATGGACAGTGTTCTTCCATCGATCCCCGCCAAGCGCTATTTCACCATCGGTGAAGTCGCCGAATTGTGCGGCGTGAAGACGCATGTGCTTCGCTATTGGGAGCAGGAATTCACGCAACTGCGGCCCGTCAAGCGCCGGGGCAATCGGCGCTATTACCAGCACCATGAAGTGCTGATGATCCGCCGCATTCGGGATCTCTTGTACGAGCAAGGCTTCACCATCAGCGGTGCGCGCAACAAACTGCAGGAACTGGCACAAGCGGCTCGTCCAAGCACACGTGCCAGCGGCGAAGTGATGGTTGGAGACATCGTGGTGGATCAGGACGATGACAGCGACATGGATGCCTTGCCATTGGCGGTAGCTGGCACTTTGGTGGTGCCGTCGGGTGACTTGAAAAAAGAGCTGCTCGAAATCCGCACGATGCTCACTTTTTGATGCGATTCTCAGGGTATAATTAAGGTCTTCGGCGTGTAGCGCAGCCTGGTAGCGCACTTGCATGGGGTGCAAGGGGTCGCGAGTTCGAATCCCGCCACGCCGACCAAAAACAAAAAGGGCTAGCAGTTTTGCTAGCCCTTTTTCTTTGTGCCTTCAAGACAGCGAAGTGCCTTGCACTTCGCCTGCTTCAGATCAGGCTTGGCGGCCCGCCATCATGGCCGCAAAGAAGCCATTGAACCAATGCATGTTCACGGGCTTGGCCATGAAGATGGTGCCTTCTGGCAGGCCGCCACGCGCCTCGATTTCTTCGGGCGACAAGGCAGACACCACCAAGCTGGTCATCTTGTTGAATTGCGGGTTGTTGCGCAAGGTGCGCAGCAATTCGAAGCCATCGACACCCGGCATGTTCAGGTCGGCAATCAACACATCGGGTTGGATGCTGGCGATGTCGATCAGGGCTTCCAGACCCGATGACATGGCGGTGCAGTCCACGGGCATGGCGCAGCGGTTGCAGAAGTCGCGCAGCATTTCACGCGTGACTGGATCGTCTTCCACGAGCAGCACACGCAAGCGGTTGTCACGCCCATCAGCAGGCGTCGTCAACATGTTGTGTTTGCGTTGGTACTCTCGGATCGAAGGCATAGAAATGCGACGATGCCCGCCTTGCGTTTTCCAGGCTTGCAACTCGTTCTTCTCGACCAGAGTCTGGATGGTGCCTACTGACAGACCCAACAGCTTGGCTGCATAGGTGGTACCGCAGTAGTCTTCGAGCGTATCGGGGGATGGATTCGTTTGCATACGCTCTATTTTAGTAACAAAAGCTTTTTAGATGTTAAATAGTAATCTTAAATGTTTATTAAATTAACGAATTGTGGAAAAACAATAAAAAATTCATCAAGGTCTCGCCTGCGACAAAGACGTGACCCGGTGGGCAGTGATGGCCGATTAACATGCAGTGGCATTTCACAAGGAGACAAAAGCATGCGTGCACACGAAGCGTTCTGGCCCTCCCGCCTGCCTGCGAGCTTGACGCCCGCGGCCACATCCCTGTGGATGAACCTGTGGGTCAGTGCGGCACGGTTTCCTGACAAAAATGCCTTGGTCTTCATGGGCCGCGCCTGGACTTACCGTGAAGTGGTGCAGGCGGCCGAAAAAATCGCCAGCCAGCTGGCGCAGTGCGGCGTGCAGCGCGGTGACCGCGTGGTGCTCGACATGCAGAACTGCCCGCAGCTGGTGATCACGCATTTCGCGATCCTGCGGCTCGATGCCGTGGTGGTGCCGGTCAACCCGATGAACCGGGCTGAAGAGCTCAAGCACTACATCACCGACCCTGACACCAAAGTGGCGGTGACCACAGCAGACCTGGCCTCTGAGTTGGTGCAAGCCAGCGAAGCCTTGCCCGCTGATCAGCGCTTGGCGCACCTCGTGGTGACGGCCTTCACCGATGTGTTTGACCCTGCGCAGGTGAGCCCGCAAGACCTGCCCGAAGCTTGGAAAGCCTGGTTGCTCACGCCACGGGATTTGCCTGCGCTTTCGTCGGGTCAGGTGCATGCCTGGAAAGATTGGCTGGACAGCCCGCAAGCCGCTGCGCTGCCTGCGACCCAGGCGACCAGCAATGACCTGGCCATCTTGCCCTACACCAGTGGCACCACGGGCCTACCCAAGGGCTGCATGCACACCCACAGCACCATCATGCACAACGCGATGGCCACGGCTGTGTGGGGCAACGGCACGGCCGAAAACGTCACGCTTTGCGTGGTGCCCATGTTTCACATCACCGGCATGGTGAGCGTCATGCACGCCAGCATCTTCATGGGTGCCAGTCTGGTGATCATGCCGCGCTGGGACCGCGATGTGGCGGGGCATCTGATTTCCAGATGGAAGGTGACCCACTGGACCAACATCCCGACCATGGTGATCGATTTGCTGGGCAGCCCGCACATGGACAAGTACGACCTGTCCAGTCTGGTCTATATCGGTGGCGGCGGTGCGGCCATGCCCGAAGCCGTGGCCCAGCGCTTGCTCGACCAGTTCGGTCTGCGTTACACCGAAGGCTATGGTCTGACCGAAACGGCCGCGCCCTCGCACAGTAATCCGCCCGATCACCCCAAGAAGCAATGCTTGGGCATTCCCTTCATGAGCGTGGACGCACGGGTGGTGAACCCCGACACGCTGGAGGAGTTGCCTCAAGGCGAGTCGGGCGAGATCGTGATTTGTGGCCCACAGGTGTTCAAGGGCTACTGGAAGCGACCCGACGCCACGGCGGCGGCGTTTTTTGAACGCGACGGCAAGTCGTTCTTCCGCTCGGGTGACATGGGTCGGGTCGATGAAGAAGGCTATTTCTTCATGACCGATCGCTTGAAGCGCATGATCAACGCCAGTGGCTTCAAGGTCTGGCCTGCCGAGGTCGAAGCGCTGATGTTCCGCCATCCAGCGATTCAGGAGGCCTGCATTATTGCAACGCGCGACGCCTACCGGGGTGAATCGGTCAAGGCCGTGGTGGTGCTGCGTGGCTCACACAAGGGCCAAGTGAGCGAGCAAGACATCATCGACTGGTGCCGTGAGAACATGGCCGTGTACAAAATCCCCCGTGTGGTCACATTCGCCGAGGCTTTGCCCAAGAGCGGCAGCGGCAAAGTCATGTGGCGTGCCTTGCAGGAAGCCGAAATGGCCGCCCTGGACACCGAAGCCAAATCCGAATGACTCTGAAGCTTTCCATTCTCGACCAGTCCGCTGCTGCTTACGGGCGCGGGCAGGACGAGACGATCCGACAGACTTTGGCGCTGGCCCAACAGGCCGAGGCCTGGGGCTACCACCGATTTTGGGTGAGTGAGCACCACAGCCACCCCAGCATCGTGGGGACAGCCCCGGAGGTCTTGATGGCGGCCATCGCGGCCCGCACCCAGCGCATCCGCTTGGGCAGTGCGGGCGTCATGCTCCCGCATTATTCGGCGCTCAAGGTGGCTGAACAGTTTCGCGTGCTCGACGCGCTGGCGCCTGGGCGGATTGATTTGGGTGTGGGCCGTGCGCCGGGCAGCGATGGACGCACCGCCCAATTGTTGAACCCGGACCGCAACGCTTCTGAGCGCTTTCCGCAGCAGGTCATGGAGCTGCAGGCCTGGGTGAACGGGCAGAACCTGCCCCCCAGTCACCCCGGGCATAACGTGTACGCCTACCCGCAGTCGGGCACGGCGCCCACGGTGTGGATGCTGGGCAGCTCGGACTACGGTGCCCAGCTGGCCGCGCATCTGGGCTTGCCCTATGCGTTTGCCTACTTCATCACCGACGGGCAAGGCGCTGACGAAGCGCTGCAGATTTACCGCGAAACCTTCCGGCCCAGTGCCGCTTTGCAAAAGCCAGCCGCCACCGTGTGCCTGTGGGCCTTGGCTGCTGACACCGACGAAGAGGCCCTGCGCCTGTTTGAAAGCCGTGCCCGCTGGAAGATGGACCGCAACCTGGGCCGCATCGGACCGCTCTTGCCGCCCGAAGAAGCGGCGCGTGATTACAGCCCGGCCGAGCAGTTCGCACTCGATCGGCTGCGTGACTCGGCCTTGATCGGCTCGCCCGCCAGCGTGGGGCGCAAGCTGCGCCAACTGGCGGCGCGGCTGGAGGTCGATGAACTGGTGGTGATCACCTGGACACATGACCCTGCAGCCCAAATGCGTTCTTATGAGCTGCTCGCCCGAGAATTTGCATTGACGGCAAACTCTCCGCTTTGATTTTCAAACCCCTAGGATTTTTGACATGTTCACCACCGCGATCGCTGGCAGCTTGCCCAAACCCGCCTGGCTGGCCGAGACCGAAAAACTCTGGCCCCAGTGGACCACCCAAGGCCCCGAGCTGCAGCAGGCCAAGGCCGATGCCACATTGCTCTGGATCAAGGCGCAGGAAGACGCGGGGCTGGACGTGATCGGCGATGGCGAGCAGGCGCGCCAGCACTTCGTGCACGGCTTTGTCGAGCAGGTCGATGGCATCGACTTCGTGAACAAGGTCACCATGGGCATCCGCAACAACCGCTACGACGCGCAGGTGCCGCAAGTCATCGCGCCGCTGCGCCTCAAGGGCCGGGTGCACGCCTTCGAGGCCCAGTTGGCCCGTGCCCACACGAAAAAGAAACTCAAATTCACCTTGCCCGGCCCGATGACGATCGTGGACACGGTGGCCGACCGCTTTTATGGCGACAAGGTCAAGATGGCCATGGCCTTTGCCGAGTTGCTCAACCAGGAAGCCCTGGCGCTGCAGGCCGATGGTGTGGACATCATCCAGTTCGACGAACCGGCTTTCAACGTCTACATGGACGAAGCCGCCGATTGGGGCGTCAAGGCGCTGGAGGTGGCTGCCCGGGGCCTGACCTGCACCACAGCCGTCCACATTTGCTACGGCTACGGCATCGAAGCCAACAACAAGTGGAAAGAAACGCTCGGCCACGAATGGCGTCAGTACGAAAAGGTGTTCCCGGCCCTCGCCAAAAGCAGCATCCAGCAGGTCAGCCTGGAGTGCATGCACTCGCATGTGCCGATGGAGCTGATGAAGCTGCTCGAAGGCAAGGACGTGATGGTGGGCGTGATCGATGTGGCCAACCCGGCCATCGAAACGCCCGAGGAAATCGCAGAGACCATTGGCCGTGCCTTGCAGTTCGTGCCCAAGCAGCACCTGATCGCCTGCACCAACTGTGGCCTGGCCCCGATGAGCCGCGCCGTGGCCGAGGCCAAGCTCAAGGCGCTGGCCGAAGGCGCCAAGCTGGCCAGCCAGCGTTACGCCTGATCTGGCACAGACCGCATGGGGCAGCAAGGCGCTATGCTTGCGCCTTTGCCTGTTTCAAGAGCTGCTCCATGCCCCAGCAAGACCTGTTGCCTCCTTTGACCTCTTCCGACCACTTGCTGGCTGACCTGCAGCGGCAAGGGTTTGCGGTGCTGGACGCCAGCAGCGTCTGCGCTCTGGCTGGGGTGTCTCTGCACGCCTTGCAGGCACTGGAGCCCAGCTGGAACGGTTTGCCCCCTGACCAGTACTTGAAAGACGGTGGCCGTTACCGTCGCCGCCGCCATGCCAGCCTCAAGGTGCGTGCAGACGGGGTGGAGACCATGCCGCACCGGGCGCATTGGCAGCCTGTGTCGTACAACGCCCTGCATGGCGGCATGCAGCGCTGGTTCGACCCCATGCAGGCCGAGGTGCTGGCGCAGCCCGCCTGGCAGGCTTTGCTGCAATGGTTGGGGTCGGTGGCCAGCCAGGCGCAGGGCGGCGCGACCTGGTTCACCGAAGCGCACCAGTTCCGCATCGACACCACCGACGGCATTGGCCGCCCCACGCCCGAAGGTGCGCACCGCGATGGTGTGGATTGGGTGGCGGTGTTCCTGATTGGCCGCCACGGGATCAAGGGTGGCGAGACGCGGGTGTTCGACATCGACAGCCCACGCGGCCAACGCTTCACTTTGAGCGAGCCTTGGTCTTTGCTATTGCTCAACGACCACCGGGTGATCCACGAGACCACACCCATCCAGCCGCTGTCTGATGCAGCCGCTTGGCGTGATACGCTGGTGATCACCTTGCGGGCCGACGGCTTTCTGGACGACCCGCAGTTGCAGACATTGGCGCTCTGAGCGCCACACCAGGCGCTTCAGACCCCCAGGTGCTGCTCCAGCACGCTGGGGTCGTCGTGCAGGGCCTGTGAGGAGCCTTCAAACACCACCTCGCCCTTGACCAGGATGACGTTGCGGTCGGTGATCTGGGTGACGTGCTTCCAGTTCTTGTCGACGATGATGGCGCTGATGCCGCTTTGCTTGATGACGCTGCAGATGCGCCAGATCTCGCGGGCGATCAGCGGAGCCAGGCCTTCGGTCGCTTCGTCAAGGATCAGCACATCGGGGTTCGTCATGAGCGCACGGCCAATGGTCAGCATTTGCTGCTCACCGCCTGAGAGCTGCTGGCCGCCGTGGTTCAGCCGCTCTTGCAGGCGCGGAAAGGTCTCCAACACGCGCTCATAAGTCCAGTCGCGCTGGCCACGGGTACCCGGGCGGGCCGCCATCTCCAGGTTCTCGACCACGCTCAGGTTGCCAAAGATCCCGCGCCCTTCGGGCACATAGGCGATGCCCAGTTGCGCCACTTCGTAGGTGGGGCGGCCATTCATGGTCTGGCTTTTGATTTGCACGGTGCCGCTTTGCGGCGGCACGATGCCCATGATGGACTTGAGCAGCGTGCTTTTGCCCATGCCGTTGCGGCCCATGAGGCCAATGGTTTCCCCCCGTGCCACCTGGAAGTCGATGCCGCGCAGGATGTGGCTCGCACCGTAATAGGTCTGGATGCCTTGGGCCTGGATCAACAGTTCGCTCATGTCAGTGTTCCTCGCCCACATCTTCACCCAGGTAGGCGGCTTGTACGCCCCGGTCGGCACGCACCACCTCGGGCTTGTCGCTGGCGATCACCTGGCCGTTGACCATCACCGTGAGGTGGTCGGCCAGGGTGAAGATGGCGTCGATGTCGTGCTCGACCAGCATCATGGCGTGGTCTTTTTTCAGGCGCAGCAAGAGCTGCACCATGCTTTCGGCCTCCATCACGCCCATGCCGGCCAGCGGCTCGTCCAGCAGCAGCACGACGGGCTCGGTGGCCAGCGTCATCGCGATTTCGAGCTGGCGCTGCTCGCCGTGGCTGGCTGCGCCCGCGATGGTGTGGCGGCGGTTTTGCAGGCCCGCCAGTTCGATGGCGCGCTCTGCGCGCTCGTTCACCACCTGCATGCGGGCGGCTTGGCTCAGCCAGCCCAAGGGGTTGAAGGGTGAGGGCTGCACACGCGACTGCGCGGCCAGGCGCACGTTGTCCCACACGGTGAAGGTGCGGAAGATGTTGGTCTTCTGGTAGCTGCGGCCCAGGCGGTGGCGCGAGATCTTCTCGGGCGTCCAGCCGGCGATGTCTTGGCCGTTCAGCGTGATGGTGCCGCTGGTCGGTGGCAAGTCGCCCGAGAGCAGGTTGGTCAGCGTGGACTTGCCTGCGCCGTTGGGCCCGATCACGGCATGGATACATCCTGGCCACAAATCGACGTTCACTTCATGCACCGCCGCCAAGCCACCAAAGCGTTTGGTCAGTTGGCGTGCCGACAGCAGGGCTTGGCGTTCACTCATGGCCCGACTCCTTGCCTGCAAAGGCCCTGTTGATGAGACCCAGAATGCCTTTGGGCGCAAACACGATCAGGGCCACGATGAACAGGCCCATCCACATTTGCCAGTGCTTGCCCAGGTTGAACTCGCCCACGGTGGGCAAGTCCTTGAAGACGTGCAGCAAGACCTCGAAGGTGAATGCACCCACGATGGCGCCTGCAAAGTTGCCCATACCGCCCAAGATGACCATCATGATGGCGTGGGCGCTCATGTGAAAGCCCATCAGTTCGGGGTTCACAAAGCCGCTTTGCGCAGCCCACAGGTAGCCGGCCAGCCCAGCCAGCGCCCCGGCCAGCGTGAAGGCGGCCAGCTTGTGGCTGAAAGTGCCAAAGCCCAAGGCGCGCATGCGGTGCTCGTTGACGCGGATGCCCGACAGCGCACGCCCGAAGGGGCTCCACAGCAGGCGGCGCAAGAAGGCGTACACACCCACCAGGCAAGCGAGGGTGAAGAAGTAGAAGACCTGCTTGTTTTCCAGATCGATCAGCACCGCATCGGGCTTGAAGTTCAAGAAGATGCCGTCCGAGCCGCCCAGCGCCTTGTTGTCAAAGAACAGGAAGAAGACCATCTGGGCAAACGCCATCGTCACCATGATGAAGTAGATGCCGTGCGTGCGCACCACCAAAAAGCCGATCACCAGCGCCGCCAGGGCCGAGGCCCCCACGGCGATGGGCAAGCTGCTGTACAGGCTGACGGGCTCACCCTGCGGCGTGAGGAAGGCCAGCGCGTACCCGGCAATGCCGAAGTAGGCCGCATGGCCCAGCGAGACCAGGCCGGTCACGCCTTGCAGCAGATCGAGGCTCATCGCGAAGATGGCCAGGATCATCATGCGGTTGACCATGTCGATGTAGAAGTTGCTGCCCACGAAGGGGAAGGCCAGCAGTGCCGCCAAGCCCAGCACCAGCACCAGCTGGATGCTGCGAGGCAGCTTTTCGATGTGTGTTTGCGGTGTGCTCATGGTGTGTTTGCCCGGATGCTCACTGTTTGAAAAGGCCTTCGGGCTTGTACAAAAGCACGGCCGCCATGAGCACGTAAACCAGCATGCCTGCCACCTGGGGCAACAGGACCTTGCCAAAAGTGTCCACCAGGCCCACCAGCAGCGCCGCGATCAAAGCGCCGCGCACCGAGCCGATGCCGCCAATGACCACGACCACAAAGCACATGATCAGCACCTGCGAGCCCATGTTGGGGTAGACGCTGGAAATGGGCGCCGCGATCATGCCGGCAATGGACGCCAGCCCCACACCCAGCGCGAACACCACGGCATGGATCAGGCTGATGTTCACCCCCAGGGCTTCGGTCATCTCGTGGTTGAAGGCCCCTGCGCGGATCTTCATGCCCAGACGGGTTTTGGAAATCAAGAGGTACAAGCCCAGGGCCAGCACCAGGCACACGCCCGACATGAACAGGCGGTAGACCGGGTAAGACAGCGTGTCGGTCAATGCGATGGACGCCGACAGGGCTTCGGGGATCTGCACGCCGTGCACATCGTCGCCCCAGAGCATGGAGCGCAGCTCTTCAAAGACATAAATCAGACCGAATGTCAGCAGCACCTGGTCGAGGTGGTCGCGGTGGTAGAAATGGCGAAACAGCAGTTTCTCCAGTGCCAGTCCGAACGCCACCGACAAGGCCGTGCCCACCACAATGGCCAGCGTGAAGCTGCCCAGCTGCCCGGCCAGCGACCAGGCCAAGTAGGCCCCCAGCATGTAGAAACTGCCGTGGGCCAGGTTGACCACGCCCATGATGCCGAAGATCAGCGTCAGGCCAGCCGCCAGCATGAACAGCAGCAGCCCGTACTGCACGCTGTTGAGCAGCTGGATCAGAAAATTCACGAAGTCCATCGGTGTTGGCTTTGCAGTGGGTTCAAAACAGAAAAGGCCTGTGCGGCAGGTGTGAAAACGGCGGAACCAAGTCCGCCGTTCATGGGGCGCATGGGCCACCGCCTCGCGGCGGGTGGCCCGCCGGGTTCACATGCGGCAGCCAGCGCCCGAGTCGGCCAGGGCCTTGGCGGCCACACCAATCACCTTGTTTTCCTTGTTGGACACTTCGCGCAGATAGATGTCCTGCACCGGGTTGTGGGCCTTGCTCATGGTCCACTTGCCGCGCGGGCTGTCGATCACGGCTGTTTCCATGGCCTTGATCATGGCGGCCTTTTGGCCCACATCGCCTTTGACGGCGTTGGCACCTTGCACCAGCAGCAAACCGGTGTCATACCCTTGCACAGCGTACACATCGGGCTGCATCTTGAAGGTCTTGGCGTAGTTCAGGCGGAACTCATTGTTGCGTTTGGTCTCGATGCCGTCACCGTAGTGCAGGGTGGTGAGCACGCCATCGGCTGCAGGACCCGCAGCGTCGAGCACGCCTTCGGTCAGGAAGCCCGAGCCGTACAAGGGGATCTTGCCCTTGAGGCCCGCTGCCGCGTAGTCTTTGAGGAATTTGGCTGCACCACCACCCGCAAAGAAGCAGGCCACAGCGTCGGGCTTGAGTGCAGCGATTTCGGTCAGCAGGGCCTGGAACTCGACGTTGGGGAAGGGCAGGCCCAGTTCCTTGATGATGGTGCCACCGGCCTTGGTGTAGCTCTCCTTGAAGCCTTCGTAGGCTTCGTCGCCCGCGGCGTATTTCCAGGTGATCCAGACGGCTTTCTTGTGGCCACGCTTGACCATGGCTTCGCCCAGCGCCATGGTGGGCTGGCTGTTGGAGAAGCTGGTGCGGAAGACGTTGGGCGCGCACTGGGCGCGGGTGGCGATGTGCACGCCCGCGTTGGGGATCAGACTGATCACGCCGCTGTCGCGGGCCACTTTGTGGATGCCCATTTGCACGCCCGAGTGCACGGTGCCGATGATGACGTCGACCTTGTCGCGCTGCACCAGTTTGTTGGCGTTCTCGATGGCTTTGGAGGGTTCCGATTCGTCGTCGACCTTGAACCACTCGATCTCGCGACCGCCAAGCTTGCCGCCTTGCTCGTTGATGGCCATGCGCACACCGTTTTCAATCGCCACGCCCAACTGGGCGAAGGTGCCGGTGTAGGGCAGCATGAAGCCCACGCGGATCTTGCCGCTTTGCGCCAGCACGTGCTGGGGCAGCAGCAAACCGGTGGAAGTGGCGCCCAACAGGGCAGCGCCCTGGGCCAGCATCTGGCGGCGGGATGTTGTGGAATCGGTCATGTGGTTTGTCTCCTGAGAATGCATTCAGACGTTGAACACCGCCATGCAAACAAGCGGTTGCTCTGATGGGAGCATAGCGGACATTGCCAAGTCTTTGATGCATTATGTTGCATGAATGGCGCCATGAAAACTCAGGACATACCCGAGCATTGGCGAGCCTCATGCAAAAAAGAGCATGTTGCAGCGATGGCGATGCATGGTGGAGGGGGTGGCCTGCCCGACAGGAATCGAACCTGTGACCCACAGCTTAGAAGGCTGTTGCTCTATCCAACTGAGCTACGGGCAGATGAGATGCAAAAACAAAAAAGGCCCAGACGGGCCTTTGATGCTGAGTGCCCTCGCGGGTCTTGAAGAATGGTCGGAGCGGCGGGATTCGAACTCGCGACCCTCTGCTCCCAAAGCAGATGCGCTACCAGGCTGCGCTACGCTCCGACTGCACGTATTCTAACCGCGTAATCGGGGTTTTCCGGCGCAGGCTTAACGTTTTTCGTATTGTGTGGCACCAAACAGGGTTTGTTTGGCCTGGTCGTCGAGCAGTGGCTTGCGCGCACCGGCCAGCACTTGCACGGCTTTTTGCACCGCTTTGCGCTCGCTGATGCGGTCAAACCAGGCCTTGAGGTGCGGGTAATCGGCCCAGTCAATGCCCTGGTTTTGCCAGCTGCGCAGCCAGGGAAAGATGGCCATGTCGGCAATGGAGTAGCTCTTGCCCGCGATCCAGGGATGGCTTTGCAGCTGCTTGTCCATCACGCCATACAGGCGCTTGGCCTCGTTGGTGTAACGGTTGATGCCGTATTCGATTTTTTCGGGCGCATAGATGCGAAAGTGGTGCGCCTGGCCAAGCATCGGGCCCACGCCGCCCATCTGGAACATCAGCCATTGCAGCACCTCATACTTGGCGCGGTCGCTTTTGGGCATGAACTTGCCGGTCTTGGCCGCTAGGTAAATCAGCATCGCACCCGACTCGAAAATCGAAATCGGTTTGCCATCTGGGCCGTCCGAATCCACCAGGGCCGGGATCTTGTTGTTGGGGCTGATTTGGAGGAACTCCGGCTGGAACTGGTCGCCCGTGCCGATGTTGACGGCATGCACCCGGTAGGGCAGCTTGCACTCTTCCAGCATGATGTGGATTTTGTGGCCGTTGGGCGTGGGCCAAGTGTAGAGATCGATCATTGGCTAATCCTTCAAGAAAAGAGCTTCGCATCATCGCAAAAAAACGGCCTGCCACACCGGGGTGGAGCAGGCCGTTTTGCAGGGGGCAGGTGTGATCAGCTGCCGCGGGTGATGGGCATGTCTACTTCACCGGGCATGGCCAGGTGTTTGGCCAGCTCCAGCTTGGCCAACGAGTTGCGGTGCACTTCGTCTGGGCCATCGGCCAGGCGCAGTGTGCGCTGGTGGGCGTAGGCATAGGCCAGCGGGAAGTCTTGCGACACGCCGCCACCGCCGTGGGCCTGGATCGCCCAGTCGATGATCTGGCAGGCCATCTGTGGGGCCACGATCTTGATCATGGCGATTTCGGCCTTAGCGACCTTGTTGCCCACGGTGTCCATCATGTGCGCGGCTTTGAGCGTCAACAGTCGAGCCTGCTCGATCATGCAGCGCGACTCGGCGATGCGCTCCTGCCACACAGTCTGACGCGCTACTTCACGGCCAAAGGCCACGCGGCTGTTGAGGCGCTTGCACATGAGTTCGAGCGCACGCTCGGCGCAACCAATGGTGCGCATGCAGTGGTGGATGCGGCCAGGGCCCAAGCGGCCTTGGGCGATTTCGAAACCACGGCCCTCGCCCAGCAGCAGGTTGCTGGCGGGTACACGCACGTTTTTGAGCACCACTTCCATGTGGCCGTGTGGGGCGTCGTCGTAGCCGAACACCGACAGGGCACGCACCACAGTGATGCCGGGGGTGTTGGCGGGCACGACGATCATGGATTGCTGTGAATGGCGCGGTGCATCGGGGTTGGTTTTCCCCATCACGATGTAGACCGCGCAGCGTGGGTCGCCCGCGCCGGATGACCACCATTTGCGGCCGTTGATCACGTACTCGTCGCCGTCGCGGCGGATCTCGCATTCGATGTTGGTGGCATCTGACGAGGCCACATCGGGCTCGGTCATCAGGAAAGCTGAACGGATCTCTCCCTTGAGCAGAGGCTCCATCCACTGGTCCTTGATGGCTTCGCTGGCATAGCGCTCCAGCGTTTCCATGTTGCCGGTGTCGGGGGCCGAGCAGTTGAAGATTTCGGCTGCAAAAGGCACGCGGCCCATGATCTCGCACAGGGGAGCGTATTCGAGGTTCGACAGGCCTTGGGGCGCGCGTGGCGACTTGGGCAAAAACAAATTCCACAGGCCTGCTTTGCGGGCCAGAGGCTTGAGTTCCTCGACGATCTTGGTGGGCACCCAGGCGTTGCCTTTGGCGCGGTTTTCGGCAATTTCATCGAAAAAGCGCTGCTCGTTCGGGTAGATGTGCTCGTCCATGAAGGCCAGCAAGCGCGCTTGCATCTCCTTGACCTTGGGGGTGTATTCAAAATCCATGGGGGTCTCCTTGTGGGTCAGGGGTGAAAAATCAGAATTTGCAAGCAAATTGCCAGGCCAGCTCGGCCATGGGGCGCGCGCCTGCGCCGGAAGCTTTGGCTTGGTCGCTCGATGCGGTGCCGTCCTCCACGCGCTTGGCAATGCCTTGCAAGATCGCGGCGATGCGGAACATGTTGTAGGCCAGGTAGAAGTTCCAGTCCTTGGCCAGCGCTTCGGGGGTGGTGAACCCGGTGCGCTCGCAATAGCGGCGGATGTACTCGGCCTCGGACGGGATGCCCAAGGCGGCGAAGTCCAGGCCGCCAATGCCACGGAATGTGCCCGGGGTGATGTGCCAGGCCATGCAGTGGTAGCTGAAGTCGGCCAGCGGGTGACCCAGCGTGGACAGCTCCCAGTCCAGCACCGCCAGCACACGCGGCTCGGTGGGGTGAAACATCAGGTTGTCCAGGCGGTAGTCACCGTGCACGATGCTGACCAGGCTTTCGCTTTTCGCGCTGTCGGGGATGTTTTGGGGCAGCCATGCCATCAGCTTGTCCATCTCGGGGATGGGTTGGGTGATGGAGGCCACGTACTGCTTGCTCCAGCGGCCAATTTGGCGCTCGATGTAGTTGCCCGGTTTGCCGTAATTGGCCAGGCCTTGCTTGGCAAAATCAACTTTGTGCAGCGCAGCCATCACACGGTTCATCTCGTCGTAGATCGCGCCGCGCTCGGCAGGGGTCATGCCCGGCAGGGACTGGTCCCAGAGCACACGGCCTTGCACGAACTCCATGACGTAGAAGGCGCGGCCAATGACCGATTCATCGTCGCACAGCACATGCATTTCGGCCACAGGCACGCCGGTGCCGTGCAGCCCCTTCATGACCGCGAATTCGCGCTCGATGGCGTGCGCCGAGGGCAGCAGCTTGGCCACTGGGCCGGGCTTGGCGCGCATCACGTATTGGCGTGTGGGTGTGATGAGTTTGTAGGTGGGATTGGACTGGCCACCCTTGAACATCTCGACGCTCAAAGGGCCTGCAAAGCCTGGCAAGCGCGTGCTCAGCCAGGCCTCCAAGGCGGGGACATCGAACGCGTGGGCGCCCGAGACGGGGCGGGTCCCCACGAAATGATCAAAAGCACTCATGGGGCACCTGTGGCGCGGCGGGCGCGCTGAAATGATGGGAAATCCGGGCCGTCAGTGGTCCGCGTTGACGATGCTCAGCAAACCCTCGCGATCGAGCACGACCAGACCACCCGGTTCGATGCGGATGATCAGCTCGCGCTCCATTTGCTTGAGCTCCTGGTTCACGCGCTGACGTGATGCCCCCAGAAGTTGGGCCAATTCTTCCTGCGCCAGCTGCAAGCTGATGCGGATGGCTTTGGCGTCCGACAGGCTGGGCGTGCCATAGCTGCGCAGCAAGTGGTTGAGCTGTTTGGCCAGGCGCGAACGCAATGGCAGGGTGTTGAGGTCTTCCACCAGACCGTAGAGTTGACGAATGCGTCGTGCATGCAGCCGCAGCATGGCTTCGGAAAATTCGACGTGCTGCGACAGGATCTTCTTGAAGTCGGCCTTGGCCACGTTCAGCGTGGTGGTGTCGCCGTGCGCATAGCA
The DNA here is from genome assembly GCF_014837235.1 of Limnohabitans radicicola. GTDB lineage: Bacteria > Pseudomonadota > Gammaproteobacteria > Burkholderiales > Burkholderiaceae_C > Limnohabitans_A > Limnohabitans_A radicicola. Next base: position 151,542 of record NZ_JACYFT010000004.1, on the reverse strand, counting down.
GTCGTGCGTGCGCCGGTCCCCGTCGAAGATCGACACGTCGCCAAACCAGATGCCCGGCTCCACATAGGTCAGCGTGATCTGCTTGCCCGACACCGAGGTCGAGCTGACCCTCACCGCGCCCTTGGCACAGGCGATCCACTGCTCGGGTGGATCGCCCCGTGCAGCAAGCATGTCGCCGTCTTTGTAGCGTTTGACGTAAGCGCATCGAAGAATGTCGTGCCGAAGCGATGGTGAAAGGGTTGAAAACCAGCGACCGTTGTTGATCGCTTCTCTTTCTTCCATTGTCAGAATGGGTTCGTCCATGGTCTGTCTTTTGAGTGACTGGTGATCCGATTTTTGTCGCCTGGGGGACCAGGCGGCTTATTCGTACCGCGGGGTTTGCTTGTTCAGGAAGGCGCCGATGCCGATGCCGGCATTGGCGTGGTGGAGGTTTTTCACAAAATGGTCGCGCTCGCGGGCCAATTGTGCGTTGAGACTGCTGCCGTCGGCTTCCGACAACAATTCCTTGACGCTGGCCAGCGCGTTGGGTGCGCGGGCGTTGAGTTGTTCGGCCCAGGCCACCGCTGCGCCGAGCGCCTGGCCCGGTTCGGTCAGGCGGTTGACCACGCCCAGAGCGTGCAGCCGTTCGGCGCCGATGCGCTCGCCGCCCATGAGCAGCTCGGTGGCCAGTTGGCGCGGCATCACGCGCGACAGGCTCCAGCTGCCACCACCGTCGGGCGACAGGGCAATGCTGCTGTAGGCCATCACAAACACGCTGTTGCGGGCCGCCACGATCAGGTCGCAGGCCAGGGCCAGCGAAAAGCCTGCGCCTGCGGCCGGGCCTTCGACGGCCGCGATCACGGGCTTGGGAAAGGTGCGGATCGCCTCGATCCAGCTGTGCAGGCCTTCGATGCTTTGCGCTTGGTGCTCGGGCGGCAGCTGGCGGTTGTTTTGCAGACGCTGCAGGTTGCCCCCGGCACTGAAGAGGCCGTTGTCACCGGTGATGATGACGCTGCGCACTTCGCGGTTGTTCTCGGCCACGCTCAGGGCTTCGACGCCCGCGGCGTACATCTCCGGCCCCAGCGCGTTGCGGAACTCGGGGTTGCTGAGGGTCAGGATCAGGGTTTGACCCTCGCTGGTGCTGAGCAGTTGAGCGGTCATGGCTTTCAGTCTTCGGTGTGCAGCAAGGACAGGCCAATGGCCCCACGGCGGCGCAGCCAGGGGCTGGGGCGATAGCGGGGGTCACCGTAGACGGTCTGCATGTTGAACAGCACCTCGAGGATGCTGTCTGGGCCAAAACGGTTGCCCATGGCCAGTGGGCCCATGGGGTAGGCCAGGCCCAGAGTCACAGCGGTTTCCAGGTCTTCGGGGGTACAGATGCGCTGCTGGCAGATGTCGGAGGCGATGTTCACGATGGTGGCCACCACGCGCTGGGTGACGAAGCCGCCGCTGTCCTTGATCACCGACACGGCCTTGCCGTCGCGGGCGAACAGGGCGTGTGCGGCATCGCGCATGTCCTTGCGGGTGGCCGGGTTGGTGGCCAGCACGCGGCGCTTGGTGGCACCGTCATCGATCAGCATGTCGATGCCCACGGTGCGGGCCGGGTCCAGCCGCTCGACCACCGCCACGGTGGTCACGTCAAAGCCCAGAGGCGCGACGATGGTCAGTGCCTCCGGTGAGGGCGATTGACCGGTCTCGATCTTGGCGCCCAGGTCCTTGAGCAACTGCAGCAATTCGGAGCGGCGCGCGGCGCGGGTCGACACCCACACCGGCGGCATGTTGTCCACCACAGGCACGGCAGGTTCGGCGGGCACCTGGGCCACGCCGCCTTCGTATTTGTAAAAGCCGTCGCCCACCTTCTTGCCCACCACGCCCGCAGCCAGGCGCTGCGCCGTGATCACGTTGGGGCGGTAGCGGGGCTCTTCGTAGTACTGGTGGTAGATCGACTCGATCACATGGTGCGAGACGTCCAGTGCCGTCAGGTCAAACAACTCGAAGGGGCCGAGCTTGAAGCCCATCTGGTCGCGCAGGATGCGGTCGATGGTGGCGAAATCGGCAATGCCCTCGCTCACGATGCGCAGCGCTTCCGTGCCGTAACCCCGGCCTGCATGGTTGACGATGAAGCCGGGCGTGTCTTGTGCGTTGACGGGCGTGAGGCCCATCTGGCGGGCGTAGTCGGTCAGGCGCTGGCACACGGCCGGGTCGGTCTTGAGACCCGCAATGACCTCGACCACCTTCATGAGCGGCACGGGGTTGAAGAAGTGGTAGCCCGCAAAATTGGCCGGACGCTGCAGGGCGGCGGCAATGGCGGTGACCGACAGCGAGGAGGTGTTGGTCACCAGCACCGCGCTGGGGGCCAGGACTTTTTCCAGGTCGGTGAAAACGGCTTTCTTGACCTCGATTTTTTCAACAATGGCCTCGACCACGAGCTCACACCCGGCCAGGTCTTGCAGGCTGGTGGCTTCGAGCAGGCGGGCTTTGTGTCCGGCCACAGCTTCGGCGGTGAGGCGGCCTTTTTCCAGCAGCTTGTCCCATTGCTGGCAAACAGCCTCGCGGGCTTTGCGGGTGGCTTCGGGCTGGGCGTCGTAGAGCCAGACCTGGCTGCCCGCCTGGGTGGCGATCTGGGCAATGCCACGGCCCATGGCCCCGGCGCCGATCACGGCGACTTTGTTGAATGCAAGCGTCATGTTCAAGAGGAAACGAAAATCGTAAACAGAGAAAGATCAAATGTAACTTGTCAGTAACCTGACAATTATGGCCCCACTTGAGGTCGCCTCAGTGCAGCGTTTTGACCGGGTGTTTACGCGCCATGCGTGAAGCCCACAGGCTCATCGCCAGCGCCATCACCAAGCCCAAACTGCCCACGCCCGGCAAAACCGACAAACCCTGGTGCAGGATCAACCATCCGCCCAAGGTGGCACCCAAAGCCTGGCCCAGGTACATGGCCGAGGTGTTGAGGGCGACCGAAGCGGACGCCAGCGCAGGCGCAATGCCCACCAGCCGGGCCTGCTGTGCCGAGTTGGAGGCAAACACCCCCAAGCCCCAGGGCAAGATGGCCGCCACCATCCAGCCAAAGGACTGCGTCTGGCTGACCAAGACCATGCCGATGGCGATCGAGCTCAGGGCCATGGCCATGGCGCGCTCGGCGCCAATCAGATCGATGCGCCGTGACAGCAAGGCGTTGCCCACAAAGCCACAGCCCCCATACGCCAGCAGCATCAGGCTGAACTCGGTGGGGGTGGTGTGAAAGCGTTGAAAGACATAGGGTGCCATGTAGCTGAACAGCACAAACTGCCCGGCCGCCGACATGACCGTGATGCTGAGTGTCAGCATCAGCGCAGGTGAAGACAAGGTCTGCCACCAGGCGGCCGCCGACAAGGCCGGAGGGGTCAGGCCACGCGGTAAACGCGCGGCCAGCCACAGGGCCGAGACCGCCGACAGCACCGCCAGCAGTGCCATGGACCACCGCCAGCCAAAGGTGCCACCGATCCAGGCTCCCAGCGGCGAACCCAGCACCGAAGCCACCGACCAGCCCAGAAAAACGAAGGTGATGGCCCGACCTCTTTGTGCCGGAGGGACCAGCATGCCGATGCAGGCGGCGGCCTGAGGGGTGTAGGCGGCAGCGGCCATCATGGCCAGCACACGCCAGCCCAGCAAGCTGTAAAAACCCGGTGCCAGCGCCGCCAGCGCATGAAAGACGGCGTACCAGACCATGCTGCCGACCAGCAATTGGCGACGGTCCCAGCGCCCCACGGAGGCTGCAATCAGCGGAGCACCGAGGCACACCACGAATGCAGACACCGAAATCAGTTGCCCAGTGGTGGTGATCGATACGTCGAGTGAGGTGTGGATGTCGTTGAGCAAGCCGGCCACCACCATCACGCCCATGCCGATCACCACGTTGCCGAACATCATCGGCCACAACACGCGGGGCAGGCGTTGCGGATCGGACGCCTGCGCGGGCTGCATCAGCGGCGAACCTGCAGTGCGCCGGGGTTGACGATGTTGGTGGGCGTGCCCTTGATGAAGTTCACCACGTTGTCAAATGCCGCACCAAAGTACAGCTCGTAGCTGTCTTTTTCAACATAGCCGATGTGCGGTGTGCAGATGCAGTTTTCCAGCCTGAGCAAGGCCGAGCCTTGCAAGATCGGTTCGGACTCGTAAACGTCGATGGCGGCTAGGCCGGGGCGTCCGCGGTTGAGCGCACCAATCAGGGCGTTGGGCTCGACCAGTTCGGCACGTGAAGTGTTCACGAAGAGTGCCGTGGGCTTCATGCGGCCCAGGTCGTCGGCGGTGACGATCCCTTGCGTGGCATCGTTCAGGCGCAGGTGCACCGACAGCACATCGCATTGCTCAAAAAACGCTTCGCGGCTGGTGGCGGCCTCATAGCCATCGCGTGCAGCGCGCACACGCGACTCGTCGCTGCCCCAGACCACCACCTGCATGCCAAAGGCCTTGCCGTAACCGGCCACCAGCTGACCGATCTTGCCGTAGCCCCAAATGCCCAGCGTTTTGCCACGCAGCACCACGCCCAGGCCAAAGTTGGCGGGCATGGAGGCGGCCTTGAGTCCCGACTGCTGCCAGGCACCGTGCTTGAGGTTGCCGATGTACTGGGGCAGGCGACGGGCTGCGGCCATGATCAGGGCCCAGGTCAGTTCGGCCGGGGCAATGGGCGAGCCCACCCCTTCGGCCACTGCGATGCCGCGTTCGGTGCAAGCGGCCAGGTCAATGTGGCTGCCAGCACGGCCCGTTTGGGCGATCAGTTTGAGGCGTGGCAGTTTTTCGAGCAGTGCGCGGTTCAGTGCGGTGCGCTCGCGGATCAGCACGATGATGTCAGCGTCCTTGAGCCGTACAGACAGTTGGCCCAGGCCCTTGATCGTGTTGGTGTACACCTTGGCGGGAAAGGCTTCGAGCTTGGCTGCGCAGTCGAGTTTGCGAACCACATCCTGATAATCGTCAAGGATCACAATGTTCATCCCTCCATTGTGCCTTGACGCAGACCCTGCACAGCCGTGCGGCTGCGTGTTTTTGAATTGGGCGGCTTGGGGCCCGGCTTCAGGCCGTCGCCCGGATCGGCAGGTCAGTGGCCGAGTGCAGCCGCTTCGCGGGCCGCCAGTCGGTCCAGCTCGGCGCAGACGTCCGCCATGCGGCCAGAGATCACCATGCGCCCGGCCGAATTTGGGCGTTCGCCGCCTTCGGACAAGCGGACCACGCGCAAAGGTGTGCTGGCCGCTGGGCGTGTTGGCCGGGCTGCCAGAGCCGATGCGCTGGCGGCGCGGTGGAAGGGGCTGCTGGCGCGGGCTGGGCGACCGCTGCTGAAAACGCTGGCGCGATTGGTCTGGCGCGCCGCAGGGGCCGGAGCCGCAGCGCGTTGCAAAGACGACAGACCCTGGAACAGGGTGGAGAAGGTGAGCAGAGCGATTCCCATGTGAAACCTTTCAGAAAATCATGAGGTTGGACACAGGCAGGATTGACAGAAAAAGCCGCTTGGCATCAGGGCTGACCCAGAGGAGGAGCAGCGCCCGCCACCTGATGCCAGCGGCAGGGTTTTTACATCAAGAGCGTGTTGCGGATCAGGCCCACGGCCAGACCTTCGATGTCGAAAGGCTCTTCGGGGTTGACCACAATGGTTTGGTAATCGGGGTTCTCGGGCAGCAGCTCGATCAGGTTGGCCGTCTTGCGCAGGCGCTTGACGGTGACTTCTTCACCCAGACGGGCCACCACGATCTGACCGTTGCGAACTTCCTTGGTGGCTTTGACGGCCAGCAGGTCGCCGTCCATGATGCCGGCGTCGCGCATCGACATGCCCCGCACGCGCAGCAAATAATCGGGCTGTTCGCTGAACAGACTGCTTTCGACGTGGTAGGTCCGGTCCACGTGTTCCTGGGCGAGAATGGGCGAACCGGCAGCCACGCGGCCGACCAGGGGCAAGCTCAACTGGGCCAGCCCTGGCAAGGCCAGGCTGAACAGGTCGGACGAGTTGCGCAGCGTGCTGCGCGAGCTGCCCTTGAGGCGGATGCCGCGAGAGGTGCCGCTGACCAGTTCGATCACGCCTTTGCGGGCCAGTGCCTTGAGGTGCTCTTCAGCGGCGTTGGCCGACTTGAAGCCCAGCGTGTTGGAGATTTCTGCACGCGTGGGGGGGGCACCGGTGGTGGCAATGGTGTTCTGGATCAGTTCCAGGATCTCTTGCTGGCGAGGTGTCAGTTTGGGGCTGTCGGACATGGTGGGTTCCTCTCGGGGACTGGATAAACATGTTTTTTTATCCAGTAACTGTATTTTTAACCAGCTTTTGGGATTGTGCAAGTGGTTCAGTCAAAAAAAATCAAACAATGGGTCGTTTTGGGCACAGGCGGCACCATCGCGGGCACGGCAGCCAGCGTGTCTGACCACACGGCTTACACCGCCGCCCAGCTGGGCGTGGCGCAGCTCATGTCGGCCTTGCCGGGCGTTGATCAGGTACTGGGCGGTGACACGCTGCAGGTAGAACAAGTCGCCCAACTCGACAGCAAGGACATGGACCACGCCACTTGGCAGCGGCTGGCGCTGCGTTGCCAGCACTGGCTGGCGCAGCCTGAGGTGGGCGGCATCGTCATCACCCACGGGACCGACACGCTCGAAGAAACGGCGTGGTTCTTGCAACAGGTGCTGCACGCTGCCAAGCCGGTGGTGCTGACCTGCGCCATGCGCCCGGCCACGGCTCTGGCGCCCGACGGCCCGCAAAACCTGCTGGACGCGCTGACCGTCGCGCACCACCCCCAGGCACAAGGCGTACTGGCCGTGTGCGCCGGTCGCATCCACAGCGCCCGAGAAGTGCAAAAAGTCCACCCCTATCGGCTTGACGCCTTCAGCTCAGGCGAGGCAGGCCCACTGGGTTGGGTGGAGCAAGGGCAGGTGCGCTGGTCAGGCCCGTGCCATGCGCCCGAGCCGCACGCCCATGCCAGCAAGGTCCTGGCACGGCCTGCCGCCGACTGGCCTTGGGTCGAGGTGCTGCACAGCCACGCAGGGGCCGATGCGCGGCAGGTGCGCGCCTTGGTGGCTGCGGGTGTGAAGGGTCTGGTGGTGGCAGGCACGGGCAACGGCACCGTTCACCAAAGCCTGCTGAACGCACTGGCTGAGGCCCAAGCGCAGGGTGTGGCCGTGCGCCTGACCACCCGCTGCGCCGAAGGTCAGATCGTTGGGCAGCCTGCAGCTCTGGCTTTGACCCCGTTGGGGCTCAATGCGTACAAGGCCGGGGTGAGCTTGTTGTTGGATCTGATGGCGTGAGGCCAGAAACAACAAAGCCCCGCACAGCGGGGCTTTGTCTTTGGCGTGCGCTGAAAAAGATCAGCTGGCCAGCGCCTCGAAGGCACGTGCAGTGATGTCTTCCACGCTGCCGGTGCCTTGAATCGCACGGTACTTGGGGGCGGCGGCGGCATCGGCCTTGGCCCAGCCGGAGTAGTAGTCCACCAGAGGACGGGTCTGGTCGCTGTAGACCTGCAGGCGCTTTTTGACGGTCTCTTCCTGGTCGTCGGCGCGTTGCACCAGCGGCTCGCCGGTCACGTCGTCCACGCCTTCGACTTTGGGTGGGTTGAATTTGACGTGGTAGGTGCGGCCTGACGCGGGGTGCGAGCGACGGCCGCTCATGCGTTCGATGATGGCGTCAAAAGGCACATCGATTTCAAGCACGTAGTCGAGCTTGACGCCTGCGGCCTTCATGGCATCGGCCTGGGGGATGGTGCGGGGGAAGCCATCAAAGAGGAAGCCTTTGGCACAGTCGGGCTGGGCAATGCGCTCCTTGACCAGGTTGATGATCAGGTCGTCACTGACCAGGCCGCCCGATTCCATCACGGCCTTGGCTTGCAGACCCAGGGGGGTGCCGGCCTTGACGGCGGCGCGCAGCATGTCGCCGGTCGAAATCTGGGGGATGCCGTACTTTTGGCAGATGAAGGTGGCCTGGGTGCCTTTGCCAGCGCCCGGTGCGCCCAACAGAATGAGTCTCATGGTTTTTTCCTGATAGCTTTTGGATTATTGCGTCAGGCGAGCCCGACAGATGGATTCGAGAATATCACGCGAGTCCCTAAACTGGCTTACGGCCCGTCACGCGGACAACAGGCGGCGCACGCGGGCCAGGTCTTCAGGGGTGTCCACCCCCGGGCCGGGGGCTGCATCGCTCACATGCACCGCAATGCGGTGGCCGTGCCACAGGGCGCGCAGCTGCTCCAGCGATTCGAGTGTCTCGATGGGCGCAGGTGGTAGCAGCGGGAACTGCTGCAAAAAGCTCGCGCGGTAGCTGTAGATGCCGATGTGGCGCAGTGGCGCAGGCGAAGGCAGGGCCTTGAAGCCTTCAGCCGCCTGGCCGTCGCGCCACCACGGGATCGGGGCGCGGCTGAAGTACAGCGCCATCTGGCGCGCGTCCATCACCACCTTGACCACATTGGGGTTGTTGAATTCGCTCAATTCGTGGATGGCGTGCGCTGCGGTGCCCATGCTGGCTCCGGGGCGCTCGGCCAGCACGCGGGCCACGTCGTTGATCAATTCGGGCGGGATCAGCGGCTCGTCGCCTTGCACGTTGACCACCAGCGCGTCGCCGTTCAGGTTCAGCAGCTGGCAAGCTTCGGCCAGGCGGTCGCTGCCGCTCACATGGTCCTGCCGCGTGAGGATGGCTTGCACGCCGTGGGCCTCGCAGGCCGTCACGATGCGGTCATCGTCTGCGGCCACCACCACTTGGCGGGCCTGGGACTGCGCCGCGCGCTGCGCCACGCGCACCACCATGGGCAGACCGGCGATGTCGGCCAGCGGTTTGTCAGGCAGGCGGCTCGACGCCATGCGCGCCGGGATGATGACGGTGAAGTCCACGGCTGCCCCTTCAGATGGCGGGTCGCAGGGCCGCGAGCTTTTCGATTTCTTCGTCGCTCAGGGTGCGGGCTTCGTTTTCCAGCAGGATCGGGATGCCATTGCGCACGGGGTAGGCCAGACGGGCGCTGCGCGAGAGCAGCTCCTGGCGTTCGCGGTCAAAGTCCAGCGGCCCTTTGGTGACCGGGCAGACCAGCAATTCAAGCAGTTTGTTGTCCATGGGTCGATGATACCGGGCTGCCTGCGCGCTCGGCCAGCAAGGCGTCGAGCGCTGTCCAAAAGCCCGGCTCGATGTCCAGTTGCAGCGGCACAGCCAGGGCCTCAGGCTGGCGCAGCCAGAGCTTGGCCGCGTCCTTTTCGGTGCACAGCAGGGGGCGCTGCAAAGCAGCGGTAGGCCAATCGGCAAAGTTGGCGTGGTCGGGCAGGGCATGGGTTTGGGCCAGTTGCAGGCCCGTGGCGCGCAGCATGCCAAAAAAGGCTTCAGGCCGGGCCAGCCCAGCCACGGCGTCCACCGCGTGGCCTTGAAGACTGGCCAGGGCCACCCGATCGCCATTGGCGCGCACGGCCCAGTCGGCCAGTTGGCGTTGCGCATGAAAGCCGTCAGCCATGGCCGACGGACCCGTGTGCAGCAGCAAATCCACTTGGCGTGGCCAGGGCTCGCGCAAGGGGCCGGCAGGCAGCAGGCAGCCGTTGCCCACGCCGCGTTCGTCCATGACGCAGATCTCGATGTCACGTGCCAGCGCCAGGTGCTGCAGGCCGTCGTCGCAAACAACGATCTGCGTGCCTGGGTGGGCCTGCAGCAGCTGGCGGGCCGCTTCGGCGCGCGACGCCCCCACCCAGACGGGCACGCCCGTGGCCTGAGCGATCAGCAGGGGTTCATCGCCCACCAGGGTTGGTGTGCTGTGTGCCAGCACGGGTCGGGTGTCGGTGGTTTGGCGGCCGTGGCCGCGAGAGACCACGCCCACGGTCCAGCCGCGTTGCAAGAGGTGTTGCACCAGAACGATGGTGGTGGGCGTTTTGCCCGCACCGCCCGCCACCACATTGCCGACCACGATCACGGTGGCCTCGACCCGCTGAGAGGCCAGCCAGCCTTGGCGGTAAGCCAGCCGTCTGGCCCAAGCCAGGGCGCCGTAGATCCAGGACACCGGTCGCAGGCACTGCACAGCCAGCCCACGGCCCAGCCATTGCTCGGGCAGCCATTGGTGAACGGGTCGGGGCATGGGCAGTGTGTGTGGTGGGATGGAGCGGGTGCTGGGTATGATGCCCAGTGCACATCAGACAGGGTGGAATTATCCCCCACGGCCCGCGCGGCGCACGGGCGTTGTTTGGGGCCTGTCAAGGTGTGGATAACTTTGTGAAGAACTTTGATTTTTTTGATTTTTTCAATGCCTTGGTTTTCAAAATTGATCTTAAATCTTGGTTTTGATCGTGAAAAACTTATTTGAAATCAATGGCTTACAAGTTTTCCCGCAAGCCCGTTCTGGCTTTGGGAAACATGCAAACCGGTGGGGAACTTCTGTGGAGTACTTGGAATGAGAACATGCGCTCTGGCGAGCCAAATGGCCGTGAAACACCCATGGAATCACGCTTGATGGCCTCCGGTCCCGATTTGACGCCACGCGCCTGGACGGTCTCGGCGCTGTGCCGCGCCGTGGCTGACACGCTGGACGCCCGTTTCAATCCGGTCACGGTGCGGGGCGAGGTTTCGGGCTTTTCACGCGCCGCCAGCGGGCATTGTTATTTTTCGCTCAAGGACGAGTCGGGCCAGATCCGCTGCGCCATGTTCCGCCGCGCCGCCAGCCTGATGGACTTCTCGCCGCGTGATGGCGAGCTGGTCGAGGTCCGTGGCCGCCTGGGCGTGTACGAAGCCCGGGGTGACCTGCAACTGGTCGTCGAGTCGATGGAGCGGGCCGGGCAAGGCGCCTTGTTCGAGCAGTTCCTGCGCCTCAAGGCCAAGCTCGAAGGCGAGGGTCTGTTCGACCCTGCCCACAAACGGGAGCTGTCCAGCCAGCCGCGCGCCATTGGCGTGGTCACCTCGCTCGGCGCAGCTGCTTGGCACGATGTGGTGACGGCCTTGCAGCGGCGCGTGCCGCACATCCCGGTGCTGATGGCCCCCGCGCTGGTGCAAGGCGTGGGCGCCGCACCCACGCTGGTGCAAGCCCTGCAGCAGATGTACGCCCTCACAGCCGAAGACAACCCGCTCAGCCCCCCGGTGGACGTGATCTTGCTGGTGCGCGGCGGCGGCTCGATGGAAGACCTCTGGGCCTTCAACGACGAGCAACTGGCCCGCGTGATCGCATCCAGCCCGGTGCCCGTCGTCAGCGGCGTGGGGCACGAGACCGATTTCACCATCGCCGACTTTGTGGCCGATGTGCGTGCCCCGACCCCCACCGCCGCTGCTGAAATGGCCGCCACCGAGCGGGGTGTGGGTCTGCAGGCCTTGACGGTGCTGGAACACCGCCTGACCCGTGGCCTGCTGCGCCAACAAGACCGCCAAGCCCAGCAGTTGGACAGCCTGGCCTCGCGTTTAAGTGTGGGTTTGGCCCGCCAGCAAGAGCGTCGGACCCAGCGCTTGAACGCCGTGGCCACCCGCCTGAGCCGTCCGCAGGCTTTGTTGGGGCAGCACCAGCAGTGGCTGGATCGGCTGGCACACCGTCTGCAGGCGGGTGCCCACAACCAGTTGACGGGCAGCCGCCATCGGCTCGAGCGCCAGCAAGACCGTCTGGACTTCAGTCGCGAACAGCAAATCCGCCAGCGCAGCGAACGGCTGGAGCGCTTGGCGCTGCGCCTGTCGTCGGTAGACCCGCACCGCGTGCTGGATCGTGGCTACGCCTGGCTGAGCGACGACCAAGGTCAGGCCTTGACCCAGGCGGCGCAGTTTCAGCCCGGGCAAAGCGTTCAGGCGACCCTGTCGGACGGCGTGGTGCCGTTGGTGGTCAAAGACTGAGTTACCACAGCGTTCGGTCAGGGCAGGGACGGGGCGACGATTTCTGGTACCCCAGTATGAGGAGCCCCGGCCCCGCCCTGACCGAATGCCCCGATACAGCCTCAGTGACCCCGCAAACCGCAAGGGGCATTGCGCTCCCCTAAAATGCGTCATCTCAAACCCAGTTACCCACAAGAGGACACCATGGAACACACCTTGCCCGCACTGCCTTACGCGATCGACGCTTTGGCCCCTCACTACAGCCAGGAAACCCTGGAGTTCCACCACGGCAAGCACCACAACGCTTACGTCGTGAACCTGAACAACCTGCAAAAAGGCACCGAATTCGAGAGCATGAGCCTCGAAGAGATCATCAAGAAGTCCAGCGGCGGCATCTACAACAACGCCGCCCAGATCTGGAACCACACCTTCTTCTGGAACTGCATGAAGCCCCAAGGCGGTGGTGAGCCCACAGGGGCACTGGCCGCAGCCATCAACGCCAAGTGGGGCAGCTACGCTGCGTTCAAGGAAGCCTTCGTCAAGAGCGCCGTGGGCAACTTCGGTTCCGGCTGGACCTGGCTGGTCAAGAAAGCCGACGGCTCGGTCGACATCGTCAACACCGGTGCTGCAGGCACCCCCCTGACCACCGCCGACAAAGCATTGCTCACGGTCGACGTGTGGGAACACGCTTACTACATCGACTACCGTAACCTGCGTCCCAAGTTCGTGGAAACCTTCCTCGACAAACTGGTGAACTGGTCGTTTGCCGAAGCCAACTTCGCCTGATCGAAGCAGCCTTCCAGCCAAAAAGCCCGCTGATGCGGGCTTTTTGCTTTTTGGAAGATTCGCTTTTGGTCAAACCACCGAGCTGAGTACGGGGTGGGGCCGGGCGCCGATTTCTGGTACCCCAGTATGAGGCGCCCGGCCCCACCCCGTGCTCAGCGGAGCACGCAAACGCTCAGCGAATCATCATCCCGCCATCCGCCACGATGGTCTGCCCCGTCACATACCGACCAGCTGGGCTGGCGAGGAACACCGCCACACCGCCAATGTCATCGGGCTCGCCCATGCGGCGCAAAGGCGTCTCGTTGTTGTACTTGGCACTCAGCACCGGGTCCTCGTGCAGGGCCTTGGCAAAGTCGGTCTTGATCAGGCCCGGCGCGATGCAGTTCACGCGGATGTTGTCCGGTCCCCATTCCACCGCCAGGTTGCGCGCCAGCTGCATGTCGGCCGCCTTGGAAATGTTGTACGCCCCGATGATGGCCGAGCCGTGCAGCCCGCCGATCGACGACACGATCACGATGGCGCCGTCCTGCTTGGCCTTCATGTCGGGGTAGACCATGGTGCACAGCCAGGTGTTGGACAGCACGTTGTTGCGCATGACCTTGTCGAACACCTCGTCGCTCATCCCTGTGGTCGGGCCGTAATAAGGGTTGGTGGCTGCGTTGCACACCAGGATGTCGATGGGGCCCCAGCTTGTGCGCGTCTGTTCGACCAGGTTTTGCAGCTGCTCCTTGTTCGAAATGCTGGCGGCAATCGCCATCGCTTCGCCGCCTGCGGCCTGGATTTCCTTGACCACCACCTCGCAAGCGTCCAGCTTGCGGCTGGACACGACAACTTTTGCACCTTGCTTGGCCAGCTGGTGCGCGATGGATCGGCCAATGCCCCGGCTCGATCCGGTGACGATGGCGACTTTGCCCTTGAGGTTGAACAGCGACATGAAACGGTCTCCTGGTTGAATGACTGGCAGTCTGCCTGCGCCTGGTGCCGCTGTCTGTCCTGCGTGTGTCACCCGATTGGCTGGGGCACGGCTGCGCCACAATGCGGGGCATGGAACACATTGACGCAGTGGTGATCGGGGCTGGGGTGGTGGGTCTGGCTGTGGGGCGTGCGCTGGCGCTGTCGGGCCGCGAGGTGATGGTGCTGGAATCGGAAAATGCCATCGGCACGGGCACCAGCTCGCGCAACAGCGAGGTCATCCACGCGGGCATTTATTACCCGGCGGGTTCGCTCAAGGCGCGGCTGTGCGTGCAGGGCAAGCAAATGCTCTACGCCTATTGCGCCGAGCGTGGCGTGGCGCACCAGCGTTTGGGCAAGCTGATCGTAGCGACGAGCCCCGAGCAAGTGCTGGCATTGGACGGCATTGTCGCCAAGGCCGCAGCCAACGGTGTGCATGACCTGCAAAAACTCAGCGCCGCCGAGGCCCGGGCGTTGGAGCCCGCACTGGCCTGCGAAGCGGCGCTGCTCTCGCCCAGCACAGGCGTGGTGGACAGCCATGGCCTCATGCTCGCTCTGCAAGGCGACATGGAAAACGCGGGCGGCCTGCTGGCGCTGGTTTCGCCCGTGCAGCACATCGGCGTGCGTCAAGGAACTGCCAGCCACCCGATCCGCGTGACCACGCAAGACGGTACCGAGCTGGCTTGCCGCGTGCTGGTCAATGCCGCAGGGCTGAACGCCGTGGCATTGGCGCGGGGCATGGATGGGCTGGACCACAGCCTGTTGCCTCAAGCTTATTGCGCCAAAGGCAACTACTTCACGCTGGCGGGCAAGGCCCCGTTTTCGCGCTTGATTTACCCCGTGCCCGAAGCGGCCGGGCTGGGCGTGCACCTCACGCTGGACCTGGGGGGGCAGGCCAAGTTCGGGCCTGACGTGCAGTGGGTGGATGACCCCACCGACCTGCAGGTGGACCCGCGCCGGGGGGATGCGTTTTATGCCGAAGTCCGCAAGTACTGGCCTGCATTGGCAGACGGTGCCTTGCAGCCAGGCTATGCGGGCATGCGCCCCAAGATCAGTGCCCCGCACGAAGCCGCGGCTGACTTCATGATCCAGGGGCCTGCCGAGCACGGGGTGCCCGGTCTGGTGAACCTGCTGGGCATCGAGTCCCCGGGGCTGACCAGTTCACTGGCCATCGCGGCCGAGGTTTGCGCACGTTTGAACTGATCGCTTGCGGGACAGCGCGGCATGTGCAGCTGCGCGATCATGTCGTCATGCATCCGTTTGACGAAGCCATTGATTTGCGTGCCTCTGCACTGCAGGACGCGCCCCACGAATTCACAGGCCAGACCCACCCGGCCTACGCCAACATGGTCGGGCCCTTTGGCGGCACCACCTCAGCGCAGTTGTTGCAGGCGGCCATGCTGCACCCCGAGCGCCTGGGTGAGCCGGTGGCGCTCACGGTCAATTTTGCGGCCCCGGTGGCCGATGGCGACATCCGGTTTGTAGCCCGGCCCATGCGCACCAACCGCTCCACTCAGCACTGGATCATCGAAGCCCACCAGACAGAAGGCGTGGTGGCCACCGCCACCGCCGTGTTTGCCGTGCGGCGCGAGACCTGGTCGGATGTCGAGGCCGTGATGCCCGCCCATGTGCCCGCGCCTGACGCCTTGCACCGCATGCCTGTCAAGGGCATGCCCGCCTGGCCGCAGCGCTACGACATGCGCTTTGTCGAAGGAGCTTTCCCGACGGCCTTTGACGAACAAGAACAAACCCACTCGCGCTCCACCCTGTGGGTGCGCGACGAGCCTGCGCGGGCGATGGACTTCGCCTCGCTGGCGGCCATGAGCGACAGTTTTTTCCCGCGCATTTTTGTTCGCCGTCGCCGCCGAGCACTCATCGGCACGGTGTCATTGACGACCTATTTCCACGCCGACAGCGCCTTGCTGGCGCAGGTGGGCGAGCGCCACGTGCTGGGCGTGGCCAAAGCGCTCAACTACCGCCACGGCTACTTTGACCAGACGGGCGAACTCTGGAGCCCCGAAGGTCAGTTGCTCGCGAGCACGCACCAGCTGGTGTATTTCAAGGACTGAACGCTCAGCGCTTCATCTGCTGCAGCGCACTCGCCACCTCGGTGACCAGTGCCGGGCCTTTGTAGATCAGTCCGGTGTAGATCTGCACCACATCGGCCCCGGCTTCGATCTTGGCGATCGCGTCGTGCCCGCTCAGGATGCCGCCCACGCCGATGATGGGGAAGTCTTTGCCCAGTGCTGCACGCAGCAAACGGATCACGCGGTTGCTGCCTTCGAGCACGGGGGAGCCGGACAGGCCGCCCATTTCTTCGGCATGCGGCAGGCCGCTCACCGCGTCCCGCGCCAGCGTGGTGTTGGTGGCGATCACGCCGTCCATGCCATGTTTTTGCAGCGTGGCGGCGATCACACCCACCTGGGTTTCGTCCAGATCGGGCGCGATTTTGAGGAACATGGGCACGCGGCGGCCGTGTTCGGCAGCCAGTTCTTCGCGCCGTGCCACCAGGGCCCCCAGCAGGCCGTCGAGCGCCTCGTCGCTTTGCAGGGCGCGCAGGTTCTTGGTGTTGGGGCTGGAGATGTTCACCGTCACGTAGTCGGCATGCGGGTACACGCCTGCCAGTGCGATCAAATAATCGTCGGTGGCGTTTTCAATCGGGGTGGCGGCGTTTTTGCCGATGTTCAGGCCCAAGAGGCGACCTTGCTGGCGGAACCTGGAGCGCTTGACGTTGGCGATGAAGGCGTCCAGCCCGTCGTTGTTGAAGCCCAGGCGGTTGATGAGTGCATTGGCCTCGGGCAGGCGGAACATGCGGGGCTTGGGGTTCCCGGGCTGCGCCTTGGGGGTGACAGTGCCGACTTCGACAAAACCGAAACCCATGGCGCCCAGGCCGTCGATGCAGCGGGCGTTTTTGTCGAGACCTGCGGCCAGGCCGACACGGTTCGGAAATTGCAAACCCGCCAGTGTGATGGGTTGGGCCACAAAGGGCTGGCGGTAGACACGGTCCAGGGGCGTATTTTGGGTGCGGGCCAGGCCCTCGATGGTCAATTCATGGGCCTCTTCGGGGTCCATCTTGAACAAAAACGAGCGGGCCAGGGCGTAAGGGATCAGGGACATTGGATAATTCCGGGTTGATCCCCAGATTGTCTCAGACCCGGAATTCCCCATGACCCAAGACGAACTCAAAGCCCTGGTGGGCCAGGCCGCCCTGCAATACGTTGTCCCCGGCGAAATCGTCGGCGTGGGCACGGGCTCCACAGTCAACAAATTCATCGACGCGCTGGCCTCGATGAAAGACCAGATCCAGGGCGCGGTGTCCAGCTCCGAAGCCTCCACCGTGCGCCTCAAGGCCCTGGGCATCCCGGTGTTCGACAGCAACGAGGTCGAAAGTTTGTCGGTCTACATCGACGGCGCTGACGAGATCGACCACCAGGGTCACATGGTCAAGGGCGGCGGTGCGGCATTGACCCGCGAAAAAATTGTGGCCGCGCAAAGCAAGCAGTTTGTCTGCATTGCCGACGAGAGCAAGCTGGTGGACGCCCTGGGCGCCTTTCCTTTGCCGGTCGAAGTGATCCCCATGGCCACGGCCCGGGTCATGCGTCAGTTCGCGGCCATGGGCGGCAGCGCCGCCGTACGCCTCAAAGACGGCCAGCCGCTGGTCACCGACAACGGTCAGCACATTGTGGACGTGAAGGGCCTGAAGATCACCGACCCGGTGGCCTTTGAAAACACCGTCAGCCAGTGGCCGGGTGTGGTCACGGTGGGCGTGTTTGCGCTGCAAAAAGCGCAGGTCTGTTTGTTGGGCACGGCGCAAGGCGTCAAGACCCTGAAGTTCTGATTTTTCTTCTACTGTTTTTTCATGCGAACGAACTTGTTTCGTCGTGCGGTGCTGGGCCTGGCCTGCGCTGCAGCGATGTTTCCTGCTTTTTCCCAGACATCCACACCCATTCGGCTCGCGTTGATCGAGAGCCTGTCCGGTCCCTTTGCCAACACAGGAGAGGCCGTGGTGCGCAACATCGCCTGGGCGGTGGAGCGGGTCAATGCCCGTGGGGGCGCCCGGACCGCCCAGGGCATGCGCCTGCTGGAGCTGCAGCGCTACGACAGCAAGGGCCAGAACGAAGAGGCCCTGTCGGCCCTGCGCTCGGCGGTGGACGATGGCGCGCAGGTCGTGCTGCAGGGCAATTCCTCGTCGAACGCGCTGGCGCTGGTCGACGCGATCAACAAGCACAACGAACGCGAACCGGGCAAACGGGTGCTGTTCCTCAATTACTCGGCCGTCGACCCTGTGCTGACCAACGAGAAATGCAGCTTCTGGCATTTCCGTTTTGACGCCCACGCCGACATGCGCATGACCGCCCTGATGCAGGTGCTCAAGGACGATAAAACGGTCAAATCCGCCTACCTGATCGGGCAGGATTACAGCTTTGGCCAGGCCGTGCTGCGCGAAGCGCGCCGACAGCTCGAAAGCCTGCGGCCCGACGTCAAAATCGTGGGCGACGAGCTGCACCCCATGGGCCGGGTGAAAGACTTTTTGCCTTATGCCTCCAAGATCAAGGCCTCGGGCGCGCAAGCCGTCATCACCGGCAACTGGGGCAACGACCTGACGCTCCTGGTCAAGGCTGCGCGCGAAGCCGGGTACGAGGGCAAGTTCTACACCTTTTATGGCAATGCACTGGGCGCGCCTGCAGCCTTGGGTGAGGCGGGCGTGGGCCGTGTGATCGCGGTGGCCGACTGGCTGCCCAATGTGCCGGGGCAAGCCAGCGAAGCTTTTTACCAGTCCTTCCGTCAGCGCTTTCCCAAGACCGCCGAGGACTATGTGCACCTGCGCATGCAGCTCCTGGTCGAGGCCTATGTCCAGGCGGTGGAGAAAGCCGGGACTGCCGAACCCCTGGCCGTGGCCCAGCAGCTGGAGAAAGCCCGCGTCAGCATGGCCGGGCGGACCGGCTTCATGCGCGCAGAGGACCACCAGTTCCAGCAGCCTCTGGCGGTGGGCGTCATGGAGCGTCAGGGAGCCCCAGGTGTCAAGTTCGACGTCGAGGGCTCGGGCTACGGCTTTCGCGTGATCCGCCAGGTCAGCGCCGAGCAGGCCCGCTTGCCCAGCAGTTGCAGCATGGCGCGTCCGGGTTGAAGCCGGTCATGGCTTGGATGTGGGGCGTTCGGCTTTGATGCGAACCCGGTAGTCCCAAGGCGGCTCGGGCGGGGTGTTGCCCTGCCAAAGGCCGCGTTGGTTCTGGCGGGCCAGTTGTTCGGTTTCGCTGTAGATTTGACGGTCTTCGGGGGACTGCTCGTGTTGGTATTGTCTGTAATGCCAAGCCCAACCAGGCTGGAGTTGGGCGGCCCCACTGAGGGCATGGCACGCCGTCAGCAGCCAAGCAAGCCAGCACCGCGCGCCTGCTGCACTGGACGGGTGAGGGGCGCAAGCCCGCATGGCGCGTCAGCTGGCTTCGCCGACAGCTTCCTTGACGCACTTTTGGATGTTGCTGTTCTTGGCTGCGCCTGCGAGTTTGCGTTCTGCGGCGGCCGCTTCGCATTTGGCCGTGGCGTCTTTTTCGCACTTTTTCAAAAACGCGTTTTTGGCGGCCCCGGCCAGTTTCTTGTTGGCAGCGGCGGCGTTGCAGGAACTCTCCTGCGCCCAGCTCAGACTGCTCAAACCGGCCAGCAAAACAAATGATAAAAATGATTTCATAGTGAATCTGTGGATTTATTCACCAAAATCATAATTCCATTTCGACGGTTTGTCCCGCATTTGCCATGCTGCGGTTCTGCGGGCTGATAACCTGAAACCATGACACCTCCAGCCGCCCCAGCGCACCTCATTGATTCCCGCTACGCGGCCTGGCGTTTGCTGGTCACCCTGGGCCTGATGACGCTGGGAGGCAGCTGCATGTATGTGGTGGCGGTGGTGCTGCCTGCGGTGCAGGCCGAGTTCGGTGTTTCGCGCGCCGATGCGTCCATGCCCTACACCGCCATGATGCTGGGCTTTGGCCTGGGCGGCATTTTCATGGGGCGCCTGGCCGATCGGGCAGGGGTGCACCGCACGGCGCTCATGGGCGGCGTGTTCATCGGGCTGGGGTTCATTCTGGCCGGGCTGTCCACCAACATCTGGTGGTTTGCCGCAGCCCATGCGCTGCTGCTCGGTCTTTTGGGCAGTTCATCGACTTTTGGTCCTTTGGTGGCCGACACTTCGCTGTGGTGGGACAAGCGCCGGGGCATCGCGGTGGCGGTGTGTGCCAGCGGCAACTACGTGGCGGGCACGATCTGGCCCGCTTTGGCCCAGCGCGGTGTCGAGACGCACGGCTGGCGCAGCACCTACATTGCGCTGGGGGTGGTGTGTGGCGTGGGCATGGTGTTGCTGAGTTTTCTGATGCGCCAGCGGCCACCGCGGGTCGCCATGCCCGCCGCAGGCAGTGCGCAGGCCCTGCAGTCGCAGCGGCCTTTTGGGCTGTCGTTGGGCAAGGCTCAGACGCTTTTGTGCGTGGCCGGGCTGGCTTGTTGCGTGGCCATGGCCATGCCGCAGGTGCACATCGTGGCCTATTGCACCGACCTGGGGTTTGGCGCAGCACGTGGTGCGGAAATGCTCTCGCTCATGCTCGCCTGCGGCATCGTCAGTCGCCTGATTTCCGGAGCGATTTGCGACCGCATTGGTGGCCTGCGCACCTTGCTGATGGGCTCGATCCTGCAAGGGGTGGCCTTGCTGCTGTTCCTGCCGTTTGACGGGCTGGTGTCGCTCTATGTGATTTCGGCCCTGTTCGGTTTGTTCCAGGGCGGGCTGGTGCCGTCTTACGCCATCATCGTGCGCGAGCATTTCCCGGTGGCCGAGGTGGGTGCCCGTGTGGGGGCCATCATCATGGCCACGCTGGTGGGCATGGCGCTGGGCGGCTGGATGTCGGGCAAGGTGTTTGACCTCACCGGCTCCTACCATGCGGCCTTCATCAATGGCGTGCTGTGGAATGCGCTCAACCTCGGCATTGCGGTGTGGCTGTTGTGGCGCGCCAGACGCCTGTCACACAGGGCATGAAAAAGGCCTCTCGCTTGCGCGAGAGGCCTTTGAGCACATGGTCATCGACTGTGACCATTCATGAACTGCTTCAGAAGGGCAAGTTCATGTTTTTCAGGTCTTTGCGGGTTTCCACCAGAACCAGGGGGCCCGCGTCAATGACCACTGCAGGGGGACGTTCGCGTGGGACATGCACAGGCTTGGGCTCCGCAGCG
Source organism: Limnohabitans radicicola (assembly GCF_014837235.1). Classification (GTDB taxonomy): domain Bacteria; phylum Pseudomonadota; class Gammaproteobacteria; order Burkholderiales; family Burkholderiaceae_C; genus Limnohabitans_A; species Limnohabitans_A radicicola. The sequence goes on along the minus strand of NZ_JACYFT010000004.1, from coordinate 130,856 downwards.
ATGGCCGCCTGCACGGCAGCGATCTTGTCGGCGTCGGAGTTCACCCACTGCAGACCTGAGTCCTTGGCGATCTGGTTCAGTGACTCGATGGGCAGGGTGTAACTGCCCACGCGGGGCATGCCCGATGTGGATGCCGCAGGTGCGCCTGCTGAAGGCGTTGGCGCAGCTACCGATGCGGAACTGGCCACCGCGGGTTCAGCCACCATGGGGGCGGTTGCAACAGGCTCGGCTGCAGGAGCGGCAGCGCTGTCAACGGCCGTCGTCTGGGCTGCGCGCTCGAAGTACGAGCGTTGAGGGCGGTCGTTGCCTGCCGCTTCGGGCGCGTCGGCAGAGGTTTCTGACGGGGCTGTGCCATCGGCAGCAACATCTGCGCGGGGCTCGCCTGTGCGCTCGCGGCGGTCACGGCCGTAACGGTCGCGTGAGCGGCGCTCACGGCGTTCGCCGTTGTTCTCTGGCGTGCCCGCGTTGTCGCTCGGGGCGTTGTCCTGGCCTTCGGTGGTGGCCACCGGAGTCTCGGCTGTCAGGGCCTCGGCGGGGGCGCGTTCCTGGCGACGCTCGCCGCGTTCACGGCGACCGCCTTCACCACGTTCGCCACGGCCGCTTTCGCTGCGTTCACGGCGGCCACCTTCGCCGCGCTCGCCACGTGCGGGGCGTTCGTTGCGCTCGGTGGACTCTGTGCCAGCTTCGTTGTTGCCCAGGGCTTCGCGGGCTTCACCGCGTGGTTCCTGGCGGCGACCGCCGCGTTCACCACGCTCCGAGCGTTCACCGCGTGGTGCACGTTGTTCGCCTTCGACCTTGTCGCCACGGCCTTCGCCGGCTTGGCGGCGGCCATTGCGGCCTTCGCCTTGCACGCCTTCGCCGCGTTCAGTGCGCTCGCCACGGCCACCACGGCGGCCATCGCGACCGCCTTCGCGGCCACCCTCACGTCGGCCATTGCGGCCTTCGCGCTTTTCTTCTTTCTTTTCAGGTGCGGCAGGCGCAGCGCTGGTGCTGCTGCCACCGAACAGGCTCTTGAGCCAGCCAAAGAAACCACCGCTGGCGGCAGGCGCTGGTGCAGCCGCTGCTGGCTTGGCCTTGACCGCTGCAGGGGCAGGTTCTGGCTTGGGAGGAGCCACTGGCGCGGGCGCATCGGGCAGCACCCCTTTGATGACAGGCGTTTGCTTGTTGGTGGGCTCTTGCGAACGACGGGTCACGGTGGTGGCGTCTTCGATTTCCTCGGCCATCTTGTAGCTGGCCTCGATGCGGTCCAGGCGCGGGTCGTCGTGTTTCAGGCGCTCGAGTTTGTAGTGCGGGGTTTCCAGCGACTTGTTGGGGACCAGCAGCACACTGATGCGTTGCTGCAGTTCGATCTTGGCAATTTCGGGGCGCTTTTCGTTGAGCAGGAAGGCGGCCACTTCGACGGGCACTTGGGCGTGCACGGCGGCGGTGTTGTCCTTCATGGACTCTTCCTGGATGATGCGCAGGATTTGCAGCGCCGAGCTTTCGGTGTCGCGGATGTGGCCAGCGCCGCCGCAGCGGGGGCAGGGGATGGACGCGCCTTCGGACAGGGCAGGCTTCAGACGCTGGCGGCTCATTTCCATGAGGCCGAACTTGCTGATGGTGCCGAATTGCACACGGGCACGGTCCTGGCGCAGGGCGTCGCGCAGGCGGTTTTCCACTTCGCGGCGGTTTTTCGACTCTTCCATGTCGATGAAGTCGATCACGATCAGGCCACCCAGGTCGCGCAGGCGCATTTGGCGGGCCACTTCGTCAGCGGCTTCCAGGTTGGTGCGCGTAGCGGTTTCTTCGATGTCACCACCCTTGATGGCGCGCGCCGAGTTCACGTCCACGCTCACCAGCGCTTCGGTGTGGTCGATCACGATGGCGCCGCCGGAGGGCAGCTGCACGGTGCGGGCATAGGCCGACTCGATCTGGTGCTCGATCTGGAAGCGGCTGAACAGCGGCGCGTCATCGCGGTAGCGCTTCACGCGCGGGGCGAACTCGGGCATCACGTGGCTCATGAACTGCTGAGCCTGTTCGTAGATGTCGTCGGTGTCGATCAGGATGTCGCCGATGTCGTTGTTGAAGTAGTCGCGGATGGCGCGGATCACCAGGCTCGATTCCTGATAGATCAGGAAAGCGCCTTTGCCTTGTGAGGCACCGTCAATCGCACTCCACAGCTTGAGCAGGTAGTTCAGGTCCCACTGCAGCTCGGGCGCGGAGCGGCCAATGCCTGCGGTGCGGGCGATGATGGACATGCCCTTGGGGTATTCCAGCTGGTCCATCGCTTCTTTGAGCTCGGCCCGGTCGTCGCCCTCGATGCGGCGACTGACGCCACCGCCACGGGGGTTGTTGGGCATGAGCACCACGTAGCGGCCAGCCAGGCTGACGAAAGTGGTGAGCGCCGCGCCTTTGTTGCCACGCTCTTCTTTTTCGACCTGCACCAAGAGGGACTGGCCTTCCTTGATGACGTCCTGGATGCGCGCTTGGCTGACGGACACGCCTTCGGCAAAGTATTGGCGAGAGATTTCTTTGAAGGGCAAAAAGCCGTGGCGGTCTTCACCGTAGTCCACAAAGCAGGCTTCGAGCGAGGGCTCGACGCGGGTCACGATGGCTTTGTAGATGTTGCCCTTGCGCTGTTCGCGCCCTTCGATTTCGATTTCGTAGTCGAGGAGTTTTTGTCCATCGACGATGGCCAGGCGGCGCTCTTCAGCTTGCGTGGCGTTGATCAGCATCCGTTTCATGATGCGTTCCTTCTTTATCAGTGTCGGCCGGGGCTGCTGTCTTGGACAGCTTGCGCACGGCACGGTTTACAACCGACCCATTGACGGGTCCACGTTGCCAAAGCTGACGCCGAGAAACGAAGGGAATTGCCGTAGGCGAACGCCATTCAGCAGAGCGAAGGCTCTGGAATGGGGTTCAGGGCGCGTGGATGGGGCGAGGTCAGGGGGGTGTTCAGGTGTGTCCACTGCCGCAGGCGTTCTGCGGTGTCCAGGACAGGTTCGGCAACGCAGGGCATGACGGTGGCCTGTGGCTTCATGAGCCACTCCAGCCAGGTCAGCAAGGTTCCAAACAACACAACCATCTCGCTTTGATCCGCCGGGCAGCTCCACCACAGGGGTTGGGCTGCTCGGCTTGGGTATTCCGTATCGGTGTTTCAGGGCGTCGGCCCATCCTTCGGGGTGCTTGGCCACTGTCGGCTCTGGGCCTTCAGTCTGCAAATCACGCCGGGGGTGGCATCGACCTTCTGGTGAGGCTTGTCATGGTGGGTGGACTAAACTCCTGTCCTCAGGAATTCATTTCCATTCAAATCAACCACTTACAGCCAAAAGCCAGTGAATCACATTATAGGGGGCAAGCCGGGCGTTTCGGCGCCAGCGGTCAAATGGCTGGTGGTGGACGAGGATTCGGCCGGACAGCGGCTGGACAATTTCCTCATGCGCCACCTCAAAGGGGTGCCCAAAACCCACGTCTACCGGATCATCCGCAGCGGCGAGGTGCGCATCAACAAAGGCCGCGCCTCGGCCGAGACGCGGGTAGAGGCGGGCGACGAGGTGCGTCTGCCGCCCGTGCGCATCTCTGAAAAAGTAGCCGAAAAGGCCGCACGGCCTGCGCCGGGCCGCGAATTCCCGCTGTTGCACGAAGACGACAGCCTGCTGGCCATCGACAAGCCCGCCGGGGTGGCAGTGCATGGCGGCTCGGGTGTGAGTTTTGGCGTGATCGAGCAGCTGCGCCAGGCCAGGCCCCAGGCCAAGCTGCTGGAGCTGGTGCACCGCCTGGACCGGGAAACCAGCGGCATTTTGCTGGTGGCCAAAAAGCGCAGCGCCCTCAAGCACCTGCAGGACCAGTTCCGCGAACGCGAAACCGGCAAGACCTACCTGGCCCTGGTGCAGGGCGACTGGCCCGCCAGGCTCAAGGTGATCGACCAGCCCCTACACAAGTTTTTATTGCCCGACGGGGAGCGCCGCGTCAAGGTGACCACGCCCGAAGATCCGGACGGCATGCGCTCCATCACGCTCGTCAAGGTGGCCGAGCGTCTGCCGGGCGCCACGCTGCTGGAGGTCACGATCAAGACCGGGCGCACCCACCAGATCCGGGTGCATCTGGCCAGCAACGGCCACCCGATTGCGGGCGACGACAAATACGGCGACTTTGAGTGGAACAAGGCGTTGCAAAAGCAGGGGCTCAGGCGCATGTTCCTGCACGCTTGGCGTTTACAGTTCAACCACCCGGTCACGGCCGAGCGCGTGGCGCTGCAGGCCGACTTGCCGCCGGAACTCCAACAGCACATCGACCGGATCCGTCCCCATGACTGACTTTCGCCCCCGCCAGTTTGACCTGATCGCTTTCGATTGGGACGGCACCTTGTTTGATTCGACGGCCATCACCACCACCTGCATCCAGCGCGCGGTGGTCGATGTCGGCGGAGCCATGCCCACCCGCGAAGCCGCCTCGTACGTGATCGGCATGGCCTTGATGCCTGCGTTGGCGCATGCCGCGCCCGATGTGCCCAAAGACAAGTACCCGTTGCTGGGTGAGCGCTACCGCCACCACTACCTGACGCACCAGCACGACATCAGCCTGTTTGAGGGCGTGCTGCCCCTGCTGGCGGATCTGAAGGCGCGCCACCATTGGCTGACGGTGGCCACAGGCAAGAGCCGCGCCGGGCTCAACGAAGCCTTGCAGGCGGTGGAGCTGCGCGATGTGTTCGATGGGTCACGCACGGCCGACGAGACGGCGGGCAAGCCCCATCCGCGCATGCTGCACGAGCTGATGCGCGAGTTTGGTGTGGAGCCCGAGCGCACCTTGATGATCGGTGACACCACGCACGACCTGCAGATGGCGCTGAACGCAGGTTGCGCCAGCGTCGGCGTCAGTTACGGTGCCCACGAGCCCGATGCCTTTCACGCCCTTCAACCGCGCCATGTGGCGCATTCGGTGGCCGAATTGCGCGACTGGTTGCTGACCCACGCCTGATCCCGGGAGAGCCTCATGGATGCCATGATTCCTTTGTGCAACAGCGCTGACCTGGTGGATTCCGGTCTGGCGGTGCCTTTCGATGTGGTGTATGCCGGGCAGACCTGCCGGGCATTCGCCATCCGCTTTGAAGGACAGGTCCATGCCTACCTCAACCGCTGCACCCATGTGGCGATGGAGATGGATTACCAGCCGGACCGTTTTTTCGATGCCACAGGGCAGTGGTTGATGTGTGCGACCCATGGTGCCACTTACCGCCCGGACACCGGGGCCTGCTCGGGCGGACCCTGCCGTGGCGGCTTGATCAAGATTGACCTGAGCGAGCACGGGGGCGTGGTGCACTGGCATACTGCCTACAACCTCAAACCTTTTGAATTCTGAGCATGCAAGACACACAGGCCCCAGAGGCCCAGCAGACGACAGCCCACGCGTCAACAGCCACTTCTGATCCCCATTGGGAGCGGCAGACCCTGGAGCGGCTGGCCATGGCCAACCTGGCCGAGCAGCAGGCCGCACGCCGCTGGAAAAATGGCTTTCGTCTGGCGTGGCTGGTGTTCCTGGTGGTGGTCGCGGGCCTGCTGTTCAGCCGCAATGCCCCCAGCAGCGACCCTAGCCAGCCACACACGGCGATGGTGGCGATCAAGGGCGAAATTGGCTCAGAGGGCGAGGCCAGCGCTGAAAACGTGATGGCCGCCATGCGCTCTGCGCTGGAAGATTCCGGCTCCAAAGGCCTGGTTCTGTTGATCAACTCGCCCGGTGGCAGCCCCGTGCAGGCGGGCATGATCAACGATGAAATCCACCGCCTCAAAAAGCTGCACAACAAGCCCGTGTATGCGGTGGTGGAAGAGTCCTGCGCCTCTGCGGCGTATTACATTGCTGCTGCGGCCGACAGCATTTATGTCGACAAGGCCAGCATCGTGGGCAGCATTGGCGTGCTGATGGACGGTTTTGGTTTTACGGGTCTGATGGACAAGCTGGGCGTGGAGCGCCGCCTGATGACCGCCGGAGAGAACAAGGGTTTCATGGACCCGTTCAGCCCGCAGACCGAGGCGCAGCGCAAGCACGCGCAGGCCATGCTCAACCAGATCCACCAGCAGTTCATTGCGGTGGTCAAGCAAGGCCGGGGTGAGCGCCTCAAGGAAACGCCCGACATGTTCTCTGGCCTGTTTTGGACTGGCCAGCAGGCCGTGGACATGGGACTGGCCGATGGTCTGGGCAGCCTCGACAGTGTGGCTCGGGATGTCGTCAAGGCCGAAGACGTGATCGACTACAGCCGCCACGAAAACGTGGCCGAGCGCCTGGCCAAGCGTTTTGGCGCGGCGCTGGGCGAAGGCGCTGTGCAGGCCATGCGCCGCGTGCCTGGTTTGCGCTGAATCTCTGTGCTCGGCCTCAGGGGCCGATGGCGTACACCGCTGGGGTTTGGCCATTGGGCCCGGTGATCCCTTTTTTCCAGGCCGCCACCGTGTGGCTTTGCACCCGGGCGCTGGGCAGGGTCAGGCCGCTGGCCACCGACAGGCGCGTGCCTGGCTGCAAGGCCTGCAATAGGCTGCTCAGCATGGCGGCGTTGCGGTAAGGGGTCTCGATCCACAACTGGGTTTGGCCGGTTTTTTGCGCCAGGCTCTCCAGTTGTTTCAGGCGGACCGCGCGATCGGCCGCGTCTTGCGGCAGGTAGCCCACAAAGGCAAAGTTCTGCCCGTTCAGACCACTGGCCGCCAAGGCCAGCAGCAGTGACACAGGCCCCACCAGCGGCACCACCTCGATGCCCAGGTCGTGCGCTGCGCGCACCACCGAACTGCCTGGATCGGCCACGGTGGGCATGCCCGCTTCGCTCACCAGACCTATGTCATGGCCTTGCAGGGCCGCAGCCATCAGGGGGTGCGCGTCAAACCCGCCTTGGTGGTCGCCTTTTTTGTGAACCTCGCGGGGCAGCTCGGTGATGTGTTGTGCCTGGATCGGGGCACTCAGAGCGTGGACTTCGCCCACGCGCTTGAGGAAGGCCCGGGTCGACTTGGCGTTTTCGGTGATCCAGTGCTGCAGACCACTGGCGCAGCGCAGCGTGGCCTCTGGCAGCGCGTCCTGGATGGGGGCTTGTTCGGCGCAGCCAAAGTCCAGTGGTGTGGGCACCAGAAAGAGGCGGCCATGCGGGGGGCGGGTGGGGGTGTTCACAGCAGTTGCACTCCAGCGGCGCGCAGCATGCGGGCGGTGCGGATCAGGGGCAGGCCCACCAGTGCCGTCGGGTCGTCGTTCTCGATGGCTTCGAGCAGGGCGATGCCCAGGCCTTCGCTCTTGGCACTGCCTGCGCAGTCATAGGGTTTTTCGGCCTGCAGGTAATTTTCAATCTCGTCGTCGCTCAGCGGGCGGAACAGCACCTTGACAGGGGCGAGGTCGACCTGCTCAAAGCCTGTGGCCAGGCAGACCACGGCCAGCGCCGTCTGGAACACCACGGTTTGGCCACGCATCTGGCGCAGCTGTTCTACGGCCCGGGCGTGTTCGCCCGGTTTGCCCAGGGGTTGGCCTGCGAGGTCGGCGACCTGGTCGGAGCCGATCACCACCGCTTGCGGAAAGCGCTCAGCCACTGCGCGCGCCTTGGCCAGCGCCAGGCGCAGGGCCAGATCGCGGGGGGATTCGCCGGCCTGTGGGGTCTCATCGACGTCCGGGGCGGCGACTTCGAAGGGCAGGTTCAGGCGCGAGAGCAATTCGCGCCGGTAGCGGGAGGTGGAGCCCAGCACCACGGTGCGCTGGACGGTTGGAGGGGTGTTCTGGCTCATGGGGCGATTCTCTTACACTCTCCGCATGGAGAAAAAATTCGCCCCCTCACATCTGGACGTCAAAGCCTTCGCCCAAGCCGAAGGCGAACTGCAGGGCGACTTGCCGTTGGACCAATGGCCGCGTCTGAGCCTGGAGCAGGTGGCGGGCGGCGAAACGGCCAGTGCTGTGCGCTGGCGCCTGCAGGGCCGCACCGAACCGGTCTCGGCCGGGCCCGACGAGGTCTGGCTCGACCTGGACGCCGCAGTGGATTTGCCGATGCAGTGCCAGCGCTGCCTGCAACCGGTGTTGAGCCCCGTGCTGGCCCAGCGCTCTTTCCGTTTTGTGGCCGATGAGGCCACGGCCGCGGCCCTGGACGACGAGGCCGAAGAGGACCTGTTGGTGATCAGCCGCGACTTTGACGCGCTGGCGCTGGTGGAGGACGAATTGATCATGTCGCTGCCCTTGGTGCCTTTGCACCAGGCCTGCCCCGAAGTGTTGCCTGCGTCGGCCATGGACCCTGAATTTGAGCAAGCAGCCGAGCGACCCAACCCGTTTGGCGTGCTTGCGGGACTGAAAACAGGCCGGGCCTGATTTTTTGCCGGGTGCCGTCCTGGCCAAAGCGGCTGGCTTAGGCTATAATTGCTGGCTTGGCTCGGATGTCCGGGCAATACTCTGTCATTAACCAGAAGCTGCGTCTTCGTTTGCGCGGCCTCCATGCTTCCAAGGAGCCATCATGGCTGTTCAGCAAAACAAAAAGTCGCCTTCCAAGCGCGGTATGCACCGCTCGCACAATGCCCTGAATGTGCCGGGCATCGCTGTGGAACCCACCACTGGTGAAACCCACCTGCGTCACCACATCAGCCCCAACGGTTTCTACCGTGGCCGCCAAGTGCTGAAAAACAAATCCGAAGCCTGATCGGCGTCAGCCCTCAAGCCTGCAGAGGCCCGGCGCTACTTTTTGAGTAGCATCGGGCTTTTGTATTTGGGGCTTTTGATTTGTCTTGTCCGGTTTTGAATTCAAGGATGCCATGACTGCGCCCAACCCGATCACTGTGGCTGTCGATTGCATGGGCGGCGACCATGGTCCCCGCGTGACGCTGGCCGCTTGCCGTCGTTTTCTGTCGACTCACCCCGATGCACGTTTGCTGCTGGTGGGGCGTGCCGAGGCGTTGGCCGGGTTGGATGACCCCCGTGTGGCGGTGGTGGCCACCACAGAAGTGGTCGAGATGGACGACCCGCTTGAAGTCGCTTTGCGCAAGAAAAAAGACTCTTCGATGCGCGTGGCCATCGAACAAGTGCGTGATGGCAATGCCGCTGCTGCGGTGTCTGCGGGCAACACTGGGGCTCTGATGGCCATTGCCCGTTATGTGCTCAAGACCATGGACGGCATCGACCGTCCGGCCATTGCAGGACAGATGCCCAACTTCAAGGGCGGTGGCACCACCATGCTCGACCTGGGGGCCAATGTGGACTGCACGCCCGAACATTTGCTCCAGTTTGCCGTCATGGGCTCGGCCCTGGTGTCGGTCTTGCAAAACAAGGATCAGCCCTCGGTGGGCTTGCTCAACATCGGTGAGGAAGCCATCAAAGGCAATGAAATCATCAAGAAATCTGGTGAATTGCTGCGATCTGCAGCCAATTCGGGTGATCTGAATTTCCATGGCAACGTGGAAGGCAACGACATTTTCAAGGGCACGGTGGACATCGTGGTTTGCGATGGGTTCGTGGGCAATGTGGCCCTGAAAGCCAGCGAAGGGCTGGCCACCATGATCGGCGGCTTCCTGAAAAACGAGTTTTCGCGCAATATTTTCACGAAACTTGCTGCCATCTTGGCTTATCCGGTTTTATCTGCCTTTAAAGATCGCGTGGATCATCGCCGTTACAACGGTGCGGCCTTGCTGGGTCTGCGGGGTCTGGTGTTCAAGAGCCACGGCTCGGCCGACGAGATTGCTTTTGAGACGGCCCTGAACCGGGCTTATGATGCAGCCCGAAACCAATTGCTGGACCGCGTTCGTGAACGCATCGCGCATGCAGCCCCTCTGTTGATGGGCGCGCAGGCCGAGCGGGCAGAAGCGGTCCCCTCTGTATGAGCATTTATTCCCGCATTCTGGGCACCGGCAGTTACCTGCCTGAAAAACGCCTGACCAATGCCGATCTGGCGGCCGAGCTCGCGCAGCAAGGCGTCGAGACTTCGGACGAGTGGATCGTTGAGCGCACAGGCATTCGCGCCCGCCACTTTGCGGCCGACCAGCAGGGCAGCAGCGATCTGGCGACCGAAGCCGCCCGCCAAGCACTGTCGGCAGCCGGCATTTCAGCCGACGACCTCGACCTGATCATTGTGGCCACGTCCACCCCCGACATGGTGTTTCCTTCGGTGGCGACCATGGTGCAGCACAAGCTGGGCACCGCGGGCTGCCCGGCGTTTGACGTGCAGGCCGTGTGCAGTGGTTTCATTTATGCGTTGACGATCGCTGATTCGATGATCCAGTCCGGCTCGGCCAAGCGCGCTTTGGTGATCGGCTCGGAAGTGTTCAGCCGCATCCTCGACTTCAAGGACCGCACGACCTGTGTGCTGTTTGGTGACGGCGCAGGTGCGGTCGTGCTCGAAGCTTCGGAGCAACCCGGCATTCTGGCCACCGACCTGCACGCCGACGGCAAATACAAAGATATTTTGTGTGTGCCAGGGCATGTGAACCGGGGCGGCATTCTGGGTGATCCGGTGCTCAAAATGGATGGCCAGGCCGTGTTCAAACTGGCCGTGGGCGTGCTCGAAGAAACCGCCCGAGCCAGCCTGGGCAAAGCCAACTTGACCGATGCCGACATCGACTGGCTCATCCCGCACCAGGCCAACATCCGCATCATGCAAAGCACTGCCAAGAAGCTCAAATTGGGCGCCGACAAGGTGGTGGTGACCGTTGATCAGCACGGCAACACCTCGGCCGCTTCGATCCCGCTGGCGCTGGACACGGCTGTGCGCGACGGGCGCATCCAACGCGGTCAAACCCTGATGCTCGAAGGTGTCGGCGGCGGCTTCACCTGGGGCTCCGTGCTCTTGCGTTATTGATCCGCTATCGATTTGACAGGCCCGGGTCAGCGATGCGCGGCACCCTTTCCCGGATTCTTTCCAGATACAGAATTTGCACATGACCTCATTTGCTTTTGTTTTCCCCGGTCAAGGCTCCCAATCGGTGGGTATGCTGGACGCTTGGGGCGACCACCCTGTGGTCCTTGAAACTTTGAAAGAAGCCTCAGACGCCCTGGGCGAAGACGTCGCCAAACTGATCCACGAAGGCCCCAAGGAAGCCTTGGCCATGACCACCAACACCCAGCCCGTGATGCTGGTGTCGGCCGTGGCCGCCTACCGCGCTTGGTTGGCCGAAGGCGGCGCCAAGCCGTCCGTGGTGGCGGGGCACTCGCTGGGCGAGTACAGCGCCCTGGTGGCTTCGGGTGTGTTGACGCTGGCGCAAGCCGCGCCGCTGGTGCGCTTGCGCGCCGCCGCCATGCAAGAAGCCGTGCCCGTGGGTGTGGGGGCCATGGCCGCCATTCTGGGTCTGGCGTCTGACAAAGTCATCGCAGGCTGCAAGGAAGCGCAAGCCACTTTTGCCGCCGACAGCGCCGAAGTGGTGGAAGCGGTGAACTTCAACGATGCGGCGCAGACCGTGATCGCGGGCAGCAAGGCCGCCGTGGACAAAGCCTGCGAAGTACTCAAAGGCCTGGGTGCCAAGCGTGCGCTGCTTTTGCCTGTGTCGGCACCTTTCCATTCGAGCCTGATGAAACCCGCTGCCGAAAAGCTGCGTGAAAAACTGGGCACATTGACTCTGGGTACGCCGCAGATTCCGGTGCTCAACAACATCGACGTGGCCATCGAAACCGATGCCGACCGCATCCGTGACGCTTTGTACCGCCAGGCTTTTGGCCCGGTGCGTTGGGTGGAGTGCGTGCAGGCCATCAAGGCCCGTGGCGTCACCACTCTGGTCGAATGCGGCCCCGGCAAAGTGCTGGCGGGCATGACCAAGCGGATTGATGCGGAATTGAACGGCGTGGCGCTGTACGACCCCGCCACACTGGCCGAAGTGAAAGGACTTCTCGGATGAGCGAAGCACAAAAACAAGTTGCCCTGGTCACAGGGGCGTCCCGTGGCATTGGCGCATCGATTGCCCTGCATCTGGCCCAACAAGGTTTTGTGGTCATTGGCACCGCCACCAGCGACGACGGTGCCGCCAAGATCAGCCAGGCCCTGTCGGCCTTCCCCGGCAGCCGGGGGGCGAACTTGAATGTGAACGATGCCGCCGCGGGTGAAGCCCTGATCGACGCCATCGTCAAAGAGCATGGCGGTCTGCAGGTGCTGGTCAACAACGCGGGCATCACCCGTGACACCCTGGCCATGCGCATGAAGGACGACGATTGGGACGCGGTGCTCGACACCAACCTCAAAGCGGTTTTCCGCATGAGCCGCGCTGTGATTCGCCCCATGATGAAGCAGCGCTATGGCCGCATCATCAGCATCACCAGCGTGGTGGGCGCGTCGGGCAACCCCGGGCAGGCCAATTACGCCGCTGCCAAGGCGGGTGTGGCGGGCATGACCCGTGCGCTGGCGCGCGAGCTGGGCAGCCGTGGCATCACGGTCAACTGCGTGGCCCCTGGTTTCATCGAAACCGACATGACGGCCAGCCTGCCCGAAGAGCAACAAAAAGCCTTGTTGGGCCAGATTCCTCTGGGCCATCTGGGCAAACCCGATGACATCGCGCACGCGGTGGCCTACCTGGCTGGAAGCCACGCGGGCTATGTCACCGGGCAAGAATTGCATGTCAATGGTGGCATGTTCATGGCCTGATTTTCGGAAACCCCTTCCGGACAGGTAAAATCTTCATTTTTCACAACCCTCAGAGGGACCCCATGAGCGATATCGAAGCACGTGTCAAAAAAATCATTGCTGAACAACTCGGCGTTGAAGAGTCACAAGTCACCAACGAAAAAGCCTTCGTGGCCGATTTGGGTGCTGACTCCCTGGACACGGTGGAATTGGTGATGGCACTCGAAGACGAGTTCGGCATCGAAATTCCTGACGAAGACGCAGAAAAAATCACCACGGTGCAAGCTGCGATCGACTACGCCCAAAGCAAGAAGGCCTGATCGACGATGACCCGGCGCCGCGTTGTTGTCACGGGTTTGGGATGCATCAGCCCCGTGGGCAACACGGTCGCCGATGCATGGTCCAACCTGCTTGCTGGCCAGTCCGGCATTGGTCCGATCACCCGTTTTGACGCTTCAGCCATGTCCTGCCGGATCGTGGGTGAAGTCAAAAACTTCGATCTCGAGTCCTACATCAGCGCCAAAGAAGCGCGGACGATGGACCGCTTTATCCATTACGGCATTGCCGCAGCCGCCCAGGCCATACAGGACTCCGGGCTGCCCACAGGCGATGCACTGAGTGAAGAAGAGGCCTGCCGCATCGGTGTGGTGATCGGTTCGGGCATTGGTGGCTTGCCGCTGATCGAGGACACCCACATCGAGTACACGGCGCGCGGCGCGCGTCGCATTTCCCCATTTTTCGTCCCGGCCTCGATCATCAACATGATCTCGGGCCATGTGTCGATGCGCAGTGGTTTCAAAGGCCCCAACCTGGCCGTGGTGACCGCTTGCACCACAGGTTTGCACAGCATTGGCGAAGCCGGTCGTCTGATCGAATACGGCGACGCGGATGTGATGATTGCTGGTGGCTCCGAAGGCACAGTGTCGCCACTGGGTGTGGGTGGTTTTGCCGCCATGCGCGCCTTGTCGACCCGCAACGACGACCCCACAGCGGCATCGCGCCCCTGGGACAAAGACCGTGACGGTTTTGTGTTGGGCGAAGGCGCGGGCGTCATGGTGCTCGAAGAGTACGAACACGCCAAAGCCCGTGGCGCCAAAATCTACGCCGAGCTCGGTGGCTACGGCATGAGTGCAGATGCTGGTCACATGACCGCGCCGAGCATGGACGGCCCCCGCCGAGCCATGCTCAACGCCATGCGCAATGCCGGTGTCAATGCCGACCAGATCAATTACCTCAACGCACATGGCACCTCCACGCCGCTGGGTGACATCAACGAAACCAATGCCATCAAAGCGGCTTTGGGTGATCACGCCTACAAAACCGTGGTCAGCTCCACCAAGTCCATGACCGGTCACCTTTTGGGTGGCGCGGGCGGCATCGAGAGCGTGTTCACTGTGCTGGCGCTGCACCACCAAAAGGTGCCGCCGACCATCAACCTGGTCAACCCCGATCCCGAGTGCGATCTGGACTACTGTGCCAACACGGCGCGCGATCTGAAAATCGATGTGGCCCTGAAAAACAACTTCGGTTTCGGCGGCACCAACGGCTCTCTGGTGTTCAAACGCATCTGACGCGTTTCACGGCAGGTTTCCGCCATGCACAACGCCCCACCTGTGGTCTTCCCGGTGGGGCGTTTTGTTTGGGGGCCACGCTCGGCCCAGGCGCTGGCCGCCACAGTTTCGGGCGCTTTGGCACTCTGGCTGGCATGGACTGACGCGTCTGCATACGTGTTGGCGTGGGCGGTGTGTGTCTGGCTTGTGGCGGTGCTGGCCACAGCCTGGTGGTTGCCGCGCGAATTCCAGCAAGAGGGCGAACTGACCTGGGATGGCGAAGCCTGGCATGCCCCCAGCGCAGCTGTGGGCACAGACCCGGTCCATTTGTCTTTGACGCTCGATGGCGGGCACTTCATGCTCGTGTCACTGCGCTCCACAGGTCAGTCGGGTTTCGGCGCTGGGGTGCGGCATGCCTGGGTGCGCCGCGCGGACATGCCCACACGCTGGCACGGTTTTCGATGCGCGGTATATTCGCGCCGAACGGCTGTGGCACGCACGGCTTGATCCTGCGCCGGGCGCCCCCATGTGCTGAAGCTGGACGTTGGACAACAAGGAGGACCAAGTGGTTTCAACAACAACCCGAAACATCACCGCTGCCCTGATGCTGGGCTTGGCCAGCAGTGCGCTGCTGGTGCCTGCAGCGCAAGCGCAGGCCGCCGCTTCGGTGCGTGGCTTGCCGGATTTCACCGAACTGGTCGAACAGGTGGGCCCCTCGGTGGTGAACATCCGCACTTCCGAAAAAGTCCGGGCATCGCCAGGGCAGGGCTCGGACGAAGAGATGCAAGAGCTGTTCAAGCGCTTTTTTGGCGTGCCGATGCCCAACGCCCCACGCCAGTCACCGCGTCAGAATCGCCCGCAAGCCGAGGAATCTCAGCCCAAAGGTCAAGGTTCGGGCTTTGTGCTCACATCAGATGGCTACATCATGACCAATGCCCATGTGGTTGATGGTGCGGACGAGGTGCTGGTCACCTTGACCGACAAGCGCGAGTTCAAGGCCAAGATCGTGGGCGCTGACAAGCGCACCGATGTGGCGGTGGTCAAGATCGCGGCCACCGGCTTGCCTGCGGTCAAGGTGGGTGATGTCAGTCGCCTCAAGGTGGGTGAATGGGTCATGGCCATCGGCTCGCCCTTTGGGCTCGAGAATTCGGTTACTGCGGGTATCGTGAGCGCCAAGCAGCGCGACACGGGCGAGTACTTGCCCTACATCCAGACCGATGTGGCCATCAACCCCGGCAATTCGGGCGGCCCGCTCATCAACATGCGTGGTGAAGTGGTGGGCATCAACAGCCAGATTTACTCCCGCTCTGGCGGCTACATGGGCATCGCGTTTGCCATTCCGATGGACGAAGCCATTCGTGTGAGTGAACAGTTGCGCAGCAGTGGCCGCGTCAGCCGTGGCCGCATCGGTGTGCAGATCGACCAGGTGACCAAGGACGTGGCCGAGTCCTTGGGTCTGGGCAAGGCGCAAGGCGTGCTGGTGCGTGGCGTCGAGGAGGGCTCGCCAGCCGACAAGGCAGGCATCGAGGCCGGAGACATCATCTTGCGCTTCGACGGCAAAGCGTTGGAAAAAGCCGCCGACCTGCCGCGCATCGTGGGCAACACCAAGCCTGGCAGCCGTGTGGGCCTCACGGTATTCCGTCGTGGCGCGAACAAGGACCTGACCGTCACGGTGGCCGAGGTCGAGCCTGAGAAAACCGTGGCGCAGCGCAGCAGCGACAAGAAAGCCTCGCCAGCTTCAGCGGAGCATTTTGGCCTGGTGGTCGCTGATCTGACCGATGCACAGAAAAAAGAGTTGCGCGTGCGCGGCGGGGTTCGCATCGAATCGGCAGCAGAGCCAGCCTCGCGTGCAGGTTTGCGTGAGGGCGATGTGATCCTGGCCATTGCCAATCAGGAAGTGCTGTCTGCCAAGGACTTCGACAGCATCATGGGCCGCGTGGACAAGGCGCGGCCTGTGAGTTTGTTGATCCGCCGGGGAGACAGCGCGCAATATGTGCTGATCCGCCCGGCCAAATGACCGCCACGCGCTTGTCAAGAGTCCCCCGAAGCTTCGGGGGCTTTGGCAGCTCGGGGCGGCATGAATGCAACAGATGAAAATTTTTTATGCTGTTTTTTCAACTCTTCGAAAGTGTGCGACTGCTAACTTTT
Source organism: Limnohabitans radicicola (assembly GCF_014837235.1). Lineage (GTDB taxonomy): Bacteria > Pseudomonadota > Gammaproteobacteria > Burkholderiales > Burkholderiaceae_C > Limnohabitans_A > Limnohabitans_A radicicola. The sequence goes on along the minus strand of NZ_JACYFT010000004.1, from coordinate 114,641 downwards.
TGAGCTGTTCATGACGAATTTCGTTAAAATTCGGTGTCTTGACCCATCATTCATGGCATAAAGCGCAGGTCTGGATTCACGATACGGGATGTTCAACAACAGTCCACCCGTGATCCACAAGTGGCCCACAAGTTGTTCAATCAGATATCCCCTGAATTGTGAATAAACTGTGGATAATCTTGGTGTTGCATCACCGCAACGACCCGCCAAGCCGATTTTCGGGGCTGTGCGAACGGGGCAATTTGCCTACAATGAAGTCCCAACTATCGCAGTTGCCATTGATTGTTGGTTCAGGGCGCGTCAACACCAGACGCGCCCTTTTTTCTTGTGTGGATCGTTGATCCTCAACTACTTGCAGACCGTCCTTGATGAATCACATCAGAAATTTTTCGATCATTGCGCACATTGACCACGGCAAATCCACGCTGGCCGATCGCTTGATTCAACGCTGCGGTGGACTCGAAGCCCGCGACATGGAAGCCCAGGTGCTGGACTCCATGGACATCGAGAAAGAACGCGGCATCACCATCAAGGCGCAAACCGCTGCACTCCAATACAAAGCCAAAGATGGGCAGGTCTACAACCTCAACCTGATCGACACGCCTGGACACGTGGACTTCTCTTATGAAGTGTCGCGTTCATTGTCGGCGTGCGAAGGCGCCTTGCTGGTGGTCGACGCCAGCCAGGGTGTGGAAGCGCAAACCGTGGCCAACTGCTACACCGCACTCGACCTGGGTGTGGAAGTGGTGCCCGTGCTCAACAAGATGGATTTGCCCAACGCCGATCCGGACAATGCCCGCGCCGAAGTGGAGGACGTGATCGGCATCGACGCGACCGATGCGATCCCTTGCTCGGCCAAGACCGGCATGGGCATCGACGAAATCCTCGAAGCGATTGTGGCCAAGGTGCCCGCACCCCAAGGGCAGGCCGATGCGCCTTTGCGCGCCATGATCATCGACAGCTGGTTTGACAGCTATGTGGGTGTAGTCATGCTGGTGCGTGTGGTCGACGGTCAACTGATCAAAGGCGAACGCATCCGCATGATGGCCAGCAATGCCGTCTACGAAGCGGGCAGCCTGGGTGTGTTCACCCCGGCCAACCAGCCACGAGAGATGCTCAAGGCCGGCGAGGTGGGTTACATCATCGCGGGCATCAAGGAGTTGCAAGCGGCCAAAGTGGGTGACACCGTCACACTCGAAAAGAAATTGCCCAACAACCTCGGCCCGGCCACCGAAGCGCTGCCTGGCTTCAAGGAAATTCAGCCGCAGGTGTTTGCCGGTTTGTACCCGACCGAAGCCAACCAGTACGATGCCCTGCGCGACGCACTCGAAAAGCTCAAACTCAACGACGCGTCTTTGCACTATGAACCTGAAGTCTCGCAAGCGCTGGGTTTTGGATTCCGTTGCGGTTTCCTCGGTTTGCTGCACATGGAAATCGTGCAAGAGCGCCTGGAGCGCGAGTTCGACCAGGACCTGATCACCACCGCGCCCAGCGTGGTCTACGAAGTGGTCAAGGGCGACGGCGAAGTGATCATGGTGGAAAACCCCTCCAAGATGCCGGATCAGGGCCGCCTGCAGGAAATCCGTGAGCCCATCGTCACCGTGCACCTGTACATGCCGCAAGACTATGTGGGCCCCGTGATGACGCTGGCCAACCAAAAGCGCGGCGTGCAGATCAACATGGCCTACCACGGCCGCCAGGTCATGCTGACGTATGAGATGCCCCTGGGCGAGATCGTGCTGGACTTCTTTGACAAGCTCAAATCGGTCAGCCGGGGTTACGCCTCGATGGACTACGAGTTCAAGGAGTACCGCGCGTCCGACGTGGTCAAAGTCGACATCATGCTTAACGGCGAGAAGGTCGATGCGCTGTCCATCATCGTGCACCGCACACAGGCACAGTATCGGGGCCGTGCCGTGGCGGCCAAGATGCGCGAGATCATTTCCCGCCAGATGTTCGACGTGGCGATTCAGGCGGCCATTGGCGCCAACATCATTGCCCGTGAGACCATCAAGGCCTTGCGCAAGAACGTGCTGGCCAAGTGCTATGGTGGCGACATCACGCGCAAACGCAAATTGCTGGAAAAGCAAAAGGCGGGTAAAAAGCGCATGAAACAAATCGGTTCGGTCGAGGTGCCTCAAGAGGCGTTCCTGGCCATTTTGCAGGTGGAAGATTGATGCAGTTCCTGACCTCTTTGGTGCTGGCCGCGTTCGTGGGCTATGCGGGCTCCTGGTACCTGGGTTACATCGAGGGCAACTTTGCGTTGCTCTTGCTGCTGGCCACCGTGGTGACCGGTATTTACTGGCTGGCCGAACGCTTTTATTTCTTGCCGCAGCGTGAAGCCGCTGCAGCCAGACTCGATGAAGCCACGGCCCAGCGCCGCAGCGAACTCACCCGCATGGGCATCGAAAAAATCGACACCGACACGGCCGAAGCCCGCGACAAGCTGCTGATGCAGCCCTGGTGGCTGGACTGGACCGCTGGGCTGTTCCCGGTGATCGTGGTGGTGTTCATCCTGCGCTCTTTCCTGTTCGAGCCCTTCAAGATCCCCTCAGGCTCGATGATCCCGACGCTGCAAATCGGTGACCTGATCCTGGTCAATAAATTCCATTACGGCGTTCGTTTGCCGGTGGCCAACATCAAGCTCACCGAGGGTACCCCGGTGCAGCGCGGTGACGTGATGGTGTTCCGTTTCCCGCCGCGCCCTAGCCAGGACTACATCAAGCGGGTGATCGGCATCCCGGGCGACGAAGTGGCTTATCTGAACAAGAAGCTGACGATCAACGGCCAGCCCGTGGCCAGCGAGAGCCTGCCCGATTACTTTGACGAATCGGTGATGCGTTACTTCAAGCACCAGCGCGAGAACCTGCCCGGCAAAACCCACAACCTGATCATTGACAACGATCGACCCGCCTTCATCCCGGGAACGGACGAATTCCCTTTCCGTGACCAATGCCGCTACAGCGTCGAAGGCGTGGTCTGCAAGGTGCCCGCCGGGCACTACTTCATGATGGGTGACAACCGCGACAACTCGCTGGACTCCCGTTACTGGGGCTTTGTGCCCGACGCCAACATCGTGGGCAAGGCCTTCTTTGTCTGGATGAACTTTGGCAACCTCAAGCGCATCGGCGCTTTTGACTGACGTGGCCAACCCCGATCTTCTGTCCGCCCTGCAAGTGCGCTTGGGCTATGCATTCAAGCAGCGCGCCTTGCTGCAGCAGGCCGTGACCCACCGCAGCTTCAGTGCCGACCACAACGAGCGGCTCGAATTTCTGGGCGACTCGGTGCTCAACCTGGCGGTGGCGCACCTGCTCTACACCCAGCTGAGCGACCTGCCCGAAGGCGACCTCTCGCGCGTGCGGGCCAATCTCGTCAAGCAGGACACGCTGCACCAGCTGGCCCAGCAGATGGAGTTGCCTGCGGTCTTGCGTCTGGGCGAAGGCGAGCTGCGCTCCGGCGGGCAAAAGCGCCCGTCCATCCTGGCCGATGCGCTCGAAGCCCTGATCGGTGCGGTCTACCTGGATGGCGGCTATGCCGCTGCACAGCCCCTGGTGGAGCGCCTGTTCCAGAAGGTGGACATCAACCCGACCATGCAGGCGGCTGCCAAAGACCCCAAAACCGAACTCCAGGAGTGGTTGCAAGGCCGCAAGCTGGCGCTGCCGCAATACACCGTGGTGGAAACGTCGGGTGCGGCGCACCGCCAGACCTTCGAAGTGGCCTGCGAAGTGCCTCAACTGCGCCAGTCCCAACGTGGACTGGGCCCCTCCCGCCGAGCTGCCGAACAGGCCGCAGCCCAGGCCCTGCTCGACATCCTCAAGAAATCCGCATGAACGCCAAACACACGCCAGACGAGACAGGCTCCGAACCCCAGGTGGACTTGTCACCCAAGGTGGCCCGCCGTGCCATCGAGATCCCGGGGGTGACGGTCGAGCCGCGTTCGGACGCCGAGGCGCAAGCCGCAGGTGTGGCGGGCGATGCCCCGCTGTCCACCCAAGGCCAGCGCTGCGGCCTGGTGGCCATTGTGGGCAAGCCCAACGTCGGCAAGTCCACCTTGCTCAATGCTTTGGTGGGGCAAAAGATCAGCATCACCTCGCGCAAGGCGCAAACCACGCGCCACCGCATCACGGGCATCCGCAACCAAGACCAGACCCAGTTCGTGTTTGTGGACACCCCGGGCTTTCAGACCCGCCATGGCACCGCGCTCAACAAGTCGCTCAACAAGACCGTGGTTGGCGCGGTGGGCGATGTGGACCTGGTGCTCTTTGTGGTCGAGGCGGGCAGCTTCAACCTGGCCGATGCCAAGGTGCTGTCGCTGCTCAAGCCTGGCATCCCCGCGCTTTTGATCGCCAACAAACTTGACGCTGTGAATCGCCGTGCAGAAATTGCCCCCTGGTTGCGGGACATGCAGGAGCGCCACGCGTTTGCCGAGTTCGTACCCATGTCGGCCAAGCAGCCTAAAGACATCGAGCGCCTGTTGGGCATTTGCGAGAAATACCTGCCCGAGCAAGGCTGGTGGTACACCAACGACGAGTTGACCGACCGCAGCGAGAAATTCCTCGCCAGCGAAATTGTGCGCGAAAAGCTCTTCCGCCTCACGGGCGATGAGCTGCCTTACACCTCCACCGTCGTGATCGACAAGTTCGAGGAAGAACCTGCCCACACCGCCAAGCGCATGGTGCGCATCGCCGCCACCATCGTGGTCGAGCGCGATGGCCACAAAGCCATGGTCATCGGCGACAAGGGCGAAAAACTCAAGCGCATCGGCACCGAGTCCCGGATGGAACTTGAAAAACTGCTCGACGCCAAGGTGTTCATCGAGTTGTGGGTCAAGGTGCGCTCTGGCTGGGCCGACGACGAGGCGCGCGTGCGCTCCTTCGGTTACGAGTAATTTCGCTGCCAATGGCCACCCAGCGGATCGCAGACGAGCCAGCCTATGTGCTGCACCGCTACGACTGGAGCGAAACCAGCCTGATCCTGGAAGTCTTCACCCGCCACCATGGCCGGGTGGCGGTGGTGGCCAAGGGGGCCAAGCGGCCCAGCTCCAGCTTTCGCCCCGTTTTGCTGCCACTGCAGCCGCTGTCGCTCAGCTTTGGCGGTGACGGCGACATCCGCACCCTCAAGTCGGCCGAATGGGTGGGCGGCCACGTCATGCCCACGGGCGAAGCACTGCTCTCGGGCTACTACCTGAACGAGCTGCTGATGCGCCTCTTGGTGCGCGACGACCCCCATCCGCACCTGTTCGAGGTGTATGCCGCTGCCGTGCGCTTGCTGGCCAGTGGCGACCCGGACGCCATGCAATGGGCCTTGCGCGCCTTTGAATTGCTGGTGCTCAAGGAGACAGGTCTCTTGCCCGCACTCGACGTGCAGACCTTGACCATGAAACCGCTGGAGCCTGAGGCCTGGTATGCCCTGGTGCCTGAGGCCGGGCTGCAATGGGTGCCACAAGACAGCCGCCACGCCCTGCAGGGCCAGCAGTGGCTGGCGCTGCAGCACGCCCTGAACGCCCCCAGCCCGTTGGCCGCGCTGTTGCGCGAATGCGCCGAGCTGCTCAGCCAGATGCAGCGGCCGATGCGCTCCCTCCTCAACTACCATTGCGGTGTGGGAGCCTTGCGCACCCGCCAAATGATGCTGGACTTGCAAACCTTATGACCACCACCCCTGAACGCGTTGCCCTCTCGGTCAACGTCAACAAAGTCGCGCTGCTGCGCAACTCGCGCCACCTGGGCATCCCCAGCGTCACTCGCGCGGCCGAGCTGTGCCTGAAGGCGGGTGCGCAGGGCATCACCATCCATCCTCGGCCCGATGAGCGCCACATCCGCGCGAGCGACGTGCCCGAGTTGACGGCCCTGATGAAGGCCTGGCCCGAGCGCGAGTTCAACATCGAAGGCAACCCCTTCCACAACCTGATTCAGCACGTGCGTGCCGTGCGCCCGCACCAGGTGACCTTTGTGCCCGACAGTGAAGGCCAGTTCACCAGCGACCACGGCTGGACGTTTCCGCAAGACGCCGAGCGGCTGAAACCCCTGATCGACGAATGCAAGGCCCTGGGCGTGCGCGTGAGCCTCTTCATGGACCCGATTCCAGAGCAAATGGCTGCAGCACGCGCCGTAGGGGCTGACCGGGTGGAGCTGTACACCGAGCCTTATGCGGCTTCGTTTGGCACCCCGGACAACGCGTCCCAGTTGCAGCGTTACGCCGATGCGGCCGAGGCCGCGCTGCAGGCCGGCCTTGGCCTGAACGCAGGCCACGACCTGAACCGGGATAACTTGCCCGCCTTTGTGGCGGCGGTGAAGGGCCTGCAAGAAGTCTCGATTGGCCACGCCTTCATGGCCGATGCGCTGGAGCTGGGCTACAGCGCCACGGTGCAGGCCTACCTCGCTTGCCTGAAAAAATGATCTACGGCATCGGCACCGACATCTGCGACATCCGGCGCATCCAAGCCAGCCTGGAACGGCACGGCGAACGCTTTGCCGCCAAGGTCTTGAGCGATGCCGAAATGGCCACCTGGAAAGCCCGCAGCGCCCGTTGGCCCGAGCGGGGCGTGCGCTATCTCGCCACCCGGTTTTCGGCCAAAGAGGCCTTCAGCAAGGCCATTGGTCTGGGCATGCGCATGCCCATGACCTGGCGCCTGTGCGAGATCGGTAAACTGCCCAGTGGCCAGCCGGTCATCGTGCTGCACGGTGTTTTGAAAGAGTGGTTTGAAGCCAAGGGCCTGAGCGCACACATCACCGTGACCGACGAGTCCGAATACGCGGCCAGTTTTTGCGTGGTCGAGACCTCCAGCACCGTGCGCCCTTGATTTGCCGCGTTGGCGCCCCACATTGAATGGACACCCCATGTCACAGCACGCCCCCCTGATCATCGACATTGCCGGCACCACCCTGTCCGCTGTGGACCGCCGCCGTCTGGCGCATCCGCTGGTGGGCGGCATGATCCTGTTTGGCCGCAACTGGCACAGCCGTGCGCAGCTGACCACGCTGTGTGCCGACATCAAAAACCTCCGACCCGACCTCTTGATCGCGGTGGACCACGAAGGCGGCCGTGTGCAGCGCTTTCGCACCGACGGCTTCACCCATTTGCCGCCCATGCGCGCCTTGGGCGAGCTTTGGTGTCAGGACGACAAAGGCCAACCTGGCTCAGGCGTGCTCAAGGCCTGCGAAGCGGCCACATCGGCGGGCTTTGTGCTGGCCAGTGAGCTGCGCGCTTGCGGCGTGGACTTCAGCTTCACGCCCGTGCTCGACTTGGACCACGGCGAGAGCGGCGTGATTGGTGACCGCGCTTTTGCACGCGACCCGCGCGTCGTGAGCCTGCTGGCCCGCAGCCTGATGCAAGGCCTGCTGCAGGCGGGCATGGACAATTGCGGCAAGCATTTTCCCGGGCACGGTGCCGTCAAGGCCGACTCTCACGTGGCGCTGCCGGTGGACAAGCGCAGCCTCAAAACCATCCTGGCCGACGATGCACAACCTTACCGTTGGCTCACCAGCGTGCTCACTGCCGTCATGCCCGCCCATGTGATTTACAGCAAGGTCGACAGCCGCCCTGCGGGCTTTTCGCCGCGCTGGTTGCAAGACATCCTGCGTGCTCAGCTGGGCTTTCAGGGTGTGGTCTGTACCGATGACTTGTCGATGGCTGCCGCACGCCAGATGGACGGGCGCACCCTCAGCTACACCGAAGCCGTGATCACCGCGCTGCAGGCTGGCTGCGACCTGGCCCTGCTGTGCAACCGCTCGGCGGTGAACGACGGCGCTGAGCTGGATGAAGTGCTGGACCAGCTGGCCGAGGCCCAACTCAAAGGCCACTGGACACCCAGCGAGATCAGCGAAGAGCGGCGCTTGAACCTCTTGCCCCGTTCACCTGCCCGCCCCTGGGACGAGCTGGTGCGCTCGAGCGATTACATGCAGGCGCTTGACCGCCTGCCTTGAACTGAACAGGACACTGGAATGAACTCGATTGCACGCATCGTCATGGGCCTGTTCACGGGTCTTCTGGGGCTCGCGTTTCTGGCGGGCCTCCTGGCGGCGCTGGGCCTCTACATCGTGTTCGCTACCGTGCGCTGGTTGCTCACTGGCCGCAAGCCCCAGGTGGTGATGGTCTGGCAACAGTTCAGCGAGTTGCGCAAGGGCGCACGCTGGGGCGGTCAGCGCGGTTTTGGGGCGGGTTCCGAAGTGCCACGCCAGGACGACATCGTCGATGTGGAAGTGCGCGAGGTGGTGGACGATGCGCCCCGTTTGCCACCCCGGCAACAGGGCTGACGATCTGCCTGAATGAAACAACAAACCCGGCCAAGGCCGGGTTTGTTTTGGGGGCTGGGTGCGCTTATTCCTGCACGTGACGCAGGGCTGGGAACAGGATCACATCACGGATGCTGGGGCTGTCGGTCAGCAGCATCATCAGGCGGTCAATGCCGATGCCGCAGCCGCCTGCGGGGGGCATGCCGTATTCGAGGGCCCGCACAAAGTCGTGGTCGTAATACATGGCTTCGTCGTCGCCATCGTCCTTGGCGGCCACTTGGGCGTGAAAACGTGTTGCCTGGTCTTCGGCATCGTTCAACTCACTGAAACCGTTGCCAAATTCGCGTCCGGTGATGTAGAGCTCAAAGCGCTCGGTCACTTCGGGCCGGTTGTCGTTGGCGCGCGCCAGTGGGCTGATCTCGGTCGGATGTTCCATGATGAAGGTGGGCTCCCAGAGCTTGTCTTCCACGGTTTCCTCAAAGTAAAACACCTGCAGGCTGGCCAAGCTGCGGGTGGACAGCTTGTCCTTGGCTTCGCTCATGCCCAGCTTCTTCAGGGCGTTGATCAGCCACTCGGCGTTGTCCACGTTGTCACCCGCTTCGGTGTGCTTCACGATGGCTTCGCGGATGGTCATGCGGGCAAAAGGCTTGTTCAAATCCACCGGCTTGCCGTTGTAGGTCAGGTCGAGCGTGCCCGCTGCCGTCATGGCTGCGTCGCGGATCAGGGCCTCGGTGTAGCTCATCAGGTCCTGGTAGTTCCAGTACGCTGCGTAGAACTCCATCATGGTGAACTCGGGGTTGTGGCGCACCGAGATGCCTTCGTTGCGGAAGTTGCGGTTGATCTCGAACACGCGCTCAAAGCCGCCCACCAGCAAGCGCTTGAGGTACAGCTCGGGCGCGATGCGCAGGAACATGTCCTGCTCCAGCGCGTTGTGGTGCGTCACAAAGGGGCGGGCATTCGCACCGCCGGGGATGGGGTGCAGCATGGGTGTCTCGACTTCGAGGAAGCCGTGTTTGACCATGAACTCGCGGATGCCGCTGACGGCCTTGCTGCGGGCCACAAAGCGCTTGCGGGCGGCTTCGTCGGTCATCAGGTCCACATAGCGCTGGCGGTATTTGACTTCCTGGTCGGCCACACCGTGGAACTTGTCGGGCATGGGGCGCAGGCTCTTGGTGAGCATGCGGATCGATGTAGCGTGGATGGACAGCTCGCCCGTGCGGGTCTTGAACAGGTGGCCTTCGACGCCCACGATGTCGCCCAAATCCCAGTGTTTGAACAAGGCGTACAGGTCTTCGCCCACATCGTCGCGGGTCACATAGACCTGGATGCGGCCTGTGGCGTCTTGCAGCGTGGCAAAGCTGGCCTTGCCCATCACGCGCTTGAGCATCATGCGGCCAGCGACTTTGGCGGTGGTCTTGGCCACGCCTTCGCCGTTCAGGTCTTCGGCTTCTTTGCCGCCGTGGGCTTCGTGCAGGTTGGCGGCGTGGTGTTCAGGTTTGAAGTCGTTGGGGAAGGCCACGCCCTTGCCATCGGCCTGCGCCTGGCGCATGGCCTTGAGCTTCTCGCGGCGCTCGGCGATCAGTTGGTTTTCATCCTGGGGCGCTGGGATTTGCGCAGCAGCGGCTGGAGCGTTGGCAGTCGTGTCAGACATGGCGAGGTGCGGTTGGGACCTGGGCGCACAGGCGCCCGATCCGGGGGTTGAAATGTGCGCGAAGGCGCAAAGCCTTCTATTTTAAGAGTTTGCAGGCGGTTTCCCGCCCGAGGCGGCATCAGAAGTTGGCGCGACCAGATCGCCGATCAGTTCCAGCCGCATCAGGGGCTCGGGCAGGGCAAACAGGCGGTATTTCATGGCCAGGGGCAAGGGCAACAACTCACCGTAGCGGTGGGACAGCCAGCCGCAGTCCTGCAGCCGCCAGGCTTCGTTCCAGTGCGGCACCACACTGGGCTGGCCGCTCAACTGGCGCAGGGCTTCGTGCATCTGGGTCGATAAGTGTTGCAAGTCTTCGGGCACTTGCACGTCGGGCTCGGGCGGCAAGGCGTGTACCCGGCCCAGCCACAAGCCATCACTGCGCTGCTGGGTGGCCTCGATGCGAAATTTATCCATCCCACGGCACCAGACCCTCACCAGGCCCGCCTGGGGGCGTTCAATGCGCTCGATCTGCACGCGGGTGCCGATGGGTTCGAACTGCTCGGTCTCGCCGGGCCGATGGACTTCTCGGCCTTGGGTCAGAGTGACGACGCCAAAGCCGGTGCCTTGGCGCTCGCACTCGCCGATCATTTGCAAGTAGCGCAGTTCAAACAACTGCAAAGGCAGCAAGGCCCCCGGAAACAGCACCGTGCCCAGCGGGAACAGGGGCAATTCCGTCAAGGTTGTGGGGGAAGGGGCATCGCGTTCAGGCATCTGGGTATCATCGCACGAGCAGGAGAAAACGATGTTGTTTCAGATGGTGAGTTTGGTCTTGGATGTGGTGGCCGGCTTGATCGCAGGCACCTGTTTGCTGCGTTTCTGGATGCAGCGGCAGCGGATCTCTTTCCACCAGCCCTTGGGACGGTTTGTGTTTGCTGTCACCGACTGGTTGCTCCTGCCTTTGCGACGTGTGATTCCCCCGTGGTCGTCCTGGGATGTGTCGAGCCTGGTGGGTGCCTTCCTCATCAAGCTGGTGCAGTACACGCTTTTGTGGCTGGTGGCGGGTGGCCGAGGCGCATGGGGTTTGTTGCCGCTGGTGACCGTGGTGGGCCTGGCCCAACTGGTGGTGTCTGCGCTCAGTGCGCTGGTGCTGGTGCTGGCGTTGTTGTCCTGGGTCAACCCTGGCTCGCCCATGTACGGCCTGACCGCCCGTTTGTGCGACCCGTTCTTGAAGCCGTTTCAGCGCGTGGTGCCGCTGATCGGTGGGGTGGATTTGTCACCGATCGCCTTGTTGCTGGTCTTGCAGTTGGCGGGCATGGCGCTGGCCCAGTTGCAGATGGGCTGGATGTACTGAGCCACTCGGCAAGCCCCCAAAACAAAGGCCCTCCGAAGAGGGCCTTTGTTTTGGGGGTGCTGGCTTGCTCAGCTGACGGCGTCGGCGCTTTGGCGCTGCAGCATTGCCAGCACGCTGGAGATGGTCTTGCGCAGCTCGCGGCGGTCGCAGATGAAGTCCACGGCGCCCTTGGTCTGCAAAAACTCGGCACGCTGGAAGCCCTCGGGCAGCGTCACGCGCACGGTGGTCTCGATCACGCGGGGGCCGGCAAAACCGATCAGGGCCTTGGGCTCGGCGATCACCACGTCACCCACAAAGGCAAAACCGGCCGACACACCACCCATGGTCGGGTCGGTCAGCACGCTGATGTAGGGCAGGCCTTTCTTGGCCAGACGGGTGAGGGCCGCATTGGTTTTGGCCATCTGCATGAGCGAAAGCAGGCCTTCCTGCATGCGGGCGCCGCCTGTGGCGGTGAAGCAGACGAAAGGCACTTTTTGCTCGATGGCGGTCTCGACGCCACGCACAAAGCGCTCACCCACGACCGAACCCATGGAGCCGCCCATGAAGTCGAACTCGAAGCAGGCCGCGACCAGCTCGATGCTCTGCACCGCACCGCCCATGACCACCAGCGCGTCGGTCTCGCCGGTGTTGTCCATGGCCTCTTTCAGGCGCTCGGGGTACTTTCGGCTGTCCTTGAATTTGAGGGCGTCGACCGGCACCACTTCCTGGCCGATCTCATAGCGGCCTTCGCCGTCGAGGAAGGCGTTCAGGCGGGCACGTGCGCCAATGCGGTGGTGGTGACCACAGCTGGGGCAGACGTTGACGTTTTCTTCGAGGTCGTTCTTGTACAGCACGGTCTCGCAGCTGGGGCATTTGATCCACAGGCCCTCGGGCACCGAGCGGCGGTCGGCCGGGTCGGTGTGAACAATCTTGGGCGGCAGCAGTTTTTCAAGCCAACTCATGCGGGTTTCTCCTTAAGTTGGGATTATCGCCGTTCAGGCGTCCAGTGCCTGGCGGATGCCAGACAGGAAGTCGGCAGCGACCGTGTTGACCCGGTCGGCCGGCTCGTTTTCGATCAGCTGGATCAGGCGTGAACCGATCACCACCGCGTCGGCCACGCGACCAATCGCCTTGGCCGTGGCCGCATCTCGGATGCCAAATCCCACGCCCACCGGCACGCTCACATGCTGGCGGATGCGCGGCAGCATGGCTTCCACGGCGTCGATGTCCAGGGCGCCAGAACCCGTCACGCCCTTGAGCGACACGTAATACACATAGCCGCTGGCGACTCGGGCCACTTGCTGCATGCGTTCGTCGGTCGAGGTGGGTGCCAGCAAGAAAATCAGGTCCATGCTGTGGGCGCGCAGCTTGGCGGCGAATTCCACACATTCTTCAGGCGGGTAATCCACGATCAGCACACCGTCCACGCCCGCAGCAGAGGCATCGCGGATGAAGCTGTCCGCGCCGTGCTTCTGGTCGTAACGCTCCACCGGGTTGGCGTAGCCCATCAGCACCACGGGGGTGCTGGCGTTGGTCTGCCGGAACTCTCGCACCATGGCCAGCACCTGCACGAGGCCAATGCCCATGGCCAGAGCTTTGTCGCCCGCCTTCTGGATCACCGGGCCGTCGGCCGAGGGGTCGGAAAACGGCACCCCCAACTCGATGATGTCGGCACCCGCGCCTGCCATGGCGTGCATCAGGGCAGGGGTGCTGTCTGCGAAGGGGAAGCCTGCGGTCACGAAAGGGATCAATGCCTTGCGGCCTTGGGCCTTGAGCTGGGAGAGGGTGGTGTCAATGCGGCTCATCTGTACAGCCCTCACTTCACGATGTTGACGGGCTGCTCGCCGCCCTTGACCGACTGGCCGCGGCAGCTGGGACGGCAATAGAAGTCGGCCTGGCTCAGGTCGGCCACGGTGCCGATGTCCTTGTCGCCACGGCCCGACAGGTTGACGAGGATCGACTGGTCAGTGCGCAGGGTTTTGGCCAGCTTCATGGCGTAAGCCACGGCGTGGCTCGACTCGAGCGCAGGGATGATGCCCTCGGTGCGGCACAGGTAGTGGAAGGCCTCGAGCGCTTCCTTGTCGGTGATGCCCACGTACTCGGCGCGGCCGATGTCCTTGAGGAAGGCGTGTTCGGGACCGACACCGGGGTAGTCCAGGCCCGCGCTCACGCTGTGGGTTTCGGTGATCTGGCCGTTGTCGTCTTGCAGGATGTAAGTGCGGTTGCCGTGCAGCACGCCGGGGCTGCCCAGCTGCAGCGAGCAGGAATGCTTGCCGGAGTCCATGCCTTCGCCTGCGGCTTCCACGCCGATCAGACGGGTGTTTTCGTGGGCGATGTAGGGGTAGAAGATGCCCATGGCGTTGCTGCCGCCACCCACGCAGGCAATGACCGCGTCGGGCTGCTGCTCCGCCATGTGCAGGCTTTTAAACATCTCGGGCATTTGCGTGAGGCATTCTTCGCCGATCACGCTTTGGAAGTCGCGCACCATCATGGGGTAGGGGTGCGGGCCCGCCACGGTGCCGATGATGTAGAAGGTGTTGTCCACATTGGCGACCCAGTCACGCATGGCTTCGTTGAGGGCGTCCTTGAGGGTTTTGCTGCCCGACTCGACCGGAATCACGGTCGCGCCCAGCAGTTTCATGCGATAGACGTTGGGGCTTTGGCGCTTGACGTCTTCGCTGCCCATGTAGACCACACATTCGAGCCCATAGCGGGCGCAGATGGTGGCGGTGGCCACGCCGTGCTGGCCCGCGCCGGTCTCGGCAATGATGCGTGTTTTGCCCATGCGCTTGGCGAGCATGGCTTGGCCGATGGTGTTGTTGATCTTGTGCGCACCCGTGTGGTTGAGGTCTTCGCGTTTGAGGAAGATCTGTGCGCCGCCCATCTCACGGCTCATGCGGGCCGCGTGGTAGACGGGGGAGGGGCGGCCCACAAAATGCGCCAACTCGGACTTGAATTCGGCGATGAATTCGGGGTCGTGCTGGTACTTGGCGTAGGCGTCTTTGAGCTCGTTGATGGCATGTGTCAGCGTCTCTGACACAAAGCTGCCGCCGTAAATGCCGAAATGCCCCTTGGCATCGGGCTGTTGGTAGTCGTACATGGTGACCTTGGAAAAACGGATTTCAGGAGGCGTTGTCGGCGGCGCGCACGGCAGCGACAAACTGCTGCATTTTTTCGGCATCTTTCAGGCCTTTGCCTGCTTCGATGCCCGAGCTCACGTCAACGGCCAGTGAGCGGCCGTGTGAGCGCAGTGTCCGAATGCCATCGGTCACGTTTGCAGGTGTGAGTCCACCAGACAAAACGAGGTGAGCTTCGACGTTTGGAGGCAGCTGTGACCAAGGGAATGTTTTTCCGCCGCCACCAAAACCGTCGACATGGGCATCGAGCAATATGGCTTGGGCTGTGCTGTGGGATTGGGCAAATTTTACCAAGTCAAAGTCGCCAGCCGATTCCAGGGGGATTCGGGCGGCTTTGAGGTGTGGGCGGCCTGTGGCCAGGCTCATGGCGGCGCAAAACTCGGGCGTCTCGTCGCCATGGAACTGCAGCACCGCGCCGGGCACGGAAGCGCAGGCTTGGGCAATCCGTTCGGGCCTGTCGTTGACGAACAGCAGCACGGGCGTGACAAAGGCAGGCAAGCGTGCGGCCAGCTCAGCGGCGCGTTCGATGGGCACGTTGCGCGGGCTGGGCGGGTAGAGCACGAAGCCGATGGCGTCGGCGCCCGCTTGAACAGCGGCGTCGACATCGGCTTCGCGGGTGAAGCCGCACATTTTGATGCGGGTGCGTTGTGGATTGCTCATGGCAGCCAGTCAAAAGCCGGGGTGGTCGTGGGCAGACCCCATTCTGGCCCATAGACCGGGCCCGCAAAATACAGGCCATCGGGTGAGAAGGTGGGCGCTGCGGCATCGCGGCTGCGTGCGTCGATCACCTCGTGCAGCCAGCTGGGCGGGTGCATGCCCTGGCCCACATAGACCAGACAGCCCATGATGTTGCGGATCATGTGGTGCAAAAAGGCGTTGCCTTCGAACTCGAAGCGCCAGTAAGGCCCCCGGCGGTGGATGTCGATGCGGTGCAGCGTCTTGACCGGGCTGAGCGCCTGGCAGGCGCTGGCGCGAAACGAAGAAAAGTCGTGCTCGCCCAGCAGGTGCTGCGCGGCTTCGCGCATGGCGACTTCGTCGAGCGGGCGAAAGGACCAGCCGACCCGGCCCGACTCGAGCGCAGGGCGCACGGGCGATTCTAGCAGCACGTACACATAGCGCCGGGCCACCGCGCTGCCCCGGGCATGGAAATCGCTCGGCATTTCCTGGGCCCATTGCACGGCAATGTCGGGTGGCAGGTAGCGGTTGGTGCCCCGCACCCAGGAGTGCATGTCGCGCGCCAAAGGGGTGTCCAGGTGCACCACCTGCATCAAGCCGTGCACACCCGTGTCGGTGCGGCCTGCGCAGTGGGTGAGCACGCGCTGGTCGCAGAACTGCGACAGCGCTTTTTCGAGCTGGTCCTGGATGGTTTGGCCCGAGGGTTGGCTTTGCCAGCCCAGATAAGGCTGGCCGTTGTAGCTGACCCCCAAGGCCAAACGCATGGGAATCAGGCTTCCAGCAAGATGCGCAGCATGCGGCGCAGCGGCTCGGCCGCGCCCCACAGCAGCTGGTCACCGATGGTGAACGCGCCGACGTATTCGGGGCCCATGGCCAGCTTGCGCACACGGCCCACGGGGATGGTCATGGTGCCGGTCACGGCCACAGGGGTCAGGTCTTGGATGGTGGCTTCGCGGGTGTTGGGCACCACTTTGACCCACTCGTTGTCGGCAGCGATCATGGCTTCGATGTCGGCCACGGGCACGTCTTTTTTGAGCTTGAAAGTCAGGGCCTGGCTGTGGCAGCGCATGGCACCCACACGCACGCAGAAACCGTCAACCGGGATGGCGGTGGAGTTGAAGCCCTCGCCGAGCCCCAAGATCTTGTTGGTTTCGGCCATGCCTTTCCACTCTTCCTTGGACATGCCATTGCCCAGGTCCTTGTCGATCCAGGGGATCAGCGAGCCACCCAGGGGCACGCCAAAGTTGGCGGTCTCGGCACCGGTCAGGGCGCGTTGCTTGGCGATCACCTTGCGGTCAATCTCGAGGATGGCGCTCTTGGGGTCGTCCAGCAGGGCTTTGACTTCGGCGTTGAGCGTGCCGTATTGGGTCAGCAGCTCGCGCATGTGTTGTGCTCCGCCGCCGGATGCCGCTTGGTAAGTCTGGGTGCTCATCCATTCGACCAGACCGGCTTTGTACAAGGCGCCCACGCCCATCAACATGCAGGAGACGGTGCAGTTGCCGCCCACCCAGTTGTTGCCGCCATGCGCCAAGGCGTTCTTGATCACGGGCATGTTGACCGGATCGAGAATGATCACGGCGTCTTTTTCCATGCGCAGGGTCGATGCCGCGTCGATCCAGTGGCCATTCCAGCCGGCAGCGCGCAGCTTGGGGAAGACTTCCGAGGTGTAGTCGCCGCCCTGGGCCGTGATGATGATCTCGCAGCGCTTGAGCTGTTCGATGTTGAAGGCGTCTTGCAGCGTGGTTTCGTTCTTGGCCATCGAGGGGGCTTTGCCGCCCGCATTCGATGTGGAGAAGAACAAGGGCTCGATCAGGTCAAAGTCTTTTTCCTGAATCATGCGGTCCATCAGAACCGAGCCGACCATACCGCGCCAGCCGACCAAACCTACCAACTTGCTCATTTCATTGCCCTTTCAAAGTTAAACAGTGTGAGACCTGACTGTTTGCCCCGGCTCGTCTGGCCGGGGAGGGCGCACGACGAACCAGAGCCGTTAGCCCTTAATGGTCGTCGTTTTGGTGGTGATTGCACGCGCACCGGCAGCCACTGCAGCGGCAGCGGTCAGGTTCAGGCAGAACAGGTGGGCGTGGAACATGGGGTGGGATTGTACCGGATTGGCTTGTATGAGCCTGACGCGGCCTTGCCGCAGGGACAGGCGCTTGCGCGTAAACCCTTTGCCCTCAGGGTCCAGGTGTTGTCTATACTTTTTGAAAGGAAGCACGCATGACCACACAACAACTGATTTTGAGCCTGGTGCTGGCGACCATGGTGTTTTCTGTCTCGCTGGAGCTGCGGATCGATGACTTCCGGCGCGTGGCCCAAACCCCGCGTGCCGTGGTGTGCGGCCTGATCCCCCAGTTCATCCTCTTGCCTGTGGGCACTTGGCTTGCCACGCTGGTGCTGGATTTGCCCGCCAACATCGAGGCGGCCATGATTTTGGTGGCGGCTTGCCCCGGCGGCAGCCTGAGCAATGTGGTCACCCACATGGGGCGCGGCAACACCGCGCTGTCGGTCAGCATCTCGGCCGTGGCCAGTGTGATCGCGCTCTTTGCCACGCCCTTCAACTTCAGCTGGATGATCGCGGCCAACCCCGAAACCGCGTCTTGGTTGCGCCAACTGTCGATCGACCCGTCCGGTATCTGGCTGAGTCAGGTGGCGCTGCTGGGCATCCCCTTGGCGTTGGGTTTGGTTTTCTCGCATCGGCTGCCAGCGCTGACCGAGCGCATCCGCAAGCCGCTGGGCCACTTTGCGGTGGGCGCTTTGATTTTGTTCATCGTGGCGGGGCTCATCAAGGAGCGGCAATTGCTGACTCTGGGCCTGTTGCCCACCTTGCTGCTGGTGGTGCTGCACAATGCCAGCGGCCTGTTTTTGGGCTGGGCCACAGCCAAGGCCATGCGCGTGAGCGAGCGCGACCGCCGGGCCATCATGATCGAAGGCGGCATGCAGAACTCGGGCCTGGCGTTGGGCATCATCGCGGTGCAGTTTGGCAGCGACTTGGGCATGGTCACTTTGGCCAGCCTGTGGGGCATTTGGCACATCGTGAGCGGCATGGGCCTGGCCCTGTATTGGAGAAGAAAAGATGCTCGACTGGTTGATTAAAAACGGCACTGTGGTCGACGGCACGGGCGCGCCTGCGCGTGTGGCCGATGTGGGGGTGCGCGGCGGCCGCATTGTGGCGGTGGGCCAGGTGGACGAGCCCGCCCGGCAAACCCTGGACGCGACAGGTTTGTGGATCACTCCCGGTTTTGTGGACATCCACACCCACTACGACGGGCAAGTGACCTGGGACGAGTGCTTCACACCCAGCATTTACCACGGTGTGACCACCCTGGTCATGGGCAACTGCGGTGTGGGTTTTGCGCCCAAACGCCCCGGTCATGAAGACGATCTGATCAAGCTGATGGAAGGTGTGGAGGACATCCCGGGCGCGGCACTGCATGAAGGCATCCGCTGGAACTGGGAGACCTTTCCGCAGTACATGGACGCGCTGGCGGCCACGCCGCGCAGCCTGGACTACTTGGTGCAGGTGCCGCACGACCCCTTGCGCATGTATGTGATGGGTGAGCGGGCGCAGGCCCACGAGCAGGCCAATGCCGACGACATCCGGGCCATGCAGGCCCTGCTGCGCGAAGCGCTGCAGGCGGGCGCTGCCGGTTTCAGCACCGGGCGCAGCGACAACCACCGCACCTCCGAGGGCAAGGACACGCCTGCGGCCAACGCAGGCCACGACGAGCTGACCGGGCTGGCGCAGGCCTTTGAAGGTTTGGACCATGGGGTGATCCAGATCGTCAGCGACTACAACCTGCTGAGCGGCCCGGACCCCTTCGACGCCGAGTTCGATTGCGTGGAGGCGCTGGCGCGGGCCAGCGGCAAGCCGGTGTCACTGACCTGGTTGCAGCGTGACCCGGGCGGTGAGCAGTACCTGAAGATCCAACAGCGGGTCGAGGCCGCCGTCCAGGCCGGTTTGCCCCTGTACATGCAGGCTGCCGTGCGCGGCATCGGCGTGATCAATGGGCTGGACGCCAGCTTTCACCCTTTCATGGGCTTCCCGTCCTACAAGGAGGTGGCCCACCTGCCGCTGGCGCAGCGGGCCGAAGCCCTGCGCGATCCGGCCCGCAAGGCGCGCATCCTGTCCGAGAAGTCCGAACGCCTGGCCGGGGACGGCAGCGCCATTCCGCCGCTGGTGGACATCCTGCTGGCCAAGATCGACCTCATCAGCGGACGCATGTTCGCGCTCGAAGACACGCTCAACTACGAGCCCTCGGTGATGCAGAGCTTCTTGGTGCGCGCCAAGCAAGCGGGCGTCTCGCCTTTGGCGGTGATTTACGACCACCTGTGTGCGGGCGATGGTTCGGGCCTGATTTACTTCCCGATCTTCAACTACAACGAAGGCTCACTCGACACGGTGCGCCGCATGCTGGGGCACCCCAGGGCACTCAGCAGCCTGAGCGATGCGGGGGCGCACGTGGGCACCGTGTGCGATGCCAGCTTCACCACCTTCATGCTCACCCATTGGGTGCGCGACCGCGGGCGTGAGGCCATCGCACTCGAAACCGCGGTGGAGATGCTCACCAGCCGCAATGCACGGTACCTGGGCTTGACGGACCGGGGCGTGATCGCCGAGGGCATGCGGGCCGATCTGAATGCCATCGACCCGGCCCGCCTGAGCGTGGGCGTTCCCCGGTTGGTGCGCGATTTGCCTGCAGGCGGCAAGCGCTTTGTGCAAAAGGCCGAAGGCTATGTGACCACCTGGGTGGCGGGCGAGGCGGTGCAGCAAGGCGGCACGATCACCGAGGCCCGCCCTGGGCGGCTGGTGCGCATGGGGCAGCACTGACGCGCTGCGCGGTGTCTGGAGCGAAAAAAAAGCCCGGCCACCTTCACAGGTGCCGGGCTTTCTTGCAGGAGATGGATCAGCCGAGGGCCTTGACCACCGCATCACCCATTTCGCGGGTGCTGACTTTGGTGGTGCCTTCGCTGTAGATGTCGCCAGTGCGCAGGCCCTGGGCCAGCACCTTTTGCACAGCCGCTTCGATGCGCTGGGCGGCTTCTTCCTGATTCAGGCTGAAACGCAGCATCATGGCGGCGGACAGGATGGTGGCCAGCGGGTTGGCGATGCCTTTGCCCGCGATGTCGGGGGCACTGCCGTGGCTGGGCTCGTACAGCCCCTGATTTTTCGTGTTCAGGCTGGCCGAGGGCAGCATGCCGATCGACCCGGTGAGCATGGAGGCTTCGTCGGACAGGATGTCGCCGAACATGTTGCCGGTCACCACCACGTCAAAGCGCTTGGGTTCCTTGACCAGCTGCATCGCCGCATTGTCCACGTACATGTGGTCCAGCGCCACGTCGGGGTACTGCTGGCCGACTTCGGTGACCACGTCTTTCCAGAGCTGGAAGGTTTCGAGCACGTTGGCCTTGTCGACGCTGGTCAGGCGCTTGTTGCGCTTGCGGGCGGCCTGGAAGGCGACGTGGGCGATGCGCTCGATCTCGGGCTTGGAGTAGCGCATGGTGTCAAACGCTTCCTCGGCGCCGGGAAAGTGACCGTCGGTGGCCACACGGCGACCGCGTGGCTGGCCAAAATAGATGTCGCCGGTCAGCTCGCGGATGATCAGGATGTCCAGGCCCGCGATCAGCTCGGGCTTGAGGCTGGATGCGCCCACCAGTTGCTCGTAGCAGATGGCCGGGCGGAAGTTGGCGAACAGGCCCATGTTCTTGCGCAGGCCCAGGATGGCCTGCTCAGGACGCAGGGGGCGATCGAGCTTGTCGTATTTCCAGTCGCCCACCGCGCCAAACAGCACCGCGTCCGAATCCATCGCGAGCTTGAGCGTGGCTTCGGGCAGGGGGTGGCCATAAGCGTCGTAGGCGGCACCGCCGACCAGCGCGGTTTCCATCTCGAACTTGAGGTCGAGCGTGTTCAGGACTTTGACGGCTTCGGCGACGATTTCGGTGCCGATGCCATCACCGGGGAGGACTGCGATTTTCATGGGGTTTCCAGTGTGTTCTTGGGGGCTCAGGCGTTGGTGGCGGTGTGGGCTAGCCAGGGTTTGGTGGCCAGTCGTTCGGCCTCGAAAGCCTGGATCTTGTCGGCGTGGCGCAGGGTCAGGCCGATATCGTCCAGACCATTGAGCAGGCAGTACTTGCGGAAGGCCTGCACCTCGAACGGAATTTCTTCACCTTGGGGGCGCACCACGACCTGGCGCTCCAGATCCACGGTCAGCTCGTAGCCGGGAAAAGCGGCCACTTCGTCGAACAGCTGGGCCACCACGGTTTCGGGCAGCACGATGGGCAGCAAGCCATTCTTGAAGCAGTTGTTGAAGAAGATGTCGGCAAAGCTGGGCGCGATCACGCAGCGAAAACCGTACTGGTCGATGGCCCAGGGCGCGTGCTCACGCGAGGAGCCGCAGCCGAAGTTCTTGCGTGCCAGCAGAATGCGGGCACCTTTGTAGCGCGGCTGGTTCAGCACGAAGTCGGGGTTGGGTTTGCGGTCGGATTCGGGCACGCCGGGCTCGCCCTTGTCGAGGTAGCGCCATTCGTCGAACAGGTTGGGGCCAAAGCCCGTCTTGCGGATCGACTTGAGGAACTGCTTGGGGATGATGGCGTCGGTGTCCACGTTGGCGCGGTCCATTGGGGCCACGATGCCTTTGAGGAGGGTGAATTTCTGCATGCTGTGATTCCTCGATCGCTTCAGGCGAATTTGCGAACGTCAACGAAGTGACCGTGCACGGCTGCGGCTGCGGCCATGGCGGGGCTGACCAGGTGGGTGCGGCCACCCGCGCCTTGACGGCCTTCAAAGTTGCGGTTGGACGTCGAGGCGCAGCGCTCACCGGGCTCCAGACGGTCGGCGTTCATGGCCAGACACATGGAGCAGCCGGGCTCGCGCCACTCAAAGCCTGCGGCCTTGAAAATCTGGTCCAGGCCTTCGGCTTCGGCTTGCGCCTTGACCAGACCCGAGCCGGGTACGACCATGGCCAGCTTGACGTTCTTGGCGACCTTTTGGCCGAGCTTTTTGACCACAGCAGCGGCTTCGCGCATGTCTTCGATGCGGCTGTTGGTGCACGAGCCGATGAAGACCTTGTCGATGGTGATGTCGGCCAGTGCCTTGCCGGGTTGCAGGTTCATGTAGGTCAGGGCGCGCTCGATGGCATCGCGTTTGATGTCGTCCTTTTCCTTGTCGGGGTCGGGCGTGTGGCCGTCGATGCCCAGCACCATTTCGGGCGAGGTGCCCCAGGTGACTTGGGGCACGATGGTGCTGGCGTCCAGTTCCACCACGGCGTCAAAATGCGCGCCGGGGTCGGACTGCAGCGTCTTCCAGTACGCCACGGCCTGGTCCCACTCCACGCCCGTGGGCGAGAGCAAACGGCCTTTGACGTACTCGATGGTCTTGTCGTCCACCGCCACCAGGCCTGCGCGTGCGCCGCCTTCGATGGCCATGTTGCAGACCGTCATGCGGCCTTCCATGCTCAGGCTGCGGATGGCCGAGCCTGCGAATTCAATGGTGTAGCCGGTCCCGCCAGCAGTGCCGATTTTGCCGATGATGGCCAGCACCACGTCTTTGCCGGTCACGCCTTTGGCCAGCGTGCCCTCGACCTTGATGAGCATGTTTTTGGCTTTTTTGGCCAGCAGGGTTTGCGTGGCCATGACATGCTCAACTTCGGAGGTGCCGATGCCATGGGCTAGCGCGCCAAACGCCCCATGGGTGGACGTGTGCGAATCGCCGCAGACCACGGTCATGCCGGGCAGGGTGGCACCGTTTTCCGGGCCAATGACGTGCACGATGCCCTGGCGCTTGGACATGAAGGGGAAGAAGGCTGCGGCGCCGTATTCCTTCATGTTGGCGTCGAGTGTGGTGATTTGTTCTTTGCTGATCGGGTCGGTGATGCCGTCGTAGCCCAGTTCCCAGCCGGTGGTGGGGGTGTTGTGGTCGGCGGTGGCGACGATGGAGCTGACGCGCCAGACTTTGCGACCGGCTTGGCGCAGGCCCTCAAAGGCCTGAGGGCTGGTGACTTCGTGCACCAGGTGGCGGTCGATGTACAGGACGGAGGTGCCGTCTTCTTCGGTGTGGACGACGTGTTCGTCCCAGATCTTGTCGTAGAGCGTGCGTGCCATGAAGCTTCCTTGCTGTGCAGCCTGCCATTTTATGCGGATAGGCGGCCTTGATCGGGCCGTCTGCCATGGCCTTTTGGTCGCTGCGGGGACTTGAGCGGCCGGGGCCCGGGGCTGTCAGGCCTCATCAGTCGCTTCGCGCCAGCAAATTGGCCTGACAGTCCCAGGCCCTACTCGCTCAAGTGGTGGTTTATGACATGAAAAAGCCCGCACAAGGCGGGCTTTCGGGGTTCGGTTGAAAACCGATCAACGCTGCACGTCGCGGCGTGGGGAGCCTGTGAACAGTTGACGTGGGCGACCGATCTTGTACTCGGGGTCGCTGATCATTTCGTTCAACTGGGCAATCCAGCCGACGGTGCGGGCCAGGGCGAAGATGCCGGTGAACAGGTTCACAGGGATGCCGATGGCGCGCTGCACGATACCGGAGTAGAAGTCCACGTTCGGGTAGAGTTTGCGGCTGACGAAGTATTCGTCTTCCAGCGCGATCTTTTCCAGCTCTTTGGCCAGCTTGAACAGCGGGTCGTTTTCCAGGCCCAATTCGGCCAGCACTTCGTTGCAGGTTTCCTGCATGAGTTTGGCGCGGGGGTCGTAGTTCTTGTAGACGCGGTGACCGAAGCCCATCAGCTTGACGCCGGAGTTCTTGTCTTTCACCTGGTTCATGAATTCGCCGACCTTGGAGACGCCACCCATTTTCTGGATGTCTTCCAGCATGTTCAGGCAGGCTTCGTTGGCGCCGCCGTGGGCCGGGCCCCACAGGCAAGCCACACCCGCCGCGATGGCGGCGAACGGGTTGGTGCCGGACGAGCCGCACAGACGCACGGTGGAAGTGGAAGCGTTTTGCTCGTGGTCAGCGTGCAGCGTGAAGATGCGGTCCATGGCGCGCTCGAGCACGGGGTTGACCTTGTACTCTTCGCAAGGCGTGCCGAACATCATGCGCAGGAAGTTGCCAGCGTAGGACAGGTCGTTGCGGGGGTACATGAAAGGCTGACCCACGCCGTATTTGTAGGCCATGGCCACCAGGGTAGGCATCTTGGCGATCAGGCGGATCGCGGCGATTTGGCGGTGGTCCGGGTTGTTGATGTCGGTGCTGTCGTGGTAGAAGGCCGACAGGGCGCCCACCAGACCGGTCAGCACGGCCATGGGGTGTGCATCACGGCGGAAACCGCGCAGGAAGAACTGCATCTGCTCGTTCACCATGGTGTGCTGGTTCACCAGGTTGTGGAAGTCCTTGCTTTGCTGGCCGACGGGCAGCTCGCCGTTGAGCAGCAGGTAGCAGGTGTCGAGGTAGTCGGCCTTGTTGGCCAGCTGCTCGATGGGGTAGCCGCGGTACAGCAGCTCGCCCTTGTCACCGTCGATGTAGGTGATTGCCGATTGGCAGGAAGCCGTGGACAGGAAACCGGGGTCGTACGTGAACATGCCGCTTTGAGCGTACAGCTTGCGGATGTCGATCACATCAGGACCGATGTTGCCCGAGTACACGGGCATGTCGATGCTGGGGCTGCCGTTGGAGAACGACAGGGTGGCTTTGTTATCGGCGAGTTTCATGGTGGGTTTCCTCAAAAATTCAGGGGCGTGAACCAAATGGGGTCACGCTCTCAACATGTCCAGGACTTCGCGCACCTCTTCGGTGCTGATCTCGGGCTGCAGTTCCTTGCGGCGCAACAGCAAGTCCATGAGATCGTTGTCAGACAGGTCCATCAGCACATACATGCCTCGGGCTTGACCCACGGTCAAGCGAGAATCATGCCGAGCGAAGAAGCGTTCGATGAACAAATCGTTCTCCAGCAAACCACGGCGGCTGCGCCAGCGCAGTTTGCTGAGTGACCGCTCGCTCAAAGGTGCGTGGCGGTCAGCGCCGAACAAGGACGCATCTTCGAGCAGTGCTGTTTCAGTCATCAGACAGCGCGGCGGACCATCATCTCTTTGATCTTGCCGATGGCCTTGGTGGGGTTCAGACCCTTGGGGCAGACATCGACGCAGTTCATGATGGTGTGGCAGCGGAACAGGCGGTAGGGGTCTTCCAGGTTGTCCAGACGCTCGCTGGTCGCTTGGTCACGGCTGTCGGCGATGAAACGGTAGGCTTGCAACAGACCGGCTGGGCCCACGAACTTGTCGGGGTTCCACCAGAAGCTGGGGCAGCTGGTCGAGCAGCTGGCGCACAAAATGCACTCGTACAGACCATTCAACTCGTCACGCTCTTCAGGGCTTTGCAGGCGCTCGGTCTGAGGCGGTGGCGTGTCGTTGATCAGGTAAGGCTTGATCGAGTGGTACTGCTTGAAGAACTGGGTCATGTCCACGATCAGATCGCGCACGACTGGCAGGCCAGGCAGGGGCTTAAGGACGATGTCGCCCTTGAGCGTGTTCAGGTTGGTCAGGCAGGCCAGACCGTTCTTGCCGTTGATGTTCATGGCGTCGGAGCCGCACACGCCTTCGCGGCAAGAGCGGCGGAACGACAGGGTGGGGTCCACGGCCTTGAGTTTGACCAGGGCGTCCAGCAGCATGCGCTCGGAGCCGTCGAGCTCCACGTCGATGGACTGCATGTAAGGCTTGGCGTCTTTTTCCGGGTCGTAGCGGTAGATCTTGAAGGTGCGTTTTGCCATTTTTCAGATTCCTTGTGTTCGTGCAGGCCGCTCAGAAAGTGCGGGGCTTGGGTGGCACGGTTTCGGCCGTCAGAGGCTTCATGCGCACGGGCTTGTAGGTCAGGCTGTTGTTTTCGCTGTGCCACAGGGTGTGTTTCATCCACTCGGCATCGTTGCGGCCCAGAGGGCAAGTGGGGTGGGTCACATCGTGTTCGTAGTCGCGCACCAGGTGGGCACCACGGCATTCCTGGCGAGCAGCAGCGCTTTCCATGGTGGCTTGGGCAGCTTCCATCAGGTTTTCCACTTCCAGCGCTTCGATGCGGGCGGTGTTGAACACTTTGGAGTTGTCTTGCAGACCGATGTTGGCGACGCGGGCGCGCAGCTCAGCGATCTTCTTGACGCCTTCGTTCATGACTTCTTGGCTGCGGAACACGCCAGCGTGGGCTTGCATGATGGCGCGCATGTCGTTGGCCACATCCTGGGCGTATTCGCCGCTTTGAGCGCTTTCGAGGCGGTTCAGGCGGGCCAGCGTCAGGTCGGTGGCGTTGGCGGGCAGGTCCTGCACGGGGGTGCCCGGCTTGTTGTTGGCGATGATGTGGTCGCCAGCGGCCTTGCCGAAGACCAGCAGGTCCAGCAGCGAGTTGGTGCCCAGGCGGTTGGCGCCGTGCACCGACACGCAAGAGCATTCGCCCACAGCGTAGAGGCCGTTCACAGGGCGGTCTTCACCGTTCACGGTGTGGACCACCTGGCCATTGATGTTGGTCGGGATGCCGCCCATCTGGTAGTGAATGGTGGGCACCACAGGGATGGGCTCGCGGGTCACGTCGACGTTGGCGAAGTTCACGCCGATTTCGTAGACCGATGGCAGGCGCTTGTGGATGGTGTCGGCACCCAGGTGGTCCAGCTTCATGTGGATGTAGTCCTTGTTAGGACCACAGCCGCGACCTTCCAGGATTTCCTGGCCCATGCAGCGCGACACGAAGTCGCGTGGGGCCAAGTCTTTCAGTGTGGGCGCATAGCGCTCCATGAAGCGCTCGCCATTGCTGTTGAGCAAGATCGCGCCTTCGCCACGGCAGCCTTCGGTCAGCAGCACGCCAGCGCCGGCCACGCCGGTGGGGTGGAACTGCCAGAACTCCATGTCCTGCAGCGCGATGCCTGCGCGGGCAGCCATGCCCAGGCCGTCACCGGTGTTGATGAAGGCGTTGGTGGACGACTGGTAAATCCGGCCAGCACCGCCCGTGGCCAGCAGCACGGTTTTGGCTTGCAGGGTGTACAGCTCGCCGGTTTCCATTTCGAGGGCGGTCACGCCCACGCAATCGCCAGCTTCGTTGCGGATCAGGTCCAGCGCCATCCATTCCACGAAGAACGTGGTGCGGGCTGCGACGTTGGCCTGGTACAGCGTGTGCAGCATGGCGTGACCGGTGCGGTCAGCAGCGGCGCAGGCGCGTTGCACGGGCTTTTCGCCGAAGTTGGCGGTGTGACCACCAAACGGACGCTGATAGATGGTGCCGTCAGGGTTGCGGTCGAAAGGCATGCCCATGTGCTCCAAGTCGTACACGACCTTGGGCGCTTCACGGCACATGAATTCGATGGCATCCTGGTCGCCGAGCCAGTCGGAGCCTTTGACGGTGTCGTAAAAGTGGTATTCCCAGCTGTCTTCGCTCATGTTGCCCAGCGATGCGGACACGCCGCCTTGCGCTGCCACGGTGTGCGAGCGGGTGGGGAACACTTTCGACAGGACGGCC
This sequence comes from Limnohabitans radicicola, assembly GCF_014837235.1. Taxonomy (GTDB): domain Bacteria; phylum Pseudomonadota; class Gammaproteobacteria; order Burkholderiales; family Burkholderiaceae_C; genus Limnohabitans_A; species Limnohabitans_A radicicola. The sequence continues at coordinate 87,217 of NZ_JACYFT010000004.1, read as the reverse complement.
ACGTTCAGGCCGGCGCGGGCCAGCTGCAACGAGGCACGCATGCCGGAGCCGCCAGCGCCGACGATCACGACGTCGAACTTGCGGTTGGAGATTTGATCTTTGGTGTAGCTCATGGTTCTTTATCTTGGTGTGAGATCAACGCGGTGACAAACGTTCAGACGCGCCACAAGGCCTGGACAGCCCAGCCAGCACAGCCGACCAGCCAGACGAGGGTGAAAACGTGCAGCACAAGGCGCACGCCCACGGGCTTGATGTAGTCCATCCAGATGTCGCGCATGCCGACCCACACGTGGTAGAGCAGGGCGATGATGACCGCGAAGGTCAGGAATTTCATGCATTGGCCGGCGAAGATGCCTGCCCATTGTTCGTAGCCGATGGGGCCGGACGTGGTCAGGACCTGCACCAGCAAGATGATGGTGAACAAGGCCATGAGGGCGCCGGTCACGCGCTGGGCCAGCCAGTCGCGAAAGCCATAACCTGCACCGGTGACGATGCGCTTGGAGCCGTAATTGACGGACATGGATGTGCTCCTGTAGATGAATTAGTAGAGGCCGAACAGCTTGGCGCCCAGAGCGGCTGTGAGGCTCAGGCTCAGCACCAGGGTGACGATGGCCGAGGACTTGCCGAACTCTTTGGTCACGGCGTGGCACACATCCATGTACAGGTGGCGCAGACCAGCGATGAAGTGGTGCAGATAGCCCCAAATCAGGGCCAGTGCCACCAGCTTCATGAACCAGCCGGGAACAAAGCCGATACCGACGTTGAATGCGGCAGAGAACTTGGCAAACGAGATCTCGGAGGTGATCGAGTTGTCGAACAGCCAGATGATCAAGGGCATCAGGATAAACATCAGCAAACCGCTCACGCGGTGCAGGATCGACACCCAGCCCGCGGCCGGCAGACGGTAGGTCGGCAGGTCTTTGAGGGCATTGATGTTGCGGAATTCGGGCCGCTTTCTTGCAAGTTCAGTCATGGTGGTGCTTTTTCGTTGGTAACGGGTTTGTAATTAACAAATGACAAACTCTCATATTCTATTGCAACGCAGCAAACTGACATGAGCATTTCACACTTGTTGTCGAAACCGCCACAATGCTGTCAGCTCAGTGCGTTGTGGTAGTGGTGCTTATGGGTCAGGTACAGGCCCCGGCGCAGTTCCATCGGGGTGTCGTTGTAGGTGTAGGCCACCCGCTCCACGCTCAGCAGCGGGGTGCCAATCGCCACGCGCAGCAGCGCTTGCTGCGAGGCATCGGGCAAAACCGCCCGGATTTTCTCTTCGGCCCGCACCATGCGCACACCAAACTCGGTTTCAAACAGGGCGTACATGGGGCCGTGGTAGTCCGACAGGCGTTCAGCCGTCAGCCCCTTGAAGGGGTTGCCGGGCAGCCAGAGGTCTTCGAGGATGGTGGGCTCGCCTGCAAATGAAAGTACCCGACGCACCTGCAACACGGGGTCGCCCGAGCGCAGGGCCAGCGTGCGGGCAATGTCGGCCGTGGCCCGCAGGCGCTTGCAGTCAACAATTTCTCGCTGGGCCGGGCCTTCGCTGTCGAGGTTGCCGGTGTCGGGCACCAGTTTCAGGAAGCGGTACTGAACATGCTGCTCGGCATGGGTGGCCACAAAGGTGCCTTTGCCCTGGCGCCGCACCAGCAGGTTGTCGCTGGCGAGTTCGTCAATGGCTTTGCGCACCGTGCCCTGGCTGACCCGGTAACGGCTGGCCAGCTCGATTTCGCTGGGAATGGACTCGCCTGGTTTCCACTCGCCCGATTGCAGGCTTTGCAGGATCAACCCCTTGATCTGTTGGTACAGGGGGCTGAAAGCGGGCGTTGCGGCCTGCGTTTCGGCGCCTGACGGGGTGTCTGGCAGTGAAGTTGAGTTGTTCATGAAGGCTTTTTGACCCCGCAGGTCAGGGTCGTGTCAGGTGCGCAATCATATCTTATATAAGACATAAGACAAATTGACGATTGAGGGTTTTCGCGGGTACACTCGCAGGTTGTTTCCATCTATCACTTCTGGAGTTTTTCAATGAGCAAAAAGCCCGTCCGCGTTGCCGTTACAGGCGCAGCAGGTCAAATTGGTTACGCACTGTTGTTCCGCATCGCTTCTGGCGAAATGCTGGGCAAAGACCAGCCCGTCATCTTGCAATTGCTGGAAGTGCCTGCTGAAGGCCCCCAGAAAGCGCTCAAGGGCGTGATGATGGAGCTGGAAGACTGCGCATTCCCATTGCTGGTGGGTATGGAAGCCCATGGCGACCCCATGACCGCCTTCAAGGACGCTGACTACGCCTTGCTGGTGGGTTCGCGCCCACGTGGCCCAGGCATGGAGCGTGCCGAATTGCTGGCCATCAACGGCGCCATCTTCACCGCCCAAGGCAAGGCCCTCAACGCCGTGGCTTCGCGCGACGTCAAAGTGCTGGTCGTGGGCAACCCCGCCAACACCAACGCTTATATCGCCATGAAGGCCGCCCCTGATCTCAAGCCCGGCAACTTCACCGCCATGTTGCGCTTGGACCACAACCGCGCTGCTTCGCAAATCGCTGCCAAGACCGGCAAAGCCGTGGCCGACATCGAAAAACTGTGCGTGTGGGGCAACCACTCGCCCACCATGTACGCCGACTACCGTTTCGCCACCATCAAAGGCGAATCCGTCAAGGCCATGATCAACGACCAGGAATGGAACGCCAACGTGTTCCTGCCCACCGTGGGCAAGCGCGGCGCGGCCATCATCGAAGCCCGTGGCTTGTCCTCGGCTGCTTCGGCTGCCAACGCTGCCATCGACCACATGCGTGACTGGGCCTTGGGCACCAACGGCAAGTGGGTCACCATGGGCATCCCGTCGCAAGGCTGGTATGGCATTCCCAAGGACGTCATGTTCGGCTTCCCCGTCACCTGCGAAAACGGCGAATACAAAGTCGTTGAAGGTCTGGAAATCGATGCGTTCAGCCAGGCTTGCATCGACAAGACCCTCAAAGAGTTGACCGACGAGCAAGCTGGCGTGGCCCACTTGATCTGATTGCCTCTCCGAGACATTCAGTGAGCCATCCTCGCGACGTCCTGTTGGGTGCGCAAGCCGCAAGCGTTCAGCTGCCGGTTTGCGACCATTACAGCGGTGTCGACGCGAGGATGCGCAAAAGCTTGCAACTGCAGGCTGAAATGACGCAGGAGTTTGGAACCTGCGTCTTTGATGTGACCCTCGATTGCGAAGACGGTGCCCCTGTGGGCGGTGAGGCAGAACATGCCGCGCTGGTCACCGAGCTGGCGCTGGGCGCGGCGCCCAATGCCCGTGTGGGTGTGCGTGTGCACCCCGTGGATCACCCCAGTTTCCAGGCCGACATGGCCACCATTGCAGGCCAGGCGGCCCAACGCTTGACGCACATCATGGTGCCCAAGGTCGAGTCAGTGGCCGATGTGCAGCTGGCCGAGCAGGCCTTGATTCAGGCCGGTGCGCACGATCTGCCTTTGCATGTGCTGATCGAGTCGCCCGCTGCCGTGCACCGCGCCTTTGACATTGCCGCCCACCCGCGTGTGCAGTCGATCAGCTTTGGCCTGATGGACTTTGTGTCGGCCCATGGCGGGGCGATTCCTGCCGACGGCATGGGCATCCAGGGGCAATTCACCCACCCGCTGGTGCTGCGCGCCAAACTCGACATTGCCAGCGCGTGCCACGCCCACGGCAAGGTGCCCTCGCACTGCGTGGTCACCGAATTCAAGAACACCGATGCCATCCGCGTGGCCGCCCAGAAAGCCGCCCGCGAGCTGGGTTACACCCGCATGTGGAGCATCCACCCCGACCAGATCCGTCCGATCCTGAAGGCCATGGCCCCCAGCGAAGCGCAGATCGACCAGGCCAGCGAGATCATCCTGGCCGCTGTCGCCGCCGATTGGGCGCCGATCAGCCATGCCGGTCAGCTGCATGACCGGGCCAGCTACCGTTTCTTCTGGCAGTTGCTCGAGCGCGCGCACCAGACGGGGCGCGCATTGCCCGCTGCTGTTCAGTTGTTTTTTGCAGCACCTGGCCAAGCGGCCGTGCTCGGTTCATGATGTGGGTTTCACTCTTTCAGGGGCGTTCCATGCATAAAGCGGCTGTGCTGGCGGTGCTGACCGTGTGGTCGGCTTGGGCAGGGGCGCAAACCCCGGTGAACAAAAACAAAACCGTGGCCAGCAAGGCTGCGAGCAAACCCAAAACGTCGGCCAGCGAAGAAGCGACCGCAGCTGCGCAAGCCGAAGCGATTGCCGCGGCTGCAGGCCAACGACCCGCTGCTGCAGTGGGCCAGATGCAGAGCGCCAACCGCCCTGTGCCAGCGCCTGTTCAGGTTGTTGCGCCATCGGTCAGTGCGCCTGTGCCCGTCAAAGCCCTGACCGCGGCCGCACCGTCAGCTGCGCTGGCTTACGCATCTGCGGGTGCGCCGCATGATGCGGTGAGCGCCGAAGAGCTGGCGATTGCCCAACGCGTGCACCAGGGGCATCTGCCTTGCGAGCTGGGCACCAGCATCCGTGTGGAGCACGATGCGGCGCAACCAGGCCATTTCAATGTGCAAGGCAAGGGCTTTCGCTACCGCATGCGGCCCGTGGTCACCAGCACCGGGGCGATCCGACTGGAAGACGCCAAGGCCGGCGCTGTCTGGTTGCAGCTGGCCAACAAGTCGATGCTGATGGACCAGAAAAAAGGCCGACGTGTGGCGGACGAGTGCGCACACCCTGACCAAGTGGCCTACGCCGAGAGCATGAAAACCAATCCCCCGCCCAAGCTGTTCGACACGACCGGCATGGGGCGATAACCCTTTTGATTTTGTTTGACAGGAGAAAAAACCATGTTGCAAGCCTACCGTGAACACGCCGCCGAACGCGCGGCCCTCGGCATCCCACCTTTGCCGCTGGACGCCAAACAGGTCGCCGATCTGATCGAGCTGATCAAGAACCCGCCCGCAGGCGAAGACGCTTTCCTGATGGACCTGCTGACGCACCGCGTGCCCCCAGGTGTGGACGATGCGGCCAAGGTCAAGGCCTCGTTCCTCGCTGCCGTGGCGCATGGCGAAGTCAAGGTGGGTCTGATCTCCAAAGCCAAGGCCACCGAGCTCTTGGGCACCATGGTGGGTGGCTACAACGTGCACCCCCTCATCGAGTTGCTCGACGACGCCGAAGTCGCAGGCGTGGCTGCTGAAGGCCTGAAGAAGACACTGCTGATGTTCGACTTCTTCAACGACGTCGCCGAAAAAGCCAAGGCAGGCAATGCCAAGGCCAAGGAAGTCATGCAAAGCTGGGCCGATGCCGAGTGGTTCACCAGCCGCCCTGAAGTCGAGAAAAAAATCACCATCACCGTCTTCAAGGTGCCTGGCGAAACCAACACCGACGACCTGTCTCCCGCGCCCGACGCCTGGAGCCGTCCTGACATCCCGCTGCATTACCTGGCGATGCTCAAGAACACACGCGAAGGCACTGCGTTCAAGCCTGAAGAAGATGGCAAGCGCGGCCCGATGGCCTTCATTGAGGAGCTGAAGAAAAAAGGCCATCTGGTGGCCTATGTCGGCGACGTGGTGGGCACAGGCTCCAGCCGTAAGTCGGCGACCAACAGCATCATCTGGGGCTTTGGCGAAGACATCCCGTTTGTGCCCAACAAGCGTTTCGGCGGTGTGACCCTGGGCGGCAAAATTGCCCCCATCTTCTTCAATACCCAGGAAGACTCCGGTGCTTTGCCCATCGAAGTCGATGTGACCAAGCTCGAAATGGGCGATGTCATCGACGTGCTGCCCTACGATGGCAAGATCGTGAAGAACGGTGAAACCGTCACCACCTTCCAGCTCAAGAGCGATGTGCTGTTTGACGAAGTGCGCGCTGGTGGCCGTATCAACCTGATCATTGGCCGCAGCCTGACGGCCAAGGCACGTGAATTCCTGGGTCTGCCTGCATCGACCGTGTTCCGCCTGCCTACAGCACCGGTTTCGACCAAAGCAGGTTTCACACTGGCCCAGAAGATGGTTGGTCGCGCCGTGGGTCTGCCAGAAGGCCAGGGCGTGCGTCCCGGCACTTACTGCGAACCCAAGATGACCACCGTGGGCTCGCAAGACACCACCGGCCCGATGACCCGTGACGAGCTGAAAGACCTGGCCTGCCTGGGTTTTTCGGCCGACATGGTCATGCAGTCTTTCTGCCACACCGCGGCTTACCCCAAGCCTGTGGACGTCAAAACCCACCGCGAACTGCCTGCGTTCATCAGCAACCGCGGTGGCGTGGCCCTGCGCCCGGGTGACGGCGTGATCCACAGCTGGCTCAACCGCCTGCTGTTGCCTGACACCGTCGGTACCGGTGGCGACTCGCACACCCGTTTCCCCATCGGCATCAGCTTCCCCGCTGGCTCCGGTCTGGTGGCTTTCGGTGCCGCCACAGGCGTGATGCCACTGGACATGCCCGAGTCCATCCTGGTGCGTTTCAAAGGCGAAATGCAGCCTGGCGTGACCCTGCGTGACCTGGTGCACGCGATCCCGCTGTACGCCATCAAGCAAGGCCTCTTGACCGTGGCCAAGGCTGGCAAGATCAACGAGTTCTCGGGCCGCATTCTGGAGATTGAAGGCCTGCCCAACCTCAAGGTCGAGCAAGCGTTTGAGTTGTCCGACGCGTCTGCCGAGCGCTCTGCCGCCGGTTGCACGATCAAGCTCAACAAGGAGCCTGTTGAGGAATACCTGAAGTCGAACATTGTTCTGATGAAGAACATGATCGCCGACGGTTACAAAGATGCCCGCACGTTGGCTCGCCGCATCGAGAAGGTCGAGCAATGGCTGGCTGCCCCCAACCTGCTCGAAGCCGACAAGGACGCCGAATACGCGCACGTCATCGAGATCGACCTGGCCGAGATCAAGGAACCCATCGTTTGCTGCCCGAACGATCCGGACGACGCCAAGTTCCTGTCGGAAGTGGCCGGCACCAAGATCGACGAAGCCTTCATTGGTTCTTGCATGACCAACATCGGCCACTTCCGCGCAGCCGCCAAGCTGCTGGGCGGCCAGCGCGACATTCCCGTCAAGCTGTGGGTGGCACCGCCCACCAAGATGGACGAGAGCGAGCTGATCAAGGAAGGCCATTACGCCGCCTTTGGCACCGCCGGTGCGCGCACCGAAATGCCCGGCTGCTCGCTGTGCATGGGCAACCAGGCGCAGGTCAAGGAAGGCGCTACCGTGGTGTCCACCTCGACCCGTAACTTCCCCAACCGTCTGGGCAAGAACACCAACGTGTACCTGGCCTCGGCCGAATTGGCCGCGATCGCGTCCAAGATGGGCCAATTCCCCACGGTGGCCGAGTACCACGCCGCCATGGGTGGTGTGAATGCCGATGGCGCAGCGATCTACAAGTACCTGAACTTCAACCAGATTGAAGAGTACGTGGAGACCGCCAAGGGCGTGACCGCCTGATCAGGCCTGACCTGAACCCAGGCCCCGCCAGTGAAAACTGGCGGGGCTTTTTTTCTGGGGTTGGGTGTTGTTGTTCCGTTGCTGGGCGATCTCAATCGGCGATGCGCGATGTCGTGTCGCAGCCGATGCCGCTGGCGATCCAGCGGCGCGCCAGGCGGGCCAGCCAGGGGCTGAACCATTTCAGTCCCCACGGCAAGACATTTTGCGGTTCACTCATGGCGCCACACAGGTAGCGGCGCTCTGTGTCGCTCCAGCGCAGGGCGTTGCAGCGGCCCATGCGCTTGTGCGAGAGGACGATGCCCAAGGGGCAGGGGAACATCAGGCAGCACACCCCGCAGCCATTGCAGGGCTCGCCCGTGCGGGGTTGCGCAGGGGCCTGGGGGTGGATCTCGATGACCGAGACGATGGGGCGGCGGGCCATGTGCGGCTGGGTCAGAACATCCGAGCGATCAGCGCGCCTTCAGCCGGGCCGTCCAGCGGAATCCACACCTTGAGCGGGCTGCCCGGGGCCACGTCGATGGCTTGGCCTTTGGCGTTTTTCATGGCGCTCAGTTGCACCTTGCGGTTGCCGCTGGGGTGGATGACCTCGATCGTGTCGCCCACCGAGAATTTGTTTTTGGTCTCCACTTCGACCCAGCCGTCCTGCACAGCGCGCACCTCGCCCACGAACTGGCTGCGGTGGCCCACCGAGTGACCGGTTTCGTAGTTTTGGTAGTCCTGCGCGGGGCGGCGCTCCAGAAAGCCCGATGTGTAACCGCGCGAGGCCAGGCCGTCGAGTTCGCTGATGAGTTCGGGGTTGAAGGGGCGTCCAGCCACGGCGTCGTCGATGGCGCGGCGGTACACCTGCGCGGTGCGGCTCACGTAATACAGGCTCTTGGTGCGGCCTTCGATCTTGAGCGAGTCCACACCGATCTTGACCAGGCGCTCGATCAGCTCGACGGCACGCAGGTCCTTGCTGTTCATGATGTAAGTGCCGTGCTCGTCTTCCATGATGGGCATGAGCGCACCGGGGCGATTGGCTTCTTCGATCAGGTACACCTTGTCAGCAGCAGGGTGACGCTGACCGTCGCCGCAGGCCGAGAAGTTTTTCTCGGCAGCTTCTTGCTCTTGTTCAAAGCTGAAGTCGCCGTCCATCTTGATCGGTTTGACTTCACCCGAATCGGTCTCGTCGGTGGCCTCTTGCGTGCCGTAGCTCCAGCGGCAGGCGTTGGTACAGGTGCCCTGGTTGGGGTCGCGGCGGTTGAAGTAGCCCGACAGCAGGCAGCGGCCCGAATACGCGATGCACAGCGCGCCGTGCACAAACACTTCGAGCTCCATGTCCGGGCATTCCTGGCGGATTTTTTCCACTTCGTCCAGGCTCAATTCGCGTGACAAGATGATGCGGGCCACGCCCATTTTTTGCCAGAACTTCACGGCCGCCCAGTTCACGGTGTTGGCCTGCACCGAGAGGTGGATGGGCATCTCGGGCCACTTCTCGCGCACCATCATGATCAGGCCGGGGTCGGCCATGATGAGCGCATCGGGCTTCATGGCGATCACCGGCTCGATGTCGCGCAGGTAGGTGCGCACCTTGTCGTTGTGCGGCAGCAGGTTGCTGGTGACGAAAAACTTTTTGCCCCGGGCGTGCGCTTCGGCAATGCCGATGCCGATCTGCTCCAGCTTGAATTCGTTGTTGCGCGCACGCAGGCTGTAGCGGGGCTGGCCTGCGTAAACAGCGTCGGCACCAAAGTCGTAAGCGGCGCGCATTTTGTCGAGCGAGCCGGCTGGCAACAAAAGTTCAGGGGATTTCATCGTCGTCATGCCCTCTATTGTCCAATTTTTGAGGGTCGGTTCACCTTACGGGCACAATCGGCGCATGACTTGGCAGGCAACAGACATCCTGGTGGCGGGCGGCGGCATTGGCGGCTTGGCCGCTGGCGTGGCGCTCGCGCGCACGGGGGCTTCTGTGCGGCTGATCGAGCGCTCTGAGCGCTGGGGCGAAGTCGGCGCGGGCATCCAGATCGGGCCCAACGTGACCCGAATCCTGCAAGGCTGGGGCTTTGCGTCGGAGCTGGCCCAGCTGGCCGCCATGCCCACACGTTTGCAAGCCCGCGACGCCCGCACGGGTCAGGTGCTGGGCACTTTGCCGCTGGGCGAGCGCTCTGTGCGCCTCTATGGCGCGCCCTACGCCTGCATCCACCGCGCTGACCTGCATGCGCTCTTGCTGGCTGCCGCCACGCGCCAGGGTGTGGACCTGCAACTGGGCCAAGGTGCGGCGGGGCTCACACAACAGGGCGATGCGCTGACCCTGCAGACCGATCAAGGCGAGTGTTGGACGGCTTCGGCACTGGTCGGCGCTGACGGTTTGTGGAGCCGCACCCGAGCCGAGTTGGGTTTGACAGATGCGCCCCGGTTTTCAGGTCACCTGGCCTACCGCGCCTTGGTGCCGCAGGACAGCTTGCCCGCGCAGTGGCGCACCGACCAGGTCACGGTCTGGATGGGGCCGCGTCTGCATGTGGTGCATTACCCGGTGCAGGCCGGGCGCGGACTCAATCTGGTGGCGATTGTCCATGGCAGCTTGCCCGCCGATGCACAAAGCTGGGACGCCATGGCACAGCCCGCCAGCCTGTTTCATGCCTTGGGGCCTGTGGCGACGGAATTGCGAGAGCGGCTGCAGGCCATGCAGGGCTGGCGCTTGTGGGCCTTGCATGACCGCCCGCCTTTGAGTGGTCCTGCGCATATGGCAAGGGGCCATGTGGCTTTGCTGGGCGATGCTGCGCACCCGATGCGGCCCTACTTGGCGCAAGGCGCGGGCATGGCGATCGAAGATGCGAATGCCTTGGCCGAGGCCTGGATCGGATCAGGCAGCGTGGCCGAACGTTTGCATCGCTATGCGCAGGTGCGCTGGCAGCGCAATGCCCGCGTGCAGGCGCGGGCAATCCGCAACGGTGAAATTTTCCATGCCCAAGGGCCTGTGGCCTGGGGGCGCAATGCCTCCATGCGCCTGCTGGGTGAGCGGGTCATGGACGTGCCCTGGTTGTACGCAGGGCCTTGAGGGGTCTTGGCTAGAGCGCGTCCAGCTCGCGGTGGCGCTTGAGCGTGAGCCAGCGGGCCTTGAAGGCCTCGGCCAGTTGCTCCACCAGGAACACCGAGCGGTGCTGGCCACCCGTGCAGCCAATGGCCACCGTCACGTAGCTGCGGTGGTCTTTTTCGATCACCGGAATCCATTGCAGCAAAAAATCCTGGATCTGCTGTTGCATGCGCTCGACTTCGGCCGATTGGCGCAGGTAGTCCTGCACCGGGGCGTCCCGACCCGTGAGGGGTTTGAGCGCGCTTTCGTAGTGCGGGTTGGGCAGCATGCGCACATCGAACACATAGTCGGCGTCGGTCGGGATGCCGCGTTTGAAGGCAAACGATTCAAACACCAGGGTCAGTTGCGAAGCGGGGGCACTCACCATGCTCTTGACGTAGGTCTGCAGCTGGGCCGAGCGCAGCAAGCTGGTGTCGATCACGTGGGCGCGCTCGCGCAGGTTGGACAGCAAATCCCGCTCGAACTGGATGGTCTCGATCAGGACTTTTTCGCTTTGCGGCTTGGACTCGCCCGACAGCGGGTGCTTGCGCCGGGTTTCGGAGTAGCGCCTGAGCAAGGTGTCCGAGGTGGCGTCCAGAAAGATCGACTTGACGGTCATGCCCATGTCGCGCAGGGCGTTGAGCTGCTCGGGCATGAGGTGCAGTGATGCCGCGCTGCGCACGTCGATGGCGATGGCCAGACGGGTTTCCTTTTGCTGCTCTTCGAGTTGCACAAAAGAGATCAGCAGCTCGGGGGGCAGGTTGTCGACGCAATAGTACCCAGCGTCTTCGAGGGCATGCAGGGCGACCGACTTGCCGGAGCCGGACATGCCGGTGATGAGGATGATGTCCATGGTCAGCGCTCGGTGGCTTGGCGGGTGGGGGCAGGGGTGAGCATTTCGCGGGCGTGGGCCAGGGTGGTGGCCGAGAGTTTTTCGCCGCCCAGCATGCGCGCGATTTCGCTCACGCGCTCTTCGCCCGTGATGGCGGCCACGCCGCTTTGCACCTGGCCTGCGACCAGGCGCTTGCTCACCACCAGGTGGTGGTCGGCGCAGGCGGCGACCTGGGGCAGGTGCGTGACAGCCAGCACCTGGCGGTGGCGACCGAGTTGCTTCATCAGGCGGCCCACGGTTTCGGCCACAGCGCCACCCACGCCGGAGTCCACTTCGTCAAAGATCAAGGTGCCGGCTTCGCCCAGCTCGCTGGTGGTGACGGCAATGGCCAGGGCAATGCGCGAGAGTTCGCCGCCCGAGGCCACCTTGCCCACGGGGCGTGGCGTGCTGCCCGCGTGGCCTGCCACCAGAAAGCCGATGTCTTCGAGCCCATGCTGCGCTGGGGCTTCGCTTTTTTGCAGGCTGACCTCGAAGCGGCCGCCTTGCATGCCCAGCTGCTGCATGGCGCTGGTGACGGCTTCGCCCAAAGGCTTGCACGCTTTCTGACGCTGCTTGGACAGTTCTTGTGCGGCTTTCAGGTAGGCCGCATGCGCCATTTGCTCGGCCGCTTCCAGGCTTTGCAGGTCGCTGGCTGCATCGAGTTGTGCCAGCTCTTGCCGCCATTGGGCCAGCACGGCAGGCAACTCTTCAGGTGGGCGTTTGTAGCGCCGGGCCAGCGATATCCACAAGCCCAGCCGTTCGTCCAGCCGGGCCAGGCCTTCGGGGTCCAGATCGGTGTTGCGCAGGTAAGCGTGCAGGCTGTGGGCCGCGTCTTCGGCCTGGGCCTGGGCCGAGGCCAACACTTCGGCCAGGCTCTGGAATTCGGGCTCCACCGCCGCCAGGTCTTGCAGGCTTTGCGCCGCGCGAGCCAGCAGCGCCAGGGCACCGCCGTCGTCCTCTCCTTCCAGGCTGGACGCGGCTTGCTGTGCCGCTTCGATCAGGGCCTGAGCATTGGACAAACGGCTGTGCTGCTGGTTGAGCTCCTCCCACTCGTCGGGCTGCGGCCGGAGCTTGTCCAATTCACCAATTTGCCAGGCCATGCGTTCGCGTTCGTTGGCCAAGGTGTTCTGGGCTTGCCGGGCGGCTTCCAGGGTGCTGAGGGCTTGGCGCCATGCGTACCAGGTGGTTTTGACCGGGCGGGAGTCCGCACCTGCATAGGCATCGAGCAGACCGCGCACGGCGTCTGGCCGGGTCAGGCTTTGCCAGGCGTGCTGACCGTGGATGTCCAGCAGCAGTTCGCCCAGTTCCCTCAGCTGCGTGGCGGTGGCGGGGCTGCCGTTGATCCAGCCGCGGCTTTTGCCACTGCTGTCGACGGTGCGACGCAGCAGCAGGGCGTCTTCGTGCCCAAAGCCAGCGTCCTGCAGCCAGGCGGTGGTGACGGGGGATGTCTCAAACTCGGCACAAATGTCGCAGCGGCTGGCGCCTTCGCGCACCACGCTGGCTTCTGCGCGCGCGCCCAGCGCCAATTGCAGGGCATCGATCAGGATGGACTTGCCTGCGCCGGTTTCGCCAGTCAGTGCACTGAAGCCGCTGGACAGGTCCAAACTGAGTTCGTGCACGATCACAAAATCGCGCAGGGTGATGTGCGTCAGCGCCACGGCTCAGTTGCCTCCCTCGTTCCAGTGCATTTTCTTGCGCAGCGTGTCAAAGTAGTTCCAGCCCTCGGGGTGCAAAAAGCGCACCTTGTGTTCGGACCGGCGCACGGTGATGCGGTCACCGATCATCAGCTCGGCCAGCGACTGCATGTCGAAGTTGGCACTGGCGTAGCGGCCAGACACGATCTCCAAGCTCACCTCGGAGGTCTCGGGCAAAACGATGGGGCGGTTGGACAGGGTGTGCGGGGCGATCGGCGCCATGACCCAGCCGCCAATGGAAGGGTGCATCAGGGGGCCGCCCGCCGACAAGGAATACGCGGTGGAACCTGTGGGGGTTGAAATGATCAAGCCGTCGGCCCGCTGGTTGGCCACAAAACGCCCGTCGACCTCGACCCGCAACTCCAGCATGCCCGAGGTACCGCCCCGGTTGACCACCACATCGTTGAGGGCCAGGGCATCGAACACGCAATGTTGGTCCCGCACGACCTTGGCATGCAGCACGCTGCGGTCGTCAATCTGGTAGCGGCCTTGCAGCATAGGTGCCAAGGTGTTCTGGTAACCCCCGATGGGGATGTCGGTGATGAAACCCAGCCGCCCCTGGTTGATGCCGATCAGGGGGAGGCCATGGCTGGCCATCTGCCGACCCACACCCAACATGGTGCCATCGCCACCGATCACCAGCCCCAGGTCGCACTGGGCCCCAATCTGCTCCATGTTCAGCGCAGGAAAGCCGCTCAAACCCGTATGAACAGCGGTGTCTTTGTCCAGAACCACCTCGCAGCCCTGGCGCGCCAGAAATTGCGCCACATCGTCGAGCACCTTGCGGGAACTCTCCAGAGCACCCCCGGTGACGGTGGCGTGGTATTTGCCAAACAGCGCAACATGACGGAATTTGGATTTCATGGGCAAATTACATCATTAAAATGAGCCCATGCTCGATGATCGTGCCAAGTTATTGCTCAAAGCGCTGGTCGAACGCTATATCTCCGACGGCCAACCTGTGGGGTCCAGGACTTTGTCCAAGGCCTCGGGCCTGGATTTGTCGCCAGCGACCATCCGCAATGTCATGGCGGACCTGGAAGAGCTGGGGCTGATCGCCAGCCCTCATACCTCTGCTGGGCGCATTCCGACCACGCGGGGTTACCGCCTGTTTGTGGACACCATGCTCACGGTTCAGCGCGACGAGTTGCAAACACCAGCGCTCACGCCCGACCAGCCGCAGCGGGTGATTGCCAACGCTGCCCAGCTGCTGTCCAACCTGTCGCAGTTTGTTGGGGTGGTGATGACCCCGCGCCGTGCTTCGGTGTTCCGCCACATCGAATTCATGCGCTTGTCCGAGCGCCGCCTGCTGGTGATCATCGTGTCGCCCGAAGGCGATGTGCAGAACCGCATTCTGTTCACCGATACCGATTACACGCACAGCCAGCTGGTCGAGGCCTCCAATTACCTCAACACGCACTTCGCGGGCATGGCGATCGAGCAGGTGCGGGGCCGTGTGCAGCAGGACCTGATCAAGTTGCAAGGCGAGATCGCGGCCTTGATGCAGGCCGCCGTGCAGGTCAGCACCGAAGCCCTGACCCAGGACCAGAACGAGGTGGTCATCTCGGGTGAGCGCAACCTGTTGTCGGTCAGCGACTTTTCGAGTGACATGGGCCATTTGCGCCGGGCGTTTGAGTTGTTCGAGCAAAAAACCCAGCTCATGCGCTTGCTCGATGTTTCCAGCCAGGCCGAAGGCGTGCGCATTTTCATCGGCGGAGAAAGCCAGATTGTGCCCATGCAGGAGCTCTCGGTGGTGAGTGCGCCTTACGAGGTCGACGGCCAGGTGGTGGGCACGCTGGGCGTGATTGGCCCCACGCGCATGCCTTATGACCGCATGATCCAGATCGTGGACATCACCTCCCGGCTGGTCAGCAACGCGCTCAGCCAGTCCAAGTGAGCTCCGGCGGCCCACTACAATCAGGGCTTCGGTTGGGGCGTTAGCTCAGTTGGTTAGAGCAGAGGACTCATAATCCTTTGGTCCACGGTTCAAGTCCGTGACGCCCTACCATTTACCACCCATGAACTGTTCTCTAAACCGTTCATGCATCTCGTTGCGGCCCTGTAATGGCGCCATTTCTGAAAAAGTCTCTTGGCCGTGGATGGCCAGGAAATCGAGGATGGCCGATTTTTTTCCCTCGAAATCTCTCTCTTTCTCTGTTTTCTCTTGGTCGAGGCCAAGAGGTGAGCCTAGGTTTCATGCGGGTTGCAGCTCAGTAGTTTGATGTAAATCTTGCTTCCCACGATTGACTAGAGTACAAAATTCATCGCTGACTTGGGGGGAGGCAGAGTCCGAACAGGCTGGCTTCGGGCGCTAAAGTTTCACAGCCCCATAACCACGATTGCCGAGGCCTGAAGTTCACCACATTGTGAAAAACGCCTGACCTTTGTCTCCTATAAATCGGACGTTCGTTGGTTGCTGGTGTTGTCGATAGGCTGACCGGAAGAGGCACCTTCCAGCGGCCCTGCCATTGATGGTGAAAACGCCGTGATTCGTTGAATTGAACAACAAGACCGCCCACATCCGGTCATACACTCGCCTTTGGGCAAGCGAAGCGTGCAAGCCCGGATCAACAAGCCGAGCCGGAGGATGTATCCGAGGGTAGGGTCGAATGGCCGCGATTCGACACGAAGCGGGAGGTGCAGCCTGCGAGCCCAACAACGGAACGCCGGGACGGCGTTGATGTGGTTGGTAGCTATTCCACAGAGGTAAGCACCGAACCACGACCTGAACTCTGTACCAATTCGACATACAGAGCTTTTCGCCCGACGATAACAGCAAGCATTGGCCGCTTGTCCTGCCGCTTCGCAGATAAGCGGCCCCATTCCAATCTATCGAGACTAGATGGATGAGGATGGTCTTCCGGATGGGAATGCCATTCGCCCAGATAACGAACGGTTCCCTGACTCGCCATCCATCGAGACAGGGCGATGGCTTCATGGCCAAACGGCATTCGCTCGAACAGGTGGCGAAACCGTTTGTCCCAAGCCGTGGGGACCGTTGCTTGCTGAATGAGCATATGTGCTCCGTGAACCGATCCGAGCAGAAGCCCGCCAGCTTCGCAGTCGGTATCACTGGCTTGAACATATTGACAGAAAGTCTCCAGCGTTGGCTCCGAGAAATGCAGCAACGCTTTTTTGTCGTCAGTTGCCCAAGAACTCATGAATTGCATATAGGGCACTCCCGATCCCGTAGTGGATCGCAATCGGGCGTGGCAAGCTGATGGGTGCGATCAATTAGTCTGGTTCGCAACCCAGGGAAATAGACGCCGTTGGCCCAGTCAAGTGCCATTTCAGCGCCCAGGCTGGCAGCATGCACCGATACCGATGCCGGAAAAGGCACATACAAGCCCTCGCATCCATGGCCCGCCAAGATGGTGGGAAGAGGATCAAGGGTCGAGCGAAGTTCGCCTCTCCTGTTGCTGTGCCAAAGGCATCGGTAGCACGCACCTGATGCGTTCGTTCTTAAGAGCGCACGCACAGTCGTGCCCGGCCCTTCGATCCAGATGGAAAGCATCGGCGTTGGAGCCCGATAGCGGCCAGACAGCCAATGTCCGAGAGATTCTTCACCGGTGGCATCGATGAGCAGATCCAGCTGTCCCAGTTGGGCCTTCCTGACATCCACGGGGAGCGCATGAACCTCAGCGCCTGGTGCCAGGCGCTTGAGTTCTTTCGCCATCGCCTCGGCCTTGTTCGATAACAGGTCTGGGAACCCAAGTCGATGCCGCCCGATGTTCTGCGGAAGCAGGCTATCAAAATCTACCAGCGTGAGCTTGCCTCCGCAGGTGCCTGCCCCAGCCTTGACCAACATGTCCGAGAGGTACCCGCCGATTGTGCCGCAACCCACAAGTGCGATTTTTTTGCCCGCCAGCGTATTCGACTTGGGAATGTTGCGCTGGGCCAGATACCGGTCATCGATCCGGATCACTGTGACGGGCATCGCCTTCAGCCCATAGATCGAATCCCTGCGGTCAGCGAGCTTGGTTTTCTGCGTCAACGTTTGGTGATCAAAGAGCACAGCAAAGCCATAGGTCATCAGCGGCGATTCGATGATGATCAAGACGCCATTGGCTTTTTTGTTTTGCCCTTCCTTGATCCGTTCGTGAATCTTGCGCCGGCACCGAGGGTCTAGGGTGCTTTGCCAAGCCAAGATGTCTCCCACGGTTTCGGGTGGCCAGTGGCTAGTCAGCGGTCGGGGTTGTGCCGTGGTCTTGACCCGGTAGGTCAGCACCGTTTTGTCGGTGACCTGGTAGCCGAGTGACTGCAGCTTTTTTGTTGTTCGATTTTCGTTGTCGGTGATAAACCAGAGAGGATTTCCATTGGCTTGCGCGACGATACAGTTTTGCCTTCCCAGATTTTCACCTTGCATGTCCACGAAGCAAAGCCAGCCGTTCCAGTAGGCAAAGAACTCTTCGACAAGATCCTCGACCATTTCGCCTTTCAACATCTGCCCGAGCACCGCGGCCGCACGTTGTAGGCATGCCAGGGATTGTCCTACAGGGTCGTAGATGTCCAGCACGACGGTCCCCTTGGCTAGATAGCAAAGGCCGCCATCCGCGCCAAGGTGAGGAACTACGTTAGGCAGTGCATGCGGTATTTCAAGCAGCCGAATGCGAGGCAGATCGAAGAAGGTGGGGTCGAGCTGAACCTCACACGGAAACCCCTTGTCTAATCCGGGCGGGGTCAACGGCCCCCGCAGCTTGAACCAGCCGTCGTCCGTCTTACCGACAAACGTGAAGCTTTGCTGCTTGAAGGCTTCGATAACGTCCGCGACTGCGGCGACGCTGCTCATCCGGCTTTCGTTCGCCCGACCAATTCACTCGGACCAGCCGCGGCCGGAGCTGCAGCGATGGTGGCGGCAACGGATACCACCTTGACCCGATCTGGTTCGTTCGGAAAACGTGGACCGAATTCGCCTTGCATCCAGATGCAAGCCTGTGAAGGGCTACCGGCGTCGGTAGCTCCGCGCAGCACCTTTTCCAATGCTTCGAACGCTTTCGCGGCCTCTTCGACGCTCTCTTTACCAAGGCGTGCAGTAAGCGACTCTGAGTCATCAACGGGATTGTTCACCCCCGCACGCAGCCTGGCCGGCAATGCTGCGACGACATCTAGCAGCGCCAGATCGTCACGCCGTTCCCGTTTCTCGAACAGCGGAGCCGCAGCGGCCATCAGCAGAATCGAAGCCGGCCCGCTGCTGGGCCATCGCCAATCGCGGAACGCCTTCAAGTAGCGAATTACGCGGCGGAACTGTTCGCCCTTGGCCTCCACTTCGCCCAGGAACCATTCTTTGACAGTCCTGGGGTCGGAGGGCATCCAGTTGCACTCGCGGTGAGCCAGGAGCACTTGGTCAGCGGGCAATGCTGTCCAAGCATCCCGCTCTGCCATATTCACCGCCTCCGACAGCGAATCGTAGCCGTATCGCTCCGTCGAGGCTTTCGTAAGCGTGGCGAATTCTTCGTCGGGAATGGCGTACAGCGGAATGTCGATGTGGGCATACGCTGCAATGACGATCCGGATGCAGGTTGGCTTGTCGGTGACGAGCTTCCAACGCTTTTCCTCGACCAGCGGCTTCAATGCTTCTTCTGCTGCGGCAAAGAGCACCGTTGTAGCCCTGCTGGGGCGCTTCGTCTGCGAGACGAAATTCAATGGCAGATAGCAACCATCATCGACATCAGCCTGCTGGGGCTGTTGTGCCGGGCCATTCAAGGTCTTGTAAGCCCACGACCCTTGCGTGAAGAAACGCGGTTGCGGAACGTCTTCCGTGTACCCGCGTTCGTGTAACACACGTGGAATGCCGGTACGCAGGCAGTTCCTGACATTACTTCGGGCGCTGGCAATCCAGGCTCGTTGCTCAGGCGTCAGATCCAGCTCGTTATGCATGCAGGATTCGCCATCGACAGTGGTAAAAAAAAGTGGGCTAAGGTTCAGCATGCGGCCTCCGGTACATTCTTGTTGGGGCCGTGATAAAAGGTGGGGGCGCCAGCCTGGTGCGCTCGAAAAGGTTGGAATTGAGGGTCGCCAAGCGCGCGCTGCGCTGCGTGGCTGCCGCGGTCCTTCAGCGTATTCGTGGCTCCGATCGAAACTCGGTCCAAGGCCTTTACATCCTTGCTTTGATCGGGCGTGGCTTTGTCGTCGATCTGGAAGTAGTTGCTCCCCAAGGATTGCCGCAGCATGTAGTCAACCGACGATTCCTGAGCGGAGATCACGAGGTCGAACAGCCCTCCGCGCCACTTGCCGAAGCCGCGGTCGAGGCTTGCGCCGCCGCGGACCGTTGCACCGATCGTCATTGTGCCGATCGACAGCACCCGGACCAGTGCATTCTGTTTCGGTGCAAGAAACGTGTTGACTTCGTGCAGCCCGAACAGTCCGGGCGCGTTGCCAACCAGCCCTCCATCCACAAATACACCACGGTCGTTGCGCGCCAACGGAAAGTAAACGGGGGCGGCGGCGGTAGCCAGCGCCACATCGACGATCTTCAGGCGGTGATCTAACTCAAAGGTCGGATGGTGGGGAGTCTTGAAGAACTGCCCACGCCCCGTCGAATAGTTGACGGTCGGCACGAGAACACGGTGCTTCAAGTTGCCGATCGTGGCGTCTTGGAAGCGCTCGGTCAGTACATCCCTCAACCCAACCGAGTCGTGCTTGGCTGTCAACCAGAAGCCCAAGAGGCGCCTCGGAAGACTACGGCAACCGAAGATGCGAGAGCCCTCTCGTTCGAACAAGGCTTTGAGTTCAATGGCGGGTATTTCAGAGGCCAGCCCCAAGGCCAGCATCCCGCCTGCAGAAGTGCCGCAGATCAGGTCGAAGTGCGAAGCAATGGAGCGGCCCAGCACGGCTTCAAGCTCAGCAAGAACTGTCGCTGTGTACAAACTGCGATAGCCGCCCCCAGACAGGGCAAGTACATGGTAGGTGGGCACGCCCGTCATGGCACTTAGCCCTTCGGTGGGAAAGAGTCGCTGCCGTGACTGTCCTTGTCACGGATGCGACCGTCCGGACGGTGGATGACCAGTTCAGACTGTTGGTTGCGCGCTATTTCCCTCGCTGCGTCAATGGCCTGTTGTTGCGTGTCGTGCACGGAGGTTGCCCGCTGATTGCCGGCGCCCTTGACGGCCCAACCGTCCTGGTGAGGAACTACGTGCTGATTTTTGCCTGTCATAGCGAATTTCCTAATGTTGAACCATCGAGACCTCGGCCAGCTGGCCGTGTTGCCAATGACTACCGGTTGAAGCAAAATTCGTTGCTCTTGCAGACAACGGGTGCGTCAAGCCAAATCAACTTGCTACATTCGTAAAATTCATTTTTGTTGTCTGGCTGGACAACAATGTATCAGACTTGGTGCTAGACTGCAAATAGTGGGCTTGGCGCCACAACGCAACTACTGCGGATCGGACGCACAGCGGTGTCCGCCGCAGCCACAAGGAATGACGGATGTCACAAACAGGCCTGGGCGTCGCCCTCAAGACGCTGCGTGAACGCAGAACCCTCTCGTTGCGCGAAATCGGTCAACTATCCTCAGTAGACCATGCGTATGTCCACCGGCTGGAGTCCGGAGAGAAAGCAAACCCCTCATCTGATTTAGTCGAGAAGCTGCTGAAGGTTCTCAAACCAGGTGAAAGAGATGCTGCGCTGGTGATGTGGCTTGTTAACCATGCGGAGGTCGATCCCCGCCTTGTTGAATTCGTTCTGAACGAACCTTCCATCAGCATTGACATTTTTTCGGCTGCAGCGGGTGTGAGGCATCGTGGAACCACAAGGCCCGATCCCGCGATACTGATTGCCCGGATACAGCGAGCATTCGAGGACGACTGAACATGGATGAAGCGGATGTCATGCGGAAAGCTCGGGCCTTTGTTGCGAAGGTTGATGTCTCCTGCATCCGAGAAGACCTGACGGCCTATGTGGTAGCGGCCAACGCTAAGGTCAAGAAAGAGGAGCTTGATGAGGGGGAGTCCGGCTACACGATAACCAAGCCGAATGGCAAGCATGTGATCATAGTGAATTCGCTGGAGACGGAAGAACGCCAACGCTTCACCATTTGTCACGAAATCGCGCATATTGTCCTAGGGCTGGAATCGAGCCACGAAGAGGTGCCTTCCTGGTCCTATGCGAAACGGCATCCAAACGAAATCGCGTGCGATACCTTCGCCGCTGAATTGCTGATGCCATATCAGCAATGGCTGTCGCTTGTACCCAAGGAGGAACCTTCTCTGGAGCTGATCCAGTGCATGGCGGCGCTTTTCAGCACATCATTTCCTGCCGCAGCGTCGCGATTCGCCTCCCTCAGCGACATCCCTTGCGCCTTTGTCACCATGGAGCGCGGTGCAGTACGCTACGCGGCACGCTCCACCAGCTTGCGGCAGGCGGGCGCTTGGATCTCTCCCAGATCTGCCATCCCCGTCGGCTCTGTGGCTCACCGTCTCCGTTCTTCAGGCAGCAGTGCTGTTGATACGGATGAGGTTGCGCAAGACATCTGGTTCGACAACTGGAAAAAGGGCCTAGACCTGCGGGAACTCTCCAGACACTACCTATGCACAGATACCACGACTTCTCTGCTGTGGTTCGACAGCGAGGATTTACCCGCGGTCGAAGTGAATCGCTTTGGTGTACGCGTCGAGGACGATGGTGGCTTGGCTGAGCTTACTGGGCAACTGCCTTGGCCTGGGCGGAGCCGGCGTCGTTAGCAAAGCATGGCCAACGGCGACGACTCTCGGGCACATCAACCACAACCCACGCTATTCAAGGACGACTGATGGGCGAAGCTTCGAAGCTGTTCAATGGAAACACCGACCAGACTCTCATCGGACGCGTCACCCCGACGACGGAGCAACGAGAATTCCTGCGGCAGCAATGGAACGACCTCGCTGACCACTTGAAGCAGGCGCTTGCCAAGCACGGCTACACCATTTCCACGTGGCTTCAGGGATCTTACAAGTACGCCACGCTCATCAAGCCGGTTCACCTCGGTGAAGAATATGACGTTGACGTCGGCTTGTACTTCGAGTGGGACGACGATCAAGACGTAGAACCAACGCCCAAGCAGCTCAGGGACTGGGTTCAAGTCGAGCTTCTTGAGTACGAGAAGGTGTGCGAAGAGTTGAAGAAGGTGGAAGTGCCGCCTAAGGAGCGCTGCTCCCGCGCCTCATACATTCGACAGTTCCACATTGACACTCCGGTTTATCACCTCAACACAGATTCTGATGTCCGGCGTTTGGCTTGTATATCGGGGAAGTGGGAGCACAGCGACCCGAAGAACCTCTACAAGTGGTTCAAAGAAGCGGTCAGCAGCGACGACCGTGACCAGCTTCGACGGCTTGTTCGGTATCTCAAGGCCTGGGCTGCCGTCTCATTTGACGAAGCCCCTGACTCCCGGCCATCTTCCATCTTACTGACAGTCGTCGCCACTGAGGCCTATCAGGAACTGTGGGCACAGCGCTTTATAGGTTTGGCTGATGACGATGCACTCGTAGCAGTAATCAAGAAGATCCACGACCGATTTTTCGATGAGCGCAAGGTCGAGAATCCGATTGACAAGAACGAAGACCTTAATCGAATGTCGTCGGAAGCATGGGATGGATTCCTGCCCCGGCTAGCCGCGCTGCAAGACATTGCCGAGCGCGCTGGCGGCGCTGAAGACGAGGCGTCGGCTGCACTTATTTGGTCGGAGGCATTCTCGTTTCTCATGCCCCTGCCTGAAACCGACCAAGTAGAGATGGTCGACGAAAACTCCGGTCGAGCAGTCATGCAGTTGCCGGAGGTTGAGGTCAAGGTGTTCACCTGGAATCCTCGTCGCCTTGTGGCAACGCATCGCAACGAGGTGCCCGGTGTGGCAAAGGACAGCGCGCTCTCATTCACTATCGTCAACCCGCACGTGGTGCCGGAGTTCGCTATGGTCGAGTGGACTGTCCGCAATGAGGGCTCAGAGGCCGACCAGCAAAGCGACTTGGGACACCGACAGGTTGGAATGCGTCTGCTTATCGCTGAGGAGCACACCGCCTACGTGGGGAGGCACTTCATGGACTGCGTCGTTCGCCTTAACGGGCAGGTTTACGCAGTTCGACGCGTGCCGGTCACCGTCCGCGACGTTCGGCATGTGGAACGTAACCCGCCGAGACCACCCTATACAAAACTTCAAAGCCTTTTTCGCCGGCGCCGGTGACACCTCGAGTTCGCACAGTTAAGGGTGTCGTTGGTACGGTGTGACCTGCCTTGCCTTACCAAAGAATTGAGCCTGCTGCACATCATCAGCCCCAATGACTCGAGTCACAACCCTGGAGGGGTGTTCAAACCAGTCTAACCGTTACACGGAAGCCGACATTGACTCGAGGCGCGCTTTGTATCTCAGGGCATCCGTAAACGAGCGAATGTCGTCGCAATCTCGTGTCAACAATGTGAGGTGTATACGTCCAGTGGACGGCGAATTTGTCCAGTAGTCACCTAAGAGTTCCTTGTCTTCGCCCCCGAGCACTAAATCCCCGTAGCCGAGGGTAGCCTTGTTCTCTGCGTTAGCCCTTCTGGTCATCTGATAAGCGTAACGCAGGCTTGCATCTCCGGTCACCGGATGCGCATGGAGCGTTTCGAGGATGGATTCACCTGGTAAAGCTGATGTGTACGACTTGATGGACAAGGTCAGGTAAGTCTGCCTGATGACGAAGGCGATAGGAATAGGAGAAAGTGGAGGATCTCCTGGGTTCTTGACATAGTCCGAGTGAAGCTCCCCCCACCATAGTCCGTGAACCATCCGACGGCCTAAGAGCTTCGAAAGCCATGGGTGTTTCCACTTAATCTTGCGCACTACCAGGATGACAAGCGTCGGTGCCGCCAAGGCGGCAGAAATCGCCTGCCCAAGCACCGAAATGGGAGAGTGTTGATACGTCGCCCACCGAGTCGCCACGACTAAGGCAGCGGCAATTGCCCCTAAGACCGCAGAGAGCTTCGCAAGCCGAGCTAGATCAGACGAAGTGATGCTCAAAGGAATCATCGCAACTGCTCTTCGAAGATCTTGATGCCGCACTCATAGACGACACCAGTCCCGTCCTTTGCCATAAGAGCCGCAGCCTCAATGCCATGGGCTCTAGATGCCAGTTGTGCCGACATGTGTCGTGCACCGGCGGTTAGCTGTAGGCCTGATTGATCAGGAGGAATTGCAGGAGCGATAAAACGGCACACATGTGTAAGTGCAAAGCCCTGAGCGGCGACGAGATGAAATCCGTCGTGAAGCAACGATGACGCACGGGACGCCTTTGCTAGGAAGGCCCCGATAGCGTTCACTCCAAAGATGGGCAGCGAGTGAATCGAGTCCTGAGGAACACTCAACGCCAGATGCGGCAGGCTTGAGAGGTCGCTATAGCAG
This sequence comes from Limnohabitans radicicola, assembly GCF_014837235.1. Taxonomy (GTDB): domain Bacteria; phylum Pseudomonadota; class Gammaproteobacteria; order Burkholderiales; family Burkholderiaceae_C; genus Limnohabitans_A; species Limnohabitans_A radicicola. The sequence continues at coordinate 62,860 of NZ_JACYFT010000004.1, read as the reverse complement.
ATGAAACCTACCCCGGAGAAGTCGGCCGCGGCCTCCTCGGCGACGCGACGTAGGAGTTCGATGCAAAACGAGGAGTGTTTCAGTCCGGGCATAGTAGTTTCATGCGATTCTAGCTGCCAAGTTATTGGCGAGGTCTACCAGTTGATGCCGATAGATTGTCTCAACGCGGACTTCCTAGACCCTCCGATTTACTGAATTGCAGATGGAGGTGTACTGCTCCTTTGGAGCCGTTTCTACTGGTGCATTCGATTTGCACGTGAATTTGAAGGTGCAGGGTGTGGCCCGGATCCCCGGTCCACCAGATCACCGACTCATTGGCTGTCGGCGATGGCTTGAAACTTTCCGTGTTGCTCACTCCACAGGGCCGGAATGGTGTGTTTGGTGAACCAGTGCAGGTTCAGCCCCTTGGGCTGGGTGCCTTGAAGGATGCTGTCGATGATTTTGGGATCCAGCAGCGTCAAGCGCATGCATTCATTGACGGTGGCCTGATCCAGGCCCTCCTGCCTGGCAATTTCGACGCCACTGCGCACGATGCCCTCGTCGATGAGTCGCTGCCAGTAAAAGGCGCGTGTGAGCCCTTCAACCAGTTTGGTGTCCGGTAGTTGAGCGTGGTCTTTGATCACCTGGGCGACGTTTTCTGGGGGCTCAACAACGCTGTGCCCACCGCGTTTGACGAACTTCAGTGGTATGAAGGTGCTGAACTCCACTTGATTTGAGGTGCTGGCCACGCTGTTGCCCACCGACTGTGCGTTATTCATGCGATCTCCAATTCACGCAGGTCATATTCCAGCTTTTCATATCCGGCCAGGTTCTTTGGCGGCAGGCCGATCAGTGCGCCCCAGGCCTCAAATCGCCAGTCCAGATGCAGGCCTTCTGGGGCGACGGTGATGCGTTTGATCAGCGTGCGCACGATGTCCTGTTTGGCTTGCGTGGCCAACTGGTCCCATATGCCCGCCGTGTTTTTGAAGAACAGCACCATGGCCTCAGGTTCGGTCAACTTGGGGTTGAGGCTGCACACCTGCTCCCAGCATTTGTGGACCATCTGACCGGAACGCAGTACCTCGAGCACCTTCTCCATCACGGATTTCTCGATGCCCGCCGCAGGCAGATTGGTAAATTCCACGGTGCCAGCTCCCATTTTTTGGTTTTTGTTGACCACGTAGTAGCGGTACAGCTTGCCGCTGGTCTTGCGGGTGGCCATCGGCAGGTAGAGGTCCCCATCGGCCGTAAACATCATCCCGCGCAGCAAGAAGCCGTGCCTGCATTTCTGACCGAAGGTGTCGCGAGCCCGGTCCCGGCTGTTCTGGGCCATGATCTCTTGCACGCGGTCCCATTGCGACTGATCAATCAAGGCCTCGTGCTGGCCTGGATAAAAGTCGCCCTTGTGCCCAATATCGCCGATGTACAGTCGGTTGTGCAGGATGGTGTAGAGAGCCTGCTTGCTCAGTGGCTTGCCGTTCTTGCTCGTGACGCCTTGCTCTACGAGCTGCTTGACCATGAGGGTGGTCGAACGTGTTGCAACAAACGAGTCAAAGATTTGCCGCACCACCTCAGCCTCCTCTGGCACCACCACCAACTTTCGGTTGTCCACGCAGTAGCCCATCGGCACTTGACCGCCCATCCACATGCCTTTGCGCTTGGAGGCGGCGAATTTGTCGCGAATGCGCTCACCAGTCACCTCGCGCTCGAATTGAGCGAAAGACAGCAGGACGTTGAGCATCAGGCGTCCCATGGACGTGGCTGAATTGATCTGTTGGGTGACGGAACTGAAGCTGGCCTTGTACCGATCAAAGAGCTGAATCATCTTGGCAAAGTCAGCGAGTGACCGCGAAAGCCGGTCAATCTTGTAGACCACCACGATGTCGATCTTGCCGTCCTGGATGTCTTGCAAGAGACGCTTGAGCCCTGGGCGATCCATATTGCCGCCGGTGAAGCCCGGGTCTTCGTAGTTATCTTCGACTTGCTCCCAGCCCTCGGCGCGCTGACTGGCGATGAATGCCGCGCCAGCTTCACGCTGGGCATCGATGGAGTTGAAGGTTTGATCCAGCCGTTCGTCCGAAGAGACGCGGCAATACACCGCGCAGCGCTTGAGAGTGACTTGTTGCGTCTCGCTCATGTCTTCTTGCCTTTCAAGCCAAAGAAGGCCGGTCCGGACCATTGCGTGCCGGTGATCAACTTGGCAATGGCCGACAAACTCTTGTACCGCTGACCGTCGAATTCATAGCCACCCGTGGGGAGCACCGTGACCTTGTATTGGTGGCCATCAAATTCACGCATGAGTGTGGTGCCCGGGAGCAATGTCCGGGTGGATGGGGCAGCGGTTTCGATCTTCGAGAACCGGGCACCGTAGTCGGCCAGCATGTCGCGGGTACTGCTGGGCAGGGCGCCATAGGCCTGCTCTTGCAGCTTGTAGATCAAGCGTGACTCGATGTGTGTGCGGTTAGGCCGGGCCGGGCGGTGCATAAAGAATTGATCCCACAGAGCCCAGAGCTCGGGCATTTTCATGGTCGGGAGCGCGTGAAGCTTTTCGGAGATTTGGTTGGCGCGCAGGATGTCGCGCATCGGCGGGGCGGTGTTTTTCAAGACTGTGATTCCAGGTGTGTAGACGGGTTTGCATTGACGCTCTGGAAGGCATGGAAGTCGAGGAACTTGTCTCGATCAGTCGCATATACCCAACTGCTGTTCGCCTGTGTAAGGGCTTGGTGTTGATCTACGACCGCTTGTGCGAACAGGTGAGCGATTTGCGAGAGGGAGAGGTACCCACTTTTCTCGGCCGGATTGCCTTGGACTGGGGTTTGGAAGTGGTTCATCGAGGGGCTTTGATTGATCAAATCTGACCTCGGAAATCGTAGCCAAAACACCCAAATTCGAGTCTTTGTTTTAGAGGCCCATCAACGCGCTTGAGAGCACAAAGCCGCATGAATACTGGCTTTTTCTGAAACCTCCCAGCAACCATGCGGCCTGGAGCGACGGTTTTGACAGATTTCCGAAAAGCTGTATATTTATCCAGCAATCCGGCGAAAACCACCAAAAGCCCCAGGTCGAAGGATCAGGGGTTCAGACGCCTCATTGCCCAACGAAAAACAACAAGGAGATATTCGTGAGCCGAAACCAAACCTACGCCGACATATTGCTGAGCCTGCCTGTCGACGACACCCTCAAAACCTTCATCGAGCGCCACGCCTTGCCCATGCCCGAGGGCTGGGCATGGAGCGACACGGTCCAGACCTCAAGACGCTTGATCGGGCTGATTCAGGCGCATCCCGTGGTGGCCATGCGTGACCGCATCGTGGCGGGACTGCATGCCAGTACCCAGCTGGCCCACCCGCTGGGCAAACAGGCCATGTTCCAGGCCGCCCATGATCGACCGGCCGAATTGGTGGGCCTCATTGCCTGCAAGAGTGATCTGCACCGGGCCTTCTGGCTGTACGTCCACTACCCGGTGCTGTTCGAGGCCGCAGCGGAAATCGAATACCTGGACCACCATGGCCAGCAAGCCCAGCAGCATGACCTGGGCCTCAAGCGGACCATCAAGCGTGACGAGGTGTCGATCGCCGCATTCGGTGACGCCATCAAAGGCTTCTACCAGCGGGAGCTGGGGTGCGGGGAGGTGTGCGTGGTCAATGTGCTGGACCGGGCACGCGGCACGCAGCTGATCTCCATCCATGCCAAGGACCTGGCCACGGCCAAGCTGGAGTTCGAGGGCAGCCAGTTGCAGCGACGCGTGGGCAGTCCGAACATCCACATGGTGCTCGAGTACGCCCAGGCCACCGGTGTGGCCCGCACCATCATCCGTGGCGGAGCCAAGTACCACTCCATGCTGTGCGAGGCGTTTGCCAGGCACCTGCTGGGTGTGGATGCCGATGCGCAGCGGATCCAGGCGCCGCGACTGAACCTGTCCACACTTCGGTTGGGTCTGAACATCCCGCAGGCCATCGATGACGGATTCGTTGGCCTGCAGGTCAAGAGCGTGATCGTGGTCAGCGAATGCCGTCAACTCAAAATGGAATGCACGGCCAGTGCGGCCAGCGATCAGCGCTGCGTGACGGAGCTGTTACAGGACTATTTCGGCGCAGAAAACCCACTCGCACGCGGCTGGACCATCCAGGCAGCGGTGCTCAACTTTTATCTGGCGCCGATGCAGGGCAAGAGCCGCTGTCAGGTGGTCAGTGTGGAGATCACCAGCAAGGGGCGACTGAACCTGCACAAGTTCGATGAGAAGCTGCGTGCGCAGTTGGAGGGTTACCTGGTTCAGCTGGGCATCCTGAAGGCGCAGCAGGTGCTCAAACCCGACCGGGAGCAGGAACAGCCTGAAGTCATGGCCAGCAGCTTGTTCGAATGAGGTGTGAATGGAGTTGACACCCAATCAGCAGGCCATCAGCCTGGCCGCTTTGATGTTTCTGCGGGGCAGTGCATCCTTCGAAAGCAGCCTGCACGATGAAGAAAAAGTTGCACTGCAGCTGCTCAAGCAAGCGAAGGCGGTTGTGCCTGGTGTAGCCAACAGCCGGGATGCCGAATGCGCTTTCTGCGGCCTGTACCGTGGGCCGATTTTCAGGAGTGATGAAGGACTCATGGTGCAGTGCCCGGACTGTGGGCCGTTTGCGCTGGATCCGGCCAGTCAGCGCAGTTGGCGGCTGGACGACGAATGGTTGATCCGCAAGCTGCGCGGCGCACTGGACATTTCGCCGCACGCCACGACCACTCAGATCGTCGATGGTGTGTGGGACATTGGGCGGCACAAGAAGCGGCCGGTGGTGTTGGCACGCCGTATTGACCTGGTGGAGCGCCATGGGCTGCGGATTTTTCATGGACCTGAGACACGCAGTCAAAGTTGGGTGATCACGCCCCGGCCTTTAGTGCGCTCATCACTGGAGCCGCTGGCCGGAACGGCTACTTGGTGGCAACTGGAAGACCGGTTTGCCCTCCATGGCTTGGCATTGCGGCTGCTCGATCCAGACCAAGGTGAGAACGCGGACGTCTTGCAGGACAACATCCCAGGCGTGGCTGTCCATGGCCCATTCAGTGACGATTTCGCCTGGGTGCATCTGGAGGGATGGCCACATGGCCCCATTCATTTGACGGAGGCCCAGGCGCGTCTGTTCTCGGCACTCTGGAAGCATCGTAATCAGGCACAGTCTGCGGAGTTCCTCATGCGGGAGGCTGGGTTAGGCAGCGAGCGTCCGATAGATGTTTTCAAGCTGAAGAGATCTAATCGTGGTATCCCTCAGTATGAAGGGCCGTTATATGCTTACGAAAAACTAGTTGTTCGCCAGCGAAGGTACGGACAGTATCGCTTGGCACTATGAATGGCTGCATGCGATTGTTGACGATCGATAGACAACTAGCCTGGCACTCAGGACTAGAAATCATTTTCCTGGATTCCTTGTAGCGGAGAGAGTGGTCGATTTTCTAGTTAGATCGTAAGGTTCCTCTTCTGTAGTTTCGTCCGTGGCTTCAACTTCTGACTCTGAATAATGAAGATGCCTTGTGATTAAGGTGTCAGGGTTAAGTATCCAAAGGCTTGGATTCTCATATCCAAGAATTTTTCGGCCACATACATAAACCCCATCGCCGTTTTCTTGATGATTGATCTTCCAGTCGACTGCCAAGTATTTTGAACTGAGATGCTCGTATATCTTCAGTATTTGAGGGGCGCCACCAATGGATGCCTCTTTGTGGGTTTTCTTATTGCCATCGACCTTTCGCAACATGTCGCGAATAACTTCAAACGGTTCCCAATCTAACTTGAATTTTTCCACTTGGTGTGGCGCACGTCCACGCACTTTCAACATTGTGGATAAATCCTCACGGGCCTGTTCAACGTACTCTGTGTCACCCGCGAATATCCAAGGATTGCCCTTCCACTCCTTGGCAGGATTGGCTTCAAAGCTATTCATTCCCTTTTGGAAATGAATCCGCCAGATCATGAATTTCTTTCTGATCCATGAGTACCCACCGAAAAGAAATTCGGCAGATGGAATTCCTTCTTCTCCGCTGGCAGTGTGTACCGCTTCTCGAAGGCTCTCGAATACCTTAAGAACGTGACTCTTTAGCTCAACGATATCTTGAGCACGGCTTGAGGATCGCTCATATGTCGATATTGCTGAGATGACCTGGTGCATTAATGGATAAGCCCAGGATGTATCGCCAGCAAAGCATATAAATGCATCTGAACGCGGAAGCATGTGAACCTTCTGGCCGCAGTCCATCTTCTTTCCGCCATTTAGGCGGCTGTCAGATACCACGACAAGCTCTTTGCAGTCCTTGAGGGTTCTTACCCACGCAGCAGTAATTGTCATGTCGTTTTTTGTTGGTTGTCGTAACGAATGAAGACCTAACGCACGAGCTTGAGTCACTACCGTTTCTCGTTACTCATGAGCGCCACATTTTTTATTGGTGTTTCGGGCGCAGAAGCAATAGTCAAACTATGCCCTTTTTAACGCGCTCCCACTCGTGTTTTAGGATCGTCTGCATGTGCGCAACTACCTTGTCACGGGCAGCGTAGAAAGCCCTTTTTGCGATCTCTTTTTGCTCCAGCGTTTCGTTGAGAGGTGGGTTTGCTGATGCATCGCTAAGCGACCCTAGCAGCGATACGAGCTTGTTGTGCTCTTCCTCTTTGGGATTGAGCCGCAGCTTTATGCGAATGCCTAGCTCAGTGCCCCGGAAGTTGTACTGTGCTATGTCCTCAAAGTTCTTCGCTGCGTCCTCTGGTGAAATATCTTTATTTGGTCGATGCAATTCATTCAGCCGCGCCATGACGGTCAGAAATTCGGACATGTCTTTGCGCAGCTCATCAATCCAGATCTGTCGCTTCGCAGATACGTTGTCAGCGGCAGTTCGCTGCGCGATAGTTTTTTGAAGGTCTGTCTGTCGCTTCGCGATGAGCCACTGCAGAATGGGTCCAACAATCATTGCAACAAAAGCGACGAACGCAAGAGTCCCTTTGTTGATGACCTCTACCCACCACGCTGGGTCAATCGGTGCCGACATCTTAAATTCTCCTTAAATGCTGACCTTGTATTTTCAATCCATGAGGTTTCACGATTTCATTGCGTTCCGAACGCGTAAGCCTGTGTGTCAATCTCAGAGTGGGTTATCTGTTAATTCGATTTTGCAACTTTTTGCAAGTCGAGATGACTTCGTCGAAGCTTGGCTGATGAGTGGAAAGCAACCCGTCTTCCAGCATTGCGGCGTAGTCTCTTTCGAGTGCCTCGAGCGCCCCGCCCTCGGGAATTATCTGAATTTCGGTGCTGACGGCGGCCTTGTAGTCGATCGGATTCTTCTCGACATCTTTCTCAGCAAAAAACATGGACTTGTGTCCCGCCACTGCGCGAGCAAGTTCAAGGTCATCAATCGCTGATTGGGCATGTCCCGAATTGGCCATCGCGGCCAAGTCATACCAGTGCCGTGAATAGCGCTCACCGCGCAGACGACCTTGTCGGCAGTACACGTGAGCGGCCGTGGCCTTTTCCCAGAAAGTGCGCTCAGCGGCCATCACCAAGGGGTGAGCCGTTGGGAACACGATCCCATTAATTGCCGGTGCCATGTCACATGCGACGGCGTGTCGCTGGTGAGGTTCGCCCGTGGCTCTGCCACCAAACTCTAGCTGAATGGTGGAGGCCGCATAACCAGTGCCTACCTTGATGGGCTCGTAGGCCAAAATCAACTTTTCTTTTTCATCGCCAGCAAGTGACAAGTTGGCCTGCACCCCATCGCGCTCCAGAGCCGACAGCAGGATCGGAAGTACTTCGCCCTCAATCCACTGTGGTAAACGATCGCGAACCCGGTCCGTGATCCTTTTGGCTTGACTCGCTGAAGCCGGGATCGGATTACCGTCGCGCAGCAGGTCCGGAACCACTTCGCGGATGTCGTAGGTCAGGTCGATGTCTTCCGAGAAGCGGTCAATGATCTTGAATACCTTGGACAGCGACGTGCCACCTTTGAAGGTCAGTTTCTCCGCAAGGGCTGATTCGTAGATGGCAGACAAGGTCCATACCACCCAGATGTCTTTTTCCAGAAGATGCGGAGGGCGCCCGGTTTGAGCGGCAGCTACTTCGAGTGCTTCAGCCTGGTCCTCGCGGCTGAGAGTGAACCATGAATCAGCCAATGGCCACCTCGCTTACTGCTTTTGCCATCCAGCTTGGCAGTCCCGCTCGAGCTTGGCGCATGGCTTCCCATTCCTGACTGGGCAGTTTGCTCCTGAGGACTTGCAGAACCTTGGGCGCCTGTTCCGGGCCAAGCCAGATGAGCGCACGAATGGCTTTGCCCGCTGGGCGCTTGCCCAGCAGCATTTGCCACCTGTTGCCGTGCTTGAGCTCAACTTCCCGATTCCCCAGTTTCAATCGTCGCGAGGGGCCAGATGTCAGGTAGACCTCACGTGTGGGGACCTGTGTGGTCAGCCCTAGTGCATTGGCTTCGGCTGCTCCGCTGGCCACCACGGTCTCTCCGCTCGTGGACTCGATTGCTTCCACCACGGATTCTGTCGAGGGTGGACGCACACCAAAGCGCCCCTGAATTGGCAGAGAGTAGGCGCCTCGGCCCACCCTGAGCAGCTTTCCTTCACGTGCCAGGCGAGAGAGGGTCTGATCAATCGCCGCCCGAGAGCCCAGGTGTAGGAACTCCTTGGGCGAAAGCAACCCTCCCTCGGGGAGGGACTGCGCTTGCGAGAGGATGGATTGGGCGAGTTGGCTCATGATTAGGCTCTGTTTGTCAGAAGTTTACTAGATTTTCTGACAAAAAGGCAAGCTAGGGGAGTTGAGAGGGGAATTGGAAGGGTCAGCCGGGGATTAAAGAACTGGAGATATCGCCAAAGTTCTTTATTCAGTTCCTTAACAGTTCTTTATTGATTTCCTGAAATAGCAGCGTTGTCCCCCAACTCTTCGAAAGGAGTTACCAATGCTGCTTGCAACACCAGCACTCGAGGCGCCAGTCTTCCTGAGCGCCACTTCCCCGGAATCCACCATGCCCAAGCAGCTGGTGCTGACCGAGGCTGACCTGGCCTCCCGATGGGCCATGAGCCCTAAAACCCTGCAGCGCTGGCGTATGACTGGCACAGGGCCGACCTATCTCAAGCTGGGCAAACGGGTGAGCTACCCCCTCAACGCCGTGATTGCCTTCGAGAACTGCGTCCAGCACGTCTCGACCTCCAAGCGAATCCCCGGGAAGGCAGGTGCGGCATGAACCACCTGCAATTGCAGCAAGCTGCGCTACCAGACCTCTCCGTGAGCCAGATCAGCCGTCTGCCCAAAGACCAGCTGGCCCATTTCAGCAATGCGGTGCAGCAGCTTAATGACTGGACGGTGCAGATGCGCGGCCGGATCAACCGAGCGATGGAAATCCGCTACGCCGACCAGATCCGCCATGCCGAATGCCTTGGCCAGGAGGAGGCGGCCAGGTTCCGCATCGATGACGGTGACCTGCAGATCGATGTCTCAAACCCCAAGGAAATCGTCTGGGACCAGCAGCACCTGTCCCAGATCGCCGAACGGATGGTCGTCGCCGGTGACCGGGTGCAGGACTTCATGCAGGTCCAGTTCTCGGTGAGCGAGCAGGACTACGCCCGTTGGCACCCACTGCTGCGCGCGGCATTCCAGCCCGCCCGCAAAGAGCTGATCACCGAACCCACCTTTCAGATCCGCTGGGTCGGCGAAGTCCAGCTTTGAGCGGACTGCCACTTGGACAAACCAGAACACAACCCCACACAACAGGAAAACTTTCAATGAACCACGACAGCTACAACCAGGCCGCAACCTATGGCCAATCTTCGACCCACGGCGCCCCGGGTGCATGGTGCGACTTCAATGATGCCGATGCCCAGCAAGGCGAGTTCAATTTGATCCCCAAAGGCACCCAAGCCCTGGTGCGCATGGCCATCAAACCCGGTGGTTATGACGACGCCAGCAGGGGCTGGACGGGCGGCTATGCCACGGCATCGGATGAAACGGGAGCCGTGTTCCTGTCCTGCGAGTTCGTACTGCTCACCGGGCCATTTGCCAAACGCAAGATCTGGAGCAATGTGGGTCTGCACTCCAACAAGGGCCCGACCTGGGCACAGATGGGACGCAGCTTCATCAAGGCTGTGCTCAACAGTTCACGCAATATCCACCCTGATGACGGCTCCCTTGAGGCACAGCGTGCCCGCCAGATCCGCAGCTTCGGTGACCTCGATGGTGCCGAATTTGCAGCCCGGATTGGCATTGAAAAGGATGGCCAGGGCGAGTACCGAAACATCATCCGGCTGGTGATCGAACCCGATCACAAAGAGTACGCAGAGCTGATGCAGGCCAAGCTGCAACGCGATGGGGGCACGGGTGGGGGCTCCGGTGGAGCTCCGGCAATGGCCTCTCCAGCATCAGCAGCGCCAGCCCCTCAGTCCGGGGCCAGTTACACCCCCCGTCCGGGTAATGCGCAGTCGCGGCCTGCATGGGCGCAGTGATGGCGGCTTTGCATGAAATGCTGGGTGTGTTCCCGTCAAGCCAAAGGCTTCGGCCATGTGGATCTGCGCTTCAAGGTGGGGCACCCCAAGCGGTACCCCATCGACTGGATCTTTTGCTCACTGCGCTGTCAGGCCTGTTTCCACCGACTGTACGCGGCCGGTGTGCGGGCACTCGAGCGCGAGGGCACTTTGCCGACGGGAGCTGGCGTGATTGATCCATCGGAAGCCGAATTGGCTGCCATGCAGCAGTGCCTCAAGCCGCTGGGTGAGGCTGCCGGTGAAATCGGTATGGACCGACCACTGTCGAGCTACACCCAGCAAGAGGCCCTGCGGCTGATCAATGCCGTGGTCACGACCTATGTCGAGGCCATGGTCCTAGAACACGAGCGCAGCAAGTACCCACCTGTTCGCATGCAACTGGATCAATCGCCATAAAGACAACTTTGAGTCGATTGTCCTGAATCCACCGCAGGACGCTGCGTCCTGCGGATTCCAATTTCTACCAACCAATGCGGGTGAAACAGATCGCCTGCAGGGGAGACTATTTCATGAATGAACCTGAATCTTTGGCTTCGCCATTGAGCCTGCCAGCAGCAGGCGAGAACGACTTCAGCGATGAGCCGCTGCTCACAGCCAAACGTGCATCCAAGGCGCTGAACCTGCCGCTCTACTACTTCACCAAAACTGCAAAGCGCAAAGCCCTGGGGTTGCCGTTCTACTGCGTCAATCGATTGGTCCGCTTTAGATTGGGTGAGCTGCACCAGTGGCAGATTGCCTATGCCCACAAGCTGCTTGAAGAACAAGATGCAGCGCCCCAAGAGGGAGGTGTGCATGCTTGATTTCAACGATGCACCCACATCGAACACGCGCAAAGCAGCGGGAGATGGCACCGATGCCAATCGTGAGAAATCCGAAATCCGAACAGCCCTCAATGACCAGTTGGCCCTCCTGGCTGTGGATATCTGGCCTTCGGGCAAACGCCGCCAGAACAAATACCTGGTGGGCGATGTGATGGGTGGTCCGGGCGACAGCCTGGAGTTGCTGCTCTCTGGCCCCAAGGCTGGCCTATGGACTGACCGCGCCACGGGTGAAGGTGGAGACATCTTCGATCTGATCGCCCGCTACTACAGCCTCAATGTGCAGACGCAGTTCCCGCACGTGCTGGAGAAAGCCCGTGAATGGCTCGGCCGTGTCTCGGCCATGCCACCCAGCGCTGTGGTTGCAAGCAAAGCCAAGGCCCCAGTGGTCGATGAGCTGGGGCCGCCAACGGCCAAGTGGGACTACCAGGATGCCAGCGGCAAGCTCATCGCTGTGGTGTACCGGCACGACCCTGAGCCCGGACGCAAGGAGTTCAGGCCCTGGGATGTGCGTCGCCGCAAGATGACGCCGCCCGAGCCCCGTCCGCTGTACAACCAGCCCGGCATGCTCAAGGCCGATCAGGTGGTGCTGGTCGAAGGAGAAAAGTGCGCCTAGGCCCTGCTCGAATTCGGTGTGTGTGCCACCACGGCCATGCACGGCGCCAATGCGCCCGTTGAGAAAACCGATTGGTCGCCGCTGTCTGGAAAACATGTCCTCATCTGGCCCGATCGGGATAAGCCCGGCTGGCTTTACGCGGACCGTGCCTCGCAGGCCATTTTGCAGGCAGGGGCCAAATCGTGTGCCATCTTGCAGCCTCCCGCAGAAAAGCCCGAAGGCTGGGATGTGGCCGATGCACTGACCGATGGCTTTGACATCGCCGGGTTTCTGGCCGTGGGCGAGCGTATGCCGATCACGCGTGAATTCGGCGCGAACGACATCGCCATGCCGATCGAGGGCATCGACTATTCAACCGAGGATGGGCTGGCTCTGGCGTTCTCGCACCAGTTCGCCGAGGACTGGCGTTACTGCGCCCCGTGGTCCAAATGGCTGGTCTGGAATGGCGTGCGCTGGAACGTGGACAAGCAGCTGTACATCATGCACCTGAGCCGCACGGTGTGCCGCAGCGCTGCCATGTTTGCCGAGACACCGCGCATGAAAGCCCGCATGGCCAGTGCAGCCACCATCTCGGCCGTTGAGCGTCTTGTCCGATCAGACCCTCGGCAAAGCGCCACCGTGGATGAGTGGGATGCCAATGCCTGGCTGCTCAATACGCCCGGCGGCATTGTGGACCTGCGAACCGGTGCGCGTGGACCCCACGACCGCGATCGCCGCATGACCAAAGTGACCACGGCCACGCCGCAAGGCGAGTGCCCGGTTTGGCGCAATTTCCTGGTCAACGTCACGGGAAGCGATCAAGAACTGCAGGACTACCTGCAACGCGTGGTGGGCTATTGCCTCACGGGCGACTTGAGCACCCACGCGCTTTTCTTTCTCTATGGCACAGGGGCGAATGGCAAGTCGGTGTTTGTGAACGTGATCTCTACGGTGCTGGGCGACTACGCGGCCAATGCGCCCATGGACACCTTCATGGAGTCCCGCACCGATCGTCACCCCACCGATCTGGCCGGTTTGCGTGGTGCCCGCTTTGTATCGGCGACAGAAACCGAGCAGGGCAGGCGCTGGAACGAGTCCAAGATCAAGGCGATCACGGGTGGTGACGACATCACGGCCCGCTTGATGCACCAGGACTTCTTCACCTACAGGCCGCAGTTCAAGCTCTTGATTGCCGGTAACCACAAGCCCGCGATCCGCAACATCGATGAGGCCATGCGCCGCCGCATGCACCTGATCCCCTTCACGATCACGGTCCCTCCAGAAAAGCGTGATCCGCTCCTGACCGAGAAGCTTCTGGCCGAGCGTGACGGCATCTTGGCCTGGGCGCTGGAGGGCTGCCTGCAGTGGAAGAAGCTGGGACTCAAGCAGCCCCAAAGCGTGGCCGAGGCGACCGAGGAGTACTTCGAGGCCGAAGACGCCATGGGCAGGTGGATCGCTGAGCGCTGCAACCAAGGGCCTAGCCACAAGGCCCTCACGGCCACGCTCTTCAACGACTGGAAGCAGTGGGCCGAACTCAGTGGCGAGTACGTGGGCACGCAGCGCAGGTTCTCGGATGCTTTGTTGACCAGGCGTCTTGAGAAGTGGCGCAACTCCATGGGCGTGCGTGGCTATGTGGGCCTTGACCTCAAACAGCCCACCTCGCTGCCTTCGCGCGCCTATCCCTACAACGACGATTGAGAGACAAACCCAATGAAAAAGAATTCAAAAGCAGGGCTGATTGCCAGTTCTCTGACACAACTGACTCTATTGAACATTTGTTCTTTACGCGTATACGCGTATACGGATAAGAGTCATGGATGTTTTAGTGCGGCCACCGCGTCGGCCACATTGTCAAACCCGGCATGCGCCGGATTTGACTTCCCAGCGGCACACAGGAATATTGCGTTTAGAGGGCAGGTATGAAGATCCCTCCAGCACGTTACCGATCGCCCCTTGGGCGCATGCAAGCCACGCCCATGGATGTCGAGGCCACCAAGCGCCAGGGGTGGCGCGAGCAGCACATCTTGGTCATCTCGGATGAGGATGAGCGCCTGGACTTTCTGGAGCGCCAGCTCATTCGCAGCATTGGCGAGAGGCTCTACGGCCAAGGCCATGTCCACGGTCACTCCAAGGGAGGTGGCCATGGTTGAAGTCTGGACAGTCGAGACGGTGGCAGACCGATTTGTCGATGCGGCCCGAACCGCCAGGCGCCTGCCACGTGTGATGGTGCAAGGCTACGCCAGCACCTGGCCCATCGTGATCCTGCCAGGCGATGCCTACCCGGATCCGCACAAGGTGTACCGATTGCCGCCCCCGTCCCCTCAGGATGTGGAGCGCATGCTCGAAGTGATGCGCTGGGTGCAGATGCTCGAGCTCGATGAGCGACACCTGGTGTGGATGCGGGCCAAACGCTTTGACTGGGTGGAGATCAGCAAGCGCTTTGCCTGTGACCGCACCACGGCGTGGAGACGCTGGAAGCGGGACATGCAGGTGGTGGCCGATCTGCTCAACAGGCAGGCGCAGCCACTGAAAAAGTGAGGCCTGTCATTTGGAGAGGAAATTAGCGTGTTTTGGCGGTCATGCGCGGCGCTATTGACGTTCAAACGTGAATGCGCGGTTTTTGGGGCCAAAACACGCTGCAACATTTCGGCGATTTGCAGCTACATTTTCATCTACGGTCGACAAAGGTGTGTGAGCAGCAAACGCACCGCACCAGACCTATCGATGAACTTCGATTTCTCCGGACTCCTGGTACTCCACCAGCTTTTCCAGTGGCATGTACACGGTCGGCTTTCCCTCCCGGAAAACCTCCAGGCGTCCATGAACTTCTGATCCCACTTCGTAGGTCCCAGCAACCAGCGGCGTAAAGCCTGCTCCAGATGCTGTGGCCTCAGTCGGACTTTTGCGGGCCAGAACCCCGCGAACTACTTTGATTTGCACTGCAGAACATTCTCGTTTTGCGGTCGATTTTACCGGTCACCCCCATGAATCATCCTGCGATCCGAATGGTCCCAGTGGACGCGCTTGTCCCCTACGCACGCAATGCCCGAACCCACAGCGATGCCCAAGTGGCACAGATCGCGGCCTCGATCACCGAGTTCGGTTGGACCAACCCGATTCTCACGGATGGTGCCAAGGGCTTGATTGCTGGCCACGGTCGCTTGATGGCTGCGCGCAAGCTCGGTCTCAAGGAGGTGCCAGTCATTGAGCTGGGGCATCTGACGCCCGAGCAGAAGAAGGCCTACATCCTGGCCGACAACCGGTTAGCCGAGAACGCTGGCTGGGATGACGAGCTCTTGAAACTCGAGTTGGCCGAACTCAAAGCGGCCGACTTCGATCTGGACCTGATGGGTTTCACCGACAAGGAGCTCGAAGAGCTGCTCAACGGCGACGAGTCAGGCGGTGGTTTGACTGAGGATGACGCAATCCCAGAAGCACCAGTAGATCCTGTTTCCAGACCTGGGGACTTGTGGATTCTCGGCAACCACCGCCTCCTTTGTGGCGACTCAACGATCCTGTCGGATGTAGAGCGCCTTATGGGCGGACAACTTGCAGACATGACCTTCACCGACCCACCCTACAACGTGGACTACGGCAACAGCGCCAAGGACAAGATGCGGGGTAAAGACCGGCGCATCATGAACGACGACTTGGGCGATGGGTTCTTCCAGTTCCTCTACGACTCCTGTCTGAACCTGCTCCTGGTTACCAAGGGTGCCTGCTACGTGTGCATGAGCTCGTCGGAGCTGCACACCCTGCAAAAGGCCTGGATCAAGGCTGGTGGGAAATGGTCCACGTTCATCATCTGGGCCAAAAACACTTTCACGCTTGGGCGCGCGGATTACCAGCGCCAGTACGAGCCCATCCTGTATGGCTGGAAACAGGGCACGGACCACTTCTGGTGCGGCGACCGAGACCAGTCAGATATCTGGAACTACAACAAGCCCCGGGTCAATGACCTCCACCCGACCATGAAGCCGGTTGAGTTGGTCGAGCGGGCCATCAAGAATTCCTCGAAGAGCCGGGACATCGTTCTGGACCTGTTTGGAGGTTCGGGCACCACCCTGATCGCCAGCGAAAAGACGGGGCGTCAGGCTCGCCTCATTGAGCTGGACCCCAAGTTCGTGGATGTGATCATCAAACGCTGGGAGGAGTACACCGGGCAGCATGCCGTGCGTGAAGACGATGGCGTGAAGTTCGCTGACTTGGCTGCGGAGGTGGCGCAAGCCACCACACAGGTCGATCCTGTGAAGCAACCGGCCTGATCTCAGTTGCCCGAGAAATTCGGGTACAGGTCGCCACTCGTGATGTCGGCGTTGTAGGTGAGCTTGTCAAACTCGCCGCGCTCGTCAGCCAGGTACACGCCTCCGACAGATTGGATGGCTACGCCGTACTTGCGGGTGAGGACGGTCAGTTCGGCGATGAAGCGGTCGTAGTTGTTTTCGGTCTGCTGTGTGGTGTGGATGACTGCCATGGGGCTCTCCTTAAGCTGTCTGGGCGTCTTCGATGATCTGTGCTTGGATGACAAAGCCGGTCAGGTAAGGTAAGCCCCTTGGGATGCCGGTTTCTCTCGAGGTGATGCGGCCGATCTTCCAGTCCATCCACTTGGCGATGGCTTGGGCAATGGCGGCGTCCATGGTGAGGTGGCTGGCCAGGCCGTCCTGCACCGCATCTGCAAAGTGTCTGCCTTGTTTGCTGTCCAGGAAGATTTGGACCGATTCAAGGGGTTCGCCTGTGACGTCAGCGATCTGGGTTATGGCGATGGGCCAAGCCACGCAGGCGTGACCGCCCATCGTTCCCCAAAATCCCCAAGCTTCATTTTGCGTTGTCGGTGTTGTGTTGCTGTTCATTGTGGTGTCCTTGTTGCGATGTCTCCATGAACGCTCTACTTGGGGATGAAGTAAAGCGATTCATCTAATCTTTCTGATCAGTTGCTTATTTGTGACTGATCAGCCCAGACGCGCGAGGTAGCGAACGCTGTCTCCTCCGGATGGATCGATGAACAGGTAGGGTCGACCGGGTGCACGCACCATCACGCACAACCGCCCATCCCAGTAATCTCCTCCCTTGCCTTTGAGCCAGTCGCGAGACTTGCCCAGATTCAATTTGAAGCCATCAAATTCTTCGGGGTCCATCTCCCGGATCTCGGTCACGTAGACCGCCTCTACGCCGCAAGCGGCAATGTCGGAGATGTCTGTAGGCTTGCGGCCAAAGGGCAGCGGGATGCTGAGCTTTTGAACCTGCAATTCGCGGCCATCGAAGTTGATGGTCGTGGGCTTGGATTCGATGGTGATAGTGATGGGGTTCATGAGGTCCTCAAAAGGTTGTGGTGGAGATGCGGTAAACGCGGTCTGTGCCTGCCTGCTTTTCTGAGGTGATCTTCAGACCCAGCTTTTTCTTCAAGGCGCCTGCCATCGCTCCGCGCACGGTGTGCACCTGCCAGCCTGTGGCTTCGGTCATCTGGGGTAGCGTGGCGCCTTCGGGGCGCCTGAGCAGTTCGATCAGCACAGCCTGCTTGGTGCCTTCGCGTGTTGAGCGTGGTGGCTGAGTGGTGATGCCGATCTCTTGCAACCCTGTGGCTGTGGCCACATAAACCTCGGGCTCTCCCGCGCTGGCCGCAATCAGCTGTGCGTTGCGCATGGCCGTGAGCACCTTGATGCGTGCACCACCCTTGAGGGTGTCGGGGAAATTGGTCAGTTTCTTTTGTGGATGCTGTGCAGCGGCTTCGAGCAGCGAGCGTTGGGTGTCCGTGAGTTTCATTGTTTGCCTTTCGATGCTGTTGATTTGTTTTGTGCTGCTGCAGTGGCGGCAGCGTGGCCTGCGGCGTAAGCAGCCTCCAGTGCGCTCTTGACGGCCCAGACCGAGACGTCGTGGAAGTCCAGGCGATCACGGTGCTGTGTCTCCAGCGTTTCGATAAAGAAATGCTTCAGAGCGATCTGCTCAAAAAGCTTGTTGAGGTTCTTGTCTTGCTTCATCGGGTTGTTCCTTTCGTTGATCCAATGTGATGGATTGACGCTCTGAATCAAGATGAAGCCAAGTCAATTTTTCGAGCTGTCGCTTATTCCTTGAAAGCCGATTGAGATGCCGCGAAGTGCGCCTACTCCATGCAGATATCCGGGTTGCGCGCAGGTGCTGAACGTGCCCGGCTACTGCACCCATCACCAGCCCCAAGTGCACCGTGAGTACGGGCGTGCGCGGCGTGGGTTCGACACCGAGCTGGGCTTCTATCAATCGGCCAGGTGGCGCAACACACGTGCAGCGGTGTTACGGGATAACCCGCTTTGCTGCAGGTGCCAGGCCAAGGGCTTGCTGCAGCCAGCCAAGGTGGTCGATCACATTGTTCCGGTCAAGCAAGGCGGTGAGCGCTTTGAGCGAGCGAACCTGCAAAGCCTGTGCGTGCCCTGTCACAACGCCAAGACCGCCTCAGAGACGGCATCCCTGCGCAACCAGGCCCCGTCCTGAGGGGGTAGGGGGTCTGAATCTCTACAGACTGGCGCCCATGATGCGTGGGCTTGCGCAAATTTTTCTGCGTGCAAATTGAACAAGGGGGGTATCCCCTTTTCCAAAGACTCTGCGCAGCAAAGGCCGTGCATCAAATGAACATCAAACCAAGCGGGTGATTTATGGGCGGACGCAAGCCACTGCCGACTCAAGTCAAGCAGATCAAGGGGACCTTGCAGCCATGCCGGACCAACTACCATGAGCCCATACCAGAGGGCTTGCTGGTCGAGCCTCCGGACTACATGCCTGAGGGTGCCAAGGCTGCCTGGCGCTACGCGCTTGAATGTGCGCCGCCCACCCTGATTCGCAAGCTGGACATGTCCGTGCTGGAAATCTGGGCTTGTGCGGCAGACCTGTACCGACAGGCCCAGGCGGGTATCGGCAAAACGGGACTCTTGGTGAAGGCGCCCCATAGCGGTGTGCCCATGCAGTCGCCGTACCTGGCCATTGCCAACAAGCAGGCACAGATCATGACCAAGGCTGCGATCGAGATGGGGTTCACGCCTGCATCGCGTTCGCGCATCTCCATTCCAAACGAGCGACCGGGCGAAGAGCTCGATCTTTGGGAGGACATTGTGGGGTAAGACCGAGAGCAAACGATGAGTGGATATGCCGCGAGCGCCAAACAATATGCACAGCGCGTCGTATCGGGAGAGATCCTGACCTGCGAGTGGGTTCAAAAGGCCTGCAAACGCCAGCTCGATGACCTGATCCGCTTCAAACGAAAGAGCAGCATCTACCAGTTCAACCCGGAGCTGCTTGACCGGTACGGCAGGCCTTACAGACCAGCCGACAACTTGTGCGCTTTCATTGAGCGCCTGCCTCACGTCAAAGGGCCTCTGGCCAGCCGGATGATTGTTCTGGAGCCATGGCAGGTTTTCATCCTGTCCACGGTATTCGGATGGGTCAAATCGGACGGCAAGCGCCGTTTCAGGCGGTCGTACATCGAGGTGCCAAGGGGCAATGCCAAGTCCACGCTGTCATCGGCGGTGGGTCTGTACATGCTGGCGGCCGACCGCGAGGGCGGCGCCGAGGTGTACTCGCTGGCCACAACCCGCGATCAGGCCCGCATCGTCTTTGGCGATGCCCAGACCATGGCGCGCCTGAGCCCGGGATTTCGGAACCGGTTTGCGGTGAACGTCGGGGCGCACAACATGCATGTGCTGCAGACGGGCTCCAAGTTCGAGGCGCTCTCAGCTGAAGGCTCGACGCTGGACGGCCTGAATATCCACTTCGGTTGTATTGACGAGCTGCACGCCCACAAGACACGAACGGTCTATGACGTGGTGGAGACCGGTACCGGCAAGCGGGACAACTCGCTGCTGTGGGTGATCACCACGGCTGGCAGCAACCGCTCGGGGATTTGTTACGAGGTCAGGAGCTTTGTCACCAAGCTCCTGAACCGGGTGTTCGAGGACGACTCTCAGTTCGGGATCATTTACGGCCTCGATGAAGGCGACGACTGGACTGCCAAGGACTCCCTCATCAAGGCCAACCCCAACTGGGGCATCTCGGTGCGTGAGGAGATCCTGGTGCCCCTGCAGGCCAAGGCCATGCAGTTGCCCAGCGCGGTCAACAACTTCAAGACCAAGCATCTCAACGAATGGGTGAGCGCGGACAAGGCTTGGATGGACATGCGGGCCTGGGACGCGGGCACCAACCCGGATCTGGAGCTGGACCAGTTCCTGGGCCAGCCCTGCTGGGTGGGCCTGGACTTGGCCAGCAAGACGGACATTGCAGCGCTCGTCATGGTGTTTCAGCATCCCGACATAGCCGACGCATATGTTGTGTTTGGCAAGTACTACCTGCCCGAGGATACGGTCCAGGCTGCGGGCAACAGTCAGTACGAGGGCTGGGCCCATACCGGACGCCTGTCGGTGACGCCGGGCAACGTGATCGACTTTAGCTGGATCGAGGCTGATCTGCTGGACATCGCATCCCGGTTCTCGGTGGAGGCCGTGGCTTTCGATCCGTTTCAGGCCACGCAGCTGTCCACCCGGATGCTCTCCGAGGGCCTGCCCATGATCGAGGTTCGTCCCACGGTGCTCAATTTCAGCGAACCGATGAAGACGCTTGAAGCCTTGGTCCTGCAAAAGAAGCTCGTCCATGACGGCGACCCGGTATTGGCTTGGATGGCCAGCAACGTGGTGGCCCACACGGACGTCAAAGACAACATTTACCCGCGCAAGGAGCGAGCAGAAAACAAGATCGACGGCATCGTGGCACTGATCATGGCCCTCTCACGGGCGATCAAACCGGGGGACTCGGTGGTGCTGGGATCCGACTACGAGCTGATGCTGCTCTAACAAGACGGCAGGCGCGTTTTCTGACACTACCGATGGGAATCTTCAACCTCTTTGACCGATTCAAAGCTTCCACAAGTGATCGCTCCCCATGGGGCGATTTCTTTTTTGAGCCTGTGTCGGTGCGCAGTGTCTCGGGCATGCGCGTCTCGGCCGATTCGGCCATGCGCCTGGCAGCGGTCTATGCCTGCGTGCGCATCCTGTCTGAGACCATGGCCTCGCTGCCACTGGTGGTCTACCGTGCTCGAGAAGATGGTGGCAAGGACCGGGTGACGGACCACTGGCTCTACCGGGTGCTGGGCAAGAAGCCCAATCGGTACCAGAACCCGTTCGAGTGGCGCGAAATGCTGCAGGGGCACCTGGCCCTGCGTGGCAACGCCTTTTGCCAGATCCTGGCCAACGGCCGAGGTGAAATCACCGAGCTGATTCCCATCCATCCGGACCGGGTACGCATGGAGTTGCGCGCTGAAGGGGACTATCGATACCGGATTCAGAACCAAACGGGTCACGAGCTGGTCTTACCCCGGGGCGAGGTCTGGCATCTGCGGGGCTTGTCCTCGGACGGTCTGCTGGGGCTGAGTCCCATCGAGCTTTCCCGCGAGAGTCTGGGCATGGCATTGGCCGCGCAGGACTATGGAGCCCGGTTCTTCAACAACGATGCCAAACCCACGGGCGGCTGGATCGAGTTCCCGGGCAACTTCAAGGATGCTGAGGCCAAGCGGGTGTTCCGGGAGTCCTACCAGGCCGCCCAATCCGGAGCGAACCGGGGCAAGGTGCTGGTGCTGGAAAACGGCATGAAGTTCCACGAGGTGGGTGTCACGAACAAGGACGCTCAGTTTCTGGAGCTGCGCAAGTTCCAAATCACGGACATCGCCCGCCTCTTTCGGGTGCCGCCGCACATGATCGCGGACCTCGACCGTGCAACGTTCTCGAACATCGAGCAGCAGAGCCTGGAGTTCGTCATGCACACCATGACGCCCTGGGCCGAGCGCTGGGAGGCTTCGATCGAAGCGGACCTGATGCTGGACGGCGATGAGCTGGAAATCGAATTCGACTTCGCCAACCTGATGCGCGGGGATGCTGCCAGCCGATCCGCCTACTACCAAAGCGGGATTCAAAACGGCTGGCTCACTCGCAACGAGGCCCGCATCGCCGAGAACCTCAACCCGATCAAGGGGCTCGATCAACCGCTCAGGCCGCTGAATATGGTCGAAGAAGAGGACGCCGAGGAGCAAGAGCCAGAAGACGAGGACTCTGACGCAACAGACGCAGACACCCCGGCAGAGCCGGATCAAGAGATGAGCCAGCGATTTCGCAAGCTCATTGAAGCGAATGCCCAGCGCATGGCCCGGCGCATCAGCAAGAAGGGCCGCTTTGACGCTCAGGAAATCGCCCTGATCGCCCAAGCCTTGGGTATGCAAGAGCCCGAGGTGCGTGCCTGGGCCATCGCACAACCTTCTACCGATGAAACAGTGCTGCTCAAGGCGCTGATCCAACTTGGAAACTCCAAATGAACAAACACCTTCTTGTCTCTGAATTCCTGACCACGCCTTGGGCGCTCATGCCCGAGCGTTTGCAGGCCATGACTGCCGTGCTCACCCGCTGGTCCTCGGATGAGCCCCCGAGCGAAGAGACCCTGCTTCAGATCAATGCGGACCGGGTTTTGCGTGACACGCGCAAACAGTTCGCCTCAGATCGTGCTGCTTCCAATGCCGGAGCTGGCATTGCGGTTCTGCCCCTTTATGGAGTGGTCACCCAGCGCGGCAACATGGTCGATGACATTTCGGGGCCGGGCAGCACCAGCACCCAGAAATTCACGAGCGCATTGCGCCAGGTTCTGGCGGACGACAGCGTGGGCCAGATCCTGATTGACATCGACAGCCCGGGCGGCAGCGTCTACGGCGTGGCCGAGCTGGCCACCGAGATAGTCAAAGTCCGGGCGCAAAAGCCCGTGGTGGCCGTGGCCAACAGCCTGGCCGCCTCGGCCGCATATTGGATCGGTTGCTCGGCCGGTGAGTTCTACGTCACCCCGGGTGGCGAGGTCGGCTCCATTGGCGTTTGGCAGGCCCATTTCGACTATTCAAAGGCGCTGGAAGAGGAGGGCGTCAAACCCACCCTGATCTCGGCAGGCAAGTTCAAGGTCGAGGGCAACCCGTATGTGCCGCTGGATCCCGAAGCGCAGGCCTTCATGCAGTCCCGCGTTGACGACTACTACAACGCCTTCATCAAAGCCGTGGCCAAGGGTCGAGGCGTCTCGGTTGCCGATGTGCGTGACGGCATGGGCGAGGGCCGGGTGCTGGGTGCCGATGCGGCGCTTGCCGCCAAGATGGTGGACGGCGTTGCCACTTTCGACGATGTGCTGGCCAGGATGCAAAAGGCCGCCGTCTCTCAAAAACCACCGGGTGCTTCCCGGCTTGGTCAGGCGCGCAATGCACTGGCCTTGCTTGGGTGATTGGTCTGGCTTGCATTGATCCGGCAAATTGCCGTACAATTTGTATCAACCTCAGGAGAACCGTCATGACTGCAAGAGCCGCTGTCGCTGCCCCTCGCTCACTGAAGCCTCAGTCGGCAAGGCTTGAGGCTCGTATCAGTCACGACTTGCACGTCGTCGTCAAACGTGCGGCAGAAATTCAAGGCAGAACCATGACCGATTTTGTGGTCCATGCCTTGCAGTCGGCAGCTTCTCAAGCCATTGAGCAGGCAGATCATGTGCGCATGACCATGGCAGATCAAGAGGCTTTTGCCAAAGCCCTGATCTCTCCTGCCAAGCCCAATGCCGCACTCAAGCGCGCATTCGCCAAGGCCAACAAGCTGCTGGTGGCTTGATGGCGGGCCCGTTTTCAGTTGTCCCGCTCGATCTCGACACAGACCGCTCAGGATTCGAGTGTGGCGTTGAGCCGCTGGACAGGTACTTCAAAACCCAGGTCAGTCAGGACATCAAGCGCCGTGTGACGGCGTGTTTCACGGCACTGGATGCCAGTGGCCGGGTGGCGGGTTATTACACGCTGGCCTCGGCCAGCATTTTGTTGACGGACCTCTCTGAAAGCTTGGCTAAGAAACTGCCTCGCTACCCCAATGTGCCTGCTGTTCGCATGGGGCGTCTGGCTGTGGATCAGGATTTCAAAGGCAAAGGTTTGGGTGCGGCCTTGCTCGCCGATGCCTTGCGCCGGGCAGTCATGGCAGAGATTGCTGCCTACGCATTTGTGGTTGATGCCAAGGATGAAAGCGCTGCCGAGTTCTATGCGCACCACGGGTTCCGTGCCACTGCGGACAACCCACTGTTTTTGTACCTGCCACTGGCAACTGTCAAAGACCTGGTCAAGCCATCGTGACCATGTCAGCACAACCCTGATATTTCCAATTTGCAGGCCTCCGTAGAGGCCTGTTTCACGTCTGCGACCCGTTGGTCGCGCCTCAAACCACCGCCCTGTGCTTGCTGCCTAGGCGGTTTTTTCATTTCTGGAGCAACACCAATGAGTAAACAATTGCGCGAGCTTCAAGCTCGCAAAGCCACCTTGGTCAAGGACGCCCGTGCCCTGACCGATATCGCCGCCGCTGAGGAGCGCGACATGACCGATGAAGAGCTGGCCGCCTTCAACGCGCTCAAGGCCAAGATCGAGGCGGCATCGGCTGCCATTGACCGCGAGGCTGCCCTGATCGCTGAAGAAGCGCACATGGTCAATGTGGCCAACGTAGCCCACTCGGCGCATTCGACCATTTCCCATGGCCAAAAGGCCACGGTGATTTCTGTCACCGACAACCTCGAAGCTGACCCCAAGCATGGCTTCAAGAGCGTGGGTGACTTCCTCAAGACCGTGCGTCAGGCGCAAAACCCCGGTGCTGCGATCGATGACCGCTTGCTGATTGGCTCCGGTCGAAGTGCCGTGGCTCCTGCCTCGTTTGGCAGTGAAGGCTCGGCGCAGGATGGCGGCTTTCTTGTGCCCCCGCAGTTCGCTCAGGAAATCTTCCAGCTCTCGTTGGGTGAGGATTCCCTGCTGCCGATGACCGACAACGTCGAGATCACGGGCAACACCATGGCATTCCCCAAGGACGAGACCACGCCTTGGGGCACCAACGGCATTCGTGCTTACTGGCAAGGTGAAGCCGCATCGGCCGTGGGTACCAAGCCTGTCCTGGGTCTGTCGACTCTGCGCCTCAAAAAGCTCATGGCCCTGGTGCCGGTGACCGATGAGCTGCTGGACGACACCAATGCGCTGTCCACCTACCTGCCTGACAAGATCGCCACTTCCATTCGCTGGAAAACCAACGAGTCGATCCTGTTCGGCTCTGGCACGGGCCTGCCAGTGGGCTGCATGACGAACGCCACCACGGTGACGGTGGCCAAAGAATCGGGCCAGACCACGCAGACCCTTTTGGCGCAGAACTTGGCCAAGATGATCTCGCGCCTGCCGCCGGGCTCGTTTGGCAAGGCCGTCTGGATCGTCAACAACGACGTGCTGCCAGCGCTCTTCACTCTGACGCTGGGCAACTACCCGATCTACCTGCCCACGGGCATGAACCCGGGTGGCATTCAGGTCTCGCCCTACGGCATGCTGCTGGGTCGCCCAGTCTTCGTCTCGCAACACGCCAACACCTTCTCTTCTGCGGGTGATGTGCTGCTGGCCGATCTGTCGTACTACCAGACCATCACCAAGGCCGGTGGCATGCAAACGGCCACTTCCATGCACCTGTACTTCGATGCGGACCTCACGGCTTTCCGCACCACGTTCCGCATGGATGGCCAATCCAAGATCGCCGCGCCGATCTCCCCCGCCAAGGGCAGCACGACCATGTCGCCCTTTGTCCAACTGGGCGCACGTTGATCGTCCCCGCACTCTGAAGGAGAACTCTGATGTTTCCCAATGCAAAAGGCAGTGAACTGTTCTCGGTTCTGGCCACCATCGATCCCGCAAGCCAGGCTGTGGGCACTGTCACCACCGGCTGGATCTCGGCGGGCAACCACCACAACCTGCTGGCGCTGGTCCAAAGCGGGGCCCTTGGCACGGGTGCCACGCTGGACGCCAAGATCCAGCAGGCCACCGACGCCAGTGGCACAGGAGCCAAGGATGTGACGGGCAAAGCCATCACCCAGATCGTCAAGGCCACGGGTGACAACAAGCAGGCCCTGATCAACCTGCGCCCCGAAGATCTGGATGTCACCAACGGCTTCGCCTATGTGCGTCTGTCGCTCACGGTAGCCGTGGCCGCCAGCGTCACTTCGGCGCAATTGCTGGGTTTCAACCCCCGCTTCGCGCCGGGGGATGCCAGCAACCAGGCCGCGGTCGCGCAGGTGGTCTGAGCCTGAGGGTGGAGCCATCACATGCCCATGCAGTTGATCACTCCGCCCGCAGGGGAGCCCATCTCGCTTGCCGAGGCCAAGCTCCACTTGCGGGTGGATTTTGATGACGACGACAGCCTGATACAGGTACTGATCTCGGCGGCTCGCCAGGCGGCTGAGACCCTGACCAACCGGCAACTCGTCACCGCGCGCTGGCGGATGGTGCTCGACAGCTTTCCCGGGCCCAGCCTGATGGGTGTGCCCGCAGGGCAGACCTTCACGCTGCCTGGGCATGCCGTTTTGCTGCCCAAGTCGCCTGTAGCCACGGTGGTGGAGATCCAGTATCTGGACATGGCAGGCCTCTTGCAGACCATGCCAGCAGCCAACTACACCGTCGACAACGCCTGCGAGCCCGCGCGCATCACCCCGGTGTTTGGGCAGATCTGGCCGATATCTCTGCCCCAAATTGGGGCAGTCAGCGTGATCTTTGATGCCGGATATGGGAGTGCAGATGCAGTGCCCGAGGGCATCAAGAGCTGGATCAAGCTGCGCGTAGGAAGTCTGTATGCACATCGGGAAGAGGTGGCCGCGCTCTCACGGGGGCGCATCGAGTCTTTGCCCTTTATCGACGGACTTCTTGACCCATACAAGGTGGTTTTGGTATGACGGTGATCCATGCGGGTCAATTGACCAAAAAAATCAAATTCCAACGCCCCAGTACCTTGCAGGACAGCTACGGGGGGCCTGCGCGAACCTGGCTGGACGTGGCCACAGTCTGGGCTGCAATCCAACCCGTGGATGGGCGAGAGCAGAAACGAGCGCACCGCATCGCAAGCGAGGTGTCCCATCAGATCACCGTGCGCTACCAAGCCAACCTCACCGATACCCGGGTGGTTTCATCCTATCGGGCGCTGTACAAGGCGCGCATCTTCAACATTCATGCCGTCCTCAATGACGATGAAAGCAATGTCCTGCTCACCTTGCTGGCATCGGAAGGTCTCGAATGAAGTGCAGTTGAAGGAGTGACCGACATGCTGGAGACACAGATCGACGGCTTGGCCGATTTGCAGAAATTGCTTGATCAGCTTCCCGTAAATATCGAGAAAAAGATCCTGCGCGGAGCTCTGCGTGCTGGCCAGAAGGTCGTGCTTGAGCAGGCAAAGAGCCACATTCACAACGTGAGCGGTGCACTGGCGGGCAGCTTGCGCATCAGTACGAAAGCAGGCAAAAACGGCAAGATCAGCGCCCGCGTGGTGGCGGGCAACAAGACCGCTTATTACGCTCACATGGTCGAGTTTGGCACTGCCAAGCACCTGATCAAACCGAAGAACCGCAAGAGCTTGTTCATCGCGGGGATCATGCGCGAGCTGGTGCACCACCCCGGCTCCCGAAAGAAACCGTTCATGCGACCCGCTGTGGATGCTGCGGCTCAGGAAAGCAGTCAGGCCATGGAAGCCTTCAAGGATTACATGCGCTCACGCCTGAACAAGGAGCTGGACAAGTTGCCCGATGAAGCGGATGGAGTAACCAAATGAGGGCAGAAAAAGTCGTCTATGCCATGCTCACCGGCAGTGAGGTGCTCACAGCGCTGGTGGGTTCGAAGATTTACCCAGGCCTGATCCCGCAAAACACCCCCATGCCCGCTGTTTCATACGAGCTGATCAGCAGCGTGGACATCGCACCCATCAACGCCCAGGCCGGTGGCGTGATCCTGCGCAGCCGCGTGCAGGTCTCGGTGCTGGCGCGCACCTATGCCGAAGTCAAAGTAATTCAGGAAGCCATTCGGGAAGCTCTGCTTTTTAAGAGTGGGCTGATCGCGGGCGTCCAGGTGATTGCCATCACCCGCGAACTCGTCGGTCCCGATGAAAGAGACGATGAAGCCGGCCTGTACATGCAGGGGGTGGATTACATGCTGATTCACGACGAAACCTGAATACTGGCATCTGATCAGTTCAAACCCAGCCCGCCTTGAGCGGGCTATTTTTTTTGGAGAAACACATGCCTCAAGCATCAGGTATTTTCAAGCAGGTGGCCATCAAGCGAGAGCTGAGTTATGGCGCCGCCCCAAGCGCATCGGGCGCTCAACTTCTGCGCCGGGCTCAATCGACGATTGACCTGACGAAAGAGACCTACCAGTCGGGCGAGATTCGCCCAGACATGCAGGTGGCCGATTTCCGTCATGGCGTGCGCCGCATCCAGGGCTCATTGCAAGGCGAGCTGTCGCCCAAAACGTACAGCGACATCTTCGCGGCTGTCCTCAAGCGCGAATTCACTGCTGGCGCCAGCGCCACCGGCCTGGCCATCACCATTGCCACCGGTACTGGCAACAGCTACACAGTGACACGCGGCTCGGGCTCCTACCTGACCGATGGCTTCAAGGTGGGAGACGTGGTGCGCCTCACGGCTGGCACTTTCAACGCGGCCAACCTGAACAAGAACCTGCTGATCACTGGCCTGACCGGCACTGTGGCCACCGTAATGACATTGAACGGCTCCACGCTCACGGCTGAAGGCCCGATCGCATCGGCCACCATCGGCGTGCAAGGCAAGAAGACCTACATCCCGACCAGCGGCCACACGGATGTCAGCTTCTCCATGGAGCACTGGTTCAACGACATCAGCCAGTCCGAGGTGTACACCGGCATCAAATTTGACAAGGTGGCCCTCGATCTGCCGCCCACCGGCATGGCCAAGGTGTCCTTTGACACCATGGGCCAGAACGTCACCACAGCGAACACCCGCTACTTCACCAGCCCCACGGCCGTCACAAGCAATGGCATCGTGGCCGCAGTCAATGGCGTGCTGCTGGTCAACGGTGCGGTGCAAACCGTGGTGACGGGTCTGTCGATCAACATCGATCCAGCCTTCTCGGGCGACCCGGTGGTGGGCGCCAACACCGTGCCCAACCTGTTTGCAGGCCCTGTGACCGTCACTGGCCAGTTCACGGCCTATTTCACCGATGCCACGCTGCGCGACCTGTTCGTGAACGAGACAGAGACCAGCCTGGTCGTGTCCCTCACCACCGACAACACCGCCAGCGCCGACGTGCTGACGCTGACCATCCCCCGCATCAAGCTGGGCGGACAGCAAAAGAGCGACGGGACTGGCGGCATCGTGCAGACCTTCCCCTACCAGGCCCTGCTCAACACCGCTGGCGGCTCCGGCACCAGCAGCGAGCAGACCACCCTGGTGATGCAAGACACCGCCATCTGACCCCACCCGAGCCCCAACACCTCCCACCCAAGGAAATCCCAATGAGCAACCTTCGCAACATCAAGAGCGTCATGAGCGCCCAGGTCGAGATCAAGGACGAAAACGGCGCCCCCACCGGCGTCTTCTTCGAGATCGCAGGCCCCACGCACCCCAAACGCAAGGCCATCTTGCTGGCCAACCAGCGTCGCCTGCAGCACCAGCTCCAAAAAACCGGCAAGGTCATGCTGGACGACCCGGCCGAGCAGGAGCTGCAGGCCCGCGACAACCTGGTGGCCTTCACCCTGGGTTGGACGGGTTTTACCGATGACAAGGGCCAGGAAGTGCCCTTCAGCGCCGAGGCCGCGCGCGATTTGTACGAGGCCGACGAATATTCCTGGCTGGTCGATCAGCTCAACACCGCGCTCAATGAGAAAGAGCGTTTTATGCGGCGCTTCGCGAGCAACTGATCGCGCACGCGCAAGCGCAATTTGACCTGTCCAGGCGCCTGCCGGACGGGCTGACCCAGCGTGATCACCTGCAGGCCTATGCCCAGTCCTGCGGCGAAACACCGCCTGAGTTGATCCTGCCGCCAATCCCAGCGGGCCTGGAGCTCCTCTGGGACATCTTTTTGCAGCTGCACCACATGCGCCGCTCGGGCATGGGCCCCAGTGCCATCGGTGCGCCCGACCTGCTGGCCTACCAGCAGCTCAATGGCATTGAGCTCAACCCCTGGGAACTGGATTGCATCCATGCGCTCGATCAGGTGGCCCTGAAGGCCGCAAGTCAGAAGTAAAGCGGCACACACATGAGCACGATTGCAACTCTCACGATTGAAATGGCGGCAAACATCGCTCGCCTTCAGACTGACATGGACCAGGCCAAGCGCGTGGTCAATGACAGCATGAAGTCGATCGAGCAGGCCGTCGGCCTGGCCAAGACCGCCTTCGTGGCCTTCGCTGGCATTTCTTCAGTGGATGCCTTTGTCGGCATGGTGCGCGGCTCGATCGAGGCAGCGGCCAAGCTGCACGACCTGGCGGCGCAGACGGGTGCCACGGTGGAAGCCCTGAGCGCCATGAGCGCAGTTGGCAAGACCTCCGACACCAGCATGGAGACGATCAGCGCGGCCATGAACAAGTTGGCCAAGAACATGGCAGGGGCCACCGAGGACACCAAGGGCGCAGGCAAGGCCCTTGAAGCCATTGGCATTGACTTCGCCACCTTCAAGGCCTTGAGCCCGGACGAGCAAATGCAAGCCGTGGCCAAGGCCATGGACAACTTTGCCGACGGCTCCGGCAAGTCGGCAGTGGCCATGGCGCTTTACGGCAAAGAAGGCGCCAAGCTGATCCCGTTCCTGAAAGATCTGGCCGAGGTGGGCGAGCTGCACGCCAAGGTGACAGCCGAGCAGGCGGCCATGGCCGACAACTTCAGCGACAACCTGGTCAAACTCAAAGCCAGTGGCGAGGGCTGGAAAAAAGAGCTGGCCATGGGCATGCTGCCCGCCCTGAACGAGGCGGGTCAGGCCGTTCTGGATGTGATGAACGGCACCGGCGGCCTGCGCGAAGCGGTTCGCGAGCTGTCCAGGGACGGCACGATCGCCGAATGGACGCGTGCAGGCATCACCGCTTTGACGTACCTGATCGACGTGGTCGAGGCCCTTTGGCGCGTGATCCAGCGTTTGTACCTGGAGACCAAAGCCGACTTCGAACAAATGGGCGCCTTGTTCACCGGCGTGGGCAAGGCGTTCAGTTTGGCCGCAAACGGCGACTTCAAGGGCGCCATGGAGGCCATGGCGGCGGGCATGGAAAAAGCCAAAGAAGTGGCCGTCAAAGCCCATGACGACATTGAGTCGGCCTGGCAAAAGCAGCTTCTGGGCGAAAGCATTCGCACACGGATGGCGGAGCTTCAAGGTCTGGGCACGGCTTCGGAGGTGGCCAAGCCGAAGTTGGACTTCACGAACGTGATGAACAACAACAAGGAGGCTGCTGACAAGCAGGCCAAAGCCTACGCCGACTTGGTGGCCAGCATCAACGAAAAGATCGCCGCAGCCAAGCTGGAAACGGAGGTGGGTGGGAAGCTCACCGAGGCGCAGAAGCTGCAGCTCGAAATCAGCAAGCAGGTCGAAAAGGGCACCATCACCCTCAAGGACGCCACCAGCGATAACACCAAGGCGCTGCTGGCGCAGCTGACCGCTGCCGAGCAGGCCAAGGCCGTGCAGGAAGACCTGCACAAGGCCAGCGAGGAAGCCTGGAAGGAGTACCTGAAAAACACCGATGCGCTGCAAAAGAATGTGCAGGCGATTGAAGACAAGGTGCGCAAGCAGCTCGAAGAAAACGACGCCATTGGGAAGACGAAAGCCGAGCTGCTGCAGCTGGAGATCGCACGCCTGAAGGACGAAGCCGCCACGCTGGGCCAGATCGTGCAGCAGGAGGAATACCTGGGCCTGTGTACCCGCGAAACCGTGGCGCACCAGGATACTCTGGCAGCCCTGAACAAGCTGATCGAAGCCAAGGAGCAGGGCGTCCACCTGCAGGCGGCCAAAGAAGCCGCCGATGCCTGGGAGAAGACCGCCAAGATCATTGAGACCAGCCTGACGGACGCGCTGATGCGTGGCTTTGAGGCGGGCAAAAGCTTCGGGCAGAATCTGCGTGACACCCTCTCCAACCTCTTCAATACGCTGATCCTGCGCCCGATAATCCAGCCGATCGCGCAGGGCGCATCGAGCGCCGTTCTCGGCGCCGTGAGCATGGGTGCCAGTGGCGCGGCTTCGGCGGCCACCCCTGGCTCACTGGCCAGTCTGGTCGGTGGCGCAACCGGCTTTCTGGGTGGC
Organism: Limnohabitans radicicola; assembly: GCF_014837235.1. Classification (GTDB taxonomy): domain Bacteria; phylum Pseudomonadota; class Gammaproteobacteria; order Burkholderiales; family Burkholderiaceae_C; genus Limnohabitans_A; species Limnohabitans_A radicicola. Next base: position 30,872 of record NZ_JACYFT010000004.1, on the reverse strand, counting down.
GGCCTGAAGGCTGGGTTTTCTGGCATCTTCGGCGAGGCGGGTGTGGCCGGGACGATGGATGCGGGGATGATCGCCCTGCAGTCCGGCAACCTTTCCGGCGGCCTGGGCACCCTTGCAGGCGGTGCGGCTGGCATTTTGGGCACGGCTGCCGCTGGTATCGGTCTGGGCTCCCTGATCGCAGGCGACAAGAGCGTGGGTGGCCTGAGCGGCACCGCATCCAGCGCGATCGGCACCGCCATCGGTGCGGCCATCGCTGGCCCTCTTGGCGCAGTGCTGGGTGGCGCTCTGGGCGGCGTGTTCAACGCGGCTTTTGGCATGGGCGACAAAGAAACGACCAGCAAGGGCGTGAGCGGCACCATCGGCGGCGGCGCCGTCACCGGCCAGCTGTACGCCAACTGGAAGCAGGACGGCGGCTGGTTTCGCAGCGACAAGAGTGGCACCGACTACGCGGCCATGACTGCGGACCTGCAGGCCGCCATGGACAGCGGGGCGCTGGCCATTCTGGAATCGACCAAGGCCTACGCCGACGCCCTGGGCATGCCTGCCCAGCAGCTGGCCACGATCACCTCCAGCTTCACGACACAGCTCACCGGTGATGCCGAGAAGGACAAGCAGGCCATCCTGGACGCGCTGGGCCAGTACCAGGTGGCGCTGACCGCTCGTTTCCAGGATGCCCTGTTGCCCTTTCAAAAGGCTGGGGAGACGCTGATCCAGACGATGCAGCGCCTGACACTGATTCAAACGGTCAGCGAATCGCTCAACAGCCTGGGTGAGGGGTTTGGCAACTTTGCCCACGCCAGCGTCGATGCCCGCGAGTCGATCATCGGCCTGACCGGCGGCATTGATGCGCTGGTCCAGAAAGCCAACGGCTTCGTCAGCAATTACTACAGCCAAAACGAGCAGGGTGGCATCACCGCCAAGGCGGTCGAACAGGGCTTGGTGGCCGCCGGGTTCACGGCCGAGCAGATCAACGCACTGTCCAGCCGGGCCGACTATCGCGCGCTTTTGGAAGGCCTGGATGTCAACACAGCCACCGGCCAGCAGCAATTTGCTGCCTTGCTCAATTTGCAGGACAAGTTCGCTAGCGTCTCGGCGCTGATGGGCGACCAGAAACTGACGCTGGACGAACTGGCCAAGCAGGCTCCGACCGTGGCCGCGCTGGACAAGCTCTTCACGCCCACCCAGGACACGGCGCAAGCCACGCAAAACGTGGCCGACGGCGTGGCCACCAGCAACACATTGCTGGGAGCCATCTCGGGCAAGCTCGACGCGATCAGCGCTGCCTCAGACGCTGCAGTGGCTGCAGCCAACTCGGCCGCAGCAGCGGCTGCGAATGCGGCCGGTGCAGCATCGAGCGCCGCAAGCGCTGCCAGCTCCGCTGCCAGTTCTGCCTCGCTCGCAGCGGCTGCGCCGACATACAGCTACGACATTGGTGGAGGAGGGGGTTGATGGCTCAGATCGTCATTGCCGACGTGGACGTGTACGACCCAGGCATCGGTGGCACCAGGACACTGCGTTTCGCCACGCAGAGCTACACCACCGGTCCCACTGATACCCCGGCCAACACGTTCTACGACGGCCGCATCCAGCAACCGGCCAACATCAGCCGCACCTGCTTCAGCGACGCCAAGACCACCGGCCGCACCCAGATCGGCTACGGCGACATGGTGCTGGTCAACAACGATGGTGCACTGGACAGCCTGCTGGCCTACAGCTTCGCTGGCCGTGCCATCACCATCAAGCTCGGCGTGGTGGCCCCCAACAGCAACCGCGTGCCCACCTGGGTGACCGTGATCAAGGGCACGATGGAGCAGGCCGAGCTGTCCTGGCAAAAGGTGACCATCCGCGTGCGCGATCGCCAGCAGGACGTGGCCAAGCCGCTGCAGCAGGTGCGCTACGCGGGCAGCAACACGCTGCTAGGTGGCGTGTTGAATGGCCTGGAAGGCGTGGCCAATGACCTCAAGGGCAAGCCCAAGCCGCAGGTCTTTGGCCGGGTGTTCAATGTGGCCCCGCCACAAGTCAACACCGACCGGCGCATCTACCAGGTGCATGCGGGCAGTGCTTTGTCAGCGCTGCTGGCGGCCTACGACCGGGGCGCACCGCTCACGGCGGGGGCAGTCTACAGCTCCCAGGCCGACATGGAGGCCAATGCGCCCACAGCGGGCCAGTACCGGGTCTGGAACGACGCCACGGCGGGCTGCTCTGTGCGCCTGGGCAGCGCCCCCACAGGCACGGTCACGGTGGACGCTGTGCAAGGCGCTGCCGTGACCAACCGCACGGTGGGTCAGCTGTACAGCCAGATCTTGCAGGCCGCAGGCATCAGCCCCAGCGACATCAACAGCGCCGACATCACGGCCCTGGATGCCGCTGCGCCTTACGAGGCGGGCGTGTACGCCCCCTACGACCAGGACATCACAGCGCTGGAGCTGCTGGACACCTTGTGCGCCAGCGTGGGGGCCTGGTACGGGTGCGACGCCTCCGGGGTGTTTCGCATCGGGCAGATCGCGGTGCCCAGCGGCGCGGCCGTGGGCACCATCACCGCGACCGACATCCTCAAGATCGAGCGGGTCTCCAGCCGCGACCCGGGTGTGGGCATCCCCGCCTGGAAGATGAAGATCGGCTACCAGCGCATCTACAGCGTGCAAAACGACCTGACAGCAGCCGTGATCGATGCCCGCAAGGCCTACCTGGCCGAAGAGTACAGGCGTGTGGAATCCAGCGATGCATCGGTCAAGACGGCCAACCTGACCAGCCCCGAGCTGGAGTTTCTGACGGTGCTGGCCTCGGCCAGCGATGCAGCGGCCGAAGCTGACCGCAGGCTGGCCATCTACAAGGTGCGCCGGGACATGTACCAGCTCACGATCCGCGTGGATGCGCCGCTGGCTGCTGCGCTGGACATCGGCAAGATCGTCACGCTGCAGGTGGCCCGCTTTGGCATGAGCGCCGGTAAGAACTTTCTGGTCATTGGCATCCGCACCAACATGCGCGGCTACCAGTTTGACTTGACCTTGTGGGGTTGAAGCGTGGCAAACATATTCTTGGCCTGGCAAAACAGGACAGACGAAGGCACCCTCTCGGGCGGCTCCTGGCTGCCCGCGCTGCCCTTGGCAAACCTGCAAAACCGGCAGGTGCAAAAGGTCTCGCGCAGCAGTGGCGTGACCGCCGCCGCGACCCAATTCGCCATCGACCTGGGCCAAGCCCGCTCGATCGGCGTGGTGGCCCTGGTGGTGCACAACATCAGCGTGAGCGGTACCGTGCGCATCACGGCCAGCGACACGGCCGCGTTCACCACGCTGTACTACGACAGCGGCGCTGTGGCTGCATGGCCTGCGGGCGTGATCCCGACCGACCTGCTGGAGTGGGAAGACGACAACTTCTGGCTGGGCACGCTCTCGCAGCAGGCCCGTGCCGGTTACCAGTCGCCCTTCATCTTGCGGCTGCCCAGTGTGCAGAACATGCGCTACTGGCGGGTTGAGATCGTGGACACCGGCAACAGCGACGGCTACATCCAGATCGGTCGCCTGTTCATGGCACGCGGCTGGACGCCCAACGTGAACTACGCCTACGGCTCGGGACTGGGCTTCCAAGACCCGACGCCGGTGGATACCTCGCTGTCCGGTGCGGAGTACTTCGATGTGCGCTCCAAGTATCGGGTCATGACCTTCACGCTGCCCTACATCACCGCAACCGAGGCCTACAGCTACGCGCTCGAGCTGCAGCGCCTGGCGGGGGTGAGCGGCGAGATCCTCGTTATGCCCGATGGGGGCACCTCGCTCACCACACAGCCCCAGCGCTCGTTCGTGGGGCGGCTGCGGCAGATCGGGGCCATCAAACAACCCAATCCATCGACCTATGCGGTTGATTTTGAAGTGAAGGAACTGCTGTAATGGGGTCGGTCATGTTTCCGATAGGGCTCGGTGGTGACGGATCGACCGTCACCGACGACGCCAACGCCAGCACGGGGCTGGCCAATGGCGGGCACCGTTTGCGATTTGTGCAGTCGCTGTCACAGTTTGTCTCGGTCGCGAACTACACGGTCAGTTATGCCGCCCAGCGCGTCGTTGACGCGGCCGCTCAAGTCAGCTTGGCCACGGTCCAGGCAAACGCGGCAGCAGCCAGCGCGGCAACGGCGCTCAACGCGCCCGGCACCCAGGCCACCAGTACGAGCACCTTGACCGTGGGTACGGGCAGCCAGACGCTCACCTTGGCGCAGACCGGCAAGACATTCACTGTCGGGCAGTTCGTGCAGGTGGTGAACAGCGGTTCGGCCTGGATGACGGGCGTGATCACCGCGTTCAACCCCGGCACCGGGGTGATGACCTTCATACCTGCCTACATCGGCGGCAGCGGCAGCTACTCGGCCTGGACGGTGTCGCCTGCAGCCCCCCCGGAAATTCCCTCCGTGGCGGGCAACGCAGGTAAAGCGCTGTTTACGGACGGCATCAGCTTGAACTGGGCGCAGGTCTATCCCACTCAGGCCGGTAACGCAGGCAAGGCCCTCATTACTGACGGCTCGACGGTCAATTGGGCGCTGGTGTACCCCTCTCAATTGGACAACCGTGGCAAGTCCCTGGTGACGGACGGCGCAACCGCTTCGTGGGTGGGTACCAGCTGCCGCCAATATTTTCTGAGTCAATCTTAAGGAGGCCCCGGCATGGCATCGGGAACACTTGGCCAGGCCGATCTGGCGGCCACCACGAACACGGCGGTCTATACCGTCCCGGCTGGCAAGGTCGCCAGTTTCAACGTGAATGTCCTCAACAGGACGACATCGAACGTGACCGTTCGCATGGCCATCAGTGCCACCAGCTCGCCCACCAACAGCGAATTCCTGGAATACGAGGCCACTGTTCCAGCCAACGGCGTCATGGAGCGCACGGGCTTGGTCGCCAGTGCGGGAAAGAACCTGGTCATTTACGCCAGCTCGACTGGCGTGAGCGTGAATGTTTTTGGATTTGAGGAGTAAAGCATGGGTCGACAAATCTACGGCAGCCCACCGGTCGTGACGGTTCAGGGCACACTGACCACCTTGCAATCGCAGGCTGGGCGCCAGCCTTCGCAGCCGTCTATCACGAGTCCGTCCAGCGGCGCGACGCTGAGCAATTTCACGCCGACACTGAGCAGCTCGGCGTTCTTCGTCTACAACACCGACACACATGCCGGATCGCAATGGCAGTTTGCCAACGATTCAGCTTTCGTAAACGTGGTCTATGACCTGGCCACGACTGCGTCGAAGACCTCGCTCGCCGTTTCCTCCGGTGCCATCGCACAGGTCAGCGGCCCCCTGTTCGCGCGCGTGCGGTACATCAGCTCTGCCTCGGAAGTGTCGCCGTGGTCGAACGCCATCACCATGATCAGGACGGCAAGCGTGTCGGTCACGCCCCAATTCTTGAGCACGACGAATTACCGTTTTGCATTCACCTACGCTGGAACGGGAATCGCAGATTCTGTGTCGGTGAAGATTTCGGCCAGCGCCGACATGTCCAACCCGATCGCAAACACTTCGGTCACTCTATCGGGCAATGCCGGAAATCTGGATTCGGTCACCTGCGCTTCGATGCCCGGTTTTGCGACCGGTACACCGTACTACGTGCAGGTCACCTCCGTAGGGGCTGGAGCGATCGTCAGCACAGCTACCTCTCAGCTTGCCCTCCCGACGTCATCCCTGGCCCTGAACACCAGCACGGCTCTCTACAACCCCGGTAACGCAAGCATCACTGTTATCAACGGGGTCAGCGGAGCAAATTCGGCAAGCATCGCAACCCAATACTCGACGTCGGTCAACTTCACGACGGTCGCCTATGAAAGCACCTCCGGATCGATCGCCGCGACCAACCTGCCAGGCTTGGCGACACGCGCAAGCCTGTACTACTGCCGCTTTGTGGTGGTGGCTGGCACTGACCGGCCGGTGGTGGGCTCACCATTTGCGCTTACTGCAGTACAAGTGCTCTCAGGCTCCGGTTCGGGCTCGATCAGCAGTGCATATTCCGGCTCCGTTCTCGTTTCAGGCATTGGAGGCGGCGGCTCGGGTGCCGGTGCTCCGGGTAGCGCATGTGGTGGTGGGGGATCGGGCTACATCGTCAGCCAGGCCTATAGCGTTACTGCCGGGCAGTCGTTTTCTTACGCTGTGGGAGCAGGTGGTACTGGTAACAGCTGGGCAGACGGCAACCCTGGTGCGGCAACGACCTTCACGCTGGGCGGCACCACGTTGACCTGTGCAGGCGGCAACGGCGGTAAGTCGCAAAGTGGGTACTCAAACGGTGGCACCGGCGGTCGAAACGGTGGTGATGGTGTGTACTCTGGCACGGGCAACTATGGCGGAGGTGGCTCGCCGTACAACAGCGGCGGAGCTCCCGGCAAGGCAGGCTCCGATGCGGCTCCGGGGTATGGCGGCTACGGTGGTTATGGATACGGAGCTGGCGGCGGCGGGGCAGTGCGCTCGGCTGACTACGGCGGAACCGGTCCTGCGGGCGGAGGCGCTGGCGGCTGGCCGTCGGGACCACAAGCAGGGCAGGGCCAATTTGCCAACGTGGTGGCGGGTGGTTACGGGAATGCTGGCTACTTGCAGATTCAATACACCAACTGGTGATCGGAGGAATGCATGAATGACGCAATGCTCAAAAAGGTCTGCCTCCTGACTGAAAACAAGTCAAAAATTGAAGGCCTCAAGTCGGTCTATACCAGGGACGAGATTGCTGCCGCGCAGGCTGGCACCACCAACGCCTACAGCGTGGCTCTGGCTGTCTTGCTCACCGAGCGCGAGCAGATATATGCCATGCCTGACGCCTGAATATCTCTTGCCCCACCTCGGGACAGATCGACCTGAACTATCCCCAATCCTGTTCAGCGAAGTCTGAACTGATCCGGAACTTTTTGATCAACGCCGCCATGGTTCGCCCTGGCGGCTTTTCTTTTGGAGAAACGAATGCCAGAACCGACAAGCAGTGGGATGGCCGGAGCAGCGGTGGCCTACAAGGCGCTGGGTGGGACAGCAGCCGCTGCCGCCAGTGGCGCCACTCTGGCTGCGGTGGTGGTCATGCTCATGACACCGCCACGCAATAAACGGGAATGGGCCGTAGGCCTGATTAGCACCGTGGTGTCCAGCATTGGCGGCGGCGCCATCACCGTCGAGCATTTCGGGCTGCACCACTGGGCCTTCTCCACCATGGGGCTGTGTGCACTTGGTGGGTTGATTTTTGCCTGTGGCCTGCCGGGATGGGCGATGGTGCGCTGGACCTTTGCCTTCATCGACAAGCGCCGAGACGACTCGATCGACGAGGTGGCCAAGGACGTGAAGGAGCTGCTGTGAATCCCAGTGAATTCATCATGCGGCTCACCATGGCCGCCGTCGCGTCAGCCAAAGCCACAGGTGTTCCCGCCTGCATCACGATCGCGCAGGCCGCCCTTGAGTCCGCTTGGGGGGAATCTTGCCTGGCCAAGACGGGCAACAACCTCTTCGGGATCAAAGCTGACAGCCTCTGGCGCGGCCAGACCTTGACCCTGAACACCAAGGAGTTCATCAAGGGGCAGTGGGTGGTGGTGCCAGCCCTTTGGCGCAAGTATCCAAGCTGGCAAGCCAGCATCGACGACCACGCCGCGTTCCTCAAGCGCAACCCCCGCTACAAGGCCTGCTTTGCTTGCACTACTGCCCAGGCTTTTGCCAAAGCACTGGCTCAGGCAGGCTATGCCACGGACCCGGCTTATCCGGACAAGGTCATTGGACTGATCAAGCAGCACAACCTGCTGGCCTTAGACGTAGGTGCTCCATGAACTGGCTCAACCGATTCTTGCTGGCCAACTGGTCGCACATCCTGGATGCGCTCCTTCTGCTGATTGCTCTGCTGTGCGGGATGCAGATGGGCGAATCCCGTGTCCAGAAGGCCTGGGACGCCGAAAAGCAAAAGATCGCGCTGGCCCAGGCAAGGCAAGAGCAGCACGTCGCCGATGTGCGGCTGACCCAATCTCAAATCACCCAGGAAATCTCGAATGAATACGCCAAAAGGTCCAAGCTGTTGGCTGATCGCCAGCCTGACAGTCGCACTGGCGGGGTGTGCAACTTCCCCGCAACCAGTGGCAGCGATCTGCCCTCTATTCCCAAAGCTCCCGCCGGAGCTGCTTCAGCCCGCTCCGACTCTTTATCTGCTCCCTCAGGAGATGCGTGGGAGGTGAGCTGTGAGCAGTTGAGCAAGGATGCTGAGCAGACCACGCTCATGCTTCTTGAAATTCAAAGATGGCTTCATGCCATACAGGAAACCAACAAGTGAGGGCCTCTCAATTAGTACATTCCAATCGATGTATTTCAAACGGTGCAGTTTCCTGTCTGGACCTCACTGGAAAACGACTTTCGCTTGCAGCAACACATAGCCTGCCCAAATTTCAGCAGCATTCAGAGACGAACCTTATCTTGGGTCTGTCACACCGAACTTCTCTTCAAGCCAGTTTTCCAGGCAGACCATGTCCCGCTCGTTGAGGGTTTTGAGTTTGAGCAAAACGCGCGCTATCCGGTCGTCATCGCAATACAGAAAGGCCAATGGCACAGAAAGCTGCTGGGCAATCAGCTGTGCGGTCTGAATCGGTGGTTGGTGAGTGCCGGTCTCATAGCGACTCATCCGCGCACTGGCGGTGTGCTCATCCAGGCCAATCAGCACTCCCAGTCGATCCTGTGGAATTCCTGCAGCTTTTCGGGCTTCTCTTAGCCGCTTTCCGAATACGGCCATTTGATGGTGCTGAACTTGTCTATTTACCACTTACCGACTGTCAAGGATTTATACTTCCTTGTCTCTACGTATAACGTAGATTTATGTATTTACCTGACATTGATGGGTATTCCAAAAAATCGGAAAAATAATGATAAAAAAGTAAAATTTACGAAATCAAATGTAGGAAATTAATTCCTTTGAAATTTCATGATTGATATGCAGTTGTAATTAGTTTTATTAATCTTTGGTGAGTGGGTAATACTGAAAAAAACTTATTCACGGCCTTAGCTGACTTGTATCAGTGGGAATGGGCTGAGTTGCCAGCTGCTCGCAGCCTGGTGGGTCGGCATGTCTACTTTTGCATTGCAAAAGAAGTGTTAAGCAATGAAGAAATCAGGGCTGGTCAACCTCTCAAACATGTGTTTTTTCACCCTGTCTTAACCGACCGTGCCATCCGCATGAAGCTGCGTGAATTTGAGATGGATGGCCTTATCCAGATGTTGCCCAGTGACAGCGACAAGCGCTTTCGCCGACTCGTGCCGACGCCGCTTTTGTTGGAGGTCATCGAAAGACACGCCCGCACCTTGCGCCAAACCATCGAAAAAACCGTTTACTGCATTGACAAAGACAATTAACCCAATCCTGCGGACAGTCAGTCTGGCTGTGCTGACCGCAGTGGTGCAGCTTGCCCCTGTGCTGGCAGACCAGCCAACCCCGCACCGCAGCATGCTGCCCGACATGCTCGAGCAACACCCCGCCGTGCGCGCGGCCGATCAGCAAAGGCAAGCCGCTGCACAGGAGGTCGATGGTGCCCGCTGGCAATACTTTCCCACCCCTTCGGTCGGTGCTGAAAGCAGCAACCAGACCAACCCATTGCTCGACTCCAAAACTCGTTTTGCGCGCTTGCAGCAACCCCTGTGGACCGGTGGACGCCTGACCGCGCAAACCGACCGCGCCCGTGCCCAGCTCGAACTGGCCGAGGCCGGCTGGCGCGAGCAAAGGCAAAGCCTGGCCACACGCTGGGTTGAGCTGTGGGCCGAAGCCGTGGCGGCCGCCACGCGTGTAGAGGCTTATGTCGAATCCGAGGCGCTGCACCAGCGTTACGTCAGGCGCGTGCAGGCGAGGGCGAGCGAAGGTCAAATCGCCCGCAGCGAAATCCAGTTGTCCGTCTCGCGCCTGGCCAATGTGCAGGCCGAGCTTGAATTGGCTCGTACCCAGCAACAGCAGGCCCTCAACAAACTGCGCCAGATGTGGGGCAGACCCTGGTCCGTGGCCGGGCCGCTGGCGTTTTCCGCAACGTACAGCGCAGCTACAGCGCCCGATGCCGAACCGCCCGAAGACCACCCTGTTCTGCAAAAAGGCCGCGCCCAGATTCAGCTGGCCCAAGCCGAAGCAGATCTGGCCAAAGCGCGCCTTTCACCTGAAATCTACGTACGCGGCGAAATTGTGCACGGTGACATCACCGGCGAAACCCGCAAAGCCTACATCGGCCTGAGCACCAGCTACGGTGGCGGGCTTTCCAGCCTGAGCGCCATCGGCTCTGCCCAAAGCCGCGTCGAAGCCCAGCGCCAGGACCTCGAAGTGCGCCGCAGGGATCTCAGCGACCAGCTCACCGCCGACCAGCTCCAGCGGACCAGTCAGCAGCAGCGGGCCCTGCAGCTGCAGCAAGCCCTCGAAGCGGCCCAGGCCTACCTGCAGTCTTCCGAAACCCAGTTCGACAACGGCCGCCGCAGCTGGCAAGAACTCATGAACAGCGCCCGCGAAAAAGCCCAGCTCCGTGCCCAACTGGCCGACGCCTCCGCGCAGGCCTGGCTCGCTGCCGAGCGCCTGCGCCTGAACACCCAGGGCCTCGACAGCTACCTCTCCTCCAGTGCCCCCCTTGCAGCGCCCGTCTCCCGCTGAGCGGCCAGCGCCACGGCAATCCACCCTCACCTCATGACACCCACACCGCCCACACCCCCAGCCGGTCAGACCCTGATCGCCTGCCTCATGCGCCTGTCGCAACTGCGCCGCGAACCCGTCGACGCGCTGCAGCTGCAGTCGCTTCTGCGCGAAGCCCAGCTCCCACCCGATCCCAACCCGCAACAGCTGCAAGCCACCCTCGGCCAGCTCGCCCGCGCCCAGCGCTGGGCGCGTCCCCAAAGCAGCCGCCGCCCGGACGCCTCGCGCCTGCCCGCCCTCGTGCTCGAACCCGGCCTGGCGCCCGCCCTCATCGTGGCTGGCCGCAGCGACAACAGCTGGACCGTGCAACGCTGGAACCTCGAACAACGCCAGTTCAGCGAAGAAGCCGTCAGCGACTTTGCCGACGGCAGCCTGTTTGTGCGCCTGCGCATGGCCGCCCGCTTCTCGCCCGCCGCCAGCCCCAGCTTCCAGCTCGTCTGGTCTGAAATCTGGCAACACCCCCGCGCCCTGCTTGACGTAGCCGCCGCCACCGTCACCGTCACCGTGCTCGCGCTGGCCACCTCGTTTTATTCCATGCAGGTCTACGACCGCGTGGTCCCCACCCAGGCCAGCGCCACACTGCTCGTGCTCACGCTCGGCGTCATCGCCTCCATCCTCCTCGAAGTGCTGGGCAAATGGCTGCGTTCGCGCCAGGTCCACCACCTCACCGACCTCATTGACCAAAGCCTCGCCCGCACCGTCTTTGGCCGCTTTTTAAACCTGCGCCTGGACCAGCTCCCCCCCAGCGTCGGGGCCACTGCCTCGCGCCTGCGCGGCTACGAAAGCATTCGCGGCTTTTTGGTCAGCCTGGTCACCCAGGCCATGGTCGACATCCCGCTGGCCCTGCTCACCCTGCTGGTGCTCTTCTTCATTGGCGGCAAACTCGCCCTCATCCCGGCTAGCTTTCTGGTGGCTGGGCTGGTGGCCGGCACCGTTTTCCAGGGCCGCATCGAACACCTGGCCCGCCAAGCCACCCCCGCGCAACACCTCAAATCCGGCCTGCTGGTCGAAAGCATCGAAGGCGCCGAAACCATCAAGTCAGGGCAGGGCGGCTGGCGCATGCTCTCGCGCTGGCTCGACATCACCGACGAAGCCCGCCAATACGAACACCACATGCGCGAACTGACTGAAAACGCGCAATTCATGGTCGCCACCCTGCAGCAACTGGCCTACATCAGCCTTGTGGCACTGGGCGCACTGGCCATCGGCGTGGACGACTTCAGCATGGGCGCCCTCATTGCCTGCTCCATCCTCAGCGGTCGCATCCTCCAGCCCATTGCCATGATCCCCAGCCTGCTCATGCAATGGGCCCACACCAAAGTCGCCGTCAGCGACCTCGACCGCCTCTGGCAACTGCCCGCTGACCACCCCGAAGGCACCCAACCCCTCATTGCCCCCCTGCAAGGCCAATACAGCCTCAGCGACATCGACATGCACTACGGCGGCACCCTGGCCCTGCGCCTGCCCAAACTGCACATCCGCGCTGGCGAACGCATCGCCATCCTGGGCGGCATCGGCAGCGGCAAAACCAGCCTGCTGCGCCTGCTCTCGGGCATGTACAAACCCCAGGCCGGCCGCGTCCTGCTCGACGGCATGGAACTCGAACTCATTGCCAAGGACTGCCTGTCCGAACACATCGGCTTTGTGGCCCAAGACGGCCGCCTCTTCGCCGGCACTCTCCGTGAAAACCTCATCCTCGGCTTGAACGACCCTGGCGACGAAGCGCTCCTCTTTGCTGCCCGCCGCACAGGCCTCTTTGACGCCGCGATTGCCCCCCATCCCAAAGGCCTGGAGCGCGACATCCACGAAGGCGGGCAAGGCCTCTCGGGCGGCCAACGCCAGCTCGTCCACTTCACCCGCGCCCTGCTGCGCCAGCCCCGCATCTGGCTGCTCGACGAACCCACCGCCTCCATGGACCCACCGCTGGAGCAGCGCGTGCTCCAGACCCTGGCCGAAGAACTGCAAAAGCGGCTCGACAGCACCCTCATCCTCGTGACCCACAAACCCCAGCTGCTTGGCCTCGTGCAGCGCGTCATGGTGCTGGCCAACCAGCAAATCGTACTCGACGGCCCGCGTGACCAAGTGCTCCAGCAACTGCGCCAGCCCGCCCCCCCGAGCGCCCCAGCCCCAAGCCAGGCCCCCACCGCCAAGGACAACCCATGACCACCCACCGCACCCAACGCGCCGGCGCCGGCCTCCTGCTGCTGGTCACCCTGCTGGCCTTCGTCACCTGGGCCGCCCTGTTTGACATCGACCAAATCGTCCGCGCCAGCGGCCAGGTCATCCCGCAAGAGCGCACTCAGCTCATCCAGGTCGCTGACGGCGGCGTGCTGCAAGAGCTGCGCGTTTCCGAAGGCGAACAAGTCCACAAAGGCCAAACACTCGCCGTGCTCGAAGGCGAACGCGCCAGCGCCGGCGTAGACGAAGTGCGCAACCGCATCGCCGGCCTCGACATCGCCCGCCTGCGTGCCCAGGCCGAAGCCAGTGGCCCCACCGACCTCAGCATCCAAGCCTTCCCGGTCGGCGCCTACCAGCGCAGCCACCTCGACCTCGTGCAAGCCCAGCAAGCCCTCTACAGGCAAAACATCCAGACCTTGCACGAAGAACTGCGGGCCCAAAGCCAGCAAATCCAGCTCGCCGAAGAGGAGCGACAACTCACCGAACGCCTTCACCAATCAGGTGACATCAGCCTTGTCGAACTCATGCGCACCCAACGCGCCGTGCTCGAACTGCAGCAACGCCGCCAGGCCACCCAAGACAAATTCCGCTCCGAAGCCCGCAAAGAACTCGCCCGCATCGAAGACGAAATCACCAGCCAACGCAGCAAACTGCAAGAACGCCAAAGCGTGTTTGACCACACCGTGCTGCAAGCCCCCACCGACGGCATCGTCAAATACCTGCGCATCAACACCCTCGGTGGCGTGCTGCGCCCCGGGGACGAGCTCATGCAAATCTCGCCCACCGAAGGCCAATACCTCGTCGAAGCCAAAGTCAACCCCGCCGACATTGGCCAACTGGCACTCGGCCAAAAAGCCACCCTGCGGTTCGACGCCTTTGACTACAGCCTCTACGGCACCGTGCCTGCCCGGCTGGACTACCTCAGCTCCGACACCCTCTCCGAACCCGGCCCCGACGGCCGCAGCAGCCAAACCTACTACCGCGCCCGCTTGACCATGACCGTCCTGCCCGGCCACAAAATCCGCCCCCAAGACATCAAACCCGGCATGACCGTCACCGTCGACATCCAGACCGGCCAACGCAGCATCCTGCACTACATCGCCAAACCCATCACCCGCGCCTTCAGCGGCGCCCTGGGCCAGAAATAACCCAAACCCCCATGGGTCCCCGCATTCGCGAGGACGACGGGGAGGGGCGAGGACGAAGGGGAGGGGACGAGGACGACGGAAAAGCCCTCCCGTCATTCCCGCCCCCTTCCCCGTCATTCCCGCGAAAGCGGGAATCCATGCCTTCCATCGCCTGACCAGTTGACTTTGCTATGTCTCAACAGCCCGCCGTCTACATCCTGGCCAGTCGTCGCCACGGCACCTTGTACATCGGCGTGACGAGTCAGCTGGTGCAACGCACCTGGCGGCACAAAAACGATGTGGTGGCGGGCTTCACGCAACGCTACGGTGTGCATCTGCTGGTGCACTACGAACTGCATGCCGACATGCTGACGGCGATTGCGCGTGAAAAGCAGCTCAAAAAATGGAACCGCGCTTGGAAGATCCAGCTCATCGAGTCACACAACCCCGATTGGCGGGATCTGTGGGACGAAGTGACACGCTGACCCAATCGTGTGGGTCCCCGCATTCGCGAGGACGACGGAAAAGCCCTCTCCGTCATTCCCGCGAAAGCGGGAATCCATTCTCCCCACCCTCCCAAAAAACCATCTCGGATCAGATATCCGGAAATCGCTTCCCGTACAAACCTAGCCGATGCCAAAAATGAATACCAGCGTCAACTAACTTCATCTACTCATGCCCACAAAGGCTAAAAGCATTCATTCAGGAGTCACCCATGGCATCGCATTCACAAACTATTCATATCAACACCCGCGCAGTTGCAGCGACCCCGGCGGCACAAAAAATCAAGGCCCAGCCCGGCCAGGCCCTGCAGTTGGTGATTGACGGAGTGGCCTACGTGGGCCAACCGCAGATCAAGGGCAAAGCCGTGCAACTGGTGCGCAAAGGCCGCCAGCTCGAAGTCCAGCTGCAAGACCAGGCGGTGGCCGTGGTCGAAGACTTTTACGCCAGCGAAGGCGCAGCCCCTGGCCAAGCCCTGGCCCTGAGCGCGCAAGACACCCTGGCCCTGCTGCAAGAAGGCAGCGCCGTGCAAGTGGCGGCAGCCCCCGCAGCCGAGCCTGCAGTCGCCCTGCCCCAGTGGGGCACCCTGGTGGCGCAGGCCAATCCATCGACAACGGGCAATGCCCCGGCCGCTGCAGCCGCGGCCAGCGCCGCGCCCGAAGCCACCGGCATGGGCATGGGCATGGGCACCGCGCTGCTTGGCGCCCTGGGCCTGGCGGCCCTGGCCAGCGGTGGCGGTGGCAGCAAAGACACCACGGCCCCCACCGCCACCGTGACCGACAACACCGCCGGCACCGCCACTGGTGCCGTCACCTACACCATCGCCTTCAGCGAAGCCGTCAAAGGCTTTGACGCCAGCAAAGTCAGCACCAACGCCGGCACCCTCAGCGGCTTTGTGGCCAGTGCCGACGGCAAAACCTTCACCATCGTGCTCACCCCCCCGGCCAATGCCACTGGCAGCGCCCAGCTGAGCATCAGCACCAGCGGCGTGACCGACGCCGCAGGCAACACCGCCGTGGCCCCCACCGTGGCGGCCCAGGCCTACGACACCGTGCCGCCCGACACCATGGCCCCCACCGCCACCGTGACCGACAACACCGCCGGCACCGCCACTGGTGCCGTCACCTACACCATCGCCTTCAGCGAAGCCGTCAAAGGCTTTGACGCCAGCAAAGTCAGCACCAACGCCGGCACCCTGGGTGACTTTGTGGCCAGCGCCGACGGCAAAACCTTCACCATCGTGCTCACCCCCCCGGCCAATGCCACGGGCACAGCCCAACTCAGCATCAGCACCACAGGCGTGACCGACGCCGCAGGCAACACCGCCGTGGCCCCCACCGTGGCCGCCCAGGTCTACGACACCGTGCCGCCCGACACCACGGCCCCCACCGTCACCGTCACCGACAACGTGGCCGGCACCGCCAACGGCCCGGTCACCTACACCATCGCCTTCAGCGAAGCCGTCAAAGGCTTTGACGCCAGCAAACTCAGCCTGAACGGCGGCAGCCTGGGTGCGTTGACCCAAGTCAGCGACAGCGAGTACTCCGTGGTGGCCACCCCTGCCGCCAACGCCACAGGCACCTTGCAACTGACCGTCAGCACCAGCGGCGTCACCGACGCCGCAGGCAACGTGGCCGTGGCCCCCACCGTGGCGGCCCAGGCCTACGACACCGTGCCGCCCGACACCACCGCCCCCACCGCCGCCGTGACCGACAACACCGCCGGCACCGCCACCGGTGCCGTCACCTACACCATCGCCTTCAACGAGGCCGTCAAAGGCTTTGACGCCAGCAAAGTCAGCACCAACGCAGGCACCCTCAGCGGCTTTGTGGCCAGCGCCGACGGCAAAACCTTCACCATCGTGCTCACGCCCCCGGCCAACGCCACGGGCACAGCCCAACTCAGCATCAGCACCACAGGCGTGACCGACGCCGCAGGCAACACCGCCGTGGCCCCCACCGTGGCGGCCCAGGCCTACGACACTGTTCCGCCCGACACCACGGCCCCCACCGTCACGGTGACTGACAACGCGGCCGGCACCGCCAACGGTGCCGTCACCTACACCATCGCCTTCAGCGAAGCCGTCAAAGGCTTTGACGCTAGCAAAATCACTGCCAGTGCAGGTACCCTGAGCGACTTTGTGGCCAGCGCCGACGGCAAAACCTACACCATCGTGCTCACCCCCCCGGCCAACGCCACGGGCACAGCCCAACTCAGCGTCAGCACCACAGGCGTGACCGACGCTGCAGGCAACGCCGCCGTGGCCCCCACTGTGGCCGCCCAGGCCTACGACACCGTGCCGCCCGACACCACGGCCCCCACCGTCACCGTGACCGACAACACCGCCGGCACCGCCAACGGCCCGGTCACCTTCACCGTCAAATTCAGCGAGGCTGTGACGGGCTTTGACGCCAGCAAACTCAGCCTGAGCGGCGGCAGCCTGGGCGCGCTGACCAAAGTCAGCGACAGCGAATACACCGTGGTGGCCACCCCTGCCGCCAACGCCACAGGCACCCTGCAACTGAGCGTCAGCACCGCAGGCGTTGCCGACGCCGCAGGCAACACCGCCGTGGCCCCTGCTGTGGCCAGCCAAGCCTATGCCCAAAACGTGCTGCAAGGCAACATCGTGGCAGGCCCGGTGGTGGGCACCCACAGCCTGAGCGTCAAGGTCTTCAACGCCGCAGGCCAAGCCATTGCCAGCGCCAGCGTTGACCCCAGCGGCAACTACAAGGTGGGCCTGGGCAACCACACCGGCCCCGTCTCGGTGCTGGTCATCGACAGCGACAACGCCAAGCCCGACTACGTGGACGAAGTCAAGAAGCAGGCAGTTGACCTCACGGCCAACCTGCTGGCTGCAGGCAACGTGGTCAACAGCGCCGATGTCCAGACCATCAACATCAACCCAGTCACCACCGTGGCCGCCAACAAGGCCGGGGTGCAAGCCACCACCGACGGTCAGGCCGTGCAAGCCACCACCCTGAGCGGCGCCGAACTGGCTGCCAAAATCAGCCAGAGCAACATCGCTGTGGCCAAGGCCCTGAACATTGGCACCACCGAAAGCAGCCTGCTCAGCACCAGCGTGGTGGCCACGGTCACCACTGCGGGCCAGGACAACCTGAGCAACGCCAACACCTACGGCAAAGTGCTTGCTACCCTGTCCGCGCTGGACCAAATCAAAGGCAGCACCGAAGCCGCCATCCTCGCGCTGGTGCAAAGCATCAGCGACCAAGGCACGCTCAGCACCACCATTCAAGCCCAGCTGGTACAGGCTGCCACTGTTGCCAATGTGCCGGCCACCACCGTGGTGCCCGGTTACCAACCTCCCGAGCCCGATGCTCCTGCAGACCCCGTGCTTTCGATGAGTTTCGCAGGCAAAACGGCTGCAGAAACAGCAGCCTTGCTGACCGGGCTGTCCGCCAACCAAAAAAGCCTGCTCTCAGTTGCACAAGGTGCGCAAATCGGCGTGGACCAACTCGACAGCCTGACCACGTTTGCGGGCCTGTCGGCCAACTTTGTGGATGGGCTGCAAGCCAACGTGCTGGCC
>NZ_JACYFT010000004.1:0-12784 GCF_014837235.1 Limnohabitans radicicola | reverse complement strand
CCAGTGCCCCGGACACACTGATCGCCACATTGGACGACGCGCAAGTGGCCAAACTGGGCGCCGCCGAACTGCTGGCCTTGGCCAATGCCAATTTGCTGGACGACATTGCCGATGGTGCGACGGATAGCATCAACTTTGCAGGCCTGAGTGCCGCCGACACGGCCACCATCCTCAACGCGCTCGACAGCAACCAAAAAGCGGCGTTGACGCTGGCGCAAGGCCAGCAAGTGGGGGTTGACCAACTCGACAGCCTGACCACGTTTGCGGGCCTGTCGGCCAACTTTGTGGATGGGCTGCAAGCCAACGTGCTGGCCAGTGCCCCGGACACACTGATCGCCACATTGGACGACGCGCAAGTGGCCAAACTGGGCGCCGCCGAACTGCTGGCCTTGGCCAATGCCAATTTGCTGGACGACATTGCCGATGGTGCGACGGACAGCATCGACTTCACAGGCCTGACGGCGATCAACGGCGCTACAGTGCTGGCCAAGCTGGATGCAACCCAAGAGGGTCTTTTGGTTGCCGCCCAAATCAACGCCCTCAACACCGCAGGTCTGCTCGACAACCTCGCTTCACCGCTGTCTTCCACCCAAATCAGCGGCGCGGCCCCTGCAGGTCTGGGCTTTACAGCGGTGGACACTGCAGCTGAACAGGCCATGTTCAACGCAGCGATCGACGCGCAAGCAGCGGGCAACATCAACCTGACCGACCTGGCCGCGGCCGTCAGCAAAATCGGTACATTGGCCAATGGCACAGACGACAACGCTGCCCAGCCCACCCAAGCCGAATACACCGCCCTGGGCATCACTGGCATCGACAGTGCCGCCAAAGCCGCGCTCCTGGGTGACGTGCTCGACGTCAAAGCCGCAGCCGATGCCGACCAGCTGGCCGAAATCCAGACCCTGGCCACCGCCGCCAGTGCCGTGGCCGCTTATACCGGCAGCAACACCGCGCCCACCAACGCAGAGCTCAACGCCTTGCTGGGCACCAGTTTTGTTGTCAACGACACCAACCGTGCGGCGTTCTTGAGCCATCTGGCCACGCAAAACAACGACGGCACCCCTGTCACCTTGGCGGATTTGGTGGCCATTCGCAATCAGTTTGCGCCATCGGTCAGCGGCTTCACCGTGGCCGATGCCGTGGGCACCACCACCACCGGCAAGAGCGGTGACACGCTCACCTTCACCGTCACCCTGTCCGAGGCTGTCACCAGCACCGCTGGCCTGACCGCGGTGTTCACTGTCAACGGCAATGACGTCACAGCCACCCGCGCAGCCGTTACGGCCACAGACACGTTGGTCTTCACTGCCAACGCACCCGCAGGCAACGGTACGGCCATCACCCTCAAGAGCCTGGTGGCCGACAGCGGCAGCATCGTCAACGCCAACAACGTGGCGCTCACCGCCCCCACGGCCAATGCCATCGCGCAGACCGGCGCTTACCTCGTTGACAACACGCTGCCCGTTGTCACGGCCAACTACAACGTCAACGAAAACACATTGACCGATGTCGCGCCCAAGAGCATCAACCTTCAGGCAACCGACTCCAACGGTCCGCTGACTTGGAACACCGTCTTGAGCGGCACTGACAGCAGCAAATTCACCTTGTCCTCTGCTGGTGTGCTCACCTTCACTGGCGTGACTAACTTTGAAGCCAAAGACGACAGCGGTGCCGATGGCGTCTATGACATCACAGCCACCGTCACCGACGCCGCTGGCAACAGCAAGGCCCAAGCCATCTCCATCAACCTGCAGAACGTCAACGAAGCCCCCACCGTAGCCAACGCCATCGCTGACCAGACCTTCATCGTCGGCGGCGCTGTGGACAGCTTCACGTTCAATGCCAACGTCTTCGCAGACGTCGACGCCAACACCACCCTGACGTACACAGCTAGCCTTGCCGGTGGCGGGGCACTGCCGGGGTGGTTGTCGTTTGATGCGGCCACCCGAACCTTCAGCGGCAACCCCACCGGCGCAGACACCACCACCGTGCGCGTCACCGCCACCGACGGCGGTGGTCTGAGCGTGAGCGATGACTTTGTCATCACCGCTGTGGCTGCGCCGTCTTTGTCCACCACACTCAGCAGCGCTGTGACCAACTTCGACGTGCGCTCGAGCATTGTGCTCAGCGTCGGCGAGACCGTCACTGCCAAAAGCGGGGGCAGCATCACCCTGACCGATCTGGGGGGCACCGGCTACCAGGGCGAGAGCACCACCCACACCCAGACCTTCAGCGTGACCGACACCAGCCGCGTCACGATCGTGGGCAGCGGGGCCAACACCAAGATCATCATCAACCCCGGTTTTGATCTGGACCTGGCCTCCAACTACAGCCTGGCTGTCTCCACGGGGGCTTTCACCGGCGTCACCACCGGCCAGGACACACAAGCCTTCACCACGGTCAACTTCAGCACCGTGGCACCGGGCGCGGGCTTTGCCAACGCTGCGCAAGCCCAATCCATGAACACCACCACCGGTGCCCTGGAAAACGCCCTCAAATGGTTTGATGCCACGGGCGTGGGTTCACCTACTGGTGCCCAGACCACCCTGGATCTGGCCAGCGGTGACTTCGCTGCCGTGGTCAAAGGCGTGATTCTCACCTCCGGGGCCCAAGCCAACACCGTGCTGCAGGGCGCGGGCAACATGCTGCTCAACAACTTCGGCATCAACGACCTGCTGTATGTGGACAACCAGGACCACACCAACACCGATCCGCAGGCTTCGCTCAATGCCAACGTGTTTGCCGGGGGACTGGGCACTGTCAGTCAGCCTTTGCAGCTGGCGGTGGAAGGCACCGATGCGGTCAATGGGGGGGCCTACTTCATTGACTTTGTCATTGCCAGCGGCATCACCCTGCCGGCATCGGTGGTCACTGACCAGTTGCTGCAAAACGTCATCTCCAACAACTGGAGCAACACCGGCATGGTGATTGCCGCTTAAGGCTTTGCAGCCCCCTGACCCGCAGGGCTGTGCCAGGCGCAGCCTTCCGGGTCTCCAAAACAAACAAATTCAGAGGAACACACCATGTCCACCATCCTTCGTTACTTCATCAGCGGCTCCTTTGCAGACTTGCTCGATCTGCGCACCCCGGGGGCCGAATACGCGCTGGCCGAACAGCAGCTGATTGCCACCGGCAGCGGCGGCGTCAACACCGTCTGGGCGGCTGCAGGCGTGGACCTGGATGCCCGTAACCTCTTTGGTGGCACCGATGTGGTCCTCTTCAACCACCGCTGGGACCAATACACCAAAGACATCACCAGCGTCTCGGGCGCCATCGTCTTCAGCTACACCGACAGCACCAGCGGCCTGACCGAGAGAGTCACCGTGGCCAACGGCGCCACCACCCTGGGCCGCGACCAGCTCATCTTTGCCGACGGCGCCGTGGGTACCCAGCAGGCCAACGCCGCGCTGCAAGGCAGCCTGACGGCAGCGCTGGCCGGCGTCTCGGGCGTCAACAACAGCCTGACCAGCGCCGCCTACAGCCCCACGGCCCCGGCGGGCAACACCCTGCGGGCCTTTGCCTCGACCACCAGCACCACCACCGGCGCCACCTTTGCCATGACCGAAGCGGGCCAGACCACGGTGGCCACCGGCACGGGCCAGGTGGACAAGGTCTACGTCAAGGCCGGCGCCACGGTGGATGCGCGCAACCTCTTTGGGGGAGAGGACCAGATCTACCTGACAGGCAACTGGGCCGACTACACCAAGAGTCTGACCGAAGTCTCGGGCGCCATCACCTTCACCCGCAGCATCAATGGCGGGACAGAAAAAGTGACCGTGGCCAACGGCGCCACCACCCTGGGCCGGGACAAACTGGTCTTTGCCGACGGCGCCGTGCTCACCCACAACGCACGCACAGCGCTGACGACTGACCTGAACGCCGCCTTGAGCGCCGTCACCGGCTTTGACCTGAACACCAAAACACCATTCCTGGCCTTCGACTTCAGCAACAAGACCCCCACTGAAATCGCCGCCTACCTCAACGACAGCGCCAACGCCGCCAAACTGGGCACCCTGAGCACCGCACAAGGCCAGCAAATTGATGTGGACGACCTCGACCAGGTCAACACCACCGCCTTTGCCGCCCTGTCGCCCAACTTCATCGACGGCCTGTCGGCCCAGGTCGTGGCCAGCCTGCCCAACGGACTGCTGGCCGTCATGACCAGCGCCCAGGCCGCCGTGGCCGACCTGAGCAGCCTCACCGGCCCCCAGGTGCTGCAACTGCGCGCTGACGCCATCGACAGCGTGCTCCCAGGCGTCATCGACAACCTCTCGCCCACAGAGGTGGCCAATCTGTCACAGCCGCAAGTGCAGGCCCTGACCGGTGCGCAGCTGCAAGCCCTGGCAGCGGCCGGCCTGCTCGACAACCTCTCGCACAGCCTGAGCGCACAGCAACTCACTGACCCGGCCAGCGGCCTGGGTCTGGACCTGCAAACGGTCAGCCAAACCGCGCTCATGAACAGCGTCATCGACAGCGTCAATGATGCCAACCAGACGCTGATCGACTCAGCCGCCAAAATCAACGGCATCGCCGATGTGGTCCAGCGCCTTTCTGCATTGGCCGCCATGGACCCCACGGACCCCAACTACGCCATGGACCGCGATGCACTGGGCTTGACCCCAGGAGACTTTGCAGCGCTGGGCATCAGCGGCGTCACCGCCAACAACCTCAGCGCTGTGCTGGCCGAGATCGCCGCTAGCGCCGACAACGGCAGTGGCATCGCCAGTCTGAGCGCCATCCGCACTCTGATTGCCCCTGACGCCATCACCAACCTGAGCCTGAGCGTGGGTGACACCGGTGCCAGCAGCAGCGACCGCCTGACCAACGCGGCCATCCTGACCTTCTCGGGCACCGCCCGCCAAGGCGCCAGCGTCAGCGTCTGGGTGGACGCCGACGGCGACAACGTGGTCGACAACGGTGAAACCCAAACCGTCACAGCCGACGTTAACACCGGCGTCTTTACCGCCACCGCCACCGCCACCGTGGCCAATGGCCTGGTGCGCGCCACCGCCACACAAACCGACGGCACCGGCACCAGCCCGGTCAGCCAGACCTTGGTGATCGAGCGTGACACTGCAGCGCCCACATTCCAGGGCGCTACGGTCAACGGTGACCAGCTCGTGGTGGCCTACAGCCACCCGCTCGATGCCACCAACCTGCCTGACTTGAACAAGTTCACGGTCAATGTGGACACGGGCACAGGCGCAGCCCCGGTGGTCGTCACGGCCCGCAGCATCAGCGGCAGCACCTTGGTGCTGACCCTGGCCAGCCCGGTCAACGCCGGGCATGTGGTGACCTTCAGCTACACCGACAGCGACAGCGCTGATAACGCCACCGGCGACCTCCAAGACCGGGCAGGAAACGACGTGGCCAATCTGAGCAACCAGGCGGTCATCAACGCCACGGGCGACACCCAGGCTCCTGGCGTTCCCGCATTTGCCATGGAACAGGAAGTGCTTCAAACCCTCAATGCGAGTGAAGCCCAAAACGGTACCAACATTTCTGTCAATTTGGTGGGCACTGCCGCTGTAGCTGGCGACCGTGTTGAAATTCGCTGGGTAAACACCACCACTGCCGCTGTGCAGACCCTAGATGCCGTGCTCACCAGCACTGACATCACCAGCAGTACCAAAACCGTTACTGTCCCGCTAAGCCTGATTACCACCATTGGTGACGGTTCTGTCAACGTAGACGTTCGCCTGATCGACGCTGCTGGCAATGCCAGTGGCTACGCCTCTGCCCAAAACTTCACCGTGGCGCTCAGTGTCGTGGCTCCGACAGCCACGCTTGACTTGGCCGCCGACGATGATTTGGGGGTTAGCAATAGCGACAACCTCACAGCCCAAACGACGGGCCTGACCATCAGTGGCACCACCAGTGCCAAGGCACACGTGGAGCTTTTTAGGGACGCCAACCAAAACGGAGCGATTGACCCCGGAGAAAGCTTGGATTCCGTTACTGCAGATACCAATGGCCTCTTCCAGCGCGATGTGAGCCTGCCCGCAGGCGTGAACCATGTGCGTGCCCTCATCACAGAGGTTAGCGGAAATGTCGGTATCACTAGCGCATTGGTTATCACCGTAGATACCTCACCTGCTGCAGTTCCGCCTACCGCCCTGACCTTGGCCGATGCCGACGACACGGGCCAGTTGGGTGACCTGCGGACACAAAACACCAGTGGCCTCAGCCTTGAGGGCACATCTGTGGCTAACAGTGCAGTGCGTGTGTTCAAAGACTTGAATGCCAACGGCCGCTTGGATGCTGGAGAGACCCTGCTGGCCAGCGGTACCACCGACAACAGTGGCCACTTCGCTCTGGACCTTGCCGGCACGTTCTCGCATGGAAGCCATACCCTGGCCGTGCAGGGCGCAGACAGTGCAGCGGGCCGGGTAGGCTCCGTCGCCTACGTGGTAGTCGACGTGGATACTGTTGCCCCCACACTTACCGCCACAGGGTCTACAGCCGGAGGCAACACCATTACCCTGCAGCTGCCCGAAGCATTAGATGCCAGACACGCTCCGGTCCCTGGTGCCTTCGCCGTAGCAGGCAACACCGTAACCAGCGTTGCCATCAGTGGTGCCACGGTCACCCTGACCTTGCAAAACACACTGCCAACCAGCGGCACTGTAGATGTGTACTACACACAGCCAGTCGGTGGTAATGTGCTGGCCGATGCCGCCGGTAATGCCATCGCCAATGCAACTGTCAGTGGTATTGCCCTGGACAACACTCCCCCCGACCTGAGCAGCGCCACGGTCACCAGCACCACAGCTGCCGGCAGCTACGGCGTGGGCGACGTGATCACCTTCCAGGTGGGCTTCAATGAACTGATGAAAGTCAGCGGAGACACGACCGGCTTGACACTGTCGCTGGATGTCACCAACGGTGGTAACCCTGTCACCGCTCAGTACGTGGGCACCTCAGGCAACAACTTGGTATTCCAATACACCGTGGGTGCAGGCGACAGCGCCGTGGCGGGCAGCTCAATTGGTGTGATGGCCCTGAATGTGGGTTCAGCAACCATCGCTGATCTGTCTGGTAACACAGCGACTGGCTCGCTGACTGCTGTAAACGAAGTGACAAGCAACGGCAATATCATCATCAACGGAACCAAACAAGGAGGCACACTCGCTCGCTTGGGCAACATGGCCTTGTGGCTCGACGCTGGCAACTTGGACGGTGACGTAACAACAGCACAAAGCAACGTTGCTGGCACAGCGGTGAGCAGCTGGAAGAGCCAAACTGACACCTCCATTGAATTCTCTTTGCGTACACCGACTCAGACGGAGACTAATAACGCGGGACTCACAGCTGCCAATTTCCTGGCGCCCACATTGCAACAAACGGGTGTCAATGGTGCTTGGGCGGTTGATTTTGCAAAAACAACCACCTCTTCAACCCGTTTGGATAGTAACGCCCCAGCATTAGCTGCGGCCCTATCAAACCAGCAAGACATCACATTCTTCAAGGTTAGCAACGGTGGTAACTATTTCGATTGGACTTATTTAGCACAGACTCTTTCTGGCGATTGGAAATACAATTCTTTTGAATACAGGGGATTTGTTCAAGATGGCGAAAGTTTTGAGTTTGTTCATGGTGCCCAAGTCGCACAAGATGCGATGCTTGCGTCCGCTATTGGAGCCACAGTGTATGACGGTGATGGCACAAAT
The DNA here is from genome assembly GCF_014837235.1 of Limnohabitans radicicola. GTDB lineage: Bacteria > Pseudomonadota > Gammaproteobacteria > Burkholderiales > Burkholderiaceae_C > Limnohabitans_A > Limnohabitans_A radicicola. The sequence continues at coordinate 5,114 of NZ_JACYFT010000004.1, read as the reverse complement.
CGCCAGGTAAGTGCTTACGCCAACGCAAGTAACGTCACTGGAGGCGGCGCCCTTACGGGCCCGGGGGGAAGTACAGGCAACTACGCATCCATCCAGTTTGAAATGGGTGGTGTGCAGTGGGCCGCATGGGATGCTGCTGCTGTGGGGACGTATGGAGTTGACAGCAACTACAGTGAATTCATCATCTTCACCAAAGCCCTGAGTGCAACGGAAGTGGCCGAAGCCACCACCTTCTTGGGTGCAAAGTGGAACGCCTATAACTCCTCCGTAGCGGGCAGTGGTGGTTACTTTGATCTGTCTGCGACAACGGGAGGTGGTCTCTTGGCCAGCGCCAATCTGTTGAACCAACACGCCCATGGCACGGCGGCGGCAGAGACCTTTATGGTTGCAGGAGCCGATGCGGTCTATGCCGGTGGAGGCGCTGACCGCATCATCATCAACGATGGCAACTTCCGCCTGCTCGATGGCGGTGCAGGCAACGACATCCTAAGAATGAACTTCGTAGGAGATCTGAACTTGAGCAGCCATGTGAGTAATTACTTGGCCAACGCCAATGGACTGCGCAAGCTCGAGCGCATCGAGAAGATCGACATGACCGGTGACGGCAACCACAAGCTGGTGCTGACCAAAGACGATGTACTTCAACTTTCGGACAACGACAGCCTGATCATCCAGGCCGAGGCGGGTGATACCATCAGCTTGGCGGGCGGGGGGTGGGCAAACACCAGCACCTTCGTGCGGGCTTGGGACAACAACAGCTACCAGCTCTACACCAACGGAAAAGCCAGTGTGCTGGTGAGCAGCGCGGCCACTGTGGACTTGCCCAGTATCTCCACAATGGTCACGGCCTTCACCATCAGCAATGCCAAAGCCATCAGTGCCACAGATTTTGTCACCAACGACAGCACTCTGGTTTACGACCTCACACTTAATCAAGCATTGGTTGCAGGTGAAAGCCTGGTGGTCTATGTAGACGGTGTGGCGCACAATGCAACTCAAGGTGCCAGCGCTACAGAGTTCCTCCTGGACCTCACTGCCAACAGTTTGAGTGCAGGTTCCCATACCTTTGCCGCCCGGGTTGAGGGTGCAGGTAGCGCCACAGGGGTCTTTGCCTTGGCCACCGTCAACATCGACCTCACCGCGCCTGCAGCTCCCACCAACCTGAACCTGAGAAACGACACCCGCACCCCGGGCGATTTGGAACTGAGCGGTCTTGCAGACAATATTACCCTGCGCAACCAAAACAACTATTTACACGCACAAGTCGACGGCTACGAGCCAGACACCACAGTAGAGTTCTACTTGGACACAGACAACAATGGTGCCTACAGCGCGGGTGACACCCAGCTCACCACCTATGTGAACAACGTCGCCAGCAATATCGCCCCAAGCAACGGTGTTGCAAGGGCTTATGTGGATTTGGCGGACGGAATCCACAAAATCTATGCCGTGCTAGTGGATCAGGCTGGCAACCGCTCGGCCGCCAGCTCGGTGCTTACCGTACAGGTCGCCAACGAGACCGCCACCACTTTAAAGCTCAACGATTACAGTGCCACTGGCAACCGACTGTCCAATACTCTGCGAGGCACTGCAACCGTGGGTGGTGTCACTGTCTGGAACGATGTCGATCACGACGGGATTATGGACAGCAGTGAAACTGTCCTTGGCATTGCCCAAGCTGCAGACGGTAGCTGGGTCGCCGACACCTCAGTGCTGACTGAGGGAACCTACGATCTTCGTGCCATGTCCATGCCAGTGGTAGATCGCACCACCTTGTCTGCTTCTCCACGTCCGACATATACCGCAGGCGCAGGTTCTGCCCAGCTTTCGGCAGATGGCAGCATCCTGTTCACGATTGACCGCTCAAGCCCCACCGTCACCAATGTGGCATTCAGTGACTCTGGATCCGACCAGAGTTATGGGGTGGGCGACGTGGTCACCGTCACTGCCACCTTCAGTGAAGCTATCCGAGGCACTGTCGGCGCATCAACCCTGCATTTGGGCATAGACAGTGGGGCCAAAATCGCCACCTTGGTTGGTATTTCAAACGACGCGAACACCTCCAGCTACACTGCCACCTTCTCTTACACGGTTGCGCCGGGGGACTCGGACAACGATGGGCTGGAAATCGTCAGCGGCGCTTTCGTCGGCATTACAGACTTGGCAGGCAATGCCCTGACCAACACCTACATTCTTGGCGATGTGGCCAACACCAAAATTGACAGCCAGTCCCCCGCTCTGTTGGGCATCGATGCAGCTTCCGCAGGCAGCACCATCACCCTGAGTTTCAACGAGGCCATGGACCTGAGCGTGCTTCCTGACTCTGCCCGTTTTACGCTGGGTGGAGATGGGCTCAACGGCCGTTCCATCAGCAGCGTCAGTGTGGACAATGGGCAAATCGTGCTCAACCTGGATGGCACATTGGCCACCAGCGGTACAGTGACTGTGACGTACACCGACATCACAGGTGCCAATGAAACTTCGGGCGTTGCGCAAGACTTGGCAGGCAACGATTTGGCCAGCACAGTCACTCCACTGTCGGTGACTTTGGACAACACTCCCCCCGACCTGAGCAGCGCCACGGTCACCAGCACCACAGCTGCCGGCAGCTACGGCGTGGGCGACGTGATCACCTTCCAGGTGGGCTTCAATGAACTGATGAAAGTCAGCGGAGACACGACCGGCTTGACACTGTCGCTGGATGTCACCAACGGTGGTAACCCTGTCACCGCTCAGTACGTGGGCACCTCAGGCAACAACTTGGTATTCCAATACACCGTGGGTGCAGGCGACAGCGCCGTGGCGGGCAGCTCAATTGGTGTGATGGCCCTGAATGTGGGTTCAGCAACCATCGCTGATCTGTCTGGTAACACAGCGACTGGCTCGCTGACTGCTGTAAACGAAGTGACAAGCAACGGCAATATCATCATCAACGGAACCAAACAAGGAGGCACACTCGCTCGCTTGGGCAACATGGCCTTGTGGCTCGACGCTGGCAACTTGGACGGTGACGTAACAACAGCACAAAGCAACGTTGCTGGCACAGCGGTGAGCAGCTGGAAGAGCCAAACTGACACCTCCATTGAATTCTCTTTGCGTACACCGACTCAGACGGAGACTAATAACGCGGGACTCACAGCTGCCAATTTCCTGGCGCCCACATTGCAACAAACGGGTGTCAATGGTGCTTGGGCGGTTGATTTTGCAAAAACAACCACCTCTTCAACCCGTTTGGATAGTAACGCCCCAGCATTAGCTGCGGCCCTATCAAACCAGCAAGACATCACATTCTTCAAGGTTAGCAACGGTGGTAACTATTTCGATTGGACTTATTTAGCACAGACTCTTTCTGGCGATTGGAAATACAATTCTTTTGAATACAGGGGATTTGTTCAAGATGGCGAAAGTTTTGAGTTTGTTCATGGTGCCCAAGTCGCACAAGATGCGATGCTTGCGTCCGCTATTGGAGCCACAGTGTATGACGGTGATGGCACAAATCGCCAGGTAAGTGCTTACGCCAACGCAAGTAACGTCACTGGAGGCGGCGCCCTTACGGGCCCGGGGGGAAGTACAGGCAACTACGCATCCATCCAGTTTGAAATGGGTGGTGTGCAGTGGGCCGCATGGGATGCTGCTGCTGTGGGGACGTATGGAGTTGACAGCAACTACAGTGAATTCATCATCTTCACCAAAGCCCTGAGTGCAACGGAAGTGGCCGAAGCCACCACCTTCTTGGGTGCAAAGTGGAACGCCTATAACTCCTCCGTAGCGGGCAGTGGTGGTTACTTTGATCTGTCTGCGACAACGGGAGGTGGTCTCTTGGCCAGCGCCAATCTGTTGAACCAACACGCCCATGGCACGGCGGCGGCAGAGACCTTTATGGTTGCAGGAGCCGATGCGGTCTATGCCGGTGGAGGCGCTGACCGCATCATCATCAACGATGGCAACTTCCGCCTGCTCGATGGCGGTGCAGGCAACGACATCCTAAGAATGAACTTCGTAGGAGATCTGAACTTGAGCAGCCATGTGAGTAATTACTTGGCCAACGCCAATGGACTGCGCAAGCTCGAGCGCATCGAGAAGATCGACATGACCGGTGACGGCAACCACAAGCTGGTGCTGACCAAAGACGATGTACTTCAACTTTCGGACAACGACAGCCTGATCATCCAGGCCGAGGCGGGTGATCAAATCGTGGCACTTGGCAACTGGCAAGACACTGATACGGTGGTGCTGGGCTGGGATGGCCAAGCTTACCGCATGTACACCAACGGTGAAGCCAGTTTGCTCGTCAGCCCCAACACTCCTGTGCTGACCGGATATGACTCTGATGTGGTTGCCGCTTTGTCGGCCACCACATTGAGCACTATCGCACCAAGCGAAGTGGCCAAACTGACCGATCAGGCGGTGAACAGTCTGAGCCAGCCACAGGTGACAGCGCTCACCGACACCCAGGTGCTGGTCCTGGCCGCAGCGGGCAAGGCCGACAACCTCGCCTTTGCCAAAACCGCCAACGGCACCAGCGGCTTTGACACGCTGACCGCCACCGGCGGCGCCACGCTCGACCTGCTGCCCAGCAACCTGATCACATTGAGCAGCATCGAGCGCATCGACCTGGCCACCGACACCGCAGCCAACGTTCTCAACCTGGACGCCAACCGCGTGCTGGCCATGAGCGCTGCGAACCAGGTGATCACCGGCATCAGTGCCGACGGCAACTCCTGGAGCGATGGCACTTACACCTTGGCCGCCACCAGCGGCGGCAAAGACCAGTTGGTCATTGACGGCACCGGTGCCGACACACTCAACCTGTCGGGCGCCTGGAGTCTGTTGGGCAACGTGACCCAGGGCGGTAACACCTACAACGTCTACAACCACAACACCCTGGCTGCCCAGGTGCTGGTGGACAGCGACGTGCAGGTGGGCCTGACCCTGACGGGCGCTGGCGTGGCCGGCCCCATGATTGCTGCGCTCAATGTCAAGCTCTATGTCACCGCAGGCAACCTGCTCAAGAGCACCACCACCGACGCCAATGGCCACTTCAGCGCCGAAGGCATCACCTACCGCGGTGCCATGCTCATCGTGATGGAAGACGCCAACGACGCCAACGGCAC
>NZ_JACYFT010000003.1:19659-401199 GCF_014837235.1 Limnohabitans radicicola | reverse complement strand
GCCGCCCAGGTTGGCCGCCGACTGCCCGGCCACAAAGCCGCTGTAGCTCACGCCGCCATAGCCTGCCGCATCGCTTTGGCCAATGATCTTGGAGTCTGCGTTGGCCGTCACGGTCAGTGGTGCTGGTGTGATGTTGGCGCTCAAACCCGTGGGCTGCGACAAGGTGTAGTTACTCGCCTTGGTGCCACTGAGGGCATTGCCCGCCACCGTCACCGCAATGCCGTTGGCCACGTTGGCGCTGGCGAATGTGCCATAGGCGCCAGTGGCATTCAACGACACGTCGTCACCCACCACCGCGCCCACCAAGCTGGCGCTGGCCGAGTTGATTGCCGCAGCCGTTGTGCCCGTGTACACCTTGTTGACCGCCGTCTGGCCGCTCACGCTGATGGGCTTGGGATCGATGATCAGATCGGCATTGGTGATGACTGGCGTGTTGTAGTTGGCCAGCGCCGCACCACTGACCTGCAGGTTGGAGGTGTAGGTGCCGGCATTCACACCCGTGGCCACCCCGGTCACTGTGAGGGTATCGCTGCCCAGCAAGCTGGTGGTGTACGTGCCTGTATAGGCGCTGCCGTTGTAGACATTGCCCGACAGGCTGGCCGTTGCGGTCACGCTCAGGTTGGCCTTGGCCACCGTGTGGGTCGCGCCTACATAGCTGAAGCTGTAGTTGCTGGCCGTGCCGCTGGCGAGCACGACCGCACTCGGCGTCGCCACAAAACTGCCCGCCTGCGCCACACCGCTGACCGCATTGCCCCCCACGGTGAAGCCCTGAGCCACCGATGCAATCGCATCCGAACCTGCCAATGCGGTGGCTGTGTAACCCGCCGCAGCGACCAGGCTGGCATAGGTGCTGGTGCCGTTGTAGGTGGTGCTGCCTGCGTTGTTGGTGATCGTCACCGCTTTGGGGTTCACTGTCAGGTTGGCCGGCGCATAGGTGATGGTGTAGTTGGCCGCACTGAACCCGCCCGTGCCCGTGGCGCCGCTGGCCACGATGGCATTCGTGTAGGTGGCCGCATTCGTGTTGGCGGGCACCGTGGCGCTGCCGTTGTACTGCAGCGTCACGGCACTGAGCGTTTCGCCATTGACCAGACTGCCACTCAGGTCATAAGCCGTTGTGCCCAGCGCCAATGCCGTGCCATAGGTGGTGCTTTGTGCCCGTGCCGTGATGCTCAGGGCCACACGGCTCACGGTCAAATTACCAGGGATGTAGCTGATGTTGTAGTTGCTCGCATTGAAGCCGCCGGTGCCTGTGGCCGCACTGGCCACAATGCCATTGGTGTACGTGCCCGCGTTCGTGGAGGCAGGCACGGTGGCGTTACCGTTGTACTGCAGCGTCACGCCGCTGATCGCATCGCCACTGACCAGACTGCCACTGCTCAATGTGTAGGCCGTGGTACCCAGTCCCAGAGCCGTGCCATAGGCTGTGGTCTGTGTGTTGGCTGTCAGCGTTATGGGCCGTGCCGTGATGGCCATGTCACCGCTGGACGGCAGGGTGTAGTTGCCCGCCAGCGCATTGCCACCGCTCACGCTGATGGTCAGACCACTCAGGCCTGTGCCGGCGTAAGCGCCCGCACCCGAGCCACTGGCCGTGGCGCTGCCCGCTGTCAGCGTCACGGCCTCGCCATTCTGGGCACCCGCCACGCTCATCTGGGTATGGCTGAAGTTGCCGTTCCCGTCGTACACCTTGGTGCCAGACACCGTCAACGGCGCAGGGTTGATCGTCAATGCCGTGGTGTTGGCCGGTGCCTGCACAAAGGTGTAATTGCCGTTATTGGCCGTCAGGCCCGAGCCCGTGACCGCATGGGTGCCCACGTTGCTGCTGCCCGTGGCCGTGGTGCTGAACAGCAAGGTGCCGGTGGTGGCGTTGACCAGATTGTCGCCAGGCACAAAACCTGTCACCGAGCCTGCATTCACTTGAGGCGTGCTGCCATACGTGCTGGTGGCCACCGTGGCCACATAAGTCAGCGTGGCCGGTGTGATGTTGCCATTGCTGCCACTGAAGGTGGTGCCACCCGTCAGGTAATAGTTGCCGCTGTCGCCGCCCGACAGCGCCAGGTTGGACACGCTGTAGTTCAGGTTCGTGCCCACGTTGGCCTGCGCAAACGCACCCGCGCCTCCCGCCGTCACCTGGTCGCCCGTCACCACGTTGGCCAGCGAAATCGCCAGCCCCTGCATCGCCGCCGTGCCGTCGTACACCTTGGACACACTGTTCGTGCTGGCCGTCACCGCCTTGGGCGCCACCGTCAGCGTGCCCGCATACACCGGGGGGTTGTTGAAGTTGTTGCCCACCTGGCTGAAGTTCAGCCCCGTGATGCTGTAGTTGCCCGCCACCAGATTGCCGCTGGTGCTGAGCGTGCCCGTGGCCCCCAGCGTGAAGCTGGCCGAGCCACCCACCCCGTCGCTGAAGCTGTAGGTGTTGCCGCTGGCCGATGTCTGGCTCAGCGTCAGGATCACGTTCTGCGCGCTGTTGAGGTACTGCACCGTCGGTGCCGCAAACGTCGCCGCCGTGCCATAGATGCTGCTGGTGTTGGCCGAGCGGACCATCAGGGTGTCAGCAGGCACCACCGTGTAGTCGCCGTTGACGTAGCTGATGGTGTAGTTGCTGGACGTCAGGCCCGAAGGCTGCAGCACCCCGGTGTAGACCCCGGCGCTGTTGGTGCTGCCGTTGGTGCGCGTGATCACCAGCGTGCCGCCCAGGTTGGCCGCCGACTGCCCGGCCACAAAGCCGCTGTAGCTCACGCCGCCATAGCCTGCCGCATCGCTTTGGCCAATGATCTTGGAGTCTGCGTTGGCCGTCACGGTCAACGGCGCGGGCGTGATGTTGGCGCTCAAACCCGTGGGCTGCGACAAGGTGTAGTTGGCTGCAGAAGCGCCAGCCAACGCATTGCCCGCCACCGCCACCGCAATGCCGTTGGCCACGTTGGCACTGGCGAACGTGCCGTAGGTGCCGCTCGAATCGAGCGTCACATCGTCACCCACGACCACGCCCACCAAGCTGGCGCTGGCCGAGTTGATTGCCGCAGCCGTGGTGCCCGTGTACACCTTGTTGACTGCCGTCTGACTCGCGATCGTCAAGCCCAGCGGGCTGACCAGGTAATTGGGCGTGGCACTGGTGAAACCACCCGTCAGCACATAGTTGCCCGCATCCGCGCCTCCCAGGCTGGCGCTAATCGACTGCTTGTAGGCCCCCACCACCAGGTGGTTGCTGGCACTGTATGCAGGGGACACGATGGACACCGCCCCGGGCGTCACCACGTCCGCCCCCACCACGTTGCTGAAACTGGGCGTGCCCAGAACCAGCGCAGAGCCATACACGCTGCTGCCCGAAGTGATGCTGGCCACCAAGGCCAATGGGCTCACCGTGTAATCGCCCGTCACACTGGCATAGGTGTAGTTGGCCGCATCTGCTCCCCCCAGCGCCGTGATACCCTGGATGCCCGTGTAGCTGCCCGCCTTGAGCTTGCCCGCCGTGCTGGTGTTGCCCACCGCCACCGTCACACTCACTGTGGGCGTGACCACATCGCTGCCCACCACATTGGTCAACGTCACTGCACCGGGCACCAGGCTGGCGCCGTAAGTCGTGCTGCCTGCGGCAATGCTGCCGGTCAGCGACAAGGTGTTGACCGTGTAATTGTTCGTGCCCGTCGTGTAGCCGCCGGTCAGGGTGTAATTGCCCGCATCTGCGCCACCCAACGTGGACGTGATGCGCTGGGCATAGGTTCCGGCCTTCAGGTTGTTGCTGGTGCTGTAGGCCGGCGACACGATGGAGACCGCACTCGGCGTCACCGTATCCGCGCCCACCACATTGCTGAAGCTGGCCGTGCCCACGGTGACTGCAGACCCATAGGTGCTGCTGGCCGATGTGATGCTGGCCACCAAGGCCAACGGGCTCACGGTGTAATCGCCCGTCACACCGCCATAGCTGTAGTTGGCCGCATCTGCCCCCGCCAACGCCGAGATGCCCTGGATGCCGGTGTAACTGCCTGCCTTCAGCTTGCCTGCCGTGCTGGTATTGCCTGCCGCCACCGTCACACTGGCGGTGGGCGTCACCACATCGTTGCCAACCACATTGGCCAAAGTCACCGCCCCGGGCACCAAGGTGGCCCCGTAAGTGGTGCTGCCCGTTGCAATCGAGCCAGTCAGCGCCAGCGGGTTGACGGTGTAATTGTTGGTGAGGGAGGTGAATCCGTTGCTCAGCACATAGTTGACCGCATCTGCGCCACCCAGTGTGGCCGTGATGCTTTGCGCATATGTGCCGGCCTTGAGCTTGTTGCTGGTGCTGTACGCAGGTGAAACCATCGACACCGCGCTGGGCGTCACCACATCGGCGCCGACCACATTGCTGAAACTGGCCGCACCTGGCACCACCGCAGCACCGTATGTGCTGCTGGCCGATGCAATGCTCGCCGTCAGTGCCAGCTGGCTCACTGTGTAATCACCCGTCACCCCGGCATAGCTGTAGTTGGCAGCATCGGTGCCCGCCAAGCCCGTGACGGACTGGATGCCCGTGTAGCTGCCTGCCTTGAGCTTGCCTGACGTGCTCGTGTTGCCTGCGGTGTTCACGCTGACCGTGGGCGTGATCACGTCGCCACTGACCTTGTTGGTCCAGGTCACCGCACCGGGTACCAGCGCATCGCCATAGGTCGTGCTGCCGGTGGCGATCGAACCCGTCAGGGCCAGGGTGTTCACGGTGTAGTTGGCTGCGCTGGTGTAGCCGCCGGTCAGGGTGTAGTTGCCCGCATCTGCGCCGCCGAGTGTGGCCGAGATGCTTTGCGCATAGGCGCCCACCTTGAGCTTGTTGCCGCTGCTGTACAGCGGCGAAACGATCGACACTGCGCCGGGTGTGACCACATCGGCACCGACCACATTGCTGAAACTGGCCGCGCCTGGCACCACCACAGCACCGTACGTGCTGCTGGCCGATGCAATGCTGGCCGTCAGCGCCAGGGGGGTGACGGTGTAGTTGCTGGTGGGCGTGGTGTAGCCACCCGTCAGGGTGTAGTTGCCCGCATCGGCGCCGGTGAGTGCGTCTGTGATGCTCTGCGCGTAGCTGCCGGCCTTGAGCTTGTTGGCGGCGCTGTACTGGGGCGAAACAATCGACACAGCACTGGCAGTCACCACATCAGCGCTGACCTTGTTGCTGAAAGTCACCATGCCGGGCGACACGCTCGCACCGTATGTGCTGCTGGCCGCCGAAATGACGGGCGTCAAAGCCAGGGGGTTGATCGTTGCCGAGTTGGTGGCAGCGTTGTAGCCATTGACCAGCACATAGTTCGAAGCCGTGCCAGACGACAAGGTGAAGGACACGAAGTAATTGCTGCCGTTGTCTGCCACTTTGGCGCTGTTGGCCGTGGCGGTGCCCAGGGTGTCGCCGTTGGCCAAGCCACTGACCACCACGCTGCCCGCGTTGAATACCGCCGTGCCATCGTAGGTTTTGCTGCCCACCACGCCCAAAGTCACCGCTGCGGGATTCACGGTCATGACACCATTGCCCGTGCTGGCATAAGTGAAGCCATAGCCTGTTTTGGCGACCGCGCCAGAAGCACTCATCGCATAAGTGCCAACTGCTGCGTTGGTGTCACTGTCTGCTGAACTGGCTGCCGTGATCGTGGGCAGCGTCGCGAGAATATCGGTGACAGATACGGGCAGATAAACGTCGCCAAAAGTCGAGGCTGGCGTTGTGTAAGCCCCGGTCACGGTGTAATTGGGGCTGATATCTACCGTTGTGCCATAGGTTTTCGAAGCATTCGTGGTGGTGATGGTGATGCCGTCACTGAAGACATAACGGTTCCCCGCGCCCACAGCCGATGGTGCCAAAGTGCTGTAAGTCGAGCCCCAATAAGCTTGATTATTGCTGTTCAATCCGCCCAAATATGTTGTGTTGCTGATCGGGAGTTTGGTGTACACAATCCAGCGAGAACTTCCACCACCCGTTGCGCGCAGCGCCGTTGTGCTTCCAGCGCTTGTGGTGTTGATAAAGTAATTTTGCGCAGCAACCACCAAGACACCATCAGCTTGGGTGGTCGCCACAAAATAGCTTGGATTAATCTGGATGTTGCCATCAGACACTAAAGTCACAGAGTCTGTGAAGGTTGCTGCAGCCGATACAACTGTATTGGCTGTCCCTGTCGTTCTGAGCACAATGCTCGAGAATCCGTCTGCGAATTTTCTGGACGCCCCATTGAACAAGTCAACCGGGTAATACATGGATCCAGTTGTTCCTCCAATGAACATGCTGGAATTTGCCGTAGCGGGTTCAAGAATAATATTGCCAGCACCTGTGTAGCTGCTGTTCAAGCCACATCCAGCCACAGTGGTGCAGGCGAGGTTGATTTTCAGATCCAGGGTAGCGCCACTGGACACCGTTGTTGCACCCGAATAGCTGGTCGTTGATTTGGTGACACCGAAACCTGACAACACAACCGTCCCCAAGTTACTGCCATTGCCGATGGTCAGGCCCGAGGTCCCTGTGATTTGAGTTGTGCTCACCGTGAAAGTGGCATTGCTTGCAGCCGCCAGAATGGAATCGGCCGTCAACGTGATACCCCCCGTGAGCGCACCCGCAGTGCCTGTGCTGCTGATAGCTGCACCACCATTTAATGTGATGAGTTTGGAGACGGAACTGTTGAATACATCCAAGGTACCGCCCGGGTTGACAGTGACCGTTGACGCACTGCCGAGACCATAACCATTGAACAATTGAAACACCCCGGCATTCACCGTGGCTGTTCCCGTATAAGCAGAACCAGCGGCACTCAATCTCCATGTGCCTGTACCGTTTTTGATTAGACTTGCTGTAGATGAAGTAGGATTTAACAGCTTGAGCTGGAAATCACCCACTCCTGTTCCAGTCAAAGTCAATGTAGTAGCAAAACTGGCGCTGTAAACGACCTGAAAAGGAAAGCTCCCTGTACTGCTACCAACCCATGTCAGTTTGCCCGTACCTGAAACATCAATTGCCCCACCATTCACAGATGCAATGGTGAGCAAACGGTCCGTTGATACGTCGACGCTCCCTGTGTATTGCAAGGTACCGCCATCGAAAGAGAGGTTGGTGCTCGCATTCGTCGATTGACCAATACCACTCGCAACCCCACCATTCGCCAGTGTTGCGACAGAGAGCACACCTCCGTTGGCTTTTGTGACCCCCGTATAAGTATTGAGTCCAGGCAAGATCCATGTGCCTGTGCCCGATTTGGTGAGCGCCAGAATTTTTGAAGAGGCAGCGGAATAGTCAGCCAAGACAGGAGTCAGCGTGGCAGTGCCCGAGCCTTGCAATGTCAATGTATTGGAACTGGTGGAGGCGGCGTTCGTCAAAGCACCCGCATTGGAAAAAGTCAAAGCCCCTGTGCCCGAGGCGTCAAGCGTCGCGTTGCCTTGGATCGTGAACAAGCGATCCGTTGATGCCGTACCGCCTGTGTAAATCAATTTCGCGCCAGCGCCTAATACCAAATTGGAGGCGGCATTGCTGGATTGCCCGATGTTGCTGGCCAAGCCGCCGTTGGCCAGGTTACTCACTGACAAAGTGCCGCTACTGATTGTCGTCACACCACTGTAAGTATTCAGGCCACTTAGCAATGCAATGCCGCTACCAGAGGCCGTCAAGGACGCAACACCGGAGGCGGGGTCAGACCAGACAGGATTCAGCGTCAGCGTCGTGTTGGAGCCTGGCGACAAAACAAGCGTATTGGCACCAGACGCGTTGTTGACCAGACTGCCTGAATTGGTGAAGGTCAGATTGCCGGTGCCAGAAGTGGTGAGTGTCGCCGCTGTGGTGCTGTTTGCACTCACTGTGAACAACCGGTTTGTAGACACATTGGTATTGCCGGTATAGGTCAGCCCCCCCCCGGTAGTACCACTGCCTAATATTAGATTTGAAGCAGCATAGCTTGACATGCCAATGCTACTCGCAAGCCCGCCATCCGCAAGTGTCGTCGCGGCCAAAGTGCCACCAACAATTGAGGTCACGCCTGTGTATGTATTCAACCCTGACAGGGTCAGCGTCGTACCAGTTCCTGCTTTGGTAAAACCACCTGCACCCGTTGCAATGATGCTTTTGATTTCACCGCCACCATTGAAGCTCAGTGTAAAGCCATCACCGGTAATTTGGCCCGTGTTACTCAGAATCAGGTTAGTACCCTGGGTATATATAAGACTATTACTTCCCAAATTGACAAGTCCAGCATAAGTTGGTGTATTCGAGATAGATTTCAATGCCCCCTGACCAGCCATACCATTGCCATTCAGCGTAAGTGGTTCCGCTGTCGCCAATGTCAGTCCATTCACATCCAAAGTGGCACCCGCAGCGACAACCGTACCACCGGTTACTGTACCCAGCGGTGAGTTCGGTGCCGTTCCTGCAACCCCAAGCTTCAAGGTGCCATAAGCAATGTTGGTGATACCCGGATAGCTGTTATTGCTGTTGACCAACACCGTCCCATCGTAATTACTGGGGCTATTTGCGCTTAAAGCGTTGCCTGTTCCAGTACCGAAACCAGTCGCCTTGAACAGTGTCCCAACTGTATTGGACGATGCACCGATTAAGGTGAAATCGGTGGTTCCCAAAGAATTGATCACATAATAATTATTTACACCGAATGAACCCGCATTGATTTGGCCTGATGAAGTATAAATACCAGTGTAAATATTCGAAGGTGTAACACCATAAGTGAGGTTGAAGTTACCTGAAATTGACCCTGTGGCACTTAAGGTAGCAGTTTGGCCATTAGAAACCGCTATATTTGAATTAGCTGTCAGCGTGATCGCACTGTTGATCGTTGCGGTGAGAGAGGAAATCAGTGTTCCCCCATTCAATGTCAGTGCTTTTGAGAAACTGGTACCTGTCAGCCTGAGCGTGCCATTGGCATCCACCCGCAGCAAACTGGAATTGCTTACCGGGGAATCGGTGCTCAGGCTTAAAATACCGTACGCGACGATAGTATCGCCAGTATAAGAATAAGCATTAGGGCTAGTGACACCAAAAAAATTAACCCGACCATTGTAGGTACTTGTACCTATGGTGACGCCATAATTACCTGTACTGACAATACCACCGGTCTCAATGTTAATACCGGCATTACGACTGAAACCTGCAATCGTCGAGTTTGCCGTCAGGGTGATAATTCCGGTATATCTAGGGTTTTGGGTAGCTACAGTTGAAGTACCTGTCAACACACCACCATTCAGGGTGATGTTTTTGCTGAATGTGTAATCAAAAATATCAAGCGTACCATTGGCATTCACTGTCAATGGACCAGGGATCGAACTTGTAGCACTGTTAAGTATTCGCAAGACTCCGTAGTCAACGGTTGTGAGTCCAGAATAAGTATTGAAATTATTCGCATAAATCACATCGCCCCTGTTAATCGCATCGCCGATGGTGATGGCAAATGCACCAGAAATAGCGCCAGATGTCGAAGAATAATCACTAATGTATAGTTTTGCGCCGTTTGCCGCTGTTAATTTTGAATCGGCCGTCAACGTAACAACCGTACCGCCTACTACGCTGCCCTTGAAATAACCAATGCTGCTGGTGTTGCTGTTGGTGAGGGTGCCACCGTTCAAGGTCAGGGATTTGGACAGATTCTGGCCATTCAAATCCAGGGTGCCATTGCTGTTGACGGTGACTGCTGTTCCACTGGAAAACACCGAGTTGGTGCCCATCTTCAAGACGCCATTGCTGATGTTGGTGGCGCCCGTGTATGTACTGTTGATCGCAGAAAAAGTCCAGGTCCCTGTACCTGTTTTGCTCAAAGCCGTCGTCCCAGAGGTGGCTGCATTGGGCACAACAGGCTTGAAGGTGCCCAAACCTGTGCCGGTCAAGGTCAGTGTCGGCGAAGTAGAGGCCGTCAGTACAACACTGCCCGTAGCAGCCCAAGTCAATTCACCCGTGCCTGAGGCATCCAGGCCGCCACCATTGCTGCCCAGGGTGAACAGCCGGTCTGTCGACGCCGTGCCCCCCGTGTATTGGAGCGTGCCGCCATTGATCACCAGGTTGGCTGCGGCATTGGTGGATTGGCCAATGCCGCTGGCGGTGCCACCAATGGCCATGACCGACACCGACAGCACGCCCCCACTGATGGTGGTGATGCCGGTGTAGGTGCTGACGCCATTGAGTGTCCAGGTGCCGGCATCCTGCTTGGTGACGGTGCCCGAGGTGGTGCCGATGATCGACGCCACCGAGCCGCCCTGCGCGCCGCCCAAGGTCAGGCCGAAGGTGGCACCGGTGATGGTTCCGGTGTTGCTCAGCGCCACGGTCCCGGCATCGCCTTTGATGGTGGTGGCGCTGGCCAGTCTGGCCAGGCCGGCGTAGGTGGCCGCATTCGTGCTGCTGTTCATGAGCGCGCCGCTGGCGGCGATACCCGAGCCGTTCAGTATGAGCAGGCCAGTGCTGGTCATGGTCTGACCGTACAAGTCCAGCACCGCCCCCGATGCGACAGTCACCGTGCCCGAGCCCACTGCCGTGGCGCTGCCCGCCTGCAGTGTCCCGGCCTGGATGCTTGTGGCGCCGCTGTAGGTGTTCAGACCCGACAGCAGCCATGTGCCGGCACCGCTCTTGGTCAGCGTACCCGTGTCCGTGCCGATGATGGACGCCAGCGACCCCCCTTGTGCACCGCCCAGCGTCAGGCCCAAGCCCGATCCTGTGAGCGTGCCCGTGGCCGTCAGCGCAATCGCGCCCGTGTCGCCCACCACGCTGCTGGCACTGCCCAGCGTGATCAAACCGGCATAGGTCGCGGGCGTGGCGCTGCTGTTGATCAAGGCACCACCGCTGGCAATGCCTGTGCCATTGAGCGTCAGGGCGCCCGTGCTGGTTAGGGTCTGGCCATTCAAGTCCAGCACCGCCCCCGATGCGACCGTCACCGTGCCCGAACCCAGTGCCGTGGCGCTGCCCGCCTGCAGTGTGCCGGCCTGAATAGCTGTCGCGCCGCTGTAGGTATTTGCGCCAGAAAGCAACCAGGTGCCTGAACCTGTCTTGGTCAAGGTGCCCGTGTCTGTGCCGATGATGGACGCCAGCGAGCCGCCCTGTGCACCGCCCAGCGTCAGGCCGAAACCCGATCCAGTGACCGTGCCGGTGGCGGTCAGTGCAATCGTGCCTGTGTCGCCCACAACGGACGCATTCCCAGCCAGCGCGATCAATCCAGGATAAGTGGCCGGACTGGCGCTCGTGTTGATCAATGCGCCACCACCACCGATGCCCGTGCCATTCAAAGTCAAGGTGCCTGTGCCAGAGACACTTTGACCATTCAAATCCAATACAGCACCAGAATTGACGCTGACATCACCTGAGCCAAGAGAAGTCCCGTATCCGATCTGCAGTGTCCCAAAATTGACACTCACATTGCCATGGAACGCGTTGTTGGACTGCAAAATCACTTTGCCTGCATAGCCCACATCGCCAATTTGCAGGCCAGCGTAATTGGTTCCCGCACCGTCAACAACACTTCCTAAAATCGTCAGTGTGCCGCTCCCACCCACTTGAGCGATCACATTGCTCATGTCGTTCACAGTGGCTGCATTGGTCAACGAAATGCCGCTGTAAACCGTGGAAGCAGTTGTCGAGCTGTTGATCAGCTTGGCCTGGCTTGCCGCTGAAGCACCCACCATGTAGACCGTCGGATTGTTAACGGAATATTTAGCGCTGATGTCGAACCCATTGGTGTCCAGTGTCGCGCCTGCATTGATCGTGATGGCACCCAAGCCCAAAGGCGAGTCCGTGGTGGAGCCAAACAAATTCCCGCCGCCCACAGTGTCGTTCGAGACCGTTGCATGCGGATTGGCACCCAACTTGAGGGTCCCTGCGTTGACGATGATCCCGCCCATGAAAGTACTGGCGCCAGACAGCGTGAGCGTGCCGGCACCATCCTTGGTGAACACGGCATTTGCACCAGAAATTTCGCCACTGAACGTGGAGTTTCCAGACTGGTTGATGCTGATTCCACCTGTGCCCAATGACAAGCTTCCACTGCCTGCAAAGCCGACTGCGCTCGCGGTGACAGAGTTCACGGAAATTGGCGCATTCGCTGTGATGGTGCCTGTGGCTTGCAGCACAAGGTTCAAATTGGCCCCATTGACTCCGCCAGGGTAAGTGGCGCTGTCATAGTTGAATGTGATGTTGCCCCCTGATTGGTATGTCAGGGTGTTGCTGCTGTTCGTGGTAACGGTTCCATCGCCCTGGATGACGATGTTGTAGCCCGCACTGGACTGAACCGTCACGTTGCCGTTGTTCAATGCCGATTCAATGACCGTATGGTCGATGTAACTGGAACAATTGGGTCCAACGGTGGTGCAAGCATTGTTGCTCGTGATCGTGCCGGAGCTGTTCGTGTACTGCGCTCCGGCCGTGTTGATGACGATGTCGTACGGGTCCAAAAGCCACTGCCCCGAAGCCCCCAGGGGCGCAGCGGTGTTGACCGCAATGCCATCCACTTGCAGCAGGTGGCCCGAAGTTTCGACTTGCCCGCCATGGCCGCCGTAGACACCGCCTTTGGCATAGATCGCCCCATGGACCGCCGTGACGGAATCGGCTTTGTGGATGTCGCTCCACAGAACGACTTTGCCGCCGTTGCCATTTTGTGTGGCGCTGGCATCGATGCTGGCGCCTTGGCTCATGGTCACCGTCGTGGCATGACGGACGGTGCCACTCCCTTGCCAATCCCCTCCGATCAAAATGGAGCCGCCCCCCAATGTGCCGGTGGCGTTGATTTGACTGCCTGCCCCAAGGAGGATGTGGTCCGCTTCGATCTGGATGGTTCCACCCAAGCCGGCACCGCCGTTGGTCTGGATGTAGCCGGTGTTGCGGTAGTCGCCTGCGGAAGCCATGGCCACCGATCCGCCGTGGTCGGCGTTGGCCTGGAGTGTGGCTGCGCTGGTCAGCGTGGTCTGACCCTGAACAAGAATCTGGCCTGCAGTGTGCAGGGGTGCGCCGATGGCGCTGCTGGCATTGGCGGTGAGTCCGGTCTGGCTGTCCAGTGCGGTCACGCCCGAAGTGATGGTGGAGAAAGTGATGCTGTTGAGGTAGGCCGTGGGTGGGCCGATGGCTGGCGGCGCCAGCGTGGTGCCACTGCCCATGTTCTGGGCAATGCCGATCTGCAGCTTGCCCCCGGCGGTGGCACCGTCCACACTGGTGAGCGCCCCCACCAGGAATGTGCCCACCTGACCGGCCAGGGTGATCTGGCCGCCTTGCCCCCGGGTGCCCACGGCGTCGACCACGCCACTGTGCGTGACCGTGCCCGCCTGCGAAACGATGGTGATGGTGCCGCCGTTCTGACCATTGGCGGTCAGGGTGGCGCTGCTGCCAATGGAGATGTCACCCGTGGCCAGCACCACGATGTTGCCACCGTTGGTGGTGTAAGTGGCATCGTCGGCACTCAAGCCCGAATCCAGTCCGCGGCGGCGGCGGTTGCTGCCAATGCTGGCGGCACTGCTGCTGCCCGAAGAGGTCTGGCCGTTGGAGCCCAGGCCACCCAGGATGTTGATTTGAGCGCCGACCAGGAAGATGTTGGAGCCTGCACCGCCGGTGGTGCCGATGTTGCCGCCCGCGTTCACATTGACGGTGGCGGCCTCCATATAGACCTGCCCGACTTCAATGTTGCTGTTGAGGTTGATGGTGCCGCCCGGCGCCAGCACCCGCAGCACGGTCGATGCGTTATTTGAATAGATGTTGGCACCAGCCACAAAGTGGATCAGTGGCGTCTGGCTGCTGCTGCAGTTGGCCAGGCTGCCGACGCAGGCAGAGCCGGTGGCGTCCAGCGTGACGTTGGTGGTGCGCAGCGCGCTCGAAATCAGGCTGGCCGAAGCGGCGTCGACCGTCAGCTCCAGCGGGTCCACGGTCCACTGACCGTAGCGGCCGTTCTTGGCAGAAGTGTCCACTTTGAGGGACGGGTCGAACTTGACGGACAGCTTGGCGCTGGTGTCGATCACACCGCCGTTGCCCGAAAGCGCGCCGCCGGTGGCGCTGATCTGCCCGGCCAAGGTGGCCTGCTCGTTGGCCCAAATATGGACGTTGCCGCCATTGCCGTGGGTCTTGGCATTGGCTTGGATGTTGCTTTGCGTGCCCAGGTTGACGTTGTTGGCCACGACCTGGATGCTGCCACCGTGGCCCACCTCGCCGTTGGCGTTGGCGGCAATCGTGCCGTTGTTGTTGACGGTGGCCGCCACCAGTTCCACCTTGCCGCCGTTGTCGGTCATGCTGCTGGCCACCAGGCGGCCGGTGTTGTTGATGACCGAGCGCATCAGCTGGTTGACCGAGCCGGCCGCCAAGGCGATCACGCCGCCGGCCACTTCGATGGCGCGCTTGTTTTCGATCAGCGCGTTCACAGCGGCTTTGTCGACCGTGACGCCCATGAGCTTGCTGCCGCTGAACTGCAGCGTGACTTTTTCGCCCGCACCGGCCACCACGGCGTTGCTGGCCGACACGGTGGCCAGAATGACGCCCTGGTTGCGCACCTCGGGGGCCAGCAGGGCCACATAACCGCTGGTGTCGGTGACCTGGATCTTGCCTTTGTTGACCACCTTGCCCGTGCCGTTGCCTGACCAGGTGTTGCTGCCGGACATGAATTCGGCATCGCTCTGGTTCATGGTGGTGGCCACCACGGCACCGGCGTTGACCTCGGCACCCTTGCCAAAGCTCACGCCGTTGGCGTTGGCAATGATCACCGTGCCGTTGGCCTTGATGGCCCCGTCGATCTGCGAGGCACCCGACCCGGTCACGCGGTTGAGGATCACGGCCTGGCTGCTGGGCTGGTTGTAATTGACCGTGGCGTTGCTGCCCACGTTGTAGCTGTCCCAGTTGACCACGGCACGCTGCGAGGTCTGGTTGACGGTCATGGCGTTGCCGCTCTGGCTGATGGCCGCCTGCCCTGCCGCCACCTGCCCGCCTGTGGGCAAGGCGTTAGGCGGCTGCCCGGCCAGCGCAGAGGCCGACACGCACACCGACGCCACCAGGCCCAGGGCCTGGAGCATTTGGCAAAGGGTGCGCGTCTGCAGTCTCATGGTCAGAAGCTGTAGCTCGCGGTCAGCCAGCCACGCGCCTTGCTGGCCGAGCCATCGACGTTGACAGCCTGCCCTTGCTGGTTGTAAAGAGGGTTGCTGCCCAACGCCTTGGCCACCGTGGCGGCCAAACTCCAGCCGCCCCGGGTCCACTTCACGCCCACGCCTGCGCCATGCAGGCTGTAGCGGTTGTCGGCGTGGGTCTGGCCTTGCCAGTTGGCATAGGGGCGCACATATTGCTGCACCATGCCGCTGTCTATGAACACAATGCCTTGCAGCTCATTGGGCAGGTTGTGCTGGTACTCCAGTGTGAGCTGCGCCCCTTGCGAGCCGCTGCCCTGGGCCACCGGGTAGGCCCGCACACCGTAGGGGCCACCCAAGTAGAACTGCTCGGCACTGTTGAGGTTTTCATTGGCCAGCTGGCCAGACACACTGATCAGCAGCCTGGACGTGCCGGCCAGCACGGTCTGCACGCGGCTGCCGCTGAACGACAGTTTGAGGAAGCGCTCGGGCGTATAGACACCGTAGTTGGACGGGTTGTCGGCCTGCAAAGCCAGACGCCCTGCCGTGACCCCGATCTGCCCGTTGTTCATCGCTCCGCCCAGCAGGCTGTCGTAGGCATTGCCCGACAGGCTCAGGTTCAGGTTGCTCAGCTGGTAGCTGCTGGTGACCGCGTCGTTGGCGATCAGGTAGTTGGCGTAGGTCTTGCGGTCATAGCGCAGCGACACATTGGCGTTGCCCGCTTCAGAGCGCAACCACGGCCAGGCCAGGCTCGCACTCAGGGTTTGGGCTTGGCCATAGCCGCCATTGGTCTGGTACTGGCCGATGCTGCGGTAGTTCAGCACCGAACCCGACAAGCCGCCACGCAAGCCGTTGGGCAACACCGGCACAAAGTACGCCGCCTGGGTGTAGCGGGAGCCTTGCGAATAAATGCCGTTGGCCGTGAGCTGATCACCCAGGCCAGTGGGGTTGTTCAAGGCCGCCTGCACCATGCCCTGGTGCGCACCGGTGGTGCTGGAGCCAAAATTGTTGGCCTCGGCCGAGGCGCTGTAGCGAGGACCGTCCTTGAGCGTCAGACGCAGGTTGGTTTCGCCATCCTGGGTGCCAGGCTCCAGCGCGCTCGTGACCGACACGCCAGGCACTTCGTTGAGCAAGGTGATGGCCCGCGTGACCGAGTTCAGGTTGATCTCTTGCCCTGCCGGACTCGCCCAGTCGATGTAGCGCGCTGCACGACCCGCCGACAAACGGGTGGTACCGTCCGGCGTGTCGATGGCCACGGCACCCAGGCGGGCTTCAATGACCGTGATGACCAGCACACCGGCTTCCATCTTCTGGGGCTGCACAGCCGCCTGCGCCAGGTAGCCACGGCTGCGGTAGAGGTTTTCGATGGCATCGCAGGCCTGCTGCAGATCGTCCATCGTGAGTGGTCGCAGCAAGAAGGAGGTCAGCACTTTCTGCACATCGTCCTGCCCCAGCTTGCGCACACCCGTCAGCTCAAAGCGGCTGACCGTGGCCACCACTTCACCGGGCTGCGCAGCACGGCTTTCGTTCTGGCGGGGTGCAGGCTCCTTCAGGTCCAGCGGCGCAGGCAAAGGCAGCTGGTTTTCGAGGTTCTTTTGCAGAGCGCCCGCATCGATGGGGGCCTTTTGTGCATGCGATTGCGACACCGCCAGCAGGCACAACGAGCCGAGCGCCCAGCCCAGGCTTTGCGCCAGCAAGGTCTGGCGCGGTGTCTTGCAAAGAGGATGACGATGACGCATGCTAAAAATCAATGGCATCTGACTCAGGTCTTGCTCAGCGTCAGCTCTTCAAAGAACTGGTAGCCCACATTGCGGATGGATTCGATGACAGCGCCTTCTGCGCCCGCCTCGTGCAGTTTCTTGCGCAGGCGCACCATGCGCACCTGGAGCCGAGACTTCTGCGCTTCGTCCATGGTCACCCCCATGCACTCGGCAACCTGATCAAAGCCCAGGCGCGCATCGGCCGACTGCGCAAAGGCACGCAGCAGCGTGGCTTCGGTGGCGGTGATGCGAACCGTACCTGCAGGGCCGGTCAGTTCAAGCTTATGGAGTGAAAGCACAGAAATTGATAGATTTATAGATATTGGCAATTAAATGAAAATTTCTCCAAGGAAGCTTTCACTTGCTTTCAATTTGCTAGATATTCCGTGAATCACTTTGCCAAGCCCCCTGCCACAGCGCACCTTGCCCTGGGGCCAGCGAGACCCCAAAGCCAGAGGGCCTTCGGCCCGAAAGCGTTCAAGTGAGTGCAAAGTTGTTTTCTGTAAAGCCAGTCGTCAAAACACCGGTCAAAGTGGCCACCCAGGTCAACTCACTGGACTCGACGGTGGTGTTGTTGGTCGCATCGTCCGAGAAGAGGTAAACACGCGTGTCAACCCCGTTGGAGATGAGGACCGCCGTGTTGGCGTTGCCCGCCGTCGTGTCGCCCGCCACGGTCAAAGCCCCGCCGATTTGGGCAACGACATCGTTCCAGTCGGCAGCGGCGTTGTCTGCTGCGGCAATCACCACCACCTTGCTGACGGCGGTGTTGCCTTTGGTGCCTGCGCTGCTGGCACCGACATAAATGGCGTTGGTGGCCGCCACACCGCCTGTGGCCCCAGAACCCACCAGCGTGGCCAAGCCTGCCACCTTGAGCACATCGCCAGAACTGGCCCCACGGTTGAACCCGCTGACCGTGTCCACGCCGTTGGAGGCTGCGGCAGAAAAAACAAGGGTATCGATGGCAGCGGTGGTTTCGGATAAATCGATCTGATCGTTTCCAGCCCCGCCCTGGATCGTGTCTTGGCCATTGCCACTGCTGATGGTGTCGTTGCCGGCACCGCTCACGACGGAATTATTTGCACTTGACCCAACGATGTTGAAGGCTTCGGTTTGCCCCGCCAGATTGATGGAAGACCAGATGTTCGAGCCTGACCAAAGGGTGACGTTCTCCACGCCTGAAAGGTTTGCATCGTTGGTGAAATTGACGGCGGAACCTGACGCCACAGAATATCCAACAACAATGGTGTCCGAGCCATTTCCACCCGAGATGGTGTCGTTATCGTCGCCTGTAGTCATATTCACGTAGAAGCTGTCATCCCCGTCACCACCACTCAGGTTGTCGGCGCCGTCCCCGCCCTTCAAACTGTCGTTTCCGCTGCCGCCCACGATGGTGTCGGCATAGGCAGTTCCACCGTTAATCGTAAGCATCGATATGGGCACGGTCGAGAGCCCACCTTGCAAATTCAGACCCACGGCGGCATTGGCTACTACGAAAGAAATGCCCGTAGGGAAAGCCGCATTGGAGTTCGGTCCGAGGGTCACGGTCTGAAGACCTGTGTTGTTATTGCTGTTATTGATGTCCAGGACCTCGAACCCACTGACGTTGGCAAAGGCAGCATCGGTCAAGGTCGAGGCAGGGCCGCCTGTCTTCAATGCAATGGTGTCAAAGGCTCCCGCCCCGCCCATGACAGCAACGTCAGCGGCCAAGGCTGCCACGGAATCAAACACCACCGTGTCATTGCCTGCGCCAGCAACGATGCTGTCCGCTCCCGCACCGGCATTGATCGTGTCATTGCCGCCGCCACCGAGCAAGGTGTCATTGCCCGAATTGCCATTGAGGGTGACGGCCGCCGTGGAGGTGGAGGCATCCACATAGGTGTTCACGCCAGCTGCACTGTTGGCCGTCGCGCCCCCGGTCGAGGCCGTCAGCGTCACCGTGCCAGTGCCTGTGACAGCAACGGTCACCGTCGCACCACTGCTGTTGTGAATGATCGTGTCGTTGCCATTGCCCGCATCCGTGACCGTGTTGAGGCCGAGCCCCCCGTTGATCAGGTCGTCGCCTGCGTTACCGGTGATCGTGTCATTGCCATACCCACCCGTCAGCGTGTCCGCGCCACTGGTGCCGACAAGGGTTTGGTCCAGGCTCAAAAGGGTGATCACGCCGTTGACGGCATTGCCCTTCACCAGGGAGCTGCGCAACAACATTGCGCCCAGGTTGCCGCCGGCCACGCCGTCGAGGTCATACACCAACAGGGTATGCTCATCCGCACCGGTATTCTGGGTGAATTTACCCCCACTGTAAGTACCCAGCACCAGACCCCAGCTGCCTGCTGCCGAAATGTCCGCCAGATTGGTGGTGATGGCCGCACCATGGATGGACGTGTTGAGCCCCAGGGCGGTCAAATCGATGACGTCGTTGTCGCCCATGTTGATGAGCCAATCGATCGTTGCGCTCAGTACCGTGGTCCCCGAGACGATGCTGCCCACATAACTGTCGGTGGCCGCTGTCAGGATGACCGTGTCGATGTCGGCGGGACTCATGGCAGTTGAAGACGAGGACGTTGCCCCGATGGTGTCCGCACCTGCGCCCCCAATGAAGGTGTCATTGCCTGTGCCGCCTTCCAGGGTATCGATGCCGGCCCCACCGTTGATGTTGTCGTTGCCCGCATAACCCGTGAGACTGTCATCGCCATTGCCGCCCACCAGCGTGTCGGCGCCGCTGCCGCCATACTGGGTATCGTTGCCTGTGTTGCCCGTGATGCTCACCCCTGCCGTGGAGCTTGGTGCACTGACAAACGAGTTGCCAGTGGTGGCGACCGTGACTGTGACACCAGGCTGCGATGCGTTCAAAAATACCAAATTACCGGCCCCTGCCCCCGTCACGGTGATGGCAACCGTGGCGCCAGCGGTGTTGTGCGTGATCGTGTCTGTGCCTTGCCCGGCATCGGTCACGGTGTTGTTGCCGCCACCGGCATTGATGGCGTCAGTGCCCGCACCGCCGGTGATGGTGTCATTGCCCGCACCGGCCACGATCGTTTCGTTGCCGCTTCCGCCGGTGATGTTGAAGCCTTCGGTCTGGCCCGTCAGTGTCAAACTGGAGCCTGCACCCACAGTGATGTTTTCCACGTTGGTGATGTTGGCGTCCACCGCGGCGAACACCAGCGTATTCGCTGCCGCCACGGCAATCGTGTCTGTGCCACTACCACCATCGATGGTGTCATTGCCATCACTGGCTGTGTTGGTCACGTTGAAGATGTCGTTGCCACCCGCACCACTCAGACTGTCGGCACCCGCCAGGCCACTCACCGTATCGTCTCCGGCTGCGCCGATGAGCGTGTCGTTGCCCACGGTACCGGTGATGTTGTTGCCTGGCGGGGCCAGTGTGATCATGCCGTTGACCGCCGATCCGGCCAACAAACCCACCAGCACCATGGCCCCCAAGGCCCCGTTGGCCACACCGTCCGTGTCATAGACGAGCAGGGTGTGCGTGTTGGACCCGGTATTTTGGGTGAATACCCCACCAACATACGTTCCCTGGATCATCCCCCAGGTTCCGGCTGTCGAGACCGCCGCCAGGTTGCTGATGACTGCCGACCCATTGACGCTGCTGTTCAGACCCAGCGCGGTCAAATCCAAGCGGTCACCCGCCACCAGGTTGCTCACGACATCGATGCTGGCGCTCAGGTTAGTGGTGCCGGAGGTGATCGAGCCTGCATAGCTGTGAGCGGAAGCCCCAAGAACCACCGTATCCACATCGGCATCTGCGCCCACGTCAATGCTGTCAGCACCACCACCACCTGCGATGCTGTCAGCGCCTGCACCCGCCACGATGGTGTCGTTGCCTGCGCCGGACACGATCGTGTCATTGCCGGTACTGGCTGTGATGTTGAAGCCCTCGGTCTGACCTGTCATCGTCAAACTGGAGCCTGCACCCACAGTGATGTTTTCCACGTTGGTGATGTTCCCATCCACCGCCGCAAACACCAGTGTCTGCGCTGGCGCCACCACAATGGTGTCCGTGCCACTGCCACCGTCAATGGTGTCATTGCCGTCATCTGCCGTGTTGGTCACGTTGAAGGTGTCATCGCCTCCGGCCCCACTCAAATTGTCTGCCCCAGCCAGGCCGCCAAGCGTATCGTTGCCTGCGCTGCCCGCCAAGGTGTCATTGCCATTGGTGGCTACAGTGGGAGCAGAGATTCGCGCAGATGACAACCCCAGCACCTCAGCCCACATCTTGTACGAGGCTTCTTCAGTGAAACCTGGTGCACCAGGAACCATTTGCACGCCGTTGACATAGTGCGATCCCGCTGTCTCCAGGCTGTAGGGCTGTTTTTTCCGGCGATAAGCGGAAGTCAGGGGAAGCTCATCCAGCAAATCTGAGTAATTAAATGCCATGGCGATTCCGATGCTTTCTGTGTGAATGATTTACAAGCTGATGTGCCGAAGCCCACATCTCAATGCAGTTTGTTGAACGAATTGACCTGTTCGTGGCGCGCTGGTTCAGGGTTTGCGGATGTCCAGTTCGTCAAAGAACTGGTAGCCCACGTTGCGGATGGCTTCGATGACGGCGCCTTCGGCACCGACCTCGTGCAGCTTTTTGCGCAAGCGCACCATGCGCACCTGGATGTTGGATTTCTGCGCTTCGGACATGGGCACACCCATGCACTGGGCCACCTGGTCAAAGCCCAGCCGCGCATCAGGCGACTGCGCAAACGCCTGGAGCAAGGTGGCCTCGGTGGCTGTGATGCGGACAGAGCCAGAGGGTCCGGTCAGATCGAGTTTGTGAAGAGTGAGCACAGCATGCTGACGGTTTTACAGATGCTGCCGATTAAAGGAAATTAATTGATAGAAAGCTTTCAATCGCTTTCAAATTGCTAAATTTGCCAACCCAAGGGCCACAAATTGAAGGTTTAAAAAGGTTTATGCAGGTTATTGAAGGAACTCTCTAGTCTGTAGGAGCGGCGCCCTCGCCGCGATGGGGCGCAGGATTCAGACACGCATCGCCCCGTAAGCGGGGCTCCTGCAAGTCAAGCCATGAGCTGCACAGGCAAGTGCAATTGGTAGCCCACGCTGCGGATGGATTCAAGCGACTGGCCTTCCACGCCGACCTGACTGAGCTTCTTGCGCAGGCGGGTGATGCGCACTTCGAGGCTGGTCTTGCTGACCTCGGCACTGTCCATGCCAAACAGTTCGAGCAGTTGCCAGTTTTCCAGACGGCCCGAGGGCGCACGGGCAAAAGCGGTGAGCAGGCTTTCTTCGGCATGGGTCAGATGCACTTGACCCGAGGGGCCATGCAGTTCGCGCTGCTGCAGGCGCAGTCCGCCTTGGGGACCCAGCTGGGTGGTTAGCTGGGCCTGGCGACGGCGTGCAAAGCTGCTGATGGCGGCACGCAGTTCTTCGAAGGGCACGGGTTTGGGCAAGTACGCATCAGCGCCGCAGTCGTAGCCGTCGACCTTGTCCTGCAGTTCGGAGCGGGCAGAGACGATGATGATGCCCACCAGGGGCTGCACCTGGCGAATGCGGCGCGAGAGGCTGAAGCCGTTTTCCCCAGGCAGGTTGAGGTCGATCAAAAAGAGGTCTGCCGCCACACCCCGGGCTTTGTCTTCGAGTTCTTCGGCGCAGCTGAGCGCGACCACGTGGTGGCCTTCGGCGCGCAGCGCGTCGGCGGTGAGTTCGCGCAGGTCGTCGTTGTCTTCAACGAGGACGATGCTCAGGTGGGCAGCCATAGTTCAAATCGGATGTGTTCGGCGTCAGGACTGTAGCGCAACGTACCGCCGAGTTGCGCAGCCAGCTTGTGCGAGAGGTAGAGCCCCAGGCCCGTGCCCGATTGGCGCTGGGCGCTACTGCTGCGGTAGTACTTGGCAAAGAGTTGCTCGGCGTCTGGCCAGCCTGAAGGACCGGGTCGGCTGCTGACCGACAGAAGCAGCCCGGGGCGGGCATCGTCGCCGACCTGTGCGATCAGGCGCACATCGACAGGGGCTTGTGCGTCACCGTGCTTGAAAGCGTTGTCAAGGAGGTTGTTGGCGATGATCTGGATGCATTGGAGGTCGCTGCTCAGCCGCAGGTCCGGCGCGATGTGGGCGCGAACGCGTTCAGCCCCCTCTTGCCGGTCTTGCAGCCACTGTTGCAACTGGTCTGACATCACAAAGGTTTGCGTCTGGAGCTTGAATTCGCGATCGACCATGCGGTCGGTCTGGATGCAGCGGTCAAGAATGCCCTTGATGTTGTGGACTGCACGGGTGACGAAGTCGGCCGTGCGGCCGTCGCTGGTGCGGGTGCTGACGGCCATGTCGATGACCGCGAGAGGGGTTTTAAGTTCATGCATGAGCATGCTCAGCAGCTGGGTTTGGTCCTGGCGGCGCTGTTTTTCAAAAGCCAGTTGCTCCCGTGACAAAAACAGGCTGTTGGCCACCTCCACCCGGATGCGTTCGAGTTGACGTGAACGCACCACCAGCAAGCTGGTCATGAACAGACCAGAGATCAGGCCATACAGCAGCACGCCATAGACGGAGAGCATGTTGCCTTGCAGAACCCCCAGGCTGGGCAAGATGCTGAACGCCAGTACCAGCACGATGGTGACGTAGTAGCCAACCACCGCAGGCTTGGGCAGGTAGTAGCTGTAAGCATTGGCTGCATCGGTCGGTCGGGGTTGCAGGCTGAAAGACACCAGCATCAGGCTGATCAGACCCACGCCGTTGAGCGCCATGTTGCCGCCCAAGGCGGTGAGTTTGTACCCGAGCAGCATGAGCATGGCCAAAGTAGCGGATGCCACCAGCAAGCCACTGAGCAACACATGCCCCCAGCGCGGCAGGTGGTATTCGCGCAGGAAGCGGTATTCAAACGCGAAGGACGAGGCGGTGCTGAGCAGGACCAACCAGCTGTACAACATGTCTTGCGAAATGGGGTCCAGTACATCGGCCAGAAGAATGCGGTGGTAACCCAGAAAACTGGCCGTGAAGATCAGAATGACCGTCTGGCGCAACACAAACATGCCGTTGACCGGGTCACGGTCGCGCAACCAGGCCAGCAGCACCCAGACCAGAAAGGACAGGATGAGCGCGAGCAAGGCCGAGTACACCAGCCACAGGCTGTGCTCCTGACGCAGCATCTCGCGCGGCGTGAGCACTTCGACATGCATGAGCTGTGTGCTGGTGGTGGACAGGCGCAGCCAGATGTCACGCGGCGTGCTTTGCGCCGGAATGACGAACGCGTAGTTCAGCGATTCAAACTCGGCCGAGGCCAGCGGCGTGGTGTCGCCCGTGGTGCGGGCGGCCTGACCACGGGCCAGATCGACCGGGTCGTACAGGGTGATTTCATCCAGAAACACCGGCCGGATCCGCACCACCAGGCTGTCCGAGCCCCCTGGCGGGACGCCTGCGATGGTGAGTTTGATCCACTGCGCATCGCGACTGAAGCCCTTGCTGAGCACCCCGGTGTAAGGGGTGTAGCTGGCAGCGCGGGCTTGCTCAAAACTGGCGCCCCCCGAGGCGTCGGTCCAGAAAGCTTTTTCAAGGATGTGGTCTTGCGCCCAGCTGGCACCGGGGAGCAAGAGCCACAAGAGCGCCAAAAGCCTGAAGAGTGTGATCAGGCCAAGACGCATGAAACCAAAGGGTGAACGCATGACCGGAGTTTATGAGACTCCAGCCAGCACAGATCACTGCTTGAAATAGAACTCGCCGATCGCCTGGTCGTACAGGGCCGGGGTTTGTTCGTGGCCCACCGACTTGGCCAGGCGCACCACTTCGTTGCGGACATTGCGCAGCACACGGTCCACAGAGAGGCCGGGCTTGAGCATTTCCTTGACGAAGATGCGGGTGAACAGGCCGTTCTTTTCCTTGTCGTTGTCACCCAGGCGGTCGAGCGCCTGCTGGCCCGAACCGGCCGAGAACATGATCATCTGCCCAGTAGCAGCGGTGGTGGGGGCCAGGCCACGCCCGCCCAGTGCACGGCCTTTGCCTTTGAAAGGGTTGTCACGGCAGGCGTCGATCACGGCGAGCGCAAACTTGGTTTTCTTCTCTTCCATGTCGTCCAGCACTTTTTGAAGGAGGATGGCGTCGTCCTTGATCTGGTCTTCACCTTCGCCCTTGATGTCGATGGGCAACAGGTAGTTCGCGCTGCCCAGCTGGACACCGTGTCCGGCATAGAAGAACAGGACTTCGTCACCGCCATTGAGTTGCTGGCGGAAATCGCGCACGGCCTGTTTGAATTTTTTCTCACCCAGGTTGTGGTGCTTGAAGACCTTGTATCCCACCGCCTCCAATGACTTGGCCATGGCATCGGCGTCAGCGGCAGCGTTGGCCAGTGGAGACACATCGGTGTATTTGTCATTGCCAATGACCAGCGCTTTGCGGTTGGCATAGGTCACTGGCTGTTGAGGCTTGGGTGGTTCCACCGCAGCGGCGGCGGCAGCTTCCTTGGCTTTCGCTGCTGCGGCGTTCTCCTGCTGCAACTTGGCCAACATCTGAGTCATGGCTTCGAGCTGCGCAGCCATCTTGCGTTTGTCGTCTTCAATGGCTTTGCGTTCTTGCTCCAGACGCAGTTTTTCGGCGTTGTCGACAGCGGGTGCAGCCGCTGCCATTGGCGCGGGAGCAACGGCTGGGACAGGCTTTTTGGCCTCTTGCACAGCGGGGCTTGGCACCGCTTCACGCGGTGGCTGAGCCAGCTCTGCTGTTTTTCTGGGTTGCTCCTTGAGTTGCGCTGGGGGTTCGTCCAGACGCTTGGCGGCCTCGGCCCTGGAAGACTCATCCAGCTCGCGAACGGCTTGAGTGTCCACTTTGCTCGCTAAAACCGTGGCCGGTGGATTACTCTGCCCTTGAGCATCAGCGTAGGTC
This sequence comes from Limnohabitans radicicola, assembly GCF_014837235.1. Taxonomy (GTDB): domain Bacteria; phylum Pseudomonadota; class Gammaproteobacteria; order Burkholderiales; family Burkholderiaceae_C; genus Limnohabitans_A; species Limnohabitans_A radicicola. The sequence continues at coordinate 375,599 of NZ_JACYFT010000003.1, read as the reverse complement.
TTGGTTGGATAGGCCAAGGCCATGATTTGCTGTGGCTTTTTATTGAAAAAACTTTGCTGAATGGCTTCCACATATATGGAAATCCATGCATTCAAAATTCCATGCTCAGGTAGAGTTGTTCCACTTCGAAAGTCATCTCGAAATTTCGGCGCGGTCAGACCTTTTGGAGGCAGAACAAAGGCATCAATCTGAATTTTTTTTCCATTGAATTGCTGAACTTGCATCAAGACCTGAAACACGCTGGTTTTAAATGACGGAACGTCATCCAACATCCCGGGTTGTGCTGCTTTCCACCAATTTTTGTCAGACTGATTAGTCCAAGTGTCAATGCCTTGTTTCCAGGCTTGAAAATCTCGGATACCAAACACCATTGAACACTTTTGAACCAGGCTACTGGCCGCAGCACCGTGTGTGTCCATCATGATTTGATGCGTTGACTTGATGCTTTGGCACAAAGATGAGTTCCACGGTCTTGGCAATGTTTCTTGCCTGACCACCAGGTAAGGCACCTTTGCATCCAATGTCTGGTTCTTGAGAACGTGTATCTCCCAGACCTCGCCTGGAAACGACATGGAATCGTTGTGTGTGCTTTTCCATACCCCTTCAGGCAACGGAACGCTGGCCCCGGACCCCATGGGCAGAAAGTCCCTGTAGGTTTGCCCAACAACAGGTTGAGCCCAACTGGTCTGGGCTGCGACTACCAGACCAAACAATGCAAGCCGCAATGTTTGCCGGAACAGGGTTGACAATGATTTTTTCAACATATTCACACCAAGTGGATGAAACGATTTTAAATCCTGCATGGATCCGTACAATGCATTGACATTGACTGTTGTGAATCCTTTGCCATGAAATTCGATTTTTTCAAAACCTCTCTGGCTCTGGTCCTCCTGGCTGGTCACACGCTTGTGCTGGCCCAGGTGAAACTGATCACAGAAGAAGAAGCCAAAGCCCCCAACTTGCAAGTGCCCACCACCCGAGCCATCACCCGTGGCCCTGGCATCAGCCTGCAAACCCCGCTGGAAGTGTCGGCCAAGTCTTTTGCCTTCAAATTGGCATTCGAGCCACGTGGTGGCGCAAAAATTGATGCATCCTCCATCAAATTCGAATACCTAAAGCAGCCCATCGTTGATTTGACGGCTCGTTTCAAGCCCGGCCTGAACGGCAACACCCTGGAGCTGGCACAGGCCAGCGTGCCTGTGGGCACTCACCCGATCAGGGTGTGGGTGCGTGACTCCGAAGGTCGCGAGGCTCAGACCACCATTCAACTGACTGCCAAGTGACCCGCGCCACGTTCAGCTGTCCGTTTTGCTGCAGCGATGTGCCGTTGCAGGCGTCGGTGTGCAGCCATTGCACACGCGATCTGGCACTGTTCAAGCCTTTGGCTTTGCAGATGCATGAGCTGTCTGACCAGGTCGAGCAGCTCAAAGCCGTCGTGCAGGAACAACAAACCGCGTTGGCAGAGTTGAAGTCGCATGACATTGGTGCCCTCGCCTTGGCCATCAGTGAACAGCAACAAATGGCCCCGACGGCACCGGCACCCCCTGCCAGCACGTCAGTCAAGCCGTCCTGGTGGGCACTGTTTGCAATGGTTCTGATGACGGTGGCCTTGGTGGGGTTATCGCATTGGGTGTTGCTGTTTGTGTATGACTCGCCCCCTGTGGCGTTGCGCCTATTGACCATCACACTGCCCGCACTCACAGGCTATGTGTGCGCCCGCCAAAGTGGCATGGGTGCGGTCGTTCAATGGCTCACAGCAGCGGTCACGGGTGTTGCCAGTGTCTGGCTGATGTTGTGGATCACTTCCACCATTGATGGTGTGCCACTGTGGCCGAACAACCCGCGCGACTGGCGCGAGACGTTCGAGTACATGGCCGCGATCAGCCTGGCTTTTTTCACTGGACATCTGTTGCACCGCTTCATCCAGCACTGGTCGAAACAGCAACAGAACCGGATCAGTCTGAGTGTTTTGCTGGAACGGGATGAAAAAGGGCAATTCAAAATTGCCGAAGTGACCCGCCAAGTCCAGAACCTGGTGACGGCCATGGCCCCTGTCGTGTCTGCGGGCACAGCCCTCTACTCCGGACTCAAAGTCTTCACGGGCAACTGATATGCCTCAACCGGTGCGTCTTTCATGATGAAACTGCTTTGGATCCTGCTGCTGACCAGCAGCGCTTGTCTGGCACAAGCACAAACCCCAGCGCCGAGCGCGCCTCGCTCAGCGCTGATCATCGGCCTGGGTCAGTATGCGACCAGCTCTGGTGCCGCAGCACTGGAGGGGGTGCCTCACGACATGGAAAGCGCCAAGCGCATCGCGCTGGCGATGGGCATCCCGGCCCACCAGATTCGGGTGATTCAGGACCAGCAGGCCACCAAGGCCAACATCCTGGAAGAGATCCGCAAACTGGGTGAGCGCACCAGTGAAGGCGGTCGAAGCTTCATTTATTTCTCTGGACACGGCACGCGGTATTGGGACCCATCGGTCAATGGCTGCGTGGAAGGCCTGCTCACCCATGACGGACAAGCCATCACCAATGCCGAATTGGCTAAAGCCACGCAAAAGGTCACCGAAGGCGCTGACAAAGTCATCACGATGATCGACGCCTGCCACTCAGGTGGCATCGCCAGCAAGAAAGCCGGTACGCGCTCCATCGCGGGGATCGAGTTCAAACCCAAGTTCACCTACAAAGCCAGCAGCGCTGCAGACGCTTGCAGCCAACCGTCCAACCTGAAGACCCGCAGTCTGTTGGGCGAATCCACACGGCTGGGTGCATTGCAAGAGAACGTGGTGCAAATCACATCATCACGACCCGACGAGGTGAGTTTTGACGAACCCGGAAAGGGTGGTTTGGCCACACAGGGCATCCGCGACTGCTTGCTGGGCAAGGCGGCTGATGCCGATGGGTCTGGCGCTGTGTCACTGGCAGAGATTCAGCAATGTGCGCAAGCCATCATCGAACAAAAACTGCAAGGCGCCAAAGACCTCACACCGCACCACGTCTCGGTGTCTGGCAACCGCAATTTGATTCCTGTGCAACGCCCGCAAGCTGCATCCGCTGCGGTGCCCCCGGCACCTGCGCCCTCGGTGGTGGCCACTGTGACACCTGCAGCAACACCAGCCCCCCAGCTCACCGCTGAGAGTCCTGCGCCGCCCGCGGCACTGGCTGCGGCTACATCTGCGCCGACTGCCAGCACCAGCACATCCACCCCCAAGCCCCCCGTGGCCAGTCCACCTGCACCAGTCGTTGTTGCGGCGCCTGTCATGGCACCAGCGCCACCTGCCGAACCGATGCTAGCGTCTTTGGCCACGCTGCGGGATATCCAGCAGCAGAGCAATCCCAAGATCGTGGTCGATGTCAAGCTGAGCAAACCTGTCTTGAGAATCGGCAAGGACGCGCTGGAGATGAGCATCAAGTCCAGCCACGATGGGTACATTTACCTGGTGCTGCTGGGCAGCGACCGCAAGAGTTTTTATGTGCTCTACCCCAACGGTCTGGACCGCGACAACCAGATCAAGGCAGGCCAGACCCGCAAGCTGCCCCGCCCCGATTGGCAACTGGAGGCTGCAGGCCCGCCAGGCGAAGACCATTTGCTGGTCATGGTGACATCGAGCCCGCGCAAGGTTGACCGACTGGAGATGACCGAGCCGGATGCCAAGAACCCTTTCACCTTTGCACTCAACGAAATCGGCGGGCGCGCTGCACTCATCAACTTTCTTGTCCACAACAAAGACGGCGAAGGCTCTGAACGATTTGGTGCCAAACTGCTGACCCTCAAGGAGGTTCAATGAGATACCTGATCATCACTCTGGCTTTGTGCTTTGTATGCCTGTCCGCTTCCGCACAGTTGGTCAAAGAAGCCAGCAAAGAAGATCTGATCGAAAAGCTCACACCACCTGAAGCCCCCAAAACACGCAGCTTGGGTCGCAACATCGCGCCCAAAGCGGTGACGGTGGACTTGTCGATCAATTTCGATTTCGATTCGGCCAATCTGCAAACCAGCAGCAAACCTTTGCTCGACAACCTGGCTTCGGCCATGAACAGCGAGCGCTTGTCCAGCCTGAAATTCAGGATCGAAGGCCACACCGATGCCAAGGGCAAGGCCGAATACAACCAGGAGTTGTCGGCCCGCCGGGCTTTGGCAGTTCAGAACTACCTGATTAACCAGAACGTGAGCCAGGATCGCCTGCAAGCCGAAGGCAAAGGATTCAGCGAGCTGCTGCTGCCGGACAAGCCTCTGGCCAGTGAAAACCGGCGCGTGCGCATCACCATCACCCAGTGACGATGCGGCCACTGCTTGCGATTGCTGTTCTGAGTGTCGGGTGGACACCAGTCCAAGCGTTTGAGCTGGTATCCACCCAGGAGATGCTGGCCTCCATGGCCGCACCAGAGCCGCTGCGGGCCAAAGCTGGCATCCAACCTGGCGCACCTGTCATCGAAGTCGTCCGCCCCAAGCTGAGTGCACCGATCAGCTCACCCTCGACCATCGAGCTGCTGTTCCAGTCTGCAGCACCGAGCGCGGTGCGACCTGAGACCTTCAAAGCCTTCTATGGCCGTTTGCGCATCGACATCACGCCGCGCCTGCTCAACGCCACCCAGGTCACAGCCCAAGGCATCACGGTCAAGGAGGCCAGTCTGCCCAAAGGCAGCCACCGACTGCTGCTGAGCATCGAGGACAGCGAAGGCCGGCAAGGCCAGAAGATGCTTGAGTTTGAAGTCAACTGAGCGCTGACTTCAGAAGGTCATTTCATTTCTTGTGACAGATAGTTCACCATCTCGCTCGCAGCGGGTGACAGGCTTCGGCCGCGCAGTGTGACCAGCCCGATGGGGCGGCGCAGTTCGGGGGCCGTCAGGCGTCTGCGCACGATGCCGGTGTCAGGCCCCACATTGGCAGCCAGCTCAGGCAAGGCAGCCACGCCCAGGCCAGCGGCCACCAGGGCCTTGATGCTGGCCAGGTGTTCCAGTTCAAACTGCGGTGCAAACTGGATGCGATGCTCCAGGAATGCGGCATCGGCGTATTGCCGCACACTGGACGGCAAAGGCATGGAGATGTGCTGCAAGGTCGCCACATCGAGCCAACGCAGCGCCTTGCGGCCACGGGCCAGCGCGTGCCCTTGGGGCAGCAACAGCACAAAGCCGTCCGAAGCCAGAGGCAGGTAGTCCAGATCGGGGTAGGCTGGGTTGGCCGCGGTGAGGGCAAAGTCCACCTGGCCCGCACGCACCATGTCAAAGGCGGGGCCTGACAAGGTGTCGAGCAGCTTGAGGCGGATGCCCGGGTGCGCCTGGGCAAAGCGGGCATAAGCCCTGGGCACCACGGTGGCCGCCAGCGAGGGCATGGCCGCCATAGCCACCTGCCCGACCTGGAGGCTGGCGACTTCGCGCACGGCACGCACCGCGTCTTGCGCGGTGTGGCGCAGACGCTGCGCTTGCTCGACAAACACGGCACCCGGGCCGGTGAGCTGCACCTGGCGGGTGGTACGGTCAAAGAGTTTGACTTCCAGCGCCGCTTCGATGCGGGCGATGACGGCCGTCACCGCCGGTTGCGACAGGTGCATGCGCTCGGCCGTTTGCCTGAAGCTCAGGGTCTCGGCCAGAGAGAGGAAGATGTCGATGTCGCGGGAGGACCAATTGATCAGCATAACTGATCAGTTTATAGAAAAAATCAGTTGGACGAAGCAATGGCTGATTCCTACACTGCGCCATGTCTTCTGAAATCACTTCTTTTTCTGCCCTTTTGCCCGCGCAGCCGCGCGACTGCCATGCCGTGGTGGTGGGCGCAGGCACCATGGGGGCCGATGTGGCCATTGTGCTGGCCCGCGGCGGCTGCCGCGTGACGGTGGTGGACTCGGCAGCCGACAAACGCGCCGCGTTGCATGACCATGTGCTGGCCGGCTTGAATGAGCTGGCCTTGGGTCACCGGGTCAGCCGCGTACAGCCCGCAGCGGCACTCGAAGAGGTGCACTGGGCCGATGTGCGGCTGGTGATCGAGTGCATCCCGGAAAAACTGGACATCAAGCAGGTGCTGTTCAAGCAGTTGGTCGCGCTGGCGCCGGGCGAGACGGTGCTGACCAGCAACAGTTCGAGCTTTCCGATCAGTGCGATTGCGCAGGGCTTGCCCACGCAGGAACGCATGTTTGGCCTGCACTTTTTCATGCCTGCGCACCTGGTGCCGCTGGTCGAAGTGGTGTTGGGCCCACACAGCAACGGCGACGCAGCGCAGGGCTTGTGCGGCTTCATGCGCGGCTGTGGCAATGTCCCGGTGCTGGTGCGCAAGGACAAGCCAGGCTTTCTGGCCAACCGCCTGCAGCATGCGCTGTCGCGCGAGGCCTTTGCCATGATCGACGAAGGCGTGGCCACACCCGAAGATGTGGATGCGGCGGTGCGCTTTGGATTTGGCTTCCGCTTTTTGGCGGCAGGCCCGGTCATGCAGCGCGACCATGCGGGCATCGATGTGCACTGCGCCGCTGCGGCCACGATGTACCCCAGCCTGTCGAACACCGCTGAGCCTGCACTGGCTTTGCGCGAACGCGTGGCCGCCGGGCGCTTTGGCATGAAAACCGGCTCTGGCTTTTACGACTGGACACCCGAGACGCGCCAGGCAGAGCGGGACCGATACGACCGTTTGCTGCGCCAAGGCCTGGAGATGCTGGCAGACGAATTGCCCCCCTTGGACAAAAGTTTTTAAACCTGAACAGCCGACAGCGTATGAGCCATTTCTACAGCGATCCATTGATCATCACCACCGCCCCCAACGGAGCCTACAAGCAGTTGAGCGATCACCCACAGGTCCCCCTGACGGCCGAGAGCCTGGCCCGCACGGCCAAGCAGTGCCTGGATGCTGGCGCGGCTATGCTGCACTTGCACATCCGCGATGAACAAGGCGGCCACAGTCTGGATGTGCAGGGTTACCGCAACGCCACCGCCGCAGTGCGCGCCGCTGTGGGCAAAGAGATGGTGCTGCAGATCACCAGCGAAGCGGCCAAGGTGTACCAAGCGCCAGCGCAAATCGCGATGGTGCAAGCTTTGCGCCCTGAGGCGGTGTCGGTGGGTTTGCGTGAGTTTGACCAGCCCGAAATTGGCGAAAAAGGTTTGTCCGATTTCTTTGCAGGTCTTGTGCGCGAGAAGGTCATGACGCAAGTGATCGTGTACGACGTGAAGGACCTGCAGCGCTGGCAGGACCTGCGCCAGCGCGGTGTCGTGCCGGATGCCCCTTGGTCTTTGCTGTTTGTGCTGGGGCGTTACACCGCCGGGCAAACATCGAGCCCGACCGATCTGGTGCCATTTGTGCATGCGCACACCACGGGCGAGCCTTGGTCGGTCTGCGCCTTTGGCGCGACAGAACACGCCTGCGTGACCGCAGCGGCCGCGCTCGGCGGCCATGTGCGCGTCGGTTTTGAGAACAACCTGTTCCTCAAGAACGGGCAATTGGCCCCTGACAATGCAGCACTGGTGACGCAAGCTGCAGAGGCTACGCGCAGTCTGGGCCGTCCTGTGGCCACCGCCGCGCAGATTCGCGAACGCTTTGCAGCCTGACCATTCAACAACACGCCGGAGACCCTCATGCAACGCAAAACCTTCTTGAAAACCACGGCCCTGATCGCACTGTGCTCAGGCCTGTGGGGCGCCGCTGCCCCCGCCCTGGCCCAGGACAACTGGCCGAGCAAGACCATTCGCTTTGTGGTGCCCTACCCACCCGGCGGGCCGACCGACCTGATGGCACGCCTGCTGCAGGGCGAATTGACCTCACGTCTGGGCGTGGCTGTGATGGTGGACAACAAGGGCGGCGCAGGCGGCAACCTGGGCAGCAACGAGGTGGCCAAGATCGCGCCGGCCGATGGCCATACACTGCTGCTGGCGGCCAGTGGCCCCATGGCGGTGAACCCCACGCTGTACACCAGCATGCCGTTCAACCCCCTCACCGATCTGACACCGGTGATCCAGCTCTCATCCTTTCCTTTGGTGCTGGAAGTGCATCCGAGCCTGGGTATCAAGAACGTCAAGGAATTGATCGCGTTGGCGAAGGCCCCCAAGTCGAACCTGAGCTTTGCCTCGGCAGGCAACGGCACCCCGCAGCACCTCGCGGGTGAGCTGTTCAACACCCAAATGGGTGTGGACATCACCCACATCCCCTACAAGGGTGCAGGCCCGGCACTGAACGATCTGGTCGGCGGTCAGGTGGGGGTGATGTTTGACATTCTGGGCAGCTCGCTGCCGCACATCCAGTCGGGCAAGCTGGTACCGCTGGCGGTCACATCGGCCAAGCGCAGCGCTCAACTGCCCAACGTGCCCACCATGGCCGAAGCAGGGGTGACTGGCTACGAATTCACTGCCTGGCACGGCATCGCGATGCGCGCGGGCACATCACCCGCGATTGTCGAGAAGCTCAACAACACGCTGAACGCGATCTTCAAGGAGCCGGAGTTCCGCAAGAAGTGGGAAGCGATTGGCACGCCCGTGGTGGCTGGCACTGCAGCGCAGTTTGGCGAGCTGATCAAGCGCGACACCGTGCGCCTGGGCAAGGTGGTCAAGGCCTCAGGCGCAACCGTAGACTGATGCGGCCTCTGTAACAGCGACGCCCCGCGGCCATCAGCGCTTAACGCATCGCGACGAGGGCGTCCCTCCTACAAAAAATCACGCCTGAGCGTCGGGCACCGCCGGTGCGGCGGCCTCTGCGGGCTCGGGCTCGACGCCCATGACCACTTGGCGCAAGGTCTCGCGCAGCATTTTCTTTTCGGGAAAGCTCAGCGCGCGGGCCAGGCGCTGGCGCATGCGCAGCAGCAGCTGGCGATCCACTTCCTGAGGCACGCCACGGCTCACCTGCAGCGCTTCGCGCAGGTCTTCGCGCAGGTCTTCGGGCTCTTCATCCCACCAGCCCGAAATGACTTCGTTCATCGATTTGCGCAGCTCTTGCACATCCTCGACCGCCAACCCCATGCCAGTGGGCGTCTTGCCCTGCAGAATGTCGGCCAAGGCCTGGGAATTGACCACCACACGGCGGTCGGCCTGAGACAGCAAGCGGGCCCAACCCGGATCGGTGCGCACCATCTGAGTCATGTTGCGGGCCGATTCGTCGGCCAGCAAGTGCACGCTCAGGCCACTGAGCTGGGCTTCGTCAATGGCTGACAGGAACCGTTCATCGTCGCTGGCCACCAACACATGGTCGCAGGCGTGGTGTTCGGCCAGTTGTTTGAGGTCGTGACCCAGCGATCGCAACAGCGACGCGCCGCCGTCGGCGTCGTGCGCCTGAACCAAACGCACGATCTGGTCATCGATCACCAGCCCATCCGAGCGGTCGCTGTACCAGTAAATGCGGCGCAAATCGACGTCCAGCCCGGTGTGCGACAGCGCTTGAGACAGCAAGCCCAGCAAGCCCTGGCGGTTGACCGACTCGCCCGTGGTGCCCAAGGCACCTTGCTGCGCCAGCCAGACCAGAAAACGGCCATCGATCAGCGCCATGCAGGTGCCGCTGCGCTGGTCAGAGGGCCGATGGTCGTAACGTGAAGCAGAAGAAAAATAATCGCGTTTCATAGCTCAACCTCTAAAACAATAAATAGTGTCCCGAGCACCGGGGACTGCGGTACGGATTCTAGATAAACCGAACGCCCCGCGTGGCGCCCGGACAAAGGTTCATCAATTCAGGGTATAGGTCACTGCGGCAAAGCCCGAGACCTGGCTGCTGCGGTTGACCAGCGGGCTGTGGGCCACGGCATCGTCCAGTCGGCGGTAGCGGGTCACCAGCTGCAATGCCCAGGGGCCACTCAGGGGCACCGTGGCCTGCAAGGTGGCCATGGGCGTGAACGAAGCCCCCGGCCGGTAGATGGACAGACTGGTGGCCTGCGACTGTGCGGCGTCAATGCCATAAAGATGGCGCACATAGTCGGCCGAGCGGTACTGCACACCCAACTGCGGATACAGCTTGACCGGGCCCACATCGAATTTGCCCGCCCAGTTGAGCTCGCCGAACTGGCCACCCGAGCGGGGGTCGTGCATGGCGTAGGCAAACAAGCCGCCCAGCGCCGTGCGCTGGAATGTGCCCACCCCAACGGGCAGCGGTGCACTGCGGTCGCCTGCAGCGGGGTACGCGGTCTTGCCGGCCTTGACGTCTTCGGTGCTGATGCGCATGGCCAGTTCGATGTGGCCATCGCCCACAGGCAGCGTCTTGATGCCCAAGGTGTCCACACGCGCAAAGAACGGTCCCCAGTCGCCATAGACATAGGGCATGACCGTGGTGCTGCGTTCGGCCCCTTTGACCACGGCGCTGGAGGTCAGGGCCATGGCACCGATGTCACCCACAAAGCCACCTGACTGCGCGAGGGCAATCACAGGGGTCACAGACAAGAGGCAGGCAAGGGATTTTTTCATGGGAGGCTCCTGAAGCTTCAGTGGGCGAACTCGCGCAAGATGGCCTGCAGGCGCTCGGCCGTGAGGCGGTTGCCGTGCTGTCCGACCACTTCGGCAGCAGCGCGGTTGGCCAGGGCGGCAGAGCGGGCCTGGTCCATGCCATGGGTGACGCCGTAGAGGAAGGCCCCGGCAAACATGTCCCCTGCGCCATTGGTGTCCAGGGCTTTGACAGGCACAGCAGGCACATTGACCATGTGGTCACCCGAGATGACCAGGCTGCCACGCGGGCCCAGGGTCAGGCAAACGGTGCGCGCCATTTTCTGCAGTCGGGGAATGATGTCTGCCAGTTCGGTGCTTCCGCACCAGGTTTGGGCTTCTTCTTCGTTGGCAAAGAGGTAATCGAGTCCGTCACCTATCATGGCCTCCAGACCGGCCCGGCAGAAGTTGATCATGCTGACATCGCTGAGCGTGAGCGCGGTCTGCACCCCATGCTGAATGGCGAGCTGACGCCCTTCGACGGCGGCTTCCAGCCCGGTGGGCGAAGCGGCCAGATAGCCTTCCATGTAGTAGATCTTGGACTTGGCAATGTCTTGCGGGTGCAAGGCCTGGCGGTCCAGCTGCGATGTAGCGCCCAAAAAGGTGCACATGCTGCGCTCGGCATCGGGTGTCACCAGCACCATGCAGCTGCCCGTCTGGCCTTCAGGGGCGGCGGTGTGCGTGAGGTTGGTGGCCACGCCGTTGGACTGCAGGTCGCGGGCATAGAAGTCGCCCAGCTCGTCGTCGGCCACACGGCACGAATAAAAAGCTTTGCCCCCCAGTTGGGCCAGCGCCACAACGGTGTTGCCTGCCGATCCACCGCCGGTGCGGCGGGCATGCAGGCCTTGCACATGACTCAGCAGCTCGGTGCGTTGCACATTGTCGATCAAGGTCATGTGGCGCTTGCTGACGCCCATGGCAGCGAGCAGAGCGTCACTGACTTCGTATTCGGTGTCGACCAGCGCATTGCCGATCGCGTAAAGGTGGTAGTGGGACATGGCCAAACAGTTCAACGATAAGCTGAGGAGTTTAGCCGCCCCGGGTACGCGTTCACTGCTCGACTTTGGCCGCCTTCACCAGCTTCTGGACAAACTCGGCGCGCTCGTTGGCAAACACGGCGTTGACCAGTTGCTGTTTGCTGTCTTCAAAGCTGGGCACTTTGAACTTGCGCTTGCCGTCCAGACGGATGACTTGCCAGCCTTCGGGCGTGGCCATCGGCACGGAAGTGACGCTGCCTTCGGCCAGGTTGGCGATCACATTGAACAAGGCCGGGTTGATCTGATTGCCCATCAGCCAGCCCAGACTGCCGCCCTTCTGGCCGGTGGGGCTGGTGGATTTTTCGCGGGCCAGTTGGTCAAACGCCCGGCCATCCTTGGCGGCCTTGATCACGGCCTTGGCCTCTGCTTCGGAGGCCGTCACGATGTGGCTGATCTGGTATTCCTCGGCATCGGCCAGCAGCTCAGACTGGCGCTTGTATTCCGCGCGCAGCTTGTCTTCAGAGATGTTGAACTTGGGTGCGGCTTTGGCAATCAGGGTATCGGCCAGCAAGGCCCCCTGTTGCAGTGACAGCTGGGCTTTGACGGAAGGTTCTTGGTCGAGCTTTTGTTTTTTGGCTTCCTGCGCCAGCACTTCACGAGCAATCAGTTCCGTCTTGAGTGCAGCACGCAGCTCAGGGCTGTCCTTACCGCCCTGGGCCACATTGTTGGCCACCAGCAGCTCGAGGACCTCGCCGCTGATCTTGACGCCGTTGACGGTGGCGGCCGGCTTGAGTGGCTCACTCGCGTGGACTTGGAAAGCCAGCGCCGCGCAGGCGCACAGGGTCAATAACTTCTTGTTCAGCACAAATCACCTCTACTTCAAACAGCCATGAAACGGCACTGACACAGGCCAGGCCAGCGGCGCAATGATAAAGCGTCATGTCGGGATGACGAAAAAAAAGCATCTGACGCAGGGTCAGATGCTTTTGAACAGAGATATGGTGGAGCTGGCGGGATTTGAACCCGCGTCCACAAGCCTTTTTCGTACAGTTCTACATGTGTAGTCGTCTGATTTGAGTCTCGCCAAATGAACCGCGCAGCGACACGCTGAACACCCAGCCAGTACCCTTTTTTCTCACACCACCTCAAGGTACCCGAGGTGATGCCAGCCCATATGTTTTACCTTGCAGCCAGGACTTTGAGGGGTTTAACCCCCTCATCACCCTGACCCAGCCTATCGGCCAACTGTTGCAAGGCTCACCGGATTAAGCGGCGAGTGCGAAACGTTCGTCGTTTGCAGTTAGTTTGTTTTCTGCTGTTTTACGAGGATCAGAACCTCGACATGCCCTGCCACGCGTCCGAACCCATGTCGAAACCAGTGCAGCCCCTGAGCGATCTATTTTAGGCGCTTCTCAGCGATTTCAAGAGGTCCAGCGGGGAATGGATGTGTAAATGTGCGTTCCAGCGCGAAACATCGGCTTGCTGCCCGAGGTAACCGTAGCTGGCAGCAACCGTGCCCATGCCGGCAGCCAAGCCGGCAACAATGTCACGCTCATCATCCCCCACATACACGCAGCGCTCGGGTGCGACCTGCAAGCGCCGGGCCGCTTCAAACAAGGGCTCAGGATGCGGCTTGGCGTGCGGCGTGGTGTCTCCACTGACAATGGCACGCGCCGTCGCAAACAGGGGCATGGCCGCAGTCAGCGGGTCGGTGAAACGGCTGGACTTGTTGGTCACCACACCCCACGGCAAGCCGCGCTGAACCAAGGCGTCGATCATGTCCACCACACCGTCAAAAATGCGGGTGCGTTCGGTCATGGCGTTCTCGTAATTGACGAAAAACTCTTCGCGAAACTGCATGAAATCGGGGTGTTCAGGTGTCATGCCAAAGGCAATTCCCAGCATGCCACGCGCACCGGCACCGGCCATGGGGCGGTAGGTCTCCAGCGGCAGTGAAGGCAGGCCGCGCTCAACACGCATCTTGTCAGCCGCAGCGCCCAGGTCGGGTGCGCTGTCGATCAACGTGCCATCCAGATCGAACAACACGGCTTGGGCTTGCTCAAACATGGCTCAATTCTTTCTGCAAGCGAGCAGGTAATTCACGCTGGTGTCCTGGCTCAACCAGTAGCGTTTGGTGAACGGGTTGTATTCCATGCCCTTGAAGCCTTGCGCGTCCAGACCCGCGTCACGCGACCACTGCGACAACTCGCTGGGCTTGACCATGCGGGCGTATTCGTGTGTGCCTTTGGGCAGGAGCTTGAGGATGTACTCGGCCCCCAGAATAGCGAACAGGAATGATTTGGGATTGCGGTTGAGGGTCGAAAAAAAGACCCAGCCACCGGGCTTGACCAATTGCGCACAGGCTTTGACCACCGAAGCGGGGTCGGGCACATGCTCCAGCATTTCCATGCAGGTGACCACATCGAACTGCTGCGGCTGCTCGGCGGCGAGCGCCTCAGCGCTGATTTCGCGGTACTGCACACCCGTTGTTCCTGCTTCCAGAGCATGCAACTGGGCGACCTTGAGCGATTTGGTGGCCAGGTCAATGCCGAGCACATCGGCCCCTTTGCGCGCCATGGCATCGGCCAATATGCCGCCGCCACACCCCACATCCACCACTTTGCGGCCTGTCAATGGTGCCTGGGCGTGAATCCACTCCAGACGCAGCGGGTTGATCTGGTGCAAAGGACGGAATTCACTCTCGGGATCCCACCAGCGGTGAGCAAGATCAGAAAATTTGGCCAGCTCGGCCGGATCAACGTTGGTATGGCTCATGCCCTGATTGTCGCGCAGTCAAAAATGGTTTTTTGAAGACCCATGAAAAAAGCCCCATTGCTGGGGCTTTTGGGATTCACACGAGGGTGAAATCAGTTGGGGCGTGTACCGACCACTTCGATTTCCACGCGGCGGTTCTTGGCGCGGCCAGCAGAGGTCTTGTTGTCAGCCACAGGCTGCTTCTCGCCTTTGCCTTCGGTGTAAACGCGGTTCTTCTCGATGCCCTTGGACACCAGGTACGCTTTCACAGCGTCAGCGCGCTTGACCGACAGCTTCTGGTTGTATTTGTCAGAGCCCACGGAGTCGGTGTGACCGACAGCGATGATGACTTCCAGGTTGATGCCTTTGACTTTGCCCACCAGGTCGTCCAGCTTGGCTTTGCCTTCTTTCTTCAGCACGGCCTTGTCGAAGTCGAAGAACGCGTCAGCAGCGTAAGTGACTTTGGTGGCAGCAGCTGGAGCGGGAGCTGGTTTTGGAGCTGGTGCAGCTTTGGGTGCAGGAGCAGCCACAGGTGCAGGTGCTGGAGCAGCTTTGGGAGCCACGATGGCGCCATCGCAACCAGGAGCGGCTGTTGCAGGTGTCCAGTTGGCATCGCGCCAGCACAGTTCATTGGTGCCGTTTTTCCAAACCAGGTCACCAGAGCCATTGCGCCAGTTGTCGATGGTTTGAGCGCCAGCGGCTGTGGCCAAGGCCACGGAAGCAATCAGCATCGCCACTTTGTTGAGTTTTTTCATGGTCTTCCTCTGAGATAAAGCTGCAGCAACGCTGCGAAAAACAGAACGCCGCAGATGACCGTCATCTGCACGTTGGGATTTATTGTGCCATATGCACCATTGTGGTTTGGTAAAAGGTGACACGGGCTGGCCAGCGATACCCGAATTAAGCCAGAACGTTGCATTTACGCCACAGCGCATTGGACCTAAAATCAAGGGTTTCCAGCGCCTCCAATTTCCTCTATCTATATATGACTCAGTTCGCCAAAGAAACTTTGCCCATCAGTCTTGAAGAGGAAATGCGGCGCAGCTACCTCGATTACGCCATGAGCGTGATTGTGGGACGCGCCTTGCCCGACGCCCGTGACGGTTTGAAGCCCGTTCACCGCCGTGCCTTGTTCGCCATGCACGAGCTGAACAATGACTGGAACCGTCCTTACAAAAAATCCGCCCGTATCGTCGGTGACGTGATCGGTAAATACCACCCACACGGCGACCAGTCGGTGTACGACACCATCGTGCGCATGGCGCAGGATTTTTCGATGCGCCACATGCTGGTGGACGGCCAGGGCAACTTCGGCTCGGTCGACGGCGACAACGCTGCGGCCATGCGTTACACCGAAATCCGCCTGGCCAAAATCGCCCACGAGATGCTGGGCGACATCGACAAGGACACCGTTGACTTTGGCCCCAACTACGACGGCTCGGAAAAAGAGCCGCTGGTGCTGCCGTCGCGCCTGCCCAACCTGCTGATCAACGGCTCCGGCGGTATCGCGGTCGGTATGGCCACCAACATCCCGCCGCACAACCTCAACGAAGTGGTGGACGCCTGTCTGCACCTGCTGCGCAACCCGGAGGCATCGATCGACGAGCTGATGGAGATCATCCCGGCCCCCGACTTCCCGACTGCCGGCATCATCTACGGCATCACGGGCGTCAAGGACGGCTACCGCACCGGCCGTGGCCGCGTGGTCATGCGGGCCAAGTGCCACTTTGAAGACATCGACAAGGGCCAGCGTCAATCCATCATCGTGGACGAGCTGCCCTACCAGGTCAACAAGAAATCCTTGCTGGAGCGCATTGCCGAGCTGGTGCACGAGAAGAAGATCGAAGGCATCAGCCACATCCAGGACGAGTCCGACAAGTCCGGCATGCGCGTGGTGATCGAGCTCAAGCGCGGCGAAGTGCCCGAGGTGGTGCTCAACAACCTGTACAAGCAGACGCAACTGCAGGACACCTTCGGCATGAACATGGTGGCCCTGATCGATGGCCAGCCCAAGCTGTGCAACCTGAAAGACCTGATCCAGGTCTTCCTGTCGCACCGCCGTGAAGTGGTGACACGCCGCACGGTGTTCGAGCTGCGCAAGGCACGAGACCGTGGTCATGTGCTCGAAGGCCTGGCCGTGGCATTGGCCAACATCGACGATTTCATCGCCATCATCCGCAACGCCCCCACACCACCTGTGGCCAAAGCCGAGCTGATGACCCGCAGTTGGGACAGCCAACTGGTGCGCACCATGCTCACCCGTGCCCGCGAAGACGGCTCGGTCATCAATGCCGACGACTACCGTCCCGAAGGCCTGGAGGCCGAGTACGGCATGGGCAAGGATGGCCTGTACCGCCTGTCGGACACGCAAGCGCAAGAGATTTTGCAGATGCGTCTGCAGCGCCTGACCGGGCTGGAGCAAGACAAGATCGTCGCCGAATACAAAGAGGTGATGGCCGAGATCGAAGACCTGCTGGACATTTTGGCCAAGCCCGAACGTGTCTCGACCATCATCGGCGATGAACTCGGTTCCGTGCGCCAGGAATTCGGGCAAACCAAGATCGGTGCTCGCCGCAGCCAGATCGAGCACAGCGCGCAGGACCTCTCCACCGAAGACCTGATCACACCCACCGACATGGTGGTCACGCTCAGCCACAGTGGCTACATCAAGAGCCAGCCGCTGAGCGAATACCGCTCGCAAAAACGCGGCGGTCGGGGCAAGCAAGCCGCTGTCACCAAGGAAGACGACTGGATCGACCAGCTCTTCATCGCCAACACGCACGACTACCTGCTGTGCTTCTCCAACCGGGGCCGCCTGTACTGGCTCAAAGTCTGGGAAGTGCCTGCGGGCTCACGCGGCTCACGCGGTCGCCCCATTGTGAACATGTTCCCGCTGCAAGAAGGCGAGAAGATCAACGTGGTGCTGGCCCTGACCGGCGAAGCGCGCACCTTCCCAGAAAACCAGTTCGTGTTCATGGCCACCTCCATGGGCACGGTCAAGAAAACGTCCCTCGACGAATTCAGCAACCCCCGCAAAGGCGGCATCATCGCTGTCAACCTCGACGAAGGCGACTTCCTGATTGGCGCGGCGCTGACCGACGGTCAGCACGATGTGATGCTGTTCAGCGATGGCGGCAAGGCTGTGCGCTTTGACGAAAACGATGTGCGCCCCCTGGGTCGCAGCGCCCGTGGTGTGCGCGGCATGATGATCGAAGAAGGTCAAAGCGTCATCGCCATGCTGGTGTCCGAGCAAGAAGACCCCGCCGCACTGACCGACGACACCGTGGCCCGCGCCAGCGTGCTGACGGCCACCGAAAACGGCTACGGCAAGCGCACCAACATCAGCGAATACACCCGCCACGGTCGTGGCACCAAAGGCATGATTGCCATCCAGCAATCCGAGCGCAACGGCAAAGTCGTGGCCGCCACCCTGGTGCAAGCCGAAGACGAAATCATGCTCATCACAGACACCGGCGTGTTGGTGCGCACCCGCGTGGCCGAGATCCGCGAAATGGGCCGCGCCACGCAAGGCGTGACGCTGATCGGTCTGGACGAAGGCGCCAAGCTCAGCGGCTTGCAACGCATTGTCGAAAACGATGCCAACGCGAACGACAGCGAAGGCGCGGAAGACGGCGAAGCCGGAGCGACAGGCAACGAGGCTTGATCTGCTGATGACGCGTCCATTCAACTTCTCCGCTGGTCCAGCGGCCATGCCGCTGGAGGTGCTGCAGCAAGCTGCCGCCGAAATGACCGACTGGCACGGCAGCGGCATGGGCGTGATGGAAATGAGCCACCGCGGCAAAGAGTTCATCAGCATCTACGAACAGGCCGAGGCCGATGTGCGCGAGCTCTTGGCCGTGCCTGCGAACTTCAAAATCCTGTTCATGCAAGGCGGTGGGCTGGCTGAAAACGCCATCGTGCCCCTGAACCTCTCGCGTGGCGGCAAGGTCGATGTGGTGGTCACCGGCAGCTGGAGCGAGAAATCGTACAAGGAAGCGGCGAAGTACTGCACGCCTCATTTGGCGGCCACGGGAGCTGACACCCGTTTCACCACCCTGCCCGCCGCTGCGCAGTGGCAATTGAGCGGCGATGCGCAGTATGTGCACATCTGCACCAACGAAACCATCCACGGTGTGGAGTTCCACTCATTGCCCGACCTCCAGACCCTGGGCTGTGATGCCCCACTGGTGATCGACTTTTCCTCGCATGTGCTCTCGCGCAGTGTGGATTGGTCCAAGGTGGGTGTGGCTTTCGGTGGCGCACAAAAGAACATCGGCCCTGCGGGCGTGACGCTGGTCATCGTGCGCGAAGACCTGCTCGGTCATGCCCTGCCCATTTGCCCCAGTGCGTTCAACTACAAAACCGTGGCCGACAACGGCTCGATGTACAACACGCCGCCCACCTACAGCATCTACATGGCGGGGCTAACCTTCCAGTGGCTCAAGCGCCAGGGCGGTGTGGCTGCGATGGAGCAACGCAACATCGCCAAGGCCAAGCTGCTGTACGACTTCCTCGACAGCTCCAGCTTCTACAGCAACCAGGTCGCACACGACTGCCGCTCGCGCATGAACGTGCCCTTTTTTCTGGCCGACGAGTCGCGCAACGACGCTTTTCTGGCCGGTGCCAAAGCGGCAGGCCTCTTGCAACTCAAGGGCCACAAGTCGGTTGGCGGCATGCGCGCGAGCATCTACAACGCCATGCCCATCGAGGGCGTTGAGGCCTTGATCGCCTACATGCGTGACTTTGAAACCCGCCTGGCCTGATGGCCGGACGGTTCTCCATTTGAGGGACTCGACATGAGCCAACCCATCCAGTCCGAAGCCCTGGGCGCCTTGCGCGTGCAGATCGATTCGCTCGACAAACAGCTGCTGCAGTTGCTCAACGACCGCGCCAAAGTGGCCGAAAAGGTCGGTGAAATCAAACGCGCCGAAGGCTCGCCCTTTTTCCGGCCCGACCGCGTGGCCCAAGTGATCGAAAAGATCACGCAGGCCAACCCCGGTCCGCTGCACAACGAGCATGTGGCCTCCATCTGGCGTGAAATCATGTCAGCATGCCTGGCCCTTGAAGCCCCTCAGCGTGTGGCGGTTCTCGGCCCGCAAGGCACCTTCTGCGAACAAGCGGCCATCGAGTTTTTTGGCAGTGCGGCCAACCTGATTTACTGCGCCAACTTCGACGAAGTCTTCCACGCCACTGCTGCGGGCACCGCCCAGTACGGTGTGGTCGGCATGGAAAACTCCACCGAAGGCGTGGTCGCCCGTTCGCTCGATTTGTTCCTGCGCTCACCCGTGCATGTGGTGGGTGAAGTCAGCCTCCTGGTGCGCCACAACCTGCTGCGCCAAATCAATGCCGACGCCGGCATCGAAGTGGTCATGGCCCACCCCCAGGCCCTGGCCCAGTGCCAAGGTTGGCTCAGCCAGCACTTGCCGCTGGCCGAACGCCGTGCGGTCGCGAGCAATGCCGAAGGCGCGCGTCTGGCCGCCACCAACCCCGCCTGGGCGGCTCTCGCCAGTGAGCGCGCTGCCAGCCAGTTCGGCCTGCACATCGTGCACCACGCCATCCAGGACGAGGCCTACAACCGCACGCGCTTTGCAGTGATCGCGCTGCCCCAGACCCTGGCCACGCCTCCCGCTTCAGGCAAGGACTGCACCAGCCTGGTGGTATCGGTGCCCAACCGTCCGGGTGCGGTGCACGACTTGCTGGTGCCACTCAAGAACAACGGTGTGTCGATGACGCGCTTTGAGTCGCGTCCTGCCAAATCGGGCCAGTGGGAGTACTACTTCTACATCGACATTGCGGGCCACGTGAGCCAGCCCCATGTGGCCGCTGCATTGCAAGAGCTGCAGGGCCTGTGCGCGTTCTACAAGGTCCTGGGGTCTTACCCTGTTTCCGAGTGATCGCCCCATGAGATTCCAGCGGCTTGCCTTGATCGGTTGCGGCCTGATGGGCGGCTCATTTGCGCTCGCCTTGCGCGAGGCAGGTCTGGTGCAAACCATCGTCGGCTTCAGTGCCTCTGAAAAAACCCGCCAGCGTGCGGTTGAACTCCAAGTCATTGACCAGGCCTGCGCCAGTGTGGCCGAGGCCGTGCAAGGCGCCGATCTGGTCTTGCTGGCCGTGCCGGTAGGCGCGATGCACAGCAGCTTTGCCGCCATGCGCGATGCGCTGCAAGCTACCGCCTTGCTGATGGATGTGGGCTCGACCAAATGCGATGTGATCGCTGCAGCGCAAGCCACCTTGGGCGAACGCCTGAGTTGCTTTGTGCCTGCGCACCCGATCGCGGGCAAGGAAGTCGCGGGCATCGAACATGCCGAGGCTGCGCTTTACAAAGAACGCCGCACGATCCTCACGCCGCTGCCCCAAACCAGCATCCACAAAATGCAAGCCGCGCACGAGGTGTGGACCGCCATCGGCAGCCACGTGAGCACCATGACGCCCGAAGCGCATGACGCCACCTTTGCAGCGGTCAGCCACCTGCCCCATCTGTTGGCTTTTGCCGCGGTCAATGCCCTCACCGCACAGCCGCAAGGCCCAGCTTTTCTGGACATGGCGGGCCCGGGCTTTCGGGATTTCTCGCGCATCGCCGCCAGCGATGCATCGGTGTGGCGCGACATCCTGAGCGCCAACCATGCAGAAGTCCTCACGCAAATTGCGCACTTTCGCGCTGCGCTCGAACAATTTGAAAACACCTTGAAGCAAGGCAACACCGCCGCGCTGCAACAGCTGATTCAACAAGCCAGCGATGTGCGCTCGGCCTGGACACTGCAAGCGGGCAACGCGTGCAACACAGCCTCTGAAGACTGATCCCATGTTCTCCACCGCTTTCCTCGACCTTCCTGCCCTGCAAGGTGCGTCCGGCACCGTCACCCTGCCTGGCTCCAAAAGCATCTCCAACCGCGTGCTGCTGCTCTCGGCGCTGTGCCAGGGCACCACCGTGGTCCACGACCTGCTGGACTCGGACGACACCCGTGTAATGCTGGCCGCACTGCGCCAACTGGGCTGCGATGTTCTTGTCGATGGCACCACTGTGACCATCACGGGATTGGGCGGCTGCGCCTGGCCCAGAGAAGCGATTGAATTTTTCATGGGCAATGCCGGCACGGCCATGCGCCCGCTGACTGCCGCACTGGCTGTTCAGGGCGGTGACTTCACCCTCAAGGGGGTGCCCCGCATGCACGAGCGCCCTATCGGCGACCTGGTGGACGCCCTGCGCGAGTTGGGCTGCACCATCGACTACCTGGGCAACGAAGGCTACCCGCCCCTTCGTGTGCGCCAGCCAACACTCCAGCTGGACAAACCCATTCCCGTGCGTGGCGATGTGTCCAGCCAGTTCCTCACCGCTTTGCTGATGGCGCTGCCCTTGGCGGCCCAGGACCGCGCCATCACCATCGAAGT
This sequence comes from Limnohabitans radicicola, assembly GCF_014837235.1. Lineage (GTDB taxonomy): Bacteria > Pseudomonadota > Gammaproteobacteria > Burkholderiales > Burkholderiaceae_C > Limnohabitans_A > Limnohabitans_A radicicola. The sequence goes on along the minus strand of NZ_JACYFT010000003.1, from coordinate 354,103 downwards.
GGTGGGCGAGCTCATCAGCAAGCCCTACATCGAGATCACGCTCAATCTGTTGGCCCGCTACGGCATTGCAGTGGAGCGCCAAGGCTGGGAGCGCTTTGTCATCCCGGCAGGCAGCCGCTACCAATCGCCTGGCACGATCCATGTCGAAGCCGACGCCTCTTCGGCCAGCTACTTCATCGCGCTGGGGGCCATCGCCGCAGGCGATCCTTCTAAAGGCTCCCAGGGCAAAGGCATCCGCATCCAGGGTGTGGGCGCCGATTCGATCCAAGGCGACATCCGCTTCATGGACGCTGCAGCACAAATGGGTGCCCAAATCACCAGCGGCCCCAACTGGCTCGAAATCAACCGCGGCGCCTGGCCGCTCAAAGGGATCACCCTCGACTGCAACCACATCCCAGATGCCGCCATGACGCTGGCCGTGATGGCGCTGTACGCCGACGGCCCGACCACGCTGCGCAACATCGCCAGCTGGCGGGTGAAAGAAACCGACCGGATTGCGGCCATGGCCAACGAAAGCCGCAAGCTGGGCGCCATCGTCGAGGAAGGCCCGGACTGGATCACCATCCACCCCCTGCCTGCGGGCCAGTGGCAACGCGCCAGCATCCACACCTATGACGACCACCGCGTGGCCATGTGTTTCTCGCTGGCGGCCTTCAACCCCGACCAGATCCCGGTGCGCATCGAAGACCCCAAGTGCGTCGCCAAGACCTTCCCCGACTACTTCGAGGCCCTGTTTTCGGTGGCGCACACAGCGGCCGCGAACATCCCGGTCATCTGCATCGACGGCCCCACCGCCTCGGGCAAAGGGACGCTCGCCAGCCGCGTGGCTGCGCAACTCGGTTACCACTACCTGGACTCGGGCGCGCTCTACCGCGTGACCGCCCACGCCGCTTTGCAAGCGGGCCTGACGCTCGAAGCCGCCGACGAAGCGAAGATCGCCGACCTCGCCCGCCAGCTGCCCGTGCGTTTTGAAGGCGAGCAGGTGCTGCTGAACAACGTGGATGTGACCGATGCGATCCGCAGCGAACAAGGCGGCATGAACGCCTCCAAAGTCTCGGTGTTGCCTGCCGTGCGCGAGGCGCTGGTCGCCCTGCAGCACAGTTTCCGACGCCTGCCGGGCCTCCTGGCCGACGGCCGCGACATGGGCACCGTGATCTTCCCAAACGCCGCTTTGAAGGTGTTTTTGACCGCCAGTGCTGCAAAAAGGGCCGAAAGACGGCATAAGCAATTGATTTCTAAGGGTTTTTCGGCTAACATCGAGAGTCTTCGCGCAGATTTGGAAGCGCGCGACGCCCGGGACATGTCCCGCAGTGCCTCGCCCCTCCAGCCCGCGCAAGATGCTTTGCAACTGGACAACTCCAGCCTCTCCATCGAAGACTCGGTGGCGCAGGTTTTGGACTGGTGGCAAGGCAAGAGCCGCTGACTTGTCAGCAGCTCACAGTGGTCCACACCGCTCCCTTCCGTGCCGACAGGCACATCGGCGGTGTGGGTTGTTCAACCTGACCGCGGTTCACACCGCAAACCAATCGCCACAGTCAGCTCCTGGAAACGACGCATGTTGCGCTCGTCAGTCCTGTTTGTGGATGAGGAAATCACATGTCTGAATCTTTTGCCGCCCTCTTTGAGGAATCCCTGCAACGTACCGAAATGCGCCCCGGTGAAGTCATCACCGCTGAAGTGGTGCGCATCGAACACAACTTCGTGGTCGTCAACGCCGGTCTCAAGTCCGAGTCCTACGTGCCCCTCGAAGAGTTCAAGAACGACCAGGGTGAAGTCGAAGTCCAGGTCGGCGACTTTGTTTCCGTGGCCATCGGCTCCATCGAAAACGGCTACGGCGACACCATCCTGAGCCGCGACACCGCCAAGCGTCTGGCTTCGTGGCTGTCTCTGGAAAAAGCCCTGGAATCGGGCGAATTCGTCACCGGCACCACCAGCGGCAAGGTCAAGGGCGGTCTGACCGTTCTGGTCAACGGCATCCGCGCCTTCCTGCCCGGTTCGCTGGTTGACACCCGTCCCACCAAGGACCTGACACCCTACGAAAACAAGACCCTGGAATTCAAGGTCATCAAGCTCGACCGCAAGCGCAACAACGTGGTGCTGAGCCGCCGCGCTGTGGTGGAAGCCTCCATGGGCGAAGAGCGCGCCAAGCTGATGGAAACCCTGAAAGAAGGCTCCATCGTTCAAGGCGTGGTCAAGAACATCACCGAATACGGTGCGTTCGTGGACTTGGGCGGCATCGACGGTTTGCTGCACATCACCGACATGGCATGGCGCCGTGTCCGTCACCCCTCCGAAGTGGTCACCGCCGGTCAGGAAATCACCGCCAAGATCCTCAAGTTCGACACCGAGAAAAACCGCGTGTCCTTGGGCCTCAAGCAGATGGGCGACGACCCTTGGATGGGCGTGAACCGCCGCTACCCACAAAGCACCCGCATGTTCGGCAAGATCACCAACATCGCCGACTACGGCGCGTTTGTGGAACTGGAACCCGGCATCGAAGGCTTGGTGCACGTGTCTGAAATGGACTGGACCAACAAGAATGTGGCCCCTTCCAAGATCGTGTCCCTGGGCGACGAAGTCGAAGTCATGGTCCTCGAGATCGACGAAGACAAGCGCCGCATCAGCTTGGGCATGAAGCAGTGCCGTGCCAACCCATGGCAAGAATTCGCGCAAAACACCAAGCGTGGCGACCGCGTCAAGGGCCCGATCAAGTCCATCACCGACTTCGGCGTGTTCGTGGGTCTGGCTGCCGGCATCGACGGCCTGGTGCACCTGTCTGACCTGTCCTGGAACGAGTCTGGCGAAAACGCCGTGCGCGAATTCAAGAAGGGCCAAGAAGTCGAAGCCATCGTGTTGGCCGTGGACGTGGACCGCGAGCGCATCAGCTTGGGCATCAAACAGCTCGACTCCGATCCTTTCACCACCTTCACATCCATCAACGACAAAGGCCAGATCGTCACCGGCAAGGTCAAGTCCGTGGATGCCAAGGGCGCTGAAATCGACCTGGGCGAAGACATCGTGGGTTACCTGCGCGTCTCCGAAATCTCGCGTGACCGCGTGGAAGACGCCAGCCACGTGCTCAAAGTCGGCGACGAAGTGACCGCTGTCGTGGTGAACGTGGACCGCAAGACCCGCAACATCCAGCTGTCGATCAAGGCCAAAGACCAGGCAGACCAGCAAGAAGCCATGGCTTCGCTGTCGCAGCAAGCCAAGAGCGACAATGCCGGCACCACCAGCCTGGGCGCCCTGCTGCGCGCCAAGCTGGACAACAACTGATCCTGCATCGGTTGTGACCCCATCAAGCCTGCCCCTCGGGGCAGGCTTTTTTTGAGTCCTGCATTTTCAGGCTCACCTGCTGACCCGTTTTGCCATGACACGCTCTGACCTTGTTGAAGAACTGGCTGCCCGCTTTTCGCAGTTGACCCACCGGGACGCCGAACTGGCCGTCAAGACGGTGCTCGACGCCATGAGCGATGCGCTGGTGCGCGGTCACCGCATCGAAATCCGGGGTTTTGGCAGCTTCTCGATCAACCGCCGCCCCCCGCGTGTGGGTCGCAATCCGCGCTCAGGCGAGAGCGTCATGATTCCCGAAAAACGCGTTCCGCATTTCAAACCCGGCAAGGCCCTGCGCGAAGCCGTCGATGCGGGCACGCCCGTGCCCCCCACGCCTGCCGACCTCTGAGGCGCACCGCACGCAGCAGGCCGCTTTGGGCCCACAGCCGTGCCGCTAGAATGAACCCAGGCTCCAAGGTCCTCAGATGAAACGATTGCTGCGGCTGCTCCAGTGGCTACTGAAGGCAGCTGTTTTCTTCACCCTCTTTGCTTTCGCGCTGAACAACCAGCAGGAAACGCGTGTCAATTTCTTTTTTGGCACTTACTGGCCAGCGCCCACCGTACTGGTCGTGCTGACGGCATTCGCCATGGGCCTGGCCGTGGGCGTGCTGGGCATGGTGCCGCGCTGGTGGCGTCACCGACAGGCCGCCCGCCAGGCGGTACAAGCCGCCGAATCGCCCACGACCGCCGAGGCCCGCGATGGAACTTGACCTCACCTGGATCCTGATCGGCTTGCCCGTGGCATTTGGCCTGGGCTGGCTGGCTTCGCGCCTGGACCTGCGCCAGCTGCGCATCAACAACCGCCAAGCGCCACGTGCGTATTTCAAGGGCCTGAACTACCTGCTCAACGAACAGCAGGACCAGGCCATCGACGCCTTCATCGAGGCCGTGCAAAACGACCCCGACACCTCCGAGCTGCACTTTGCCCTGGGCAACCTGTTTCGCCGCCGGGGCGAATACGACCGCGCCGTGCGCGTGCACGAGCACCTGCTCTCACGCGGTGACCTGAGCACCGCAGACCGCCAGCGCGCCCAGCATGGGCTGGCCCTGGACTTCCTCAAAGCCGGTTTGCTCGACCGCGCAGAAGACGCTTTGCGCAAGCTCGAAGGCACGCCCTTTGAAGGTCAGGCACGGCTGGCGCGGCTGGCCATTTACGAGCGCTCGCGCGAATGGCCCGAAGCCGCTCAGGTGGCGGCCTTGCTCGAACGCTCGGGCGAAGCCAGCTTCAGCATCCGTCAGGCCCACTACCGCTGCGAACAGGCACGTGAAGCCTATGCCAAAGGCGATGCGGCCCAAGCGCTGGACATCCTGACACGCACTGTGGCCGACACCCCTGAGGCCCCACGCCCCCGTATCCTGCTCGGGCAGCTGTACCTGACACAAAACCTGGCCAGCCAAGCCTACGACTGCCTGGCCCCCCTGTTCAGCCAGACCGATGCCAGCGCCCCGCTGGCGGCCAGCACGCTGGTCAAAGCCGCACAGAGCGCCCGCAAGACCAGCGAAGCCGCCGCCCTGCTGAAGGCGCACTACGCGCGCCAGCCCTCGGTCGATGTGCTGGAAGCGCTGACCAGCCTGGAGACCCCTGACGCCAGCAGCTCGGCACGCCAGCACTACCTGGACCACCTGCAGCAACACCCCTCGCTGATCGCGGCCACACGCTGGCTGAGCAGCGCGCCTGCAGACCAGGCGGTGCCTGCTGCGGTGCAAAAAGCCCTGGAAACCGCCAGCCGCCCGCTGGCCCGTTACCGCTGCGCCGCCTGCGGCTTCGAGGCCAAGGAACACTTCTGGCACTGCCCCGGCTGCCAGGCCTGGGACAGCTACCCGCCCCGCCGCGTCGAAGAACTCTGAGCCCTTTCCTCCCGCCCCTGGTTTTTGCACAATGGGCCACGGCCATGCACCTGCAGGGCTGCAGGGAGAACAACATGAAGCACCGCTTCGCATGGGGGCTGCTGCTGGCCAGCGCATGGGCCAGCGCCCAAACGGTGGACATCGCACAAGCCCGCGAAATCGACCTCGATGGCCTGCGCGGCCTGGGCCCCTCCACCACGCGGCTGATCCTGCAAGAGCGTGAGCGCCGCCCCTTCAGGGACTGGAAAGACCTGATGCAACGCACTCCGGGCATCGGCCCCAAAAAGGCCGCGCAACTGTCCGAGCAGGGCCTGCGCGTGCAGGGCCAGCCTTACCCCAACAAGGCACCTGTGGGAGCCCCGCCCTCGGGGCGATGAACGGCTTGTGGGCTGATCACCTTTGATCGCCGCGGGGCGCGCGGCTCCTACAGGGTGCCGTAACCACCGCCCCCGGGCGTGTGGATCTCGAACACATCGCCCACCGCCATCTCGGTCTGGCCGATGTGACCCAGCACCTCGGTCTGGCCATTGGCACGCACCACGCGGTTGATGCCCGGCTGCCCCGGCTGGCCGCCACCTGCGCCAAAAGCGGGATGTACGCGCCCGTTGGACAGGATGCCCGCCGTCATCGGCTCCAGGAAGCGGATGCGGCGCACGCCGCCGTTGCCACCCTGCCAGCGCCCGGCACCGCCTGAGCCCTTGCGGATGGCGTAGCTCTCCAGCTGCACCGGGAAACGGAACTCCAGCACCTCCGGGTCGGTCAGGCGCGAATTGGTCATGTGGGTCTGCACCACCGAGGTGCCGTCAAAGCCGCCCACGAGTGCGCCCGTCTCGTCAAAGCGCCCGCCCGCGCCGCTGCCGCCCGAGATCGTCTCGTAGTACTGGTAGCGTGCATTGCCGAAGGTGAAGTTGTTCATGGTGGGCTGGCTGCCCGCCATCACACCCAAAGCGCCAAAGAGGGCATTGGTGATGCAGGTTGACGTTTCCACATTGCCCGCCACCACCGAGGCCGGTGGCAAGGGGTTGAGCATGGAGCCTTCGGGAATGGTGACCCTGAGCGGCTTGAGGCAACCCGCATTGAGCGGGATGTCGTCATCCACCAGGGTGCGGAACACGTACAGCACCGCTGCCATGCAGACCGCACGCGGCGCGTTGAAGTTGTTGGCCAGCTGGGCGCTGGTGCCGGTGAAGTCGATCTCGGCGCTGCGCTGTGCACTGTTGACCCGCACCGCCACCTGGATCTGCGCGCCGTTGTCCAGCGGCAGGGTGAAGTGGCCATCTTTGAGGCGCGTGATGACGCGGCGCACCGACTCTTCGGCGTTGTCCTGCACATGGCGCATGTAGGCCTGCACAACAGGCAGGCTGAACTGATCGACCATGCGGCGCAGCTCCTGCACCCCTTTCTCGTTGGCAGCGATCTGGGCTTTCAGGTCGGCCATGTTCTGCGCCGGATTGCGGCTCGGGTACTCGCCACTTTGCAGCAGCGCCACCATCTCGGCCTCGCGCAGACGCCCGCAGTCCACCAGCTTGAAGTTCTGGATCTGCACGCCCTCTTCTTCGATGCGGGTCGAGAACGGCGGCATCGAACCCGGCGTGAGCCCACCCACGTCCGCGTGGTGACCGCGTGAGCCCACATAAAACACCGGCTCGGCCATGCCATCCAGAAACACGGGCGTGATGACCGTCACGTCCGGCAAGTGCGTGCCCCCGTGGTAGGGGTCATTGAGCACATAGACGTCGCCAGGCTGCATGCGGCCCGCGTTGTCGCGGATCACGGTCTGGATGCTTTCGCCCATCGAGCCCAGGTGCACCGGCATGTGCGGCGCGTTGGCGATCAGATGCCCCTCGGCGCTGAACAGCGCACACGAAAAGTCCAGACGTTCCTTGATGTTGACCGAGTAGGCCGTGTTCTGCAGCTGCAGCCCCATCTGCTCGGCGATGTTCATGAACAGGTTGTTGAACACCTCCAGCAGCACCGGGTCCACCGTGGTGCCCACGGCAAACGTCTGCGCACGCGGCACCCGGCGTTCCAGCACGATGTGGTCCAGCTCGGTCAGGCGAGCGGCCCACTCGGGCTCGACCACCGTGGTCGCGTTCTTCTCGGCAATGATGGCCGGGCCCTGCACTTCGTCGCCGGGGCGCAGGTCTTCGCGCACCACCAGCGCGGCCTCGTGCCAGGCACCGCTGCTGTACAGGCGCACCGTGTCGCGACGCGGCACTTCGCGCGAAGGCTGCAAGGCATGGCGTGGTTCGGCAGGCGCATCCCCCGCCACCACGGCCTCGACCGACACGGCCTCCGCGATCAAGCGTTTGCCCTGCATCAAAAAGGCAAAGCGCTGGCGGTACGCCGCCTCGAAGCCGAACTGGATCGCGGCCAGATCGCCAAAGGGCACCACCAGCGCTGAATCGGTGCCTTCGTAGCGCACATGCACGCGGCGGCGTACCTCTACGGCAGACTGGCTCAGCTGCTGGGCTTGCAAGGCCGAGCTGGCCTGCTCGGCCAGCGCGTCCAGCTGGACCGCCATCTGCGACAAGGCAGACGCATCCAGCGGGAGCTCCACCGCCTGCTCGCGGATCAGGTTCTGGTCGGCCAGGCCCATGCCGTAGGCCGAGAGGACGCCAGCGAGCGGGTGCACCAGCACGCGGGTCATGCCCAGGGCATCGGCCACCAGGCAGGCGTGCTGGCCGCCGGCCCCACCAAAGCACTGCAGGGTGTAGCGGGTGACGTCGTAACCGCGCGCCACCGAAATCTTCTTGATCGCGTTGGCCATCTGCTGCACCGCGATGCGGATGAAGCCCTCGGCCACGTCCTCGGCGCTGCGACCCGTCTGTGCAGACAGTGCGTTGAACTGGTCGCGCACCGGCTCGGCACTCAAGGCCTCGTTGGCCTGCGGGCCGAACACTTTCGGAAAGTAAGCGGGCTGGATCTTGCCCAGCAGCACGTTGGCGTCGGTCACGGCCAGCGGCCCGCCGCGCCGGTAGCTGGCCGGGCCAGGGTTGGCGCCCGCGCTCTCGGGGCCGACGCGAAAACGCGCACCGTCAAACGCCAGAATCGAGCCGCCGCCCGCCGCCACGGTGTGGATGCTCATCATGGGCGCACGCATGCGCACGCCCGCCACCTGGGTCTCGAATTCGCGCTCGAACTCGCCTGCGAAATGCGACACATCGGTCGAGGTGCCGCCCATGTCGAAACCGATCACGCGCTCACAACCCGCCAGTTCGGCCGTGCGGGCCATGCCCACAATACCGCCCGCCGGGCCGGACAGGATCGCGTCCTTGCCCTGAAAGGCGTGCGCGTCGGTCAGGCCGCCCGAGGACTGCATGAAAAACAGCTTGACGCCCGGCATCTCGCTGGCCACCTGGTCCACATAGCGGCGCAGGATGGGCGAGAGGTAAGCGTCCACCACGGTGGTGTCGCCCCGGCTGACGAACTTCATCATCGGGCTGGTCTCGTGGCTGGTGCTGACCTGGGTGAAGCCGACTTCGCGTGCGATGCGGGCAGCGGCCTGCTCATGCTCGGTGTAACGGTAGCCGTGCATGAAGACCACGGCCACACTGCGCAAACCCGCGTCGTAAGCGGCCCACAGGCGTTCGCGCAGGTGCGCTTCATCGAGCGGCTCCACCACATCGCCATGCGCGCCCACGCGCTCACAGGCCTCGATCACACGCTCGTACAGCAGCTCGGGCAGCACGATCTGGCGGTCAAACAGGCGGGGGCGGTTCTGGTACGCAATGCGCAGCGCATCCCGGAAACCCCGGGTGGTCACCAGCAGCGTGGGCTCACCCTTGCGCTCCAGCAGCGCGTTGGTGGCCACGGTGGTGCCCATCTTCACGCACTCCACCTGCTCGGGCGTGACGGGCTCACCGGCCTTCAAGCCCAGCAGGTGGCGGATACCAGCGACCGCGGCGTCACGGTACTGCTCGGGGTTTTCAGACAAGAGCTTGTGCGTGACCAGCGTGCCGTCAGGCCGCTTGCCCACGATGTCGGTGAAGGTGCCCCCGCGGTCGATCCAGAATTGCCAGCGGGTCGGGGTGGTGGATGCGTTCATGATTCAGTCATGTTACCCGGCTGTCGCGCACAGGGCAGTCCCTCAGGGGAATCACCCATCGGCAGGCTGCAGCTTCTCGCCTACAGTCGTGTACAAGCGATGCACCATCCTGACGCACATCGCAGGTACGCATCTTGCTCGGTTCCCTCATCCCCTTTCAGGAGTCCTTTCATGAAACGCCGCACATTGAACCTGGGCCTGATGGCCACTGCGATCACGCTGTCTGTTGCCACACAGGCCCAGACCAAATGGGACCTGCCCGCCGCCTACCCGGCCACCAACTTCCATTCCCTGAACCTGGCGCAATTCGCCACTGACGTGGACAAAGCCTCTGGCGGCAAGCTCAAGATCACGGTGCATGCCAACGCGTCGCTGTTCAAAGCCCCCGAGATCAAGCGCGCCGTGCAGGGCGGTCAGGCCCAGGCGGGTGAAATCCTGCTGGCCAACTTCAGCAATGAATGGCCCATCTACGCCGCCGATGGCCTGCCCTTCTTGGCCGACAGCTACGACGAGGGCATGAAGCTCTACAAGGCTCAGAAGCCCTTGATGGAGAAAAAGCTTGCCGAGCAAGGCATGGTGCTGCTGTACTCGGTCGCCTGGCCACCGCAAGGCATTTTCAGCAAAAAGCCGATCAACAGCGCGGCCGACCTCAAGGGCATCAAGTGGCGCTCCTACAGCCCGTCCACCGCCCGCATCGCCGAGCTCGTGGGTGCACAGCCCGTGACCGTGCAGGCGGCGGAATTCACCCAGGCGCTGGCCACGGGCGTGGTCGAATCGACCATGACCTCGGGTGCCACCGGGGTGGACAGCAAGCTCTACGAACACCTCAAGTATTACTACGACGTGCAGGCCTGGTTGCCCAAAAACGCGGTGATCGCCAACAAGAAGGCTTTTGACGCCCTGGACAAGGCCACGCAGGACGCCGTGATGAAAGCCGCCGCCGACGCTGAAAGCCGTGGCTGGACCGAGTCGCGCAAGGTCAACGACACCACGCTGGCCACCCTCAAGGCCAACGGCATGACCGTGACCGCCCCCTCGCCCCAGCTCAAGGCCGACATGAAGAAAGTCGGTGACACCATGCTCAAGGAATGGCTGGAAAAATCCGGTGCCGAAGGCAAGGCCCTGGTCGACGCCTACAACCACAAGTGAGTCGGCATGCCTGAACAAGCCAACACCCCACGGCGTCTGCTGGACGGTCTGTACGCGCTGGGGGGCCAGCTGGCCGCCCTGTGCGTGCTGGCCATCCTGGTCCTGATGATTGGCGCCTCGGTGGGCCGCGTGTTCGAGTGGCGCGTCTCCTGGGTCAACGACATCGTGGCCTGGCTGTGCGCGGCGGCGGCTTTTCTGGGCATGGCCTACAGCTTCCGGAACGGTGACTTTGTGCGGGTGACGCTGGTGCTCGAATCGGTGTCGGCCCCCGTGCGCCGCTGGCTGGAGCTGGTCTCCCTGGCGGTGGCCGCCGTGGCCATTGGCTACCTGGGTTACTGGGCAGCGCGCTTCACCTGGGAGAGCTACGAGTTCAACGACATCGCGGGCAACATGGTGGCGATCCCGATCTGGATTCCGCAAATGAGCTTTGTGATCGGCTCGGCCATTCTGGTGATTGCCGTGCTCGACGAATGCGTGTGCGTGTTCCGAGGTGGCAAGCCCAGCTATGTGGCGCGTGTCGAAGAACGACACGCCCGCGGTGATTTTTCCGAGGAGATGTGATGGGCCTGCTGGAAATCGGGGGCCTGCTCCTGTTTTTGATGCTGCTGATGCTCAGCGGCGGCGTCTGGATCGCCATGACACTGGCGATTGTGGGCTGGGTCGGTCAGGCGTTTTTCACCAACACCCTGCCCGGCAAGAACCTGTTTTCGTCCTTCTGGGAAACCTCGGCCAGCTGGGAACTCGCGGCCCTGCCCATGTTCATCTGGATGGGCGAGATTTTGTACCGCACCAAACTGTCCGAGCAGATGTTCGACGGCCTCTCACCCTGGCTGTCCAAGGTACCAGGCCGTTTGATGCACACCACCATTTTGGGCTGCGGCATTTTCGGCTCGGTCTCGGGCTCATCGGCAGCCACCTGCGCCACGATCGCCAAAGTGGCCCTGCCCGAGCTGGAAAAGCGCGGCTACGACCGCAACATCGCGCTGGGCTCACTGGCCGCTGCGGGCGGTTTGGGCATTTTGATTCCCCCGTCCATCACCATGGTGGTGTACGCGGTGGCGGCAGACGCCAGCGTGATCCGTTTGTTCCTCGCAGGCTTTTTGCCCGGCTTTTTGCTGATGGGCCTGTTCTCGGGCTACATCATCTGGTGGAGCCTGCGCAACCCGGACAAAGTGCCACCCGCCGAAGCGCCCACCACCTTCATGGAAAAAATGCGGCGCTCGGGCAGCCTGATTCCTTGCAGCTTGCTCATCGTGTTCATCGTTTGGGTGCTGGTGGCGGGCATTGCCACCGCAACCGAATGCGCCGCCTACGGCGTGCTGGGGTCGCTCGCCATCGCTGCCGCAGGGCGCAGCCTGACCTGGGCCAACTTCTGGCAAGGCCTGGTCGGGGCCACGCGCGTGAGCTGCATGATCATGTTCATCCTGGCGGGCGCGGCTTTCTTGACCAAGACCATGGCCTTCACCGGTATCCCGCGTGAGCTGGCCGAGTTTGTGCACAGCCTGAACCTGTCGCCTTATGGCCTGATCGCCGTGCTGGTGGTGGTGTACCTGATTCTGGGCACGGCGCTCGACGGCATCTCGATGATCGTGCTGACCAGCGCGGTGGTCCTGCCCATGATCCAGAAGGCCGGGTTTGACCTGGTCTGGTTTGGCATCTTCATCATCATGCTGGTGGAGATCGCCGAGATCACGCCGCCTGTGGGCTTCAACCTGTTTGTGCTGCAGAACATGACCGGCATCGACAGCAACCGCATCGCCCGCGTGACCCTGCCCTTTTTCGCCTGCATGATCGTGGGCATCGGACTGATCACGGTGTTTCCGTCCATCGTCACCATCGTCCCCGACCTGCTGATGGGTGTCGCCAAATAAAGTACGCCGTCCACTCCGGTAAGATGCCGCGCTGGCCCCGGGTGGCATGAAAGAGTGACGGATGTTCAAGAATGTGATGGTTTACCGCATCGGTGAAGGCTGGAACCCCAGCCTCTCCGAGGTGGAAGCGGCGCTGCAACCAGCGCGGTTTGTGGAGTGCAGTGCCACGCAAGACAAATCGGTGGGCTGGATCGAGCCCCGAGGCGAAGCGCACGGCCCCCTGGTGGAATCCGTGGGTGGGCAATGGATGGTCAAACTCATGATCGAATCCAAAGCCGTGCCCGGCAGCGTGGTGCGACGCCAGCTGCACGAGCGCATCACCGAAATCGAGGCCGCTACCGGCCGCAAACCCGGCAAGAAGGAAAAACGCGACCTGCAGGACGACATTCTGCAGGCCCTGCTGCCTCAGGCTTTCCCCAGGCAAGCCAGCGTGCTGGTGTGGATCGATCTGCCCCAGCGCCGCCTGGTGCTGGACAGCGGCAGCCAGGGCAAAGCCGATGAGGCCATCTCGGCGCTGATGAAGGCTTTCACCGGCTTGTCGGTGGCCCTGATCCAGACCGCCACCACACCGCAGGCGGCCATGACCGAATGGTTGCTGGCCCCCGCCCCCGAAGACTGGCCCGCCGACCTGAGCGTGGAGCGTGAATGCGTGCTCAAGGCCACGGGCGAAGACGCCGCCAGCATCCGCTTCACACGCCACCACCTGGCCAACGACGATGTGCGCAAACACGTGCTCGAAGGCAAGCTGCCCACCCAACTGGCGCTCAGCTGGGACGGGCGCGTGGGCTTTGTGCTGACCGAGACTTTGCAGCTCAAAAAAGTCCAGTTTCTCGACGGCGTGATGGACGAAGCGGGCACCGACAAAAACGAAGACCGTTTTGACTCGGACGTCATTTTGGCCACCGGGCTGCTCGGCCCCCTGCTGGATGGCCTGATCGAGGCATTGGGTGGCGAGCAAGAGTGGGGTGCGCCGTTGCCCGACGCCCCGGCAGCGCCGACCTGCGGCGATGCGCCAGCCGCTGACGACCCGCCGTTCTGACCCTCGTATAGGAGCCGCGCCCTCGCGGCGATAAGTGCCCAGACGCCCCCATCCCACAGCGATGAAGTCTCGCTCCTACAATAACCCCCCATGCATGCTGTCCTTGCCATCTGTTTCGGTGCCTGCCTGGGCGCACTCGCCCGCTGGCAACTCGGCCTGTGGCTCAGCCACAGCAGTGCCCTGATCCCTTGGGGTACTCTCGCAGCCAACCTGATCGGTGGCTATCTGGTGGGCGTGTGCGTGGGCGTGTTCCAGCAATGGCCTGAACTCGACCCACTGTGGCGGCTGACGCTGGTGACCGGCTTTCTGGGCGCACTGACCACCTTCTCCAGCTTTTCGGCCGAGGTGGTCACCCTGCTGCTGCAAACGCGCTACGCGCTGGCCCTGAGCACCGCCAGCGTGCACCTGTTCGGTTCGCTGGCGCTGACCATGGTGGGCCTCAAGACCGTGGAGATGTTCTCGGGGCGTTGATCCTCCCGTGAGGCTTCTGCAAATCCCGGAGCGATTCGTTCATACTCACCCCCCACCCCGCTGCATCGTCAAATCAAAGCGCTTCATGAAGCGCTGACGATCACCCTCTTCCACTCCTTCGAACACAAACTGCACCGCCAGCCGCTGCATGCGCAGCAGCGCGATCACACGGGGGGGCAGCGGGTGCCATTGCAGCAACAGCTGGCCTTGCCCGATCTGCACCCGCGCCTGACCTTCAGCCAACACAAAAGCATGCTCACCCAGCGCTCGGGGCAGAGCCGTCAACCATTCGGTTTCGGTGGTGCCCATGTCGCGCTCAAAGCGCTCGGGGTAGTGGGATTGCACGAGACTGTGACCCGCGTGGCGGACCTCAACCGCCCGCCACAGGTGGCCAGATGGCGAGCACATCGCCCTCGGTCAACGTGGTGGCACCACGCACCTCGGGGGCGATGTATTTGCCGTTCACCAGCACCAGGTGCACCAGCTTGGGCGGCAGGCCAAACGGCTCGATGATCTGCAGGATGGTGGCATCGGCAGGCACATCCAGCACCATCTGGTTGCTGCGACGCACCTCGGCCGGCAGGTAGTCGGTGAGCGTGGCAAACAGTTTGAAAGTGATGTTCATGCAGGGATTGTCACTTCAACGGCGACGTGCATCCTGTGCACCTGCCCATTGACCTTGCCCCTGGGCACAGGCCAGGTAGGCATCGACCAGTCGGGTCGGGTCCTGCAGCAGGCGGTCTTTCCACTCACCCAGTGGCACCTGACCTTCCACCAGGCCGCGCATCACGCCCACGTGCTCGGTCCAGCCCACGCTGTTGCAGCCGATCAGCACATCGCCCTTGAACTGCAGGCTCAGGTGGCGGCCTGCGGCCAGGTCGGTCAGTGCCGCGTGTTCGCCGTCTGCCACGCCTTCCCAGTTGCCAAAGCTGGTGGAGATCAGCCCCAACGTGTCGAGCACGTTGATCTGGGTGACGCCCTTGAGCTCGGTGTCCTGCCCTACCATGTTGAGCGCAGCCACGCGGGCCTGCTCGGCCGCGTTGGGCTGGATGGCGCTCACGATGGTCTTGCCGCTGACCTTGTCAAAGGCTTCAGCGCAGTCGCCTGCGGCGTAGATGCCGGGCACATTGGTCTGCATGCGGGCATCGGTCAACACGCCCTGCAGACAGGTGATGCCGCTGTCCTGGAGGTAGCCGATGGCCGGGCGCACGCCCGTGGCGCTGATCACCAGATCGGCTTCAATGGTCTGACCGTTGGACAGGCGCACCCGCAGGGCGCCGCCCGCGTCATCTGAAGACAGGCCCACGGCTGCTGCGAGTTTGCCGAGCAGTCCTTTGTCCGCGCCGGATTCAATGGCCTCGACCTTGGTGCCGGTGAACACCTGCACACCTTTGGCCTCGCACCAGTCGCGGATCATGCCGCCCGCCACCGGACCCATCATGCGCGGCACCATGCGGTCGCCCATCTCGACCACGCTGAGCTTCACACCCCGCGAGGCCAGCGCTTCCATGATGATGCAGCCAATGAACCCCGCGCCCATTTGCAAGACCCGTGCACCGGGTTTGGCCAGGGCCTGGATGGCGCGGGCATCGGCCAGCGTCCAGCAGGGGTGCACACCGGGCAAGTCCATGCCCGGGATCGGTGGGCGAACCGGGTGCGAGCCGGTCGCGATCAGCAGCTTGTCAAACGCCAGCGTGCTGCCGTTATCCAGCTGCAGTTGCTTGCGCTGCGCATCGACCAGCGTCACCCGCGCCTTGACCTGCTTGATGCGCAAATCGTCAAAATGGCTGGCCGACTTGCGCAAGTAAGTGCCGCGCTCGTCGATGTTGCCAATCAGCAGATAAGGGATCGCCATGCGCGAGTACGGCGCATCGGGCTCGTCCCCCACCAGGGTGATGGTGTCTGCAGGCGCGTGCTTGCGGATGGTTTCGGCGGCAATGACGCCAGCAGGGCCAGCGCCCAGAATGACATGATGGGTCATGGTGTGTTCTCCAAAAAAGAAGCGACCTGTTCGGGCCGCTTCTTGCTGCAAGTCCGGGCGATTTAGAGGCCCAGACGTTCCTTGGTGGCCGCTGTGGGACGGCCTTCGCTGTCCCAACCACGTGCATCGTAGTACTTGGGCAGCATCTCGGGCAGCTTGCTCACAATGCCTTTGCCGGGGCCGGTCTTGGCGGCTTCGGTCAGCAAGCGCTTGGGCAGGTTGTCGTCGGCCTTCGTGAAGCCTGCGGCGTTGTTGAACTCGCGCTCCATGTTCCAGATGCGCTCACCGATGTGGGCCAGGTGCTCCATGGTGAACTCCTCACCACAAGCAGCCTGCACTTGCGGGGCCACATCGGCCAGTGTCCAGGCGAAGCTGGTGAAGATGCACACACCCGCCGAGTCGAACGCCGCCGTGGCGTCCTGGAAGGCCTTGACCAGTTCGGGTTTGCCTTCGTGCTCGGTGGGTTCGGTCTTGACCGGGATGCCCAGCACTTCAGATGCGATGGTGTAGCCGCGCAGGTGGCAGGCACCGCGGTTGGAGGTGGCATAGGCCAGACCGATGCCCTGGATCACACGGCCGTCATAGGCCGGGAATTCCTGGCCCTTGACGCTCATGGACAGGTCGGGGTGGCCGTACTTGGCGGTCAGGCGCTTGGAGCCCAGACCGATTTCCTTGCCAAAGCCAATGCCTTTGGCCGTCATGTCGGCCAGCTCGCACAGCGCCTTGGCAGAACCGAACGGCGCTTCGATGCCGATCTGCTCTTTGGTGAGCACACCCATTTCGTACAGCTCCATCACCGCGCCGATGGTGGCGCCAAAACTGATCGGGTCAAAGCCTTCTTCGTTGCAGATCAGGTTGGCGTATTGCAGGGCTTCCAGGTCGTTGACGCCGTTGGCCGCGCCCAGCGCCCAGGCGGCTTCGTACTCCAGGCCGCCCGATGCGCCCCAGTACTCGGGCTTGTTCTGCACCGAGAAGTGGCCTTCGTCGATCTTGCTGATGCGGCCGCAGGCGATGGTGCAGCCAAAGCAGGCCTGGTTGGTCACCAGGTGCTTCTTGCCGTCGGTGGCGCGGGGCGTGACCATGGCTTCGGCCGAGATGTCCTTCGCGCCTTCAAACTGCACATCGCGGTGGTTGCGCGTAGGCAGTGCGCCGACTTCGTTGATGACGTTCATCAGCACCTGGGTGCCGTAGGTGGGCAGGCCCTGGCCGGTGACAGCGTTGTCGGCCAGCACCTTCTTGGCGGCCTTGGCCGCGGCCATGAAAGCCTTGGGGTTTTGCACATTGCCCACGCCCTTGGTGCCGCGCACGGCAATGGCCTTGAGGTTCTTGCTGCCCATGACGGTGCCTACGCCCGAGCGGCCAGCCGCACGGTGCAGGTCGTTCACCACGGCGGCGTAAAGCACGCCGTTTTCACCGGCCTTGCCAATGCTGGACACGCGCAGCAACGGGTCCTGCAGGCTGGACTTGAGGATTTCCTCGGTCTTCCAGACGCTCTGGCCCCACAGGTGGCCTGCGTCGCGCAGTTCGGCCACATCGTCGTTGATGTAGAGGTAGACCGGCTTGGCCGACTTGCCTTCAAAGATGACCATGTCCCAGCCGGCCATTTTGAGCTCGGCGCCCCAGTAGCCGCCCGAGTTGGAGCAGGCAATGGCCCCGGTGAGCGGGCCTTTGGTGATGACGGTGTAACGGCCGCCCGTGGAGGCCATGGTGCCGGTCAACGGGCCGGTGGCCCAGATGATCTTGTTGTCGGCCGACAGCGGATCGACTTTGGGGTCGACTTCACTGATCAGGTATTTGCTGCCCAATCCGCGTGAGCCCAGGTAGGCCTTGGCCCACTCCATGTTCAGCGGTTCGGATTTGACGGTGCCAGCCGTGAGGTTGACGCGGAGGATTTTTCCAGCCCAAGACATGTTGATGCTCCTTGTGGGTGGGGGGGAATTAACCGGCTGTGGGCTGATTGCCCAGCTTGTCGGCCCACTGTTTCATTTTGTCGATGCCGGTCCAGTTGGCATCGACGAAGGTGATGGCGCCCGTTGGGCAGGCGTCGGCACAGGCCGGGTCGCCGCCGCACAGATCACACTTTTGCACCTTGCCGGTTTCCTGCACGTAGTTGATCGTGCCGAACGGGCAGGCGATGGTGCAGACCTTGCAGCCCACGCAGGTGGATTCGTTGACGACCTTGGCACCGGTGGCCTTGTCGACCGTGATGGCCTCCACCGGGCAAGCATGCAGGCACCAGGCTTCGTCGCACTGGGTGCAGGTGTAGGGGACCTTTTTGCCTGTGTGGTGGAAGTCAAACACCTTGATGCGCGACTTGGAGGTGGCGTAGGTGCCGTAGTTCTCGAAAGAACAGGCCATTTCACACTGCAAGCAGCCGGTGCATTTGTCCGGATTGATGTGCAGGACTTTCTGCATGGTGGGTCTCCTGTGGTGGGGCAGGCCTGTACAAGCCTGCTGGTATGAATCGAAATTCATAGCCATTTTTATGCGTCGCGCCGCTTGACAGATCCGTATTAACCCTAAACATTGCAGGTGTAAGCCATAATATTCTCAGCTTGAGACACTTCTCGATGACCACGCCCTCCACCGCCCCTGACCGACTGCAGAGCATCGCGCAAGCGCGCGCCATGGTGCTGCAGGAGCACGCCCCGGCAATGCCTGGGAGCGTGCCGTCCTGGGTCACACAGTCCTGGCTGCGTTGCCTGGAGATGGGTTTGCAGCCCGAGCATGCGGTGGGCTTCGACACCCTGTCGAGCCAGCACATCAAGCGGGTGCAGGAAGCCAGCCGCCCCCTGATGCAAGCCGCCCAGCCCGTGCTGAGCGAGCTGGCCCGGGTGATCGCCGACATCCGTTATTTCGCCATCCTGACCAATGCCGAGGGCATCGTGGTCGATGTTCACGGCCCCGTGGACAGGCAGGACCGCCGCGCCGATGCCATCGCCCGCGTGGGCGTGGACCTGTCTGAACGGTCGGTGGGCACCACCTCGATCAGCGCGGCCCTGCGCGAACTGCAGCCCGTGTGGCTGCACCGGGGCGAGCATTTCTTCCAGGACACCAGCGTCTACAGCTGTGCAGGTGCCCCGGTGTTCGGGCCTGACGGCCGTTGTGCGGGCATGCTGGATCTGACAGGCATCGAAACCCAGGAGCGCCCGGCACTGCGGCATCTGGTGCAGCGCTCGGCCCGCAGCATCGAAAACAGCTGGCTGCTGTCCACATCGCATGCCTTGGTCTTGCGTCTGAGCTGGCCGGGCAACCCGCTCGGTGGAGACGGTGACGGCTTGATCACCCTGGATCACGAAGGGCACATGCTGGGTGCCAACCCTGCAGCCAGGCAAATGCTTTCGCTCGAACATCCGCACACCGGACCCATCCATGCGAGCGATGTGTTTGCACTGCCTTGGGAAAGCCTCTTCGACGCCGCCGCACATCCGGGCCACGTACAAGAAGTGCCTTTGTGGTCAGGTCTGCGGCTGCAAATCCAGTCTGCGCGATCAGGAACACCACACACCAACCGCATGCCACTCAAAGTGGCTCAAAACGACATGATCCGACAGGCCGTGCAGCAAGCCCGTGGCAATGTGGCCGAAGCGGCCCGCGCCTTGGGCATCAGCCGGGCTACCGTCTACCGCAAACTCGGCCGACCTCACTGACTCATTTCGGGGCGTTCGGAAAGAACAGCTGCTCCCCACCGATCTTGTATTCGGCGATGCTGACCTGACCGGCTGCCGATGTCACCCAATCCACAAACTTCTGTGCTTCAGTCTGCTTGACATGCGGGTGCCTGGCGGGGTTCACCACCATCACGCCATACTGGTTGAAGAGACGTTGATCGCCTTCGACCAGTATGGCCAGATCGGCGCGGTTCTTGAAATTCAGCCAGGTGCCTCGGTCGGCCAGCACATAGGCTCCCTGCGATGCAGCGATGTTCAGTGCAGGCCCCATGCCGCAACCGCACTCGCGGTAGCCTGCGCCTCTGGCTGCATCCAGATGCGCCATTTTCCAGAAACGCAATTCGGCCGCATGGGTGCCACTCTTGTCACCTCGTGAGACAAAAGCCGCATTTGCGCTCGCCAGCTTGGCCAGCGCTGCAACGATGTCCCGGCCTTTGGTCGCTGCCGGGTCGGCCTTGGGACCGATCAACACGAAGTCGTTGTACATGACCGGCAAGCGCTTGAGGCCGAAGCCATCGGCCACAAATTTTTCCTCGGCCGCCTGGTCGTGTACGAACACCACATCGGCATCGCCACGACGCGCCATGTCCAGCGCCTGCCCGGTGCCGAGAGCCACAACTTTCACATCGATGCCACTGGCCTTTTTGAAGGCAGGCAGCAAATGGCTGAACAAGCCCGATTGCTCGGTGGATGTCGTGGACGACATCACGATGGATTGGGCATGCAATGCGGCACTGCACCAAACCAAGCCAGCCGCCACTGCGAGGGCTCTGAAACGACGGGGAAAAAACGCACCATTCCACATCACTGTTCTCCTTGAACAAAAGCATGGGCGGGCGGGCTGTGCTGTGCCAACACCGCTGCATTGAAAAAATCAGCCACAGGCAGGTCTGCCAGCAAACGGCCGCCTTCAAGGTACATGACACGTGTGGCCAAGCGCTTGACCTGTCCCAAGTTGTGGCTGGCCCAGATCAAGGTGCGCGCATGGCCCTCCCCACTGGCGAAATCGGCCATCAAGGTTTCGATCTCGCGTTTGGCATGGGGATCCAGGCTGGCGGTGGGTTCATCGAGCAGCAGCACATCCGGCATTCGACCCCAGGCGCGCGCCATGGCCAAACGCTGCTGCTGCCCACCAGACAATTGACGACCGCCGTGGTGGGCCAGCTCGCTCAGTCCCACGCGCTGCAAAGCCTGGGTGGCCCGCGCCTTGGCCTGCCCCCAGCCCAGACCCAGGCTGCGATCCAGCCATAGACCGATGGCCACATTGTGGAGTGAGGACATGCGCAGCAAATGTGGCCTCTGGAACAGCATCGCTTGCCGCAGTGTCGGGTGTCTTTCGATGCAACCCTGCACGGGCTGCAGCAACCCATGCATCGTTCGCAACAAGGTACTCTTGCCTGAGCCATTGGCCCCGACCAGCGCCACGCGCTCGCCAGGCTGTACGTCCAGACTGATTTGCTGCAGGGCCTGCACTGCACCCAAAAGCACAGCAACATCACGCAGCTGAAGCGCCGAACACACCGTCATGCAACCCAACCTTTGGGGGCAATCATGGGACTGCCCTGGCGTTTTTCACCCCATCGACGCAACGCGGCCACCAGCGCATTGAGACACCAAACCACCAGCAAAAGCACCAGCCCGAGGCCCAGCGCCAGCGGCAAATCACCCTTGCTGGTTTCGAGGGCAATGGCGGTGGTCATCACACGGGTGAAGCCGTCGATGTTTCCGCCCACGATCATCACCGCACCCACCTCGGAAATCGCCCGTCCAAACGCTGCCACACCGATCGTGAGCAGCGCCAGACGCTCGTCCCATGCCAAGAGCAAGCCACGCAAGCCAGGGCCAGCACCCAAAGAAGCCCATTGTTCACCATGTTGAGACTCCACGTCTTCAACCACTTGCCGTGTCAGTGCTGTGACCACAGGCAAGACCAAGATGACCTGTGCAAACACCATGGCCTTGAAACTGAACAACCACCCCAGAAAACCCAAGGGCCCGGTACGCGAGAGCAACAGGTAAACCACCAAGCCCACAACCACCGAGGGCAAAGCCAGCAAGGTGTTCAAGCCAAGCAAAACGACACTGCGCCCCCGGAACCGTGCCACGGCCAACCAGGCGCCCAAAACGATCCCCAAGCCATAGGCCAGCAAACAGGCGGTGGCACTGACCGCGAGGGAACGCATCACCACGGCCCAGAGCGCAGGATCGAACGAGGCGACGAGCCTCAGTGCATGGGCCATGCTTTCGGAAAAGGTGTTCATAAACTTGAGCGCGATGCTAACGGACGCGAAGCCCTCCGGGCCTAAGGGATGTCCGTTATGAAGCACGTTGCATAAGTTACGAATGCACCTGAGCAGGGCCCAGTCAGATTGAGGCAAACTCCTGCCTGTGCAACACATCCGCCTTTCCTACAGCTGGGCGCCTCACCAAGAAGGGGCGTCACAACGCCATCAAACCAGCCCACTGCGTAACCCCCTGATGGACTTGCTGCAAGCCGTGCGCGAAGCGGGCTCGATTGCCGCAGCGGCCAAAGCCATGCAGCTGTCCTATCGGCATGTCTGGGGCGAACTCAAGCGCTGGGAGCAGGCACTTGGGCAAGCCCTGATCCTTTGGGAGAAAGGCCAAGCGGCCCGCTTGAGCCCTTTTGCGGACAAATTGCTGTGGGCTGAACGCCAGGCCCAGGCCCGACTGGCTCCTCAAATCACCACTCTGCACGCGGAGCTGGAGAAAACCATCGCCATGGCTTTTGACCCGGCGAGCCACCTTTTGACGTTCTACGCCAGCCACGACGATGCGCTGGTGCAATTGCAACAACAGGCCGCGCAGCAGGCATTGCATCTGGACATCCGGTTTTGCGGCAGCGTGGACGCGATCCGGGCCTTGAACGAAGGCCGTTGTGTGATGGCAGGCTTTCATGCGCCTGCCACCCCATCTGCCAACTCGCTGGTGGCGCAGACCTACAAACCACTGCTGAAAAGGGGTCTGCACAAATTGATCGGCTTTGCCCATCGAGAACAAGGCCTGATGGTGGCCCAAGGCAATCCGCATCAGCTCAAGGATCTGAAAGACCTGCTCAAACCCGGAGTGCGCTTCATCAATCGGCCTTCAGGCACAGGCACTCGCCTGCTGCTCGATCAATGGCTGACGGAGGCCGGACTATCACCGAGCCATGTCTGTGGCTATGGTGACGAAGAACCCTCCCATGCGGCGGTTGCTGCACGAATCGCATCGGGGCAAGCCGATACAGGCTTGGGCATTGCTTCAGCGGCACGCCTTCAAGGCCTGGACTTCATTCCACTCAAAAAAGAAAACTATTGGCTGATTTGCCTCAAAAGCGCGCTGAACTCGCCCCCGGTGCAACAGCTGCAGGCTGTCCTCGCTTCGCAAGGCTGGATTGCACGCCTGAACCAATTGCCGGGTTACGAAGCAGACCACACCTGTGGACAAGTCCAGTCTTTGAAGCAGCATTTCCCCTGGTGGACGCCCCCCAAAAAACGCCCGTTAACCTGATGGATTTCGCTGGGCACGCCTCAAAAACAGGTCCAATTGAGAAAAATTCAGCGTCAATAGAGTCAAATATCAAGGCGCAAATGCCTGAATCCGCCCTGGTATGGTTACCATTGGCATGGTCAAATTTTGCCCAGAGGTGCTTACGGCACCTCTTTTTATGAGAACAATTGGAGAAATGCATTGACCTTCTTGATCAAATTTGCAAATGCCATGGATTGGTTCAGCGAAAAGTTTGGCCAAATCGCCTCGTGGGCCGTTTTCCTGTCGGCCATGATCTGTGCCGGCAACGCATTCATCCGCTACGGCATCGATTGGAGCTCCAACGGCTTGCTTGAAATCCAGTGGTACATGTTCGCCTGGGTGGTCATGGTCGGCTCACCCTATGTGCTCAAAGTCAACGAGCATGTGCGTGTGGACTTGTTGTATGGCAAGCTCAAAGGCAACGGCCCCGTCTATGTGGACATTTTCGGCCTCATCGTGTTCCTGCTGCCCATCATGGGCTACCTGACCTGGCTCTCCGCGCCCTACTTCTGGAACACATGGGTCTCCGGCGAAATGAGTCAAAACGCTGGCGGCCTGATCCGCTGGCCCGCCACATTGGCTCTGCCAGTGGGATTTGCCATGGTCTGGCTGCAAGGTGTGGCCGAATTGATCAAGCGTGTCGCCTACCTGCAGGGTGCATACGCCATGGACACCCACTACGAAAAGCCGCTGCAATAAAGCACAAGACCAAGACGTCAAGGACAAAACATGCAAATGGAAAACTTCGCCCCGATCATGTTCGCGGGCCTCGTGGTGGTGATGCTGGTGGGCTTCCCCGTGGCCTTCTCTCTGGCCGCACTGGGCCTGGCCTCAGGTCTCTACGCCATCGAAATGGGCTGGTTCCCGGTGGCCTTCATGAGCAACCTGCCGATTTCGATCTTCTCGATTCTGAGCAACGACCTGCTGCTGGCCATCCCATTTTTCACCTTCATGGGAACCATCCTCGAAAAATGCGGTCTGGCCGAGGACATGCTCGACTCCATGGGTCAACTCTTCGGTCCGGTGCGTGGCGGCTTGGGCTACTCGGTGATCATCGTGGGCTTCATTCTTGGAGCCATCACGGGCACCGTGGCTGGGCAGGTGATCGCCATGGCGCTGATTTCCTTGCCTGTCATGATCCGCTATGGCTACAACATGCGCTACGCCACTGGCGTGCTGGCAGCCTCCGGCACCATCACACAGCTGGTGCCACCTTCGCTTGTGTTGGTGGTGCTGGCTGACCAGCTGGGCAAACCTGTGGGCGACATGTACAAAGGTGCCTGGGGCCCGTCGCTGCTGCAAATTGCGATGTTTGCCGCCTACACCTTTGCTCTGGGCATGGTCAAACCCAGCTATGTGCCCGGTGTGCCGCGTGAAGCACGCTCGCTCAATGGCTGGGCTTTGTGGAGCAAGTGCCTGAAAGGCATCGTGCCCTCGGCGATCCTGATTTTCACCGTGCTCGGCTCGATGGGCGGCCTGCCCTTCCAGGAGTCGGCTCTGGCCACCCCCACCGAAGCGGGTGCCATGGGGGTGGTTGGCGCCCTGATCCTGGCCGCGATGCACAAGCGCCTGAACAAATCGCTGATGTGGGAAGCCATGCACGGCACCATGCGCCTGACGGCCATGGTCGTGTTCATCCTGATCGGTTCGCGCGTGTTCAGCCTGGTGTTCCAAGGTGTGGACGGTGCCAAGTGGGTCGAGCACCTGCTGTCGGGCCTGCCCGGTGGTCAGGTCGGTTTCTTGATCGTCGTGAACATCTTCGTGTTCTTCCTGGCCTTCTTCCTCGACTTCTTTGAAATCGCGTTCATCATCGTGCCAATGTTGGCGCCTGTGGCCGAGAAAATGGGCATCGATCTGATCTGGTTTGGCGTGCTGCTGTGCGTGAACCTGCAAACCAGCTTCATGCACCCGCCCTTCGGTTTCGCGCTGTTCTACCTGCGCGGCATTGCCGATACGCTTTACAAGGAAAAACGCATTCCCGTTCCAGTCAAATCCAACGACATCTACCTGGGCTCGATCCCTTGGGTGCTGATGCAGATCCTGCTGGTGGTGGTGGTGATCTTTGTGCCGCAATCGGTCACGGCCTTCCTGGACAAGCCAGAGGTGGTGGACCTGGACAAGGTGGTGCTGGAAGCGCCCCCCCTGGAGAGTGATGCAGACAATGCCAACAAGGACCAGGACCCTTTCAAACCCAAGGATGAGGGCGCTGAAGATCAGAAGAAGATCGAAGAGCTCTTCAACAAGAAGTAAGCCACTGCCCCTGTCAGTTCAAACGCCTCGCTTGCGAGGCGTTTTTCACATATGGACATGAACGCCACCGAACCTCTTCACGCCGCATTCGGCCCTGCGCCGTTTGCTTTCACCCCGACCGTTTCACCCCAAGCTGTCGCTGCATTCACGCGTCCCTTTCGGGTTCTGGCCTGGCTGCTGCTCGGTGGTCTGGCGCTGTGGATGCTGCAAAGCCCTGAAACCTGGCTCACGCCGATCGCCCTGTGGGGTGTCCTGGCCTGGCTGCTGATGGCCGCCACCGTGTGGGCCATTGAGCGCAGCCGCACGACACTCACCCAGGAAGGGCTGCTGCAAACCTGGTTGTGGGACAAAAAGATGGACATGCGCGAGCTGGCATTCGCGCGCCTGATCCGGCTGCGGGGATTCGACTGGCTCATCGCACCGCGCTTGTATGTGCGCAACCTCAGCGGCAAATTCACCGTCATCTACTGCGCCAACCCGGCCATGCTGGAAGACATGCAGCGACTGTGCACCGAGCTGCACCACTTTCGCACCTCACACATGTGAACCCATGCAGGCATAAAAAAACCGCCCGAGGGCGGTTTTTTGCATTTCATGCCCAGCTCACAGTTTCTGAGCCTGCATGAAGCTGTCAAAGCGCGCTTCGGTGAAGCGGAACCAGACGTTGGAATCGGCACGGAACTTGGCGTAGTCGTCGTAGACCTTTTTCCAGTTGGGGTTCTTGGCAGAGATCTCACTGTACAGGGCCATGGATTCCTTGAAGGAAGCCTCCATCACATCCTTGGGGAATGCGACCAGCTTGGCACCGCTGCCCACCAGCTGCTTGAGCGCGTTCGGATTGCGCGCATCGTACTTGGCCTGCATGTCGGTGTGCGCATAGGCTGCAGCGTTCTCGATGATGGCTTTGTACTCGGGTGTGAGGGTGTCGTAGGCCTTGGTGTTGATGAACAGGTCCAGCTGAGGACCGCCTTCCCACCAACCTGGATAATGGTAATTCTTGGCCACTTTGTAAAAGCCCAGCTTCAGATCGTCGTAGGGACCCACCCACTCGGCGGCATCGATGGTGCCTTTTTCCAGTGCGGTGTAAATCTCACCACCGGGGATGTTCTGAGGCACACCGCCCAAACGCTCAATGACCTTGCCAGCGAAACCGCCGACGCGGAATTTCAGGCCTTTGAGGTCATTGACACCCTTGATTTCCTTGCGGAACCAGCCACCCATCTGGGCACCCGTGTTGCCCATGGGGAAACTGATGATGTTGTAGTTCTTGTAGAACTCGCGCATCAGCTTCAGGCCGTTGCCTTCGTATTGCCAGGCCGTCATTTGGCGGCTGTTCAAACCAAAAGGAATGGCACAGCCCAGCGCGAAGGTTTCGTCCTTGCCGAAGTAGTAATAAGGAGCCGTGTGGCCCATTTCCACGGTCCCGTTCTGAACGGCATCCACCAGACCGGGCGTAGGCACGATTTCACCAGCGGCGTGCACGGAAATCTCGAACTTGCCGCCAGACAACTCTTTGACGTGACGGGAAAACACTTCGGCAGCGCCGTAAATGGTGTCCAGTGCTTTGGGGAATGCCGACGTCAGGCGCCAGCGGATGTTGGCTTGGGCTTGCACAATGGCTGGTGCAGCACCTGCAGCCAGCACGCCGGCAAGACCGGCTTGTTTGATGACGGAACGACGATCCATGAAGGAACTCCTGTAGAAAATTAAAGACACCCGAAACGGTCGGATGTTGACTCACAAGTCGGGGCCTATTTTAGGAAGTGGGAGAGGCGCTCCAGACCGGGGTTTACCCTTTTATGTGTGTCGAAATGCAAAAATCGCACACAAATCAGAAAAATTTCAATCACACCGCGTGACCATGAAATTGCCTCAATCGGGCCACCGCTGACGAACGGACCGCACGATGCCCTCTGCATCCAGGCCTTGCATGGCCAACAAACGGGCCGGGTCACCATGCTCGATGAAGCTGTCCGGCAAGCCCAATTGCAGCACATCGCATTGCAGCCTCATGTATTGCAATGCTTCACTGACGGCGCTGCCCGCCCCCCCCATGAGGCAGCCCTCTTCCACGGTCACGATGCGCTCGTGGCTTTGAGCGATCTGGGCCAGCAATTCGACATCCAAGGGCTTGACCCAGCGCATATTGACCACCGTGGCGTTCAAGGCTTCCCCCGCCTGCAATGCCGGATAAAGGAGCGTGCCAAACGCCAAGATGGCAGTCTGGCGGCCCTGACGGCGGATGTCGGCTTTGCCAAATGCCAAGGCTTGGAGATCGGTATCGGGCTGAACGCCAGCACCAGCGCCACGCGGGTAACGCACCGTCACGGGGTGGTTTTGGGCATAGGCCGTGCTCAACAGCTGACGGCACTCGCACTCATCCGCCGGGCAAGCCACACTCATGTTCGGAATACAACGCGTGAATGCGATGTCATAAGCCCCGGCATGCGTGGCACCATCGGCACCCACCAGGCCCGCACGGTCCAGCGCAAACACCACCGGCAGGTTCTGCAGGGCCACATCGTGGATCAATTGGTCGTAACCCCGTTGCAAGAAGGTGGAGTAAATCGCCACCACGGGCTTCAGACCTTCGCAGGCCATACCGGCGGCGAGTGTGACAGCGTGCTGCTCGGCGATGCCTACGTCGTAATAGCGCTTGGGAAAGCGCTTGTGGAACTCCACCATGCCCGAGCCTTCGCGCATGGCCGGGGTGATGCCCACCAGGCGCTCGTCCTGCGCGGCCATGTCGCACAACCATTGGCCAAACACCTGGGTGAAGGTGGTTTTGGGAGGGGTGGCTGGCGGCACGAGGCCCACGGCAGGATCGAATTTGCCAGGGCCATGGTAGGCCACCGGGTCGGCCTCGGCCAGTTTGTAGCCCTGGCCTTTTTTGGTGACCACGTGCAAAAACTGCGGACCGTCGAGGTGCTTGAGGTTCTCCAGGGTGGGAATCAGCGACTCCAGGTCGTGACCGTCGATGGGGCCGATGTAGTTGAAGCCAAATTTCTCGAACAAGGTGGCGGGCACCACCATGCCTTTGGCATGCTCTTCAAAGCGCTTGGCCAGCTCGAAGAGCGGCGGTGCGGCCTTGAGCACCTGCTTGGCGCCTTCTTTGGCGGCGGCATAAAAACGCCCACTCATCAGCTGCGCCAGGTAGCGGTTGAGCGCACCCACGGGCGGGCTGATCGACATGTCGTTGTCGTTCAGGATCACCAGCAATTTGCAGTCTTCCACACCCGCGTGGTTGAGGGCCTCGAAGGCCATGCCGGCGGTCATGGCCCCGTCGCCGATCACGGCGATCGCGTGGCGGTTTTCACCTTTCTGACGGGACGCCAGGGCCATGCCCAGTGCGGCCGAGATGCTCGTGGACGAATGGCCCACGCCGAAGGTGTCGTACTCGCTTTCGTCGCGACGCGGAAAGCCCGACAAGCCGTTCAACTGCCGCAGCGTGGGCATGCGTTCGCGCCGCCCGGTCAGGATCTTGTGCGGGTAGGTCTGGTGCCCCACATCCCAGACGATGCGGTCGTCGGGCGTGTTGAACACGTAATGCAGGGCCACGGTGAGTTCCACCGTGCCCAGATTGGAGCTCAGGTGGCCGCCAGTTCTGGAGACGTTGTCCAGCACGCACTGGCGCAATTCCTGCGCCAGCTGCGGCAAGTCATGGCGCGGCAGTTGCCGCACGTCAACAGGCGACTGGATGGAATCTAATAAATGGGTCATCGCTCAATGGTTTCTTTGCACCACCATGCTGGCCAGGCCTTGCAAGGCGGTCAGCTGCTCGGGCGGCAAACCGGTGTCGGCCAGTGCCTGCATGGCTTCTCCGGCCAATTCATCGGCATACCGCTGGGCCGCTTGCAGACCCATCAGCGCCACATAAGTGGGTTTGTCGGCCGCCGCATCCTTGCCTGCGGTCTTGCCCAGGGTGGCCGAGTCGGCGGTCACGTCCAGGATGTCGTCCACCACCTGAAAAGCCAGGCCCAGCACCTCGCCGAAGCGGTTGAACGCCGCACGCGTTTGCTCGGAAATCACCGCGCCGCACGCCACACCCATTTGCACGCTGCACAGCAGCAGCGCACCCGTTTTGAGGCGGTGCATCTGGCGCAGCTGGTCTTCGCTCAGCTGGCCACCCACGCTGGCCAAGTCAATCGCCTGCCCACCCGCCATGCCCCAGTATCCCGAGGCGCGGGCCAGCAAGCCCACACAAGCGGCTTGCACCGCGGGCGGCACGCTGCCGTCCAGCGGCGTGAGCAGCTCAAACGCCAAAGCCTGCAAGGCATCACCCGCGAGCAAAGCCTGCGCCTGACCAAACTGCACATGCACCGTGGGCTTGCCCCGGCGCAACACATCGTTGTCCATGCAGGGCATGTCGTCGTGCACCAACGAATACGCATGGATCAATTCCACAGCGCAGGCCGCGCGCAAGGCCGCGGCCAGCGTGGGGGCACCGGTCGCTTCAGCAGCAGCCAGCACCAGCAAGGGGCGCAGGCGTTTGCCGCCATCCAACACCGCATAACGCATGGCGTCGCCCAGTCCCGCCGGAGCTGCGGGATCGATGCCGCCGGAGAGCGCCTGCTCCACCCGCAGCAAATGCGGCTGCATCCAGCCCTGAAGATCAAACGCCATGCTCAGGCCTCGTTCCAGGGTTTGAGCTGACCGCCTTCAAGCACCTTGATCTGGTCTTCCACGGCCTGCAGCTTGTCGCGGCAAAAGCCCAGCAAGGCCGCGCCCCGCTGGTAGCCCGACAACAGCTGGTCCAAAGGCATCTGCCCCGACTCCAGCTGAGCGACCAATTGCTCCAACTCCTGCAAAGCCGCTTCGTAGTTGTCGGGCAAAGCGGATGCAGGGGAAGTGGTCGGGACCTTGGGCATGGGTATTTCGCTCAAAAGCCCGATTTTAGGCCTTTGCCAAAAAGCCCCCGCCTCCCAACGGGGCAAGGGTACAATCTCGGCTCCCCGACAGGCTGATGCCTGTCGTTTTTTGTGCCCGGATCGCAGGATTGGGCGCTTTGTTCCTGCCCCTTCATAGGGGGAGTCTCTAGGTCAGGTCACCCATGTCTGATTTAAGTCTTCAACTGCAGCAGGCCGCAAGCCAACTACCAGTTTCCACTTATTTCGATGAGGCGCTGTTTCAGCGCGAATTGAAAACACTCTTCCAGCAAGGGCCCCGTTATGTGGGTCACCAGCTGGCGGTGCCCAACCCGGGCGACTATTACGCCCTGCCCCACGAGGCTGAAGGCCGCGCTTTGGTGCGCAATGCCCAAGGTGGCGTCGAGCTCGTCTCCAATGTCTGCCGCCACCGCCAAGCCGTGATGCTGAACGGCCGGGGCAACCTGCAAACCCAGCAAAAAGGCAGCGCGGGTGGCAATATCGTCTGTCCCCTGCACCGCTGGACCTACTCGCCTAAGGGCGAGCTGCTGGGCGCACCGCACTTCGCGCACGACCCCTGCCTGAACCTGAACAACTACAAGCTGCAGGAATGGAACGGCCTGCTCTTTGAAGACAATGGCCGTGACATTGCCACCGATCTGGCGAACATGGGCCCCCGCTCGCAGCTCGATTTTTCAGGCTACGCGCTCGACCGCGTCGAGCTGCACGAGTGCAACTACAACTGGAAAACCTTCATCGAGGTTTATTTAGAGGACTACCACGTCGGCCCCTTTCACCCGGGCCTGGGTCAGTTTGTGACCTGTGACGACCTGAGCTGGGAGTTCAAGGAGCATTACTCGGTGCAGACGGTGGGCGTGTCGGGTGGCTTTGGCCAACCTGGCTCGGACACCTACAAAAAATGGCATGAGGTGCTGCTGAAGTACCGCAACGGACAAATGCCCGAACGAGGTGCCATCTGGCTGACCTATTACCCGCACATCATGGTCGAGTGGTACCCGCACGTGCTGACGGTGTCGACCCTGCACCCGATCAGCGTGGACAAGACCCTCAACATGGTCGAGTTCTACTACCCCGAAGAAATCGTCGCTTTCGAGCGCGAATTCGTCGAAGCCCAGCAGGCCGCCTACATGGAAACCTGCATCGAGGACGACGAAATCGCCGAACGCATGGATGCGGGCCGCAAAGCCCTGCTGGTACGCGGCGACAACGAGGTCGGTCCCTACCAGAGCCCCATGGAAGACGGCATGCAGCACTTCCACGAGTGGTACCGCCGCCAGATGAATACCCTCTGAGACGAAAGCCACGATGCAAGCTTCCTGGATGATCCTTGCGTCCTTGTTTTTCGCGACGATGAGCGTGTGCATCAAATTCGCTTCTGCACACTTCAACACCTTTGAACTGGTCTTTTACCGGGGCCTGATCGGCATGGCCTTCATGGCCAGCCTGTGTCGTGCGCAGGGTGTGTCTTTGCGCACCACCATCCCCTGGATGCATGTCTGGCGCTCGGTCGTCGGCGTGGCCTCGCTGTCGGCCTGGTTTTACGCCATCGCTTACCTGCCTCTGGCCACGGCCATGACGCTCAATTACATGAGCGGCGTGTGGGTGGCGGCTTTTTTGGTCGGTGGCACCCTGGTCATGGGCCGCTTGCAGGATGCCAGCCGTCAAGGCCCCATCGTGCTCACGGTGCTGAGCGGCTTTGCGGGCGTGGTCATGATCTTGCGTCCCACCATCGAGCAAAACCAGCTGTTTGCAGGATTGATTGGCCTGCTCTCCGGGCTGGGCGCGGCCATGGCGTACATGCAAGTGGCAGCACTTGGCCGTGTGGGTGAGCCCGAATCGCGCACCGTTTTTTACTTTTCCATTGGCACCACTCTCGTGGGTGGCGTGGTCATGCTGTTCACTGGCGCCAGCGAATGGGTCTGGCCACAGGTGCTGTGGCTTTTGCCGATCGGCCTGCTGGCCGCACTCGGTCAGCTGTGCATGACCAAGGCCTACACCCGGGGCGCCACTTTGCTGGTGGCCAATTTGCAATATTCGGGCATCGTGTTTGCCGCACTGTATGGCTTGCTGCTGTTTGGTGACGTCATCCCGCTGATCGGCTGGATCGGTATGGCCTTGATCATGGCCAGCGGCATTGCCGCTACCGCCCTGCGCAAACGCGCCCTGCCCCAAGCCCCTGCCGAAGAACACTGACCCTGGAGCCGTCCATGTACCCCTTGCTGATCACCGCCGCCCAACTGCAAGCCCTGCAACAAGAGGGGGCCAAGCTGGCCATCGTGGACTGCAGCTTTGACCTGATGAAGCCCGAACTGGCCGACAGCCTGTTCGAGGCCGAACACATTGCAGGCGCATTACAGGCCCACCTGGACCGCGACCTGAGCACACACGAAAGCGACGCCGTCAACGGTGGCCGTCACCCCCTGCCGCCCCGCGAACGCGTGGCCGCCTGGCTGGGCACGCTGGGCATTGGCAACGCTACGCAGGTGGTGGTGTACGACCGCAACGCCGGCAACTACTGTGGCCGCCTGTGGTGGATGCTCAAGTGGCTGGGGCACGACGCCGTGGCCCTGCTCGACGGCGGCCTGCAGGCCTGGAAAGCCGCTGGCGGCGCTGTGGCCACAGGCCGTGCCGCCGCGCCCGATGTGGCGGCGTTCGAGCTGCGCCCCGCCTTGCGCGACCTGGTCTTCACCGACCAGGTCGTGGCCGACCTGGGCCGCCCGGCACAAACCGTGGTCGATGCCCGTGGTGCGCCCCGCTACCGGGGCGAAGTGGAGCCGCTGGACCCGATCGCCGGACACATTCCGGGCGCACTGAACCGGCCCTTCACCGACAACTTCACTGCCGAGGGTTTTTTCAAAAGTCCTGACGCTTTGCGGGCCGAATGGAATCAGGTCTTGTGCGGCCGCAGCGCCAGCACCGTGGTGCACCACTGCGGCAGCGGCGTGAGCGCGGTGCCCAACCTGATCGCGATGGAACTGGGAGGTTTCGGCCCCACGGCCCTGTATGCGGGCAGCTGGAGCGAGTGGAGCCGCGCTCCCGGCCTGCCCTGCGCCAAGGGCTGACCCTTCCTGGGGCTTCGCCCCTCGTTCAGCGGTGTTGCGCGGCCAGTTGGCTGACCAGCATCACCATGCCCATGCCCACAGCCAGCCAGGTCACCTGCGCCGCCGTTTCGCGGGCCGACAGGCGTTTTTGCAGCTGCGGAATCAGATCGGCCAGCGCCACATAGATGAAACTGCTGCTGGCCACCACCAGGAAGTACGGCAAGTAGTCGTGCAGGGCGTCGACCAGCACATACCCCACCGTACCCCCCAGGGCCGTGACAGCCCCTGCCAGTGAGACTTTGACGATGGCTGTCTGACGGCTGTCCGAGTCCTGGCGCAGCACCACCAGATCGCCCATGTGGTGCGGCACTTCGTGCGCCAGCACGGCCAGCGCAGCCAGCACGCCCAAGGAAAAATCGGCCATGAATGCCGACGCGATCAGTATGCCGTCGCCAAAGCAGTGCACGCTGTCGCCCGCCAGCAAGGCCCATTTGCCAGCGCCGGTAGGTGCATGCGCGTGGTCGTGACCGTGATGGTGGTGAGCGTGTCCATGAGCCTCTCCATAGTGGTGACCATCGCCATGAGCACCCCCGTGGTGGTGCTCGTGTCCATGACCCCCCCCATGGTGGTGCTCGTGCCCATGGTGCCAAAGCTCCGCCTTGTCGAGCAGGAAAAAGAACACCAGTCCCAGCAGCAAGGTCATGAACAGGCCTTGCGCACCGACCTGCCCTTCAAACGCCTCGGGCAGCAAATGCAAAAAAGCGGTCGCCAGCAAGGCCCCTGCGGCCAGGCTCAACATGTGCTGGGTGTAGCGGCTGAGCACGCCAAAGCTCAGCCAGGCCGCGATCCAGACACTGCCGATACCCGCGATCAAGGTGCCCAGCCAAATCGTCAACAAAGTCATCTTTTTCCTGAGGTGATGGCCCCGGCACTTGTGTACACACCTGGCCCTCTTGTGGAGGCCTTGATCTTACTGGAGCGACACCTGCGCCTGAATCTGGAGGCGTTATGCTTGCCAGCACCAAACACCTGCCCCATGACCGCGCCCGACCTGCCCGTCCTGTATTCGTTTCGCCGCTGCCCCTACGCCATGCGGGCGCGGCTGGCGCTGCACGCCTGTGGCGTGGCCCACGAACACCGCGAAATCGAACTCAAGAACAAACCCGCGCATCTGCTGGCCCTCTCGCCCAAGGGCACCGTGCCGGTGCTGTGGCTGCGTGACGCAGGGCGAGTGATCGACCAGAGCCTGGACATCATGCTGTGGGCGCTGCAACAGAGCGATCCGCAGCACTGGTTGCCCGAGCGCGAGCACGTGCTGAACGATTGGCTGGCACAGATCGGGCGCAACGACGGTTTCTTCAAACAGCAGCTCGACCGCTACAAGTACCCGCAGCGCTTTGGCCTGAGCGATGGCCTGGCCCACCGCGATGCAGGCGCAGCACACCTGCACGGGCTGGAGGCAGTGCTGCAACGGCAGACCTTTCTTTCGGGTTCGCAATGGGGACTGCTCGATGCAGCGCAGGCCCCGTTTGTGCGGCAGTTCGCGCACACCCACCCAGGCTGGTTCGCCGACCAGCCCTGGCCAGGCCTGATCGCCTGGCTGGCCGCATTTGAAGCCTCTGCCGACTTTGCAGCGGTGATGGTCAAGCACCCGGTCTGGGCGCCGGACTGAATCCAGCATCCGACGGGACCATCAGGTCAGTGCGCCTGTTCCCAGTTCGGCCCAAAGCCGACTTCGGCCAGCAGCGGCACCTTCAGGTCGGCCACCCCCGCCATGATGCGCGGCACCTCGGTGCGCACCCACTCGACTTCCGACTCGGGCACCTCGAACACCAGTTCGTCGTGCACCTGCATGATGACCTTGGTGGCTTTGCCCTGTTCGTCGAGCGCCTTTTGCACCGCGACCATGCTCAGCTTGATCAGGTCGGCGGCCGTGCCCTGCATGGGCGCATTGATGGCGGCGCGCTCGGCCCCGGCGCGGCGTGGGCCGTTGGGGCTGTTGATCTCGGGCAGCATCAGGCGGCGGCCAAACACGGTCTCCACATAGCCCTGCGCCTTGGCCTGTTCGCGGGTGCTGTCCATGTAGTGTTTGACCCCCGCAAAGCGCTCAAAGTAACGCGTGATGTAGTTCTTGGCCGCCGTGTTGTCGATGCCCAAAGCCTTGGCCAGACCAAAGGCGCTCATGCCGTAAATCAGGCCGAAGTTGATGGTCTTGGCATAGCGGCGCTGCTCGCTGCTCACCGTGTCGGGTGTCGCGCCAAAGACCTCGGCGGCCGTGGCCTTGTGCACATCCAGCCCGTCGTGGAAGGCCTTGAGCAAGGCCGCGTCGTCGCTCAGGTGCGCCATGATGCGCAGCTCGATCTGGCTGTAGTCGGCGCTGGCGATCACGCAACCTGCGGGGGCCACAAAGGCCTCGCGCACCTTGCGGCCCTCCGCGGTGCGCACCGGGATGTTCTGCAGGTTCGGCTCGTTGCTCGACAAGCGGCCTGTGACGGCCACCGCCTGCGCGTAGTTGGTGTGCACGCGGCCCGTGCGCGGCAAGGCCAGCTGCGCCAGCTTGTCGGTGTACGTGCCTTTGAGCTTGGACAGGCTACGGTGCTCCAGGATGCGCGCGGGCAGCGGGTAGTCTTCGGCCAGTTTTTCCAGCACCTCTTCGTCGGTGCTGCGGGCACCGGTGGCGGTTTTCTTGATGACAGGCAAACCCAGCTTGTCAAAAAAGATTTCGCCCAGCTGTTTGGGGCTGGCCAAATTGAAGGGCTGCCCGGCGATCTCGTAGGCCTCGGTTTCAAGCTGGACGATGCGCTCGCCCAGCGCCTGGCTTTGCGCGGCCAGCGTGGGCGCGTCGATCAGCACGCCGTTGCGCTCGATGCGGTACAGCGCTTCGCTGGTGGCGATCTCCAGCTCGTACACAAACTTGAGGCCCGCGTGCGCCTCGATCTGCGGCCACAGGGCCAGGTGCACATCCAGGCACTGGTCCGAGTCTTCACACGAATAATGCGCGGCCTTGTCCACGTCCACCTGCGCAAACGGGATTTGGTGCGCACCCTTGCCACACAGGTCTTCGTAGGTCACGCCCCTGCGTCCCACATGCCGCTCGGCGAGGCTGGTGAGGCCGTGCGGCTTGTGCACTTCAAGCACATAGCTCTCCAGCATGGTGTCGTGGGCGTAGCCCTGCACCTCGATGCCGTGGTTGGCGAACACATGGCGGTCGTATTTGATGTTCTGGCCCAGCTTGTGGCGGGCCGGGTTTTCCAGCCAGGGCTTCAATTTGGCCAGCACCTCGGCCAGTGGCAATTGCTCGGGCGCACCCGGGCCGTTGTGAGCCAGCGGGATGTAAGCCGCCTCGCCGGGCGTGACACTCAGCGAGATGCCCACGATCTCGGCGCGCATCGCGTCGAGCGAGGTCGTTTCGGTGTCGATGGCGGTGAGCGGTGCTTGCTCGATGCGGGCCAGCCAAGTATCGAACATGGCCCAGTCGAGCACCGTGTCGTATTTCAATTCGCCTTGCACCGCGCTGGCGGCGCTGTCCAACTCGGGCAAGGCCGCAGGTTCTTCTGGAGCGGCGCCGAACAAATCGCCCATGCCCGTGTCTTTCGCCTTGCTCACTTTGGCCTTGGCCGCAGGCGCAGGCACAGTCCCGCCCAGCGACTGCACCAGCCCTTTGAAGCCATAGGTCTGGTAAAAATTCAGCAGCTTGTCCTTGTCCGGCGCGTGCAGGTGCAGGCTGGCGAGTGAGGGCAGATCGGGCACCCAGCCGTTCAGATCGCAATCGGTTTTCATGGTCACGAGCGCCCTGCCCTTGGGCAGCCAGTCCACCGCCTGGCGCAGGTTCTCGCCCGCCACGCCCTTGATCTCATGGGCATGCGCCATCAGGTTGTCGAGCGAGCCGTATTCGAGCAACCACTTGGCAGCGGTCTTGGGGCCGACCTTGGCCACGCCCGGCACGTTGTCCACCGGGTCGCCCACCAAGGTCTGGTAATCGATCATGAGCGAGGGCGGCACGCCAAACTCTTCGGTCACGCCCGCCACATCGCGCACCTTGCCGTTCATGGTGTCGATGATGGTGATGTGCTCGTTGACCAGCTGGCTCAGGTCCTTGTCGCCACTGGACACCGTCACCTCGATGCCCTGCTGGGCGGCGGTGTGGGCCAGGGTGGCGATCACGTCGTCGGCCTCGACGCCCGGCACATCCAGCACCTTCCAGCCCATCAGGCGCACCAGCTCGTGGATCGGCTCGATTTGGCTGCGCAAATCGTCGGGCATGGGGCTGCGGTGGGCCTTGTAATCGGGGTACATCTCGTCGCGGAAAGTCGGGCCCTTGGCGTCGAACACGCAGGCGGCATAGACAGCGGGCACATCCTTGCGCAGCCGCTCCATCATGTTGATCATGCCGCGAATCGCCCCGGTGGCGGGGCTGGTCGGGTCGCCGGGCACGGCGCGCAGATCGGGCATGGCGTGAAAGGCGCGGTACAGGTAGCTGGAGCCGTCGACCAGCAAGAGGGTCGGCTTGGCGCTTGCGTTTTCGGGTGTGTTTTCGCTCATCCCCCGATTGTGTACCGTGTTCAGGCGCTTTCGTGCCCCTCTACAATCGGTCTTTTCCCATCCGGTCAGCCTTGCTGGCCCTCTGACGGCGCTCCCTCATGGCGGTATTCACCGAAGTCACCGAAACCCAGGCCAACGACCTGATGCAAGCCCTGAACCTGGGCCAACTCACCGCTTTGCGGGGCATCGAAGGTGGCATTGAAAACACCAACTACTTCGCCACCACAGACCAGGGCGAGTACGTGCTCACCCTGTTCGAGCGCCTGACACAAGCGCAATTGCCGTTTTACCTGCACCTGATGAAGCACCTGGCGGGCCGGGGC
Organism: Limnohabitans radicicola; assembly: GCF_014837235.1. Lineage (GTDB taxonomy): Bacteria > Pseudomonadota > Gammaproteobacteria > Burkholderiales > Burkholderiaceae_C > Limnohabitans_A > Limnohabitans_A radicicola. The sequence goes on along the minus strand of NZ_JACYFT010000003.1, from coordinate 316,119 downwards.
ATCCCGGTGCCCGACCCGGCCGCCAACCGCGATGGCGACATCCTGCACACCGTGAGCGGCAAACCCGCCGCCGTGGTCAACAAGCTCGCGGGCAAGAGCCAGCTCGCACCACAGGCCGTGCATTGCGCCGCCGTGGGGGACATGCTGGCGCGCATGCACCTGGCAGGCAGCGACTACAACCGCAGCCAGCCCAATCTGCGTGGCCTGCCCTGGTGGAACGAGACCGTGCCGGTGGTTCTGCCCTACCTGGATGAGGCCCAGGCCGCCCTGTTGCGCAGCGAACTGGCCTACCAGAACCATGTGGCCGCCAGCAGCGCCTACGCCGCACTGCCCCGGGGCCCGGTGCATGCCGACCTGTTCCGCGACAACGTGATGTTCGACGGCGAGCAGCTGACGGGCTTTTTTGATTTCTATTTTGCTGGCGTGGACACCTGGCTGTTTGACCTGTGCGTGTGCCTGAACGACTGGTGCATCGATCTGCCCATGGGCGTGCACGACAGCGAGCGCGCGCAGGCCATGCTGCAGGCCTACCAGCAGGTGCGCCCCTTGAGCGCTGCAGAGCGTGAATTGCTGCCTGCCCTTGCGCGCGCAGGGGCTTTGCGCTTCTGGATCTCGCGTTTGTGGGACTATCACCTGCCACGCGAAGCGTCCATGCTCAAACCCCACGACCCCACCCACTTCGAGCGGGTGCTGCGTGGGCGCATCGCACAACCCATCCACCTTTGAAGCCATCACCCCGCATGAACCTGCGCACCGTCCCCGCCCGAGAAGGCCTGCAATGGGCCCTGTTGGGCATCCGCACCTTCTGGCGCCAGCCCCTGGCGATGTCCGGCCTGTTCTTTTTGTTCATGGCCGTGATTTCGCTGGTGTCGATGGTGCCGGTCATCGGTGGCGCGCTGGCGCTGGTGCTGCTGCCAGGCCTGACGGCAGGCATCATGGCAGCCACCCAGAAGGCCAGCGAGGGACAGTTCCCCATGCCGGCGATTTTGTGGTCCGCCTTCAAGAACCCCCTGCAGCGTCAACCCATGCTGGTTCTGGGCGGACTGTATACCGTGGGCTTGCTGCTCTTGATGGCCGCATCCGTTCTGGCGGACGGCGGGGACTTTGCCAAGGTCTATCTGGGTGGGGCTTCTGTCAGCCCCGAGCTGGTCAACAGCGATGCCTTCCAGGCCGCGCTCTGGATGACCATGCTGCTGTACGTGCCGCTGTCCATGCTGTTCTGGCATGCGCCTGCACTGGTCTACTGGCAACAGATCGAACCCGTCAAAAGCCTGTTTTTCAGCTGGATGGCCTGCTGGCGCAACAAGGCGGCGTTCACCGTCTACACCCTGGCCTGGGTGGTGGTTTTTGCAAGCTCGGGCCTGATCGCTTTGCTGGTAGCCAGCCTGCTGGGCGACGCCCAGATGCTGATGGCGGTGCTGATGCCGCTGGCCCTGATGGTGACCGCGATGTTCTTCACATCGATGTTGTTCACCGTCAAGGCCTGCTTCAGCGCCAGTACCTCGGACCAGAATCTGGCCTGAGGCTCAGTGGTGGTGGCCGTGCGCACCGTGCGCATGGCGGTGCGTGACCTCTTCGGCCGAGGCCGCACGCACTTCCAGCACCTTCAGGCTCAAGCTCAGATTCAGTCCGGCCCAGGGGTGGTTGGCATCCAGAATGACCTGATCGCCCTTGATTTTGACCACATTGAACACCTGCTCGTGCCCATCGGCTGAGCGGCCACGCAGCTGGCCACCCACCTTGACGCCCGGTGGAAAATCTTTTTTCGAGATGGTCTGCACCAAGCTCTCATCGCGCTCGCCAAAGGCGTCGGCGGCCGACAGGTTCAGCGTGGTGGCAAAACCCACTTCCTGGCCTTCCAGCGCTTCTTCGATCTTGGGCAGGGTGTTGTCATAACCCCCGTGCAAGTACGACGTGGGCTCTTGCGCCTTGTCGAGCAACTGGCCCTGCGCGTTCACCACTTTGTAGTGCATGGTGACGACGGTGTCTTTGGCGATTTTCATGGGGCGCTTTCTTCAGAAAAATTCAAACAAGGGTGAGTTTGGCCACGCTCAAGGCGAGCCACTTGATGCCATGGCGCGGGAAGTTCACCTGGGCGCGGGCGTCGGTGCCTGTGCCTTCAACGGCCAGCACTTTGCCTTCGCCGAACTTGGTGTGAAAAACCTGCTTGCCCGCCGTGATGCCGTGCTCGGGCGCGGCTTTTTGTACGGGCACAGGCGGGCTTTTGTAGGTTTCGGTGCTCAGGCTGCTCTGGCCCCAGGCGGGTCGGGCCTGGCGGTTTTGCGCCGGGGTGTTGGTCCAGCCGCCCGCATTCATGCCCGAGCCCACGCCCGTGCCAAACCCTGCGGTTTTGGGCGTGATCCATTTGAGGCAATGCTCGGGCAGTTCGTCAAAAAAGCGGCTTTTGAGGTTGTAGCGGGTCTGGCCATGCAGCATGCGCGTTTGCGAATGGCTGAGGTACAGGCGCTTGCGCGCGCGGGTGATGGCCACGTACATCAGGCGGCGTTCTTCTTCGAGGCCATCGAAATCGTTCATCGCGTTCTCGTGCGGGAACAAGCCCTCTTCGAGCCCCGTGATGAACACCGCATCGAATTCCAGCCCCTTGCTGGCGTGCACGCTCATGAGCTGGATCGCATCTTCACCGGCCTGGGCCTGGTTGTCACCGGCTTCCAGTGCCGCATGGGTCAAAAACGCCGCCAGCGGGCTCATGGTGACGCCGTCTTCCGAGAACTCATCGACAGGCGCATCGGCCGCATCGCCCACCAGCCCCTGGCTGGCCGGGCTTTGTGTCAATCCTAAACTGCCCTGCGGCATGGCCACGGCGCTGCGGCCAAAGCCTTCTTGCGTGACAAAGCTCTCTGCAGCATTGACCAGTTCTTCCAAGTTCTCCACCCGGTCTGCGCCTTCTTTTTCGGCGCGGTAGTGGTTCACCAGCCCGGTCTTGTCGATCACCAGATCAATGATCTCGCGCAGGGTTTTGCCCGCGGTCTGCTCGCGCAACACATCGACCATGGCCACGAACGCGGCCAGATTGGCCCCGGCCTTGCCGGTGGTGGCGCTCACCGCATCGTGCAGCGAACAACCCGCAGCACGGGCCACATCTTGCAATTGCTCGATGCTGCGCGCCCCAATGCCCCGTGGCGGAAAGTTGACCACCCGCAAAAAGCTGGTGTCGTCGTTGGGGTTCTCCATCAGGCGCAGGTAGGCCAGCGCATGCTTGATCTCGGCCCGCTCGAAAAAGCGCAAGCCGCCATACACGCGGTACGGGAACCCTGCGTTGAACAGCGCCGTTTCGAGCACCCGGCTTTGCGCGTTGCTGCGGTACAGCAGCGCGATTTCCTTGCGCTCAAAATCGTCTTGCTTGACCAGCTGGCGCACCTCGTCCACCAGCCACTGGGCCTCGGCAAAGTCGCTCACCGACTCCACCACCCGCACCGGCTCGCCCGCCCCCTGATCGGTGCGCAGGGTTTTGCCCAAGCGGGTCTTGTTGTGGCTGATCAGCTCGTTGGCCGAGTCGAGGATGTTGCTGTAGCTGCGGTAGTTCTGCTCCAGTTTGATCTGGTGCTGCACCTGAAACTCGCGCACGAAGTCGGCCATGTTGCCCACGCGCGCGCCGCGAAAGGCGTAGATGCTCTGGTCGTCATCGCCCACGGCCAAGATGGCACCACCACTGCCCTCGCCGGGCAGACCCACCAGCAGCTTGAGCCAGGCGTATTGGAGCTTGTTGGTGTCCTGAAACTCGTCCACCAGGGTGTGCCTGAAACGGCGGCGGTAATGCTCACGCACATGGGCGTTGTCGCGCAGCAGCTCGTACGAGCGCAGCATCAGCTCGCCAAAATCCACCACGCCTTCGCGCTGGCATTGCTCCTCGTAGAGTTGGTAAATCTCGACCTTGCGGCGGGTCTCGTCGTCGCGCACAGGCACGTCAGCGGCGCGCTGGCCATCTTCCTTGCAGCCGGCAATGAAGTACTGCAGTTGCTTGGGCGGAAAACGGTCTTCGTCCACATTGAACTGCTTGCACAACCGCTTGATGGCCGAGAGCTGGTCCTGCGTGTCCAGGATCTGGAAAGTTTGGGGCAACTGCGCCAACTGCCAATGCGCCCGCAAAAAACGGTTGCACAGGCCGTGGAAGGTGCCGATCCACATGCCACGCACATTCACGGGCAGCATGGCCGACAGGCGCACCACCATCTCCTTGGCCGCCTTGTTGGTGAAGGTCACCGCCAGAATGCCGCCGGGCGTGACCTGCCCGGTCTGCAGCAGCCAGGCGATACGGGTGGTCAGCACCCGGGTCTTGCCCGACCCCGCCCCCGCCAGGATCAGCGCGTGCTCGGCGGGCAGCGTCACCGCCTTGAGCTGCTCCTCGTTGAGCGGGGCTAGCAAGCGGGAAGAAGCCAGAGTGGATGCCGAAGACGGCGCTTCAAAATCAAACGTCATGGAGGGATTGTAAAAAGGACAGCGCCCAGCGGTTCTACATCCCACCGAATACCCGCCAACGCTTAGACACACCCGCGTCACAGGCCGCTTTCTATAATGAAGCTGTGCAATACCCCCATCGTCTTTTTCAGCGGCTGAGCCTGTGCATCGTGGTCCTTCTCATGGGGCTGCTGTCCATTGGGCCGTTTTTGCACAGCCATGTGGGCGCGTCCTTGGTCTCGGGTTTCCACCTGGATGGGGTGCACGGTCTGGCTCAAACCCACGCGGCAAATGCTCATGGCAGCAAAGCACTGCCCAGCTTCAGCGAAGATGAATCGCCAGCGCGGGTTGTGGTCACCAGCTTGCCCAATTCGCAACCGGACAATGTGTTCGTGGGTGACCTCACCGCTGTGCTGGCCGCGGTTTTGCTGGCCAGCTTGGTGTGCCCGCCCCAGCGCACGCGCAGGGCCTGGCCCTCGGCAGCCCCTGCGCGCACCTACCAGGCCGGATGGCCGCCACCGGCCCTGGCGCCGCCCCACCTGAACCCTTGAATTGACGCGGGCCTTGGCGCCTGCCTGGGCTGCTCCATGCGGGCGGCGTGGTGTTTTTCATTTTTCAGGAGTCGGTCATGTCCAGACTGCTCAAAGCTTTTCCGTTTTTCCTCCTCGCGGCCCAGTTGCAGGCTTTTGCACAAGCGCCAGCTGCACCCGCTGCAAGCGCCAAAACACTGGCGCTCAATGCCCAACAGCAAGCCGCCCTGGGCATCCAGCTGGCCGCGCTGCAGCCCGCCATGGGCGGGCTGTGGCTGGCCTCGGCCACGGTCTCTGTGCCGCCGGGCAAAGAGGTCACCGTGACCGCGCCCTACCCCGGCGTGGTCACGCGCATCGATGCCGGTCTGGGTGACACCGTGCAAGCGGGCGCGGCGCTGGCCAGTTGGAGCAGCCCGATGCTGGCCGATGCCCGCCGCCAGAGCCGCGAAGCGCAGCTTGAAGCACAAACCGCACAAGCGGCCCTGCAGCGCGACCAGGCCTTGCTGGCCGAGGGTGTGATCCCGGCAGCGCGCCTGCAACTGAGCCAAAACAAATTCCAGGCCGCCGAGGCCGTGCGTCTGGCGCGCGAAGCCGAGCTGCGGTCGGCAGGCACCGGTGCCCCCAGCGGGGACTACGCCAGCGCCACACTGCGCTCGCCGCTGACCGGTTCGGTGGTGGACGTGGCCGTGTCCGTGGGCCAGCGCGTCGACACGGGCGCGGTGCTGTTCCGGGTGGCCGACACGCGCCAGCTGCAGCTCGATGTGGTGCTGTCGCCCGACAAAGCCGCACAACTCAAAGCCGGGGACACGGTGTCCGTGCCTTCGCGTGCGGCCAAAGCCGTGCTGCTGGGCGTCAGTCGCGGCGTAGACGCCACGCAGCAGGCCAAGGCGCGTGCCCGCGTGACCGTGCCCGGCAGCCTGAAGGCTGGCGAAGTCCTCTCGGTACAGCTGCACCCCTCGCTGGTCAGCCCCAACAGCGCTGCATGGCAGGTACCTGCACGCGCCGTGGTGCTGCAACAAGGCCAGTCGTGGGTGTTTGTCGCCACCGCCAAGGGTTTTGACGCCACCCCGGTGCGGGTGCTGTCGAGCAACGACGACCAATCGGTGATCCAGCCGACCACTCAAACGCCCCTGCAGGCCAGCAGCCGCGTGGCAGTCACGGGCTTGGCCTCGCTGCGCGCACTGCTGCAACAGGGTGAATGACCATGCAAGCCTTGATTCGCCTAGCGCTGCGCTACAAGCAGCTCACCTTGTTGTTGGCAGCGGTCCTGATGTTGGCGGGCCTGCAAGCCTGGCAGCAGCTGCCGATCGACGCCTTCCCTGACATCTCTCCCACGCAGGCCAAGATCATCCTGAAGATCCCGGGCATGACGCCCGAAGAGGTCGAGCTGCGGGTGGTCAAACCCATCGAGCAAGAACTGCTGAGCATCCCACGCAAACGCATGGTGCGTTCGGTGTCAAAATACGGCATCGCCGACATCACGCTCGACTTTGAAGAGGGCGTGGACCTGTACTGGGCGCGCCAGCAGGTCTCCGAACGCCTGAACGGCGTGATGAGCGACTTGCCCGCAGGTGTGAGCGGTGGCCTGGCCCCCATCACCACGCCCTTGAGCGAGATGTACATGTTCACGCTCGAAGGCGAAGGCTTCAGCCTCGCCGACAAGCGCCGTGTGCTGGACTGGACCATCCGCCCCGCGCTGCGCAACGTGCCCGGTGTGGCCGATGTGAATTCGCTGGGTGGTGAAGTCCAGACTTTCGAGGTGGTGCCCCACACGGCCCGCATGGCAGCACTGGGCATTCCCATGGCCGAACTGCGCCAAGCCCTGACCAGCAACAACAGCAACGACGGCGCGGGCCGCATCACGGCGGGTGAAGAATCGCTGGTGGTGCGGGTCGAAGGCGCTGTCAAAACGCTGGACGACCTGCGCGCCATCCGCCTGAGCCCCATGCGGGGCAGCGCCCAGGTGCTGTTGGGCGATGTGGCCACGGTGCGCACAGGTGCCCTGACGCGCTACGGCGGCGTCACCCAGGACGGCCGAGGCGAAGCGGTCGAAGGCTTGGTGCTCGGCTTGCGGGGCGCTAATGCCCGTGAGCTAGTCGATGCGCTGGACCTCGAACTCAAAGACCTGCAAAAACGCCTGCCTGCGGGCATGACGATCAAGACTTTCTACAACCGGGGCGAGCTGGTTTCGCGTGCGGTCAACACCGTGGTCAAGGCCCTGGCAGAAGCCAGCGTGCTGGTCTGCGTGGTGCTGTACGTCTTTCTGGGCGGCCTGCGCGCGGCGTTGGTGGTGGCGGTCTCACTGCCCTTGTCGCTGCTCACCACCTTCTTGCTGATGCGCTGGGCTGGCCTCACGGCCAACCTGATGAGCCTGGGCGGTCTGGCCATCGCGCTGGGCATGCTGGTGGACGCCTCGGTGGTGGTGGTCGAGAACATCGAAGCATCGCTCGCCAGCGGTCAGCACACACCGGGCATCACCCTGACCGAGCGTGTGCTGCACGCGGTGCAACAGGTGGTCAAGCCCGTTGTCGCGGGGGTGCTGATCATCTGCGTGGTGTTTTTACCGCTCTTGACCCTGCAAGACCTTGAAGGCAAGTTGTTCGCGCCCGTGGCGCTGACCATCGTCATGGCTTTGGGCGCGTCGCTGGTGCTGGCGCTCACGGTGACACCTGCACTGGCCTCGATGGCTTTGCGCAGCGAAGGGGGGCACGAGCCGGTGGTGGTGCAAAAAATCCACCAGGGCTATGTGTGGCTGCGCGACACCACCTGGCGGCACACCCGCTGGCTGATGCTGGGCGCCATCGCCTCGCTGGTCTTGGCCGCAGGCCTGTACACCCAGATTGGCAAGACCTTCATGCCCACGCTGGACGAGGGCGACATCCTGGTGCAGCTGCAAAAAGTGCCGTCCATCTCGCTGGAGGCCTCGCTCGAGATCGACACCCGGGTGCAACAGGCCATTTTGGCCAAGGTGCCGGAAGTCCAGTCGATCGTGGCCCGCGTGGGCTCGGACGAGCTGGGCCTGGACCCCATGGGCCTGAACGAGACCGACACCTTCCTCGTGCTCAAACCCAAAAGCGAGTGGCGCGGCAGCAAGGACGACATCATCGACGCGCTGCGCCAAGTGCTCGACGGCTTTCCGGGCCTGGTTTATGCCTTCACTCAGCCCATCGAGATGCGCATCTCGGAAATGCTCACGGGCACGCGGGGTGACGTGGCCATCAAGCTGTTTGGCACGGACCTGAACGCACTGGCTGCGGCGGCGCAAAAGGTGGCCGAGGCGGTCAGGCGCATCGACGGCGCGGCCGAAGTGATCGCCCCCAAGGCCGAAGGCATGCCGTATCTCACCGTCAGCATCCACCGCCACACCGTGGGCGCGGCAGGCCTGAGCGTGGACAGCGTGCAGCAGGCCCTGAAGCACCAACTCGAAGGCGAGACCGTGGGGCAAGTGCTCGAAGGCGGCATCCGCACGCCCGTGACCTTGCGCGGCAACGATGCCGTACGCCACAGCCCCGAGGCCTTCAAGAACCTGCAGCTCAGCGGCCCGGACGGCCGGGTCTGGAGCGCCAGCGCGTTGACCGACATCCAGCAGGTGGTGGGGCCCATCCGCATCGACCACGAGCAAAGCCGACGCCTGACCACCATCCAGGTGTCGGTGCAAGACCGCGACCTGACCGGCTTTGTGGCCGATGCGCAGCGTGCGGTGGTGGCGCTGAATCTGCCCAAGGACATCCAGGTGGTGTGGGGCGGGCAGTTTGAAAACCAGCAACGCGCTGCGGCGCGCTTGGGTGTGGTGATCCCGGCGGCCATGGCCCTGATCTTTTTGATCCTGATGCTGACCTTTGGCTCGGCCGTGCAGGCCGCGATCATTTTCCTGAACATCCCGTTTGCCCTGGTGGGCGGTGTGCTGGCGCTGGCCATCTCGGGCCAGTACCTGTCGGTGCCCGCTTCGGTGGGCTTCATCGCGCTGCTGGGCATTGCGGTGCTCAACGGGGTGGTGATGGTCACGCACTTCAACGAACGCCTGCAAAACGGCGAGGCCATGCACGACGTCGTGCGCCTGGGCGCCGAGCGTCGCCTGCGGCCGGTGCTGATGACCGCCCTCATCACGGCGTTGGGCATGATCCCGCTGCTGTTTGCCACCGGACCGGGCTCAGAGATTCAAAAGCCCCTGGCCATCGTGGTGACGGGTGGGCTGATCAGCGCCACCTTGCTGACTTTGTTGCTGCTGCCCAAGTTCTTTGAACACGCAGGCGCGGCAGCCAGCTTTGGCGAGCTGTGGACGCAATGGAAAACACGGAGGTCGTCATGACCCATTTCAAACCCCTCTGGCTGGGCCTGTGCTGTGCGCTGGGTCTGAACCTGGCCCAGGCACAAGCGCCTGAAGCGGTGCAAGCCTTCTTGCCGCCCGCTGCGGTGGTGCAGCAAGCGCTGTTGGCCAGCCCCGCCCTGCAAGCGGCGCTGTCGCAAAAGTCGGCGCAGATGCACCGGGCGCAGATGACGGCTTCGGGCAACGCCGAATTCACGGTGCGCATGAACCAGCAAAGCCGGCGCGTGCAGCAGCCGCAAGACCGGTTTGCCGAGACCAGCCTCAGCCTGGAGCGACCGCTGCGCTGGTGGGGCAAGGGCCAGCTCGACGCCGACCTGGCCGAGAAAAGCCGCGAGGTGGCGCGCATCGCTTACGCCGATGCCCTGCACGAAGCCAGCCGGGGCCTGATGCAGCATTGGTTCAGCCTGCGCAAGGCGCAGGTGGACCGCGACAGCGCCGCCGCCAGCCTGGGCCTGGCCCAAGCGCTGGTGCGCCAGGCCCAGGCCCGGCTCAAGCAAGGCGATATTTCTCAACTGGACGCCGATCTGGCCCAAGCCGAGCTGCAGCGCTGCCAGGCGGCGCTGCAAGCGGCGCAGTCACAACATGCGGCGGTGCAGATCACGCTCACCCGCCTGTACCCAGGCTTGCCGCTGGAGCTACTGCCACCCGACTGGCAGGGTTTGCCCGATTTGCCGCCCATGGCCGCTTTGCAGCAAACCTTTCTGGAGAACCACCACGAACTCAAGCTCTGGCGCGCCGAAGCCGCCCGCATGCGCGTGCTGGCCGAGCGCATCGACAAGGACAAGTGGCCCGACCCCACCCTGGGCGTGTACACCCAGCGCGAACGCCAGGGTACTGAGCAACTCGTGGGCCTGTCCTTGAGCATGCCGCTGGCGGGACAAGCCCGCCAAAGCCATGCCCTGGCGGCCCTTGCCGAGTCGCAAAACGCGCAGGACAAGGTGCGCCAACTGCAGGCCCAATTGGGTACCGATTTCGAGGCCCGCTGGACACAGCTGCAACACCACAAAATGGCCGCCCAGCACTTGCAAACAGCCGCCCGCCTGCAGGGCCAGGCCGCCGACAAGTCGCTCAAGGCCTATGCGGTGGGCGAACACACCATGACCGAGCTGCTGCAGAACCGACGCCTGGCCAATGAGCAGCGCCGCGAAAGCGAGCGCCAGCACTGGGAAGTGGTCGAACGTCAGGCCCTGCTCACACTGGATTTGCACCAGATCTGGGACTTTGACGATTGAGTCAGGGAATGCGGGTAGAATCAGTCACCGGGCCCAAGATTCTTGCGCCCGGTTTTTTTTGCCCTGAACCTGCAACGGGTTCACCCCAGGGGCCAGAAAACCGGCCAGGCCAAGCGCTCACTCGTTCTTTCAACGAATCCTTTTTTGGAGCTTGGTTTTCTCATGGAAATTTTTGACTACGACAACATCCTGTTGCTGCCACGCAAATGCCGCGTGGAAAGCCGTTCCGAGTGTGACGCCAGCGTCACATTGGGCAACCGCAAGTTCCGCCTGCCGGTGGTGCCCGCCAACATGAAAACGGTGATCGACGAAAAGATCTGCCTGTGGATGGCGCAAAACGATTACTTCTACGTGATGCACCGTTTTGACCTGGACAATGTGCAGTTCGTGCGCGACATGCACGCCAAGGGTGTGTTCGCCTCCATCTCGCTGGGCGTCAAGGCCCCTGACCGCGCCACCGTGGACGAGCTGGCTGCGGCTGGCCTGGTGCCCGAGTACATCACCATCGACATTGCCCACGGCCATGCCGACAGCGTGCGCGACATGATCGGCTACATCAAAGCCAAACTGCCTACGAGCTTCATCATCGCGGGCAACGTGGCCACGCCCGAAGCCGTGATCGACCTCGAAAACTGGGGCGCTGACGCGACCAAGGTGGGTGTGGGCCCGGGCAAGGTCTGCATCACCAAGCTCAAGACCGGTTTTGGCACGGGTGGCTGGCAGTTGTCGGCCCTCAAGTGGTGTGCCCGCGTGGCGACCAAGCCGATCATTGCCGACGGCGGCATCCGCAGCCATGGCGACATCGCCAAGAGCATCCGCTTTGGCGCGAGCATGGTCATGATCGGCTCGCTCTTTGCAGGCCACGAAGAGTCGCCCGGCAAGACCGTTGAGGTCAACGGCGAGCTGTTCAAGGAGTACTACGGCTCGGCGTCCGACTTCAACAAGGGCGAGTACAAGCACGTCGAAGGCAAGCGCATTCTGGAGCCCGTCAAGGGCAAGCTGGCCAACACCCTGATCGAGATGGAGCAGGACGTGCAAAGCTCGATCAGCTACGCCGGTGGCACCAAGCTGATGGACATCCGCAAGGTGAACTACGTGATCCTGGGCGGTGACAACGCAGGCGAACACCTGTTGATGTAAACCGCTTCGGCACCTGCCGCAAGCCTGCGAACCGGTGACGGATCGCAGGCTTTTTCATTTCAGCCCAGCGCCTTCGCGACAAGCACGCTGCCACTGACCACCAGCAGCGCGCAAATGGTCTGCCGCAGACGTGCCACAGGCACGCGGTGCGCCAGGCGATGGCCCAGCCAGACCCCGGCCAACGCAGGCGCGATCAACACCCACCAACGCTGCCACAGCAGCGGCTGGGACAAGCGACCGTCCCAGGCCATGCCGCCCAGCACGGTGAGCACAGCCACAGCCATCACCATCGGGATGGTGGCGCGCACCTGGTGCGCATCGGGCAGGCGACGGGTCAACCAGGCCACCACCACCGGGCCTGCGGTGCCAAACAGCATCTCGACCACACCGATGCCGCTGCCGTAGACCAGCCCCCAGCGTTCGTTCAGCGCTGGCTGTGTCTGCGCCGAGCGCAGGGCACGCGCGCCGACGGCCGCCACGTACACCCCCAGCGCCAGCAGGGGCCAGCGGCTGCTCAGGTGGTGGGTGAGCCAGAGCCCCGCCAGCGTGCCCAGCACCAGACCCGGCAAGAGTTTGCGCAATTCGGTCCACTGCACCTGACGCCAGTTCAGGCCGCTGTGCATCAAGGACGCGGGCAGGTCCAGCACCAGCACCAGGGTCACCACCTCGGGCAAGGGCCATTGCCAGGCCAGCAAGGGCACGATGACCAGCGCCGAGCCAAAACCGGTGAGGCCCAGCACGGTGTAGCCCAGCAAAACCGCCAACAACGAAGACCACTCAGGCATGTGCTGCCTCCTCTTTTTCCGGGGCCAGCTGCCGGGTGACGAACGCCCGGAATTCGGCCATCACGGGCAGTTCGGTGCGCCCGGCCAGTGTCACCATGCCGAGCCTGGCACCGGCATCAAGGGAGGGCGTCACCCGCAAGGCCACCAATTCACCCCGGGCCAGATCACGCCGTGCGGCCCCCAGGATGCCGAGGTAGATGGCGTCGGTCTGGCGCACCGTGTCGATCAGGCTGGCGATCTCCTCGCACTGCAAGGTGGTCATGCGGGCAGGATTGGCGGCAGCGCCGTACCTGGCCACCAGCATGCGGGCCACCTCGTCGGACAGGGGCGTGGAAGCGACCGGGTAGTCGAGCAAAGCCTTGAAGGGCACAGCCCCGGGGAAGCGGGACAACAGCGGATGCCCCGCACGGCACACCATGCCGGCCGGGACGTCGTACACAGGCCCGATCAGCAGATCGTCGGCGGGCACCACACGGCGCACGTCCACCACCAGCGCATCGAGTTGCCGGTCACGCAGCTGCTGCAGTTGCAGCTCGGCCGGGCCACGGGTCACCGCCACCTGCACGGTCGGGTAATGCCGCCCCATGTGCACCAGCCACGGCGTCATCAGCATCGCCCCCGGCCCCGAGCCCAGCCCGATGCGCAGGGTGCCCATGCCGCCTTTTTGCAACACGGCGGCTCCCTGTTTGAGTTCGGCCGCCTCATGCACCACGCGCCTGGCCCGCTCCAGCACCGAACGCCCCAAGGGGGTGAGTTCGTTCTTCTTGCCGATGCGATCGACCAAAGGCCCACCCAGCTCGTCCTCGAGTGACTGGATGCTGCGGCTCAGCGCCGACTGGGTGATGTGCAGTTTTTCGGCGGCACGGCTGAAGGAGCCGGTTTCGGCCAATGCCAGCCAATGTTCGAGGTGCCGGAGGTTCATTCATGCATTTTATGAATGAATTTCAGGAAAATAAGTCATTGGACACATGGATTTCATATTTTTACGATCCGAACCTGAATTCCAGCCCCTCCCAGGAGATCCCATGAACCTCATGAAACTATTTGGCAGCCTTCTCATGGCCGCTTGCGCTGCCGGCCCCAGCTGGGCGCAAAACTACCCCACCAAGCCCATCAGCCTGATCGTGCCCTACCCCGCCGGTGGCCCTTCGGACTTTTTCGCACGCAAAGTCCAGCCCGATGCCGCCGCCAAACTGGGGCAACCCATGATCATCGAGAACATCGGTGGTGCGGGTGGTGCGATCGGCATGGGCAAACTGGTCCATGCCCCCGCCGACGGCTACACCCTGAGCGCAGGCAGCCCCATGGAGCTGGTGCTGGCGCCCTTGGCCATCCAGGGAGTGAAGTACAAGTCCGAAGACTTCAAGCTGGTGGCCCAGTTCACCACCACCAACACGGTCCTGACGGTGCGCAACTCACTCAACATCAAGACCGTGGACGAATTGCTGGCCTATGCCCGCAAGCACCCCGAAAAACCCCTGACCTACGGCAGCGTCGGCCCCGGTTCGCTGTACCACCTGATCGGCGAGAAGTTCTCGCAGGTGACCCAGCTGCAGATGCTGCATGTGCCCTACAAGGGCATCGCCCCGCTGATCACCGACCTGATGGGTGGGCAGATCGACATGACTTTCCTGCCCCTGGGCGGCTCGATCCCGCAGACCATCGTGGACGGCAAGATCCAGGGCCTGGCCGTCACCGCCAAGAAACCGCACGCCCTGTTCAAGCAATTCCCGCCCATGGCGGCCATGAAGGGCCTCGAAGCCATGGACTTTGACATCTGGTCCGGCATCCAGGTCCACAAGAACACGCCAGACCATGTGGTCAACGCCCTGAACAAGGCCTTCTATACGGCCGTGCAAGCCCCGGAGACCCGCAAAGCCTTCGAGAGCAATGGCAACGTGGTGTTGGCTTCGCGCACCCCGGCCGAACTGGCCCGCATCTACAAGGGCGAGATCGAGCGCTATCGGGCCATCGCCAAGTCCATCAACCTCGAACCCCAGTGAGCTCTACGCAGGCGACTGCATCCCGGTCAGGCAGCGTCTAACATGCTTCCTGGCTGAAATTTTTGACAACAATTTCAACGGAGACAACAACATGAACACGACTTCCCTGCTTCGCCGCCTGCTGCTGGCCTCGGTGGCGACACTGGGTCTGGGCATCGCCCAGGCCCAGAACTTTCCTGCCAAGCCCGTCTCACTCATGGTGCCTTACCCGGCCGGTGGCCTGTCGGATGTGATCGCCCGCATGGTGAACGTGCCCCTGGGCAAGCAACTGCACCAGCCCGTGATCGTCGAAAACGTCGGAGGTGTCAGCGGTGCCATTGCTGCGCAAAAAGTGCTGAGTGCCCCCAGCGATGGTTACTACCTGTTCCAGGGCTCGCCCAACGAACTGATCCTGTCCCCATTGGCCAACGCTGCCGTCAAATTCAAAAGCGAAGACTTCCGCCTGGTGCAGATCGTGGGTGCAGCGCAAATCGGTTTTCTGGCGCGCAAGGACATCCCGGCCAACACTGTGGACGAGTTCCTGGACTACGCCCGCAAGATGGCCAAGGAAGGCAAACCTGTGACCTACGCCTCAGTGGGGCCAGGCTCGTTCTACCACCTGCTGGGAGAACACCTGTCCAAGGTCACCGGCATTGAAATGACGCACGTGCCATACAAAGGTGGCGCACCTGCGAACCAGGACCTGATTGGGGGGCAGGTGGACATCTATCTGGCCCCCTTCGGCAAGAACTACGTTGACCTGCAAAAAGAAGGCCGGATCAAGGTCTTGGCCATGCTCAACAAAGAGCGACTGGAGAGCGTGAAGCAATACCCCGCCATCACCGAGAGCAAGCAACTCAAGAACTTTGACTTCAACATCTGGACCGGCTACTTCGTCAAGAAAGACACCCCCGAAGCCGTTGTGCAAACGCTGCACAAGGCACTGACCGAAACCCTGAACGACGCAGGCGTGCGATCCGGTCTGGAAACCAACAGCCTGCTGATCGCCAAGCCCTTGCCACTGGCCGAACTGAGCAAGGTCTACAGCGAGGGTACAGCCCAGTTCCGCGGCATCGCCAAATCGATTAATCTGCAACCTCAGTAACCCACCCTCTCCAAAGAGGTCTATCCATGAACGCACCCAGCGAAGCTTTTTTGCACGACAAACTGCAGGCCCTGCAAGCGCAGGCCGATGAGTTCATCGCGGTACGCCGCGACATCCACAAGCACCCGGAGATGGGCTACAAGGAATACCGCACCAGCGACCTGGTGGCCGAGCAGCTCGAGAAATGGGGCTATGCGGTCACCCGTGGCCTGGGCGGTACGGGCGTGGTCGGGCAGCTCAAGCGCGGCACAGGCGGCAAGGCCCTTGGCTTGCGCGCCGACATGGACGCTCTGCCCATCGACGAGGCCACTGGCTTGCCTTACGCCAGCTGCAACACCGGGATCATGCACGCCTGCGGTCACGATGGCCACACCGCCATGCTGCTGGCTGCGGCCAAGCACATCGCGCAAAAGGCCACGTTCTCGGGTACCGTCAACCTGATCTTCCAGCCCGCCGAGGAAGGCCTGGGCGGCGCCAAGAAGATGATGGAAGACGGCCTGTTCAAGCAGTTCCCTTGCGACGCGATTTTTGGCATGCACAACATGCCAGGTCACCCACAAGGGCATCTGGTGATGCGCGACGGCGCGGCCATGGCGTCGTCTGACAACGTGACCATCACCGTCGAAGGCACTGGCGGCCATGGTGCGGTGCCCCACCGCTCGGCCGATCCGGTGGTGGCGGCTTCGGCCATCGTCATGGGCCTGCAAAGCATCGTGGCGCGCAATGTGGACCCCCAAGAGATGGCGGTCATCACCGTGGGCGCGTTCAATGCGGGGGTGGCCAACAACGTGATCCCGCAATCGGCCACCTTGCGACTGAGCGTGCGTGCCTTGAACCGCGAGGTGCGTGAACTGCTCGAAAAACGCATCACCGATCTGGCCCATGCCCAAGCCCAAAGCTACGGCGTGCGGGCCCACATCGACTACAAGCGCGGCTATCCGGTGCTGGTCAACCACATGGCCGAGACCGATTTTGTGCAGCAAGTCGCCGAGGAGCTGGTGGGCAAAGACCGCGTGGTGCGCAACCCCCGCGCCTTGACCGGCAGCGAAGACTTCGCCTTCATGCTCGAAGAAGTGCCCGGCTGCTACCTCCTGATCGGCAACGGCGACGGATCGGGTGATGGCCACGGCGCGTGCATGGTGCATAACCCGGGCTACGACTTCAACGACGACAACGTGGCTGTGGGTTCGGCGTTCTGGTCGCTGCTGGTGGAGCGCTTTTTACCTGCCTGAGCCTTGGGCTCTTGAACAGAAAAAAGGCAAGCCGTGGCTTGCCTTTTTTGTTTCCTGCCGGTGCCGAGCCTCAGGCCGATTTCTGCTGGATCAGCTGGTGCGTGAGCGCATGCAAGCGGCTACCCACCCGTGTGAGTTCAGTGACGATGCTGAAGTGATTAAGCCCAGGCAAGTCCTCACACACCGGCACGGTCTTGGGCCCCCAGGCTTGGTGGATCAGGCGGTTGTGCCGCAAAAACTCCGGGCTCTCGTCACCCCCGGCCACGGTGTACAGCACCCCATGGCGCGGGCGCGGCCATTTGGCCGGGCTGGCCAGACGCACTTGCGCGGGCGTGATGCGCAAATCGGCCTGAACAAAAGGCGTCTTGCGCACCGGCTCCAAGTCATACAGACCAGAGATGGACATCGCCTTGGTGACCAGTTTCGCAGGCAAGTCCGAACCCACGTCTTTCCAGTCGCAAGCGAGCAGCATGGCCGCCAGGTGGCCGCCTGCCGAGTGGCCGATCACGGTGATGTTGTGGCGGTCACCTCCATGCAGGCCGATGTGGCGCCACACCCAGGCCAAGGCGTGGGTCATCTGCAAGGCGATGTCGGGGATGGTCACGGGCACTTCAGGGGTGCCTGGGCACAGTGCGTAGTTGACGGCCACCACGCAGGCCCCCATGTCGCGCAAGGCTGGGGCCACAAACGAGTGATCAGCCTTGTCCAGACTGCGCCAGTAGCCGCCATGGATGAACACCACCACCGGGGCGCCGGGCCGGGCTGCCGGGAAGATGTCCAGCGTTTCTTTGGGGCCGGGGCCGTAGCGCACATCCAGCTGGCAAGGCAGCGTTTTTCTGGCTTGTTCGGAGGCGCTAGCCCAGTGCGCAAAGTGATCGGCAAAGTCCGGCACCAAAGCGCGGTTGTTGTACATGCGGTCGTGCCAGGCACCATCTTTGATCGGCATCGGGGGTCTCCTTGAAGGGTTTAACCACCATCTTGGCACAAGCGCTCAGGTGAGCGCTGCCAAACCCGGGACAAGGGTGTTGCCGCGTCAGCACCCCAGGGGGGCGCACGCAGCCGCCCACTCAGCGGTCAGATTTTCATCTCCAGCCGCAACTGGACGTTGCGCCAGTTGTGGGCCGTGGTGGTGGCCGACTCGTACTGGCTGCCATTGCGGAAGGTTGATCCGGTGATGTAGTCCAGGGGCGTCAGGTTGCTGACCGTCAGGCGTAAACCGGTTGACGGCGAAATTTTCCACAGACCATACACATCCACCACGCGCTTGGTGCCTTGGTACACCCATTGCTGTTCGGTGCGGCGGGTGTCGTAGGCCGGGTTCCAGTTGACATTGCCCCCCAGCGTCAAAGGCCAACTGCGCAGACGGTAGTCACCCCCTAAATTGGCGGTCATGCCCGGCTGCTGGTCGAGCCGGTTGTTGGGGCCAGGTACATCCTGCACGCGTGAATGGAAAAAGCTGGCATTGGCCCGCACATCCACTGGCAAGGCCCCTGCAAACCACTGGTCCAAGCGGAATTTGGCCTCCAACTCCAAGCCCTGCGTGACGGCATCGCCCACATTGGTGGGCAATGAAATGTAACGACCGGTGCTGGTGTTGTAGCTGGTGGTGTAGCGGATCAGGTTGCTGATGTTGCGGCGGAACACGTTCGCGCTGAGCAAACCGCCCTGGTCCAGGTAGCGTTCAAACGCCACGTCCACACCCGTGGCCAACTCGGGCTTGAGGTCCGGGTTGCCCGTGCGGTCGGCCTGGGTCCAGCTGTTCTCGCCCAGCGAAGGCACATAACGCGCCACCAGCTGGTAAAGCGTGGGTGACTTGTAGCTGCGCGTGAGGCTCATGCGGATCTGGTCGCGCTTTTGTGGATCGGGCTTGTAGACCGCATGCAGCAGCGGCGTCCAGACCGCGCTGTCGTTGCGTTTGAGCACGCCGTTGACCGTGCCCTCGGTCAGCAGGTTTTCATAGCGCAAGCCGCCATAGGCCGACCACTGAGGGTTGATCTTGAATTCGTCCTGGGTGTAAATCGCCCAGCGGCGCGTGCTGGCGGTGAGGTTGCCACCATCCTCGGCCAATGCTGCATTGCCTTGCTCGTCACGTTTGACCGTCTCCAGCTCCAGCCCGCTCACGATCTGGTGACCGTTGTCGAGCGCACGGGTCCATTTCCCATTCAGGCTGTAACTGTTGTCCACGAAGTTCTGGGTCTCGAAACCGTTGCGCAGCAAAGGCTGACCACTGCCCGTGGTCACACCCGCTGCACCGGTCTGGTCCAGACGGTAGTCGTAAGTGGTTTTGCCTGCGCCAAAGCGCACTTCCAGCCGGTCATCGGCCGACAATCGCTCGTTCCATTGCCCATTGAGCCGTGCCATGGTGAAGCGGTTGCCGCTCTGTATTTGCGCGGTATCGGACAGCGCCGCACCTTCTGTGGTGCGCACCGCGAGCTGGCCGCGGTTGTCAAATTCGGAATACACCACGAAGGGGGTCAGCACCAGGCTGCGGCCTTGCTCACCCTTCCACTGCAATCGCGCATTCGCATTCATGGCCTTGCGGTGGCCCACGCTGCTGAACTCCCGTATCCGATCGGTGATCAGCGAGGACTCGGTGACTGTGCTGCTTTCCTCGTGCCGGTAGTTGTCCATCGCAGACAGGGTGAATGTGCCGCTGATGGGTTCTGTCTTGAGGTTGTGGACCCAGTTGACCTGGCTCGACACCTCACCATGCTCCGTGCTGCGTGTGAGCTTGAGGTCATCGGGCGAAGCCTTTTGGCCCTCACGCAGCACGATGTTGATCGTGCCTGCAATGGCTCGTGCGCCCGTCTCGGCGGTGGGGGCACGCATGATCTCGATTTTTTCAACCTGCTCGGGCGTGAGCTGGTCCACCGAGAAGCCCGGGGGCATCCGTTCACCATCGATCAGGATCTGGGTGTAGCCATTGCCCAGCCCCCGCATGCGGATGGCCCCTCCACGCCCAGGCGCGCCCCCAATGGTGACGCCCGGCAAGCGCTTGAGCACCTCGCCCAGGGTCGCATCGCCCTGTTTTTCGATGTCTTCGCGGCCAATCACGATCTTGGCGGCCGTCGACTCGCGACGGGCTTCGGTGTCGTTGTCGCGGTTGCTGCGGATCTCGACCCGCCCCATGTCCGTGACCTTGGCAGGCGCAGTTTGCGCCAGAACACCCCACACGGGGCTGATCAAGCCGATGGCCAGGAGGCCGCGCGTCAGGGCAGGCAAGGGAAAAACAGGCGTCGTCAATTCGAAGGAATTGGCACCGGAAACGGAGGAGAGGTTTTCACGCATCCCCCAATTTTGACAGTGTCAGGTCACGCCCGTTTGAAGCAGGCGTAAAGACAAGGTCAATCGCTGGTCTTGAACAAGGCCGCCACTTTGCGCTTGGGCTTGATGTTGGCCGAGACAGGCGAACGGGGCATGGTGCCGCGATTGGACTCCCAGACCGGGGGCGCATCTGCGGCAGGGGCTTCGTAGGGCTTGTCAAAGAAGGGATCACGCGGCACAGGCGCAGGGCGGAAACCACCGCTGCGGCGCTCACGCGGCGCGTCCAGCACATCACGCGGATCGCGGGCAGACTCGCGGCGGCTGCGTTCACCGTCGAAGCGGCCACGCTCGCCCTCATAGCGACCGCGAGGTGCGCGGTCTCCTTCGAGCGAGACGGTCTCGACATCGATTTTTTTCTTGATCAGCTTCTCAATGTCACCCACCAGGCGGGTATCACTCGACGACACCAGGGTCACAGCCAAGCCGCTGGCCCCCGCACGGCCTGTGCGGCCAATGCGGTGCACATAGTCTTCCGCATTGAAAGGCACATCGAAGTTGAACACCGCGGGCACATCCTTGATGTCCAGACCGCGCGCGGCCACATCGGTGCAGACCAGCAAATCGACTTCGCCTTTTTTGAAGGCTTCGAGGGCTTTGAGGCGTTCGTCCTGGCTCTTGTCACCGTGCAGTGCCCCGGTTTTGTAGCCTTCGCGCTCCAATGACCGCGCCAGGCGACCACAGCCGAGTTTGCTGTTGGTGAAGATGAAGGCCTGCTTGAGGCCGCGCTCATTGAGCACATGGCGGATGACCCGGCGCTTGTCGTCGTCTTGAGCCGCATAAAAGCGCTGCTCGACGGTGGATGCGGTTTCGTTGGGGCGGGCCACCTCGATGGTGATCGGGTTTTGCAGGTAACTGCCCGCCAGCCGCTTGATCTCGGGTGAAAACGTCGCAGAGAACAACAGCGTGGTGCGCTGCTTGGGCAGGTAGGAAAGGATGCGCTGCAGGTCGGGCAAAAAGCCAATGTCCAGCATGCGGTCGGCTTCGTCGAGCACCACATACTCCACCTGGTTGAGGACCGCGGTTTTGGCTTCGATGTGGTCGAGCAAACGTCCCGGTGTAGCAACCAGCACTTCCACGCCTTTTTTCAGCTCGGCAGTCTGGGGCTTCATGTCCATGCCCCCGAACACCACAGCGCTGCGCAGCTGGGTGTACTTGGCGTACAGCTTGATCTGCTGGGCCACCTGATCGGCCAGCTCACGGGTGGGCAGCAACACCAGTGCCCGCACAGGGTGGCGGGCGGGGGAGGTGGAAGGGTTCTCGTGCTTGAGCAGGCGCTGCAGCAAGGGCAACGAAAAAGCCGCTGTTTTGCCAGTCCCCGTCTGGGCAGCGCCCATGACGTCCTGCCCGGTGAGCACCACCGGAATGGCCTGGGCCTGGATGGGGGTCATGGATTCGTAGCCCATTTCGGCTACGGCGCGTGCCAGCGTGGGCGCCAGCGACAAATTGGAAAAAGATGCAGTCATCGGCCTCTATTGTCTCATTTCAGCCGAACCGCCCGAAAATCAGGTCTTGGGCAAGGTCACGCCGACCTGGCCCTGGTACTTGCCGCCCCGATCCTTGTAGCTGGTCTCACACACTTCATCGCTCTCGAAGAACAGCACCTGCGCGCAGCCCTCACCGGCATAAATCTTGGCAGGCAGCGGGGTGGTGTTGCTGAATTCGAGCGTCACATAACCTTCCCACTCGGGCTCGAACGGGGTCACGTTGACGATGATGCCGCAGCGGGCATAGGTGCTCTTGCCCAGGCAAACAGTCAGCACATTGCGCGGGATACGGAAATACTCCACCGTGCGGGCCAGCGCAAAACTGTTGGGCGGGATGATGCAAACATCGCTTTCGATGTCTACAAAGCTCTTTTCGTCAAAGTTCTTGGGATCCACCACCGTGCTGTAGATGTTGGTGAAGACCTTGAACTCCGGGGCGCAGCGGATGTCGTAGCCGTAGCTGCTGGTGCCGTAGCTCACAATTTTCTGGCCAGCTGCGTTCTGGCGGATCTGGCCCGGCTCGAACGGCTCGATCATGCCGTTTTGCTCGGCCATGCGGCGGATCCACTTGTCGCTTTTGATGCTCATCGGTACACCTCGGAAGAATGCCGCATTTTAGGCCGCTTCTGTTTTGGACCTTGCAAGGCAGGCAGGGCGTTGTGCCGTCACCCACCGGACAGTGCGCCAGGCGCGTTGATCGTATTTCGTATACGATTAATCCAATCATCGATCAATACTGACCATGCTCCCCTGGATCACCTCCGACACGTCTGCGCGACTGCAAACCATGCGGGACACCTCGCTGGCCAAGCTCGTGCGCGAGGACCTGCTGGAGCGCATTCTGCGGGGCGACCTGGCCCCGGGCGAGCGGATCAACGAGCCCGATGTCTGTGCACGGCTGCAGGTGTCGCGGGTGCCCGTCCGTGAAGCCTTGCGCGAGTTGGAAAGCTCGGGCTTGGTGAGTTCACGCAAGCACTCAGGCACCTTTGTGCGCGAAATCCAGGACACCGAGGTGCTCGACCTGTACGAGATGCGCAGCCTGCTGGACGGCTTTGCCGGGGCCAAAGTGGCCGCTCTGCCCACGCCCCAGCGCAAGGTCCTGGCCACGGCGTTGTCGGCGTCGGTCACCGCCATGCAAGCGGCAGCATCACAACAAAACGTGGCGAGCTATTACGCCGAAAACCTGCAATTTCACTGGCGAATCATCGAGGCTGCCGGCAACGCTCCCTTGGCCAGCACCTACCGGGACGTGGTTCAGAAATTGCATCTGGCACGGCTCAAAAGCCTGTCCCAGGGCTTGAGCATGCAAAGCTCGATCAACGAGCATACCCACATCGCGCAGGCCATTGCTCAAGGCGATATCGAACAGGCTCGCCAACTGCTCACGCAGCACGTGAGCAGCGCTTTCCAACGCTTGCAAAGCAGCACATCGGCCCTGACCAAGCCATCAGACAAATCCACTGGAGACAAACCATGAAACGTCGGACCTTGCTTCAATCCGCGCCTTTGCTGGCCCTGCCTGCCAGCACCTGGGCCCAATCGACTTATCCGGCCAAGCCCAT
The DNA here is from genome assembly GCF_014837235.1 of Limnohabitans radicicola. Lineage (GTDB taxonomy): Bacteria > Pseudomonadota > Gammaproteobacteria > Burkholderiales > Burkholderiaceae_C > Limnohabitans_A > Limnohabitans_A radicicola. The sequence goes on along the minus strand of NZ_JACYFT010000003.1, from coordinate 293,000 downwards.
CAAATACATCGTGCCCGTGGCCGCAGGCGGCGGCTCGGACATGGTGGGCCGCGCCGTGTGCGACCGCCTGAGCAAGGTATTGGGTCAATCCCTGGTCGTGGAGAACCTGGGCGGCGGCGGCGGGGTGATCGCTTCACAGACCACGGCACGTTCCGCACCCGATGGCTACACCCTGATGCAAGGCTATGTGTCCACCCATGCCACGGCCCCCGCCACGCGCAAGCTCAGCTACGACCCCCTCAAAGACTTCACCCCCATCGGCATGATCGGCGCCACGCCCAATGTGCTGGTGGTCAATGCGTCCTTGCCCATCAAGGACGTCAATGCCTTCATCGACTACGTGAAAAAGAACCCTGGCCGTGTGTCCTATGGCTCGGCCGGCGCAGGCTCGCTCACCCATCTGACAGCCGAGCTGTTCAAGCTGCAAACCGACACCTTCATGGTGCACATCCCTTACCGCGGCATTGCGCCCGCCACCACCGACGTGATCGCGGGCCAGACCCAGGCCATGTTCCCGGGCTTGGCCGCTGCGCTGCCCCACATCCGCAGTGGCCGTGTACGACCCTTGGCCGTCACCGGCAACCAGCGTCACCCTGCCCTCAAAGATGTGCCCACCATGGACGAATCGGGCGTCAAGGGCTTTGACGCCCAGCAGTGGTACGGCATCGTCGGCCCCGCCAGCATGCCCGCCCCCATCGTCAAGCAACTGAGCGATGCGCTGGCCCAAGTGCTGGCCCAGCCGGACTTCCGCGAGAAGCTCAGCGCCGAAGCGATCGAGCTGATGCCCATGACGGCCACCCAGTTTGGCGACTACATGAAAAAAGACCTGGCGCGCTGGACCGAGCTCGCACGCAAACGCAACATCAACCTCGATGCCTGAGCATCCGATTTTTAATTGAAATGGAAAGACCATGACCGTCAACACCAGCGTCACCGCCGACCACAACGCACCGGCCATCACCCGCCAACTGGCCGAATTCGTGGCCAATCACCCTTCCAAAGGCTGGAGTGATGCCGTCGAGCACGAAGCGCACCGCACCTTTTTGAACTGGCTCGGCTGCGCGATCGGCGCAGCCCGCCACGAAGCGGTGGACGCGGCCCTGGCCGCCACCCAAATGTTGCAGCCCGCCCCCCAGGCCACCCTGGCCGGGCGCAGCGAGCGCGTGGACATGGCCAGCGCCGCCCTGATCAACGGCATCTCGTCGCACACCTTTGACTTTGACGACACCCACCTCAAAACCATCATCCACCCCGCTGGCCCCGTGGCTTCGGCCATCATGGCGCTGGCCGAGCACCAGGGCAGTTCGGGCCGCCAGGTGATCGACGCGCTGGTGCTGGGCATCGACGTGGCTTGCCGCATGGGCAACCTGGTCTACCCCGAGCACTACGACCGCGGCTGGCACATCACCGGCTCCACGGGTACGCTGGGCGCGGCGGCCGCTTGCTCGCGCTTGTTGGGCCTGAACGCCGAGCAAACCACCATGGCGCTGGGCATTGCCGCGTCACAACCCATTGGCTTGCGCGAACAATTCGGCACCATGACCAAGCCCTTCCACCCCGGTGGCGCGGCGCGTGCTGGCCTGATGGCCGCTTTGCTGGCACAAAAGGGCTTCACATCCAGCGCACGCGCACTTGAAGCCCCGCGCGGCTGGGCGCAGGTGCTGTCCACCAAGTACGACTGGCGTGAGGCGCAAGACGAGCTGGGTCAGCGCTTCGAGATCAGTTTCAACGCTTACAAACCGTTTGCCTGCGGCATCGTGATCCACCCCAGCATCGATGCCTGCGCGCAACTGCGCGCCCAAGGCGTGAAGGCCGAAGAAGTCGAAAAAATCGAGTTGCGCGTGCACCCGCTGGTGCTGGAGCTGACCGGCAAGAAAGAACCGCAAGACGGCCTGCAAGGCAAGTTCAGCGTGTACCACGGTTGCGCCGCAGGCCTGATCTTTGGCCGTGCGGGCGAAGAAGAGTTTGCCGACCACATCGTCACGCGTGAAGACGTGGTGGCCCTGCGCCGCAAGGTGCAGGCCGTGGTGGACACCTCGGTTCGCGAAGAAAGCGTGTACGTGACAGCCACCCTCAAGGACGGCCGCAGCGTGCAAGTGCATGTCGAGCACGCCATTGGCTCGCTGCAACGCCCCATGACCGACGCCGATCTGGAAGCCAAGTTCCACAACCTGGCCGATCCGATCCTGGGCGAGTCGAAAGTGGAAAGCGTGCTCGACGCCTGCTGGGGTCTGGGTCAGGCCAGCAACCTGCAGGTCCTGCTCAAGCAGCTGGCCCCCTGATGGGGAAAAAGGTCAGCCTCAGCGGCTGACCTTGCCCACCACACCTGCCACCAGGTAGTTCATCGACAGGATTTGCTCGTCGCTCAGCTGCTGACCGGCAGGCAGCACATTGCGACCTTCGTTGTCGGTGATCGGACCTGTGAAGGGGTGCAGCTGGCCTGAACCCATTTTCTTTTGTTGGGCCAGCACTTCGTCCTGCACCTTCTTGGGCACCTGGGGGCCAAAGTCGCCTACGCGAACCATGCCTTCCTTCACGCCCCCCCACACGGTGCCCGAAGTCCAGCTGCCATTCATGACGGCCTTGACGCGGCGGGTGTAGTAGTCACCCCACTGGTGCGTGACCGCAATGATCTGGGCATCGGGCCCCGCCTTGCGCATGTCCGAGTGGTAGGCCACGGCCATCTTGCCGCGCTCTTGCGCCGCAGCCATCACGGCGGTGGAGCCGGTGTGGAAGGCGATCACGTCCACATCCTGGTTGAACAAGGCCATGGCCGCCTCGCGTTCCTTGGGTGGATCAAACCAGACATTGAGCCAAACCACCTTGACAGTGGCCTGAGGGTTCACCGAGCGCATGCCCAAAGTGAAGGCGTTGATGCCCTGCAGCACCTCTGGAATCGGGAAGCCCGCCACATAACCGGCGACATTCGTCTTCGTCATGCGGCCCGCCGCGATGCCCGCCAGATAGCGGCCTTCGTAATAGCGGGCGTTGGACGCGGCCACGTTGGCAGCCGTTTTGTAGCCCGTGACCGATTCGAACTTCACATTCGGAAAGTCCTTGGCCACCTTGAGCGTGGGCTCCATGTAGCCAAAACTGGGCGTGAAGATGATCTGATGGCCTTGCTGTGCCAAATCGCGGATCACGCGCTCGGCATCGGCCCCTTCGGCCACATCGGCCACAAAGGTCGTTTTGACTTTGTTGCCCAAAGCCTTCTCGACGGCCTTGCGGCCCTCGTCGTGTTGCTTCGTCCAGCCTGCCTCGGTGATGGGCGAGACATAAACAAAACCGGCCTTGACGGGCTCGTTCGATGGGGTGGAAGTTTGCGCCTGAGCGCCGATGAGAAAAAAGCAGGCGGCCACGAACGTGGCAGCGAGGTTTTTGTACATGGTAGTCCTCTACATGGCCCCGGAGATTGAACAAAACAAAGCCCGCCGGGGCAGCGGGCTCATATTTGGATTTTAGCAAGTGCGCTGTGAACCTCAGTCGTTCTCGGCAAAATCCTGAAAACACACCTTCAGTTGGTGCATCCAGCGGTGCTTGTCTTCTTCGGGGGCGAAGCTCGCTTCGATGCTGTTGGCCGCAAGCCTGTAGGCCTGCTGGGCGCCCAGGTGCAGCGCGGCAAAGGTCTGCAGGTAGTTCTCGTTCAGGTAGCCGCCAAAGTAGGCCGGGTCGTCCGAGTTGATGGTCACGCAGAGCCCAGCGTCAAGCATCTGACCCAGGTTGTGGTCGGCCAGGCTATTGAACACGCACAGCTTGAGGTTGGACAGCGGGCACACGGTGAGCGGCATCTGGCTGTCGGCCAGACGCTTCATCAGCGCAGCATCGTGCACGGCCTGCACGCCGTGGTCAATGCGCTCCACGTGCAAGGTGTCGAGCGCGCTCCAGATGTAGGCGGGCGGCCCCTCCTCGCCTGCGTGGGCGACCACATGCAAGTCCAACTCACGCGCCCGGGCAAACACCCGGGCAAAATTTTCAGGTGGATGGCCGACTTCACTCGAGTCCAAACCCACACCAATGAAATGCTCCCGCCAGGGCATGGCTTCTTCGAGGGTTTCCAGCGCATCCTCTTCGGACAGGTGCCGCAAAAAGCACAGGATCAAATCGGCGCTGATGTCCCACTTGGCTTGCGCATCGCGGCAGGCGCGGTGTAAACCTTCAATCACTGCCCCCATGGCCACACCCCTGGCCGTGTGGGTTTGCGGATCAAAAAACAGCTCGGCACGCACCACATGGTCTGCCGCAGCTTTTTCAAAGTAAGCCCAGGCCATGTCGTAGAAGTCCTGCTCGTGCAGCAGCACACTGGCCCCGGCATAGTACAGGTCCAGAAAACTTTGCAGGTTGGTGAAGGCGTAAGCGCTGCGCAGGGCGGTCACATCGGCATAGGGCAAGGTCACGCCATTGCGCTTGGCCAGTACAAAGATCAGCTCAGGCTCCAAGGAGCCCTCGATGTGGATGTGTAGCTCGGCCTTGGGCATGGCCTTGAGCAAGGCTGGCAAACGTTGTGGGGCAATGGCGTGGACTTTGAACATCAGCAAACTCCAAAAGTGATGCCCGATCTTTGCAGATAGCGCCGATAACTGGAAGACATTTTGTCGGCCACCGTGTGCAGCTCCGCACGCAGATCCAGCGGCAGGGTTTTGGGCTGCTGCGATTCGAGGACCGGTTGGTCCTGTGTGAAGATGGTGTCCTGGAACGCCTGGAGTTTTTCATCAGGCGTCTCAAAGTCGGCCACCGCCAGCCGAAACCAGACGCGGCTGGACTCGGGGGTCACCGGGCAGATGAACAAGCCAATCGACTCGCGCCAGCCGTCCACCGCTGTGCTGCCGGCCTCGGGCACTTTGGCCAAAACCGCCGCATAAGGGGCTGTCACCTCGTAGGTGTACTCGACCCGTGCGGGAGCAATGGCATGCAGGTTCGATCGTGGCTGCCAGGCCTGGCAGCCAGTGGCCAGCAAGCCCGTGGGTGTCTCTTGCACCTGGTACTCGGGCACATCGGTGGCATCGCGCGTGCCCAGCCAGCCCTCGTGCACAAAGCCAAAATGGGCCATGTCCAGAAAATTTTCCACAATGCGCGGCGCACTGGTCGCCACGTCGTAAGGGCCACAGTTGACCGCGCGCAACGCCGTCACCGAGGCACCACCGAAGGCGGGCAATGGCGCTTCTTCCGGGCCGGGGGTCAATTGCACCCAGACCAGACCATGCGCCTCTTGCACTCGGTAGGTCTGGACACAATGGGTCGCGGGCGGCACGAACTGCGCCAGTGCGGGCACATGCCGACACTGGCCTTGGCCATCAAACTGCCAACCGTGGTAAGGGCACTCCAACCGGTCGTTGACCACCTGGCCCAAAGAAAACTTCGCACCACGGTGCGGGCAACGGTCTGGCCAGGCATGTGCCACGCCGTCGGCACTGCGCCACAGCACCAGCGGCTGCGCCAGCAAAGTGACCGGCAAAGGGGCACTGCTCACCTGCTCGGCCAAAGCTAAAGGGTGCCAAAGCGAAGCTTCGATCATTGTCTTTTCCCATGAAAAAAGCTGCCCGAAGGCAGCTTCAGGCTGGTGGCTCAGGGCCACCAGCAGCTCGGTTGCCCGGGGCTTATTTGCCGCTGGGCACTTTGCCTTCCACGCCTTTGACGTAGAAGTTGATGCCGCTCAGGAACTTGTCGTCCGCCACAGCGTCTTTGGCCAGGATTTCCTTGCCATCTTGACCAACGATCGGGCCTTTCCAGATGGAGAAGCTGCCGTCCTTCAGACCGGCTTTGACTTCTTCCAGCTTTTTCTTGGCATCTTCAGGCACGTCAGCGGCCAGGGACACGAAATCGATCGCGCCTTCCTTCACACCCCACCAGGAAGCGGTGCCACCGGTCCACTTGCCGTCCAGTGCTTCACGCACGGCCTTGATGTAGTAAGGACCCCAGTTGATCACGGCCGAGCCCAGGTGGGCTTTGGGGCCGTAGGCGGTCATGTCGGAGTCCCAACCGAAGGCGCGCTTGCCTTTGGCTTCAGCGGTCTTGAGCACGGCGGGCGAGTCGGTGTTTTGCATCAGCACGTCAGCGCCGCCGTTGATCAAGGCGGTGGCGGCTTCGGTTTCCTTGGGGGGGTTGAACCACTCGTTGACCCAGACCACCTTGGTCTTGACTTTGGGGTTCACCGACTGGGCGCCCAGCGTGAAGGAGTTGATGTTGCGGATCACTTCAGGGATTGGAATGGAGGCAACCACACCCAGGGTGTTGGACTTGGTCATCTTGCCTGCGATCACACCCGCCATGTACGCGCCTTCGTAGGTGCGGCTGTCGTAGGTGCGCATGTTCTCGGCTTGCTTGTAGCCGGTGGCGTGTTCAAACTTCACATCCTTGATGTCAGCCGCCACTTTGAGCATGGGCTCCATGTAACCAAAAGTGGTGCCGAAGATGATCTTGTTGCCTTGGCCGGCCATGTCGCGGATCACGCGCTCAGCGTCAGCACTCTCGGGCACGTTTTCAACGAAGCTGGTGACCACTTTGTCACCGAATTCTTTTTCCACCGCCTTGCGGGCGTTGTCGTGGGCAAAGGTCCAGCCGCCATCGCCAACGGGGCCCACATAAGCGAACGCCACCTTCAGAGGTTCGGCCTTGGCCGGTGCAGCGTCGGCCTTGGGGGCCTCTTCTTTTTTGCCGCAGCCCACGAGTGCGGCCGCAGCCACAGCCGTCAGGGCGACCATCTTGATGACGGAGCGCTTGGAAAAGTCTGTCATGTCAGTTCCTTTATTGGACAAAGTTACAGGGGTGAAAAAATGCATTATGAACCCGGATGGAAGGGTTTTCCGAGCGATGCAGGCATGTTCACGCGAATCCAGGCCGGATTGCGCGAGATCAGGGCCAACACCACGATGGTGGCCAGGTAGGGCAGCGCCGTCAGCAGCTGGCTGGGCACATCCACCCCCGCCCCCTGCAAATGGAACTGCAACATGGTCACCCCTCCAAACAGGTAAGCACCAAGCAAAACACGTGCCGGACGCCAGGTGGCAAACGTGGTCAAGGCCAGCGCAATCCAACCTTTGCCCGCCACCATGCCTTCGACCCACAACGGGGTGTAGACGACCGAGATGTACGCCCCTGACAGGCCACACAAGGCGCCGCCCACCACCACGGCCGCCAGACGGATGCGGCGCACGGGGTAGCCCAGGGCGTGTGCAGATTCTGGCGACTCACCCACGGCGCGCAGCACCAAGCCGGTGCGGCTGCGGTAAAGGAACCAGATCAGTGCAAGGCACAAGACAACGGCCGCGTACACCATCGGGTGCTGCCGAAACAGGGCCGGGCCGAGCAGGGGAATGTCGGACAAGCCGGGAACTGCAAAGCTGGCACGCTCAGGCAGTTTTTCCTGCACATAGGCAATGCCGGCAAAGGCCGAGAAACCGGCGCCGAAGAGACTCAAGGCCAAACCCGTGGCGTATTGATTGGTGCCCAGCCAGATGACCAGCACCCCAAAAATACCGGCCAGCAAGGCCCCGGCCCCCATGCCGGCCAGCAGGCCGAGCGTGTCGCTGCCGGTGTGCACCACCGAGGCGAAACCGGCGATGGCTGCGCACAGCATCATGCCCTCGGCGCCCAGATTGAGCACCCCGGCTTTTTCATTGATCAGCAAACCCAAAGAAGCCAGGGCCAGCACCGTGCCCGCATTCAGCGTGGCGGCCATCAACAAGGCATAGGCTTCCATCAGACGGCCCCTTTCCGGGCATGGCCCCAACGGATGCGGTAATTGACCAGGGTGTCACAGGCCAGCAGGCAAAACAGCAGCAGGCCCTGAAACACCCCGGTGATCGATTTGGGCAAACCCATGCGCGACTGTGCCAGCTCACCACCGATGTAGAACATGCTCATGAGGATGGCCGACAACACCATGCCCGCCGGGTGCAAACGCCCCACAAAGGCCACGATGATGGCGGCAAAACCGTAACCCGCTGGCACGTAGGGCGTGAGCTGCCCAATCGGCCCGGCCACTTCCAGCGCCCCAGCCAAACCGGCGGCACCGCCCGAGGTCAGCAGCGCCACCCACAAGGCTTTGCGCGAAGAAAAGCCCGCATAGCGCGCCGCGTCAGGCGCCAAGCCACCCACCTGCTGGGCAAAACCCGCACGGGTGCGGAACAGGAACACCCACAAACCTACCGCGCACGCCAGCGCGATCAGCAAGCCCACGCTCACGCGCGAGCCGCTCATGAGGCGAGGGATCTGGGTGACGGCTTCAAAGGTTTTGGTCTGCGGGAAGTTGTAGCCGCCCGGGTCCTTCCAGGGGCCATAGACCAGGTAACCCAGCAGCATGGTGGCCACGTAGACCAGCATCAGGCTCACCAGGATCTCGCTGGCGTTGAAGCGGTCGCGCAGCCAAGCGGTGAGTCCGGCCCAGGCCATGCCCCCCAAGGTGCCCGCCAACAGCACCGCCAGCACAATCCAGCGCCCGCTGTCCTTGTCGGCCAGCAGGGCCACACCCCCGGCGCAGACAGCGCCAAGGATGAACTGCCCCTCGGCGCCGATGTTCCAGACGTTGGAGCGAAAGCACACCGCCAGGCCCAAGGCGATCAGCAGCAGTGGCGTGGCCTTGACCATCAACTCGCCCATGGCATAAGCGGACTTCATGGGCTCCCAGAAAAACATCTGCAAGCCCCGCACCGGGTCTTTGCCCAGCGCAGCAAACAGCGCCACACCGATCAGCACGGTGACGGCCAGCGCCAGCAAGGGCGACGCATAGGTCCAGGCCCGGGAGGCCTGAGGACGGGGTTCAAGCCGCAGCATGGCCGGCCTCCTTTTCAGCGCCAGGCCACAAGCCACTCATCCATTCGCCGATACGCTCCACCGTGGCCTCAGCCCGGGGCAGCGAAGGCGACAAGCGCCCCTTGGCGATCACATGCAATCGGTCGGAAATTTCAAACAACTCTTCAAGCTCCTCACTCACCACCAGCACGGCGCAACCGGCATCGCGCAGCGCCAGGATTTCGCCCCGGATCTGCGCTGCCGCACCCACGTCCACACCCCAGGTCGGTTGCGAGACGATGAGCAAGGTCGGGTTGGCGCTGATCTCGCGGCCCACGATGTACTTTTGCAAATTGCCACCCGACAGCGAACGGGCTGCCGCATCGGGCCCCGAGGCCTTGACCTTGAAGCGCTCGATGATGCCGCGCGCCTGCTCGGCCAGTGCACCCATGCGGATCCAGCCACTGCGCCCCACCGACTCGGTGCGGGTCAGCAACATGTTTTGCGCCAGGCTGAGGCTGGGCACAGCCCCGCGACCCAGGCGCTCTTCGGGCACAAAATGCAAGCCCAACTGGCGGCGCGCCTGCGGGCTCAAGGCTCCTGCCTCGCGCTGACCGATGGTCACTGCCTGCGGCGCTGCACGGGTGTCCTCGCCCGACAAGGCCCAAAGCAACTCGCGCTGGCCATTGCCAGAGACCCCGGCCAGTCCCACGACCTCGCCCGCACGCACCTGCAGGCGAATGCCCGCGAGGTCGACACCAAACGGATCCTGCTTGGGCAGGCTCAAATCATTCACCGCCAGCACCAGCTCACCCGGTGCGCGCGGTGTGGGTGCCAGCGTCGGTGGCTCGGCGCCAATCATCAGGCGGCTCAGGCTGGCGTTGGTTTCCTCACGCGGGTCGCACACGCCCGTGAGCTTGCCGCCGCGCAGCACAGTGCAAGCGCTGCACAGGGCGCGGATTTCATGCAGCTTGTGCGAGATGTACAAAATGCTCACGCCCTGGCTGACCAGCTTGTGCAACACCACAAACAGTTTTTCAACCGCCTGCGGCGTGAGCACCGAGGTCGGCTCGTCGAGGATCAAAAGCTGCGGGTCCGACAACAAGGCACGGATGATTTCGACGCGCTGCATCTCACCCACGCTCAGGGTGTGCACCGGGCGCTGCGGCTCGATGTCGAGCCCGTACTCGCTGGCCTTGGCCTCGATGCGGCGGGTGACTTCGGCCAGAGGCAGCGATTTGTCCAGCCCCAGCCAGACGTTTTCGGCCACGGTGAGCGTGTCAAACAGGCTGAAGTGCTGGAACACCATGCTGATGCCCAGTTTGCGTGCCTCCTGCGGGTTGCGGATGCTGACCGGCTGGCCTTTGAACAGGATCTGCCCTTCATCGGGTTTGACCGAACCATAGATGATTTTCATCAGCGTGGACTTGCCCGCACCGTTTTCGCCCAGCACGGCATGGGCCTGCCCGGGCAGCACGGTCAGCGACACGTCCTGGTTGGCCACCACGCCGGGGTAGCGCTTGGTGATGCCCTGCAAGGACAAAAGTGGAGTGGTCATGCCTGAGAAATAAAGGAAATCCGAATAAACCACATGCAAAGTCTGTGCCTAAAAGATTGGCCCTAACCCCGTATGTGACAAGGTTGCCGCACAATGTACCACCGGGGCATGCCTGATCATCCCCGGATTTATCCTTGTTCATCCGATGAATACCCACGAGACATTGACCAAGTTGCAAGGCTGGCGCGCTGGCCTCTTGTGGTTTCCGGACCCGCAAACCCCCCAAGCCCGCCACGAAAGCGATGGCCTGCTCGTCACCGGACAAAGCGCCGACGGCATCGTGCGCATCCAGGCCATCGGCCCCTACCGTGATCTGGCCCCGCACTACCCTGAGCTGTCTGTCACCCACTGGCCTGGCCTGTGCATTGCGCCCGGCTTTGTGGACCTGCACATCCACTACCCGCAAACCGATGTGATCGGCTCGCCCGCCGAGGGCTTGCTGCCTTGGCTGGAGCACTACACCTTCCCGCACGAAAGGCATTTTTCAGAGCCTGCCTACGCCCACGAAGTGACCGCGTTTTTCATGGACGAGCTGATGCGCCATGGTGTGACCACGGCCTTGTGCTTTGCGACCGCCCACCCTGAGTCGGTCGATGTGTTCATGGCCGAGGCGCAAAAGCGCCGCCTGCGCATGGTCACCGGCAAGGTGCTGCAAGACCGCCACAGCCCCGACGGCCTGCGCGACACCGACACGGCTTTGAGCCTGCGCCAGACCGAAGACCTGATCCGCCGCTGGCACGGCGTGGACCGTCTGGGCTACGCCATCACGCCGCGCTTTGCGCCCACCAGCACCAGCGAGCAACTGCATGGCGCAGGCGAGATCGCACAGCAATTTCCCGATGTGTGGATCCAGTCACACGTGGCCGAAAACCTCGACGAAATCCGCTGGGTGCACGAACTCTTTCCCGAAGCGCGCAGTTACCTGGATGTGTACGACCGCGCTGGCCTGTTGCGCCAGCGTTCGGTCTATGCGCACTGCATTTACCTCGATGAAGCCGACCGCTGCCGCATGGCCGAGGTGGGCGCGACAGCCGCGGTCAGTCCTACCAGCAACCTGTTTCTGGGCAGCGGTTTCTTTGACTACACCGCCTCGGATGCGGCGAGCTTGCGCTACGGCCTGGCCAGCGATGTGGGTGGCGGCACCAGCTTCAGCCCGTTTCACACCATGCACGCGGCCTACACCGTTGCACGGCAAAGCGTGGGCCGCCCCGGCATGAGCCTCGCGCCCGAACACCTTTGGTGGCAACACACGGCAGGCGCTGCTGCAGCACTGGACTTGAACGGCAAGGTGGGCAACCTGCTGCCTGGCTGCGAAGCCGACTTCGTGGTGCTCAACCCTAAAGCCACGCCCCTGCTGGCGCGCCGCACCGCACAAACCGAGACCCTGGCCGAATGGCTGTTTGCCATGATCGTGCTGGGCGACGAGCGCTTGATTGCACACACGGTGGTGCAAGGCCAGATCGCCGCACCCACGGGCATGTCAGACAATCGGGCATGAGCTGCGAGAACGATCACCCCATCATCGACCCCAACGAGGCCCAACGCGCGTCCGTGCGTCGGGGCATTGCGCAATTCCAGGAACGCCTGCAAGCCGCTGGCCACGACTTTCGGGAACCGCCCCCCGAGCCCACCTCGTGCTGTGGGCGTGGTTGCAATGGTTGTGTGTGGGAAAGCTACGACGCCGCGCTGATGTTCTGGTACGAAGACGCGGGCGCCTTGCTCAATTAAGCCCGCGCCAACTCCAGGCCCAGGCGGTCCAGGTTTTGCGCATTGGCCGGCTCCAGAATGTGTTTCATGGCCTGCGCAAATGCGGGATCTTCAAACACCTGAAGCCAGTGCACACGCGTGCCCTCGCCTTCGGGTGTGAGCGTGATGGTGAGCCTGAACAAAGGTGCGCAGGTGTGGTCGATCACCACCTGGCGGTCGGCTTCGATGTGGGCGAACACGCACTCGTTCGCATAGCGTGTGCCGTCTGGCCCCACCATGTCAAACACCCAGTGCCCACCCGCGCGAAATTCAAAAACTTCGAATGCGTTGCTGAACCCATCAGGCCCCCACCAACGGGCCAGCCGCTCAGGGGCCTGGATGGCGGCAAAAATGGCTTGCGGTGTGAAAGCGAAATACCTGCTGTTCTGGAAGGGGTTCATGGACGTTGTCGCCTTTTCAAAGCCCCACTCTACATGCGCACCGCCAATGAACTGCTTTTACCGCCATCGTTGAAATGATCAGCGCCCGCTGACGAGTGCCCTGGCTCTTTGCAAACCTTGTGAAGCCTCCAGTGTGAGTGGGGTGCGCTCCACACGCCAATCTTCCACCATTTTTTCTGCAAGTTGGACTTGATCGTCGGACATGGATTGACGGATGGTATCCAGCGATGCCTGGGCTTGCCCGTTGATGCGTTTCTCTGAGAGCAGTTTTGACAACTTGAAAAAAGCATATCCACGTACCCGATCTATGGCTTCGCCCTGGCCTTGGAGGTAACTCACTGACAGGTTGTACAAAGGATTGGCCAAACCTTGCTGGCCTGCTGCAAGCCACCACCGCCTGGCTTCATCCGGCATTTGGCGCTGCATGTACATGATGCCCACATCCTGTTGTGCCAGGGCATAACCACGCTGGGCAGCCTCCAGTTTGAACGCGAGGGCTTTGTCTTTGTCCAGAGTCACGATCGGCCCCCACTGCCCGTCAAGGTAACAGCCCACCTTGTAGGCCGCCAGTGCATTGCCCGCTTGGGCGGAAGTCTCAAACCAAGCAAATGCCTGCTTGAAGTTTCTCTCAGTGCCAATGCCATTGTTGAGAAACATGCCCACGTGGTACTGGGCCTCAGCATCGCCGCCCTCTGCCATGACCTGCAGTTTTTGGTACAGCCCCTGAAATTCCTCTTGGGCTTGGGCCTGAACTTGCCCCAGGCAGAAGGCCACGACCAGTGCAGCCATGATTTTGAAAGAAATTCGCATGTACCCTCCCAACTCTTTGGCATCTTTTGATCACGCCAGCATCATACAAAATAACATTTTTGTTTTCATTTAAAAATCCAAGCCCATCTGCCCCACCGTGGACGGCGGCCTGAAATCCTCGACATTCCACTCATGCCGCCTGCGGTTCAGACCCAGCCGTCTGCAGGCCTTGTCAAAGCGCTGGGCGATCAGGTCAGCCCAGATGCCCTGGCCGCTGCGGCGCGTGGCAAAGCTGGCGTCGTAGTCCTTGCCGCCGCGCAGGTCGTGCATGCGGGCCATCACCCGTGCGGCGCGGTCGGGGTAGTGCAGGTCCAGCCATTGCCGAAACAGTGGCGACAACTCCCACGGCAGGCGCAGCACCACATAAAACGCGCTCGTGGCTCCGGCATCGCGAGCGGCTTCAAGCACCTGCTCCATGTCGTCGTTGATGAACGGAATCTGTGGCGACACGCTCACCCCCACCGGGATGCCCGCATCGGCCAGCGTGCGGATGGTGCGCAAGCGCCGCCACGGCGCAGCAGCGCGGGGCTCCATGCGGCGGGCCAGATCTGCGTCGAGCGTGGTCACACTCACATAAACCCCCGCCTGCCTGCGCGCCGCCATGGGTGCGAGCAGGTCGATGTCGCGCTCGATGCCACTGCCCTTGGTGACCACCGCCATGGGGTGGTGGCAGTCGTGCAGCACCTGCAGCACCTCGCGGGTCAAGCGGAGTTCGCGGTCCAGCGGCTGGTAAGCATCGGTGATGGTGCCCAGCGCCACCATGCCCGGGCTGTACCGCGGACTCGCCAGTTCGTGGATCAGGCGCTCTTTCAGGCCCCGTTTGGCGATCAAACGGGTCTCAAAGTCCAGCCCGGGCGACAGGCCCAGGTAGCTGTGCGAGGGGCGGGCATAGCAGTAGCTGCAACCGTGCTCGCAGCCCCGGTAGGGGTTGATCGAGCGGTCAAAGCCGATGTCGGGTGAAGTGTTGCGGCTGATGGCGCTTTTGGCCTCTTCCCAGGTCCAGGTGGTGGTGGTGCGCGTGGCTTCTTCGAAGTCAGCTGCCCAGCCGTCGTCAAAAGGTTCTCGGGCATCGCGCTCGAAGCGGTGCGCCAGGCGCGTGGCACTGCCACGGCCTTTGATCTGACGGACGGGGATGGCGATGGGTGGCTCATGCATAACTGTACATTTATACAGTATTTATGCATTCTGCACCACCTCATACAGCTAGCCAAGGTGCTTGCCCGCTTCCCTGCGCGTGAGGCCCGACAGCTGCTCGGCATGCCGGGCCAGAAATGCCCGCACCGCATCAGGCTGGGTGCGCGCATGGTCGCGCAAGGCCCAGCCAATGGCTTTGCGGATGAAAAAGTCTGTCTCGGGGGCCAGCGTGAGCGCGTAACGGAAAAGCCGCACCTGATCGGTTTGCTCGCGCCAGCCCAGCTGGTGCAGCATGGCCACGCGGCGCACCCACAGGTGGGGGTGAATCAGGCAGGCATCCATGTGGTGCTGAACATCGGGCTGGCTCGATTTGGCCTGCAGCACGATGTCGCCCACCACCCCGGCCAGGCCATCGACCGTGTCCCACCACGGATCGGTTTGCACCAGCTGCAAGATGCGCGGCAAGGCCTTCACATCGAGCCGCTTGTGGTGTTTGGCCAGCAAATCAATGGCGGTGTATCGGAATTCGCGCTCGGGCAGCTGCCACAGGGCATGGGCCAGCGCCAGCAATTCATCAGCCGTGCCCGCAAACTTAGGCAAGCTTTGGAGTGCATGTTTCACCGCCGCGCGACGTGGGCCAGCGCGGATGCCCAGAAACTCGAACTGCCCGAGCATGTAGGCCTTCATGGGCACGGCCTGCTGCGCATCGGCGTGCGCACGCAGGCCCGCTTCGATCGGCGTCAGCCAAATCTCGATGTTCGACATGCTTCAGGCCGACAGTGCGGCCAGCACGTCCTGCGCGGCCACAGGGCGCACCACGCGGGCCACCTCTTGCCCATCGCGCAAGACAAGCAAGGTGGGCCAGAGCTTGACGCGGTAACTGCGCCCCAGTGCCCTGCCCGGGCCGTCTTCGACTTTGAGGTGTTGCCACTGCGGCTGCTGTGCCAGCGCCTGCTGCACCACAGGCTGTGCAGCGCGGCAGTGGCCGCACCAGTCGGTGCCGAATTCGAGCACGGTCAGGCCGCGCAGGGCATCCACATCGGCGCGGCTGGGCGCTTCGATTTCGCTGAGGTAGGGTTTCGATGAACTCATGGTGGCGATGAATTGAACAACTGTGCAACCGTAGCACGGAACCATTGCGAGCACGGGTCCTTGGAAAAACGCTGGCTCCAGTGCATGGAGACCACAAAGTCACGCAACGGCAACTCGGGTTCGATGATGTCGAGTGTTCCCTGCACGGCAAAACCCTGCGCAAAGTTGCGCGGCATCAGCACCGCCAAGTCGCTGCTGCGCACAATGGCAGGCAAAGACAGGAAATGGCTCACCGTCAGCCGCAGCCGATGCTGCCAACGCATGAGCTCCAGAATGCGCAAGGTGTCAGCATGGGTGCGCACCGCGGCAAACTCCAGTTCGGCCAGCGCAGCTTGCAGGACGTCGGACGGTGTGTCTGGGTCTGTCTTCAGCTGGCGCCAGCGCTTGACCATGGGGTGCCCTTGGCGCATGAGCAAGACATAGCGATCACTGAGCAAAGGCTGCGCCAGGGTATCGGTCACTTCAGGCAAAAAACCGATGGCCAAATCCAGCTGCCCATTGTCCAGCGCGGCGCCGATCCTGTCGTGCGGCATGGGCAAGGCTTCGAGACGCATCCCGGGGGCTTGCCGCTGCAAAGCCAGCACCAGCTCAGGCAGAAACCGGGCCTCGCCAATGTCACTCAAATGCACCCGCAGAACCCGGCCAGAACGCTTGGGGTCAAACACCTGAGAAGCGTTCAAGGCTTCTTCAATCGTGGCCAGCGCCAGCTGCACCGATTGCGCCAGGCGATCGGCGCGGGGGGTGGGACGCACCCCTGCCCCATGGCGCTCGAACAGGGCATCACCCAGCACCGCCCGCAAGCGGGCCAGACCTTGACTGGCTGCAGGCTGCGACATGCCCAGCTGCTGAGCGGCCAGGCTCACGCTGCGCGAACGCCACACTGCGTCAAAGAGGCGCAGCAAGTTCAGATCCAGGTCTTTGATATTCATTCAGCGCATACCATTTATTAAGAATATTTTATGCGCTTATACGTAAGATGAACTTGCGGCCCTCCATCTGGGGCCACCCCCCAAGGAGCGTGCGTTGGAAGTTTCATTTCACGAAGAAATCAAGGCCCTGCGCATGGGCCAAGGCGAGGTCTTTCATGGCGAAGGCATCCTGGCCATCACCAAGGGCCTGCTGCAGTCGGGCGTGAGCTATGTGGGCGGCTACCAGGGTGCTCCGGTCTCGCACCTGCTCGATGTGATGGTGCAGGCCAAGCCTTACATGGACGAGCTGGGCGTACATGTGGAGGCTTGCTCGAACGAGGCCTCTGCCGCAGCCATGCTGGGCGCGTCCATCCATTACCCGATTCGCGGTGCAGTGACCTGGAAATCGATTGTGGGCACCAACGTGGCGGCCGATGCGCTGTCCAACCTGTCCTCACCCGGCGTGACCGGCGGCGTGCTGATCGTGGTGGGCGAAGACTACGGCGAAGGCGCCAGCGTCATTCAAGAGCGCACACACGCCTATGCGCTCAAGTCGGGCATGTGCCTGCTCGACCCACGACCTGAACTGGGCCAGATGGTCAACATGGTCGAGCACGGTTTCCGGCTGTCCGAAGCCTCCAACATGCCGGTGATGATGGAACTGCGCATCCGCGCCTGCCATGTGCGCGGCCAGTTTGTGGCCAAGGACAACCAGGCCCCCAAGCTGTCCAAAAAGCACCTGATCGACGAACCCGCAGGGTTCAACTACATGCGGCTGGCGCATCCGCCAGTGACCTTTGCGCAGGAAAAACGCAAAGTCGAGCACCGCCTGCCCGCCGCCCGCCAATACATTGCCGAGCAGCGCCTGAACGAACACTTTGAAGGCAGCACCCACCGCCACCTCGGTCTGATCGTTCAAGGCGGCCTCTACAACACACTGATCCGCGCCCTGCAGCAGTTCGACCTGGCCGATGCCTTTGGCGTGACCCGCCTGTCGGTGCTGGTGCTGAACGTGACCTACCCGCTGGTGCCCGACGAGTTGGTGAATTTCTGCAAGGACAAATCGGCGGTGCTGCTGCTCGAAGAAGGTCAGCCCGAATACATCGAGCAAGAACTGGCGCTGATGCTGCGCCGCCTCGATCTGCAAACCCCGCTGCACGGCAAAGACATGCTGCCCTCGGGTGGTGAATACACCGCCGAGGTCATGGCCCAAGGCCTGCTCAAATTCATGGATCGCCACCAAGCCGACGCCATGCCCGAGGCCACGCGCCAATGGCTGACCACCAACGGCGAGCGCCGCCAGCAAGTGCAAACCCTCTTGGGCAGTCCCGTACCCGCACGGCCACCGGGCATGTGCATTGGCTGCCCTGAGCGCCCGGTGTTTTCTGCGCTCAAACTGGCGCAACAAGACGTGGGCCCGGTGCACATCGCGGGCGACATCGGCTGCCACGCGCTGGCCACCTTCGAGCCGTTTTCCTTTGGCCACTCCATCCTGGGTTACGGCATGAGCCTGGCCAGCCGGGCGGGCGTGTCGCCCGTCATGAAGCGGCGTGTGCTGTCGGTGATGGGCGACGGCGGCTTCTGGCACAACGGCTTGCTCACGGGCGTGCAAAGTGCGTTGTTCAACGGCGACGACGCGGTGCTGCTGATCTTCAAGAACGGCTACACCTCCGCCACGGGCACGCAGGACATCATCAACACGCCCACCGACATCGCCAAGGAACTGGCGGGCGACAAGCGCCAGAGCATGGTGCACACCAACCAGACCATCGAGTCCACACTCAAAGGCCTGGGCGTGCAGTGGCTGCGCACGGTGCACACCTACGAGGTGAGCCACATGCAGGCCACCTTGACCGAGGCTTTCACCACCGAGTTCCAGGGCCTGAAAGTCATCGTGGCCGAAGGCGAATGTCAGCTGGAACGCCAGCGCCGCATCAAGCCCTGGCTGGCCTCGCTGCTGTCCAAAGGCGAACGGGTGGAGCGCGTGAAGTACGGCGTGGACGAAGACGTGTGCAACGGCGACCACGCTTGTATTCGCCTCTCGGGCTGCCCCACCCTCACGCTCAAGGACAACCCGGACCCATTGAAAGTGGACCCGGTGGCCACCGTGATCGACGGCTGTGTGGGCTGCGGCTTGTGCGGCGAAAACGCGCATGCGGCCACGTTGTGTCCCTCGTTTTACCGCGCCGAAGTGGTGCAAAACCCCAAGTGGCACGAACGTCTGTGGGCCCGCTGGCAAGGCCTGGCCACCCGCTGGTTGCAACCCGCTTGAAACGCCTATTCCAGAGACACACCATGACCCAACCGATTTCGATTTTGCTGTGCGCCTTGGGCGGTGAAGGCGGCGGCGTGCTGGCCGACTGGCTGGTCGACGTGGCCCGCCACGCAGGCTACCCGGCCCAAGCCACCTCCATCCCCGGTGTGGCGCAACGCACCGGGGCCACCACCTATTACCTGGAGGTCTACCCCCTGCCCCACAGCCAGCTGCAAGGCCGCTTGCCGGTGCTGGGCCTGAACCCGCTGCCGGGCAGGCTCGATGCGCTGGTGTCGTCTGAGTTGCTGGAGACCGCACGCCAAATTGGCAACGGCCTGGCTTCAAGCGACCGCACGCTGGTGATCAGCGCCTCGTCGCGGGCGCTGACCACCGCCGAGAAGATGACCATGGGCGATGGCCGCCGACCTGAAGGTCCGCTGCTCGATGTGGTGGCTGCGCACAGCCAGCGCCACCATGTGATGGACATGGCCAGTTTGTGCCAGCAAAGCGGCACCATGGTCAGCGCCGTCATGTTGGGAGCCATTGCGGGCAGTGGCTTGCTGCCTTTTACGCGGTCGCATTATGAAGCCGTGTTGGCGGGCACCAGCAGCTCGGCCAAGGCCAGTTTGCGCGGCTTTGCGCTGGCCTTTGATGTGGTCACGCGACAGCGCGAGCAGGCGCAGTATGTCGAGCATGTGATGAAACCTGCCGTGGTTGCGCCCGCTGCATCGGCTGTTCTGCCTGCCGATGTGGCTGCCAAATTTCCAGCAGAGCTGCACCCCTTGATGGCCCTGGCCCACCAGCGCCTGGTGGAATACCAAAGCCCCGCTTACGCCCGTTTGTACGTGCAGCGGCTCGAACGCCTGCTGAATACGGAATCCAACTCACCTGGCAACACCCGCCCCGTGACGCTTGAAGCCACCCGCTGGCTGGCCCTGTGGATGGCGTTTGACGACATCATCCGCGTGGCCGATCTGAAAAGCCGCGCCAGCCGCTGGGACCGCGTGACGCAGGAAGTCAAAGCCAAAGAAGGCGATGTGCTCAAGGTCTACGACCACTTCAAGCCAGGCGTACCCGAATTGGCAGCACTCTTGCCACAGGGCTTGGCCAAGCGGTTGCTGCGCTGGGACCGCGCCCGGGTGGCCCGAGGCCTTGCGCCTTGGTCTATGCCACTCAAAGTTGCGCGGCACGCGCTGTGGGGCATGGCCAGCTTGCGCCTATTGGCCAGCCTGCGTGTGCTGCGCCCCTTGGGCAGCCGCTATGCCACCGAGCAAGCCTTGATCGAAGAATGGCTGGGCGGGATCGAGGCCGCCACACGTCTGTCGCCCGCACTGGGTCTGGAGTTGGCGCGTTGCGGGCAGCTCATCAAAGGCTACGGCAGCACCAACGAACGCGGCAAGGACAACCTGCTCCACATCCTGCGCCATGTGTGCGGCCCGGCCTCCCCAGTGCCTGTGGCCGAGCAGGCTGAGGCCGTGGCCCGCATCCGTCAGGCCGCCCTGCAAGACGAAGCCGGTCAAGCGCTCGACCAGGCCTTGCTGCAACACGGTGCGCCAGCGCGCCCTGTCAAAGAACAACCTGTGCTCTGGATGAAAAATCCGAGACTGCAAAAAACCTGAACTGGCCCTGGCATGGCCAAAGACACACCCACCAACTTCAAGGAGACAAATATGAAAAAAACAGGTTTCTTCACACGGCGTGTGCTGGGCACTGCGTTGCTGGCGGTCATCACCGGCCCTGCACTGTGCCTGAGCGCAGCCGCGCAAAGCTGGCCCAGCAAGCCGGTCAAGATCGTGGTGAACTTTCCGCCAGGTGGCGCAGCCGACCAGATCGCCCGGGCCATTGGCGTGCCTCTGGGCGAAGCTTTGGGCCAAGCTGTGGTCATCGAAAACAAAGGCGGCGCCAACGGCAATCTGGGTGGAGAGCTGGTGGCCAAGTCACCTGCCGACGGCTACACCCTGCTCATGAGCTCGGGCGGCATGGTCTCGGTCAACCCACACATCTACGCCCGCATGCCCTTTGACCCGGCCAAAGACCTGGTGCCCGTGGCATCGGCCGCGCGGGTGCTGGTGTTCCTGGTGGCCAAGCCCAACTTCCCGGCCAACAACATCCAGGAATTTCTGGCCTACGTCAAAGCCAACCCCGGTCGCCTGTCGTATGGCTCGGCAGGCAACGGCAGCTCGCCGCACCTGGCCGGTGAAATGATGAAAAGCCAGGCGGGCCTGTTTGCTGTGCATGTGCCCTACCGCGGCGCAGCACCTGCGCTGCAAGACGTGTTGGCCGGCCAGCTGGACTATTACTTTGACCCCGGCATTGGCCTGGGCCAAGTGCGCGCGGGCAAACTCAAGCTGCTGGCTGTCGGCAGCATGAAACGCTCGCCCTTGTTCCCAGACGTGCCCACGCTGCATGAGGCGGGCCTCAAAGGTTTTGATGCCGATTCGGTGTTTGGCTTTTATGCCCCCGCAGGCACGCCTGCAGATGTGGTCGCCCGCATCAACCGCGAGGTCAACCGCATCCTCGGCACACAGGCGCTCAAAGACCGCATCCAGAACCTGGGTGGAGAAGCCCTGCCCTTGACGCCTGCCGAGTTTGGCGCACGTGCAGCAGACGACTCCAAACGGTTTGGCGCCATCATCCGCGAACGCAAAATTGTGGGTGACTGAGACAGCGGCCTAAGCTGGCACGTGCTGGCGCTCAGAAACGCCAACACCTGCCAGCTGACGCAAAGCGTCGAGATTGATCAGCTGCAGCACGCGACCACGACCACTGATCAGGTCGCGCTCACGCAACTGTTTGAGCATGCGCGACAGCGTCTCAGGCGCAATGCCCAACTGTGCAGCAATCGCGCGTTTGCGCTCACTCAGGTTCACCTGCAAGCGGCCTGAAGCCGTGTCACGTTCGGCATGGTTGAGCAACCACTCGGCACAGCGCGCATCGGCATCCTTGGCCAGACGGCTGACGGCCACTTCGGTTTGTTGGCGCTGTGCTTTGGCCAGGTCGGTCAACAGGGTTCTGGACGGCTCGGGCAAGCTGTCCACATGGGCCCGAAAATCCGACAGCGCCACCGGGTACATGCTGACTTCGGTTTCGGCCACGGCGTCGACCGCATGGGGCAAACCCAACAGTCCCGAAGCCGCTTCCAGCCAAAAAGGACCTTCGACCACACCCAATTGGTGGTGCAAGGTACCGCGCTCCAGAATGCCCAGCATGACCCGCCCTTGGTCCACATGGAGCACCTGGCTGGTGCACTCGCCACGGCGCAACAGCACGGCGCCAGGCGCGAGACGCTGGGCTGCAGCAGACGGGGCAAGGGGTGCGGGCAACATGGTGCCCAATGTGCCAGAGGTGGGGTCTTGTTGTTTTGATCCGGATCAAACGACGCGTCGGCAGCCGCCGCCCCCCAGCGGCACCGGTGCTTCACATCACCAGCATGGCGCGGAAGTCGTTCACATTGGTGTGTGTGGGTCCGGTGATGACCAGATCGCCCAGTGCCTCGAAGTAACCATAGGCATCGTTGCGCTGCAGGTACGCATCCACCTTGTGGCCCAACGCCAATGCACGCGCCAGGGTGTCGGGTGCCACGCGGGCCCCGGCGTTGTCTTCCACGCCGTCGATGCCGTCGGTGTCGGCCGCCAGCGCCCACACCCCCGGCTGACCTTGCAGGGCCTGCGCCAGGCCCATGCAGAACTCACCGGCCCGACCTCCGCGCCCACGGGGCGTGCCCGCAGCTTGCGGTTTGATGGTCACGGTGGTCTCGCCCCCGCTCAAGATCACGCAGGGCTTGACGAAAGGCCCCTGCCCTTTGGCGGCAGCGCGGGCCAGCGCCGCATGCACCTTGCCCACCTCGCGCGACTCGCCTTCAATTTCATCGCTGAGGATGTAGGCGTTCAAGCCCATCGCACGCGCTGCATCGGCTGCGGCCTCCAGTGACTGCTGAGGGGTTGCGATCATGTGCACGTGGTGACCTTCAAAGACGGGCGAGCCGGGTTTGGGCGTCTCCCACGCACCGCTGCGCAGCGCCTGCAAGGCGGCATCGGGCACGTCGATCGCATAGCGCTGCAAGATGGCCAGCGCGTCGGCAAAGGTGGTGGCATCGGGCACCGTGGGGCCGCTGGCGATGATGGACGGGTCATCGCCCGGCACATCGCTGATGGTGAGCGTGACCACCCGCGCCGGGGCGCACGCCGCCGCCAGGCGACCGCCCTTGATGCGCGAGAGGTGCTTGCGCACGCAGTTCATCTCGGCGATGTTGGCACCGCTGGCGAGCAACTGACGGTTGATGCTTTGCTTGTCCTCCAGACTCAGGCCCTCGGCAGGCAGGGTCAGCAGCGCCGAGCCACCGCCCGAAATGAGGCACAGCACCAGGTCATCGGCCGTGAGGCCTTGGGTCAGCGCCAGAATGCGCTCGGCCGCCTGCAAGCCCGCCGCATCGGGCACGGGGTGCGAGGCCTCCACGACCTCGATGCGCGCAGGCAAACCCTCAGGACGCGGCGGGGTGTGGCCATAACGCGTCACCACCAGGCCCGACAAAGGGGCATGCTGGGGCCACAGCGCCTCGACCGCCTGCGCCATGGCGCCGCCCGCCTTGCCTGCACCCAGCACCAGCGTGCGGCCTTTGGGCGGTGGTGGCAAATGGGCCGCGGTGTTGTGCAGCGGCAAGGCGCGTTGCACCGCAACGTCGTACAGCTGGCGCAACACGGTTTGGGGATCGTTCATGGTGACAACATCTCAGGCAATAAACACAGCGCAAGAGGATAAAGGCTTTTAAGACATCACCCATTTGGCCCTTGGCCAGTCACTCAATCGGCTGAAATTTTGGCGCTCTGGATCACCCGGCCCCAGAAGGCCAGTTCCTTGCGGGTGTAGTCAGCCAATGCAGCAGGCCCCATGTAATCCACCTGGGTGCCTGCCTCTTCTGCTTTTTTCTTCACCTCCGCTGTGGCCAGGATTTTGCCCACTTCATTGCTGAGCACTTGCACCACCTCGGCAGGCGTGCCAGCGGGCGCATACAGGGCAAACCAGGAGTCCAGTGTGAAGTCCTTGAGATCCGACTCGCGCGCGGTGGGCACCTGCGGCAAGGAAGTCAGCCGGGCATTGCTGGTGACAGCCAGACCTTTGAGCTTGTCCGCCTTGATGTGACTCACCACCGATGCCGGGGTGGTGAAGAACAGGTCCACCTGAGCACCGAGCAAGTCCTGCACAGCCGGACCAGCGCCTTTGTAAGGGATGTGCTGGATCTCGGTGCCCGTCATCTGCTTAAAGAGTTCACCTGCAATGTGCTGGATCGATCCGTTGCCCGAAGACGCGTAGTTGAGCTTGTCCGGGTTGGCTTTGGCGTAGGCGATGAGTTCGCGCAGGTTGTTGGCGGGCAAATTGGCTCGTGCGGCCAGCACCTGCGGTGCACGGGTGAGCATCGCCACCGGTGCGAAGTCCTTGATCGGGTCCCACCCCGCTTTTTTGAACAGGTGCGGGTTGCCCACCTGGTAACCACTGTAGGCCAGCAGCAGTGTGTAGCCATCGGCTTTGGCCTTGGCCACGGCCTGGTTGCCGATGTTGCCCGAAGCACCCGCCTTGTTGTCCACCACCACGGGCTGACCCAGTGCCCGCGACAAGGGCTCTGCGATCAGCCGTGCCGTGAAATCGGTGGTGCCACCCGGCGCGCTGGGCACCACGAGGGTGATCGGGCGGTCCGGGAACTTGGCTTGCGACCAGGCCATGCTCAGCCCCAGACACCCGGACACAGCCACCAGCAATGTGCGTTTTTTCATGTGGTTCTCCTGGGTTCGTCGCTCAAATCAGTACCGAGAGCTCAATCAGGTTGTGGTCGGGGTCGCGCACATAGACCGAGCGGATCTTGCCCGTGGCACCCGTGCGGACCACCGGACCTTCGACAATGGGCCACTGGCATTGCGCCAGGTGCGCCTGCACCTCTTCGAGCGTACCTTGCACGATGAAGCACAGATCGAGCGCACCGGGAACGGGCAAATGAGCCTTGGGCTCGAACTCAGAGCCCTGCACATGCAAATTGATTTTCTGGTTGCCAAACTTGAAGGCCCTGCGCTCAACAGGGGGCGTGCCGCCGACAAAGCTTTCCAACTGCATGCCCAGGACACGGGTATAGAAATCGACACACGCGGCTTCACGCGCAGTGGTCAAAACGAGGTGGTCGAGGTGATCGATCATTGAAACTCCTTTTTCAGTTCGGCCACCGAGGGCGGCGCTGGGTGCAGATCGGTGATCATGCCGCTCTGGGCGACCTGTCCGGGCACGGTATGGCCAACAATGGCGGGCAGTTCACGGGCGATAGGCAACAAACGCGCGAGGTCTATGCCCGTGTCATAGCCCATCGCATCCAGCATATGGATCGCGTCTTCGCTGCTGATGTTGCCGCTCGCACCGGGTGCATAAGGGCACCCTCCCAAGCCCCCCAAGGAGCCGTCAAAACGGTCAATGCCAGACTGCGCAGCAGCCAGCACATTGGCCAGGCCCATGCCTCGGGTGTTGTGAAAATGCAGTGTCAGCTGCAAATGTGCAAAACGCGCCTGAAGCACATCACACATGCGTGCCACCTGCTCTGGATGGGCCATACCTGTGGTGTCGCAAATCGTGAGGCCCCGCACGCCCAGATCGGCAAAACGCTGCGCCCACCGCAGCACCTCGGCTTGCGGCACATCGCCCTCCATCGGACAGCCAAAACAGGCCGACAAAGACACATTGATCGGGACCTGCTGGGCATAACGCGCAACCACATCTCGCAAGGCCGCAAAACTGTGCTCGCGGGGCATGCGCAAATTGGCCAGGTTGTGCGTTTCCGAAGTGGACATGACCAGATTGAACTCGTCTGGACGAGACTCCATGGCCCGCTCGGCCCCGCGCAAATTGGGCACCAAAACGGTGTACTCCACACCGGGCACGCGCTCAATCCGCCCCATGACTTCCTCTGCATCGCGCAGCATCGGGATGGCTTTGACCGAGGTGAATGAGGTCACCTCGATCTTGGCATAGCCGCATTGGCTGAGCGCATTGATCAAGGCCACCTTGCTGTCCGTGGGCACAAATTCCGGCTCCATCTGAAAGCCGTCACGGGTCACCACCTCATTGAAATGGATGCGCTGCTTCATGCCTGACCTCCTACAATGCCGCACGCTTTCAAAGACTGGATCTGGTCGGCACTCAAACCCATCTCTGCCAGGACTTGATCGGTGTCCTGCCCCAGCTGCGGCGCATTGCGGCGATGCTGGCCTGGTGTTACCGACAACTTCGGCACGATCCCGGGCACCGTCATGACGCTGCCATCGTCCAGTGTCAGCGTTTGCAACATGCCCCGCGCCTGGTAGTGGGGGTCAGCCGCGATGTCCGCCACGGTGTAAATGCGCCCGGCTGGCACTGCAGCCTGGTCCAGTGCTTCCAATACCTCAGACACCGGTCGCTGAACCGTCCAGGCCCCAATGGCGGCATCCAACTCGGCCACACGCGCCACACGGCCTGCGTTGTCGGCCAGCGCCGGATCGTTGGCCAGGTCCGGGCGCTCAATCAAGGCCATCAGGCGTTTGAAAATGCTGTCGCCATTGCCAGCGACCAAGGCATAAGCGCCGTCCTGGCACAGGTATGCGTTGGTGGGGGCAATGCCCGGCAATGCACTGCCTGCGGGTTCGCGCACCGCGCCGAAAGCGCTGTACTCGGGCAACAGACTTTCCATGCAATTGAACACCGCCTCGTACAGGGCGACATCGATCACCTGCCCTTGCCCAGTGGCATGCCTGTGCTGCAAGGCAAGCAAGATGCCTATGACCCCATGCAGCGCCGACAAGGTGTCACCGATGCTCACCCCTACACGCACGGGCACCCGACCTGGCTCTGCCGTGAGGTGGCGCAAGCCGCCCATGGCCTCGCCAATCACGCCAAAGCCCGGGCGGTTGCGGTAAGGCCCTGTCTGGCCATAGCCACTGATGCGCAGCACGATCAAGCGGGGGTTGCTGGCCATCAAGGCATCGGGCGACAGCCCCCAGCCTTCCAGTGCACCTGGGCGAAAGTTTTCAATCAGCACATCGGCCTCGGCCGCCAACTGGCGAACCAGCTCTTGCCCCTCGGGCGTGCGCAAATCCAGCGCCAGCGAACGCTTGTTGCGCGACTGCACCTGCCACCACACAGACGTTCCATCCTTGAGCATGCGCCATTTGCGCAACGGGTCGCCACTGTCTGGCGGCTCAATCTTGATCACTTCAGCGCCAAAGTCGGCCAGGGTCTTGGCGGCAAATGGCCCCGCAATCAGCTGACCCAATTCCAGCACCTTCAAGCCTGAAAGTGCACTGAGATTGGGCGAGGGAGGAACTTGGGTTGAACTCATGCGCCACAGTGTCCTGTGGATGAGCGGATGCGTCTATTGGCGAATTGATCAGACTGTCTTCGCATTTTGCGAAGACTTCTGCAAGAAATCCCTGAAGTCCGAGATCCAGGAGTCGGCCTCGCTGCGGATGCCCACCTTGAGACGTCGCCGGGCCCAATCGTCTTGCAATGGACGCCAGCTCAGCTGCATCGCCCGCACGATAGGCAGCGCCGCCAATTTGGGCAACAGCGCAATGCCCAAACCCGAGGCCACCATGTGCCCCACGGCATCAAAGCTGCGCACCTGCATGCGCAGCTTGAACACTCGACCAGCGGCCATGGCCGCGCTTTGCTGTTGCTGCAACAGGGCCGCTCCGGCGTTAAGGCTGACCCAGGACTCATCCAATGCATCGGCAAAGGCCAGGGGTGATTTGCCCGACAAGGCGTGTTGTCTCGGCAAAATCAAGACCAACTCGTCCTCACGGAAATCCCTCACATCCAAACCATCGGTGTCAGGGCCTTCCACAAAGACCCCTACATCCGCACGACCTTCGCGCAGAGCCTGCACCACGTGTTCCGACCCCTGCTCCTCCAGATCGATCTGCACTTCTGGATGCAGGCGGGTGTAAGTGGCCATCAGTGGGGGCAGGAATTGGTTGATAGCCGCCGTGCCCGCAAACAGCCGAAAATGCCGGGCGATGCCTTGGTGCATATCGGCCAACTCGCTGGCCAGGCCTTCCATCTCTTGCAGCAAGGTCAAGCCCCTGCGCATGAAAATTCGCCCGGCAGGCGTCATGCTCAGTCCACGGGAATGTCGATCAAACAACTGACAGCCCGTGGCCGATTCCAGCTCTTTCAAACGCCGACTGGCCGCGGGCAGCACCAGATTGCACTGCCGCGCCGCTGTGGTCAGACTGCCGGTCTGGGCACACAGCACCGCCAGCCGGATGGACACAAAATCGAATCGCGCCAGGTTGTATCCGGGCTTGGACATCAGCACATCTCCAGAGGGTCTTTCTCCGCCGTATTGTGCTGAATCACGAAGCGATTCGAAAATGCACCGTCAATCTGCGTACACGCCTGCCGCCTTGATGATGGGCGCCCACTTCGCCACCTCGGACATCACGAAGGCCTTGTGGCCTGCCGGATCGTTACGCGCGTCGTTGATGACAGAGGCTCCCCCGGCATCTTGCTTGCGGATGAACTCAGGGTCTTTGACCGCCACCTTGAGTGCATCGTTGAGCTTTTTGAGCACCGCCGCTGGCGTGCCCTTGGGCGCATACAGGCCTTGCCAGATCGTGACCGTGAAGTCCTTGAGTCCGGCCTCCTGCATGGTGGGCATGTCCTTGAGCACAGGCGAGCTCAAACGCGTGGGCGTGGTCACGGCAAACGACTTGACCTTCTTGCCTTCGATCTGCGGGATCGTGGTGGTGGTCTGGTCACACATCAGGTCCACCTGACCACCGATCAGATCGGTCATGGCGGGGGCCGTGCCTTTGTACGGCACCGAGGTCATGTCCACCTTGAGGGTCGACTGAAACAGCATGCCGCACAGGTGCGAAGCCGAACCTGGTCCGGCGTTGGAGATGTTGATCTTGCCTTTGTTGGCGTTGATCCAGCTCACCAGCTCAGCCATGTTGTTGGCGGGCAAGCTGGGGCGACCGATCAGGTTCATCGGGTTCTCGCTCACCAGCCCCAGGTACTCGAAGTCCTTCTCCACGTTGTAGGGCAGGTTGCGGAAAAAGCTGGGCAAAGTGGCCTGCGCGATGTGCGTAAACAGCAGCGTGTAGCCATCAGGCGCAGCCTTGGCCACCTTGTTGGCACCGATGGAGCCGGAAGCGCCAGCGGCGTTGTCGATCACGATGCTGTGCCCGCCCATGGCCTTGCTCATGGACTGCGCCAAATCGCGTGCCGCTTTGTCTGTGGGCCCCCCTGCTGCATAGGGCAGCACAAAGGTGATGGTTTTGTTGGTCGCCGGGTAGTCCTGCGCAAACGCATTGACAGACACACACATGACCAGGGCTGCAGGGACACAGAGAAGCTTGGATCGCATGTTCAAACCTTTCAAAAAGTGAAGAGCGCAAAGTCAGTCAAAAGGGAAATTCATTTTGATCAAACCGCTAAAACCGCATCAAATCAAGGCTTTGCACACGGCTGCTGTCACGTCCACTGTGCGGGCGGTTCCGCCCAGATCGCCTGTGTGCAGCGCCGGGTTGGCGGTCACGGCCTCCACGGCTTTCATCAGGCGCTGGGCTGCAGCGTTCTCGCCCAGGTGCTCCAACAGCATGACCACCGACCAGAAAGTGCCCACCGGGTTGGCCAGGCCCTTGCCCATGATGTCGAAGGCCGAACCGTGGATGGGCTCGAACATGCTGGGGTAACGGCGCTCGGGGTCGATGTTGCCCGTGGGCGCAATGCCCAGGCTGCCCGCCAGGGCCGCCGCCAGGTCGCTCAGGATGTCGGCGTGCAGGTTGGTGGCGACGATGGTGTCCAGACTGGCCGGACGGTTCACCATGCGGGCGGTGGCGGCATCCACCAGTTCCTTGTCCCACTTCACATCGGGGAACTCTTTGGACACTTGCAGCGCGATCTCGTCCCACATGACCATGGCGTGGCGCTGGGCGTTGCTCTTGGTCACCACCGTCAGCAGTTTCCGCGGGCGCGATTGCGCCAGCTTGAAGGCGTAGCGCAGGATGCGCTCCACACCGGCACGGGTCATGATGGACACATCGGTGGCCGCCTCGATCGGGTGGCCCTGGTGCACGCGGCCACCCACGCCGGAGTATTCGCCCTCGGAGTTCTCGCGCACGATGACCCAGTCCAAATCCTGGGGGGTGCAGCGCTTCAAAGGCGCATCGATGCCCGGCAGGATGCGCGTGGGGCGCACATTGGCGTACTGGTCAAAGCCTTGGCAAATCTTCAGGCGCAGGCCCCACAGCGTGATGTGGTCGGGGATGTGCGGGTCACCGGCCGAGCCGAACAGGATGGCGTCCTTGTTCCTGAGCGCATCCAGGCCATCGGCGGGCATCATCACGCCGTGCTCGCGGTAGTAGTCTCCGCCCCAGCCGAAGTTTTCAAACTCGAAGGCAAAAGTGCCACAAGCTTGCGCCAGGGCCTGCATGACTTCTTGACCTGCGGGGATGACTTCTTTGCCAATGCCGTCTCCAGGGATGGTAGCGATGCGGTAGGTTTTCATGTGAATTCAGATGGGTGTTGAACGACGTGGCCATTGTGAAACCGCCCTACATCAACAAACACCCTAAAATTCAATGCATTGTTAACCTGTATTCAACAATGGAACCACGCCTGCAAGCCGCCGATCTGGGCTTCTTTTCTGCCCTGACCATGGCCGGGAGCCTGAGTGCCGCCGCACGCGAGATGCGCATCACCACGGCCGCCGTCAGCAAGCGCCTGTCGCAAATGGAGTCGCGTCTGGGCGTGCCGCTGGTCAACCGCACCACCCGCCGCATGAGCCTCACGGTGGAAGGCGAAACCATGCTGCGCCATGCCCGCAGCATCCTGGCCGAGATGGCCGATCTGGAACAACAACTGGGTGCCAGCCGCTCCACACCCAGCGGCCTGTTGCGCATCAACGCCACGCTGGGCTTTGGCCGCAGCCACATCGGCCCACTCATCAGCCGCTTTGTGCGGCAATACCCGCAGGTCGACGCACAGCTGCAACTGTCGGTGGACCCGCCCGCACTGAGCGACGACGCGTTTGACGTGTGCATCCGCTTTGGTCCGCCGCCCGACAGCCGCGTCATTGCGCGCAAGATCGCCAGCAACCAGCGCTTGCTGTGTGCCGCCCCCGATTACATCGCGCAGCACGGCGAACCCAAGACCCCAGCCGATCTCACACGGCACAACTTCATCAGCATCCGCCAGGGCGGCGAGGCCTATGGCGTGCTCAAGCTGGCGCGTGGGCGCACGGGCAAAACCGAGACCATCAAGACACGCGGCAACCTGACCACCAACGACGGCGGCATCGCGGTGCAATGGGCGCTGGACGGTCACGGCATCCTTCTGCGGGCCGAATGGGACATCCGCGACCACCTGGCCACAGGCCAGCTGGTGCAGGTGCTGCCGCAGTACCACACGCCCGATGCCGACATTTACGCCGTCTACCCGGCGCAGCACAAATCGGCCGCGCGGGTCAGGGCGTTTGTGGACTTTTTGGCCGAGGCATTCAGGCCAGCCAGGCCTTGATGCGGCTGTTCATCTTTTCAGCCGAGATGCCGTAGCGGTCGTGCAGCGTGGGCAAAGCGCCCGCGTCCAGGAAGGCATCGGGCAGCGCCAACATGCGGAACTTTGCAGGGAGCACACCTTCGCGCATCAGCAAGCTAGCCACCGCCTCGCCCAAGCCACCCACGATGGAATGGTTTTCAGCCACAACGACCAATCGACCCGGCTTGCGCACTTCAGCCAGGATGGTCGCTTCGTCCAGCGGCTTGATGGTCGGGCAATGCAGCACCGCCACATGGACTTTGTCGGCTTCCAGCTGTTTGACCACTTCGAGCGTGCGCATGGTCATGAAGCCGCTGGAGATCACCAGCACATCACCGCCTTCGCGCAGCATCTTGGCCTTGCCCAATTCAAAGGTGTAGTTGTATTCGTCCAGCACCAGCGGCACATTGCCACGCAAGAGGCGCATGTACACCGGCCCTTTGTGCTCGGCAATTTGCGGCACGGCCTGCTCGATATCGAGCGCATCGCAAGGGTCCACGATCGTCAGGCCGGGAATGGCCCGCATCATGGCCAAGTCTTCGGTGGCCTGGTGGCTGGGGCCATAGCCGGTGGTCAGGCCCGGCAAGGCGCAGCAAATTTTCACGTTCAAGTTTTCTTCGGCGATCACCTGGTGGATGAAGTCATAAGCGCGGCGCGTGCCGAACACGGCGTAGGTCGTAGCGAATGGCACCAGACCGGTCTTGGCCATGCCACCCGCAGCGCCCATGAGCAGCTGCTCGGCCATGCCCATCTGGAAAAAGCGCTCGGGATAGGCCTGGGCGAACAGGTGCAGGTCGGTGTACTTGGCCAGATCCGCCGTCATACCCACCACTTCGGGGTGGCTGTCGGCGTATTCAACCAATGCTTTGCCAAAGGGCGCAGCCTGCACACGCTGGCCTTCGCTCGCGATCGAGGCGATCATGGCCGAGGTGGTCAGCCGGGGTTTCTTCTGGGCAACAGTGTTCATGCTTGGGCTCCCTCGGGTGCGTTTTCGTCCAGGATGGCCAGCGCCTGCTGCCACTCGGGTGGATCGACGCGGATGAAGTGGTTCTTCTCGCGGGCTTCCAGAAAGGGCACGCCCTTACCCATCAGCGTGTCGCACAGGATCACCCGGGGCTTGGCATCGGTCAGGCTGCGGGCGGTGTCAAATGCACGCAGCACGGCGGGCAAGTGGTTGCCATCCACGCGCTGCACATGCCAGCCAAAAGAAGCCCACTTGTCGGCCAAGGGCTCAAAACCCAGCACCTTGCTGGATGGGCCGTCGGCCTGCTGGTTGTTGATGTCGACCATGCAGATCAGGTTGCCCAGCCCGTGGTGCGCGGCCGACATGGCCGCTTCCCACACCGAGCCTTCGTCGAGCTCGCCGTCGGACATGGAGTTGTAGACAAAAGCCGGGTTTTTCTGATGCCGCAGACCGAGCGCGATGCCCACGGCAATCGGCAAGCCCTGTCCGAGCGAGCCACCCGAGATTTCCATGCCCGGCGTGTAGGTGGCCATGCCCGACATGGGCAGGCGGCTGTCGTCGCTGCCATAGGTTTCCAGCTCGGACTCGGGAATGATCCCGGCCTCGATCATGGCGGCATAGTGCGCGATCGCGTAGTGCCCGTGCGAAAGCAGGAAGCGGTCACGGCCCTCCCACTCGGGGTCCTCGGGCTTGAAGTTCATGGCATGGCCGTAGGCCACGGCCAGCACGTCGGCATAACCCAGCGCCTGGCCCACATAGCCCTGGCCCTGTACTTCGCCCATGCGCACCGCGTAGCGGCGGATGCGCCAGGCGCAGCTGGCAATTTCCTGAAGGGTACTCATCGGTGTGTTCTTCCGTAAGGGTTCAACGCAGGGTCAGCCACGGCAGGTAGGCAAAGCCCAGCAACAGTGCGATGGCGACGGCATAGAAAGGAATCAGCTCTTTCACCACGTCACCGATGCGCACCTTGGCAATCGAGCTGGTGATGAACAGGGTGGTGCCAATCGGCGGGTGGTAGAGGCCAATAGACAGGTTCACGATCATCATGATGCCCAGCTGGATGGTGTCCATGCCCACAGCCGAAGCCAGCGGAACAAACATCGGTGTGAGCAGCAACACGGCGGCGGGCAGGTCGATGAACATGGCCACGGCCAGCATGATCAGGTTCATGGCCAGGATGATCAGCCAGGGTTGCTGCAGCGTTTCCTTGGCGTACTGGGTGAAGGCGGCAGGCAGCTGTTCATAGGTCACGATCCAGCCCACCACGCTGGAGGCCATGATGATCAGCAGTACCACACCCGTGGACACGCCAGCCTCGACGGCCGCATGCTTGAGCTTGGCCAGATTCAGATCGCGGTAGACCACGCCCGAGACAACCAACGCGTACAGCGTGGACATGACGCTCACCTCGGTGGGCGTGGCGATGCCAAAGCGCAGGAAGATGATGATCAGCACCGGCATGGCCAGCGCAGGGCCAGCGTGCAGCAGCTGGTGGCCAAACTCGCCCCAGTGGAAAGGCGTGGTGTCGCGCGGGAAATTGCGGCGACGGCCCTGCACGTAACACACCAGCATGAAGCCACCGCACATCAAGAGGCCCGGCAGGATGCCGGCCACAAACAAGGCACCGATCGACGCACCCGAGACCAAGGCGTACACGATCATCGGGATGGAGGGCGGAATCAGGATGTCGATGGTGGCCGCAGCAGCCAGCGTGCCTGCGGCAAACGGCGCGGGGTAGCCCAGCTTCTTCAACCAGGGGATCAGCATGGAGCCAATCGCCGAGGCATCGGCCACGGCCGAACCCGACACGCCGCCAAAAATGGTGGACGAGAGCACCCCCACCTGGGCGGGGCCGCCGTGCACACGGCCAATCATCATGGTCAACAAATTGACCAGACTTTGACCGAGTCGGCCGCTGACCATCAACGCACCGGTCATCATGAAAAAGGGAATAGCGATCAGCGGAAAGCTTTGCGTCTGCGTGATCATCTGCTCCACCGCCAAGTGCACCGGCACGCGGTCGATGATGAGCAGGCCACCGACCGCAGCCAGCACCAGCGCGTGAGCAATCGGCACCGAGGCCAGCGCGGCCAAGATGAACAAACCAATGATGAGGGTGGTCATGCGTCAACTCCGATCTCGTTGTGTTCTTCACCGCGCCAAACCTGTGGCAAACGCAGCAGCGTCACGATGGCCAGCATCACGAAGCCCAGCAGCAGACAACCCACACTGACCGAGCCGGGGACCTGCATGATGGGCGTACGCTCGTCGGCCGCAATTTCAAAGACGGGCCACGCGGCCCAAGCCAGACCCAGATAAAGGCCAGCCACCACGAGCGAAGCTGCGGTCAGCACCCAGCGGCGCGAGGCGCCCAGTTTCTGCGTGAGGATGACCACCGCAATGTGTGAGCCATGCTGCGCGGCAATAACCACCCCGGACATGATCATCCAGGGAAACATCAACTCGGGCAGCTCGGACGCCCACGACAGGCTGGTGCCGGCAGCGTAGCGCAGACACACGTTTACACTCAGGATGACGAACACTACCGACAGCGTCACATACAGCACGGCATGGCACCACCAGCCGATGACCGTGTCCACCGCTTTGAAAAGAGGATTCATGAGAACACCTTGGGGACCCGCCAGACAGGCGGGTCCAGGTTAAAGGAAAGGATCAGCGCGCGGCTTGCTGCACGCGCTTGACGAAGTCACCGATCGGGCCAGAGGTCCACTTGGTGTAGACCGAAGCCGATGCGTCCATGAAGGCCTTGCGGTCCACGGTGTCGATCAGCACGCCTTTGCCCTTGAGCTCGGCCACCAGCTTGTCATCAACTTCCTTGTTCAGACGACGCTGCAGCGTGGTGGCTTCCAGCGCGGCCTCGCTGACCACTTTCTGGTCAGCCGGGGTCATGCGGTCCCAGCTGCGCTTGCTCATCAGGAATGGGGTGGACTCGTACTTGTGGCCCGACAGCGAGATGTACTTCTGCACTTCGTACAACTTGGCCGAGGCGATGTTGGTCAAGGGGTTTTCCTGACCATCGACCACGCCCTGCTGCAGCGCCACATACAGCTCGGAGAATTTGATCTGCTGCGCGTCGGCGCCCATGGCCTGCATGATGTCCACCGTCACGGCGTCCGGAGGGGTACGCATCTTCAGGCCCTTCATGTCGGCAGGCGACTTGATGGCGCGCTTGCTGTTGGACATCTGGCGAATGCCGTTGTCCCACAAGCCCAACAGCACCATGCCTTTGGCGGCGGCCTTGTCGGCCAACTCTTTGCCAATGGCGCC
The DNA here is from genome assembly GCF_014837235.1 of Limnohabitans radicicola. GTDB lineage: Bacteria > Pseudomonadota > Gammaproteobacteria > Burkholderiales > Burkholderiaceae_C > Limnohabitans_A > Limnohabitans_A radicicola. Next base: position 257,569 of record NZ_JACYFT010000003.1, on the reverse strand, counting down.
GTCCATCACGCTCCAGGCCTTTTGCACGTCGGCAAACAGGAAGGGCATGCCCAGCGCAGCGAACTCGGGCACCACGCTCGAGATGGCCCCCTGGCTGTTGGCCGAGAAGTCCAGCGTGCCCGAACGCAGTGCGGTCACCATGGCAGCGTCGTCACCCAGCTGGGCAGAGTGAGCCACCTGGATTTCAATGCGGCCATTTGTCTTGGCCTTGACGGTGTCAGCGAACTTCACTGCAGCCACATGGCGTGGGTTGTCGGGCGGGTTGCCGTGGGCCATGGTGAGCTTGACAGTCTGGGCAGCGGCCAGGCCCGAGGCGGCCAACAGGGCCGAAGCCAGCACGGTGCGGCGGATCAGGGAAATGTTTTTCATGGTTTGTCTCCAGTGTTGTGATTGAGGGAAGAACTGCCGGGAAATCAGTGGATCAGCATGCCACCGTTCACGTCGAGCGTGATGCCGGTGCAGTACTTAGACAGGTCGCTGGCCAGGAACACCACGCAACCGGCCACGTCGTTGGGCTCACCAATATGACCGAGCGGAATGCCATCCAAAATGGCCTGACGCTTGTCATCGGGGATCTTGCCCTTGTTGATGTCGGTGGCGATCAGGCCGGGCGTGACACAGTTGACGCGGATGTTGTTGCCGCCGTATTCGCGCGCCATAGCACGGGCCAAGCCCAGCACACCCGCCTTGGCGGCCGAATAATGCGGGCCGCCCAGAATGCCGCCACCGCGTTGTGCCGACACCGACGAAATGCACACGATCGAGCCGCTGTTTTGCGCGATCATGGTCGGCAGCACGGCTTGCGATGCGTACAGCGTGCCGCGCAGGCTCACGTCCAGAATGCGGTCGTAATCGCTGCCGGTGATGTCGAGGAACTTCACAGGTTGGGTGATGCCCGCGTTGTTGACCAGGATGTCAATGCGGCCCATGGCGGCCTTGATCTGGGCAGCAGCGGCTTCGCAAGAAGCCTTGTCGGTCACATCGGCCACCAGACCCAGGTGCTGCGCACCCAGGCGAGCAGCAGCGGCTTGTGGGTCCGCCACGGCCAAGTCAAGGATCACGACGCGGGCGCCTTGTTCGGCCATCATGCGGGCAGTGGCAAAGCCCAAGCCATTTTGGCCAGCGCCACCGGTGATCACGGCCACTTTGTCTTTGAGCAACATGCAGGTCTCCTTGTTGTGTGTCTGCGTTGAAGTGAGTGGCGCGATTTTGGTCAAGCCCCGGCTTGAAGACAAACGATATAAACTCACCAGTGGTTTAATTTCATTCATGTTGCAACGCAACGATTCAATTTTTTTCAGCTGCCATGATCCCACCTCTTGCCGCCCTGCAGGCCTTTGAAACCATTGCCCGCCGTAAGAGTTTTTCGTTGGCGGCCGAAGAACTGCACCTGACCCCCTCGGCCGTGAGCCACCAGGTGGCCAAGCTGGAAAGCCTGCTGAATGTGCGCCTGTTCGAGCGCTCAGCCCGAGGTGTTGAGCTGACCCCGGCGGGCCAGCAATACCTGCAGCGCGTGGCCAGCGCACTGGGCGCCATCAACACCGCGACCGAAGACCTGCGCCACGGTGTGCAAGACACCTTGTATGTGCACAGCAGCCCCAGCTTTGCCAGCCTGTGGCTGATGCCGCGCATCGCCCGCTTCACCGAGCAGCATCCTCACATCTCGCTGGTGCTGTCGGCCTCGCATGTGCATTCGGACTTTCAGCTGGGGCAAATGGACATTGACATCCGCTACGGCATGCCCAACTGGCCCCATCTGGAGGTGGAGCCCGTGTTCACCGAAAAAATCCTGCCGCTGGCCAGCCCGGAATTCATCCGCACACACGCGCTGCACACTCCGCAAGACCTGTTGCGCGTGCCGCTGATCCAGTCAGGCGTAAGTGTTGTGCAATGGGCCGACTGGTTCACCCGATTTGGAGACGGCCTACGTCCTGAGCGTATGGGACTGCGCTTTGACCGCGCCATGATGAGCCTGGATGCTGCGGTACAAAAGCTGGGCGTGGCACTGGAGAGTTCGAGCATCGGACAGTCCCTGATCGCCACAGGCAAACTTCAGCCGGTCTTTGAAGAATCCCTGAGTGTGGAAGTCCAGGCCCACTTCTTGGTCTATCCGGCTCGCCATGCCTCGCGACAGGAGGTGAAGAGTTTTGTGGAATGGCTGCGGGCAGAGGCCCAACCCAGCAAAGGTTGAATGGTTTTCATCTAAACCTGAATATTGATCGCTTGTGCTCATGCATGGGAAGCACAAAAATCTCGACTCATGAGTGCCCTGCCTCCCCATACGCAACAAGCCCTGGCCCACGCCATCCGTTTTCTCTCGATTGACGCCATCGTCAAAGCCCAAGAAGGCCACCAAGGCGTGCCGCTGGGCATGGCAGAAATCGCCACCGCGCTTTACACACGCCACCTCAAGTTCCACCCGCAAGACGCCGGTTGGTTTGACCGCGACCGCGTGGTGCTGTCCAACGGGCATGGCTCTATGCTCTTGTATGCGCTGCTGCACCTGACGGGCTACCCCGCATTCCCGATTGAAGAAGTGCAACGCTTTCGCGTGCTGGGCTCGGTCTGCGAAGGGCACCCCGAGCGTCCGCATGACCAACCCAACGGCATCGAAGTGACCACCGGCCCACTGGGCCAGGGCATTGCCAACGCGTTTGGCATGGCGGTGGCCGAGGCGTATCTGAGCGCCCGCTTTGGCAAGGACTTGATCAACCACTTCACCTACGCGTTTGTGGGCGACGGTTGCCTGCAAGAAGGTGTGGGCCAGGAAATGATTTCATTGGCGGGCCACTTGCAATTGGGCAAGCTGGTGCTACTGTGGGACGACAACCAAATCACCGACGACGGCAGCACCGACCTGTCCATCAGCGAAAGCGTGGCCGAGCGTTTCCGCGTGGCGGGCTGGCATGTGGTGGAGCTGGATGGCCACGACATTGAAGCCGTGTCTGCTGCACTCGATGCTGCACGGCTTGACCCACGCCCTTCCATGCTGGCATGCCGCACCGTGATTGCCAAAGGCATTGCACGCTTGCAAGGCCAGCGCGGCGGCCACAGCGGTCGCTTGTTTGAAGAAGACGCCCAAGCCGCACGCGACATGCTGGGCTGGGTGCATGGCCCATTTGAAATTCCTGCGGACGTGCAACAAGCCTGGCGCACCGCTGGTCAGCGCAGCGCAGCCGAACATCAAGCTTGGCAAGCCCGCGTGGCTGCCCTGCCCGCGGCCGAGCGCGCCGAGTTTGAACGCGTGATGCGCGGCGAGCTGCCCGCGCAATGGCAACAAGTGCTGCTGGACTACAAACAAAAAGCCTTGCAAGCACCACCCGCGCCCAGCGGCATCTTCATCTCGGCGGAAATCAACGACCTGCTCACTCCCGTGTTGCCCGAGCGCATGGTGGGCTGCGCTGACCTCGAAGCGCCCACCAGCCACAAGCGCGGCTTGACGGCATTCAACACACAAAACCGCACAGGCTCGTATGTGCACTGCGGCGTGCGCGAGCATGTGATGGGCTCCATGGCCAACGGCATGGCCGCACACGGCGGTGTGATTCCGCTGTCGGTCACCTACCTCGCGTTTGCCGACTACGAACGCCCCGCCATGCGCATGGCCGCACTCATGGGCCTGCCGGTGAAGTTTGTGTTCAGCCACGATTCGATTGGCATTGGCCGCAACGGCCCCACACACCAGCCAGTGGAAATCATTGCTTCGCTACGCGCCATGCCCAATATGTGGGTCATGCGCCCAGCCGATGCAGTGGAAGCGGCCGAGTGTTGGGAGTTGGCATTGGCACACCAAAACGGCCCTGTGAGCATGGTGTTCGCCCGCCAATCATTGCCCTTGGTGCGTCACACGCACACCACCGACAACCTCACACGCCGAGGCGCGTATGTCTTGCACGAAGCGGCCTGCGGACCACGCCAAGTGACCTTGCTGGCCACTGGCTCTGAAGTGTTGCTGGCGGTACAAGCCCGCGAGCAGCTCGAAGCTGCAGGCGTAGGCACGGCTGTGGTATCCATGCCTTGCTGGGAGTTGTTTGACCAACAAGACGCCACCTACCGCCAGAGCGTGCTGGGCGATCCGCAAACAGGCGTGCGCATCGGCATAGAAGCCGCAGTACGTCAAGGCTGGGATGTGTATCTGGGTCTGGACGGCGGCTTTGTGGGCATGACGGGCTTTGGTGCCTCTGGTCCGGCCGAAGAGCTGTACAAGCTTTTCAACATCACCCCCGAAGCCGTCGTGTCTCAGGCGCGACGTCTGCTTAAAATCTGAACTCTGCACAGCCCGGGACGCGCGGCAACGTGGTGCTCGCCCTCCCCCTGCATTTGGGGGCCAGGGGATTCGGCCGCGACTTGTTTCACACCTTGCCAAGGACAAGTCCATGACCACACTGCTCATCCACCGCGCCCGCTGCATCGCCACACAGGACGACGCCAACACCGAACTGCATGACGCCTCGCTCTTGATCCGCGAGGGCCGGATCGAGCGCATCATCCCCGCCAGTGAGAACATCGACGACTTGCGCACACAAGTGGAAGAAGTCATCGACGCCCGCCACCATGTGGTGGTGCCGGGCCTGATCAACACCCACCACCACATGTACCAGTCGCTCACGCGAGCAATTCCGTCGGTGCAAAACGCCGAGCTGTTCAGCTGGCTCAAAGGCCTCTACCCCATCTGGGTAGGCCTGACGCCCGAGATGGTGCGCGTGTCAGGCCAGGTGGCCATGGCCGAGCTGCTGCTGAGCGGCTGCACCACCAGCAGTGACCACCTCTACATCTACCCCAACGGCGTGCGACTGGATGACAGCATCGAAGCGGCGCACAGCATCGGCATGCGCTTCACGGCCACGCGCGGCAGCATGAGCGTGGGTCAGTCCCAAGGCGGCTTGCCACCCGACCGTGTGGTCGAGCAAGAACCCGCCATCCTCAAAGAAACCCAGCGCCTGATCGAGACCTGGCACGACGCGAGCTTTGGGTCGATGACCCATGTGGCCGTGGCCCCCTGCTCGCCCTTCAGTGTGAGCCAGGACCTGATGCGCGAAGCCGCAAAGCTGGCCCGCGCCCACGGCGTGCGCCTGCACACCCACCTGGCAGAAAACGACCACGACATCGCCTACACCAAAGAGAAGTTCAACTGCACCCCCGCGCAATACGCCGAGGACCTGGGCTGGGTGGGCCACGATGTGTGGCACGCCCACGGCGTGAAGCTCGACGAAGAGGGCACGTATCTGTTTGCCCGCACGCGCACCGGCATCGCCCACTGCCCCTGCAGCAACATGCGCCTGTCCAGCGGCATCTTGCCGTTGCGCAAAATGCTCGACGCAGGCGTGCCCATTGGCCTGGGCGTGGACGGCAGTGCCAGCAACGACGCGGCGCACCTGCTCAACGAAGCGCGCCAAGCCATGCTGCTGGCGCGTGTGGGCCGGGCCTTAGAACCCTTCGGTTGTGACCATGGCCCCGCCGACATGACGCCCCGCGATGCTTTGCGACTGGCCACACGCGGCGGCGCACAAGTGCTGGGGCGCGAGCACGAGCTGGGGCAAATCAAAGAAGGCTATTGCGCCGACATCGCGATGTTCCGCACCGACAGGCTGAGCATGGCGGGCGGCGCAGTGCACGACCCCGTGGGTGCGCTGCTGCTGTGCGCCAGCGACAACGCGGACTACACCATCGTCAACGGCCGCGTGGTGGTGCGCCAAGGCCAGATCACCACCGTAGACATGGGGCCGCTTGTCGAGCGGCACAACCAGCTGGCGATGCAGCTGGCGTTGGGGGCGAAGTAAAGTCTTCGCCACCTTCGTTCAAGGACGGATCAGGATGTCGTTCTTGACCGAAGTCACCCCTTTGACACCACGCGCAATGGTTTCGGCTTTGCTGCGTTCCAGGCTGTTCTTTGCAAAGCCTGACAACATGACCGTGCCATTCAATGTCTCGACACTGATCGACGTTCCGGCCACATCCTTGTCTTCAAAGAAGCGTGACTTCACCAGGGTCGTGATGCCCGCATCGTCAATGTAGGCCCCCACCGACTCCTGACCCCGGGACACGGCACAACCCGAAGCGATCAAAAGAACCAAAGAAGCGGCCACAGCGGCCAGAGATGTTTTGTTGATCATGTTGCAGTCCCATCGTGCGTGAAGTTTGAATCAGCAAAGCGGTGCTTTGCCACCACCCTGGGCACAGCACAGCCACTGAACCCAGAATCGCTCCACAGTACTCTTCAAGAGGCTGGCCATCGGTGCGCGAGTTCACAGACCAACAATTTGCGCAATGCGTCCAGCGTCAGGACTGCAGAGTCCTCCAACAGGTGAATCAACGCACTGAACTTTTGATCGACTCCCGCCAAACTGCTTTCTCCATTCATGGGAATCCCCCAGAACGGGCAACAAACACAGGCCCCAGCGCCTTTTTGGAGAGAGAAATGAAACCATCGATGTTCAAACCCCGCCCCACGCTGCTGGCCCTGGCCTTGCTGGGCAGCCCCTGGCTGCACGCACAAGAGTTCATCCCCAACCCCGGGCCTTACATGGGCATCAGCGCGGGTGAAGCCAAGGCCCACATCGACAACGCCCGGATCACCCAAGGTTTGTTGGGCTCCGGCTTGACGACGGACAACTTGACCGAGGACCGCAAAAGCACCGGCTACAAAGTATGGCTGGGTTACCCCATTCACCCCAACTGGGCCATCGAGGGGGGCTACTTTGATCTGGGCCACTTCGGGTTCACCGCCAACACTACCCCTGCGGGCAGCCTGAGCGGCGTGGCGCACATCAAAGGCTTCAACCTGGACCTGGTGGCCAACTTGCCCATCACGGAGCGCTGGTCCTTGTTGGGCCGCGTGGGTGCAGCCTATGCACAAACCAAAGACACTTTCAGTGGCACAGGTGCAGTCACCGTGATCGACCCGAACCCCAGCAAGCGCGAGACCAATTACAAATACGGCTTTGGCACGCAATACGCGTTCACCCCCGCCTTGACCTTGCGACTCGAAGCCGAGCGTTACCGCGTGAACGATGCCGTCAACAACCGTGGCGATGTGGACCTGGTCTCTCTGGGTCTGGTGTACCGATTTGGTGGCAGTGCCGTGGCCAGTAAAGCGGCCTACACACCTTACACAGCCCCGGCACCCGAACCGGTTGTCGCCGCTGCACCTGTGGTGACCCCTGTGGAGCCGCTTCCAGCACCAGCCCCCAAGCCTTGGGTGAAAGTCAAACTGGAAGCAGACTCCTTGTTTGGCTTTGACCAGAACACCCTGCAAGCTGATGGCAAGCAAGCCCTGGACAAACTGCTGGCGGAGCTGAAAACCGTGAACATTGACACGGTTGAAATCACAGGTCACACCGACCGCCTGGGAAGCAAGGCTTACAACGACAAGCTGTCAACGCGCCGTGCCGAAGCTGTGCAGAACTACCTCGTGCAAGTGGGTGGCATACCCGCCAGCAAAGTCACGGCCAAAGGTGTGGGCGCATCCCAAGCCGAAACCAAACCAGGCGACTGCAAAGGCAACAAGGCCACACAAGCCTTGATCACCTGCCTGCGTCCCGACCGCCGCGTCGAAGTCGAGGTTTCCGGAACACAGCAAGAGCGCTGATGCAAGCCATAAAAAACCGGCATCTGGTGACAGATGCCGGTTTTTCGTTGTGCTGAGTTCAAGGACAACAGCGCTTCAAAGTCGCCGCCCCTGGATCACACGCACCAGGATCACCACCACGGCAAGCACAAGAAGGATATGGATCAGACCACCCAAGGTGTAAGAAGACATCAGGCCCAAAGCCCACAAGATGAGCAGGATAACCGCCAGCGTTTCAAGCATTGGAGCCTCTCACTTCTTTTTGTCGACTTCGTGGCCGATCACACCGCCAACCGCCGCACCGCCAAGCGTGCCTGCCGTGCTGCCACCGGTCAGGATTGAGCCACCAATGGCCCCCACCCCTGCCCCAATAGCGGTGTTCTTCTCTTGTTGCGTCATGCCTGCGCACGCAGCCAAGCACAGGGCTGTCACAGCCAACGCAGCAGTGCCTGTGATTCGGCTCATGGTTTTTGGATTTTTCATCGCTGAACTCCTTGTCTGGGTCAATGAACAAACCGACGCCGATGGCAAGAAAGTCGTCGGGCAATTCGGAGCGATCAGATTAGGTGTTCAAGTGAACAGCGTCTGCGTGCTGGATCACCTGCAGAAGGCGACCAAAGTGGCTCCCCGCACAGACCCCGACCGACGCTCTCCATAAGCTTGAATCCAGGTGCTGGCACGGGTTGGCATCGGCCAGCACCTGGGCTTACCGGCGCGTTTCTGAGAGAGACTTCACCATGTACCTGCTGACCGAATCTGCAGCCACACGTGGCATGACCGCATTGCCACGCACTTTGTTCATCGCCCTGGCGGCACGGGCCGAAGGCCACCACATGTTCCCGGCACTGGACCCGCACGACGGCCATGCGGCACAGCTGCTGCAAGCCTCGGGCGCAGAGGTTCAGACCAGCCCCTCAGACCAGCCCATCGTCATGAACGTGCTTTGGCGGACCCAACTGATCAAGCAACTGGGGCATGCGTTTTTTGAACATTACCCGGGCAGCACAGGCGTCAATCTGGGCTCCGGATTGACACATTACTTTCAGTGGCTCGATAACGGCACCAACCGCTGGATTGACGTGGACCTGCCCGAGGTGATCGCCTTGCGCGACAACCTCCTGCCCGCACAGTCGCCGCGATGCCAGCACAAGGCCCTGGACATCACCACCCCCGGTTGGTGGAAACGCCTCGGTCTGCACCGGCATGATGCCCCCCTGTTTCTGGTCTGCGAAGGCGTGCTGATGTACCTGCAGCCTGCACAGGTCCACAGCTTTTTGCACGAGATCGGCGAAAACGCCCCCGAAGGGTCCGAGCTGGTGTGCGACTTCATCTCACCCATGGGGGTGGGTCAGAGTGCGCTGACCGATTCACCTGGACACGAAAACGCCACCTTCACCTGGGGCGCGCACAACGGCTCGGAATTGACCAGCTTCCATCCACGTCTGGAGTTGCTATCGCAACACAGTGCCTCTGAAGCGTTTGGCTGGGGCGGAAGTTTCGCCGAAATGCTGTGGACCCCAATAACGGGTGGCCCGCTGTACGGGCTGGCCCAACTGCGGGTGTCGGACGATTGAGCCGAACAGTTGGTCTCCACCATCCGCGATAATCCGGGGCATGAACACCGCCACTGCCCCCACCCAACTGCCCTGGACACAGTCACTGCACACTGGTGACGGCCGCATGGACGAGACCCACCACGAGTTTGTGGAGATGGTCAACCGCATCATGACGACGCCGCACGACCAGCAGTTGCCGCTGTACAAGGCATTTTTGCTGCACACGGTGGAGCACTTTGCACAGGAAGAGCGCTGGATGTTGGCGACCGGGTTTTCAGCCGACAACTGCCACGCCGACCACCATGCCACCATCCTGGAAACCATGCGGGCGGTGGAGACGCACTACGAAGGCGGCGACACCGAGATCATCCAGCGCCTGGCAGAAGCCTTGGCCGAGTGGTTCCCCGGCCATGCCGCCAGCATGGATGCGGGTCTGGCCATCCACCTCAAGAACGTGGGCTTTGACACCGTGACCGAGACGCTGGCCGACCCTTCGGCCATCAAGAACGTGACCATGTCCGGTTGCGGCAGCGTCACCTGCACCGACTGACGTCACCCGGGTTAGGCCATCTGGCCTGACCAACCCTCAGCCCTTGAGGCGCTCGCGCAGCTCGGTCTTGAGCACCTTGCCGTAGTTGTTCTTGGGCAGGCTGTCCACCAGCACATAGCGCTTGGGCCGCTTGAAGCGGGCAATGTGCTCCAGGCAATAGGCGTCCAGCTGCGCCACGTCCAGTGCAGCGCCCTCGGCGGGCACCACAAAAGCGACCACCACCTCGCCCCACTCGGCGTCGTGCGCGCCGACCACAGCCACTTCGGCCACACCGGGCGCGTGCAGCAGCACCTCTTCGACCTCGCGCGGGTAGATGTTGGAGCCACCGCTGATGATCATGTCCTTGCTGCGGTCCTTGAGCGTGAGGAAACCATCGGCGTCGAGCGCGCCCATGTCGCCCGTCCAGAGCCAGCCATCGCGGATGGCGCTGGCGGTGGCCTCGGGGTTGCGCCAGTAGCCCGCCATCACACTGTCACCGCCAATCAGCACCTCGCCCACCTCGCCCGGGGGCATGTCGGCCCCTTGGGCATCGACCACGCGGATGCGCACAGGCGTTTGCGCCACGCCAATGGACGCCAAGCGCTCGGCATGGCGCGGGTGGTGCACGTCGGCCAGGTGCTGGCGCGAGAGCGCGGTGCCCACCATGGGGCTTTCGCCCTGGCCAAAGATCTGCACAAAGCGCGGCCCCATGACGCGCAGCGCCCGCTGGATGTCGGCCGCGTACATGGGCGCGCCGCCGTACACGATGGTCTTGAAGGCGCGGGCACAGTCATCGGGGCTGTGGCCTGCGGCTTCGGTCTCATCCACCAGGCGCTTGACGATGGTGGGCGCCGCAAACATCGACAAAGGCCCCACCTGCGCACCCAGCGCGAACAGCTCGGCCGCGTCAAAGCCCCCGGACACGGGCACCACATGCCGGGCCCCCGCCATGAGGTGCGGAATCATGTAAATGCCCGCCCCGTGCGACATGGGCGCGGCGTAGGCGATCGCGTCTTGCGACGAGACCGCATCCACATCGCAGAAGTAACCCAGCCCCATGGTCATCAGGTTGCGGTGGGTGATCATCACGCCCTTGGGTCGGCCCGTGGTGCCGCTGGTGTAGAACAGCCAGGCCGTGTCGGACAAAGCACGCGGCGTGATGTTGGCCAATGGCTCGCCCTCATGGAGCCACTGCGAAGCCTGCACGCTGTCGGCCTCGGTGATGCCCTCCAGCCCCGTCAAGGCCGAGAGATCGGGCACCAGGTCTTGCGTGACAAAGGCCCAGCGGGCCTGGGCGTTGTCCATGATCCATTGCACCTCCTTGAGGTGCAGCTTGGCATTGACCGGCACCACCACCAGGCCCGCCCACCAGGCCCCCAAAATGAACTCCAGGTAACGCGGGTGGTTGCGCATGAAGATCAGCACCCGGTCACCTGGGACCAGACCTTGCGCCTGCAAATGGCGGCCCAGGCGGGCGCTGCGCTCGGCCCACTGGCCGTGGGTGGCGCACAGCTCGGTCCCATCAAAAATGGCGGACTGCTGCGGCGACGCCCGTGCCACACGTTCGAGCAAATGGGCCAGATTCATGGTGCCAAACTCCTCTGGAAGAAATTTCAACGAGGCTGCGGTCTGTTTCAAACCGGACAGCAGTTGCAAAGGCTAACATGCAAAATCATTGTCATTGTTGCCCCAGGAGACCCGTTCCATGCCCGTGATCACCAACATCGAAGACCTGCGCGTTCTGGCCGAAAAGCGCGTGCCGCGCATGTTCTACGACTATGCCGACAGCGGCTCTTGGACCGAGGGCACCTACCGCGCCAACGAAAGCGACTTCCACAAGATCAAGCTGCGCCAGCGCGTGGCGGTGAACATGGAAAACCGCACCACCGCCACCCAAATGGTCGGCATCGACACCAAGATGCCTGTGTGTATCGCCCCCGTGGGCCTCACGGGCATGCAGCACGCCGACGGTGAAATGCACGCGGCCATGGCGGCCAAGAAGTTCGGCATCCCCTTCACTCTGTCGACCATGAGCATCTGCTCCATCGAGGACATCGCACAGCACACCCAGGCACCCTTCTGGTTTCAGCTGTACATGATGCGCGACCGCGACGCCATGGTCCGCATGATCGACCGCTGCAAAGCCGCCAACGTGAGCGCCTTGGTGCTCACGCTCGATTTGCAGGTGATCGGCCAACGCCACAAAGACCTCAAAAACGGCCTGACTGCGCCACCCCGCCCGACCATTGCCAACATCATCAACCTGATGACCAAGCCCCGCTGGTGCTTAGGGATGGCGGGTACCAAACGCCACACCTTTGGCAACCTGGTCGGCCACGTCAAGGAAGTGACCAACATGAACTCGCTGGCCTCATGGACCAACGAGCAGTTTGACCCCACCCTGAATTGGGAAGACGTGGCCTGGGTCAAGAAGCAATGGGGCGGCAAGTTGATCCTGAAAGGCATCATGGACGTGGAAGACGCCAAGCTGGCCGTGGCCAGCGGTGCCGACGCCATCGTGGTCAGCAACCACGGTGGTCGCCAGCTGGATGGCGCGCCCAGCAGCATCGAGGCCCTGCCCGCCATCGTGGCAGCCGTGGGCAACCAGATCGAGGTCTGGATGGACGGCGGCATCCGCTCGGGCCAAGACGTGCTCAAGGCCTGGGCCCTGGGCGCCAAGGGCGTCATGATCGGCCGCGCCATGGTCTATGGCCTGGGTGCGATGGGCGAAGCGGGCGTGACCAAAGCCCTGCAAATCATCCACAAAGAGCTGGACGTGACCATGGCCTTTTGTGGCCACACCAACATCCAGAACGTGGACACCAGCATCCTGTTGCCAGGCACCTTTCCTAAGGCTTGAGGGGTCTCGGGCCGCGCTATGCTTTGGGGGTGACTTCCGCCCCGACCGCTCAACCTGTGCGCCGCATCGCCCACCTCGACATGGACGCGTTTTACGCGTCCTGCGAGTTGCTGCGCTACCCGCAGCTCAAGGGCCTGCCCGTGGTCATTGGCGGCGGCCGCCGCAAAGAAGACGACCTGCTGGGCAAGCTGCAGGCCGCCTACCCCGACGGCGAATGGACCGAAGAGACCTTTGCCGAGCGGCTGGACCGGATTCCGGTCGACTTTTTCCCGCGCATCGAGGGCTACACCGGGCGCGGCGTGATCACCACCGCGACCTATGCGGCCAGGCAGTTCGGCATCGGCTCGGCCATGGGCCTGATGAAAGCGGCCAAGCTGTGCCCGCAGGCCATCCTGCTGCCGGTGGACTTTGACCGCTACCGGCACTTTTCGCGCACTTTCAAAAGCATCATCACAGAGATCGCGCCCGTCATGCAGGACCGGGGCGTGGACGAGGTCTACATCGACTTCACCAACGTGCCCGGCGGCCAGCGCGAAGGCGGGCGGGTGCTGGCGCGGTTGATCCAGAAAAGCATTTTTGACGCCACGGGCCTGACCTGCTCGATTGGCGTGGCACCCAACAAGCTGATCGCCAAGATGGCCAGCGAGTTCAACAAACCCAACGGCATCTCTGTCGTGCACGAAGCCGACCTGCAGACCCTGATCTGGCCGCTGGCCTGCCGCAAGATCAATGGCGTCGGCCCCAAGGCCGATGAAAAACTGCAAAGCTTTGGCATCCACACCATCGGCGAGTTGGCGGCGCGTGAGCAGCACTGGCTGATGGAGCACTTTGGCAAAAGCTACGGTGCCTGGCTGCACGACGCCGCTTGGGGGCGGGACGACCGCCCGGTGGAGCTGGAGAGCGAACCCGTCAGCATGAGCCGCGAAACGACGTTCGAGCGTGACCTGCACGCCGTGCGCGACCGTGCCGAGCTGGGGGCCGTATTCACCCGGCTGTGCGAGCAGGTGGCAGCCGACCTGCAGCGCAAAGGCTACGAAGGCCGCACCATTGGCATCAAGCTGCGCTATGACAACTTCCAGGCCGTGACGCGCGACCAAAGCCTGACCGAATACACAGCCGACGCCAAACGCATCCGCCAGGTGGCGGGCCAATGCCTGAAACGCGTGGACCTGTCACGCCGCTTGCGCCTGCTGGGCGTGCGGGTCGGCAGCCTGGTCAAAGCGGGGACAGCAGCCCCCACAGACAAGGGCTACATTGCCACCGAGGAGACCACCCATGAACAAGCTGAACTGTTTTTCCCTGACGACTGAAGGCCACGTGGCCCACCTGGTGATGAACCGCCCCGAGGCGATGAACACCATGCACCCCACCTTCTGGCGCGAGCTGCACGAGGAGCTGACCGACATCCACAAGGCAGGCACCGCCCGGGCGCTGGTGATCTCGAGCACCGGCAAACACTTCAGCGCGGGCATGGACCTGCAAACCTTCGGTAGCGCCATCCAGATGGACGACACCAGTGCCGAAGGCCGCTCGGCCGTGTACGACCTGCTGACCGACATGCAGCACACCTTCACTTTGCTTGAAGAGCTGCGCATCCCGGTGATCGCAGCCATCCATGGCGGCTGCATTGGCGGCGCGGTGGACATGGTGACCGCCTGCTGCATGCGCTATGCCTCGGCCGATGCGTTCTTCTGCATCCAGGAAATCAACATCGGCATGGTGGCCGACGTGGGCACGCTGCAACGCCTGCCCAAACTGCTGCCCATGGCGCTGGTCAAAGAATTGGCCTACACGGGCAGGCGCATAGGCGCCGACAAGGCGCTGGCCTATGGTCTGGTCAACGAAGTGCTGCCCACCCACGAAGCCACCGTGGCCGCCGCCCTGCAAGCGGCCAAAGAAATCGCCAGCAAACCGCCCGTGGCCATTTGGGGCACCAAGCAGGTGCTGCACTATGCCCGGGACCACAGCACCGAAGACAGCCTGCGCCACATGGGCTGGCTGCAAGGCGCGATCTGGAGCAACGCCAATGTGCGCGAAGCCATCAGCGCGTTCCAGCAAAAACGCGAGGCGAACTTTGCGCCGCTGCCAGCGCTCAAAGGGTTTCGGGAGTTTGGCTGAGCCCCCCGAATGAAAATCTTCCACAACACCCGCCACGCCGAGCACGCTGGCCGCCAGGAAATGTTTCGGGGCCGCTTGGTCGATTGCCACGAGGTGCCGCAGCGTTTGCAGCATGTGCTGGACGAACTGGTGCGACGACCCGTGGGCACGTTGGTTCAGCCCGCGGCCGACCTGCCGCTGGACGCGGCTTTGCGGCGCGTGCACAGCGCCGACTACCTGGACTTTCTGGCCCGTGCGTGGGACGACTGGGTGGCGCTGGACCCGGCCAATGCTTTGGTCGATGCCCTGCCCTCGGTCTGGCCGCTGACTGCCCGGCACGGCTTTCGCACCGATGCGCCGCCGCTCAACTTTGCGGCGCGGCTGGGGCAGTACGCGTTTGACTCGGGCACGCCTTTGACGGCAGGCAGCTGGGCCGCCGCACGCGAGGGCGCGGCCTGTGCGCTGGCCGCCGCGCAGGCGGTGCTGGCCGGTGAACGCTTTGCCATGGCCCTGACCCGCCCACCGGGCCACCATGCAGGCCCCAACTACATGGGCGGCTATTGCTTCATCAACAACGGCGCGGTGGCTGCGCAGGCGCTGCGGGACGGCGGCTTGCAACGCGTAGCGGTGCTGGATGTGGACTACCACCACGGCAACGGCACGCAAACCATTTTTTACGAGCGCAGCGATGTGTTCACCGCGTCCATCCACGGCGATCCGCGCACCGAGTACCCCTTCTTTTTGGGCCATGCCGACGAGCGCGGCGCGGGGGCTGGCGAGGGCTTCAACCTGAACCTGCCGCTGCCACGCGGCACTGGGTTTGAAGTCTGGTGGGCAACGCTGCAAACCGCCATGCAAGCGGTGCGCGACTTTGCGCCGCAGGCGTTGGTGGTGCCGCTGGGGCTGGACACGTTCGAGGGCGACCCGATTTCGGGCTTCAAATTGCGCAGTGCGGACTACCTGCAGGTCGGCCGAGCGATCGCGCAATTGGGTTTGCCGACGGTGCTGACACTCGAAGGTGGCTACGCTGCTGCAGATTTGGGCGTGAACACGGTGAATGTGCTCGAAGGGCTGCGCAGCTGATCAGCCCTGAATGCTGCGCCAGCGCTCCAACTCAGAAGGACGCAAACCATAACGGGCCAGCACGCCTTCATGCAAACGGCGCAGCTCTTGTATGACCAAGGCCCGTACATTTTCACGATCCGGCCCGGGCGCGGCCAGGGCCACTTGGGTGGCCACCAGCGCCAACGGGTCTTGCTCGGGATTTTGCACCACGGCCTTGACGATGTGCCGAATCGCGTCGCGGTAGGTCAGGCGCAGCACATCGGGCTCGACCACGCTGGACTTGGCCGTCAGGTATTCCTTGGTCGAGCGTTCGTAGGCCCACATGAACAGGTCGCGCAGCAACTCCACGCGGTTCATCTCGTAAACGCCCAGCACCGAAGCGGTGTACCAGTCCTGCGACACTCCCAAAAACGTGAGCGGGCACAGGTTGGCCCGAAGCAGCGGCCAGTTGGCCAGCAGGCGCGATGTGCGTTTGTTGCAGTCGGCAAATGGCTGCAAATACGGCAGGTGCACCATGGCAAAAAACGACTGCTCAAACGGGTCTTCGATGGCGTTGAATTTGGCCAGCGCTTCGTCGAGCAAAGTGCCAATGAGCGACTGGCCCGATGGCGGCTGGTAATTGCTTTGCCCAATTTGCACCGGATGCAGCCGCAAGCGGCCTTCGTCCTCGGGGCTTTCGAGCAGGTTTTCTGACAAGGCGCTGTGCAGGTTCATGAGCAGGTAGCGGCTGAACTGCGGCGCAGCCACGTTGTCCATGAGCAGCTCGATGGCGGCCTTGTGGTTCAGGATCATCTGCGTCTCGGTCACGCCGTGGCCTTGCGCCTGCTGACCGTGGGCGATCAGGGCGCGGGTGTCCAGGCGCGTGTAGGTGTTGCCCTCCAGGTGGCTGGACGCCCAGGACAGGTCGATCAGCAAACGGTCGAGCACGGCGCGGCCATAAGTGCCCGCCGGTTGCGGCCCTGGCCCGGTGCGGCCCATGCGGTGCAACTGCGCCCGCACAGGCTGGGGCAGATAAAACGTGGCGTTGGGCTGGTAGACCTGCAAAAACTCGGACTGGTAACCCACGGCTTGGCGCGTGCTCCAGGGCTGGGCCAGATAGGCGCGGATGTCTTTGCTGTCGGGCGACAAGGGCCACTGGCCAGTGGAGAGTTCTTCTTCGGCCCGCCAAGCAGACGACTCTGACAAACCGACCGAAGTGGGCAAAGCGTAGGCAGCCTCTTTTGGCGCGATTTGTGAATTAGCCACATAACGGGTAGCACGAGCCTTGCCGATTGGCGCGATTTTGCCTTGCGCAACCCACTTGGCCAAAGCTCTTTGCAAGCTGCGGCGCGGCATACCGGGCCATTTTTCAGAAGCTTCTGCAAGCGACAGACCATCTAACTGGGCTTGAATCGCGGTCAAGAGTTGGGCGTTGAAATCTGACATGATTGGCGCGATTTTAAACAATCGCGCCAATTTGGCAAGTTGGTGCAGCAAGCCATCGTCATTTCCCGCCGCCCCACGCAACTGCCCCTTTAGTTAATCTTCAGCACTCTCTCAGGCAACAAACCGAGAACTTTCCATTAATATCCATGCTCAACGTCTGAGCACTTTATGGGTCTTAATTGGAACGAAATCAAATCCAGGGCATTGCTTTTCAGCAAGACCTGGGCCGACGCCTGCAACGAAGACAGCCAGGCCAAGCCGTTCTGGATCGACTTCTTTGAAATCTTTGGCATCACCAACAAACGCGTTGCCACCTTTGAGCTGAACGTCAAAAAGCTCGGGGGTGCCCAAGGCTTTGTGGACCTGTTCTGGCCTGGCGTGCTGCTGGTGGAGCACAAGTCGCGCGGCAAAAACCTGGACGACGCCCTAGACCAGGCGGTGGGCTACCTGCACCACCTGCCCGAGCGCGACCTGCCCCAGCTGGTGGTGGTGTGCGACTTTGCGCGCTTCAGGTTGCACCGCCTGGCCACGGGCGAGACCGTGGAGTTTGAGCTCAAGCACCTGCACAAACACGTCAAGCTCTTTGGCCTGCTGGCGGGCTACAAGGTGCAAGACATCCAGGCCGAAGACCCGGTCAACATCAAGGCTGCCGAACGCATGGGCCGCCTGCACGACGCGCTCAAGGCCAGCGGCTACAGCGGCCACGCGCTCGAAGTGCTGCTGGTGCGCCTGCTGTTTTGTTTGTTTGCGGACGACACGGGCATTTTTCAGCCTGCGCAATCGTTCAGGGACTTTGTGGAAGAACGCACCGCGCCCGACGGCTCGGACCTGGGGCCGCGCCTGGGGCAACTGTTTCAGGTGCTCAACACGCACGAGAGCCAGCGCAGCAAAGCCATCGACGAACAGCTGGGCCAGTTTGCGTACATCAACGGCCGCCTGTTTGAAGAAACCCTGCCCATGGCCGACTTCAACACCGCCATGCGCGAAGCCCTGCTGGACGCCTGCGCCCTGGACTGGTCCGCCATCAGCCCGGCGATTTTTGGCAGCCTGTTCCAAAGCATCATGGACGACAAGGCCCGCCGCAACCTGGGTGCGCACTACACGTCTGAGGCCAACATCCTCAAGCTGATCAAGCCCCTGTTTTTGGACGAGCTGCACGCCGAGTTTGAGCGCGTGAAAGGCCACCGCAACAAGCTTTTTGAGTTCCACAAAAAGCTGCGCCAGCTTACGTTTTTTGACCCGGCTTGCGGCTGCGGCAACTTCTTGGTGATCAGCTACCGCGAACTGCGCGAGCTGGAACTGAAGGTGCTGCGCGCCGACCACGAACTGAGCGCCCACAAAGGCCAGCTGGCGGTGGACGTACATGGCCTGATCGGCGTGAACGTGGACCAGTTCTACGGCATCGAGATCGAAGAGTTTCCGGCGCAAATTGCCCAGGTGGCCCTGTGGCTGGTGGACCACCAGATGAACCTGCGCGTGAGCGTGGAGTTTGGCCTGTACTTTGCCCGCATCCCGCTCAAAAGCTCACCGCAAATACGCCACGCCAACGCGCTGCGGCTGGACTGGCACGAGGTGTTGCCTGCTGAGCGGTGCAGCTATGTGTTGGGCAATCCGCCGTTCCTGGGCAAGACCTACCAAAGCAAAGAACAAAAAGCCGACCTGGCTGCGGTCATGCAAGGCATCCACGGCGCGGGTGATCTGGACTTTGTGTGCGGCTGGTACGTGCTGGCCGCGCAATACATGCAAGGCCGCACGGGCATACAAGCAGCCTTTGTGTCGACCAACAGCATCACGCAAGGCGAACAAGTGGCCGTGCTCTGGGGCGAGATGCAGCGCCTGGGCATGCACACCCACTTTGCCCACCGCACCTTTCAGTGGAGCAACGAAGCCAGTGGCAAAGCCGCTGTGCATTGCGTGATCGTGGGCATTGGGCCCGAAGATCAAACGAGCAAAACCATCTACGAATACGAAGACATCAAAGGCATGCCGCATGCGGTGCCAGTCAAGCACATCAATGCATATTTGGTGGATGCGCCAGATGTGTTGTTGAGCAAACGTCGCACCCCCATCTGCAAAGTACCGGAAATGGCATATGGCAGCAAACCCACCGATGGCGGGCATTTGCTCATGGATGATGCAGAAAAAAATGCACTGGTTGCAGCTGAACCCCAAGCTGCCAAGTGGGTTCGTCCCTTCTTAGGTGCTGAAGAATTCATTAATAGCAAACCACGTTGGTGTTTATGGTTGGTGGATTGCCCCCCAAAAGATCTTCGGCTCATGCCAGATGTTCTCAAACGTGTGCAAGCTGTTAAAGAAATGCGGCAGTCCAGCACGAAATTGGCAACCATTTCTTTGAGTGAAACGCCTGCACTTTTCGGGGAAATCAGGCAGCCGACAGATGGCAATTATTTATTGATACCACTGCACAGCTCAGAAATGAGAAGCTACGTTCCCATTGGGTTTTGCGATGCAACTACCGTGTGCGGTAACGCCAACGCAATGATTCCTGATGCCACCTTGTTTCACTTCGGTATCTTGACCAGTGCCATGCACAACGCCTTCATGCGCTTCACTTGCGGGCGCCTTGAAAGTCGGTTCCGCTACTCCAACACCATCGTCTACAACAACTACCCCTGGCCCGGTTTCGCAGGCGAACCACTCAGCGACAAACACCGCACCGCCATCGAACAAGCCGCCCAATGCGTGCTCGACGCCCGCGCCCAATTTGCAAGCTCGTCACTGGCCGACCTCTACGACCCACTGACCATGCCCCCGGCCCTACTCAAGGCCCACCAAAAACTAGACACCGCCGTAGACGCCGCCTACCAGCCCAGCGGCGGCAAAAAGTCCTACGCCTCCGACGCCGAACGCGTGGCATTCCTGTTCGAGCTGTACCAGCGCATTACCAGCTTGCTGCCGGTGCCAGTTACCAAGAGAACACAAAAAACTAAAACCACAGAGGTTTATTCAGTATGACCGGATTGAACCAATGCCGAAGGTCGACACGCTTACACGCGCGACTACTTTGCAGAGATTGCTGCCCTTCGCAGTCGCCTGTTGAACAGCTGCATTACGCCGATCAGCAGCCAGTGAGAGACTCGCAGCAGCGGGTCAATAGCCTCCTCCGACGCAGGAGCATCAGTCTTGGATTCGGAGCGGTACTCAATCCCGCTGCGGGTCTTCAGATTCCAGAACCAGTGGTAGCGATTTCGGACATGGCGACATGTGCAATCCAACGGGATGTTTCGAAGCGCCACCATCTGAGCCTGGGCGCAGGAAAAATACGAAGAAGCTTTGGAGGATCAGCATGTTCCTGCCTCTTGCTTGAGAGTGCGGGACTTGGCCGATAGACCAATTGATTGGTCCGATTTCACAACAAAGTGGCCAACAACTAGCCGCCATCAGGTTTGCGAAAGTTTGAATGTCGGACGGATTTCATTGCAATGAAGGAAGGGACAGTCTGTGCAGCAGGAAAACATTTTTTATGAGGACCGCTTTCTTGAAAGCTGGGCTGGTTCCATCATCACCAACCCAAGCACGGCCATCGTTGAGCTCGTTGCCAACTGCTGGGACGCTTATGCAACGAAGGTCGACATATGCTGGCCTGATCCGAAGAAGAACAAGCAGTTCTCCATTTCGGACAACGGCAAGGGAATGACCAAGGCCGAGTTCGATTACATCTGGCGTGCTATGTCCTATGACCGTATCGCCAAGTCTGGTCCCACGGCGGCACCCCCACCAGGCGTAGAAGGTCTTCCACGCTTCGTTTTCGGCAAGAATGGCAAGGGCCGCTTTGCCAGCTTCTGCCTCACCAAGAGCTACGTCGTTACTTCAGTGAAAGACGGTCAGAAGATCGTCTACAAGGTCAGCCGTACGGCAAACAAGCCCCTTATCACTGAACTCGTAGAGTTCGTTGATAAAGGTGTTGAAGGGCATGGCACGACGATCACAGGCGAAGGCGAAATCCGTCAGACCAGCCTTACGGTTGAACAGGCTAGAGAGCTTCTTGGTGGGCGGTTCCTCGCCAACCCGTCCTTCAAAGTCAGTCTGAACGGCACCCCCATTTCGTTTGCGGACATCAGCAGGTCGTCCCTCTCAATCGTTGACGTTGAAGTGCCCGGCTATGGCACGGCCAAGATTTATCACATTGACACCGGCAAGGCTGACAAGACGACTAAGCAGCACGGCATAGCTTGGTGGGTCACGAATCGTGCGGTGGGCGAGTGCAAGTGGCGAGGTGCCGACGTTGAACGTATTCTTGACGGCAGAACTGAGAAGGCCAAGCGCTTCACCTTCATCGTGCAGGCCGACTTTCTGAACAAGAATAACGCCGTCAAAGAGGACTGGTCGGGCTTCATCGAAAAGAACGTCGCATGGGACACAACGAGGCCAATCATTCAGGACAAGATTCGGCAGATCATTGACAACACGAGTGCTCTTGAACGTGAGGACAGGCGAAGTGCTGTATTCCAGAAAGTCGGGCAGTCCGTCAACACTTTACCGCTGCTGAGCAAGGATCGTGTCACCAGCTTCGTCAATGAGGTCGTGGATACGTGCCCAAACTTCGGAGAACAGGAAATTGTTCAATTGACATCCATCTTGGCAAAGCTTGAGAAGAGCAAGTCCCAGTACGGCTTGCTAGAAATCCTGCACAACCAAGAATCGCATGACTTGGACGCTCTGCACGAAGTCCTTAGCCAGTGGACCATTGGCATGGCGAAGGTCGTACTGGACGAGATTCAGGGCCGCCTGAAGGTCATCAATGAACTGCGGATCAAGATTCAGATCGCTGGCATTGACGAGGTGAAGGAACTCCAGCCGCTCTTCGCCAAGGGCCTATGGATGTTCGGGGACAAGTTTGAGTCCATCCACTTCACGTCCAACAAGGGCATGACGACGGTCATCCGCGAGCTCTTCGACGGCAAGGCCGAGAAGGCGTCGTTGAACCGGCCTGACTTCGTCATTCGCGGTGATGGCAGCACCGGCTTCTACTCTTTGCCTTCGTACAACGAGGATCACCAAGAAGCGGGCGTGCAGCACCTAGTCATTGTTGATCTGAAGACCACCAAGCTCTCCCTCGGCTCCAAGGAAAAGGAACAGATCTGGAAGTATGTGAAGGAGTTGAAGAAGCGGGGCCACATTCAACCAGACACCCGAATTGACGGCTTCGTACTTGGCGACCAGATTGAAAGCGGTGAGGGAGGCACTCGCACCGAAGACAACGACAAGGTGAAGATTCAGCCGCTGCTCTACAACACGATTTTGAACAGGGCGGAACAACGGCTTTTGAAGCTCTACGACAAGGTCAAGGACGCCCCGTTCCTGCTCACCCAGCAAGAAGAGTTGGCGAAGTTCATTGAGCCGATTCCTGTTGCCCAAGCCAAGTTCGAAAGCGTTGCGTAATGTTGCCGGTCAACTGGATTGCAGCCTTCAACTACCTGTTCTCGGCTCTGAGCAGTGAGAACAAGACGCTATACGTGGATGGGGCGACCTTCTGCGTATGGTGCAGCAGGTAGATCCTGGGTCGCCCAGCTACCAGCAGTTGATTCCACAGATTCACGTCAGTGATTGCCCATCTCATGCGCTGTCCGGTAGCACCCACTCCCTTCACAAACTCCAACAATTCCACAAAAAACGGATGCCTGCCAAGCGTGGACGAATCGCCCACCAGCAGCAATTTGCGCCGTGCGCGGGTCATGCCCACGTTCATGCGGCGGATGTCGGACAGGAAGCCGATCTCGCCTTGGGGGTTGCTGCGCGTCAAGGTGATGGCAATGATGTCGCGCTCTTGGCACTGAAACGAATCGACGGTGCCCACGCTGGGCGTGCGAGCTGCAATCAGTTCAGGGAAGTAATAGCGCTAGGCGCCACTGCAAACAACTGTATAAAATTACAGTTTTTCAGGGCGCCGTATAAAGAAAATCACCACCCCCAACGATCCCGCGCACCACATCGCGGTATTCCAGGAAACCACCATTCGCCGTGTCTGGCACAACGAGGAATGGTGGTTTTCCGTGGTGGATGTTTGCGCAACCCTGACCGGTAGCCTAGATGCCGGTGCGTATTGGCGCAAACTCAAACAGCGGCTCAATGCCGAGGGTGGCCAACCCGTGACGTTTTGTCACGGGTTGAAACTGACGGCCTTAGACGGCAAACAGCGCGAGACCGATTGCGCCAACACCGAAGGCTTGTTCCGCATCATCCAGTCCATCCCGTCACCCAAGGCCGAGCCGTTCAAACGCTGGCTGGCACAGGTGGGGTATGAACGCGTCAAAGAAATCGAAAGCCCCGAACTGGCCAGCGCCCGTGCACGCGAGCTGTACCAGGCCAAAGGCTACCCGCAGGCATGGATCGAGAAGCAGCTGCGCTCCATCTCCGTGCGCGGGGAGCTGACCGACGAGTGGAAAGCACGCGGCGTGGCCGAGGGCAAAGAGTATTCAATACTCACCGCCGACATGGCCCCAGCACCAGTCATCAGGTCGGCGTCACAAACACAGGCGCAAACCCACCCCCATCGCTGCGGAAGTTGGTGGTCTGGCCATCGTACAGGCGGGCGGCAAACAGTTGTACCTGGCCGTTGTAGGCGTAGGCCCGCACGTCGACCTTCAGCGTCTTGCGCTGGTCATTGACCATGACCACGCGCTGGCTGGGTGGGATCAAGGCCTGCGCCACGTAGGGCAACTGGCTGATCTGCGCCCAGGTCTTGGTGGTCAGCTTGTCGCCCCGGTAGGCGGCCTTGGAGCCAAAGCCCGACAGGGGTTTGAAGAAGTACCGCTTGCGCTCGGCCCAGAGCCGCTCGGCATTGTCCGGGGTGAGCAGTTGCGTGGGTGGCACCACGCTGGCCAGCACCGACAGCGCCTGCGGCTGCAGGCCCAGCTGGGCCACAAACGGTGCATCGCTCAGTGTTGCCAGATGGCGCTTGTTGGCATGCAGTGCGTGGGTTTGCGGGTTGGGCGTGAACACGCAGGCGTCGGATGCCCAGGCCTGCTGCAAGGCCACATGGGCAGGCTGGCTCAGGTCAAAGTCGGTCAGGCGCAGGTAGACCATGTCGATGGGCTCGCCTGCATGTTGCAACTGACCATCCACCCAACTCAAGTCTTGCGGGGTCAGCACCCGTGCATCCACCCCGGCTTGCCGGAACAGGTCCTGGAACAGCAAAAACTCCGGGTACAGGTACTGGCTGGCAGGGTCTTCGTCCACGATGGCGAGCGTGCGCGCACGCCCCTGCAGCGGGATGAAGGGCTCCTGCGGGCGCTGCAAGGCCCACTCCTGCGCAAACATGTCGAGCCAGCGTTGCTCCAGCTGCGTCACATCGGTGGCGGTGTGCATCCAGTCCCTGGCCGCGTCGCAGCAAGCGCGCTGCGCCCGCGTGAGCGCGAGGTTGAGCATGGCCCCGCCCGCGTTGGTGTTGATCTCGATCAGCTTGGGGCCGGACTCGGTCAGGTGAAAGTCGTACCCCATGAACACGCCACGCGGCCCTGCACGTTGCAGAGCAGGTTCTGCGGCCAGTGCGTGCTGACGCCACGCGGGCGAGGTCATGACCTCGTGCAGCACCTTGACGGCTTCTTGCATGGCCGTCAGCTGCGTCTGGCTGACAAACAGGCCTGAGGCCGCAAACAGGTGGGCATGTGTGTCCTGCCAGTGCGGCCACCAGGCCGACAGCACCGAGTCGGCATGCAGCGACTGGTGCAGCGCGTCCATGTCGAGCGAGAAGCAGGCACAGTCCTGGTTGAGGTTGCCCGCGATCGAGCGGATGTGGTCCAGCGGGGACGGCACGGCGTGGTGGTTCACTGGCGTGCGGTGCGCACGTTGGGCGGCAGCGCGCCCGGTGCGCTGGTGCGCCAGGGGTTGATGTCCAGCCCGCCACGGCGGGTGTAGCGGGCATAGACCGTCAGTTGCGTGGGTTTGCAGCGCGTCCAGATGTCCATGAAGATGCGCTCGACGCACTGCTCATGGAACTCGTTGTGGTTGCGAAAACTCACGATGTACTGCAGCAGCCCGGCCTGGTCGATCTGGTGGCCGCTGTAGCTGATCTGCACACTGCCCCAGTCGGGCTGGCCTGTGACCAGGCAGTTGCTTTTGAGCAGGTGGCTGACCAGGGTTTCGGTCACCGGAGCTTCGGCCGTGTTGACGCTCAGCAGCTCAGGCGCGGGCTGGTAACGGGTGCACTCGATGTCGAGCCGGTCGAGGTTGAAACCGTCCAGTTCGTGCACGGGCTCGGCATCGAACTTTTCAGGCATGAGCAATTTGACGCCCGCACTGGCCTGCACCGCACTGCCGTGCCAGATGGCGGCGCTGATGTCGCGGCGGATGCGATCACGCACTTCGTCGGCGCTGTCGATGCGGGTGTTGTTGAAGCTGTTCAAGTACAGCTTGAAAGATTTGCTTTCCACAATGTGCGTGCTCTCAGCGGGCACGGTGATGTGGGCCAGCGCCACCTGTGGCTTGCCTTTGGCATTGAGCCAGGACAGCTCGAACGCGGTCCACAGGTCTGCGCCAAAAAACACCGGATGTGCGGTGATGCCGATCTCGGCGCGTTTGGTGGCACGCGGGATGGGGAACAGCAGACTCGCGTCGTACTGGTCCACATAGGCGCTGGACTTGCCCAGCTGCGATTGTTCTGGCGTGTTTTCAGGGGTGTTCATGCTCATGCCTGCACCTTGCGGCGAAAGACCAGGCGGTCGGGTTCAGAAGCGGCGGCGTCGTAGGCATAACCTTCGAGGTCGAACTTCAGCAGGCCTTCAGGCTTGGTGATTTTGTTTTTGATCGCGTAACGGGCCATCAGGCCGCGGGCACGCTTGGCGTTGAAGCTGATGACCTTGTATTTGCCGCCCTTGAAATCTTCAAACACGCATTCGATCACGCGGGCCTGCAGCGCCTTGCGGTCCACCGACTTGAAGTACTCCTGCGAGGCCAGGTTGACGATGACCGGGCTCTTGTCCTTGGCCAGCCGCTCGTTGAGGTACTCGGCGATCTGTGAGCCCCAGAACTTGTAGAGGTTGGCTCCCTTGGGGTTTTGGAGGGAGGTGCCCATTTCCAGGCGGTAGGGCTGCATCCAGTCCAGCGGGCGCAGCACACCATACAGGCCACTCAGGATGCAGACATGCGCCTGCGCCCACTCGAGTTGTTTGGCGTTCAGGTTTTTGGCGTCCAGACCTTCGTACACGTCGCCATTGAAGGCCAGCACCGCCTGCTTGGAGTTTTTGGCGGTGAATTTGGGGCTCCAGGCTTCGTAGCGGGCCACGTTCAGGGCCGACAGCGCGTCCGACAGGTCCATCAGTTCGGCGATCTGCTGGGGCGAATACGGGCGCAGCACGTCGATCAGTTCGGCCGCCTGGGGCACAAACTGCGGCAGCGTGTGGGGCACATCGCCCACAGGGGTCTCGTAGTCCAGGGATTTGGCGGGTGACAATAAGAACAACATGCTCGACATCCTTTACCTGGACGATTATCTCGCCATCGTGCACAAACCCGCAGGCTGGCTGGTGCATCGCACCCCTCTGGACAAGGGCGAAACGCGCTTTGTGCTGCAAACCCTGCGCGACCAGATCGGCCAGCACGTCTGGCCTGTGCACCGCCTGGACAAAGGCACCAGCGGCGTGCTGGTCTTTGCATTGACCGCCGAGGTGGCCCGCACGCTGGGGCAGGCTTTTGAAACGGGCGAAGGTCTGCACAAGACTTACAGGGCAATCGTGCGGGGTTGGCCCTTGCCAGAGGGTTGGATCGACCACCCCTTAAAACGCATGCCCGACGACATGCGCTCAGAGCGTGAAGAAATCCAGCCCGCCCAGACGCGTTACCAAACCCTGCGCCGGGGCGAGCTGCCCATTGCGCAAGGTCAATTCCCGAGCCTGCGCTGGGCCGAGGTGCAGCTGCAGCCTTTGACGGGCCGCCGCCACCAGCTGCGCCGCCACATGAAGCACATCGCCCACCCCATCATGGGCGACGCCACCCATGGCAAGGGGCCGCTCAACCGGGCGGTGGCCGCGCACATGGGTGTCCCCCGCTTGTGGCTGCACGCGCTGCGCCTGGACATGCGCCACCCGGTGAGCGGGCAGGCGCTGACGGTCGATGCCCCTTGCGGCCCGGAATGGGGACTTTGGTCAGCTTAAGAACTTGAAGGCCAAACGCCTCTTGGGGTCTTGTCACGCAGCGGATAGGCTCAAACGCCTGCATGCCTAAGATCGCGGCATGAGTCTGCTTTTCACCCCCTTCACTTTCGACGCCCCCCGTGGTCCTCTCACCCTGCCCAACCGCATCGTCATCGCGCCCATGTGCCAGTACTCGGCCCTGGACGGCCAGGCCAACGACTGGCACCTGACGCACTGGACCAACCTGCTCAACAGCGGCGCGGGCATGCTGACCATCGAAGCCACCGCCGTCTCGCCCGAAGGCCGCATCAGCCCCGGCTGCCTGGGCCTGTGGGACGATGCCACTGCCGAAGCCTTGAGCAACAACCTGCAACGCGCACGGCGCTTGGCGCCCGCCATGCCCGTATGCTTGCAGGTCAGCCACGCGGGCCGCAAAGCCTCGAGTGCCGCTCCCTGGGACGGCGGCATGCTGATCACCCCACAAAACGGGGGCTGGCAGCCGCTGGCCCCCAGCGCCCTGCCCCATCTGCCGCAAGAAGCCCCGCCAAGCGCCATGTCGCTGGCCGACATCGAGAAGGTCAAAAAAGACTTTGTCTACACCGCCCAACGGGCACAGGTCATGGGCATCGAGGCGATTGAACTGCACGCCGCGCATGGCTACCTGCTGCACCAATTCCTGTCGCCCCTGTCCAACCAGCGCACAGACGCCTATGGCGGCAGCTTTGAGAACCGCATCCGCTTTGTGATGGAGGTGTTCCAGGCCGTTCGCGAGGTTTTTGACGGCACGCTGGGCATCCGCATTTCGGGCACCGACTGGGTCGATGGCGGCTGGACGATCGACGAAACCTGCGAGCTGGCCCAGCACGTCAAGCAGGCCGGGGCGCAGTTCGTGCACATATCTTCGGGTGGCGTGTCGCCCCTGCAAAAGATCACACTCGGCCCCGAGTACCAGGTGCCCTTGGCCAAAGCCGTCAAGGAGCGTTCGGGCCTGACCACCTTTGCCGTGGGCCTGATCACCGAGCCCACCCAGGCCGAAGCTGTGCTGCAGCGCGGCGACGCCGACCTGGTCGCGCTGGCCCGCTCCTTCATGTACAAACCCCGCTGGGGCTGGGAAGCCGCCGTGGCCCTGGATGGCACCGTGAACGCCCAACACCAATACTGGCGCAGCCTGCCACGAGAAGCCAAAAACATTTTTGCAGACGCCAAGATCGGCATGCGTTGAACCCACTGAAGAACACCATGAAACACTTCACTCGCCTCACCCTGACCACCGTTCTGGCACTGGCCGCGCCTCTGGCTGCGTTGGCCCAGACCTTTCCCAGCAAACCGATCAGCCTGGTCGTGCCCAACCCGCCCGGCGGCTTGGTGGACACGTCTGCGCGTCTGGTGGCCGAGCCTTTGGCCCGGGTGATCGGGCAGTCGGTGGTGGTGGACAACAAGCCCGGGGCCAGCGGCAACCTGGCTTACCAGACGGTTGCGCGCAGCGCCAAAGACGGGCACACCTTGCTGGTGTCGTACTCGGGTTACCACATCGCCAACCCGATCCTGATGGACAAGCTGCCTTGGGACTTGAAAGACTTGACGCCCGTGGGCCTGATCACCGTGGCCACCAATGTGATTGCAGTCCACCCCTCAGTGCCTGCCAACAACCTCAAGGACTTCATCGCCTGGGTCAAGGCCAACCCCGGCAAAGTGAACTACGCCTCGCAGGGCAACGGCTCGGTCTCGCACATCGGCACCGAAATCTTCAAGCAGCAAACCAGTGTGGACATGACCCATGTGCCCTACAAGGGGTCGGGCCAGGCCATCGCCGATGTGCTGGCAGGCCAGGTGCAGGTGTTCATCACCACCCCGCCTTCGGTGATGCAGCATGTGCAAGGCGGCAAGCTCAAGGCCCTGGCGGTGACGGGCAAGACCCGCCACCCGCAAATGCCGCAGGTCCCCACGGTGGCCGAGGCGGGGCTTCCCAGCTTCTCGCTGGAGTCGTGGGTGGCCCTGTATGCACCCACGGGCACGCCAGCTCCGGTCTTGCAAAAACTGTCGGCCGATGTCAAGCGCAGCATGGAACTGCCCGAAACCAAACAGCGCGCTGATCAGGCCGGCATCGAGGTGCGGTTTTTGCCCCCGGCCGACATGACACGCCTCTTGGAACGCGAAACGTCCGAGTGGGCCAAGGCGATCAAGGCGGCCAACGTCAAGCTCGATTGAGTTTTTGGGGCCAAATGGGCTAAACAGCGCGGGGCTCGGCGACGGAATACGAGGCCAAAAAGTTAAAATCTAAGGGTTCCGACCTGTGTCGGCCCCATGCTTCTTCACAGAAGCGGCCTCCATTTCCAAAGACCCCCATGAGCAACGCACCCGCTACCCCGGTCCAACAGCCCGGCCTTGAAAGCCTGTCCAAATCGTTCGAGCCCGCAGCCCTGGAAGCCCATTGGGGCCCCGAATGGGAAAAACGTGGCTACGGCGTAGCCGGTTTCCGGGGCACGCAAGCGCCCAAAGACGGCGCACCCGCATTCGCCATCCAGCTGCCACCGCCCAACGTGACGGGCACCCTGCACATGGGCCACGCGTTCAACCAGACCATCATGGACTCGTTGACCCGCTACCACCGCATGCTGGGCCACAACACCGCCTGGATTCCGGGCACCGACCACGCGGGCATCGCCACACAAATCGTGGTGGAGCGCCAACTGCAGGCCAAAGGGATCAGCCGCCACGACATGGGCCCCACACCCGCCGAAGCGCGCAAAAACTTTGTGAGCAAGGTCTGGGAGTGGAAAGAAGAGTCCGGCAGCACCATCACCAGCCAAATGCGCCGCATGGGCGACAGCGTGGACTGGAGCCGCGAATACTTCACGATGGACCCCAAGCTGTCCAAAACCGTGACCGAAACCTTTGTGCAGCTGTATGAGCAAGGCCTGATCTACCGCGGTAAGCGCCTGGTCAACTGGGACCCGGTGCTGATGAGCGCGGTGTCTGACCTCGAAGTCGAGAGCGAGGAAGAAGACGGCTCGATGTGGCACATCCGCTACGACTTGGCCGATGGCAGTGGTTCATTGACCGTCGCCACCACCCGCCCCGAAACCTTGCTGGGCGACGTGGCCGTGATGGTGCACCCCGAAGACGAGCGCTACCAACACCTGATTGGCCAACAGGTCAACCTGCCGCTGTGCGGCCGCACCATCCCCGTGATTGCCGACGAGTACGTGGACAAGGCCTTCGGCACAGGTGTGGTCAAGGTCACCCCTGCACACGACACCAACGACTACCAAGTCGGCCAGCGCCACAAGCTGGAGATGATCTGCGTGCTGAACCTGGACGCGACCATCAACAACAACGCGCCCGAGAAATACCGTGGCCTCGACCGCTTCGTGGCCCGCAAGGCCGTGGTCGCCGACCTCGAAGCCGCAGGCCATTTGGTCGAAGTGAAGAAGCACAAACTCATGGTGCCCCGCTGCGCCCGCACAGGCCAGGTGATCGAGCCCATGCTGACCGACCAATGGTTCGTCGCCATGAACCAGGTGGGCAAAGGCGATGCCACAGGCAAGAGCATTGCGCAAAAAGCCATCGACGCCGTGCAGTCAGGCCAAGTGAGCTTTGTGCCCGAGAACTGGGTGAACACCTACAACCAGTGGATGAACAACATCCAGGACTGGTGCATCTCGCGCCAGCTGTGGTGGGGCCACCAGATCCCGGCCTGGTATGACGAAGACGGCAATGTGTACGTGGCCCGCAACGAAGCCGAGGCGCAGGCCAAAGCCCCAGGAAAAACACTCAAGCGCGACGAAGACGTGCTGGACACCTGGTATTCCAGCGCTCTGGTGCCTTTCAGCACACTGGGTTGGAGCAGCGACAACGCAGCTGGCGGCAGTGGTGCCGCCGGATCGGGCGATTTGGCGAGCGCAGCGAGTATGAGCACGACCGGCGGTGCCACTGCCGCCAGCGGAACAGACTACGACCTCTACCTCCCCAGCAGCGTGCTGGTCACCGGCTACGACATCATCTTCTTCTGGGTCGCCCGGATGATCATGATGACCACGCACTTCACTGGCAAAGTGCCTTTCAAACACGTCTACATCCACGGCCTGGTGCTCGACGCCCAAGGCAAGAAGATGAGCAAGTCCGAGGGCAACGTGCTCGACCCGGTGGACCTGATCGACGGCATCACGCTCGAACCCCTGCTCGAAAAACGCACCCAAGGTTTGCGCAAGCCCGAGACCGCGCCCAAGGTGCGCAAGCAAACCGAAAAGGAATTCCCCGAAGGCATTCCGGCCTATGGTGCGGACGCACTGCGCTTCACCTTCGCGGCGCTCGCGTCATTGGGCCGCAGCATCAACTTTGACAGCAAGCGCTGCGAGGGCTACCGCAACTTCTGCAACAAGCTGTGGAACGCCACTCGCTTTGTACTCATGAACTGCGAAGGCCAAGACTGCGGCCTCAAAGAGCACACCAAAGAAGAATGCGCTGTAGGCGGCCCAGCCCACGGCTACATGTCCTTCAGCCAGGCCGACCGCTGGATCAGCTCACACTTGCAACGCGTGGAAGCCGATGTGGCCAAAGGCTTTGCCGAGTACCGCCTCGACAACGTGGCCAACACGATCTACGACTTCGTGTGGAACGAGTTCTGCGATTGGTACCTCGAAATCGCCAAGGTGCAGATCAACACCGGCACCGACGCTGAAAAACGCGCCACACGCCGCACCCTGATCCGCACGCTCGAAACCATCATGCGTTTGGCGCACCCGATCATCCCCTTCATCACCGAAGAGCTCTGGCAAAAGGTGTCGGTGGTCGCAGGCCGTCCGGGCGAGTCGGTCAGCATCGCGGCCTACCCCGTGAGCCAGCCCGAGCGCATCGACGTAGCGGCCGAAGCGCATGTCGCCAAACTCAAAACCTTGGTGGACGCTTGCCGCAATCTGCGCGGCGAGATGAACGTCTCGCCCGCCACCCGCATGCCGATGTACGTGCTGGGCGACACCGCCTTCATGCAGGCTGCTGCGCCTGTACTGCAAGCGCTGGCCAAGCTGAGTGAGGTCAAGGTCTTTGACAACGAAGCCGAATGGGTCGCCGCGGCCCAGGCCGCGCCTGTGGCCGTGGTGGGTGAAGCACGCCTGTGCCTGTTCATGGAAGTGGACGTGGCCGCTGAAAAGGTGCGACTGGCGAAGGAAGTCACGCGCCTGGAGACCGAAATCGCCAAAGCCAACGGCAAGCTGGGCAATGAGGCCTTTGTGGCCAAAGCACCGCCTGCCGTGATCGAGCAGGAAAAGAAACGCGTGGCCGACTTCACCGCGACGCTGACCAAGGTGAAAGAGCAGCTTCAGCGTCTGGGCTGAACATTCACCCAGCACATCCACAAGGACCCGTCATGACCCAAGCCATCCGCAAAGCCGTCTTTCCTGTCGCCGGTCTGGGCACGCGCTTTTTGCCCGCCACCAAGGCCGCACC
Organism: Limnohabitans radicicola; assembly: GCF_014837235.1. Classification (GTDB taxonomy): domain Bacteria; phylum Pseudomonadota; class Gammaproteobacteria; order Burkholderiales; family Burkholderiaceae_C; genus Limnohabitans_A; species Limnohabitans_A radicicola. The sequence continues at coordinate 224,934 of NZ_JACYFT010000003.1, read as the reverse complement.
CAAAGAGATGCTGCCCGTGGTGGACAAGCCGCTGATCCAGTACGCGGTCGAAGAAGCCTATGCGGCAGGCGTGCGGCACATGATCTTTGTCACTGGCCGCAGCAAGCGCGCCATCGAAGACCACTTCGACACCGCCTACGAGCTGGAAAACGAACTGGAAGCGGCACACAAGGACGAGCTGCTGGCGCTGGTGCGTTCGGTGCAGCCCGACGACATGGTCTGCGCCTATGTGCGGCAAAACCGCATGCTGGGCCTGGGCCACGCGGTGCTGTGCGCCGAGCCACTGGTGGGCAACGAGCCTTTTGCGGTGCTGCTGGCCGACGACCTGATGGTGGGCCAAGCCGGTGGGCCCTCGGTGCTCAAGCAAATGGTCAGTGCGCACCAGCAGCAAGGCCGCTCGATCCTAGCCGTGCAGGAAGTGCCGCTGGACCAGGTCAAACGCTACGGCATCGTCGCCGGGGAATCGGCGGGCCGCCAGCTGATCCGCGTCGAGCAGATCGTTGAAAAACCCAGCCCCGACAAAGCGCCTTCACGGATGGGCGTGGCGGGCCGCTACATCCTGACGCCTGGCATTTTTGACGAGATCCGCAACCAGCCCACGGGCGTGGGTGGCGAGATCCAGCTGACCGATGCGATTGCACGCCTGATGCAGCGCGAGGCGGTCTATGCCTTCCAGTACGAAGGCAAGCGCTACGACTGCGGCAGCAAGGAAGGTTTTCTGGAAGCCACGGTGGAGCTGGCCCTGCAGCACCCTCAGGTGGGGCATGCGTTCCGCCAGTACCTCAAAGGTCTGAGCCTCTGAGCAGAGGCCCATTGCGGCGGGGGCACCGCTCCCACAAAGTAGCATCATCTGCCAACAGCTTGTGGGAGCCTCGCCCTCAGATCGATCAAGTCAACGCCGTTTGAGCCCGAACACAAAGTTCGTGTCGGTCTTTTCCTGAAACACCAGCTCGTTGCCCGTCTGCTTGGCAAAGGCCTCGAAATCGCGCCACGCGCCGGGGTCGGTCGCGATCACCTTGAGCACCTGACCTGTTTGCATGTCGGTCAGTGCTTTTTTGGCCTTGAGGATGGGCAGCGGGCAGTTCAGACCGCTGGTGTCGATTTCCTTGTCGGCCTGAATCACGATGAAGACTCCTGGCTTTGCGCCTCGCGGTCGGCCCAGCTCATGAAGGTGGGCTCGATGCCCTGGGTCTTGAGCCAGTCGCCCAAGGCATAGCCCGTACCGGCAGGCCAGCAGATCAGGTCTTGGAGGTCAAACATCTTGTACTCGGCCAGCTCGGGCGAGAGGCGCACCTCGCCGTGCGCCACCGCGTGGTACGCGATGATGACCTGGTTCATGCGCTGGAAATCGTACACACCCACGAGCTTCAGCTCGGTCACCGTCAGATTGGTTTCTTCGGCAATCTCACGCCGAATACCGTCTTCGGGGGTCTCACCCGCCTCCATGAAGCCTGTGATGAGCGCAAAGCGCCGCCCCGGCCAGGCCGCATTGCGGGCCAACAAAATCTGGTCCCCCACCTGCACAATGCCCGCCAGCACGGGCGTGGGGTTGTTCCAGTGGGTGAAGTCGCAAGCGGTGCAGCGCAGGCGCATGACCTCGCCACCGTCTTCGAGCTGGGTCAACCAGGCCAGCGGGGTGGCACATTGCGGGCAAAAACGGAATTCAGCCATGGGGCATCCTGGGTTCAGGCGGGGAACACGCCTGTGGACAAGTAGCGATCACCACGATCGCACACGATGAACACGATGGTCGCGTTTTGCACCGTTTTCGCAATCTCCTGCGCGACCCAGCATGCACCTGCGGCCGAGATGCCCGCAAAAATGCCTTCGGTGCGCGCCAGCTCACGGCAGGTTTCTTCGGCATCGCCCTGGCTCACATACACCAGCTCATCCACACCGCTCGGGTCATAAATCTTGGGCAGGTATTCCTCGGGCCATTTGCGGATGCCCGGAATGCGCGAGCCCTCGCTGGGCTGCGCGCCGATGATGCGGATGGCTGGGTTCTTTTCCTTCAGGAAACGCGACACACCGGTGATGGTGCCCGTGGTGCCCATGGCGCTCACAAAGTGGGTGATTTGGCCGCCGGTCTGCTCCCAGATTTCGGGGCCGGTGGTTTCGTAGTGGATGCGTGGGTTGTCGGGGTTGGCAAACTGGTCGAGGATGCGGCCCTTGCCTTGCGCGGCCATGCTGTCAGCCAGGTCGCGGGCGTATTCCATGCCGCCGCTTTTGGGGGTCAAGATCAACTCTGCGCCAAACGCTTTCATGGTCTGGGCACGCTCGATCGACAGGTCCTCGGGCATGATCAAAATCATGCGGTAACCCTTGATGGCTGCCGCCATGGCCAGCGCAATGCCGGTGTTGCCCGAGGTGGCTTCGATCAGGGTGTCGCCTGGTTGGATTTCGCCGCGCTCTTCGGCCCGGCGGATCATCGACAGGGCCGGGCGGTCCTTGACCGAACCCGCAGGGTTGTTGCCTTCGAGCTTGCCCAAAATCACGTTGCCACGGGCCTGGTTGTCTGCGGCGCTCAAGCGTTGCAAGGCCACCAAAGGTGTCTTGCCAATCGCGTCTTCAATGGTCGGGTAATTCATGCCCGTACTGTGCCATAAGTCACAGCACAGCACTTCGGAAACGCCTTGATCGGCGGTGGCTCAAACCCCGCCTTGCGGGTGGGTGGGATCGATCCACAAAACGGTCTCGGGTTTCTCCACGGGCTCAATGTCCATGTTCACCGCAACGGCCTGGCCGTCGCTGCGGCACAGCACGCATTCCAGCGTTTCATCTTCGCTGGCATTGATTTCTTGGTGCGGCACAAAGGGAGGCACATAGATGAAGTCCCCCGGCCCGGCTTCGGCGGTGAATTCCAGCGCATCCCCCCAGCGCATGCGCGCACGCCCTTTGACGACATAAATCACGCTCTCGAGCGGCCCATGGTGGTGCGCACCGGTTTTGGCGTTGGGGTGGATGTGCACCGTGCCTGCCCACAGTTTTTGCGCACCCACGCGTGCAAACGTGATGGCCGCCTTGCGATCCATGCCGGGGGTCGAAGGCACATTGCCATCCAATTGATCGCCCCTGACAACGCGCACGCCATCGTGCTTCCAGTCGGTGTGGTTGGGGTTGTGTGCGTCGTCGTGTGACATGGCGGCCTTTCAACAGAGGGGTGTGTGGCACTTTAGCATCTGCCCAAACGCTGCACGGTTCAGAAGGGTGAGCCCTTGAGCCTCGAAATCAATTGGAAATGTGCAATAATTGCGCTCTTCGCATACCCGCCCGGGTGGTGAAATTGGTAGACGCAGGGGACTCAAAATCCCCCGCCGCAAGGCGTGCCGGTTCGATTCCGGCCCCGGGCACCACGACAAAAGCCGCAAGTTCCTTGAACTTGCGGCTTTTTTCTTGGCCAATCCAACCAAGTTCAGTCAATCCCGGCACTCCAGCGGTCGTCCCAGGCGCGGTCCATCTGGCGGCGGTCGCGCTTGGTCGGACGCCCTTGCTCGATGCTCTGTGCGGGCTCGGGGGCCAAGCGGCGCTGCTCGGTAGCCTGCGACCGGGCCAGCAAACTCTCTGCCGTTTCTTCGTACAAAAGCTGCGCCACCGGGGCTGGACCGCGAACGGCACTGAGCGCCTTGACCACCACCGTGCGCTCAATCTGCCCCTGGCGCAGCCGCAGGGTGTCACCGGGTTTGATTTCCCGCGCAGGTTTGACGTCTTGTCCATTGACCTGAACGCGGTGCTTGGCCACCTCTTCGGTGGCCAGGCTGCGGGTTTTGTAGAACCGGGCGGCCCACAGCCATTTGTCAATGCGCAGGCTGTCCATGTTCAAGACCCAAACAGGCCTGGTTGCGGGCTGAGACCCTGGCGAACATGCGGCACCTGCAGTTGCAGGCGCAGCTCTTTTTTCATGCGCGTGTTGTCCAGGCGGCGCGACTCTTTCATGAAGCTCAGCAGCATCAGGGGCAAAGATTCGTTGGCCGTGCTGCGCGCAATGCGTGGGGGCCGGGACAGGCCCATGAGGTCAGCGGCCAGATCGAAATAGTCGCCCATCTTCAGGTCGGTGTCGTCGCACACGTTGACCACGCGCTGGGGCTTGCCGCGCCACAAGGCGGCAGCACAAGCACGGGCCAGATCGTTGGCGTGGATGTGGTTGGTGTAGACGTCGTCCTGGGCCAACAGCACCGGGGTTTTCTTGAGCAGGCGCTCGCGTGGCGTGCCGCCTTCGCGGTCTTGGGCATAGATGCCGGGGATGCGCAGGATGCTGCTGCGCACGCCGCTGCGACCAAAGAACCGCACCAGCCCCTCGGCATCGACCCGGCGCTGAGCGCGGGGGGTGTGCGGATTCACAGTGCGGTTTTCATTGACCAGCTGCCCTTGGCAGTCGCCGTACACACCCGTGGTGGAACCATAGACCAGGGCCTGCGGCAAAGCGCGCAGGCGCAAGGCCTGGAGCAAAGCACGGGTGCGGGGGTCGTGCTCCGAATCGCCACGCTTGTCGCTGGGGGGCGGTGCCAGGTGCACGACCCGCTGGGCCAGGCCTGCCAGGCGGCGCAGGCTGGCCGGATCGTCCAGATCGCCCAACAATGGGGTCATGCCGCAAGCGCGCAGCAGGCGCACACGCTCGGGCGAAGAGGTCAACGCCAGCAAGCGCACCCGCTGGCTTTGAGGGGCCCCCAACTGACCCGCCGTGCGCAAGCCCACATCGCCGCAACCAACAATCAGCACACGCTGGCGGCGGAATCGGGCAGGCAGTGCCCCAAGGGGCGTCTGGTTTGAAGGCAAAATCAGGGGTTCCGGGTTATGGACAGACCCCTCAAGGATACCGAAAACATGAGCTTCCAAATCACCGTTGAGCCCAGTGGCCGCAGCTTTGCCGCCGAAGGCACCGAAACCCTGCTCGCCGCAGGCATCCGCCAGGGCATTGGCCTGCCCTATGGTTGCAAGGACGGCGCCTGCGGTTCGTGCAAATGCAAAAAGATATCGGGCACTGTGGTGCATGGCCCGCACCAGGCCAAAGCCCTGAGCGACGAAGAAGAAGCCCAGGGTCTGGTACTGACCTGTTGCGCCACAGCCCAAAGCGATGTGGTGCTCGAGTCACGCCAGGTCACCGAAGAAGGCGGCCTGCCCGTCAAGAAAATGCCGGTGCGGGTGGTCAGCCTCGACAAGAAATCGCACGATGTGATCGTGCTGAAACTGCAGCTGCCCGCCAACGACGTGATGAAGTTCCGGGCGGGTCAGTACATCGAGTTCCTGCTGCGCGATGGTTCGCGCCGCAGCTACAGCATGGCCAACGCACCGCACACGCTGGACGTCGCACCCCCCATGGTGGAGCTGCACATCCGCCACATGCCCGGCGGCAAGTTCACCGACCCGGTGTTCACCACCATGAAAGAGAAAGACATCCTGCGGGCCGAGGGGCCTTACGGCAGTTTCTTTCTGCGCGAAGACTCGGACAAGCCGATCATCTTGCTGGCCTCGGGCACCGGTTTTGCGCCCATCAAGGCGCTGATCGAGCACATGCAGCACCAGGGCATCACCCGCCCGGCCACGCTGTACTGGGGTGGCCGCCGTCCATCTGACCTGTACATGGCGGACTGGATCGAGGCTCAGCTCAAGGCCATGCCCAACCTGACCTACGTGCCGGTGATCTCCAATGCCGAAGCGCAAGACCAATGGACCGGCCGCACGGGCTTTGTGCACCAGGCCGTGCTGCAGGACCACCCCGATCTGTCGGGCCACCAGGTGTATGCCTGCGGCGCGCCGATCGTGATCGAATCTGCCCAGCGCGAGTATGTGGCCCAAGGCGGTCTGCCCGCCGAAGAGTTCTATGCGGACTCGTTCACCTCCGAAGCCGACAAGGCCAAAGCCTGAACATTCGGGAGACACCCATGCGCCAGATCCACCGCCGCCTCTTTTGTGCAGCCACCGCCCTCATGGCCGCCCCGGCCTGGGCCCAAGGCAAGCCGATCCGCATCGTGGTGCCCTACGCTGCGGGTGGGCCGATCGATGTGACCGCGCGGGTGCTGGCCGAAAGGGTCAAGGACAGCCTGGGCACGGTGATCATCGAGAACAAGCCGGGCGCGGGCGGCAACCTGGGTGTGGATCTGGTGGCCAAGTCCGCGGCCGATGGCTACACCCTGGGCATCGCGGCGGTGGCCACACACGCCATCAACCCCTGGCTGTTCAGCAAGATGCCCTATGACGCGGGCAAGGACTTTGCACCCATCACCCAGATGGTGCGTGTGCCCAATGTGCTGGTGATGAACGCCGACACGGCCCAGCGCCTGAAAATCCACACGCTGTCCGATCTGATCGCCTATGCCAAGGCCAACCCGGGACGCCTGAACTTTGGCTCGGGTGGCAACGGCAGCGCAGGCCATCTGGCCGGAGAAATGTTCAAACGAGCAGCAGGCATTTTTGCGGTGCACATCCCCTACAACGGCGGCAACCCGGCACAACTGGCCCTGCTGTCAGGTCAGGTGGATTTCAACTTCGACAACCTGGCCACCGCTTCGGCCAACATCAAGTCGGGCAAGCTCAAGGCCCTGGCCGTGACCACGGCGCAGCGCAGCAGCACCCTGCCCGAGTTGCCCAGCATGGCCGAAACACTCAAGGGCTTCGAGATCGACACCTGGTGGGGACTGGTCGCACCCGTCCACACCCCGCAAGAGGTGGTGGAGCGCCTCAACAAAGCGTTCACCACCGCCTTGCAAGCCCCTGAAACCAAAACCCGCTTTGCCCAGTTGATGGCGGAGCCCGTGGCCACCACACCGGAGCAGTTCGGTGCCTTCATGAAAAAAGAACTGGCCCGCTACGAGCCCGTGGTCAAGGCCAGCGGCGCCAGGGTGGACTGAGCACCACCCAACTTCAAACAACAAAAAACCCACCGCATGCGGTGGGTTTTTTGTGGGAGGAACGCTGGATCAGCGGACCACGGCGATGGCGTCGCGCTTGCCGCCCTTGTAGGTGTACAAGGTCAAGGCACCGTTCTTGATGTCGCCCTTGGCGTCAAAAGCGATGGTACCGGTCACGCCCTTGTAACCGCTGGTTTTGGCCAGCTCAGGCAGGTATTTGGCGGGGTCAGACGACTTGGCACGCACCATGGCGTCGACCATCACGTTGACGGCGTCATACACGTAGGGGGCATACACCTGGACATCCAGGTTGAAACGCTTTTTGTACTTGGCGTAGAACTCTTCCATGCCTTTCTTCTGCTGGCCTTCCACACCGCCGGCTTCAGCGCAAACCACCTGGCCATCGGCCATGGCATCACCTGCCAGTTTGGCCAGCTCGCCTGTGCAGATGCCGTCACCACCCATGAACTTGGCGTTGATGCCCAGCGACTTCATCTGGCGCATCATGGGGCCTGCCACAGCGTCCATGCCGCCGAAGAACACCACGTCAGGCTTCTTGGCCTTCAGGGTTGTCAGGATGGCCATGAAGTCAGAGGCTTTGTCGTTGGTGAACTCGTGGCCCACCAGCTTGCCGCCAGCGGCTTTCACGGCTTTTTCGAATTCTTCAGCCACACCCTGGCCGTAAGCAGTGCGGTCGTCGATCACGGCGATCGCTTTGCCCTTCAGGTCTTTGACGGCGTAACGGCCCAGTGTGCCGCCCAGGTGCACGTCATCGGCCACCACGCGGAAGGTGGTCTTGTAGCCGTTGCGGGTGAACTTGGGGTTGGTGGCGGAAGGAGAAATCTGGGGGATGCCTGCGTCGCTGTAAATTTTGGAAGCAGGAATGGAAGTGCCCGAGTTCAGGTGACCGACCACGCCGTTGACTTTGGAGTCAACCAGCTTCTGGGCGGCGGCGGTGCCTTGCTTGGGATCACCTGCATCGTCTTCGGCCAGCAGCTCGAACTTGACAGCTTTGCCGCCAATCTTGATGCCCTTGGCGTTGAGTTCCTCAACGGCCAGCACGGCAGCGTTTTCGTTGTCCTTGCCCAGGTGGGCAATCGCGCCGCTGACGGGGCCGACGTGACCGATCTTGACGACTTCCTGAGCCATCAATTGGGTGGCGCAAATGGCCAATGCAGCTGCTGCAACATGTTTCATGGTGATTTTCATCAAGCGATCTCCTCAATGGTTAAAAGGTGAGTGTCCTGAATGGCCAAAGCCAGTGTCAGTACCCGGGCAAGGCGCTCACCGCAAAAGCCCTGTTGAATCATTCTCCCAGATAAGCGGCGCGGACTTTGGGGTCTTCCAACATGTCCCGGCCTGCGCCGGACATGGTGATCAGTCCCGAATCCATCACGTAGCCCCGGTCGGCAATGGCCAGCGCACGGCTGGCGTTTTGCTCCACCAAGAGCACCGTCACGCCCTGAGCGTAAACATCTTTCACGACTTCAAAGATTTTGTCCACCATGATGGGCGACAACCCCATGGAGGGCTCGTCCAGAAGCAAGACCTTGGGACGCGACATCAAGGCACGGGCCATGGCCAGCATCTGCTGCTCGCCGCCGGACATGGTGCCCGCCAGCTGGTCCTTGCGCTCGCGCAGGCGCGGGAACAGGTCGAGCATTTTTTCCATGTCGTCGGCCACCGCGGCAGAGTCCGAGCGGATGTAGGCGCCCATCTGCAGGTTCTCGATGATGGTCATGCGGGTGAACACACCGCGGCCCTCCGGCACCATGGCCAGGCCCTGCTTGACCAGGTCCCAAGGGCCCTGGCCCTGGATGCTTTGGCCCAGGTATTCAATGTCACCGGCCTGCATGGCTTGCGTGCCCGTGATGGCCTTCATGGTGGTGGTCTTGCCCGCACCGTTGGAGCCGATCAACGACACCAGCTCGCCTTCGCGCACTTCCAGGTCCACGCCCTTGACGGCTTGGATGCCGCCATAAGCCACTTGCAGGCCTTTGACTTTCAAAAGAGTCTGTGCCATGTCAGTGTCCTCCGGCGCCCAGATAGGCTTCAATCACTTTTTCGTTCTTCTGTACATCGGCGGGCGTGCCCTCGGCAATCTGCTTGCCGTAGTCCAGCACCGTGACGCGGTCGCACAGACCCATGACCAGCTTCACATCGTGCTCGATGAGCAAGATGGTGCGGTTGTCCTTGCGGATGCGGTCGATCAGCTCACGCAGCTGCACTTTTTCGGTGGCGTTCATGCCGGCGGCAGGCTCGTCCAGCGCAATCAGTTGCGGGTCGGTGGCCAAAGCGCGGGCAATCTCCAGCCGGCGCTGATCGCCATACGAGAGGGTGCGGGCACGGTAATCGGCGTACTTGCCAATGCCCACATAGTCCAGCAATTCCTGCGCACGCGCAGCGATGGCGGCTTCTTCGGCCTTGAAGCCGGGGGTGCGGAAGATGGCCCCCAACAAACCGGAGTGGGTGCGCAGATGGCGGCCCACCATGACGTTTTCGAGCGCCGTCATTTCAGAGAACAGGCGGATGTTCTGGAACGTGCGTGCAATGCCCGCCTTGGCCACCTCGTGCACGGCCGTGGGCTGGTAGGGCTTACCAGCCAACTCGAAGGTGCCGCTGTCGGGGGTGTAGAGGCCGGTGATCACGTTGAAGAACGTGGTCTTGCCCGCGCCGTTGGGGCCGATCAGGCCATAGACCTGGCCACGCTCGATGGTGATGCCCACATCGGTGAGCGCCTGCAGACCGCCAAAACGCTTGGAGATGCCTGCTACTTGGAGTACGGTGTTTGTCATCTGAGGCTCCTTCATTGTGCCTTCAGGCTTTTACCGTGCTCGGGCGCGGGCCACAGGCCCCGCGGCCGCAGCAGCATGACGATGATCATGGCCAGCGCGATCAGCAGCTGACGCAGGATGGAAGCATCCAGACGGCCATCGGTGAGCGCCTGCAGGGGGCCTGCCACGTAGCGCAGCACCTCAGGCAAGGCCGACAGCAGCACGGCACCCAAAATGACGCCCGGCAAATGGCCCAGGCCACCGAGCACCACCATGGCGACGATCATGACCGACTCCATGAGGCTGAACGATTCGGGCGACACAAAACCCTGGAAGCCCGCGAACATGGCCCCCGACACGCCACCGAAAGTGGCGCCCATGCCGAACGCCAGCAGTTTGAGGTTGCGGGTGTTCAGGCCCATGGCTTTGGCCGCGATCTCGTCTTCGCGGATGGCCATCCAGGCGCGGCCAATGCGGGAGAACTGCAGGCGGTGCGAAATCAGGATGCTCAGCAACACCAGGCCCAGGAAGAGGTAGTAGTACAGCGTGACCGAGGCGATTTCCAGACCACCGATGGTCAGCTTCTTGCTCAGGCTCCAGCCAAAGATCGTGATCGAATCGATCATGTCGATGCCTTTGGGGCCATTGGTGATGTTGACCGGCTGGTCCAGGTTGTTCATGAACACCCGGATGATTTCACCGAAGCCCAGCGTCACGATGGCCAGGTAGTCGCCGCGCAATTTGAGCGTAGGGGCCCCCAGCAGCATGCCAAACAGGCCTGCCAGAGCGGCCGCCAGCGGCACGATGACCCACAAGGGCATGTGCAGGCCATTGGGGAACATGGCCGCAATGGCAGGGAAGGTGTCGATCAGGTGCGGCGAGGCCAGCAAGCCGTACATGTACGCACCGACAGCAAAGAAGGCCACATAACCCAGGTCCAGCAGACCGGCATAGCCAACCACGATGTTCAGGCCCAGCGCCAGCAGCACATAGAGCAGCGCCATGTCAGCGATGCGGACCCAGGCGTTGCCCAGCCCTTGCAGGGCAAAAGGCAGCACCAGCAGGAATGCGCCCAGCAGCAGGAATTGGATGTTTTTGTTGAGTTTCATGTGCATCCCCTTCAAGCGCGATCGGCCACGCGCTCACCCATCAGGCCAGAGGGGCGCAAGGTCAGCACGATGATCAGCACGATAAACGCAAAAATATCGGCGTAGTGGCTGCCCAGCACGCCACCCGTGAGGTCACCGATGTAGCCCGAGCCGATCGACTCGATCAGGCCCAGCAAAATGCCGCCCACCACCGCACCCGACAGGTTGCCGATGCCGCCGAATACGGCTGCCGTGAAGGCCTTGAGGCCTGGCGTGAAGCCCATGGCGTGCTGGGCTGTGCCGTAGTTGGAGGCGTACATGACGCCTGCGATGGCGGCCAGGATGGCGCCGATGATGAAGGTGGCCGAAATCACCATGTCGGGCTTGACGCCCATCAGGGCTGCAACGCGGGGATTCTCGGCAGTGGCCCGCATGGCGCGGCCCAGACGCGTGGCGTTGACCAGCCACATCAGCACGGCCAGCGACACGGCAGTGACCACCAGGATCATGATTTGCGTCGGGGTGATGACCGCTTCACCCACATTGATGGGGGTGCTGGGCAGCAGTGTGGGATAAGCCTTGTAGTTGGGCTTCCAGATGATCATGGCCAGGGTCTGCAGCAAGATGCTCATGCCGATGGCGGTGATCAGGGGGGCCAGCTTGGGGCTGTTGCGCAGGGGCCGGTAAGCGATTTTCTCGATCGCGAAATTCAATGAGGCGGCGACCACGCACGCAATCAGGGTGGCCAGCAGCAAAATGACCCACCCTGGTGCATCGGGCATGGCGTCTTTCATCCAGCCAATCGATGTCCAACTGGTCAAAGCGCCGACCATGAGCACTTCACCGTGCGCAAAGTTGATGAGGTTGATGATGCCGTACACCATGGTGTAGCCCAAGGCCACCAAGGCGTACATGCTGCCCAGAACCAGACCGTTGATGATCTGTTGTAGCAAGACGTCCATGAATTCAATTCTCCAGTGTTGACCCGCTCATGCCGGGTCGCGCCATCGGTGGATGGAGAAGCCCGTGCAACTTTGTGGGTCGCGGGTCTTCACTTAGCAAAAAACCCGCCAGGGCGCATGTCAGGCGGGTCAGGTGGCGGGATTGTAGTGAAAGAAAACAGCGTATCGGCATTCACTTTCCTCAGGGCTTACCCTGCTCGCGGTTGAGCTCTTTCAATTTTGCCAATTTCTCGGCAATCTTGATCTCCAGCCCCCGAGCCACAGGCCTGTAAAACCCTGGCTCGGGCATGCCCTCGGGCAAATAACGCTCACCAGCGGCAAAGCCCCCCTCTTCGTCATGGGCATAGCGGTAACCCTTGCCGTAATCGAGGTCTTTCATCAGCTTTGTCGGGGCATTGCGCAAGTGCATGGGCACCGGGCGTGTGCCATCTTTTTTGACGAAAGCCCGGGCTTCGTTATAAGCCTTGTAAGCAGCGTTCGATTTGGGCGCCATGGCCAGATAAATCACGCACTGCGCCAGCGTCAGCTCACCTTCGGGGCTGCCCAGACGCTCGTAGACCTCGGCCGCATCCAGCGCCATGCGCAAGGCCCGTGGATCGGCCAGACCAATGTCCTCGCTCGCCATCCGGATCAGGCGCCGGGCCATGTAGCGCGGATCGGCACCGCCATCGAGCATGCGCACGAACCAATACAGGGCCGCATCGGGATCCGAGCCGCGCACCGATTTGTGCAGCGCACTGATGGTGTCGTAAAACTGCTCGCCGCCTTTGTCGTAGCGGCGCATGCGCTCGCCCAGCACCTTGAGCAACCAGGCATCGGTGACCGGGTCGATCTTTTCACGGGCAGCGGCCATGGCCAGCGTTTCGAGCGTGTTGAGCAAGCGCCTGGCATCGCCGTCGGCATAAGACAGCAAGCGCGCCATCGCCTCGGGCTCGATGGCAGGCACTGCACCGATGCCCTGCGCACGCGCCACGATCTGGCGCAGATCGTCTTCGCCCAGGGGCTGCAGCACATACACCGCCGCCCGCGACAGCAGCGCGGAATTGACTTCGAACGACGGGTTTTCGGTGGTAGCACCGATGAAGGTGAACAGACCGCTTTCCACATGCGGCAAAAACGCGTCCTGCTGGCTTTTGTTGAAACGGTGCACCTCATCGACGAACATGATGGTGCGCTGCGCGTGCAGTCCGCTGCGTGCCGCTTCGGCTTTGTCCACCGCCTCACGGATGTCTTTGACACCACCCAGCACCGCACTGATGCTGATGAACTGGGCGTCAAACGCATCGGCCATGAGCCTTGCAATGGTGGTTTTGCCCACCCCCGGTGGGCCCCAGAGGATGCAGCTGTGCGGTTGCCCTGACTCGAAAGCCAGGCGCAAAGCCATGCCTTCGCCCAGGATGTGTTGCTGCCCGATCACCTCACCCAGGGTGCGGGGGCGCAGCTGCTCGGCCAGTGGCATGTGGGCTGCCATGTGCAAGCGCCTCAGGGTCGGATGACCTCAACACCCGCAGGCACACGAAACACAAAGGTGTCGGCCGGCAGTGTCGGGTTGAGTTCCAGGCCGCTGAGCGTGAGCACCGAGCGCTGACCCAGGCTGTCTTGCACATCGATGGTCACCAGCTCCACGCCCTTGTCGGTCTTGCGCAGCCCCGCCAGCAAGGACTGGATTTGGCCATCCTGGGCTTTAGGCGTGGCGCGCACCCACTCCAGGCCATCGCGGCCGGGCTCGCTGCGCAACTGGAAATCGGCCTCCAGCGCTTTGACATCGGCCGCCGAGGTCAGCAAGGCCATGGGTGTGCTGCCCAACACCTGGTTTTGCTTGCGCACCGTGATCTGGTTCAACTCCACGTCGTGCAACCAGAAGTTCTGGCCATCGGCCAGCAGGGTCTGGGCAAAGGGCTTTTTGTAGACAAAGCGGAACTGCCCTGGGCGATGGAACTCCAGCGCACCGCTGGACGTTTTCTGCCGAGGCGGCTGCCCGGCCTTGGAGGGCGAAGTCACCACCTGGGTGAAGGTTGCGCGGCCGCTGCTGGCCTGCTTCATGAACAGCGAAAGCAGCTCCAGCCCTTGTGCATGCGCCACCCAGGGGCTGCACAACAGGGTGAGCAAAAGGGCCATCAGGCCACGGCGCGATGCAAGCATGGGGGTCACTCGGTACGGGCGGGCACCAGGATTTCGCGCTGGCCACTGCCGCTCATGGCGCTGACGAGGCCGGCTTTTTCCATGTCTTCCACCAGACGGGCGGCGCGGTTGTAGCCGATCTTGAGGTGGCGTTGGACCAGGGAGATGCTGGCCTTGCGGTTTTTCAGAACGACCTCGACCGCCTGGTCGTACATCGGGTCTTTTTCACCACTGTCGCCTTCGCCCAGCATGCCGCCATCGTCGTCGGTGGTGCCGCCTTCGAGCACGCCTTCGATGTAATCAGGCTCCCCCTGGCTCTTGAGGTATTCGACCACGCGGTGCACCTCTTCGTCGCTGACAAATGCGCCGTGCACCCGGATCGGAAAACCCGTGCCACTGGCCATGTACAACATGTCGCCCATGCCCAGCAGCGCCTCGGCGCCCATTTGGTCCAGGATGGTCCGGCTGTCGATTTTGGAGCCGACAGAGAACGCAATGCGCGTCGGAATGTTGGCCTTGATCAGACCCGTGATCACATCCACGCTGGGGCGCTGGGTGGCCAAAATCAAATGGATGCCGGCCGCACGGGCTTTTTGGGCCAAGCGGGCGATCAGCTCTTCGATCTTCTTGCCCACCACCATCATCAAATCGGCCAGCTCGTCGATCACGACCACAATGTGCGGCAAGCGCTTGAGCGGCTCCGGATCGTCCGGGGTCAGGCTGAAGGGGTTGTAGATGAACTCTTCGCGGGCCGTGGCCTCATCGATCTTGGCGTTGTAACCGGCCAGGTTGCGCACGCCCATCTTGCTCATGAGCTTGTAGCGCTTTTCCATCTCGGCCACACACCAGTTCAGGCCATGGGCGGCCTGGCGCATGTCGGTCACCACCGGGGCGAGCAAATGCGGGATGCCTTCGTAGACCGACATCTCCAGCATCTTGGGGTCGATCATCAAGAGGCGCACATCGCGCGCTTCGGCCTTGTACAACAGCGACAGGATCATCGCGTTGATCCCCACCGACTTGCCCGAGCCGGTGGTACCGGCCACCAGCACGTGGGGCATCTTGGCCAGATCGGCCACCACCGGGTTGCCAATGATGTCCTTGCCCAAGCCCATGGTGAGCATGGACTTGGCTTCATTGTAGACCTGCGAGCCCAGAATTTCGCTGAGCTTGATCGACTGGCGCTTGGCGTTCGGCAGCTCGAGCGCCATGTAGTTCTTGCCGGGAATGGTCTCGATCACACGGATCGACACCAGACTCAGGGATCGTGCCAAATCCTTGGCCAAGTTCACCACCTGCGAGCCTTTGACGCCCGTGGCCGGCTCGATTTCGTAACGGGTGATCACCGGGCCAGGGGCCGCGGCCACCACGCGAACTTCGACACCGAAATCCTTGAGCTTTTTCTCGATCAGGCGGCTGGTCATCTCCAGCGTTTCGTGGGACACCGTCTCCTGGCGCAGGGTGACGGCATCGAGCAAATCCACCTGGGGCAGCTTGCTGTCGGGCAATTCATTGAACAGTGGTTTTTGCTTTTCCTTGACCACGCGCTCGCTGCGCGGCACATCGACCACTGCCGCCTCGATCACACGCGGCGCAGGCACTGGGGGCGGCACAGGCAAGGGGGCCAACTCCATCTGCCCCGCGATGCCAGAGGGCTCGGGCAGTGGTGCGGCGTCCATGTCCCATTGCGGCTCAACAGGCTGGAAGGTCTGGCTTTGCTCACGCTCACGCAGAGCCTGTTGGCCCATAGCCAGGTCTTCTTCGATTTCGCGCTTGACATGCCGTGAACGGATCAAACCATCGATGCGCCCACCGATTGACTCGGCCAACTGGCCCCATGAAAAACGGAACACCGCCGACAAGCCCAGCACCAAGCCCACAATGGCCACCAGCGCAGAGCCTGTAAAACCCAGCCACTGCATGGCCTGCAGACCGACCAGATAACCCAGAGCCCCCCCGCTGTAGCCTGGCAGATGTCCCTCCAGCCGGTACAGCCGCGTCCATTCCAGGCTGGTGCTGCACAGCAGCAGCACCGTCAAACCCAGCCAAAAAGTCCAGGCACGCGATTCGATTTCTGGCGGGTGCGGCTCTTCAAGATCCGAAGTGCCACGCAGCCAACCGGCAAAACCCACCAGCCAGGCCCGCAGACCGGCTGCCCAGCACCACCAGGCCGAATAACCCAAGGCAAAGTAAGACAAGTCGGCAAGCCATGCCCCAAGGCGTCCCACCCAGTTGTGCACCTTGGACGAGTCCCCGGAGGTGGACCAGGCCGGATCCCCCACGTGGTAGCTGACCAGCGACAGGAACACCAGCACCAGACAGGCACCGCCCAGCAACAGGCTGAATTCGAGCGCAAAACGCACCCAGAGGTTGCGGGGTTGTTCGCTCACCTCGGCGGGCTCCACCGGGTTGGTCAAGGTATGCAGGGAATAGCTCATATTTCAGTGCGAAGCTTACCCGATCAGCAAGCCGGCTTGACCGTACCCCAGCCCTGGCTTTGGGCAGTTTCTTACAATTGACCCTCAAGAGATCGCCAGCGATCCACCAAACTCTGCACGGATACCCCATGACCGCCATCACACAACACGCCAAAGTCCTCATCCTCGGTTCAGGCCCGGCCGGCTACACCGCCGCCGTTTATGCTGCCCGCGCCAACCTGGAGCCCCTGTTGATCACCGGCATGGCCCAGGGCGGTCAGCTGATGACCACCACGGAAGTCGACAATTGGCCAGCCGATGTGAACGGCGTACAAGGCCCTGAGCTCATGCAACGCTTTCAGGAGCACGCCGAGCGCTTCAAGACGAAGATCGTCTTTGACCACATCCACACGGTGAACCTGCAGCAGCGCCCCTTCACGCTGACAGGTGACAGCGGCACCTACACCTGCGACAGCCTGATCATTGCCACCGGGGCCTCGGCCAAGTACCTCGGCCTGCCCTCCGAAGAAGCCTTCATGGGCCGCGGCGTGAGCGGCTGTGCCACCTGTGACGGTTTCTTCTACCGCGAGCAGGTCTGCTGTGTGGTCGGCGGTGGTAACACGGCCGTCGAAGAAGCCTTGTACCTGTCCAACATCGCCAGCAAGGTCTATCTGATCCACCGCCGCGACAAGTTCAAGGCCGAGCCCATCCTGGTGGACAAGCTGATGGACAAGGTTGCAGCCGGCAAAATCGTCCTCAAAACCTTCAAAACATTGGAAGAAGTGCTGGGTGACGACACGGGCGTGACGGGCGTGCGCCTGAAAAGCACCAGCGACGGCAGCACCGAAGACCTGGAACTCAAGGGCTGCTTCATTGCCATCGGCCACTCGCCCAACACCGACATCTTCCAGGGCCAGCTGACGCTGGAGAACGGCTACATCGTGACCCAAGGCGGTTTGAAGGGCTTTGCCACTCAGACCTCGGTGCCTGGCGTGTTTGCCGCGGGCGACGTGCAGGACCACGTGTACCGCCAGGCCATCACCAGCGCCGGCACGGGCTGCATGGCAGCACTCGACGCGCAGCGCTTTCTGGAGCAGGAAAACGGCTGATCTGCACCACCCGAGGGCGCCCTTGCGGCCCCTCCGGATTTTTCGTTATAATTCAAGGCTTTGCTGGATTCGCCCACTGCGTGGGATTCACGAAAACAGCGATCTAGGGGATACCGCCACCCTTCTTGGCGAGGTGAGGCTGAGATGCCAGGTTTTTGCAAATCCGCATGAACCCATCGGCAACAGCTGTTAGAAAAGTATCGGAGTGTCCACATGGCACGCGTTTGCGACGTAACGGGCAAAGGCCCAATGACTGGGAACAACGTTTCCCACGCCAACAACAAAACCAAGCGCCGGTTCCTGCCGAACCTGCAATACCGTCGTTTCTGGGTCGAGAGCGAAAACCGTTGGGTGCGTCTGCGCGTTTCCAGCGCCGCCCTGCGCCTGATCGACAAGAACGGCATCGACTCCGTGCTCGCAGACCTGCGCGCACGCGGCCAAGCCTAAACCCTGACTTATAGGAGCTGCACATCATGGCAAGCAAAGGCGGACGCGAAAAAATCAAGCTGGAGTCCACAGCAGGTACTGGTCATTTCTACACGACCAGCAAAAACAAGAAGACCATGCCCGAGAAAATGGCGATCATGAAGTTTGATCCCAAAGCTCGCAAGCACGTCGAGTACAAGGAAGTGAAACTGAAGTAATTCGGTTCACCCCAACAAAAAACCCGCTGAACTTCAGCGGGTTTTTTTATGGCCTCAGACGGCCTTGACTGGGTGAGACGGTGGGGCACAACGAAACGCCGCTGAACCCCGGCAGGCACCGGCATGCCGATGCCCACCGTGCCGGCCTCAAGCCGCCTGCATCCTCACGGCACGCAGCTTCATCGAGAAGTCGCGCAAAGCAGCGATGCCACTCTCTTCAGCACGGCGGCACCAGGCTTGCAGGTCCATCGCCAGTTGCTCGCGTGAGTGCGAGGTGTTGAGCCAGATCTGGCGCAACTCCTCACGCATCTGCACCATCTTGTCGAGGGCCGGGCTGGCGGCCAACGCACGTTCGAGCTTGGCCACCACATCACTGGGCACCTTCTCGGCATCACGGTGCAACCAGCGGTTGGCCGCCTTGATGACGTTGGAGTCGAGCTTGACCTTGGCCGCTTCCTGAGCCCACACCACACGCAGGTTGCGGGCGTAATTGGCCATCACTTCGTAGCGGTTGGCAATCAGGGCTTCGAGTGTCTTTTCATCGGCCACAGGCTGGATGTCGCCGTACGCCAGACGCGGTGGCGTCTTCTTCACATGGGCCAGACCGATCGATTGCAGGATGGTGATGTACATCCAGCCAATGTCGAACTCATAAGGTTTGACCGACAGCTTGGCCGACGTCGGGTAAGTGTGGTGGTTGTTGTGCAACTCTTCACCACCAATGATGATGCCCCAGGGCGAGATGTTGGTGCTCGCGTCCTGCGCTTCGAAATTGCGGTAACCCCACCAGTGGCCAATGCCATTGATGATGCCTGCGGCCGTGATCGGAATCCAGGCCATCTGGACCGCCCAGACGGTCAGGCCCAAAAAGCCGAACAAGGCCACGTCAATGACCAGCATCAGTGCCACACCCCAGGCCGAGCGGCCTGTGTAGACATGGCGCTCGATCCAGTCGTTGGGGGTGTTGTGGCCGTAGCGGTCCAGGGTTTCCTGGTTCTTGGCTTCGGCACGGTAAAGCTCGGCCCCCTGCCAGAACACCTTCTTGATGCCGAACACCACCGGGCTGTGCGGGTCGCCTTCGCGTTCGCACTTGGCGTGGTGCTTGCGGTGAATCGCCGTCCACTCCTTGGTCACCTGGCCCGTGGTCAGCCACAGCCAGAAGCGGAAGAAGTGTGCAGGAATCGGGTGCAGGTCCAGCGCACGGTGCGCCGAGTGGCGGTGCAGGTAGATCGTGACACTGGCGATGGTGATGTGGGTCATGCCCAGCGTGATCAGGAGCACCTGCCACCAGGCCAGGTTGAACAGGCCATGGCCCATCCAGTCAATCAGGGCATCCAAAAAGGCCCAGTCAGGCAAGAACATGAATTCAGACTTTCAATAACGCCTTGTGCAGGCAACAGTGCATTTTAAGTTTTTTACCCGAAAAAAGACAGTTTTTCGAGCGGAATAGACTCGTTAAGAGTCATAAAGAAATCACTTTCGGACCCAGACCGCTGCAAAAAAGCCGTCGGTGGCGTGTCGGTGCGGCCAAAGCCGCAGGTAGTCACCGCCTTCGGTGCACAGGCCCTCGGCACCTTCGACCTTGAGTTGCGTGAGCGTCTGTGCAGCATTGAGGGGTACAAAGTCAGGGTGCGCTTGACTGAACGCCTGCGCGATCAGCTCGTTCTCCTGGGGCAGCACGCTGCAGGTGGCATACACCAGACGCCCACCGGATTTGACCAGGCGCGCCGCACTGTCCAGGATGGCCGTCTGCTTGGCGGTGAGTTCGGCCACAGCCTTTTCGGTCTGCCGCCATTTGAGGTCGGGGTTGCGCCGCAAGGTGCCCAGACCCGAGCAAGGCGCATCGACCAGGACCCGGTCGATCTTGCCCGCCAAACGCTTGATGCGCTCGTCGCGTTCGTGCGCGATGGCGGCCGGATGCACGTTCGACAAACCACTGCGGGCCAGCCGAGGCTTGAGGGCTTCCAGGCGGTGCGCCGACACGTCGAAGGCATACAGTCGCCCGGTGCTGCGCATGGCCGCACCCAGCGCCAGCGTCTTGCCGCCTGCACCCGCGCAAAAATCCACCACCATCTCGCCCCGGTGGGCGTCCACCAGCAAAGCCAGCAACTGCGACCCCTCGTCCTGCACCTCGATGGCTCCCCGGGTGAAGGCGTCTGTTTTCTGCAATGCAGGCTTGCCCTGCAGGCGCAAACCCCAGGGCGAAAACGGCGTGGGCTCGCAAGCGATGTCGGCCTGGGCGAGTTCTTTTTGCACCTCGCTGCGCTTGGCCACAAAGGTGTTCACCCGCAGGTCCAGCGGGGCCGGCAGCTGCAGGTTCTCGGCCAAGGCCCAGAAGTCCTCACCCAGCTGGGCTTGCAGGGCCTGCGCCATCCACTCGGGCAGGTTGTGGCGGTGTGGGGCCAGCAATTCCGAGGGTTGGATGCGGTTGCACGCGTCCAGCCAGGCCCGCTCGGTGTCGTTCAAAGCACCATTGAGGAAGTCGCGCGGACCGGCAAAACCCAGGATGGCCAGCTTGCGTTCTTTGGGGCCGCTGCCCGAGCGTGCCAGCTGCTCGAACAGGAGTTTTTTGCGCAAGACGGCAAAAGCCGTCTCGGCCAATGTGGCCCGCTCGCGTGGGCCGAGTGAGCGGTGCTCACGGAAATAACGGGACACCACTGCGTCGGCGGGGTGGTCGAACTGAAGACAAAGCCTGACCAGGTCGGCGCAGGCGTCCAAAAGGGCTTTAGGATGCATGGGCCGTATTGTCCCATCCCTGCCCACCCATGAACGACGACGACCTGCCCGCACTGATCGAAACACCCATCGGTCTCTATCGCCATTACAAGGGCGGCATGTACCGCGTGCTGGGCACCGTGCGCCACAGCGAGAGCCTGGAGCCGATGACGCTGTACCAAGCACTGTATGGCCAGCAAGGGCTGTGGGTGAGGCCTGCGGCCATGTTCAGTGAAAACGTGGACATCGACGGCCAGGTGCAGCCCCGCTTCACCCGCGTGGGCGACTGAGGCCGATCAGCCCTGGCTGCGCAGCCAGGCCGCCACGGCCTGGGGGTAAATCCGGTGCTCTTGGGTGAGCACCCGCGCTGCCAGGGTGTCTGCCGTGTCATCGGGCAGCACAGGCACCACCGCCTGCGCCAGGATGGCCCCATGGTCCAGCTCCGCCGTCACCTGGTGGACTGTGGCCCCGGCAAAGCGGCAACCCGCATCGATGGCCCGCTGGTGCGTGTTCAGCCCGGTGAAGGCCGGCAACAAGGACGGATGGATGTTGATCAGGCGCCCTGCGTAATGCGCGACAAAACCGGGCGTCAGGATGCGCATGAAGCCCGCCAGCACCACCAGGTCGGGCTCGAAACGGTCGATCTCGACCTTCAGGGCCGCGTCAAAGGCCTCCCGGCTGTCAAACGCCTTGTGGTCCAGCACCGCGGTTGCGATGCCCTGCTCCCGTGCAAAAGCCAACCCCTGGGCATCGGCCTTGTTGCTGATCACGGCACTCACCCTGGCGTGCAGGCGTTCGGACCATTGTTCTTGTTGGGCGCGGCGCACGATGGCGGCCATGTTGGAGCCCGAGCCGGAAATCAGGATGACGATGTTTTTCATGTGCAGCCCGGATTATCCCCGCTGGGCTAGCCCGCTGAAATCGGCCAGGCCGCTGTCTCCAAAGTTCAGAGTTGCCGCTTTTTGTCGCAGCCAGGACATCCCAAACGCGGCGCAACATGCTAAAAAGCACGTTCGTTTTATTTTTGGATCCAGCACATCCCGTCTGGGTCAGCAACACCGGAGACCGCCGCTCATGGATTTGGCATTCACCCCCGAAGAACTCGCGTTCCGCGACGAAGTTCGCACCTGGGTCAAGGCAAATTTGCCGACTGAACTCTCGACCAAAGTGCACAACGCCATGCGCCTGACGCGTGACGACATGCAATCCTGGGCCAAGATCCTGGGTAAAAAAGGCTGGCTGGGCTACGGCTGGCCCAAACAGTTTGGTGGCCCCGGCTGGACCGCCGTGCAAAAACACCTGTTTGAAGAGGAATGCGCGCTGGCTGGCGCGCCCCGCATCGTGCCCTTTGGCCCGGTGATGGTGGCCCCGGTGATCATGGCTTTCGGCAACGCCGAGCAGCAGCAGCGCTTCTTGCCCGGCATTGCCAGCGGCGAAGTCTGGTGGAGCCAGGGCTACAGCGAACCGGGCTCCGGCTCGGACCTGGCATCCCTCAAAACCCGCGCCGAGCGCAAGGGCGACAAGTACATCGTCAACGGCCAGAAAACCTGGACCACGCTGGGCCAGTACGGCGAGTGGATCTTCTGCCTGGTGCGCACCAGCACCGAAGGCAAGCCCCAAACCGGCATCTCCTTCCTGCTGATCGACATGAAGTCGCCCGGCATCACCGTGCGGCCTATCAAGCTGCTCGACGGCGAGTGCGAGGTCAACGAAGTCTGGTTTGACAACGTGGAAGTCCCCGCCGAGAACCTGATCGGTGAAGAGAACAAGGGCTGGAACTACGCCAAGCACCTGCTGGCGCACGAACGCACCAACATCGCCGACGTGAACCGCGCCAAGCGCGAGCTGGAGCGATTGAAGCGCATCGCCAAGGCCGAAGGCGTGTACGACGACCTGCGTTTCCGTGACGAAATTGCCAAGCTCGAAGTCGACATCGTCGCCCTCGAAATGCTGGTGCTGCGCGTCCTGTCGGCCGAAAAGTCCGGCAAGAATTCGCTCGACATTGCAGGCCTCCTGAAAATCAAAGGCAGCGAGATCCAGCAGCGCTACACCGAGCTGATGATGCAAGCCGCAGGCCCCTTTGCCCTGCCCTACATCTTCGAAGCCATGGAAGCGGGCTGGCAAGGCGACTTCCCCGGCGGCACGCTGGCCAACGCCCCCCTGGCCGCCAACTACTTCAACATGCGCAAGACCACCATCTACGGCGGCAGCAACGAAGTGCAACGCAACATCGTCGCCCAGACAGTTCTGGGTTAAGGAGACAAGCACATGGATTTCGATTTTTCTGAAGACCAGGAACAACTGCGCGACGCGGTGCGCAAATGGGTGGACAAGGGCTACGACTTCGAGCGTCGCCGCGCCATCGTGGCCGCTGGCGGTTTTGACCGCGCCGCCTACACCGAGCTGGCCGAACTGGGCCTGACAGGCCTGTACGTGAGCGAAGACAACGGTGGCTTAGGCATGGGCCCGACCGAGGCCATGGTCACCTTGGAAGAGCTCGGCCGCGGCATCGTGCTCGAACCGCTGGCCCAGACCCTGATCACCAGCGCCACGCTGCAAACCCACGCCCCGGCAGCCCTGCAGGCGGCCTGGCTGCCCCGCATGGCTGCAGGCGAAGCCATTGTCGTGCTGGCACACCAGGAACGCGCTGCGCGCTACCAACTCAACCGCTGCGCAGCGCAGGCAAGCGAATCGGCGGGTGCATGGACGGTGACGGGCACCAAGAGCATTGTGGCTGTGGGCGATCAGGCCGACGCCTTTGTGGTGCCTGCCACGGCCAATGGTCAGCTGGCCCTGTTCCTGGTCGAGCGCAGCGCCAGCGGCGTGAGCACCCAGGGCTATGTCACGCAAGACGGCTCACGCGCCGCCGAGGTGGTGCTGAACAAGGCAAGCGCCCAACTCATCACCCTGAATGGCCACGTGGCCCTCGAAGAAGCCGTGGACATTGGCATCGCCAGCGTCTGCGCTGAAGCCGTGGGCGTGATGGACAAAACCCTGGCCATCACCGTCGACTACATGAACACCCGCAAGCAGTTCGGTGTGGCGATTGCCAGCTTCCAGGCCCTGCGCCACCGCGTCTCCGACATGAAGATGCAGCTGGAGCTGGCCCGCTCGATGAGCTACTACGCCACACTCAAGCTGCACGCGCCTGCCGAAGAGCGCCGCCGGGCGCTCGCCCGTGCCAAGTACCAGCTGGGCGTGTCCATGCGTTTTATCGGTCAGCAGGCGGTGCAACTGCACGGCGGCATTGCCGTGACCGACGAGTACATCGTGAGCCACTACTTCAAGAAATTGACACAGCTGGACATGACGTTTGGCGACACCTTGCACCAGCTGGGTGAAGTTTCGGCCCGCATGCAGGAGACCGCTGGCGTGTTTGCCTGATCAACCGGCACTCTGCACACACAAGGGCTCCGCGAGGAGCCCTTGTTGCTTCTGGCTGATGCCTGGCGAATTCCAGCAAAGCAGTCGTGTCAGACCAGCAGGCGGGAGGTTTTGGGCACATGCGCCATCAAAAACGCCATCTGGTCGCTCAAGATGCGGCGGTTGCGCAAGATGAAGTCCTCCCAGAGGCTGGGCACGTAGGGCGCGTACAGCAAAGGCATGTTGGCCTGCTCGGGGGTGCGGCTGCTTTTGCGGTGGTTGCAACTTCTGCACGCCGTCACCACATTCATCCAGTGGTTCTGGCCTCTCTGGGCGAACGGAATGATGTGTTCACGGGTCAAGTCGGCTTCGTGAAAATGGTCGCCGCAGTAGGCACACACATTGCGGTCCCGGGCAAACAGCTTGGCATTGGTCAGGCTCGGGCGCAAATCGAAGGGGCTGATGCCGGGCATGCCCCGGGTGCCAATGATGCTGTTGACCGTGATGACCGACTGGTGCCCGGTGAGCGCGTTGTGACCGCCCCTGAAGACCGCCACCTGCTGGCCGACCTCCCAGCGCACCTCGTCCGCCGCGTAATGCAGCACCGCCTGCTCCAGCGAAATCCAGGACTGGGGCAGTCCCTGGGCCGAGAGTTTGAGAACCTTCACGCACGCCTCCTGTCATTCCAAAGAACCAGCACGACGTCCGAAGGCCAGGCCGCCCCCAGCGGGACAGCCGCAGCCACTCGGGCTCGGTCACAATATACCCTGTAAGTACATCAGCACCATGACAGCGCCCCTCCAGGGCAACAATGGCATCCAATGGCATGAAGGTTTTTCGCGGTTTTCATCACCCAGAGCTGGCGCCAGCCTGCGCCCTGACCATCGGCAACTTCGATGGCGTGCACCGTGGGCACCAGGCCATGCTGGCGCTCTTGCGCAGCGAAGCCGCTCACCGGGGCGTGCCCAGCTGCGTGATGACCTTCGAGCCGCACCCTCGCGACTACTTTGCCAAAGCGCTGAACAAGCCCGAGCTGGCCCCCGCCCGCATCGCCACCTTGCGCGACAAGCTGCAAGAGCTGGCGCGCTGCGGGGTCGACCAGGTGGTGGTGCTGCCCTTTGATGCCCGCCTGGCCAGCCAGTCACCCGAAGACTTCATCCAGCAGGTGCTCATCCAGGGCTTGGGCGTGCGCTATGTGCTGGTGGGCGACGATTTCCGCTTTGGTGCCAAGCGCGCGGGCGACTACGCCATGCTCGACGCCGCAGGCCAGCGCCTGGGCTTTGATGTGGCGCGCATGAACAGCTACGAGGTGCATGGCCTGCGCGTGTCCAGCTCGGCTGTGCGGGAGGCCCTGGGCCGGGGTGATCTGCCTGCAGTGCAAGCCCTGCTGGGCCGTCCTTACAGCATCAGTGGCCATGTGGTGCATGGGCGCAAGCTTGGACGCGAACTGGCCGCCACAACGCAAGGCGCAGGCGACGGTTTTCGCACCCTGAATTTGCGCTTTTCGCACTGGAAGCCGGCCGCCAGCGGCATCTTCGTGGTCCAGGTGCATGGCCTGGCCGATCAGCCCTTGCGGGGCGTGGCCAATCTGGGCATCCGCCCCTCGCTGGACCCGAATGATGTGAATGGCGGACGCGTGCTGCTGGAGACCCATGCCTTTGACTGGCCCGCCCATCTGGGGGCCGAGGGGGGCTACGGTAAAATCATCCGCGTGGATCTGCTGCACAAACTTCACGACGAGCTCAAATACGACGGTCTGGATGCCCTGACAAAAGGCATCGCCCAGGACTGCGACGACGCGCACGCGTGGTTTGCCTTGCGCCACAGCGAGACCCACCGCCAGACCACCCGCGACCGAATTTGACGCTCTGGCCCTCGTTTGCTGCCCTTCGACAGGCTCAGGGCGAACGAAAATACGGCCCACCCCACTCCCCTTTCTCTCCGAACGGCCCGCCGCTCGGGCTGAGCTTGTCGAAGCCCTCTCGACTTGAAGCACCATGACCGACAAAGACCAGAACCCCGACACCCGCATCAACATGATGGACACCCCCTTCCCGATGCGTGGCGACCTGCCCAAGCGCGAGCCGGGCTGGGTCAAAGACTGGAACGACGGCGGCCTCTACAAAAAACTGCGCGCCGCCCGCCAGGGCGCACCCCTGTTTGTGCTGCACGACGGCCCGCCATACGCCAACGGCAAACTGCACATCGGCCACGCGCTCAACAAAGTGCTCAAGGACATGATCGTCAAGTCCAAGCAGCTCGCTGGCTTTGATGCGCAATACATCCCAGGCTGGGACTGCCACGGCCTGCCGATCGAAAACGCCATCGAAAAACTGCACGGCCGCAACCTCAGCCGTGACGACATGCAGGCCAAGAGCCGTGCCTTTGCCACCGAACAGATCAACCAGCAGCGCGAAGACTTCAAGCGCCTGGGTGTGCTGGGCGACTGGGAGCGCCCCTACCGCACCATGGACTTCGCCAACGAAGCCGGCGAAATCCGCGCCTTCAAACGCGTGATCGAGCGCGGCTTTGTGTACCGCGGCCTCAAGCCCGTGTACTGGTGCTTTGATTGCGGCTCGTCCCTGGCCGAGTTCGAGATCGAATACGCCGACAAAAAGAGCGACACGCTGGATGTGGCCTTTGAAGCCGACGACAACGCCGCCCTGGCCGCCGCCTTTGGCCTGCCCAAGCTGCCGGGCGAAGGCAGCAAAAAGGCCTTTGCCGTCATCTGGACCACCACCGCCTGGACCATTCCCGCCAACCAGGCGCTCAACGCCCACCCCGAGCTGGAATACGCCTTGGTGGACACCCCGCGCGGCGTGCTGCTGCTGGCCGCCAGCCTGGTCGAAAAATGCCTGGAGCGCTACCAACTGCAGGGCACCGTGGTCGCCACCGCCGTGGGCGAGAAGCTGCGTGGCCTGGTGTTCCGCCACCCGCTGCACGACACCGTGACCGCCGAAGAAGGTGGCAAATACAGCTACCGCCGCACATCGCCGCTGTACCTGGCCGACTACGTGACCGCCACCGACGGCACGGGCATCGTGCACTCGGCCCCGGCCTACGGCGTGGACGACTTCAACTCCTGCGTGGCCCACGGCCTGAAATACGACGACATCCTCAACCCGGTGCAGGGCAACGGCGTGTACGCGCCCGAACTGCCCTTCTTTGGCGGCCAGCACATCTGGAAAGCCTGTGCCCGCGTGATCGAGGTGCTGGGCCAGAGCGACCGCCTGATGGCCACGGTGGAAATCACCCACAGCTACCCGCACTGCTGGCGCCACAAAACCCCCGTCATCTACCGCGCCGCCGCCCAATGGTTTGTGCGCATGGACGAGGGCGAAGGTGTTTTCACGAAAGACAAGGCGCCCAAGACCCTGCGCCAGCTGGCGCTCGACGCCATCGACGAGACCAGCTTCTACCCCGAAAACGGCAAAGCCCGTCTGCGCGACATGATCGCCAACCGGCCCGACTGGTGCATCTCGCGCCAACGCAGCTGGGGTGTGCCTGTGCCCTTCTTCCTGCACAAGGACAGCGGCGAGCTGCACCCGCGCACCATGGAGATCCTGGACCAGGCCGCTGACATTGTGGAAAAAGGCGGCATCGAGGCCTGGAGCCGTGTGACAGTGGAAGAGATCCTGGGCGCGGCTGACGCCCCCCACTACACCAAGAGCACCGACATCCTGGAAGTCTGGTTCGACTCCGGCTCCACCTTCCGCCACGTGCTGCGCGGCAGCCACAAGGACGCTTATGGCGTGCCGCCCTTCCACGCCGAAGGGCCTGAGGCCGACTTGTATCTGGAGGGCCACGACCAGCACCGCGGCTGGTTCCATTCTTCGCTGCTGCTGGGCTGCGCCCTCGAAGGCCGCGCACCCTACCGGGGCCTCTTGACCCACGGTTTTGCCACCGACGGCCAGGGCCGCAAGATGAGCAAGAGTTTGGGCAACACCGTCGAGCCGCAAACCATCACCACCAAGATGGGTGCCGAGATCGTGCGCCTGTGGGTGGCTTCGACCGACTACTCCGGCGACCTGAACATCGACGACAAGATCCTGGCCCGCGTGGTGGATGGCTACCGCCGCATCCGCAACACGCTGCGCTTCCTGCTGGCCAACGTGAGCGACTTCGATCCGGCCAAGGATGCCTTGGCCGACGACCAGTTGCTGGAGATCGACCGCTTTGCTCTCGCCCGCGCCGCCGAGCTGCAAGCCGACATCCGCGCCCACTTCGACGTTTACGAGTTCCACCCCGTGGTCAGCAAGCTGCAGGTGTACTGCTCCGAAGACCTGGGCGCGTTCTATCTGGACGTGCTCAAGGACCGCCTCTACACGACTGCCCCCAAGAGCCTGGCCCGCCGCAGCGCGCAAACGGCTTTGTGGCGCATCACCCACGCCATGCTGCGCTGGATGGCGCCCTTCCTCTCGTTCACGGCCGAGGAAGCCTGGAGCACCTTCGGCACCTCCGAATCCATCTTCTTCGAGACCTTCAGCGATCTGGGGCAGGCCGATGAGGCTTTGCTGGCCAAGTGGAACGACATCATCCAGGCCCGTGACATCGCCAACAAGAAGATCGAAGAAAAGCGCGCTGAAGGACAAGTCGGCGCATCACTGCAGGCCGAGTTGGTCATCGAGTGCGATTCGCCTTTGTACGAAGAGCTCGCTTCATTGGGCCAGGACTTGAAGTTCATCTTCATCACCTCCAAGGTCACACTCAAGCAAGTGGCAGGCAAAGGCTTGACCGTGACGGTCAACGTCAGCCAAGCCACCAAATGCGAACGCTGCTGGCACTACGCCGACGACGTAGGCCACGACGCTGCCCACCCCACGCTGTGCGGCCGCTGCACCAGCAACCTTTACGGCGCGGGCGAAACCCGCACCGTGGCCTGATCGCCATGGCCAAGGGCAAAGGCGCTCGCGCGTTCGGTGGCTCCGGCAGCGGCTGGCTGCTGTGGCTGGGCATCGCCACGCTGATCATGGTGATCGACCAGTTCACCAAAGTGCTGATCCTCGGCAGCTTCCAGTACGGCGAGAGCCTGCCCATCACCGCCTACTTCAACCTGGTGCGGGTGCACAACCTGGGGGCGGCGTTTTCCTTTTTGTCTGACGCTGGCGGCTGGCAACGCTGGTTCTTCACCGGCCTGGGCACCGTGGCCGCGCTCGTGATGGTCTGGCTGTTGCGCTCGCACGCGAGCCAGCGCCTGTTCTGCGCGGCCGTCAGCTGCATCCTGGGCGGCGCGGTGGGCAATGTGATTGACCGCCTGCTGCACGGCTACGTGGTCGACTTTCTGGACTTCCACTGGGCCTTTCTCGAAGCCATCTTCCACGGCGGCCACTTCCCGGCCTTCAACGTGGCCGACTGCGCCATCACGCTGGGCGCTGGCCTGCTGATACTGGACGAGCTGCTGCGCGTGCGGCGTGGGCGTTAAACGGTTAAGCTCTCACCCCTGATTCCTGAACACGGAGACACCCCATGCCCGGCCTGCTGCCCCACATTGACCCCGATGGTCTGCTTGAGTTCTCGGTGGTCTACACCGACCGCGCCCTGAACCACATGTCCAAGCGCTTTGGTGGCGTGATGACCGACATCTCGCGCATGCTCAAGACCGTCTATGGCGCCCACTCGGTCGCGCTGGTGCCCGGCAGTGGCACCTTTGGCATGGAGTCTGTCGCCCGCCAGTTCGCCACCAACCAACACGTCATGGTGATCCGCAACGGCTGGTTCAGCTTCCGCTGGACGCAAATCTTTGACATGGGCCAGATCCCCAAGAGCCACAGCGTGCTCAAGGCCCGCCGCATCGCTGCGGGTCCGCAGGCGGCCTGGACGCCCGCCCCCATTGAAGAGGTCAAGGCCGCGATTGCCGCAGAAAAACCCGCGCTGGTGTTTGCCCCGCACGTGGAAACCGCTGCCGGCATGATCCTGCCGGACGACTACCTGAAGGCCGTGGCCGATGCCGTGCACGCCGTGGGTGGCCTGTTTGTGCTGGACTGCATCGCCTCGGGCGCCATGTGGGTCGACATGAAAGCCACGGGCGTGGATGTGCTGATCAGCGCGCCCCAAAAAGGCTGGAGCAGTTCGCCCTGCTGCGCCATGGTCATGCTCAGCGAGCGCGCCCGCCAAGCCATTGACGGCACCACCAGCACCACCTTCGCGATGGACCTCAAGAAGTGGCTGCAGGTCATGGAAACCTACGAAGGCGGTGCGCACATGTACCACACCACCTTGCCCACCGATGCCCTGCAGCGCCTGCAAGAGGCCATGCTGGAGACCGAAGCCTACGGCTTTGCCAAGGTGCGTGACGAGCAGATCGAGCTGGGCCGCCAGGTGCGCGCCTTGCTGCAAGAGCACGGCTTCCCCAGCGTCGCCGCGCCCGGCTTTGAGGCTCCTGGCGTGGTGGTGAGCTACACCACCGACCCCGAGATCCAGAACAGCAAGAAGTTCCTGGCGCTGGGCCTGCAGACGGCTGCTGGCGTGCCGCTGCAATGCGACGAACCCGCCGACTTCAGCACCTTCCGCATGGGCCTGTTTGGCCTGGACAAATGGCACCAGGTGCCACGCACGCTGCAGCACCTGCGCAGCGCGCTGGAAAGCATTGCCCCCAAGGCCAAGCTGGCGGCCTGATCCGCACCCCTCGCCCAATAAAAAACCGCTGCCTTGCGCAGCGGTTTTTTCATTGCGGGCCTATGCTGGACCGCGCCAGCGCCCCCATCACAAAGTGATGACGGTGCAGCCCGTGGTCTTGCGGGCTTCCAGGGCGATGTGCGCGTCCTGGATGTTGGCCAACGGGAAGGTCTGGTCAATATGGATCTTGACCTTACCACTGGTCACGGCCTCGAACAAATCATCGGCCATTTCTTGCGTGCTCTCGCGCGTGGTGATGTGGCTGAACAAAGTCTGGCGCGTCACATACACCGAGCCCTTGGGGCCGAGGATGCCCGGCGCAAACGGGGCCACAGGGCCCGACGCGTTGCCGAAGCTGGCCATCAGGCCAAACGGGGCCAGGCAGTCGAGCGACTTGTCCCAGGTGTCTTTGCCCACCGAGTCATAAACCACTTTGACGCCCTTGCCGCCCGTGATCTCCTTGACCTTGGCCTGGAAGTCTTCGGTCGAGTAGTTGATGCAGAACTCGGCACCGTTGGCCAGGGCCAGTGCGCACTTGGCGTCGCTGCCCGCCGTGCCGATCAGGCGCAGGCCCAAAGCCTTGGCCCACTGGCAGGCGATCAGGCCCACACCGCCAGCAGCGGCATGGAACAGCACGAAGTCGCCCGCCTGCAGACCGCCCTGGGGCAGCGTGCGCTTGAGCAAATATTGCGCGGTCAGGCCCTTGAGCATCATGGCCGCACCCGTCTCGAACGAGATCGCATCGGGCAGTTTGCACACGCACTTGGCGGGCATCACACGCACTTCGCAGTAGCTGCCCGGGGGCTGGCTGGCGTAGGCAGCGCGGTCACCCACTTTGAGGTGCGTGACGCCCTCGCCCACCGCTTCGACCACACCTGAAGCCTCCATGCCCAGCTTGAGCGGCATGGGCAGCTGGTACAGGCCGCTGCGTTGGTAAACGTCAATGAAGTTCAGGCCGATGGCCTTGTGGCGGATGCGGATCTCGCCCGGGCCGGGTTCGCCCACGGTCACGTCCACCAGTTTCATCACTTCCGGTCCGCCGTGCTGGTCGATCTGGACTGCCAATGTCATGTTGTGCTCCTGATTCAGTGAAATGCCAAAGATGCCCGACTGTGCCACGAATCAAGCCGCCTTGTCAGGCACTCAGGCACCTGCGCGACCCCGAGCGACAAAGTCGCGCCCGAATCCCGCTACAGTCGTCCGATGTCCCAGAAACTCTCCCCCGTCACCGCCCTGCTGCTGACGGTACCGCCGCTCATGTGGGCGGGCAATGCCGTGGTGGGCCGCCTCGTCACCGACCTGGTGCCCCCGATCACGCTCAACTTTTTGCGCTGGTTCGTCGCTTTCTTCATTTTGTTGCCCCTGGCCTGGAAGGTGCTGCGCCCGCACAGCGGCCTGTGGTCACACTGGAAACGCTTCACCCTGCTGAGTCTGCTGGGTGTGGGCTGCTACAACGCGCTGCAGTACCTGGCGCTGCAAACCTCCACCCCGCTGAACGTCACCCTGGTCGCGGCCAGTGGGCCGTTCTGGATGCTCATCATCGGTGGCCTGTTTTTCAAAGCCCCGGTGCGGCGCATGCAGCTGCTGGGGGCCTTGCTGTCCATCAGCGGCGCGCTGGTGGTGCTCTCGCGCGGGCAATGGGCCGAGCTGATGGCGGTGCGCCTGGTGGCGGGCGACCTGTTCATCCTGCTGGCCACGGCCTGCTGGTCTTTTTACAGCTGGCTGCTCTCACGCCGCGATGAGCCCGACAGCATCCGCAACGACTGGGCGGCCTTTTTGCTCGGGCAAGTGGTGTTTGGCCTGGGCTGGTCAGGCCTGTTTGCCGGACTGGAATGGGGCCTGACCGACGCCCACATCGTGTGGGGCGGGCCACTGATCGCCACGCTGGCCTTTGTGGCCGTAGGCCCGGCAGTGTTGGCCTACCGCTGCTGGGGCCTCGGCATCCAGCAGGCAGGCCCGGCGGTGGCGGGCTTTTTTGCCAACCTCACCCCGCTGTTTGCCGCGGTGCTGTCGGCCGCCTTCCTGGGCGAGTTGCCGCACCTGTACCACGTGGCGGCGTTTGGGTTGATAGTGGGCGGGATCTGGGTCTCATCCCGCCACTGAAACCAGACTTCAGTAAGTCCCCGGATAAGCCCCACCATCGGCCAGCACATTCTGGCCCGTCATGTAGGCCGCGTGCTGGCTGCACAGGAAGGCGCAGATGGCCCCAAACTCCTGCGGTGTGCCGTAGCGCCCAGCCGGGATCTGCGCTTGTTGGATGGCGCGCATTTCCTCCACCGTCTTGCCTTGCTTTTGGGCCATGGCGGGCAATGTGGCGCGGATGCGGTCGGTGTCGAATTTGCCAGGCAACAGGTTGTTGATGGTCACGCCCTGCCCCGCGATCTTGCTGCGCGATGTACCTGCCACAAAACCCGTCAGGCCACTGCGGGCGCCATTGGACAAGCCCAGCACGTCGATGGGGGACTTCACCGAGCTGGAGGTGATGTTCACGATGCGGCCAAAGCCACGTGCGGCCATGCCGTCCACCGTGGCCTTGATCAGCTCAATGGGGGTGAGCATGTTGGCGTCGATGGCTTTGATCCAGGCCTCGCGGTCCCAATCGCGGAAGTCGCCTGGGGGGGGGCCACCTGCGTTGGTGACCACGATGTCGTAGTCTTTGCCCGGACCACCCGCCACGTTCCAGATCGCTTCGCGGCCGGCTTCGGTGGTGATGTCTTGCGCCACGGCGATCAATTGCACTTGACCACCCGTTTCGGCACGCAAGTCATCCACCGCCTTGTTCAGCACTTCGGCGCCACGCGCCACCATGACCACGTTCACACCTTCGAGTGCCAAGGCCCGTGCGCAACCCCAGCCCAAGCCTTTGCTCGCGCCACCCACCAAGGCCCACTTGCCTGCAATGCCCAAATCCATGTTGATCTCCTGAAAGTTAACTTGTGCGGCCCGCTGGCCGCGTCACCCAAAACACACCACTGACCACCAGGCCAGTGCCTGCAATGATCCACGCGTTGAACGGTTCACCCAAGAGCCAAACGCCCATCGAAATCGTGGACATGGGGCCGATCATGCCCGTCTGTGCCGTGAGGCCCGGACCGATGCGCTCGATGGCCATCATGACCAGCAGCACGGGCAAGGCCGTGCAGGCGGTGGCATTGAGCACCGACAGCCACAGCACGGGCTCGGGCACCAGCGCGGTGTCCAGCGGCCTGAGCAACACAAACTGCAACAGACAGAAAAAACACGCCACCGAAGTGGCCAGACCCGCCAGCCGCAAAGACCCCAGGCGCTGCACCAGCTGCCCGCTGTAGGTCAGGTAAAGGGCATAGGTGACCGCGCTGGAGAAGACCAGAAACGCGCCCAGCGCCACATGCGTACCGGCCAGACTGACCTCGTGCCCGAACACCAACAAGACGCCGCTGTAGCTGATGGCCATGGCCACGCCCTGGCGATAGCTGATTTTCTTGCGAAACAGCACCCAGCCCAGCACCAGCACGAGCGTGGGGTTGAGGTACAGGATCAGCCGCTCCAATGAGGCCGTGATGTATTCCAGGCCCCAGAAGTCCAGAAAGCTCGACAGGTAATAACCTGAAAAACCCAGTCCCACCACGCCCAGCCAGTCGCGGCGGGTCAGTGCAGGTTTGCCTCGCCCCGCCCACCAGGCCATGAGCAAGAACATGGGCAGCGCAAACAGCATGCGGTACATCAAGAGCGTCACCGCGTCCACGCCATGGCGGTAACCCAGTTTGACGATGATGGCCTTGCCGCTGAACGCAATCGAGCCCGCTGCTGCCAGCAGCAGGCCCGAGGTCATCCTGGGCGAGTGGGATGCCATCAAAAGCCCACGGCCTGGCCGTCACGGCGAGGGTCGCTCGCGGCCAGATAGCCTTCGACCTTCGGATCACCCATGCGCCAGATGAACTGGCCTGCACCAAAGTCCTGGTAGGAGTCGTTGATCACATCCATCTCGTGGCCCATGCCCGCCAGGGCCTGCACCGTGGCCGGATTCATCGCAGCCTCGACGTTGATGTTGAGCCCGGTGTTGAAGCGCCAGCGCGGCGCGTCGCAGGCCGCCTGCGGGTTTTGGCCGTAGTCGAGCATGCGCACCAGGGTCTGCATGTGGCCTTGGGGCTGCATGTTGCCGCCCATGACGCCGTAGCTCATGACCGGCTGGCCGTTCTGCGTGAGGAAGGCCGGGATGATGGTGTGGAAAGGCCGCTTGCCCGGTGCCACCAGGTTGGCGCTGTTGGCACCTGCGGGGTCCACACTGAAGCCGTGCCCCCGGTTTTGCAGGCTGATGCCGTAGGTCGGCTCCACCACGCCCGAGCCAAAGCCCATGTAGTTGCTCTGGATGAAGCTGACCATCATGCCGTTCTCGTCGGCGGCGGTGAGGTAGATGGTGCCGCCCTTGACCGGGTTGCCCGCCTGGAAGTTCTGCGCCTTGTGCATGTCGATCAGGCGGGCGCGGCTGGCGAGGTACGCGTCGTCCAGCATCTGCGCGGGTGTGATGTCCATGCTGCGCGGATCGGCCACATAGCGATACACGTCGGCAAAAGCGAGCTTCATCGCCTCGATCTGCAGGTGCTGCGACTGCACGCCGTCCACAGGCATGGACGCCAGATCGAAGTTCGACAGGATACCCAGCGCGATCAGCGCGGCGATGCCCTGCCCGTTGGGCGGGATCTCATGCAGAGTGTAGCCACGGTAGTTCTTGGCAATCGGCTCGACCCACTCGGGCCTGAAATCGGCCAGGTCTTTGGCGGTGATGCTGCCGCCGTTGTCCTTGGCGAACTTTTCAATCGCCTGGGCGATCTCGCCGCCATACAGGGCCTGGCCTTTGGACTCGGCAATGGCTCGCAGGCCCCGGGCCGCGCTCTTGAACTGGAACAACTCGCCCACGTTGGGCGCACGGCCCCAGGGCAGAAAGCTCTGCGCAAAGCCGGGCTGCGACTGCAGCTCGGGCGTGGCGGCGGCCCATTTTTGCTGCACCACGACGGGCATCAGGTAACCGCGTTCGGCGATCTCGATGGCGGGTTCGAGCAAGTCGGCAAAAGGCAGCTTGCCAAAGCGCTCGCTCAGTGCCACCCAGCCGGCCACCGCGCCCGGCACCGACACCGAATCAAAGCCGCGCTTGGGCGGGGTCTTGGCGTCCTTGCCGTATTTGCGGTGGAAGTACTCGGGCGTCCAGGTGGCCGGGGCCGGGCCGGAGGCGTTGAGACCGTGGAGTTTCTGGCCGTCCCACAAGATACAGAAGGCGTCCGAGCCCAGGCCGCAGCTGACCGGCTCGGTCAGCGTGATGGCGGCAGCGGCCGCAATGGCCGCGTCCACGGCGTTGCCGCCTTTGAGCATCATGCGCAAACCCGCTTGCGCGGCCAGCGGGTGGGAGGTGGACACCACATTGCGCGCAAACAGCGGCAGGCGGGTGTTGGTGTAAGGGTTCTGGTAGTTGAAGTTCATGCACTCAATCCGAGGTGATCTTGCGTTCGCTGATGATCTTTTTCCACTTGGCCGATTCGCTGGCCAGCATTTGCGTGAACTGCGCCGGGGTGCCGCCCACTGGCTCAATGCCCAGGCGCGTCAGCTTGTCGATGACTTCCGGGTCGTGCAGCACCTGGTTGGCCGCCGCATTGACGCGCTGCACCACCTCGGGCGGCAAGCCCTTGGGGCCAAACAAACCGAACCAGGTGGTGGACTCGTAGCCAGGCAGCACTTCAGCAATCGCAGGCAAGCCCGGGGCCAGGGGCGTGCGTTTGGCCGAGGTCACCCCCAGCGCACGCAAGCGGCCGTCTTTCACATGGGGCAGGCCCGTGGGCAGGGAGTCGAACAACACATCGACCTTGCCGCTGACCAGATCTGGGATCGCCAGCGCCGTGCCTTTGTAGGGGATGTGGACCACAAACAGATTGGCCTGTGACTTGAACAACTCGGCCGTGAGCTGCACCACCGTGCCATTGCCGCTGGAGGCGTAGTTCAGGCGACCGGGGTTCTTGCGCGCCAGGTCGATCCACTCCTGCACGGTTTTGGCGGGCGAGCTGTTGGGCACCAGCATGATGCTGGGCGCATTGCCGACCTGGCCGATGGGCGTGAAGTCGCGCACCGCGTCGTAGGGCATGCGCGGGTTCAGATTCGGGCCAATCGAATGCGTGCTCGACGTGGCCAGCAGCAAGGTGTAGCCGTCGGCCACGCCTTTGGCCACCAGGTCCGAGCCCAGCGTGCCGCCCGCACCGGGCTTGTTGTCCACGACCAGCGAGACGCCGAGCTTTTCGCCGAGTTTTTGCGAGAGGCTGCGCGCAAACAAATCGGTCGCTCCACCTGCAGGGAAAGGCACGACCAAGCGGATGGCTTTGGTGGGGTAGCTCTGCGCCAGGGCAGCAGGGCCGAAAGCGCTCAGGGCCAGCGCGGTCAGCGTCCATTGGAGAAAGTGGCGTTTGGTCATGAATGGATTCTGTCAGACGGGGCAAGCCCCTGCAGCTTGTACGTGACACCAAGAAAAACGGCCTCACAAGGAGGCCGTTTGCATTCAGTGCGGAAGATCAATCTTCCACAAAAGCTTCTTCGCGCTTGGATTTCACCGCAGGCAAGAGCACGATGATCAACAAGACCGCCGCAGCTGCCAGCAGGCTGGCCGACAGTGGGCGCGTGACAAACACGCTCCAGTCACCACGCGAGAGCAGCATGGCGCGGCGCAGGTTCTCTTCCATCATCGGGCCGAGGATGAAGCCCAGCAGCAGCGGCGCAGGCTCCACACCCAGCTTGATGAAGGTGTAACCGATCACACCGAAGGCCGCCACCATCCAGATGTCGAAGGTGTTGTTGTTGGTCGAGTACACACCGATCGCACAGAACAGCACGATGGCAGGGAACAACCAGCGGTAAGGCACCGTCAGCAGTTTGATCCACATGCCGATCAAAGGCAGGTTCAGGATCACCAGCATCAGGTTACCGATCCACATCGAGGCGATCAGGCCCCAGAAGAGTTCGGGGTTGCTGGTCATCACCTGTGGACCAGGCTGGATGTTGTGGATCGTCATCGCGCCCACCATCAAGGCCATCACGGCGTTGGGCGGAATACCCAGGGTCAACAAGGGGATGAAGGAGGTTTGTGAACCGGCGTTGTTGGCCGACTCGGGCGCTGCCACACCACGGATGTTGCCTTGACCGAAAGGCACTTCACCGGGCTTGAGCTTGGTTTTCTTCTCGATCGTGTAGGCCGCAAACGCTGCCAGCAATGCGCCGCCACCGGGCAGGATACCCAACAGGGAGCCGATGGTCGTGCCACGCAACACCGCGGGGATCATGTTTTTGAAATCCGCGGCGGTCGGGAACAAGCCATTGACCTTGCCCGTGAAGACTTCGCGGTCTTCTTCTTTTTGCGACAGGTTGGCGATGATTTCGCCGTAACCGAACACACCCATGGCGATGACGATGAAGCCAATGCCGTCGGTCAGTTCAGGGATGTCGAAGGAGAAACGCGCCACACCCGAGTTCACGTCGGTACCGACCAGGCCCATCAACAGGCCCAGCACGATCATGGCCACGGCCTTGAGCAAGGAACCCGAAGCCAGCACCACGGCACCGATCAAGCCCAGGATCATGAGCGAGAAGTATTCGGCAGGGCCGAACTTGAACGCGACTTCGGTCAGGGGTGCAGCGAATGCAGCCAGGATCAAAGTGCCCACGCAACCGGCGAAGAAGGAGCCCAGGCCAGCCGCAGCCAGCGCGGGGCCTGCACGGCCTTTGCGGGCCATCTGGTAGCCGTCGATCACCGTGACCACAGACGAAGACTCGCCGGGCAGGTTGACCAAAATCGCAGTGGTCGAGCCACCGTATTGGGCGCCGTAATAAATGCCAGCCAGCATGATCAGCGCAGCCACGGGGGGCAGCGCGTAGGTGGCGGGCAACAGCATGGCGATGGTCGCGACCGGGCCGATGCCGGGCAACACACCGATCAGCGTGCCGAGCAGGCAGCCGATGAACGCGTAAATCAGGTTCTGGAAGGTGAACGCCACCCCAAAACCGAGAGCCAGGTTGTCAAACAGTTCCATTTTTTTGTTCTCCTTAGCCTGTGATGAATGTCGGCCACACGGGGAACTGCAGCTTCAGCAGCACCACGAATGCCAGATAACTGCCGATCGACAGCACGACCGACAGGATCAGCACTTCTTTCAGCCGGAAGTCTTCACCGGCCAGGCTGGCCACAAGGGTGATACCGAAGATGGCTGCGATCAGGCCCATGGGGGGCAGACCGATGCTGGGCAAGCCGCCGAGCAAAATGCCAAACAGCACGTTGGCTGAGATGATGAAAAACAAAGGCTTCCAGGCCCATTTGCCAATCTTGTCGCCATTGGGTGTCTCGACCACGAGGGCCTTGAACATGACGACAGCGCCCAGGATGGCCAGGATCACGCCCAGCAGCAAGGGGAAATAGCCAGGCCCCATGCGACCACCCGAGCCAATGCTGTAGCTGGTGGCACCGTAGGCGAATGCTGCACCGACCACGGTGAACATCAGGCCCGAGAAAAAGTCTTTTTGACTCTTGATTAACACGATCACGCTCCTCCAGAGTTTGGAATGGGCTGATTGTGTTGGAGGATTGACTCCGGGGCCATGTGGGTTCCACCTATGTCCCGGGGGCGACGCCACCCTATGGTTAACCCTAGATTGCAAGCGATTTGCGGGGTGTTTTTTGTCACTTCGTGTAGGGCTTGAAAACCCGCAACCACTTGGTGGCGGGCAAGCCCCAAACCGCTTCGATGCGCTCGGCCGCTTCCATCAGTTGTTCGCGCTTGGGGCGCTGGGGCGTGCGCTGTGCCAGCACGATGGTGTTGCCTTCGCGCGTGGGCTTGAAGGCCCAGACGGCATCGTCGCCAAAAGCGGCGCGGATTTTCTCCAGGCTCTCGTCAAAGCTCGACGAACGGCCAAACAAGTTGACCGTCATGCAGCCTTGCGGGGTCAGCAAGGCATGGCAGTCGCGGTAGAAGTCCAGGCTGTCGAGCACGGGGGCCGCGGCTTCGTGGTCGTACAGGTCCACTTGCAGTGCATCGACCACGCCGGTCCATTCGGGCGAGCGGATTTCTTCGGCGGCGTCGGCCAACACCACACGCAGGCGCTCGTCGTCGGGCGGCAAACGGAACCAGCCTCGGCAGGCATGCAGTACACCAGGGTTGAGCTCGATGGCGGTGCAGGTCATCTTCAGTTTTTTGTAGCAGAACTTGGTGATCGTGCCCGCCCCCAGGCCCAGCTGCATGGCGTGGGCACCCTTGACCTCGGCCAGCGGCATGAACAGCAGCCAGGCCATCATGCGTTGCACGTATTCGAGTTCGATGTCGTAGGGCTTGTCGATCAACATCGAGCCCTGGATCCATTCGGTGGCCAGATGCAGGTAGCGGATGTCGCCATCCTCTGAAAAGTTCACTTCGGGCAGTGGGGTGTTTTTTTGACGGCTCATGCCAGCAATCCATGTTCTTGCATCACCGCCTGCCAGGCGCTGAGCTTGTGTTCAAAAGTCCACGACGCGTTGGCCGGACTGGTCGATGGTAGGCGATGAAGCTGCACACGGCCTTGCAGCCCTGCCAGGGCCAAGGCTTTGTCGAGGGCCTGGGCATGGCGAAAACTCTCGCCCCCGTTGTGGGCAATGCCGCTCAACAGGGGACACTGCGCCAGCAACGCCGGGAAATCGTTGAGTTCGGCCGCCCGAATGGCGCTGTCCAGACTGCCTTCGCGCTCGCAGGCAGCGTAGACGTCCCAGAGGCCCACGCCACACTGCAGCAAACAGGCGCAACGCCCGGCGTAGTCCCGGTCTGTGGGCCAAGGGGCATTGGGCCACAGCGCCTGCATGATGCGCCAAAAGTGGTTTTGCGGGTGCGCATAGTACTGCTGGCTCTGCAACGAGCGCACCCCCGGAAAGCTGCCCAGCACCAGCACACGGATGGCGGGTGATGCCACAGGCGCGAGGCCTTGCAAACGCTGTGCGTGCGTCACAACTGCACCAGCCTGGGCAAGCAACGCCGGGCATTGCCGCTGGTGATGGCGGCCAGCACCGGGACAGGCAGCCCCCGGAGATCGGCCAGCACCTGGGCGATGCGCGGCAACTGCTCGGGCGCATTGCGCCCCTGGGGCTGGCCTGCAGCGCGTTGCTCGGCGGTCTGGTAAATCCAGTGCGGCGGGATGTCGGGCGCATCGGTTTCAAGCACCAGCGCCGACTCAGGCACGGCCGTGGCCAGCGCCCGCAACTGCGTGGCCCGCTCGTAGGTCATGGCACCGCCAAAGCCCAGTGCAAAGCCCAGATCCATGAAGGCCTGCGCCTGCTGCGCGCTGCCATTGAAGGCGTGGGCGATGCCACCCGACACCGCCACTTGGCGTAAGCCCTTGAGCAGCAGGTCAGCCGAGCGGCGCACATGCAGGATGACCGGCAAACCGTGCTTGCGCGCCAGCTTGAGCTGGGCGGTGTAAAACGCCCACTGCCGCTCGCGCATGGCCGGCTCGAACAGCGCAGGCACAAAAAAGTCCAGACCGATCTCGCCCACAGCCACCAACCGGGGGTCGCCCTGCGATGCGGTCAAGGCATCGTCGAGCGCCTGCAAGTCATCTTCATGCGCCTGGGGCACATACAACGGGTGGATGCCCAGCGCGTAGGCGTCGGCATGGCGATGTGCCAGTGCCTGCACCGCGCCCCAGTGAGCCCGTTCCACAGCGGGGATCACGCACAGCCCCACCCCTGCGTTGCGGGCCTGCTGGCGCACTGCGTCGCGGTCAGCCTCGAACTCAGGCGCGTCCAGGTGGCAATGGGTGTCGATCCACATGCGTGAACCGGTCAGGGCTGCAAAACGCCTTGCACCAGATGCAATTGGCGGTCGCAGCGGGCAGCCAGCGCCTGGTCGTGGGTGACCACCACAAAGGCGGTGCCCCGCTCACGGGCGAGCTGCAGCATCAGATCAAACACACCGTCGGCGGTGCTGCGGTCCAAATTGCCCGTGGGCTCGTCGGCCAGCACGCAGGCGGGCTCGGTGACCAGGGCACGGGCGATGGCCACACGCTGGCGCTCGCCCCCCGACAGCTCGGCCGGGCGGTGGTGCACGCGCCCGGACAAACCCACCTGGCCGAGCCAGCGGGCCGCCTGAGCCGAGGCCTCGGCGCGGTCCATGCGCCGCACCCACAAGGGCATGGCCACGTTGTCCAGCGCGCTGAATTCGGGCAACAGGTGGTGGAACTGGTACACAAAGCCCAGGTGGCGGTTGCGCATCTCGCCTTGCTGCGCCGCGCTCAGGGTGGACATCTGCTGGCCCATCAGCGTCACGCTGCCCGAGGTGGGGGCATCCAGCCCGCCCAGAAGGTGCAGCAAGGTGCTCTTGCCCGAGCCCGACGCACCGACCACGGCCAGTGTCTCGCCCGCATGGACCTGCAGGTCCACGCCTTGCAGCACGGTCACGTCGAGTCGCCCTTCGGTGAAACGTTTGGTCAGGCCCCGCGCCTGCAGCACCACGGCGTGTGTCGTGTCATTCATAGCGCAAGGCCTCCGCGGGATTGACGCGGCTGGCGCGCCAGCTCGGGTACAGCGTGGCCGCAAAAGCCAGCACCAGGGAAATCACCGCAATCGGCACGATGTCGCTGGCCATGGGCTCGCTGGGCATGCGGCTGATGAGGTAAATGTCTTGCGGCAAAAAAGTCGCACTGAACAAGCGCTCCAGCGCGGGCACGATCACATCGATGTTGAACGCCACCAGCAGGCCCAGCGCCAGACCGCCCAGGGTGCCCATCACACCCACGGCCGCGCCTTGCACCACAAAGATGCCCATGATGCTGCCCGGACTGGCGCCCAGCGTGCGCAAGATGGCGATGTCGGCCCGCTTGTCGGTGACGGTCATCACCAGGGTGCTGACCAGGTTGAACGCGGCCACGGCCACGATCAGGGTGAGGATGATGAACATCATGCGTTTTTCCACCTGCACCGCCGCAAACCAGGTGCGGTTTTGTTGCGTCCAGTCGCGCACATGAAAGCCCGCGCCCAGCTGCGCCTGCAGCTGCTGCGCCACCTCACGCGCCTGGTGCAGGTCGCGCAGCTTGACGCGCACGCCGCTCGGGCCTTCCAGGCGGAACATGCGCGCTGCGTCGTCGACATGCATGAGCGCCAGCGAGGAGTCGTATTCGTAGTGGCCGGACGAGAAGGTGCCCAGCACCGTCATCTGCTTCATGCGCGGCACCACCCCGGCGGGCGTGACCTGGCCGGAGGGCGAAACCAGCGTCACCAGCTCGCCGGGCATGGCGCCCAGGTTCTGGGCCAGGTCGCGCCCCAGCACCAGGCCAAACTGCCCCGGCTGCAAGCGGCTGAGCACCTGGGCCTGCATGTCGGACTGCAGGTCACTGACCTGGGGCTCCAGCGCCGGGTCAATGCCCCGCACCAACACGCCTTTCATGTCGTCGCCCCGCGCCACCAAAGCCTGCGCCGCCACAAAAGGGGCCGCCCCCACCACGGACGGGTTCGCCTTGACTTGGGCCAAAGTGGCCTGCCAGTCGGGCAACGCACCGCCGTCAAAGGCATACACCTCGATGTGGGACACCACACCCAGCATGCGGTCGCGCACCTCGCGCTGGAAACCGTTCATCACACTGAGCACGATGATGAGCGCCGCCACGCCCAGACCAATGCCCAGCATGGACACGCCTGAGATGAAGGAAATGAACCCGTTGCGCCGCGTGGCGCGGCCTGCACGCGTGTAGCGCCAGCCGAGCACCAGCTCGTAGGGGATGTTTTTGAAAAAGGCCATGGGCTCTATTGTGACGAATCAGACTCGCCGTTCATCCGGGCCTGCGACAATCGCAGGCCATGCACCTGATCATTCCCTATGCCGCCCTGACAGACGCCCCACCGGACGCCCTGCACAGCCTGGCACTGCCTCACCTGCGCCAGCTGCTGGCACAGATGACATGCACCCACCGGGACGACGAAGCGCGCGATGCCCAACCCTCGCCCCACATGCCGCATGAGCGGGTGTGGGCACGCAGTCTGGGTTGGCCTGTGGACGCCCCGCTGCCCTGGGCAGCGCTGGCGCACCCTCGGCATACCGGACCACAGGCCTGGATCACGCCTTGCCACTGGCAGATCGGCATGGACCAGGTGGTCATGCTGGACCCGGCCCACCTGCACCTGAGCGATGAAGAATCACAGCAGCTGCTGCAGGCCATGCAGGCGTTTTTGCAGGAAGACGGCCTGGACGTGCAATGGGACAGCGCGCTGCAATGGCACGCGCGTGGTGACGTCTTTGAGCACATGCGTCCCCCCTCTCTCGACCGGGTGATCGGTGCCAACGTCAAACCCTGGATCACCGACGGCCACCTGCCCGACTCGCTGCGACGCCTGCAAAGCGAAATGCAGATGCTGCTCTACAACCACCCGGTCAACGATGCCCGCATGGCCCAAGGACGGATCACCGTCAACTCGTTCTGGGTCCATGGTGCAGGACGGCTCCCAGCCGAGCCAGCAGCGCAAGCCGACGGCCAAGTCCTGGTGCTCGACCCTTTGCGGGGGCCTGCC
This sequence comes from Limnohabitans radicicola, assembly GCF_014837235.1. GTDB lineage: Bacteria > Pseudomonadota > Gammaproteobacteria > Burkholderiales > Burkholderiaceae_C > Limnohabitans_A > Limnohabitans_A radicicola. The sequence continues at coordinate 180,753 of NZ_JACYFT010000003.1, read as the reverse complement.
CTGCGCGGTGACCTGCAGGCCTGGCAAGCGGCCTGGCGCGAGCTCGACGCCACGCACCTGGCCCCACTCGCCCACCAAGCCGGCCTGCGCCTGAGCCTGTGCAGCGAAACATCAGCGCACACCTACCAGCGGACCGAGCGCTCGTGGCTGCAGCGCATCGGCGCCGTTTTTCAGACCACCGACACTGGCCGGGCCTTGCAGGCCCTGATCCCGACATGAAACTCCTGACCCGAGATGTCCCGCCCCGCAGCGCCTGGGCGCTGGAGCAAGCGGGCATCCACCCCTTGCTGGCCCGCCTGTATGCAGCGCGAGGTGTGCAATCCAAAGACGAGCTTGATGACGGCCTGAACCTGCTGCTGCCCCCCAGCGGCTTGCTGGGCGCGCAAGCTGCCGCAACGCTGCTGGCCGATGCGATGACCGCAGGGCAACGCCTGTGCATCGTGGCCGACTACGACTGCGATGGCGCGACCGCCTGCGCCGTGGCCGTGCGCGGCCTGCGCATGCTGGGCGCGCAGCACGTGAGCTACCTGGTGCCTGACCGCGTGGTGGATGGCTACGGCCTGACAGCGCCGATCGCGCAGCGTGTGAAAGCGCTGGGGGCCGATGTGCTCATCACGGTGGACAACGGCATCGCCAGTGTCGAAGGCGTGGCCGAAGCCCAGCGTCTGGGCCTGAAGGTGCTGGTGACCGACCACCACCTGCCCGGCAGCACCCTGCCCACCGCCGAAGTGATCGTCAACCCCAACCAGCCAGGCTGCAGCTTCGCGAGCAAATCGATCGCCGGGGTCGGTGTGGTGTTTTACGTGCTGCTGGCCTTGCGCGCCGAACTGCGCCAGCGCGGTGTTTTTGACCAAAGCAGTCAACCCAAACTGGATGCCCTGCTGCCTTTGGTGGCGCTGGGCACCGTGGCCGACGTGGTCAGACTCGACGCCAACAACCGCCGCCTGGTGGCGCAAGGCCTCAAGCGCGTGCGCGCGGGTGCCCTGCCGCCGGGCATGGCCGCGCTGTTTCGCGCTGCGGCGCGCGAAGCGGCCAAGGCCACCACCTTCGATTTCGGTTTTGCCCTGGGCCCGCGCATCAACGCAGCAGGCCGTTTGTCGGACATGACGCTGGGCATCGAATGCCTGCTGAGCGATGACCCCATGCGGGCCGACGAACTGGCACGCCAACTGGACACCATCAACCGCGAGCGCCGTGTGATCGAAGGCGACATGCGCGAGATGGCGATGGAGATCGCCGAGTCCTTGTTCGACGAAGGCGACGAGCCGCCACCCGCCATTTGCGTGTTCGACCCGGACTTTCATGAAGGCGTGGTCGGCATCGTGGCCTCGCGCATCAAGGACAAGCTGCACCGACCGACCTTTGTGTTTGCCGCCAGCAACGCGCCGGGCAAAGAACACGAACTCAAGGGCTCGGGCCGCTCCATCCCCGGCTTTCATTTGCGCGATGCCCTGGACCTGGTGGCCAAGCGCGCACCGGGTGTGCTGCTGCGCTTTGGCGGTCATGCCATGGCCGCAGGTTGCACGGTGGCCGAAGAACACCTGGATGTGTTTGAAGAAACCCTGAACCAGGTGGCGGCCGAGTGGCTGGATGCGGCCACGCTGCAGCGACGCCTGGAGACCGACGGCCCCTTGCCGCCCGAGTACCTGCGCGTGGACATGGTCGAGATGCTGCACCGCGAGGTGTGGGGGCAGGGCTTTTCCGCGCCCGTGTTCAGCGAAGAAGTGGATGTGGTCTCGCAGCGGCTGGTGGGCGAAAAACACCTGGCGCTCAAGCTCAAGCACCAGGGCCAGGCCATCGACGGCATTTGGTTTGGTCGCACCGAGCCTTTGCCCAGCCGCGTCAAGCTCGCTTACCGGCTCGACGCCGATGAATGGCAGGGCCAAAAGCGCGTGCGCTTCATGGTCGAAGCCGCCGAAGTTTGAGGCAGGCCGCGTACCAGCGGCCGTGCGTCACTTGGCCGATAGCGCTGCGAGCACAGGGGCCGACACCAGACCTGACACGTCACCGCCGAGCTTGGAGATTTCACGCACCAGCGTGCTGCTGATGTGCTGAACCGCCGCGCTGGTGTGCAGAAACACCGTATCCACTTCAGGGGCCAGATGGCGGTTCATGCCCGACATCTGGGTTTCGTAGTCATAGTCGGTGGGTGAGCGGATGCCGCGCACAATGACCTGCGCGCCCTGCTCGCGCACAAAGTTGACGATCAAGCCCTCAAAAGGCAAGGCCTTGACGTTGGGGCAATCGGCCAGCGCCGCCTGCGCCTGCGCCAAACGCTCGTCAAGGCTGAAACGGGTCTGCTTGTGGTGCGCGCGGGCCACCGCCACGATCACTTGGTCGAACATCTTGGCCGCGCGGCGAACCACGTCTTCGTGCCCCAAGGTCAGCGGGTCGAAAGTACCGGAATAAACAGCAATCACAGGGCGGCTCATGGCTTGTCCTTGGGGCTCGGTCAGGATGGGCAAATTATGCAGTGCGCTGCAGCAGGTGGGCGTGCACCGCTCCGGCTTTGAGGTGGCGCTCGAGTGTCAGATGCAGCGGTGTGAGCGCCTCAGGTCCCCAAGCCACAGGCGCTTCCAGGTAGATCCAGCCGCCCACAGGCACCAACTTGGCTGCCGCTTGGAGGGCGGGCTCAAACCAGGGTCCGTCAAAAGGCGGGTCCAGAAACACCAGATCGAAGGTGCCAGCGGTCAAGCGCTGCATGGCGGCCACGGCGTCACCGCGCTGCACCTGCACCATGCTGGCTTTCAGGCGCTCGACCTGTTGCAGCAAGGCTTTGACCAGCTCCGGGTCCTGCTCCAGCACCACCACGTGCGAAGCACCGCGTGAAGCCGCTTCCAGGCCCAGCGCCCCTGTGCCTGCAAAGGCGTCCACACAGCGCCAGTCCGTCAAGTCCTGACCCAACCAGTTGAACAAGGTTTCACGCACACGGTCGGGGGTGGGGCGCAGACCCGGCTTGTCGAGCACCTTGAGCAAAGTGCGGCGCCACTGCCCGCCGATGATGCGGATTTCATGGCTGGACTGGCCGCGCGCGCGCGCAGCGGTCGCGGACGCACGCGCAGGTGCTGCGGTCTTTTTGGGGGGTAAGGAGGACTTGGGACGCATGGGCAACAAGTGTACGTGCAGCCTGCGGCGGCCTGCCCACAGCGCCCAATAAAACAGCCAGCGCCCGATGAGGGTTGGCTGGCTGTGGATCAGGTCGACCCGTGCCACTCAGGCACGAGCGACAGGTTCATGAACGCATCACTTTTGCACAGGGGCTGCTGGCGCGGTCTTGAGTGCCGCATGTTGCGCTTCGGTTTTGGCTTCGACTTTTTTCTCTGCCTTGGCCGCTTTGGCATCGGCTTTGGCTTTGGCTTTGGCTTTCAGTTTGGCCGCTTTCGCTTCAGCTTTGGCATCTGTCTTGGCATCCGCCTTGGCGGGAGCCACTGCAACAGCAGGCGTTGCGGCGGTTGCGGGTGCAACCGTTGCGGCAGGCGCTTGTGCAAAGGCACCCACAGCAAAGAAACCAGCGATCAGGATAGCGAGCAGTTTGTTCATGAGAGTGATTCCTTCATCTCGGTTTTCAGTCCAACACCTTGCTGGACTTGCATCTTCAACGCGAGCTGATCCGCAGCTGATGACGTCCAGCGGTGCCCAGTTGTAACGCTGTGTGTCACACCATCGCACATGACTTCAACAAGCCCCTCGTTGCGCTTGTGTGCTGCCCACCGTTTTGCAGGGCACATCCGTGCCGTGGGCAGGGCCGTGCCGGGTTTCATAAAATCAGGAACTCACACAAAGTCCAACATGTTCAGTTTCTTCCGCAAAAAGCCGCCTCAGACCACCCCACCCGCAGCGCCCACTGCGGTAGAGCCGCAAACCACTGCTCCCACTGCGACGCAGACAGCACCCGCGCCTTTGACCCCTGCTGCCCCGGCGCGCCAAAGCTGGATGGAGCGTCTGAAGTCCGGGCTGCGCAAAACCGGCTCGAGCATTGCGACCGTGTTCACCGGCACACGGATCGACGACGCGCTGTACGAAGAACTGGAAACTGCCCTCTTGATGGCCGACACGGGTGTCCAGGCCACCGAGCACCTGCTGCAAGACCTCAAGCGCCGCGTCAAAGACAGCAAGGCCACCGAACCCGCTCAGGTCAAGGGCTTGCTCATGGACGCCATTGCCGAGCTGCTGGCGCCACTGCAAAAGCCTTTGGTGATCGGCGCACAGCAGCCCACCGTGATCATGGTCGCTGGCGTCAACGGCGCAGGCAAAACCACCTCCATCGGCAAACTGACCAAACACCTGGCCGACAGCGGCGCGAGCGTGCTGCTGGCTGCCGCAGACACCTTCCGTGCCGCCGCCAAAGAGCAACTGGCCGTCTGGGCCGACCGCAACACGGTCGAAATCATCAGCCAGGAAGGCGGCGACCCCGCTGCCGTGAGCTTTGACGCCGTGAGCGCAGGCCGCGCACGCGGCAAGGATGTGGTGCTGGTGGACACGGCAGGCCGACTGCCTACCCAGCTGCACCTGATGGAAGAGCTCAAAAAGATCAAGCGTGTCGTGCAAAAGGCGGACAACACCGCCCCGCACGAGGTGCTGCTGGTGATTGACGGCAACACCGGGCAGAACGCCTTGGCCCAAGTCAAGTCGTTTGACGAAGCGCTGGGCCTCACGGGCCTGATCGTGACCAAGCTCGACGGCACGGCCAAGGGCGGCGTGTTGTGCGCCATCGCCCGCGAGAAAGCCATTCCGGTGTACTTCATCGGCGTCGGCGAAAAACTGGAAGACCTGGAAACCTTTGACGCCCGCGAATTCGCGCAGGCGCTGCTGAGCTGATCGAGACCCTTGCCATGACCACCACCAACGAACCCCGCCTGACCTCCCTCTCCCACGGCGGGGGCTGTGGATGCAAGATCGCCCCGGGCGTGCTGTCCGACATCCTCAAAAGCACCCACGCCTTGCCTGTGCCCCGGGAGTTGCTCGTCGGCATCGAAACCGCTGACGACGCCGCGGTGTACCAACTCAACGACGAGCAAGCGCTGATCGCCACCACCGATTTCTTCATGCCCATCGTCGACGACCCGTTTGACTTTGGCCGCATCGCTGCCACCAACGCCATCAGCGACGTGTACGCCATGGGCGGCACCCCCATCATGGCGCTGGCCCTGGTGGGCATGCCGGTCAATGTGCTGTCGGTGCAGACCATCGGCCGCATCCTCGAAGGCGGCGCCAGCGTCTGCCAGGCGGCGGGCATCCCGATCGCAGGCGGCCACACCATCGACTCGGTCGAGCCCATCTACGGCCTGGTGGCTCTGGGGCTGGTCCATCCCAAACGCATCAAGCGCAATGCCGACGCCCAACCGGGCGACGTGCTGGTGCTGGGCAAACCGCTGGGCGTGGGCGTGCTGTCGGCCGCCCTCAAGAAAAACGCCCTGCCCCCCGAAGGCTATGCCCAGATGATCGCCACCACCACGCGCCTGAACACGCCTGGCCCCGCTTTGGCGGCCCTGCCAGGTGTGCATGCGCTCACCGACGTGACCGGCTTCGGTCTGGCGGGCCACGCACTGGAGATGGCGCGCGGCTCGGCCTGTACCGTCGTATTGGACTGGTCGCAGGTGCCCCTGCTGGCTGGCGTGCGCGCGTTGGCCAGCCAGGGCATGGTGACGGGTGCCTCAGGGCGCAATTGGGCCGGCTACGGCCAGCAAGTGCGCCTGCCAGAGGGCTTTGCGGCCCCCGATCAGGCCTTGCTCAGCGACCCCCAGACCAGCGGCGGCCTTTTGGTGGCCTGCCGTCCGGACACCGTGGACGCTGTGCTGGACACTTTCAGACAGCATGGCTTTGACCATGCAGCGGTGGTTGGCGAAGTCCAGGCCGGTCCCGCCGAGCTGGTGGTTCAGGCCTGACAGGCTAACCGCTTGTAACAAATGCCCATGCAAGCCGTTTAGCACTCCTCCACCGAGAGTGCTAATATTGGGGTAATTCTGAAAGGAGTTCTGGAATGAACATTCAAACTGGATCCCCGGCCACTGCGGTGACGCTGAGCAACCCCTGGGCCGTGGTGCCCTCACTCGGTCACCTGGACGCTTACATCTCTGCGGTCAACCGCATGCCCATGCTCACCCTCGAGGAAGAGCAAGAGGCCGCCCGCCAGCTCAAGAACAACGACGATCTCGAAGCCGCCCGCAAGCTGGTGCTCTCGCACCTGCGTCTGGTGGTGTCCGTCTCGCGCCAGTACCTCGGCTATGGTCTGCCCCACGGTGACCTGATCCAGGAAGGCAACATCGGGCTGATGAAGGCCGTCAAACGCTTTGACCCCGAGCAAGGCGTGCGCCTGGTGAGCTATGCCCTGCACTGGATCAAGGCCGAAATCCACGAGTACATCCTGAAGAACTGGCGCATGGTCAAGGTGGCCACCACCAAGGCGCAACGCAAGCTTTTCTTCAACCTGCGCTCGATGAAACAAGCGTTCAAGGCGGACCTCGAAGAAGGCACGCACCGCGACACCCTGTCTGCGGCCGAAGTCGACAAGGTGGCCAGCCAGCTCCACGTCAAGCGTGAAGAAGTGCTGGAGATGGAAACCCGCATGTCTGGTGGCGATGTGCTGCTGGACCCCGCGCCCAGCGATGACGGCGAGCAGGCCTTTGGCCCCATCGCCTACCTGGCCGATGCCAACCACGAGCCCACCGCCATGATCGAGGCGCACCAGCGTGACCTGATGGCCAGCGATGGCCTGGTGAACGCGCTGGAGAGCCTGGACGAACGCAGCCGCCGCATCGTCGAAGAACGCTGGCTCAAGGTCAACGACAACGGCTCCGGTGGCATGACGCTGCACGAGCTGGCCGCCGAATACGGCGTGAGCGCCGAGCGCATCCGTCAGATCGAAGTGGCGGCCATGAAGAAAATGAAAAAAGCCCTGGTGGCGTACGCCTGAACACGGCTGCACCCCTGGCTTGGACATCGACCCGGTCTTGACCGGGTCTTTTTTTGCCTGGCCCGAAACAGGGAGGGTGCAGTGCCATGCACCGCCACTACTTTAAGATCGCATGCACATTGCCACCCGAGGTTTCCATGTTTTCTTTGCCCTTGCACTGCATCCTGACGGCCCTGGCCGGCTTGTTGTTGACCACCAGCAGCCCATGGGCCAATGCCAACGAATGGCCCACCCACACGCTGCGTCTGGTGGTGGGCTTTCCGGCGGGCTCCAGCCCCGACCTGACCGCCCGCGCTCTGGCCGAGCCTTTGGGCAGGGCCCTGGGGCAAACCGTGATTGTGGAGAACAAGGTGGGCGCAGGCGGCAACATCGCTGCCGATGCGGTGGCCAAGGCCACGGACGGCCACACCCTGGGGCTGATGATCAACGGCAACATGACGGTGGCCCGCATCCTCAACCCCAAATTGCCCTACGACCCCCTCAAGGACCTGGCCCCCGTGAGCCTGATCGGCACCGCGCCGCTGTTGCTGGCGGTGCCGCAATCGGCCCCAGGCCAAACCCCTGCGCAGTGGCTGGCCGAAGCCCGCCAGAGTGGGCAGCAGCTGAGCTACGGCTCCCCGGGGGTGGGCACAGTAGCCCACCTGGGCATGGAGCTGCTCAAGACCCGCACAGGGCTGAACCCGGTCCATGTGCCCTATCCGGGCAACCCACAAATCATCAACGCCATGATGGGGGGTCAGATCCAGCTGGCCCTGCTGCCCCCGGCCATGGCACTCACCCAAGTGCGTGCAGGCAAGCTCAAAGCCATCGGCATGACCAGCACAGGGCGCAGCACTCTGGCACCCGATGTGCCCAGCCTGTCGGAGTCAGGCGTCAAGAACTACCAGCTGGAAATCTGGAACGCGGTGGCCGCGCCTGCCGCGATGCCAGCTGCGCACATCCAGAAACTGTCGGCGGCCGTGAGCGACATCGTGCGCAGCCCGGACATGCGCCAGCGGCTCTTCACACAAGGCTGGCAAGTGGTGGGCTCCTCACCCGAAGGTCTGAAAAACCGGATTGAGGCCGACACCCAGAGTCTGGGTGACATCGTGCGCAAGCAGAACATCCAGATCAACTGACCCGAACCAGGCTGCCCGCTGTGCGTCGGCTCAGGCGCCCTTGAGCAGGATTTTCACGTCCTCTGCCAGCGCTGGCGCACCGCTGCCGTAGCGGTTGTACAGGCGCACACGCCCGTGCGTGTCGAAGGTGTAGCTGCCCGCCGAGTGGTCCATGGTGTAGCTGGTCGCGCTCTTGCCATCGACTTTTTTGTAATAAATCTTGAAGTCACGGGCCACTTGCGCCAGCTGCTCTGGCGTGGGGCGCAAGGCGATGAATGTGGGATCGAAATTGGCCATGTAGGCCTTGAGCAACTCGGCCGTGTCCCGCTCGGGGTCGATGGTGATGAACACCCCCTGCAATTTGTCGCCGTCAGGCCCCAGCAGCTGTTTGACCTGAGCCAGTTCCTGCATCGAGGTGGGGCACACATCCGGGCATTGGGTGTAGCCAAAAAACACGATCACGACCTTGCCCGCGAAATCCCCTAGCGTGCGCTCCTGGCCATGCTGATCGGTCAACTGCCAGCCCTTGGCGTAATCAGCTCCCGTGATGTCCACACTTTTGAAGGCGGGCTTGTCCTGACCGCAGGCCACGAGCATGGACAGCGCAGCCACCGCCACGGCAGCCAGAAATTGACGTTTGATCATGCCCACCTCAGAACAGGTAATGGTCCACCAGCAAAGCGGCAAACAGCACACTCAGGTGAATCAGTGAAAAACGGAACGTCTTGCGCGCCAGCTCATCCGAGTACTGGCGCCAAAGGGCCACGGCATAGCCGATGAAGCCGAGGTTGAGCACGACAGCAAAAAACAGATACAGCCAGCCACTCATCTGGGTCATGAAGGGCAACAAGCACGCCGCCAGCAGCACGATGGTGTAGAGCAGGATCTGCAAACGGGTGAAGGCGTTGCCGTGCGTGACCGGCAGCATGGGCAGACCCGATTTGCGGTAGTCCTCCACGCGGTAAAGGGCCAACGCCCAGAAGTGCGGCGGGGTCCACAAGAAAATGATGAGGAACAGAATCAGCGCCTGGTAGCCCACATCGCCGGTCATGGCGGCCCAGCCCAAAACGGGTGGCATGGCGCCACTGGCGCCGCCGATGACGATGTTCTGTGGCGTGAGCGGCTTGAGGATCACGGTGTAGATGATCGCGTAGCCCACAAAAGTGGCAAAGGTCAGCCACATGGTCAAGGGGTTGACCATCACGTACAACACGGCCGAGCCCACCAGGCACAAGGCAGCAGAAAACAGCAAGGCCTGGCGATCGCTCAGCTCACCCTTGGCAGTTGGACGCCAGGCGGTGCGCTTCATCTTGGCATCGATGGTTTTCTCCACCAGGCAGTTGAAAGCCGCCGCCGCCCCCGCCACCAGCCAGATGCCTGCGCAGGCCCACAAGCCCAGCAGCAGCTCGGCAGCGCTGGGCACCCCCGGCACCGCCAGCACCATGCCAATCAGGGCGCAAAAAACAATGAGTTGCACCACGCGGGGTTTGGTCAGCGCGTAATACTGGCGCCAGACGGACATCGCGGGAATCACAGCGGCAGAAGTCATGCGACAGGCCTTGAATCAATGAAAGTTGGTGAAGGCACAGCCGTTTTGCTGAGCGACAAAGCCCAGGTCAACGCCATGACCAAAGCAGCAGCGCCGCCCGTGTGGAGCACAGCCGCCACAAGGGGCCAGTCCAGCACCACGTTCGACAGGCCTGTGAAAAACTGGAGGGCCGACAAGGCCAGCAGCGCCCGAGCCGGACGCGCCAAGCCTGGCTGCTGCCGCAGCCGCCAGCCCACCAGCAGCAGCACACCGAGCACCAGCGCAGCCATGCAGCGGTGGATATGGTGGATGCTCGCCAGCGCCGCAAAGGGCAAAGGCTGGCCATCGGCGGCATGGCCCAGCTCACGCCAGAGGCTGAAGCCTTGCCAGTTCATCTCGGGCCACCACTGACCCTGACAGGTGGGAAAGTCGCTGCACGCCAACACCGCGTAATTGGTACTGACCCAGCCGCCCAGGGCGATTTGCAGCCACAACAGCACCAGTGCACCCGCCAGACCCCAGCGCAAGCCATGGGGAATGGACACACTCTGCCAGCCTTCGTAGCGCACCGCCTGCACCACCAGCAAGGCCAGCAGCCCCAAGGCCAGCAACAGGTGCAGCGTCACGATGGCCGGAAACAGCTTCATGGTCACCGTGAGCGCGCCAAACGCGCCCTGCAAACACACCCACAGCAGGGTGAGCAGTGGCCACATCGGGTGCACAGCCAGGCGGCGGTCATGCCGCCACTGCCGCCAGGTGAGCGCGAACAAAGTGATGATCAGGACACCGACCCCGGTGGCCATATAGCGGTGCACCATCTCGACCCAAGCCTTGCCATGAGTCACAGGACCTGTGGGCATGGCGGTCTGGGCCTGCGTGATTTCATGGTGCGCCCCCAGCGGGGTGGCGCTGCCGTAACAACCCGGCCAATCCGGGCACCCCAGGCCCGAATCCGTGAGGCGGGTGAACGCCCCCACGAGCACCAGCTCGAAGGTGAGCATCAGCGTGAGCACCGTCAAGGCCTTGAGCCGCTGTGCGGGCGCGGCCGTGCCGTGCCTGCGCCAGAACCACAGCAAGGGCAGTCCTGCCACCAGCAGGCCGACGCCCATGAGTTGCAAAGCCGGGCTGAGGTTGTACAAATCCACCTGCATGGTGTTCAGCGCCCCGCCTGGTCCCAGGACGATGATGCCCGCATCAGTCGCTCCAGATCGCGCTTGGCCTTGGAGGCCGCCGTCACGTCCATGTGGGCCGGGAAACGCATCATCCAGTTGCCCATGGGGTCGACCACGTACAAGTGGTCTTCCAGCTTCTGGCCTTCAGCAGGTTTCAACCAGGCCTGCAATGCCGCGGCATCGATGCGCAAAGCCTGGGCTTGATGCAGGGCGGGCAGCAGATCAGGCGCCACAGGCGCTTCATCGTTGATCAGCCACAGCCTGTCGAGGCGGTCTTTGTCCTTGCCCAACACCTCTCGAAGTTGGCGCTGAAAATACAAATTCTGCTGACAGGCCTGCGCGCATGCGCCTGCACCCACGGACACCAGCAACCACTGGCCCTTCAGTTCGGTCAGTGGGAAGGTGCGGCCTTGCGTGTCCCGGACCATGACTTGCGGCATGTCTTGGGGTGGCGTGACCAATTCACCGTAGTTGCGCCGCCCCTCGGGTCGAACCACATAGTAGGTGAAATACGAGGCGATGACGGGCGTTGCACAAACCAACATCACCAACAGCATCTTCCAACGCCCGGCCATGGTACGCCGCTCATCGGCCTGCGCGACTTCAACGGGCGCAGGCATGTCGTGCACGGTCATGGCCAGGGGCGCATCAACGGTGTTGTGTTTTTCTGCGGGATAAGACAATTTGGAACCAGACATAAAGAAGCGCGATCAAGGCACTGAGCCCGAACCACTGGAAAGCATAGCCGTGGTGCTTCTCAACACCACTGGCCACTGGGGGCCATTCACGCAGCAGGCCTTCAGAAGCCGGCCCCGATTGCATCACGCTCAACTCCAGCAAGGGCAAACCGGTTTGCTGACGGTATGCAGCAAAGTCGAGATTTTGCCGTATCGGCCCCTCCTCCACCGCGCCAAAGTCGTACACCCGTGAAGGCCATGGGGCCAAATGCCCTTGCAGCGTCACTTCACCTGAGGGCGTTTGCACCTCTGGCAAGGCCGTGCGGTCGGTGAAAGAGCGCGGCACCCAGCCGCGCTGCACCACCACCACTTGCCCACTGCCCGCCACCTGCAGCGGTGTCACCACATAAAAACCCGGGCGGGACTGCATCTGGCGGTTTTCAAGATACACCGTGTGCTGAGCCAGCCAGTGGCCTTTCAGGTGTACCGCGCGGTGCAACAAACCTTCCCGGTTGGCCGCGCTGTCACCGGGCTGGCCGAGGCTCGCCCCCTCCACAGGGGCCAGCGCTGCCTTGTCGGCCAGCGCCTGCGTCAAGGCCTGTTTTTGGGCCGCCCGACGCAACTGCCACTGCCCCAGCGATGCGGTGACCGATACGCCCAGCAATGCCGCGACCAGGATCAGGACGCGTCGCCAGCGAAGTGGTTTGGCGTTCATTGGATAATGCCTGTCATGAAAATCCTTGTTGCCATTGCATTCATCGCCATTTTGGGCAGTCTGGCCACTGCGCTTGTGTACATGATGCGGGGCGGTACCCCTCAGGCAGACGGCAGTCCACGCCCCAAGGGCAACATGGCCAAAGCGCTGGCCTTCCGGGTGGGATTTTCGATCCTCTTGTTCATCTGCGTGCTGATCGCCTGGAAAATGGGCTGGATTCAGCCTTCGGGCATCCCGGCTGGTGCCTGAAACCGCGCAAGCCCACACAAAAAAAGCGCCTTGACGGCGCTTTTTTGTGAAGCAACGCGGTCTTACAGCCAGTACACCAGGATGTACAGACCCAGCCAGACCACGTCCACAAAGTGCCAGTACCAGGCCGCGCCTTCGAAGCCGAAGTGACGCTCTGTGGTGAAGTGGCCTTTTTGCAGGCGCAAGGTGATGAACAGCAGCATCAGCATGCCCACAAACACGTGGAAGCCGTGAAAGCCCGTCAGCATGTAAAAGGTCGAACCGTAAACGCCAGAAGACAGCTTCAGGTTCATTTCGCTCCAGGCGTGGGCGTATTCGTATCCCTGCACGAACAGGAAGACAACACCCAGCAAGACGGTCAACCACATGAAACGGATGGTCTTGGCGCGGTCACCGTGCTGCAAAGCGTGGTGGGCAATGGTCAAGGTCACGCCCGAAGTCAGCAGCAAGCCGGTGTTGATCGTGGGCAACCAGAAAGGCGTCATGGTCTGGAAGGGCTCGATGATGCCGGCCGGAGAGGCCGTTGCACCAGCCGCCAGCGAAGGCCACACGGCTTTGAAGTCAGGCCAGATCAAGGCGTTGTCGAGGCTGCCCAATGCAGGCACCGAGTGCATGCGCGCCCACCAGAGGGCCGAGAAAAACGCCCCGAAGAACATCACTTCCGAAAAGATGAACCAGGTCATGCTCCAGCGGTAGGACAGGTCGATCTTGTGACCGTACATACCGCCTTCGCTCTCAGCGATAGCATCTTTGAACCATTGGTACAAAACCACCAGCCACCAGGCCAGGCCGAAGAACAAAGAGTACTTGCCCCAGTCTGAGCCATTGATCCACTGACCTGCGCCAAGAATCACAAAGAACAGGCCAGCGGCCGCCATCACAGGGTGACGTGACTCGTGTGGAACATAGTAATAAGGCGTTGTGCCGTGTGCGGTCGAACTCATGGGGACTCCTGCTCTCTTTTCTTGGAAACTCAATTTGGGGGTTAAAGACCGGTGGGCTGAACCACCACCCAATTCACCAGGGCGATCAGCCCCAGCACAAACAACAGTGCAATCAAAATGCCCACCACAATGATGTGGAAGGGGTTGAGGCTTTCGGTGTCTTTTTGGTATTCAGCACTTTTGCGAATACCCAAAAATGACCACAAAACCGCCTGGAACGTGCGCAACACCGAACTCATGAGCCTGCTCCATTCGCTGGCGCGAGCTGTGCAACCGGGGCTGCTGGGGTCTTGCCGCCCACCTCAAAGAAGGTGTAGGACAGCGTGATCGTCGTCACGTCTTTGGACAATTTGGGGTCAATGACAAACGAAACAGGCCACTGCTTTTTCTCACCCGCCTCAAGCGTGTACTGGTTGAAGCAGAAACACTCGAGCTTGTTGAAGTGGCTGGCGGCCTGGTGCGGTGCATAACTGGGAATGGCCTGAGCCGCCATGCGGCGGTTCTGGACATTCTGGAACTCGTACATCACGGTGGCCAACTCGCCAGGATGCACCTGGATCGAGCTTTTCTGGGGTTTGAAGTCCCAGGGACCACGGGCGTTGGCGTCAAACTCCACGGTGATGGTGCGCGTGGTGTCGACCTGGCTGTTGGCAGGCAGCTTCGCCGCTGCACCCACATTGCCATTACCGGGCACCATGCGCTCGGAGACCGACAGGATGTTGATCCCGGTGATCTCACAGATGTGCTTGTAGATGGGAATGAGCGCATACCCGAAGCAGAACATGCCCGCAGTGACCACTGCGAGCTTGCTCACCATCTTCAGGTTTTCAGAGCGCAAGTTCATTCCGCTTGGCCTCAATGACTCAGGATCACCATCTTGGCCATGAAACCGATGAAGAAAACCAGCGCCACCGAGGCCAGGATCAGGCCCAGGCGAACGTTGTTCTTCTTTTGTTCGGGTGTCATGCTCATGTCTGAAATCAGCCGATCACGCGGGTGGCGGATTCGTCGAGCTTGGGCGGATTCTCAAAGGTGTGGAAAGGCGCTGGCGAAGGCACTTCCCACTCCAGACCTTCGGCTGCTTCCCAGGGTTTCTGGGACGCTTTGGCACCCTGACCACGCATGGCAGGCACCACGATGAACAGGAAGAAATAAACCTGTGCAAAACCGAAGAAGAAGGCACCCACCGAAGCCACCATGTTGAAGTCGGTGAACTGCATGGGGTAGTCGGCATAGCGGCGTGGCATGCCGGCCAAGCCCAAGAAGTGCATCGGGAAGAAAGTCACGTTGAACGAAATCAGCGACCACCAGAAATGCAGCTTGCCACGGGTTTCGCTGTACATCACGCCAGTCCACTTGGGTGCCCAGTAGTAGAAACCGGCAAACAAGGCAAACAGGGAACCCGCCACCAGCACGTAGTGGAAGTGCGCCACCACGTAGTAGGTGTCTTGCATCTGAATGTCGATGGGGGCCATCGACAGGATCAAACCGGTGAAACCACCCATGGTGAACACGAAGATGAAGCCCACGGCAAACATCATTGGTGTCTCAAAGGTCATGGAGCCGCGCCACATGGTCGCGATCCAGTTGAAGATCTTCACAGCGGTCGGCACGGCAATCAGCATCGTGGCGTACATGAAGAACAACTGACCTGTCACAGGCATGCCGGTCGTGAACATGTGGTGCGCCCACACGATGAACGACAGGATCGCGATCGAGGAAGTGGCATAGACCATGGAGGCGTAGCCAAACAGTTTTTTGCGTGCAAAAGCAGGCACGATCTGGCTGATGATGCCGAAAGCCGGCAAGATCATGATGTACACCTCGGGGTGACCGAAGAACCAGAAAATGTGCTGGTACATGACGGGGTCACCACCACCAGCGGGGTTGAAGAAGCTGGTGCCAAAGTGGCGGTCGGTCAGCGTCATGGTGATCGCGCCAGCCAGCACAGGCATCACAGCGATCAGCAGGTAAGCGGTGATCAGCCAGGTCCAGGCGAACATGGGCATCTTCATCAGCGTCATGCCAGGGGCGCGCATGTTGAGGATGGTCACGATGATGTTGATTGAACCCATGATGGACGAAGCACCCAGGATGTGCATGGCAAAAATACCAGCGTCCATGGAAGGGCCCATTTGCAGGGTCAAAGGTGCATACAGTGTCCAGCCGGCAGCAGGTGCGCCACCGGGCATGAAGAACGAACCGGCCAGCATGATGGCCGCAGGAATCATCAGCCAGAAGCTGAAGTTGTTCATGCGGGCAAAGGCCATGTCAGAAGCGCCAATTTGCAAAGGCAGCATCCAGTTCGCAAAGCCCACGAAGGCCGGCATGATCGCTCCGAACACCATAATCAGACCGTGCATGGTCGTGAACTGGTTGAACAACTCGGGGTTGACGATTTGCAGACCCGGCTGGAACAGCTCGGCGCGGATCAGCAGGGCCAAAACGCCACCGATCATGAGCATGGCAAAGCTGAACAGCAGGTACAGGGTACCAATGTCTTTGTGGTTGGTCGCAAAGACCCAACGACGCCAGCCCGCAGGTGCGTGACCGTGGTCGTCGTGAGCGTGATCGTGATGATCTAGAACGGCACTCATCTTGATTTCCTCTTTACTTGATACGGTTCAGGCTTACTTGCGAGCAGCCAGCACTTCGGCCGGTTGCACGATCTGCCCGGTCTTGTTGGACCAGTTGTTCTTGGTGTAGGTGATCACAGCAGCGATCTCGGTGTCGGAGAGCTGCTTCCACGAAGGCATGGCGCCATTGTTCTGGCCATTGAGCAGCACGGCGACCTGTTTCATCTTGTCGGCATCCAGCACGACGGCAGAACCGTCAACCGGCTTGATCGGGCCAGCGCCCTTGCCGTTGGCCTGGTGGCAGGCAGCGCAGTTGGCGGCGTAAACCTTCTCGCCACGCTTGGCCAGATCGTCCAAGGTCCAGACTTTGGAAGGATCATCGGCTTTGGCGGCCTGCTTTTTCTTCTCGCCTTCCACCCACTTGGAGTAGTCCTCTGCGGACAACACCTTCACGTGGATGGGCATGTAAGCGTGCTCTTTACCGCACAGCTCTGCACATTGGCCATAGAAGTCACCGGTCTTTTCGGCGCGGAACCAGGTGTCACGCACAAAACCGGGGATCGCATCTTGCTTGATGCCGAAAGCAGGCACCATGAAGGCGTGGATCACGTCGTTGGCCGTGGTGATCACACGCACTTTTTTGCCCACAGGAACCACCAGAGGGTTGTCCACCTTGAGCAGGTAGTTGTCGCCCTCGGGCTTGCCCGCATTGGACATCGCACGCTGGGTCGAATCCAGGGTGGAGATGTAGCTCAGGCCTTCACCTTCGCCCTTGAGGTAGTCGTAACCCCATTTCCACTGGTAGCCGGTGGCTTTGACGGTCAGGTCCGCGTTGGTGGTGTCTTTCTGGGCGACCAGCACTTTCGTGGCAGGCAAAGCCATCAGGATCACGATCAGGAAGGGTGCAGCGGTCCACAAGATTTCGACCGTGACCGATTCGCTGAAGGTGGCAGGCTTGTGACCCACCGATTTACGGTGCTTCCAGATGGAATAGAACATCACCGAGAACACCGCGATGAAGATCACCGTGCAGATGATCAGCATCATCCAGTGCAACCAGTGCTGTTGCTCGGCGATTTTGGTCACCGGAGGTGCAAAGTTCAGCTGGTTGACTGCAGGGCCACCCGGCAGGTCATTGACGGCGTGGGCGGCTGTTGCCAGCATCACGCCCGTGAAGATGCCCACACGGGACAGCAGCGAAGCCAGTTTTCTGGAAATGTTCTTCATGGTTCTCACAAACTTCCAAGTCTCGGTTAGATCCCACACCTTTGGCCCGAACCGTTGCCAGTCTGGACCAGGCCCGCACAAAAACGCAGGGCCTTTCTTCGTGATTCGCCCCTGCCAGACCACAAAAATCTGCAGATAGACCGCTTGGGCTTTGTGCAAGCCCAAGAAGCGCCAGACGCACTGGACGGACGAAATAGCCGCGAATTTTACCCGACTTGAAGAAGGTTTTTGATCTTTCTCAAAGCTGACGAAATCCAGCCTTGCGGGCTTGGAGCATCTGGCGCATGTCCTGCAGGCCAATTTGGCTCTCCGACTGGACTTTGTGGCGCGGCACGGGCTTGAGCGCATGACCGTAGACGACCTCGAAAGTCAGGCAAAAGCGACCTTGCTCATCAGGACGGGCCAAGGCCTGCAAAGCCTGCAGCAATTGAGCCCGCCAGCGGCGCCCGCGCAAACCTGAAAACCTTTGCCCATGCAGGTTGCGACCCAATTCACGCAATTCGGCCAGAAGACGCTCCGGGGTTTCGTAGCTCAGGGTGATCCGCTCCATGTCCATGACGGGCTCAGCGAACCCAGCATGAACCAGCATGTCGCCCCAATCGTGCATGTCGGTGAATTCATGGGCAGGCTCTGGCCAACCCTTTTGGGCATAAATCTGGCGCAATTCGCGCAAAGTGTCTGGCCCCAGGCAGGAAAACATCAAAAAACCGTCCACTGCCAATGCCCGATGCCAGTCCGCGATCAGGGCCTGCGGATCGGCCGCGTGGTGCAGCAGCATGTTGGCCCACAGCATCTGCACCGCCCCCGCAGGCGGTGTGCTCAGCGCGGTGGCAGGCCCGGTCCAGCGCGACAACTGCCACCAGCGCCCACGACTGGCCTCCAGTGCCGCCCGGGCCTGGCTGGGCTGCCCGGCCACCAGCCAGACGGGGGCCTTGGGATAGCGTTGTAGCAGTTGACGGTGTGCCTCGATGCCGCCACGCAAAGGCTCCCAATGCGCCCATTGCTGGGGCTGCAACCGGATGAAATCCAGACGCTCGAGCATGCGGGAGGCGATTTCCTCGTGCAGCCAGGGCGACAAGCCCTGTCGCACGGGCAAAGCGGCCCAACGCGCAGCGGCGGCAGGATCAAGTGTGGGGGGACGTTCAGAGGAGGGCATGGGTTTGGCATCAGGCCTTGCGGGCCGCAACAGGCTGGCAGTATATTGATTTCATGGTTTTCCAATGGTTCAGAGGGCTGACTTCATCCCGCCCAGCAGGCAGCCTCGGGGGCTGGCTGCCCAGCCGCTGCGCCATTTGCCGAGGCTGGCCCTGCGCGCCTGTGTGCGATCACTGCATCGCTCATTACGCCCAGCCCACCAGCCGCTGCCAGCGCTGCGCCTTGCCCTTGCCAGGGGGCCGCATCTGCGGGGACTGTCTGAACAACCCGCCACCCCTGGATGTGTGCCTGAGTGCCACCGCTTACGCCTGGCCCTGGATCGATCTGGTGGCCAAACTCAAATTCCAGGCCCAACCCGGCTGGGCCCGCCCCCTGGCCACGCTGATGCTCAGCAGCCACGGCGTCGAAGACATGCTGGAGGCGGCCGACTGGGTGCTGCCCATACCGCTCTCGCGCGAGAGGCTGGCCGAGCGTGGCTACAACCAGTCCTGGCTGCTGGCACAGCACCTGTGCCCAGACAAAGCACAGCCAGATTTCTTGCTGCGGACACGCGACACACCTTCGCAGCGCACCCTGCCGCGCAGCGAACGCCTGGCCAACCTCGAAGGTGCATTTGCACTTGACCCTCTGCAAGCGCCTGCACTTCGGGACAAACGCGTGGTGTTGGTCGACGATGTCATGACCAGCGGCGCATCGCTGCACACCGCCGCCCGGGTGCTGCGCCAGGCCGGAGTCCAGCACATCAGCGCCGTGGTGCTGGCCCGTACCGAGGCGGCCACCGAGGCCGATCTGGACACCCTGCCCTTTTGACGACCTGACAGCCTGGCACCCGTTGCACGGCACAATACCGACCATGTTTCACATCGTCCTGGTCGAACCCGAAATCCCGCCCAACACGGGCAACGTCATCCGACTGGCGGCCAACACGGGCTGCACGCTGCACCTGATCGAGCCACTGGGTTTTTCGATGGACGACAAGCACATGCGCCGCGCCGGGCTCGACTACCACGAGTACGCGCAGCTGCGCCGCCATGCCAACTGGGACACATTTTTGGCAACAGAACGCCCCCCGGCCGAGCGCATGTTTGCACTCACCACACGCGGCAGTCGGCCCGTTCACAGCACCTCTTTTCAACCCGGAGACTGGCTGGTGTTTGGCGCCGAAACGCGTGGCCTCGCACCCGAGTTGCGCGAGCGCTTTCCCTCAGCTCAGCGCATCCGGCTGCCCATGCGCGCGGGCCAGCGCAGCCTGAACCTGTCCAACGCCGTGGCCGTGACTGTGTTTGAAGCCTGGCGGCAAAACGGTTTTGACGGTGCCAGCGCCCCGCCCCCCTGATCCGACAGCGATCAGACGTACATCCTGGCCAGCGACTCGGCCACGCAAACGGGCTTGTCCCCGCCTTCGCGCTCGATCGTCACATCCCACTGGATCTGCAGGCCATTGCCGTCGATGGGGGTGGCCGATTGCAGCTTCAGCTGCGCACGCAAACGGCTGCCCACAGGCACCGGCGCCATGAAGCGCACTTTGTTCAAACCGTAATTGACGCCCATGCGCACGCCCTTGACCTGCACGGTGTTGTCAAAGAACTGCGGCAGCAAGGACAAGGTCAAAAAGCCATGCGCAATCGGTGCGCCAAACGGACCGTTCTTGGCCCGCTCGACATCCACATGGATCCATTGGTGGTCCCCAGTGGCGTCCGCAAAGCGGTTGACCTGATCCTGGGTGATCAGGACCCAATCGCTGGTGGCGACGTGTTGGCCCACGCAAGCGGCCAGATCGGCCAGTGTTTCAAAGGTTTTCATGACCTCCACTGTAGGCAGCTCGGCAAGCAAAACATGTCCATGCCGCGACACTTTGAGGGCTAACCCCAAGTCTGCACGGCACCAAAAGCCTCACCGGACGGACATGCGGGCCAAGTCCGCACGCAAACGGGCCAGTTCGGCACGGTAATGCTCGGCGTCGCCGTAATCGGCAAAGCCGTGGTAATGCGGGTGGGCCTGCAAGACCTTGCGCGCGTGCTTGATCGGGCACCAGTACTGCTCCGTCAGCCCCACCACCTCGCGTGCATAAGCCATCAAACCATTGCCATACGAGCAATAGGCGCAGTTGATCTTTTCGAGCAGGTTCAGATACGCCAGGTGCGTGCGGTCAAACACAAAGAAGTCACTGCGTTGGACGCGCGGGATCCGGTACAGCGGAAAACACACCCACTGGTAGAGCGTGACAAACACATCGAGCAAGACCAGCGGCACGATCACCGGGTAAATGAACGGCACACTCAGCACGCTGCGCCATTCGGCACTGAGCAGATAACGCAGCAAGCCCATCTTGAAGCGCTTTTGTTGCGCGAGCACTTCCGACTCAAAGCGCACTTTGCGCGACTCGAAATCGGCCTGCCACTGCTGACGACGCGCCTGCGCTTCACGCTCGATGCGCGCTTCCAGCTCGCGGATGCGCTCAAGAAATTCAAGGATGTCCGAATTCATTTTTCATGCCCTGGGTGACCTTGCATGGGCCCAATGTACCCCCCTTGCAGTATGGACGGCAGCCCCATGAACCGGTATCAATGGGCATGCACACCGCCCAAGCCAAGCCGCCACAAGGCCTGACGCCCCAGCAAGCCGAGAGACAAATGCGCATCGACGGGCCCAACGAATTGCCTGCAGGTGTTCAACGCGGGCTGCTGTGGCGTGCCGCCGATCTGCTGCGCGAGCCCATGTTTGCCTTGCTGGTGCTGGCAGCGGTGCTCTACATCGTGCTGGGCGATCTGCTGGAAGGCCTCACGCTCACCGTGTTTGTGGTCGCCGTGCTGGCACTGACCTTTTACCAGGAGGGCCGATCCGAACGCGCCTTGGCAGCACTGCAGGCGTTGAGCCAACCCTTGGCCCATGTCATCCGTGCAGGCCAGCCCATGCAAATCCCCGCGCGCGAATTGGTGCAAGGCGACCTGATGCTGCTGTCCGAGGGCGACCGCGTCAGCGCCGATGGTGAGCTGCTGAGCGCCGACCATCTTCAAATCAACGAATCCCTGCTCACCGGTGAATCCCTGCCGGTCGACAAGCAAACGGGAGACGAGGCCCACGTGACCCGGCAGCCTGTGCAGTCCTCGTCAGCACACAAAGCCTGCGAACAGGTTTTTTCGGGCACCTTTGTGGTCCGTGGCCAGGGCCTGGCAAGGGTCATCGCCACGGGGCCGCGCAGCCAGATCGGACGCATCGGCGCTTCGCTTCTCCCCCTGCAAGCCAGCCCGACACCCTTGCAGGCGCAAACCGCCAAACTGGTGAAGGTGATCGCCGCCATCGCTGTGCTCCTGTGCTTGGGGCTGGTGCTGGTGCTGGGCTGGCGCGACGGCCAATGGATGCCAGCGCTGCTCTCGGGCATGGCGCTGGCCATGGCCATCGTGCCGGAAGAGTATTCGGTGGTGCTCACCGTGTTTCCGGCACTGGGCGCCCGACGCCTGGCCCGTGAAGGCGTGCTCACCCGGCGCATCACGGCCATCGAAACCCTGGGCGCCGTCAATGTGCTGTGCACCGACAAAACCGGCACCCTGACCCACAACCGCATGACCGTGACCGCACTGGCCGCAGGCCCATCCAATGCCAGCGAGGCCGCACAGTGGTCCGCGACCGAGCAGCCCTGGCTGACCGAAACGTTTCACCCCTTGCTGGAACACGCGATCCTGGCCAGCGCACCTTTGCCTTTTGACCCCATGGAAACCGCATTTCATGCCCTGGGGCAATCGCAACTGGCACATACCGAGCACCTGCACCGCCACTGGACACTGGTGAAAACCTATGCCCTGAGCCCCGCACTCAAGGCCATGTCACACGTCTGGCAAACAGACGACGGCCCAGACCGCGTGGTCTCGGTCAAAGGTGCACCAGAGGCCGTGATGGATCTGTGCCACCTCACAGTGCCGCAGCGGGCGCATTGGTCCAGCGAGGTCGAGCGCATGGCCGCTCAGGGGCTGCGCGTGCTGGCCGTGGCGAAAAGCCGCTTCAGCGGCGACAACTGGCCTGACAGCGCGCACGGCTTCGACTTCCAATGGCTGGGTCTGCTCGGGCTGACCGATCCCTTGCGTGCCGAGATCCCGCAGGCCGTGGCCGATTGCCACAGCGCCGGCATCCGCGTGATCTTGATCACCGGGGACTACCCGGCCACGGCGCGCGTGATCGCGCAACAAGCAGGCCTGGCGCCCGGCGACACCCTGACGGGGGACGAACTCGACAGGCTCAGTGATCAGGCGCTGAGCCAAACCATGCAGACCGTCAGCGTTTGCGCGCGCATCACACCACAGCAGAAGCTGCGCATCGTCCAGGCACTGCAGGCCCAGGGGCACGTGGTGGCCATGACGGGTGACGGCGTGAACGACGCACCTGCCCTGCGTGCTGCGCACGTGGGCATTGCCATGGGTGAGCGCGGCACCGACGTGGCCCGCGAAGCCGCCGCCATCGTGCTGATGGACGACAACTTCGCCTCCATCGTTCAGGGCATCCGCATGGGTCGACGCATCTACAGCAACCTGCAAAAGTCCATGCGCTACATCTTTGCGATCCACATCCCCATTGCAGGCATGGCCATGCTGCCCCTGCTGCTGGGCTCGCCCGCTTTGCTGCTGCCCGTGCACCTGGCCTTGCTGGAGCTGGTGATCGATCCGGCCTGCGCCATCGCTTTTGAGAACGAGCCCCCCGACCACGATGTCATGCAACGCCCTCCCCGCGATGTGCTGGCCCCCTTGTTTGGCCAGGCAGACATGCTGCTGGCCCTGGCTCAAGGCTTGTGCATTTTGACGGTTTTGGGCCTGGGTTATTTCTGGGCGCATGACGGGGCCCATGAACGCATGGACGAAGCCAGCACCCGTGCCTTGCTGTTCGCCACCCTGGTGGTGGCCAACGCAGGCCTGATCCTGAGCACACGCGTCCGTGCAAAAAACACACGCGGTGAGCCACTTCAGCACAACAGGGCCTTGCCCTGGATCCTGGGCCTGGACCTGGGGGTGCTGATCGTTGTGCTGCAGGTGCCCTGGGCCATGGAGGCATTGCATTTTGCAACCCTCAGCCCGGCGGCATGGGCAATGGTGATGGCTCTGGGAACACTCAGCTGGCTGACGACCACCGCCCTGCAAGGGCTGCGGCGCGCACACCCGGCGACTGCTTAGGCCGCGGGCAACAAACGGCTGACCGGGAAGCTCAGCATGAAGGTCGAGCCACGACCGGGCTCGCTCTCAATGCGCAATTGCCCACCATGCCGCTGCACCACATGCTTGGTGATGGCCAGACCCAAACCTGTCCCGCCCGTCTCGCGGGAGCGGCTGCGGTCCACACGGTAAAAGCGCTCTGACAAACGCGGCAAGTGTTCGGCTGCAATGCCCGGGCCCGTGTCCTGCACCGAAAAAACCACATGCTCATCGTCCGGCTGCGACCAGGCCATGCGGATCGTGCCGCCCGCCGGGGTGTAGCGCACCGCGTTGTTGACCAGGTTGGACATGGCGCTGAGCAACTCGTGGCGCGAACCCGCCAGGCACCATTCGGGCACAGGCGCCATCACCAGGGTGTGTACCGGTCCTGACGATTCGCTGCCCTGCAAGGCAGACAAAGCCAGGGCATCGTCGTGCACCTGCTGCGTCAAGGGGGCCAAGGCCACCGGCTCGCCCTTGCCCGGCGGCGGACTGCCCTCGAGCTGCGACAGGATCAGCAAATCGCTCACCAGCGTTTGCATGCGGCTGGCTTGCACCGCCATCAGGGCCAGGTAGTGTTGCTGCTCATCGTGACCCAAAGGCAAGTTCTGGAGGGTTTCCACAAAACCGCTGAGCACGGTCAGCGGCGTGCGGATCTCGTGCGATACATTGGCCACAAAATCGCGTCGCATGACTTCGGCCTGGAGCACCGAGGTGATGTCACGGGTGAGCAAAAGCTGCTGCCCGTCGCCATACGGGTGCAGCTGGACCGACAACTTGATGCTCTGGGTCAAACTCGGCGATCGCCCCTCAATGACCACCTCACCCTGATGCTGGTCTTGCGCAAAATAACGCGAGAACACCGGGTCGCGCACCATGTGCACCACATGCTGCAACTGGTCTCTTTGCGGATCGATCCCCAAATGCTGTGCGGCGGTGTCGTTGCACCACTCGATGCGGCCTTGACTGTCGAGCAAAGTCACACCATTGGGCGAGGCCTGGATAGCCTGCAGGAAAAACTGCAGTCTGTCCATGTGCAACTGCACCTGCTTGTCGCGCTGCTGCAGCAGCCGACGCATGCGGTCGCTCAGGTCGCGCCACAGGCCTTTCAGGGCTGGCGCATCTTCCACTTTGCCAGCACGCAACCAGCCCTCCAGACGGCGTGCCCGCCACAACTGCTGTGCGATCCAGAGCCAGCTGATCAGCGCCACAGCGGCGCAAGCGCCTGTCGCGCCGCCGTGCCACCAGGCAGTGACTGCAGCGACCAGGCTCAGGAAAATGAGCGAAAGCAGGTGCGTGGCCATGCAATCAGGCGGCCGGTGATGCGGTCAGGCGGTAACCTGCACCACGCACGGTTTCAACCATTCGGCCCGCATCTCCGAGCGATTCGCGCAGACGCTTGACATGCACATCCACCGTCCGCTCTTCGATGTAAACATGGTCACCCCACACCTTGTCGAGCAGCATGCCTCGGCTGTGCACCCGCTCGGGGTGACGCATCAGGTATTGCAGCAGCTTGAACTCGGTCGGCCCGACCTTGAGCGGCTGCCCGGACCAACTCACGCGGTGGGTGTCGGCATCCAGACTCAAGTCCCCAATGGTGACCACCCCGCCCGCTTGCTCTGGCGCGCGGCGGCGCAGCACCGCACGGATGCGCGCGAGCAACTCGCGTGGCGAAAAGGGTTTGACGATGTAGTCGTCCGCGCCCGCATCCAGGCCCGCCACGCGATCGGGCTCGTCACCACGTGCCGTGATCATCAGGATGGGCACGGCCTTGCTGCGCGACGATGCACGCCAGCGCTTGGCCAGGCTCAGGCCGCTCTCACCGGGCAGCATCCAGTCCAGCAAGATGACGTCGGGCAAAACCTCATCGAGCTCGCGCTGCGCCGATTCAGCGTCCATCGCGCACACGGGCTGAAAGCCGTTGTGGCGCAAGTTCACCGCGATCAGCTCGGCAATCGCCGGCTCGTCTTCGACGATCAGGATACGGGGCAGGGTTCTCATTTCACGGCAGATTCAATGTCGGCCAGGGCGGTGTGGCGCACATCGGCCCCTTTGACCACGTAAATCACGAATTCGGCGATGTTCTTGGCATGGTCCCCAATGCGCTCGATGGCTTTGGCCACGAACAACAGGTCCAGGCTGGCCGAGATCGTGCGAGGGTCTTCCATCATGTAGGTCACCAGCTTGCGCATGAACCCATTGAACTCGGCATCGATCAGGTCGTCCTCTTTGAGAATTTCAAGGGCGGTGTTCACGTCCAGACGGGCAAATGCATCAAGCGACTTGCGCAGCAAGGTCGACGCCAGATCGGAAGCCACACGCAACTCTGTGGATGGCAAATTGCGAGGATTGCCCTGCTCCAGAATTTGCTTGACCATGCGGGCAATGCGGTCGGCCTCGTCACCCACACGCTCCAGATTGCCTGTGATCTTGGAAATGGCCATCAACAAACGCAGGTCACGCGCCGTCGGCTGGCGACGGGCGATGATCGAAGCCAGCTCGGCGTCGATCTCCACCTCCAGCGTGTTGACCTGGCGCTCGGTCTCGATCACCTGAGCCGCCACTTCGGCACTGAACTGGGCGAGGGCATACACGGCATGGCGCGTTTGCGATTCAACCAGACCACCCAACTCCAGCACACGAGACGACACCCCTGTCAGGTCGGCATCGAATTGGCTTGAAATGTGTTTTTCCATGGTGCTTCTCCGGATCAGCCAAAACGGCCTGTGATGTAGTCTTCGGTTTCCTGGCGAGTGGGCTTCATGAAAATCTGATCGGTTTTGCCAAACTCGATCAACTCCCCCAGGTACATGTAGGCGGTGTAGTCGGACACGCGCGCCGCCTGCTGCATGTTGTGCGTGACGATGGCCACGGTGTAATCGTTCTTCAACTCATGAACCAGCTCTTCGACCTTGGCGGTCGAGATCGGATCCAGCGCAGAAGTAGGCTCGTCGAGCAGGATCACCGAGGGCTTGACCGCCACTGTGCGTGCAATGCACAGGCGTTGCTGCTGACCACCAGAAAGCGACAGACCGCTTTGACCCAATTTGTCCTTGACCTCGTTCCAGATCGCGGCTTTGGTCAGAGCCCATTCCACCCGCTCGTCCATTTCGGAGCGGCTGAGGTTTTCATACAGCTTGACCCCGAATGCGATGTTGTCGTAAATCGACATCGGGAACGGTGTGGGCTTCTGGAACACCATGCCCACACGGGCACGCAGCAGGTTCAAGTCCTGCTTGGGATCCAGAATGTTCTGGCCATGCAGGTTGATTTGCCCCTCGGCTCGCTGACCCGGGTAGAGGCTGTACATGCGGTTGAGCGTGCGCAGCAAGGTGGACTTGCCACAGCCCGATGGACCGATGAAGGCGGTGACCTGGCCCTCGGCGATGTCGAGATTGATGTTCTTCAGACCCTTGAAAGTGCCGTAGTAAAAGTCGAGGTTGCGAATCTCGATGGCATTGCGCACCGGAGTGTTGGAAGCAGGCATGTTCATTCCATTCTTCGAAATCAGTGTTGGGCTTTGTCGCGGAAAAACACGCGGGCCACAATGTTCAAAATCAGCACCGTGAGGGTGATCAGCAACGCGCCGCCCCATGCCAATCGCACCCAGTTCTCATACGGGCTCATCGCAAACTGAAAGATCACCACCGGCAAATTGGCCATGGGCGCATTCATGTTGGTCGAGAAAAACTGGTTGTTCAGGGCCGTGAACAGCAAGGGGGCGGTCTCACCACTGATGCGGGCCAAGGCCAGCAACAAACCGGTCATCACCCCCGATTTCGCAGCCCGAAGGGTGACGAAAGTCGCCACCTTCCAGCGTGGCGCGCCCAGGGCAAATGCCGCTTCGCGCAAGCTGCCCGGCACCAGACGCAGCATGTTCTCGGTGGTACGAACCACCACCGGAATGGCAATCAAGGACAAGGCGACCGTGCCCGCCCAGCCCGAGAAATGCTTGACCTGCGCCACCAGCACCGCATACACAAACAAACCCAGCACGATGGACGGCGCAGACAGCATGATGTCCGTCACAAAGCGCGTCAGGCTGGCCGTCTTGCTCTGGTCACCGTACTCGGCCAGGTACACCCCGGCCAGGATGCCGATGGGCGTGCTCACCAGTGCGGTGACGCCCACCATCAGCAAACTGCCCACAATGGCGTTCGCCAAGCCACCACCTTCGGAGCCGGGTGCGGGGGTGGACTGGGTGAACATGGCCCAGTCAAGCGCTGCAATCCCGTTGGAAAACAGCACATACAGGATCCAGAGCAACACAAACAGGCCCAGACCCATGGCCGACATCGACAGTGTCAGACCGATTCTGTTGGCCAACTGGCGGCGTTTGTAAATCGACAAATTCATGGTGTGGTTCCGGTGCGGGGCATCAAGTCTTGGTGCCTTTGGCTTTTTCTGCCCGGATCAGCATGATCTTGGCGACAGACAAAACCACGAAAGTGATCACGAACAGCAAAAAGCCCAGCGCAAACAGCGTGGACAAATGCAAATCATCGGCTTCGCCAAATTCATTGGCCAAGGTGGATGCGATGGTGGTGCCGGGGGCGAACAAGGACGCGCTCAAGCGCTGCGAGTTGCCGATCACGAAAGTCACGGCCATGGTCTCGCCCAGGGCGCGCCCCAAGCCCAGCATGACACCACCGATCACGCCTTTTTGGGTATAAGGCAACACAATGTGGCGCACCACTTCCCAGGTGGTGCAGCCCAGCCCATAGGCCGACTCCCGCAGGATGGGCGGCACGATTTCAAACACATCGCGCATCACCGAAGCGATGAAGGGCACGATCATGAACGCCAGCACGATGCCAGCGGCCAGAATGCCCACACCATTCATGGCGCCCCCAAAAAGGCTGCCCACCAAGGGCATCTTGCCAAGGGTCGATTGCAGGGCAGGTTGGCCATAGTCTGCGAACAGGGGGGCAAAAACAAACAAGCCAAACATGCCATAGATGATCGATGGCACGGCCGCCAGCAACTCGATGGCCGTACCCAAGGGCCGACGCAAGTAGACCGGGCAGGTTTCGGTCAGGAACAAGGCGATGCCAAACGACAGCGGCACAGCAATCAAAAGCGCGATCACGGCACTGACCAGGGTACCGAAAACCGCAATGGCCGCGCCAAACTCTTCATTGACGATGTCCCACTCGACACGCCAAACAAACTGCACGCCAAACTTGGACAAGGAAGGCCAGGCATTGATCAGCAGGGAAATGATGATGCCCATCAGGGCAAACAAGACCAACAGGGAAAATCCCAGCGTGAGCTTGTGGAAGATGAAGTCTTCAATGCCTTGCCGCCGGGCAACGGACACCATATTGGCCTCGGACTGCTTGTCCATCTTGTCCACCGAGTCCATCGAAGTTCCTTGTGACAACTGCATTGCAAATACCACTGCTTTAGAAAAAGCGCTCGCCCTGGTCGGCGAGCGCTTGGCAGGCCTGAAGGCTCAGACCTGCGACATGGGTTTCATCACTTGATTTCAGACCAGACCTTGGCACGGATCTGACTGGTCAGCGCGTCAGGCAAAGGCACATAGTCCAGATCGGCGGCCATTTTCTTGCCATTCTTGAATGCCCAATCAAAGAACTTGAGCACTTCGTCCGATGCAGCCTTGTCGCCAGGCTTTTTGTACATCAGGATGAACGACGCGGTGCTGATGGGCCAGCTGTCGTTGCCTTTGGCATTGACCATGGACACGCCCATGCCCGGCACACTGAACCAGTCAGCCCCGGCCGCTGCAGCAGCAAAAGTCAGATCGTCAGGAGCCACATATTTGCCTGCCGCATTTTGCAACAACAGGAAGTTCATGTTGTTTTTCTTGACGTAGGCGTATTCCACATAACCCACGGCACCTTTGACGCGGTTCACGTTGGCAGCAACGCCTTCGTTGCCCTTGCCACCGACAGAAGACTCGGCAGGCCACTTGACAGCAGCACCCTTGCCCACTTTGTCTGCCCAATCCTTGCTCACCGCACTCAGGTAGTCGGTGAAGTTGAACGTGGTGCCGGAACCGTCGGCACGGTGCACCACGGTGATGGACTGGTCGGGCAATTTCTTGCCGGGGTTCAAAGCCGCCAGCTTGGCATCGCTCCACTTGGTGATGGTGCCCATGTAAATCTCGGCCAGCACGGGGCCTGTGATGCGCAGCTCACCGGGCTTGAAACCTTCGAGGTTCACCACGGGCACGGTGCCCCCCACGATGGCGGGGAACTGCACCATGCCATCCTTGTCCAGATCCGCGCCGGGCAACGGTGCGTCTGTAGCGCCAAAAGTCACGGTCTTGGCACGGATTTGCTTGATGCCACCGGAAGAGCCAATGGACTGGTAGTTCAGGCCCACGCCGGTGGCGGCCTTGTAGGCTTCGGCCCATTTGGCGTACATCGGGTAAGGGAAGGTGGCGCCAGCACCGGTGATGTCGGCTGCCGTGGAGGCCAATGCCGCGACTGCCAGACCGGCAGCCACCAGGATCGATTTCATTTTCAACATGCAAACTCCGATTGAGGATAGTTGAGACTCTGAACCACTCGGCACACAGACAACGCTGCCCGAGACACTGCCACTTTATGACTTGATTGTGACAATTTCGTGTCAAAAATCCGGTATCAGGGCCTTGAAACGCCCTTCCAACCGGTTTTTTCTGCTGCCCAACGCTCAATCGAGCAAATCCGCGTATTCCTTTTGGCTGAAAGACGCCAAGCCCATCCAAGGCAGACTCTCCGGCATGGCCTCGCGGGTGACGACCATCTGACTGCTTTGGGTGCCTTGGGCATTGGCCGATTCAATGCGGCGGGGGTACTGGCCTTTTTCATCCCAGAGCAACATGACACGGTGGTCGCGGTTGCCGCCTGCGTACCAGCGCGTGCCCACGGGGGCCGAGCGGCTAGATACCTTCATGCGCTGCAGCTGCAGCGGATCGATCAGTTGGCTGGCAGTGCTCCAGCGACCATCAAAACCGATGTTGCCGTAGTCCGTCGGGGTCACATCCACCACCAATCTTTCGTGTGCACTGACAATGCGCACACGCAATTTGCCATCGGTGCCTCTGACCACCCAGCGCGAAGCCGCATTCACATCCATGTGCTTGTGGTTCTTGGCACCACTGGAATGCTCGGCATCTTCATGCGCTGCGGCGGGCATGATCCTAGAAAGCCAGCTCTGGTTGTCACGGCGCACAAGGCGCTCGCTGAACCGGGTGATGCGGGTCACGCCATCGGCGCTCAAGGAGGTCGACTCGTGCTCGATCTTCAATGCCAAATCCTGTGCCTGAGCCAGCACAGAGACGGTCAGCCAAAGCGCTGAAAAAATAGTGTGAAAAATGGGCTGCATCTTCAGAGTGTTCAAAATGAAAAGCCCGACCCCCAAGGGTCGGGCCAAAAATCAATTCACCGGCCGCAAGGCCGAGGAATTCCGGATCACAAACCCAATGCGGATTTGACGAGGCCAAAGACCTTGGTGTTGACCATCGTGCCTTTGAAACCGGCGCTGCCAGCACCACCGGACAGCAGCATCACGTCACCACCCCCATGGGTCTCGGAACCAGGCGCGCCCAAATTGACGCCCACCTCTTGCAAGTAATCATCGGCCTCGGTATTGACAGCACTCAGGTCGTCACGGGTGGACTTGCGAGCCCCCCCACCATTGCCAAACACCAGCGCCGTGTAGGGCAAACCGTCGGCTGCTTTGGCCAGCACCGGGACACCTTTGTTCAGAGTGGTGGGTTTGATGTCACTGACTTTGCCCAAAATCGGGTTGCCTTTGTGTGAATAACCATTGAAGGTCATGGTGTGGTCATGGTCTGCGGTCACGACAATCAAGGTGTTTTTCAGGTCCACCAGGCCCAGCGCACGCTTGATGGCATCGTCAAAGGCGATGGTGTCTTCCAGCGCACGCTTGGCATTGGTGCCGTGCAGGGCATGGTCAATGCGGCCACCTTCGACCATCAGGAAATAGCCTTTGCCGTTTTTCTGCAGCACCTTGATAGCCTTTTCGGTCATGTCGGCCAAGCTGGGTTCATCGATGTTGTTGGCGGCCTTGGCACGGTCGAGCTCGTAGTTCAGGTGGTCTTTGTTGAAAAGACCGACCAGCTTGCTGGTGCTGCTGGCGTCCACCGCCTTGAAGGCGGTGCCCGTGTTGACATAGGTGTAACCGGCTTTCTGCAGCAGCGCCGTCAGGTCCTGGCCATCGGTGCGCTTGCCACCTGCAGATGCAGGCACAAAGAACTTGCTGCCACCGCCTAACAAAACGTCGACACCAGAACCCAGTGCGGCATTGAATTTGCCGGACCCGGGGACGAATTGCGCCGCAATGTCATTTTCACCATCGCGGTGGCAGATGTGGGCATAGGTGGCCGCAGGTGTGGCATGCGTCACACGCGTGGTGGTAACTGCGCCCACCGCTTTGCCAGCCGCCTTGGACAACTCCAGCAGTGTCGCCACGGCTGTGCCATTGCCCGATGCGGGGCATGTGCTGTCGCCCGTGGACGCCACATAGGGAGTGCTGCCGTTGTAGGCCTTGGTGTCGGCGCTCATGGACAGCACCTCGTTGTTCATCTTCACACCGGTCATGTAGGCTGCCATCGAAGGGGCCGAATCGGTGGTCTGCGCATCGTTGGAGTAGGTGCGGATGCGCGCCGTGCGGGTCAGCGACTCCATGTTCAGCTTGCCGGCTTCACCGTATTTGTAGATGCGGCTGGCCGTGACCGTTGTCGGGCCCATGCCGTCACCCAGAAAGAAGATGACATTGGTGGCTTCACCGGCTGCAAAAGCCGAGGTGGCACTGGCCACAGACAAAGCCAGCAAAGCATTTTTGAACGTTGTTTTCATTTGGAATTCTCCTGACACTGTTTACAGACCGACCGATTTGCGAATCAAGGCAAACACATCGGTGTTGGTGATGATTCCGGTGAAGTTTTCTGCCCCCTGCCCGATGGCTCCCAAAAACACATCCGTGCCGCCATGGGTCTCACTGCCTGCAGCCATGGGAATGGCAGCCTCCTGGTGGTAAGTCTTGTCGGCCACTTGCGCATCGGTCAGGGCTGTACGTGTTGCCGGTCGGTTTTCACCGTTACCAAAGCCAATGATGGTGAAAGGATTGCCACCGCTGTCCAGACTCAATGCGTTGTTGACAAAGTTCTTGAGCAAACCCAAAACACCCGGGTTGCTGCCGCTGGTCTTGCCCGTGCGCGCGGCATAACCGTTGAGCACCAGGGTGTGGTCATGGTCGGCCGTCACCACAATCAGGGTGTTCTTCAAATCGGGGTCATTGACCTTCATCTTGTCGATGGCGGCCTTGATGGCTTCGTCAAACGCCACTGTGTCCTGCAGGGCTTTATGCGCTGTGGTTTCATGCAAGGCATGGTCGATGCGGCCACCCTCGACCATCAAGAAAAAGCCTTTTTGATTTTTCGACAGGATGTCAATCGCTTTGGTCGTCATTTCAGCCAGGCTGGGCTCCAGTGCCGGATCGCGGTCAATGTCATAGCTCATGTGGCTGCTGGTGAACAGACCCACCAATTTGCCCGACGACGCGGCCGCATCGAACTCGGTTTTGTTCTTGACATAGGTGTAACCCTTGGCCTTGAACTCGGCCGTCAGATCGCGTCCATCGGTGCGCTTGCCACCCGCTGCCGTGGGCAAGAAGAATTGGCGACCACCGCCCAACAGAACATCCAGGCCATCACCCAAGGCGGTGTTGAACTCCGGACCGCCCGGCACGGCCTGGGCAGCGATCGTGTTCTCGCCATCGCGATGGCAGATATGAGAGTAGGTGACTGCGGGGGTGGCATGCGTCACGCGCGTGGTGGTCACTGCGCCTGTGCCCATGCCGGCGGCCTTGGCGATCTCCAGCAGCGTGGGAACAGCCTTGCCGTTGCCCGTGGCAGGGCAGGTGCTGTCCGTGCCACTCAGGTAATCTTTGCCCGTGACCACATCGAAGGCCGAAGTTTCCGGGGACATCGAAATGACCTCGTTGTTCATCTTGACCCCGGTCATGTACGCAGCCATGGAGGGCGCACTGTCGGTCACTTGCGCATTGTTCGAATACGTCTTGATGAATGCCGTTTCTGGCAAGGTGTCCATGGTGAGCTCACCGTCCTCTCCCACCTTGTAGATGCGTGCGGCAGTCTGGGTCGTCATGCCCATGCCATCTCCCAGGAAAAAAATCACGTTCTTGGGTGTGGGCGCCGTTGAAGTGCTCCCACATCCCGCCATAGCCAAGGTGGCCATGGCACTTGCGATCAACCAGGTTTTCATTTTTTCTCCGATGATTCAAGACCACATGGTCTGTGTTCATCATTGATTTTTTTTGTGGCATCGTCATGACAACACATGGCCATGCTTTGATTTTTATCGGACCTGGATAACGGTCATTCTTTGTTTCCCGAATGCCGTGTGAGACACCGCTGTGTTTCTGATTTGTCATTCATCTGACAAATTGACGTCACATAATGCAATGCCTTCTTCCTCTTCAATTTCGCATGCTAGCCAAAAGCCTTTACGCAGCCGTCGACCTCGGGTCCAACAGTTTTCGGCTCGAAATCGGGCAATGGGATGCAGGCCGTCTGCGCAAAGTGGAGTACCTGAAGGAAACCGTGCGACAAGGCAGTGGCCTGGATGCCGATCGGAACTTGAGCGAAGACGCCATGCAGCGCGGTTGGGATTGCCTAGCCCGGTTTGGTGAACGGCTTGCTGGCTTTAGGCCGAGCCAAGTTCGCGCCGTGGCCACGCAAACTCTGCGAGAAGCACGCAACCGTGACGTCTTCCTGATTGAGGCCAAGAAAATCCTTGGATTCCCGATTGAGGTCATTGCTGGTCGCGAAGAGGCGCGCCTGATTTATCTGGGAGTCTCTCACTTACTGCCCCAGTCAGACGAACGTCGCCTGGTGGTCGACATCGGTGGCCGATCCACTGAAATGATTTTGGGGCAACACTGGCAAGCACAAACCCTGGAGTCCTACAGAGTCGGCAGTGTGGCCTGGTCGATGAAATACTTTCCCAATGGGCAATGGACGGCAGCTGCGTTTCGGGCCGCAGAGATTGCAGCCCAAGCCGTTCTGGACGAATCACTTCCCCGTTACCCACGCAACGGCTGGGACAAAGCCTATGGTTCGTCTGGCACCATTGGTGCGGTCGCCGACGTGCTGATGGCCGCAGGCTGGCCAGCAGGCATGATCACACGACAAGGGCTGGACTGGTTGCTTGAAAAACTGCTCAAAGCCCAACGGCCCGAGCAACTCAAACTGGAAGGCATCCGAGAAGACCGCCGCCCAGTCATTGGCGGTGGTCTGGCGGTCTTACGTGCGGTGTTTGATCTGCTGCAAATCGAAGAAATGCAAGCTGCGCAAGGCGCATTACGTCATGGCGCCTTGTTTGACCTGATCGACCGGGAGAGCCCAGATGCCGACGTGAGAACAAAGATGATTGGCTGGCTGACCCAGCGCTTTGGCGTGGATGCGGTGCAGGCCGAACGCGTGTCGCGCACCGCAAAGGCACTGCTGGCCCCCATGTTGGGCCAGGCCCATGGGGAGCGGCACTTGCGTAAATTGCACTGGGCAGCGCAATTGCATGAAGTGGGTATGCGCATCTCGCACAGCGATTACCACAAACACGGTGCCTACATTCTTGAAAACACCGATCTGCCAGGCTTTACCATCGACGAACTGCACCGCTTGGGGCTCTTGGTTCTGGGGCACCGAGGCAAGCTCAAAAAACTGGACAGCACTCTGGAAGACCCCCTGTTTGTGCTCCAGCTGATGGCCCTGCGTTTAGCCGTCATTTTTTGCCATGCGCGCCGAGACCCCGACATTGCCGACGTGCAGATTGAGCTGGACAGCAAGCGCCGAACGGTCCGTTTGGCATTGACCAACCAGTGGGCTCAGCTTTGGCCTCAATCTGCGCACTTGCTCAAGGAAGAAGTGCTGGCCTGGCAAAAGACAAACTGGAAATTGATGCTGGCTTGACTTTGCTTTTTGAGATCGGTATAAACGGTATATACGGTTTATAAAAGAGGAATCCATGACAAAGAAAGTCACTGCGCCAAACGCCAAATCGGCGGCTCCCGTCAAAAAACCTGCATCGACCTCAAAGTCCTTATCGGCCAATAAACCTGCCCCAATCAAAGCCCAAGGCGCGAATGTCGCCAAAGCATTGGCCGTGAAATCCCAAAACGCGGCTCCGTCCCAAAATGCCAAGCCAGTGGACCCTGCAAAAGCGAAAAAGGCGACCACAGGGCGTCAGGACCCAGCCCAAAAGAAAGCCCCAGAACCAGCTATCAAAGACAAAAAAGTCAAAGTGGTGCGTGACAGCTTTACCATTCCGAAAAACGAATTTGCTCAACTTGGCGATATGAAGAAAAAAGCATTGAGCCTGGGACTCGACATCAAGAAGAGTGAGCTGATTCGTGCTGGACTGATGCTGCTGAACGCTGCCTCGGATGTCGCCTTCAAAAAAGCCTTGGCCGCCGTTCCGACATTGAAAACGGGCCGTCCAGGCAAGAACTGAACCAGTCTCGGCAGAGCCGTTACAGTTTCTCCGGGGTGGTCACCGAAAAAATGACCGTTTGCTCCACCCCGTCGCGCTGTCGACTGCGCAGCCACCAGACAGCACCTTTGCGGATCGGGCAAGTGCCGTGAGCCATACCCAGAAGCTGAGCCGCTACCGCCCCCAATGAAGGCTGGTGTCCGACCAGGAGCACCGGAAATTTCGCATCCGGCCATTGGGCTGTTTCAAGCACATCTTGCACGCTTGCACCTGGTGACAGGGCATCGCGAACCTTGTATTTACGCTGCAAGGCGCGCACAGTTTGCTCCGCACGCACCGCTGGGCTGCAGAGGATACGGGTGCCCTCAGGCAGTTGCCTGTCCAGCCATTGGGCCATGCGGGCGGCATGCTTTTCTCCTTTGCTCGTCAAGGGGCGCAACATGTCGTCTTCCTGGCTTTCCAGATCGAGCGCCTCTGCATGTCTCCACAAGATCAAGTCCATGCCCACTCCACTGGTGTTCAGGTTTTAGCGTAACGCGCCATCAGGGCGGCTTGTGCGCCTGGTCCAGGGTGCAGAAGGGCCGCTCGCACGTATTGACCATCGGACTGCATGTCCCAGGCATCATGCTGGTCATGCATGTAGGCCAGCAAGCACTCGTCGATGATGCGCTGCCGCAAGACCGGGTCCAGCACAGGCCAAGCCACCTCGATGCGCCGCATCATGTTACGGTTCATCCAGTCGGCACTCGAGAGGTAAAGTGTCTCCTCCACACCAGCCCTGAAATATGACACTCGCGAATGTTCCAAAAACTGCCCGATGACCGAGCGCACCTTGATGTTGTCTGTTTTCCCTGGCAGTCCAGCTGGCAGCATGCAAGCGCCACGCACAATCAAATCGATCCGCACACCTGACTGACCGGCCTCCATCAAGGCTTCGATCAGGGGCGCATCGGTCAAGGCGTTCATCTTCAATACAATGCGGGAATCCTCTCCCCGCTCCGCAGCCTTTTTGACGTCGCCGATGGCACGCAGCATGCGTGCATGCAGGTTGAACGGCGCTACGCACAGACGGTGCATTCTCGGCAACGGATTTTGACTGGCCAGATGCACGAACAGCTGCTCCATGTCACCTGTGATTTTCGGATCCGCCGTCAAATAGCTGATGTCGGTGTACAGACGCGCGGTGCGCGGGTTGTAATTACCCGTCGACAGGTGGCCGTAGCGCCTCAAATGTCGCCCCTCCCGTCGGGTCACCAGCAGCATTTTGGCGTGGGTCTTGAGACCAACCACACCATAGACCACCTGCACACCAATGGATTCGAGTTGCTCGGCCCAATTGATGTTGGCCTCTTCGTCAAAGCGGGCCTTGAGTTCGACCACTGCCGTGACCTCTTTCCCGCGACGCACGGCCTCGCGCAGCAAGTTCATCATGGCTGGATCGCTGCCCGTGCGGTAAATGGTTTGCTGGATGGTCAGCACCTGCGGGTCATCGACGGCTTCACCAAGGAACGCGAGCACGCCATCAAAACTCTCAAAAGGCTGATGGATAAGCACATCGCCTTGCCGCATACGTGCCATGATGGCTCCTGACTTGGGCACATCGCGCGGAAAACTGGCCTGGTAAGGCGCAAACAGCAAGGCAGGCTTGGCACTCAAATCGATCAGTTGCATCAAACGCACCAGATTGACCGGGCCATTGACCCGGAACAATGCCTGGACGGGCAAGTCGAACTGCTGCAACAAGAAGTCCGACAGCTGTGGCGAGCAGTTGGAAGAAACTTCAAGACGAACAGCCTGTCCGTAATGGCGGTGTTGCAAGCCTTGGCGCAAGGCTGTGCGCAAATTGACAACTTCATCCTCGTCCACCGCCAGATCCGAGTGACGTGTGACCCGGAATTGCGAAAACTGATCCACCTCACGACCTGGAAACAATTCGAACAAATGCGCGCGAATCACACTCGACAGCAATACGAAGGCTGTGCCACCGTTGCTCAAGCGGTCAGGCATACGGATCAAACGGGGTAAAACGCGGGGAACCTTGACGATGGCGATTTCATTGCTACGGCCAAAGGCATCCTTGCCCTTGAGGTGAACAATGAAATTGAGCGACTTGTTGGCCACCTGGGGCATGGGGTGTGAAGGGTCGAGGCTGACGGGCATCAGCAAGGGTTTGACATCCTTGTTGAAATAAGTCTTGACCCAGCGCCTTTGAGCCACATTGCGCTCACCATGTGACAGGATACGGATGCCTTCTTTTTCAAACGCGGGCAGCAGTTCGTGGTTGTACAGGCGGTACTGCTCATCCACCATGGCACGCGCACGGGTCGTGATCGACTGCAGGCTTTGGATGCTCAAAGCCCCCTCATCAATGTGCTGCTGGGCTGCTGCCACGTGTGGCTCAGCCCGCACCTCAAAAAATTCATCCAGATTGGAAGACACAATGCACAAGTAACGCAAGCGCTCGAGCAGCGGCACATCGTGGCGTCTGGCACCATCCAACACCCGCTCATTGAATGCCAGGATGCTCAGATCACGATCCAGCAAGGGCGGGAGCGGCGGATTCGCCAAGTCTGCGGTGGTGGCCGATTCAGCCATATTGAGATTTCCAATCAAATCCGATCAACCATCGATTGTTCATGTCCTTGGTGACAGTACTGTGACAGCTGACAGCATGTGGCCTTGCCTGGCGTGCACAGACACCAGGTGATTGACAAAAAGTCGTGCCGCTGCGTCCCAGTCAAACGCCTCAGCACGCTGGCGGGCCTGCATCCGGGGCACGGTCAGCGCTCGCGCGACTGCGGTCTGCAGGTCGGCATCCAGCACACCCCCCTGAGGCTTGCCATGGTCTGCACCCAACACCTGCAAAGGGCCGTCGACCGGATAGGCGGCCACGGGCGTGCCTGTGGCCATGGCCTCGAGCATGACCAAACCAAAAGTTTCACTGCGCGATGGGAACACAAACACATCAGCGGCGGCGTACACCCTGGCCAGCTCTTCACGGGGCAATACCCCCATCCAGTGCACATCAGGGTATCTGCTTTTCAGACTGGTCTCCAGTGGGCCGACACCGCATACGATTTTGGTGCCTTGCACAGGCAGCTTCAGAAAGGCCTCGATGTTCTTTTCATAGGAAAGCCGGCCGACGAACAAACACAATGGCCGCGGCAAGTGCTCCAACCCCTCCAGCGCCAATGGCTGTGCGTGAAATCCAAACAAGTGTGTGTCCACGCCATGCGTCCAAGGCTTGAGCTGTCGAAATTGACGCTGCTGCAGCATGTCAAGCACGCCCTGCGTTGGCACCATGACCGCCGACGATGGCTTGTGGAAATGCCTGAACAGGGCGTACCCCCACGACAAAGGAATGCGCAGGGCGGAATTCAGAATTTCTGGAAATTTGGTGTGAAATGCCGTGCTGAAAGCCCAGTTTTTTTGGAGACAAATTTTTCGGCCAGCCCAGCCCAGCGGACCCTCGGTCGCCAGGTGGACTGCATCGGGCTGCAAGTTGTCCAGCAGCCGTGTCAGTCTTTTGGCTGGGCGCACCGCCAGATCGATGCCCGCATAGCCAGGACAGGGGCGGTGTTCAAACTGACCCGGGTGGATCACGTGGACTTGCACCCCCATGCCTTGCAAGGCGTTGACCAGCTCGTTGAGGGTGGTCACTACGCCATTGACCTGGGGATGCCAGGCGTCGGTGATGAGTGCGAGTTTCATGCGGTGATCCTTTGCGGCAAAGCCAAGCTGCTCACAGTCACCGGGCCCGAGCCCCAGTGGATGATCTCCAGCCGACCATCCATATGTTCCACGAGCGCGGTTCGGCTCTCTACCCAGTCGCCATCGTTGCAGTAAAGAACGCCATCGACATCGCGAATCTCGGCGTGGTGGATGTGACCACACACCACCCCGTCATAGCCACGGCGGCGGGCTTCATGCGCCACAGCCACCTCAAAATCAGAGATGAAATTCACAGCCTTCTTGACCTTGTGCTTGAGGTAAGCAGACAAAGACCAATACTCCAAACCGAGGCGACCACGCAATCGGTTGAGGTGACGGTTGATCTTGAGTGTCAGTTCGTAGAGCCAGTCCCCCACATAGGCCAGCCATTTGGCACACTGGATCACGCCGTCAAAGTGGTCACCGTGGATGACCCAAAGACGCTGGCCTCGTGCGGTGGTGTGAACCGTCTCATGCTGGATGTCCACGCCACCAAAGGCGTGCCCTGCAAAAGCCCGCGCAAATTCATCGTGATTGCCTGGCACATAAATGACGCGACAACCCTTGCGCGCACGCCGCAGCAGTTTCTGAACCACATCGTTGTGGCTTTGGGGCCAGAACCAGCGGCGACGCAGCTGCCAACCGTCCACGATGTCCCCCACCAGATACAGCGTGTCACTGGAGTGGGCCTTGAGAAATTCGAGCAGGGCATCCGCTTGAAAGCCTGGTGTTCCGATGTGCAAGTCTGAAATGAAAATCGCCCGCAGGCGTTGGCGACCAGCAGGCGATTCATCATCGGACACATCTGCAACGCGTACAGCGGGATGCTGCAGGTCACTGGACAAACCTGTCGGCATGGCTCGGGCCACCCACTGGGTTTGTGGCTTCATCAGGCAGCCCCCATGAAGTGCTTTCTGTAGCGGGCGGGCATGTCGACGATGCGCATCATCATGGGCAAGTCGGCGGTATTGAAGTCCGGGTCCCAAGCGGGTGCGCCCAGCACTTTGGCCCCCAGACGCAAGTAACCTTTGATCAAGGCTGGCGGTTCGGTGCGCAGGGTCTGATCGAGTTCGTCTACTGGCAATGGCAAGCGTGGCAGCACATGGCATTCGATCGGGGCCAGGTGGGTCTGCTTGAGTTGGTGCCAGATGCTGGCCGCCAGATCGCCGCTCACCACCCCGTTGTGCAACATGGGGATGCTGGCGCATCCGATCATCACATCCAGCTGGTTGCGCAGCATGAACTCTGTCAATGCCCCCCACAGAGCCATGATCACGCCGCCATGTCGATGGTCAGGGTGCACACAGCTGCGACCCAGCTCCACCATCCGCTCGCGCAGACCGCGCAGACGGGTCAAATCGAATTCGGTGTCGCTGTAGGTGCTGCCTGCACGCCTGGCCTGCGCAGGCGTCAAGACACGGTAGGTACCGATCACCTGCCCCGTGGCGGCATCGCGCACCAGCAGGTGTTCGCAGTAGTCATCGAAAAGGTCGACGTCGTGGCCCGCGATGCTGGTGTCCAGGCGCGCGCCCATCTCGCCAGCAAAGACATGGTGTCTCAGGCGTTGTGCTTCACGGACTTCATCGAGGTGACGGGCCCAGCTGACCTGGATGCCTGACGGGGCAGTGGCCACCACGAACGCTTGAGGTGACGCAGTTGATCCTGGATGAAGTGACCCCCGGGGCAGCTGGATGGGAGATAGGGCGAAAGTGGGGTTAGGCAACTCTTTCACAACAGGTCCTTCGTGCATGACATGAACCTGCATCTTCCATTTCACACATGACACTCACGTGTCAGATCGATGAAGTTTCTTTGACTTCACTGGGTTTCAAACAAGCTCTTCTGCTCCAACTCCGGCGAACGCAACGCCTCCGTCAAACGCGCCAGCGCCTGGGCGTCAAGAGTTTCCTGTTCCAACAACTCCCGCGCGCAACGCTCCAGCAAGGCGCGGTGCTGCTTGAGAATGGACAGGGCTTGCTCATAGCCCTGCATGACGATGCGGCGCACCGCCTCGTCGATGGTTTTTTGTGTCGACTCGGCCAAAGGTGCTCGCATACCCATGTCGTCCGGGACGCTGATCCAGGCGGGATGAGGGCTGTCGTAACTCACGCAGCCCAACGTTTCGTCCATCCCGTAACGCATGGACATGTCACGTGCGATTTGAGTGGCTTTGACCAAATCGTCGGCAGCCCCTGTCGACCAACTGTCCAGCACCAGTTTCTCGGCTGCACGTCCTCCCAGTAAGACACAGATTTTTTGTTGCAACTCCTCCATGGTCATCAGGTAGCGGTCTTCGGTTGGCCTTTGCAAGGTGTAGCCCAGCGAGCCAATGCCCCGCGGAATGATCGACACCTTGTGGACAGGATCGCTGCCCGGCAAAGCCAGTGCCACCAGCACATGGCCGATCTCATGGAAAGCGACGGCCCTGCGCTCTTGAGGATTGAGCAGGCGATTGCGCTTTTCAAGCCCGGCCACGATGCGCTCCACGGCCGCCGTGAAGTCGGCCAGCGTGACGCTGTCTGCCTTTCGCCGAGTGGCCACGATCGCCGCTTCATTGACCAGGTTCGCCAGATCGGCGCCACTGAATCCAGGTGTGATGGCAGCCACCTCCTCCAGCGCCAGGTCTGCCGCCAGCGTGACCTTGCGCGCATGAACGCGCAGGATGTCCAGCCGGCCTTTCTTGTCGGGTTTGTCCACCAAAACCTGACGGTCAAAGCGCCCGGCACGCAGGAGCGCCGGGTCCAGAATCTCGGGGCGGTTGCTGGCCGCCAGGATGATCACGCCTGCGGACGCATCAAAACCATCCATCTCGGCCAACAGCTGGTTGAGGGTCTGCTCCTTTTCATCGTGCCCGCCCAGACCCGGAAACGCCCCCCTGGCACGGCCCAGGGCATCGAGTTCGTCTATGAAGATGATGGCCGGGGCCTTGGCCCTGGCTTGCTCAAACAGGTCACGCACGCGCGATGCACCCACACCCACAAACAGTTCAACAAACTCGCTGCCCGACATCGAGAAAAATGGCACCCCTGCCTCACCGGCCACCGCCCGCGCCAGCAAGGTCTTGCCCGTCCCCGGCGGCCCGACCAGCAACACCCCTTTGGGGATGTGCGCCCCCAGGCGGCCGTAATCCATGGGGTGCTTGAGGAAATCCACCACCTCGACCAATTCCTGCTTGGCTTCATCGACCCCGGCCACATCGGCAAAGGTCACGCCGGTGTCGTGCATCACATACACCTTGGCCTGGCTCTGGCCGATGCGCATCAAGCTGCCCATGCCGCCTTGCTGCGACACCACACGGCGGATCACCAGCCACCAGAGGCCAAAGAAAACCAGGGATGGCAACACCCACGACAGAGCGTCGCGCCAAAATCCGCTCTCGGTGATTCGCCTGTAGGGCAGCTTGAAACCACCGAGCCAGGCCGCCAGCTCGGGCTCGATCCGCACGGTCGACAACTGGGTCTTGGTCCCTTCCGGGGTCTTGAGGCGGCCAAGCAAATGCTGGTCAGTGACGATCACCTCCTGGACCTTGCCTTCCACCAGGGCTTGCTCAAACTGGTTGTAAGGCACTGTCTCGGTCTGCTGAGCCCCCTGCCAAAAGGTTTGCACCCCCAGAACCAGCGCCAGCGCCAACAAGCCATAAAGCCAGGTCCACAGCTGCTTGCGGCTCATGGGCGTCTGCCTGCCTGCAAAGTCGAAGACACGCCACGTTCTGGTCTGGCTGGGCGAGCCTTGGTCATATGCCGTCTGGCATGCCTGCCGTCAATCGCCTCACAGGCTGCGCGGTAGGCTTTCAGTGTGGCCTGAACCCGTCCCAGCAAGGTGTTCGGCGCATACCCGTCCGCACCCAACTCCCCAAACGGCAAACCGCACAACAGCGTCATGCCGTCAGCGACACTGGCCACCGCATGGACATGAAAGCGCCCTTGCGCCACGGCTTGCACCACAGACGAAGACAGCATCAGGTGGCGCAGGTTGCGCGTGGGCATCAGCACACCTTGCTGACCGTTCAGGCCCAGCAACTCACAGCTGCGGAAATAGCCTTCGATTTTTTCGTTGATGCCCCCCACAGGCAAGACTTCGCCCCGCTGGTTCAAGGCGCCGGTCACCGCGATCGCCTGCGCCAGCGGCACATTGGCCAAACTCGACAACAAGGCGTACAACTCGGCGCACGAAGCAGAATCGCCCTCCACGCCGCTGTACTCCTGCTCAAAGACCACGGCGGCATTCATGGCCAACGGGGCCATGTGCGCAAACAGCGAGGACAGGTAGCTGTGCAAAATCAGCACCCCCTTGTCGTGGATGGGCCCCGACATCTCGACCTCGCGCTCCATGTTGAGCAAGCCCTCTTCGCCCGCATGGGTGCGCGCCGTCACGCGCACGGGCAGTCCAAAACTGTGGTCGCCGAGGTCCACCACCGTGAGCCCATTGATCTGCCCTGTGCATTGCCCGGCCACATCCAGCAGCCGGTCGCCTTCGGCAATCGCTTCTTGCAAGCGCTGCTCTGCATGGTCGTGCCGATGCCGATGAGAAAGCAGGGCCGCCTGCACATCCTGCGCCTGCACCAGCGTTGCACCGCGCTGCTGCGCCAGAGCAGCCCCCTCAATCACCCGGGCCTGTGAGCGGGCAAAGATGGCACTCTGCCGACTTTGGTCCCCGGCCTGACGGTGGGTATCCTCGATCAGCACGGCCACGGCCTGTGCGTCAAAATGCGGCAAGCCTTTCTCGCGGCAGGTGTGGGACACAAACACTGCCGTGGCCTGCAGCGATTCGGGGGTCGCGACAAAGCTGTCGACAAAATCCACTTTGCAACGGAACCTGCGGGCGAATTCAGGATCGGCTTCCTGGACCGCGTAGAACTCGTCGACCGATGCAATCAAAACGATCTTGACCTGCACATCCACTGGATCGGGCTCCAGGGACACGGCAGCAATGGGCGAATACATCGCGCCTGGCTCTTCAATCTGCAGACGACCACTGCGCAGGAATCGGTACAACTTTTCCCAGACCGGGGCGTCGGCCAGCAGATCGCGCAGATGCAGCATCAGAAATCCCCCATGTGCCTTGAGCAAACTGCCTGCACGGATGCGCGAAAAATCCGTGACCAGCATGTCCCCGCCCGAGTCATATTCAATGCTGCCAAACAGTTGGCGAAACAAAGGGTTGTCTTCCTGGATCACTGGCGCACCGACCAGGCCATGGTTATCCACCACCACAT
Source organism: Limnohabitans radicicola (assembly GCF_014837235.1). GTDB lineage: Bacteria > Pseudomonadota > Gammaproteobacteria > Burkholderiales > Burkholderiaceae_C > Limnohabitans_A > Limnohabitans_A radicicola. The sequence continues at coordinate 135,909 of NZ_JACYFT010000003.1, read as the reverse complement.
TCACGCCCAAACGAGACAAGACGCTTTCAAGCGCCTCCAGGCGGGCTTCTTCCTCGTCGCCCGGTTGGAACAACTCCAGGTTTTCCAGCACCTCTTGCTGCACACGTTCCAGATAAGCCGTCAGTTTGTCCGACTCCTTGATGGGCTTGCGCAAGGCATTGCGGATGGCTTGCAGTTCATGGTCGATCAAGGGTTTGATCACCTGCCTGCGCAAAGCCGCCAAACCCTCGTTCATCACATGCTCCATGGAGCGGGTTTTTTCCAGAAAGCGGCCGATCTCATCGCGCAAATCGGCTTCAGCGCTGTCGATCTCGGCACGCTGCTCGTGCGGGAGCGTCATGGCGCGCCCGGCCGTCATCGGCTCGCCTTTTTCATCGCGGTAGCTGAAAACCATGTGCCCCTGCTCTCGCATCAGGCTGAAGTGCCTGGACTCGGCATACGCGCTGATGGCAGCGTAGGCCATGTCTTCTTCGGTCTTGTAGGCTTTTTCGATCCGATCGCTCTCGGTCTTGAAGTCCGGCTCCAGCAGCCGTTTGGGAATGTCATTGCCCAGGCGTTTGACCCACTGTGCCATCAATTGGCGAAGCAAACGCCCATCGCCTGCGGGCAAGCGCAAGGCCCGGGGATGCTCGGGGGTCTCAAAGTTGTGCAGGTAACACAGATCCGGCGGCACAGGCCGCAGCACGGCTTCGGCTTGCATCATCTGACGCAGCAAAGTGGTGCGACCACTGCCCACCTCACCCAGCACAAACAGGTTGTAGCCCGGCTGGTCCAGCCTGAGGCCAAAGCGTGCGGCCGTTTCTGCTCGGGCCTGCCCGATCCAGGGCAAAGCCTGCTCCAGCAGTTCAGACGTGTCGCGAAAACCCAGTGCCGCCGGGTCCACCCGGCGGCGCAACTGGTCTGCGGAAAGGCGCACGCTCGTCATGGCCCACAACGCTTGGCAATCTGATCAGGGGCAGTCTGGGACATGCCTCGATTGTGGGAAAGCCACAAGGGTTTGCCGATACCCTGAAAACCTGAGCAGCGGGGTGGATGCGGTATACACCGCCCCCGCTGCAGCGCATCAATTCGGTGCGATGTCCACCACCACGTTGCCAATCGACTGCCCGGCTTCCACCGCCTGGTGGGCTTGCACCATTTGGTCGAGCGAAAAACGCGGGCCAATGCTGTGCTGCAAGGCCCCCTGCGCCAGCAAGGCCGTCAAGCGGGCCACCGCCAGTGCGCGGTCTGCCGGGCTCAACTCGTAGACCAGAAAGAACTTCACCCCCAGCGAATTGAACAGCCAGGGTCGGTACTCGAAGGTCTGCTGCAAGGCGTTGGAGCCATAGCACACCACCTGGCCATGCGGCTTCAAGGCCTCGGCTGCCCAACCTGCGGTGGACGAAAAATCCATGTCGATGATGACCGACACGCCTTGACCTCGGGTGAGTGCCTTGACGCGCTCGGGCACCGATTCGGTTTTGTAGAAGATCGCCTCCTGCATGCCCGCAGCGCGTGCGTGCGCAGCCTTGGCCTCTGAGCCCACCGTGCCGATCACGCGGCCACCCGCCAGTGTGACCAGTTGCGTGATGTAGTGGCCCACGGCCGACGACGCGCCTGTGACCAGCACCGACTGGCCGCGCAAGTCACCCGCCAGGCGCTCCGCCCAGGTCACCGCCTGAACAGCGGTGAAGGCCGGGATGCCCAAGCAGGCACCGGCCGCAAAGTCGGTCTGATCGGGCAGCCGTACCGCCTGCGCCTCTGGCAAGGCGATGTACTCGCAGGCCGTGCCCAGGGCGCGTTGCCATTGGCCATTCCACACCCAGACACGCTCACCCACACGCGAGGCGGGCACACCCGCGCCCACGCGGTCGATCACGCCTGCGCCATCGCTGTGGGGCACAACGAGCGGATCGGTGACCGGCTTGGCGCGGCGCGACTTCACATCCGACGGGTTCACGCCCGAGGTGAGCAGCCGCACCCGCACCTCACCCGGGCCGGGCTCGGGTGTGGGCAACTCGCCCACTTGCAACACGTCGTTCGCATCGCCATTGCGGCTGTACCAGCTGGCTTTCATGTCGGGTCTCCTCGGAGGGTTCGGGCTTGCAGATGGGGCATCTTAGTCAAGCGCACACCGCACCGCAGGCCCGGGCTGTCGCCCGCATTGCACCCTGAGGCGTCACAAAATCTTCATATATTTCAACTATCATCGAAATATGGAATCGCAAACCGTCATCCTCGCTTTGGCCGCGCTGGCACAAACCTCCCGGTTGGAGATTTTTCGCGCGCTGGTGCAAGCTGGCCCTGCTGGCCTGACCCCGGGCGTTTTGTCAGACCAGCTGAGCGTGGCCGCCAACACCTTGTCGTTTCACCTCAAGGAGCTGATGCATGCCGAACTGGTCACGCAAGAGCGGGCCGGACGCCACCTGATTTACCGGGCGCAGTTCGAGCAGATGAACGCCGTGCTCGCCTACCTGACCGACAACTGCTGCCAAGGCAGCTCTTGCCTGGAACCGAAAGCACTGGCCTGCGATTGCTGACACTCTCACACACTCTCTTTGCACCATGAACGTTCTCTTTCTCTGCACCCACAACTCGGCCCGCAGCATCCTGGCCGAAGCCCTGCTCAACCACATCGGCGCTGGCCGCTTCCAGGCCTACTCGGCCGGTAGCAGCCCACGCGACAACCAGCGCCCCAACCCGCTGGGCCTGCAGGTGCTGCAGCAAGCGGGCATCCCCACGGAGGGCCTGCGCAGCAAGAGCTGGGACGAGTTCGCCAAGCCAGATGCCCCCCACATGGACCTGATCATCACCGTCTGCGACAACGCCGCAGGCGAGGTCTGCCCGATCTGGCCCGGTCACCCGGCCACCGCCCACTGGGGCTACGCCGACCCTTCTGCGGGCGACGCGCCCGATGAGGTCAAGCTCAAGGCCTTTGCGCAGACACTCATCGCCATCCAGCAGCGGCTGCAACTGCTGGTCAACCTGCCGCCAGAGCAACTGCAGGCGCAAGCGCTGCAGACCACGGCCCGTGCACTGGCCCAGGCCTGAGGAGCGGTACATGTCTTCAAGCCACAGCACACCCGCCCCCATGAGCGTGTTCGAGCGTTACCTCACGGTCTGGGTTGGCCTGTGCATCGTCATCGGCATCGCGCTCGGTCAGTTTTTCCCTGGCGTGTTCCAGTCCATTGGCCAGATGGAAGTGGCCCAGGTCAACCTGCCCGTGGGCTTGCTGATCTGGGTGATGGTCATCCCCATGCTGATCAAGGTGGACTTCAGCGCCTTGGGCGAGGTGCGTCAGCACGTCAAAGGCATTGGCGTGACCTTGTTCGTCAACTGGCTGGTCAAGCCCTTTTCAATGGCCTTGCTGGGCTGGCTGTTCATCCGCCACCTGTTCGCTGCCTGGTTGCCTGCAGAACAACTGGACAGCTACATCGCCGGCCTGATTTTGCTGGCCGCCGCCCCCTGCACCGCCATGGTGTTTGTGTGGAGTCGCCTCACCCACGGCGACCCGCTGTTCACGCTCTCGCAAGTGGCGCTCAACGACAGCATCATGGTGGTGGCTTTTGCGCCGCTGGTGGGCTTTTTACTGGGGCTGTCGGCCATCACCGTGCCCTGGGACACGCTGCTGACCTCGGTGGTGCTGTACATCGTGATCCCGGTGGTGCTGGCCCAGGGCTTGCGAAAGGCGCTGCTGGCCCGGGGGGCTCAGGCTTTCGACGCCGCCATGGCCCGCACCGGCCCTTGGTCCATCGCGGCGCTGCTGCTGACCCTGGTGCTGCTGTTCGCCTTTCAGGGCCAGGCCATCCTGCAGCAGCCGCTGGTGATCGCTTTGCTGGCGGTGCCGATCCTGATCCAGGTGTTGTTCAACTCGGCGCTGGCCTACGGCCTGAACCGTGCCCTGGGTGAAAAGCACAACGTGGCCTGCCCGTCCGCGCTGATCGGGGCGTCCAACTTCTTCGAGCTGGCCGTGGCGGCCGCCATCAGCCTGTTTGGCTTTGAATCAGGCGCAGCACTGGCCACCGTGGTGGGCGTGCTGATCGAGGTGCCTGTGATGCTGCTGGTGGTGCATGTGGCCAACCGCAGCAAGGGCTGGTACGAAAAAAAGGCCGAAGCCGCGCACTGAGCGCGGCTTCGACCCCATCGCGGCGCTGAAACTCAGACGCGTTCGATGATCAGCGCAATGCCCTGCCCCACGCCAATGCACATGGTGCACAGCGCGTAACGGCCAGCGGTTTGCTGCAGGCGGTTGATGGCGGTGGTCACCAGACGCGCCCCCGAGGCGCCCAGCGGGTGGCCCAGGGCAATCGCGCCACCCCAGGCGTTCACGCGGGCATCGTCGTCTTTCAGACCCAGCATGCGCAGCACGGCCAGGCCTTGCGCCGCAAAGGCTTCGTTGAGTTCGATCACATCCATGTGGTCAATGGTCAGGCCCGTTTGGGCCAGCACTTTTTGGGTGGCCGGCGCGGGGCCAATGCCCATGATGCGCGGCGCCACGCCAGCCGTGGCCATGCCCACCACACGGGCTTTGGGCGTGAGGCCGTATTTGGCAGCCTCGGCCTCACCGGCCAGCAGCAAGGCGCAAGCGCCGTCGTTCACACCACTGGCGTTGCCTGCGGTCACGGTGCCGTCCGGGCGCACCACACCTTTGAGCTTGGCCAACGCTTCCAGGCTGGTTTCGCGCGGGTGTTCGTCGGTGTCGACGATGATCGCATCGCCCTTTTTCTGGGGAATGCTCACGCCCACGATCTCGCGTGCCAAGTGCCCGGCCTTGATGGCGGCCACCGCACGCAGCTGGCTGTTGTAGGCCATCAGGTCTTGCGCTTCGCGCTCGATCTTGAAGTCGGTCGCCACGTTCTCGGCCGTCTCGGGCATCGAGTCGACACCGTACTGGGCCTTCATCAGCTTGTTCACAAAGCGCCAGCCAATGGTGGTGTCGTACACGGCGTTGGCGCGGCTGAAAGCGCTCTCGGCTTTGGGCATCACGAACGGGGCGCGGCTCATGCTTTCCACGCCACCGGCGATCATCAGACCGGCTTCACCGGCCTTGATGGCACGGGCTGCGGTGCCCACAGCGTCCAGACCCGAACCGCACAGGCGGTTGAGGGTGGCACCGGGCACATCGATCGGCAGGCCTGCCAGCAGGCTGCTCATGTGGGCCACGTTGCGGTTGTCTTCACCGGCCTGGTTGGCACAACCGTAGAGCACGTCGGTCACGGCGGCCCAATCCACGTTCGGGTTGCGGGCCATCAGGGCGCGCAAAGGCACAGCGCCCAGATCGTCGGTACGCACGCTGCTCAAAGCACCACCGTAACGGCCAAAGGGGGTGCGAACAGCGTCGCAAATGTAAGCTTGGTTCATGTTTAACGTCTCCAGAAGATGTGTTGCATGCATTTTATTGCATGTTTGGGCGTTTGGCTGGTTTCATTCTAGGGCTTGGCCACAGGCCAGCACCGCCACATCAGGGACAATCCAGCCCATGCTGATTCAACCCTCCCAAGCCGATGTACGGCGATTTTTTTGCGGCGTTTATGCCAAAGCCCGAACCACTGCGCCTCTGGAGCCCATGGAAATGCTGGTCAGCCAGTGGATCGACGAGCACCCCGAGTACCACGCGGCCTTGTCGGACGTGGACGCCGCGCTGCGCGACATGGCCCAGGTCGACCCGAACAAGGACAACCCCTTCCTGCACCTGTCGATGCACCTGTCGATCAGTGAGCAATGCAGCATCGACCAGCCCCGGGGCATCCGGCAGGCGGTGGAGCTGCTGACGCACAAGCTCAACTCACTGCACGACGCCCACCACCAGGCCATGGAATGCCTGGGCCGCATGGTGCATGAGAGCCAGCGTGCGGGCCGCATGCCCGATGGCGAGGCCTACATCGCCTGTGTTCAGCGCCACGCCACCCGCGACTGACGCAGCCCCAGAAGCCAGGCCCTGAAAAGCAAAAATCCCGCTGACGCGGGCTTTTTTGCTGGCAACCAGAACGCTGATCAGCGGAACTTGGATTGCGGCACGGTTTTGAGTTCGCCTTCCAGGCTGCCCACATAAGCGGACAGGGCCTTGAGTTCGGCATTGGAGAACTGCTTGGCGATGCCACCCATCACGCCGTTGCTGCGGCCCCAGGTGGATTGGTTCTCGGTTTTGTAGGACTTGAGGGCCACAAACAAGAAGTCTTTGTGCTGGCCAGCGATCTTGGGGTAGCTGGGGTCGACGGGCTTGCTGAAGTTGTCGCCGTGGCAAGAGACGCAAGCGCCTTTTTGCAGCAGTGCAGCCACTTTGGCGTCAGGGGCTGTCGGGGCGGGCACCACGGCATCGGTCTTGCCGTGTTGCTCGTAGTAAGCCGAGATGTCAGCGATGTCCTGATCGCTCAGGCTGTCTGCAATGCCGCGCATGGTGGGGTGCTTGCGGTCGCCTTTTTTGTAGGCATTGAGGGCCGCTGCGATGTACTTGGCGTTCTGGCCGGAAATCATCGGCACACGGTACACCTCAGGGAAGCTGGCCTGGTAGCCTTTGATGCCGTGGCAGCCGATGCACATGGCAATCTTTTGCTCAGCGGCTTTGGCATCGCCCTTGACTTCCTGGGCTTGGGCGGAAAAAGCGGTCACAGAAGCGACAGCCAGGGCGAACATCGAGGTCAACAGCTTGTTCATTTTGCTTGGACAATCCAAAGTGATTGATAAAAATCAACTCGCGATTATATCGGCCTGGCCCGCATAATCCTGACAAGCCACTTTTCACGTCAAAGAAGCCGCCCCATCATGAAATTCCAAGGTACCGAAAAATACGTCGCCACCCAAGACCTGATGCTGGCTGTCAATGCCGCCATCACCCTCAAACGGCCCCTGCTGGTCAAGGGCGAGCCGGGCACCGGCAAGACCATGCTGGCCGAAGAAGTGTCCGAGGCGCTGGGCCTGCCGCTGCTGCAGTGGCACATCAAATCGACCACCAAGGCCCAGCAAGGTCTGTACGAATACGACGCTGTGAGCCGTCTGCGCGACAGCCAGCTGGGCGACGAAAAAGTCAAGGACATCGAGAACTACATCATCAAGGGTGTGCTCTGGCAGGCGTTCACTTCCGAAGTGCCTGTGGCCATCCTGATCGACGAGATCGACAAGGCCGACATCGAGTTTCCGAACGACCTGCTGCGCGAGATCGACCGCATGGAGTTCTATTGCTACGAGACGCGCCAACTGATCAAGGCCAAGACCCGCCCACTGGTGTTCATCACCTCCAACAACGAAAAAGAGCTCCCCGACGCCTTCCTGCGCCGCTGCTTCTTCCACTACATCAAGTTCCCCGAAGCAGAAACGATGAAGCAGATCGTGGATGTGCACTTCCCCACGCTCAAGAAAGACCTGTTGGCCCTTGCGCTCAAGACCTTCTATGACGTGCGCAACCTGCCGGGCCTGAAGAAAAAGCCCTCGACCAGCGAACTGCTCGACTGGCTGAAACTGCTGGTGGCCGAGGACATCCCGCTCGAAGCCCTGCAAAGCGCCGACCAAAAGGTCTCGGTGCCTCCGCTGGTGGGCGCGCTGCTCAAGAACGAGCAGGACGTGACCCTGTTTGAAAAGCTGGTCTTCATGAACCAGCGCAACCGCTGAACGCGCCGACCATGTCCGACGCACGCCAACTCCTGCTGGAAGGTCTTTCTGACGCGGTCGGCTTTGTCGGCGGCGCGCTGGCCGGGTACTGGATCGGCCATTTTCTGGGCTGGAACCTGTTCAGCGCGGGCTACAGCGGCACCAGCATCGGCGCCATCGTGCTGGTGGGGCTGGGCGGTGGTGGTGGCCTGCAACTGGCCCGCCGCTGGCGTGCCGGTCAAAAAGATTCGGAGTCCCCATGAGCGCCTTTGCCCCCCCCGTCACCCTGAGCGGCCAACATGTGACCTTGGTGCCACTGACCGCCGCACACCACGACGATCTGGTGCAAGCGGTGCAAGACGGCGAATTGTGGAACCACTGGTACACCGCCATCCCCCGCCCCGAAGCCATGGCCACCGAAATCGCTCGGCGGCTGGACCTGCAGGCCAAGGGCAGCATGTGCGCGTTTGCCGTGATCGACCCGGCCACCCAGCAAGCGGTGGGCATGACGACCTACATGAACATCGATGCGGGCAATCGGCGCGTGGAGATCGGCTCCACCTGGTACCGCCAAAGCGTGCAGCGCAGCCCGCTCAACACCGAGGCCAAACGCCTTTTGCTGAGCCACGCTTTTGAGCAGCTGGGCTGCATCGCGGTGGAGTTCCGCACGCACTTCTTCAACCAGCAAAGCCGCCGCGCCATCGAGCGCCTGGGTGCCAAGCTCGACGGCGTGCTGCGCAGCCACCAGATCAACCCGCACCCTCTGGCTGCTGGCGCACTGCGCGACACCTGCGTCTACAGCATCATCGCCAGCGAATGGCCCAATGTGAAAGCGCATCTGGACTACCAACTCGCACGTGTGCGGGCCTGAGCACGGAGACACGCCATGCTGATCGATTTCTTTTACACCCTGCGCGCGGCCAAAGTCCCGGTGTCGGTGCGCGAGTACCTGACGCTGCTCGAAGCCCTGCAAGCCAATGTGGTCGGCCCGGCGTCCGACGCTTGCAGCATGGACGACTTCTACCACCTGAGCCGCACCGTGCTGGTCAAGGACGAGAAGCACTTTGACAAGTTCGACAAGGCTTTCGGCGCCTATTTCAAGGGCGTGGAGATGCTGACCGACTTCACGAAAGAAGTGCCGCTGGACTGGCTCGAAAAAATCCTGCAAAAGGAACTCACGCCCGAGCAAAAAGCCGCCATTGAGAAGATGGGCTGGGACGAGCTGATGGAGACGCTCAAGAAGCGCCTGGAAGAGCAAAAGGAACGCCACGAAGGCGGCAACAAGTGGATCGGCACAGGCGGCACATCCCCCTTTGGCAATGGCGGCTACAACCCGCAGGGCATCCGCATCGGTGGCAAGGGTGGCAACAAAAGCGCCGTCAAGGTCTGGGACCAGCGCGCCTACAAGGACTACGACGACCAGCAAGAGCTGGGCACGCGCAACATCAAGGTGGCGCTGCGCCGCCTGCGCCGCTTTGCGCGCGAAGGCTCCCACGACGAGCTGGACCTGGACGGCACGATCTCCAAAACCGCTGCCAACGCAGGTTACCTGGACATCATCATGCGCCCGGAGCGCCACAACAACGTCAAGGTGCTGCTGCTCATGGACGTGGGCGGGACGATGGACGAGCACATTGCGCGCGTCGAAGAAATGTTCTCGGCTGTCAAGGCCGAGTTCAAGCACCTGGACTTTTATTACTTCCACAACTGCGTGTACGACTTCATGTGGAAGAACAACAAGCGCCGCTTTGCCGAGAAATTCGCCACCTGGGACATCCTGCGCAAGTACAACAAGGACTACAAGCTGATCTTCATCGGGGACGCGACCATGAGCCCCTACGAGATCCTGCAAAAAGGCGGCAGCGTCGAATACAACAACGAAGAGGCCGGAGCGGAATGGCTGCAGCGCCTCACGCATGCCTTCCCCAAGTTCGCCTGGATCAACCCCGAGCCGCAAGGCGTGTGGCAATACCGCCAAAGCATCTCCATCATCCAGCAGCTCATGAGCAACCGCATGTTCCCCCTGACCCTCAAGGGCCTGGAAGATGCGATGCGTTTGCTGAGCAAATAAGTCTGTTCGTGGGTGCCATGACCGGGAGGCGTCGGCTCCAGAAACCGTTTTTCCTCCGCCTGTGGGCGCTGCTGCTCTGCTTCGCTTGGGCGGGTGGCACACTGGCGCAGGCACCAGGCGCAGCGCCATCCCCGTCCCCCACGCCCGCTTTTTCGCTGCACATAGAAGCCCCCCCCCAAGTGGCCGCCTGGTTGCAGCAGCATTTGGAGCTGCAACGCTACAAGGATCTCGCAGACCTGGACGATGCCGAGCTCCAGCGCTTGCTGCAGTCAGCGGACGAGCAAGCCCGCGAGTTGCTGGCCACGCTGGGGTATTTCTCGCCCACACTGAAGTGGCAAAACCTGCCGGACACACCCGGTGGCGCAGCACGTCAGGTGCTGCTGAACGTGGCTCCGGGGCAACAAAGCGTGGTGAGCGAGGTGCAACTCACGCTGCAAGGCGACATCGCCCACAACCCGGCCACACAGGCCCAAAAGCACGCGCTGCAACAACAATGGCTTTTGCCTGCGCGCAAAGCCTTCACCCAATCGGATTGGGCGCAAGCCAAGTCCGCCACGCTGCGCCGACTGACGGCAGAAAACTACCCCCTCGCACGGCTGGTGACGAGCCAGGCGCAGGTGGACCCCGACACCCACACGGCCCGGCTCTCGCTCACGCTGGACTCCGGCCCACGGGTGGTGCTGGGCCCCGCGCAGGTCACGGGCAGCGAACGCTATGGCGCTGAGCAGGCCGTGCGCCTGGCCCGCATCAAGACCGGGCAAGCCTATCGGCAAAGCGACCTGCTCGAAGCCCAGCAACGCCTTGTGGCCAGCGGTTTTTATGACTCGGTGTTCGTCACGCTCGACACCGAGGGCGACGCGCAGGCCATGCCCGTCAAGATCGAGCTGAAAGAAGCCTTGCGCCAGAAGTGGGTGGTGGGTGTGGGTGTGCGCAGCGACAACGGCCCCCGCGTCAGCGCCGAGTACACCCAACACCGCGTGCCGGGACTGGACTGGCGCGCTGTGACCAAAGTTGCGGTCGACAGGACCTTGCAGACACTGAGCCTCGATTTGCTGGGCCAGCCCAACGAACAACTTTGGCGCTGGACCACCTCGGGCAAAGCCGAGCACCAGGTCTTCACCGGCTACGAAGTCACCAGCCAGCGCCTGCGTGCAGGCCGCACCCAATTGGCCGAACGGGTGGACCGCACCTATTACGCCCAATACGACACCTCGCACACCCTGGGCACCTTGGCCGACACGCGCGAGTCCTTGAGCGCCAACTACGCCTGGACCTGGCGCCGCTTTGACACCCTGCCTTTTCCCACCCAAGGCTGGGGCTTCGGTCTGGAGGTCGGCTCGGGTGTGACCCTGGGCAACCAGCGCACGCCTTACGGCCGCTGGTTGGGCAAGGTGCTGGGCATGCAAGCGCTGGGCGAAAGCGGCCAGCGCCTGTCCATGCGTGGTGAGTTGGGCGGCGTGGTCACGCGCGACGCCAGCGGCATCCCGACCACGCAGCTGTTTTTGGCAGGCGGTGATGGCAGCGTGCGCGGTTATGCCCTGAGCGGCATTGGCGTGGCCACCCGCCCCGGCGTCATCAGCGCCGGGCGTTACCTGGCCACCGGCAGTGTCGAGTGGCAAATCCCGATCTACCGCCAGTCCCAGCGCACCGACTGGGAGGGCGCGGTGTTTGTCGATGCCGGTGCCGTGGCCGACAACCCTTCGCAAATGCGGGCCAAAGTCGGCGCAGGCCTGGGTGCCCGCTGGCGCAGCCCGGTCGGGCCTTTGCAAATTGACCTGGCGCAGGCCCAGGACACGCACCAATGGCGTCTGCACATGAGCGTGGGGTTCAAGTTCTGATGCACGAACCCACCGCCCACACCGCAACGCCAAGACCCAGGCGAGGCGTGACCGTGGCCGCCATCGCGCTGCTGGGCACCACCGCCTTGGCGGGTGGCCTGTGGGCATGGGCCCAGACCGAAGGCTCGCTGGGCACCGCCTTGCACGCCGTGGCCTGGGCCTTGCCTGCCACGCAACAGCTGCAATTCGACCAGGTTCGAGGCAGCCTGCGCCTCGGCGGGCAAATCGGGCAAACGCACTGGCACGAAGCCGGGTTGGATGTGCAAGCACAAGGCAGCGACATCGGACTGGACTGGTCACGCCTATGGCATGGGCAGCTGCCCATCACGCAGTGGCGTCTGGAGCAACTGACCATCAAGGACGATCGCCCTGCACAGGCGACCACGGCCTTGTCACCGGGGTCATGGCCTTTGCAGGTCGATCTGCCCTGGCAAATCGATCGACTTCAATGGACAGGCGACCGCCCCGTCACCCTGTCGCAACTGCAAGGCCACTACCGTTTTGACGGCCAAACGCACCGCCTGACGCTGGACAACCTGGCACTGGCACAAGGCCGCTACCGGGGACAAGGCACGCTGCAGGCCACAGCGCCCATGGCGCTCGATGTGCAACTGCATGGCGACATCACTGCGCAGACCCCTGGCAGCTCAAAAACCACGGCACTGGCCGCCCACGCACAACTGCAAGGCACGCTGGCCGGGCCTTCGGCGCAGCTGCAATTGCAGGCGCAGCTGCAGCCCACCGGGGCCGATGCATCGGCCATGCAGCTGGATGTCGACGCCACCCTGCACCCTTGGCAAGCCCAGGCTGTCGCCTCGGTCCAGGCGCGTGCACGGCAGCTGGACCTGGCCAGTCTGTGGCCTGGTGCGCCGCACACGCAACTGAGTGGACAGGTGCAAGCCCGCCCGCAAGCGCAACGCTGGCAACTGCAAGGCACCCTCACCAACGGGCTGCCCGGCCCCTGGGATCTGCACAAAATCCCGTTGCAAAGCCTGCGCCTGGACCTGGACAAAGACGGGCAGGACTGGCAAATCCAGGCCCTGGACCTGGCCTGGCCCGGCGGCAGCGCACAGGCTCATGGCCAGTGGACACCTGCCGGCTGGCATGGCAACGCCAGGGTGAACCACTTGTCACCGGGGCAGCTGCACACCGCATTGAACGGTCCGGCACTGAGCGGCACCGTGCAAGCCACGCAGGCCGAGGCAGGCATGGTGAAGTTCCAGGCCTTGCTGCAACCCACCCAGGCGCTTGCGGGCAGCGGTGTAGCGGGTGAGACCGCCTCGCTCAAGGCCATGGGCACCTGGACACCCAGGCTGTGGACACTGGATGAGCTGGAATTGCGCCTGAACCAGGCGCTGCTGCGCGGTCAGGGCCAATGGCAAAGCGCCGCCGCCTCGCTCACCGGGCAGTGGACATGGGCCTGGCCCGGTCTGCAAGGACAACTGCGAGGCCAGCTGGCTGCGCGTGAGGGCCAAGGGCAGCTCCAGATCGAAGTGCAGGACGCGCAACGCAGCCTGCAATGGCTGCAGCGCTGGCCCCAACTACAGAGCCACTTGCAAGGTTGGCGGGCCCAAGGTCAGGCCCAGGCATCCGCCCAATGGCAGGGCGGCTGGCAGCAGCCCGAGACGCGTTTGCAAGCCCGGCTCGAAGCCCCCATGCTCCAGCTCACGGGCATGACCACAGGTGCCTGGCAATGGCGGGCGGCCAGCGCGCAGATCGACGGCACCCTGCACAGCCTGCAGGCCCGCGCGCAAGGGCAAGCGCAAAACAGCCAGGGCCTGGCGAATTTCGACACACGCTGGCAACTCACGCACGTGCCCGCACAGCCGTGGCCGACCGCATGGGAAGGTCAATGGCAAGAAGCGCGACTGCAATGGACCGCTGGCCCCTACACCAGCAACCTGCAACTGCAAAGCCCGATCGACTGGCAATGGACAGGTTCCACAGGCCGCCTGCAATGGGCGCCGAGCCAGTGGCAAATCACGGGCCCCAGCCCGGGCAAAGCCTGGTTGCAGGTGGATCGCGGTGACTGGACGCGCGCAGGCGTCCGCCCGGCCCAGGCCCATCTGAACGCACAGCTCAGCGACCTGCCTTGGCAGTGGACACAGATCCTGGGCGCACCCGAAGCTCCAGGAGATCTGCAGCTAAAAGGCCGCCTGACGCTGAACCTCGAAGACCAGCTGCGCTTGCAGGCGCGGCTTGAGCGCAGCCGCGGGCGTCTTTTGATCGCGACAGAAGGTACAGCGGCACCGCTCGCCGACGCAGGCATCCAGGAGGCATGGGCTCAGTTGAGCGTGGAAGGCCAGGACGCCAAGCTGCAACTGCAATGGAACACCGAAAGGGCAGGCCAACTGCAAGCCCAGTTGCAAAGCCGCATGGACACCACAGACCCTGCGGGCTTGTGGCCCACACAAGCACCGCTGTCCGGGCGGGTCACCGCGCAACTGCCACGCATCGGTGCCTGGTCGTGGCTGGCCCCACCGGGCTGGCGGGTGCAAGGCTCGCTGGATGCCGCTCTCGACGTGAGTGGCACACGCGGCCAGCCGCAATGGTCAGGGCAGCTTCAGGCCCACAACCTGGCGGCCCGCTCGGCCGTTCAAGGCATCGAGTTCAGCCAGGGCCAACTGCGTGCACGGCTGCAGGACCAAAAAATGGTGCTGGAGGAATTCAGCCTCAAGGGCGCAGGCGCGCAAGGCGGTCAAGTCACAGCCCAGGGCCAGGTGGTCTGGACCGGTCAGAACGCACAGATGGCCTCGCTGCAAGATGTGCAGATGGACTTGCAGATCACGGCGCAGGGCTTGCGCGTGAGCAACCGTGCGGATCGCCGACTCACGGTCTCGGGACACATGAACGGCAAGATGGCCAAAGGCCAGATGCAGCTGAGCGGCCAGCTCAAGGCAGATCAGGCGCAGTTCATCTTGCAGGACGACACCACCCCCACGCTGGGTGACGATGTGGTGGTGCTCAACAAGAATGTGATCGCCACGCCCGCAGCCCCCAGCAGCCCCCGCACCCTGATGGGCACACCGGACATCCGCGTGCTGCTGGACCTGGGTCCGGACTTCCAGGTGCAAGGCCACGGCCTCAGCACCCGGCTGGCAGGGCAACTCACCCTGGTCAGCCATGCGGCCAGTCAGGGCCAGCCACGGCTCACGGGTCAAGTCAGTACCGACAGCGGCCGCTTCAAGGCTTATGGCCAGCAGCTGACCATCGAGCAAGGCCTGCTGCGCTTCAACGGTGCCTATGACAACCCCGACCTGGAGATCCTGGCGCTACGCCCCAACTTGTCGCAACGCGTGGGCGTCACTGTGACCGGCACCGCGCAGGCACCGCGCATCCGTTTGTATGCTGACCCCGACATGCCCGACGCCGACAAGCTGGCCTGGCTGGTGCTGGGCCGCTCGCCCGCTGGCGGCGGGGCTGAATCGGCCGTGCTGCAACAGGCCGCCATGGCCCTGCTGGGCGGCAACGGCAAGCGCCTCGGCGGCGATCTGGCGAATGCACTCGGACTCGATGAGATTTCAGTGGCCAGCGGCAGCCGCAGCGCGACCACCACAGCCAACACCGCCACAGGCACCGCCATCACGCTGGGCAAGCGCCTGTCCAAAGACTTTTATCTGGTCTACGAGAGCAGCCTGAGCGGTGCCTTCGGCAGCCTGTACGTGTTCTACGACCTCTCACGCCGCCTGACCTTGCGTGCGCAAGCAGGTGACGTGAACGCGCTGGATCTGGTCTACACCGTACGCCGCGACTGAATGTCGCCCTTTACAATCCCCCACGGCGCCACCGTAGTTCAATGGATAGAACGACTCCCTCCTAAGGTGTAAATACAGGTTCGATTCCTGTCGGGGGCACCATCCGCTTGCCTCGGCCACAACCGCTGCCAAAAAGCTCACAGCACCAAAGCTTCGTCCGTGCGTGTCACGCCCCGGTTGTCGCGCCATGCCACGCCAATCTTGTCCCCAGCCTTGGCCCCTTTAACCGAGAACGCCAGAAACGGATTTTTGGACACGGCCGTGCCGCATTCCACCGAAAACACCTGCTTGCCGTTGTGGGTGACATCGACTTGCTGGATGTACCAGGCGGGGATCAGCTTGCCTGCGGCGTCCTTGCGCAGACCGGTTTCCATGTCATGGTTCATCAAGACCCGCACCTGGGCCTTGTCGCCCGCGGATTGGGCCCGGATTCGGGTGGCTTCGGTCATCGTTGCTCCTTGCAAATTCAGGCGCCGCAGCCGCCCAGGGTCACTTTGACTTCCTTGCGGGCAAACAAGGCGCGGCCATCGGCCAGGATCGCCACCGCATAGACCTGCGAGGTTTCGGCCATTTTGAGGCGAGTGGAAAACTGGGCGTCCACCGCATCGGTGAGGGCAAATCGGGCCACCAGAGCCGTCGGGTTCTTGTCAACCAACAGCAGCAACTGCCGCACACCGGGCAAACCCGCGCCGAAGGTGACGCCAACGGCAGCGCCGTTTTCTGCCACGTCCGGCACAGCGAGCAGCACATCCTTGCTCTCGCTCAGTGCGTTCAGGTTCAGTGCCTTGGTGGCGTCCTGTACCGTCTTCGCATCAAAAGCCGTCTTGCTGTAGGCCGCAGCCCACCGGGGGTAACCCGCCGAAGCCAACAGGGCGGCCAAAGCCGCACCGGCTTTCAAGGTGTTTCGACGATCGTGCATGGTGCAATCCGAAAGGATGAAAAAAGCTTCAGGCCAGGGTGTCAGCCCAGATGTTGCGCGCCCAGCCCATGGCATACAGGCCTTCCAGCGTGTTGGCCTGTGCAGACACCCCGCCCGAGCCTGGCACCGTGAGCATAGTTTTCTTGTCTGCGTCGTAACGGTGCACGCTGGCCACATGCACCACCTCGGTGGCACTGACAAAGCTGTAGCAGGTGTTGTTGTAGATCGGCAAAGGGTTGACCTCTTGCCCGGTGAGCAAAGCCACCACGGCGGCAGCACAGGTTTTGCCATGCTGGTTGGCCATGTGCCCTGACTTGGGCATGAGCGGTGCAGACAGCACGGCGTCGCCCAGCACATGCACGTTCTTGACGACCTTGGACTCGAACGTCAAAAAGTCCACCTCACACCAGCGCTTGTTGGCCGTTGCCAAACCGGCTTGCGCGGCCACATCGCCCGCACGCATGGCCGGGATCACATTGAGCACCGAGGCCTTCAGGTCGTCATGGAAGTCGAATTTGAGCGTGTTCGTGGCCGCATCCACGTCGATCACGTTGTGCTTGGGGCGGTACTCCACCATGCCCGGGTAGCGCTCGCTCCAGGCTTTCTTGAACAGCGGCCCTTTGGAGGTCACGTCGTCGTTGGCGTCGAGAATGATGACTTTGCTGTTGGGCTTGGCCTTGCTGAAGTAATCGGCCACCTGGCAGGCGCGCTCGTAAGGGCCGGGCGGGCAGCGGTAAGGCGCCATCGGGATCGACATGGCAAAGACGCCACCGTCGGGCATGGCCTCCAATTGCTTGCGCAGGGCCACCGTCTGGGCGCCGGCTTTCCAGGCGTGCAAGACCTTGTCTTTGGCGCCTTCGCGGGCCATGCCGGGCAAGGTCTCCCACATGAAGTCCACACCGGGCGAGACCACCAGGCGGTCATAGCTCAGGCTGCTGCCGCTGGCGAGTTGGACCAGGCGCTTGTCGGCGTCGATGCTGACCACACGGTCCTGCACGAGCTTGACACCATGGCGTTTGACCAGGTTGTCATAAGGCGTGGTGATGTCGGCAAGGGTCTTGCTGCCGCCAATCACCAAATTGGAAATGGGGCATGACACAAAAGCGGGGTTGGGCTCGACCAAGGTCACCTGGATGCCATAGTCCGACCACATGCGGATGTATTTGGCCGCGGTGGCCCCGGCGTAACCGGCACCGATGACCACCACCTTGGGGCCTTTGCCCGAGTCCACAGAGGCGCAACCGGACACCAGGCCGAAGGCCCCAAGAGCCGAACCTGACTGCAGGAAATGACGACGTTGCATAGACTGTCTCCTCAACGTTTCTGGGCAGCAAAAAAAGCAGCGATGGCCACGATCTGTTCATCGCTGTAGCCTTTGGCCAGCTGGTGCATGACGGTGGCAGACGGCACCTTGCCGGACTTGAAGTCCATCATGCGCTGCACGATCAGCTCCTGCGGCGATCCCGCGAGGGGCTGCATGGGCGACTGAGCCTGGCCTTGGGTGCCATGGCAATTGGCACAGGACGCAGCCCAGCTGCGCACCTGCAATGCTTCGGGGGTCTGGGCGGAAACCAGTGCTGAAGTGACCAGCAAGCCTGCAACCGCCATCCACTGTGAAACGCTCATGAAAACTCCTTGAACGGAACTGCCATGGCCGAACCTGGATACAAAAATCTTGTCCAGCCAGTCGAAACGCCGATCTTAGCGGCTGTTGTGTGCAGTCTGCGACACTTGAGCTTGGCGCACACTGGATATGCCCACACGACCTGCCCAGACAAACCATGACCAAGCACCTGACCCTGAGACATCGGCTCTTCCTGATCCTGCGCTATGCGAGCGTCAAGGACCGGAAGGCGGCTTTGGCCTTTTCATGGCTCATGACCTTGATGGTGCTGATCAATGTGGTGGTGGTGGTTTTGGAGTCTGTGCCAGAAATCGACCGCCATCACCAGCAGGCCTTTGCATGGTTTGATGCTGCCTCCATCCTGTTTTTCAGCATCGAATACCTGTTGCGCGTCTGGACTGCGGCCGAAAATCACCGATCAGGACACGCCTCAGCCACCCGCAGGCGACTGCATTACATGCTGGGCTTTCATGGGCTGATTGACCTGATTGCCATCCTGCCGTTCTTTCTGCAGTCCTTGCTGCCGGGACTCGACCTTCGGGTTCTGCGGGTCATCCGCATATTGCGGATCCTCAAACTCTCACACTACTCGACCGCACTGGAAGACCTGATTGCATCGATCTATGCCGAACGTGACTCGTTCATTTCGGCGCTCTATCTGCTGGCCTTGACCATCCTGATCGCTTCTTGCCTGATGTATTACGCAGAGCATCGGCTGCAACCGGCCCAGTTCGGCACCATCCCGGACGCCATGTGGTGGGCCATCGTGACCATCACCACCGTGGGCTACGGTGATGCGGTCCCCGTCTCGGTCCATGGCAAGTTCATCGGCGCGGTGACGGCCTTATCGGGCGTGTTCACGGTCGCCTTGCTCACTGGCATCGTGGCCTCGGCATTCGCCACCCGGGTCAGGCGCCAGGAAATCGAATTCACCACCGAGGTGGAAGAGCTGGTCAAGGATGGCCACATCAACGCCAAAGAGCAGCGGACCATCGAGCATCTGCGCAAGGAATTCGGCATCACCGAAGCGCATGCCCGAGCCATCGTGCGGCAAGTCATTGAAGAATCATCGGGCGGACGGCCTCCACCGAACTGAAGACACCTCGCGTGCTGGGCACCAAACTCAAGGGAAATCGGTGTCGCGCAGGTGGATGATGTCCTGGCGCAAGTCCTTGGCCCATTGCCGTCGCTCACGGCCCTGTGCACGCTGAGGCGCACCAAAGTGAACCACCGCCAAAATCGGCGGCGCCGTGAGAGTTCGCCACATCGAGCCGATCAACGTGTCGTCTCCGATGTAGCAAGGGGCAAAACTGGGCTCACCCGTGTGCGCGTCGACAAACTTGAGTGACATGGGCTGCACCGGGGCATCGGCCTGGATCGCTGACTGGATCAGGTTGGCATGAAACGGCAGCAAGTCGCGGCCATCGCTGGTGGTGCCCTCCGGGAAAACGGCCACCACATCGCCCTCTTTCATGGCTTCGGACATGTCCTTGACCATGCGCAGCGCATCTTTGCGGCTGCTGCGCTCGATGAAGAGCGTGCCAGCACCCGCGGCCAACATGCCCACCAGCGGCCAGTCACGGATGTCCGATTTGGAGACAAAGCGACAGTGCCGCGCCGCATGGATCACCGAAATGTCGAGCCACGAGATGTGGTTGGCCACGATCAGAGCCGGCCCCGCCACCACCGGTTGCCCCAGCACCTTCACATGGATGCCCCACAGCGCCAAGAACTGCAAGGACCAGGCCTGCACGCGCATGGCGCGCTGGTCTGGGCTCAGTCGCGGGAAGTGCGCATGGATCCACCAGAGGCCCAACAGCACATGCCACAGGCCGCGCAGCAGTTTCCAGATGGCCCGCATAGACTTCATGGTGCGCGCTGCGGGCGTCTGGACTCAGGCCTTGGCGGCCTCGAACGCCACATGGCCGCCCACCACCGTGGCCAGCACGCGACCGGGCAACTCATAACCCGAAAACGGTGTGCTCTTGCCCTGGCTGCGCAGCACCTCGGCCGTCACCGGCCAGTGGCCCTGATCGGACAGCACGCACACATCGGCCGCGCCGCCAACAGCCAATCGGCCCACCGAATCCTGCAAGGTGCCCAGCGATGCCCCCAGCACGCGGGCCGGATCGGCCGTGATGCGGGAAAGCACCTGTGGCAAGGCCAGACCCGATTCCTGGCCCCACTTGAGCGCCAGGCTCCAGAGCAACTCCATGCCGGTGGCGCCAGGCTCAGCCTCGGCAAAAGGCAAGGCCTTGGCATCGGCATCGACCGGGGTGTGGTCGGACACCAGCACGTCGAGCGTGCCGTCGGCCAGGCCTGCGCGCAACGCGTCGCGGTCGCGCTGCTGGCGCAACACGGGCGTGAGGCGTGCGCGGCTGTCAAAGTAGCCCATGTCGGCGTCGGTCAGGTGCAGCGAATTGATGCTCACGTCGGCGGTCACCGGCAGGCCCTCGGCCTTGGCCTGGCGCACCAGGGCCACACCTGCAGCGCTGCTGATGCGGCACAGGTGCACACGCGCTTGTGTGGCGCGGACCAGCTCAAAAATCGTGTGCAGTGCGATCGTCTCGGCCGCCACTGACACGCCCGACAAACCCATGCGCGTGGCCAGCGGGCCACTGGCGGCCACGCCCTTGCCCAGGTGCAACTCCTGCGGGCGCAGCCACACGGCATAGCCAAAGGTGCTGGCGTATTGCAAGGCGCGTTGCAGCACCTGGGTGCTGGGGATCGGCACCTCGGCCTGCGAAAAGCCCACACAACCGGCGGCCGTGAGCTGGCCCATTTCGGTCAACACATCGCCCTTCAGGCCCACGGTGAGTGCGCCCAGGGGCAGCACACGGGCCTGGTGCAGTTTTTCGGCGCGGTAACGCAGCATCTCCACCAGCCCCGGCTCATCGAGCACCGGCTCGGTGTCGGGTGGGCACACCAGGCTGGTCACGCCACCGGCCACGGCCGCGGCCATTTCACTCTCGAGCATGCCCGCGTGCTCTTGGCCGGGTTCGCGCAGGCGCGCCGCCAGGTCCACCAGGCCCGGGGCCACGATGCAGCCTTTGGCGTCGATCACGCGGTTGGGCGAGAAGTCGGCAGGCGCTGGCCCCACCGCCACGATGCAGCCCGCCGCGATCGCCACATCGGCGCTTTGGTCGAGGCCACTGGCGGGATCGATCACGCGGCCGTTTTGAATCAGGATCTTCATGTTCTTGTTCCCCTCAGGCTTCGTTACCGGCCACGATGCTCATCACCGCCATGCGCACCGCGATGCCAAAAGTCACCTGCGGCAGGATCACGCTTTGCTGGCCATCCACCACTGCCGAGTCGATCTCGACACCGCGGTTGATCGGGCCGGGGTGCATGACGATGGCGTCGGGCTTGGCCAGTTGCAGTTTTTCAGGCGTGAGGCCAAAGCTTTCGAAGTATTCCTGGCTGGAGGGCAGCAGCGCACCGCTCATGCGCTCGTTTTGCAGGCGCAGCATGATGACCACGTCGCAATCCTTGATGCCCTCTTCCAGATTATTGAAGACGCGCACGCCCATCTGGGCCATGTCGGCGGGCACCAGCGTTTTGGGGCCGACGACGCGCACCTCGGCGCAGCCCAGGGTGGTGAGCGCATGGATGTCTGAGCGCGCCACACGCGAGTGCAACACATCGCCCACGATGGCCACGGTGAGGTTGGCAAAGTCTTTTTTGTAGTGCCGGATGGTGTACATGTCCAGCAGCGCCTGCGTGGGGTGGGCATGGCGCCCGTCACCGGCGTTGACCACGTGCACATGGGGTGCCACATGCTGGGCGATCAGGTAGGGCGCGCCCGACTCGCTGTGGCGCACCACAAAGATGTCGGCGGCCATGGCGCTCAAGTTGGCGATGGTGTCGAGCAGCGACTCGCCCTTGCTGGCCGAAGAGCGTGCGATGTCGAGCGTGTAGACGTCGGCCGACAGACGGGTGGCCGCGATGTCGAAAGTGGTGCGCGTGCGGGTGCTGTTCTCAAAGAACAGGTTGAACACGCTTTTGCCGCGCAAGAGGGGCACCTTTTTGACCTCGCGGTCGTTGACACTCACAAAACTCGATGCGGTGTCGAGGATGTGGGTCAGGATGTCCTTGGACAGGCCTTCGGTGGAGAGCAGATGGATCAGCTCGCCGTTCTTGTTGAGTTGGGGGTTGTTGCGTTTGTAGAGCATGTTGTTCTCACCTCGATCAGGCTTTGTTCTCCACGTCAAAACTGAACTTCCCGGCCGCATCGCGGGCCAGCGCCAGCGATTGCGTCTCGGGCAGGGCCACGCGGGCGGCGGCGTAGTCGGCTTGCACCGGCAACTGGCGCCCTCCACGGTCCACCAACACGGCCAGCTGCACGCGGGCGGGTCGACCGTAGTCAAAGAGTTCGTTGAGCACGGCGCGGATGGTGCGACCGGTGTAGAGCACATCGTCAAGCACCAGGATGTCGGCCCCATCGACCTCGAAGGGCAGGCTGGTCTGGCCGCCGGCCGCAAGACCACGCTGCGCGTAATCGTCGCGGTGCATGACCGAGGACACCTGACCCGACTCCCCGACCAGGCCCAGGTCACGCTGCAGGCGCTGGGCCAGCCAGGCGCCGCCCGAGGTGATGCCCACCAGGCGGGTATCCGCCCCGCACAAGCTGCGCACACCGCGCAGCAGTTCTTGGTACAGGGCCTCTGCATCCAACGCCAAAGCACTCATGGCAGATTCCTTAAAAATTGTTCAAGAATGATGGCCGCTGCGGCCGCATCGGCATCTTTGGCCCCATACGAATGCGCCTCGGTCGTGGTGTAGCGCTCGTCCACCTCGTACACGGCGAGGCCAAAGCGGCCGCGCAACTGACGGCCGAACTTGCGCGCACGCAAGGTGTTCTCATGCTCAGCGCCATCGGGGTGGGTGGGCACGCCGATCACCAGCGCGTCGGGTTGCCACTCTTTGATGCGCTCAGCGATCTTGACAAACCGGGCGTCGCCCTCGGCGGCAATCGTGCCCTGCGGTGTCGCTGTTTTCATCAGGCGGTTGCCCACGGCCACGCCAGTGCGCTTGAGGCCGTAATCGAAGGCCAGAAAAGTTTGCTGGGTCTGCGGAACGGCAGTGACCTCCGTCAGGCTCATGCGTGCCCCGCCTCGGGTGAGAGCATCCAGGCTTTGAGGCCCAGCAGGTCGAGTGCTTTGTCATAGCGCTGCGCCAACGGGGTGTCGAACACGATGCCCACATCGGCGGGCACGGTGAGCCAGGCGTTTTCGGCCAACTCGGATTCGAGCTGCCCCTCGCCCCAGGATGCGTAACCCAGCGTGACCAGCACGCGGCGCGGGCCAGCCCCAGACGACAGGGCTTCGAGCACATCGCGCGAGGTGGTCATCTCCAGACCATCGGGCACGGTGAGGGTGGAGGCGTAAATGGCGCCACCGTCTTGCGCCGGATCGGCCATGTGGATCGGGTCGTGCAGCACAAAACCCCGATCGGTTTGCACCGGGCCGCCTTGCAGCACGGGGGATGCCACCATGTCTTCGCGACGCAGAGGCAGGTCCACCTTGTCAAACAGGTGCTGCATGGTCAGATCGCTGGGCTTGTTGATGATCAGGCCCATGGCGCCGCGTTCGCTGTGCTCGCACATGTAGACGACGCTGCGGGCAAAAACCTCGTCCTCCAGACCGGGCATTGCAATCAAAAAGTGATGCGTGAGCTTGAAGGAGGCAGAATCGGCAGACATGCACCGATTTTAACGGCCCCGCCCTCGGGCTGCCGGGTCGGCGCCACAGGTATTTACTGTCCATGGACACCCCTTTTTCGAGCGGATTGGTCTGGTTGCGCCGGGATTTGCGGGCGCACGACAACGCGGCGCTCTACCAGGCCCTGAAACACTGCCGCCAGGTCCATGTGGCCTTTGTCTTTGACACCGCCATTCTGGACGCCCTGCCCCGGGCCGACCGGCGTGTCGAATTCATCCGCGAATCGCTGGAGGAGCTCGACCAGCGCCTGGCCGAACTGGGCCAGTCACACAACACCCAAGGCTGCGGCCTGATCGTGCGCCATGGCGTGGCCGAGCACGAGATCCCGAAACTGGCCCACCAGCTGGGCGCGCTGGCCGTTTTTGCCAGCCACGACGATGAGCCCCACGCCCAGCTGCGTGACAACCATGTGCGCGGCCACCTGGCCGACCACGGCATCGCCTTTCACACCTGCAAGGACCATGTGGTCTTCGAGCGTCAGGAGGTCATGACCCTGTCGGGTACCGCGTTTTCGGTGTTCACCCCTTACAAAAACGCCTGGCTGCGCAAGGTGAATGATTTCTACCTCAAGGCCTACCCGGTGGAGCGCTACGCACAACACCTGGCCCCACGCCCACCTGCGCTGCGCCAGCCTGTGCCCACCTTGCAGGACCTGGACTTTGAAAGCACCAACCTGCAGGCGCTGCGCATCCCCACGGGCGAATCGGGTGCGCAAGGCCTGCTGGCGGATTTTCTGCACCGCATCGACGAATACGGCCACCGGCGCGATTTCCCGGCCGTCAAAGGCCCCAGCTACCTGAGCGTGCACCTGCGCTTTGGCACCGTGTCGATCCGCCAACTCGCCCGCGAAGCCCATGCCCGCATGCAATCGGGCAGCGAAGGCGCCGCCGTGTGGCTGTCGGAGCTGATCTGGCGCGACTTTTATGTGCAGGTGCTGGCCAACTTCGCCCATGTGGGCCAGGGCGAGAGCTTCAAGCGCGACTACGACGCCATCCACTGGGACCACGGCCCGCACGGCCACAAACTGTTCGAGGCCTGGTGCGCAGGCCGTACCGGTTACCCCTTGGTGGACGCCGCCATGCGCCAGCTCAACCAGACAGGCTACATGCACAACCGGCTGCGCATGGTGGTGGCCAGCTTTTTGTGCAAGGACCTGGGGGTGGACTGGCGATGGGGCGAGAAATACTTCGCCACGCACCTCAACGACTTTGACCTGTCAGCCAACAACGGCGGCTGGCAGTGGGCCAGTTCCAGCGGCTGCGATGCGCAGCCCTACTTTCGCATCTTCAACCCCATCAGCCAAAGCGAAAAGTTCGACACCGAGGGCAAGTTCATCCGCCGCTATGTGCCCGAGCTGGCGGCTTTGTCCGGCAAATCCATCCACGCCCCCTGGCTGGCGGGTGAGCTGGAGCTGCAGGCGGCAGGGATCGAGATCGGCAAGACCTACCCGGCACCAGTGGTGGACCACGCCGAAGCGCGTGAAAAAACACTGGCGCGTTACGCCGTGGTCAAGAAAAAAGCCGCCTGAAAAGGCGGCCTGGCTTTCGGGTGCCGTTGGCTCAGATGGCGACCATCTCGAAGTCTTCCTTGCGGGCCGCACACTCGGGGCAAGTCCAGTTCATGGGCACATCTTCCCATTTGGTGCCGGGGGCAATGCCATGCTCGGGGTCGCCTTCGGCTTCGTCATAGATCCAGCCGCAGATCAGGCACATCCAGGTTTTGCTTTCCATTGGGGTATCGCAATCAGTGAGTCGAATAGAATGAATCGATTGTATCGGGTCGCCCAGCGCGGCTCGGTTCAGCCCCTTGCGAAGCCCTTTCATGACCGACAAACTCCCCGAAACTGCCGACCCGGAAAGCCCAGCGGACGAAGGCGAATCGCAAGGGCTGGCCTGTGTCTTGTGCTTCAACGCCAATGACCCCAGTGGCGCAGGGGGCCTCAGCGGCGACGTGCTGGCCATGGGCTCGGTCGGGGCGCACACCTTGCCGGTGGTCACAGGCGCTTACGTGCGCGACACCAGCGGCATCCAGGACTTCTACCCCTTTGACGAAGAAGCCGTGGGTGAGCAGGCGCGCGGCATTGCCGAAGACGTGCCGATCCAGGTCATCAAGGTCGGCTTTGCCGGCACGCCAGAAAACATTGCCCTGATCGCCGAGATGGCCGACGACTACGACGGCGTACCCGTGGTGGCCTACATGCCCAACTTGTCCTGGTGGGAAGACGACAAAATCGACGACTATCTGGACGCCTTTCGCGAGCTGCTGCTGCCCCAAACCAGTGTGCTGGTGGGCCACCACAGCACCCTGCGCCGTTGGCTGCTGCCGGAATGGAGCGGCGAGCGCAACCCCGGCCCGCGTGACATTGCCAAGGCCGCCAGCGAGCTGGGCGTACCCTACACACTGGTCACGGGCCTGCCCCTGCCCGAGCAGCACATCGACAATGTGCTGGCCACGCCCGAGACGGTGATTGCCCACGAGAAGTTTGAGCGCATCGAGGCGGTGTTTGCGGGTGCGGGCGACACCTTGTCTGCTGCACTGGCCGCCTTGCTGGCCACCGGCATGGACTTGCCCGATGCCACCAGCGAAGCCCTGGCCTACCTCGATCGCAGCCTGGATGAGGGCTTTCGCCCAGGCATGGGTCAGGTTGTACCCGACCGTCTGTTTTGGGCGCTGAGCGACGACGACACCGGCAACAACGAAGAAACCGAGGGCGATGGACTGCCGCCAGGGGCCGATTACTTTGAAGTGCCCTTCAACGAAACCAAACACTGACATTCAAGATTCAACATGACCGACCGCAACCAGCAACTGTTTGACCGCGCCGCCCAGGTGATCCCCGGTGGCGTGAACTCGCCCGTGCGCGCCTTTCGCGCGGTGGGTGGCACGCCCCGCTTTGTGCAACGTGCCCAGGGCGCTTACTTTTGGGACGCGAACGGCCAAAAGTACATCGACTACATCGGCTCCTGGGGCCCGATGATCCTGGGCCACGGCCACCCCGCTGTGCTCGAAGCCGTGCAAAAAGCGGCGCTCGACGGCTTCTCGTTTGGCGCGCCCACCGAGCGCGAGATCGAGCTGGCCGAAGAAATCCTGAAGCACGTGCCCTCCATGGAGATGGTGCGCCTGGTCAGCTCGGGCACCGAAGCGGGCATGAGCGCCCTGCGCCTGGCGCGTGGTGCGACTGGCCGCAGCAAGATCATCAAGTTTGAAGGCTGCTACCACGGCCACGCGGACGCCTTGCTGGTCAAGGCCGGTTCGGGCCTGGCCACCTTTGGCAACCCGACCAGCGCCGGTGTGCCACCTGAAGTGGTGCAGCACACGCTGGTGCTCGAATACAACAACGTCGAACAACTCGAAGAGGCTTTCAAGCTGCACGGCAAGGAACTGGCCTGCGTGATGATCGAGCCCATCGCGGGCAACATGAACTTTGTGCGCGCCAGCGTACCCTTCATGAAGCGCTGCCGCGAGCTGTGCACCGAGCACGGCGCGCTGTTCGTGTTTGACGAAGTGATGACCGGTTTCCGCGTCGCGCTCGGCTCCGCGCAAAGCGTGTACGCCCAACTGATCCCTGGCTTCCAGCCCGACCTCACCGTGCTGGGCAAGGTGATTGGCGGCGGCATGCCGCTGGCGGCCTTTGGCGGGCCGCGTGAGATCATGCGCCAGCTCGCCCCCACCGGTCCGGTGTACCAGGCCGGTACTTTGAGCGGCAACCCCGTGGCCACGGCTTGCGGGTTGGCCACGCTGCGCGAAATCGCCAAGCCCGGCTTCTGGGATGCCTTGAGCAGCAAAACCCAAAGCCTGGTCGACGGCCTCAAAGGCGCCGCCGCCAAAGCGGGCGTGCCCTTTGCCGCTGACTGCCAGGGCGGCATGTTTGGCTTCTTCTTGCTGCCCGAGCTGCCGCAGAACTACGCCAAGGTCATGACCAGCGACAGCCCCAAATTCAACAAGCTCTTCCACGGCCTGCTCGATCGCGGCGTCTACATCGCCCCCGCGCTGTACGAAGCCGGCTTTGTGAGCGCCGCGCACAGCGAAGCCGACATTGCCGCCACTGTGCAGGCGGCCAGCGAAGTCTTTGCCACGCTCTGACATCAAGGCCTGCTCGCCCAGGCACTTGCGCTGTCATCCAGATTGAGGCAGTGGGTTCACCGTTCAAATTTAAACCGCCATGACGCACCACGCAGCCCGCCCAGATCGCCGCACATGGCTGACCACCGCGCTGTGCAGTGCCTTGCCCGTCTGGGCACAGGGCCCGGTCTGGCCCAGCAAACCCATCAAACTGACCGTGGCCTACCCGCCTGGCGGGGTCAGCGACACAGTGGCCCGTGCACTGGCCGAACAACTCGCCCCCCGACTGGGCGTACCCGTGCTGGTGGACAACCGCGCCGGGGCCGGTGGCTCGCTCGCGGTGAATGTGGTGGCCAAATCCACACCGGATGGCTACACCCTGGTGTTCACGGCCCTGTCGCCGCTGACGCTCAGCCCCCACCTGGGCAACCTGCCTTATGACGCTTTGAAAGACCTCATGCCCGTGGCCAGCGTGATGGACTCGCCGGTGTTGCTTGCCGCCACACCGGCCTTGCCGCAAGGCGACTTCAAGGCCCTCTTGGCTCGCGCAAAACAACAACCCGACGCCTTGCGCTGGGCCACATCGGGATCGGGCTCGCTCGGGCACCTGATGCTGGAGAACATCCGCAGCAACGCGCAAGTGCGCATCACCCATGTGCCCTACAAAGGCGGCGGCCAGCAGATCACCGACGCACTGAGTGGACAGTTCGAGGTGCTGTCGACCAACGCTTCGGGGGTGGTGCTGCAACACATCAAGGAAGGCCGTTTGCGTGCACTGGCCGTGGGCGCTGCGGCCCGACTCGACGCACTGCCTGGCGTGCCCACATTGGCCGAGCTGGGCCTGGCTTCGGCCAACTTCAGCTCGCGCTTTGGCATTTTTGCCCCGGCGGGCGTGCCTGGCACCGTCGTGGAAAAGCTCCATGCCCAGATCAACGCTGTGCTGGCCCTGCCTGTACTGCGCGATCGCTTGCTGGCCGCTCAATGCGTGGCAGCGCCCGCCACGGTCGCCGAGTTTGCGAAAACGGTGGCCAGCGAACACCGGCACATGGGCACCATCGTGCGCGAAGCCAGAATCCAGGCCGACTGAAGCCTGTGCCCTCGCGGCCTTTCGCCACGGGTCTTCAAACCAGCGATAATCCGCCCCTTGCATTCACGTCCGGAACGGGCGCTTGCCCACTCCCTTGGACCTCCCATGAAAAAGAATTTCCCCCTGCAAGCCGAAGGCAAGCACCCTGACCGCGTCCTCGAAGCCGTCAAGCACGAGATCCGCAAATACTTCAAACGTGAACGCAACCGCGCCGTGCCTGCCGGTGCCGACTTCTGGGACTTTGACTGCAAAGTGGGCCTGACGGCGGACGTCGCCGAAGTGGTGCGCGTGAGCGGCGTGATCGAGGCGGTGGACGCTGTCGCCAAATCGGGCGCGGCCTCGGTATATGTGGAAATTTTGAGCAAGCACGGCGTGCGCGTGCTCAAAGCCCCCTCGCACACGGGCGACGAAGCCCACGAGGACGAATTCGGCGAGCAGTGATGGCCCCACTCACCCGCGCACCGGGTGAGTTCAATCGGTTTTTTTCGCCTGCGCGGCCGCTGCCGCCCGCAACTTGTCTTTCTTGCTCGGGCGCTTGCCCTTGATGCCACCGTTGCCTTGCGGTGCAGGCGGCTCGTCGGTGGGCTCAAAGCCTGGGATTTGCTCCAAAGTGAGTTCCAGGCTTTCGCGTTTCTGGATCAGCTGCCAGTGCGCCAAAGCCTCAGCCGTGACAAAACTCACGGCATCGCCATGGGCCCCGGCGCGGCCCGTGCGTCCAATGCGGTGGGTGTAGTCGGTGGCTGAGCGCGGCAGGTCGTAGTTGACGACCACGGGCAGCATGGCGATGTCAATGCCCCGCGAAGCCAGGTCGGTGGTGACCACCACGTCCCAGCGACCGGACTTGAATTCACGCAGCACATCCTGGCGGGCGCCCTGACTCATTTCGCCATGGAAGGGGGTGGCGTAAATGCCCGCTTTATAGAGCTTGTTTGCCACATGCTCGCAAGCGTAGCGCGTGGCGACAAACACCAACACCTGCTTCCAGCTGTTCTCGGCGATCAAATGGCGCAGCAAGGCGGTGCGCTTTTTCTCGTCCACGCGAATGGCGCGCTGCGTGATGTCCGGCTTGTGGCCGTCAAAGGCGTCGACCGTGATGCGCACAGGGTCCTGCAGCAAGTTGGAGGCCAGCGCCTCCACCTCGGGCACGAAGGTGGCCGAGAACAGCAAGGTCTGACGCTTCGCGGGCAAGAGCGCCAGCACGCGCTGCAGCTCCTCGGCAAAGCCCAGGTCCAGCAGCCGGTCAGCCTCGTCCAACACCAGATGCTGCACGCTGCCCAGATACACCGCATTGTGGTCGACCAGGTCGAGCAAACGGCCCGGCGTGGCGACCACGATGTCGGCACCGCCGCGCAGGCCCATCATTTGCGGATTGATCGACACGCCGCCGTACACCACCGAGACCTTGAGCCCTGGCTGGTAGGCCAAATTCGTGAGGACATCGCCCACCTGCACCGCCAGCTCCCGCGTGGGCACCAGCACCAGGGTGCGGATGGGACGGCGGAAGTTGGTCTGGCGCGGCTGCAACACATGCTGCTGCACCAGCGGCAAGGCAAACGCCAAGGTCTTGCCCGAGCCGGTGGGTGCGGTGGCCCACACGTCGGCAGCCCTCAAGACAGCAGGAATCGCCTCGGCCTGAATAGGGGTGGGGGCATGCAAGCCCATGTCACCCACAGCGCGCAAGAGCGCGGGGGTCAGGCCAAGTGGGTCAAAGTTCAAAACAGTCCGATCTATGACGCGGATCAATGGCGGAAGTGGCGCACGCCGGTGAACACCATCGCCACGCCACGCTCGTTGGCGGCGTCAATCACTTCCTGGTCGCGCATCGAGCCACCAGGCTGGGCCACGCAAGTGGCACCTGCGTCCACCACCACATCCAGGCCGTCGCGGAAGGGGAAGAAGGCGTCGCTCGCCACCACGGTGTTTTGCAAGCTGAGCTTGGCCGCTTCGGCCTTGATGCTGGCGATGCGGGCGGAGTCAAGGCGGCTCATCTGGCCTGCGCCCACACCCATGGTCATGCCGTTTTTGCAGAACACGATGGCGTTGGACTTGACGAACTTGGCCACTTTCCAGGCGAAGAGCAGGTCGTTGAGTTCTTCGGGGGTGGGCTGCTTGACGGTCACCACCTTCAGGTCGGCCAGCGCCAGCTCGTGGTTGTCGGCGCTTTGCAGCAAGAGGCCTGAGCCCACGCGCTTGGTTTCCAAAGCGTTGCGCACGTTGCCGTAGTCGGCGGGCAGGGTGATTTTCATCAAGCGCACATTCACTTTGCTCTTGAACACTTCGAGCGCTTCAGCGCTGAAGTCAGGGGCCATCAGCACTTCGACGAACTGCTTACTCACCGCTTCGGCAGCGGCTTTGTCGACGGGGCGGTTGAAGGCGATGATGCCGCCGAAGGCGCTGGTGGGGTCGGTTTGGAAAGCCTTGCTGTAGGCCTCCAGCGGATTCGCGCCCACGGCCACGCCGCAGGGGTTGGCGTGTTTGACGATGACGCAAGCTGAGCTGTCAAAACTCTTCACACATTCCCATGCCGCATCGGCGTCGGCGATGTTGTTGTAGCTGAGTTCTTTGCCTTGCAGTTGCACACCCGTAGCGAGCGATCCGGCCGCCGGGGCCAGATCACGGTACCAGGCGGCTTGCTGGTGGCTGTTTTCGCCGTAGCGCAGGTCTTGCACTTTGACGTATTGCTCGTTGAACTGGCCGCTGAACTGGGCGCGCTCGGGCACGTACGCTTCGCTCAGTTTTTCGGTTTCAAAGTTGACGCTCGACAGATAGTTGCTGATCGCGCCGTCGTATTGGCTGATGCGGTTGAACGCAGCCACAGACAAAGCAAAACGCAGCTTGTCGCTCAACTTGCCGTTAGTTTTCAACTCAGCAATTACGTCCGCGTATTGGCTGGCGTCGGTGACGATGCCCACGTCTTTCCAGTTTTTGGCGGCGCTGCGCACCATGGCGGGGCCACCGATGTCGATGTTCTCGATCGCGTCGGCCAGCGTGCAGCCGGGCTTGGCCACGGTGGCTTCAAAGGGGTAGAGGTTGACGATGAGCAAATCAATCGTGTCAATGTTGTGGGCCTTCAAGGCCGCCATGTGCTCGGGCGTGTCGCGGCGCGCCAGCAGGCCGCCGTGCACTTTGGGGTGCAGGGTTTTGACGCGGCCGTCCAGCATTTCAGGGAAACCGGTGACTTCGGCCACTTCGGTCACAGGCAGGCCTTGCTCGGCCAAGAGTTTGGCCGTGCCGCCAGTGGAGATCAGGCCCACGCCCAAGGCGTGCAGTTGTTGGGCCAGTTCGACGATCCCGGTCTTGTCGGATACGGAAATCAGGGCTTTCATCAGGGTGTTCCTCAAAGTCTAAAAATCAAAAAATCAGGCGTCACTTGAGCAGCTGGTGGTCCAGCAACTTCTTGCGCAGGGTGTTGCGGTTCAGGCCCAGCCAGTCGGCAGCGCGCGACTGGTTTTGTCCGGCGCGCTGCATCACCACGTCCAGCAGGGGTTTTTCCACCACCTTCACCAGCATGTCGTACAGGCCTGCCGGGTCGGTGCCGTCCAGGTCACGAAAGTAGTCTTCGAGGTTGGCCCGCACGCAGGCTTCAATGCTTTGTCGTTCGCGATCGCTCACAGTTCCATCTCCAACACGGGCTCGCTGCTCTGGGCAGGCCACCGATCCATCTGGTCGGCCAGGCCGTCCAGGTAATTGCCCACAGCCGCCAGTTGCCGGTCTGCGGTTTCCAAAGTGTTCATGTGCTGCCTGAAGGCCTCGGCCCCAGGGAGGCTGTGCACGTACCAGCCGATGTGTTTGCGCGCCGAGCGCACCCCGGTGTACTCGCCATACAGGCCATAGTGGTCTTGCAGGTGCTCTAGCAGAGCGCGGCGCACCTCGGCCACCAGCGGCGGCGCGAGCATCTCGCCCGTGGCCAGGTAGTGCGCGGTTTCGCGAAAGATCCAGGGCCGCCCCTGCGCCGCGCGGCCAATCATGACCGCGTCCGCGCCCGTCAGGGCCAGCACGGCTTTGGCTTTTTCAGGCGTGTTCACATCGCCATTGGCCACCACCGGAATGCGCAGCGCCGCTTTGACAGCGGCAATGGTTTCGTATTCGGCTTCGCCCTTGTAGCCCTGCTCGCGTGTGCGGCCGTGCACGGTGACCATCTGCACCCCGGCTTGTTCGGCGGCGCGGGCGATGCTCAGGGCGTTCTTCTCGGTCTGGCACCAGCCGGTGCGCATCTTCAGCGTCACAGGCACCCCGTGCGGCTGGGCCGCCGCCACCACCGCGCTGATGATGTCGAGTGCCAGCGGCTCGTCTTGCATCAAGGCAGAGCCCGCCCATTTGTTGCAGACTTTCTTGGCGGGGCAACCCATGTTGATGTCGATGATCTGCGCGCCCCGGTCGATGTTGTAGCGGGCCGCGTCGGCCATCATCTGCGCATCGGTACCCGCGATCTGCACCGCGATCGGTCCGGGCTCGCCATCGTGGTTGGCGCGGCGGCTGGTCTTGAGGGACTTTTGCAGATCGGGCCGGGACGTCACCATCTCGCTCACGGCATAGCCTGCGCCGAACTGGCGGCACAGCTGGCGGAACGGCCGGTCCGTCACCCCCGCCATGGGGGCCACGAACAGATTGTTCGGCAAGGGGTAAGGACCAATCTGCATGACTGGGGAGGGTGTGCGGGGAATCGGGAATGCCTAAAAAGGAGGCACGATTGTAATTGCTGAAAATTTCAGCAGATGCAAGTGCCTTGTGTTAAGCAAATCACCTGCCCCCGGCAGGGCCTGAGGCAAGCTCGTTAAACTGATCTCCATGGAAGTCTGGATACATCAGCTGCTCACATGGCTGGCCCTGCCGGAGTTTGGCCTGAGCACAGTGTTCGTGGTCGCCTTCGTCTCGGCCACCTTGCTGCCCATGGGCTCCGAGCCTGCGGTGTTCGGTTTGGTCAAACTCAACCCCGAGCTGTTCTGGCCCGCCATCGTGGTGGCCACAGCGGGCAACACCCTGGGCGGGATGCTGACCTGGTGGATGGGCCGAGGGGCACACAGCGCAGCCCACAAATGGGGGCACTCGCCCCCCCATCTGCGGGCACTGGTCTGGCTGGAAAAGCTCGGCCCAAAGGCCTGTCTGCTGAGCTGGCTGCCGGGCGTGGGCGACCCGCTGTGTGCCGTGGCAGGCTGGCTCAAAATGCCCTTTTGGCCCTGCACACTGTACATGGCGATGGGCAAATTCGCCCGCTACCTGTGCATGACGGCCTTGCTGCTCTGGTTTTTTCCTGAAGGCTGGGTGATATGAAATGGATGACACTGCTGCGCTGGTTGGCGCTGATCCTGCTGGCCACACTGACCGCCGGTCTGGCCCTGTCATGGGCCCCCGACCGCAGCGTGGACAGCCTGAAAGAACGATGGGCACCCGCACCCTCCCAATTCATTGACTTGCAAGGCATGCAGGTGCACCTGCGAGACGAAGGCCCGCGTGATGACCCCGAGCCCATCGTGCTGATCCACGGCACCTCGGCCAGCCTGCACACCTGGGACGGCTGGGCCAAGGCGCTCCAAGGCCAGCGCCGCGTCATCCGCATGGACCTGCCCGGCTTTGGCCTCACCGGCCCCGCCCCCGATGGCGACTACCGCATGACCCGTTACGCCGACTTCATCGCGGCGCTGCTGGACCAGTTGGGCGTGCGCCGAGCGGTGCTGGCAGGGAACTCGCTGGGCGGCGGTGTGGCCTGGCGCACGGCGGTGCAGCACCCCGAACGGGTCAGCCGCCTGGTGCTGGTGGACGCGAGCGGCTACCCGCTGCAATCGACCTCGGTTCCGCTGGGCTTTCGGCTGGCACAGATCGAGTGGCTCAAACCCGTCATGGGCAAGCTGCTGCCCCGGCGCATGATCGAGTCCAGCGTGCGCAATGTGTACGCCAACCCCGACAAGGTCACGCCCGAACTGGTGGACCGCTACTACGAGCTGACGCTGCGCGCAGGCAACCGCGAGAGCCTGACCCAGCGCATGAAACTGCGTGAGACCGATGCGCAGGCTGCCGGGCTGATCCCCACCATCGGGCAGCCCACGCTGATTTTGTGGGGCACAGAGGACCGGCTCATCCCCGAACCCTCAGGGCAACGATTCCACAAAGAGATCGCTGGCAGCCAGTACGTGGTGTTGGACGGTCTGGGCCATGTGCCGCAAGAAGAGGACCCGCAGCGCAGCGTAGCCGAGGTGCTGAAGTTTCTGGTGACCCAACGCTGACCAACACCTTTGCCCCATCAAAAAACCGCGCCACGGCGCGGTTTTTTGATGAAGTCTTTGTGAGACTCAGGAGCTGAACAGGAAATTCATCACATCGCCGTCCTTGACCACGTAGTCCTTGCCTTCGGCGCGCATCTTGCCCGCATCTTTGGCGCCTTGCTCACCCTTGAAGGCGATGAAGTCGTCAAAAGCGATGGTCTGGGCGCGGATATAGCCCTTTTCAAAGTCGGTGTGAATCACGCCTGCGGCTTGCGGGCCGGTGTCGCCTTTGCGGATGGTCCATGCGCGCACTTCTTTCACACCAGCGGTGAAGTAGGTTTGCAGGCCCAGCAGGTCGTAAGCGGCGCGGATCAGTCGGTTCAGGCCGGGCTCGTCCTGGCCGAGTTCTTTGAGGAATTCCAAACGGTCAGCGTCGTCCATCTCGGACAACTCGGCTTCGATCTTGGCGCAGATGGCGACCACGGGCGCGT
This sequence comes from Limnohabitans radicicola, assembly GCF_014837235.1. Taxonomy (GTDB): domain Bacteria; phylum Pseudomonadota; class Gammaproteobacteria; order Burkholderiales; family Burkholderiaceae_C; genus Limnohabitans_A; species Limnohabitans_A radicicola. The sequence continues at coordinate 100,576 of NZ_JACYFT010000003.1, read as the reverse complement.
TTTGCGCTTGGGCAAAGGCCTTGAGGCGGTCCAGGAAGGGGTTGTTCTCGAAACCGTCTTCCGACACATTGGCCACGAACATGGCGGGCTTGGCAGTGATGAGGAAGAACTGTTTGAGTTCGGCGCGCTCTTCCTTGCTGAAGTCGATGGTGCGCACGGGCTTGGTGTCGTTGAGCGCTGCCTGGCACTTTTCCAGAATCGCCAATTGCTTGGCGGCCTCTTTGTCACCCGAGCGGGCGATTTTGTTCACGCGGTGGATGGCTTTTTCGACCGAAGCCAGGTCGGCCAGGCACAGCTCGGTCTGGATGACCTCGATGTCAGCGATCGGGTCCACCTTGTTGGCCACGTGGATCACATTGGGGTCTTCAAAGCAGCGCACCACGTTGACGATGGCGTCGGTTTCGCGGATGTGGGCCAAAAACTTGTTGCCCAAGCCTTCGCCTGTGCTGGCCCCGGCGACCAGACCGGCGATGTCCACAAACTCCACAATCGCGGGCACGATGCGCTCGGGCGTAATGATCTCGGCCAGTTGCTGCAGACGCGGATCGGGCACTTCGACCACGCCCGTGTTGGGCTCGATGGTGCAGAAGGGGTAATTCTCGGCCGCAATGCCGGCTTTGGTCAGGGCGTTAAACAGTGTGGACTTGCCCACGTTGGGCAGGCCCACGATGCCGCATTTCAAACTCATATCGATCTTTCAGTCAGTGGTCCCCAAACGCCGACAAGCCCGATGTGGGCTTGAGCGCGGGAACGTTTTGCACGCGTGCGCAGGGTGCGGGCGTGCATCAGGTGGGTACAAGGCGTTCTGGCAAACCGCTGCTCTGGCCTTGACCGCTCTGGACTGAATTGTAATGTTCAGGACGCCCCGCCCCGCCCAGCGCTGAGGGGGGCAAGGACAAGCGTCAAGGGGCCTTCCTGGGTGCCGGATTTGCCGGCAGCGGACTCCCTGCCAGCTCGCCCGTCCCCTGCATCCCGCCTTGGCGGATGGCTGCATCACGCTCGGCTTTGACTTGTGCCCGGGTCTTGCCTTGCCCCCCGGATTGGACTGGCTGGGGTCCACATCCGGCCTCGCCCGAAGTCATCATGTCCCCCGAGCGCATGGCCTGCCGGGTCTCGGCTTTGACCTGCTCACGCGTTTTCGCGCCCCCTGGAGCCGCTTGGGGCGGGTATTGCGAAGGGTTCATTTCGTTGCGTTTGCACCCCATCTCACCATCTGCAGGCATGTCGCCGGTGCGGATCGCTTCACGGGTCTCGGCCCTGACCTGCTCACGGGTTTTGGGGGCAGCAGGGTCTGCGGCCATGGCGGGGCCAGCACACAGCGCGGCCAGCACCCATGCGGCACGGGTCCAGGTTTTCAGAGATGTCATGTATTTGTCCTTTCAGAGTGATGAACCCGCTTGGATCGAAGCGAGACCTTGCATTACAGGCAAAGCCATGCGGGCGATCTGTGCGCCATGTCACCCAGAGTCCGGACAGCCTCGCAGGCATGGCTTGCTCTTTACAATGTGCATATGTCTCATCCCCCCGACATTTGCATCCGCGGCGCCGGCATCGTCGGCCGCAGTCTGGCCCTCTTGCTGGCCCGCGAACATTGGCGTGTGGCCTTGGTGGATGTGCCCAAAACCAGCACAGCACCTGATGTGCGGGCCTACTCGCTCAATGGCGCAGCCCAAAGCCTGCTGCAATCGTTGCGCTGCTGGCCCGACAGCCCGGCCGTGACGCCCGTGCACCAGATGCAGGTGTGGGGCGACGATGGCGGGCAACTGACTTTCAACGCGCGCGACCAGGGCGCGGGCGAACTCAATTGGATGGTGGATGTGCCCGTGCTCGAAGCACGGCTGGCCGCCGCCGTGCAGTTCCAGCCCTTGATCGAGGTGGTCAGCGCGCCAGTGCCCGCCCCCCTCACAGTGGTCTGCGAAGGCCGTGCCAGCCAGACACGTGCCGAGTTGGGCATTGGCTTTGACATCACCCACTACGAACAACACGCGGTCGCCACACGACTGCAGTGCGAGCAGCCTCATGGCGGCGTGGCTCGCCAATGGTTCCGGTTTGGCGAAACCCCAGGCTTGTCGCAAGCACAGGCCGAAATCTTGGCGCTCCTGCCCTTGGGTGGTGAAGGCGGCCACGAGGTCGCTCTGGTGTGGTCGACCCATCCGGCCCGAGCACAGGCCCTGATGGCCTTGAACGCCGAGGACTTCAGCCACGAATTGGCCACGGCCTGCGGACTGGCGCTGGGCCGCATGACGCTCACATCCGAGCGCGCCGTCTGGCCCTTGCAACTGGCCCGCGCCGAGCGCTGGATCGGCCCCATGCCCGGCACCTCCGCTCAGAGTTTTGCACTGGCGGGCGATGCGGCACACGCCATGCACCCCTTGGCGGGCCAAGGCCTCAATGTCGGCCTGGCCGATGCGGCCGAACTCGCCAAGGTGATTCGCACCAAAGAGTTCTGGCGGCCATTGCATGACCTCAAGCTGCTGCGCCGTTACGAACGCGCCCGCCAGGCCGATGTACAGGCCATGGGCCTGGTCACCGACACCTTGCAGCGCCTGTTTGCCCAACAGGGCCCCGTGTGGCAACAGCTGCGCAACCGGGGACTGTCGGGCTTTGACCGCTCGGGCCCACTCAAGCGCTGGATGACACGCCAGGCCATGGGCTCTGCGGCACCTGCCACACACACTCCTCTAACCGAGAAAGCCACTTCATGAAGTTGTCACGATGGATCGCCACTGTCCTGCTGGCGGGCTGCATGGGTCAAGCCCTGGCCCAGGAAGCCACGATCCGCAAGAACCTGAGCGAGCGCCTGCCCAACATCCCGAAAATCGACGAGGTCAGCAAAACCCCGATGAACGGCCTGTACGAGGTACGCATGGGCAGCGACATCATGTACTCGGATGCCGAAGGCAATTTCCTGATCCAGGGCGCCCTGATCGACGTCAGGCAAAAACGCAACCTGACCGAAGAGCGCACCGAAAAGCTGTCGGCCATCCCTTTTGACCAACTGCCGCTCAAAAACGCTTTCACCCAAGTGCGTGGCAACGGCAAACGCAAACTGGCGATCTTTGCCGACCCGAACTGCGGCTACTGCAAGCGCTTTGAGAAAGACCTGCAAAAGCTCGACAACGTGACGATTTACCACCTGCTCTACCCGATCCTGGGCGACGACTCACGTACCAAATCGCGCCACATCTGGTGCGCCAAGGACAAGGCCAAGGCCTGGAACGATTGGATGATCAACGGCGTCACACCTGCGGCCAACGCCTGCGACTCGTCCATCATCGACGCCAATGTGGAATTCGGCAAAAAACAGCGCATCACCGGCACGCCCACCCTGTTCTTTGCCGATGGCTCGCGCGTGCCCGGTGCCGTGCCTGTGGCCCAAGTTGAAAAAATGCTGACAGACATCAAATGACCCCCGCCAAACACACCGAAGACGCCACCTGGGTGCTGATCAGACGCCTGGGCTACGCCGGGCTGATCCCCTTTGTTTTTCTGGCCCTGTGCCTGTGGGCCGCAGGCCCGGACCTGCACCCCTATGTGGCGCTGTCCATGCAGGGCTACGGCGCGGTCATCGTGTCGTTTCTGGGCGGCATCCACTGGGGCGTGGGCTTTCGCAATGCGCTGATCACCCCCGAGGCACCTCGCATCCACTTCACCTGGGGCGTGGCCCCCACGCTGCTGGCCTGGGTGGGGGTGATGATGCCCGCCTTTGCAGGCTTGCCGCTGCTGGGTTTTGTGCTGATCGGCTGCTATGTGATGGACCGCCGCACCTGGCCTGCTGCGGGCCTGGCCCCCTGGCTGCCCATGCGCTTACAGCTCACCATCGTGTCCAGCTTGAGTTGCTTTTTGGCTGCGGGCGCCACCTGACCATCCATGAGCCACATTCACTACGCCGTCGAGGCGGCCAACCTCCACGCCCACCTGTTCAAGGTCACGCTGACGATTGCCCAGCCCGCCGCGACGCAAACCGTGTCGCTGCCCGTGTGGATCCCGGGCAGCTACCTGGTGCGCGAATTTGCCAAACACCTGCAAAACCTGAGCGCACGGCAAGACCGCCGTACAGCCGTCGTCACACAACTGGACAAATGCAGCTGGGAGGTGGCCTGCCGCCCCGGTGAGCCCCTGGTGCTCAGCTACGAGGTCTACGCCTTCGACAACTCGGTGCGCACCGCCTGGCTCGACAGCCAGCGCGGCTTTTTCAACGGCACCAGCCTGTGCCTGCGTGTGCACGGGCAAGAAGACCAGCCCCACCAGCTGCAGCTGCTGCCCGTCAAGGGCCAGCCCGACTGGCAGGCCGCCACAGGCCTGACCCCGCTCAAGACCGACAAGAAAGGCTTTGGCCTGTACCAGGCTGCAGACTACGACGAACTGGTGGACTGCCCGGTGGAGCTGGGCACCTTCTGGTCCGGCAGTTTCAGCGCCTGCGGCATCCCGCACCGCTTTGTGGTGGCGGGCGCCCTGCCCTCGTTCGATGGCGAACGCCTGCTGGCCGACACGCAAAAAATCTGCGAAGCCGAAATCCGCTTCTGGCATGGCCAAGGCGCACAGGCGGGCAAAAAGGCCCCGCACAAGCACTACCTGTTCATGCTCAACGCCGTCAACGATGGTTATGGCGGGCTGGAGCACAGGAACAGCACGGCGCTCATTGCTGGCCGCCGCGACCTGCCACGCCTGGGCGACAATAAAACCAGCGAGGGCTACACCACGCTGCTGGGCCTGATCAGCCACGAGTACTTCCACACCTGGAACGTCAAGCAACTGCGCCCCGATGCGTTTGCGCGCTACGACTACACACGCGAGAACTACACGCCTCTGCTGTGGTTCTTTGAAGGTTTCACCAGCTACTACGACGACCTGCTGCTGCGCCGCGCTGGGCTCATCGACGACGCCACCTATGCGAAGCTCTTGGGCAAGGCCATTGCCCAAGTGCAGCAAACCCCGGGCCGCCATGTGCAGACGGTGGCGCAGGCCAGTCTGGACGCCTGGGTCAAGTATTACCGCCAGGACGAAAACACCCCCAACGCCACGGTGAGCTACTACACCAAGGGCTCGCTGGTGGCCCTGTGCCTGGATCTGACGCTGCGCAGCGAAGGCCATTCGCTGGATGAAGTGATGCGCGGCCTGTGGAAACGCTGTAAGGCGGGCCCGATGCGCGAGCAGGATGTGCTGGACGAATTGCACGCGCTCACGGGTCGTTCGTGGCACAAGGAAATCAAGGCCTGGGTACACAGCACCGAAGAACTGCCGCTGGCCAGCTTGCTGGAGTCGCAAGGCATCCGCATCCACGCCGAGTCAGGCGACTTTGCCCAGCACCTGGGCTTGCGCCACCTGGACGCCAACGGCAGCGTACAAATCAAGGCCGTGCTGCGTGGCAGCGCGGCCGAGCAAGCCGGTTTTGCGGCAGGTGACGAGTGGCTGGGGCTGGAAGTGGGCGCACGCGGCCAGCGCGGTCACTGGCGCGTGGGCAAGCTCAGTGATGTCCCCGAGTTGCTGGGCCAAGAGCGCAAGGCTTGGGCGCTGGTGTCACGTGACAAGCGCTTGCTGCGCTTGCCTTTGACCGTGCCACAGCAAAGCACGGTGTGGCGACTGGAGGTCCCCAAGGACCGCCAGGCCAGCTGGCCTGCGGCTTGAGGTTTTGTGGGAGCCCCGCCCTCGGGGCGATGGACTGTGGACTGCGGGTGCCCTACCGCGGCGGGGGCGCCGCTCCTGCACGGCTGACCCCTCAAACCTCACTTCTTGCGCAAATCCACCACGCGCTTGGCCTTGCCCTGGCTGCGCTCGACGCCGCCTTCGGCCCGCAGTTCAATGGCCACGCTCGAACCGATGTAGACCTTGATCTCGTGCTGCAGCATCTTGGCTGCGGCTCGCGCCTCGATGCTGTCGGGTGACACCCCCGGCTTGGTCTCGACCAGCACTTTCAAATCGTCCATCGGGCCGTCGCGGGTCAGCACGCACTGGTAGTGCGGGGCCAATTCGCTGCGCTTCAAAATCAGCTCTTCGATCTGACTGGGGAACACGTTCACGCCGCGGATGATCATCATGTCGTCGCTGCGGCCGGTGATTTTTTCCATGCGGCGCATGGTCCGGGCGGTGCCGGGCAACAGGCGCGTCAGGTCGCGCGTGCGGTAGCGGATGATGGGCAGCGCTTCTTTGGTCAGGCTGGTGAAGACCAGCTCGCCCATCTCGCCATCGGCCACGGGCTCGCCGGTTTCGGGGTTGATGATCTCGGGATAGAAATGGTCCTCCCAGATGGTCGGGCCGTCCTTGGTCTCGATGCATTCGCTGGCCACGCCCGGCCCCATGACCTCGGACAGACCGTAGATGTCGACCGCGTCCATGGCCATGCGTTTTTCAATCGCCACGCGCATGTCGTTGGTCCATGGCTCGGCACCGAAAATGCCCAGGCGCAAGGAGCTGCTCTTAGGGTCGATGCCCTGACGCTCGTATTCGTCGGCGATCGCCAGCATGTAGCTGGGGGTGACCATGATGATGGTGGACTTGAAGTCTTCGATCAGCTGCACCTGGCGCTCGGTCTGGCCACCGCCAAAAGGCACCACCGTGAGGCCCAGGCGCTCCGCACCGTAGTGTGCGCCCATGCCCCCGGTGAACAGGCCGTAGCCGTAGCTCACATGCACCATGTCGCCAGGACGGGCACCGCCTGCGCGGATGCTGCGGGCCACCACATTGGCCCAGGTGTCGATGTCACGTGCGGTGTAACCCACCACTGTGGGTTTGCCCGTGGTGCCGCTGGACGCGTGGATGCGGGCACAGTTTTCACGCGGCACGGCGAACATGCCAAAGGGGTAGCTGTCGCGCAGGTCCGACTTGGTGGTGAAGGGGAACTTGGCGATGTCGGCCAGCGTCTTGCAGTCGTCGGGGTGCACGCCTGCGGCATCGAACTTGGCACGGTAAACGGGCGAATTGGCGTAGGCGTGCTGCAAGGTCTGCTGCAGGCGCTTGAGCTGCAGGCTGCGCAACTCGTCGATGCTGGCCTTTTCGATCGGCTCCAGGGGGAAGGATTTTGGGCTCATGAAAACTCCATTGGATCTTTGGGGCTGCGCGGAAGGTCTGTAGCGGACTTTTATTCAGGCACCACGGTGCCGGGGATCTGCGCGCTCTTGCCACGGAACATGGCGATGACTTCGCCGTTTTGGTCAGTGACCTTCATGTCATAAATGCCATGGCGTCCGCTCAGGGTTTGCTCAACACCTTCACAGGTCAGCACATCGCCCAGCTTGCCGGGTTTGAGGAACTCGATGCTGCAACCGGCGGCCACCGCGTTCTTGTTGTAGCTGTTGCAGGCGAAGGCAAAAGTCGAATCGGCCAGCGTGAAAATGAAGCCGCCGTGGCAGATTTGGTGACCGTTCAGGTGCAATGGTTTCACCACCATGCGCATCACGGCACGGCCTGGCTCGCAGGCCAGCAGTTCCATGCCCATGGTGTCCTTGGATGCCACGTCCACCGCGAACATGGTCTCGCCTACCAGACGGGCGAGGGCTTGGGGGTCGGTGGTGCTCATCATTCGCCTTTGAATTGGGCGGGGCGTTTTTCGAGAAAAGCCTGCACACCCTCGAAATAGTCGTGCGTGCGGCCCAGTGCGGATTGCGTGTCCCGCTCGGCATCGAGGTGCTCAGACAAGGTGCGGGTGGTGGCCGACTGCAGCAAAGCGCGCGTGGCCACCAAGGCCTTGGTGGGCATGTGTGCCAGACGCTCGGCCATCGCCAGCGCGGCTGCCAAGGCGTCATCGGCCACATCCCAGATCATGCCCCACTCCTTGGCCTTTTCCGCCGTCAACTTGTCTCCGGTCATGGCCAGCGCCATGGCCCGGGCCAGGCCCAAGCGCTCGACCAGCAGCCAGCTGCCGCCCGCATCGGGGATCAAGCCGATCTTGCTGAAAGCCTGGATGAAGCTGGCGCTGGGCGCAGCGATCGCCATGTCACATGCCATGACCAACGATGCACCGGCGCCCGCCGCCACGCCATTGACCGCCGCAATGGTGGGCATGCGCAGCGATTGCAGACGGCGTGTGCTGGGGTTGAAGGCCTGGTCAATGATGGGGCCGGGATCGGCACGTTCAACACGGTTGGGGCCGGGTGTGAAATCGAAGTCCGACAAATCAGCGCCAGCACAAAATCCACGCCCGGCACCGGTGATGACGGCGGCACGGATGGCAGGATCGGCCTCGGCCTGATCCAGGGCTGCCCACAGGTCATTGTGCATTTGGCGGGTGAAACTGTTCAGGGCCGCCGGGCGATTCAAAGTGATCACGGCAACAGCACCCCGCGCCTCGTACAGCACGGTAGGGACAGTGGATTCGGTCATGGAAGTTCTCCTTAGCCGTCGAATTTACCATTAACCGACCGATCGGTTGGTTAATGTTTTCCCCTAGTCCCAGGAGCCCCTGCGCCCGGTTTGACAGGCTCATGGCAGATGTCTTGGTTATAGTGGTTCTTGAGTTCCACACCCCATTGGAGAAACCCTTGAGCTACGAAAACATCGAAGTCCGCACCGAAGGCGGCAAGGTCGGCATCATCACCCTCAACCGCCCCAAGGCCCTCAATGCCTTGAATGGCCCCCTGATGGACGAACTGGGCACCGCGCTCAAGGCCTTCGATGCCGACGAAGCCATCGGCTGCATCATCGTCACCGGCAGCGAAAAGGCCTTTGCCGCAGGCGCCGACATTTCGGCCATGGCCAAGTACAACTTCAACGAGGTCTACAAGAACGACTTCATCACCCGCAACTGGGAAACCATCCGCAGCATCCGCAAGCCCGTGATCGCGGCCGTGGCCGGTTTTGCGCTGGGCGGCGGCTGCGAGCTGGCGATGATGTGCGACTTCATCATCGCCGCCGACAACGCCAAGTTCGGCCAGCCTGAAATCAAGATCGGCATCATCCCCGGCGCGGGCGGCACGCAGCGCCTGCCGCGCGCCATGGGCAAGTCCAAGGCCATGGACCTGGTGCTCACAGGCCGCATGATGGACGCCGCCGAGGCCGAGCGCGGCGGTCTGGTCAGCCGCGTGGTGCCGCTGGACAAACTGATGGACGAAGCGCTGGGCGCCGCCTTGATGATCTGCGGCTACGGCCAGCTGTCGGTGATGGCGGCCAAGGAAAGCGTGAACCGTGCTTTTGAAAGCGGCTTGTCCGACGGCGTGATGTTCGAGCGCCGCATGTTCCACGGCCTGTTTGCCACCCACGACCAGAAAGAAGGCATGGACGCGTTCCTGAACAAGCGCGCGCCCAACTTCACCAACAGCTGAAGGGCCTGAGGCCCTCACGGCCCGAGCGCACCGCTCTCACGCAGGGTGGTGCGCTTTTTTGTTGCGCACACCCCAGGCGGCGCAGGCTTCAAAGTCGGTCTGAGGGCCTGAAAGGCAAGAGGATGTTGGCCCGGTCTTTCACGTCGGGCAGACGGCTGACGTTTCTGACCGTGAGGTAGACGCTCCACAGCGCCAGCAGGCGCAGCACCATCAGCACCGTGAACAAGGGTGTGGGATTGGCGAGCTTTTCAGGGTAGACCGTGAAGAGGTCAAACATCAGGTTGACCACCCCCAGCACCAGAAAGGCGCTGAACACGATGGCCGTGTACCAGCCGCGCAGGTAGGAGTACAGGCCCAGACCAAGAACGATGAAGAGAAACCAGCCCCGAAAGTACAGGAAGCGCTCCAAGCGGATCACCTCCTGCGGATCGGTGCTCAGGTGGTTTGCCAGCACTTGCGGGGCCAACAACAAGGCAACAACGTAGCTGGCCACAATCAGCCCCAAGTACCAGAACCGCAGAGGGGTCCAAGTGTCGATCGGTGCCTCTGCATCCGCACCCAGCTTGGCGATCAGCGCTTCAAGCTCTGCGGCGCTGACCAGGGGGGCATTGCGGTCGCTCATGGGTGGTTCGTGTTGGCTGTGGGGTGCGTCTTTCCAATTTAGCACCACCGACAAAACATAACCAGCAAAAACATCAAAACTTACGATTAATTAAGGTTTGGTCAACTTCATCAATTGAAGCCCAACACGAAAAAAGGCCCACAGTCGTGAAACTGTGGGCCTGGATCTGGTGGAGATAGGTGGAGTTGAACCACCGACCTCGGGGTTATGAATCCCGCGCTCTCACCAACTGAGCTATATCTCCGGTGTGGGCTGTTGGCGAACCTCACGATCCACCCACCCTTTGTCTTGCGACAAGACGAGCATTATAGCCCAGATTTCTCAGGGCTTTGCCGCAGCTGGAGGCTGTCAATCGATGGCGATCCTGGCTTCCCGGATCACACGACTCCATTTGTCGGTGTCCCGCAGGGTCCAAGCCTGCACCTCCTGCGCGGTACCGGGATGCAGCTCTGTGCCTGCCGCTTCGATCTTGGCCACCAGCCCAGGCTGCCGCAAGGCCTGGGTGAGCGCCTGCTGGATACGCTGGACCAAAGGCGTGGGCGTGGCCAGTGGCGCGTACATGGCATACCAGGTGGTGTACTCGTAGCCAGGCAAGGTGGTCGACATCAGGGGCAGCGATTTGGTGGCGGGCGACTGGCTGGGGGCCGTCGCAGCCAGCACGCGCAGCAGCCCCTTGTCCACCAGCCCCTGCAAGGACGGGTAGCTGCTGAACAGCGCCGTCACCTGACCCGAGACCAAGTCATTGACCGAAGCAGACGAGCCTTTGTAGGGCACATGCAGCACGTCGGTTTTCGACAGCGACTTGAACATTTCCATGGCCAAGTGGGCCGTACCGCCCGTGCCCGCCGAGGCAAAGCTGACTTTGCCGGGGTTGGCGCGGGCGTAGTCCACCAGTTCTTGAACATTGCGGATCGGCAGTTTGGCCGAAGTCACCAGCACATGGGGCGCGGTCGAGACCGTGGACACGGGTCGCAACTTGGCCACCAGATCGGCGCCGCCTTGCTTGCTGAGCATGGGCTGCAGCACCACATTGCCCACCGCCGCCATCAGCAAGGTGTGGCCATCGGGTTCTGCACGGGCCACCGCCCCGAGCGCCGGCACGCCCATCGCGCCGCCCATGTTCTCGACCACCACCGACTGTTTGAGGTCGGCCGTGAGCACCTGCGCCAACTCACGCGCCACCAAATCGGCCGGGCCGCCCGCGGCGTAAGGCACGACGATGCGGATGTTCTTGCTGGGCCAGGCCGCAGCGGACTGGGCGCTGGCCAAAGTGCACAACGCCAGCGCAGTGCCAAGAGCCCCCCAACGCAACGCGGTTTTCACAAAAGACACCCAGGGCATCACACCACCTTCAGGCTCAGGTTGGGCAGGCCGTCGATGTGGATTTCCATCACATCGCCACGCACCACCGGGCCCACGTTTTCGGGTGTACCGGAGTAAATGATGTCGCCCGGAAACAGCTCAAACGCTTCGGACAGCTTGGATATCTGCTCGGCTACCGACCAGATCATCTGGCTCAGATTGGCACTCTGCTTGACCTGCCCATTGACCTTGAGCCAGATGCTGCCCTCCTTGAAATGCCCGGTCTGTGCCACTTTGTGGATCGCCCCGATCGGTGCGGACATGTCAAAGCTCTTGCCGATTTCCCAAGGCTTTTTCTGGTCACCCATGCCGCGCTGCAGGTCGCGGCGCGTCATGTCCAGCCCCAAGGCGTAGCCGTACACGAGGTCCAGCGCTTTGTCGATGGGGATGTTGCGACCGCCCTTGTTCAGGGCCGCCACCAGCTCGACTTCGTAGTGGTAGTTTTTGGTCAGCGGCGGGTAGGGGTGATCGGCCACCACGCCGGGCTTCACGACCTGGATGGCGTCGGTCGGTTTCTGGAAAAAGAACGGCGGCTCACGCGTGGGGTCCGAGCCCATCTCGCGGGCATGGGCGGCGTAATTGCGACCGATGCAATAGATGCGGCGCACCGGAAACATCTCATCGCTGCCTGCGATGGGCACATAGGTGTCAGGCACCTCGAAAGGTGTTTTGGGTTTGTTTTGTGCGATGCCGGGCGTGGCACAGCCGACCACGGCACCCGTGGTGACAAGGGCTGAGCTTTGGAAAAAATGACGACGGTCCATCTGAAGTCTCCTCAGGTTCTTTGGTTCAAAAAAATGTTCACAGCAAATCCAGATCCCAGTTCTGCCCGACCAGGTAATGGCCAAACGAATGGTGTTTGTCTTCGGCCACCAGGCGAAAACCAGCCGCCTGGTAGATGCGCCTAGCGGCGTGCAGGATGTCGTTGGTCCAGAGTGTCAGGGTCTTGTAGCCCTGGGCTCTGGCAAAGGCGATGCATTCGGCCGTCAGACGCTGGCCAATGCCCAGCCCTCGGGCATGGGGCTCCACGTACAGCAGGCGCAGCTTGGCGATGCCGTCCGACACCTTGACCAGAAACACCGAGCCCACCACCTGGTCGTCGATTTCGGCGATCCAGGCGTTCTCCTTGACCGGGTCGCGGTTTTGCACAAACTGCGACGCGATCTCGGCGACCAGGGCTTCAAAAGTGATGTCCCAGCCGTATTCCTGTGCATACAGCAGCCCTTGGCGGTGGGCGATCCAGCCCACATCCCCCACCTGCAAGGGACGCAAACGGTAAGCCGTCATGCCCGGATCACTGCGCATGGCGCAGGCGCAGATCGCGTTTGAGCAGCTTGCCGCTGGGGTTCTTGGGCAGGCTGTCGGTGAAGATCACACGCTTGGGGCATTTGAAACCCGCCATGTGCTGCGCGCAGTGCTGCATGACGGCCGCTTCGTCCAGCGTCTGCCCGGCCTTGACCACGATCACCGCGGTCACCGCCTCCACCCATTTGGGATCGGGCAGTCCGATCACGGCCACTTCGCTCACTTGCGGCAGACGGTAAATCATTTCCTCGACCTCGCGGCTGGCCACGTTTTCACCACCGGACTTGATCATGTCCTTCTTGCGGTCCACCACCGTGATGTAGCCCTCTTCGTCGATGATGCCGAGGTCGCCGCTGTGGAACCAGTCGCCCTCGAACGACGCCCGAGTGCGCTCGTCGTCGTGGAAGTAGCCCAGCATCAAATGCGGTGAGCGGTGCACGATCTCGCCCACTTCGCCCACGGCCACATCCTGCATGTCGTCGTTCACCACGCGGGTTTCGACGTTGCGCACGGCCTTGCCACACGAACCCGGTTTGCGCAATTGGTCATCCGGGCCGAGCATGGTGGCCAGCGGCGCGATTTCGGTCTGGCCGTAGAGGTTCCACAGCCGCACTTTGGGCAGACGCGAAGCCAGCTCTTTGAGCACCTCGACCGGCATGATCGACGCGCCGTAGTAGCCCTTGGCCAATTTGGAGAGCTTGCCCGCATCCATCAACGGCGAACGCAGCAACGCAATCCACACGGTGGGCGGCGCAAAGAAGCTGGTGATGCCGAACTTTTCGAGCATCGGCAGCAGGTTGTCGGGCGTGGGCTTGGAGGTGATGACGTTGGTGCTGCCCATGTAAATGGCCGGACCAAAAAACACATCGAGCTGGGCGCAGTGGTACAGCGGCAGCGCGTGCAGGGCCACGTCAGCCTCGGCGATCTCGGCGTCGATCACGCAGCTGACGTACTGCCACATGACGGCATCGTGCGTGAGCTGTGCGCCCTTGGGGCTGGACTCGGTGCCGCTGGTGTAGACGATCTGCGCCACATCGCTGCTGCCCAGCTGCACCTCGGGCAACGCATCCTGGCAGGCGGCCAGTGTGTCGAAGCTGTGCATGCCCGCCACGCTCTGGCTGGGGTCTTCGGAGGGCAGCCAGATGAATTGTTCGACTTTCGTGTCGAGCTTGGCAGCGGCCTGCGCCAACTCGGCCAGGCCGCTGTCGGTGGCCAGGGTTTTGGCACCCGCATGGCGCAGGATGTAGGCCACCTCGTCGGCCTTGAGCATGAAGTTGATCGGCACCATGACAGCGCCCCGGCGGGCCAGCGCAAAGCGCAGCGCCGCAAAACCGTGCGAATTGCGGGCCAGCACCGCCACCTTGTCGCCTTCGGCCACGCCGATGCTGGCCAGGCCTGCGGCCAGGCGCGTCACCAGCGCATCGAACTCGGCATAGGTCCAGGTGGTGACGCCGCAAACGATCCCGGTCTTGCCCGGCAGGCGGATCGCGGTGCGGCGCAGGGCATCGGCAATGGTCTGACGGCGAACCACCGGGGCAATCGTGTGCGACATGGGGCTGGGCTCCTCAAATTTATGATGTCACCATTGGAAACCGAACCGAAGAGAAAACAAGTGGCACTTCCCCCATCCTCCCCCCGAAAACTGTCACATACGCGAACCGCCACCTACCGGGGCTACGACCGCGAAGACGGTCTGTGGGACATCGAAGCCGAGCTGACCGACGTCAAGCCGTTCACCTTTGGTGTGCCCAACGAAAGCACCTTCCCGGCCAACGAGCGGATCCACCACCTGCAGATCCGCCTGACGGTCGACAACCGCCTGGTGATCCAGGACGTGGCCACCTCGCTGGACCAGATCCCGCACGCCGAATGCGTGCATGGCCCGGTGCACATGCACAAGCTCAAAGGCGCCACACTGGGGCGCGGCTGGCGCAAAACCATCGACGAGCACATGGGCCGGACCGAAGGCTGCACCCACCTGCGCGAGCTGCTGTTCAACATGGCCACGGCGGCTTTCCAGGCGGTGCCGGCGGGTCAATGGCACCGCCGCGAGTTGGCAGGTCGCCCGCAACCGGAAATCAGCACCCCGCCGCCGTTTCTGGGGCAATGCACCACTTGGGCGTTTGACAGCCCGACGGTGGCCCGTGCCTATCCGATGTTTTTCAAGCCCCGCGAAAACCCCGCCGCGGTGCCGGGCGACAGCGACGAGGGATAATCGTGCTCTTTGCGGACAGCGTCATCTCGCTGTCCGGTTCTTTTTCAGCCTCTGGATTTACACCATGAACCGCTGCACCCCACGCCCCTTGCGGGCCGCTTGGCTTTGCCTGACTTCCCCCTGCGCGGAGGCTGCATGAGCAAGAAAGTCTTCATCAAAACCTTTGGCTGCCAGATGAACGAGTACGACTCGGACAAGATGGCCGATGTGCTGGGTGCGGCCCAGGGCTACGAGCCCACGCAGGACATGGACGAGGCCGACCTGATCCTCTTCAACACCTGCTCGGTGCGCGAGAAGGCGCAGGAAAAAGTGTTCAGCGATCTGGGCCGGGTGCAGCACCTGAAAGCCAAGGGCGTCCTGATCGGCGTGGGCGGCTGCGTGGCCAGCCAGGAAGGCGCGGAGATCATCAAGCGTGCGCCCTATGTGGACGTGGTGTTCGGCCCGCAGACCCTGCACCGCCTGCCCGAGATGCTGGCCGAGCGCGAGCGCAAGCAGCGCCCGCAGGTGGACATCAGCTTCCCCGAGATCGAAAAGTTCGACCACCTGCCGCCCGCCAAGGTGGACGGTGCTACGGCCTTTGTGTCGATCATGGAAGGCTGCAGCAAGTACTGCAGCTACTGCGTGGTGCCCTATACCCGAGGCGAAGAAGTCTCACGCCCGTTTGACGATGTGCTGGTCGAGGTGGCCGGGCTGGCTGCACAAGGCGTGAAGGAAATCACCCTGCTGGGCCAGAACGTGAACGCCTACCGGGGCAGGATGGGCGGCACGTCAGATCTGGCCGATTTTGCGATGCTGATCGAGTACGTGGCCGACATGCCGGGCATCGAGCGCATCCGCTACGTGACCAGCCACCCCAACGAGTTCACCCAGCGACTGATCGACGCCTACGAGAAAGTGCCCAAGCTGGTGAGCCACCTGCACCTGCCGGTGCAGCATGGCTCGGACCGCATCCTGATGGCCATGAAGCGCGGCTACACCGCCATGGAATACAAGAGCACGATCCGCAAGCTGCGGGCGATCCGCCCCGACATGTCGCTCAGCAGCGATTTCATCGTGGGTTTCCCCGGTGAGACCGAGGACGACTTCAACAAGATGATGAAGCTGATCACCGATGTGGGTTTTGACACGAGTTTCAGCTTCATCTTCAGCCCCCGCCCCGGCACGCCCGCGGCCAACCTGCACGACGACACGCCGCACGAGGTCAAGCTGCGCCGCCTGCACCACCTGCAAGCGACCATCGAAGAAAACGTGCAGCGCATTGGCGAGAGCCGTGTGGGCACAGTGCAGCGCATTTTGGTGGAGCGCCCTTCACGCAAGGACACCACCGAGCTGGCGGGCCGCACCGAGTGCAACCGGGTGGTCAACTTCCCCGGCGGCCCGAACATGGACCGCCTGATCGGTCAGATGGTGGATGTGCGCATCACCCAGGGCCTGTCGCACTCACTGCGTGGCGAGCTGCTGATCAAGGACTGATCTGCTGGGGTTTTCAGGATTCGCGCCCGACTTCGCGGATGTAGCGGCGGTAGTCGCCGTGCGCGATCGGCGTGAGGCCATCGACCGGCAGGTTGTAGACATAGGTCCAGACCTGCTGGCCTGCCAGGACGCCCTCCTGCACGGTCACTCGCTCGCGCCAGTACTGCGAGGCGGCCCGGTCGCCCGGGACCATTTCTTCGACCTCGTCCAGGTGGGCCAGCTGGGCTTCGCTCACGCGGTACACCTCGCCGCTCACCTGCCCGTCACCGTGCAGGAAGCCGGGATAACGCCCCACATCCACCAGCCGCCCCGGCACACGCGCCGTGCCCAGACGCTCGGCACCCTGCATTTCGGCCTGAAGCCGCAGGCCCGGCATCAGGGTGCCGTAAATGAACAGTTCATGCATCGTCAACTCCTGCAGGACAATGGGATGCAACGATTGTGCCCTCCTCATCCCCAGCACCGACCATGACCGACCGCTACCGCCTCACCTTTGTCTGCATGGGCAACATCTGCCGCAGCCCCACCGCCGATGGCGTCATGCGCCACAAGGTGGCAGCCCGGCACTGGCAGCACTGGATCGAGGTCGACTCGGCAGGCACCCACGCCTACCATGAGGGTGAAGCGCCCGACCGCCGCAGCCAGCAACATGCGCGCCAAAGGGGCTACGACCTCTCCATGCTGCGCGCGCGACAGCTGGTCGCCGAAGACTTCGAGGTGTCCGATCTGGTGCTGGTCATGGACTGGGACAACCTGGCACTGGCCGAAGCCATGTGCCCGGCGCCGCACCGCCACAAACTCAAACGCCTGACCGAGTTCTGCCTGCAGCACGACAGCCCGGTGGTGCCCGACCCCTACTACGGCGGCACCCAGGGCTTTGAACAAGTGCTGGATTTGGTGGAAGACGCCTGCGAGGGCCTGCTGACCCACATCGCGGGCTTGCCCAAAAAACAGGCGGCACGCTGAAAGCCTTGCCAGACAAGGCCTGCGGCAGTTGTTCCGCCACTTATCCACAAAGTGAACCACAGGTCCTGGGGATGAAGCCCATTCCCCCAAGGTGAGTGGCCACCGTCAGCGAGGCATACCCGGGAAGCCGCCTCCGCCCATCATGCCCTTCATGGCCCCCATGCGTTTCATCATCTTCATGAGGCCGCCGCCAGACATTTTTTTCATCATGTCCTGCATCTGCTCGAACTCCTTGAGCAGGCGGTTGACGTCCTGCACCTGAACGCCGGCACCCGCGGCGATGCGGCGCTTGCGCGTGGCCTTGATGATTTCAGGTTTGCTGCGCTCCTTGAGCGTCATGCTGTGGATGATGCCTTGCTTGCGGGCAATGTCCTTCTCAACCTTGCCCATGTCCATGTCGGCCGCCTTGGCCGTCAGCTGCGAGGGCAGCTTCTCCATCAGGCTGGAGAGCCCGCCCATCTGCTTCATCTGCTGGATCTGGGCCAGGAAGTCATTCAGGTCAAACCCGCCGCCGCCCTTGACCTTGGCAGCCAGCTTTTGCGCGGCCTCCATGTCCACCCCGGCGGCCACCTGCTCAACCAGGGCCACGATGTCGCCCATGCCCAGGATGCGCCCCGCATGGCGCTCGGCATCGAACACTTCCAGGCCGTCGATCTTTTCGCTGGTGCCCGCAAACTTGATCGGCGCCCCGGTGATCTGGCGCACCGACAGCGCCGCACCGCCACGCGAGTCGCCGTCCAGCTTGGTCAGCACGATGCCCGTGAGTGGCAGCGCCTCGCCAAAAGCACGGGCGGTGTTGGCCGCGTCCTGGCCCTGCATGGCATCGACCACGAACAGGGTCTCCACCGGTTTGAGTTCCGCATGCAGGCCCTTGATCTCGGCCATCAGGGCTTCGTCGATGGCCAGGCGACCGGCAGTATCGACCAGCAGCACGTCAAAGTAGTGTTTGCGGGCGTAATCGATGGCGGCGCGGGCGATGTCGATCGGCTTCTGGTCGGGTGTGCTGGGAAACCATTCGGCCCCGGCCTGCGCGGTCACAGTCTTGAGCTGCTCGATGGCGGCGGGACGGTAGACGTCGCCCGACACGGTCAGCACCTTCTTCTTGCGCTTTTCAATCAGGTGCTTGGCCAGCTTGGCGGTGGTGGTGGTTTTACCGGCACCTTGCAAACCGGCCATCAGGATCACGGCAGGCGGCTGCGCGGCCAGGTTGATGTCGGCCACGCCCTCGCCCATGGTGGCGGCGAGTTCCTTGTTGACGATGCCGACCAAGGCCTGTCCGGGCTTGAGGGAGCCAATGACCTCTTGCCCCAGCGCCTTGTCCTTGACGCGGGCGATGAAGTCGCGCACCACGGGCAGCGCCACATCGGCCTCGAGCAAGGCCATGCGCACTTCGCGCAGCATGTCGGTGACGTTGGATTCGGTGATGCGCGCCTGTCCACTGATGGTCTTGACGAGGCGCGAAAGTTTGTCGGTCAGTGCGGAGGCCATGGATGCAATCTGAAAAAAACCGCTGGCCAAAACGGCACGGCCACTGCGGCCATGCCTGAAAGGCTAAACTCGGTTCCATGATTTTAACGAGTACCCCCCTGTGGATCTGGCTGGCCTCTGCGCTGGCGGTGCTCGCTTACGCCCTGCCGGCCGTGATGCCTCGCGTCTGGACCGATGCAGGCGCACGCCGCCTCATGGGCCTGGCCTGGCTGGCCCATGCGGCCAGCTTGCTGGGGCTGCTGGCTAGCCCGGTGCGTTTCGGTTTTGCCCCTGCCCTTTCAGTGACCGCCTGGCTGGTGCTGACGGCCTACATGGTGGAGCGGCAGTTCTACCCCCAACTCAAGGCCCGCTGGGCCATGGGCAGTCTGGGGGCTGTGGCTGTGCTGCTGGCCTTGTGGTTCCCAGGCTCGCCTTTGCATGTGCAGGCCTCGCCTTGGCTGCCGCTGCACTGGGCCCTGGGCCTCTCGGCTTATGGCATGTTTGCCGCTGCCGTGGTCCACGCCTGGATGATGACCCTCACCGAACGCGACATCCGCCTGGCCCACGAGGCCGGCAGCGGGCTGCCGCTGCTCACGCTGGAGCGGTTGATGTTCCGCTTTGTGACGGCGGGCTTTGTGCTGCTGACGGCCACGCTGCTGGCGGGAGCCCTGTTTGGAGAGCACCTCTACGGACAAGGCGGCAGCGCCTGGCGATGGGACCACAAGCGGGTCTTTGCCCTGCTGTCATGGTTGACATTTGCCTTGCTTTTGTTGGGGCGCCACCAATGGGGATGGCGCGGCAAGCGGGCAGTGCGTGTGCTCTGCGTTGGCGCAGGCCTGCTGCTGCTGTCGTATGCCGGTTCACGCTTCGTCATGGAAATCTTGTTGGGACGGGCCACATGAAATACCTTTTCTGGCTTCTGCTCATCGCACTGGCCTGGTGGGCATACACCCGCTCGCGTCAAGCCCGCCCGAGCGACAGCCAACCCAGCGCCACGGCACCGCAGGACATGGTGCGCTGCGCCCATTGCGGCATTCACCTGCCCCTGGGTGACGCCGTGAGTGGCGAAAAAGGGCTGTACTGCAGCACCGAACACCGCTCGGCTGCACAGGACCGCAACCCGGTCTGACGCCCCGCCATGGCCTTCCCAACGCCCTGGCAGCAAGGCTGGCACCCCGACGCCACGCGCCTGGACTCCCCCAATTTCGGACCTCGCCCAGCGCAAGCGTGCATCGACCTGATCGTGATCCACTCGATCAGCCTGCCGCCCGGCCAGTACGGCGGCAACGAGGTGCAGGCCCTGTTCACCAACCAGCTAGATGCCTCGGCCCACCCGTATTTCGAGCAGTTGCGCGGGCTGCAGGTGTCGGCGCACTTTTACATCCGGCGCGATGGGCAGCTGTGGCAGTTTGTGAGCTGTGATGACCGCGCCTGGCATGCGGGCGCATCGCACTACCGGGGCCGCAGCAACTGCAACGACGACTCGATCGGCATCGAGCTCGAAGGCCTCGAAGGCGAATGCTTCGAGGAGGCGCAGTACATGCAGCTGGCTTCTTTGTGCAAGGCCATCCGCGCGCATTACCCGATCGCCCATGTGGCAGGGCACGAACACATTGCCCCGGGCCGCAAACAAGATCCCGGCCCGGGATTTGATTGGCCACGGTTGGTGGCAACGTTGGATTTTCCCCACCAGTGTTTCCCCTGAATCATGGCCTTGGCGGTCGGTCTTGAAAAAATATTTTTGATCACCTTTTGCAACGTTTCTCCTCAGCAAAGCGCATCCCCTGAGCTTTGCCGCTCCACCCGAAGACAGAAAAATTGCGGCTCAGCACGCGAAACCCTTTGCCAAGCCGCAAAGAACCTGGATAACGCAACACAAATGCGCATCCTGCGTGGCTCCGGACATGGCCTTTCCAGAGGCTGAAAAAGCCACCCACACGCCCGATTTCTTCGGACCAAGATCGCGGGGTATGGATCGACTCAAAAATGCCCGGTACACTACATCTAGTGGCCCAAATCCACCCCAGACACCAGATGTAGCGTTCACGCAAGTTTCAACAAATTTGCGGAATTTGTTAATTCGGGCCTTTTCCACGCGACCACAGCCTTGTTCAACAAACACAAAAAATGACCATGCACACCGACCTGAACATTTCTGCTTCCACCTCCGGCATCATGAGCCAGCCCACACCAGAAGCGGGTGCCGCCCCGACCCTGAACGCACTGGCCAATTACCAAATCATTCGCCGCAACGGCGCCGTGGTGCCCTTTGAACCGAACAAGATCGCTGTGGCGCTGATGAAAGCCTTTTTGGCGGTGCACGGCACACAAGGCGCCGCATCGGCCAGCGTGCGTGAAGTCGTGGAACAGCTGACACACAACGTGGTCCGCGCTTTGGTGCGTTCGCGTCCCGGTGGCGGCACTTTCCACATCGAAGACGTGCAGGATCAGGTGGAACTGGGTCTGATGCGCAGCAGCAACCACGAAGTCGCACGTGCCTACGTGCTCTACCGTGAACGCCGCACACAAGAGCGCGCCCAACAGCAGCAGCAGGCAGCCCCCGTGGCCAGCGAACCAGCATTGCACGTGCTCGACGCAGGCCAGCGTGTGGCCCTGGACCTGAACTACCTCAAGGGCATCATGGTCAATGCCTGTGCAGGCCTGGGCAAAGACGTGAGCGCCGAACCCATTGTGGCCGAAACGCTGCGCAACCTGTACGACGGCGTGCCGATGGAAGAGGTCTACAAAGCCTCCATCCTGGCCGCCCGCACCCTGATCGAAAAAGAACCCGACTACACCTACGTCACAGCCCGCCTGCTGATGCACACCATCGCCAAGGAAATCCTGGGCAAGGAAGTGACACAGGCCGATATGGGTCAGGCTTACATCGACTATTTCCCCCAATTCATCAAGAAGGGGGTGGACAACGACCTGCTGGACGAGAAACTGCTGCAATTCGACCTGAAGAAACTGGCCGAGGCCCTCAAGCCTGAACGCGACCAGCAGTTCGACTACCTGGGTCTGCAGACCCTGTACGACCGCTACTTCCTGCATGTGCGCAAGACCCGCATCGAGATGCCCCAGGCCTTCTTCATGCGCGTGGCCATGGGCCTGTCGCTCAACGAAGTCGACCGCGAAGCCCGCGCCATCGAGTTCTATGAAGTGCTGTCCACTTTCGACTTCATGTCCTCGACCCCCACACTGTTCAACAGCGGCACCTTGCGCTCGCAACTGTCCTCCTGTTACCTGACCACCGTGCCAGACGATCTGGACGGCATCTACGAGTCGATCAAGGAAAACGCCCTGTTGTCCAAGTTTGCAGGCGGCCTGGGCAACGACTGGACCCGCGTGCGCGCCATGGGCTCGCACATCAAGGGCACCAACGGCGAATCACAAGGCGTGGTGCCGTTCCTCAAAGTCGTCAACGACACCGCCGTGGCGGTCAACCAGGGCGGCAAGCGCAAGGGCGCGGTCTGCACCTACCTGGAAACCTGGCACCTGGACATCGAAGAGTTTCTGGAACTGCGCAAGAACACTGGCGACGACCGCCGCCGCACGCACGACATGAACACGGCCAACTGGATCCCCGACCTGTTCATGCGCCGCGTGATGGAAAAGGGCAACTGGACCCTGTTCTCGCCCTCCGACGTGCCCGATCTGCACGATCTGTTTGGTCAGGCTTTTGAAAAGGCCTACATCGCCTACGAGCAAAAAGCCGAACGCGGCGAAATCCGCCCCAGCAAGACCGTGCCTGCCACCGACCTGTGGCGCAAGATGCTGTCGATGCTGTTCGAGACCGGCCACCCTTGGATCACCTTCAAAGACCCCTGCAACGTGCGCTCGCCCCAGCAGCATGTGGGCGTGGTGCACTCGTCCAACCTCTGCACCGAGATCACGCTCAACACCAGCGACACCGAAACCGCGGTCTGCAACCTGGGCTCGGTCAACCTGTCCAAGCACCTGATCGATGGCCCCAACGGCAAGCAACTCGACCACACCAAGCTGCAAAAAACCATTTCGACGGCCATGCGCATGCTCGACAACGTGATCGACATCAACTACTACGCCGTCAAGAAAGCACGCGACTCCAACCTGCGTCACCGCCCTGTCGGCCTGGGCCTGATGGGCTTCCAGGACGCGCTGTACGAAATGCGTACGCCATACGCCTCGCAAGCGGCCGTGGAGTTCGCCGATCAGTCGATGGAAGCGATCTGCTACTACGCCTATTGGGCCTCGACCGAATTGGCAAAAGAGCGCGGCCAATACTCCAGCTACAAAGGTTCGCTGTGGGACCGCGGCATTCTGCCTCCCGACACCCTGGACCTGCTGGCCCGCGAGCGCGGCGGCTATGTGGAAGTGGACCGCTCCGCCACGCTGGACTGGGACGCTCTGCGCAAAAAAATCGCCAAGGATGGCATGCGCAACTCCAACTGCGTGGCCATTGCGCCCACTGCGACCATCTCCAACATCATCGGCGTGGACGCCTCGATCGAGCCGTGCTTCGGCAACCTGTCGGTCAAGTCCAACCTGTCGGGTGAGTTCACCGTCATCAACAGCTACCTGGTGCGCGACTTGAAGCGCCTGGGCCTGTGGGACGATGTGATGGTCATGGACCTCAAACACTTCGACGGCTCTTTGCGCCCCATCGACCGCGTGCCGCAGGACATCAAGGCGCTGTACGCCACTGCGTTTGAAGTCGAAACCACCTGGCTGGTGGAAGCCGCTGCACGCCGTCAAAAATGGATCGATCAGGCGCAGTCGCTCAACATCTACATGGCAGGCGCATCGGGCAAGAAACTCGACGACACCTACAAGCTTGCTTGGTTGCGCGGCCTCAAGACCACCTATTACCTGCGTACCACCAGCGCAACGCAGGTGGAGAAGTCCACGGTGAAAGCTGGCTCGCACAATGCCGTGTCTTCCGGCCTGCCCTCGGGCGGCATGGGCGCACACAACGCATCGGCCCCAGCAGCCCCCATGAGCGCCGCCCCCGCGACCGATGTGAAGTTCACCGCCATCGACGATGTCGGTTGCGAAGCTTGCCAGTGAGGCCATGCATCGTGCGGCACATCTGAACGCACCGCACGATGCAATTGCACAACACTTCAAGCATCTGCATGCGCAGAAAGTGAATCACTGCTTTCAAATTTGCGCGCATGCTTTCATAATTTGAGAACTGGAATTTTTTATGTTGTCCTGGGACGATCAAGTCAAACCCGCATTGCAGCCCGCAATGCCTTCTTTCGGTGATGCAGCAACTGCATCGGCTGCCGCATCGACTCCTCCAGCCTCGAACCTGCGCCGCATGACCGCTGCTGACAAGCGCGTCATCAATGGTCAGACCGACGTCAACCAGCTGGTGCCGTTCAAATACAAATGGGCCTGGGAAAAATACCTCGCCACTTGCGCCAACCACTGGATGCCGCAGGAAGTGAACATGAACCGCGACATCGCCTTGTGGAAAGACCCCAACGGTCTGACCGAAGACGAGCGCCGCATCGTCAAACGCAACCTCGGCTTCTTCGTGACCGCCGACTCGCTGGCCGCCAACAACATCACGCTGGGCACCTACCGCCACATCACTGCGCCCGAATGCCGCCAGTTCCTGCTGCGCCAGGCCTTTGAAGAAGCGATCCACACCCACGCTTACCAATACATCGTTGAATCGCTGGGCCTGGACGAAAGCGAAATCTTCAACGCCTACAACGAAGTGCAGTCCATCCGCGACAAGGACGAGTTCCTGATCCCGTTCATCAGCGCGATCATGGATCCCCACTTCAAGACGGGCACGCAGGAAGCGGACCAGACCCTGCTGAAGTCTCTGATCGTGTTCGCCTGCCTGATGGAAGGCCTCTTCTTCTACGTCGGCTTCACACAGATTCTGGCGCTGGGTCGCCAAAACAAGATGACCGGCGCGGCCGAGCAGTACCAGTACATCTTGCGTGATGAGTCAATGCACTGCAACTTCGGCATCGACCTGATCAACACCGTGAAGCTGGAAAACCCCCAGCTGTGGACAGCCGAGTTCAAGGCTGAAATCAAGGCCCTGTTCCTCAAGGCGGTTGAACTTGAATACCGCTATGCCGAAGACACCATGCCGCGTGGCGTGCTGGGCATGAACGCCTCGATGTTCAAAGGCTATCTGCGCTACATCGCCAACCGCCGCGCCACGCAAATTGGCCTGGAAGAGCTCTTTCCGAACGAGGAAAACCCGTTCCCCTGGATGAGCGAAATGATCGACCTGAAGAAGGAACGCAATTTCTTCGAAACCCGGGTCATCGAATACCAATCCGGCGGCGCACTTTCCTGGGATTGATCCCCTGCATACTTCTCGCATGAAGACCCTCTACAAGCCACACCCCATGCCTGCGTCAGCGGCCATGCGGTGTGGCTTTTCCGCGTTCATGGTGTTGAGGCCGGCCTCAGCACCATGGATCGCTTTGTGCTCTCCAACAGGCACAGAGTGTTTCCCTTCCGTTGATTTTTCAACTTGATCAAGGAGAAAACCATGGCAACTGCAAAAAAAGCAGCAGCGAAAAAAGCTGCCCCCAAGAAAGCTGTAGCAAAGAAAGCAGCACCGGCCAAAAAAGCCGTCGCCGCTAAAAAGCCAGCAGCTAAAAAAGCTGTAGCGAAAAAAGCAGCACCGGCCAAAAAAGCCGTCGCCGCCAAAAAGCCAGCAGCTAAAAAAGCCGTAGCGAAAAAAGCAGCACCGGCCAAAAAAGCCGTCGCCGCCAAAAAGCCAGCAGCTAAAAAAGCAGCAGCCAAAAAGCCTGCCGCGAAAAAGCCCGCTGCCAAAAAGGCCGTAGCCAAGAAAGCCGCTGCGAAAAAGCCTGCCGCGAAAAAGCCCGCTGCCAAAAAAGCAGCCAAAAAACCCGCTGCGAAAAAGGCCGCCAAAGCACCCGCTGCCCCCGCTGCGCAAACCACTCTGAATCCGCAAGCTGCGTGGCCATTTCCTTCGGCCGCCAAGCCCTGATCCAGCGTTCAGGCGTTAGCCTAAAAGCCCCGGCACCTGCAAAGGCGTCGGGGCTTTTTTTCAGACCATGGATTCAGCGGGCAATGAGGCGCAATTGTGCGCGGCTGGCGTCCACATCGGGCGCCAGGTCCACACGCAAGGTGCCTTGCCATGTCTGGCGCGCACCCAGCACATAAGGGGCGGAGGTCATGAAGCCCGTCAAGCGTTGATTGGAAACGGTCTGCCCTTGCGCATTGAGCAAGCTCAAATCGAGATCAGGCACAGGCAAGGACCCGGACGCCGAATGGCTCAAAGACCAGGCCAGGCGGTAGCCCGAACCATCCAACGTCAAAGGCTGCGCCTGCAGCGACCACAAAGACAAAGGGGGTTGCCACTGCGCGCGGCATGCAGAGGTACTGCACCACTGCGAGGCCCAACGCCCCCACTGCGGCCACTGAGTGAGGATGGCAGGCCTGAGGGCCAGCAAGACCTGCAGCAACACGGCAATCGCCATCAGCCACAGCAGCCACAAGACAAGGCCTGAGGTGGAACGTTTGGCGCTCGCGGGTTGCGCGTGGTCATGCGCAACAGGCTCAGGATCCTCCTTCAGGGCATCCTCATCGGGCACGGCGGGCACGGCGGGCGCGGCGGGCGCAGCGCGCATCTCCGGCATCTTGAACGATTGCAAGGCATCTTCAAAAGCCGCAATGGGAGAGGTTTCCTCCACAGTGGGCGCCACATGGGGCTCTTCCGACGCCACAGGCAAAGGCACCGTTGGCGCTGGTGATGGCGACTCTTTGTGCAGCAAACGCTCCAGATCGACACGCCCCAGCTGGGGGGCACCGACGTTGACGCGGTCGGTCAACGTGGGAATGACATCGGCCGCCACCACACGCCCGGCACTGTCGAACACATGTTGACATGTCCCACAACGCAGCCAGCCGTGGGCCTGCTGGAGTTGTTCAGACTCCACCTTGTAAACGGTGTCGCAATCAGGGCAACGGGTGATCCAGCTCATGCAGCAATTGTAGGGGGCCGGTCCGTCCAGAAACCGGTCAAGGTGCCTTGGTGGCTGTCATCAGGATCCAGCCATCCTCGGCATCGGCAACGTCCAGCGCGATCCAGGGCGCATAGGCCTGCTGCAGCTCTTGTGCCTGGCGCTCCAGAATGCCCGCCAGCACCAGATGGCCACCGGCCTGCACATGGGCACACAGCAAGGGTGCCAGCACCTTCAAGGGCGTGGCCAGGATGTTGGCCAGCACCGTCTGGTAAGTGCCTTGGGCCAACTCCGGCAAACCGGCGTTCAGGCTCACCGCATTGGCCTGTGCATTCAGCTGGGTGGACGTCACCGCCGCTTCGTCGATATCGACCGCATCGATGCGGCTCGCACCGTACTTGGCTGCACCGATGGCCAGAATGCCCGAGCCACAGCCGTAGTCCAGCACACGCTGACCCTGCAGGTCGTGCGAAGCAATCCAGCGCAGACACATGCGCGTGGTGGGGTGGGTGCCGGTGCCAAACGCCAGACCGGGGTCCAGACGGATGATCTGCCTGGCCTGCGCAGGCGGCTCGTGCCAGGTCGGCACGATCCAGAAGTCGGGCGTGATGTCGACCGGCGCGAACTGGGATTGGGTCAAACGCACCCAGTCCTGGTCTTCGACCTTGCGAATACCCAGCACCTGGCACGCGTCAAAAAAATCTTGCGCCGCCAGCAGGTCGCGGGCCTCCTTGGCCAACGACTCCTCAGCAAACAGGGCGACCATGCGCGAACGCTGCCAGCCATCTTTGGGGGCGGGCATGCCGGGCTCACCAAACAAGGCCTGCTCGGCGGGCGTCTGGGCGTCAGCGTCTTCCACCGAGACACTCAAGGCGTCCAGTGCATCGAGCGCATCGCTCAGGATTTCCACCCGGTCTTCCGGGCACAGCAGGCAAAGTTCGAACATGGTTCAGCCCTGTGATCAGCGCTTGTGCTGACTGAGCCAATGCTCAAGGTAGTGGATGTTGGTGCCACCCGCCATGAACTTGGCGTCCACCATCAACTCGCGGTGCAGCGGGATGTTGGTGCTGATGCCCTCGATCACGGTCTCGGCCAGCGCCGTCTGCATGCGGGCCAGAGCCTGCTCGCGGGTGTCGCCATGCACGATCAGCTTGCCAATCATCGAGTCGTAGTTCGGCGGCACGAAGTAGTTGTTGTAAGCGTGCGAGTCCACCCGCA
Organism: Limnohabitans radicicola; assembly: GCF_014837235.1. Lineage (GTDB taxonomy): Bacteria > Pseudomonadota > Gammaproteobacteria > Burkholderiales > Burkholderiaceae_C > Limnohabitans_A > Limnohabitans_A radicicola. The sequence continues at coordinate 72,742 of NZ_JACYFT010000003.1, read as the reverse complement.
CGCCTGGGCCGCCGGGCATGTGCCAAGAAGTGATGCGGCCAGGTGATGGCACGAACTTGAAGGGGTCTTCGGCGTTCACACGGCACTCGATGGCATGCCCACGGATCTGGATCTGCTTTTGCGTGAAAGGCAGTTTTTCGCCAGCGGCGACCAGAATCTGGGTCTTGACGATGTCCACACCGGTGATCCACTCGGTCACCGGGTGTTCCACCTGCACGCGGGTGTTCATTTCAATGAAATAGAACTCACCGTTTTCGTACAGAAACTCGAAAGTGCCCGCACCACGGTAGCCGATCTTCTTGCATGCAGCCACGCAGCGCTCGCCGATCTTTTCGATCAGCTTACGGGGAATGCCCGGCGCTGGCGCCTCTTCGATCACCTTCTGGTGGCGGCGCTGCATGGAGCAGTCACGCTCGCCCAGGTACACGGCGTTCTTGTGCTTGTCGGCCAGTATCTGGATTTCGATGTGGCGCGGGTTCTGCAGGAACTTTTCCATGTAGACCGCAGGATTGCCAAAAGCTGCCCCAGCTTCCGCCTTGGTCATCTGCACGGCATTGATCAGGGCCGCCTCGGTGTGCACCACGCGCATGCCGCGACCACCGCCGCCGCCAGCCGCCTTGATGATCACCGGGTAACCCACGCTCTTGGCCACACGGCGGATCTGTGCGGGATCATCAGGCAATTCCCCCTCCGAACCCGGCACGCAGGGCACGCCTGCACGGATCATGGCCTGTTTGGCCGAGACCTTGTCACCCATGATGCGGATCGACTCGGGTGTTGGGCCGATGAACTGGAACCCGCTCTTTTCCACCCGCTCGGCAAAATCGGCGTTTTCGCTGAGGAAGCCGTAACCTGGGTGGATCGCCTCGGCATCGGTCACCTCGGCGGCCGAGATAATGGCAGGCATGTTGAGGTAACTCAACGCAGAAGGGCCAGGACCAATACAAACGGCTTCTTCGGCCAACTTCACGTATTTGGCTTCTTTATCAGCCACGGAGTAGACCATCACCGCCTTGACGCCCAATTCGCGACAGGCGCGCTGGATCCGCAATGCGATCTCGCCTCGGTTGGCGACCAGGATTTTCTTGAACATGAAAGCCCCAGTGCTTATTCGATGATGAAGAGCGGCTGGCCGTATTCGACCGCTTGACCGTTTTCGCACAGGATCTGGGTCACGGTACCGGATTTGTCCGATTCGATTTCATTGAGGATCTTCATGGCTTCCACGATGCACAAGGTGTCCCCCTCTTTGACCACCGAACCAATCTGCACGAAAGGTGCTGCGCCGGGGCTGGACGAACGGTAGAACGTGCCGACCATGGGCGACTTGACCGTGTGACCGGCGATCACGGCAGGCGTCTCGGCCGCAGGCGCGGCTTCTGCAGCAGGCGCTGCGACCACAGCAGGCGCAGCGGCGACTGGCGCAGCCATCATCACCGGGGCAGCCACCGCCACACCCGAACTCTTGACAATGCGGACCTTGCCTTCGGCTTCGGTGATTTCAAGTTCAGAGACATTCGACTCCGAAACCAGATCGATCAGGGTCTTGAGTTTGCGCAAATCCATGGGACCTCCATGCGTCAGGAAATGTAATGCTCCGAATTTACCCTAAATTCAGGGAAAATCCCTAGAAAAGGCAGGATTGCACAAGAAACTCGCAGCCACACACGCTGTTCACCGAGACGCACCCCCACCGCACATGCACTGGCAGACAAGTCAGGAGGCCGCAGACACCCAGGCCAACAAATCCTCTCGGGTCAATTGACCGAGTTTTTTGTTAAAAATGCGGCCATCTGCAGAGAAAAACACCGAAAACGGCAAAGAGCCCGAGGCATTGCCCAGGGACTTGGACAATTCGGTACCATCCAAACCTGCCAAAGCCACAGGGAAAGTCAGGGGCTGTCGCTCCAGGAAACGCCTCACCGCACTGGGCTGATCAATGGCCAAACCCAGCACTTGAAGGCCTTTGCCAGCATGTTCACGCCAGAAAGCCTCAATCATGGGCAACTCCTCCACACAAGGAGGGCACCAGGTCGCCCAGAAGTTCAGAAGCAAAGGCTTGCCCCTGAACGCTGACAAAGACAAGGACTCACCCGCCGGGGTCTGGAATTGCCGTGCCCACAAAGACTGAACGGCATCGGGCAAGGCCTCATGGGGCTTCAAACGCCACCAAGCCAGGCCCGCTCCAGCGGCTGCGGCCATCACGCCAGCAGCCAGCAGTCCGTGGCGACGCAATAAAGAAGAGGGTTCAGAGCGCTCGGTCATGGCTGCGATTGTGTCAGGCAACGCCCAACAAGCGCTCCAGCGCATGGATATCCCCGCGAGGGGCGCGGCCTTGTGCATCGGGTTGCAACGCCCCTCGCAGATCGTCCAGGTCATAAATGCGCAAATGCACCCCGATGTCTTCTTCCAGTCCCGGGCAAAAACTGTGCAGGCTCAGGACATCCACATCCTTGCCGTGCATGCCAGCGACCGTCCGGACCTCGTAGCGCTGGTTCTGGTTGATGAGAGCGATTTCTGCCGACTTCGCATCGTCGCAAAAAAGCGCCAGATCGATGTCCGACAAACGGGTCGCCCAGCCATGCCAGACCGCCCCCGTCAAATGCGGACGAAACGCCTGCAAGCGCCGCATCCACAGCAGGGCATGTTCGCGCAGGGCCAGCAACTCACCCGGCTGCGTGTCGCCACAAAACAGCGCAATGTACTCCTGCACCTGCGCCTCGACCTCGTCGTTGTCAGGCAACGCTGTTCGCCCTGGCAAACCCAGCGCCTTGACGGCGCGGTGCTTGGCCTGCCCAAAAGACAGGCCCTCTTCCACCACCAGCCGGGCGGCGGTGGCGGCAATTTCAATGGCAAGCTCACTCATGGACTGGGATTGTGCACGCCCCTCTAGAATCCTTGCCCATGCACATTCATATTCTTGGCATTTGCGGCACCTTCATGGGCGGTGTCGCTGCCCTCGCCCGCGAAGCCGGCCACCAAGTCACCGGTTGCGACGCTGGCGTTTACCCCCCGATGAGCGACCAACTGCGCGCCCTGGGCATTGAGCTGATCGAGGGCTTTGACGCAAGCCAAATGGCCTTGAAACCCGACGTCTACGTGATCGGCAACGTGGTCAGCCGGTCCCGTTTGCCTGACGGCAGTCCCAAGTTTCCGCTGATGGAAGCGATTCTGGACGCGGGAGCCCCTTACACCAGCGGCCCGCAATGGCTGGCCGAACATGTGCTGCAGGGCAAGCATGTGCTGGCCGTGGCAGGCACCCACGGCAAGACCACCACCACCTCCATGCTCACCTGGGTGCTGGAGCAGGCGGGTCTGCAGCCGGGCTTTCTGGTCGGTGGCGTGCCATTGAACTTTGGCGTCTCGGCCCGCCTGGGCGGCGGCAAATACTTTGTCATCGAAGCCGACGAATACGACACGGCTTTTTTTGACAAGCGCAGCAAATTCGTGCACTACCGCCCGCGCACGGCCATCCTGAACAACCTCGAATTCGACCACGCCGACATCTTTGACGACCTGGCCGCCATTGAGCGCCAGTTCCACCACCTGGTGCGCACCGTGCCCGGCTCGGGCCGTGTGGTCGTCAACGGCCTGGAAGAGAGCCTCACCCGCGTGCTGGCGCAAGGCTGCTGGAGCAAAGTGCGCAGCTTCGGTTCAACTGTGAGCGACTTTGTGGCCGAGGGCGAGCCCTCGCAGTTCAAGGTGCTGCAAGCCGGAAAACCGGTGGCCGAAGTGCGGTGGTCGATCGGCGGCGTACACAACCAGCTCAACGCGCTGGCCAGCATCGCCGCCGCCGAGCATGTGGGCGTGAGCCCGGCTGTGGCGGCGCAAGCCTTGGCCACATTTGAAAACGTCAAACGCCGCATGGAAGTGCGCGGCACCGTCCAACGCGAAGGGGGTGGCATCACCGTCTACGACGACTTCGCCCACCACCCCACCGCGATCCGCACCACCATCAACGGCCTGCGTCGCCAGGTGGGCGATGCGCGCATCCTGGCCATCTTCGAGCCACGCAGCAACACCATGAAGCTCGGCACCATGAAAGCCCAGCTGCCCTGGAGCCTGGAAGAAGCCGATCTGGCCTTTTGCCACTCGGGCGGTCTGGGCTGGGACGCCCAAGCCGCACTCAAACCGATGGGCGAACGAGCGCAAGTGGGCGCAAACATTGACGAAGTCATTGCCCAGGTGCTGGCCCAAGTGCAGCCAGGCGATCACCTGCTGTGCATGAGCAACGGGGGCTTTGGCGGAATCCACGCCAGACTTCTCGCCGCCCTTCAAAAGTAAGCTTCTGCGGGCTTGTTTGCCGGGGTAGGCGCAGACCGCCTCGGCGAACAGTCAATACCCTGAAAGCACCACTGAGCGGTCAGTGATGCTGGCCTTGGCCTGGGGACTTCAGGCGCGCAGCGACGTCGAGCCAGGACGAAGCCCGCGACGCTGAACACGGTGCCCGCGAGCAGGCACCGACAACGGTCAACGCGACCGCCGCGCCTTCACCGCATCCGACAGCACTTTCAGCACTTCTTCACTGTCGCCCCAACCGATGCAGGCATCGGTGATGCTCTGCCCGTAAGCCAGCTTCGTCACATCGTCCTTGCCGGGGGTGAACTTCTGCGCCCCGTCCACGATGTGGCTCTCGACCATGACACCAAACACCTGGCGTGAGCCGCCACTGATCTGGGCCGCGATGTCCTTGGCCACATCGATCTGACGCTCGTGCTTTTTGCTGCTGTTGGCATGGCTGCAGTCCACCATCAAGGTGGCGGGCAGCTTGGCGGCTTCGAGCTCCTTGCAGGCGGCGGCCACGCTGTCGGCATCGTAGTTGGGTGCTTTGCCACCGCGCAAAATCACATGGCAGTCCTGGTTGCCCTGGGTCTGCACGATGGCGACCTGGCCGTTCTTGTGCACCGACAAGAAGTGGTGGCCACGGGCTGCGGCCTGGATGGCATCGGTCGCGATCTTGATGTTGCCATCCGTCCCGTTCTTGAAACCGATGGGCGCCGACAGGCCCGAAGCCAGCTCGCGGTGCACCTGGCTTTCGGTGGTGCGGGCACCGATGGCGCCCCAGCTGATCAGGTCGCCGATGTACTGGGGTGAAATCACATCGAGGAACTCGCTGCCTGCGGGCAGGCCCTGGCGGTTGATCTCGATGAGCAGCTGGCGGGCAATGCGCAGGCCTTCGTCGATGCGGTAGCTCTCGTCGAGGTAGGGGTCGTTGATCAGACCCTTCCAGCCCACGGTGGTGCGGGGCTTTTCGAAGTAAACGCGCATCACGATCTCCAGCGTGTCGGCGTACTTCTCGCGCAGAGGCTTCAAGCGGCGGGCGTAGTCCAGGGCCGCAGCCGGATCGTGGATCGAGCAAGGTCCGATGATGACCAGCAGGCGGTCATCCTTGCCATGCACGATGCGCTGAATCGATTTGCGGGTGTTGGCGATCAAGGTCTCCGTCGCCGTGCCGGCGATCGGGAAGAACCGGATCAGGTGCTCTGGAGGCGGGAGCACGGTGATGTCCTTGATGCGTTCGTCGTCGGTCTGGCCGGTGCGGTCGATGCCATGGGGATACCAAGCGTCTGGGGCGGTGGTTTTGGTGTTCATCGGGGGCTCCTCAATTGAAAAACAGGTGAAAAAAAACCGCCGGGCTTGGGGGCTCCGGCGGTGTGTGTCGAGATGTTCGGGTGCTTATGCGCTCGCCTCTCGTCCGCCGGGGACTGAGAACCAAAAGTAAAAAAAGTCAAAAGCGATGCGCGAAGACATGGGGTTCAATGTATCACAGCTGGATGACAGTTCCTGACAGGACGCTCCGGGGACAAACCCGGATGACCTTTGGAGGCATCAGGCCGTGCCCCCAACGGTCAGGCCGTCGATGCGCAAGGTCGGCTGACCCACGCCCACAGGCACGCTCTGGCCTTCCTTGCCACAGGTGCCCACGCCCGAGTCGAGCTTCATGTCGTTACCGATCATGCTGATCTTCTTGAGCGACTCAGGGCCGCTGCCGATCAGGGTGGCCCCCTTGACGGGGTATTGGATCTTGCCGTTTTCCACCCAGTAAGCCTGGCTGGCCGAGAACACGAACTTGCCGCTGGTGATGTCCACCTGGCCGCCCGCAAAGTTGGTGGCGTACAGACCCTTTTTGATGCTGGCCACGATTTCTTCAGGGCTCTTGTCGCCGCCCAGCATGTAGGTGTTGGTCATGCGCGGCATGGGCACATGGGCGTAACTCTCGCGGCGGCCATTGCCCGTGGGTTTGACGCCCATGAGGCGGGCGTTCATCGCATCCTGGATGTAGCCGCGCAGGATGCCGTCTTCGATCAGCACATTCTTCTGGCTGGCGTGGCCTTCGTCGTCCACATTCAGTGAGCCCCGGCGGTCGGCGATGGTGCCGTCATCGAGCACCGTCACGCCCTTGGCCGCCACACGCTGGCCGATGCGACCGCTGAAGGCGCTCGAGCCCTTGCGATTGAAGTCGCCTTCCAGGCCGTGGCCAACCGCTTCGTGCAAGAGCACGCCGGGCCAGCCATTGCCCAGCACCACCGTCATCTCGCCCGCAGGCGCGGGGCGGGCTTCGAGGTTGATGAGCGCAGCCGAGACGGCTTCCTGCACATAGCTCTCGACCATGGCGTCGTCAAAATAAGCCAGGCCGAAGCGGCCACCGCCGCCACTGCTGCCGACTTCACGGCGGCCGTTTTGTTCGGCGATCACCGTGACCGACAGGCGGATCAAGGGGCGCACATCGGCCGCCAGCGTGCCGTCGGCTCGGGCCACCATGACCACGTCGTACTCGGTGGCCAGTCCCGCCATGACCTGCACGATGCGCGGGTCTTTGGCACGGGCGATCTTTTCGACACGGCCCAGCAGGTTCACCTTGGCGGTGCTGTCCATGGTGGACATGGGGTCCAGCGCGGGGTAGAGCGAGCGGCTGGCCGAAATCTTGCGCGCAGGCACCTTGATGCGCTTGTTTTGCGCCACAGCGCCAATCGAGCGCACCGTCATGGCCGCGTCCATCAGCGAGGCTTCGGAGATGTCGTCCGAGTAGGCAAAAGCGGTTTTCTCGCCGGACACGGCTCGCACGCCCACGCCTTGGTCGATGCTGAAGCTGCCCGTCTTGACGATGCCCTCTTCCAGGCTCCAGCCTTCGGAGCGGGTGTACTGGAAATACAGGTCAGCGTCATCGACCGCGTGGGCCTTGATGGCGTTCAGCGCCTGGCTCAGATGGGTTTCATGGAGCCCAAACGGGTCCAGCAGCAAGGACTTGGCCGTGGCCAGGCGTTCAATGGTCGGTTCGCATGAAATCATGGGCCCATTGTAGGCACCGACCAAGACCCTTGCCGACAACGGCCTGTGCGCAGCTTCAGCGCTGGCGCATGAATGGCAGCAAGGCCGCATCGTCCAGCCCGGCCCAACCTTGCGCCAGGGCCTGCGCAAACACATCTCTGGCCAAGCGTCCCAGAATCGGGTCAAAAGCGACCTCGTCCGCCGCCTGCACCGCCAGGGCCGTGTCTTTGGCCAGCAAACTCACATGGGCGCGAGGCGCCAAGTCACCCGCCAGTGCACGGCGCATGCGGTCTGAGCCTATCCAGCTTTGGCCGCTGGATGCTTCGATCACCGACAGCGTTTTCGCCGGGTCCAGACCGCATCGTTCGGCCAAAGCCATGGCTTCGGCCGCGCCCACCAGGTTCACGGCCGCCAGCAAATTGTTCACCAGCTTCGTGCGCGCGCCGTCTCCGGCACGCGTGCCGACGCGAAACACCTGTTGACTCAAAGCCTGGAGCAAGGCCTGGTGGCGCTCCCACACGGGCTCTGTGCAGGCCACCATCAAACTCATGCTGCCGTCTTGCGCGCGCAAGGGGCCGCCAGACATCGGTGCATCGATGCAATCGATGCCTCTTTGGGCAAGCCGTTGGGCCTGATCTTCCACCGTGGCGGGCCCCAGTGTCGGGCACAGCATGACGGTCTGCCCCGGCTTCATGGCCTGGGCTGCGCCGCCATCCCCCCAGAGCACAGCTTCCGTCTGGGCGGCATCCACCACCACGACCATCAACACCCCGGTGTCTGTCAATTGTTGCGCCGCTTCACAGGCCGACCTGAAAGCCCTGCCCCCCAAAGAAACCGCATGAAGCAGGGCCTTGGCATCCGAGTCGTACACCCCCACCGCCCAACCCAGCCGACACAAGCGGCTCAACATGCCGCCACCCATGTTGCCAGCCCCCACAATGGCGACAGGGATCGAAGGCTTCATGTTTGCACCAACTGCTTGGACTTGGCGATCGACATCAGGATACCCAGCCCCAGCCCCAGTGTGACCATGGCCGTGCCGCCATAGCTGATGAAGGGCAAGGGCACCCCCACCACCGGCAGGATGCCGCTGACCATGCCCATGTTCACAAAGGCGTAGGTGAAAAAGATCATGGTCACGCTGGCCGCCAGCAAGCGCGTGAACAGGGTGGGTGCCTGCGCAGCGATCACCAGTCCGCGGTAGACCATGAAGAAAAAGCCGGTGATCAGCAGCAAGTTGCCCGCCAGGCCGAACTCTTCACCCAAAGCCGCAAAGATGAAATCGGTGGTGCGCTCGGGAATGAACTCCAGGTGCGTCTGGGTGCCCTGCATGAAGCCCTTGCCCCACAACCCGCCCGAGCCGATCGCGATCATCCCCTGGATGATGTGAAAGCCCTTGCCCAGCGGATCGCGCGCTGGGTCCAGCAAGGTGCAGATGCGCTGGCGCTGGTACTCGTGCAGGACCCGCCAGTCCACCCCGTCCGCGCACCAGCTCGACTCCATCACCACCAGCACGCCCACGCCCACCAGTCCCAGCAGCACGGGCGGCACAATCCAGCGCCATTTGAGGCCCGCAAAAAAAATGACCGACAGCCCTGCCGCCAGCACGAGCAAGGCCGTGCCCAGGTCTGGCTGTTTCATGATCAGGCCCACCGGCACCAGCAGCAGCCCGCCGGCCACCGCAAAGTCCAGCGGGCGCAACTGCCCTTCGCGTTTCTGGAACCACCAGGCCAGCATCAGCGGCATGGCGATCTTGAGGATTTCACTGGGCTGGATCACCACACCCACATTGACCCAGCGGCGGGCCCCTTTTTTGGTGATGCCAAACAAGGCCACGGCCAGCAACAGCAACACCCCCAGGGTGTAGATCGGCACCGCCAGCGACATCAGCTTTTGCGGCGGGATCTGGGCCACCACGAACATGATGAAGCCAGCGATCAGCATGTTGCGGCCATGGTCCACAAAGCGGGTGCCGTGGTCATAGCCCGAGGAGTACATCACCGTCAGCCCGGCACAGGCCAGCAAGAACACCACGAAAGCCAGCGGCCCGTCAAACCCTTCGACGAGGGCCCACAGACGCTTGCGCAAGGGGAGTTTTTGAATCACGGCAACCATGCCCTGAATTATCGGGCCGATCCCTGGCCTCTCGCGCTCCAGTCGCCAGTAAATCCGCTGCCGCTAAGATTGGCCCATGACATCCGCCCCCCTGACGCACCTGCTCTACCTGCACGGCTTTCGCTCGTCACCCCAATCGGTGAAAGCGCAAAAACTGTCGCGTCTGGTGGCAGCGCAATACCCCGCGCTGCATTGGTGGTGCCCGGCCCTGCCGCCTTCGCCCCAAGCGGCCATGGCGCAACTCCTGGCCGGGCTGCAGGACTGGCCCCAGGCGGGCATGGCCATCATGGGCTCATCGCTGGGCGGGTTTTACGCCCATGTGCTGGCCCGTCAGATGGGCTGCCGCGCGGTGCTGCTCAACCCGGCCGTGCACCCGGCACGCGACTTGGCCGACTACATTGGCGAGCACCCGGCCTGGCATGACCCGAGCCAGCGCATCCATTTCGAAGCGGGCCACGTCGACGAGCTGCGGGTCCTGGAAGCCACGCCAGCGTGCCATACCCCGCCGTGCCTGGCCGTGATCGCCAAGGGCGACGAAGTGCTCGACTGGCGGGAAATGCTCGGCGCCTACGGCCAGGACCGGGTGCGGCTGATCGAGGGCAGCGACCACGGGCTTTCCGACTTCGACCTGTACCTGCCCGAGATCCTGGAATTTCTGGGCTTGCGCGCCCACACCCCTTGAACACCGAACGGCATGGGAAAATCAGACCATGTACGTCTTATTTGAAGAAACCGGCAAATTTCTGGCCGGGCGGGTCATGTCCGAAGCCGAAGCCTCCGCGCAAGTGGAGCTCGACTCGGGCAAACGGGTCAAAGTCAAGGCAGCCCAGATGCTGCTCAAGTTTGAAAAACCCGCCCCCGCAGCCTTGCTGAGCGAAGCCACCGCCCTCGCCCAGACCATCGAACTCGATCTGGCCTGGGAGTTCGCCCCCGAAGAGGAATTCGGTTTTACCGACCTCGCCACTGATTACTTCAGCAGCGGTGCCACCGCCGTGCAGCAAGCCGCCGCCCTGCTGCGCCTGTACGAGGCGCCGCACTACTTCCGCCGCGCAGGCAAAGGGCGCTTTCGCAAAGCCTCGGCCGAGATCGTGCAGCAGGCCCTGGCCGCCATCGAAAAGAAAAAACAGGTGCAGGCCCAAATCGAAAGCTGGGCACAGGCCTTGGTCGATGGGCAATGCCCCCAGCCCATCCGCGAGCAGCTCTACAAGATCCTGTTCAAACCCGACAAGAACACGCCTGAATACAAGGCTGTGGTCGAGGCCAGCAAAGCCAGCAAGACCGCGCCGCTCGATTTGCTCCAGCAAGCCAAGGCGATCGACTCGCCCTGGGACTTCCACTGGCAGCGCTTCCTGTTCGAGTGGTTCCCCAAGGGCACGGGCTTTCCGGCCCTGCAGGCCCCGGCCATCACCGACGCGCTGCCGCTGGCAGACGTGCAGGCCTTTTCCATCGACGACTCGCACACCACCGAGATCGACGACGCCCTGTCCCTGCAGGGCCTGGGCACGGGCACCGTCACCGTGGGCATCCACATCGCAGCCCCCGGTCTGGCCATCCAGCCGGGCAATGCCATCGACCTGCTGGGGCGCCAGCGCCTGTCCACGGTCTACATGCCGGGCTACAAGATCACCATGCTGCCCGACAGCGTGGTGCAAAACTACACCCTGCGCGAAGGCCAGGCTTGCCCGGCCGTGTCGCTGTATGTGACGTTGGACGAAGCCAGCCTGGAGGTCCAGAAGACCGAAACGCGCCTGGAGCGTGTGCCGATCCTGGTCAACCTGCGCCACGACCAGCTCGACGACCGCATCACACGCGAATGGCTCGAAGGCGAAGACCAGAGCGACCACGCCGATGTACCGGTGAGCCGTGCCACTTTGGGCTTTTTCTGGCGCCTGGCGCAAACCCTCAAGGCCCGGCGCGAAGTGGTGCGCGGCAAGCCCGAGACCTTCAACCGCCCCGACTACAGCTTCAAGCTCAACCGCGAGAGCAACGACAACCCGCCCACCGGCGACGAGACCGTCGTCATCGGCACCCGCAAACGGGGTGCGCCGCTGGACCTGATGGTGGCCGAGGCCATGATCTTGGCCAACAGCACCTGGGGCCAGTGGCTGGCCAGCCTGGGCGTGCCCGGCATCTACCGCAGCCAGGCCAGCCTGGCCCCCGGCGTGAAGGTGCGCATGGGCACCAAAGCGCTGCCGCACGCGGGCATTGGCGTGCCCAGCTACGCCTGGAGCACCTCGCCGCTGCGCCGCTACACCGACCTGGTCAACCAGTGGCAGATCATCGCCTGCGCGCGCCACGGCGCCACGGCCGCATTGGCCGCACCGTTCAAACCCAAGGACGCCGAACTGTTCTCGATCATCAGCGCCTTTGACGCCGCCTACAGCGGCTACAACGGCGTGCAGTCGGGCATGGAGCGCTTCTGGACGCTCAAGCACTTGCAGCAGCAAGGCATCACCGAACTCGACGCCGCCCTGGTCAAGGAAAGCGGCGGCGGCGCGTGGCTGGTGCGGGCCGAAACGCTGCCGCTGGTCTTCACGGTGATGGGCGCACAAGGCCTGCCGCGTGGCGCAAAAGTGCGCGTCAAACTAGGCGCGATTGACCTCATGGCCCTGGACGTGAGCGGCACCGTGACCGCGCACCTGGACGCCACACCCGATGCCGCCACCGACGCTGAAGACAGCGAAGACGACGACAATCTAAGCGCCGGGCCGCTGACCATCGCGGTCGACGTGAACGAAGCGCCGGCCGGGGACAACTGAGACCTGACACGATGATGAAGGCCTTTGCCCGCTGGTGCCTGCTGCTGCTTCTGGCCTTTGTTGGCCTGCAGCTGTTTTTTGCACTGCGCATCGGCAGCATGGCCTTCATCGCGCCCGAGTCCACCGCGTTCGAGCGCTCCCAGATCTGGCAGATCCTCTCGCGCGACGGCCGCCTGCCCTGGCGACAGGAGTGGCAAGCCATGGGCGCGATGTCGCGCCATCTGCAACGCGCCGTGCTGGCCTCCGAAGACAGCGCTTTTCCCAAGCACCACGGCATCTGGTGGGACTCGATTGAAAAGGCCTGGGACAAGAACAACAAGGCCAAAGCGCGGGCCGAGCAAAAGGCCCAGCAGCGCCCCAACGCCAGCCCGGCACCCGTGAAGATCGTCGGCGGCTCGACCATCACCCAACAGCTGGCCAAAAACCTGTTCCTCTCCGGCGAACGCACCATGCTGCGCAAGGCGCAAGAGACGCTGATCACCCTCACGCTCGAAGCCCTGCTGTCCAAGCAGCGCATCCTCGAGATCTACCTCAACAGCGTGGAATGGGGTGAAGGCGTCTTCGGTGCCGAAGCCGCAGCCCAGCATTACTTTCGCAAGCAGGCGGCCCAGCTGTCCGCCTGGGAGGCGGCGCGCCTGGCCGTCATGCTGCCCCGGCCGCGCTATTTTGAGAAACGCCCAGACTCGCCCTACCTGGCATCGCGCGCCGAGGTGATCGTGGGCCGCATGAACGATGTGGCCTTGCCATGACCGCCAACGCACCTGCCACCATCCGCATCCTGGGGATCGACCCGGGCCTGCAAACCACCGGCTTTGGTGTGCTGGACATGACCGGCTCGAAGCTGCAGTACGTGGCCAGCGGCGTGATCGAAACCACCAAGGGCGAGATGGGCAACCTGCCCGCGCGCCTGAAAATCATTTACGACGGCATCCGCGAAATCCACGCCCGCTACCAACCCGATGTGGCCTCGGTCGAGATCACCTTCATGAACGTCAACCCCCAGGCCTCGCTGATGCTGGGGCAGGCACGCGGCTGTTGCCTCACCGCTCTGGTGTCTTGCGATTTGCTGGTGGCCGAATACACCGCGCTGCAGATGAAGCAGGCCGTCACAGGCCACGGGCGCGCGGCCAAATCGCAGGTGCAGGAGATGGTCAAACGCCTGCTGCAATTGCCGGTGGTGCCGCGCCAAGACGCGGCCGACGCGCTGGGCCTGGCCATCACCCACGCGCACGCCAGCCCGTCGATGAACAAGCTGGCCGCGCAAGGCGTACTGAACCGCAAGACCCACGGCATGTACCGCAGCGGCCGCTCGCACTGAGCAGGCCACAAACTCGGCCAAACAAACTCACCAGGCCGGCTGCAGCGCAGCAAAGCCCTTGGGGGCCTGCGAGGGGTTCTCGAACGTGACGATTTCGTAGGCGTCGGGCTGCGACAGCAACTCGCGCAGCAGCAGGTTGTTCATGGCGTGGCCCGAACGGAAGGCGCTGTAGGCCGCCAGCAGGGGCTTGCCGACGATGTAGAGGTCACCCATCGCATCCAGGATCTTGTGTTTGACGAATTCGTCGTCGTAGCGCAGGCCGTCCGAGTTCAGCACCTTGTAGTCGTCCATCACGATGGCGTTGTCCAGACCGCCACCCAGCGCGAGGCCGTTGGCACGCAGCATCTCCACATCTTTGGTGAAACCGAAGGTGCGGGCCCGGGCGATGTCGCGGGCATACACGCCTTCGGACATGTCAAACACCACCTGCTGACCGGTGTTGTCCACCGCAGGGTGCTGGAAATCGATCTCGAAGCTCAGGCGGTAGCCGTGGTAAGGCTCCAGACGCGCCCACTTGATGGCGTCACCTTCGCCCTGCATGACCTGCACCGGCTTTGTCACACGGATGAAGCGCTTGGGCGCTTTTTGCTCGGTCACACCCGCACTCTGCAGCAAAAACACAAAAGACGAGGCCGAACCATCGAGGATGGGCACCTCTTCGGCGTCGATGTCGACGTACAGGTTGTCGATGCCCAGCCCCGCACAGGCGGACATCAGGTGTTCGATGGTCAGCACTTTGGCCTGGCCCACAGAAATGGTCGACGCCAGGCGCGTGTCGGTGACGGCTTCGGCCCGAACCGGAATGTCCACGGGTTCAGGCAGATCGACACGGCGAAAGACGATGCCAGTGTCGGCCGGCGCAGGGCGCAGCGTGAGTTCCACGCGTTGGCCACTGTGCAGGCCCACCCCGACCGCACGGGTCAGGGTTTTGAGGGTGCGTTGTGCGAGCATGGTGCGTATTTTAGTTTTTGCGGCATGGCTTGGGTTGTGGCCGGTCTTTTTGGGCTTGCGGGGGGCTGGGCGCGGCATGGCCGGTATCGGCATGCGCTCGACGTCGCTTCGCGCCTGAAGTCGCGCACACCGATACCGGCCATACCCCACCCAGCCAGAAAACACTCAGTACACTTTTCTCCAACGCACCTTTTTTGGTTGGAGATGTAGCGATGGGGGTTGGGGCTGTGCCTGTCGGGCGACTTCAGGCGCGAAGCGACGTCGAGCCCGACAGGCACAGCCCCAACCCCCATCGCGGCACGAAAGCAAAAAAGGGCCACCCCGACCCGCAGGTCGGAGCAGCCCTTCAAAGCACCAGAGAGAAAAACTGACGGGTGTCAGTCGGCCTGCTTGCGCAGGAAAGCGGGGATCTCGATGTCGTCCATGCCGGCGGCCGACATGCCGTCCACGCGGGTGGCCGCGTGGGTGCGGGCTGTGCGCCACACCGCAGGGGTGTTCATGCCACCGCCAATGGGGGCCATACCGCCTGTGGTCGAGCCCACAGCATCCTGACCGCCCAGCGTGAAAGGCACGTTGTCGGTACCGGTGCGCAGCACCTGCAGCGGAGGGGCCGAGCGGCGGGCACCCGCCTTGGACAGGCCGGTGGCCACCACGGTCACGCGGATCTGGTCGCCCAGGGACTCGTCGTAGGCCGTGCCATAAATCACATGGGCCTCTTCCGAAGCGTAGGCGCGGATGGTGTTCATCGCCTGCTTGGACTCGGACAGCTTGAGCGAGCCCTTGGCGGCGCTGATCAGCACCAGCACGCCCTTGGCACCCGACAGGTCCACACCTTCGAGCAGGGGGCAGGCCACGGCCTGCTCGGCCGCGATGCGGGCGCGGTCCGGGCCGCTGGCAGCGGCCGTACCCATCATGGCTTTGCCGGGCTCGCCCATCACGGTGCGCACGTCTTCAAAGTCGACGTTCACATGGCCAGGCACGTTGATGATCTCGGCAATGCCGCCCACAGCGTTTTTCAGCACGTCGTTGGCGTGGGCAAAGGCCTCGTCTTGGGTCATGTCTTCGCCGCCGGGCAACTCCAGCAGCTTTTCGTTCAGCACCACAATCAGCGAATCGACATTCGCTTCGAGCTCCTGCATGCCCAGGTCGGCGTTGGACATGCGGCGGCCGCCTTCGAACTCGAAAGGCTTGGTCACCACACCCACGGTGAGGATGCCCATGTCCTTGGCGATGCGCGCGATCACGGGTGCTGCGCCAGTGCCAGTGCCACCGCCCATGCCGGCGGTGATGAACAGCATGTGCGCGCCTTCGATGGCTGCGCGGATTTCGGCTTCAGCGCTTTCAGCAGCCTCGCGGCCTTTTTCGGGCTTGCTGCCAGCGCCCAGACCGGTTTGACCCAGCTGGACAAAGCGGTGCGCCGCGCTGCGGGCCAGGGCCTGCGCGTCGGTGTTGGCGCAGATGAACTCCACGCCCTGGACCTCGCGCTCGATCATGTGCTCCACAGCGTTGCCGCCGCCGCCGCCGACACCGATCACCTTGATCTGTGTGCCTTGGTTGAACTCTTCTGTCGCAATCATTTCAATGCTCATGGTGCTCTCCTAAATATCTGCAGTTGCCTGAATTGTTTTGAATTTTTCGAAAATGGATCTGTGGGGTGTCAACATCGACATCGCGTCAGCATCGGGGGACTGCCGCGGGCCAGGAAGCGTTTTTTCCAGTTCATCAGAAGTTCCCCACGATGAAGTCCTTGAAGCGGCCGAACGCGTTGTTCACCGAACTCTTTTTCTGTGTCACCTTGAAACCACGCAGGCGTGCCAGGCGGGCTTCTTCGAGCAGGCCCATGACGGTGGCCGCACGGGGCTGGGCCACCATGTCGGCCAAGGAGCCGGCGTATTTGGGGATGCCGCGGCGCACGGGCTTGAGGAAGATGTCTTCACCCAGCTCGACCATGCCTGGCATGACGGCGCTGCCGCCCGTGAGCACGATGCCCGAGGACAGCACCTCTTCGTAACCGGACTCGCGGATGACCTGGTGCACCAGCGAGAAGATTTCTTCGATGCGCGGCTCGATCACGCCCGCCAGCGCCTGCTTGCTGAGCATGCGGGGGCCGCGGTCGCCCAGGCCCGGCACCTCGACCTGCGCGTCCGGGTCGGCCAGCATCTGCTTGGCGTAACCGCTCTCGACCTTGATGTCTTCGGCGTCCTTGGTGGGCGTGCGCAAGGCCATGGCGATGTCGCTGGTGATCAGGTCACCCGCGATCGGGATCACCGCGGTGTGGCGGATCGAGCCGTTGGCAAAGATCGCCACATCGGTGGTGCCCGCGCCAATGTCCACGCAGGCCACACCCAACTCGCGCTCGTCCTCGGTCAACACGGCCAGGCTCGACGACTGGGGGTTGAGCAGCAGCTGCTCGACTTCCAGACCGCAGCGGCGCACACACTTGATGATGTTCTCGGCCGCACTTTGGGCGCCCGTGACGATGTGCACCTTGGCTTCCAGACGCATGCCGCTCATGCCAATCGGCTCTTTGACGTCCTGACCGTCGATCACGAACTCCTGCGGCGCCACCAGCAAGAGGCGCTGGTCAGTCGAGATGTTGATGGCGCGGGCGGTTTCCATCACACGCGCCACATCGGCGGGCGTGACTTCCTTGTCCTTGATGGCCACCATGCCACTCGAATTGAGGCCCCGGATATGGCTGCCGGTGATGCCGCAATTGACACGGGTGATCTTGCAGTCGGCCATCAGCTCGGCCTCTTTCAAGGCCTGCTGGATGCTCTGCACCGTGGCGTCGATGTTGACCACCACGCCGCGCTTGAGACCGTTGCCCGGCGCGATGCCCAGACCGGCGATTTTGAGTTCGCCGTCGGGCAGCACCTCGGCCACCACCGCCATGACTTTGGAGGTGCCAATGTCCAGCCCCACCACCAGATCTTTGTACTCTTTTGCCATTTTGTTCACCGTTTCTTGTTCAATCTTTGATTCCAATGACCCTCAGGGCTTCTTCCTGGGATCGGCCTCCACTGTGCTCACCCCTTTGAGGCGCAAGGCGTAGCCGTCCTTGTGCCGCAAATCCGCAGCCGCCAGGGCCGTGGGTGTGCGGCCGTAGCGGGCCGTGACTTGCGACAGGGTGCGCAGGAACATCTGCACCAGCTCACCCACCTCTTGTTGACTGCCCCGCCCCAGCTCCAGCTGCGCACCTTTGTCAGTGACCACACGCCAGCTGCCCCTCGGACTGAGTTCGAGTCGATCGATCTCCATGTCTGCTGCCGCCAGAATGGGCTTGAGGTAGCGGTACATCTGCATCACCTCCCGCGATTGCGTGACCGGTCCTTTGAGGCGCGGCAACCCCTCCACTTCGGGGTCTTCGGCATTGGCCTCAAACACCTGCCCTTGCTGGTTGAGCAGGGTGTTGGCACCGTCATCGCCCCACAAGGCCATCGGCTGGTGCTCCTGCAACTCGGCACGCAGACGGTTCGGAAAATCGCGGTGCACCACCGCCGCCCGCACCCAAGGCACGGACTCGAACACCTGGCGCGCCTGGTCGAGGTTGAGCGTGAAAAAATTGCCCTGCAGCTGCGGCACCACATTCGCGCGCAGTGTGATGGCGTTGTTGCGCGTCACCTCGCCCTGCACGGTGATGGCACGGATCGCAAACATCGGGTGGCGCAGCCACCACCACACGCCCGCCCCCAGGCCCATGAGCACCACTGCCGACAACAGCAAAGCGGCCGTCATGTTCATGAGGCGGATGTCCAGTGGCAAAGGCGCAGCAGTTTTCACCCTTGGGCCTCCTGCGCATGGTCCAGCGCTGTGGCAGCCAGCAATTGGCAGCACAAGGCTTCGTAGCTGATGCCCGCCGAGCGCGCCGACATCGGCACCAGCGAGTGCCCGGTCATGCCCGGCGAGGTGTTGATCTCCAGCAGGTAAGGGGCGCGGGAGGCGGCATCGATCATCACGTCAATGCGGCCCCAGCCCCGGCAGCCGAGCACCTGGTAGGCCTTGACCACCAGCGCCTGAATGGCCTCTTCCTCCCCCGCTGGCAGGCCGCAGGGCACGAGGTACTGGGTGTCGTCGGTGAAGTATTTGTTCTGGTAGTCGTAGTTGCCCTCGGGCGCCACGATGCGGATCACCGGCAGGGCCTGTGCGGCATCGCCCTCGCCCAGCACCGGGCAGGTGACCTCGTCGCCCACGATGCACTGCTCGCACAACACATCGGCATCGCACTGTGCAGCCTCGGCCAAGGCCTGCGCGATCTGCTGCACTTGCGTGACCTTGGTCACACCAATGGAGGAGCCTTCGCGTGCAGGCTTCACGATCAGGGGCAGGCCCAGCTGCGCCACCAGGTCTTCGGCGACCACCTGCGCCAGCTGCTCGCGGCGCACCAGCACATAGCGTGGCGTGGGCAGGCCTTCGGCCAGCCAGACACGCTTGGTCATGGTCTTGTCCATGGCGATGCTGGACGCCATCACGCCCGAGCCGGTATAGGGGATGCCCAGCAACTCCAGCGCGCCTTGCACCGTGCCGTCTTCGCCATAGCGGCCATGTAAGGCGATGAAGCAGCGGTCAAAGCCTTCGCGCTTCAATTCGCTCAAGTCACGCTCGGCCGGATCAAAGGCGTGGGCGTCCACGCCACTGGCCTGCAGGGCCTGCAGCACGCCGCTGCCAGACATGAGGGACACCTCACGCTCGGCCGAGCGCCCGCCCATCAGCACCGCCACTTTGCCCAAATTCAAGGCACTCATGCGGCACCTCCCATCTCGACCACCTTCGCGGGCACCGCGCCGATGGAGCCTGCCCCCATGCAGATCACCACATCGCCGTCGCGTGCGTTGCCAAGCACGGCCTGGGGCATGTCAGCAATGGCATCCACGAACACGGGCTCCACCTTGCCCGCCACGCGCAGCGCACGCGCCAGCGAGCGGCCATCGGCGGCCACGATCGGCGCTTCGCCTGCGGCATAGACCTCGGACAGCAGCACGCTGTCGCAGCCCTGGCCGATGACCTTCACAAAATCCTCAAAACAGTCGCGGGTGCGGCTGTAACGGTGCGGCTGGAAGGCCAGCACCAGGCGTCGCCCGGGGAAGGCGCCACGCGCCGCGGCCAGCGTGGCCGCCATCTCGACAGGGTGGTGACCGTAGTCGTCGATCACCGTGAAGCGCCCTGCACCGCCGGGCACCGCCACATCGCCGTAGCGCTGGAAACGGCGGCCCACGCCCTTGAACCCGGCCAGTGCGCGTTGCACCGCCGCATCATCCACGCCCAGCTCCACCGCCACGGCCACCGCCGCCAGGGCGTTGAGCACGTTGTGCAGACCCGGCAAATTGAGCACCAGGTCCAGATCGGGCAAGGTGATGCCGTTGCGACGCTGCACCGTGAAATGCATCTGGCCGTTTTCAGCGCGCACATTCACGGCGCGCAGCTGCGCGCCCTCCTGCAGGCCGTAGGTCGTCACCGGACGAGCGATGTCACCCACAATCGACTGCACTCCAGGGTCGTCACTGCACACGATGGCCGTGCCATAAAACGGCATGCGGTGCAGGAAGTCCACAAAGGCCGACTTCAGACGCCCGAAGTCGTGGCCGTAGGTTTCCATGTGGTCGGCGTCGATGTTGGTCACCACCGCCATCACCGGCAACAGGTTCAGGAAGGAGGCGTCGGACTCGTCGGCCTCGACCACGATGTAGTCGCCCGTGCCCAGCTTGGCATTGGCTCCTGCGCTGTTCAGGCGCCCACCAATCACGAACGTCGGATCGAGTCCGGCCTCGGCCAGCACACTGGCCACCAGGCTGGTGGTGGTGGTCTTGCCGTGCGTGCCGGCAATGGCCACGCCCTGCTTCATGCGCATGAGTTCGGCCAGCATCACGGCGCGCGGCACGATGGGGACATGGCGCTCGCGCGCGGCCTGCACCTCGGGGTTGTCGGCCTTGACGGCAGTCGACGTGACCACCGCGTCGGCATCCTTGACGTTGGCCGCCGTGTGACCTACATGGGTCTCGATGCCCAGCGCCGCCAGGCGACGCAGTGTGGCACTGTCGGCCAGGTCCGAGCCTGAAATCTGGTAGCCCAGGTTGAGCAGCACTTCGGCGATGCCGCTCATGCCTGCACCGCCCACGCCGATGAAATGAATTTTGCGGATGGCGTGTTTCATGCAGCCAGCTCCTCACAAGCCATCACGACCTCCCGTGTGGCGTTTGTTTTTCTTTGTGCGTGTGCTTTTTCGGCACGCTCCAGCAAGGCCTCGCGGCTCAGGCCCATGAGGCGCTCGGCCAGCATCTGCGCGGTCAACTCGGCCTGCGGCACCAGCCAGGCACCACCGGCTTCCACCAAAAAGCGGGCATTGGTGGTCTGGTGGTCGTCCACTGCGAATGGGAACGGCACGAACAGCGCAGCTGCACCCACCGCAGACAGCTCGGTCACCGTGCTCGCGCCTGCGCGGGCGATGACCAGGTCGGCCTGGGCAAACGCCGTGGCCGTGTCGTCGATGAACGGGGTCAACTCGGCCTGCACACCCGCAGCCGCATAACTGGCACGCAGGGCGTCGATCTGTTTGGCACCGCTTTGGTGGATGACCTGCGGGCGTTGCGCTTCGGGGATCAAAGCCAGGGCCTGCGGCACGGTGTCGTTGAGCGCCTTGGCGCCCAGGCTGCCGCCCACCACCAAAAGGCGCAACGGGCCGCTGCGACCTGCAAAACGCTCGGCAGGTGACTGCTGCGCCAGGAAGGCACTGCGCAGGGGGTTGCCCACCCACTGGGCCCTGCGGAACACCCCTGGGAACGCCGTGAACACGCGGTCGGCCACACTGGCCAGCACCTTGTTGGCCAGGCCCGCCACCGAGTTTTGTTCGTGCAACACCAACGGCTTGCCCCACAAGCTGGCCATCAGGCCGCCAGGGAAGGTGATGTAGCCGCCCAGGCCCAGCACCACATCGGGTTGAACCCGACGTACCACCTGCAGGCTTTGCCAAAAGGCGCGCAGCAGTTTGAATGGCAGCAGGGCCAAGGTCTTGAGGCCCTTGCCGCGCACGCCACCAAAATTCACGGCCTCGAAAGCGAAACCCCGTGGCGGCACCAGCTCGGACTCCATGCTGGCGGGTGCGCCCAGCCAGTGCACGCGCCAACCCGCATCGCGCAGGGCTTCGGCCACGGCCAGGCCCGGGAAGATGTGCCCCCCGGTGCCCCCTGCCATGATCAAAGCGCATTTGGACGTCATGCCCGGCCTCCGCGCATCATCAGTTTGTTCTCGGCGTCGATCCGCAGCACGATGGCGATCGCGATCAAGTTCATCATGATGGCCGAGCCGCCGTAGCTCATCAAAGGCAGCGTCAGGCCCTTGGTGGGCAGCGCCCCCAGGTTCACCCCCATGTTGATGAAGGCCTGGAAACCGATCCAGATGCCCACGCCCTGGGCGACCAGGCCCGCGAACACCTTGTCCAGTGCAATGGCCTGACGGCCAATCACCATGATGCGACGGGCCAGCCAGAGGAACATGCAGATCACGATGGTCAGGCCCACCAGACCGAACTCTTCGCCGATCACGGCCAGCAGGAAGTCGGTATGGGCTTCAGGCAGCCAGTGCAGTTTTTCGACGCTGCCGCCCAGGCCCACGCCCCAGACTTCGCCACGCCCGATGGCGATCAGCGAGTGGGTCAGCTGGTAGCCCTTGCCCAGCGCGTATTCGGCGCTGAAGGGGTCGAGGTAGGCGAAGATGCGGTCACGCCGCCAGGGCGACATGGCGATCATCAGCACAAAGGCGAAGACCAGGATGCCCAGGATCATGAAAAACATCTTGGCATTGACGCCGCCCAGGAACAGGATGCCCATCGCGATGATGGCGATCACCATGAAAGCACCCATGTCGGGCTCGGCCAGCAGGAACACCCCGGCCACGGCCACCGCAGCGCCCATGGGCAACACGGCGCGGAAGAAGCGCTCTTTCACATCCATCTTGCGCACCATGTAATCGGCGGCATAGATGATGGTGGCCAGTTTGGCCAGCTCGGAAGGCTGGAAGTTCATGACGCCCAGACCGATCCAGCGGCGAGCGCCGTTGATGTTCTTGCCGATGTAAGGGATCAGCACCAACGCCAGCAAAGCCAGCGAAATCACAAACAGCGGGCGAGCCCATTTTTCCCAGGTCTCCATCGGCACCTGGAAAGCCAGCAAGGCGACGGTCGCGCCAATCACCAGCGAAATCACATGGCGCGAGAGGTAATAGGTCGGGGTCAAACGGACCAGACGGGGGTTGTCCGGGATGGCGATCGAGGCCGAGTACACCATCACCATGCCCCACATGAGCAAGGCCACCACCACCCACAACAGGGTCTGGTCGATGCCATACAGCCGCGCAGCCGCATTTTGCGGCGAACGTGCAAACTCGTACCCACCCAGGTTCACCGGCAAGCCCTGGCTGGCACCGGACTGCGCAGCGGCTGGCGAATGGCCCCAGACAAGGCCCATGACAGACTGGAGGCGTTCGGTCACCGCGCGGATCACAGTGCGCCCTCCATGCTCACACCGCTGTGCTCGGCCAGCAGCGCGACGGCCTGGCGGAACACCTCGGCACGGTGCTCATAGTTCCGGAACATGTCCAGGCTGGCACAGGCGGGCGACATGAGTACGGCATCAGCGGGTTGTGCCATGTCACGCGCTTGCTGCACTGCTGCAGGCAAATCGACGGCATCCTGCATGGGGACGCCGCAGCCGCTCAGGGCCTCGCGGATCAAGGCCGCATCGCGCCCGATCAGGACCACGCCGCGAACGTGGCGCGACACCGGCTCCAGCAAAGGCGAGAAATCTTGGCCCTTGCCATCGCCACCCAGGATGACCACCACACGGCGGTCCGCCCCCAGGCCCTGCAAGGCGGCCACGGTGGCCCCCACATTGGTGCCCTTGCTGTCGTCAAAGTATTCGACCTCGTCCACGATCGCGATGGGCTCCACCCGGTGCGGCTCGCCACGGTATTCGCGCAGGCCATACAACATGGGTGCCAGGGCGCAACCGGCGCTATGGGCCAGTGCCAGCGCCGCCAAGGCGTTGATGGCGTTGTGGCGACCGCGGATGCGCAAGGCATCGGCAGGCATCAGGCGCTGGATGAACAGCTCCTCTTCCTCGCCCTTGCGGCGCTTGCGGGTTTCATCGGCTTCGAGCGCACGGACCAGCCAGGCCATGCCGTTGAGCACTTCGATGCCATAGTCGCCGGGCCGTTGGGGCATGTCGCCACCGAACAGCACGCAAGCGCGTTCCACGGGCTTTTGCAATTTCACACGGATCGGCTCGGGCCGCATCGCCAGCACCTGAGGGTCTTCGCGGTTCAGCACCATCAGGCCCTGCTGCCCGAAGATGCGGGCCTTGGCGGCCGCATAAGCGGTCATGGAGCCATGCCAGTCGAGGTGGTCTTGCGACACATTGAGCACGGTGGCCGCGCTGGGCTCAAAGCCTTCGCTGCTGTCGAGCTGGAAGCTGGAGAGTTCGAGCACCCAGACCTGGGGCAGCACGCGGGCCATGGCCGACAAGCGGGTCGGAACCTGCAAGGCGGGGGCAGGCACTTCGCTGTGGGCGTCCGTCTTTGCCGCAAGGTCTTCGGGAAGCGTTTCGGCGGTGGCTTCGCCATCCTCCAGGGCGAGCTGAAGCGCCACCTCTGGCGTCAAAGCCGCTTGAGCGGTCTCTTCGGTTGCCGCATCTTGCGTTTTCTCCTGGGCCTTGGCTTGCACCTTTTGTGCGTGTTCGGCAGCTTGAGCAGCTTCTTCGGCCAGACGCGCGGCTTCGGCTTCATCCGCTTCGCGCTCCTGCTGCTCCAGTGCCAGCGCATCCACCTGGGCCTGCGCCAGGGCTTCGCTCAGGGTGTCCAGCAAGGTCGGACCGATGTTGCCAGCCACTTTCACGGTCTTGCCCGCACGGGCCACCAGCTGGCCCGTGAGCGAAGTCACCGTGGTCTTGCCGTTGGTGCCCGTGATCGCCAGCACCTGTGGGGCATAGCCGTGATCGTTTTTCAGGGTCTGCAGGGCCTGGGCAAACAGGCTCAGCTCTCCGCCCTGCCACAGACCCATGGCCCGCGCGGCGTCAACCACCGGGGCCACCACCTCGGGGGCCAGGCCGGGGCTGCGGAACACCGCACGCACCGCCGTGCCTTCGACCAGCGCCGCCGTGAAGGGGCCGGCCACAAAGCGCACGCCCGGCCACTCGGCCTGCAGCGCCGCCAACTGCGGCGGTTGTTCGCGGGTGTCGGCCACCGTCACCTCGGCGCCCTGGTGCGCGCACCAGCGGGCCATGGCCAGGCCCGAAGCGCCCAGGCCGAGGATGAGGATGTGTTGACCTTGCAGCTGCATCGCTTACCTCAGCTTCAAGGTCGACAGACCGACCAGGCACAGCAGCATGGTGATGATCCAGAAACGCACCACCACCTGCGTTTCCTTCCAGCCGCTCTTTTCAAAATGGTGGTGCAAGGGGGCCATTTTCAGGATGCGACGCCCTTCGCCGTATTTTTTCTTGGTGTACTTGAAGTAGGTCACCTGGGCCATCACCGACAGGGCTTCGACGACGAAGATGCCGCCCATGATGGCCAGCACGATTTCCTGGCGCACGATGACGGCGATCGTGCCCAGCGCGCCGCCCAGGGCCAGCGCACCCACATCGCCCATGAAGACCTGGGCCGGGTGGGTGTTGAACCACAAAAAGGCCAGCCCCGCGCCCGCCATGGCGGCGCAGAAAATCAGCAACTCACCGGAGCCGGGAATGTAGGGGAAGAACAGGTACTTCGAATACACCGAGCTGCCGGTCACGTAGGCGAACACGCCCAGCGCCGACCCAACCATCACCACCGGCATGATGGCCAGGCCATCGAGCCCGTCGGTCAGGTTCACCGCATTGCTGGCGCCCACGATCACCAGGTAAGTCATCAGCACAAAGCCGAATACCCCCAGCGGGTAGTTGATTTCCTTGAAAAACGGCAGTTGCAGACCGGCTTTGGGCGGCAGGTTCACATCAAAGCCCGACAGCGCCCACTTGACGAACAGGTCCAGCACCTTGAGGTTGGAACTCTCGGAAATGCTGAACACCAGGTACAGCGCCGCCAGCAAGCCGATCACAGACTGCCAGAAATACTTCTCGCGCGAACGCATGCCTTCGGGGTCTTTGTTGACCACCTTGCGCCAGTCGTCGACCCAACCGATCGCGCCAAAACCCAGCGTCACGATCAGCACGATCCAGACAAAACGGTTCGACAGGTCAAACCACAGCAGCGTGGCGATGGCGATGGCCAGCAGGATGAGCACACCGCCCATGGTGGGTGTGCCGCTCTTGGACAGGTGGCTTTCCATGCCGTAGCCGCGGATCGGCTGACCGATCTTGAGCGAAGTCAGGCGGCGAATCACCGCAGGTCCGGCGGCCAAGCCAATCAGCAGCGCGGTCATGGCCGCCATCACGGCGCGGAAGGTGATGTACTGGAACACACGCAAAAAGCCCCACTCGGGGAACATCCCTTGCAACCACTGGGCCAGGCTAAGCAGCATGCGCCTCCCCTTTCTCTGTTTCTTCTTGTTGCACCAGGGCCTCGACCACGCGCTCCATCTTCATGAAACGCGAGCCCTTGACCACGATGCTTGCAAAATGGGTCCAATGCGCGAGCACGTCGGCCTGCAGCGCGGCCATGTCAGCAAAGTGCACGCCGTGGCCAAAAGCCTGACTGGCATGCACGCTCAACTCACCCAGAGTGCAGAGCGCGTCGATGCCTCGCTCAGCCGCATAGCCACCCACTTCAGTGTGGAATTGCGGACCCTGGTCCCCGACTTCGCCCATGTCGCCCAGCACCAGCAGGCGCGGGGCGGGCAATTCGGCCAGCACGTCGATGGCGGCCCGCACCGAATCCGGGTTGGCGTTGTAGGTGTCGTCGACCAGCGAGACCGCCCCACCACGCAGGCTCAGGGCACGCGAGCGGCCCTTGACCGGCTCGAAGGCCTGCAGGCCCTGCACCACGGCGGCCAAAGGCAACCCGGCAGCCAGCGCACAGGCCGCAGCGGCCAACGCGTTCTTGACGTTGTGACGCCCGGCAATGTGCAGGCGCACAGGCGCTGTGCCCTGCGGGGTTTTGAGGGTGAACTGCCAGGCTCCTGCCTGCCAGAGCACCACGGCAGCGCTCACGTCTGCGCCTTGCAGGGCAAACCGCGATGCGGTGCGCGCACCCGCCAGTCCGGCCCACAGTCCGCTGTAGGCCTCGTCTGCAGGAAACACCGCCACACCGTTCGCAGGCAAGGCGGTGAGCACCGCGCCGTTTTCTTCGGCCACGGCCTGCACCGTGCCCATGAATTCCTGGTGCTCGCGCTGCGCGTTGTTGACCAGCGCCACCGTAGGCTGGGCGATGCGCGCCAACCAAGCGATCTCACCGGGGTGGTTCATGCCCAGCTCGACCACCGCCAGCGTGTGGTGGGCGCGCAGCCGAAGCACCGTGAGCGGCACACCGATGTCGTTGTTGAGGTTGCCCTCGGTGGCCAGGGCGGCATCGCCCGCCTGCGCACGCAGGATGCTCGCCACCATCTGGGTCACGGTGGTCTTGCCGTTGCTGCCGGTCACCGCCACCACGGGCAAGGTGAACTGGGCACGCCAGCCTGCGGCCAGTTCGCCCAAGGCGATGCGGGCATCGGACACCACCAAGGCGCTCAGACCCGCCGCCTGGGCCGCAGCAGCACCGCTGGCTTCGCACAGCACGGCGACCGCCCCCTGTGCCTGGGCCTGGACGATGAACTGGTTGCCGTCGAAACGCTCGCCGCGCAAAGCCACAAACAAGTCGCCTGGCTGCAAGCTGCGGCTGTCGGTGTGCACACGCCGCACCTGCAGCTGGCCATCGCCTTGCAGCTGCGCCTGGCTGAGCCAGCCCAGCGCCTGCGACAGCGAAAGGTTCATCGGGGTGAAGCCGGTCATGCCGCCACCCCCTTAGTGAACGCCTGACGCGATTGCAGGGCTCGTTGCAATTGCTGCGCATCCGAAAACGGGTGGCGCACACCCTGCACGTCCTGGTAATCCTCGTGGCCTTTGCCGGCCACCAGCACCACGTCCTGGGGCTGGGCCCGGGCCACAGCCAGGGCAATCGCCTCGGCACGGTCCGCCACGACCTGCGCTTGGGCCGGTTTTGTCAAACCTGCCGCCATCTGATTGAGGATGGCGAGCGGCGATTCCGTGCGGGGGTTGTCACTGGTGAGGACCACATGGTCGGCCAACGCCTCGGCGGCGGCGGCCATCAAGGGGCGCTTGCCCGGATCGCGGTCACCGCCGCAGCCGAGTACGCACCACAGTTGCCCACCGCGCTGACGGGCCAGCGACTGAAGGGCCGACAGGGCCTGCGTCACGGCATCGGGCGTGTGGGCATAGTCCACCAGCGCCAGGGGGCCGGACGCATCGCGCCCCACGCGCGCCATGCGACCAGGCACAGCACTCAAATGCTGACAGGCCTGCACCGCCTGCGCCAGCGGAATACCCACCGAACGCAGCGCGGCGATCACGCTGAGCAGGTTGTCCACGTTGTAATCGCCCATCAGGGCGGTGTCCAGGCGCAGACGTTCAGCGCCTTCGATGACCTCGAAACTCAGGCCTTGCAGGCTCGGCTGCAGGCGGGCCTGCAAACGGGCCGCGCCATGGCGAGAGCAGGTCCACACATCCAAAGATGTGGCGCTCAATTGCTGCGCCAGCACCGCGCCTTGGGCGTCGTCGATGTTGATGACCGCCGCCCGCAGACCTTCCCAGCCAAACAAAGCCCGCTTGGCCGCCCAGTAGGCGGCCATGTCGCCGTGGTAGTCCAGGTGGTCCTGGGTGAAGTTGGTGAAGATGGCGGTGCGGATGCGCGTGCCGTCCAGTCGGTGCTCGGCCAGGCCGATGGAGGAGGCTTCGATCGCACAAAAATCCACGCCCGCATCGGCAAAGGCCTTGAAGCGGGCCTGCAGCAGCACCGGGTCGGGCGTGGTCATGCCTGTGACCTCCAGGTCGGGCAACACGCCCACACCCAGGGTGCCCACCAAGGCGCAAGAGCGCTGCAGCACAGGCGAGCCCAGCGCCTGCGCCAGCCACCAGGCCGTCGATGTTTTGCCGTTGGTGCCGGTGACCGCCAGCACGTCCAGGCGCTGGCTGGGTTGCTCGTAATAGGCATCGGCCACCAGGCCGGTCAGGGCCTTGAGCTGCGGCAGTGCCGCCAGGCGGTCGGCGGGCTGCAGATCGCGCCAGGGTTCGTTGCCCTCGGCTGCCATCAGGCAGGCCACAGCGCCTTGCGCCAGAGCCTTGTCGAGGAACTGGCGACCATCGGCCACGGCGCCCGGCCAGGCGATGAACCCGTCACCGGGCTGGACCTGCCGACTGTCGGTGCGCAGCACCCCGGTCACACGCTGGCGCAACCAGCGTGCGGCTTCCTGGGGGCTGTGGAAGTCGTGCATCAGAACGACTCCTCCACGATTTTGGTCACGGTTTGTGGTTTGACGGCCATGTCGGGTTGTACGCCCATCAGACGCAGGGTCTGCTGCACGGTTTCGCTGAACACGGGGGCCGCCACATCGCCACCGAAGTAGCGCCCGTTGCTGGGCTCGTCGATCATCACCGCCACGATGATGCGGGGCTGCTCGATCGGGGCCATGCCGACAAAAAAGCCGCGGTACTTCTTACCTGCGTAGCCCTTGCCTTCTTGTTTGTGCGCGGTGCCGGTCTTGCCACCGACCGAGTACCCCATGGTCTGGGCTTTGGGGGCTGTGCCGCCAGGTGCCGCAGCCATCTGCAGCATCTTGCGCATGGCCCTGGCGTTTTCTTCGCTGAACACGCGCACACCCTGCACCTTTTGCTCGGTCTTCATCAGCGTGGCCGGCACGACCTCACCATCGCGCGCAAAGACGGTGTAAGCACGGGCCACCTGGAACAGGCTGCCCGAGATGCCATAGCCGTAGCTCATGGTCGCCTGCTCGATCGGCCGCCAGGTTTTGTAAGGTCGCAGGCGACCACTCACCACGCCAGGAAAAGGAATCTGGGGCTTTTGACCGAAGCCGACCTGGGAATACATTTCCCACATTTCACGGGCCTCGATCTGCATGGCCAACTTGACGGTGCCGACGTTGCTCGACTTCTGGATGACCTCGTTCACCGTGAGCACGCCATGGGGGTGCGCATCGGTGATGGTCGAACCCGTGATGGTGATGCGCCCGGGTGCGGTCTGGATCGGCGTTTCGGGTTTGACCAGGCCCTTTTCAAGCGCCAAGGCCACCGCAAACGGCTTCATCGTCGAGCCCGGCTCGAAAGTGTCGGTCAAGGCACGGTTGCGCAACTGCTCGCCGCTGAGGTTGACGCGCTTGTCGGGCGAATAACTGGGGTAGTTGGCCAGCGCCAGCACCTCCCCCGACTGCGCGTCCAGCACCACCACGCTGCCTGCTTTGGCCTTGTTCTCGAGCACCGCATCGCGCAGCTTCTGGTAGGCAAAGAACTGGACCTTGCTGTCGATGCTCAGCTGCAGGTCCTGGCCGTCTTCTGGCGGCACAGTCTCGCCCACGGCCTCGACCACACGACCAAGACGGTCCTTGATCACGCGGCGCGAACCGGCCTTGCCCGACAAGGCCCTCTGGAACACCAGCTCCACGCCTTCCTGACCCTGGTCTTCCACGTTGGTGAAGCCCACGATGTGGGCGGCAGCTTCGCCTTCAGGGTAGAGGCGTTTGTATTCCTTGATGCTGTACACGCCCTTGATGTCGAGCGCCAGGATTTCCTTGACCACCGACTCGTCAAGCTGCCTGCGCAGCCAGACAAAGGTCTTGTCTTCGTTTTCCAGCTTTTTGTCCAGTTCGGCCTGGCTCATGCCCAGCAACTTGGCCAACTGCTTGAGCTTGGACGGATCGCGCTCGAGGTCTTCCGGATTGGCCCAGATGCTGGGGGCAGGCACGCTTGAAGCCAGCAGCAAGCCATTGCGGTCGAGCACACGCCCCCGGTTGGCCGGCAGACTCAACGTGCGCGCGAACCGCACCTCACCCTGACGTTTGTAATACGCATTGTCAATGACCTGTACATACGTCGCGCGCGCCACCAAGCCCATGAAACCCAGGGCGATCGCAGCCACGATCAGTTTGCTGCGCCAGACCGGGGTTTTGCTCGCCAGCAAGGGGCTGGAGCTCAATTGCACGCTGCGGCTCATGGCCTCGCCTCCTTGGCGGGGGCTGCCGATGGGGCGTTCACATACTGGGTGATGCCCGGAGTGACCATGCGCATTTGCAATTGCTGGCGGGCCAGCTGCTCCACACGCAAGGGGGTGGCCTGGGCGCGGCGCTCGACCAGCAAGCGGTCGCGCTCAACCTCCAAACGGCTCTCGTCCTTGCGCGCAGCTTCGAGGGCCATGAACAGGCGCCGCGATTCGTACTGTGAATGCACCAAGGCCAGCGCACTGAGCACCAGAACCAGCAACAACACGACATTGAGGCGGGTCATGCTGCCACCTCCGTGCGCTCGGCCACGCGCATGATGGCGCTGCGCGATCGGGGGTTGGACTGCACCTCGTGCTCACTGGGCTTGACGCGACCCAGCGCCTTCAGGCGCATGGCCACAGGTGCCGCAAACGGCACGCGGCGATCCACCACTTCTTTGGAATGTTTGGCAATGAACTGCTTGACGATGCGGTCTTCCAGAGAGTGGAAGCTGATCACCGCCAGGCGCCCCCCTGGCGCCAGCACCTTCAGGCTGGCCTCTAGCGCCTGTTCAAGCTCTTCAAGCTCGGCGTTGATGAAAATCCGAAAAGCCTGAAATGTCCGCGTTGCAGGGTCCTTGCCCGGCTCGCGGGTTTTGACCGTGTCAGCCACGAGCTGGGCCAGCTCAGCGGTGGATGAAATTGGGCCCCGCTCTTGTCGGCGAGCCACAAGCGCCTTTGCAATCTGAAAAGCAAACCGTTCTTCGCCATAGTCACGTATCACCTCCGTGATTTGATCCACCTCTGCAGTGGCCAACCATTCGGCCACACTTTGTCCGCGCGTGGTGTCCATGCGCATGTCCAGCGGGCCGTCAAAACGAAAAGAAAAACCCCTCGCGGGGTTGTCGATCTGGGGAGAGCTCACCCCCAAGTCCATGAGGACGCCGTCGACACTGCCAGCGGGCAACGCCCCCAGGTGACCAAAGCCTTCGTGGCGAATGGCAAAACGGTCGTCCTGCACGGTCTGCGCCTCTGCAATCGCGTCCGGATCCTTGTCAAAGGCCACCACTCGCCCCTTGTCCGACAGCTGCGACAGGATCAGGCGGGAGTGTCCGCCCCGACCAAAGGTGGCATCGACATAAGTGCCGTCCACACCCGCATCGCACGAGAGCAATGCTTCGACGGCTTCGTGCAACAGCACGGTGGTGTGGATGAGGGCCATTTCGCTCATGTCCATCAGAACGAGAAGTCCTTGAACACATCGGGCATCTCGCCCTGCATCGCCTGGGCTTCTTGCGCGTCGTAGGTGGCCTTGTCCCAGAGCTCGAAGTGGTTGCCCATGCCCAGCAGCACAGCATCCTTGGAAATGCCGGCCGCCTGGCGCAACTCGGGAGAGATCAACACGCGTCCGGTGCCATCCATGTCGACGTCCATGGCGTTGCCCAGAAAAATCCGCTTCCACCACTGGGCCGACATGGGCAACTGGGCAATGCGCTCGCGGAATTTTTCCCACTCGGGACGAGGGAACACCATCAGGCAGCCGTGCGGGTGCTTGGTGATGGTCAGCTGCCCCTGCGCGGTGGCGCTCAGGACGTCACGGTGCCGGGTCGGCACAGACAACCGTCCCTTGGCATCCAGACTCAGCGACGAAGCCCCTTGAAACACCACAAACACCTTTTTTCAGTGAACCCGCAATCCATGGGCACTTTTTCCCACTTAATTGCACTTTTTTGCACTGTATCAGGAAATGGTGCATCCGCAAGCACCCCGCTCAGAATTTTTTCAATGAAATCAACAGCTTACAAGCGAAATCGAACAAATGAGCAGGCAAATTTTCCATATAAATGAGTGACTTACAAGCCCCTCTGAAAGTAACGCCTGAAGGATTTTCAAATCAGCAAAAAACACAAAATTATTTAAAGCATCAAGCACAAGTCAGCTTCCCAGCGCTTGCGGGCATGAAAAAAGCCCCTCGCAAGGGGCTTTGAAAAATATGCAGGCGAAGGGATCAATCGCCGAACATTTTTTGTTTGAGCTCACGGCGTTGCTGCGCTTCCAGCGACAAGGTGGCGGTGGGGCGGGCCAGCAGGCGACCCACGCCGATGGGCTCGCCGGTTTCATCGCAGTAGCCGTAATCGCCTGCATCGATGCGGATGATCGATTGCTCGATCTTCTTGAGCAGCTTGCGCTCACGGTCGCGTGTGCGCAACTCAAGCGCGTGCTCTTCTTCGATCGTGGCACGGTCTGCAGGATCGGGCACCACCACGGTGTCTTCGCGCAGGTGCTCGGTGGTCTCGCCAGCATTGGCCAGGATGTCCTGCTTGAGGCCCACCAGCTTGCGGCGAAAGTAGGCCATCTGCAAATCGTTCATGTACTCGCTGTCGGGCATGGCCAGGATCTCGGCGTCCGAGAGCTGGTCAACCGTTTTGGTTTTCCAGTTGTTGGCCAGCTTGGCGTCTTTTTTGACAGGGAACACAGGGGCAGAAACAACGGAAGTGGACATGCTGGGTAAATAACTGGCTTTGGCTGCCGTCGACGCCACCGCAGGCGGCAAGGACGGCACCGTGATCTGGGCCAGACGCGCCGAGGGGCGCGTGGACCGGACCGGTTGATCGGAGGCCACAGGGGCTGCCGCAGGAACAGGTGCCTTGGAGACCGGGGTCTTGGCAGGCTCGACTTTTTTCACAGACTCTTTCTTGGCAGAAGCGACCGCCTGGGCTTTGACCGGCGAGGGCTTCTTGGGAACAGCGGCGGCCTTCACAGGTGCCGCTGGGGCCACCGCTTTCGCGGCGGGTTTGGCCTTGGCCACCGGCTTGGCGGCGGCTTTGGGCGTAGCAACAGGTTGGGTTGCTTTTTTCGCCGGTGCGGCCTTGGCCGCAGGCTTGACGGCTTTCACCGGTTTGGCAGGCACCGCTTTCTTAGCGGGCGCAGTTTTGGCAGCAACACCTTGAGGGGCCACCGCTTTTTTCACGGGCGTGACTTTGCTGGCCGGCTTTTTGGCAGGCACCGCTTTGGCCGCGACCTTGGCTTTGGCGACCGGCTTCACAGGCGCCTTGGCTGCCGGCTTTTTCGGGCTGGCGACCACCTTGGCTTTGGCCTTGGGGGCTGCAGCCTTGGCTGCTTTTTTGGCGGGCGTCTTCACGTCTTGTCTCCTAGCCGTGTTGCGGGGCAGGCCTCAGCCTCCTGCCATCGAATGACAAATGATCCGGGGTCCTGGTCATCTGCATGGGTAAAACCCTGTTGGTCGACCTTCTGGGGTTCGCCGCCCTCCCAAAAGGGAGGCCGTCAGGCGGGCGATTGTAGCGACTGAAACTGGCAAATTCCCGGATGCAGCAGATTAAAGACAGCTTATGGGAAAAAGAAACCGATTCAGGCCGCGACCAGGCACTGTTCCAACCCCTGCAGGAGGATATCTTTCGGCAAATCGATGCCAATGAACACCATCTTGCTCACTTTCACTTCGCCATCGGCCCACATCGGCCCCAGGTCGCTGCCCATGAGTTGGTGCACGCCCTGGAAGATCACCTTGCGCTCGGTGCCACGCATGTTCAGCACCCCCTTGTAGCGCAGCATCTTGGGGCCATAGATGTTGACGATGGCCCCCAGAAAGTCCTCCAGCTTGGCAGGATCGAAAGCCCGCTCGGACTTGAAGACAAAACTCTTGACATCGTCATCATGATGATGGTGGTGGCCGTGCCCGTGGCTGTGTTCATGGGCATGTGAGGGGTGATTGCAATGCTCGCCATGTTCGTGGTCATGGTGGTCGTGTCCATGGCCATGGTCGTGCTGGTGCGAAGGATGGTCGCAATGCTCACCATGCGCATGGTCATGGTGGTCATCGCTCAGGAAGTCCGGGTCGATGTCGAGTTTGGCGTTCAGGTTAAAGCCCTTGAGGTCAAACACCTCGCCCAAGGCCACTTCCCCGAAATGCACCACCTTTTGCGGCGCACGCGGGTTCATGTGCTTGAGGCGGTGCTGCAACGCATCCAGTTCCTGGGCCGACACCAGATCGGCCTTGCTGATGAAGATCTGGTCGGCAAAGCCCACCTGACGCTGGGCTTCGACCCGGTCGTTGAGCTGCTGCGCCGCGTGCTTGGCATCCACCAAAGTCAAAATGGAGTCGAGCAGGAAAGTCTCGGCGATCTCGTCGTCCATGAAGAAGGTCTGCGCCACCGGGCCGGGGTCGGCCAGGCCCGTGGTCTCGATCACCACGCGCTCAAAATTCAGCAAACCCTTGCGGCGCTTGGCGGCCAGCAGCTGCAGCGTGGCGCGCAAGTCCTCGCGGATGGTGCAGCAGATGCAACCGTTGCTCATTTGGATGATCTGCTCATCGGTCTCGGACACCAGGATGTCGTTGTCGATGTTTTCCTCACCAAACTCGTTCTCGATGATGGCGATCTTCTGGCCATGGGCCTCGGTCAACACCCGTTTGAGCAGCGTGGTCTTGCCCGAGCCGAGGAAGCCGGTGAGGATGGTGGCAGGAATGAGGGCCATGCAGGTCTCCGAAAAATCGACGAAACAAAAGAGGTGGGGAGTGTATCGGGCTCTTCAAGGCCTTGCCGGCCCTGGCCGCGCTCACTTGCGCACAACGACCAAGCCCTTGAGGTACTCCCCCTCAGGAAAGTTCACCGTCATCGGGTGATCGGGCGCGCCTTGCAAGCGCTCGCTGATGAAGCCGTCCACCCCGGCATCGGTGCCTGCCGAAGCCACGATCTTGTGGAACAGGTCGGCACTGATGCCGCCCGAGCAGGAATAGGTGAACAACTCGCCCCCGGGCACCAGCAGCTTGAAGGCCAGGCGGTTGATGTCCTTGTAGGCGCGGGCAGCGCGCTCGGCATGCGCGGCCGTGGGTGCGAACTTGGGGGGGTCCAACACGATGGCGTCAAAGGTCTCGCCCGCCTCGATGAAGGCACGCAGGCTGGCGTTCACATCTGCATCCATGAAGCGGGTGCGGGAGGCATCAAAGCCGTTGAGCCGCACATGCGCCGCAGCACGCTCGAGCGCCGGGCCGGACGAGTCGATGGACGTGACATGCCCCGCCCCACCTGACAGGGCCGCGATGGTGAAGCCCCCGGTATAGCAGTAGCAGTTGAGCACCTTGCCAAACTGGCGGTGGCGCGTGTGCTGTGCAAAGCGCTGGCGGCTGTCGCGCTGGTCCAGATAAAACCCGGTCTTGTGCCCGGTGGCCACGTCCAGCGTGAGTTGCCAGTCGTGCTCGCGGATGGTCAGCTCGGTCTCGCCCGAACCACGCAACCAGCCCGTGACTTCGGGCAGGCCTTCGAGGCTGCGCACGCTGGCGTCCGAGCGCTCGTACAAGCGCGACAGGCCCGTGACCTGCAGCAGCGCATCGGCAACCGCCTGCTTGAAACGCTCGGTGCCGCAACTGGTGAACTGCGCCACCAGGGTGTCGCCATAGCGGTCCACGATCAGGCCGGGCAGGCCATCGGCCTCGCCATGCACCAGGCGCAGGCCGTCGCTTTGGATGTCAAACCACTGACGGGCCGCCACGGCCTGGGCCACGCGCTCCTGAATGAAGCGGGCGTCGATGCGCTGGCCTTCGTCGAAACTCCAGACACGTGCCTTGATGCGCGAGCTCGGGCTGAACGCGGCCCAGCCCAGGAATTGCCCGGACGACGACTCGATGCGCACCGTCTCACCCGCGTCAGCGCCACCTTTGGCGATGGCGGAGTCAAACACCCAGGGGTGGCGGCGCAGCAAGGAGCGTTCCTTGCCTTCTTTGAGTCGGAGAATTTTCATGGGGCTATTGTCGTTGAGACCCGCCGCCCACAGGTCAGGCCACGGGCTAGCCCTTGCGTTTGGCCCGGGGGTGCGCCGCGTCGTAGGCCTTGGCCAGGTGCTGGAAATCCAGCCGGGTGTACACCTGCGTGGTGGTGATGTTGGCGTGGCCCAGCAGCTCCTGCACCGCACGCAGGTCGCCGCTGGACTGCAGCACATGGCTGGCAAACGAGTGGCGCAGCATGTGCGGGTGCACCGGGGTGGCGAGCCCTGCCAGCAGGCTGCGGCGTTTGAGCCGCTGCCAGATGGACTGCGCGGTCAGCCGCGTGCCATGCCGCCCGGCAAACAGCGCCAGCGACGCGCTGGAGGCCCCCGGCACGGGCGCGTTCAGCATGCCTGTGACCTGGCTGCGCACCGCCAGCCAGCGCTCGAGCGCCGCCAGCGCCTGCGAGCCCATGGGCACGGTGCGGCGCTTGCCGCCTTTGCCCTGGACCTGCACTTCGCCCGCTTGCAGATCGACCCAGCCCCGCCCCTGCTGGAGCGCCGTGTCACTGGGCACCACATCGAGTCCGGTCAGCTCACCCACGCGCAGCCCGCAGCCATAGAGCAGCTCGACCATGGCGGCGTCGCGGGCTTCGAGCCAGGGGGCGTCCTGCGCCTCTTCGTGTTCGGCCAGTTGCACCGCCTCGTCCACCCCCAGCGCCTTGGGCAAGGGCTTGGCCACCTTGGGGGCACGCACGCCTTGCACCGGGTTGCTGCTGACACGCCCTTCGCGGCCCAGCCAGGTGTAAAAACCACGCCAGCCCGACAGGATCAGGGCAATGCCCCGGCCGCTGCGCCCTGCGCTGTGCATCTGCGCCACCCAGCGACGGATGTGGATGGGCTGCACCGCGGTCAGGGCCACAGAGGCCTCGGCGGCCATGGCACTCAGGCGCTCCAGGTCCAGCCGGTACAGGGTGCAGGTGCGCTCGGCCAGGCGTTTTTCAAAACGCACATGGTCCAGATAGCGCAAGGCCAGCGGGTCGAGCGACACGCTGACGCCTTGGCTGGGCATGGGGGGGGTTGCGTCGTTCAAGCCAACGCCCTCGCGGGGTTCAGGCCTCTTGCGCGCGCAGCACCGACAAAGCCGCGCCCGCCAGTTCAGCCAGGCGCTCCAGCAACTCGGTGCCCATCTGGCTGTTGAACCGCTGGGCATCGGGCGAGGCCAGCACCAGAAGGCCGAACGCCGCTTGCCCAGGGGCCGGACGCAAAGCCATCAGCGCCAGCGATGCCGCTTGAGCGGGCTGCTCCAGCCACTGCACAGCCTCAAAGCCGGTGTTGGTGCCGACGTAGGGCGTCTCCAGTGCTGCGGCCTGTTCGCGCACGGCGTCGGTCACGCCCTGGGCGTACACCGCCTCGGCGTGGGCCTCGTTCACACCCCACAGCCGCAGCGCCACCTGGGGCACCTGAAAGAGTTCACGGATGTTGTCGACGGCAAAAGCCGCCATTTCGTCGGCGCGCGCCACCAGCAGCTCGCAGGCCCAGCGGTGCAACTTGTCGGTGAGGATCATGTTCTCGTTGCCGTGCCGGATCATGTCCATGATGCGGTGCTCCAGCGACTTGATTTTGTCGCGCAGCATTTGCGCCTGACGCTCCTGCAAGCTCACCGCGCGGTGGCTTTGCGGGTGTGTGAGCTGCACCGAGGCCAGCAAGGAGGCATGGCGCTCAAAAAAATCGGGCGTGTTGGCCAGGTAATTGGCGATGTCGTCTTCGGTGATCGGGGCCATGGGTGGCTGGGTCGTCATGGTGTCAGGTCCTCAATGCGTCTCAAAGTTCAGGAATGTCGATTTCGCCGTCGAACACGGGTGTGGCCGGGCCGGTCATCATCACCGGGTTGTCGGCCTGGCCCGCCCACTCGATGGTGAGCACGCCGCCGTGGGTCTGCACATCGACGCAGCTGTCCAGCCACCCCTGGCGAATGCCCGCCACCACGGCAGCGCAGGCCCCGGTGCCGCAGGCCAGCGTTTCGCCCGCACCGCGCTCGAACACGCGCAGCCGGATCTGGCTGCGCGAGACGATCTGCATGAAGCCCGCATTCACACGCCGGGGAAAAGCCGGGTGGTTTTCGATCAGCGGGCCTTGGGTCAGCACCGGGGCCGTGTCGACGTTCTCTACCCGCTGCACCGCGTGCGGGTTGCCCATCGAGACCACCGCCACGCGTGCGATGGCGGGGGCCATGCCCTGCCCGCCGAGCACCAGATCAAACACCGGCCAGCCGTTGACCTGGTCGCTGACGAGACCGATGGGGTTGAAGGGCACGCGGTCCCAGTCGAAGACGGGCGCACCCATATTGACCGTCACACGCCCATCGGGGTTCATGCGCAGCTCGATCTCGCCTTGCTGAACCTTGACACGCACAGCGGTTTTGTCGGTCAAGCCCTTGTCGCGCACATAGCGCACGAAGCAGCGCGCGCCATTGCCGCAGTGCTCGACCTCGCCGCCGTCGGCGTTGTGGATCACGTATTCAAAGTCCAGCCCGGCACGTGGCGCAGGGCGCACACTCAGGATCTGATCGGCACCCACGCCAAAGTGGCGGTCGGCCAGGAAACGGTACTGCGCTGTGGACAAGCCCAGCAAGCCTCGGGTTTCGTCCAGCACGACAAAGTCGTTGCCAGCACCTTGCATTTTGGTGAAGCGGATTCGCATCTGTCGATTATCACTGGAAGGCCACTCATAATGGCGCATGGTCCGATCCTCCCAACTCCTGCACCCCCAACGCGAACCCGTGGCCCTGCGCCCGGCCGCCACTGTTTTGCTGCTGCGCGACAGCCCCGTAGGGCTGGAGGTGCTGATGACGCGCCGCTCGATGACGGCCAGCTTTGCGCCGGGCGCCTATGTTTTCCCAGGTGGAGGCGTGGACCCTGCCGATGCCGCAGCCCACAGCCAATCGAGCCGCCGTCCTGGTCAGAACGACCTGCACCTGACGCAGGCCATTGCCGCCATCCGCGAAAGCTTTGAGGAGCTGGGCGTGCTGTTCGCGCGCCACGCCGATGGCCGCTGGGCCGACGAAGCCGACATTGCCGCCCTGGACCGCAAAGCCCCGTTTGCCGCGCAGTGCGCGGCGCGCGGGCTGCATCTGGCGGCTGACCAGGTGTTCATCCTGGCGCACTGGATCACCGACCGCGACCTGCCACGCCGTTTTGATGTGCCGTTTCTGGTGGCCCGCATGCCCGAAGGGCAAACGCCCGTGGCCGACGAGGCCGAGCAGTTCGAGCCCGTCTGGGTGCGCCCGCAAGACGCCCTCGCCCGCCACGAGGCCGGGCAGTTCTTCATCATCTTCCCAACCATCCGCACACTGGAGCGACTGAAAGCATTCCACACGGTGGACGAGGTGCTGGCCGCCTGCGCCGCCACCGAAGAGCCCCTGTGGACCAGCTGCCCGCGCGGCGGCTGGCTGGCTGGGCGCGAGGTGCGCTACATGGAGCACGAAAGCGCCTTTGGCGAGCTGGCCCTGGTGAGCCCCGACGGCCAGATCGTGCACCACCTGGACTGGCAAAGCGAACAAGCCGTCACCTTGCTCAAAAACGTGCAGCGCCTGACCGCGCCCAACCCCGGCGTGATGACCGGCCCCGGCACCAACAGTTACCTGGTGGGCGATCCGCACACGGGCTTCATCGCCATCGACCCCGGCCCGGCCGACCCTGACCATCTGGAGCGCCTGTGGCGCGCTGCAGGCGGTCAGATTCGTTTCATCGTCTGTACCCACTCGCACTCCGACCACTCTCCGGGTGCGGCCCCACTGCAAGCCCTGTGCGACGCGAAGCCTCCGATTCTGGGCCTGGCATCGCGCCCAACCGCGCGCGCCAACAGCCAGTTCACGCCTGACCGCGAACTGGCCGACGGCGAGCGGCTGGTGCTCGAGGGCGGTGGCGCCACGCACACCCTGCGCGCCATCCACACCCCGGGTCACGCCGCCAACCACGTCTGCTTGGTGCTCGAAGAGGACGGCCTGCTGTTCTCGGGAGACCATGTGCTCAACGGCAGCACCACGGTGATCGACCCGCCGGACGGGCACATGGGCGACTATCTGGCGTCGCTCGACAAACTGGCGGCAGCTTGCGACGATCACACCATCGACTTCATCCTGCCTGCGCACGGCCATGTGCTGGGCGATGCCCGGCAAGCCATCACCCAGCTCAAGGCCCACCGCCTCAAGCGCGAAGCCAAGATCGCGTCAGCCATGCAGGCCTTGCCGCACGGCACGCTGCAAGACTGGGTGGAAAAAGCCTACGATGATGTGCCCCCGCGCTTGTGGCCGGTGGCGGCGCGTTCGTTGCAGGCGCATGTGGACCACATCCGCGAGGGCGTGGGCGCATGAGCGCCAACGACGAAGGTGTGCGCCTGGCCAAACGGGTGGCGGCAACGCAAAACTGCTCCCGCCGCGAGGCCGAAGCCCTGATTTTTGCCGGAGCCGTGCAGGTCAATGGGCAGGTGGTGACCGATCCGGCCCGGCGCGTTCAGGACGAAACTGTGCAGGTGGACCGGCTGGCGCACCACAGCACCCAGCAAGCCCTGACGCTGGTGGCCTGCCAGCGCCCCGATGCGCCGCTGACGCTGGCGGCGCTGCAAGCCCAGGTCCGCAGCGAAAACCGCCCTGAATGGCGACCCGAACGGCTGGCCAGGCTGCAAGCGGTGCTGCCGCTGCCCCGGGGCGCGAGCGGTTTGTGCGTGTTTTCAGAAGACCCCGGCGTCTTGCGACACCTGCAAGACCCGCGCGCCCCGCTGGAGCAGGAGTGGCTGGCCACCGTCCGCGGCACAGTGGCACCCGAGACCCTGCAAAAGATGCAGTTTCCGGGCTTTCGCGTCAGCCTGAACCACCAGACCGATGCGCAGGCGGTGCTTCGCATCGCGGGCAAAGCGGCTCAAGGCAGTGGTTTTGCCCAATGGCTGGCCGAGCAACTGCCACTGCTGGAGCTGCGTCGCCAGCGCATTGGCCGCCTGGGCTTGGCCCCGCTCAGCGCGGGCGCGTGGCGGGCGCTGACGCCTGGCGAACGGTTCTGAAGGCCTCAGTGGCGAGTTCCAGGTCCGGCATTTACATATTCCAACAATTGCGCCGGGGGGATTTACCCTTGAATTGCGACGGGTCACCCCCAACTGCTCACCCAGTCTGAGAAAATGAAGTGCCTGACTTCCAGGCCCACAAGGCTTGAAAATCGTCAAGCCATCCCACTCAGAGGGGGACAAATGAACGCTTCAAGGAGATCACCATGCGTTTGAGCACCAAAAGCCGATTTGCAGTCACCGCCATGATCGATGTGGCGCTGCGGGAAGACCGTGGCCCCGTGTCACTGGCCGCCATCAGTGAGCGCCACCAGATTTCGCTGTCTTACCTGGAGCAGCTCTTCAGCAAACTGCGTCAGCAAGCCCTGGTGGAAAGCACCCGTGGCCCGGGCGGTGGCTACTCGCTGGCCCGCCATGCCGACAAGATCACCATGGCTGACATCGTGGCCGCCGTGGACGCCCCCTCGGCCGAAGAGCTGGCTGCCGAAGGCGGCTGGATGAACAGCGAGCTGTGGGCGAGCCTGAACGACAAGATGCTGGCCCACTTGCAGTCGATCAGTTTGCGCCAGCTGGTGTCTGAGCAGCGCGCCAAAGGCGTGGCCGTGGAGCCCGCGCCTGCGCCCTCCGTCAAGCGCGGTGTGTTTGCCAAGCCCAAGGCGGCACCCATGAAGATCACAGCGCCCAATTCGGTGTTCGCCTTGGCGGGCAGCCTGATGCCTTCGCGCGGCTGATTCTGAGCGGCGTTGTGCCACGCCCCCACAAAAAAACCCGCCTCGGCGGGTTTTTTTGCGGCTTGAAAAAAGTGTGAAGCTCGCCGATAAGCCGGATTCTGTGCACAGCGGTTGCCCGCTGTGTGACCGCCATTACTCTGGGCCGGGGGTCGCCCACCCGGCTCGATGCTACCTACCCGCACACTCTCCGGAGCCAGATCAACGTGTGCCTACTTGGTATTGCTGCGCGCAGAGATTGCCCGTTTCACCCGCTGCGGTTGCCCACAGCGACTCGTCTCTGTTGCTCTGATCCTCACCTCACGGTGGAGAGGTGTTACCTCCTGCGCTGTCCTGTGCAGTCCGGACGTTCCTCCAGTGCCTCCTTTCGGAGATTGCACCAGCGGCGGTCTGGCGAGCTTCACACACCAATTATCGCCTGCGGGCATAAGCT
This sequence comes from Limnohabitans radicicola, assembly GCF_014837235.1. Taxonomy (GTDB): domain Bacteria; phylum Pseudomonadota; class Gammaproteobacteria; order Burkholderiales; family Burkholderiaceae_C; genus Limnohabitans_A; species Limnohabitans_A radicicola. The sequence continues at coordinate 30,262 of NZ_JACYFT010000003.1, read as the reverse complement.
CATGCCCATCAAGGTCTGAAGTTTCACGCACAATGGCCGCATATTCTTCCTTTTCAGACTGGAGAGACGACCATGAAAGCCCACAACATCCTCGCCACCATCGGCAACACCCCCCACGTGCGCATCAACCGACTGTTTGGCGCAGGCGCCAATGTGTGGGTCAAGTCCGAGCGCAGCAATCCCGGCGGCTCGGTCAAGGACCGCATCGCGCTGGCGATGATCGAAGACGCTGAAAAGTCCGGGGCCTTGAAACCCGGTGGCACCATCATCGAGCCCACCTCGGGCAACACCGGCATTGGCCTGGCCATGGTCGCGGCCGTCAAGGGCTACAAACTGGTGCTGGTCATGCCCGACAGCATGAGCATCGAACGCCGCCGCCTGATGCTGGCCTATGGCGCGACCTTTGATCTGACCCCGCGCGAAAAGGGCATGAAAGGTGCCATCGCGCGCGCCGAAGAACTGGTGGCCAGCACGCCAGGCGCCTGGATGCCCCAGCAATTTGAGAACCCCGCCAACATCGACGTGCATGTGCGCACCACCGCACAGGAGATCCTGGCCGACTTTCCGGACGGCATTGACGCCCTCATCACCGGCGTGGGCACAGGTGGCCACCTGACGGGCACCGCCCGAGTGCTCAAGGCCAAATTCCCGAACCTCAAGGTGTTTGCGGTCGAGCCTGCGGCTTCGCCCGTCATCTCGGGCGGCGCACCCGCGCCTCACCCCATCCAGGGCATTGGCGCTGGCTTCATCCCCAAGAACCTGGACACGTCCTTGCTGGACGGTGTGATTCAGGTCGATGCCGAAGCCGCACGCGAATACGCCCGCCGCTCGGCCCGCGAAGAAGGCCTGCTGGTCGGCATCTCGTCGGGTGCCACCCTGGCTGCCATCGCGCAAAAGCTGCCTGAGCTGCCTGCGGGCGCTACCGTGTTGGGCTTCAACTACGACACAGGCGAACGCTATTTGTCCATCGAGGGCTTCTTGCCAGCGTGACACGCACGCACTCAGGGTGGGCAGCGCTCTTGCGATCCGTCCTGAGATAATCATGGCTTCTTGCTTGATAACCACAAGCCACGACCATGATCCGAATTTCTGAACTCAAACTCCCTCTGTCGGCCCTGCCGGTCGAGGTTCGTCGCGCCGCCGATGCCCCCACTGAAACCGACGAAGACCGCATCCCGCCCCCTCACCCCGAAGCCGCTTTGCGGCAACTGGCCGCCAAGGCCCTGGACATTGACGTCAGCGACATCGCTACGCTGCACGTGTTCAAGCGCAGCTTTGACGCGCGCAAGGCCGAGTTGCTGGCCGTGTTCATCGTCGACATCTCTCTGAGCCATGCACAGGACGAAGCGGCTGTGCTGCAAAAGTTTGACAAGAACCCGCACATTCAGCCCACCCCTGACATGACCTGGCACCCGCCCTGCCACGCGCCAGCCGACTTTGGCAAGCACGAGGGGGAACGCCCGGTGGTGGTGGGTTTTGGGCCTTGCGGCATGTTTGCCGCGCTGAGTCTGGCGCAGATGGGCTTCAAACCCATCGTGCTCGAACGTGGCAAAACGGTGCGCGAGCGCACCAAAGACACCTGGGGCTTGTGGCGCAAGAAGCAGTTGCACCCAGAGAGCAATGTGCAGTTTGGCGAAGGCGGCGCAGGCACATTCAGTGACGGCAAGCTCTACAGCCAGATCAAAGACCCGCGCCATCTGGGCCGCAAAGTGATGGATGAATTCGTCAAAGCGGGGGCCCCAGCCGACATCCTGTTTGCAGCGCACCCGCACATTGGCACCTTCAAGCTGGTCAAGGTGGTGGAGAACATCCGCGAACAAATCACCGCTCTGGGTGGCGAGATCCGCTTTGAACAGCGTGTGACCGATCTGCTGCTCTCCCCCGCTGAGGACGGATACCAGCTCACGGGCTTGCAGGTGCTGGACCAGAAAACTGGCCACAGTCACCCCCTGGCCACATGCCATGTGGTGCTGGCCTTGGGCCACAGCTCGCGCGACACCTTTGTCATGCTGCACCAACGCGGCGTGGCCTTGCAGGCCAAATCGTTTTCGATTGGCGTGCGCATTGAACATCCGCAAAGCGTGATCGACCAGGCTCGCTGGGGTCGACATGCGGGCCATCCGCTATTGGGTGCAGCCGACTACAAGCTGGTGCACCACGCGCAAAACGGCCGTGCGGTGTACAGCTTCTGCATGTGCCCCGGCGGCACTGTGGTAGCAGCTACGAGCGAGCCCGGCCGCGTGGTGACCAACGGCATGAGCCAGTATTCGCGCAACGAACGCAACGCCAATGCGGGCATGGTGGTGGGCATCGATCCGCCCGACTACCCTCTGGACACCTCTGCCTGGCAAGCCGCTTTTGGCGATGTGAAAGGCGAAAAACTGGCACAAGAAGCCTTGCAGCTGGCCAAGCAAAACCCGCCAGTCCCGCACCCCTTGGCAGGCATTGTGCTGCAGCGCCAACTGGAAAGCCGCGCTTTTGAAGTGGGCGGCGGCACCTACGAAGCCCCAGGCCAATTGGTGGGCGACTTTCTCGCACAACGCCCCTCCAGCCGCTGGGGCAGCGTGCTGCCTTCGTACAAGCCTGGCGTGAAGCTTGGTCAACTGGCCGATGTGTTGCCCGACTACGCGGTGACCGCCATGCGCGAAGCGCTGCCGGTGTTTGGCCGCAAAATCAAAGGCTACGACATGCCGGATGCGGTGATGACGGGTGTTGAAACACGCACCTCCTCACCGCTGAAAATCCCGCGCGGTGACGACTTCCAGAGCATCAATACCTTGGGTCTGTACCCGGCAGGTGAAGGCGCCAGTTACGCGGGCGGTATCTTGTCGGCTGGCGTCGACGGCATCAAGGTAGCCGAGGCTCTGGCCCATCACATCGTGCACGGGTGAACACTCAAATCGCGACCATCTGATTTCGGATGGCATACCTGGTCAAGTCCGCCACTTTGTGCAATCCGATCTTGCGCATGATGTTTCGGCGATGGACTTCGACTGTGCTGGGGGCGATCTGCAAGTTGCGTGCGATTTCCTTGGAAGAGTACCCGTCTGCAATCAAACGCAACACCTGGGATTCGCGGTCTCCCAACACACCGCGCCCAATCGCGCTGGACGATTTGCCGCGTCTGTAACTGTCCAACATGGCAGTGGCTGCACCCTGACATAAATACACTCGCCCCAATGCTGAGGCACGGATACCTTGCATGATTTCTTCCATGCTGCTTGTGGTGGACACATAGGCTTTGGCCCCCGCATCCAGCATTTGGATGATCGAACTGCGATCACAATCGGCCGTCAATGCGACGATGTGCTGCTGGGGGTGATGAATGGCCAGCCAGCGCGTCATGTCCAAGTCCGCCTTGACCTGCGGATTGACGCCCAGCACGATCACGTGCGGCATGGTTTGCTCACACAGCAGTCGTGTGCCCTCATCGTCATTGGCCATCCCCACCAGCTCAATATCCCTGTGGTTTTTCAATACGGATGCGATGCCTTCAGAAATGGTCTTGTGTTTATGCGACAACAGGACTCGAATGGACATTTTTCTCTCCAATCAGAAGGGTGCCTAACATGCGCTGAGTCTAGGATGGACTGTCTCTTGAGAATGTGCGCAGCAATACACAGCGCACCACAAACAACACGCACGATGCACGGTCAGTGGTCTTTGCGTCCTGAGCCGGGTACGTTGCCCGCCCCGTAAAACACATCAATTTCTTTAAGTCGCTCACTTTTGCCGACCGCTTCTTTCAAGTGTTCGTGTGCAATGAATGAATGGTTCTTGGAGAGTTTGGCATGGTGCGATGCCGCCTTGAATGCTCCAGACTCATGATGCCGCGTGGCCTCCTTGTTGCGTTGGTAGGCATATAGCAATTCTTCCGCCGCACGGCGATAGTGCTCTGTGATGACTTTGATGTCATCCGTACCGGCAACCGGTGTTTTCTGTTTCATGGCTCGCTCTGTCATGTTGGTCAATGCATTGAATGGAGTGGACCGACTCATGCCAGCCCGTTGTGCTGCATGTACAGCATCAACGCCATGCGACCTGGACAGTTCAGTTTCTGATAAATGTGGTGCAGATGCAGTTTGGCCGTGCCCTCACTGATGCTGAGTTTGGTCGCTATTTTTTTATTGGGCCACCCTTCGGTGACCATGCGCGCCACGTCCACTTCTCTAGGGGTCAGCATGTGCGTGGCGTGCGCTTTTTTCTTTTGTTGCTCCAGGAGCATGGCCATGGTTCCTTCTGTCAAGTCTCGATCCAGCCAGGCCTGTCCGGCGTGAACCGCATGGATGCAGCGAGCCAAGATGTGTTTGGACTTGCTCTTGGAGACCAAGCCTTTCACCCCCAAGTCGATGACCCGCATCACATCGCCGATGGGCGAAGCCGTGAAAACGATGGGCTGCGTTTTGAAGTTTTGCAGCTGCATCTCCTGGATCAAGGCCAGGCCGCTGCGCTTGCTCAAGGGCAAGTCCAGCACAAGGAAATCAGGTTGGTGCTCGTGAACCGCTCTCAGTGCCGCATCACCATCGGGAGCACAACTGTGAATTTTGAATTCAGTCCACTCCCGCAAGTCATTTTGCAGGCCGTCAAGCATGACGGGGTGCGGGTCAGCCAAAACCAAACCAATCGGCTGTGAGGACGCTGGAACCATGAGGGACTCCTGAAACGATCTGATGGATGACCACCAGCGTAATCAGAAGCTTGAGGCGCATCGATACGCGCAATCCGCTAATGAGTGTACGGACTACAACGTAAGCAATGCAGGAATGTCGAAATACAGGTAGAGAATCACAAAGCAAAACGCCCCACCGGATGGTGGGGCGTTTTGGGCTGATAAAGCCTGACGATGTCCTACTTTCACACGGGAACCCGCACTATCATCGGCGCTAAGTCGTTTCACTGTCCTGTTCGGGATGGGAAGGAGTGGGACCAACTTGCTATGGTCATCAGGCATAACTTGGTGTCATCTTGACTCTTCAATCAAGACAACAAATTCATAGAGCTTCGAATCAGATTTCGGCTTTTCAGCCCGGCCTTTCAGCCTTTTTTGAATGCGTCAACTTGGCATAACTTCCTTGATCTTGCGATCAAAGTTATAGGGTCAAGCCGCACGAGCAATTAGTATCAGTTAGCTTAACGCATTACTGCGCTTCCACACCTGACCTATCAACGTCCTGGTCTTGAACGACTCTTTAGGGGGCTCAAGGCCCCGGCAGATCTCATCTTGAAACGAGTTTCCCGCTTAGATGCTTTCAGCGGTTATCTCTTCCACACTTAGCTACTCGGCAATGCCACTGGCGTGACAACCGATACACCAGAGGTGTGTCCACTCCGGTCCTCTCGTACTAGGAGCAGGCTTCCTCAAATCTGCAGCGCCCACGGAAGATAGGGACCAAACTGTCTCACGACGTTTTAAACCCAGCTCACGTACCTCTTTAAATGGCGAACAGCCATACCCTTGGGACCGGCTACAGCCCCAGGATGAGATGAGCCGACATCGAGGTGCCAAACACCGCCGTCGATATGAACTCTTGGGCGGTATCAGCCTGTTATCCCCAGAGTACCTTTTATCCGTTGAGCGATGGCCCTTCCATACAGAACCACCGGATCACTATGTCCTGCTTTCGCATCTGCTCGACTTGTCAGTCTCGCAGTTAAGCACGCTTATGCCATTGCACTATCGTCACGATGTCCGACCGTAACTAGCGTACCTTCGAACTCCTCCGTTACGCTTTGGGAGGAGACCGCCCCAGTCAAACTGCCTACCATGCACTGTCCCCGATCCAGATAATGGACCTAGGTTAGAACCTCAAACACACCAGGGTGGTATTTCAACGTCGGCTCCACCAAGACTAGCGTCCCGGCTTCAAAGCCTCCCACCTATCCTACACAGATCTGTTCAAAGTCCAATACAAAGCTACAGTAAAGGTTCATGGGGTCTTTCCGTCTTTCCGCGGGGAGATTGCATCATCACAAACATTTCAACTTCGCTGAGTCTCAGGAGGAGACAGTGTGGCCATCGTTACGCCATTCGTGCAGGTCGGAACTTACCCGACAAGGAATTTCGCTACCTTAGGACCGTTATAGTTACGGCCGCCGTTTACTGGGACTTCAATCAAGAGCTTGCACCCCATCATTTAATCTTCCAGCACCGGGCAGGCGTCACACCCTATACGTCCACTTTCGTGTTTGCAGAGTGCTGTGTTTTTATTAAACAGTCGCAGCCACCGATTTTTTGCAACCCCTTTGGGCTCCCTCTGTTCGAGTTCACCTACTTGGGGCATACCTTCTCCCGAAGTTACGGTATCAATTTGCCGAGTTCCTTCTCCTGAGTTCTCTCAAGCGCCTTAGAATACTCATCTCGCGCACCAGTGTCGGTTTGCGGTACGGTCGTCAATAGCTGAAGCTTAGTGGCTTTTCCTGGAAGCAGGGTATCACTCACTTCAGGTGCAAGCACCCTCGTTATCACCCCTCATCTAAGCCCGGCGGATTTGCCTACCAGGCACGACTACAGGCTTGAACAGACATATCCAACAGTCTGCTGAGCTAACCTTCTCCGTCCCCACATCGCACTATTGATCGGTACAGGAATATTGACCTGTTTCCCATCAGCTACGCATCTCTGCCTCGCCTTAGGGGCCGACTCACTCTACGCCGATGAACGTTGCGTAGAAAACCTTGCGCTTACGGCGAGGGGGCTTTTCACCCCCTTTAACGCTACTCATGTCAGCATTCGCACTTCTGATACCTCCAGCATGCTTTACAACACACCTTCACAGGCTTACAGAACGCTCTCCTACCACTCACAGTAAACTGTGAATCCGCAGCTTCGGTAACTGGCTTAGCCCCGTTACATCTTCCGCGCAGGACGACTCGATCAGTGAGCTATTACGCTTTCTTTAAATGATGGCTGCTTCTAAGCCAACATCCTGACTGTTTTAGCCTTCCCACTTCGTTTCCCACTTAGCCAATTTTAGGGACCTTAGCTGGCGGTCTGGGTTGTTTCCCTCTTGAGTCCGGACGTTAGCACCCGGTGCTCTGTCTCCCAAGCTGTACTCATCGGTATTCGGAGTTTGCCTTGGTTTGGTAAGTCGCCATGACCCCCTAGCCAAAACAGTGCTCTACCCCCGATGGTAATACTTGAGGCACTACCTAAATAGTTTTCGGAGAGAACCAGCTATTTCCAAGTTTGTTTAGCCTTTCACCCCTATCCACAGGTCATCCGCTAATTTTGCAACATTAGTCGGTTCGGACCTCCAGTACCTGTTACGGCACCTTCATCCTGCCCATGGATAGATCACTTGGTTTCGGGTCTACACCCAGCGACTGAACGCCCTATTCGGACTCGATTTCTCTACGGCTTCCCTACTCGGTTAACCTTGCCACTGAATGTAAGTCGCTGACCCATTATACAAAAGGTACGCAGTCACCCTTGCGGGCTCCTACTTTTTGTAAGCATGCGGTTTCAGGATCTATTTCACTCCCCTCCCGGGGTTCTTTTCGCCTTTCCCTCACGGTACTTGTTCACTATCGGTCGATGATGAGTATTTAGCCTTGGAGGATGGTCCCCCCATATTCAGACAGGATTTCTCGTGTCCCGCCCTACTTGTCGTTAGCTCAGTACCACACGTTCCTTTTCGCATACGGGACTATCACCCACTATGGTCGGCCTTTCCAGACCGCTTTGCTAAAGATCGTGCTATCACTAACAGGCTTCTCCGATTTCGCTCGCCACTACTTTCGGAATCTCGGTTGATGTCTTTTCCTCGAGCTACTGAGATGTTTCAGTTCACCCGGTTCGCCTCGCATGACTATGTATTCATCATGCGATACCTATTGCTAGGTGGGTTCCCCCATTCAGAAATCTCCGGATCAATGCTTATTTGCCAGCTCCCCGAAGCTTATCGCAGGCTTTCACGTCTTTCGTCGCCTATCATCGCCAAGGCATCCACCACATGCTCTTAGTCACTTGACCCTATAACTTTGATCTCTCTTTCGAGATTTCTCCGCCATTTCAAGGACTGTCTGTCAGGTCTTTCACCTGACGCGTTATGCCGTAATGTGAATAATTCCAGACATCAGGTATTGCTACCTTCTATCAAGAATCGATTCGTCATTACTTGAATTTCAACATGTCTTTCAACACCGTTGAATATTCGTTTTGACGCAATCAAAAAATTGTCATCAGAGGCACGGTCTGCACTAAACCTTTACGAATGTGCAGTTTCCTCTGACAACGCTGATTCGACTCTATGAATTTTTAAAGAACAGCCGTGCGTCTTTCAACGCTTGTCAATCGATCAATATCAATCAACACAAAAACAGCCTTTGCAATCTCTTGCCAAGCAGCTTTTGTTTTGAATGAATCATTTCACGCATGACTCGATAAGAATGGTGGAGGATGACGGGATCGAACCGACGACCCCCTGCTTGCAAAGCAGGTGCTCTCCCAGCTGAGCTAATCCCCCGTGATCTATCCAGGAAGGTATGGTGGGTCTGGTTGGAATCGAACCAACGACCCCCGCCTTATCAAGACGGTGCTCTAACCGACTGAGCTACAGACCCACGCCGGCCGCAATGCTTTGCTTTTTAAGCATCACAGCGACAACCTTCCAACAACCGATAAGTGTGAGCGTTCAACTTAGATGACTAGTGTTTCCAGAAAGGAGGTGATCCAGCCGCACCTTCCGATACGGCTACCTTGTTACGACTTCACCCCAGTCACGAACCCCGCCGTGGTAATCGCCCTCCTTGCGGTTAGGCTAACTACTTCTGGCGAGACCCGCTCCCATGGTGTGACGGGCGGTGTGTACAAGACCCGGGAACGTATTCACCGTGACATTCTGATCCACGATTACTAGCGATTCCGACTTCACGCAGTCGAGTTGCAGACTGCGATCCGGACTACGACTGGTTTTATGGGATTAGCTCCCCCTCGCGGGTTGGCAACCCTTTGTACCAGCCATTGTATGACGTGTGTAGCCCCACCTATAAGGGCCATGAGGACTTGACGTCATCCCCACCTTCCTCCGGTTTGTCACCGGCAGTCTCATTAGAGTGCCCAACTGAATGTAGCAACTAATGACAAGGGTTGCGCTCGTTGCGGGACTTAACCCAACATCTCACGACACGAGCTGACGACAGCCATGCAGCACCTGTGTTACGGCTCTCTTTCGAGCACGAAGCTATCTCTAGCGACTTCCGTACATGTCAAAGGTGGGTAAGGTTTTTCGCGTTGCATCGAATTAAACCACATCATCCACCGCTTGTGCGGGTCCCCGTCAATTCCTTTGAGTTTCAACCTTGCGGCCGTACTCCCCAGGCGGTCAACTTCACGCGTTAGCTTCGTTACTGAGTCAGTGAAGACCCAACAACCAGTTGACATCGTTTAGGGCGTGGACTACCAGGGTATCTAATCCTGTTTGCTCCCCACGCTTTCGTGCATGAGCGTCAGTACAGGCCCAGGGGATTGCCTTCGCCATCGGTGTTCCTCCGCATATCTACGCATTTCACTGCTACACGCGGAATTCCATCCCCCTCTGCCGTACTCTAGCTATACAGTCACAAATGCAGTTCCCAGGTTGAGCCCGGGGATTTCACATCTGTCTTATATAACCGCCTGCGCACGCTTTACGCCCAGTAATTCCGATTAACGCTTGCACCCTACGTATTACCGCGGCTGCTGGCACGTAGTTAGCCGGTGCTTATTCTTACAGTACCGTCATGAGCCCTCCGTATTAGGAAGAGCCTTTTCGTTCTGTACAAAAGCAGTTTACAACCCGAGGGCCTTCATCCTGCACGCGGAATGGCTGGATCAGACTTGCGTCCATTGTCCAAAATTCCCCACTGCTGCCTCCCGTAGGAGTCTGGACCGTGTCTCAGTTCCAGTGTGGCTGGTCGTCCTCTCAGACCAGCTACAGATCGTTGGCTTGGTGAGCCTTTACCCCACCAACTACCTAATCTGATATCGGCCGCTCCAATCGCGCGAGGTCTTGCGATCCCCCGCTTTCATCCGTAGATCGTATGCGGTATTAGCGTAACTTTCGCTACGTTATCCCCCACGACTGGGCACGTTCCGATATATTACTCACCCGTTCGCCACTCGCCACCAGACCGAAGTCCGTGCTGCCGTTCGACTTGCATGTGTAAAGCATTCCGCCAGCGTTCAATCTGAGCCAGGATCAAACTCTATAGTTCGATCTTGATTTTTTCGCTCTTTCGAGCAACTCATAAATTGGAATCGACGCGAACATCATTTCTGATATCCACATCTTTTTTACTTCATGAGCGTTTGTTAGCTAATTAAAGCTAAGTTCCGAAGAACTTGGCCATCACCATCAAACGCCCACGCTTATCGGCTGTAATTTTTTAAAGAACCCAGGCAGCTTGCGCCACCTTTTCTCAAACCCCGCTGCGATCAGCGAAGCCTTAGATCATAACACGCTTTTTGCGTTTTGCTCAAAAGATTTTTCAATCTTCTGAGCAAAACGCCCCACCGGATGGTGGGGCGTTTTGGGCTGATAAAGCCTGACGATGTCCTACTTTCACACGGGAACCCGCACTATCATCGGCGCTAAGTCGTTTCACTGTCCTGTTCGGGATGGGA
>NZ_JACYFT010000003.1:0-19563 GCF_014837235.1 Limnohabitans radicicola | reverse complement strand
CCATCACCATCAAACGCCCACGCTTATCGGCTGTAATTTTTTAAAGAACCCAGGCAGCTTGCGCCACCTTTTCTCAAACCCCGCTGCGATCAGCGAAGCCTTAGATCATAACACGCTTTTTGCGTGCTTCTGAAGAATTTTTTGAGATTTTTCAGAAGCACCACAAGTTGAAGTGAACTTGAACTTGCGGCCGCTGCAACCAGCGAAGCCTTCGATTATGACACAGTTTTTTGGTCTCGGGCAAGTCTTTCGGAATGTACGACCAAATTTGCAATCCCTCGCCCGGATAATGGGACCATGGCTTTACTCACACTCTTGAACGCTTCACTGGCTTTTGGTCACGTGGCACTCCTGGATCATGCAGACTTTTCTCTGGAGACATCCGAACGCATTGGCCTGATTGGCCGCAATGGCACAGGCAAGTCTTCGCTGCTCAAGATCTTGGGCGGCCTAGAACGACCAGACGACGGCAACTTGCATGTACAACAGGGCGTGCGCATCGCTTATGTGGCGCAAGAACCCGTGCTGCAACCTGAGCACACAATTTTTGAAGCCGTGCGTGAAGGCCTGGCCGAGGTGGTGCAATGGATCGACGACTACACACACAGCCGAGGTGACCTGGACACCTTGCAAAGCCAAATCGAGTCGAGAGACGGCTGGGGCTGGGAGCAGCGCCTTGAGGAGACCTTGCAGCGCCTCAAACTCGACCCCAGCGCCTTGGTGCAATCGCTGTCGGGCGGCATGCGCAAGCGCGTGGCCCTGGCCCAGGCCTTGGTCACCCGCCCCGATGTGCTCTTACTAGATGAGCCCACCAACCACTTGGACCTGAACGCGATCACCTGGCTGGAAGACCTGCTGATTGATTTCAAGGGCAGCGTGATCGCCATCACGCACGACCGGGCCTTCCTGGACCGCATCGCTACACGCATTGTGGAATTGGATCGGGGCAAACTGCGCCCCTACCCGGGCAACTATGCGCAGTACCAAATCCAAAAGGAAGAACAACTCGCGCAGGAGGCCGTGATCCAGGCCAAAGCCGACAAGCTCCTGGCACAAGAAGAAGTCTGGATTCGCAAAGGTGTGGAAGCGCGACGAACCCGAAGCCAAAGCCGCATCACCCGACTGCAGAACCTGCGCAGCGAACGCGCGGCACGCCGGGAAAAGGTGGGCAATGTGCGCATGGAAGTCGCCTCCGGCGTGCCTAGCGGTAAGCTGGTGGCCGAGTTGACGGACGTGAGCAAGAGTTTCACCCAGCCCGATGGCTCGGTTCGCACCATCATCCACAAGTTCACCGGCACCCTGCTGCGTGGTGACAAGATCGGCTTGCTGGGCCCCAACGGTGCAGGCAAGACCACTTTGCTCAAGCTGATTTTGGGCGAACTTGAGCCCGACCACGGGCAAGTGCGCCGCGGCACCAAACTCGAAGTGGCTTACTTTGACCAGATGCGGGATGCGCTGGACCTGGACGCCACGCTGGAAGACTTCATCAGCCCCGGCAGCGAATGGATCGAAATCGGCAACAAGCGTCAACACGTGAAAAGCTATTTGGGCGACTTCCTGTTTTCGCCCGCACGGGCCACTTCACCTGTGCGCTCCCTGTCGGGCGGTGAACGCAACCGTCTTTTGCTGGCGCGACTGTTTGCGCGCCCAGCCAACGTGCTGGTGCTGGACGAACCGACCAACGACCTGGACATCGAAACCCTGGAACTGCTGGAAGAGCTGCTGCAAACCTACGAAGGCACCGTGTTTCTGGTCAGCCACGACCGCGCTTTCATGGACAACGTGGTCACCGGCATCATCGCCTGCGAAAGCGCCCCGGACCAGCCCGGCTTCTGGCGTGAATACGAGGGCTCGGTGCAGGACTGGCTGACCCAGTCGCAGCGTGCGCAAGCCATTGCTGCACAAGCAACCCAGCGTCAAGCGGCATCGACACCAGCGGTGACCCCCAGTGCACCAGCAACGGAAGTCAAACCCTCTGCGCCCGCCACCCCCAGCCGAAAACTCAGCTACAAAGAGCAGCGCGAGCTGGACAGCCTGCCAGCCCTGATCGAGTCATTGGAAAAAGAACAAGCCGATGCCCGCGCCCAACTGGCCGACGGCAGCATCTACCAGCGCGATGCGGGCCTGGCCCAGCAGCTGTTCAAGCGTGATGCCGAAATCGACGACCTGCTGATGCAGGCGCTGGAACGCTGGGAGATGTTGTCGGCGCGCTGACCCGCAAGGCCCAGTCCAAAAGGCGACCCTCCGGTTTGCGATCGGGCACTACATTTACCCCATGACGCCAGCCGAACTCAGCGCCCTGTTGCTGCTCGCCACCGTGAGCAGCTTCACCCCGGGGCCCAACACCACCTTGTCGACCGCCATGGCCGCCAACCACGGTTTGCAGCACGCCATGCGTTTTGTCTGCGCGGTGCCTGTGGGCTGGGGCCTGCTGTTCACGCTGTGCGCCACGGGACTGGGCTCTTTGGTGGTGGCCTGGCCACCGCTGCGCTGGGGCATCGTGGTGCTGGGCAACACCTATTTGCTCTGGCTGGCCTCACGTCTGTGGCAAAGCGGCCACCTGCAGCACGCCAACAGCACCCAACTGAATGTGGGCTTTTGGCAAGGCGTGGGCTTGCAGTTCCTCAACATCAAGGCCTGGATGCTGGCTCTGGCCATCGTGGCCGGATGGATTGCGGGTCATGAGAACGCAGCAGAGCGCACTTGGCTGCTGCTGCCGATCATGGTGGCCTACGGTTTTGTGAGCAACCTCACCTATGCCGTGGCCGGCTCCATGCTGCGGCACTGGCTGGCGCAAGGCAACCGGTTGCTGGTTTTCAACCGCTGTATGGCGGCAGCGCTGTTGGCCACCGTGCTTTGGCTGTTGAGCGGTTTGCGCCAAGGGGCCGCATGACGAGCAACGAAACAAAAGGGTTGTGGCTGGGCTTTTTGGGCGTGTTCATCTTTGCACTGACCTTGCCCGCGACACGGCTGGCGACTGGCACCGTCGATGCCCCTCAACTGTCGCCCTGGTTTGTCACCTGGGGTCGGGCCGCGCTGGCGGGTTTGCTGTCCATCGCTTACCTGCTGATCACGCGCTCCCCGCAGCCTGCCCGCGCACAGCGCGGGCCTTTGCTGTTGTCGCTGGCAGGCAATGTGGTGGGCTACCCACTGCTGCTGGGCTGGGCGCTGCGCCACGTCACGGCCAGCCACGCGGCCGTCATCACCGCCTTGCTGCCGCTGGCCACGGCCGCCGCTGCCGCTTGGCTCATGCACCAGCGGGCCCGCCTGGGATTTTGGGTGTTTGCCGCTTTGGGCAGCGGCTTGGTCGCGGTCTACAGCGTGCTTCGCGCTGCACAAATGGGCCACGGCTTTGGCTTGACTTGGGCTGACACCTTGCTGCTGGGCGCAGTGGTTGCTGCATCCCTGGGTTATGTGGCCGGAGCCAAAGTCACGGCCAGTCTGGGCGCTGAAAAAGTCATCAGCTGGGTCTGTGTGATGGCACTGCCCATCACCCTGCCCGGGGCCTGGCTCACCTGGCCTGAACAAGCCATTGCGCCTGCTGCCTGGTTGGCTCTGCTGTATGTCGGGGTGTTCTCGATGTGGGTGGGCTTTTTCGCCTGGTTCCGTGGGCTGTCACTGGGTGGCCCGCTGCGGGTGAGCCAGATGCAGCTGCTGCAACCGTTCATCAGCATCGTGGCCGCGGTCCCTTTGCTGGGAGAATCACTGGATGCGATGACGCTGGGCTTTGCCTTGTTGGTGGTGCTCACGGTCTTTATAGGGCGGCGCATGGCCAACGCCCCCGCCACCCGATAAACACAACTTCAAGGAGCAGAACATGAACTGGAACCTGGCCCAACGTGCCGACAAGATGAACCCTTCGGTGATCCGCGAGATCCTCAAGGTCACTGAAAAGCCCGGCATCATCAGCTTTGCCGGTGGCCTACCCTCGCCCCAGACCTTCCCCATCGACGCCATGCGCGAAGCCAGCGAACGCGTGCTCGACCAGGACGGCAAGGCCGCCTTGCAATACGCCGCCAGCGAAGGCTATGCACCGCTGCGCGAATGGGTCGCACAAGATCTGCTCAAACAAGGCATGAACGTCAGCCCCGATCAGGTGCTGATCACCACTGGCAGCCAGCAAGGCCTGGACCTGCTGGCCAAGATCCTGATCGATGCGGGCAGCCGCATTCTGGTGGAGACCCCCACTTACCTGGGCGCGCTGCAGGCCTTCACCCCGATGGAGCCTACCGTGGTGAGCGTGGACAGTGACGACCACGGCGTGAACGCCGCCGACCTGCGCGCCAAAGTGGGCACCGGGGCGGACAAAGCCCGATTTGTGTATTTGCTGCCCAACTTCCAGAACCCCACGGGCCGCACCATGACCGAAGAACGCCGCGCTGCCGTGGCGCAGGTCGCCATCGAAACCGGCTTGCCCATCATCGAAGACAACCCCTACGGCGACCTCTGGTTTGACGAGCAGCCTGCACCTTCGCTCAGCTCACGCCACCCCGAGGGCAGCGTGTACCTCGGCTCGTTTTCCAAAATCCTGGCCCCCGGCTTGCGCCTGGGCTACCTGGTCGCCCCCAAGGCGCTCTACCCCAAACTGCTGCAGGCCAAGCAGGCCGCCGACCTGCACACGCCCAGCTTCAACCAGCGCGTGGTGGCCGAAGTGCTCAAGGACGGCTTCATCGAACGCCATGTGCCCACCATCCGCGCCCTCTACAAACAGCAGTGCAACGCCATGCTGGCCGCGCTCGACCGCGAAATGGCAGGCCTGGGCCTGACCTGGAACCGCCCGGTGGGCGGGATGTTCCTGTGGGTGCAACTGCCCCGGGGCCTCAAGGCCGTTCCCTTGCTGGAAAAAGCCGTCGCCAAAGGCGTGGCCTTCGTGCCCGGCTTGGCCTTCTACGCGCAGGACGCCAACGAAAGCACCTTGCGCCTGTCGTTTGTGACCGCCACGGTCGACCAGATCAACACCGGCATGGCCGCGCTGGCCGCCGCCATCCGCGAATCGCTCTGACCCGCACGCAGGACCTCGCCATGACAACCCGTGCGTTCCGGCAAGTCGACGTCTTCACCGACACCGCCCTCCTGGGCAACCCGCTGGCCGTGGTGCTGGACGGCACCGGGCTGAGCGATGCGCAGATGCAGGCCTTTGCCGCCTGGACGCAGCTGAGCGAAACCACTTTCGTGCTGCCGCCTACACCCGAAGGGGCGGCAGGGGGTGCCGACTACCGGGTGCGCATCTTCACGCCCGGCATGGAGCTGCCGTTTGCAGGCCACCCCACACTGGGCACCGCCCACGCCTGGCTGAGCGCGGGCGGACAGCCCCGGCAAAGCGGCCAACTGGTGCAGGAATGCGGCGTGGGCCTGGTCACTTTGAAATCCATTGCTGGCCGCTGGGCGTTTGCAGCGCCTCCCTTGCAACGCCACACGCCCGCGCCAGCCCTGCTGGCCGAGGTGCTGGCGGCACTGGGCCTGCACGCCGACGAGGTGCTGGCCGCGCAGGACCTGAACAACGGCCCGCACTGGCTGGGCCTTTTGATCGACTCGGTGGACAGCCTGCTCGCGCTGGAACCCGACCACGCGGCACTCAAACGCCTGAACACCAAGGTCGGCATCGCCGCCAAACGCGCCCCCAGCAGGGATGGCCTGATCCGCCGCGCCAACCGCGAAGCCCGTGCCTTTGCGTCTTCGGCCCGCATCACGGATGACCCCACCGATCTGGAAGTGCGCGCGTTCGCTGCCCCGGTCGGCATCGCCGAAGACCCGGTCACCGGCAGCCTGAACGCATCGCTGGCGCAATGGCTGATGGCCGAAGGCCACATGCCCGCGCGCTACAGCGCCCGCCAGGGCACGGCGCTGGGCCGTGCCGGTCAGGTGTTCCTGTCGCAAGACGACACAGGCCAGGTCTGGGTGGGCGGTGACGTGGTCGGCTGTGTCGAAGGCACCGTGCGCCTCTGATCACCCCAGCGACAGGCCAAACCGCCTGGGCTGAGCACAATCAGCGCCATGGGAACGCTTTATCTGGTCCGCCACGGACAAGCCTCGTTCGGGGCCGACGACTACGATCAACTCAGCCCGCTGGGCCGCCAGCAGGCGGTGCGCCTGGGTGAATACCTGCGCCAGCGCTTTGCGCGCGAGGGCGTGCAGATCGACACCGTGCTCATGGGCAGCCTGCGCCGCCATCGCCAGACCTGGGAAGGCCTGGCCGAAGGCGCGCAGTGGCAGCACACCCCCGAAGTCTGGCCGGGCCTGAACGAGTACGACAGCCACGCACTGATCGAAACCATCCACCCCGAGCCCTTGGCCAAACCCGACACGCCCGAGATGTACCGCCACCACTTCCGACTGCTGCGCGACGCGCTCAAGGCCTGGATGGATGGCCACACCCAGCCCCGGGACATGCCCAGCTACGCGCAGTTTGTGCAGGGCATCACCGATGCGCTCGACCATGTGCGGCAAAACTGCACCGGCAATGCCTTGATCGTGTCCAGCGGAGGCCCCATCTCCACCGCCGTCGGGCAGGTGCTGGGCGCGCCCGCAGAGACCACGATCGAGCTGAACCTGCGCATCCGCAACACCGCCTTGACCGAGTTCGTGTTCACGCCCAAACGACACATGCTGCTCACCTACAACACGCTGCCACACCTGGACAGTGCCGAGCACCGGGACTGGGTCACTTTCGCCTGACTCCACCCGTATTTTCACCAATGTAAACTTATGTAAATCGTACCCGAAATGGGTGCATGAACGGTGTTTCAGCAGTCTTCCCCGCAGGCATTCAGCTCATCAGCCCCGATGCCGATGCGGCCATGGCAGCCCGGCAGGAAATGCGGGAATTGCTTCATGCGCACCACTTGCCAGAGGTCACCGAAACCGACTGGCCAGGTATGGGGCCCATCCACATGCGGGCCTACGGTTTGCCCCCCGTACTGCTGCAAACTTGGGCCCCTCAACACGACACCTTGAAACTGCGCGAGCGGTTGCCCGTCACGGCCGATGGCGAAGCAACTGCGCTGGCACGGGAAATCCTGGCGGCCATGCTGGTGTCGCCGCAGGGCTTTCAGTTCACCAGCGTTGCCGCGCTGGCCTCGCACATCCGGGTGCGCCAGCACATTGCCCAAGCTGCCAAAAAAACAGCGCTTGCTTTCAAGACCGAAGCTGCCGAGCGCCCCTCATGTTACTGGCGAGATGGCGGCGACGAGCACGGCTTCATCTTGCAGCCGGGCCGCTGCCTGGTCGAGGCCCTGATCGCCGCCACCCAGCCTGATGCGAGCGGGAGGCTCTACGACTTTTCCTGCTATCGTGCCACCGAGTACGTGATCTTGCTGGGCATCGCGCTGGAGCTGAAAGCACACCATCCCGGACTGCTGAACGACCTGCAACAACTCAATGAAAACCACGCGGTGCGATCAGGTCAGTTCCATGAGGTCTACCTGGTCGAATACGGCAGCATGGCACAGCCGCTGCCTGCACACTACTATGTCCCTGGTGACCGTTTGTGGTTTCGCAACCCCGACGAACGCTCATCGGACGTGATGGGTTACGAGGGCTCCTGGGTCATCTACATGGGCGGAGGGCTGTTCAGCAATTTCTGGCAACGTGACCAGCCCTACACGCTCGAATCCAAAGCCATTGAGATTTACCATTGGCGCGATGGTGCCCACACCAATGCCCAAGGCCAGTGGCAGATGGACGAAAACGTGGTCGAGGCGCATGTGCGGCAGACATGCGCTGACCCGCAGGCCAAAGCAAAGGTGCTGAAGCGCATGCTGCGTCTGCGTGATCCACAAGGGGTGTACGCCGAAGGCGGCTGCATCGACAGCACGCGCGAATACCCTCGCTGCGTCAGCCCACAGCACTGCGAGCTGGTCCTGCCAACTTATGCTGCGCTGACCTGATCGCGCACAGTGTCTGGCGGCAGCTGGTCGATTTCGGTCAACAGCTGCGCCAACGCGCGCCCTGAGGCATCTAGCAAGACCTGCCCTTTGGCTGCTGTCGCCGCTGCAGCGTTGCCCGCTGCGCCGTGTGGGTTGTAGTCCTGCATCTGCCAGCCCAGCTTGGCGCTCTTGCCATTGCCCAAAATCGGAAAGCGCCCGGCGCGGTCCTGTGCGGTCGAACGGAAGTCTTGCGCCTGGTCCATGCGCACCCGGTCGGGGCGCAAGGCCCGCATCATCGAGGTTTCCACCTCGCCGCCGTGCACCCCAAAACGGTGTTCCTCGGCGCTGAACAAGGTGTTCACATCCCGCCCTTGCACATCCAGCAGGGGCAGATTGAACCAGCTCACGCTGTACACCAGCATGCCCAGGCGTGCGCGCAGGTCACGCGCCACGATGTCCATCACGCTGACCTGCCCCCCATGGGCGTTGAGCAGCACCAGCTTTTTCACGCCACTGGCCGCCACCGACTCGCCCAGGTCCGTCCACAACCGGATCACGGTCTCGGCCTTGAGCGTCAAGGTGCCCGCAAAGCGGGCATGCTCCGGGCTCAGGCCCACGTTCTGGGTGGGCAAGAACAGGGCGGGCAGATCGGCGGGCAGGTGCGGCAGACAGGCCTGCACCACGCCATCGACCAGGTCGGTGTCCACCGACAGGGGCAAATGCGGCCCGTGCTGCTCGGTCGCGGCCACGGGCAGCACCGCGATGGCCCGCGAAAGGTCCAGCGCTGCAAAGTCGGTGGTGGCCAAGTCGGCCCAATAGCGCAAAGGTGCTGTCATGCGCTTATCTTAAACGGGCTTGCTCTCGGGTACGCCCTGCAGTGTACAGTCGATTCTTTTGACAACGGTTTCACAAACATGGGTGTGTTCAAACGCATGGGCAATGGGGCAGCGCGCTGGTGGGGCATGGTCCTGCTGGGGTGCTGGCTGTCGGCTTCGGTTGTCGCTCAAGGTTTGTTGGGTGGTCCGGTGGTCAAAACAGACCAGGTGCGCGCCGAGTTGCTGGCCCATGCGCCGCAAGGCGTGCAGCCTGGTCAAATTTTCTGGCTGGGTTTGCAGATCCGCCACCAGCCGCATTGGCACACCTACTGGCAAAACCCCGGCGATTCGGGCCTGCCCACCCAGCTGAACTGGACTTTGCCTGCAGGCCTGCAAGCGGGTGCCATCGAGTGGCCACTGCCCAAGAAGATCCCGATCGGCAGCCTGGCCAATTACGGCTACGAAGACACCGTGCTGCTGCGCGTGCCCATCACCGTGGCGGCCAACGCCGCGCTGCCTGCCACCTTGCCCATCCAGCTCAAGGCCGAGTGGCTGGTGTGTCGACAGGAATGCATTCCCCAGGAAGGTCAGTTCAACCTGAACCTGTCCGTGCAAAGTGCCACCGCACTGCATGGCGAGGCCTTTGAAGCCGCCCGCCAGCGCAGCCCGCAAAAGCTGGCCCAACAAAAGCTGGGGGGCAGCTGGATCACCGGTGGTGCCACCACCCTCTCGGACGATGGCCAAACGCTGCAGTTGCGCTTGCATGGTCTGCCTGTGGGCTGGCGTGGTCAAACCCTGAGCGCTTTCCCCGTCTCACCCGATGTGGTCCACAACGCCGCTGCCCAAGGCCAAGGCTGGACGCAATACTGGCAGGGCGCTGTGTGGGCGGCCCGCATTCCTGTCTCCAAAGAACGGGGTGACGCACCGCAGCTGATGCGCTGGGTGATCGCCACCGGCCCCGAGTCGGCCCCCCAAGCGCCTGCGTTGGACATCGAAACCCCTGTGCAAGGCACCTGGCCCCCTCTTCCCAACAGTGCCAGCGTGCCCGCTGCGCTCTCACAGGCGCTGGCCCTCAATGCAGCCACCACGCCCACCCATCCCTCGGCCTTGAGCCTAGGCCTGGCCTTGCTGGGCGCGCTGGTCGGCGGCCTGATCCTGAACCTGATGCCCTGCGTCTTTCCGGTGCTGGCCATCAAGGTGCTGGGCTTCACCCGCCCGGGCACCAGCGCCCGCGAACACCGCGCCATGGGCCTGGCCTACACCGCCGGGGTGGTGCTGTCGTTTGTGCTGCTGGGCGCCTTGCTGATGGCGCTGCGCGCTGCGGGTGAACAACTGGGCTGGGGCTTTCAGCTGCAGTCGCCCCTGACCGTCACGGCCTTGGCCGTGCTCTTCACCTTGCTGGGCCTCAACCTCACGGGCCTGTTTGAATTCGGCCAGCTGCTGCCCAGCGCCGTCACCAACCTGCAAAGCCGACACCCCACGGTGGACGCTGCCTTGTCGGGCGTGCTGGCCGTGGCCATCGCGTCGCCCTGCACGGCCCCCTTCATGGGTGCCTCGATGGGCCTGGCCATCGGCTTGCCCCTGTGGCAAGCCCTGCCTGTGTTTGCCACCATGGGCCTGGGCATGGCCCTGCCCTACCTGGGCGCGAGCCTGTGGCCTGCGCTGGCGCACCGTCTGCCGCGCCCTGGGCCCTGGATGGCGACCTTCCGCCAGGCCATGGCGTTTCCGATGTTCGCCACCGTCATCTGGCTGGTCTGGGTGTTGGGGCAACAAACCGGTATCGACGGCGCCAGCAGCCTGCTGGCCTTCTTGCTCGGCCTGGCTTGTCTGGTGTGGGCACTGGGCCTGCAAGGCAGCACCCGGACCGTGTTGACACTGCTGGCCTTGGTCACGGTGCTGGGCATCGCTTGGAGCCCCCTGCGCCATGCGCTGCAGGATCCTGCCAATGCCAGCGCCAACACCACCGAACGCTGGGGTGCCTGGTCCCCTGCCGAGGTGGACGCGCGCCTGGCCCAGGGGCAAACCGTGTTCGTCGACTTCACCGCCGCCTGGTGCGTGACCTGCCAGTACAACAAAAAGACCACCCTGGCCGATGTGCAGGTACTGGCGGCGTTTGACGCCAAAAACGTGCGCACACTGCGCGCCGACTGGACGCGGCGCGACCCGGCCATCACCCAAGCCCTCGCCCAACTGGGGCGCAACGGTGTGCCGGTCTATGCGGTCTACACCTCGGGGAAGCCACCCGTGGTGCTGTCCGAACTGCCTTCGGTCCAAGAGGTGCTGAGCGCCCTGCCTTGACTTGGCTCAAGTGGGTGGTGGTCAGCCCTGCGACAATCGGGGCATGAGTTCTTTCGCCCCCCTTCAAAACGACACCTTCTTGCGCGCCTGCCTGCGCCAGGCCACCGACTACACCCCCCTGTGGCTGATGCGCCAGGCGGGCCGTTATCTGCCCGAATACCGTGACACCCGCGCCAAGGCCGGCAGTTTCATGGGCCTGGCCACCAACGTGGACTACGCCACCGAAGTGACCCTGCAGCCACTCGATCGCTACCCACTGGACGCCGCCATTTTGTTCAGCGACATCCTCACGGTGCCCGATGCCATGGGCCTGGGCCTGAGCTTCGCTTTGGGTGAAGGCCCCAAGTTCGCCAAAAACGTGCGCGACGAAGCGGCAGTCAGCCAGCTGGCCGTGCCCGACATGGACAAGCTGCGCTACGTGTTCGATGCCATCACCAGCATCCGCAAGGCACTGAACGGCCGCGTACCGCTGATCGGTTTTTCGGGCAGCCCCTGGACGCTGGCTTGCTACATGGTCGAGGGTGCAGGCTCGGATGACTACCGCCAAGTCAAAAGCCTCATGTACAGCCGCCCCGATCTGATGCACCGCATTCTGGAAATCAACGCCGACTCGGTGGCGCAGTACCTGAACGCGCAAATCGAAGCCGGAGCGCAGGCCGTGATGATTTTTGACAGCTGGGGCGGCGTGCTGGCCGACGGCGCATTCCAACAATTCAGCCTGGCCTACACCGCGCGCGTGCTGGCCCAGCTGAAAACCGAACACGAAGGCGCACGCATCCCGCGCATCGTCTTCACCAAAGGCGGGGGCCTGTGGCTGCCCGAGATGGGAGGTCTGGACTGCGAGGTGCTGGGCCTGGACTGGACCATGAATCTGGGCCGTGCCCGCGCCCAAGTGGGCGGTGAAGTCGGCGGCCCCGGCAAGGCACTGCAAGGCAACATCGACCCGAATGTGCTGTTTGCCCCGCCCGAACACATCGCCACCGAGGTACGCCGTGTCCTCGACAGCTTTGGCGCGCCGCACACCGACAAGAACACCACTGGCCCGACGCACATCTTCAACCTGGGCCACGGCATCAGCCAATTCACACCACCCGAGCACGTGTCGGCCTTGGTCGAAGCGGTGCACACCCACTCCCGCAGCCTGCGCCAAGGGCGCTGAGCCGCCTTATCACACAATGCCTGGGTTTCAGGCATTTTTTGTGCCATCAATGGGTTAGAAACAGGTGCGCAAGGCTTGACTTATGCACAAAAGCACCAACACCCTTGGGCTGTTACAGTGTGTTGCAAAGCAACATGAGGGTGTCCCATCATTGTACGTAAGTCATTGATTTTATTGAACCTTCTCATTTGCTCAGAAGACGTGCAATCTGGCGAAAGGCTTGATTTTTCAGGGTTTGCGGGCATCGGAGCGAGGTTTTCAACAAAGTTATCCACAGTTTTTTGGGAAGACTTCCAAAGATCAGTGAAATCAAGCACTTAACGCGGTTTTGAAGAAAATCTCTAACCATCAAAACCGCTTAAATTCTCAAAGAAAATTCCAATACCGTGAACAACTGCTGCTGGCTCGACATCGCCGTTCAGACCCCCGCGCACAGCGGGGTGGGCGGCTTGCTGAGCTACCGCAGCCCGGTGGCGGTGGTGCCAGGGCAGTTGGTGCGTGTGCCTTTGGGCAAACGCGAAGTGATGGGGGTGGTCTGGCGGGTACACGCCCAGGCGCCCGAAGGCATTGCTACCTCGGCGCTCAAAGACATTGGCGCCGTGCTGGACGGGATCGCCCCGCTCGATGAGCACTGGCTCAAACTGGTGCAGTTCTCGGCCCAGTATTACCAGCGCTCTCTGGGTGAGGTGGCGCTGTCGGCCCTGCCACCGCAGCTGCGCGACCTGGACCCCATCCAGCTGGCGCGAAGGCTCAAGAAACTGCCTGCCGCCACCGGGCCTGTCCACGCAGCGACTGGCCCCGCGCTGTCCGCACAGCAAAGCGCTGTGCTGCAGCACATCGACCAACAGGCTGGGCCGTTCCTGCTGTTCGGCAACACGGGCAGCGGCAAGACCGAGGTGTATTTGCAGGCTGTACAGCGCCTTTTGCAGGCCGACCCGCAAGCCCAGGCTCTGCTCATGGTGCCCGAGATCAACCTCACCCCCCAGCTCGAAGCGCGGGTCCAAGAGCGCTTTGGCTCGGAGGCAGTGGTGTCCATGCACAGCGGCCTCACCGGGCCTCAGCGGCTCAAGAGCTGGTTGGCCGCGCACGCAGGCGCTGCACGCATCGTGCTGGGCACGCGCATGGCGGTGTTCGCCTCCATGCCGCAGCTGAAGCTGATCGTGGTCGACGAAGAGCACGACGCCAGCTACAAACAGCAAGAAGGCGCGCGCTACTCGGCCCGCGACCTGGCGGTGTACCGGGGCCGCCTTCTGGGTGCCAAGGTGGTGCTGGGTTCGGCCACGCCTTCGCTGGAGAGCTGGTACCAAAGCCGCCCGGCCGATGATGCGGCGGGCGACCCAGGCGGGCGCTATGTCCGTCTGCACATGCCCGAACGCGTGGGCGCAGCGGCCTTGCCCCAAGTGCGCCGCGTGGACATGAACCACCAAGCACGCCGCGCCGTGCTGTCGGCCCCGTTGCTGCAAACCCTGCAAGACCGCGTGGCCAAGGGCGAGCAAAGCATGCTGCTGCTCAACCGCCGTGGCTACGCCCCGGTGCTGCATTGCGCCGACTGCGGCTGGAAGAGCGAATGCAAGCACTGCAGCGCGTTCCGGGTGTTCCACAAGATCGACCGCACGCTGCGCTGCCACCACTGCGGCTTCACCGACCGCGTGCCACGCGCCTGCCCCGCATGCGGCAACGCCGACATCGCGCTCATGGGCCGGGGCACCGAGCAACTCGAAGAACATTTGGGCGAGCTGCTGGCCGATGTGCGCCGCCCCGACGGCGGCCCCGTGCGCATTGCGCGCATCGACGCGGACACGACCAAACTCAAAGGCGCACTGGAGAGCCAGCTGGCGCAAGTGCACAGCGGCGAAGTGGACATCCTGGTGGGCACACAGATGATCGCCAAAGGCCATGACTTTCGGCGCATCACGCTGGTGGCGGCGATCAACCCGGACAGCGCGCTGTTTTCAAGCGACTTCCGTGCGCCCGAGCGTCTGTTTGCACTGCTCATGCAAGCCGCAGGCCGTGCGGGCCGCGATGCCGACCAAGGCAGCCGCAGCGAGATGCTGGTGCAAACCTTCCACCCCACGCACCCGCTGTTTGAAGCGCTCAAACGCCACGACTACCCGGCTTTTGCCGCCAGCGAACTGACCGACCGCACTGCGGCCGGCTTGCCGCCCATCAGCCACCAGGCGCTGCTGCGGGCCGATGCCCGCAGCCAGGAGGTGGCCCAGGGCTTTTTGAGCGCGGCACGGGCCGCGTTGGAGGCCATGCTTGCCGCCATGCCGGGCGGCCCCGAGCTGCTGGAGCAAGTGAGTCTGTACCCGGCCGTGCCGCTGAGCATGCAGCGCGTGGCCGATGTGGAGCGTGCGCAAATGCTGCTGGAGAGCCCCTCGCGCAGCGACCTGCACAAAGTGCTGGCGCAGCTTCATGCGGTGTTGCACCACCTGCGCGGCCAGCCCGAGCACAAAGGCGTGATCCGCTGGCTGGTGGATGTGGACCCGCAGGCGATTTGATTCAGTGGGACAGGCCTGCAGCCTCAGGGCTTGAGCAAGGCCACAGCCCCCGAGAACGTCAAAAACGCCGCAGCGGTCGTGACCAAAATGATGCGGGCGATCCGCCCGTTGTCCGCGCCAAAGCGCTCGGCCAGCAGCGACACATTGCTCGCGCTGGGCAAAGCGGCCACCAGCACCATCACCGTGAGCGCAAAGGGCTCGATCGTCACCCCGGCGCGCATGGCGATGGCCGCCACCAGAAACACCAGCACCGGGTGCACCAGCAGCTTGATGAAGGCGATGGGCAGGTAGTCCACGACGCGCAATGGGCCATGCTCGCGCTCGTGCGCCAGCATTTGCGAGCGCGCCAGCACCGCACCGATGGTGAACAGGGCCACAGGCGAAGCGGCATCGCCCAGCAGGCCGACCGTTTTGGCCACCGGGCCCATCAGCTCCAGGTTTTGCCATGAAAACACCGCGCCCAGGGAAATCGCCCAGGGCATCGGGTTACGCACCACGCCCGCCAAGGCCTTGCGCGCGGCCACCGCAGCGCCATGCTCGCCCGCCGCGTCCAGCCGCGACAGCGCAATGCACAAGGAGGTGGTCAACACCATGTCCACCAGGATGGTGACGATGGCAGGGCCAGCGGCCGCAGGCCCGAGCAGCGCCACCAGCAGCGGCACCCCCATGAAACCGGTATTGGGGAACGCCGCCACCAGGGCGCCCAATGACGCGTCATTCCAGCGGATGCGCTCGTTGAGGCTGACCGAAACGCTGAACGCCACCATGAGGATGGCGCACAGCAAATACGAGAAGAACACCCCTGCGTCGAGCAGCTGCGCAATCGGGGTGCTGGCACCAAAGCGAAACAGCATGCACGGCAGCGCGAAAAACAGCACAAAGCCGTTCAGGCCGGGAATGGCCGGCAAGGGCAGAAAACCTTTTCGGGCAGCCAGGTAGCCGCACAACACCAGGGCAAAGAATGGGAACGTGACCCGCAAAACATCCAGCATGGGGTGATTGTCGCGCCAATCGACGGTGGCCCCGGTCGCCACACGGACATGCCCAAAAATGCAGCACACCCGGCCATGCAGTGCCACCCGCTATGATGGCCCGCTTCGCCTCTGTGCCTCTCCCGTGCCTCTCCATCGCTTCGCGCCCGATCCCCTGCCATGTCTGCCGGTCTGAACCTTGCCCAACTCGACGCCGTGAACTACGTCTCCGGCCCGTGCCTGGTGCTGGCGGGTGCCGGTTCGGGCAAGACGCGGGTGATCACACACAAGATCCAGCGCCTGATCCAGGTTGGTGTGGAGCCCAAAAAAATCGCGGCCATCACCTTCACCAACAAAGCCGCCACCGAAATGCGCGAACGGGCCAAAGGCCTGATCGGTAAGGCCGCCAAGGATGTGGTGATCTGCACCTTCCACGCCCTGGGCGTGCGCATCATGCGCGAGGACGGCCATGTGCTGGGTCTCAAGCCCCAATTCAGCATCCTGGACGCCGACGACGTGGTCAGCATCCTTAAGGACTGTGGCGGCACCACCGACTCTGCCACCGCCCGCCAGTGGCAGTGGACCATCAGCCTCTGGAAGAACATGGGGCTCAATGCCGCGCAGGCCGCAGCGCAAGCCCCCGACGACAACGCACGGGTCATTGCCCGCATCATGGCGCTGTACGAAGAACGGCTGACGGCCTACCAGAGCGTAGACTTTGACGACCTGATCGGCTTGCCACTCAAGCTGCTGGCCGAGCATGAAGAGGTCCGCGCCAAGTGGCAAAAGACACTGGCCCATGTGCTGGTGGACGAATACCAGGACACCAACGCCACCCAGTACGAAGTGCTCAAGCACATCGTGGGCGAGCGGGCCTGCTTCACCGCCGTGGGCGACGACGACCAGTCGATCTACGGCTGGCGCGGCGCCACGCTCGACAACCTCAAGCGCTTGCCGGTGGACTTTCCGAACCTGAAGGTCATCAAGCTGGAGCAAAACTACCGCTCCACCAGCGCCATCCTGCGGGCGGCCAACAACGTGATCCAGCCCAACCCCAAGCTGTTTCCCAAGACGCTGTTTTCGGAGCTGGGCGAAGGCGAGCCGGTGCGCGTGGTTGACGCCGACAACGAGGAGCACGAGGCCGAGCGTGCCGTGGCGCGCATCCAGTCGATCCGCGCAGGCACCTCTAGCGAAGGCATGGGCCAATACCGCGAATTCAAGGACTTTGCCATCCTCTACCGCGCCAACCACATGGCCCGCCCCTTCGAGCAGGCGCTGCGCCGTGCACAGATCCCCTACAAGGTCTCGGGCGGTCAGAGCTTTTTCGACAAGGCCGAGATCAAGGACCTGTGCGCCTGGTTCCGCCTGTGGATCAACAACGACGACGACCCGGCGTTTTTGCGCTCGGTCACCAGTCCCAAGCGGGGTATCGGTCACCAAACGCTGGCCCAACTGGGCACCTTTGCCACGCAGTACAAGCTCAGCCTGTTCGAGTCACTGTTTGCCAGCAGCCTGCCCAGCGCCGTCTCAAGCCGCGCCATTGGCAGCCTGCACGAGTTTGGCCGCTTCGTGAACGATCTGGAATACCGCGCCCGCCACACCCTGGGCAAAGAAGCCGCCATGGCCTTCTTGACCGAATGGCTCAAGGACATCGGCTACGAAAAGCACCTCTACGACGGCGAAGACAACGAAAAGGTGGCCGCCGCCCGCTGGACCAACGTGCTCGAATTTTGTGACTGGATGGCAGGCCGCTGCGGCGGCGAGATCGACGACGCCAGTGGCGCTCAGGCCACGGTGAGCAAGAGCCTGCTGGAAGTCGCCCAGACCATCTCGCTGATCTCCACACTCAACGAACGGGAGCAGGAACAGAATGTGGTCACACTCTCCACCCTGCACGCCTCCAAGGGCCTGGAATGGCCGCATGTGATGCTGGTGGGCGTGAACGAAGGGCTGCTGCCGTTCAAGCTGGGCGACGATGACGAACACTCGGGTCGGAGCGATGGCCCCATGAGCGAAGGCATCCTGCAGCGGCTGCAGGAAGAGCGCCGCCTCATGTATGTGGGCATCACCCGCGCACAGCGCAGCCTGGCGGTGAGTTGGACGCGCCGCCGCAAAAAAGGCCGCGAGATGGTCGCGGCCTTGCCCAGCCGCTTCATCACCGAAATGGCGCTCGACAAAAGCACTGCCAAAGAAGACCCGCGCGAAAAACTCAAGGCCCTGCGCGCCGAATTCGCCAAACGCGCAGCCGAAGCGGCCGAGGTCAAGTCATGAAGCGATGGGGTGTGGCCTTGGCCTTGGCCGTCTTGACCTGCTTGCTGGCGTCCATGCCCAGCCTGGGCCAGACCCCATGCCCGACAGCCGCTGAGATCAGAGCCGAAGGCTTGATCGGCTCATGGACCGTGGAGCTGCACGGCCAACCACCCGAGCGTTGGTCACTGACCCTGCTGGCGCACCCTGAGCACACGGGCAGCCTCAAAGGCCGCCTGCTGCAGGGCACACGCACGGCCGAGGTCGTGGCCGATTGGGACGAGGGGGAATTCACCATGGAAGAAAGCCACGATGGCCTGCGCATAGCGGCCACCTGGCTGGGCACGGCCAGCGAAGGCCAATGCGGACGTCAGATCGAAGGCATGCGGCAAGCTGATGCTGCCCCAGCATCACCCACACGCTTCACGATGCGCCGCGGCCGCTGACCTCAGGATTGACTTGGGTTGACTCGCGCACCACCAAGGTGGTGGGCAAGGTCTGCGACACGGGCTCTTCACCCGCCATCACCTTCACCAGGCTGTCGACCAGTTGAACCCCGGCCAAATCGAGCGGCTGACGCACTGTGGTCACGGGCGGGAAGCTGTGCGCTGCCGACTCCACATCGTCGTAACCCACCACGCACACGTCTGCGGGCACCTGGTAGCCCCGCTCGCGCAACACGCCGATCGCACTGATCGCCAGCAAGTCACTGGCTGCCACGATGGCATCGAAATTCAAACCATGCCGGTCCAGGTGTTCGCGCAAGGCGCGTTGTGCATCCAGTGGCGCAAACGACGATGCGATGTACAAATCCGACTCGGTCTTGAGGCCAAACTTGCGCAAGGCCTTCTGGTAACCCGCGTAGCGCTTTTCGGGCTCGGGCAGGGTCTTGTCACCCATGAAAACCAGACGCTTGCGGCCCGTCGTCAGCAAATGCTCGGTGGCCATGTAGCCACCGCTCAAGTTGTCGCTGCCCACGCTGCAGTAGAGCTGGTTGGGCAACTGCGCGCCCCAGGCCACAAAAGGCAAACGACGGCGGGCCAGCTCGTTGAGTTGATCGTGGTGGCCCCACTGGCCGATCATGATGATGCCGCCCACACGACCGGAGTCGTACAGGGCAGCGATGTTGTCCAGGTGCTCCGAGTCCACCCGCGATAACAGCAGATCGTATTGCCGCTCGGTCAGTGCGTCGGCCAGACTGCCCAGCATGGCCAGAAAGAACGGATCGGAAATGCTTTGCCGGTTGGTCGCGTTGTAGGGGATCACCACCCCGATGGTGCGGTTACCGCCTCGACGCAGACTCTGGGCCCCCAGGTTGATGGTGTAGCTCAGCGACTTGGCCAACTCCTGGATGCGCTGGCGGGTCTCTTCGTTGATGAGGGGGCTGCCGTTGAGTGCGCGGGACACCGTGGCCGTTGACACCCCTGCCAAACGGGCGATGTCGGCCATCTGGATTTTTTTCTTGTCGGGGACGGGCTTGACCATGTGACCTTGTAACTCCTCAAGCTTGGATCATAAGACAAGAAATGAGATCGATTGCAGGCTGCAACCACCAAAAAAAAACGCCCCGCCGTTAGCACGGCAGGGCGATAAAGTTTCCTTGGAAGAAACGTACTCAACAACTTGTGCGTCTGGACCGCCTCTCTTGGACAGCCTCAGTTGATGAACTGCTCCGAGCCCACAATCCCCAGCTTCGTCAGCCCATTG
>NZ_JACYFT010000002.1 GCF_014837235.1 Limnohabitans radicicola | reverse complement strand
GTCTAAGCCGCTGGCAATGCGCATGGGGGTAATCGTCTGAGTGTGTGGGAATAGCTGTGGTAACTTGTTGTATGTGGACCGCTAAGCCGCTTCGTTTAAGCAGGTTGGGCTCAGGCTGTGTCAGGCATAGTCAGTGGTAATCCCCGTGGTAATTTCTGATTGGAGGCCCGCTGACCCGTATAAAACGGTGTATGCTTACATATGACATCTCAGTCCAATCAACCCCGTCTACGGCGAATTCACTGCTCACTGTGTCTTGAATTGGTGATTTGATATGTGCCAATCCTCATGCGAAAAATCACGGGATTTTATTCATAACTTTTGAATAGCAATAACGTTCCCATTCAAGCATCATAATTCTTCTCTTTTCAAGTAAATTGCCTCTACGATAGGCCGCTTCAACTTTGTTGCTAATGATGTGTGCCAAAGCCATTTCGGCAACCTCATTTGAATGCATTGTTTCTTCTGCTACCCAGTCTCTAAATGTACTTCTAAATCCATGTATGGTTACGCCCTTTGAATATTTTGCTAAAGCTTTCGCCATAGTTTGATGTGATAAATGTTTCCCATCAATGGAAAAAATATAACTGCTATCGACATCGTTATTAATGGCTTTACATATGAGTTCTTTGGATCTTTCTCCAAGTGGCACTATGTGCTCTTTGCCAGCTTTCATTCTATCGGCAGGAATAATCCATAAATCTGATGATATTTCATTTCTATTTGCTTTTAATACTTCAGAGGTTCTTGATGCATTCAAAATTAAGAACTGAATTGCTAGAGATGAAGTTGTTTTCAAATGATAAAGATAATTTATGAAATCTGGAATTTCCATGTATTTCATTGCTGGATAGTGTTTTACTATGTACTTTACCTTTGGAAGTAGATTTTCAAGGTGTCCATTCCAGATGGCGGGATTAGGCTTGGTTCTTAAGCCTGCTGTAATTGATGCTGAGAAAATTCGTTCCATGACTGCCCTAATTCTTGTAGCAGTTTGGTGTTTTTCTTGCCATATCGGATTAAGTATATTTACGATATGTTCAGTAGTTATTTCTTCTAATGAAATTTTCCCAATTTCGGGGAATGTGTATTTTTTTATTGCACTAATCCAGCTTCTTTCGTTCTTATCAAGCATCCAGTTTGGTCTGACTCTGTCAATGTACTGAATCGCATAGGTTTCGAATTTGCAGGATTTTGTTCGTTTTGTCTCGGCTCTACTGAGTTTCCGTTCATCAACAGGGTTGACACCAGCAAGCAACTTAGCACGAATCTTTGTTGCTTGCTTTCTAGCTTCTTGAAGCGTTACAGCAGGAAAGTTGCCAAGGCTTAGATCGAACCTTGAACCATTGAAGGTGTACCTGAGCACCCAATACTTCTTGAGGTCAGTTCTTACCCATAGATGCAACCCTCTGGTGTCTGGGATTGTGTACCTGGTCGGATGGCTGATGTTTTTAAGTGTGCGGATGTCAACGGATTTCTTCATTTATACGCTTTCAATTTTTACCACGCACAGTCAAAAATCCCGTGATTTTTCGCATGAGGATTGGCACATATCAAATCACCAATTCAAGACACAGTGAGCAGTGAATTCGCCGTAGACGGGGTTGATTGGACTGAGATGTCAGCAAGCCCCGCGTGGCACATTCGATGAGCGGGTGAGTCGGGCAGGTCGCATTAAGATGCGGGCATGAGCCCAAGCCTGTCTGCCCAGCTGCCCACCGATGTGCAAAGCATCCTGACCCTGGCGGCGCGATCCTTGTTTGATGTGTTTGCCAATGCCAGCGAAGGCATGCTGCTGGTGGACCGCTCGGGGCGGGTGGTCTGGATCAACGACCAGTACCGCCGCTATTTGCCTGCTCTGGGTTTTTCCAAAGAATCCGATTTTGTCGGGCAACCGGTGTCGAGCGTGGTGCAAAACACCCAGATGCACCAGGTGATTGAAACTGGCAAGCCCATTTTGGTGGACTTGCTCACCAATCAGGCGGGGACTTTTGTGGTCAGCCGTTTTCCTTTGCGCGACGAGGCTGGGCAGGTGATCGGTGCTTTGGGCGTGGTGCTGTTCGATCAGCCCCAGTCCAATCTGCAGCCCCTGATGAGCAAGTTTGCTTTGATGCAACGCGAGCTGGACGAGACCCGCGACGCCCTGGCGGCCCAGCGCAGATCGGCATCGGGCGCGCGCCAAGCCAAGTACAGCTTTGCCAGTTTTGTGGGCGCCAGCGCAGCGGCTGCCGAGGTCAAGCGGCAAGCGCGCCGGACTGCACAAACCCACTCACCCGTGCTGCTGCTGGGTGAGACAGGCACAGGCAAGGAGCTGCTGGCCCATGCGATCCATGCGGCATCCACCCGTTCACGTGGTCCTTTGGTCAGCGTCAACATCGCCGCTGTGCCTGAGACGCTTTTGGAAGCCGAGTTCTTTGGCGTGGCGCCTGGCGCGTTCACTGGCGCCGAGCGCAAAGGCCGAGACGGCAAATTCAAGTTGGCCGATGGCGGCACCCTGTTTTTGGACGAGGTCGGCGACATGCCTTTGGGCATCCAGGCCAAGCTGCTGCGGGCTTTGCAGGAAGGCGAGATCGAGCCCTTGGGTTCCAACAGCCTGCTGCCAGTGGATGTGCGCATCGTGGCGGCCACCTCGCGCGATTTGCCCGCGCTGGTGCGGGCCGGTCAGTTTCGCGAAGATCTGTTCTACCGTCTGCACGTGTTGCCGGTTAAAGTGCCGGCCTTGCGCGAGAGGGTGCAAGACATTCCAGCCTTGGTGGAGGTCTTGCTTGAAGACATCTGCGGCCGCAATGGCCAGGTACAGCCCGAACTCAGTCACGAAGCCATGGCTTTGCTGATGGGGCAGGGCTGGCGCGGCAATGTGCGTGAGCTGCGCAACGTGTTGGAGCAGTTGATGGTCCGCACCGAGTCGGCTCAGGTGGATGTGGCGTTGGTTCGCTCTGTGCTCAGCGATGCCGGGGTGGACCAGATCGCACCGCCAGCGTCCTCGTCAGTCCCAGCGCTACCGGCACCTTCTGGTCAGGCCACCGCCCCTTTGTGGGTGCAAGTGGCCGAGCTGGAGCGGCAGGCCGTTCAGGCCGCCTTGCAAGGCACGGGTGGCAACAAAGTGGCTGCGGCCAGACAGCTGGGCATCTCACGGGCCAAACTGTACCAGTGTCTGGGTCAGAATGGCTGAAATTAAGGCAGTGCATTAATTTTGGACAATAAGTGCATTTAATTGAGACATGATGGAAGTGCATTCTCAGGCTTTCATCACAAAATTTCTCTAAAAATCAAAGACTTGCAGGTGCTTGCCAAGACCATGGGTTTTGGCACAGCATGTGCATGGACATCTAACCACCCCTGATACCCAAGGAGACCCACCATGTTCCGTCGTCAACTCATCTCGCTGGCCGCACTGGCCGCCTGCTCCGTGCTCAGCCCCCTGGCCATGGCCCAGGGCAAGGACATCAAGATCGCCCATATCTACAGCAAGACCGGGCCGCTAGAAGCCTATGGCAAGCAGACCCAGACGGGCTTGATGATGGGCCTGGACTACGCCACAGGCGGCACCATGACGGTGGGTGGCCGCAAGATCGTGGTGATTGAAAAAGACGACCAGGGCAAGCCTGATTTGGGCAAGAACCTGTTGGCCGCCGCTTATGGCGACGACAAGGTGGACCTGGCCGTGGGCCCAACCGCCTCGCCTGTGGCTCTGGCCATGCTGCCGGTGGCTGAAGAGTACAAAAAGATTTTGTTGGTTGAACCGGCTGTGGCCGACTCCATCACCGGCGAAAAATGGAACAAATACATCTTCCGCACTGGCCGCAACAGCAGCCAGGACGCGATTGCCAATGCCGTGGCGGTGGACAAGGAAGGCGTGAGCATCGTCACCATGGCCCAAGACTCGGCTTTTGGTCGTGATGGCGTCAAGGCCTTCAAGGAAGCGCTGAAAAAATCCAAGCTGGTGCACGAAGAGTACCTGCCCCCCGCAACCACCGACTTCACCGCCGGTGCGCAGCGCATGATCGACAAGCTCAAGGGCCAGCCCGGTCGCAAGATCATCTTCATCATCTGGGCCGGTGGCAACCCCTTCAAGATCGCCGACATGGACTTGAAGCGCTACGGCATCGAGATCGCCACGGGGGGCAACATCCTGCCCGCCATGGTGGCCTACAAGCAGTTCCCTGGCATGGAGGGCGCGGCTTACTATTACTTCGGTATGCCCAAGAACCCGGTCAACGACGCCATGGTGTCGATGCACTACCGAGAGTTCAAGACCCCGCCGGACTTCTTCACCGCAGGCGGCTTCTCGTCGGCCATGGCCTTGGTGACGGCGTTGAAGAAAACCAATGGCGACACCAGTGCCAACAAGCTGATCGGTGCCATGGAAGGCATGAGCTTTGACACGCCCAAGGGCAAGATGACCTTCCGCAAGGAAGACCACCAAGCCATGCAGAGCATGTACCACTTCAAGATCAAGGTCGACCCGGCTTTTGCCTGGGGCGTGCCTGAGTTGATCCGCGAGATCAAGCCCGAAGAAATGAACGTGCCGATCCGCAACAAGCGCTGATTGCAACAACTTTGTGGGAGCCCCGCCCTCGGGGCGATTTTTTGTTCTGCGAGTGCCTCATCGCGGCGAGGGCGCCGCTCCCACAAGGGCCTCTCCCACGAACGCTTTGATGGATGGAATGCTTGAAACCCAAAACTTGACCGTGCGGTTTGGCGGTCATGTGGCGGTCAATTCGGTCTCGTGCCGCTTTGCCCCCGGCACGCTGACCGCCATCGTCGGCCCCAACGGGGCGGGTAAAACCACGTACTTCAACCTGATCTCGGGGCAGTTGCCTGCCACCGATGGCACGGTGCACCTGAACGGGCGCGAGCTGACGGGCCTGACGGCTTCGGCGCGCACCCGTGCGGGCCTGGGCCGGGCGTTTCAGCTGACCAACCTGTTCCCGAACCTGTCGGTGCTGGAGAACGTGCGCTTGGCCGTGCAGGCCACAAAAGAGGGCGCACACCGCCGGGGTTTGAACCTGTGGAGCATCTGGAGCGACCACGCTGCCTTGACGAACCGCGCTTTGGACATTCTGCAATCCGTGTCCATGACCGCGCAGCAGCATGCCCCCGTGGCCAGCCTGCCGCACGGTGACCAGCGCAAGCTCGAAGTGGCGCTGTTGATGGCGCTGGAGCCCTCGGTCTACATGTTCGACGAGCCCACCGCAGGCATGAGCCATGACGAAGCGCCGGTGATCCTCGATTTGATCCGCCAGCTCAAGAAAGACAAAACCAAGACCATCCTGCTGGTCGAGCACAAGATGGATGTGGTGCGCGAGCTGGCCGACCGCATCATCGTGCTGCACAACGGCACGCTGGTGGCCGATGGCGAACCCGGCGAGGTGATCGCCTCGCCGATTGTTCAGGAAGCTTACTTGGGCAAAGCCAAGGAGGCTGCATGAGCACGCCAAACATGGACAAAAATTTGTTGACCCTGGAAGGTGTGCACACGCACATCGGGGCGTACCACATCCTGCACGGGGTTCAACTCGCCGTGCCGCGTGGCGAACTCACCATGCTGCTGGGGCGCAACGGCGCGGGCAAGACCACCACACTGCGCACCATCATGGGCTTGTGGCAGGCGTCACTTGGGCGCATCACCTTTGGCGGTGAAGACATCACGCAGCTCAACACGCCTGCCATTGCGCAAAAGAACATCGCCTATGTGCCGGAAAACATGGGCATCTTCTCGGACCTGAGCGTGAAGGAAAACATGCTGCTGGCCGCCCGCAGCGCCAAGAACGCGGCGCAGATGGACGAGGAGCGCTTGCAGTGGATTTTCAAACTCTTCCCTGCGGTGGAAAAGTTCTGGAACCACCCGGCAGGCAAATTGTCCGGCGGCCAAAAGCAGATGCTGGCGGTCTCGCGGGCGATTGTGGAGCCGCGTGATCTGCTGATCGTGGACGAGCCGAGCAAGGGCCTGGCCCCGGCCATCATCCAGAACATGATCGACGCCTTCCAGCAGCTCAAGGCCAGCGGTGTGACGATTTTGCTGGTCGAGCAAAACATCCACTTCGCCCAGCAGCTGGGTGACACCGTGGCCGTGATGGACAACGGCCGTGTGGTGCACGCGGGCCGCATGCAGGCGCTGGCCGAAGACACGGCCTTGCAGCAATCCCTGTTGGGGCTGGCCTTATGAAATTCCTGCAAGACATCGATACCCGGCCTTTGCTGCTGGTGCCTTTGCTGGCGCTCCTGGCCTGGCCCCTGATCGGATCGGGCTCGACCTGGCTCACGCTCACGGTGGCGGGCCTGGCCATGGGCATGATCATCTTCATTATGGCCTCGGGCCTGACGCTGGTGTTTGGCCTGATGGACGTGCTCAATTTTGGTCACGGCCTGTTCATTGCCCTGGGGGCTTTTGTGGCCACCAGTGTGCTGGGGGCCATGGGCGACTGGACGGGCTCGGGTGAGTGGTGGCGCAACATGGTGGCGGTGCTGCCCGCGATGTTGATCGCGATGGCCGTGGCCGCCGCTGTGGGTCTGGCTTTTGAGCGCTTCATCGTGCGGCCTGTTTACGGCCAGCACCTCAAGCAGATCCTGATCACCATGGGCGGCATGATCATTGGCGAGGAACTCATCAAGGTCATCTGGGGGCCGCTGCAGATCGCCTTGCCCTTGCCCGAAGCCATGCGTGGCTCGGTGTTCTGGGGCGATGCGGCCATCGAGAAATACCGCCTGCTGGCCGTGACCGTGGGTCTGGCCGTGTTTGCTGCGCAAATGTGGGTGCTGGGCCGCACCAAGATCGGCTTGCTGATTCGCGCGGGCGTGCAGGACCGCGAGATGGTCGAGTCGCTGGGCTACCGCATCCGCAGCCTGTTTGTGGGGGTGTTCGTGGTGGGCAGCGCCCTGGCAGGTCTGGGTGGTGTCATGTGGGGCCTGTACCAGCAAAACGTCGTGCCGCAGATGGGTGCCCAGGTCAACGTGCTGATCTTCATCGTCATCATCATCGGTGGGCTCGGCTCCACGGGCGGGGCACTGATCGGGGCTTTGCTGGTGGGTTTGATGGCCAACTACACCGGCTTTCTGGCCCCCAAATTGGCGCTGTTTTCCAACATCGCGCTGATGGCGGGCATTCTGCTGTGGCGTCCGCAGGGCGTGTACCCCGTGGCCAACCGTTGAAAGTCCAGACATGTTCAACCGTTTGATTTCCAACGACCATCCGCGCAGCCGTTTGCTGGCTGCATTACTCATCGCCACTTTGCTGGGTTTGGCTTTTGCACCTTTTCTGTTCCCTGGCGTCAAGGCCTTGTCGGTCGCCGCCAAGGTGCTGATTTTTGTGGTGTTGGTGGCGGGTTTTGACCTGCTGCTGGGCTACACCGGTATCGTGAGCTTTGCGCACACGATGTTCTTTGGCATTGGGGCCTATGGCATCGCCATCTCGTCCAACACCTGGGGTCCGACTTGGGGCGCTTTGGCCGCTGGCTTTGCCTTGTCGCTGGCGCTCACTCTGGTGCTTTCACTGGCTATTGGTCTGTTTTCGCTGCGGG
Organism: Limnohabitans radicicola; assembly: GCF_014837235.1. Taxonomy (GTDB): domain Bacteria; phylum Pseudomonadota; class Gammaproteobacteria; order Burkholderiales; family Burkholderiaceae_C; genus Limnohabitans_A; species Limnohabitans_A radicicola. The sequence goes on along the minus strand of NZ_JACYFT010000002.1, from coordinate 1,009,199 downwards.
TGCGGGCCATTTTTTTCGCCATGATCACGCTGGCCGTGGCGGCAGCTTTTCAGACGCTGGCTTCGCAACTGTCTGACTTCACGGGCGGTGAAGATGGCCTGAGCTTCAAGCTGCCCGAGCTGCTGCTGCCCAGCACAGAGTTCAGCGAAGAGCCGTTTCTGGGCGTGTCGCTGGACGGGCGTCTGCTTTGCTACTACCTGCTGTTTGTGCTGGCGGTCGGCATGTTGTTATCGCTCCTGCGCATCGTCAATTCACCCTTTGGCCGCGTGCTGCAAGCCATCCGCGAAAACGAGTTCCGCGCCGAGGCGATTGGCTACCGGGTGGTGGTGTACCGCACGCTGTCCAGTGTGCTGTCGGCGCTCTACGCCTGTGTGGCTGGTGCGATGCTGGCGCTTTGGTTGCGTTACAACGGGCCGGACACCTCCCTGAGTTTTGAAATCATGATGGACGTGCTGCTGATCGTCGTCATTGGCGGCATGGGCACCATCTATGGCGCAGCGATTGGCTCGGTGCTGTTCTTGCTGGCGCAAAGCTATTTGCAGGACCTGCTGCGCCTCGCGAGCGATGCCACAGCCGCGCTGCCTTTGCTGTCGTCCTTGCTCTCGCCTGACCGGTGGCTGCTGTGGCTGGGGCTGCTCTTTGTGCTGTCGGTCTACTACTTCCCGACCGGGGTGGTGGGGCGTCTGCGCACCCGTGCCGCCTTACGGGCTTGGGCGTCCTCGAAAAAGGGGTGAGGCTGATATGACGTTCACATCCAACTACATCCGCTGCGCCGGGCTCGAAATCCATTACACCGATTGGGGCAAGGCCGACAAAGGCACCGTGATCGCCTGGCACGGCCTGGCCCGCACCGGGCGCGACATGGACGAGCTGGCGGCGCACCTGAGCGCCAGGGGGTACCGGGTCATCTGCCCCGACACGGTGGGCCGCGGTTTGTCACAGTGGAGCAGTGCGCCCGAGCAGGAGTATTGCCTGGCTTTTTACGCCCGGCTGGCGCGTGAGCTGATGGATGGCTTGCAGCTGCGTGCTGTGCACTGGGTGGGCACCTCCATGGGCGGCGCGATCGGCACGTTGTGCGCGGCGGGGCTGGTCGAGCCCACACTGAAGCACCGCATTCTGAGCCTGACCCTCAACGACAACGCGCCCGAGCTGGCACAGGCGGCCATCGACCGCATCAAGGCCTATGCGGGCACGCCCCCGGCTTTTGCCACGGTGACCGAACTCGAAGCGTTTTTGCGCCAGGTCTACAAACCCTATGGCTGGCTGAGTGACGCCCAGTGGCGACGCCTGAGCGAAACGTCCACCCGCCGCCTACCTGATGGACGCGTGACGCCGCACTACGACCCGGCCATGGTGACGCAGTTCACTGCGCACCCCCAGGACTACCTGATCTGGGAGCACTACGACGCCATCCAGGTGCCTGTGCTGCTGCTGCGCGGTGTCGAGTCTGATCTGGTGTTGCCCGAAACCGCGGTCGAGATGCGCCGCCGTGGACCCGGTGCCCGTGGCAAGCTCAAGCACATCGAAGTCCCTGGCTGTGGCCATGCTCCGGCACTCAATGTGCTGCAGCAGCTGGAATGGGTGACCGCCTTCATCGAGGCGGTTTGATCACCCGCAAGTTTTGAGGGACTGAAAGTGGTTTTCAGGTTTTGGCGCCATGCGCCAAAGCCCGCATCCGGCTGGCGGCCAGTGCTGCAGCATCCGGCGCTGACAAATCCCAGCCCTGCATGTGCCCCAGGCTGATGTCTGCCAAAGCCTCGATCCACTGCGCATTGTTATTCAGACAGGGGATGTAGCTGAAGCTTTCGCCGCCTGCATGCAAAAAGGCCACTTGTGCTTCTTGCTGGATTTCTTCCAGCGTTTCCAGGCAGTCGCTGGTGAAGCCCGGGCAGATCACATCGATCTTTTTCACGCCTTGCTGGGCCATGGCGATCAGCGTGGGCTCGGTGTAGGGCTCCAGCCACTTGGCTTTGCCAAAACGCGACTGGAAGGTGAGCTTGTACTGGTCTTTGGACAGACCCAGCGCCTCGGCCAGCAGGCGGCCGGTTTTCATGCATTCGCAGTGGTAGGGGTCGCCCAGGTGCAGGGTGCGCTCGGGCACGCCGTGAAAGCTCATCACCAACTTTTCAGCCTGGCCATGGGTGGCCCAGTGTTCGCGCACCGTCTGCGCCAGCGCGGCGATGTAGCGGGGGTCGTCGTGGTAGCGGTTCACAAAACGCATCTCGGGCACGAGGCGGGTTTTGAGGCCCCAGCGGTAGACCGCGTCGAACACGCTGGCGGTGGTGGTACCGCTGTACTGCGGGTAGGCGGGCACGATCAGCACGCGCTGCACACCCTCGGCCTTGAGGGCGTCCAGCTGCTCGGGGATGGACGGCTGGCCGTAGCGCATGGCGTAACGCACCGTGACGCTGTGGCCGCGCTCTTGCAGGGTGGTGCTCAGCGACTGGGCTTGTTGTTCGGTGAAGACTTTGAGCGGTGAGCCGCCTTCGGTCCAGATGCTGGCGTATTTGACAGCCGATTTTTTGGGGCGCACGCGCAAGATGATGCCGTGCAGGATCAGCCACCAGATGGGCTTGGGGATTTCGACCACGCGGCTGTCGCCCAAAAACTCGGCCAAGTACTTGCGCAGGGCCGGGGCTGTGGGGGCGCTGGGTGTGCCCAGGTTGCAATACAAGACCGCCGTTTTGGCGGCCTGACCGTGCTGGAAGGAGGGTTCTTTGTGAAATGCCATGTCGGGTATTCTCCCTCACCATGCTTGACCTCTCCCGCATCCGCGCCATTACCCTCGATCTGGACGACACCTTGTGGCCCGTCTGGCCCACCATCCACCGCGCCGAACAGGTGCTGATGGACTGGCTGACCCAGCACGCACCCGCCACGGCGGCGTTGTCTTGCCAAGCCGAGGTCAAACAAGCGGTGCGCGCCGAGATCAACGCCCGCCATGCCGACCGGGCGCATGACCTGTCTTTTTTGCGGCTGGAGGCCATCCGTGCGCTGCTGGTGCAAGCCGGTGACCCGGGCCACTTGGCCGAGCCTGCGTTTGAGGTCTTTTTTGCCGAGCGCCAGCGGGTGGATCTGTTTGACGACGCGCTGCCCGCCTTGGCGTTCTGGAGTCAGCGTTATCCGGTGGTGGCGCTGTCGAACGGCAACGCCGATGTGCATCGCGTGGGCATTGGCCAGCACTTTCATGCCAGCGTGAGCGCCAAGTCGCTGGGCGTGGCCAAGCCCGACTTGCGCATTTTTGTGGCGGGGGCACAGGCCGCAGGTGTTGCGCCGCATGAGGTGCTGCACATCGGCGACGACGCGCACGCAGACTGCGTGGGCGCTCTGGCCGCAGGCATGCAGGTGGCCTGGCTCAACCGCGAAGGCCAGGATTGGAGCCACGGTGACACCCGACCGCACCTGGAGGTGCGAGACTTGCATCAACTGTGTGCCTGCTGGCCCGAATACCAACCTTGAGGAGACCGACATGACTTTGAAAATTTACGGCATTGGCCCATCCCGCGCTGCGCGCCCCATCTGGACGGCGCTGGAGTTGGGTGTGCCTTTCGAACTCGTCTCTACACCTTACGCCGGGGGAGCGACCCGCACGCCCGAGTTTCTGGCGATCAACCCCAACGGCCACATCCCGGTTCTGATCGATGAACGCCCCGAAGGCACTGTCACCGTGTGGGAGAGCATGGCTTGCGCCCTGTACATCGCCCGTGTGCACGGCCAAGCCGATGGCCAAACGATCACGCCCGCCACGCCGCGCGAAGAAGCCGAAGCTCTGCGCTGGAGTTTTTGGACGGTGACTGAATTGGAAAGTGATGCACTCACTGTGCTGATGCACCGCATGGCCATGCCCGAAGACCAGCGCAAGCCCGAGTTGGCTGACAGGGCAGAAGGCCGTTTGAAAGTGCCGCTGGCTGTGCTGGAAAAGCACCTGCAAGCCCAAAACGCCATTGGTGAAGCCTATCTGGCCGCCAAGCGCTTCACCGTGGCCGACGTGTGTGTGGCCAGCGTCGCCAGCTGGATTCGTCCTGCGGCTGCGCTGCTGGCACAGTACCCGGCGGTGTCAAGCTGGCTCAAGCTGTGTGTGGAGCGGCCAGCGCAAATACAGGCGCGGGGGATGAAATAAGCAGACGCTGGTAGCGTGCGGTGGGCGGTCAGAACCGCCCCAAAGCCTGCATCTTCCAGGCCAGCCACAGCTTGCGCAGCGGCGTGAGGGCAATGCGCTGGTGCAGCACCTGAAAGCCCGAGGCTTCGATCTCGCGCAGCAAGGTGCGGTAGATGCTGGCCATCATCAGGCCGGGTTTTTGGGCACGGCGGTCCGAGGCAGGCAGCAGGGCCAGGGCTTCGTCGTACAGGGCGTGGGCGCGGTCGGCCTGGAACTTCATCAGCGCAGTAAATCGGTCTGAATAAGTGCGCTGGATCAGCTCATTGGCCTTGACGCCAAAGCGTTGCTGCTCGTCCAGTGGCAGGTAGATGCGCCCGCGCATGGCGTCTTCGCCCACGTCGCGGATGATGTTGGTCATCTGAAAGGCCAGGCCCAGCTTATGGGCGTAGGCGGTGGTGGCCTCGTCGGTCTGGCCAAAGATGCGGGCGGCGACTTCGCCCACGACACCCGCCACCAAATGGCAGTATTTCGCCAAGCCCGCAAAGTCCAGGTAGCGGGTCTGGTTGAGGTCCATCTGACAGCCTTCAATCACGGCCATCAGGTGGCGGCTCTCGATGCCAAAGGGTTGGGTGTGCGGCATGAGCGCGTGCATGACCGGGTGGGTGGGTTGGCCGGCATAGGCTTGCTGCACTTCTTTTTGCCACCAGCCGAGCTTGGCGGCAGCCACGCTGGGGTCTGTGATTTCATCGACCACGTCGTCCACTTCACGGCAAAACGCATAAAACGCGGTGATGGCGGCGCGGCGCTCGGGCGGCAGGAACAGGAAGGCGTAATAAAAACTGCTGCCCGAGGCGGCGGCTTTTTGCTGGACGTAGTCTTGCGGGCTCATGGGCTGGGATTGTCTCACTGCGACAGGCGCTGAAATTCATGGGCCAGTGCATTTGGAGAGGCCAGCCGCCAGAGAAGTCGCCAGAGCAGCGCACGCACTTCGGAGCGTGGCATTTTCACGCGCTGGGGGAGGGCTTGCGGCCCCGCCTGGCGCAGCAGGGCCACCGTGCGGGCACCGATCAAGGCGGGCAGGGCGCTGGCCAGGCGCAGGCGGCGGCTGGTCAGGCGCTGGCTGTACAACACGCCCTCCCGCAATTGGGTATGGGTTTGCTGAAGATAGTCGTCCCAAAGGGGGGCCAGTCGCTGCAGTGTGGCCGCATCTCCGGTGCGAGAGGCTTTCATGAGTTGTTCAGGGCTCAGACCCAGTGGGGCCAGGCGCGTTTCGGGCAGGTAGCAGCGGCCTGCGACCAGATCGGCCCCGGCATCGCGCAGGATGTTCAGCCTTTGCAGGCCCATGCCATAGGCCCGGCCTGCTTGCCGCATGGCGTCCGTGCTTTGGGTGGCAAAGCCGGGTAAGTGGCGTTCGCACAATTCGGTCCAGAACTCGCCCACACACCCGGCCACGAGCCAGGTGTAGTCGTCCAGCTGCGCATCGGTGGCCAGGGCTGCAGGCCCTTGGCCAAATCGCTCAATGTCCAGAATCTGTCCGTGTGTGATGTGGCCCAGCACCCAGCGCACACTGTTCTGGTCATCGGGTGAGAGCGCTTGCAGCAGGGGCAGGCAGTCGGGCAAGCCTTGCATCAGTGAGCGCTCATGCGGGTCGGTCTGGCGCTCGGCAAACTCGGTCAGGGCCTGGTGGCAGTGCCGCAAGTCACCCGCGGGTGCATCGATGGCGGCCATCATGGCTTGGAGCAAGTCCAGCCGATCGGCCTGGGGCAGTGTGGTGGTGTCGGCCACCGTGTCGGTGGCGCGTGCCAGCAGATAGCCCACCTCAATGGGGGCCTGCAATGCCGAGGGCAATAGCCGAATCGACAGGTAAAAAGAGCGTGAAACACCCCGAAGGAGCTTTCTTGGAGCACTGCTGAAAGGACCGGCTTTTTGCATGGGTGATCGTATTGTCGCTTGACAGATGTCAGGAGATTCAATAGATTACTAACCAGTCAGTCATTAATATTTTGCAGGGAGTGCCATGTATTTAAGCAAGTTCAGGACATCAACGTCTGTACAGTGGACCACCCGTGTGGCCTTGGGTGCCGGGGTGTTGGCTTTGGCGGCCTGTTCGCGCCAGACGCCTGTAGAAGAGCCCGTTCGTGCGGTCAAGCTGTTGACCGTGGGTGCCTCAGACCTCAATGCCCAGGCCGAATACGCCGCCGAAATCCGTGCACGCATCGAGTCCCGCCTAGGCTTTCGCGTGGCAGGCAAATTGACCGAGCGTCAGGCCGAGGTTGGGCAGCGGGTACAGGCGGGTCAGGTGCTGGCCCAGATCGACCCGCAGGACTACCAACTGGCTGCGCAAGCTGCCCAGGCGCAACTGGCCGCAGCGCAAACCCAGCGCGATTTGAGCCTGGCCGAGTTGCGCCGTTTTGAGGGGCTGCGGGCCCAAAACTTCATCAGCAGCGTCGAGCTGGAGCGCCGAGAGGCCGCGTTCAAGGCGGCCGATGCCAGCCTGGCCCAAGCTCGCGCGCAGGCCCAAGCCCAAGGCAACCAAGCGGCGTATGCACGCCTGCAGGCCACCACCAGCGGTGTGGTGACCGGGGTGGAAGCCGAGGTGGGTCAGGTCGTCTCGGCCGGGCAGCCCGTGGTGCGTCTGGCGCATGACGGCCCGCGTGATGCGGTGTTTGCTGTGCCCGAGCAGGCTGTGATGGCATTCAAAACCGGGCAAGCCATGCCGGCGGTGTTGACCAGCACCGGGCAGGTGCTCAAGGGCCGTGTGCGCGAGGTGGGCGCGAGCGCCGATCCGGTGACGCGCACCTTCACCATCAAGCTGGCGCTGGATGCCTCCGAGAAGCTGCCTTTGGGTGCGACGGTCAATGTGCAGGCGGGCGCCCTCAAGGGTGTACAGCCCCCGGTGATCAAGTTGCCGACCAGCGCTCTGCGACAAGAAGGTGCCGGCACCGCTGTTTGGGTGCTCGACGAAGCGGCCATGACAGTGCGTTCTCAGCCCGTGCAAGTGGGCACGGTGGATGGCAACCAGGTCGTGATCGTGTCGGGCTTGCAGACCGGTCAAAAAGTGGTGGCCGCTGGTGTGCATGTCTTGACAGCGGGCCAGAAGGTGACGGTCTATGCGGACCCCGCCACGGCTGCAGTGACTACTGCCTCAGCCCCGGCCAGCGCCGCAACGGGACGGTGACCGGCCATGGCTTCGCAAGATCAAAAATTTAACCTCTCGCGCTGGGCGCTGGAGCACCCAGCCCTCACGCGCTACCTGATGGTGGCGCTCATGGTGCTGGGCATGGCGTCGTACTTTCAGCTCGGGCAGGACGAGGACCCGCCTTTCACCTTCCGGGCGATGGTGGTGCGCACCTATTGGCCCGGGGCCACGGCCCAGCAGGTGGCCGAGCAGGTGACCGACAAGCTCGAACGCACGCTGCAGGAAGTGCCCTATTCGGACAAGATCCGCAGCTACTCCAAGCCAGGCGAGTCGCAGATCATTCTCGAACTCAAGGACTATTCCAAGCCTGGTGAGGTGCCTCAGGTTTGGTACACCGTGCGCAAGAAGATTGGCGACATGCGCGCCACCTTGCCTCAGGGGGTGGTGGGGCCGTTTTTCAACGACGAGTTCGGCGATGTTTACGGTGTGATCTACGCCCTGAGTGGCGACGGTTTCAGTGCGGCCGAGGTCAAGGCGCATGCCGACCGCGTCCGCCAGACGCTGCTGCGCGTGCCCGATGTGGCCAAGGTCGAGCTCTTTGGTGTGCAGGACGAAAAAGTCTTCATCGACGTCTCGCAAAAGAAGATCGCCCAGATGGGTCTGGACATGGGGGCGGTGCTGGCACAGCTGGGGCAGCAAAACGCGGTCGAGTCAGCGGGTACGATGCAGTCGCCCCATGATGTGGTGCAGGTGCGCGTGGGCGGCCAGTTCCAGAACCTGGACGACCTGCGGGCCATGCCCATTCGGGGTGGCTCGGGCGCACAGGTGCGCCTGGGCGATATCGCCACAGTCAGCCGCGGTTATGCTGATCCACCTTCCGTCAAGGTGCGCCACGAGGGCCAGGAAGTCATCGCGTTGGGCGTGAGCATGGCCAAAGGGGGAGACATCATCGCGTTGGGCCATGCGCTGGGCAGTACGGTCAAGAAAATAGAAGCGACATTGCCCGCAGGTCTGACCCTGAAACAGGTGCAGGACCAGCCTGCTGCCGTGTCCAAATCCGTTAACGAGTTCATCAAGGTGCTGATCGAGGCGGTGGTGATCGTGCTGGCGGTGAGCTTTTTGTCACTGGGCCTGCACAAACGCCCCGGGCAGAACCCGCTGTGGCGCCGTTGGACGCTGGACATCCGTCCTGGTTTGGTGGTGGGCATCACCATCCCGCTGGTGCTGGCGGTGACCTTTCTGGCCATGAACTACTTCGGCATTGGCCTGCACAAAATCTCGCTGGGTTCGCTCATCATCGCGCTGGGCTTGCTCGTGGACGACGCCATCATCGCGGTCGAGATGATGGTGCGCAAGATGGAAGAGGGCTACGACAAGTTCCGCTCTGCCACTTTTGCGTACGAGCTGACGGCCATGCCCATGTTGACGGGCACGCTGATCACCGCAGCCGGCTTTTTGCCCATTGGCATCGCCAAATCGGTGACGGGTGAATATACCTTCGCCATCTTTGCGGTCACCGTGATCGCCCTGATCGTGAGCTGGGTGGCTTCCGTCTACTTTGTGCCTTATCTGGGCGCATGGCTGCTCAAGCCGCCAGCGCACGCCGTTGCCGGTGAGGGTGCCGGGCACAGCCACGACAGTGCCGAGATGTTCGACACACCTTTCTATCGCCAGTTCCGCCGTTGGGTCACCTGGTGCGTGACCCACCGCTGGAAGACGATCGCCATCACCATCGCCCTGTTTGTGCTGGGTATCGTGGGCATGGGCAAGGTGCAGCAGCAGTTCTTCCCTGATTCCAGCCGTCCTGAAATTTTGGTGGACCTGTGGCTGCCAGAGGGCGCGCCCTACAGTGCCAGCGAAGAGGTGGCCAAGCGGGTTGAAAAACGCCTGGCACAAGAAGAGGGCGTGAGCTCGGTCACCACCTGGGTGGGCTCGGGTGTGCCGCGTTTTTACCTGCCGCTCGATCAGGTGTTCCCGCAGAGCAACGTGTCGCAGCTGATCGTGCTGCCGCGTGACCTGAAAGTGCGCGAGAGCCTGCGCGTCAAGCTTCCGGCCTTGCTGGCGCAGGAGTTCCCCGAGATCCGTGGCCGCGTCAAGCTGCTGCCCAATGGCCCGCCTGTGCCATACCCGGTGCAGTTCCGCGTGGTCGGCAGCGAGCCTGTGGCCCTGCGTCAGAAGGCCGAAGAGGTCAAGGCGGTGATGCGCCGCAACGTCAGCGCCCGGGGGGTCAACGACAACTGGAACGAGTCGGTCAAGACCGTGCGTTTGGAAGTGGACCAGGCCAAAGCCCGCGCCCTGGGCGTGACCAGCCAGTCCATTGCCCAGGCTTCGCGTACCCTGCTGTCGGGTGCGCCCGTGGGCCAGTTCCGTGAAGGCGACAAGCTGATCGACATCGTCCTGCGTCAGCCTTTGAACGAGCGCGACGCGCTGTCCGATCTGGGCCAGGCCTATGTGCCCACGGCGTCTGGCAAATCGATTCCGCTCTTGCAGATTGCACGCCCCGTGTTCGGCTGGGAGCCGGGCGTGATGTGGCGCGAAGGCCGCCAGTACGCCATCACCTTGCAGTCCGACATCGCCGAAGGGGTGCAGGGTGCCACGGTGACAGCGCAGCTGCAGCCTGAATTGCAGAAGCTCCAAGCCCAGTGGGCCAGCCAGGGGCAAAGCGATTACCGCATTGAGGTCGCCGGCGCGGTGGAGCAAAGCTCCAAAGGCTCGGCCTCGATTGCGGCGGGCGTGCCCATCATGCTGTTCATCACCTTCACCTTGCTGATACTGCAGTTGCAAAGCTTCAGCCGCTCGGTGCTGGTTTTCCTGACCGGCCCCTTGGGCATGGCAGGGGTGGCGGCGGCCTTGCTAGCGCTCAATCGCCCGTTCGGTTTTGTGGCCTTGCTGGGGGTGATCGCGCTCATGGGCATGATCCAGCGCAACTCGGTGATCCTGATCGACCAAATCGAGCAGGACCGTGCTGCAGGTATCGAGGGCTGGCGGGCGATCGTCGAGTCGGCGGTGCGCCGTTTGCGCCCCATCGTGCTGACGGCCGCTGCCGCCGTGCTGGCCATGATCCCGCTCTCACGCAGCGTGTTCTGGGGCCCGATGGCCGTGGCCATCATGGGTGGTCTGATCGTGGCCACCGCCCTGACTTTGCTGGCGCTGCCGGCCATGTATGCGGCCTGGTTCCGTGTGCCGCGCCCGACAGAGGCTGCCCAGGCGGCTTGAAAAACACCGTGGCAGAGGGGAAAACCAGCACCGCCCGAACCCGAAAACGGGGTTCGGAGCGGCTAAAATAGAAAGTTGACCGATTTCAAGCGGGCGGTCAGGCCTGTGGATGGCTCCCATCCCGGCCTGTTCGCCCTTTTTGTTTGGACCCGCGCGGGTGGCGAAATTGGTAGACGCACCAGGTTTAGGTCCTGACGCCAGCAATGGTGTGGGGGTTCGAGTCCCCCCCCGCGCACCACGGTTTCCGGCTCAGGCCGGAAAACGATTCACATTAACCGAGAACGACAATGACAGTGACTGTTGAAACCCTTGAAAAACTGGAACGCAAGATCACCCTGACTGTGCCTGTGACGGCCATCCAGTCCGAGGTCGATGCACGCCTGAAGAAAATGGCCCGCACGGTCAAGATGGACGGTTTCCGTCCCGGCAAGGTGCCCATGAACGTGGTGGCGCAGCGCTATGGCTACTCGGTTCAGTACGAAGTGCTGAACGACAAGGTGGGTGAAGCCTTTGCCCAGGCCGCCAACGAAGCCAAAGTGCGTGTGGCTGGTCAGCCCCGCATTTCCGAAAAAGAAGGCGCGCCCGAGGGTGAGCTGACTTTTGACGCCGTTTTCGAGGTCTACCCCGAAGTCAAACTGGCCGATCTGGCCAGCACCGAAGTCGAAAAACTCACAGCCGAAGTGTCTGACGCTGCCATCGACAAGACCGTGGACATCCTGCGCAAGCAGCGCCGCACCTTCGCCCAGCGCGCGCAAGACGCTTCTGCGCAAGACGGTGACCGCGTGACCATCGACTTCGCCGGCAAGATCGACGGTGAAGCCTTCGAAGGCGGCAAGGCCGAGGACTTCCAGTTCCTGGTCGGCGAAGGCCAGATGCTCAAGGAGTTCGAAGACGCTGTGCGCGGCATGAAGTCGGGCGAAAGCAAAACTTTCCCGCTGGCGTTCCCTGCCGACTACCACGGCAAGGATGTGGCTGGTAAAACTGCTGACTTCTTGGTGACCATCAAGAAGATCGAAGCCGCCAACCTGCCTGAAGTCAACGAAGCCCTGGCCAAGTCTCTGGGCATTGCCGACGGCACCGTTGAAGGCCTGCGTGCCGACATCCGAAAGAACCTGGAGCGCGAAGTCAAGTTCCGCCTGCTGGCCCGCAACAAGCAAGCCGCCATGGACGCCTTGGTCGCCAAGGCCGAGCTGGATCTGCCCCAGTCCATCGTGCAGTCCGAAGTCGAACGCCTCAAAGACGGTGCCCGCGCCGATCTGAAGCAGCGCGGCATCAAGGACGCCGACAAGGCCCCGATCCCTGACGACATCTTCCGCCCCCAAGCCGAGCAGCGCGTGCGTCTGGGTCTCGTGGTGGCCGAGGTGGTGCGCAGCAACGAACTGCATGCCAAGCCCGAGCAGATCAAGGCCCACATCGAAGAGCTGGCTGCCAGCTACGAGCGTCCTGAAGACGTGACCCGCTGGTACTACAGCGACAACCAGCGCATGGCCGAAGTCGAAGCGGTCGTGATCGAAGGCAATGTGGCCGATTTCGTGCTGAGCAAAGCCAAAGTCACCGAAAAAGCCATTTCCTTTGAAGAGCTGATGGGCCAGGCCTGATCGGTCCTCGGGTTTGCACCCATGAATGGGGCTTGAGCCGGGCTTGCAGTCCGGCTTTCAAGCCCCATCTTCTTGGTGCTTGCCAAAATTGGTTAAAGTTGGTTTCAATTTCTGGAGAAATGATGAGCGCACTGGACATCACTAATCTGGGCATGGTGCCCATGGTCGTTGAACAATCGGGCCGAGGCGAGCGTGCCTACGACATTTATTCGCGTCTGCTCAAGGAGCGCGTGATCTTTCTGGTGGGCGAGGTCAATGACCACATGGCCAACCTGATCGTGGCCCAGTTGCTGTTTCTGGAGAGCGAAAACCCCGAAAAGGACATCTCGCTGTACATCAACTCGCCCGGCGGTTCGGTGAGTGCGGGCATGGCGATTTACGACACCATGAATTTCATCAAGCCGGATGTGTCGACCCTGTGCAACGGCATGGCCGCCAGCATGGGCGCGTTCCTGCTGTCAGCGGGCGCCAAGGGCAAGCGTTTTTCTCTGCCCAGCTCCAAGGTCATGATTCACCAGCCCCTGGGCGGTGCGCGTGGTCAGGCGACCGAGATCGAGATCGCCGCACGCGAAATCATCAAAACCCGAGAGCAGCTGAACCGCATCCTGGCCGAGAACACGGGCCAACCTCTGGAGCGCATTGAGCGTGATACCGAGCGCGACTACTACCTGTCCGCGCAAGAGGCCAAGGAGTATGGTTTGGTCGATCAGGTCATCGCCAAGCGCACTTGATGACTGCCGGTTCAACCGGCACCTTTGGGGACGGCGTTTACCTGCTGAGGTGAGCGCCGTTTTTCTTTCGTTATCATTGACGAATATCCGGATTCCGAGGCGACATTTATGGCCGACAAAAAAGGCTCAACCACTGAGAAAAACCTGTACTGCTCTTTCTGCGGCAAGAGCCAGCACGAGGTCAAAAAGCTGATTGCAGGTCCGTCGGTTTTCATCTGCGATGAATGCATCGATTTGTGCAACGACATCGTGCGCGACGAGCTCACGACCAACACGCTGGCGGAAGGGACCAAAGACGGTCTGCCTACCCCATCGGACCTCAAGTCCAACCTCGACAACTATGTGATTGGCCAGGAAAAGGCCAAGCGCAGCCTGGCTGTGGCGGTGTACAACCACTACAAACGCCTCAAGCACAAAGACGGTGCCAAGAAAGACGATGTCGAGCTGGCCAAGAGCAACATCTTGCTGATCGGCCCCACGGGCTCGGGCAAGACGCTGCTGGCGCAGACCATGGCCCGCATGCTGGATGTGCCTTTTGTGATGGCCGACGCCACCACCTTGACCGAAGCCGGTTATGTGGGTGAAGACGTCGAAAACATCGTGGCCAAGCTCTTGCAGACCTGCAATTACGACGTCGAGCGTGCCCAGCGCGGTATCGTTTACATCGACGAGATCGACAAGATCACCCGCAAGTCCGACAACCCCTCTATCACCCGCGACGTGTCGGGCGAGGGCGTTCAGCAAGCCTTGCTCAAGCTGGTTGAAGGCACCATGGCCAGCGTCCCACCACAGGGCGGGCGCAAGCACCCCAACCAGGACTTTTTGCAGATCGACACGACCAACATCCTGTTCATCTGCGGCGGCGCGTTTGCGGGCCTCGAAAAAGTCATCGAAAGCCGCACCGAATCCGGGGGCATTGGCTTTGGTGCCACGGTCAAGAGCAAGAAGCAGCGCTCACTCACCGAGGTGTTCACTGACGTGGAACCTGAGGACTTGATCAAGTTCGGTCTGATCCCCGAGTTGGTGGGGCGCTTGCCGGTGGTGGCTACCCTGGCCGAACTGACAGAAGAGGCCCTGGTGCAAATTTTGACCGAGCCCAAGAATGCCGTGGTCAAGCAGTTTGCCAAGCTGTTGGCCATGGAAGGCGTCGAGCTGGAGGTGCGCTCCAACGCCCTGCATGCCATCGCACGCAAGGCGCTGGCCCGCAAAACGGGTGCCCGTGGCCTGCGCTCCATCTTGGAGCAGGCCTTGATCGACACCATGTACGAATTGCCCAACGCGGTGAATGTGGAAAAAGTGGTGGTGGACGAGTCCACCATCGACGAAAACAAGCCACCGCTGCTGGTTTACCGCGAGTCGGCCAAGCAGGCCTGATCGCCATGGACTACCAAGCCATGTTGAAGCCCCTGCATGCAGATGGGTTGAAATTGAGGCTATTGCATCCATGTGATGCTTACACACTGAGGTAACACCATGTCCGGACACCCCCCATTGCCTTCCACCCCGATCGATCTGCCGATGTTGCCTCTGCGCGACGTGGTGGTGTTTCCCCACATGGTGATTCCGCTGTTTGTGGGCCGCCCTAAGAGCATCAAGGCGCTGGAGTCGGCGATGTCGACCGACCGCCGCATCATGCTGGTGGCGCAAAAAACCGCAGCCAAGGACGAGCCTGACGCGTCTGACATGTTCGATGTGGGTTGCGTCTCGACCATCTTGCAGATGCTCAAATTGCCCGATGGCACGGTCAAGGTGCTGGTCGAAGGCCAGCAGCGCGCCCTTGTGCAGAGCATCGTGGACGGCGATGCCCACTTTGTGGCCACCGTTCAGCCCGTGGACCCCGCAGCCGAGCTGTCCGAGTCCAGCAGCGAGACCGAAGCGCTGCGCCGCGCAGTGATGCAGCAGTTTGACCAGTATGTCAAACTCAATAAAAAGATACCCCCCGAGATCCTGACTTCGATCTCCAGCATCGACGATGCGGGTCGCTTGGCCGACACGATCGCGGCGCACCTGCCGCTCAAGCTCGAAAACAAGCAGGCCGTACTGGACCTGTCGAGCATCAAGGACCGCCTGGAAAACCTCTTCACCCAGCTTGAGCGTGAAGTGGACATCCTCAATGTCGACAAGCGTATCCGTGGCCGCGTCAAGCGCCAGATGGAAAAGAACCAGCGCGACTTTTACCTGAACGAACAGGTCAAAGCCATCCAGAAAGAACTGGGTGAGGGCGAAGAGGGCGCGGACATCGAAGAGATCGAGAAAAAGATCAAGGCCGCCAAGATGCCGGCTGATGCCCGCAAGAAGGCTGAAGCCGAGCTCAAAAAGCTCAAGCTCATGTCGCCCATGTCGGCCGAGGCGTCGGTGGTGCGCAACTACATTGAAGTGCTGACAGGACTGCCCTGGAGCAAAAAGACCAAAATCAAGCACGATCTGGCCAATGCTGAGACGGTGCTGAACCAGGACCACTTTGGCCTGGACAAGGTCAAAGACCGCATTCTGGAATACCTCGCCGTGCAGCAACGCGTTGACAAGGTCAAGGCCCCCATCCTGTGCCTGGTGGGGCCGCCTGGCGTGGGCAAGACCTCGCTGGGCCAGTCCATTGCCAAAGCCACAGGTCGCAAGTATGTGCGCATGGCACTGGGTGGCATGCGTGACGAGGCCGAAATCCGCGGTCACCGTCGCACCTACATCGGCGCCATGCCCGGCAAGGTGCTGCAAAGCCTGAATAAGGCCGGTACCCGCAACCCCTTGTTCCTGCTCGACGAGATCGACAAGCTGGGCACGGATTTCCGAGGTGACCCGTCGAGCGCCTTGCTGGAGGTGCTGGACCCCGAGCAAAACCACACCTTTGGCGATCACTATGTAGAGGTCGACTTCGACCTCAGCGATGTGATGTTTGTGGCCACATCCAACTCCATGAACATCCCGCCAGCGTTGCTGGACCGGATGGAGGTCATTCGCCTCTCGGGTTACACCGAGGACGAAAAGACCAACATCGCCATGCGTTACCTGCTGCCCAAACAGCTGGAAAACAACGGCATCAAAGCTGCTGAATTGAATGTGACGGAAGAGGCCATCCGCGACGTGGTGCGTTACTACACACGCGAGGCCGGTGTGCGTTCGCTCGAGCGTGAGCTGTCCAAGATTTGCCGCAAAGTGGTCAAGGGCTTGCTGTTGGGGCAGATGCAAGCGCAGGTCCAGGTCACCGCAGATAACCTCAACGACTTTCTGGGTGTGCGCAAGTACACCTATGGTCGTGCCGAACAGAAAAACCAGGTCGGTCAGGTGGTCGGTCTGGCATGGACCGAAGTGGGCGGCGATTTGCTGACCATTGAGGCCGCGCTGATGCCGGGCAAAGGTGTCATCACCCGCACGGGCTCGCTCGGTGATGTGATGAAAGAGTCTGTGGAAGCTGCCCGGACCGTGGTGCGCAGCCGCTCGCGTCTGTTGGGCATCAAAGACGAGGTCTTCGAAAAGAAAGACCTGCACATCCACGTGCCCGATGGCGCTACGCCCAAGGACGGTCCAAGCGCAGGCGCAGCCATGGTCACTGCCATGGTGTCGGCCATGACCAGCATCCCCGTGCGTGCCGATGTGGCCATGACAGGTGAGATCACCCTGCGTGGCGAAGTCACTGCCATTGGTGGCCTGAAAGAAAAACTTTTGGCGGCTTTGCGCGGAGGCATCAAGACCGTGCTGATCCCTGAAGACAACGTCAAGGACTTGCAGGACATCCCCGAGAATGTCAAAAATGGTCTGGAGATCGTGCCAGTCAAATGGGTGGATCAGGTGCTGGAGATCGCGCTCGAAGCCAAGCCGGTTCCGTTGACGGAAGAGGAGATCGCCGCGGCGGTGTCCGTGGCGGCTTCGACGGCCAAAACGGAGGCCACCAAGCATTGATGCAAATTTATGGTGCGCACTTCGGTGAGCCCTTGAATTTGCGCTATAATTTGCCTGTTGCAGCGAACAAAGCATACAATGCCAAGTTCACTCAAATGCGGGAATAGCTCAGTTGGTAGAGCGCAACCTTGCCAAGGTTGAGGTCGCGAGTTCGAGCCTCGTTTCCCGCTCCAAACATCGGAAGAAGTGCCAACATCTTCCAGCAAAAAGGGAAGCACATGCTTCCCTTTTTTGTCAGAACGTGGCGCGGTAGCAAAGCGGTTATGCACCGGATTGCAAATCCGTGTAGGTCGGTTCGACTCCGGCCCGCGCCTCCAAAGATTTCTGAATGGAATCAACAACTTAGCCCGATTCGATCGGGCTTTTTTGTGTCTGCGATTCCCTCAAAATCCACTCATTTCCCGGTCTTTGCTACGCAAATCCGTAGCAATGCTACGCTTGGACGGATCAATTTGTCCGTGGATGGCAGTTGACATTTCACACCCGCAGCCTCATCTTCGGGTCATGGCAATCATTCAACGCGGGGACCGGTGGCAGGTCCGCATCGACAGTAAATTGCTGCCACGCAAACACTTCGCAACCTTCAACTCGAAGGTTGAAGCACAACAGTACCAAACGCACTTGATGAGCATGATCGAGCGCGGTGTGGTGCCCGTTGATTTGGTCGAAACACCTGACCATCGCACCGGCTTGAAGCTCGCCACGTTGATCGACAACTACAAACTCAGTTCACCCGGACCGGCACCATCGGACCTGGCCAACCTCGACCGCATCAAGGCGGAGGTGGGTCAGGTGACACTTGACCGCGTGACCATCACCTGGTGTGACAAGTGGGTCAGCAAGCTCAAGCTGGAACAAAACCTGGCGCCCGGCTCGATCCGCAAACGGGTGGAGGGGCTGGCCAGGGTGGTTGATTGGCACATCCGCAAGACTACCCCGATCGACCAGACGGCCCCGGCCAATCCGCTGCGGCTAATGCCCAAGGGTTACAGTACCTACACCGCCAAAGAAGGCGAGGTGCTGGCGCAGGCCGACAAGGCGCCCAAGAAAGACCAGCACCGGGAGCGCCGTTTTGCCCCCGGGGAGGAGGATCGCATCAATGCCTCCCTGGCTGGTATCAAGAACCCATCCAAGCAGCGGCCCTTGCCTCAGGACGATGACTTCAAGCTGCTCTACGAAATCATCCTCAACACTGGGGTGCGCCTACGTGAGGGCTACTGGATTCGTTGTGAGGATTACGACGACGCCAGGGGGTTGCTGGAAATACGGGGCACCAAGGGACATGGCGGGGTTATCAAGCGGCGCACGGTGCCGGTGGTGCCGAGTCTGCGACCAGCACTTCGCAAGCGCTGTAAAGGCAAGAAGGGCTTGCTGTTCAAGTTCTGGGACGGGGAACCGGACAACCTGGACAAGGTCACGAATGCGCTGTCCAAGCGCTTCACCACCTTGTTTGCTTATGCCGACATGCCGGATTTCACCGAGCATGACCTACGCCACGAGGCGACCTGCCGTTGGGCCACCATGCGCAACAAGCAAGACAACGGTTGGATGTGGAGCGAGTTGGAAATTTGCAAGATCATGGGTTGGAAGAAAACCGACATGTTCCTGCGCTACGCCTCACTGAGGGGTGAGGATCTGGCGGATCGATTCCTCTGACGGCCGAGGTCAGCTGTCGGCCAGAAGCTGCCATCAGCAGAACTTTGATCAACGGCCGCTCAGGGTCCATCGCAATCCTCGGCTGCGATCAGCGTCCAGATCGTCGGCGTCCCAGGGGGCGATATTGCGGATGAAGTCGACGCGTGGCTCTTCCTCGAACCAGCAGCGTGCCTTCACAGCAGCCCATTGCCTGCGCGTGTGCAAGTATCTCCGTCCTCAATCGCCCTGCGGCTTACCGCCGAATTTCAAGACGAAGCTGCCGGCCACCACGGTCAGTGCCAACAGGCAACCGAGATAGGGCATCACGCTTTGCAGAGGGGCTCCCATTTGATTCAGGCGCAATGCAGCCTGCACTCCAGACGTTGTCGGTATCAACCACCGCAGATACTGCAACGGGAGCGGCAACGCTTCTGGCGGCCAGGAAAATCCGGCAAGAAACACCATCGGCAATGTCGAAAAAAGCAGGACTTGAAGGACCCGTTCGCGATCTCTACACCACAGGCCCACAAGTGACCCCAGCGTCACGATGGCCGACACGTACAGGACCAGGAAAACCAGGGAGCCAGCCACGTTGTTAGCGCGAGGGTAACCGTAGAGCCAAAAGACCCATCCGAAATAGAACAGGCCAGACACCAATCCCGGCAACAGGAATGCCAGCCAGCGCCCGATCCAGGCCATTGGACTGGCATGAGCCGCGCCTCGTTCGACCCAGGTCGCCACCAGCATACCCACGCCCATCAGGAGGGTCTGGTGCATGATGAACAAGGCAACGGCAGGAACAATGAAGCTGCTATAGCCTTCTGTAGGGTTGAACAGCGCCATGGCCCGGAAATCCACGGGAGTGCGGCTCTCGCCGGCTTGGCGGGGACTCTGTCCTTTGGCCTCTCGCTGCCTGATCTCAACACCTGCCGAGGCTGCGCCCACGGCCTCAGAAAAGCCGTACTGAACTGCCTTGCTGATGAGGGGATAGGCCCCGTTCGAGACCACGGTCACCATAGTGGGCATTCCCCTGGCAACATGGGCTTTCAGGTCGTCGGGCAGGACCAGATAGCCATCAATCTCACCACGGCTCATGGCGGCTTGCGCGGCTCGCTCATCCGCCCCAACTGCCTTGACCTCGATGCGAGGATTGGCAAGTGCCAGACGATGAATCGAGCGTGAAAGCGCCGAGTGATCCTGGTCGACAACCGCCACCGGGATCCGGGTCACGACCTCCGGGCCAAAGAACCAGGGGTAGAAGAAAGCATAGAACAGGGGCGCAGCCACAAAGATCATCAATGCGCCCTTGTCGCGCAAGACGTCCCTCAGCGTTGCGACGAACCCTGACCTCAGCGAAGTGGGATGGTGCGAGGTCATGTCAACGCGCTCCCCAGGTCGATGGCTTGTCGCGAGCCTGGACCAAGCCCAAGGCCGCCAGCCCGAGCAACCCTAGGGTGGCCAGCAGGAATACAGCAGGTGTGGCGGCACTCGCGCCGAAGGTTAAGCCCATCAGCAATTGCTCGGTCTGCAATCGGATGTAGTGGGTGAACGGCATGGAGGTCGCCCACATCCGAGCACTGTCAGGCATCGCACTCAGCGGGAAACTCATACCGCTGAACGCGAATGCCGGGGCGGTCAAAAGCCCCGTGACGGACAACGCAGTGCGCAAGGACTTGGTCAGAGTGGCCGCCGCTGCACCCGCGGCCAGCGATAGCGCCATCAGTAAGGTCATGGCCAAGCAGATCCAGAGAAGGCTCCCAGGGATGTCCCAGCCACGCCCGGTCGTGATGTACCAGAGCGCCGCGGCGCCCACGCTGGTCAGGGTCACCCAGGGAATCGCCAGCTTGCCCAGCAAGGCTGCTCCGACGGCCCGCGGCCCCTCGTGCTGCAGCCACTGCCCCAGCGTCCTGTCCCTGAATTCACGGCCGACCGCCCAAGCCCCAGCCGTCATCGCGAGGATGTGAAGGATGGCGGGGATCGCGGCGGCAGTCAGGTACTTTTCGTAGTTGCCAGACCCGTTGAACAGTGCGATCGATTGGATTTGGATCGGGTTAAAGCTGACCTTGGCCTGTTGGGCCGATTCACCTCGCTTGTTTCGAGCAGACATTTCGATGCCGGCGGCCAGGGTCCCAACCACCGTGCGTACATCCCGCTGCAGCAGACTCGAATGCGTGGCGAACTGAGCGTTGTGACGCAGAATGACCTCCGCCTTTATCCCGCGCTTGATGTCTCTCTCGAAGTCCCTGGGGATGTTGATCATCCCGTAGACCCGCACCTCTCTTAGGGCAAGTTGGGCCGTGGACTCGCTGTCGAATTCGTCCACCACTTGCATGCCAGGCGAGGCGTTGAGCATGCGGACCAGTTGTCGCGATAGCGCGGAATGGTCTTCATCCATCACGCCAACAGGTAGGTTCCTGGGGATGGCGCTGGAGAATATCCAAACGACCAACACCACGGCCAATACAGGCACCCAAGTCACCATCGCCAAGTCCCAGGGACTTTGACCAAGGCGACGGGCCTCCCGCCTAGTGCTGTTGAAGAAGTGGCGCATGGTCAATTCACTCGACCAGCACGGACATGCCTGGGCGAACGCCCTCGATCATTTGGGTCGGACGGGCACGCACCTCGAAGGTCTTGATGTCAAAGCCCTGATCGGACCTGGTGGCACGCCACGTGGCGAAATCAGGCAGGACTGCTGCCCGGTAGACCTTGAAGCGAACCTTACGGCCTTTCAGGGCAGGCAAGGTGGCATCGAATTCTTTGCCGACGGCGAACTTGTCGAGTTTGTCTTCGCGCACGTTGAGCACCACCCACTGATCTGCCATGTTGGCAACCGTGACCACGGGGACGCCTTGGGGCGAAATTTCACCCACGCGCCCCAGCACCTTGACGACTTCGCCGGCCACTGGGCTCTTGAGTTCCGTCTCGGCCTTGGCCGCCTGGACTTCAGCTACGACTCCAGCCAATTGACGCGCCTGTGCGGCGGCAGCTTGCTTGTCCTCGGCACGGGCCCCGGCGCGAGCCATCTCGTATTGGGCCTGTGCAGCCAGGGCTTGATCGCGGGCTGTCTTGAAATTGGCTTCGGCCTCGTCGCGCTTTTGCGCAGCGATCAAGCCGTCCCTGGCCAATCCTTCGATCCGCTTGAACGACGCCTGTGCCAGGTCCGCCGCCGCCAATGCGCGCTGCCAGTTCAGACGGGCGATTTCCACCTCCTGGGGGCGGGCGCCATTTTGTGCCTTGGCCGCGGTGGCCTGCGCAGCCTCCTGGGCCGCAGTGGCCTGCGCCAGTTTTGCGGTCACCTCAGGACTGTCCAGGCGAATCAGCGGCGAGCCGACCGTGATGACATCCCCTTCCTTGACCAAGATGTCCGCGATCCGGGCACTGACCTTGGAAGCGACGTCTACTTCCTGAACCTCCATTTGCCCCTGGAACGCCTCGGCGCCAGGCTGTTGGGCCTTCCATAGGCCCACGCTGAGAACGGTGACTGCGCCGATGATGGCCAGAGTGATGGGTAGTTTCTTGTTCATCTCATTGCACTTTCAGATCGGCACGAGCCATGTAACTGCCGAATTGATCGGACAGGCCAGACACTTCAAGGAGATCGGCGAGCGCCTTGACATAGTCGTAAGCCGCTTGCGCCTGTTCCGTTTTGGCTTTGGCCAGGTTCACTTCGGCGTCGATCAGTTCCAGCGTGGAGTTGGTACCCGCCTTCTGGCCCTTGGTCTTGAGTTGGAGGACTGCATTGGCCAACTCCAGACTCGGGGTCAGCGCAAGGAACTGGCGCCGGGTTTGGTCGACGGCCATCCAACGTTTCTCGACCAGCAAGGCAATGTCATTTCGGGCTTGCTTGTCCTGGCTGTCCGCCATCTCGATGAGCCGGTGAGAGGCTTCGCTCATTAAGGAGCGGTCCACGCCACCCCACAACCTCCAGCTGACCCCGACGCCCACAACCCAATTGGCCTGGTCCGAGGAGCGCAGTTGGCGTTGGCCAAAGGCGAACACCGCAGGCTTCTTCTGAGACTCTTCCAGCGCATGAATTTGCTCGGCTTCACGCTTCTTGGCAGCCACCTTGGCCAATCCCGGGTGACGTTCCAGGGCCGCGTCAGTGAAGTAGCCGAGCGGCTCGATCGGCGAACTGATCACGAACAGCGGGCTCATCGGTTGAATCCGCTCAGCGTTGCGAAGGGTTCTGGCCAACGCCGTCGACGCCAACTCAGCGTCATCCCGGGCCTTCAGGGCGTTACGCTTGGCATCCTCCATCGCTGCGCGAGCCTGGAGTCGCTCGACCTGTGCGACAAGGCCTGCTTCCAGCATTCGCTGCGTGGCGGCGTCATGCTCCAGGACGGTCCGGTAGGCCACTTCACGCAATCCGGCGGCGCGTTCAGCCAGTTGGGCGCCGAAGTAGCGCTGCACGAACTCATTGAACACTTCCTGTTGTACCTGGCGGCCGTCTGCCCGGGCCTCTTCGGTTTTGGCTTGCAAGGCCTGTTTGATTGCCGTGGTGGCGCCACCGGTGTAGATCGGCAATATGGCCGAGACGGATGAGGTATTGCCACTGCGCTGCGTGCTCAGATCGAGGCTGTTCGGAAGTGGCGGCAAGTGTGCCAAACCGGTAGCCAGCGGCGCCGGCAACGCTGCAATCGACGAACCGATCGTGTGCGTCAGGGGGGTCAGATCAATGCCCTGTACGGCGCCCTGGAAGCGGAAAGCCGCAGCTCCTGCGGTCACCACGGGACCACCCAGATGCCGAGTGGCCTGCTCTTTTAATTGTGCGCTCTCAACAGAAAAGCGAGTCATTGCCAGGCGATCTGAATTGACTTGCAGTCGCTGGGCGGCTTCTTCAAAGCTGAGCGCCTCGGCACGGGTCAGGGTGGGGAGGAAAGCCGCCACCCCCATCAAGGCGCCGAGCGTCAGCCTGGCACGCAAGCGATTTTGTTGATTTAACATGGCACTCTCTTGTTTGGTACTATGCGGTACCATGATCGAAATTCTACACCGACTGTTGGTACTGTCAAGTACCAACCGTGAGATACTCGAACCATGAGCCGCCAGCAGATTCCCGAAGACGAACACCGCACCCGGTTGCTGGAGGGAATGGCGCGCGCGGTCACTGCTCACGGGTTCGCGCAACTCACGACTTCGGACATCGTTCGCGAGGCGAATGTGTCCAAGAGGACCTTCTACCAATATTTCAAGGACAAGACCGACTGCCTGATCGCGTTGTTCAACCACTCTGCGCAAAAGATCGAGGCCACGCTGCGTGCCAGCATCGACCCCAAGCGAGATTGGAGTTCGCAGATTGATCTGACCATCAGGCTCTATCTGGAAACCTTGGCCGCCAATCCCTTGCTGCTGCGCGCGTTGTTTGTGGAGATCCTTGCGCTTGGACCTGCTGGGCTGGTCGCCAGGCGCTTGGCAATGGAAAGACTAGCGGGAGTACTTCTGGCGGCCGCTGCCAACCATCGCTCAACTCCGATCCCGCAATGGCTGGCCACTGGGCTGATTGGTGGAATCAACGAAATGGTGCTGCAGCACATCGAGCAAGACCAGATTGCCCATTTGCCCCGATTGAGCAACCAAGCCGCCGCATTCATGAAAAACGCACTCCAAACCCGTGTGATGGAACCGACCTAGCGCCTCGATGGCCAGTCTGCAGGCGTCCATCGACACGCTTTCTCCATTTGAAGGCATCTGAAAATTTCAGGCTGAACCGCGGCCCGCGTGCGTCGGTGGCTCAACCGACGGAATCCGCTTTCGTTGAAGTGAATGCCTTCAAGGCCTTGTCGGTCTGAAGCTTTGTTTGCTCGATCAGATACTCCAGAAAAACCCGTGTCCGGTCGGGAATGAACTTACGGCTCGGCAATGCCGCATACAAGGCCAGCCGCCCTGTGATCCAGGGCGAGAGCACCCGAACCAAAGTGCCTTGTGAGAGGTAAGGTGCCGCGATATCCAAGGGCAAAGACATGATGCCGGCGCCATCAAGCGCAGCGCGCAACAGCGTGTCCATGTGGTTGGACAACAAAACAGGCTGAACCTCCACCTCCTGCCATTGGTCTTCTTGTTGTGGGCGCCACAAGCGCCAGGTGCGCGGTCGGGTTTGGGGCAGTTTCAAGCGCAGGCAGTCATGGCGTGCCAACTCCTCTGGCCTGCGTGGCTCCCCCCGGCGCTGCAGATAGGCCGGCGAAGCGACCAGGAAAGCTTCTGACTCGATGACCTTGCGCGCCACGATGTCAGCGTCGAAGTTGTCATCGGTTCCGAGCAAGGTGATGTCGAAGTCCTCAATGGCTGGCTCGGCCACGGGCGACACATGCAGCTCGATCCGCACCGCAGGGTACTGGCTGCGAAAGCGGCCCAGCAAAGGCGCGACAACATAGGTGGCCAGCACGGGCGGCGCTTGGATTCGCAGCACGCCGGCCATCTCGGTGGTGTGCGAACTCGCCATCGCATCGGCTTCATCGATGTCCTGCAGGATGTGGCGTATGCGGCTGAGGTATTGCTGGCCAGCCTCGGTGAGTGAGAGGCGCCGAGTCGAGCGCTGCAGCAGCCGGGTGCCCAGGTGTTCTTCCAGGTCGGCCACGAGCCGGGTGACCACGGGGGCCGACATGTCCAGCGCCCGCGCTGCAGCGGCAAAGCCGCCCTCGTCCACCACGCTCTCAAAAACACGCATCGACTGCAGTCGGTCCATCCAGCGCTCCTTACAGGCTCTTCAAGAGCTTGCATTATTTCTCTTTTGGAAATGACCCAATGTTTTATTGGCTGTTTTTCCCTCGAATCAGAAATTTTAAAGTTCATCCCATCGATGCAGTGCTTTCCACACGAAGGTCCATCGACCCGGCCAGAAGCTCCGTCATGTTGACAGACCGGCCGTTTCTTGAAACCGAAAGGAAACCGATCATGAACCGCTATACCCTCTCCGCCCTGACCCTTGCCGTGGCAGCCCTGTCCGCTGGCCATGCCCTGGCCTTTGATGCCTCGGCCCCCAAAACCCGCGAACAGGTCAAGGCTGAATTGGCCGAAGCCATCCGCACCGGCGACATCGTGGTCAATGGTGAAACTGGCCAAAAAGCCAATGAACTTTTCCCTGGCCGCTACGCGGCCAAACCGGTCGTCGAAGCTAAGACCCGCGAGCAAGTCAAAGCCGAGCTGGCCGAAGCCATCCGCACCGGCGACATCGTGATCGACCAAGAGAGCGGCAAGAAAGCCAATGAACTTTTCCCTGGCCGCTACCCGGCCAAACCGGTGGCCCAGGGCAAGACACGCGAACAGGTCAAGATCGAACTGGCCGAAGCCATCCGCACCGGCCAAATGCCGGTCATCACCTACTGAACTGACCACTGCCATCGGGCAGCATGACTTCGGTGTGAATGCACGCAGTCCACGCCGGGGTCATTGAAATCAGTGAATTCGGCGCTCAGCGCCGCGTTCACTGGAACCGGGCAAGCCGCATAGATGGTTCGGGATGATGCTAGATCGCTGAGATGCAGCCACATGGCCATGTCGTGCTGGGCGCGCCGATGCACGAGTTCGGCCTGCCTGCATACCTGCTTTGGCATCTCCGGGGAAATCTAGGACTTTTGCAGGTCCGCTGATTTGCGGCCGAACGCCTGTTCTGAACTTCGCTATTAACCAGGAGCGGAAGTTCATTGTGGGTTCGTCGACGACCGCATCGGGTCGATCTGAGACGTCCAGCTAGAACGACACACGGTTTTATGCGGCAAACCATCAAATAGTTTGAGTGGACGACTGGTAGGGCAGTTGGATCAATGGGGTAGGGGGCACATCTATATACATCCCCTCGTCTGGACAAATCAGGGGTGGAAGTCTTGGGTGAAATGACCGCCTTGCAGCTGCCCACGCAAGATTTCCAGAAAAGAATCTGAAAGCGAATGAGCGCTATCTGCCTTGCGCACGGCGATGACGCGGCTGTCCGCTGCGATATTGGTGATCGGCAAGAACCTGATGTCCGTGCGGTTGTTCGTGGCAACGCTGCGCCCCACCACAGTCGCACCAAGGCCTGCGGCCACCAGGCTCAGCGCGGTATGGATTTCCTTGGCTTCGTGGCCGATACGCGGCTTCGAGCCTGCCGCCTCTAGCAGTCCAAGCACCTGACGCGAAAATTGACTCCCAGCGTTACCTGGGTACGTGATGTAGGGCAACATGCCCAATTCGCCAGCGGTCACCGCTTCTTGCGCAGCTAGCGCATGCTCAATGGGTACTGCCGCTACGAGTGGATCGACAAAAAGGTCCGAATACGCGAGGTCCGGCTCCTTGGGGAACTCGCCGATCACCCGTGCTACACCCAAGTGAATGGTGCCAGTGCGGAGACTGGCAGGTTGATCCTCTGTGAGGATTTCCACCAAGTCGATGCGCACATCGGGAAAGGCGGCCTGCATGGCGCGCACGGCCTCGGGGAGCACGGAAAAAATGACCGATCGGGTGAAACCTATACCCAGCCAACCGAGCTTGCCAGCGGCCATGTCACAAGCTTCGCGCTCCAGGCGGCTCGCTGCTGACAGGAGTTCTCGCGCCTTGGGGTACACGAATTCACCCAACGGGGTCAGTGCCATCGGTCGACTGGCACGGTCAAGCAATGGCCCTCCCAGTGCCTCTTCGAGTTGGGAGAGCTGCATGCTGATTGCCGTGGGGGCGACAAAAAGCTTGTTTGCAGCAGCTCTCGCGCTGCCGGCATCGACAACTTCGCAAAAGTAACGCAATTGCCTTAAGTTCAATTTATCTGATCCTAAGTTCAAAAAACGGAAATTGAATTCAGTTTAACAGTGCATGAAAATGGCGACACATTTTCAATCAATGAAACCTCATGACCACTGATGACATCCTCGAAGCCGACTGGTTTCAGCAGGCCCGCACCCTCTCGACCGCAGAAGTTTCTGATGCGCTTGATGCGCTCAATCTTCCGGGAAGCGCACTTGGCATCCGCCCGATCGCAGGGCCGGCCCGATTGTTTGGCCTTGCATTTACGGTGCGATTTGCCCCGATTGATCGCTTCAATCCTGGAACTGTGGGGGACTTCATCGACACGCTCGCACCTGGCACTGTGGCGGTGTTGGACAACGGTGGTCGGATGGATTGCACTGTCTGGGGTGGCATCCTCAGCCGCTTAGCCGCTCACAAAAAACTGGGCGGCACTGTGATCCATGGTGTTTGCCGCGATACGGCCGAAGCCGATGAGTCTGGTTACCCGCTTTATGCGAATGGTCGCTTCATGCGCACTGGCAAAGACAGGGTGCAGGTTGAAGCCTACGAACAGCCCGTGATGCTTGCCGATGTGCGTGTGTGCCCCGGTGATCTGATCGTCGGTGACGCTGATGGCATCGTAGTGGTTCCGCGACTGCGCATGAAGGAGGTCTTGACCAAGGCGCTCACTACGCGTGAGGTCGAAGAAAAGATTCTGCAAGCGGCTCTGGAGGGGATGCCGCTGAACGATGCACGCAAGAAGTTCAAGTACCACACGCTCCAGCGCTCGACTGCATCCGAGTTGGGTGCTTGATGCAATTGATACCCAAGAGACAAACCATGAAAACTTTTCGAAAATTGGCAACACTTTCGGCTGGCCTCGCGCTGGCATTCGCGTCGTTGGGCGCGGTTGCGCAGGCGGCCTATCCCTGTCCCACCATCAAGTTCATCTCTCCATATCCCCCAGGAGGCACCACCGATATCCTGGCGCGCTTGATTCAGCCGGGACTGGCACGCGAGTTGGGTGTTGCTGTCATCGTGGAAAACAAGGCTGGTGCCAGCAGCAACATTGGCACCGAGTTTGTAGCGACTTCGGCCCCGGATGGTTGCACGCTGCTGCTTGGAAATAACACGGGTGTGGTGATCAATCGCAACCTCTACAAGCTGCGCGTGGATCCGGTGCAAGGCCTCGCACCAGTTGGTGCTGTTGCTTCGGTTCCGCTTGTCCTCTACATCAACGCCGGCATCCCGGCGACGAACCTGAATCAGCTGGTTGAATTGGCACGCAAGAGCCCCGGGAAGTTCAGTTACGCATCTGGCGGTAGCGGCAGTCCTCAGCACCTGATGGGCGAACTCCTCAAGCTCGAGAAAGGCTTGGACATCGTCCACATTCCCTACAAGGGTCAAGGTCCTGCGATGCAGGATGTCGTCGCCGGACAAGTCCAGATGGCGTTCGAGACAACCACTGTGATTGCTCCTCAGGTGGCCTCTGGCCGTGTACGGGTACTGGCCACAACAGGTGCCAAACGTTCAAAAGTGATGCCCGATGTGCCCACCATGAAAGAACTGGGCATGCCTGACTTCATTACAGAGAATTGGTATGGGGTGTTCGCGGCAGCAAAAACGCCGCCTGCACTGATTCAGCGCCTCAACGTCGCTTTGAACAAGATCCTTGACAGCAAGGAAGTGCAAGCCTCACTCGAAAAAATGGGCTCCAGCGATGTCAGCGGCTCACCCGAGGCGTTCTCAAAATTCATCACGCGTGAGTTGCCGCTGTGGGAGAGTGTGGTGAAGCGTTCTGGCGCGAAGGTAGACTAAGGCATGAGCATTTTGAACGGCATCCATATCCAGCCTCGCGTCAGCGCCAATACTGCGGCCATTGCGGCCCTGCGCGGCCTACCCACCTCAGTCATCGGCGACGTGATGGGCGGCCGATTGGTAGGTACCACCGCGCTGCGTCCTGTCAACCGCTCTTTGGTGAGCACCTGCGGAAACGCTTTCACGGTGCGCGTTCGCTCAGGCGATAACCTCCTGATCCACAAAGCCCTTGACATGCTCGAAGCAGGCGATGTGCTTGTTGTGGACGGCGAGGGGGACACCACGCGAGCCCTTGTTGGAGAAATCATGATGACCTCTGCGAGGGTGCGTGGTGCGGTGGCGTTCGTCATGGATGGCGCCATTCGTGATGCTGATGCGTTTGAACAGCATCAATTTCCTTGCTGGGCGCGTGGCATCAGTTTGCGCGGCCCCTACAAAGAGGGTCCTGGGAGCATCAACGTATCTGTGACGATCGGCGGAATGGTGGTCAATCCAGGGGACGTCATTGTCGGCGATGGTGATGGCATCATTGCTGTGCCCAGTGCGCTGGCAGTGCATGTCGGTGCGCTGGCACATGCCAAGGTTACCCACGAACAAGAAACGATCAAGTCCATCCTGGACGGCACATACTCGTCAGCCTGGGTCGATGCGGCTCTCAAACAGAAAGATATCTGACCATGCAGCGTCACTTCAAACTTATGCGCCGAGGCGCTGTGGCAGCGATCGCTTTGGCTATGTGCTCTGGCGCGGCCATGGCGGGTTGGCCCCAAGACAGCAGGCCAGTGAAAATCCTGGTGCCCTGGCCAGTTGGCGGTGCGACTGACCAAGTCGGCCGCATGCTGGCACAACCTCTGTCACAGGCATTGGGTGTGCCCGTGGTGGTCGAAAACAAGGCGGGGGCAGGTGGTGTGTTGGGCACGCAACTTTTCGTTAAGGAAAAAGCGGACGGACACACCATTTTGCTGGCCACCAGCTCTACCAACGCAGCGGCTCCGCACCTGTATGCCAAGTTGGGTTATGACCCTGTCAACGACTTCACGCCAGTGGTTTCTCTGTGTGAAATTCCTAATGTCATGGTCGTGCCGGCCAAGTCACCATGGACCTCTTTGAAGGAGCTGGTGGCGGCAGCCAAAAAAGAGCCCGGTAAATTCACCTATGGATCCGCCGGCATCGGTGGATCGCAACACCTTGCAGGTGCGCAGTTCAAAACCGCTTCGGGTGCGGATATTCGTCACGTTCCCTACAAGGGCAGTGGTCCTGCTGCCCAGGATTTGATTGCTGGGCACATCGACATGATGATCGACACTGGATCACTGGGCAGCATTCGCAGCGGTTTGTTGAGACCCTTGGCTGTTGCCTCAGAAAAGCGCCTTCCAGCTTTACCCGATGTACCCACCTTCAAGGAGGCAGGCACGCCCATGCTCGCGTCTGCATGGTATGGCTTGATGTTGCCGGCGAATGCACCTGCCGACGCGGTGACCCGGTTGAATACCGAAGTCAATAAGATTCTGCGCAACCCGGAGATCAACGCAAAACTCACTGCAATGGGGGCTATCGTCATGGGTGGCACTGCGCAAGAGTTTGGTCGCTTTTCGACCTCGGAAATCAAACGCTACGAATCGATTGTGCGGGACTCGGGGGCGCCAAAAGAGTAAAGCTCGACCAGCAATGCCTTCAATTTTTTCTAAGCGGCCCTTCGGGGCCGTTCTCATTGGTGCCAGCGATAAACTGCCCTTGTGTGCACCAATTTCACGCCAACCAAGCGCGCCCAGTGGGTCAAGGAGAAACTGGGGGTAGACCTGCCTTCGGGCTTCCCGGATGAGTCGTCATTCACAGCTGCTGGCTCGGGCGATGGGCGCTGTGAATACCGGTCATTTGGCAGATGACGGCCCAGATGACAGCACTACAGCCGACACCGGTCGCTGGCACTCGTTTCCAACGATCGGATCAGTACGCCAGGTCCAGCGCCGAACATACTGGTGCGACCGACTCAAAGGGCATTGGAAATCATGATAAAGTAATTAACAAATTACTTATCTTATGGTTGTCAACACACGGATCAGACTCAAAACCGAAGACCGCCAGGCAGAACTGGTTCAGGCGGCCTTGGGATTGGCCGCTCAGCGCAGCCCAGCCGAAATCACCACGGGTGATTTGGCCTTGGCCATCGGCATCACCCAAGGGGGCGTCTTCAAGCATTTTGAAAGTAAGGAGGCCATCTGGCTGGCTGTTCTTGATTGGACGCACCAGTCGTTGATAGGGCGGCTCGAGCAAGCAGCACAAGCACGGCAGGACAATGCCTTGCAGGCCCTGCGTGCTGTCTTCTTGGCCCACATCGGTTTTGTTGAGCAGTTCCCGGGGGTTCCCCGACTTGTCTTTCAAGAGTTGCAGCATGCCAAGCCCACACCGCTCAAAGGCAGGGTGCAGCGACTGATGGCCGACTACCGGACTCTGGTGACCCAACTTCTGGACCAGGCCCGCGAAGAGCGCTTGCTGGCAAAAGATGTGGATCTCCCGTCGGCAGTGGTCCTCTTTATGGGTGCGGTTCAGGGTCTGGTCATGCAGTCTCTGGTAACGGGCAATCTCCATGGACTGGCACGACAGGGCAAAGCCGTGTTCAACCTCTACGAGGCAGGCCTGTTGCCAACGCCCCAAACCTGACGAAAGAAGCGCAGATGACACTCTCCAAAATTAACAAGCGACAGGTCGTGGTCGCAGCGGCTGCAACGATCGTGATCGTGGCTCTGGGATTCGTGGCGACTCGCATGGGGCCACTTGCCCCGACCAAAGTGACCGTGGCATACGTCAAGAGCGAAAACCTGACGCCCTCGGTGTTTGGCATTGGCAGTGTAGAAGCGCGTCAAAGCTGGCTGATGGGCCCCACGGTGGCGGGGCGCGTATTGCGCGTGCATGTCGATGTGGGGCAGGCGGTCAAGGCCGGACAGTTGCTGGCCGAGATGGACCCGGTGGATCTGGACCAACGCCTGCAGGCGCAAGATGCCGCGCTGTCCAAGGCGGTCAGCGTTCAAACGGCAGCACAGGCTCAACTGGCAGACGCCAAAGCCCGGCGCGAGCTGGCCACCACCAATCTGAACCGGCAAAAGGAATTGGCTCGGCAGAACTTCATCAGCCCGTCTGCACTGGAGGGGCGCGAGCAGGAGTTGCTGTCTGCGCAGGCGGCCCACGAGGCCGCTCAAGCCAACGTGCAGGCGGCCCGCCAGGACGCCCAACGCCTGCAGGCCGAGCGTGCAGCGGCCGCACTGCAAAAACAGAATACCCGATTGATCGCACCGGCCGATGCGGTGGTGGTCAGCCGCGATGCCGAAGCCGGCAGCACGGTGGTGGCTGGTCAAGCCGTGATCAGGCTGGCCAATCCCGCCACCCTTTGGGTGAAGTTGCGCGTGGACCAGGCCCGCTCGAGGGGGTTGGCGCTTGGTTTGCCCGCCCAGATTGTGTTGCGCTCGCATCCGCAGCAAATGCTGGCCGGCAAGGTGGAACGGGTGGAGTTGCAGGCCGATGCAGTGACCGAGGAGCGCATCGCACAAGTGACGTTTGATCAAACGCCGGCATCACTGTCGATCGGCGAGATGGCCGAGGTCACGCTCCAGTTGCAGCCAGAGGATCAGGCTTTGGTGGTACCGCAGGCCAGTGTGCAGACGCATCAGGGCCGGACTGGCGTGTGGCGTCTGAAAGACGGCGCGTTGGACTTTGTTTCCGTGCAGTGGGGAGTATCCAGTCTGGACGGCCGCGTACAGGCCCTGAGCGGGCTGGCCTCGGGTGACACCGTGGTGGTGTACAGCGACAAGCCGCTGTCGACCGGGGCTCGCTTCAAGGTGGTGGACGCTCTGGTTAAAAAGGCGCAGCCATGATTAGCCTGGCGGCGCGCGACATTCAGCACAGTTGGGCCAAGTTTGTGCTCACCGGGCTGGGGCTGGGTTTGCTCATTGGCGTGACATTGACCATGGCTGGCGTGTTTCGCGGCATGGTCGACGATGCCCAAGCCTTGTTGAACAACAGCGGCGCCGACCTCTGGGTGGTTCAAAAGGACACGCAGGGGCCTTATGCCGAATCATCCAGTCTCAAGGACGATGTGGTGCGCAGCATTGCGGGCATGCCCGGCGTGGCCATGGCGGCCAACATCACTTACTTCACCATGCAAGTCAGGACGGTGGGAGGCAAAGAGGCCCGGGCCATGGTGGTCGGGATCGAGCCGGGTGCCGCTGGCTTGCCCGGGCAACCTGGCCATTTGTTGGCGGGCAGGCACCTCACGCGCAGCCATTACGAGGCGGTGGCTGACGTCAAGACCGGACTCTCGCTGGGGGATCGGGTGGAAATCCGGCGCCACACCTACGAGGTGGTGGGCCTGACACGCCGCATGGTGTCGTCTGGCGGTGACCCGATGGTCTTCATCCCGATCAAGGATGCTCAGGAAGCGCAGTTCCTCAAGGACAACGATGCCATCGTGAACGACCGTGTGCGCACAGCCGCCAATCCAGCCTTCAACCGGCCTGCGGTGCCGGGTTTGCTCGATGCGGTGCAGAACTTGCAGACCAGCAGCCGCAACGTCAATGCCGTGCTGGTTCGCGTGGCCAACGGCTGGAGCGCCGAGCGTGTGGCCGAGCCGATCCAACGTTGGAAGCACCTGACCGTTTTCACCCGTGCGCATATGGAGAACATCCTGGTGGATAAGTTGATCGCCACTTCGGCCAAACAGATCGGCATGTTTTTGGCCATTCTGGCGGTGGTGAGCGCGGCGATTGTGGCCTTCATCATCTACACCATGACGCTGGGCAAGATCCGTGAGATCGCGGTGCTCAAACTGATCGGCACCCGCAACCTAACCATCGCGGCGATGATCTTGCAGCAGGCGCTGGGCCTGGGTGTGATCGGCTTTGTGGTGGGCAAGGTGGCCGCGACGATCTGGGCCCCGGTGTTCCCCAAGTTCGTGCTGTTGCTCACGCAGGATGCGGTGGTTGGCTTTGGCGCCACCATGCTCATTTGTGCGCTGGCCAGCACATTGGCGATCCGTGTTGCCTTGCGTGTCGATCCTGCACAAGCCATCAGTTGAGGACCATGAAATGATCAAGCAAGCAGGTGGCATTCGCATCGAAAATCTGCGCAAGGTTTATGGCCATGGCGACACGGCGGTTGAGGCGCTCAAGAATGTCAACATGCAAGTCGCTCCCGGCGAAGTGGTCGGGTTGGTGGGGCCTTCTGGTTCCGGCAAAAGCACTTTGCTCAAATGCCTGGGGGCGATCATTGAGCCCACGTCCGGTCGCATGACGCTGGGCGACGAAGTTATTTATGACGATGGCTGGAAAACGCCTGACCTGCGCGCCTTGCGCCGTGACCGGATCGGCTTTGTGTTTCAGGCGCCCTACCTGATCCCGTTCCTGGACGTGACCGACAACGTCGCCCTGCTGCCCATGCTGGCAGGTGTGCCCAATGTTCAGGCGCGACAACGTGCACTTGAATTGCTGAATGCTCTGGATGTCGCACACCGTGCCAAAGCCGAACCCGCGCAGCTATCCGGTGGTGAACAGCAACGGGTGTCAATTGCCCGGGCGCTGGCCAACAAGCCGCCAGTGATTTTGGCTGACGAGCCGACCGCGCCACTGGACAGCGAACGCGCCCTGGCCGTGGTGCGCATTCTCAATGACATGGCCCGTCAGGCGCAGACTGCCATCATCGTCGTGACCCACGACGAGAAAATCATTCCGACCTTCAAGCGGATCTACCATATCCGCGATGGTCAAACGGTCGAGGAACAAGGCGAAGGGCGTGCACATAATTAGGTGCACGTTTTTAACGGCAGAAGTACCCTCTGCACCGGTCACCGCCGCTGGGCACAGCTTCGCCACGTCAATGGTCAGTTTGTGGTCTGCGGGCTGATACCCACCACGGGTCCGATGATCTGAGCACGCTACGTCTGAGTCAGGGGCCGGTTCACCGTGAAGACCGCTTTGGGTCGGTTGCTGCCGTTCATGACCTAGAACTGCACCTCAGTGCGGGGTGAGGATCTGTCGGATCGCTTCCTGTGACAGGTGCTTCATGCCAGGTGGTTTGCTCCGGTTGTTCTCCATCACCTTGAAGCCCTTGGCCTTGCGTTGAGGCTGGGCGCGCTCTGCAGCTTCTTGCTGGCTGATGGTCTTGACGGCCTCGATCACCAGTTCGGACGCGAACACCCAGCCGTCGCCGAACTTGGTGCCGGGTAGGGTGCCAGCCCGTGCATGGTTCTCGACGGTCTTGACGCTGCAGCCGAGCAGGTCTGCAACTTGTTGTGAATTCATGATCGGGTTCATGGCAGAGGCTTTTCAATCCGGGAGTTCATGTGTGGATTGAATCGACTCGCATGTGACACGACCACTTTCCGATGTCACACTACTGGCGTCAGCTTGCCGGTATTTGCATCCGGGGTCGTGGTGTTTCGCTGGTGCCAAAAACTGCATTTCCAATCCTTGCCTCTGGCATGAGCACAACACGGCTGCTTTGTATTGCTCGTGCTTAAGAGGGAATCCATGTCAAAAATTTCGGCTTACATCCAGTCTGTTCAACAACACTTCAAAGAGACCTCCGAAAAGACTCAGACGGTTGCTGAGTTTGCTGAGGAGTTGAGAAAGCCGGTCAATATTCTTCTAGAACAATTGCAGTCAGCAGGATTGAGTAAAAGCAAAAATGACATTATGTTGGAATCAGACAAGCAAACCTTGCTTGAATATCTGCAGAAATCGCATAGTAGTGAAAAATTCGAGAGAAAGAAGATCACACTGACACGGGGACCGTCAGAGGCTGTGAAAATGTGGAGAGCAGTGGCCGAGAATAAAAATGGCTCTGCGTGGGAAGTTTTAGAAAATTTCAGCTTAAAAATAATCTACGGCCAACCAATTGATCCTGATCTGCAACGGCTCGTCAACCTTATCATCGCCAAGTCTTTTCTGGAGGGGGCGCTACCCAACATGAGGCGAGGGCGCCCAAAAAGCGACGATGTTGAGGAAATGAGTATGGAGGTTGCTCAAATGTATTGGGATTTACGTGACGGCGGTAAATCATATGCAGATGCTGTCGAAATAATTGCCAATCAAATATACAAAGATGAGCGGCACATAATGCGTATGGTCGAAGCCAATACTTCAAATGTTGGACATACTCTTGAAGATCGCGAGCGAAAACGACAATGGCGATCTTTAATGAGGGAGATGAGAAGAGATGCAAATTCACACCCCTCGATTTATGAGAAATTTATCAATCCTGATTTGCCGCCAGAACTAACAAACATTGAGTTTGATACCTCTGATTACATCGATCACCTGGATGAATTGATCAATAGTGAATTGAATACAAAAGAAAACTGACATTAAATTTTGACTATTTATCGCCAGTGACCCAAAAGTCGTGAGGGGAGACCATTGGCCATCTGAACAACGGCAACCAAAGCCGATGAAAGATGGACACAGATGGCAATTTGGCGAATTAAGACCTGCAAGTCGGAAGCTGGATACCGCTCCAACGCCTCCATATACAAACTGATCCGAAAAGGCCTGTGGACGAAGCCGGTAAAGATCGGCGATCGTTCAAGTGGGTGGCCAGATGAAGAGGTCAGAGCATTGTGCGCAGCACGGATCGCGGGCAAACACGTCGGTGAGATTCGTGAGCTTGTGCAGGAGCTTCAAGCTAAGCGCAGCCGTTCGTTTCAGACGAGCTGCGTCAGTTTTGATTCGGGCGCGAAGACCAAGGAACGTCCTTACGAATTCCCGAAGAACACCACAACCAGGGGTTTTAGCGAAGCAGGGTCGCCGAGTTCGATGGAGCAACCGCTCCCTGTAGCCCCGATCCTCTACCGTGGGTTGACCGCAGCAGAACACTTGTGTCTGCACCAACAAGTTCCAGAGGAAATGCTGGAGCAGGTACTGGAGCAAAACGCCAGACTGCTGGCGGCATACAACGCGGTGGCTGATGCTTGGCCAAGCTGGGTTTGGAACGCTGACGTCATAAGCCAGATTGACAAGCAGCGCATGGAGCTTGCCCGACTGGCGTTGCTGGAGGTCCGAAATGTGGACCTGTGAATCTTGCTTGGGTTCAGGCGCAATCGTGCCGAGTATCCCGTGTGCCGGTAAATCAGCTAATCGCTGAGTCCTAACCGTAGCTGGGATCATGGCAGGCAACAACACACGCGAAGTTCAGTTGGTCATCCTGACCGACCGCGTGGTTGTGCCTGAAGCCAGCCGATACCGCGAGTGGGCCCTGCATGAGAAGCTGTACACGATGACTTTACCAGCTGGCTACAAGGGCGGTGTCAAGCCCGTGGTGGTGATTGCCAACAGGGTTGAACACTTGGCCCCGCTGGTAGCAGTAGGAGTTGCACTGTCAAACCGATGCGCAGTAGATGAGAGCGATTGGGCTGTTGGGGCTGATCCATACCGCTTTGAACGGGCCAGCCGCTCCAGCCAATTGGCTAATGAAGCCATGGCCGAACTGAACCAAGCCCGTCTGGCGGGCACTCTCGATCAGTTGGTTTATGCAAAGTTGCGGAGCCTGCTGCTTAATACCGGAAGTGAGCGGGTGCAGTTTTCCAAAGATTGGGAATACGCTGCTCCCTTGTATTGCTGCATGACGGTGAAAGATTGGAGTGACTACGAAAGCGCGATGGTGTTTCGTATGCTGGGCAAAGCCAGGAGCGAGGACAGCGAGCGTCAAGATCGCCGACGTGGCCGTGAGTTCATGCAGGTAATTCATGACGGGCGAAGCGACGATCTCCTGAATGCCCCAAGTACCAATATGGTAGAGCTGACCGAAAAATACCTGGCCGAGGTCTTGCCCCTGATCCTGCCAACCCTTCGCAAGGAAGAGCAGGTCGACCTGAAGCAACAAATCATCGTGACGCCTCGTGGTGGTCGCGTCACGACAGGTTCAGAAAAATCTGGACATGACCAAAAACGCCGATCCTCTCGAACTCCATCCCTCACTGCGCTTCCTGCGGGATTCACTGCTAGTACGTGACCCAGCGGCCAAGATGGCCGGGGAGGACTTATTGAACCGCGTCATGTTGCTGAGCACCATGAATGTCCGGTTGCCGCCCGATCGCCTGGTGAGCACAGAAGATGCGGCACGGATCATCGGAGTAGAACCATCCGATTTCGACCGCTTGGCTTATCAGGCCCAAATTAAACCCCGGTACGTGCTGACAAACGCAAGCTACTGGAAGGTCAACGACGTTTACAGTCTGATCGACTGATGGGCGCAGCTCACGCTAGGCTGGGGCCTTCCAGCGCCCACCGCTGGCTTCGATGCCCGGCCTCGATTGCCCTGACTGAACTCATCCCACCTCGTCCCAGTGGACCCGCTGCCGCTGCAGGAACTGTGATGCACGAGGTGTTTGAGCGACAGTTGCTTGGTCAGCACCACTTCACATCAGCTGAAATCGAATCGCTGGCTGAATTCAATGTCCCGGAGTCTCGCGCACGGTTGATCGTGGATCAAGCGGTGACTTCAGCCAGACAAACCTTGCAACAGTTCCATCTCTCGGAATTTCTGACCGAGACCCGTGTCGATCCTGGGGCTGTGATCGGGCGTGATGATTTTTGGGGAACGGCCGACCTCATTGCAGCCGATGCGGCCACGAGGACATTGTTGGTCGGAGATCTAAAAACGGGTCGTGGCCGGGTAGATGCGGAGTTCAACGATCAGCTGCTGTCTTACGGACTTGGCGCTATGCCACTTTTGGAGTTTGAACCTGAACGCGTGGTTCTGGCCATCTATCAACCTCCCGTCAATGGCGTGCGTCCCTCTGTATGGCAAACAACGCCAGACACTCTGCGCGAATTCGCTGAATTCGCCCGCGTTCAAGCGAAGCAGACCGACATCAAAAATGCACTACCCACCCCCAGTAGTGAGGCTTGTCAGTGGTGCCCGGCAAGAACTATTTGTCCTGCACACACGTAACCGTGACACGGCGATGGGTGAACTTCACAAAGTCGAAAAACCCGCTCGTTTCACCGTGAAGTTTTAGGGTGAAGTGTGGGTGTCAGTGCCAGTGGCGCGTGACGTCATGCAGGTGCCGCGTCACGCCTTCGTGTATTCAATCCATAACCGCCCCTCCATTTCGGCGGTGGCAATTTCAACCTCAAAAAGGAAATTGCAAAATGGCTACTTCAGCTTTTAAGTCTTCTGTCTCCCCCGTTCAACGTGCTGCCCAAGCACCCGCAGCAACCGCAGCACCTTCTGTCGCACTGGCACCTGTCGAGATCCTCGGCGTGCTTGCCTACCCCTCGATCGTGGAGCCCGACCCTCAGTCAGGCAACAAGTTCAACACCCTGGTGCTGATCACCGATCCTGAGGACCAGCAAAAACTGGAGGAGCTGGTCGCGGCGGCGTGTGAGCAAACCTTCCGCAGCTCCAAGCTGCCGCCGGGCGCGCACAACCCGCTGCGTGACGCC
Source organism: Limnohabitans radicicola (assembly GCF_014837235.1). Classification (GTDB taxonomy): domain Bacteria; phylum Pseudomonadota; class Gammaproteobacteria; order Burkholderiales; family Burkholderiaceae_C; genus Limnohabitans_A; species Limnohabitans_A radicicola. The sequence continues at coordinate 969,942 of NZ_JACYFT010000002.1, read as the reverse complement.
AACGAAAAGAACCACGCGGGTGAATTCGCTTTCAAGCACCCGTCGTTCCGCGTCAAGGACGGCATGGTCATCCGCGCCAAGACTGCCTACCAGCCGCAGTGTGTCTGGGGACCCAACGAAACCGAGATCGATCCGTCCGAAATCCATGGCGGCGACACGGTGGTGGTGCAGATCAGCGCCTACGGCTACAGCAACCAGTCGCAAGGCGTGGGCTTGAGCCTGGGCCGGATCTGGCTGGTCGAGAAAGGTGAGACCAGGATCGAGCGCGGTAGCGGGGCAGGGGCCAACGTCAAGCGCATTGACCGCAGCCGGCTGCGTTTCAACGACGGGACGGGCGAAGCGGCCTGAGTTCTGTGGGGCGGTGCGAACCGCCCCTTTCTCTCACCACTGGACTCGACCCATGCGCACGCAAGACCAACTTCGCCCATGGCAGCACAAGGCTGCTGACATCCTGGCGACCCATGACTACCAATTGCTGGGCGCACAGCCCGGCAGCGGCAAGACCGCCACCACACTGACCGCCATGGTGCGCCAGCCCCGTCGCACCTTGCTGGTGGCGCCCGCGATCATTTTGGATTCCGTTTGGCCCTTGGAGGCTGAATCCTGGAACCATACCCAACACCTGAGTTTTGACCTGGCCCACCGTTACAGCGGGACCGATCGCATCCGTCTCTGGTTCGATGGCTGCGCCGATATCGTGACCTGCACCCCGGACACCCTGATCAAGTTTGTCTGTGAAGTGGAGCGGCGCGGCATCGTCCCGGTGCACCGCTTGGTGGCCGACGAGAGCCAGTTCTTCAAGAACGCCAGTGCCACGCGCACCCTGGCACTGCATGTGCTGGCCGAACATGTGCCGACCTGGCTGCTGTCCGGGACACCCACCCCCAATGGCCCGATCGACTGCTGGTCGCCGGGCCGGATCGTCTCCAAGGGTGGGAAGTTTTGGCAATGAGCAAGGAATTCCACAGTTGGCGCTCCAAGCACTTTGTGCAGGTGTCTGAATACACCTGGCGCCCCAAGAGCCCTGATACAGAAAAACGCATCCGAGACGAACTGGCTCGTCATGCCGTGGCCATCAAGCTCGAAGACGCCACCCAAGGCATCCCCGAGCCGCTGCATTGCAACCAGCCCTTTTGCTGGGATGACAGCCACCGACAGCGCATCCAGCATTTCATGGCCACCAACGAGGTGGCACTGCCCGATGGCCGGGTACGCGCCGTACACAGTGAAGGCGCTTTCCTTTCCGTCCTGCGCCAGCTGACCTCCGGCCTGGTGTACGTGCATGAAGGCGACAGCCAAGCCTACCCCTTGTCCTTCAGTCGCATAGAGGCGCTGGAGAACCTGATCGATGGCACCCAAGGCCCGGTGTTGGTGGCCGTGTACTTCCGCGCCGAGGTGGATGCCTTGCTGCGCCGGTTGGGCTCCAGAGCCCGCGCTTTCGTGGGCAGCACCCCGCCGGCAGACCGTGCTCGACTGATCAGCGACTGGAATGCCGACCGTATCCCGGTGCTGCTGGCCGCACCCAGTGCCATGGGGCATGGCATCAATTTGCAGCACGGCAGCTCGCGCACCATCGTCTGGTACACGCACTCTTTTGACTGGGCGCAGCGCGCCCAGTTCAACGCCCGCCTGGTACGGGCTGGCCAGACCAAGACCGTCTCCATCATCAACCTGGTGGCCGACGCCGGTCTGGATCAGATGGCCCTGAGGGCCTTGGATGCCAAGCAAGCGAGTGAGCGCGCCATTTTGGATGCGCTTGACATCCGCCACCGTTTTGCCAAGCCGGAGGTGACCCATGCTCCATGACACCCGCGTGGTCTATGACCTGGAAATCGCCTGCAACCGCACCATCGTCGGGATCAAGGCTGTCGGCCAAATGCCCGAACACCTGGTGATCGACGCACCGCTGGACGCGGACACCGCCGCCGAGATCGACAACCGGCTCGGGGGAGGGCGAGAAGTGGCCGGCTACAACAACTCGGGCTTTGACAGCTACATCCTGAATGCAGCGCTGAACGGCGCCGAACCCCAATTCCTGCACCAGCTGGCGCAGGACATCATCACGACCAGAGGGCCAGCCTGGCGGGTGGCGCAGTCCTATGGGGCTGAGCGCTGCACCTACAACGAACTGGACCTGATGAACTACACCCCCCGGGGGCGCCTGAAGGATTACGAAGGTCGGCTCGGACTGGCGATCGTCGATCTGCCATTTGATCCGCACCAGCCGATTACGGATGCTCAACTGCCCGAGGTGGTGCACTACCTGGAGCATGACCTGCTGGCCACCGAGACCCTGCGCAATGCGGTGGAAGGGGATGTGCAGGCCCGTCTGGTGCTGGAGGATATGTTCGATCTGCCCGGTCTCACCAAGAAGACCGCCGCCAATGTGGCCGCCAGCATCATCGTCAGCGAGTACACCCGAGCCAACCAGGAGGTCGAGCAGGCCGATATCAAAGCGGCGGCGCAGCGCATGCGCAACTGCTCGTTTGCCTTTTACGTGCCCGACTGGGTGCGGGAGGGCATCCGGGGAACGCAGGCCGAGCAGATTGCCGACCAGATCGATGGCACCGAGTTCCATGTGGTCGATGGGGTGCGCCAGCCGCTGACCCGGCCTTGGCCAGAGGTGATCACCCTGTCCGAGGAAGACGGTCTGGAAGCGGCCTTCGGCTTGGGCGGTGTCCACACCAAGGACAGCGCCTGCCACTACAGCGGGGTCAGCTACGACGTTGCCTCGCTGTACCCGCACATCATCATGCACCCGGACTGCACTCCGACCCATCTGGACGAGGCGCAGTTTCACGCCATCTATGGCCGCTTGATCCAGCGCCGTCTGCAAGCCAAGAAGGCTGGCGATAAGGCCACTTCCAACGCCCTAAAGCTGGTGCTGAACTCGGCGTTCGGTGCCTACAACTACGGCTATTCACTGCTGTATTCCCCCGACGCTTTCCTTGCCATCACGGTCAGCGGCCAGTTGTCGCTGCTGGCGCTGGCCGAGCGTGCCCGCCTAACCCAACCCCTCGAAAGCCTGGTGCATGTTTAAGACCGACCCGACGCAAGAGACCCGGGTGGTCTCCCTCAACACCGACTCCATCGCCCTGCAAGTTGCCCCTGGCGACGAGGAGCGGGTGACGCAGGTGATTGCCGACTGGGAGCAGACCTTTGGCTTTCAGATGGAACGCACCGAAGTGCTGGCCCACCGGGGCCTGAACATCAACTCCTACATCGAGGTGGTGCGCGAAGGCGGCGGCGCGCCAGAGATCAAGAGCAAGGGATTGCTGGCGCATGACCCTGGCATCTCGGCCAACCACGACGCCCTGGTGGTGCGCCAGGCGATTGGCCAGTGGATGCTGGACGGAACCCCCATCGAGGACTTCATCCAGGCCGCCGCGCACAGGCGCGAAATCTTGCTGTTCACCGAGATGCGCTCAGCTCCCGGTAGCGGCTTGAGGGTGGGCGGCGAATCGGTGGGCAAGCTGATCCGGGTGTACCGCTCCAGCCGGCGCGATCTACCGGCCATCACCAAGGACGCCACAGGCGCCGCTGCCGAGCAGCAGCTTGAAGCTGGCTTTGCCTATCTGCAGGGCAATGTTTGGCCTGCGGCCGACGATGTGGATGTCCAGTGGTACGTGCTGCAAGCTCAGCTGCTGCTGGCGCAGACCTCGGTGCCGTACAGCCCCCACCACAACGCACTGGCCCAGCAGTTGCAGGCCCTCGGGCTGGAGGTCTACGGCATGGGCGGCGCAGCCACCGTGCTCGCCGATGGCCAGATCAACGAAGAGGCCGTGGCCCGGGGCACCGAGAAGAACCCGCGCAACTACTCGGGTGACCGGGCGCTTGCGGTGAGCCTGACCAAAAGCTCAGGCGTGCTGGCGCTGCCGCCCGGGGCAGCGGACGATGCTTCGCTGGTGCTGCGCTTTGGCACGGATGCGCAGGTACTGGGAGAAATCCATGACCGTGAGCGCCTGGGCAAGGCCAAGCTGCGTGAGCTGCGTAAGGCGGGCATCGAGCCACAGGAAAAAGGCTGGATCCGGGTGTATGACCTGCGCGATGGCCTCAAACCCCTCTTGGAGGGTGAACCTGTGTCGCTGGCGCTGGCTCAGACACCGCCTGAATCGGTTGATGAAGTGGCTTCGGTCCCAGCGGCCAATGCGCCCATCAGCAACGACGATTTCCTGCAGCTCATGTTCGGTCCGTCGCTGAGTGATGCTTTTGTCTGCTCCAACACGACGCCGCCCGATACCGACAACGAACTGGCCCGCTCGGGCATGTGGGCCGGCGGCCCCCTGGAGTATTCGCGCAGGCTGTACCAGGATCCCCAGCGGCAGAACTACACCTGCGTCTCCACCTTCCGGCGCGATGCAGAAGGGGTGTACTACCGGCAGATCGAGTACTTCGAGGCCTTGCACTTCATCGTGCTCGATGACATCGGCACCAAGGTGCAGATCGATCCCCGCAGCTTGGGCTTGGGGGAGCCGACTTACATCAACGAGACCTCGCCCGGCAACCAGCAGTGGTTCTATCGACTGAAGGAACCCGTGCGCGATCTCTCGCTGGCCAACTACCTGACCAAGCAGGTGCTGGCCACGCCAGTGCAGGGCCACCTGATGACCGACCAAGGCGCCAAGGGGATCACCCGCCTGTGCAAGTTGCCTGTGGGGCGCAACCTCAAGCTGGCACTGGGCGCCCCTTGGCAAAACCGGCAAATCAGTTGGCGCCCCGAGCTGGCCTACACCGCGCAGGAGGTGGCCGCCTGGTTTGGCGACGCCCTCGATCAGGTCCCTCAGCTGAATGCCCGACCTGCCGCCGCAGCCCTGCAAGCGGGCGAGCATCCGCTGATCCAGGCCTTGCAGGCGGCCGGCTTGCTCAAGTCGGCCCAGCAAAAGGGCTCGGGGTGGTGGGACATCCAATGCCTGCAGCACCAGCTGCACACCAAGGGTGTGGACAACGGCACGGCAGTGAAGATCCGCGCCGATGGCAGTTGGACCATGAAATGCCAGCACGGGCACTGCGCCGATCTGACGCCACGGGACCTGTACCGCTCATTGGTAGAGCAAGGCCTCACCGTGACGCCGCCGCAGCACCGCATCTATGTGGCGCGCATTGACCGTGCGCGCTTGCAGTTTCAGAACGCGGCGCTGGCAGAGGACGACTTTTCATTCCTGGACCCCGACGATGGCGGGGCGGGGGAGGAGGTTGACTATCCGGATCCCGAGGACGTGGGCGGTGGTGGCGCCGCAGGAGGGGGCTTGGCTGGCGCAGCCGGAGGGATGGGCAAACCGGTGATCTACATCGATCCCGGTGTGCTGCCGGCCATCTTGCAGCAATGCGCCCAATTGCTCGATGACATCGTCTTCAAGCGCGGGCTGTACCTGGTGCGCATCGGCCAAGGCTCGGAAATCCAGGATGGCCTGTCCCGCCTGGCCAGTCAGCCCATCGTGCTGCCCGTGACGCGTTACTGGCTGGTGCGCGAGTTGACCGAGCGGGCTGAGTTCCAGCGCTGGGACAAGCGCATGCAGGACTACAAGGTGGTCGATTGCCCGATCAACATTGCCGCAGCCCTGGAGACCGGAACCGATGACGCCACCTTTCGGCCGCTCACGGCACTGGCCAGCGCGCCATTCTTGCGGGTCGATGGTTCGGTCTGTGATGCGCCTGGCTACGACGAAGAGACGGGCATCTTCTATGCGCCGACGCTCAGCTTTCCGCAGCTGCCGCTGCAGCCGGGCTGGGCGGAAGCCCGCGCCGCGCTGGATGAGCTGTGTGATCTGGTCAAGCAGTTCCCCTTTGCCAATCCGGTCTCGCGCTCGGTGTTTCTGGCGGACGTCCTGACGGCTTTGGCCCGGCCCACCTTGCCCAAATCGCCGATGGTGCTCTACACGGCCAGCATGGCCGGCTCGGGCAAAACGCTGATGGCCTCGATTGGCAACCTGATCGCCTACGGCCACGCCACCACCCACCCTTGGCCCAATGGCAACGAGGAAGAACTCAAGAAGGTGTTCACCTCGGTGCTGCTGGCCGGTGATCCTGTGGTGGTGTTCGACAACCTGCCCAATGGCGCTGTGATCAAAAGCCCGGCACTGTCCCAGTTCGTGACTTCGGACGACTATGCAGACCGCAAGCTGGGCGAGTCCGAGCGGGTGAAGTTCCGCAACCGCACCCGCGTGGTGCTCACTGGCAACAACGTCGTGCTGGGCAGCGACAACGCGCGCCGCACCATCGTCTGTGAGCTGCAGCTGCAGGTGGAGTCGCTCAAGGACCGCCAGGTGGTATTCGATCACCCCAGTCTGGCGGTCTATATCAAGCAACACCGGGCGCGCTACATCACCGCCGCATTGACGGTGCTGCGGGCCTATGCGCTGCATCCAGATCCTTTGAACCTGCCGCCGCTGGACTCCTTTGAGGACTGGTCTTGGCGAGTGCGAGATGCGTTGGTGTGGCTTGGGGAGGAAGACCCGGTGGCAGCGGTCGATTACAGCAACGATGGCTCGGGTGAGATTGCCTCTGTCTTCGCTGCGATCGAAGTGGTCGGCCTGGCCAAGCTTGGCAATCGGCAGGCGTTGGAGTTTCGGGCCAAGGATTTGGCCCTCTGGGCGGGCGGCAACTTGCTGCTGCGTGACGCCTTGGAACAGTCCGGCTGCACCGATCCGACCAAGTCATCCCAGGTTGGCTATTGGCTGCGGGCACACAAAAACCGGCTGGCGGGAGGGCTGAAACTGATTTCGAAGCAAATCGATGGTGGCCGCCAACCTGCCAAGTGGGTGCTCATGAGTACCGCGCAAAAGGAGGCTTCATGAGAAGTGCTCAAAAAATAGGCAAACACCCCGGGGGATACGGGGCATTCCGGGTGATGTTCTATCCGACGCGTGGCAAATTCACTGGTGGTATTTCTAATAGCCAGTGGCTGGAACATCACCCGACATCGCCCGATCACCCGGGGGGTGGCTGATGGGACGGATGCAACGCACCAAAGGGCAGGCAGGTGAGCGCGAAGCAGCTGCCCTGATCCGCCAGCACACGGGCTGGCAAGTGCAGCGGCGCGTGCGCAACGCAGCCGGTGACAGTGACCTGGTCGGCGTGCCCGGCTGGTCGGTGGAGATCAAACGGTACGCCAGCGCCAGCCGCTCAGAGATCGCTGGGTGGTGGTCTCAATGCGTGGAGCAAGCGTGTGGCGAGCTGCCCGTGCTGTTCTATCGACTCGATCGCGGGAGCTGGCGAGGGGTGTGGCCTTTGGCGGTCAACCTGCGCGTCCAGCACGCGCACCAGTGGCAAGACTACGAGTGGACGGTGGAGGGCTCAGTGGCAGCCTGGGCTGCGGTCGCTCGCGACATTCATGTGGAACTGAAGGAAGCAACATGCGACAGAACCTGAGCGCGGACATTCCGCAAAACCTGCAAGAAGCCGATGAACGCCTGACACGTTACGGGCGGTGGGCCATGGAACGTGACAGGCGTCATCGCTGTGGCAGTGCAGAAGGGCGTTACCGCAGCTTCCAGGACGACGAAGACCGCGCGCCGAAAGAAGTGCTGCAGCACATCGACGAAGCACTGGCCTGCCAGCGCGCCTTGGCCAAGGTGCCGGAGTTGGAGAGGGCGGTGCTGGTCATCTTGTACGTGCCACGGCGACAGCCCATAGAAGCGCAGCTGCGGCTGGCGCAGATCCCTGCACGTCTGTGCCGTGAGCGTCACTTGCAGGGCCTGCGCATGTTCGACAACCTTTTGAGAAAGTTCTTGACGCCATGAATAAACTGTGGCAGGATGGCGCTACCTGAAACAAATTCAGTGATGAGGCATGCCAAAGGGCAGGCCTCATCGTCTCCAAAGATTCCAGCCCGCGACAGCGATGTCGGCGGGCTTCTTTGTTTTCCAAATCCTGCACACCACTGAACTGCTGGACGCTCGGTCCTGAGCGGTGAGGCCCAGCAGGCCCGTGCAGCGATGGGCAAATCGCAGCCACCAGCCACCCCACCGCACCAGCTCCGCCGTTCCTTCGGACAGCGGTGGGGTGTGTTGGCCCCATGTGAATGCCTATGCCGATCAAAGCGCCAACCCCTTGCCGGCATCCCGGTTGCCCGGCCACCGTGAGTGAGCCTGGCTACTGCGAACAGCACAAGGGGGTCTCGCACCGCGACTACGGCCGTGCACGCAGAGGCTTTGACATCGAGGTCACCTTCTACCAATCCACCCGCTGGCGAGCACTGCGTGCCACGGTCTTGCGCGAGCAACCGCTGTGCCGCCTGTGCCATGAGCAGGGTGTGTTGCAAGCGGCCAAGGTGGTGGACCACATCACACCGATCAAGCAGGGCGGCGCCCGCTTTGATCGATCCAACCTGCAGAGCTTGTGCGTGTCGTGTCACAACGCCAAGACCGCTAAAGAACGCTCGTCAGGTTGACCGGCCACACCTGCGCCCAAGGGGGTAGGGGGGTCAAATCTCTGGGCATTTATGCACCAAATGCGTGCGCTTGCCTAAATTTTTCCGAATGCAAATTGAACCTAGGGGGGCTTCCCCAGAAACGGGATGCGTATGGCTGGCAGAAAACCGCTGCCCACACAGGTCAAGAAGATCAAGGGCACGCTGCAAAACTGCAGGGTGAACTTGCGCGAACCCAAGCCCGAAGGGGATTTGGTGGAGCCACCTGATTACATGACCGAGGGTGCCAAGTCGGCCTGGCGCTACGCCCTGGAATGCGCGCCACCCCAGCTGCTCAAGCGGCTGGACATGTCGGTGCTGGAGATTTGGGCGTGCGCTGCAGATCTGTACCGGCAGGCGCAGACAGGCATCACGCAGACCGGCCTCCTGGTCCCTGCGCCCAATACTGGGGTGCCCATGCAGTCGCCTTATCTGGCCATCGCCAACAAGCAGGCGCAGATCATGACCAAGGCGGCCACTGAGATGGGGTTCACGCCCGCGTCGCGTTCGCGCGTATCGATGCCCGCTGAGACACCTTCGGCCGAAGATGACCCTTGGGCGGACATCGCCGGGTGAGGCTGGATGGCTGAGTCGCCGTATGTGTCCATGGCCAATGAGTACGCCAAGCATGTGGTCGCCGGAGAAATCCTGGCCTGCCGCTGGGTGCAACTCGCCTGCCAGCGCCAGCTCGATGATCTCAAGCGCTTCAAGGGCAAGAACAGTCCGTACCGCTTCAACCCGAAGCTGACTGACAAGACTGGCCGCGAGTTCTACCCAGCCGACAACATCTGCGCTTTTATCGAAAGGCTGCCTCATGTGAAGGGTCCGCTTGCCGGGGAGCCCATTGCATTGGAGCCCTGGCAAGCGTTCATTCTGACCACCGTGTTTGGCTGGGTGAAACCGGACGGCAAGCGCCGGTTTCGGCGCTCCTACATCGAGGTGCCGCGGGGCAACGCCAAATCGACCCTGTCCTCGACGGTCGCGCTGTACATGCTGGCCGCCGACCGTGAAGGTGGGGCAGAGGTGTACTCCTTGGCCACGACGCGTGACCAGGCCCGGATCGTTTTTGGGGATGCCCAGACGATGGCTCGGCGCAGTGCGGGGTTTCGCAACCGGTTCTCGGTGAATGTCGGTGCCCACAACATGCATGTGCTGCAGTCGGGCTCCAAGTTCGAGGCACTGTCGGCTGAGGGGTCTACGCTGGACGGCTTGAACATCCATTTCGGGTGCGTCGATGAACTCCACGCCCACAAGACCCGCTCGGTCTATGACGTGGTGGAAACAGGCACCGGCAAACGTGACAACTCTTTGCTGTGGGTGATCACCACCGCTGGCAGCAACCGGGCAGGCATTTGCTACGAGGTCCGCACCTTCGTGACCAAGTTGCTCGAACGCGTGTTTGAAGACGATACCCAGTTCGGGATCATCTATGGCCTGGACGATGGTGACGATTGGGGCTCGGAAGAGGCGCTGGTCAAGGCTAACCCCAACTGGGGCATCTCGGTGCGCCCCGAGATCCTGGGACCGCTGCAGGCCAAGGCCATGCAGTTGCCTAGTGCGGTGAATAACTTCAAGACCAAGCACCTTAATGAGTGGGTCAACGCCGACACCGCCTGGATGGACATGCGGGCTTGGGAGGCTTGTGGCGACGCGAGCCTGGATCTGGACGCCTTTGTGGGCCAGCCCTGCTGGATTGGCCTGGACCTGGCCAGCAAAACCGACATCGCAGCCATGGTGCTGGTGTTCCAGCATCCCGAAATGGCAGGCGCCTATGTGGCCTTTGGCCGCTACTACTTGCCCGAAGACACCGTCAACGCCTCAGGCAACAGCCAGTACGCGGGATGGATGCGCACCGGGCGCCTGGTGGTGACGCCCGGCAATGTGATTGATTTCAGCTGGATCGAGGCCGATTTGCTGGATGCGGCGTCGCGCTATGCCGTCCAGGCCGTGGCATTCGATCCGTTTCAGGCCACCCAGCTGTCCACCCGGATGCTGGCCGAGGGCCTGCCCATGATCGAGGTGCGTCCGACGGTGCTGAACTTCAGCGAACCCATGAAAACGCTGGAAGCCTTGGTCTTGCAAAAGAAGCTGGCGCATGACACCGACCCGGTGCTCACCTGGATGGCGAGCAACGTGGTGGCCCACTTGGACGCCAAGGACAACATCTACCCACGCAAGGAGCGAGCAGAAAACAAGATAGACGGCATCGTGGCGCTGATCATGGCCCTGTCACGGGCGATCAAACCGGGAGATTCGGTGCAGCTGGGATCCGACTATGAGCTGATGCTGCTCTGAAGACATGGGAATTTTCAATCTCTTTGACCGGTTCAAAGCCTCCACCAACGATCGCTCCCCATGGGGCGATTTCTTTTTTGAGCCGGTCTCTGTGCGCAGCGTCTCCGGCGTGCGGGTCTCGCCCGATGCGGCGATGCGCCTGGCAGCCGTCTACGCCTGCGTGCGCATCCTGTCGGAAACCATGGCCTCGCTGCCGCTGGTGGTCTACCGCGCGCGTCCCGATGGCGGTAAAGACCGGGTCACGGACCATTGGATCTACCGGGTGCTGGGCAAGAGGCCCAACCGGTTTCAAAACCCGTTCGAGTGGCGCGAAATGCTGCAGGGGCACCTGGCCTTGCGTGGCAATGCCTTCTGTCAGATCGTCTCCAACGGCAAGGGCGAGATCACCGAGCTGATCCCGATTCACCCGGACAGGGTGCGCGTCGAGCTCCTGAAGGATGGTGAATACCGCTACCGGGTGCGCAACCAGGCCGGCAATGAGATGGTGTTTCCCCGAGGGGAGATCTGGCACCTGCGGGGTTTGTCGTCGGACGGCATCCTGGGCCTGAGCCCAATCGAGCTCTCCCGTGAGAGTCTGGGTATGGCGCTCGCCGCGCAGGACTATGGCGCCCGGTTCTTTTCCAACGATGCCAAGCCCACGGGCGGCTGGATCGAGTTTCCCGGCAGCTTCAAGGACCCGGAAGCCAAACGGGTGTTTCGCGAGTCCTACCAGTCCGCCCAATCCGGCTCGAATCGGGGCAAGGTGCTGGTGCTGGAAAACGGCATGAAGTTCCACGAAGTGGGCGTCACGAACAAGGACGCCCAGTTCCTGGAATTGCGAAAGTTCCAAATCACGGACATTGCCCGTCTGTTTCGGGTGCCGCCGCACATGATCGCGGACCTGGACCGGGCAACGTTTTCCAACATCGAGCAGCAGAGCTTGGAGTTCGTCATGCACACCATGACGCCCTGGGCCGAGCGCTGGGAGGCATCGATCGAAGCCGACTTGATGCTCGACGGTGACGAACTGGAAGTCGAATTCGACTTCGCCAACCTGATGCGCGGTGACGCCGCCAGCCGCTCGGCCTACTACCAAAGCGGCATCCAAAACGGCTGGCTCACCCGCAACGAGGCCCGCATCGCAGAAAACCTCAACCCGATCTCCGGTCTGGACCAACCGCTGCGGCCATTGAACATGGTCGAAGAAGAGGACGCCGAAGAGGCCGAGCAAGAACAGGAAGCACAAGACACCACGCCTGAACCTGAGGACGTCAGCGATCCAGAACCCGCGCGCCAGGATCACGAGACGAGCCAGCGACTGCGGATGATCGTGGAGTCCAACGCCCAGCGTCTGGCCCGGCGCCTGAGCAAGAAGACCAGTCTGGCCACTGGCGACATCGAATTGATTGCCCAGGCGCTGGGGATCGATTTCTCCACCGTGCAAGCGTGGGCCACCCACATGAACACATTCACCGACGAGGCGTCCCTGGCGGACGCCCTTGTTTCTCTTGGGATGAACAAATGAACAAACAACTTCTGATTTCTGAGTTTCTGACCACCCCATGGGCACTGATGCCCGAGCGCATGCAAGCCATGGCGGGAGTCCTGAGCCGCTGGTCTGCCGGCCAAGAACCCAGCGACGAGACCCTGTTTCAGATCAACTCGGACCGCCTTGTCCGCAGCACACGCAAACAATTTGCCGCTGCCAATGCTGGCTCTGGCATTGCGGTGCTTCCCCTTTATGGGGTGGTAACGCAGCGCGGCAACATGGTCGATGACATCTCCGGGACGGGCAGCACCAGCACCCAGCAGTTCACGGCTGCCTTGCGCCAGGTGCTTGCGGACGACACGGTGGGGCAGATCCTGATCGACATCGACAGCCCCGGTGGCAGCGTGTATGGCGTTGCCGAGTTGGCCACCGAGATCGTCAAAGCCCGTGCCCAAAAGCCCGTGGTGGCGGTGGCCAACAGCCTGGCAGCTTCGGCCGCCTACTGGATCGGCTGCTCGGCCAGCGAGTTCTACGTCACCCCCGGAGGTGAGGTCGGCTCCATCGGCGTGTGGCAGGCGCACTTTGACTATTCCAAAGCCCTGGAAGAAGAGGGCGTCAAGCCCACCCTCATCTCGGCGGGCAAGTTCAAGGTCGAGGGCAACCCCTACGTGCCGCTGGACCCCGAGGCCCAGAGCTTCATGCAGTCCCGTGTGGACGACTACTACAACGCCTTCGTCAAAGCCGTGGCCAAAGGCCGTGGCGTGTCGGTCAACGACGTGCGCTCGGGCATGGGCGAGGGCAGGGTGCTCGGTGCAGACGCCGCCCTGGAGCAAAAGATGGTGGACGGTATAGCCACCTTCGACGATGTGCTCGCCCAGATGCAAAAGCAAGTCCGCTCCAGCGCACCGCGTGGCGCCTCCCGCCTGCGCCAAGCCCGCGACGCGCTGGCATTGATCTGATCCAACCCGTTTCAGCAGTCCTCCTTTGAGGGCTGCAACAGCCTGCGACCCGTTGGTCGTATCCCAACCGCCGCCCTGTGCATTTCGCCTGGGCGGCTTTTTATTTGGAGAAATCCCAATGAGTAAGCAACTCCGTGAGCTTCAGGCTCGCAAATCCGCCCTGGTCAAGGACGCCCGTTCCCTGACCGACATTGCCGCTGCTGAGGAGCGCGACATCACCGATGAAGAGCTCAGCGCCTTCGAAGCCCTCAAGGCCAAGATCGAGGCCGCCTCGGCCGCCATCGACCGTGAGGCAGCCCTGATCGCCGAAGAGGCGCAGATGGCCCGTGTGGCGCAGCTCCCCCAGAGCATGCCCAGCGTAGCCAGCGCCGCCAGCTCGGTCATCACCGTCTCGGAGAACATCGAGTCCGACCCCCGCCACGGCTTCAAGAGCGTGGGCGAATTCCTCAAGACCGTGCGTCAGGCGCAAAACCCCGGCAGCTCGCTTGATGAGCGTTTGCTGGTGGGCTCTGGCCGTGGCGCTACAGTGCCCGCCAGCTTTGGCAACGAGGGCTCGGCCCAGGACGGTGGTTTCCTGGTGCCGCCCCAGTTCTCGCAGGAAATCTTCCAGCTCTCGCTGGGCGAGGACTCGCTGCTGCCGCTGACCGACAACGTCGAGATCACCGGCAACACCATGGCGTTCCCCAAGGACGAGACCACGCCTTGGGGCAGCAACGGTATCCGGGCCTACTGGCAAGGTGAAGCCACCCCTGCGGTGAGCACCAAGCCGGTGCTGGGCCTGTCCACCCTGCGCCTTAAAAAGCTCATGGCCCTGGTGCCGGTGACCGATGAGTTGCTGGACGACACCAACGCCCTGTCCACCTACCTGCCCGACAAGATCGCCACCTCCATCCGCTGGAAGTCGAATGAGTCGATCCTCTTTGGTGCAGGCACGGGTGTGCCGATGGGTTGCATGAACGCAGCCACCACCGTCACGGTGGCCAAGGAATCGGGTCAAGCCGCGCAGACGCTCATGGCACAGAACCTGGCCAAGATGATCTCGCGCCTGCCGCCGGGCTCCTTTGCCAAGTCGGTGTGGATCGTCAACAACGATGTGCTGCCGGCGCTCTTCACGCTGACGCTGGGCAACTACCCGATCTACCTGCCAATGGGTCTGAACGTGGGTGGCATCCAGGCCTCGCCCTACGGCACGCTGCTGGGTCGCCCGGTGTTCGTGTCCCAGCACGCCAATACCTTCTCCTCTGCAGGCGATGTGCTGCTGGCCGACCTGTCCTACTACCAGACCATCACCAAGGCGGGCGGCATGCAGACGGCAACGTCCATGCACCTGTACTTCGATGCGGACCTGACAGCTTTCCGAACCACCTTCCGCATGGACGGTCAATCCAAGATTGCCGCGCCCATCACGCCCGCCAAGGGCAGCACGACCCTCTCGCCCTTCGTGCAACTGGGCGCGCGTTGATCGGCCCCGGTTCGATGCGACTACTTTCACTCAGGAGAATCTTCATGTTTCCAAACGCAAAAGGCAGCGAGATGCTGTCGCTTCTGGCCACGATCGATCCGGCCAGCCAGGCAACAGGCACGGTCACCACGGGCTGGGTCCAGGCTGGCAGCCACCACACCCTCATGGCGCTGATCCAGACCGGGGATCTGGGGGTCAATGGCACGGTGGATGCCAAGTTCGAGCAGGCCGTGGACGCCTCGGGCACCTCGGCCAAGGACGTGGCTGGCAAGGCCATCACCCAGCTCACGCAGGTGGGCGGTGGCTCCAACAAGCAGGCGCTCATCAACCTGCGCCCGGTTGAGCTGGACACGGCCAATGGCTTTGCCTATGTGCGCCTGAGCCTGACTGTGGGCGTGGCTGCCAGCCAGACCTGCGCCCAGCTTATGGGCCTGAACCCGCGCTACGCCAGTGCGGACGCCAGCAACCAGGCTGCGGTCTCGCAGATCGTCTGAGGAGCGCTGCCATGAAAGCTGTCCAGTTTCTGGTGGACTTCTTTGCAGTCGATGGCAGCGGCAACCGTTTCATCAAGTACGCGCAGGGTCAAACCTACCCGTATGACGATGAAACGGCCAGTCAGGTGCAAGCAGGGTTTGCGCAGCTCGTGCAGGTCGAAACCTTGAAGCAGGCCAAAGCGGCTGCCCAGGTCAAGAGCGCTGCCAAGGCTGAATCTCCAGTCCCTCCAGCTGAGGAAGCCGCAACCACCACAACTGAGGCCTGAGCCTCATGCCGCTGCAGCTTGTCACGGCGCCCACCGAGGAGCCGGTGTCTCTGGCCGAGGCCCGGCTCCATCTTCGGGTGGATTTCAGCGATGACGACGCCCTCATCATGGCGCTCATCCGCTCAGCCAGGCTGGCGGCCGAGACCATCACGGGGCGGCAGTTGGTCACGGCGCGCTGGAAGTACATCCTGGACAGCTTTCCCGGGCCATCCCTGATGGGGGTGCCTGCTGGCAGGCCGTTCACGCTGCCGGGGCACGCGATCCTGATACCCAAGGCACCCGTGCAGACCATTGTCTCGATCGACTATCTGGACATGAACCGCACCCCGCAAACCATGCCAGCGGCCAACTACATCGCCGATCTGGCCTGCGAGCCTGCGCGCATCACGCCCGTGTTCGGTCAGATCTGGCCAATTCCGCTGCCGCAGATCGCGGCAGTCTCGGTGACCTTTGATGCTGGCTACGGCAGCGCAGCCAACGTGCCCGAGGGTCTCAAGAGCTGGATGCTGCTGCGCATTGGCAGCCTCTACCAAAACCGCGAGGAAGTGGCGGCAATGGCGCGCGGCAAGATCGATCCGCTGCCCTTCATTGATGGGCTGCTCGATCCCTACAGGATGGTGACGGTGTGAAAGGAGCAGTGACATGACCAGACTGCGCACCGGAGAACTCAATCGGCGAGTGACCTTGCAGCGCAGGAACGCCGCACAGGATTCCTTTGGCGAGGTCAATGCCGGCTGGGTGGATGTGCAGACCATCTGGTCAGCGATCCAGCCTTTGTCCGGTCGTGAGCTGGAGCTGGCGCAGAAGGTGGCCTCCGAGGTCACCCATCGCCTCACGATCCGTTACCAACCATCGCTCACCGACACGCGTGCGGTGGCGGGCATGCGGGCGCTCTACAAGACCCGCGTCTTCAACATCCTGGCCAGCATGAACGAGGACGAAGCCAACGTGCTGATCCACCTGATGGTCACTGAAGGCACCAACGAAGGAGGCTGATGCCATGGAACTCGAACATGTCAAAGGCCTGCGTGAGCTCTCCGATGCCCTGAAGGAACTGCCTGTGCGCATTGCACGCAATGCCCTGCGCCAGAGCGTAGCAGCGGGCGCCTCCATCATTCGCAACGATGCCAAGGCCCGCGCGCCGGTCTCTACCCAGGCCCCGGCGCCCGGTGATCCGCTGCCGGGCACGCTCAAACGCTCGATCCTGATCAAGCATGTGCCCGAGCGTTCGACCGTCAGCAGCCAGACCTTCATCGTCGGGGTTCGCAGCGGCAAGCGCTACCGCAACCAGGGCAAGAAGGGCAACCGTTCCCAGGACGCCTACTACTGGCGCTGGGTGGAATTTGGCACCGTAAAGATGAGTGCGCGGCCTTTCTTGCGCCCAGCCTTTGAGGCCAATAAACAAGCCGCCGTGGATGCCATTGCCCAGTACCTGGCCAAACGCATCCCGGAAGAAGCAGCGGGATTGCGTGGAGCCAAAAGGTGATACAGGAGCAATTGCAGGCTGTGCTCGCACCTCTGGTCGCTGGCCGCAGCTACCCGAACCTGGCCGCGCAGGATGCTGTCGCGCCCTACATCGTCTACCAGCGGGTGGTGAGCGTCACCAACAACAACCTGCTTGGCCCTTCGGACCTGCAAAACACCCGCGTGCAGATCGATGCCTACGGCAAGACATACGCCAGCGTGCAGCAGATCGCAGCCAGTGTGCGACTGGCCATGCAGGGTGCAGCGTTCACCAATGTCCAACTCTCCGAGCAGGATTTCTACGAGATCGATGTGCGATTGCACAGGGTCTCTCTGGACTATTCCATCTGGTCCACCTGAACCAGACCTTGGGTTTTCACGTGCCGCCTTCGGGCGGTTTTTTCATATGGAGATGAAATGACTTCAACCGCCATCTCGGCACAAGGCTCCGTACTCTCATTGGGTACCGGATCCGGCACTGCCAAAACCATCACCGGCGTCACGCTGGGCAACCCCACTATCCTCACCTGTACGGGCCACGGCTTCGGACTGGGCGATGTGGTCACGATCGCAGGGGTGGGTGGCACCACCACCGTGAACGGCACCTGGGTGGTGACCAACCGCACCACCAACACCTTCGCCATCAACCTGGACACCACCGGCGGCGCGGCCTACACCACGGGTGGCACGGCTACCCCGGTGAGCTGGACGCCGATTGCCAACGTGCGCACCTTCACCGGCTTTGACGGTTCGGCCAACATCATCGATGTGACCAACCTGAGTTCCAGCGCCGAAGAGATCCGCCCCGGCATCCCGCGCTTTGGCCAGCTCTCGTTCGAGATCGACTGGGACCACGGCGATGCCGGCCAACTGGCTCTGCTGGCCCGCCAACTCAGTCAGGTGCAAACCGCTTTCAAGCTGGTGCTGCCCGACACCCACACCGCCACCTGGAATGGCTACGTCATGAAGGTGCCCAGCCAAGGCGGCGTCGATCAAGTGGTGCGCGGCACTGTGGACGTGCGAATCACCGGACCGGTGAGCTGGAGCTGAACATGACCAAGATCCTTTCCAAAGCCGACATCCTCGAATGCCATGACATGCGCTTTGAGACCGTGCCCGTGCCCGAGTGGGGCGGCAGTGTGCGAATTCGCACATTGAGCGGTGCCGAGCGCGATGCATTTGAAGCCACCCTCATGAAGGTGGTCGATGGCAAGCGTGTGCCCGACATGGACAACCTGCGCGCCAAGCTGCTGGCCGCCACCGTGGTCGATGAAGAAGACAAACAGATCTTTGGCGTGCAAGACCTGGTGGCCTTGGGCCGCAAGAGTGCCATCGCCATCGACCGCATCTTCGGCGTGGCCCAGCGCATTAACGGCATGGCCCCCGACGCGGTGGAGGACGCCATAAAAAACTCCACGCCCGGCCCGAGCGACGGTTCTATTTCCGCCTAGCCCTCGCGCTGGGCAAGACGGTTGCCCAACTGCTCTCGGAGATCGAGAGCAGCGAACTCACCGAGTGGCTCGCCTTTGACCAGATTGAGCCATTCGGTGATCCGCGTGCCGACCTGCGCATGGGCCTCGTGTGCAGCACCGTGGCCAACCACAGCCTCTCGCCACCCAAGAAACCCCACCGTCCCAGCGACTACATGCTGTTCTCGCCCGAGCGGCAGGACAAGCCCGTGCTGCTGCAGGACCCCAAAGCCCAGTCCGACCTGATCCGTCAGGCCCTTTTTGGCGTCAAGCCCAGCTGATATGTCCTTAGGTACCCTCGTTGTCGAACTGACGGCCAACGTCGCCAAGTTCCAGAGTGATCTGGGGCGGGCCGAGCAGGTGGCCCAGAACACGGCCAAGCGGATCGATACCCAGTTCGGGGTCGTCAAGAACACGCTGGCCAGCTTCGGGGTGGGGCTCGCGTCCTTTGCCAGCTTTGACGCCCTGGTGGGCAAGATCGAAGGCGTGATCAGCTCGGCCGCTGGCTTGCAGCAACTCTCCGAGCGCACCGGCGCCACGGTGGAAAACCTCTCGGCGCTGGCGTCCGTGGCCAAACTCTCGGGCACAGATACCGAGATGCTGGCCGGGGGCCTGCAAAAGCTCTCCAAGGCGATGCTCGACGCCCAGCAGGGCGGCTCCAAAACCAGTCTGGCCTTTGGGGCACTGGGCATCAGCACCAAGGAGTTGGCCTCGCAGCGCCCCGACGAGGTTTTCGTGCGCATCGCCACCGAAATGGCCCGGTTTCAGGATGGCGCGGGCAAGACCGCCGTGGCGCAGGAGTTGCTTGGCCGCGCCGGTGCCAACCTGCTGCCCGTCATGAAAGACCTGGTGGAAGTCGGCAAGCTCTCGGTCAAGGTGACGGCCGAGCAGGCCCAGATGGCCGATGAGTACGAGAAGAACCTCGTGCGCCTCAAAGCTTCCACGGATGCCATCTTCAAGAAGATCGGCCTGGAGCTGGTGCCGGTCTTGAACGCCTTCACCAAAGCCATCCTGGAGAGCCAGAACGCCAACGATGGCCTGCGCGCCACGGTGGAGAGTCTGGCCAAGGACGGCTCGATCCGTGACTGGGCCGAGCGCTCAGCCATGGCGCTGGCGTATTTCATCGACGTGCTGAGCGTGGTGCCTGATGTTTTCAACATGGTGGGAAAAACCATTGGTGCCGCCGCTGCCCAGTTCATGGGACTGGTGCTGGCGGTGCAGGGGGCAGGGCAGGCGCTGTCGGGTGATTTCATGGGCGGCCTTGCGACCGCCCGCGAGGGGCTTGCGCAAATCAAGGTGGTGGGCGAGTCCTGGTCCAAGGACATGCAGGACATCTGGAACCGGCCCCTGTTTTCTGAGCGCCTCAGAAAGCAGCTCGAGGAAGCTCGCAAGGCTGGCGCCAGTGGTCCGAGGCCTTCACTGCCTAACCTGAACCTGGGCGGGGACAACGAGATGTTCAAGAAGCAGCTCGATGGCCAGCTCAAACTGCTCGATCGCCAGATTCAGGAAGAGCAGCGCCTGCTGCAAACCCGCGAACAGTTCCTGAGCCGAGCCTACGGCGAGGACCTGATGTCCATTGCCGACTACTTCGCGGGCCGGCAGGTGGCGGCCGAGGAGAACCTCAAGAACACCCTGGCCATCTATGACCAGGAAGTTGCCGCGCTCAAGGCCTACCAGGCCAAGGTGAGCGATGCCAAGGCCCGGGTGGAGGCGCAAAACCGCATTGATGACATCCAGGAGCGCTCGCGCTCGATGGTCTCCGACACCCAGGCTAAGTCCATCTTGCTCACGCTGGACCAGGCCAAGGCCACCAAGGCCTACAACGATGAGGTTGAGCGCCTGAACATCCGGCTGTTGGAGATGCAGGGGAACCTGGCCGAAGCCGGCAAGCGCCAGAGCGCCCTGCAAAACCGGCAGTTTCGCCAGCGCCTCACGGTGGAAGGCAATGCTGGGGGCCTGGCCATGCTCGATCAGGTCGAGAAGATGCAAAACGCGCGCGCAGCTATGTCCGAGCTCAACCTCAAGTCCTCAGCGATTGAGGAGCAGTTGGGCGCCACGGAGACCCGGGTTGCCGCGCAGCGTCAGTCTGGCGCCATCACCGAACTCGAATCGATGGCCAAGCTCTCGGTGGCGCGCACCAACGCGGCCATCCAGTTGGCTGGGATTGCCGATCAGATGATGGCCGTGGCGCAAGCTTCAGGCGATCCGCGCATGGTGGTGAACGTGGAAGCGTTCAGAGCCAAGATCGAGCAGCTCGCCGCTTCGGCCGATATGGTGGGCAGCAAGTTCCGCCTGATCTTCGAGGACAACCTGACCAACTTCTTCACGGATCTGGTCAGTGGTGCTAAGTCTTTCAAGGACGCGTTCCTGGACATGGCCAAGGGCATCGAGCAGGCGATCACCCGCATCGTGGCGCAGAACCTCGCGCAAAGCCTGTTCGGTCAGGCAGGCGCGTTTGGCAACGCGGGCAGCGGATTGGGCGGCATCTTCACCAGCGTGATCGGGGGACTGATGGGGGAAGGTGCGAGCACCCCGGTGGCCGCCACGGCCAGTCTGGGCACGGGACTCACTGCCCCAGCCAATTTCTTGTCCCTGCCCGCGCGCGCTGGCGGTGGCGATGTCTACCCGAACCAGGCCTACCTGGTGGGCGAGCGGGGTCCTGAGGTGTTTGTTCCGGGTGGCTCGGGCTCGATCGTGCCCAACAACCGTCTGGGCAGCATGGGGGGCTCCAGCATCGTGATCAACAACCACTTCGCCAGCGGCACTGACCTGCGCACCATTGATCAGGCTGCCAGCCAGATCGGCATGCGTGTGCAGCGCGCCCTGCGCAGAAGCTATTGAGGCGAGGAATTCATGGCCTTCATCGAATCCCCAAGATTTCCCGCCAACATCAGCTACCACTCCTCGGGCGGTCCGGTTTGGAAGACCCAGGTCGTGCAAACGGCCAGCGGGCGCGAGCAGCGCATCCAGACCTGGCAGGACGCGCTGCGCCACTGGGATGCCATGAACGGTGTGCGCACGGACGCTGAACTTGACCAGCTGCACGCCTGGTTCCTGATTGCCGCTGGCATGGCCAACGGTTTTCGGTGGAAGGACTGGAAGGACCACACCGCCGTCTCGGGCACTGGTAGCGGCATCGTCAACACCAGCGGGCGAGGCAATGGCACGGTTACGGGGCAGCTCTACAAGCAGTACGCACTGGGCACCAACACCTACGCCCGCAAGATCACCAAACCCGTCGCGGGCACCGTGGTCATCCAGAAGAACGGCGTCACGGTGCCTTTCGGACCGGTGTCCGGGCAATGTTCGCTGGACACCACCACGGGCGTGGTGACGTTTTGGGGCAGCACGCCCCCCACCACATCGGATGTGCTCACCTGGAGCGGCGAGTTCGATGTGCCGGTGAGATTCGATACCGACAGCTTCAATGCCAATTACGAAGAACTCAACGCCAGCAGCGTCACGCTGCCGGTGGTTGAACTGCGCCTTTGAAGGCTACGCATGAGAACCATTTCCACTGCCTTGACTGCCCATCTGGCGGGGGAGGTGCTGACCACTGCCACGCTGTGGAAGATCACCCGGCGCGACGGCCAGGTCTTTGGTTTCTCCGACCACGACTCGGACCTCACGGTCTCGGGTGTCACGTATGCCAGCACCGGTGGCCACACTTCCTCGGCCATGGTCTGGTCCGATGACCTCTCCAACAGCAACCAGGAAGTCACCGCCGTCTTTGACCACTCGGCCATCACGCGCGCCGATGTGATGGCGGGGCTGTGGGACTACGCAGCCGTCACCCTGTACCTGGTCAACTACATGGACCTCTCCATGGGCGTCTTGCCGCTCACCACCGGGGTGCTGGGGCAGGTGACCTTGAAGCGTGGCCAGTTCGTGGCCGAGTTGCGGGGCTTGGCTCAGCTGCTCACTCAGGAGATGGGCTCGCTGTACTCTTCCACTTGCCGCGCGCAGCTGGGTGACAGCCGTTGCAAGGTCAACCTCACGCCCCTGACGTTCTCTGGAGCCGTGACCGGCGTGACCAATGCCCGGGTCTTTGCCGACACTTCCATGACGCAGGCCGGCCCTGTGCTGCCCTACACCTCGCCTGGTTACACCATCCCCAGCGCCAACCCCTGGACCATCACGCCCGTGATCCCGCAAGGCGGCAGTTGGGCGTCAGACACCGGGGTGACCAATGCCCAGACGGGTGCAGTTTTCACAAAAGTCACGGGTGCTCCGGCCGTCGGCCAGTACAGCGTGACCGCTGGCGTCTACACCTTCAACAGCATCAATGCGGGCACGCAGGTCACCATCGCCATGACCTATGCGCAGGGCTACTTCACCTACGGCACGCTGCTGTGGCTCACCGGCCAGAACGCGGGCTACCGCATGGACGTGCGCCAGTTCTCGCCGGGATCCATCACCCTGGCGCTGCCCATGACCTATCCCATCAGCGTGGGCGACACCTACACCCTGGTGGCTGGCTGCGACAAGACCGCCACTACCTGCCGCCAGCGCTTTGGCAATTTCCTGAACTTCCGGGGCGAGCCCTACATCCCGGGCACCGACTCGATTCTGAGGCCCCAGAGCAAATGAACCCGCAAATGAAGGTGACTGCAGACGATGTGGTGCGCACCGCCCGCAGCTGGCTGGGCACGCCCTACCACCACCAGGGCAGGCTCAAAGGGGTAGGGGTGGACTGCG
This sequence comes from Limnohabitans radicicola, assembly GCF_014837235.1. Lineage (GTDB taxonomy): Bacteria > Pseudomonadota > Gammaproteobacteria > Burkholderiales > Burkholderiaceae_C > Limnohabitans_A > Limnohabitans_A radicicola. Next base: position 946,960 of record NZ_JACYFT010000002.1, on the reverse strand, counting down.
CAGGCCTCCTGGTTGGCGTGGCGCAGGAATTGGGCCTGTCCGACTTCGATGTCATGGGCTACACCATGCGACCCGATGGCGAGTCGTTGCGCAGGCACTGCGACATGCAGATGAAAAGCATCACCCGCGAGGAGTTGGCTGCCGGGGACGTGCTGCTTTTCACATTCGACGCGCACCCGGGGCATTTGGGCATTCTCAGCACCCCCGAGCATTTGATCCACGCCTACCTGCCTCGACGCAAGGTGGTCGAGCACGGCATGGACGCCTGGTGGTGGGCGCAGGCCGCAGGTTTTTACAGATTCCCCGGAGTTCACTGATGGCGCAACTTGCCGTTTCGGTCGCAGGCGCTGCGATCGGCTTTGCCGTGGGCGGCCCGGCGGGCGCCCAATGGGGCTGGATGGCTGGCAGCCTGGTCGGCTCCGTGCTGTTTCCGCAGCACGTCGAAGGCCCCCACATGGCCGACCTCAAGGTGCAAAACAGCGCCTATGGTCAGCCCATTCCCCTGATTTACGGCACCTACCGCATGGCGGGCAACGTGATCTGGGCGGGCACTCCGGTGGAGCATTCCCAGACGCAAGGCGGCAAAGGCGGCCCCACCTCCACCACCTATTCCTACTCGCTGTCCTTTGCCGTGGGCCTGTGCGAAGGCCCGATCGTGGGCGTGCGCCGCATCTGGGCCAACAGCAAGCTGATCTACGACATGGGGGCGAATGCCACCGCCTCCAGCGTGCTGGCCAGCGCCACACAAGCTGATGGCATCCGCATTTACACCGGCGATGAACTGCAGGCGGCCGATCCGACCATGGAGAGCTACCTGGGCGTGGGCAACGTGCCCGGCTACCGGGGGCTCGCTTATGCGGTCTTCACCGACTTTGACCTTGCGCCCTACGGCAACTATCTGCCCAGCCTGTCCTTTGAGGTCGTCACGGCGTCCAACACCACCTGGACAACCCAGCTCGTCTCCTCCTGGAACTACCCCACGACGCTCAGCACCTTCTATTCGGCCCCATGCCTGTCGGTCACCAGCACCCTGGCCATGGCTTGGGGCTACTACTACGGCTACTCAGGGGTGCGCCTGGAAACCCTCACGCCCTATGGCGCCAGCCCCAACGGGGCCTTGTCAGGCGGCTCTCCTGGGGATTTCCCAGCGAATGGCCGCAGTGATGTGCCCGGGGCGCTTGTGCGCGGCAACCTGACCATGCGCTGGGTGGATGCGACCACAGGCCTGTCCACCGACACCACCATCCCCAATTTGCCCTACGGCGGTGGCACCACCTGCTTTTTCAAATCGGGCAACCTCATCTGGGTCACCAACAGCTACGGCGGGTTTTCCTACAACCTGTACCGGTTTGATTTGAATTCGGGCGTGCTCACCACCTCCAGCCTGACAGGGCCATGGACGGTACTTGGCATTGGGGTGAGCCATGTGTACGTCGCCAACGTGGTGACCGGCACCATCGAGAAGTTCAACAAGGACACGCTGGCCTATGTCGGCACGGCCATGAGCGGGGTGCCCAACGGGATTTCGATCGGCCATGTGATCAACGACAGCCTCATCTATGTGGTCGTCAACGGCACGGGCATTTGGCGCATCGATCTGGCTGCAGGCACCAGCACCAACCTGTTCTGGTTCACAGGAACGCCCATCGTGAGTTCCATCACGGTGCTCAACGAATCCACCATCCTCTACAGCGACTGGACTTCAAGTGGCGCCATCAGCATGTACCTGGCCCACGCATCGCTGGACACCAACGGTGTGAGCTTGTCCTCGATCGTGGGGGATGTGGCCAGCAGGGCAGGGCTGCAGGCCAGTCAGTACGACACCTCCCAGCTCACCGACAAGGTGCGCGGCTACGCCATCACCAACCGCTCCAGCGCCAAAAGCAATCTGCAGCCCCTGATGACGGCCTACTTTGTGGATGCCACAGACACGAATGCCAAGCTCAAGTTCGTCAAGCGGGGCACGGCCTCAGTGGTCACCATCCCGGCTGCCGACTTGGGCGCTGCGGCCAGCAAATCGGCTGAGGAGAGCCTGAACCCGCTGGTGGCCGCCCGCACGCAGGAGGTGGACCTGCCGCAGGTGGTCGAGATGACCTATCCGGGGGCGCAAAACGACTACGAGAACGCCACCCAGCGGGCTTTTCGCTCGGTCACGCCCAGTGTGCAGAAAACCGCATTCCAGCTGCCCGTGGTGCTCACCGATGACGATGCCCGCCAGCGTTGCGAGCTCATGCTCTGGAGCCAGTGGGTTGCCCGCACGACCTACACCTTTGCCACCTCGCTGGCCTACATGCGTTACGAGCCTTCAGATGTCGTCACGCTCATCGAGCCAGACACAGGCTACAGCGCCGTAGCGCGCCTGACCCGCTGCGAGAACAATGGCCAGGGGCAGTTGCGTTGGACCGCTGTGTCCGAGGACCCCTCGCTCTACAGTTCCACGCCCACCACCGTCGGGGGAGCGGCCACGGGCTATGTGACCCCAGTGGTGTCTTATGCCGGGGGAACCCGGCTGGCCATCATCGATGCGCCACCCCTGCGCGATACGGACACCTCGCAGGCCCTGTACCTGGCTGCCTGCGGCTATGACAGCTCATGGCCGGGTTGCGAGTTGCAGATTTCGCGTGACGGTGTGTCCTTCACCCCGTTTCAGACCCAGACGGTAGCCGCCACCATCGGCTTTACCGACAGCGTGCTGGGCAACTTTTCCGGGGGCAATCAACCCGATGAATCGAGCACCGTGACCGTGCGCATGGCCAATGGGGTGCTCACCAGCACCGACAGCGCGGGCCTCTTTGCCGGGGTCAATGTGGCCATGATCGGCCGCGAGCTGGTCTATTTCCGCACGGCCACGCTGACGGGAACCGGGACCTACCAGCTCAGCGGATTCTTGCGAGGAAGGCAGGGCACCGAGTGGGCTATTGCGTCGCACGCCAGTGGCGAATTGTTCGTGCTGCTGGGCGCAAGCACCCTCTACAAGCTGCCCCTGAACCTGTCCGATCTGGGCCAGACCCTCAAGGTCTTGCCGGTGACGCTGGGGCGCACGGCCAGCACCGCCGATGCGGTCTCGGTCACCGTGAGCGAAGCCTGCGTGCGGCCGCTGGCGCCCTCGGGCTTCTTTGCCAACAAAGGCTCTGCTACCTCAGTAGCTGACATCACCCTGGTCTGGACCCGGCGGGCGAGGGTGAACGCCGCTTGGCTCAATGGCACGGATGTCCCGCTCGATGAGAGCACCGAGTCCTATCAGGTGCAGGTCTTCAATGGTGTGGCGCTCGTCAGAACCTTGGTCGTCACGGCCGCCCAAACATGGGTCTACCCCGACGCGACGATCACCGCAGACGGTTTCACACCCGGGCAGACCATCACCTTCACCGTGGCACAGAACAGCGACCAAGGGGTGCTGGGGCACACCGCCACGGCCTCAGCACAGCGGTAATCAACAAGGTCATTCATGTCCAACAGCACCACCCTGATCGACACCATCGCCACCAACCAGAGCAGCAAGGAGGTGCTGGCCAATGCGCTCTTTGACGCGGCCAGCCCCGCTATGCTCTGGGCAAGGCGTGCCAGCACCTCCTCAGGGTTGACCTGGGGCTACTACGGCGGCTGGTACAACGGCCAGATCGCCAATGGCACGGTGACCCTCACGGCCAGCACCACCAATTACCTGATGGCCGATGCCGCCACTGGGGCAGTCACCGCCAACACCACCGGTTTCACGGCGGGCAAGATCCCGCTGTACCTGGTGGTGACAGGTGCCACCATGGTCACCTCCTATACCGATGAGCGCTCTTATGCGCCTGCCGGCTTGCTCGCACCCGGTTCCACGCCGTATGACCTGCTGATGTTTTTTCCGGGCGTGCCCACAGCCAACCAGGTCATGGGCCGGATCATCGTGCCGCGTGCCATCACCTTGCCCTCAGGCCTCACAGGTTCCTATGGTTCTTCGATCACTTCGGCGGCCGCTGCCACCACGCTGACGTTGGCCAAGAACGGGACATCGATCGGCACTGTCAACTTCGCTTCCGGATCTGCCTCGGCCACTTTCACCTTCGCATCCAGCGTGAGCTTTGCCGCTGGAAACGTCCTCACCCTAACCAACCAGTCGCCAGCGGATTCGGCCTTGGCCAATGTGTCGCTCACCTTGGCTGCCACCCGCTGAACACCATTCAAGGAGCAATTCATGACCTTTCGCTTTTGTGACGGGATGGACAGCTATGCCACGACGGCCAACCTGAATATCCGCTGGAACACCGTGACCCAGACCAACATCTCGACCACCGGTGGGCGTTTTGGGGGAGGGGCGCTGACCAGCGCTGCGTCCAACCCCTATTCGATGTCGATCATCAAATCCGTGAGCATTCCCAGTGGAGCCAAGGTGCGCATTGGCATGAGCTACAAATACGGGACAGGAGCGGCTCCCAACGGGGTCAATACCTCGTACCCCATCCTGGCGCTCAACAACAGCCACATCCTGGGCATGAATACCTCGGGAATGCTGGTCGTGACCACCCTCGGCGCCACGACGGCGCAGATCACCAGCACGATTGCCATGACGGACACCAGCTTTCATTGGATCGAGCTGGAGTACCAGCTCAACGGCGCCAGTGGTTCGGCCCAGTTGTATGTGGACGGGATCTTGCAGGGCACGGTCACGGCCAACCTGGGGGCTGCAGCAGCGATTTCGACCATCACCTTTGGGGGTGGCTATGTGTTTGGAGGTACGGCATGGATCGATGACGTCATTGTCTGGGACGATCAAGGCACCTCCTTCAATACGTACCCGCTGGGGCCTCGCCGCATCTCCACACTGCTGCCCAACGCCGACGGCGATCTGGCCCAGTTCACCCCGAAAACGGGCACGGCGCATTACGCGATGGTCAACGGCGGCTACACCTCCGGAAACTACGTGAGTGACGCAGGTGCCGGCAACATCGACCTCTACAAGTTCCCGCCCTTGAGTTACACCCCGGTGGACGTGAACGCTGTAGTGGGCAACTACTACGGCCAGAACTCGGGCTCGGGCACCACCAGCCTGATCCCAAAGCTCAAGACCGGAACCACCACCATCTCGGGCGCCACCCTGACGCTGCCAGTCGGTGCGTTGGCCTTGTTTCAGTCTCCCTTTATGACCGATGCCAGTGGCACGGCATGGAACGCTGCTGCCGTGAACGCCATGCAGTTGGGCATGGGAGATTGAGATGGCGGTTGAATACGACTTCGTTTTTGCTGAGACGGTCGGATCCCTGAATGCAGGTTCGGCCACAGCCCAGTACCAGCGTGTTTATGCCGAATCCATTGCTGCTCTGCAAACCGGGACTGCCACAGCAGCACTAACCAGGGTCTTTGTGGATGTGATCCACGACATCAACGCGGGGGCAGCGGTTGCCACCGTACCCATTTTGATGACCTGCACGTAGCCGGGCAGAGCCCTTATCCCATTTCGCCACCCGCCACCAAGGTTTGTCCTGGTGGCTTTCTTTTTTAAGGAGAGAGATATGCCCGAACCCGCAAGCACAGGAGTCGCTGGTGCAGCAGCGGCCTACAAAGCCATTGGCGGGGCTGCTGCCGCTGCCGCCGGGGGAGCCACCCTTGCTGCCGTGGTGGTGATGCTCATGACTCCGCCTCGCAGTTTCAGAGAGTGGGCTGTGGGCCTGATCAGCACCGTGGTCTCCAGCATCGGTGGGGGTGCCATCGTCATTGAGCATTTCCAGCTGCATGACTGGGCGTTCTCCACCATGGGTCTGTACGCCATGGGTGGGGTGATCTTTGGCTGTGGATTGCCGGGATGGGCCATCGTTCGGTGGGTCTTCAACTTCATTGCCAAGCGCCGTGATGCCTCGATCGATGAGATCGCCAAGGATGTGAAGGAGATGATATGAGTCCGACGGAATTCATCATGCGGCTCACCACGGCCGCAGTCGCGTCATTCAAAGCCACGGGTGTTCCTGCCAGCATCACGATCGCGCAGGCCGCGCTTGAATCTGCCTGGGGAGAATCTGGCCTTGCGAGGAACGGCAACAACCTCTTCGGCATCAAAGCTGATAGCCTCTGGCGCGGTCAGACCCTGACCCTGAACACCAAGGAGTTCATCAAGGGGCAGTGGGTGGTGGTGCCAGCCCTTTGGCGCAAGTATCCGAGTTGGCAGGCCAGCATCGACGATCACGCCACGTTCCTCAAGCGCAACCCCCGCTACAAGGCCTGCTTTGCTTGCACCACTGCCCAGGCGTTTGCCAAGACGCTGGCGCAGGCAGGCTATGCCACCGACCCGGCTTATGCGGACAAGGTCATTGGCTTGATCAAGCAGCACAACCTACTGTATCTGGACGGAGGTGCGGCATGAACTGGCTCAATCGATTCTTGCTGGCCAACTGGTCACACATCTTTGACGCACTTCTCTTGACCATGGCGCTGCTTTGCGGGATGCAGGTTGGCGAGTCCCGTGTCCAGAAGAATTGGGACGCCGAAAAGCAAAAAATCGCACTGGCCCAGGCCAGGCAAGAGCAGCGCGTCGCCGATGTGCGGTTGACCCAATCTCAAATCACGCAGGAAATCTCGAATGAATACGCAAAAAGGTCAAAGCTACTGGCTGATCGCCAGCCTGATGCTCATGTTGGCGGGGTGTGCAACATCACCACAGCCGGTGACAGGGATTTGTCCGCCGTTTCCGAAGCTCCCGCAGGAGCTGCAAGCATCCCCGCCGACGCTCTATCTCTTACCGCTGGAGATGCGGGAGCGGTGAGTTGCGCTCAATTGAGCAAGGACGCTGCCCAAACCACCCTGATGCTGCTTGAGGTACAGCGGTGGTACCAAAAACAATCAGCAATTGAACCTTAAACAGAAGCCCGGCTTGTCTTAGGACAGGTCGGGCTTTTTGTCGTTTGTGCGGTCGGGAATCCTTCTGGATCCATGGGAATCTAATCCTTCTTAGCTTTATCGATCAGAGAAAGAAGGTTTTTCATTGCGCTGGCCTGTGCAAATCCATCATAGATCTTGTCATCAAGGAGCTCCCTAGCTGACGGGCCTTCCTTGCACTTTCCTCCAGCCTTCACCAATGCATCCACCATTTCTGTATTGTTACTTCGTCTGTAAAGGTGCGAGTACTTGGCGATATCCAGAGGTAAGTCGCACTCGTTGTCTGGAATGTTTGGATCTGCGCCACGCTCAAGTAGCGTGTATGGCTAGCCCATAGTAAGTTTCATAAACTGCCACATACAAAGCAGTGCGCCCATCGTCATCACGAAAATTGATGTCATGACCCGATGTAAGCAGATGATGCCTTTCGTTCAAAGCTTTGCCTTGAGACTGTGTGCCCCATGAACATGCCCCTTGCTGGTGGTTAACTCCTGATCGGGATGCGATGCGGTGGACAACTCACTCAAGATGCCGCATTGACTGGCCTGTTGAGATTTACGGCAGTTCTCCCGCAAGGTCTTGAGCTGTCGCTCTAGCGCTTTCAGCTCTTTGATGCGGGCGGCCACATGGCCGATGTGCTCGTCGAGTAAGTCATTGACATCTGCGCAGTTCTCTAGAGGCGAGTCCTTGAAGCGCAGCAATATTCGGATTTCGTCCAGCGTCATGTCCAACCTACGGCAGTTCCGTATGAAGGACAGTCGGTCAACATGCTCATCGCCGTACACGCGGTAGTTGCTTTCTGTGCGAACCGTTTCAGGCAGCAATCCTTCGCGTTCGTAATACCGGATCGTCTCAACCTGAGTGTGAGCCGCCTTGGCCAGTTCACCGATTTTCATATCTTCACCTTGAGCGGTGGCAAGAAAGTTGCGCCATTTTATTTGTAGGTACTTGACATTGTAGTGGCTACAGGGTTTTTAATCCATCCAACAAGGAGAAGATCATGAACCCTACTCACCAACGCCAACAAGTTGACACTGCCTGCGGTTGTGGAAGTGGCTGCGCTGCATCGCCTGCCGTGGGCGGGCCAATGGCGTCTAAAGCAACGGCTGTTGAGCCACATAGATTCCGGATCGCGAACATGGACTGCGCGTCCGAAGAGTCAGAAATCCGTCGAGCGCTGGACGGCGTGGCAGGCATTCGTGGCTTGCAGTTCAACTTGGGCGACCGCGAGTTGACCATCGCTGCCGAGGATCATGCTCTGCGGTTGGCACTGGATGCGATTCGCAAAGCGGGCTTCAAACCGGAACCACTCGGAGTAGAAGACAAATCGGATGGAGCTACTGCCGCTGCGCCAACTGGTTTTTGGGCCTCATGGGGCAAATTGATTGCTGCATTGGGGCTGGCCGTGGCGGCTGAAGGCTTGGCATTCGCTTTTCCAGATAGTTGGCCAGCAAAAGCCCTTGGAATGGCGCTGGCCGCGGTGGCCATCGCCCTGGCGGGTTTCTCCGTCTACGGTAAAGGGCTTTCCGCACTGCGGCAAGGACGCTTGAACATCAACGCCTTGATGACTGTGGCCGTGACAGGTGCCTTCTTGATAGGCCAGTGGCCAGAAGCTGCCATGGTGATGGCCTTGTATGCCATAGCCGAGGCCATCGAGGCTCGAGCGGTGGACCGGGCGCGTAACGCCATCAAGAGCTTGCTGGCGCTGGCACCGGAGCAAGCCGAGGTGCGTCAAGGTGACGGCAGTTGGACGCGCGTCGGCGTCAAAGCTGTCGTTGTCGACGCAACAGTGCGCATCCGTCCAGGAGAGCGCGTTCCACTCGATGGTGTCGTCACGCTCGGACAGAGTGCCATCGACCAGTCCCCTGTGACTGGGGAAAGCCTGCCTATAGACAAGGCTCCTGGCGACGAAGTGTACGCAGGCACCATCAACCAGTCTGCAGCCTTGGAATTCCGTGTCACCGCGCCCGCTTCGGACAGCACCCTGGCGCGCATCATCCACGCAGTCGAGCAAGCACAGTCGTCCCGTGCGCCGACACAGCGCTTTGTAGATCGGTTTGCCGCGATCTACACCCCTGCCGTTTTCATCCTGGCTGTCGCCGTCGCGTTGCTAGCGCCGTGGATCACGGACTTGACCTGGATGCAGGCTGTCTACAAGGCCTTGGTGTTGTTGGTCATCGCTTGCCCTTGTGCCTTGGTTATTTCCACACCTGTCACGGTCGTCAGCGGTTTGGCAGCCGGGGCAAGGCGGGGGATTTTGATCAAAGGTGGCGTTTACTTGGAGGATGCGCGAAAGATCAAAGCTGTGGCCCTGGACAAGACCGGTACGATCACGGAAGGCAAGCCCAAACTGGTGGCCTTCGAGCCCGTGGACACAGGTCTTGATCAACGGGTGCTGGAGGGGCTTGCAAAGAGTCTCGCGGGCCGGTCGGATCACCCGGTTTCCAAAGCCATCGCAGAGGGGCTGTCAACCGCCGATCAAGAGGTGGGAGAGTTTCAAGCCGTTGCAGGGCGTGGAGTGCAAGGTGTTATCGGCAATCATTCCTACGCGCTGGCCAACCACCGCTGGATCGAGGAGCGTGGGCAATGTTCGGCTGAACTCGAAACCCGCCTCGCAGTTCATGAGGAGGCAGGTCGCACGGTCACACTCCTCGCTAACAGCGAACGTGTGATGGCGATCTGCGCGGTGGCGGACACCATCAAACCATCCTCCGCCCAAGCGGTGGCCGACCTGAAGTCGCTCGGCGTGACACCGGTCATGCTGACAGGGGATAACATCGCGACCGCGCGCACCGTTGGCTCTCTGGCGGGCATAGCCGAAGTGCGGGGCAACCTGCTGCCAGAAGACAAACTACAGGCTATCGGCGAACTTCAACAGCGACTGGGCATCACGGCAATGACTGGCGATGGCATCAACGATGCACCAGCACTTGCTAAGGCCGACATCGGCTTCGCCATGGGTGCTGCTGGAACCCATACGGCGATGGAAGCCGCAGATGTTGTGGTCATGAACGATGACCTGCGTCGTCTGCCGGAAACGATACGGCTCTCGAAGCGCACCCACGCTGTTCTTTGGCAGAACATATGTCTCGCGCTAGGCATCAAGTTGGTGTTCTTAGTGCTGGCCATCTTCGACAACGCCTCCATGTGGATGGCGGTGTTTGCGGACATGGGGGCAAGCTTGCTGGTGGTCCTCAATGGGCTAAGGTTGCTTGGAAAGCAATCGAGCAAGTAGAAAAAGATGTACGGGAAAGTCTATAGCTGCTATACTCTTGATCATATGCGTAAATGGTTGGCAATCCTTTTGTTGGTATTTGTGCCGCTACAGCTTAGCTGGGCGGCTGCAGCCAGCTATTGCCAACACGAAACCGGTACCTCAGCCAAGCACTTTGGTCACCATGACCATCAGCACAAGACTGCGGATGGCAAAGACGCATCTTCCGATTCAGTCAAGACCATCGGTGGCGACCCCGATTGCGCATCCTGTCACGCAGGATGTTTGTCGGCCTTGCTTGGGGCAGTAGCGATTGCATCGCTGGCCGACTCGTCTCTGGATACAGCAGAGTACGGGGCTCGTCTCACGTCGCCCCCTTTTGAACGCCTCGAACGCCCTCAGTGGCACGTCCTCGCCTGATCGGTGGGGAGCGCGTTCCTTTCCCTTCGTCATCCCAATGTACGGATACGGCTAGAGCGTGACCGTGTCAAGCCGACTTCGTGCGGTTAATGTGATGGCGTCGTAGGCGATCATTTGGATCGCTCTCCGCCGATTCCCTCGTGTATTTGAATATCACTGGAGAATCGGATGTTGAAGAGTCATCAAAATCAAAAACGACGGAAGTCAGTCTCTGTCCTCCGCACCTCAAAAGTTGCGGCTGCGACGAGTTTGCTCGTAGCGCTCGCTGCAGGGGCAGCTTTCGCTCAGGCGTTGCCAGCAGCACAAGACAATCCTTCAGCCGTCAGAAACGGCTTGCAGAGCGAAGCGGCAACGATCCTGACGCTGCAAAAGGCCATCGATTTAGCCCTGGACAGCAATCTAGACTTGGCTGTCGCAAGGCGGGAAATCGAGGCAACGCAAGGTCAGGTGATCCAGGGGCAAGCTCGCCCCAATCCCGAATTGGCGTACTCACTGGAAGACCAGAGGGCAGCGACCCGCACACAAAGTGTGCAGATCAATCTGCCCGTCGAAATGGGTGGCAAGCGCGCCGCCCGTATCACTACGGCAGAGCGAGGACGCGACATTGCGGTCGAAGAACTGAACTTGCGCCGCGTCGAAATTCGTGCCGCCGTGGTCGCTGCCTTCTTCGAGACTTTGGCGGAACAGGAACGCGCAGCATTGGCCGGGGCCAGTGTCGATCTGGCAAAACGCGCTACCGATGCTGTTGCCAAACGCGTGGCAGCTGGCAAGGTTTCGCCGGTCGAAGAAACCAAGGCACGGGTAGCCGAAGCAGGTGTGCGAGTCGAATTGGCACAGGCCCAGAGCGAGCAACGCAATGCTCGGGCACGCTTGGCCAGTTTGCTAGGGGCCAACCCACCGCGATTTACTCTCGTGTCGGGCAACGTGGAAGAGCTTCCGGCTGTCCCTTCGCTCGACAACGTCCAGCAGCGCCTGTCCACTTCGCCAACGCTGCGCCGTATGCAGCTGGAGGTTGAGCGCCGCAGGTCGTTGGTCGATGTAGAGCGCAGCAAACGGATACCCGACGTCACATTCAGCCTAGGGGTGAAACGCCCCACCGAACTGCAGCGCGATCAACTGCTGTTCGGTGTTTCCGTCCCCTTGCCGCTGTTTGATCGCAATCAGGGGAACTTGTTGGAAGCGTTGAAGCGCGAAGACAAGGCGCGGGACGAACTCCAAGCTTTGAACATACGAGTCAGCACGGACGTATTGCAAGCCCGCGAGCGGCTGGAATCCATTCGTAGGGAAGTCGACGTCTTGCAACAAGATGTTTTACCTGGGGCCAAAAGTGCCTACGACGCGGCCACCGTCGGATTTGAAAACGGCAAGTTCAACTTCTTGGAAGTGCTGGACGCACAGCGCACCTACTTTGCCGCCAAGTCTCAATACCTCAAAGCATTGGCTGAGGCGCATCGCACGGCTGCAGACATTGACCGCGTGCTCGGCGAATCTGGCGCAAATGCTACCCAGCCAGCGAATAAGGAATAAACATGAAAATCGATACCAACAAACTGAATATCAGCAAGAAGCATCTGATCGCCATCGCCGTGATCGTTGCAACAGGCGTTGTACTGGGTAGCGCCATTCTCGGGGGCAAAGCAACCAAGACAGCCGAGGATGATGGCCACGGTCACGGCAGCCACGTTGAAGCCAAGGCACACAGTGATGGTGAGCACCACGGCAAGGCCGGTGGAGACCAGCACGATCACGACAAGGGTCATGCGGACGGCGAGCACCACGAAGCCCCGAGCAAGGGGCCGCATGGCGGCAAGCTGTTCAAGGAGGGGGATTTCGGCCTGGAAGCGTTGCTTGCCGAAGACGGCGGCGAACCCCGTTTGCGCATCTGGCTGTTCAACAAGGACAAGCCTCTACCCAGTGGTGCTGCCAAGGTCAGCGCCACTATCACGCGCTTGACCGGGGAGAAACAAACTCTAAATTTCGCACCTGACAAGGACAGCCTGTTGAGTCGTGAAGTGGTGCCGGAGCCGCACGCATTCGAGATCAGCATCGTTGCGCAGACGGCCAACGAACCCTTCATGTTTGTCCTCAACCAAGAAGAGGGGAAAGTCGAGCTAACAGACGCACAAATCAAAGCGGCATCCATCAGTATCGATACGGCGGGTGTGGCACGAATCAAGTCGGCCCTGCTATTGCCTGGGGAAATTCGCTTGAACGAAGACCGGACATCGCACGTTGTGCCACGTATTGCGGGTGTAGTGGAGAGTGTGCAGGCCAGCTTGGGGCAAGCGGTCAAACGAGGCCAGGTTCTCGCTGTCATTGCGAGCCCGGCTGCATCTGAGCAACGCAGTGAACTGCAAACCGCCCAAAAGCGTCTGGCCTTGGCCAAGACCACGTTTGAGCGTGAAAAGCGGCTCTGGGAACAGAAAATTTCCGCAGAACAGGACTACCTGCAGGCAGGGCAAGCGCTACACGAGGCGGAAGTCGCAGTGGCCAACGCTCAACAGAAACTCTCTGCTTTGGGGCTGGCCCCGGGTTCTCAGGGGGGCCTCAACCGTTTTGAGTTGCGTGCGCCATTCGATGGCTTGGTGATCGAGAAACATCTCAGCCTCGGTGAAGCCGTCAAGGAAGACGCTGCCGTGTTTACTGTGTCCGACCTTGGGCAAGTTTGGGCTGAAATCAACGTCCCAGCCAAGGACTTGCCGTTGGTCAGAGTCGGCGAAAAAGTGACCATCAAGGCCACTGCATTCGATGCCAGCGCGACCGGTGTCATCACCTTCGTTGGCTCGCTGATTGGTGAACAAACCCGCATGGCCAAAGCCCGCGTGGTCTTGTCTAACCCCAAAGGTGCTTGGCGTCCCGGACTGTTCGTCAACGTAGAGGTGACCTCCTCTGAGGCTGATGTACCCGTGACCGTGGCCAACGACGCCATTCAAACAGTGGGCGACAAGCCGGTCGTGTTCCTGAAGGTGAATGGCGGTTTCATTGCCCAGCCGGTGCAGTTGGGCCGCAGCGATGGCAAGCGCGTCGAGGTGGTGCAAGGGCTCAAGGCTGGGGCACCGTATGCGTCGGCGGGCAGCTTCGTTGTGAAGTCAGAGCTGGGCAAAGCCTCTGCCGAACACACCCATTGATGCCGGAGCGACGCATATGTTTGAAAAACTCATTCGCGCAGCCATCGAGCATCGATGGTTGGTGTTGCTGGCAGTCATTGGTATGGCTGCCATCGGCGTGTTCAACTATCAAAAACTACCCATTGATGCTGTTCCGGACATCACCAACGTCCAGGTACAGATCAACACCCAAGCGCCGGGATATTCCCCTCTGGAGACCGAGCAACGGGTGACTTATCCAATTGAAACCGTGATGGCAGGTCTTCCCAACCTGGAACAGACCCGCTCCTTGTCCCGCTATGGGCTGTCGCAAGTGACCGTGATCTTCAAGGATGGCACTGACATCTACTTCGCGCGACAGTTGGTCAATGAACGCATCCAGGAGGCCCGCGACAAACTGCCTTCCGGCATCACGCCTGCGATGGGACCTATATCGACAGGCTTGGGCGAGATTTACCTCTGGACAGTCGAGGCCAAGGACGGCGCGAAAAAACCTGATGGCCAGCCCTACACGGCCACCGATCTGCGCGAGATTCAGGACTGGATCATCAAGCCGCAGTTGCGCAATGTGCCCGGCGTGACGGAAATCAACTCAATTGGTGGTTTTGCTAAGGAATACCAAATCTCACCCATACCCGAGCGACTGGCCTCGCTGGGCGTCACCCTGCAGGACATCGTGACGGCGCTGGATCGCAACAACGGCAACGTGGGTGCGGGTTATATCGAAAAGCGTGGTGAGCAGTACCTGATTCGAGCCCCTGGGCAAGTCAAGACACTTGAGGACATCGGCAACGTCATCCTCAGCAGCGCGGGTGGCGTGCCGATTCGGGTGCGCGATGTGGCCGAGGTCGGCATCGGACGTGAGCTTCGCACCGGTGCTGCTACGGACAACGGTCGTGAGGTGGTGCTGGGCACCGTCTTCATGCTCATCGGCCAAAACAGCCGAACGGTTTCGCAAGCTGTCGACAAGAAGATGATCGAGATCAACCGCAGCCTGCCCGAGGGGGTACATGCGGTGACCGTCTACGACCGCACCGTCCTGGTGGATAAGGCCATCAACACCGTCAAGAAGAACTTGCTGGAAGGCGCGATCTTGGTGATCGTGATCCTGTTCTTGTTCCTCGGCAACATCCGCGCCGCCATCATCACGGCCACTGTGATTCCCTTGTCTATGCTGTTCACCTTCACGGGAATGGTGAGCTACAAGGTCAGCGCCAATTTGATGAGCCTGGGAGCCCTGGACTTCGGCATCATCATCGATGGCGCAGTGGTGATCGTCGAAAACTGTGTTCGCCGTCTTGCCCATGCGCAAGCCCACTACGGCAGGCCATTGACTCGTTCGGAGCGTTTTCACGAGGTGTTCCTTGCATCTAAGGAATCACGTCGCCCGCTATTGTTTGGGCAACTGATCATCATGGTGGTGTACCTGCCCATCTTCGCGCTGACCGGTGTCGAAGGGAAGATGTTTCACCCCATGGCGTTCACTGTGGTTGCAGCGCTCGTGGGGGCCATGATTTTGTCGGTGACCTTCATTCCGGCCGCTGTCGCACTGTTCATTGGCAACCGGGTCAGCGAGAAAGAAAACATCTTGATGGTGCAAGCCAAGCGCTGGTACGGTCCATTGCTGGATCGCGTGATGGCGGCCAAGGCTGTTGTGTTGGCTGCCGCAGCCGTGGCTGTGGTGTTGTGCGGTTTGATCGCAACCCGCATGGGCAGTGAGTTCGTACCTAGCTTGAACGAAGGAGACTTCGCCATTCAGGCCTTGCGCATTCCTGGTACCAGTTTGTCGCAATCAGTAGCAATGCAGCAGCAACTTGAAGCAACGCTGAAAGCCAAGTTCCCCGAGATAGACCGCATCTTTGCGCGAACAGGAACGGCAGAAATTGCCGCCGATCCCATGCCACCGAACATTTCTGACGGCTACATCATGCTCAAACCAATGTCCGAGTGGCCCGAGCCGCGCAAGTCACGCGACGAGTTGCTGGCCGCCGTGCAGGAGGTCGTGGGCAAGATACCAGGCAACAACTACGAGTTTTCCCAGCCGATCCAACTTCGATTCAACGAACTCATCTCGGGGGTGCGCAGCGATGTGGCGGTGAAGATTTTCGGGGACGACATGGACGTTTTAAACAAGACAGCAGAAGAAGTCTCGTCCAAGTTGCAAAAAATCCCTGGTGCGTCAGAAGTTAAGGTGGAGCAAACCACCGGATTGCCGATGCTCACGGTCAACATTGATCGTCAGAAGTCCGCACGCTATGGGTTAAACGTGGCTGACATCCAGGATGCTGTGGCCACGGCTATCGGCGGGCGGGAGGCCGGTACCTTGTTTGAAGGTGACCGTCGATTCGACATCCTGGTTCGTTTGCCAGAGTCCCTGCGCAACGACCTTGAGAGCATGAAACGCTTGCCAATTCCATTGCCACGCGGTGCGGGCGGCGAAGGGCGAACCAATTTCATTCAACTGGCCGAAGTGGCAACCTTTGAGTTGGCACCGGGGCCCAATCAGGTCAGCCGCGAGAACGGCAAGCGCCGGATTGTGGTGAGTGCAAACGTGCGCGGCCGTGATGTCGGTTCCTTTGTGGCCGACGCGGAAGCTGCTTTGGCGCAGGTCAAGATCCCCGCAGGCTACTGGACGAGCTGGGGCGGTACTTTCGAGAACTTACAGTCAGCGACACAGCGTTTGCAAATCGTTGTCCCTGTGTCCTTGATCCTGGTCTTCGTATTGCTGTTTGCGATGTTCGGCAACGCCAAGGATGGCCTGCTGGTCTTTACCGGCATTCCGTTTGCGTTGACTGGCGGCATTCTGGCGCTGTGGTTGCGTGACATCCCGATGTCGATTTCCGCCGCAGTGGGTTTTATCGCTCTGTCCGGCGTAGCCGTGCTCAATGGCCTCGTGATGATCTCCTACATCCGCAGCTTGCGAGAAGAGGGAGCTCAATTGGACGCGGCCATCCGTGAAGGTGCATTGACTCGTCTGCGCCCTGTATTGATGACAGCCTTGGTGGCGTCGTTGGGCTTCATTCCAATGGCAATCGCAACGGGAACCGGCGCGGAGGTACAGCGTCCTTTGGCTACCGTGGTGATTGGCGGCATTCTGTCTTCCACATTGCTGACGCTGCTCGTGCTTCCGATTCTGTATCGACTGGCACATCGTCCGGACGAGGAATTAGAGGACGTTACTGCCGAACCTGTGCATCCGCAGGCTACGTCCGCTTCGCAGAATGTATAGACCAATTTTTTGACCTGTACCCTTGAAAGGAAAACTCATGAAACTGATTTCGACCACCTTTGCTTTGATGTTGATGGCATCAGGCGTCGTATTTGCCGCTGATAAGCATGACCATGGGCATGAAGACAAGCCTCTTTATGGAGGCTTGGTCACCGAGGTCAAGGATGTCGATTACGAGCTCGTAGCTAAATATGATGTGCTGCAGTTGTACGTGCGCAATCACGGGAAACCAGTTGATGTCAGCAAGGCAACCGCAAAAATTACCTTGCTCTCAGGCAGTGACAAGCAAGAGATTGATTTAAAACCATCGGGTGACAAGCTTGAAGCAAAAGGAAGTTTCAAAGTCGCGCCCGGTACGAAGGTTGTCGCGCAGGTGAATCTTGCAAGCAAGGCAGCGACGGCACGATTTGTTCTGAAGTGACGTAAGGGCGGAGAACGACCTTCTTGGCACTTCTTTGCATTGCCCTAGCGAGTGCGAATGTTTCGAAAAATTGTGATGAGATCCGTTGGTTGGCCTTAGCGGCCTTGTAAGGCGTTCTTGAAAGAGGAAAGATAAATGAGTATTTTTGACAGACTTTTCGGTGGTCATCAGGGTGGCGGCCACCATGGTGGGGCGCATCACGGTGATCGCCACGGCTATGGCGGTGGGTACGGAAGCGGCGGACCTCCAACCAGCGGAGGAGGCAACGCCGGCGTTGCATGCCCGAACTGCAAGGCGCTGAACGCGCTAGGGGCTCGTTTCTGCCAGCAGTGCGGAACTACGTTGGTTCCTTCTGCGTGCACGCAATGCGGAACGACCCTGCAAGCGTGGGCGAAGTTCTGTGCTCATTGCGGAAAGGCAGCGACTTGACGGAACCATCTTTGTAGGCGACAACTTTTCGGTGTCGCTTGCACTGACTTGGCCTGTGAAAGTTCCTGTCATGCATGATTTGATGAGTTTGATGATCAAGTTAAGGAGCGTCTGCTTTAACCTCTTCGAGATGTGCTGATGCCACCAATTCGAATCGCTGCGCAGGTTCAGGCCGCTGGCTGCTGATGCACTTTTGACTACCGGATATTCACGCAGCCGTATGCCCCTTCAAGTTGCACTGGCCGCCGTCACATGCGGTGCCAAGCATCGATGTCCTCGAAATTGAAAAGTAGTAATGACGTATCCGAATCGCAAATCCTATTGGTATTCCGTGGCGTTCATCGTGCTTGCAATCGACCAAGCCACTAAGAGTCTCATTGATCTGACCACGCCGCTGGGCTGGTCACTTGAAGTGACACCGTTTTTCAATCTGGTCCATGTTCTGAACCCGGGCGCGGCTTTTAGCTTTCTGGCTGGCGCCGGAGGTTGGCAGCGCTGGTTCTTCCTTGCGATCGCACTGGGGGCTTCAATATGGTTGGCCTGGATGCTGAGCAAACCGGTGCGCCGTCTTGAGGCCTTGGCGTACAGCCTGATCTTAGGCGGTGCCGTCGGCAATGGCTTTGACCGCGTCGCACGCGGGCAGGTCGTCGACTATCTGGACTTTCACTTGCGTGGTATGCACTGGCCTGCGTTCAACATCGCCGACGTGGCGATCACGGGAGGAGTTGTTGCGCTAATAGCAGTTTCATTTCTTGAGGAACATCAGAAGTGACCTATCGCTTTCTTCACGGACATGCGACTGCTCAGGATTGCAGTTTCCGCTTGGTCAATACACAAGCAAGTCAAATTCTCTAGGAGAATAAAAACTCATTTTGAGTTGAGCTCCCGAACTTTAACCAAAGCATAAAGCGCGGGAATAACTGCCAGCGTCAGCACAGTTGAGGAAATCATTCCGCCCACCATCGGGGCCGCAATGCGGCTCATAACTTCAGAGCCCGTACCAGTACCCCACATGATGGGTAATAGGCCCGCCATGATGGCAACTACAGTCATCATCTTGGGGCGAACCCGCTCTACAGCACCTTCCATGACTGCTTGATATAGATCATTGGTATCAGGAATTTTTCCTTCAGAGATGCGTCTTTCCTTTATTTCCTCCCATGCATGATCCAAATAAATCAGCATCACCACTCCAGTCTCAGCAGCTACGCCAGCCAGTGCAATAAAGCCGACCGCAACTGCCACAGATAAGTTGTATCCGAGCAACCACATCAGCCAGACTCCGCCCACCAGCGCGAAGGGAACTGACAGCATGACGATCAGTGTCTCGGTTAATCGCTTGAAATTCAGATACAGGAGCAAGAAGATGATCAGCAGCGTTACAGGAACAACTAGCTTCATCTTTTGTACAGCACGCTCCATCGACTCGAACTGCCCGCTCCAAGTCGCGTAGTAACCAGTAGGAAATTTGACCTGTTCGTTTACCGCCTTACGGGCATCCGCAACGTAACTGCCGATGTCACGCTCACGAATGTCGACAAAGATGTAGGCGGATAGCAGCGCGTTTTCAGTACGAATGCCTGGTGCACCTTTGGCCACCTCAACCCGAGCGACCTGTCCCAGAGGCACCATTGCACCGTCCATGGTGGGCACAAGAACTTCCCGTGCAATTTGCTGCGGGTCTGAACGAAGTTCGCGAGGGTAACGGACTGTCACTCCAAAGCGTTCACGTCCTTCAACGGTGGTGGTCACCATGTCTCCGCCAAGCGCGGTACCGATCACCTCTTGCAAGTCACCTACAGCCAGTCCGTAGCGCGCCAGTTGTGCGCGATCTGGTTCGATGTTCAGGTAGAAGCCGCCAGTGATACGTTCGGCAAATGCAGATGTGGTGCCTGGAACCTGATTGACCACCGTTTCAATCTCGCGGGCCAAACGTTCCATCTCGTTGAGATCCTTGCCGAAGACCTTGATGCCAATCGGTGTACGAATGCCGGTGGACAGCATGTCGATGCGCGCCTTGATCGGCATGGTCCAAGCGTTTGATACGCCCGGGAACTGCAACGCCTTGTCCATCTCGGAAATCAGTTTGTCGGTCGTCATACCTTTGCGCCACTCAGAGGTTGGCTTGAGGTTGATGACCGTTTCAAACATTTCTGTCGGTGCCGGGTCCGTGGCCGTGTTCGCCCGGCCAGCTTTGCCATACACCGAAGCCACCTCAGGGAAACTCTTGATGATCTTGTTCTGCGTCTGCAACAACTCGGCAGCCTTGGTGATCGACATGCCTGGTAACGACGCTGGCATGTAAAGCAACGTGCCTTCATTGAGTGTCGGCATGAATTCGGATCCGAGCTTGCTGGCTGGATATAGCGAAATTCCCAGCACGAAGAGCGCTACGCCAACGGTTAGCTTTTTCTTGTGCATCACGCCAGCGATGATCGGGCGATACACCCAGATCAAGAAGCGATTCACCGGATTTTTAGCTTCCGGCATGATTTTTCCCCGGATGAACAGCATCATCAGTACAGGCACCAGTGTCACCGAAAGCATTGCCGCCCCCGCCATGGCGAAGGTCTTAGTGTAGGCAAGCGGTGAGAACAGACGTCCTTCCTGCGACTCAAGCGTGAACACGGGCAAAAAGGACACGGTGATGATCAAAAGCGAGAAGAACAATGCTGGTCCCACCTCCTTGCACGCAGTGATCATGGCCTCAACCCGTTGCGCGTTATCGTGGTCTTCGGGTAAGCGTTCCAGATGCTTGTGAGCGTTCTCAATCATCACGATGGCTGCATCCACCATGGCACCAATCGCGATGGCAATACCTCCCAAGCTCATCAAATTCGAGTTCATGTCCAGCAGACGCATGGCAATAAAAGCGATCAACACCCCTACAGGTAGCATCAAAATTGCCACCAGAGCCGAGCGAACGTGCATCAGAAACACAACGCAGACCAAGGCAACGATCAGACTTTCCTCCAGCAGCGTGCGCTTGAGAGTGTCGATCGCGCGGTGAATCAAATCAGAGCGGTCATACACCGCTTGGATGCTGACCCCCTCCGGTAATCCTGCTGAGACTTCCGTGATCTTTTCCTTGAGGTTGTGGATTACCTCCAGGGCATTTTGACCGTAACGAGACATGGCGATGCCGGAGACGACCTCACCCTCACCGTTGAGTTCAGTGATGCCGCGCCGCTCATCAGGAACCAATTCAACTCGTGCAATATCTCGCACTAACACTGGCGTTCCCTTGTCGGACTTGACGACAAGATTCTCGATATCCGAAACGCCGCGCAGGTAGCCACGTCCCCGAACCATGTATTCAGTTTCGGCCATTTCGACCACACGGCCACCAACATCTCGGTTGGATTCGCGCACCACCTGAGACACTTTGGCCAGAGGAACGCCGTAGGCGCGGAGTTTTACAGGGTCGACAGTGATCTGGTAAGTCTGGACAAACCCACCGATGGAAGCCACTTCGGCGACCCCATGTGCTTTTGTGAGTTGATACCGCAGGTACCAGTCTTGCAAGGTGCGCAGTTCAGCCAGGGTTTTGTCCTTGGCCAGCACGGCATACTGGTAAACCCAGCCCACCCCGGTTGCATCAGGACCGATTTGTGGCGTCACCCCCTTGGGCATGCGACTGGACGCGAAGTTCAAATACTCCAGTACCCGTGAACGCGCCCAGTAAATATCGGTGCCATCTTCAAAAATGATGTAGACAAAGGACGCGCCGAAAAATGAAAAGCCCCGAACGACTTTCGATTTCGGAACCGACAACATGGCTGTGGTCAGTGGATAAGTGACCTGGTCTTCAACCACCTGCGGAGCTTGTCCTGGGTACTCTGTGTAAACGATTACCTGAACATCAGACAGATCGGGAAGCGCGTCCAGTGGTGTCCTGATGACGGCGAATACACCGCCAACAACGACGAACAAAGTAGCAAGCAGGACCAAAAAACGGTTTCGTCCTGACCAATCAATGATCTTTGCAAGCATGGTGTCCCCCAAAGATCAGTTGTGACCAGTGTGTGGATTGGCCGCACTTGCCGTGACAGGCTTGATGGCGGTGATGATCCATTCGCCCTGGCCACGCTCAACGAACTCAAAGCTCAAAGACATTCCAGGCTTCAGACCAGATAGCAGGCTGCTATTTGCAACCTTGAATTCCATGGTCATGGCAGGCCATTTAAGGGTGGATACCGGACCGTGTGCGATCGTCAGCGAACCACTTTTGGTATCGATGTCCTCGATTTTTCCTTCTGCACGATGACCTACGGATGCCGTGGTCTTGGATTCTGCCGATCCTCCTTTAGAAGCTGCCGCCC
Organism: Limnohabitans radicicola; assembly: GCF_014837235.1. Classification (GTDB taxonomy): domain Bacteria; phylum Pseudomonadota; class Gammaproteobacteria; order Burkholderiales; family Burkholderiaceae_C; genus Limnohabitans_A; species Limnohabitans_A radicicola. The sequence goes on along the minus strand of NZ_JACYFT010000002.1, from coordinate 924,966 downwards.
CGTGTCCCGAATGTCCCAGCCCCCCGATCGCAGCCTTGAGGTTACTTTCGGCGTCAATTAAGAAGTTCGCAGCAACAACTACCATCTCGCCATCTCGCACGCCCTCCAGAACCTCGATGCGATCATCGCTACGCGCGCCAAGCTTGACCTCCCTTGGATCGAAGCGTCCTTCCTGCACTTGAACAAGAATGATTTGACGAGTCCCGCTATCAATCACGGCGGACGTAGGAACGGTTAGCACAGAACGCTTGCTGTCTACGGGCAGTTCGACCTGCGCAAACATGCCGGGCTTGAGAAGTCCATGTGGATTCGACAACTCCACGCGAACCGGAACGGTTCGCGTCTCCGATTTGAGGGTCGGGTAAACATAGGTAATTGCCCCCGAAAACTGCTTATCTGGATAGGCGTTGATCCGCACAGTGGCCTTGGCACCGGTTCGAATCTGACCGATGTCTTGCTCAAAGACATCGGCAATCACCCATACAGAGGCCAGATTGGTAACTTGGTAAAGCATTTCTCCCGGCATAAAACGCATGCCTTGAACGGCCTTCTTCTCGGTAACGATGCCCGAAACTGGTGAGCGCAGCGTTAATGTGCGACGCGTCGCTGTAGATTGGGTCAAAGCCGTGATTTGTTCATCCGAGATATCCCAGTTGCGTAGTCTTGACAAGCTGGAGTCCGCCAGTTCACGCATGCCGCGCTGGGCTTCTTCACTGGCACTTTTCAAGGAATCAACACCTTGCGATGCAATGGCGTATTCACGCTGAGCGGAGACCAATTCGGGACTGTACACATCGAATAGTGGCTGGCCTTTGCCAACCGGTTGACCCGTTGCATTGACATACAGACGTTCTACATAGCCCTCAAACTTGGGAGCAATGGTGAAGGTCTGGCGCTCGTCAGGCTCTATTCGTCCTGCTGCACGCACGGTCTTGTTCAGAGCTTGCATGCTTGCTGCCTCGACGCGCACGCCCAGCTTTTGAACTTTATCCGTGCTGATACGAATCAAATTTGCACTACCGAGTGTCGATTCCTGCTCTCCCTCATAGACCGGTATGTAGTCCATGCCCATAGGATCTTTCTTGGGCGTGGGCGAGGTGTCGGGCAGCCCCATCGGATTCCGGTAGAAGAGTATTTTTCGTGCTTCAGAAGCACTCTTGGCTAGCGTATTTGTTTCAGCACTACCATCCTTATGAACAATGGCTTGCTGTTTCCCATACCAATATCCTCCACTTGCTGTCAAGGTTGCAACGAATACCGCCGCCATGCCCAACTTCAAGGCAGTTGTCATAATTCTTCTCCTACGATGCGCTCGATATCCGCGAGACGCATTTGTGCATTGATGCCTGCCTTGACTTGATTCAACTTGGCTTGGCGGATTTGCTTTTGAGCATCCAGAAGTGTCGCAAAGTCAACTTTTCCTGATTCATATCCAGCAAGAGCCGACCGGAAGTTCAACTCTGACTGGGGTAGAAGACTTTCTGTTGTCAAAGTGAGCGAGCGTCGCTCTGACTCAAATCCTGTAACGTTTTCATAAAGATCAGCCAGGACTTGGTTGTTTATCGCTTCTCGTCTGGAGCGTGAGGCGGAAAGCATGGCGTCAGACTCTCTTTCCTGTGCTCGACGAGCGCCTTGCTGCAGTGGGATATTGATTTCAACCATCAACTCCCATTCGCGAACTGAGTTGCCGTATTGAATGGGTGACGCGCCCACAGTGAAGTCAGGAAATCGATTTTTATAAGCAAGTTCACGTGTCTTTTCCGCCGCTTTGATCTGTGCACCTTCAACTTGCAAGAGTGGATTGTTCGAACGAACACGTTGTTCCAAGGCTGAAAAATTCAAAACTTCCGGCGTAGGTAGAGACCGAATTTGTGTTGGTCTTGCTAGTGGTTCATCGGCTTGCCTGCCTGTCAGAGCATTCAACCTCGCTTGCAATTGACGACGCTCCGACTCAATGAAAATCAACTCACTGCGTATAGCGGTTTGTTCCACTTGAGACCGGATAACGTCTTGCTGAGCAGCCAGCCCACTTGCATACCGAACCTGAGCCACTTTTTCTAAACGAACCATTAGATCCAAAATTTCCTGGGTCAAGCGTTCGCTTTGATCTAAATAGTAGAGTTGTGCGTAGGTTGTTTTTATCTTCGAGGCCAACTCAAGCCAAGTACTTGTTACACGTACTTTCGCTGCTTCAGAAAGGGCTTCAGCTGTTTCACGCTTTAGTTCACGCTTGCCAAACCAAGGGAGGTCTTGCATTAGCAAGTAGCGCGTGCTTCCAACACGACTGGGTGAAAGGGTGGGTCCCTGTTCTCCCATACGTGTGATGTCACGCCACTCAGTGCGAAATTTAGGATCAGGGAGTGACCCGGCAGGTATAACTCTTTCAGATGCAGCATTCGCATCAAAGCTCATGCTGGCTAAGTCAGGATTTCTTTCCTTGGCTAGCTTTAGTAATCCTTGCAAATTGCTACCAATTTGTAGATCTTGGCCGTAGCTCGTTGGGGCAAGAAAGAGAGTGAAGCACGCTGCAGCGATGGCCGATTTGAAGTTAATCATTGCTTTCCTCGCCGTAGGGCCGCATTCAGCTGATCAATAACTTCGGCCCAGTCTGCGTCCTGGAGTATTTCATCACGTAGCAGGGTAGATTGCGCCTGCGTCCAAAAGGGCGCGTTTTCCAAACGAATAGATGGGTCAAGTGGGCTATGGTTCTCTAGAAAATGTTTTATGCCATCAACATCGGATGGCAGACCCAACTGCAAAAAGAGTTCAGTAAAGCGGTGGTAGCTTTGATTCATTGCACAGATTCCAATTGGCTTCAAATGTCGCTGGCCTGCGCTTGGTCAGACTAACGATTTCATTTTCTAAATATGTACCTGTTGTGAAGATGATGGCCAGATTACATTCATGTAACCTGATGACCTACACTGACTATTTCATAACCTGGTTTTAGTCTTATTCACCACGACGCAAGCGAAGGGCATTGCCGATCACCGAGGCCGAACTGAAGCTCATGGCCAGCGCAGCGATCAATGGGGACAGCAGCCAGCCAGTCAATGGATACAACACACCCGCCGCAACAGGAATCCCCAACGCGTTGTACAGAAAAGCAAACATCAGGTTCTGTTTCATGTTGCGCACAGTGTCCTGTGAGAGCGTGCGGGCTACCGCAATCCCGCGCAAATCACCTTTTACGAGAGTCACCTGGGCACTGTTCATGGCCACATCAGTGCCTGTTCCCATGGCGATGCCGACATCGGCCTTGGCCAGTGCAGGTGCGTCGTTGATACCGTCGCCAGCCATCGCTACGATACGGCCTTGTTTTTGCAACTGGTCCACGAGAGCCAGTTTGTCTGCGGGCTTGACTTCACCATGCACCTCGTCGATTCCAAGTCGTTCGCCAACTGAGCGGGCAGTGGTCAAGCCGTCACCTGTCGCCATGACGATACGCAGACCGGCAGCCTTGAGAGTGGCCAGAGCCTCGGGCGTGCTAGCCTTGATCGGATCAGACACGGCTAACAAGCCTGCTAGTTGCCCATCAACGGCCAGATGCATTACGCTTGCTCCCTCTGACCGCAATAACTCCGCCTGTGACACCAGTGCCTGGACAGCCACACCAAGCTGCTCCATCAATGCCGTGTTGCCCAGAGCCAGTTGTCGTCCTCCAACCTGACCTCGCACGCCAATTCCTGAACCCGACTCGAAGTTCTCAGGTTTGTCCAAAGACAGATGACGTTCGCGGGCCGCGCGCACGATGGCATCGGCCAGTGGGTGCTCGCTGCCTTGGTCCAGGCTGGCAGCAAGGCGCAGCACCTCTATTTCGTTAAAACCCGGGGCAGCCACCGCGCGATCAAACGCCGGTTTACCCTCCGTCAGCGTGCCGGTTTTATCGATGATCAGGGTATCAATTTTTCTCAGATTCTCAATTGCAGCGGCATCGCGGAAAAGAACGCCATGGGTGGCACCACGCCCGGTGGCGACCATGATGGACATCGGTGTGGCCAGGCCCAGCGCACAGGGGCAGGCGATGATCAGAACTGCAACTGCGTTAATCAGGGCATAAACCCAGCTTGGCTCGGGACCGAACAGGCCCCAAGCAAAAAAAGTGAGCAAGGCAACGCTGACAACTGCCATCACGAACCACCCCGCTACGGTGTCAGCCATTCGTTGCATCGGTGCTTTGGAGCGTTGCGCTTGGGCCACCATTTGAACGATTTGAGAGAGCATGGTGGCCGCGCCGACTTTTTCAGACCGCATCACGAGAGAGCCATTGGTGTTGAGAGTTGCTCCAATCACCTTGTCGCCAACTCGCTTAGACACTGGCACGGGTTCACCGGTCAGCATGGATTCATCGATGGCGCTACTGCCCTCGGTCACTACTCCATCAACTGGAACTTTTTCGCCGGGGCGAATGCGTAGCAAATCTCCTACATGCACATGCGTTAATGGAACGTCTTCCTCAGAGCCATCGGGACGCAGGCGACGTGCCGTCTTAGGGGCCAGCCCGAGAAGTGATTTGATTGCAGCAGAAGTCTGAGAGCGAGCCTTGAGCTCAAGAACTTGTCCCAACAAGGTTAGTGAAATGATGACAGCCGTTGCTTCGAAATACACAGCGACTCGGCCCATCGAAATAAAGGAGTCTGGAAATACCTGCGGTGCCACAGTGGCAACCACGCTGTAAACAAAGGCTGCACCGGTGCCCAGGCCAATCAGTGTCCACATATTGGGACTGCGGTTTACAACAGATTGCCAGCCTCGAGAGAAAAATGGCCAGCCAGCCCATATAACGATTGGCAGTGAAAGCGCAAATTCGATCCAGCTTTGCACAGACATGTCAAACCACTTCAACCGGTGGCCAGCCATCGCCAAAAATGTCACGATGATGGTGAGTGGAAGCGTCCACCAAAAGCGTCTTTGGAAGTCACGCAACTCGGGGTTTTCGTCTTCTTCCAACTCAGGCAAAAGCGGTTCGAGTGTCATGCCGCACTTGGGACAATTTCCTGCATGATCCTGCCGGATTTCAGGATGCATAGGGCAGGTATAGATTGTTCCTGCGGCAGCAGATGTCATTTGCGACTTTTCAGCGTTTCCGCTCATGTACAACATGGGGTTGACATCAAACTTCGTTTTGCATTTGGTACCGCAAAAGAAAAATGTGCTTCCCATGTGTACAGATTGATACGCAGCCTGCCTGGTTACTGTCATTCCACAAACAGGATCTTTTAGGTCCGTGGTGTTGCTCTTACTAGATTTCTCAGAAGAAGACGCGTCGGGATGTTCTATTGGGTTGTGGTGAACGTGCCCGTGTTCGTGTTCGTGGGCGTGAGGGTCGTGTTGGTTTTCATTCATAGTATTTTTTAGTTTTTAAAATTCAACATGACGGGTGCGTCAGGAAGTTCGTTTTCATGCTTTTCATGAGCGGAAAAATGGAGGCCGATCACATTCGCAATTGCCGCTATTCCTTTTAATGCACCTGTCTCGAACTCTGATCTGGAGAAATGGTCTTGCATGGTTTGACATATCGACCGCCAACATTCATCGCCAGCCTTGATATGAATTCCCCTGTCGGCAACGATCTCCACCGCACGATCAGCAAGCAGTACATAAACTAAGACACCATTGTTGTGTTCAGTGTCCCAAACTCTTAGCTGAGAAAACACCTCGATGGCGCGGTCGCGAGATGATTGGCCCTTGAGAAGACGAATGCCGTCTAAGCCACCTTCTATCGCCAAGCGAATCTCACCGCCATGCAAATGTTCACTGTTATGAATCGCTTTTGTGATGGCATCAAGGCTTTCACGTTTAAAAGCACGGTGGACCTGCCAATCTGAGAACAGCAAATGTTGAAAGATACGTTTGATTGGCATAGTCACCACCTTCCCGATGCGCCGCCGCCGCCGAATCCGCCACCACCACCTCGAAATCCGCCGCCGCCCCATCCATGACGCCCACCCCCTGACATACCGCCTAATCCGTGAAGCACCGTAGACGCCCCGATCAGCGTGACGAACATAGCGGCAATGCCAGCGAAGATGGCGAGAAGCAGTGATCCGACAACCAACCAGGCAAGGCCAGTCACGACCATACCCGTGACGAGTGAACCGCCAACTCTTCCGAATGCACTGCGCAATACACTGCCGACACCTAAAGACACAATCATCAAGAAGGGGACAAGTTGACGAAGTCCTTGATCGGAATTTTTGGAGTGGCGTTGATGTTCTGGTAGTGGTTCACCATCGATTACAGAGATGATTTGTCCAACGCCCGATTGAAGTCCTTGGAAAAAATCGCCTCGCTTGAAATGGGGAACGATAACTTCACTGATGATTCGCTTACTGGTGATATCAGATAAGGCACCTTCTAGACCGTAGCCGACTTCGATACGTACAGTCCGATCATCTTTGGCCACCACCAAAATAGCGCCATCATCCACCTTCTGCCGACCCAGCTTCCACTGCTCGGCTACGCGCAGTGCATATTGTTCGATGCCCTCAGGAGCGGTGGTTGGAATGATCAATACCGCCAGCTGAGATCCCTTGCGGGCTTCAAATGCTGACAGGGTTTGCTCCAGTGCGGTCTTCTGATCTTGTGTGAGTGTGCCGGTTTGATCAGTAACATGCCCCACTAGGGGCGGCACCGCAACCTGCGCCTTGGCAACGTAAGGAGCGAAAAGTGCCAACGATAGCCAGCAGGCTATCAGAAAGCGGTATATCACTCCTTTACCAATCATTTGGTGATCCCGGGTGTGGAGCTTTGATTCGCAGCCGGAGCGCTATCAAAATTTACAGAGGGGGGCTTGGTGATTTCTTTCTCATTCTCCACAGTGAAATTGGCCTTCTCTTTGTAACCAAAGACCATTGCGGTCAGATTTGATGGGAAGGACCTGACTGTCACGTTGTATTCTTGAACTGCTTTGATATACCGATTTCGTGCCACCGTAATGCGGTTTTCGGTGCCTTCCAGCTGTGCCTGCAAATCTCTGAATGCTTGGTTGGCTTTCAGATTGGGATAATTCTCAGATACCACCAGCAGGCGAGAGAGCGCGCCTGACAACTGACTTTGTGCCTGTTGAAATTTTGCGAAAGCAGCCGGATCGTTGATTAGCTCCGAATTCACTTGGATCGAGGTGGCTTTGGCTCGTGCTTCCACCACTTTGATCAGGGTGTCTTGCTCGAATTTAGTTTCCCCTTTGACTGTGCTCACCAGATTGGGGATCAAATCTGCGCGTCGTTGGTATTGGTTCAGAACTTCTGACCAACTAGCCTTGATTTGTTCGTCAGTACTTTGGAAAGTGTTGTACCCACAACCACTCAGAGTAAGGACAAAGACTGATATCAGGAGAATAAATAATTTGCGCATGCTGATTACTCCAAAGTGATTGTGAATTTTCAGGTTAGCCGCAACAGCAGCGACCTGAGTTTCTAGGCTGCGATGTACTCCCGGGCTTGGTAGTTGCAGTCACAGGAGAAGACTCGGTTGCGATGTTCGCGACGTAGTCTTCTTCGGCCAGAGCAGCGATAAGCGAGGTACTTCCTACTTGCAAGTCGCCCTGTACTTTGGCTCGGCCACTTAATAGATCTACTTCGACATGTACCACGCCAGGAACAGCTTGCAATGCTTGTTTGACATGCTTGACGCATGATCCGCATGTCATGCCCTCTACTGTCAATTCAATCGTTTTCATTAATGTGTCCTTTCATGTGGTTCATTGATTTAAATACGCATCAATGATTCAGTGCTGATTAGTCTTTGGGTGTGCCAGATGACGGGGAAAGATTCGGAAAAAAGCGAGGAGTTCTTTTTGCGTATAGGTCGTACACGTCACCAAATTGAGATCGCATCTCCTCTTCTTCAGTAACAGCCAGTCGACCGTACATGAGAAGAAGAATTGGAAACATGACCAAGGTCAGTAACGTGGGCCATTGCAGGAGAAAGCCAAGCAAAATCATCACAAAGGCTACATATTGCGGATGCCGAACGCGTGCATAAGGACCGCTGGTGGCCAGAGAGTTACGCCGTTGAGCGTGGTACAGGACATGCCAAGCTGTAGAAAGCAAATAGAAGCCATAGCCAAGGAATATGTAGCTGGCGATGTGCAAAACTCCAAAATGTGGATCTCCTTTCTCGCCTAGTAGTGTCGACCACAGATGTCCCGAGTTATGGGAAAGCAAATCAAGTCCTGGGAACCGAGTTTGCAGCCAGCCCGACATTAGATAGATGGTCAGCGGAAAACCATACATTTCAACAAACAAAGCAACGACAAACGCCGCGAAGGCGCCAAACGTCCTCCAGTCACGGGCCGTCGCAGGCTTGAAAAAGCTAAACGCGAACATGATGAAGATCGCTGAATTGATGATGACCAGCGACCACAGACCATAAGCGGATTCGGTATGGTTCATCGTGAATCCCCTTCATTGCGTGATTCGGTAGTTTTCGTTGTATCAGGCTTACTCTGGCCATGTCCGCCATGTCCGCCGTGCATGAAGATATGCATCAACGGGCAGGCGAGGAGCAGGAGAAATGGCAGCGCCCCGACGACGTGCGCGAGGTGTTCGGTCAACAGGAAATACGCTGCTACGCCACCAATCACCACAAGACCTATGGCATAGCGAGAACTCCAAAAGCTGGGGGGCGACTCGTGCCTGCCGTGTTGATGGTTCATGGTGACTCCCAATTCGGTGGATGCGTTACTTAGCTGGCGTAGCTGGCAGGCGGTCCAGCATCATCTGCATCGTGGACTCCATCATTTGCATGCGCTTTTCCATCATCTGCTGACGCTCAGCCATGTTGGCGGGCATGCCCTTGCCACCTTGCATGCCACCCATGCCCTGCATGCCTGCGCCCATCTGCTGCATCATTCCCATGCCGTCCTGCATCAGCTTCATGTGCTCGTCCATGAGTGCCTGCCGCTCTGCTGGCGTTTTGGCCGCCAGCATCTTTTCGTGCATCGCTTGCATGGCTTTCATGTGCTCGTCCATCTTGGCCATTGCAGCCATCGGCCCCGCACCCGTTGGCTTCGCGGCCGCCTTCATGTTGGCGGACGCAGGCGATGTGCTGCCTGCTGGGTGATGGGCTTTGTGCTCATCGGCAGTTTGCGCCATCACGCCCAGTGAGAGCGAAGCGACACAGATACCGACCAGGGTATGGCGGATTTTTGACGTAGTGATCTCCTTCTTCCGATGAAAAATCGTCGCAGTCAGCATTCGAACCCTCTGACCGCGACGACACAGCACGCCCGAGCAGCGTGTTCTTACTGAGCGGGCTGAATGTCAGTGACAACCATCTTCCCGCCCTCGTTGACGACCATGAACTTGACCTTGTCGCCGGGCTTCACCTTGCCCAGCAGATTCTTGTCTTTTGCGGTAAACACCATGGTCATGCCGGGCATGTCCATGTGCTTGATTTCTCCGTGCTTGATTGTGACTTTGCCAGCCTCAATATCTACTTTCTTGACCTCGCCTTCGGTCATCGATGCAGCAGGCCGCGACATGTCCATCTTGCTGTGATCCATGGTGGTCTGTGCCACGCTGCCGACAGGCAGGCCAATGCCCATGGCCAAGGCGGAAACGGTGGTGATTTTCTGGATGATGTTCATGGTTATCCTCGTGGGTAGGTGTTGAAAACAGTGGTGCTGCCGTCGCGCTGGATTAGCAGCACCTGATACGCATCGCGTCGGTTGTCATAGGATGGACCGTCCATGCCTGGCGACCCAACCGGCATGCCTGGCACTGACAGTCCCAAGGCTTTGGGTTTTTCTTTGAGTAGGGGTTGGATGTCTGCAGCGGGCACGTGGCCCTCGATCACATAGCCCTGGATCAATGCCGTGTGGCAAGAGCCAAATTTCTGCGGCATACCAAGGCGTGCGCGTGCGGCGTTGTTGCCTTGGTCAATCACAGTGGTCGCAAAACCATTCTTTTCGAGGTGCGCAATCCAGTCTTTGCAGCAGCCACAATTGGGGTCTTTCCAGACCTGCAAAGTTGCCGGTGCGGCGTAAGCGGTCATGCTTAAAGGGGCCAGTGCCAGCAAGGCGATGCCCGCGAGGCAGGCGCGCCGGGTGGCGAAAACAATCGAGTGCTGTCGGGACATGTGGCGCTCCTTTTTAATCGCTCAAACTATTTCTTATTAACCTTGACCTGACCCTTCATACCGGCCTCGTAATGACCTGGCATCAGGCAGGCAAAATTCACAGCTCCTGCTTTTGTGAACTGCCAGACGATTTCCCCCTGCTTTCCAGGAGCCAGCGTGACTTTGCTGGGTTCATCGTGTTCCATATCTGGAAACTTGCGCATCTGCTCCAGGTGTTCCAGCAATTCTTGCTGGGTACCCAAACTCAATTCATGTTTGACCTGGCCTTTGTTTTTGACGATGAAGCGCACCGTCTCGCCCTGCTTGACTTGAATATCGGCTGGCGTGTAGCGCATGTTGTCCGTCATCTCGATGGTGACGGTTCGGCTGGCCTTGCTGGCCACGCCGGGTTTTCCAATTGCCGTCTCGTCGCTACCGTGTCCGTGGCCACCAGCATGGGTGCCACCGGCAAACGCGGCACTGGACATAGCCAGCGCGGCGATCAAGGTCAAGGGCCAAAGGGTGCGGGTCATCTGGGTCATTGCAATTTCTCCTGGGTTAAATGAAAGCGGATCAGTGGTTCTCATGGCCACTGCTGGGTTTGCGCACCTTCACTTCCGTTGGGGTGGGCGGTTTCTGGATACGTGGCATGGATTGCCCGCCTTCCGACTTGAAACGAGCAGGTTCGGCGAGCGGCCCGGTGTATTCGTGCGCCACCGTGCCCTCCGGGTGCTTGAACCACCCCGGATTGCTGTAGTCACCAGGCTTTTGGTCACGACGTACCTTAAGCACGCTGAACATGCCGCCCATCTCGACCGATCCGAACGGGCCCTCGCCGGTCATCATGGGCGCGGTGTTGTCAGGAATGGGCATTTCCATCTCGGTCATGTCGGCCATGCCACGCTCGCCCATCACCATGTAGTCAGGAATCAAGGAATTAATCTTCTTGGCGATCCCACGATGATCAACTCCGATGAGCGTGGGCACGTTGTGGCCCATGGCATTCATGGTGTGGTGGCTCTTGTGGCAGTGGAAGGCCCAGTCGCCTTCCTCGTCGGCGAGAAACTCGATCTGCCGCATTTGGCCGACCGCGACATCGGTGGTGACCTCGTACCAGCGGGTGCTCTTGGGAGTTGGCCCGCCATCTGTGCCAGTGACGAGAAACTCGTGCCCGTGCAGGTGGATCGGGTGGTTGGTCATCGTCAGGTTGCCGATACGAATGCGAACCTTGTCGTTCAACCGCACATTTAATGAATCGATGCCGGGGAAGATTCGGCTGTTCCAGCTCCACAGGTTGAAGTCCAGCATCGTCATGATCTTGGGCGTGTAGCTCCCAGGGTCGATGTCGTAGGCGTTGAGCAGAAAACAAAAATCCCGGTTCACTTCATCGATCAACGGGTGCTTGGCTTTGGGGTGAGTGACCCAGAAGCCCATCATGCCCATGGCCATCTGCGTCATTTCATCCGCGTGTGGGTGATACATGAAGGTGCCGGGACGACGTGCGACAAATTCATATACAAAGGTTTTGCCTGGTTGAATGGCGGGTTGATTCAGTCCAGCAACCCCATCCATACCATTGGGCAAGCGTTGTCCATGCCAGTGAATACTGGTGTGCTCAGGGAGCTTGTTTGTCACAAAGATCCGCACGCGGTCGCCCTCGACCACTTCGATGGTGGGGCCAGGGCTTTGCCCGTTGTAGCCCCAAAGGTGGGCCTTGAAGCCGGGGGCCATCTCGCGCACCACCGGTTCGGCCACCAAGTGAAACTCTTTGACGCCGTTGTTCATACGCCAGGGCAAGGTCCAGCCGTTGAGTGTCACCACCGGGTTGTATGAGCGCCCAGTATTGGGCACCAGTGGCGGCATGGTGTCAGGGCTGGTTTGAATGACGGGCTCTGGCAAGGCTGCAAGTGCCACGCGGCTCACAGCACTGGCTGCAACTGCACCACCGGCGATACTGGCCAATCGAAAAAAATCTCTTCTGGATGTCATTGCTTTACTCTCGTGTTCAATGTCCAGCCGCGCCAGCGCTAGGCGCGCTGGTCATCACGGACAGGGAGGTCATAGTGGGGCGGCCGATCAACGATGCCTGCAAGGCTGCGTCCGCCAGCCAGTACTGCTGCTGCGCAGCGATGGCGGCGGTCACGGTGCCGACTTGATCACGAGCATCGGCCATCAGCTCAAAGACACCAATCAGCATGCCGTTGTAACGAAGCTGGTTTTCTTCGGAGATCACACGGCGCACGGGCAGCACTTCATCCCGGTAATGCTTGGCCACATCAAATGATGTGCGATAGGCCGAATAACTCTCGCGCAAGTGCGAGCCCGCCGCGCGCACCGTGGCCTCCAGTTGATTGGCCGCCGCGAGCGTGCGGGCATTCCACGCATCGCGCTGCATGCCGCCCCAGTCGAAAATTGGTAAGCGAACCGCCACCTCGAATCCGCGCGGTTCGGTTCGGGTTCCTGCTGCGTTGTCAAATACCGTATTGCGCCGCGCGGTCAGTTCGATGTCGGTGAAGCTGGTGATGATGTTCAAGCCTTGTGCCTTGCCCGCGCCAGCCAGTGCGCTTTGCGCCAAACGAATGTCCAGACGACCATTCGTCGCCAATGCGCCGACCGTATTTGGTTCGAGCAGCGCTTTGGGCAAATCGGGCAGACGTTCGGGCAGTTGGAGTTGTTGCCCCTGCGCCTCATCAAGCCCCAGCAAACGAATCAGCTCCTCCCGGCTCGCGGTCGCTTGGTGTTGGGCCGTCGCCAGGCGGGTAGCGGCATCGGCATAGAAAGATTGCTCACGGGCACGACTGATGCGGTTGAAGTTGCCTACCGACTGCATGCGCCGCGCGAGTTCGGCACCTGCCTCGGCGCTTTCAAACACCTGTCGCGCGTAGCTCAGGGCCTGCTGAGCCGCCACGGCACGCACCCAGGCTTGGCGTACCTGCGTCACGCGATCCACCACCTCAGCAGAAAGACGCAATTGCGCCTGCTCGATGCGGCGCTCGGCGATGCCCGTGCGGGCAGGCAAGGTCAAGAGATCCAGCAGACCAAACGAGAGCGAGCGCGCCAACTCCAGCTCATCACCAACCACCATGCGCTCAAAACTGAAGATGGGGTTGGCAATGCGGCCGACCTGTGCGGCGTCGGCGGACTCCGCCCAACCTTGCGCCAGCAGGGCTTGCAAGGCGTGGCTGTTGGTCAATGCGAGCTGCACAGCTTCTTTCTGCCCAAGGGGTTTTGCCAGCAATTGGGCAGCGAGCTGTGCGCGTTGCTCACGTTCCTGATTGCTTTGGGCCAAGCTCAATTGCCCGTCAGTGAAGCCGGTGGTCTCGGTATTGACGCGGTTCACGTTCTGCTCAAGGCTGACGCTGGCACAGCCAGACAAAACCCCGATAGCAACCACGGACACCGCCAGCTTGGCGCGATGAGATGAGAGCAAGCGCTTCATTGCTTGCCTCCCTCATGGTGACCGGCATGCGGATTGGCCGCCGGTGGCGTATCGGGCGCTGGCTGTCCAGTTGCGGCTTCCTTGGCGTAAGCGCGCCATCCTCCAATCCGTCCCACGCGATCGTTAGCCTCGCGCCATGGTAGGACCTCTTGATCAGCATAAACTTGATAGCCGCTGATCGCCGATTTGTATTGCAGTTTCGTCGGCAAGCTTATGTTAGTAGTCTCAGGCTTGCTTGGCTGTGCCTCTTGCGCAATAGCGCTTACTGACAAGAATGCCAAACTACCGAATATGGTTGCTTTGAGTAGGTGAGATTGTTGTTGCATGTGCGCCTTTTGAACATCCATTGGTTTCCAGGCTGTAATTTTGTAGATGTACGCCTGACAATATTCCGTCCGCCAGATTACATATTTGTTATCTTTGTGTCAGGTTCTGAAAATTTGTCACACTAGAGTGCAACGAGCGAAAAAAAAGGAAAGTCGTGAAAATTCTGATCGTAGAAGACGAACCTAAAACAGGTGAATACCTTCGTCAAGGTTTGCATGAAGCTGGATTCGTTGTCGATTTGGCTCAGACTGGCGTAGACGGCTTGCATTTAGCGGAGCAAGGTGAATACGAGCTGGTCATTTTGGATGTGATGCTTCCAGGTTTGAATGGTTGGGAGGTATTGAAAAATATGCGCCAACGCGGTCTGGAAATGCCAGCGATGTTCTTGACTGCACGTGATCAGGTTGAAGACAGGGTCAAGGGTTTGGAGCTTGGTGCTGATGACTACCTTGTCAAACCGTTTTCATTTGCAGAATTGCTTGCACGAGTGCGCACTATTCTCCGCAGAGGACGCAACGGCTCTGAAACCACGGTTTTAAAGGTGGCTGATTTAGAGTTGGATCTGCTGCGTCGACGAGTTGCACGAGCGGGCAAGCGGATTGATCTCACCGCGAAAGAATTTGGATTGTTGGAATTGTTGATGCGTAGGCAAGGCGAAGTATTACCAAGATCGCTGATCGCTTCACAAGTGTGGGACATGAATTTTGACAGCGATACCAATGTGATCGAAGTTGCCATGCGTCGCTTGCGAGTAAAAATCGACGAAGGACAAGAAGTCAAGTTGATTCAAACAGTGCGAGGCATGGGCTATGTGCTGGAAGCGCCGGAGACTCATTAAATGCTCAGAAACCTTTCGCTCACGAGCCGCTTGACCATCTTCTTTACTTTGGTTGCAGCTGCTGTTGTGCTAGGACTGGGTTGGCTTTGCATGGTTTCGGCAGATCGACATTTCTTAGATCTTGATCGGATGGCGCTGGAAGACAAGCGACAACTTATTGAAGATATTTTGGCTAATTCAAATTCAGCCGAAGATGCGCGATGGCGGCTTGGGGAGTCGCTTAGCCATCATCATGGACTTCTTGTTTCGATCAAGAATTCATCGGGACAAACACTGTACAAATCTGAAGAATTTAAGTTTTTAGAAAAACCTATTTCGTCTGACCACGGTAAAGATGATCATGCGTTGCAAACGTTGAAGAGTGGGGGCAGTGAATTCCATGCCATTCAATTCCAGACGGTAGCCAAATACAGACAAGAAGATACTCTCACAGCCTCTGTGGCAATTGATGCGGCCCACCATCAAGAATTTCTGGAAGAGCTTCAGCGCAGTCTTGCTGTTTATGCGTTGTTTGCAACGCTGATCAGTGGGCTGCTGGGTTGGATCGCCGCACATCAAGGGATGGCTCCTTTGCGTGCTATGAGATCAAGAGCGGCAGTGGTTACAGGCCAACAGTTGGAAGAGCGTATGCCTGTTGAAGCTGTTCCAATTGAGATGGCTGATCTGGCCAAGGAGCTTAATCAGATGTTGGATCGGCTGGAAAGTGATTTCCGGCGTCTCTCTGAGTTTTCATCAGATTTGGCCCATGAATTGCGTACGCCAATCAGTAATCTACTTACGCAGACACAAGTGACGCTTTCAACTAAGCGCGATGCTTTTACCTATCGTGACATCCTCGCTTCAAATGCGGAAGAGTTGCAGCGCTTGGGGCGGATGGTGTCTGACATGCTATTCCTCGCCAAAACGGAGCGTGGCGTTGATTTGCCGAACAAGGAAATATTTTCAGCAGCACAGGAGATTCTTGCGTTGTGCGAGTTTTATGAAGCAGTTGCCGAGGAAAAGCATATTTCACTTAGTGCGCATGGTGATGGGTGCATACATGGAGATCGGTTGATGTTTCGTCGTGCAGTCAGCAATTTGCTATCAAACGCGCTGCGTCACACCCCTCAAGGAGGGGAGGTTAAAGTTATTGTGACCGACTCAGGTACGAGCACTGAGGTTGTAGTTCAAAACACTGGAACGGAGATTGACCCACGTGTACTTCCCCGGCTATTCGATCGCTTTTATCGTGCCGATCCAGCTCGTTCTCACCCTGATTCTGATGGTGCGGGTTTAGGTCTGGCAATCACAAAGGCAATCGTTGAAGCTCATGGAGGCATTGCTGAAGTGACTTCCCAACAGGGTAAAACTAGTTTTATTTTGAAGTTCCCGCATTTGTAGTCCTTCAGGCTTAAAGGTCGCTGTCAATAAGAGGAAGTGATCTGACTGGCTCAGATGATGCGGCCCTTCGGGGCCGTTTTTATTGGTGCCAATTGCCGTTTTGAAACAATGGGTGGCCGAGTTATTGGCGCAAGCGAAGACTTACTGGATTTGTGTCTTCAGCGCGTTCAGGTACCCATGAGGGCGGAACTGGGCACAAGTGCTGTCTGCTGCGGTTTCTGGGTAAAGCCCCAAGCGCTGCACTCGGCGTTCTTTCGGTGGCGTGCTGAAATAGCTGACCCCGCACCTGTAAAGCGTCGATGAGCAGGGTGCGATCATCAGGTTCTGACAGTTTTTGCAGGTGGGTTTCATACGGTTCTCAATTTTAGAGGAACCAACCTTCTGCTCACCCCATGGGCAGTTCGCCGAATGTCCTCGAATTTCCGTTTGAACCCGCCAGCGTAATCTTGGCTACGGAACCGTACGGAACTCGAAGGCTGTTACACTGAACACCAAGGATTTCAGTTAGCGTAGCAGCCGCGTAGCAGGCAAACAACACTTCTGAAACCCGCATGAATCAAGGCTTCCAGGAGGCTACACAGATTGCAAATCCGTGTAGGTCGGTTCGACTCCGGCCCGCGCCTCCATATCCAGCAAGCAGCCCCACGGGGCTGCTTTTTTTCTGCTCAAGAGCGCCATGGGTGCAATGTTTCCAGACACGTTGACATACATCAAGCCTTTGACCTGAGTCTGTGCAGACAATCCGTGGCATCTCAAAACACAGATGGCCATGACCCAATTGCGCATCACCCCGAATAAGCAGGAAATCGTCATGCGTGATGGTGACCTGATCGTTTCCAAAACGGATCCGAAGGGCCGTATCACTTATGGCAACCGCGCGTTCAACCATTATTCCGGCTTCAGTGAAGATGAGTTGCTGGGGGTGCAGCACAACATCGTCCGGCACCCGGACATGCCTCGTGCTGTATTCAAGCTCTTGTGGGATCGATTGAATGCGGGGCAAGAAGTCTTTGCATTTGTGAAGAACATCGCCAAAAGCGGCAGTTTTTATTGGGTCTTTGCCAATGTGACACCTTCCTACGATGTTCAGGGGCAGTTGCTGGGGTACTTTTCTGTTCGTCGCAAACCCAATCCCTCGGCCCTCGTGTTGATTGAGCCCCTGTACCGCCGAATGCTTCAAGTTGAAAAAGACGCGGGCAGCCGGGATGCGATCGCAGCATCGACACAACTGTTGATGGATGCGTTGGCTGCCCAAAATACCTCTTATGACGATTTTGTTCTGAATCTGCAAGGGATTTGAGTTGGAGCGCAAGCCGCCGGGATCTGCAACATTCAGGCCATACAAGTCTCAGTGGCCATGCCACTGAGGCATTTTTTTTGCCACCTTTGTGACCTTATCTGCCAGGAACTTGGATCAACATCCAGACTGACTTTGTTCTGATTGATTCATTGAGGAAAACTTGATGCAGATGAAAAAACGTTGGTTTGTCTCGGCAGCTGTGGCCGCCATGCTGTCATGCTCAGGGGGCACGTGCTTGGCGCAGGCGACCTATCCCGAGAAACCCGTCAAATTGGTCATTCCATTTGCCGCAGGTGGTGCCACCGATGTGCTGGGCCGTTTGCTTGCCGTGTCGATGCAAGAGAAGCTGGGGCAGTCGGTCGTGGTGGAAAACAAACCCGGGGCTGGTACTGTGCTGGCCGCCTCACAGGTGGCCAAAGCGCCTGCGGATGGTTACACATTGCTGCTGGCGTCCAATTCCACGTTGGTGCTCAACCCGGTGATCCGAGAAAAATTGAGCTATCACCCCATCAACAGCTTCACGCCGATTGGCATGGTTGCCGACATGCAGCTGCTGCTGGTCGCCGGACCCTCGGGTCCGGCTTCGCTGGCTGCGATGGTTTCCCAGGCCAAAGCCGATCCAAATGCCTTGAATTACGGCTCGTTCGGCACGGGCTCCACAGTGCATTTCGCCGCAGAGTTGCTCAAGTCGGCCGCAGGTATCCAGATGACCCACGTGCCTTACAACGGCAGCGGCCCGAGCCTGACCGCTTTGATGGGGGGGCAGGTTTCAGTGGCCTCGGACACGATAGTGGCTTCCATGCCGCTGATCAAAGCAGGCAAGGTGCGGCCGCTGGCCGTGTTTGCAGCGCAAAGACTCAAAACTTTGCCCGATGTGCCCACCATGGGCGAGGCGGGTTACCCGAATGTGGAAATCAGTTCCTGGTTTGCCTTGATGGCCCCGAAGGATTTGCCTGCAGCAGTTCGGCACAAGCTCGAAAAAAACCTGGCGGATGTGCTGGCCTTGCCTGAGGTGCGTGCCAAACTGGTCGATGTGGGGCTGCAGCCCAACTGGGGTAGCGCAGCCGCGGTCACGGCGCGGATGCAAAACGAGTTGCCTCGCATGCAGACCGTGGCCCAGCGTGCAGCCATCAAGGACGAATGATGCCATAACACAGTCAACCAACATAAGGTTAACCGACCATATGTTGATCAACCATTGGTTGGTCAACTATAGGTTGGCAGACATGATGTTGATAAACTGCATTTTCCAGACTGAATGGATGGGATATGGATGAATTACTGATCAGAGCGATCACGGCTTATTACCGAACACGCGCAGCCGGCGATGACCGACAGGTCGACGGTAAGAGTGCCCGTGTCACGCACCTGGGTAAGGGGTACGTCGTCCTGCGTGCCTCGGGTGAGTCGGCGCCGTTGGCGGTTTACCGTTGCATGAACCGTGGCGAACTCAAACGCCTCAAGCGTTGGCCGGCTGAGGTCGTGGCAAGCGGCGAGACTGCGGAGGGCGTTGTGCATGCGCCAGCCGCACAAGCCATGCCTGCGCTGCTGGACCTGGTCCCCATGCCGCGAAAGACGTTACCCAAAACTTCATCCAAGGGGGTCTCATCTGCCGATCCCGATCAGGCAGGCCTCTTTTGATAAGGCGATGTGAACAGGGCTTGTGCGCCTTCTGTGCAGAAATTCGTACGGCCTGCAAAACAGCGGTGTTTTTTTGGCATATAATTCGAGCTTCACTTATGCGGGAATAGCTCAGTTGGTAGAGCGCAACCTTGCCAAGGTTGAGGTCGCGAGTTCGAGCCTCGTTTCCCGCTCCAAACATCGGAAGAAGTGCCAACATCTTCCAGCAAAAAGGGAAGCACGCGCTTCCCTTTTTTGTCAGAACGTGGCGCGGTAGCAAAGCGGTTATGCACCGGATTGCAAATCCGTGTAGGTCGGTTCGACTCCGGCCCGCGCCTCCAATCACAAAGCCATTGACTTTTTGTCAGTGGCTTTTTTCTTGGGCCACCTCAGTAGTAACACCATCACGCCTGTGCCCATAAAGCACTAAATTGGTGCTTTGGTCGCAAAAGGAGTGTTTGGATGAATGCCTCCCAAATTCAGAACTTGCTGGTGGTTTGTTTGATTCTAGGGTTTGCGATCATGGAATTCATCAGTCGCAGATACCGCGACACGGTCCATGCGACGGGGAACGACACCAAGCTGGAACTGTTCATGTTTCTGAGCTTGTTGGCCATCACGCAGCCCATCGCCATCCTGACGACCAGCAAGCTCGGTGCGTGGTTGGCGCCGCAATACAAGGGCATGCTGGCCGACTGGCCCTGGTGGGCCATGGTGGGTATTCTGATTCTGGCGGATGACCTCACGCAATACTGGTGGCACCGCCTGTCGCACTCACCTTTGCTGTGGCCGCTGCATCGCGCGCACCACTCGGCCGAGTACATGAGCATTCGGGTGACGTTCCGCAACAACTTCTTTTATTACCTGATGATGCCCGGCCTCTGGTTTGCTGGCGCACTGCTGTACCTGGGCGTGGGGGGGATGGTTTATGCCATGTATGTCGTGGTCAAACTGTTCGTGATCCTGGGCGCCCACTGTGCCTGGCGCTGGGACGAGCCGCTGTACCGCATTCCGGCGCTGCGCCCGCTGATGTGGGTGCTCGAGCGCACCATTTCTACGCCTGCCACGCATTGGGCACACCACGCCATCACCAACGAAGACGGCATCGGGCACTACAAGGGCAACTTTGGCAACCTGTTGTTCATCTGGGACCAGATCTTTGGCAGTGCCTTGATCACCCGCAAATTTCCGGAACGAGTCGGCCTGATCGATGACAAACTGTTTGGCCAGGAGCGCTGGTACCACCAGATGTTTTTCCCGCTGCTGCAGTCCTCGCGCGAGCACACCGCGCTGAAGTTCGGAGGCTCGATCTATGAAGGCCCCGCGACTGCAGCCGTTTCACCCACATCGCAAACTGGAACGACAGCATGAAATGGTCCTATCTCTGCCTTTTGATCGCAGGCGTCTTGCCTGTGATCGCCGCCGGCATCGCCAAAGCAGGTGCCAAGGGTTATGACAACCACGATCCACGCGCCTGGATGGCCATGCAAACCGGGCGGCGTGCCCGCGCCGACGCGGCGCAAGCCAACAGCTTTGAGGCCTTCCCGTTTTTTGCGGCAGGTGTCTTGCTGGCATTGCAGGCAGGCGCCGACACGAGCCGCATTGACGCATTGGCCATTGTCTTCGTACTGGCCCGCGTGATGTACATCGCGTGTTATGTCTCCGATCGCGCGAGTCTGCGCTCCCTGTTTTGGGCTGTGGGCTACCTGTGCGTCCTGGCTTTGTATGCCTTGGCCATGCTGGCCTGAATCCGCGGCCGACAACTTCACGCGCCGAGCAGAAACCGGGGGGAATCAAGGCACAATAGAGGCCTTGCCCCGGTGGTGAAATTGGTAGACACATCGGACTTAAAATCCGCCGCTTCCGTAATTGGGGCGTGCCGGTTCGATTCCGGCCCGGGGCACCAGCATCACAGAGCGACACCATGACCCACCCACACGCCCCGTTTGAAATTCATGTGCATGGTGATGTGCCTATCAAGCCCGAAACCGATTCGGCCGCGTTGCACGAAGCGCTCAAACCGCTGTGGAAATACGCCGGAGCCCGTTCTTTTGGAGAAGGGTCAGCCAGCCTCTACGAAGAAGAGCCCGGCATCCGTTTTGACAGCTCCAACCACCGTTTGCAGATGTGCTGGACGGTGCGTGGCGACGACGATTTCCGCATGGTGCTCGATGACCTGTGCATGAACCTCAATGAACTCTCGGCTGCAGGCGCCCAGATCGAGGTCACTTTCTACGACGCCGAGTTTGACGAAGAAGACGAAGCACAGGGCGGCGAGTCGCGCGACGACTTTGTCATGCTGTTTGTGGGCCCGGACCCGGGCGCCATCATGCAGGCCCAGCGCGATTTGCTGGTGCACGATGTCGTCAACATGATGGAGCGCCACTTTGATGGCTCTGAGCTGGGTGGTGTGGTCGCTGAAATCGACAAGCTGTTCAGCCAGCGTTTTGACAACCTCGTCAGCTCCTTGGACATTGGCAAGCCGCCCCGTGGCCCGGGCGGTGGCAACGGCCACGGCGGCGGTGGCCGTCGCCCGCGTCATTTGCACTGATGTCACGCGGCTGAGGCTTTTTGGCTTCACAATCCTCGCCATGCAGGCGCTGCTGCCTGCGCTTGAGGAGACGATCCGGTGAAGCCCCTTTTTTCTGCTGAAAGTTTGAATCCCGGCGTGCGCCCGCGTGAGGTGTTGGGCTGGGCCATGTACGACTTTGCCAACTCCGGCTACACCACGGTGGTCATCACCGCCGTGTTTGCCGCCTACTTTGTGGGCGGGGTCGCGGGTGGTGCCAGCTGGGCCACGCTGGCCTGGACCGTGGGCCTGAGTCTGTCTTATGCCATCGTGATGCTGACCATGCCGGGTCTGGGCGCCTGGGCCGATCGTCGTGCGGCCAAAAAGCGGCTCTTGATGATTTTCACGGCTGGCTGCGTGTTGTCCACGGCCGCGTTGGCCTGGGTCGGACCAGGCCAGGTGGCTCTGGGGCTGGTGTTGCTGGTGGTGTCCAACACGTTTTATTCCTACGGCGAGTCCTTGACCGCATCGTTTTTGCCCGAGTTGGCCAAGCCTGAGGCCATGGGCCGTGTGAGTGGCTGGGGGTGGGCGCTGGGCTACATCGGCGGCATGCTGGCCTTAGGCATTTGCCTGGCCTATGTCTTATCGGCGCAGGCCCGCTCCGAGCCTGCGGCCAGCTTTGTGCCCGTCACCATGTTGATCACGGCGGGCATTTATGGCGCTGCAGCGCTCGTGACCTTTGCCCTGATGCGCGAGCACGCTGCGCCGCAACCCGATGCCGCCCGCCCTGAGGGCGTGTTCGCCAGCCTGGTGCAATTGCGCCGGACCTGGCGCGAGGTGGCGCCTTACCAGGACTTCAAGCAGCTCATGGCCTGCGCCGTGGCCTACCAGGCCGGCGTGGCTGTGGCCATCTCGCTGGCCGCCATCTATGCCGAGCAGGTCATTGGCTTTGCTCCGCAGGAAACCATGGTGCTGATCTTCGTGCTCAACATCGCCGCTTTTGCGGGGGCCTTTGTGTTTGGCTATGTGCAGGATGCGTTGGGCCACAAACGGGCGCTGGCGCTGACCATCCTGGGCTGGGTCCTGACCTGTGCACTGGCCGCTTTGTCGACCACCAAGGGCATGTTCTGGTGGGCAGCAGCGGTCGCGGGTGTGTGCATGGGCTCGAGCCAGTCGGCAGGCCGTGCCATGGCGGGTGTGCTGGTGCCGCCAGCGCGCATGGCTGAATTCTTTGGGTTGTGGACCTTCGCCATCCGACTGGCGAGCATCGTGGGACCGCTGAGCTATGGCCTCATCACCTGGCTGACCGATGGCAACCAACGCCTGGCCATCGCCTCGACGGCCTTGCTGTTTTTGTTGGGTCTCATCTTGCTGCGTCCAGTGGACATGGCGCGTGGGCAGCGCACAGCCCAAGCCTGAGCCGGTTTGGGCGATCAGACGCCGTGGGCGGCGTGGCAGCTGCTGGCAGGTAAGCCCAGCCAGCGCTGGGCCGCTGCTTGCAGCCCGTGCAGGTCACCTGTGGTGAACAGTTGCATGCGTGCTGCCGCTGACAGCGGCGCGGGCCCCAAGCGCAACAGACCTGCTGCTTCGAGCAGCCTGCGCGTCTGGCGAGCGACGGGTTCGCCTGTTGAGACCAGCTGAACCGACGGGCCCAGCAGTGCTTGCAGCGCGTCTTGTGCAAACACATAGTGCGTGCAGCCCAGCACCAGGGTGTCCATTTGCCCAGCTGCAGAGCCGAAGTCACCCATGCCCGAGGTGTAGGTCGCCAGCAGATCCTGGATGCGTTGCTGCGCTGCCTCCTCGTGCTGAGGCAGGGTACTTTGCTCGATGGCCAAAGCCAAACCATTGCAGGCCTGCACCACGAATTCAGCCTGGTCCTGCTGACTCGCCAGCAAGCGTGCAAATTTGTCGCTGCCCACCGTGCCGCGTGTGGCCATCACACCGATGCGGCGCGTCTGGCTCAAGGCGACAGCGGGCTTGAGCGCAGGCTCCACCCCCACCAGCGGCAAATGCGGGTGACGCACACGCAGCTCATGGATGGCGGCAGCGGTGGCCGTGTTGCAGGCCACCACCAGCGCCTTGATCTGGTGTTTTGCGATCAAGTGCTCGGCAATGGCGTGGGTGCGCTCACGCACTTGCAGATCGCTTTTTTCGCCATAAGGCGCGTGGGCATTGTCGGCCAGGTACACAAAATGCTCGTGGGGCAGCGCCGCATGCAGGGCCTTGAGCACACTGAGGCCGCCGATGCCGCTGTCAAACACGCCGATGGGGTGTGCTGCAAGAGTCATTCTGTGGATCTGTCAAAAAGGCCGCGATGGCGGCCTTTTTTGCGCTGCGATCAGGCCGCTGTGACGCCGATGCCCTTGAACTCGCCCGTGGCGATGCGCTTTTGCCATTCGGCCGGGCCGGTGATGTGGGCGCTGGTGCCGCCGGCATCGACGGCCACCGTCACGGGCATGTCGACCACGTCGAACTCATAGATGGCTTCCATGCCCATGTCGGCAAAGCCCACCACCTTGGCGTGTTTGATGGCTTTGGACACGAGGTAAGCCGCGCCGCCCACAGCCATGAGGTAAGCCGACTTGTGCTTTTTGATGGCTTCGATGGCCACCGGGCCGCGCTCGGCCTTGCCGATCATGGCAATCAGGCCGGTGTTCGCCAACATCATTTCGGTGAAGCCGTCCATGCGCGTGGCGGTGGTCGGGCCTGCGGGGCCCACAGCTTCGTCGCCCACGGGGTCGACCGGGCCCACGTAATAGATCACGCGGTTCTTGAAGTCCACTGGCAGCGGCTCGCCCTTGGCCAGCATGTCCTGGATGCGTTTGTGCGCGGCATCACGACCCGTGAGCATCTTGCCGTTGAGCAGCAGGGTCTGGCCAGGTTTCCAGGCGGCGACCTGCTCGGGCGTCAGGGTGTTGAGGTCCACACGCTGGCTCTTTTCGGTATCGGCCGTCCAGCCCACATTGGGCCACAGGTCGAGCGATGGCGCTTCAAGGTAGCTGGGGCCGGAGCCGTCGAGCACAAAGTGCGCGTGGCGGGTGGCTGCGCAGTTGGGGATCATGGCCACGGGCTTGCTGGCCGCGTGCGTGGGGTACATCTTGATCTTGATGTCCAGCACGGTGGTCAGGCCGCCCAGGCCTTGCGCGCCAATGCCCAGGGCGTTGACCTTGTGGTACAGCTCTAGGCGCATTTCTTCGACTTGGTCGAGCTTCTCGCCCTTGCTCGATTTTTCGAGCAGCTGGTACATGTTCAGGTCGTCCATCAGGCTTTCCTTGGCCATGAGCACGGCTTTTTCGGCCGTACCGCCAATGCCGATGCCCAGCATGCCGGGCGGGCACCAGCCTGCGCCCATGGTGGGCACGGTTTTCAGCACCCAGTCGACGATGCTGTCACCGGGGTTGAGCATGATCATCTTGGACTTGTTCTCGCTGCCGCCGCCCTTGGCCGCCACGGTCACGTGCACATGGTGGCCGGGCACGATCTTGGTGAAGATCACGGCGGGGGTGTTGTCCTTGGTGTTTTTGCGGTTGAAGTGCGGGTCTGACACGACGGACGCGCGCAGCATGTTGTCGGGGTGGTTGTAGCCACGGCGCACGCCTTCGTTGACCGCGTCTTCCAGACTGCCGATGAAGCCGTCGAACTTCACATCCATGCCCACTTCGAGGAACACGTTGACGATGCCCGTGTCCTGGCAGATCGGGCGGTGACCGTAGGCGCTCATCTTGCTGTTGGTCAGGATCTGCGCGATCGCGTCTTTGGCCGCTGGGCTTTGCTCGCGCTCGTAAGCGCTGGCCAGGTGCGAGATGAAGTCGGCGGGGTGGTAGTAGCTGATGTACTGCAGTGCAGCGGCTACCGATTCGATCAGGTCGTCTTGTTTGATCAGTGTGGTCATGGTGTTTCCCGGAAAAGTCAAAAAACTGGGTTGGATCAGTGTTCAGCGCTGCCGTGGTGGGACATCAGGCGGTCCGCATAGGCAATCGCGATGGCACTGAGCAAAAAGGCAATGTGGATGATGGTTTGCCACATCAGCACTTTTTCGTCGTAATTGGCAGCGTTGATGAACGTTTTGAGCAGATGGATCGAGCTGATGCCAATGATGGCCGTGCCCAGCTTGACCTTGAGCACCGAGGCATTCACATGGTCCAGCCACTCGGGTTGGTCGGGGTGACCTTCAAGGTTCAGGCGCGAGACAAAGGTTTCGTAGCCGCCGACGATCACCATGATCAGCAAGTTGGAAATCATGACCACGTCGATCAAGCCCAGCACGACCAACATGATGACGGTCTCATTGAGGGCCGTGACAGACGCGTCCGTTTTGTAACCAATGCTGCTGACCAAGGCCTGCAGGGCGTGTTGGTTGCCAAAGGCGGCTTCGAGCAAGTGCACCAGCTCAACCCAGAAATGGAACACATAGACCGCTTGTGCGGCAATCAGGCCGAGATACAACGGCAGCTGAAGCCAGCGGCTGGCGAAGATGAAGTTGTTCAAGGAACTCAAGGAACTTTGTGGGTTGGGTGAGCGTTTGGCCATGGTTTTCCTGAAATTCGTCCAACGTCTGTTCACATCGGGCAAACCCGGATTTTAGGCCTTAGAGCTCCGGGGTGTGGCCCCTATTGTGCAAGCCTGATGTCAGTCAGTGCTTTGTAAGAGCGAAAGCAGACATTTGCATCAGTTTCAAAACACGCCATGTCATTGAGGAGACAAATCAGATGAGTGCCACCATTTACCAACCCAGTGCAGATTTCGTTCAGAAAGCGCATGTCGCTGGCATGGCCGCCTACGAAGCCCTGTGCAAGGAAGCCGAAACCGATTACCAGGGCTACTGGGGTCGCCTGGCCAAAGAGCTGATCAGCTGGAAGACGCCTTTCACCAAGGTGCTCGACGAGTCCAATGCGCCTTTCTTCAAGTGGTTCGAAGACGGCACGCTGAACGCCTCCTACAACTGCCTGGACCGCAACGTCGAAAAAGGCCTGGGCGACAAGACCGCCATCATCTTCGAAGCCGATGGCGGTGAAGTGACCAAAGTCACCTACAGCCAGCTGCTGGCCAAAACCTGCCAGTACGCCAACGCCTTGAAGAGCCTGGGCATCCAGAAAGGTGACCGCGTGGTCATCTACATCTCCATGTCCATCGAAGGCGTGGCGGCCATGCAGGCCTGTGCCCGCATCGGTGCCACCCACTCGGTGGTGTTCGGTGGCTTCTCGGCCCAGTCGCTGCGCGACCGCATCGAAGACACGGGCGCTGTGGCCGTGATCACTGCCGACAACCAGGTGCGCGGTGGCAAGCTGCTGCCCCTCAAATCCATCGTGGACGAAGCCATCGCCCTGGGCGGCTGCGACGCCATCAAGAACGTGCTGGTCGTCAAGCGCTCGGGCGCCGACATCGCCATGACCGCAGGCCGTGACCTGTGGATGGCCGATGTGGCCGACCAGCAGGCCACCACCTGCGAGCCTGAGTGGGTGAGCGCAGAGCATCCTTTGTTTCTGCTGTACACCTCTGGCTCGACTGGCAAGCCCAAAGGCGTTCAACACAGCACGGGTGGCTACCTCCTGCACGCTGCTTTGACCACCAAATGGACCTTCGACCTGAAGCAAGACGATGTGTTCTGGTGCACCGCCGACATTGGCTGGGTCACGGGCCACACCTACATCACTTATGGCCCCTTGGCCTTGGGTGGTACCGAGATCGTGTTTGAAGGCGTGCCCACTTACCCCGATGCTGGCCGCTTCTGGAAGATGATCCAGGACCACAAGGTTTCGATCTTCTACACCGCGCCCACCGCCATCCGCTCGCTCATCAAGGCCGCGGAAGCCAACGACGCTGTGCACCCCAAGAGCTACAACCTCTCCAGCCTGCGCCTCTTGGGTTCGGTCGGTGAGCCGATCAACCCTGCCGCTTGGGAGTGGTACTACGAGCACGTGGGCGGTAGCCGCTGCCCGATCGTGGACACCTTCTGGCAGACCGAAACCGGTGGCCACATGATCACCCCGCTGCCGGGTGTCACGCCCATGGTCCCAGGTTCCTGCACATTGCCGTTCCCCGGCATCCAGGCCGCCATCGTGAGTGAAACCGGCGAAGACATGCCCAATGGCCAAGGCGGCATCCTGGTGGTCAAGCGCCCATGGCCTTCCATGATCCGCAACATCTGGGGTGACCCCGAGCGATTCAAGAAGAGCTACTACCCCGAAGACTTCAAAGGCAAGTACTACTTGGCGGGCGACGGTGCGATCCGTGACGAGAAGACCGGTTACTTCACCATCACTGGCCGCATCGACGACGTGCTGAACGTCTCTGGTCACCGCATGGGCACGATGGAAATCGAATCTGCGCTGGTCAGCTGCACCGAGCTGGTGGCCGAAGCCGCCGTCGTGGGCCGCCCTGACGACACCACGGGCGAAGCGATTTGCGCCTTTGTGGTGCTCAAGCGCGCTTTGCCCAACACCGACGAGGGCAAGGCGATTGCCAAACAACTGCGCGACCACATTGCCAAGGAAATCGGCCCCATCGCCAAGCCCAAGGACATCCGCTTTGGCGAGAACCTGCCCAAGACCCGTTCGGGCAAGATCATGCGCCGCCTGCTGCGCTCGCTGGCCAAAGGCGAAGAGATCACGCAAGACATCTCCACGCTGGAAAACCCCCACATCCTGGGGCAGCTGGGTCAGGCGTATTGATCTGCTGATGCAGCAAAAAACGGCAGCCTTGGCTGCCGTTTTTCTTGGGGCCTGGAGGGCTCAGGACTTCATGCCCAGCCCCAGCTTTTCAATCAGGCGCTTTTCCTTGACATAGCTGGCGAGGATGAACTGGGTGTACTCCTCGCTGTCCATGTAGATCACGGGCTGGTCGTACTTCTCGAAAGCGGCCATGACGCCGGGGTCGCTCAACGTTTTCTTGAAACCGTCTTGCAGCTTGCGGACCACTTTGGGGTCCATGCCTCGGGGACCAGCGATGCCGAAAGGGGAGTCGGACACCGTGTCGTAGCCCAGCTCGTTGAGCGTGGGCACTTTGGGCCAGCGCTTGGTGCGCTTGCTGCCGTAGGTGGCCAGCAGGCGCATGGTGCCTGCTTCGACGTGGGGCGCCCAGCCTGTGGCATCGCTGTGGGCGTCGATGTGGCCACCCAGCAGGGCCTGCAAGCCATCCGAGCTGCCCTTGAAAGGCACATGCGTGAGCTGGATGCCCGCCTTGCTCGCGAACTCTTCCACCGCCAGGTGGGGCGTGGTGCCGTTACCAGTCGATCCGTAGTTGAACTTGCCGGGGTTGGCTTTGGCGTAGTTGACCAGGTCCTTGATGGTCTTGAAGGGCGAGTCGGCCTTGACCACGATGCCGAAGGTGTAACCCGTGAGGCAAGCGATGTAGGTGAAGTCTTTGAGTGGGTCAAACTGCATTTTCTGCATGTGCGGCAGGCGCGCCACGCCAATGGTGATTTGAGACAGGGTGTAGCCGTCGGGTGCGGCCTTGACCAGTTCGTTGGGGCCGAGCATGCCGCTGGCACCGGGCTTGTTTTCGACGACGACTTGCTGGCCCAGCACCTTGGTGGCCCCTTCGGCCAGCGCACGCATCACGATGTCGCTGGACCCGCCCGCAGGCCAGGGGCAAATCAGTTTGAGTGGGCGTGTCGGGAAGGTTTGCGCTTGAGCCAGTACGGGCAGCGCCAGGGTAGCGGCGCTGGCGATGCCGGTTTGCACAAACTGGCGGCGTGTGGTCGGGTTGTTTTTCACAAGGCTCTCCTGATCGGATGTCTGATTCAGCGCACAGTATGGCCCTTGGCCAAGGCGGCCTGCATCGGGAGTTCCCTCATGCGGTCACGTGGGCGACCAGGGCCACCGCCCGTGCCTCAGTCCCCGCGCACCACACCCTCGCGCCGAGGATCAGCGGCACCAAACCAGCCCGTGGGTGTCCGCTCGATCGCTTGCAGCCCACTCGTCATGTCGCTCTGTCGCACCTCGTGCCCTCGGGCTTGCAGCGCTTGCACGGTGCTGCCAGGCCAGCGCTGGCTTTCCAGCAGGACAGGTCCGCCCAGATTCGCAAAGTTGGGCAGGTTCACCGCCTGCTGCACGTTCAAGCCCCAGTGCAGGGTGCCCACCAGCACTTTGCCGGTGAAGTGGATGATGATGGCCCCACCCGGGCTGCCAGCGGTCAGCACCAGTTGGCCAGTGGCTTGGTCAAACACCAGCGTGGGCGACATCGACGAGCGCGGGCGTTTGCCGGGCTCAACCCGGTTGGCCACAGGGCGGCCCTGCGCGTCGGCGGGTGCCAGGCTGAAATCGGTCAGTTCATTGTTGAGCAAAAAGCCTCCCGGGCGCGCCGGGTCGGTGGTCACCATGCGGCGTGAGCCAAAGGCGGCTTCGATGGTGGTGGTCATGGCCACGGCGCGGCCTTGCGCATCGACCACGCTGATGTGGCTGGTGCCGTATTCGGGTTGCGTCGGCATGGGCGCGAAAGCGCTTGGGCTGGCCGCGGGTTGGCCCGCTGGGGCCACTTTCATGGCTTGGCCACCGATCAGCTGGCTGCGTTGCTGCAGGTAGTCGGGGGCCAGCAGGCTGCGCCAGTCACCCCCCGGTGCGCTCACAAAGTCGGGGTCGGCCACGTATTGCGCCCGGTCGGCAAAGGCCAGGCGCGAGGCCTCGGTGTAACGGTGCAGCCAGTCGGGCGAGGGCAGGCCATCCACCAGCTCCGGGCCTTGGGCCGTGGTGTGGCTGAGCAGCCCCAAGATTTGCCCAATGGCGATGTGCCCCGACGAGGGCGGTGGAAAGCCGCACAGCCGGTAGGCGCGTGCACGGGCCACATGGTCAAAGCAGAGCGCTTTGCGCTCACGCGGCTGGTAATCGCGCAGGTCTTGCAGGTTGAGGCTGCCCGGGCGGGGGGCTTGCGCGGTGCGTGCCACGATGGCCTGGGCCACTGGACCTTCGTGCAAGGCGCGGCTGCCCTCGGCGGCAATGCGGCGCAACACATGGGCGTATTCGGGGTTGCGCAACACATGGCCCACGGGCCAAGCTTGGCCTTGTGGGGTGTAGAAAAAGCGCGCTGCCAGCGTGTCTTTTCGCAGGTGTGGGTCGGCCTGCAGCAGGGTGTGCAGGCGGGGGCTGACCTTGAAGCCTTGCTCGGCCAGCGTGATGGCAGGCGCAAACAGTTGCGCCCAGGGCAGGGCGCCATGCTGGCGGTGAGCGGCTTCGAGCATGCGCACCGCGCCAGGCACCCCCACCGACTGGCCGCTCAAAACCGCATCGTCAAAAGGCAGGGGCTTGCCGTCAGTGTTCAGAAACTGGTCGCTGTGCGCGCCTGCGGGCGCGGTTTCCCGTCCGTCAAAGGCCTGCACGCGCTGGCCGTCAAAGTGCAGCAAAAATGCGCCGCCCCCAATGCCGCTGGACTGCGGCTCCACCAGCCCAAGTACCAGCTGCACCGCAATCGCCGCGTCAAGCGCCGAGCCTCCTGCCCGCAAGATTTGGTGCCCCGCATCGGTGGCCAGCGGGTTGGCCGCCGCCACCGCCTGCCGGGTGATGGCCCAGCCGGGTTTTTCGGTGTAACCGCTGGCCGATTCGGGTTGTTCAGGGATGGTGTAGCGCCAATGGCTGACCGGAGCTTGCGTAGCGCAGGCAGTCAACAGTGCGAGGGTGATCAGGCTCAAGAAGGGGCGCATGGTGACCCAGTGTAGTGCTTGCGCAGCCTCGCCAAAAACAAAAGGCCCCGAGGGGCCTTTTGAAATGCAACCTGATACCTCAGCTCATTTTGGAGCCAGCCGGATGGCACCGTCCAGGCGGATCACTTCGCCGTTGAGCATGTCGTTTTCGATGATGTGCTTGGCCAGCTTGGCGTAGTCCTGGGGCGTGCCCAAGCGGCTGGGGAAGGGCACACCTGCAGCCAGCGCGTCTTGCACTTCTTGGGGCATGCCAAACAGCATGGGCGTGCCGAAGATGCCGGGGGCAATGGTCATGTTGCGGATGCCGTTGCGCGACAGGTCGCGGGCGATCGGGAGCGTCATGCCGACCACACCGCCTTTGGACGCGGCGTAAGCCGCCTGGCCGATCTGCCCGTCGTAGGCGGCCACGCTGGCGGTGCTGATCAGCACGCCGCGCTCGCCGGTGGCTTCGGGCTCGTTCTTGCACATGGCTTCGGACGCCAGACGGATCATGTTGAAGGTGCCCACCAGGTTGACCATGATGGTCTTGGTGTAGACGGCCAGGCTGTGCGCGCCGTTCTTGCCCACTGTTTTTTCGGCGGGGGCGATGCCTGCGCAATTGACCAGACCCACCAGCTTGCCCATGGACACGGCCTGGGCCACCAC
Source organism: Limnohabitans radicicola (assembly GCF_014837235.1). Taxonomy (GTDB): domain Bacteria; phylum Pseudomonadota; class Gammaproteobacteria; order Burkholderiales; family Burkholderiaceae_C; genus Limnohabitans_A; species Limnohabitans_A radicicola. The sequence continues at coordinate 893,212 of NZ_JACYFT010000002.1, read as the reverse complement.
GGCCTGGCCGTCGGCTTCGTTGCTCACGTCGCACTTGACGAAGGCACCGCCCAGTTCTTTGGCGATCGCTTCGCCTTTTTCTGTCTGCATGTCGGCAATCACGACCTTGCCGCCGTTGGCCGCCAGCATGCGTGCTGTGCCTTCGCCCAGGCCCGATGCGCCGCCTGTGACGATGAAAACCTTGCCTTGAATGTCCATGCTTCGCTCCTTTTGGTTGACGTTAACGTAAACGTCAATTATGCACATCTGCTCGCCGCTGACCACCCGGTATAGACCGGGAGATCAATTTCCCTCTCAGGGTGTCGTGCCTAGGATGAAGTTCTCATTGGACGAGGAGCAAGCATGGGTTCAGATCTGGAGTGGGTGGACGTTCAGCGGTCCAGGCGCACCGACCGGGACCAGCGCGCGCGGGAGCTGCTGGCCAGTGTGGGCATCATGGTCAATGGGGGACGCCCCTGGGACATGCGTGTCCACCACCCGGGCACGCTGGATCGCATCCTGGCGCAAGGCAGCATCGGTCTGGGTGAGAGTTACATGGATGGTTGGTGGGACTGCGACCAGGTGGACGAGCTGATCCGCCGCATCCTGAGTGGTCGGCTGGACGCGCAGGCCGGGCAGCCCGGCTGGTGGTGGGCTGCGTTGCGGGCCCGGCTGACCAATTTGCAGACGGAGGCCCGCGCCTGGCAGGTGGGGCGCTTTCATTACGACCTGGGCAACGACCTCTATGCCGCCATGCTCGACCCCAGCATGGCCTACAGCTGTGCTTACTGGGCCCATGCCGGGACATTGGAGCAGGCGCAGGAGGCCAAGCTGGAGCTGATCTGTCGCAAATTGCAGCTGGAGCCAGGCATGACGCTGCTGGACATCGGTTGCGGCTGGGGCAGCCTGATGCTGCATGCGGCCCGGCACCACCGCGTGCAATGCGTGGGGCTGACCGTCTCACGTGAACAGGTCCGCTGGGGGCTGGACCGGGCCAAGGGCCTGCCCGTGAGTTTTGAGTTGGCGGACTACCGCCAGTTCAACCCCTTGGGGCGCTTGCGCTTTGACCGGGTGGCGTCGGTAGGTATGTTCGAGCATGTGGGCCACAAAAACTACCCGGCATTTTTCGACATGGCGCGCCGCAGCCTGCATGACGAGGGCCTGTTTTTGCTGCACACCATTGGCAAAAAGCAAAGTGGCCGCATCCTGGACCCTTGGGTTGAGCGCTACATTTTTCCCAATGGGGTGCTGCCCTCGGCGGCCGAGCTGGCGTACTGCGCCGAGCCGGATTTTGTGGTGGAGGACTGGCACAACTTTGGCGCCGATTACGACAAGACCCTGATGGCTTGGCATGAACGCTTTGAGGCGGCCTGGCCTCGGCTCAAAGAGCGTTACGGCGAGCGGTTTTACCGCATGTGGCGTTACTACTTGTTGTGCTGCGCTGGTACATTCAGGGCCCGCGACAACCAGTTGTGGCAGGTGGTGCTTTCGCCCTCAGGGGTGCAGGGAGGGTACCGCCGCCCACCCATGTGAGAGGCCTGTGCCTCCAGAAAGCGTCCATGTCTGCTTTGCCCGTGCAAGCCCGTGTCTTCATTGTGCTGGGGGCCTTGAGCGCTGCTTCCTCGGTGGCCCTGTCTGCGGCGGCCGCCCACCTGCCAGCCTTGCAGGCGGGCGCTTCCACCCTGACCACCGCTTTGGCGCAGCAGCAATTCCATGCGCTGGGACTCATTCTGGTCGGACTGCTGACGGTCCGAGTGCAGTCTCCCTGGCTGACCGCCTCGGGTGGCTTGATGCTGGCGGGCACGCTGCTGTTTTGCCTGAACCTTTATGCCCGTCTGATTTGGGGTTGGGACGCTGCCCGCGCCGCCGTCCCCTGGGGTGGCTCGGCCTTCATCCTGTCCTGGCTCAGTTTGGGGCTGGGCGTCTGGCTGGGCAATCGGCGTCATTGAAACTACTAATCAACAAACTACCCGACCCAGGTTACATTAATTCCTATGAGATTTCTCATTTGATAGTTTTTTTTAATCAACCAAGCCCAAAGGAAACACCATGTCCCTGATCAACACCCAAGTGCAACCGTTCAAAGCCAACGCTTTCCACAACGGCAAATTCATCGAAGTGACCGAAGCCAGCCTCAAAGGCAAGTGGAACGTGTTCATCTTCATGCCCGCCGCGTTCACCTTCAACTGCCCTACAGAAATCGAAGACGCTGCTGACAACTACGCTGCTTTCCAGAAAGCCGGCGCCGAGGTGTACATCATCACCACCGACACGCACTTCTCGCACAAAGTCTGGCACGAGACTTCGCCTGCTGTGGGCAAAGCCAAGTTCCCATTGGTCGGTGACCCTACACACGCCCTGACACGCGCTTTTGGCGTGCACATCGAAGAAGAAGGCCTGGCACTGCGCGGCACCTTCATCATCAACCCCGAGTTGACGATCAAGACCGTGGAAATCCACTCCAACGAAATCGCCCGTGACGTGTCCGAGACCCTGCGCAAGCTCACAGCTGCCCAGTACACCGCCGCCAACCCCGGCCAAGTGTGCCCCGCCAAGTGGAAAGAAGGCGCCAAGACTTTGGCTCCTTCCATTGACCTGGTTGGCAAGATCTAATTCTTGACTTCGGCGCCCTGCCTGGCAGGGCGTTGAGCACAGCGCAACAAGGCCACCAGCCGGGTGTGCGCTGTCCTCAACGATTCCCCCAAAACCCCTTTTTCCGAGGCCCCGCCACAAGCGAGGCCCTGGATGTGTGCACCCTGAAACAGGAGAAAACCATGCTCGACGACACCCTCAAAGCCCAATTGCAGCAATACCTTGGCTTGCTGCGCCAGCCGATCCGCCTGATCGCGTCACTGGACGACAGCGAAACCGGCACCGACATGAAGAGCCTGTTGGAGACCATCGTCAGCCTGTCCGACAAGGTCACGCTCGACACCTCGGGCAACGATGCGCGCAAGCCCTCATTTGTGGTGGCACGCGAGGGCGAGACACAAGGCGTGCGCTTTGCCGGTTTGCCGCTGGGCCACGAGTTCACCTCGCTGGTGCTGGCCCTGCTGTGGACGGGCGGCCATCCGCCCAAGGTGGAGGCCGAAGTCATTGACAGCATCAAGGCCCTGGACGGTGACTTCAGCTTCGAGGTCTACATGTCCCTGACCTGCCACAACTGCCCGGACGTCGTGCAGGCCCTGTCGCTCATGGCCATCTTCAACCCCAAGGTCAAGACCGTGGTGATCGAAGGCGGTGCCTTCCAGAAAGAAGTCGAAGAGCGCCAGATCATGGCGGTGCCCATGGTGTTTTTGAACGGTCAGGTGTTCGGCTCGGGCCGCATGAGCGTGGAAGAAATCGTGGCCAAGCTCGACACGGGCGCAGCGAAGCGCGAAGCGGCCAAGTTGGATGCCAAAGACCCCTATGAAGTCCTCATCGTGGGCGGTGGCCCCGCCGGTGCGGCAGCTGCTGTGTATGCCGCCCGCAAGGGCATCCGTGTGGGCGTGGCTGCCGAGCGCTTTGGCGGGCAGACCAACGACACCATGGCGATTGAAAACTACATCTCGGTGCTCGAAACCGACGGCCCCAAGTTTTCTGCCGCGCTCGAAGCGCAGGTGCGCCATTACGGCGTGGACATCATGAATCTGCAGCGTGCCGACAAGCTGACGCCCGCAGGGGCCGACGGTTTGGTACACATCCAGATGGAAAACGGCGCGACGCTCAAGGCCAAAACCGTGATCCTGTCGACCGGTGCCCGCTGGCGCAATGTGAACGTGCCCGGCGAAGCCGAGTACAAAAACAAGGGCGTGGCCTACTGCCCGCACTGCGACGGCCCGCTGTTCAAGGGCAAGCGCACGGCCGTCATTGGCGGCGGTAACTCGGGCATCGAGGCCGCGATTGATCTGGCGGGCATCGTCGAGCACGTCACCGTGATCGAGTTCGCAGATCAACTCAAGGCCGACGCCGTGCTGGTCAACAAGCTCAACAGCCTGCCCAATGTGACGGTGCACACCAATGCCCAGACGACCGAGATCACCGGTGACGGCAGCAAGGTCAATGGCATACGCTTCAAGGACCGCGCCACCGGCACCGAACACCATGTCGAATTGGCGGGTGTATTTGTGCAAATTGGTCTGGTGCCCAACACCGAGTGGCTCAAGGGAACGGCGGAGCTGAGCAAATTCGGCGAGATCGTGGTGGACGCCAAGGGCCACACCAATGTGCCCGGCGTGTTTGCCGCAGGTGACTGCACCACGGTGCCCTACAAGCAGATCGTGATCGCCGCAGGCGAAGGGGCCAAGGCCGCGCTCAGCGCCTTTGACCACCTGATTCGCCACTGAGCTTGGCTGCGGGTCTGAAAGCGGACTGCTTGCAGTCCGCTTTTTCATTTGGTGAGGATCAGCTTGCCTTGCCGGGTGATCTGGAGTTTGTAGGTTTCGCCCTGGTGCGCGATCAGCACCTGGCTGGCGTTGCCGAACAGCGTCTGGCTGTCGATGGTGCGCGGTGGCGGCGTTGCCCTGGCGGGCTGCGCCTGTGGGCCTGCTGTCTGGGGGGCTGGCTTGTTCATGGTCGGGCAGGCAGGTGAAGGTGATCGGGCCCGATGTCCAGCGGGGTTTTGCAGCCACACAGGGTCATCGTCGCCTCCAGTTCGTCGCGCAGCAGCCGCAGCACATGGGCTGCGCCCCGTGCGCCCGCATGGGCCAGCCCGTACAGGCAGGGGCGACCCACCAGCACCGCGTGGGCGCCCAGGGCCAGGGCCTTGAACACATCGGTGCCGCGGCGGATGCCGCCGTCCACCAGCACGGCCGCATCACCCTGCACCGCGTCCACCACGCGGGGCAGCAGCCACGCGCTGGCAGGCACGGTGTCCAGCGTGCGCCCACCGTGGTTGCTGACGATCAGGCCGGACACGTTCAGCCGAGCGGCCTGCTGCGCGTCCAGCGGGTGCGTGATGCCCTTGAGCAGCACCGGCAAGCGGGTTTGTTCCTGCAGCCGGGCCACATTGGCCCAGGTCAGGGCCGTGTTGGCGTGCCCGGCGCACAGCCCTGTGGGGTTCTCGGGCGGTGTGGCTGGCCAGTGCACGGGGCGGGCGTGTTCGGGCAGAGGCAGGCTTGCGCCCAGGCGGCGCTCGCGGTCACGCACACCTTGCACTGGTGCATCCACGGTCAGCACGATGGCTTCGTAGCCGGCGTGCTCGATTTCAGCGATCAGCTCGCCCTGTGCGCCGTGGTCTGCCTGCCCGTAGAGTTGAAACCACAAGGGGCCGCGGTCGGGTTCGCCGCGCACCAGTGCGGCCACGCTCTGCAAAGGCGTGCTGGTCTGGTGGGACAGCACCATGCCGCAGCCCTGTGCAGCGGCGGCCAGCGCCATGGCCGCTTCGCCATCGGGGTGGGCCCAGCGCTGGTGCGCCATGGGGGCGACCAGCACCGGGGTGGGCCAGGTGCGCCCCAGCAACTCGATGCGCGTGTGGCCGTTGTGCACGTCCTGCAGCACCCGGGGTGCCAGAGCGATGTCCTGCCAGGCCTGGGTGTTCTGGCGCAGCGTGATTTCGTCGGCAGCGCCCCCCGAAAAGTACGCCCAGGCCGCTTCGCCCAGCGTGGCACGGGCCAGCGCTTCGTGGTCGTGCAGGTTGACGGGGTGATGGTTCATGGCTTGGGGGCGGCTGGCTCAGGTGCTGGCCCACTGGCGCAGCAGGTTGTGGTAGATGCCGGTCAGGGCGGTCGTCTGGGCGGTTTCACCCAGCTGGGCACGCAGCTGCAGCAGGTTCATGTCCAGGTCGAACAGGATGCGGCGCTGTTCTTCGCTGCGCACCATGCTCTCGATCCAGAAGAAGCTGGCCAGCCGCACGCCCCGGGTGACCGGGGTGACCTCGTGCACCCGGGTGCCGGGGTAGAGGATGGCGTCGCCCGCTGCCAGCTTGAAGCAGCGTTCACCCCCGTGGTCCTGCACGCGCAGCTCGCCGCCGTCGTAGTCTCGTGGATCGCTGAGGAAGACGGTGCAAGACAGGTCGGTGCGCACCCATTCCTGAGTGGCCTGCGAGCGCAGCACCGCGCCATCGACGTGGGCGCCGTAATGGCTGTGCTGGCTGTCGTAGCGGTTGAACAGCGGGTTGAAGATCCGCCGGGGCAGGGCGGCCGACAGCAGCAGGGGTTCGCGCTGCACCGTGCTCAGCAACAGGCGCTGCAAGTCGCGGCCGTGTTCGCTGTCCTGGGCCAGCTGCAGGTTGTTTTTCTGCGCCAGGGCCTGACCGCCCGCACTGCTGCGACCGTCGATCCAGGGCGCATCATCGCCCAGCAGGGCGCGGGCGGTCCGCACTTCGTCGGCGTTCAGCAGTTGGGGCAGGTGCAGGATCATGGTGGCCTTGTGCGTCAGAAGCGTGTCTTGAGCGAGACCTGCACGGTGCGCGGTGCCCCCGGGCCATAGAAGCCTCGGTAGAGCGTGTCGGCGTAGAGCTGGTTGGTCAGGTTGTTGGCGTTGAACTTGAGCGTGGTGGCGTCGCTGAAGCTGTACTCGGCCATGGCGTCCAGGGTGGTGAAGGCGGGCGCCACCACGTTGCGGTTGCCCTCGGGCGATTGCTCGCTGCGGTGGTTCAGGCCGCCACCGACCCGCCACCGGCTGTTCAGCAAATAGCTGGTCCAGAGGCTGGCGCTGTGTTTGGGGGTGAGGGCCGGACGGTCACCCAGGCGCTGGGCGTTGCCGGTGGTGATGTTGCTGTTGTCGATGCGGGCGCTGGGGATCCAGGTGTGGTTGTAGAACATCTCCCACTTGGGGCTCAGCCGTCCGGCCAGGTTGAACTCCATGCCGCTGGCGTGGCGCTTGCCCGACAGCAGCATCTGGGTGGCGGCGACGTCGGGGTCGGTGTTGCGTTCGTTGTATTTTTCGGTGCGGAACAGGGCCATGCCCAGCGAGGCTTTTTTGTCCAGGATCTCCCATTTGCCGCCCAGCTCGGTGTTGCGGCTTTGTTCCGGTGGGGTGTTGGCCAGTTTGGCGTTGGCGCTGCCCGCGGCAAAACTGCCCAGGGCGTACTGGTAGGTGTCGCCCGAGGTGTTGTAGGACGTGCCGGTGCTGACGTAGTAGCTGCTGGTGTCGTCGGGTTGGTAGAGCAGGCCGGTGCGTGGGCTCCAGAGGTTTTCGCTCATGCGGAACTGGTTGCCGCCGGGGTCGCGGTAGTCGCCCGTGAAGTGGTCAAAGCGCAGCCCCAACACCCACTGCAGGTGTGCAGCCAGCTCGACCGTGTCCTGGGCGTACACCCCCAGGCCTTGCGCCTTGAAACGGTTCATGTCTGGGGCGCCACGCGTGTCGGCTCGCCATGCCCCGTCGCTGGGGGTGCCCACGGTGGTGTTCAGGCCCGAGGCCGTGCCTGCAAAGCTTTGGTTGCGCAAGGCGTTTTCCCGGTAAGCGTCCACGCCCGCGATCAGCCGGTGACGGTGGCCCCATGCCTGCACCTTGCCCGAATAGTCGCTTTGCGCCTGGGTCAGATCGCTTTCGCCCACGCGGCCCTTGGGCGTGCGCTTGAGGGCGGTGCTGGCCGTGATGTCGGCCAGGCTGCTGACCGGGGTCACGAACGCGATGGCGCTGGCCCAGAGATCGCGCTCGTAATGGCCCTGGCGCAGCTGGGTCTTGATCTGGCTGTCGGCATCCAGGCGGTGCACATGGCTGAAGGTGCCATAGGTGCTCTCGGTGCGCAGGTGGTCGCTGGCCAGGCCGTAATAGTTTTTGGCGGGCAGGGTGGGCACGATGACGCCGTTTTGGATAAACCAGGGGTGGTTGTAGAGTGGTCGACCATCGGTGTCGAGGTGGTACAGGCCCACGCTGTACTCGTCGCGCTCACCGATGCCCCAACGGAAGGTCGGTGCGATGCCTTTCTTGTCGACCTTGGCCCCCCAGTTGTCGGCCTGGTGGGTCATGGCGTTCAGGCGCAAGGCGGCGTCTTCACCGGTGACCCAGTTGAAGTCGCCCGTCAGGCGGCGCTGCTGGCCACTGCCCAGTGTGAGGTTGATTTCATGTTCATCCAGCAGGTGAGGGGCTTTGTTGACCTGGTTGACCACGCCACCGGTGGAGCCCTTGCCAAACAACATCGATGCCGAGCCCTTGAGCACCTCGACCCGGTCCTGGTTGAAGGTGTCGCGCTCGATCAGCGGGGCGTCGCGCAGGCCGTCCACGTAGATGTCTCCGGCCTGGCCGAGCGAGAAGCCGCGCAGGCGCACGTCTTCCTCGCCGGTTTCGCCCGCCTGAAAGCTCACGCCTGCCGTGGTCTTGAGGACTTCCCGGAAATCGTCGAGGTTGCGGTCGCTCATCAGGCGCTCGGTCATCACCGTCACGGTTTGCGGGATGTCGCGCAGGGCCTGCCGCCCTTTGCCGATCTCGGTCTCACGCACACGCAGCACACTTTTGGCGTCTTCGACGCGCTTGTCCTTTATGAGTACGGTGCCCATGTCCTTGTCGGTGCTGCTTTGTGCCAGAACGGGCTGTGCGACCGCTCCGGCCAGCATCAGTGCGGCCAGGGGCAGAAGGGGTGTTTTGTCGTGAACGGGGGACGGTTTGTGCATGGTGAAGCCAGTCATGAAGGGGCCGATGGGGTGTTGTCGGCCGAAATGGGCAATGGCTGGCTGTCACCCGCTGCAAGAGGGGTGAGTGGCTGGCTGAACAATGGGCCGCAGATAGGCTGCGGCGATGAGGCGTGTGCTGTGAGGGGCGCGGGCTTTACTTGAAGCCGACGCGGTCAAGCATTTGCTGGACCTTGATCTGGTTCATGCCCACGGCGCTGATCGGGATCAACTCGCTCTTGAAGCTGCCGCCGGTCATGGCCTTGAGGGCCGGGTTGTCAAAGCTCACGCCTTTGGCCACGGGCCACTCGTTGTTGCCGTTGGCAAAGTGGTTCTGCGCTGAGGGGCTGGCCAGGTATTCAAGGAACTTGACGGCGTTGTCCACGTTTTTGGCGTTTTTGGCGATTGCCCCCCCGGCGATGTTCACATGCGTGCCCCAGCTGGACTGGTTGGGAAAGACCACGCCGATCTTCTCGGTCACGGCCTTGTCGGCCGGGTTGGGCGAACGCATCATGCGCGCCAGATAGTAGGTGTTGGTCAGCGCCATGCCGCACTCGCCAGCGGCCACCGCCTTGATCTGGTCGGTGTCGCCGCCCTTGGGGCTGCGGGCCATGTTGTCCACCAGGCCCTTGAGCCAGGCCTCGGTTTTTTGCGGGCCCAGGTGTTCGGTCATGGCACCGAACAGGCTCAGGTTGTAGGGGTGCGAGCCCGAGCGGATGCACAGCTGGCCCTTGTATTTGGGGTCGGCCAGTTTCTCGTAGCTGTCGAAATCGGCCTTGCTGTACTTGAGCTTGTCGAACACGACCACACGTGCGCGGGTGGACAGGCCAAACCAGAGGGTGCCGCCATTGTCGGTGGGTTTGGCACGCAGGTTGGCGGGAATGGCGTCTTCCAGCACTTTGGATTTGACGGGCAGGAACAGGCCATCGACTTCGGCGCGCCACAGGCGCGAGGCGTCGACCAGCAGGATCACATCGGCGGGTGAGGCGCTGCCCTCGGCCTTGAGTCGAGCGAGAATACCGGCATCGTCGGCGTCCACGCGGTTGATTTTGATGCCCGTGGCCTTGGTGAAGTCGTCATACAGCGCTTCGTCGGTCGGGTAGTGGCGTGCCGAATAGATGTTCAGGACTTTGTCCTGAGCAAAAGCAGGGGCTGTCAGCGCCAGTGCGGCGGCCAGTGTGAGGAGTGTGTTGCGGCGCATGGTGTGTGTGGAATTGGGCTGCGATGGCGGAAGTATAAATTAAATGCGAATCATTATCAATAACATTGTGAGGCCCATGGCTTTGGTGGCTGTGGGCGTTTTGCTGGTGGCCTGTGGTTCGACCCCGGTGATGCCGCCAACAACGGCCGTCGTGACGCCCGAGCGGCCTGCTGTGCAGCCAGAACGGCGACAGGCCCGCATTGGCCTGGCCCTGGGCGGCGGGGCGGCGCGGGGTTTTGCGCATGTGGGCGTGATCCAGGTGCTGGAGGAGGCCGGTTTGCGTCCCAACCTGGTCGTGGGCACGTCAGCGGGCAGCCTGGTGGCGGCGCTGTACGCCAGCGGCAAGAGCAGCCAGGAACTGCGCCATGTGGCCGAAACCATGGAAGAGGCCGAGATCACTGACTGGATGCTGCCCATCCTCAACCGCGGCGCCCTGCGGGGCGAGGCGCTGGCGCGTTACGTCAACACCCAGGTGGGTGGCAGGCACATCGAGCAGATGAAGATCCCCTTGGGCATCGTGGCCACCGACCTCAAGAGCGGCAATGCCGTGACGTTTCGGCTGGGCAACACCGGCTCGGCGGTGCGGGCGTCCAGTGCTGTGCCAGCGGTGTTCCAGCCGGTGCGCATCGGTGAGCGCGAATACGTGGATGGCGGCTTGGTCGCGCCCGTGCCCGTGCACCAGGCCCGCGAGATGGGGGCCAATTTTGTGATTGCGGTGGACATTTCCAGCGATCCGGAGGGCAACCCTTCGGGCGACACCTTCCAGATCCTGCTGCAGACGTTCACCATCATGGGCAAGAGCATCAACAGCCTGGCGCTGAAAGACGCCGAGTTCGTGGTGCGCCCACCCTTGACGGGCTTCAAGAGTGCGGATTTCACCGTGCGGCGCCGCTCGATCGAGGCCGGGCGCTCGGCCATGCTGGGCCAGTTGCCTCAGCTGCGGGCGCGCATCGCGGCCTTTGAAGCTGGGCAGTGACATAAAAAAAGGGCTGATCTGGCGATCAGCCCTTGAAGGGATCCCTGTTTCCCGAAGAAATTCAAAAGGATCCGAGGAGACAACTTGCAATCAGGGATAGCCGGGCTGATTACAAGCCCCGGCATCACCGTGTTCAGCGCTTTTTGCTGGACGTCTTGGCTGTGGCTGTGGCGTTTTGGGCCAGGGCGTTGAAGTTGGATTCGGCCAGGTCAGACGCCTGCTTGACCGCTTTCTGGACGGATTCGAATGCGTTGTTGGCGGCCGTCACGGCACCCTTCATCATGGCCACGGCTTGCTCCGAACCTGCGGGGGCGTTGGAGGCGGCGCTGTCCACCAGTGCGGCGAACTGCTTTTGTGCAGCGGCGGTCTGGGCTTCGAAAGCCTTGGTGAATTCGCCGCCGGTGCCGGTGGCGATGTCGTACAGATGGCGGCTGTAAGCGGCTGTTTTCTCGGCCAGGGGCTGGAACAGCGAGGCTTGCAGGGCCAGCAGCTCCTGGGCGTCTTTCACGCTCAGGGCCGATTGGGTGTTTTGTGCGGACTCGTCCAGAGCGGCCTTGGCGGCGGTCAGGTTCAGTTCAACCAGTTTTTCCACGCCAGCGAATGCCTTGGCGGTCAGACCAAACAGGGTTTCAACATTGGCTTTGTGGGAAGCAACGATTTGTTCAGCGGTCATCATGAAAATCTCCAAAGGTTCAAAGTTCAAAGGGACTGCGCCGAAACTGGTCCCGAAGGGCCGATACAGCATGTTGCAGTGCAGCATGGTTTGAAGTATAGGGTTTCCACCCGGTTTGACAAGGCTTGAAACCCCTTGCGAGCGCAGTTTAGAGAGCGTTTTCTAGAATCGTGCCACTGCCTTCGGGCTGTCACCAGCCCTTGTTCATGCACGCTTTTTACGCCGACCACTTCGTTTTGCCCTTGCCCGAAGGCCACCGCTTTCCGATGCGCAAGTACAGCCGTCTGCGGGATCGCCTCGTGGGCGAGGTGCCCGGCATCACTTTTCAGGAAGCGCCGGTCGCCAGCGACGGCGAGCTGGCGCTGGTGCACACCCCGGCCTACATCGAGGGCATTGCCCAGGGTACTTTGGACGCTTCGTTCTACCGGGAAATTGGTTTCCCCTGGAGCCCGGCCATGGCCGAACGGGCGCGGCGCTCGGTCGGGGCCTCGGTGGCCGCCGCCCGCTCGGCCCTCAGCCAGGGGATCGCGGGCAACCTGGCGGGCGGCACGCACCACGCTTATGCCCACAAGGGTGGGGGCTTTTGCGTGTTCAACGACATCGCCGTCACCGCCCGCCTGATGCAGGTCGAGGCCTGGCGCGAGCGCCGCCACAAGCTCCGGGTTGCGGTCATCGACCTCGATGTGCACCAAGGCAATGGCACCGCCCATATTTTTGCGGACGACCCCAGCGTGTTCACGCTCTCGCTGCATGGCGAAAAGAACTTCCCCTTCCGCAAGGAGCCCAGCGATCTGGATGTGGGTCTGCCCGACGGCTGCACCGACGAACCCTACATGCAGGCCCTGCACCAGGCGTTGGCCGAGCTGGAAGGGCGGTTTTCGCCGGACATGGTGATTTACCTGGCCGGGGCCGATCCGCATGAGGGTGACCGGCTGGGGCGTCTGAAACTGACCCACGACGGCATGCAGGCGCGCGATCGGGTGGTCATGGACTGGGCCTGGCAGCGCGGCCTGCCCGTGGTGCTGTGCATGGGCGGCGGCTATGGCCACGACATCGAAACCACGGTGCAGGTGCAGGTCCAGACCTGGCGGCTGGCCCAGAGCTACTGGCAACGCTGGCAGAATCGGAAGTCTCTGAGCACCGAGCACCCGAGATGAGCACACCCGCGAAAACCTTGCCGGACCACCGCGACAGTTACAAAGCCTTTCGCAGCATCACCACCCGATGGATGGACAACGACGTCTATGGCCACGTCAACAACGTCGTCTACTACAGCTGGTTTGACACGGCGGTCAACGCGACATTGATCGAGCAGGGCGTGCTCGACATCCACCACGGGCAGACCATCGGCCTGGTGGTGGAGACGCAATGCCATTACTTTGCGCCGCTGGCCTTTCCCCAAACCATCGAGGCGGGCATCCGCGTGGCCAAGCTGGGCAATTCCAGCGTGCGCTACGAAGTCGGACTGTTCGCGCAGGGCGAGCCCCTGACCGCTGCCCGTGGCCACTTTGTGCACGTGTACGTGGACCAGGCCACCCGCCGCCCCGTGCCACTGCCAGCCCCACTCAAAACCTACCTGGAGACCCTTTCATGAATTTCACCGTTGCCACACCGCAGGTCAGCGCCACTGTCCAAGACCCGGCCAGCGTCGACGCCGCCATCAGCAGCCGCTTCTCGGCCCGCGCTTACCTGAACAAACCCGTGGACCGCGCCGTGCTGCAAGAAGTGCTGGAGATCGCTGCCCGCGCGCCCAGCGGCACCAACACTCAGCCCTGGAAAGTCTATGTGCTGCAAGGCGCCAAGCGCGACGAACTGGTGGCCAAAGCCTGCGCCGCGCACGACGCCATGGCGGCCAATCCGGCGCTGGCGGCCGAATACGCCGAGGAATACGACTACTACCCGGCCAAATGGGTCAGCCCTTTCATCGATCGCCGCCGCGAGTGCGGCTTTGGCCTGTACAGCGTGCTGGGCATTGGCAAGGGCGACAAGGAGCGCATGCACCAGCAGCACCAGCAGAACTTCCGCTTCTTTGACGCCCCGGTGGGCCTGATCTTCACCCTCGACAAGGTCATGGGCCGCGGCAGCTTGCTGGACTACGGCATGTTCCTGCAGACCCTGATGGTGGCGGCCCGCTCGCGTGGCCTGCACACCTGCCCGCAAGCGGCTTGGAACAACTTCTCCAAGATCGCGCTGCCCCTGGTGGGCGCGGGCGACAATGAGATGATGGTCTGCGGCATGGCGCTGGGCTATGCCGATGAGTCGGCCTTGGTCAACACCTTCCAGACCACCCGCGTGAACGCGGCCGACTTCACCCACTGGGTGGAGTGATCGGGCTCGTGTGATCAGGAGCCGTTTTGGGGTTTGAAGACCTGGCGCTGCAACTGCTCAACGGGCTGAGCCACGCCACCACCTTGTTCCTCATGGCTTCCGGGCTCACGCTGATTTTTGGCGTGACCCGGATTGTCAACTTTGCGCACGGCAGTTTTTTCATGTTGGGCGCGCTGTGGTCGGCGCACGCCCTCACGCGCTGGTGGCCTGCGTGGGCGGACAGCGCCTGGGGCTATGCCTTGGCCATGTTGCTGGGCGCGGCTGTGGCCGCTGTGGTGGGGGCCGTGGCCGAGGTCTTGCTGCTGCGCCGCATGCGGCGTGTGCCTGAGCTGTACCAGCTGGTTGCCACCTTTGGTTTGAGCCTGGCTCTGCACGACGCCATGCGCTGGTTTTTCGGACCGGACGAGGTGTTCGCCCCGCGTTTCCCCAGGCTCAAAGGGGCGGTCGAGGTGGGTGAGGCTTTCTTTCCGACCTGGCAATTGTTCACTTTGCTGTTGGGCCCACTGGTCTGGCTGGGTTTGCACCTGCTGCTCACGCGCACCCTGTGGGGGCAGCGCGTCAAGGCGGCCACGCAAGACCGCGACATGCTCGATGCCCTGGGCGTCAGCCCCGCGCCTCTGATGCTGGGCGTGGTCATGCTCGGCTGCGGTCTGGCCGGTCTGGCCGGGGCCTTGCAGCTGCCTCGGGAGCCCGCCAACCTGCAAATGGACTTGAGCGTGGTGGTCGAAACCTTTGTGGTGGTGGTCACAGGCGGGCTGGGCAGTGTGGGCGGCGCGTTTGCGGCGGCGCTGCTGATCGGCGTGATCCACGCGCTGGGCGTGAGCTTTGTACCGCAGGCCACGCTGGTGCTGGTGTTTCTGACCATGGCGGTGGTGCTGGTGTTGCGCCCGCAGGGCCTGGCAGGCGCGCAGGTGCAGGCCGCGCAGCGCGAGGCGGTGACTGTTTTCTCGCACGCACCCGGCGGCCGTCTGGGGCTGGCTTGGTGGGCGGTGTTGCTGGTCGGGGCGGTCTGGGCTTTGGGGCAGGGCGACTACGCCCGCAGCCTGGCCGAAGATGTGATGGTGATGGCGCTGTTTGGCCTCAGCCTGCAATGGATGATGGCGTTGGGCGGTCTGGTCAGCTTTGGCCATGCGGCGTTTTTTGCGCTGGGGGCTTATGCCGCGGCGCTGACCCACCTGAACTGGGGCTTTGGCCTGCTGTTGGCGCTGGCCAGCGGCGTGGCGGTGGCCATGGCCGCCGCGCTGGTGTTTGGCGTGGTGGTGGTGCGCCTCTCTGGGGTGTATCTGGCCATGCTCTCGCTGGCCCTGGCGCAAATGGTTTGGGCGGGTGTGACCCAATGGGTGGCGCTCACCGGGGGGGACAATGGCTTGATTGGTGTGCGACTGGTGCCTGATGCCTCCCGGTTTGCTTTTGGCGTGGCGCTGGGTGTGCTGGTGCTGGTGGCCGTGGGTTTGCTGGCGCGGGCCAGCCGCTCCAGCCGGGGTGGGGCTTTGCAGGCCCTGCGCGACGCGCCCTGGCGGGCGGCAGCCAGCGGCTTGCCTGTGGCGCGTTTGCGTTACCAGGTCTTTGTCTGGAGCGCGGCGCTGGCGGGTCTGGCGGGTGGGCTTTGGGCGGCCGTGAAGGGGGCGGTGTTTCCTTCGGTGGCTTCGGTGGCGACCTCGGTGGATGCCCTGCTGGTCATCTTGCTGGGCGGCGTGCACCAGCTCTGGGGCGCGGTGCTGGGCAGTGCGCTCTTGGTCTGGGGTGGGGCCGAACTCGGCCAAGGTCTGGAGTACTGGCGCGGCGTGTTGGGCGTGGTCATCATGGGGGTCATGGTGCTGGCGCCCAGTGGACTGGCTGGGGGCTTGCAACAAGCGGCCCAGCGTTGGCGGCGGAGGCGCGCATGATGGCCTTGCAAGTGCGTGATCTCAAGCGCCATTTCGGCGGTGTCCGAGCGCTGGATGGCGTGAGCTTTGAGCTGGCTGCAGGCCACTGTGTGGCCTTGATCGGACCCAATGGCGCCGGTAAATCGACCTGTTTTGCCTGCCTGGCCGGGCAACTGCAAGCCCAAAGCGGGCAGGTGCTGTGGGCAGGGCAGCCGCTTTTGGGTTTATCGCCTGCGCAGCGCTTGCAGCGCGGCGTGGCCCGAACCTTCCAGGTGGCCCAGACTTTTGAGGCGCTCACTGTGCTACAAAACCTGCAGTTGGTGCTCAGTGCGGGGAAACTGTCCTGGTGGGACCGTTTGGATCAGCGCAGTGCTCAAGCGGCCGAAGCCTTTCTGGAAGCGATGGATTTGCAGCCGATGCGCCATGCGGTGGTGGCCGATTTGTCCTATGGTGCGAAAAAACGGCTGGAGCTGGCCATGGCGCTGGCAGGTTGGCCGGATGCCCGCATCGGCACCTCTGCGGAAGTGCCCCGTTTGCTGTTGCTTGACGAGCCCGCCGCAGGTCTGGCACCTGCGGAACGCCAGACCATGATGGCCTTGGTGCGCCGTGTGGCCGATTCGGGCGTGACGGTGCTTTACACCGAACACAACATGGATGCCGTGTTTGGTGTCGCAGACAGGGTGCTGGTGCTCATGCAGGGGCGTCTGGTGGCCGACGGCCGCCCTGAGCAAGTGGCGCAAGACCCACGGGTCCGGCAAGATTATCTGGGGCAGGGATTCAGCCTTTGAAAAAGGGCTTGGCCCGCATGGCGACCATGGACTTCAGTGCGCGGTGTCCCGTTTGAACGTCACCACATGGTCCACCTCGGCGCGGATACCGATCCACTCGCCCAGTTTGTGGTCGTGGTGGCTGGGCACATGGGCCATCAGCAACTCGCCTGAGGCCAGGCGCAGCGTGTAGAGAAACTCCGAACCCCGAAACGACTTGCGGATGATCTCGGCTTTGACCGGGGCAGCGTCGTCATGCACGATGTCGTCGGCCCGCAGCAGCACGTCGCATTGCCCGCCTTCATAGGCGCCGGGCAGGGGGCATTCATCCACATCACTCAACTCGCCCACGGGGGTCTGCACCACGACCTGCCCGCCAACCTCGCGCAGTGTGGCCGGGGCAAACACCCCGTGCCCGATGAAGTTGGCCACAAAACGCGTGGCCGGGCGGTGGTAGAGGCTGTAAGCGTCGTCCCACTGCTGAAGCTGCCCTTGGTGCATGACACCAATGACATCGCCGATGGCAAAGGCTTCGAGCTGATCGTGTGTGACCAGCAGCGCGGTGGCGTTGGCCGCTTTCAGGATGCTGCGCACCTCGTGTGCCAGTCGCTCGCGCAGGTCCACGTCCAGGTTGGAGAAGGGCTCGTCCAGCAGCAGCAGGTCAGGGCGTGGCGCCAATGCGCGCGCCAATGCCACACGCTGTTGCTGACCACCCGAGAGCTCATGCGGAAAATGTTTTTCGGCGCCAGCCAGGCCCACCAGATGCAGCACCTCGGTCACCCGCTGCTGGCGCTCGACAAAGGGCAGGTGGTTCAGGCCAAAGCCCACATTGCTGGACACATCCATGTGTGGGAAAAGCGCGTAATCCTGGAACACCATGCCGATGCGGCGGCGCTCGGCAGGCTCGGTCTGGTCAGGGGCACTGACCACCCGGCCCGACAACAGGATCTTGCCGCCCGAAACCGGCTCCAGCCCCGCCACGGCGCGCAGCAAGGTGGTCTTGCCGCAGCCCGAAGGGCCGATCAGGACACCGATGTCGCCTTTACGCAGGCCCAGGTTCACGCCCTGCACAGCGGGCGATGTGCGACCCGGGTACTGGATGTCGAGGTGGCTCAGCGCGAGGAACATGGCCCCGATTGTAGGCAGGTTGCTGCTCGCACACGGGGTGGCTTCTACAATAGCCCGCTCTATGTCCCGTACTCTGACCCGTGGCTTTGCGGGCTTCCCCTCTTTGCTCTTTGCCTTGCTGGCCTTGATCTTGGCGCTGCCCGTGCTGGCGGTGCTCGGCTCCTGGTTGCAGTGGGGTGGTGACAGCGCCCAGATCCTCCAAGAGATGGCTCGTACTGTGCTGCCCGACTATGCATTCACCACGCTGGGGCTGTGCCTCATGGTGGCCTTGGGTGTGACGGTGCTGGGTTTGTGCACCGCCGTATTGGTGACCCTGTTTGATTTCCCGGGGCGGGGCGCTTTTGAGTGGCTGCTGCTCTTACCACTGGCCATGCCTGCCTATGTGGTGGCTTATGCCTACACCGACTTTTTGCAGTGGGGTGGCCCATTGCAGGTCGCGCTGCGTGATCTGCTGGGCGTTCAAGGTCGCCTGTGGCCTGATGTTCGCAGTGTCTGGGGCGCGGCGTTGGTGTTCACCCTGTCGCTTTACCCTTATGTCTATTTGCTGGCCCGCACCGCCTTGGTCGAGCGTGCGGGCGGCTTGATGGAAGCGGCCCGATTGCTGGGTGCCCCGCTGACACGCCGCATACGCGAGATTGCTTTGCCACTGGCACGCCCGGCCGTGGCCGCTGGGGTGGCGTTGGCCCTCATGGAGACGCTGGCGGACTACGGGGTGTCCAGCTACTTTGGCATCCAGACCTTCACTGCCGGCATCTACAAAGCCTGGCTGGCCATGGACAACCGCATTGCCGCAGCCCAGCTGGCCACCGTGCTTCTGGCCGTGGTGGTGCTTTTGCTGCAGTTAGAGCAGCGGGCGCAAAAGCGCATGCGTTTCAACCAGGCTCGCGGTTCGCGCCAGAGTTCGGCCGAGGCTCAGCCTGTGCGACTGAGGGGCGGCCCCCGGGTGCTGGCGTGGAGTCTGTGCGCATTGCCGGTGATCCTGGGCTTTGTGTTGCCTGTGCTCATCCTTTGTCATGCCATGTGGGCAGAAGCCTCCGAGCTCCCCTGGACCCGTTTTGTACAGTGGGCCCTCACCAGTTTGCGTCTGGGCGCTGTCACCGCGGTGCTGGCCGTGTGGGTGGCGCTGGCGCTGGCTTTCAGTGTGCGCACCCGTGCCAATGCCTTGAGCCGCACGGCCATGCAGCTGGTGGGGTTGGGTTACGCCATACCCGGGGCGGTGGTGGTGGTGGGTCTGTTGCTGCCCGTTGGATGGATTCAGCAGACCTGGCCGGCTTCGCAAGCCGGGGCCTGGGTCACGGCCACGGCGCTCGGTTTGGTCTGGGCTTATCTGGTGCGTTTTTGCGCGGTGGCCTTGCAGTCGGTGCAAAGTGGTTATGCCCGCATCCCCGGCAGCCTGGACGATTCGGCCCGCATGCTGGGGGTGACCGGTTGGGGCCTGCTGCACCGGGTGCATGCACCGATGCTGCGACGCACCCTGATCGCGGCCCTGTTACTGGTGTTTGTGGATGTGATGAAGGAGCTGCCTGCGACCATGGTGCTTCGCCCCTTCAACAGCGATACCCTGGCGGTGGTGGCTTACCAGCTGGCGCGAGACGAGCGCCTGGGCGAGGCGGCTTTGCCCTCGCTGGCGCTGGTGTTGGTGGGTTTGATTCCCGTCATCTTGCTCAGCCGTACCTTGCGGTCATCCCGGTCATGAATCTGACCCGCTCTATGGCCTTGTGCGTGTTGGCCATTGGTTTTCTCTGGAGGTGTGGCCGTGCTTGACGTTTCTTGCTTGAACGCTTGGTACGGCCCCGCACAGGCGCTGTTTGATGTGAGCTTCCAAGTGCACTCGGGCGAGTTGGTGGTGCTGCAGGGACTCAATGGGGCGGGCAAATCGACGCTGTTGCAGGCGCTGATCGGCATTGGCCCCCGTGTGGCGGGGCAGATTGTCTGGGACGGACAGCCCTTGCAGGACTGGCCCGCACACCG
This sequence comes from Limnohabitans radicicola, assembly GCF_014837235.1. Lineage (GTDB taxonomy): Bacteria > Pseudomonadota > Gammaproteobacteria > Burkholderiales > Burkholderiaceae_C > Limnohabitans_A > Limnohabitans_A radicicola. The sequence goes on along the minus strand of NZ_JACYFT010000002.1, from coordinate 873,793 downwards.
ACGTGCCCGTGCGGGCCTGGGTTTTGTGGCCGAAGACCGCCGTCTGTTCTCTGCCTTGAGTGTCCGCGAGAACCTCTGGATCGCCGCACGCTCAGGCGAACAGGGCACTGCCGCCGAGCAATTTGACAAGGTGCTGGGCTTGTTTCCGAATCTGCAGACCCTGCTGGACCGCCCGGCCAGCCAGATGAGTGGCGGGGAGCAGCAAATGCTGGCGCTGGCCCGCACCCTGATGACCAGCCCGCGCCTCTTGCTGCTGGACGAGCCCTGCGAGGGCATTGCCCCTGTGTTGGTGCAGGCCATGCGTGATGCCCTGCTGGCGCTGGCGGGCGAGGGCGTGACCATGCTGGTGGCCGAGCAAAATCAAATCCTGGCCGCGCATGCGCACCGTGTGCTGCAGCTCACCAGCGGGCATTTGGCCTAGAGCCAGCGAAAAGCCGCCATGGCCACCGCCGTGGGGGGCAAAGCGGCCAACAACAGTCGCCCTGGGGCGATGATGTGCTGCGGAAAGTGGGTTTTCAGCAAGGCAGCCCCTGCAGGGTTGGGCGCGTTGGCGATCAGCGTCAAGCCACCGCCAGTGACTGCACCGGCAACGAGCGCGACCTTGAACTCCTCGCTCAGGCCGGGGACCAGCGATCCCAGATAAGTCAGTGCGGCGTTGTCGGTCACCGCAGTCAGCGCCAAAGCCCCGTAGAACACTTTTTCCGGCGACAAACCAAGCAGCAAGGGCTCCAGCCACCATTGCTGCAGGCCGCCCAGCACCACCAACCCTGCCAGAAAGAAGGAGACCAGCAGGGCTTCCTTGATCAGCAGCCGGCTTTGGTGTTGCGGGTAGGCCGTTGCAAAACCCAGAAACAGCAGCACCAGCCCCAAGAAAACCACAGGGTGGTGTGCAAAGTACACGATGCCCGCCAAAAACAGCAGGTGCACCATGGCGATTCCTTTGTGCACAGTGAGCGAAACGGGTGTGGCCATGCCTTCGAGTCGTTGCAAATCATGGCGCAGCCAGACGGTCAGGGTCAGCGCGTTGACCAGCACGGCCAAAGCCGCCTTCCAGCCGAAAGTGCTCAGCATGTAAGCGAAGTCCCAGTTCCAGACACTGGAGACCATCAGCACAGGCGGGGCGGCAAAGGGGGTCAGGGTCCCGCCGATGGAGATGTTGACCAACAACACCCCCAGGGTGGCGTACTTCACTTTGCTGCTCACGGACTGACTGAACAGGGCATCGCGCAGCAGCAGTGCAGCCAGGGTCATGGCAGCGGGTTCCGTGATGAAGGACCCCAGCAGAGGCACGACCACCAGCACCACAAACACCATGGCAGTGGTTCGGGGTGCAGGCAGCCATCGTGCCAGCCACAGGACGCTGGCTTGTGCCCATCCAAGGACAGGGCGGGTACCCGATACCACCATGATGGCAAACACGAAAAGGGGTTCGGTGAAGTTGCGTGATTCCAGGTAGTTGAGGGTTCGGGCTTGTCCGATGAGGACAAAGGAGATCAGCATCAGCGCGGTGGCCCACAGCCCAAAAACCACCTCGATTTCACCCAGCAGATGCCACATGCCCGCGTGACGTGGTCGGCTGTGGGCGAGCCGTTCAAACCAGGCGGTCGAGAAAGAATGGAGGAGGGCCAGGGCAAAAAACAGTGCCGCCAGCCAGGGCAGGGCGAGTTCGATCAGGGCAGACATGGTGATCTCCGGTGTGCGAGGCGGCCCGACCATCGCAAAACCTGCAGCGCCAACCATGGCTCTGCACCCAAAGACACATCTTAGCCCGATCTCAACAGGCTTTCGGATCTGGTTAACATCGACCCTATAGATTTACGGGGCATCCCGGTTTGTCCGGACGCCCAGCCAACCATGATCATCACCAGTCTGCTGGACACCGACCTCTACAAATTCACCATGATGCAGGTGGTGCTGCACCAGTTTCCAGGTGCGCAGGTGGAATACAAGTTCAAATGCCGCAACCCGGGTGTGCCGCTGTCTCCATTCGTCAATGAGATCCGGCAGGAAATCCGCTCGCTGTGCAGTTTGACCTTCAAGGAGTCCGAGCTGCAGTACCTGCGCTCGCTGCGCTTCATCAAGAGTGACTTTGTGGACTTTCTGGGCCTGTTCAAGCTCAACGAAAAGTACATCCAGGTCACCGCGCTGCCTTCGGGCGAGATCGACATCACGATCCAGGGCCCCTGGCTGCACACCATCCCTTTCGAGATCCCGGTGCTGGCCATCGTCAACGAGGTCTACTTCCGCAACACCCAGAAGGTGCCCGACCTGATGGAGGGTCGCCGCCGGGTGGACACCAAGATCGAGCAGTTGCATGCTGACGGCTTGTCGGCCCTCAAGATCGCTGACTATGGCACGCGCCGCCGCTTCTCGCGGGCCTGGCATGAGGAGGTGCTGCGCGTGCTCTCGGCCCGTCTGGGCACTGGCCCCTCGGGTCAGTTTGCGGGCACCAGCAATGTGTACTTTGCTTATCTGCTGGGTCTCACGCCGCTGGGCACCATGGCACACGAATACTTGCAGGCCTGCCAGGCTCTGGGCCCACGTCTGCGTGACAGCCAGGTGTTTGCCTTTGAGTCGTGGGCACGTGAATACCGGGGCGACCTGGGGATTGCCCTGAGCGATGTGTACGGGCTCAACGCCTTCCTGCGCGACTTTGACCTGTACTTTTGCAAACTGTTTGACGGCGCACGCCATGACAGCGGCGACCCTTTCATCTGGGGCGAGCGCATGATCGAGCACTACAGCCGCAACCGGGTCGACCCCAAGACCAAGACCCTGATCTTCAGCGACAGCCTGACGGTGCCGCGCACCATCGAGCTGTACCAGCAGTTCCGGGGCCGCTGCCAGCTGGCCTTTGGCGTGGGGACCAACCTGACCAACGATCTGGGCTACGAGCCATTGCAGATCGTCATCAAGATGACCCGCTGCAACGGCCAACCCGTCGCCAAGTTGTCGGACACACCCGGCAAGGGCATGTGTGACGATGAAAAATACCTGGCTTACCTCAAGCAGGTGTTCGAGATCGATGCACCTGAGCGCCCAGCTCACCAGAAAGAGGCCTGACATGCTGTCTGCACTCATTCTTGTTTTTGTTCTGGCTTATGTGGCCATCGCACTGGAACATCCTTTGAAGGTCAATAAAACCGCTACAGCTTTGTTGGCGGCGGGATGTTTGTGGACGATCTATGCCTTGGGCGCTTCCGACGCGAATGCCGTGAGTCAGGAATTGGGCGAGTCCTTGATGTCGACGGCCCAGATTGTGTTTTTCCTGATGGGTGCCATGGCCATTGTGGAGGTGGTCGATGCCCATAACGGGTTTGAAATCCTGACCTCCCGTGTCAAGACCTCCACACTGTCTGGCCTGATGTGGCTGGTGGGCTTGGTGACGTTCTTTCTGAGTGCGGTCTTGGACAACCTGACCACGGCCATCGTGATGGTGTCACTGATGAAGAAATTGCTCGAGAAACGCGAGGACCGTTTGTATTTTGCAGGCGTCATCGTGATCGCGTCCAACGCGGGAGGCGCTTGGTCACCAATCGGGGATGTCACCACCACCATGCTTTGGATTGGTGGCCAGATCACGGCTCTGGAGATCATGAAAGGGGTGTTTCTCGCTTCCCTGGCCAGTTTGCTGGTGCCATTGGCGGCCATGGCGTATGTCGTCCGTGGTCGGATTGTGCAGTCTCCAGTCCGTGTGGAGGGCGCAGATGTGTCGAACACGCCAGCCTTTGAACGCAACCTGATGTTCTTTCTGGGCCTGGGCATCCTCATGGCCGTGCCTGTCTTCAAGGCGGTGACGCATTTACCCCCCTTCATGGGCATTTTGCTGGGCCTCGGGCTGTTGTGGCTGGTGGGCGATGTGGTCCATAAAAACAAGGACGATGACACCAAAGCCCACCTGACCCTGGTCAGTGCGTTGACACGGATCGACATGAGTGCGGTCCTGTTCTTTGTGGGCATCCTGTTGTCGGTGGCCACGTTGGAACACACGCACATCCTGTCCTCCCTGGCACAGTGGTTTGATCGCACGGTGGGTCGCCAGGACGTGATCGTCATGATCATTGGGCTGGTCAGTGCTGTTGTGGACAACGTGCCATTGGTGGCCGCCTCCATGGGCATGTACAGCCTGGACCAGTACCCTGCTGACAGCTTTTTGTGGGAGTTCCTGGCCTATTGCGCAGGCACGGGTGGGTCGATCCTGATCATTGGTTCGGCTGCAGGTGTGGCAGCCATGGGCTTGGAAAAAATCGATTTTGTTTGGTACGTCAAGAAAATCAGTGGCTGGGCCATGCTGGGCTACTTTGCCGGGGCGGCTTTGTACATTCTTGAGTTCCAGATGACCCACTGACACCAGAAAGAACTGAAATGAGCAAACCCTCGATCCTGGTGGCGCGTGCCATCTTCCCCGAAGTCCTCGCCCAGCTGCGCGAGGTGTTCGATGTCGACTACAACGAGGCCGACGACATCTTCACCCCCGCCGAACTCAGCCGCCGCCTGCAAGGCAAGGTGGGGGCGCTGACCACGGGCAGCGAGCGCATTGATGCGGCGCTCCTGCAGGCCAACCCGCAACTCAAAGTTGTGGCCAACATGGCTGTGGGCTTCAACAACTTTGACGTGCCCGCCATGACCGCCGCAGGCGTGCAGGCCACCAACACGCCCGATGTGCTGACCGAAACCACCGCCGACTTCGGCTTTGCCCTGCTGATGGCCACGGCTCGGCGTGTGACCGAGAGCGAGCATTACCTCAGAGCAGGCCAATGGACCAAGTGGCGTTACGACATGTTTGCCGGGGCCGAGGTGCATGGCGCGACCCTGGGCATCATCGGCATGGGCCGCATCGGTCAGGGCATTGCCCGCCGGGGCTCACATGGCTTTGGCATGAATGTGGTCTACCACAACCGCTCGCGCCTGAGCCCTGAGCTGGAAGCCGAGTGCAAGGCCCGTTATGTTTCCAAGCAGGAGCTGCTGCAGACGGCAGACCATGTGGTGCTGGTCGTGCCCTACAGCGCCGAGTCGCACCACACCATCGGTGCGCCCGAGCTGGCCCTGATGAAGCCCACCGCCACGCTGGTCAACATCGCACGGGGCGGCATCGTCGATGACGCGGCGCTGGCCAAGGCTTTGGCGGCCCATCAGATCGCTGCCGCAGGCCTGGATGTGTTTGAAGGCGAGCCCGCGGTGCATCCCGACTTGCTGAAGGTGCCCAATGTGGTGCTGACGCCCCACATCGCCAGCGCCACGGTCAAGACCCGCATGGCCATGGCCCAGCTGGCGGCTGACAATTTGGTGGCCTACCTGACCCAGGGCAAGGCCCTCACACCTGTCAACACGCTGGCAGGAACCCCGGCATGAGCGACAGCAGTGTGGTCTTGATCGCGCTGGCGGTGCTGAACCTGCTGGTGCTGGCCGCCCTGTGGCTGCGCAGCAAACCCGCCGATGCAAGCGCGCAGCAGCAAGAGCAACAGACCTGGCAGCAACAAAACTTTGAAGCCCTGCAGGGCCAGACCGAGCGGCTGGCGCGCGAGTTGCGCACCGAGATCAGCCAGTCGGGCGTGCAAGGGCGGCAAGAAGCCATGCAGACCCTCTCGCTGTTCCAGCAGTCGCTGCTGCAGCAAAGCGCAGAGGCCACCCGCACCCAAAACCAGCAAATCGATGCGCTGGCCCAGCAGCTGGCCTTGTTGCAAAAAAGCCTGACCGACAGCCTGGCGCAACAGGTCAATGCGCTGTCTGAAGCCAATGCCCGGCGCCTGACCGAGATGCGCGGCACCATGGAAACCCAGCTGGCCCAGCTGCAGCAAAGCAACGCCGCCAAGCTCGATGAAATGCGCCAGACCGTGGACGAAAAACTGCAGGCCACCCTGCAGGCCCGCCTGGGCGAGAGCTTCAAGCAGGTGGCTGATCGCCTGGAGCAGGTGCACAAAGGCCTGGGTGAGATGCACACCCTGGCGCAGGGCGTGGGCGACCTCAAGCACCTGCTGACCAACGTCAAAACCCGTGGCATGTTTGGCGAAGCGCAGCTGGGTGCACTGCTTGAACAGGTGCTGACATCCGAGCAATACGCCGAGCAAGTGGCCACCAAACCCGGTGACAAGAACCGCGTGGATTTCGCCATCCGCCTGCCGGGCCGCTCGGACAGCGGCCAGCCCGTGTGGCTGCCCATCGACGCGAAGTTCCCTAACGAAGACTACGAACGCCTGCTCGAAGCCCAAGGCCGCGCCGACCCGGTGCAGGCCGAACTGTGCGCCAAGGCGCTGGAAAACCGCATCAAGCTCGAAGCCAAGTCGATTGCCGACAAGTACCTCGAACCCCCGCACACCACCGACTTTGCGGTCATGTTCCTGCCCACCGAAGGCCTGTATGCCGAAGTGCTGCGCCGCCCAGGGCTCATGGAAGCACTGCAGCGCGACCACCGCGTGACGCTCGCGGGTCCGACCAACCTGATGGCCATGCTGAACGCCTTGCAAATGGGTTTCAGAACGCTGGCGCTTGAAAAGCGCTCCAGCGAAGTCTGGCAAGTGCTGGGCGCGGTCAAGACCGAGTTTGGCAAGTTCGGTGACGTGCTGTCCAAGGTGCGCAACCAGACGCAGACGGTGCTCAATACCCTCGACCAGGCCCAGACCCGCAGCAACGTCATGAGCCGTGCCTTGCGCCAAGTGGACGCCTTGCCTGAGGCCGATGCACAGGCGCTGTTGCCCGGCGTTTTACCAGGTAGCCTGCCCGAGGGCGACGAGTGAGCCAAGAACTGGCCCGCCTGATCGCAGGCCAGATCTTTTTGCACGCCTGCATGGCGGGCATGCGCATGGCCACCCCCTTGCTGGCCCTCAAGCAAGGCTACAGCGCCATGGCGGTGGGGGCCTTGCTGTCACTGTTTGCCCTCACGTCGGTGTTTCTGGCCATTCCGGCCGGGCGCTACACCGATGCGCATGGCCTCAAGAAGCCTTTGCGCATCAGCATTGCGGTGTCTTGCCTGGGGGCGCTGGCCTCGGCCGTCTGGCCCGTGTTTCCGATGCTGTGCCTGAGTGCGCTGGCCTCGGGTGGCGCCACGGGCATGACGGTGATCGCTTTGCAGCGCCATGTGGGCCGCTCGGCCAAAGACAGCCTGGCACTCAAGACCGCGTTCAGCTGGTTGTCGATCGGCCCGGCGATTTCCAATTTTCTCGGTCCGGTGGTGGCGGGGCTGCTGATCGACCACGCGGGCGCGCAAGCGGCCGACACCACGGGCTTTCGGGTGGCTTTTGTGGTCATGGCCTTGTTGCCGTTGGTGACCTGGTTTTGGGTGCGGCCCGTCAAGGAGCGCCTGAGCCACGCCCCTACAGACCCTGCTGCACCGCGCAATGCCCTCGACCTGCTGCGTGAGCCGCTCATGCGCAGGCTCTTGATGGTCAACTGGCTGCTGTCGTCCTGCTGGGATGTGCACACCTTTGTGGTGCCCATTCTTGGGCACGAACGCGGTTTCAGCGCCTCGGTGGTGGGCACCATCCTGGGTTCGTTCGCCATGGCGGCGGCTTTCATCCGCGTGTGTTTGCCTTGGCTGGCGCGGCATGTGCAAGAGCACCAGATCATCACCTTTGCCATGGTCACCACAGGGCTGTTGTTCGGCCTGTACCCCTGGATGCCCAACGCCTGGGCCATGGGCGCCTGCTCGGTCACGCTGGGCCTGGTGCTGGGCAGTGTGCAGCCCATGATCATGAGCACCTTGCACCAGATCACGCCTGCGCACCGCCAGGGCGAGGCATTGGGTCTGCGGTTGATGAGCATCAACGCTTCGAGCGTGCTGATGCCCACGCTCTTTGGGGCTGCCGGAGCCGTTGCAGGCGTGGCACCTGTGTTCTGGGTGGTGGGCACCTCGGTGGGTCTTGGCTCACGGCTGGCCTGGCGGCTGCGTCCGCCCAAGCACACTCACTGAATGCTTTTCAGACGGGCAGGTGGTAGAAGTCGCAGATCGCCTTCCAGGCGTCCTGCGGGGTGTCCACATACTGAAACAGCTTGAGGTCTTCTTCGCTGATCGTGCCTTCGTCCACCAGCACCGAGGTGTCAAACATCCGTTTCCAGTAGTCACTGCCGTACAGCAGGATCGGTACAGGTTTGGCCTTTTGGGTTTGCACCAGGGTGAGCACTTCAAACAGTTCGTCGAGCGTGCCAAAGCCGCCCGGAAACGCGACCAGCGCCTTGGCCCGCATCATGAAGTGCATCTTGCGCAGGGCGAAGTAATGGAACTTGAAGCTCAGCGCGCTGGTCACATAGGGGTTGGGCACCTGCTCATGCGGCAGCACGATGTTCAGCGCCACCGAGGGCGTGCCCGACTCCTGCGCCCCCCGGTTGGCGGCTTCCATGATGCCGGGCCCACCCCCGGTGCAAATGTAGAGTTTTTCCCGCTCGGGCAGGCATGAGCAGGCGTTGGCCACCAGGCTTGCAAATTCACGGGCCTGTTCGTAATAGACGGCGGTGCGCACAGCGCGCTGCGCTTTTTGCAGGGTCTGCGCGTCGCCGCTGAGCATGGCGGCGGCCAGTTGGGCCTGGGCGGTTTCGGCGCTCACAAAACGGGCGCTGCCAAACACCACCACCGTGTGCTCGATGCCCGCTTCGCTTTGCGCCAGGTCGGGTTTGAGCATTTCGAGCTGCATCCGCACGCCACGCACCTCGCGACGCAGCAGGAACTCCGGGTCGGCAAAGGCCAGGCGATAGGCCTGCGGCTGCATCAGGGCAGAAGGGTTTTCATGCCCAAACATTTCGGCCCATGCGCTGGGCAGGGCGGTGTCCTTGAGGTTGCGGGTGTTTTCCATGGGGTCATTGTGCAATCACCCAGGGCCTGCACGTGACGCACCCATGAAAAAAGGCCCCCGAAGGAGCCTGTTTTTGGAGGTCTGATCGCTCAGACGCGCTTGCGGTATTCGCCAGTGCGGGTGTCGATTTCGATCTTGTCGCCCTGGTTCACGAACAGGGGCACAGGCACTTCAAAGCCGGTGGCGATCTTGGCAGGCTTCATGACCTTGCCAGAGGTGTCGCCTTTGACGGCGGGTTCGGTCCAGGTGATCTCACGGGTCACGCTGGTGGGCAATTCGACCGAGATGGCCTTGCCGTCGTAGAACACCACTTCGACTTCCATGCCGTCTTCGAGGTAGTTCAGGGCGTCGCCCATGTTTTCGGCTTCGACTTCGTATTGGTTGTACTCGGCGTCCATGCAGACATACATCGGGTCAGCGAAGTAGGAGTAGGTGCAGTCCTTCTTGTCCAGAATGACCTGGTCCATCTTGTCGTCGGCCTTGAACACGACTTCGGTGCCGAAGTTGGCGATCAGGCTTTTGAGCTTCATGCGCACGGTGGAAGAGCCGCGGCCGCCACGCTGGTATTCGGTACGCAGGATGACCATGGGGTCTTTGCCGTGCATGATGACGTTGCCGGCGCGGAGTTCTTGAGCGGTTTTCATAGGATTGGAATCTGGAATGAACAGGAAAGGGGCGGCCTCGGGCCAAACCGCTTATTCTAACCTGTAGGGCAACACCCACTGACTGTGTTCAGTCCCGTGCGGTCAGGCCCTGCACCAGGCCACCCAACACAATGCCGCCCAAGGCCCACAAAATGTCGGTGTTGCCCGTGCCCAAAGCCGCAATGGCAGGTCCGGGGCAAACGCCCGACAAGCCCCAGCCCACGCCAAAGATGGCCGAGCCGATCACCGTCTGGCGGTTCCAGCTGGCGGGTTGGGTGAGGAATTGACCGCCCAGCACAGGCCGAGCGAAGCAGCGCGGAAAGCCCTTGTACGCCAGCATGGCCAGGCCCGCAGCGCCGCCCATCACCAGCATCAGGCCCCAGTCCTGGAAGCGCAAAAAGCCCAGCACCACCTCGGGCTGGATCATGGTGGCCAGCGACAGGCCAAAGCCAAACAGCGCCCCGGCCAGCAGGGTCAGCAGCGCCTTGGGCAGTGTCAACGTATTCGGATTCATGCCAGGCCTTTCGTGGTGATGGCCATCAGGTTGGCGGTCAAAAAGGCGGTGGCCATGAAGGTCAACACCGCGCCCAGCGAAGGCAGCTGCAGCGAGCCCAGCCCGCAAATGCCGTGGCCAGAAGTGCAGCCATTGCCCAGGCGAGCGCCGTAACCCACCAGAAAACCACCCACCAGCAGCTGCCACGCTGGCACGCTGGTGTGCTGCGCCTGGCCATCCGCCAGCGCAAAGCGCCATATCAGCGCGCCCAGCACCACGCCCAAGGCATAAACCAGACGCCAGTGGCGCGAACTGAGGAAGCGGTCCTGCTGAAAGAACGGCCGCTGGAACACGAAGGACCAGCTGCTGGAAAAGACGGTGCTCATGCCGCCCACCCAGCCGTTGAACAAATACAGCAGCGCCACGCCAGCGCCAATGGTCAGGCCACCCAGCAGGTAATGCAGCCAGCCTAAGGGGAAGAGGGTTTCAATCATGGGGAGGGATTATCTGTCCAGCTGCTTCAGGTCCGGGGCTTGAGGGCTGCGCAAATTTTCTGAGCTGATTGACGAGATCGCCATGTGGCCCAAGTTTTTGCTGCGCTTTCTGGATGCAGTCGGTCCAGTCAAACAGGACATCGGCAGTCAAACACGGCAGAGTGCCACTTTCGACCTCATTCCAAACCCGATGCACTTGGCGCAAGCATTCCGGCGCCTGCATCCAGTCCAAGAACGCTTCCAGCTTGGCGTGGTGCGCATTGTCGTCCTGCGGGTAGATGTGCCAGATGAAGGGTCGGCCTGCCCAAAGGGCCCGAACCAGTGAGTCTTCGCCGCGGACGAAGTTGAGATCGCAGGCCCAGAGCATGTCGTCAAAGCCGTTTTGATCGGTGTAGGGCAGGGCGCTCCAGTTCGGGTGCTCAGGCATGCCCTTGAGAGCTTGCTCCACCGCCGCCAGCGGGCGGCCCGGGGTGACGAGCAGGTGGTCGGGTGTGCCCACCAGTTGCCTCAGCAGCTGGGGCAGGGCAGCGGGTTCGTAGCAGAACAGGCTGATCAGCAGACCACCCGGGGCCAGGTTGGGGGCGTGCTGTTGTCGCCAGGCAGCGCGGTCAAAGCCTTGTTGCCGGGCCAACAGGTCGGTTTCGCGCAACAGGCCACCTGTGTCGGGCGTGAAGCCGGGGTAGAAAAATGTCTTGGTCCAGCCTTTGGCCGGGCCGCTCATGATGGGCGAGGGCAACTGGTGCATGCGGGGTACCCAGTCTTCGGCGCTCAGGTATTCGAGGTTGATCCAGGTGGGTGGCTTGGCTCTTGTGTTGACAGCGTGGGCCACAAAGTCTTCGGGCAAGGTGCAGCCAAAAGCCTCGACCCAGACGTCGGCCGGGGGCAGCGCTTGCAGGGCGCTGGCTTGGCTGGCATCGGCCCAGGGACGCACTTCGATGCCGGGTTCCTGGTGGGCGTTGGGTGCCATCCAGGCCAGGGCTGAGGCGTCGTCCACCCACAGGCGCACGCGCTGGCCTGCATCGCGCAGCTGGCGCGTCAGGCGCCAGCACACGCCCAGGTCGCCGTGGTTGTCGATGACGGTGCAGAAGATGTCCCAGAGTTGGCCGGATTGCATAGGCCGATTGTCGCTGGAGATGCCACGGACTTGTTTTCACAGACAATAGCCGCCATGCCCCACACCCACGACGAAGCCCTGCTCGCCCAAGTTGCTGCGCTGCCCGCCTTGCCGGGGGTTTACCGCTACTTTGACGCGCAGGAGCAGCTGCTCTATGTGGGCAAGGCGCTGAACCTCAAGCGCCGGGTGTCGAGCTATTTCCAGAAGGACCATGGAGGCACCCGCATTGGCCACATGGTCAGCAAGATCGTGCGCATGGAGACCACGGTGGTGCGCTCCGAGGCCGAGGCGCTGCTGCTGGAAAACAACCTCATCAAGACCCAGCACCCGCGCTTCAACATCCTGTTTCGGGACGACAAGAGTTACCCCTACCTCAAGCTCACGGGCAAGGGCCGCGTGGCGTTGCCCGCTGTGGTGACCACGCCCGAAGCGCAGCATTACCCGCGTGTGGCCTATTACCGGGGCGCAGTGGAAAAGAAACACCGTTACTTTGGCCCCTTTCCCAGCGCATGGGCGGTCAAGGAGTCGATTCAGCTGATCCAGAAGGTGTTCAGGCTGCGCACCTGCGAGGACACGGTGTTTGCCAACCGCACACGGCCTTGCCTGCTTTACCAGATCAAGCGTTGCTCGGGCCCGTGCGTGAACCTGATCAGCCCCGAGGACTACCAAACCGATGTGCAGCACGCCGAGCAGTTCCTGCGCGGCGAGACCAAAGAACTGATGCGCGAGATGGAAGCCCGGATGATGGCGCACGCCGACAAGCTCGAGTTCGAGCTGGCGGCCGAGGTGCGCAACCAGCTCGCCTCGCTGTCCAAGGTGCTGCACCAGCAGGCCGTCGATACCGTGACCGACACCGATGCCGACATCCTGGTGGCCAAAGTGCAGGGCGGCCGCGCCTGCGTGAACCTGGCCATGGTGCGCGGCGGTCGGCACCTGGGGGACCGACCGTATTTCCCGACCCATGTGGACGACGCCCAGGCTTTGCAAGGCCTTGAAGAGGGCGAGGTCGCACGCCCGGTCGAGGTGCAGGTGCTCGAAGCCTTTTTGGCCCAGCACTACATCGGCGTGCCGGTGCCGCCGCTTTTGATTTTGAGCGCACCCGTGGACAAGACTTTGGTGGAGGCCTTGTCGGAGCAGTCGGGTGTGAAGATCAGCACGGTGACCCAACCCCGCGAACACCGCCGTGTGTGGCTGGAAATGGCCGAGAAGAATGCCGAGCTGCAGCTGGCACGCCTGCTGGCCGAAGAGGGCTCGCAGCAGGCCCGCACCCGCGCTCTGGCCGAGGCGCTGGACCTGGCGCCCGACGATCTGGACCAGCTGCACATCGAGTGTTTTGACATTTCGCACACGGCGGGCGAGAACACGCAGGCGTCCTGCGTGGTGTTCCGTCAGCACAAGATGCAAAGCAGCGAATACCGCCGCTACAACATCGAGGGCATCACCGGCGGAGACGACTACGCGGCCATGCGCCAGGTGCTCACGCGCCGTTACGGCAAGCTGGCCGAGGCTTTGAGAACGGGCGACGGTAATGCCCGCATGCCCGACCTGGTGCTGATCGACGGCGGCAAAGGGCAGGTGGCCATGGCCCGTGAAGTGTTCACCGATCTGGGACTGGACCTGTCGCGCATCGTTGGCGTGGAAAAAGGCGAGGGCCGCAAGGTGGGCCTGGAAGAGCTGGTCTTTGCCGATGGCCGTGAAAAGGTCTACCTGGGCAAGGACTCGGCCGCGCTGATGCTGGTGGCGCAGATCCGCGACGAGGCGCACCGCTTTGCCATCACGGGCATGCGGGCCCAGCGCGCCAAGGTGCGGGTGGGCGGCAGCAGGATCGAGGAAATCCCCGGCATCGGGCCGCGCAAGCGCGCGCGCCTGCTGCAGCGCTTTGGCGGTGTGCGCGGGGTGGAAGCGGCGAGCGTGGAGGACCTTGCATCGGTCGAGGGCATTTCGCAAGAGTTGGCCGAGGCGATCTACCAAGCTTTGCATTGAAGCCTCTTTGTAGGAGCGGCGCCCCCGCCGCGATAGAGCCTTCGCAGACCACCCCGTTGTCTCGCAGATGCCCGGCGTGTCAGCCAACTGCCATGGGCTTGGTGCACAATCGACCCATGTTTTTCACGATCCCCACCATCATGACCTTGACGCGAATCCTGGCGATTCCGCTCATCGTGGGGGTGTACTACTGGCCGGGTTTGACCCTGGCCACGCAAAACCTGATCGCCACGTCGATGTTTGTGGTGTTCGCCATCACCGACTGGCTCGACGGCTACCTGGCCCGCAAGCTCAACCAGACTTCGGCTTTTGGCGCCTTTCTGGACCCGGTGGCCGACAAGTTCCTGGTGTGCGCAGCGCTGCTGGTGCTTGTCCACATGAACCGGGTGCATGTGCTGGTGGCGCTGGTCATCATTGGCCGCGAGATCGCCATTTCCTCGTTGCGCGAATGGATGGCCCAGATCGGTGCCAGCAAGAGCGTGGCGGTGCACATGGTCGGCAAGCTCAAAACCACGGTGCAGATGGTGGCCATTCCCTTCCTGCTGTTTGATGGCGCGCTGTTTGGCGTCATTGATACCCACGCCTGGGGCACGGTGCTGGTCTGGATCGCTGCCGTGCTGACCATCTGGTCGATGGTGTATTACATGCAAAAAGCCCTGCCTGAAATCCGGGCCAGGGTCAAATGAGCGATTCCCCGGAGACAACGGTCTGGCTGCGGGCCATGCCCGTGGTGTTTGTGCTGATCTGGAGCACGGGCTTCATCGTCGCCCGCTATGGCATGCCCTATGCGCCGCCGTTCAGCTTTTTGCTGGTGCGATACATCTGCTCCATTCTGTGTTTCCTGCCCTGGATTGTGTTGACCCGCGTGGCCTGGCCGCGTGACCGGGCGCAGTGGCTGCACCTGTCGGTCACGGGCATTCTGATGCATGCGGGCTACCTGGGCGGCGTGTGGGCTGCGGTCAAGTCGGGCATGGGCTCGGGCCTGTCGGCGCTGATCGTGGGCATCCAGCCTGTGCTCACGGCCATCTGGTTGTCGTGGAGCCTGCGCGGCTCGGGTCAGCCAGGTGTGACGCCGCGCCAGTGGGGCGGTTTGCTGCTGGGCTTTGCGGGCCTTTTGATGGTGGTGTGGCACAAGTTGACGATGGGCTCTGCCCTGGACCACGTGACCCCTGTGAACATGGCGTTTGCGATTGGGGCTTTGTTCAGCATCACCGTGGGCACGCTGTACCAAAAGCGTTTTGTGCAGCCTTGCGATGTGCGCTCGGCCAACACGGTGCAGCTGCTGGCCGCCGCCGTGCTGACCTTGCCGCTGGCCTGGCTGGAGCCCGAAACCATGCAGTGGAACCTTCAGCTGGTGGGGGCCATGGCCTGGTCGGTGCTGGGGCTGACGCTGGGCGGCAGTTCGTTGCTGTACATCCTGATCCAGCGCGGCGCGGCCGCATCGGTCACCAGCCTGATGTACATGGTGCCGCCTACCACGGCCATCATGGCCTGGGTGCTGTTTGGCGAGACCATCACCGTGCTCACGCTGGCGGGCACGGCCCTGACCGCACTTGGCGTCAGCCTGGTGGTACGCCCGGCCCGGGCTTGACCGCCTTCCAGGGCTCTTCGCCCAAGCGAGCGGCCAAAAACTCTTGCAGCAAGCGGATGCGCAAGGGCATCTGAGCCCGGTAGGGTGCCAGCCAATGGATGTCGGCGTCGTGCATGGCGCAGTCGGGCAGCACGCGCACCAGCGCCCCTGATGCCAGTTGCGGCGCAATGTCCCACAGGCTGCGCAGCATGATGCCCTGGCCTGCCAGGCACCAGTCGCGCACCATCTCGCCCGAATTGCTCGACAGCGGACCTTGCACGGCAATGTGCAGCGGGCGCGCTGCGCCTTCGCGGCCGATGCGCCAGTGGTCAAAGCGCTGGCCCTGACCGGTTTCGCCGCCGTTTTCGCGCACCACCAGGCAGTGGTGCTGCGACAGTTGTTCGGGCGTGGTGGGGGCGCCGTGCTGCTGCAGGTAGGCGGGCGCGGCCACCAGCACGCGCTGGTTTTTGGCCAGCTTGCGCGAGATCCATTCGGCCGCCACATGGGCGGGTGGGTTCCACAGCCAGATGGCGGCGTCAAAGCTTTCGTTGGCCAGGTCCGGCAGCCGCTCGGACAGTTGCAGCTCGATCTGCACCTGCGGGTAGCGCTGCTGGAACTCGGCCAACAGTGGCCCGAGCCACAAGCGCCCAAAGCCAAAGCTGCTGACCATGCGGATGGGGCCGGACGGCTCGCTCTGGCGCTCGCGCAGCTCGTCTTCGATGGCGGCAAAGCCTTGCAGCAGCTGGGCGGCGCGGTCGCACAAGGCGTGGCCCTCGGTGGTGGGGCTCACGCGGCGGGTGGTGCGCTGAAACAGCCGCACGCCCAAGGCCGCTTCGAGCGCCGACAGGCGTTTGGTCACCACAGGTGGGGCCAGTTGCAGCGCACGGGCGGCTTTGACCAGGCTGCCGTGCTGGCGCACGGCCAACACCAATTCAAGATCAGGACGGTCCAATTGTTTTCTATTTGTGAATAATCAATTGCCGGATTATTGCTGTTTTGAGCGGTAAGCTTTGCGCATGTTGGATTTCTTCTCACCTCTGACCGTGGAGCGCGCTGGCGTGAAGTTGCACAGCCGCGTGGGCGGGGAGGGGGCACCCTTGCTGCTGCTGCATGGCCACCCGCAAAGCATGGTGATGTGGCACCGTGTGGCGCCTGTGCTGGCGCAAACGCACCGCGTGGTGCTCATGGACTTGCGCGGCTACGGCGATTCGTCGCGGCCCGCCGCTGACGCGGCCCACGCCAACCACAGCAAGCGCGAGATGGCGCTGGACGCGCTGGCGGTCATGCAGGCCCATGGTTTTGAGCGCTTCGATGTGCTGGCGCACGACCGGGGTGCCCGCGTGGCGCATCGCCTGGCCATGGATGCGCCCGATGCCGTGCGCCGCCTGCTGCTGCTCGACATCGCGCCCACGCTGGCCATGTACGACCACACCAGCGACGCTTTTGCCCGGGCGTATTGGCACTGGTTTTTCATGATCCAGCCTGCGCCGCTGCCCGAGGCCCTGATCGAGTCTGGCCCGGCCCGCTATGTGCGAAGCGTCATGGGCGCCCGCTATGCAGGACTGCAGGCCTTTGCGCCCGAGGCGCTGGCCGAGTACGAGCGCTGTGCGGCTGTGCCCGGCACCGCCCAGTCGATTGCCGAGGACTACCGCGCCAGCGCTACGCTGGACCTGGAGCACGACCGCGCCGATGTGGCCGCAGGCCGACTGTTGCCGCAACCCTTGCGTGTGCTGTGGGGCGAGCACGGCGCTGTGGGCCGCTGCTTTGATGTGCTGAGCCTGTGGCGCGAGCGCGCTGCCCAGGTGACAGGGCGGGCTCTGCCTTGCGGGCACTATTTGGCCGAAGAGGCGCCCGAGCAGGTCATTGCCGAAGCAGAAGCATTTTTCACCGATTCACTGTCTGATTGATAAGGAGCATTCCATGAGCAAGAAACACCGCATCGCCGTCATCGCTGGCGACGGCATTGGCAAAGAAGTCATGCCTGAGGGCATCCGCGTGCTCGAAGCCACGGCCAGCAAGTTCGGCATTGACCTGCAGTTTGACCACTTCGATTTTTCGAGCTGGGACTATTACGAGAAGCACGGCAAGATGCTGCCCGACGACTGGAAAGACCAGATCGGTGGTCATGATGCCATTTATTTCGGCGCGGTGGGCTGGCCTGAAAAAATTGCAGACCATGTCTCGCTGTGGGGCTCCTTGCTGCTGTTCCGCCGCGAGTTCGACCAGTACATCAACCTGCGCCCGGCGCGCTTGATGCCCGGCATTGTGGCCCCTGTGGTGCGCAAGGACGGCAGTCCGCGCCAGCCTGGCGAGATCGACATGTACATCGTGCGGGAAAACACCGAGGGTGAATACTCCGCTGTGGGTGGCCGCATGTTTCCTGGCACCGAGCGCGAGATCGTGATGCAGGAAACCATCATGAGTCGCATCGGTGTGGACCGTGTGCTCAAGTTTGCTTTTGAGTTGGCACAAACCCGTCCCAAGAAGCACCTGACCAGCGCCACCAAGTCCAACGGCATCGCGATCACCATGCCTTATTGGGACGAGCGCGTGGCCGAGATGGCCAAGGCCTACCCGGGCATCAACGTGGACAAGTTCCATATCGACATTCTGACCGCACACTTCGTACAGCGCCCGGATTTCTTTGATGTGGTGGTGGCCAGCAATTTGTTTGGCGACATCCTGTCGGACCTGGGCCCGGCCTGCACGGGCACGATCGGCATCGCGCCCAGCGCCAACCTCAATCCGGACCGCAAGTTCCCGTCCCTCTTTGAACCAGTCCACGGCTCGGCGCCTGACATCGCGGGCAAAGGCATCGCCAACCCGATCGGCCAGATCTGGTGCGGCGCCATGATGCTGGAGTTTTTGGGCCACAAGGACGCGCACGACGCCATCCTGTCTGCAATCGAGAAGATGCTGGCTCCCTCCAGCGGTGCGCCGCGCACCCCCGATTTGGGCGGAACTGGCAAAACCGAGGATGTGGGACGCGCCATTGCTGCACTGATTTGATGCATGGCGGCATCCTGACTGCATCCTGTCAACATGTTCCTCAAAAAACTCGCGCGGGGCGCGGCTTGTGGCTGATTTCGCGGCTAGAATCCGTCCCGCGTTGAGATTCTTGTCCAAAACATGATTGACAGGCCTGTAGGGGCTGGCTTTAATGTTCCTTGGCAAAACGCCGGAGACAAATGCTTGTGCAAGCCCGATGGTTTGCGCAGCTGACTCAGTCAAAACGCCGGGCAACCGGTATGCAACTTCAAGAGGTTTCTTGTGAACAAAACTGAACTGATCGAACACATCGCCAAACACGCTGACCTGTCTAAAGCCGCTGCTGGCCGTGCTCTGGAAGCCACCATCGGTGCCGTGCGCACCACCCTGAAAAAAGGCGGCACCGTGTCGCTGGTGGGCTTTGGTACTTTCGCTGTGGGCAAGCGTGCTGCCCGCACAGGCCGTAACCCACGCACCGGCGCTGCGATTAAAATCAAATCCGCCAAGGTGCCAAAGTTCCGTCCAGGCAAGGGCCTCAAGGACGCTCTGAACTGATCACTGTTTCAGGTTGGGTGCTTAGCTCAGTTGGTAGAGCGGCTCTCTTACACGGAGTAGGTCGGCGGTTCGAGACCGTCAGCACCCACCAACCACCCGTAAAGGCGAACACACTGTTCGCCTTTTTTGTTGTCAACCCGAGAGTCACCGATGTTTGATACCGTCCGCAACAACTCCAAGATCATGATGGGACTGTTGTTCCTGCTGATCATCCCGTCCTTTGTCATGTTCGGGATCGAGGGGTACAGCCGTTTCAATGACCGCGGCGCTGCTGTGGCCCGTGTGGACGGACAAAAAATCACCCAGGCCGAGTGGGACGAAGCCCACAAGCGCGAGGTGGACCGCATCCGCGCTCAGATGCCCAATGTGGACCCCAAACTGCTCGACTCGGCAGACGCCCGCATGGCCACCCTTGATCGCCTGGTCAATGAGCGTGTCATGGCGGTGGCGGCGCAAAAGCAATTGCTGGTGACCAGCGATGTGCGTCTGGCCCGGGAGCTGCAACAGAACCCCAGCATTGCGGGTCTTCGTGGCGCGGATGGCAAGCTCGACATGGAGCGTTACCGTCAACTGGTCGCCAGCCAGGGCATGACGCCCGAGATGTTTGAAAACCAGGTCCGTGCCGACCTGTCCAGCCGCCAGGTGATCAGTCCCATTCAGGCTTCGGTGTTTGCCACGCAACCGCAAACCGAAGCTGCGCTCCAAGCGTATTTGCAGCGCCGCGAAATCCAGGTGCAGCGTTATGCCGCAGCCGATTTTGCCTCCAAGGTCAAAGCCACTGACGATGAGCTGAATGCTTTTTACAAAGCCCATACCGAGCGTTTCCGTTCTCTGGAAAGCGCTGACGTGGAATACCTGGTGCTCGATGTCAACAGCCTGACTTCGTCCATCCAGTTGCCTGAGCAGGACGTCAAAAGCTATTACGAACAAAACGTGCAACGCCTGAGTGGGCAGGAGCAGCGCCGCGCCAGCCATGTGCTGATCACCGCCGCCAAAGACGTGCCCGCTGCTGAGCGCAAGCAGGCCCGCACCAAGGCCGATGAGCTGCTGGCCCAGCTGCGCAAGTCGCCCAAGAGCTTTGCCGAGGTCGCCCGCAAGCATTCGCAAGATCCCGGCTCGGCGGCCAAAGGTGGCGACCTGGAGTTTTTTGGTCGTGGTGCCATGGTCAAACCGTTTGAAGACGCGGTCTTCGCCATGAAGGAAGGCGAGATCAGCGATGTGGTTGAGTCCGATTTCGGCTTCCACATCATCCAGCTCACCGCCATCAAGGCCCCCAAAGCGCCCAGCTTCGAGTCCATGCGCCCGCAGCTGGAAGCGGACCTGCGCAAGCAGCAGGCCCAGCGCAAGTTCGCCGAGTTGGCCGACAGCTTCACCAACGGTGTGTACGAGCAGTCCGATTCTCTCAAGCCAGTGGCTGACAAACTCAAGCTGACCGTGCAGCAAGCCAAGGGCGTGACCCGCATGCCCGGCTCGGTGCCTGCGCTGGCCCATCCCAAGTTGTTGCAGGCGCTGTTCTCGGACGACGCCATCAGCAAGCGCCGCAATACCGAAGCGGTGGAAGTGGCGCCCAACACCCTGGTGTCTGCCCGCATCAACAACTACCACGCGGCTGCTGTGCGCCCGTTTGACGATGTCAAAGACGATGTGAAGCGCCAGTTTGTGACCGACAAGTCGGCCGAGCTGGCCCGTGCGCAAGGTGCAGCGCAGCTGGCCGCCTGGAAAGACCAGCCTGCGCAAGCGCAAGTGGGCGCGGCGGTGGTGGTCTCGCGTGACCAGCCTCAAGCCCAGCCACAGGCCTTGCTGGATGCTGCGCTGCGTGCTGACCCGGCCAAGTTGCCTGCCGTGATCGGTGTGGATCTGGGCACGCAAGGTTATGCCGTGGTCCGCGTGAACAAGATCGTGCCGCGCGAAGCGCTAGAGCCCCAGAAGGCTGAACAAACCCGTCAGCAATTCGCCCAGCTGTGGGGCCAAGCCGAAGCGCAGGCCTACCTGGCGGCGCTCAAGGCGCAATTCAAAGCTGAAATCACAACGTCCGCATCGGGCAGCAAAACTGCAAGTCCAGACGGAAAGTGACCGAACTTCAGGCTATAATTTCGTTCATACGGTGGCTGTAGCTCAGTTGGTAGAGTCCAGGATTGTGATTCCTGTTGTCGTGGGTTCGAGCCCCATCAGCCACCCCAAAAAAGAAAAGCCCTTCCAGAACTGGAAGGGCTTTTTTCATGGGGTTTTGTGCCTTTGCCTTAGGTTCTAGAGCGTATTTGTTATTGAGCGGATGCTGGCCTGTTCATACGATCGATTCATCTGGTTTTGAATCTGTCTGACATGCGCTTATTGCCTCTTTTTCGCCCTTTGTTTTCTTGTTTGCTGCTGCTCGCGAGTGCGGCCTTGCCGTGTGCAGGGGCTGCGCCTTCGGATGGCGCGGACGGACGCAAGTCCTTGGGCAACGATGACGACACCTTCGTCTTCATGGGGCGTTGTCCCAACGGCGAGATGTACCGCCTGTTGGCTTACGACAAGCAGGTGGGTGGCTTCAAGCGGTCTTTTTACGACTACGAAGGCCCTGCAGGCAAGGGCACCATCAAATCCCAAACAGCGCCACGAGTGATAGCCAGTCGGGTTTGTCTGGCCTTGGCCGAGATGGCTGGCGACGAGTGAAGCGACTGGCGGTGGGCGTGCCGCCGGCTGACTCAGTGGATACGGGTCGCGATGAACGCTTCCACGCTCTTGATGTCGATGGGTTTGTACATGACCTCGATGTTGTGCCGACTGAACAGCTCCAGATGCTGGGGCGATGTGTCGGCGGTCACGATGCAAGCAGGGATGTCGTGGTTGAACTCTTCCCGCAGTCTTTGGATGAAGTGGATGCCATCGTGCTCGCCCAGTCTGAAATCACTCAGGATGAAATCGAGTTTGGGCATGGATGCCAGATGCGCTTCAAAATCCGCCTGGCTGTGTGGGATGACGTGGACGTTGTAGCCTGATCGCGTGAAGTATTGTTGGTAAGCCGTCAGCAGCGCATCATCGTTTTCGATGATCCCCAGATGAATCGATTGGGTGGCGGGCCTTGTTTGCTCATAGCGATGGATGGTGTTTCGGGTGTCTGAATTGTGGGTGCGTGATTGGAGTGCATCCGATCTTTCCAGAACAGGGAAACTGGTTTGAATCGTGAAGGTGGATCCCTGACCCACTTCGGATTGAACCGTGCAGGTGCCGTTGATTTTCTTCACGATCCTGCTGACGATGGACAAGCCCAGGCCCAAGCCATCGTAGTGCGATCGGGAGTGATCGGAGCGGAAGAATTCCTTGAAGATGAGCGGCAGGTCTTCGGCTGGAATACCGCAACCGGAGTCTTCTACGGTGAAGCCGAGCGTGCCCGACTGCCCGTGAAAAGCAACAGAAATGGCACCCTTGTCGGTGTATTGGATGGCGTTGGCCAACAAATTGCGCAGGATTTGCTCTAGCAGATTGGCGTCGCCCTGAACGACAAAATTTCCGTCCACAAATGAGAGCTGGATGTTTTTTTCAGCGCAGAGATCCGAGAAGCGGTCTTCGAGGATGTTGACAATTTCGGTCAAGTGGAAAGGGCGCTCATTGACCGCAAAATTGGAATCGAGCTTGCTGATGTCCAACAGGGTATTGAACATCCGGTTCAGCACCGACACGCTCTTGCGCATCCGAAGGAAGATGGAGCTGTGCTTGTCTTTCAACTCGCTGGGATCCACCATGTCCAGGAAGATGTTGATGGACTGCATGGGTTGCCGCAGGTCATGGCTGGCCGTGGCGATGAATTCGGACTTGGCGATGTTTGCCGCCATAGACGCATTTTTTTCCTCAATGAGTTGGTCAAAGAGCGCGTCGTTGCGCAGTCGCAGAGAGAAAGACTTTTCCCACGAGCTGGCAAACAGAAAGCCCATTTTCAAAGCCAGATAAAAGGCGACCATGGAGCCCAGGGCAATCGGCCAGACGATCTGGCTGAAGTTGAGGGTGATGAACACCAGCTCAGGCAATTTGAGCGGGATCACAAAGGCAGCAAAGGTCTTCCAGTCGATGCAGTAGCCGACCATGCCCACAAAGAGCACGGTCAAGCTGATGATTTGGTAGAGCAGGTAGCTCACCATGTCGGACGGCTGCACAAACACAAACCAGCCGATGCCCCAGACGAAGGTCACCATGCCGATGGCGATGTTCAGGAACACGAAATCCCGCTGCGGTTTGTCTTTGGCCCGGATGAGCTTGAGCAGGCAGTAGCGCGCCATCACGGCGATGGCCATGGCCACCAGCCACACATAAAACGGGAGGTGGGGGGTGCTGTCCTCGTACAGCGGGATGCACAGCAGGGGAGCCAGGATGGTGGCCACCGTGCTGGACTTGGAGTAGTTGTGCATGTGTTGCAATTTTTCAATTGCAACGAGCTCATTGAAGTTCTGCTTGAGCTGCGGGTGTCTCGTCTCCATCATGGTGAGTCCGACAAAATCATGTTGGATGCTCGGCCGAGAGGAGCTGGTATTTTTGTGCTTTCAGCACCGCCTGTGTGCGGTTGAACACGCGGAGTTCCTTGAAGATCTGATTGATGTGGATCTTGACTGTTTGCTCTTTGATTTCCAACAGGTCGGCGATGATCTTGTTGGGGTGCCCGAGAGAAATCAGGGTCAAGACCTCCAGTTGGCGTTGCGTCAGGCGGAATTCGTTGGATTCGAGGTTGTCGGGGACCGGCTGAATCAAACGCTCTTCGTCGTAAAGAGATTTGATACGTTTGAAGATGGTCGACGAGGTGTTGTTTTTGGAAATGAACAAGGTGGCCCCGGCGGCAACGGCTTTGGGTTCCCACGATTGCGCATCCAGTCCAGAAATGGAGATGACGTGCGTGACGTTGGCTTTGTTCTTGAAGACCTTGATGCCCGCCATGCCGTTGAGCCCCGGCATCAGCACATCGAGCAAGACAATCCATTTCTTGGAGGAGCCATCCACCAGGTCCATGCCTTCGCTGGCATTGCTGGCCGTTGCCACTTCAACGCCAAACGGGCTGAATTCCTTCTGCAACACTTCACCCAAAGCTTCACGGTAGACCGGGTGATCGTCGATGATGAGCAAAGCGTTTTGTGGAGAGGTAGACGCATTCATATAGGCTTGCATGCTACTCCTGCTTCACTGATTTTCAATGAAACTTAGGTTGTAGTAGCCCTTGGACGTGGTTCGTCCAGCCTGGATTGCGGCTTCTCGCCAAAAAGCCCTACCCATTCAGGAAGGGCTTGATGTGAGCAGTCCAAATCCGGTCAGTTCACCATCACCAGCTTGCCCTTGACGCCGCGTGAGCCCATGTGGGCGTAGGCGGCCTTGAGCTCGCTCATGGGCATGGCGCGGTCGATCACCGGTTTGATCTTGCCCTGACCGTACCACTGGGCCAGTTCGGTCATCATGGCCGCGTTGGCTTGGGGTTCGCGGCGTGCAAAGTCGCCCCAGAACACGCCCACCAGCGAGGCGCCCTTGAGCAAAGGCAGGTTCAGGGGCAGGGCAGGGATGGGGCCGCCCGCAAAGCCGATGATCAGGTATCGGCCACGCCAGGCGATGGAGCGGAATGCGGGTTCGGCAAACTCGCCACCGACCGGGTCGTAAATCACATTCGGACCCTTGCCCTCGGTCAGGGTTTTGAGGGCGTCGCGCAGGTTCTCGGCGGTGTAGTTGATGGTCGCGTCCGCGCCAAGTTCTTTGCACAGAGCACATTTTTCGTCGGTGGACGCGGCAGCGATCACCTTGGCACCAGCGGCCTTGGCGATCTGGATGGCCGCGGTGCCCACGCCACCTGCGGCGCCCAGCACCAGCACGGTTTCGCCCGCCTTGAGCTGGCCTCGGTCGATCAGGGCATGGTGCGAGGTCGCGTAGGTCATGATGAATGCGGCTGCGTCCACTGGCGGAAACCCGGCTGGCAAAGGCATGCACAGCTTGGCCGGAGCCAGGGTGTGGGTGCCAAAGCCGCCTGTACCGGACAGGCAGGCCACGGCCTGGCCCACCTTCAGGTGCTGGACCCCATCACCCACGGCGCGGATGATGCCTGCGTACTCAGAGCCGGGCACAAAGGGCAACTCCGGCTTCATCTGGTACTTGTTCTGGACGATCAGCAGGTCGGGGAAGTTCAGGCTGGCGGCCTGGATTTCGAGCAGCACTTCACCTGCTCCGGGCTGGGGCGTGGGAAGTTCTTTCCAGGTCAGGGCATCGACACCGATCGGGTTTTCACAGAGCCAGGCATGCATTCGGGGTTCTCCTCGGAGCGGGTTTCAATGGCTTAATCTTAGGCAAGGATGGCAGGCTTGACTTGTCCCTTGAGCGACCAGGCTTTGCATGAGGGCCCGAGGCTGGCTCCACCTACAATTGGAAGCCTCAAGGGACGCGCATGAAAATTCTGATTTCCAACGACGATGGCTACCGTGCCGACGGCATCGTGGCATTGCGGCAAGCGCTGAGCACCATCGCCGAGGTGGAGGTGGTTGCCCCTGAACACAACAACAGTGCCAAATCCAATGCACTGACCTTGCACACCCCTTTGTATGTGCACGACGCCGGGCCTGGTGTGCGCTACGTCAACGGCACGCCCGCAGACTGCGTGCACATCGCCTTGACCGGGCTGCTGGGTTACCGCCCGGACCTGGTGGTGTCTGGCATCAACAACGGTGCGAACATGGGCGATGACACCTTGTATTCGGGCACCGTGGGTGCGGCGATGGAGGGCTACCTGTTTGGCATCCCTTCGATCGCCTTCTCGCAAGTTGAAAAAGGCTGGGCGCACCTGGACGCGGCCGCCGAGAAAGCCAAGCAGCTGGTGCTGCAACTGCAGGCGCAGTCGCTGATCGGCACACGCCCCTGGTTGCTGAACGTGAACCTGCCCAACCGGCCGCTGGACCAGTTGGGCGAGACCCGGCTGTGCCGCCTGGGGCGGCGCCATTCGGCCGAGCCCGTCATCACCCAGCTGAGCCCCCGTGGCGAAACCATGTACTGGATCGGCAACGCGGGCGCGGCCATGGACGACGGCGAGGGCACGGACTTCCACGCCACACGACAAGGGCATGTGGCCGTTACGCCGCTCAAGGTGGACCTGACGGATTTTGACCAGATGGCACACTGGACACAGGCTCTCCGGGGAGCTCAGGCATGAGCCAGCGCCCGGGATTCCCGGTCAAACTCGACGACACGCGCAAGCCTGCATCGGGTCGGGCGGCCCCCGTCAAACCAGTGCCGGCCAAGGTGGTTACGGTTCCGCCCGCCGCGGCCAAGCCCGTGGC
Organism: Limnohabitans radicicola; assembly: GCF_014837235.1. Lineage (GTDB taxonomy): Bacteria > Pseudomonadota > Gammaproteobacteria > Burkholderiales > Burkholderiaceae_C > Limnohabitans_A > Limnohabitans_A radicicola. The sequence goes on along the minus strand of NZ_JACYFT010000002.1, from coordinate 847,895 downwards.
AGCCCAAACCCGGGCGCTGAAGCCAGCCCCCGCCAAGACTGCGCCGCTCTCAATGGGCAAGGCCCTTGTGCAGCCTGTGTCTGCAGCGGCCCGTCCACTGGGTGTGGGCTTGGACTCGGGGGCGGTCCGCGCCCGCATGGTGCAAAAGCTGGCCGAGCAAGGCATTCAGGACAAGACGGTGTTGGCCGCCATGGGGCAGGTGGAGCGCCACCGCTTTGTCGAGTCGGCCCTGGCCAACCAGGCTTACGAAGACACCAGCTTGCCCATCGGTTTGGGGCAGACGATTTCCAAGCCCAATGTGGTGGCCCGCATGATCGAGCTGCTGCGCTTGGGCACCACGGGCAAGCTCGGTCGTGTGCTGGAGATCGGCACGGGCTGCGGCTACCAGGCCGCCGTGCTCAGCCATGTCGCCAGCGAGGTCTACAGCATCGAGCGCTTGCGCGGCCTGCACGAGAAGGCCCGAGAGAACCTGCGGCATTTTCGCCTGGCCAATGTCCACCTGATCTTTGGCGACGGCATGCTGGGCTACCCCAAAGGAGCGCCTTATGCGGGCATCATCTCGGCCGCTGGCGGAGACGCCGTGCCCCAGGCCTGGCTGGACCAATTGGCCGTGGGTGGGCGACTGGTGGCCCCGACCATCACCCCGGCAGGCCACCAGGCCCTGGTGGTGATGCTCAAAACCGAACAAGGCATTGAGCGCAGCGTGCTCGAAGCCGTGCATTTTGTCCCCCTAAAATCGGGCATTGCCTGAAGGTTGGATCGCATGAAACTCTCGAATCGCACTTGCAAAGTGTGGCTGTCACTGGTTGGCCTGGCCGTGTTGGCCGCCTGCTCGACAGCGCACCGCCCAGCGCCTGTGGAAGACCGCTCGGCACAGGGCAAGGCACCGACTGCGCCCATGAGCGCAGCGCCCGCGCAGCCCGAGGCCAGCAAGCCCTTGCCCGGCGCAGAAAACGCAGGCAAGCCTGGCTACTACACCGTGCAGCGTGGCGACAACCTGACCCGCATCGGCCTGGACCACGGCCAAGGCTGGCGTGACCTGGCCCGTTGGAACAACATTGCCAACCCCGACGTGATCGAAGTCGGCCAGGTGGTGCGTGTGACGCCACCGGGCTCGGCTGTCGAAAGCACGGGTGTGGTGGTCCGCCCCGTGGCCCAGAATGGTCAGAGCACCCCGCAGCAAACCAATGCCCAACCAGGCACATCGGTCAAACCTGCACCTGTCGTGACCCCAGCCCCGGTGAGCGAAGACATCGCCTTCGCCTGGCCTGCCAGCGGCAGCGTGATTGCCGGCTTTGACGAGGCCAAGAACAAGGGTTTGGACATCGGTGGCAAGGCAGGCGACGCTGTGCTGGCAGCCGCTGATGGGCAGGTGGTTTACGCGGGCGCAGGCTTGCGTGGCTATGGCAACCTGGTCATCCTCAAGCACAACAGCACCTACCTCACGGCCTACGCCCACAATCAGAAGCTGCTGGTCAAGGAAGACCAGAAAGTCCGCAAGGGCGACAAGATTGCCGAGATGGGCAACAGCGATGCCGACCGTGTGAAACTGCACTTTGAAGTGCGCCGCCAGGGCAAACCGGTCGACCCGGCCAAATTCCTCGCTGCACGTTGAGCCTTCGGGCATCCAAATCCCCCTGTTGTCCTGAGACAATCGGGGGATGAGTGAACAAGAAGAAACCTCCGTCTCCGAACACCAGACCCCCTCCAGCGACGACCTGCCCGAGGGCCGGTTGCGCGTCGGCTCCCTTGACATTGACGCCCAAGGCATCGCCCGCCGCCCGGACGGCAAGGTGGTGTTCATTGAAGGCGCCTTACCCTTTGAAATCGTCTCGGTCAATGTGCACCGCAAGAAGAACAACTGGGAGCAGGGCGTCGTCACCGACATCCACCACGAATCGCCCCAGCGCGTGCGCCCCGGCTGCCCCAACTTTGGCCTGCACAAAGGCGCCTGCGGCGGCTGCAAGATGCAGCACCTGGACGCCGCAGCGCAGGTGGCCATGAAGCAGCGCGTGCTGGAGGACAACCTCTGGCATCTGGCCAAGGTCAAGGCCGAGACCCTGTTGCGCCCGATCGAGGGCCCCGCCTGGGGCTACCGCTTCCGTGCCCGTTTGTCGGTGCGTTATGTGGTCAAAAAGGGTGAAGTGCTGATTGGCTTTCACGAGCGCAAGAGCCGTTACATCGCCGACATGCAGGTGTGTCCGATCTTGCCCCCGCACGTCAGTGCCATGCTGATGCCCTTGCGCGCCCTGATCGCGCAAATGGAGGCCCGTGAAACGCTGCCCCAGGTCGAGCTGGCTTGCGGCGACTCTGTCACGGCACTGGTGCTGCGCCACCTGGAGCCCTTGTCTGAAAGCGACAAACAGCGGCTACGCGAATTTGCCACTGAACACGGTGTGCAGTGGTGGCTGCAGCCCAAAGGGCCGGACACGGTGCACCTGCTCGACGAAGGCGGCGCGCAGCTGGCCTACAGCCTGCCCGATTTTGGCGTGCACATGCCGTTCAAGCCGACCGATTTCACCCAGGTCAACCCCTACATCAACCGCGTGCTGGTCTCGCGTGCGCTGCGGCTGCTGAAAGCGCAAAAGACCGACCGCGTGATCGACTGGTTCTGCGGTCTGGGCAACTTCACGCTGCCGATTGCCACGCAGGCGGGTGAGGTGCTGGGCATCGAAGGTGCTGAGGCCTTGGTGGCCCGCTCGCGCCAGAATCTGGCGCACAACCAGGCCCTTCGTGCCGAGCAGAGTCCGTTGGCCCCCACCACCTTTGTGGCTCGCAACCTGTTCGAGATGACGCCCGCCATGCTGGTGGCCGACGGTGTGGCCGACAAATGGCTGGTGGACCCGCCACGAGAAGGTGCTTTTGCGCTGTCCAAAGCCCTGGCCGAGTTGCACCAGCAGCCTGAGCTGCGGGGTGGCTGGACACCGCCAAAACGCATCGTCTATGTGAGCTGCAACCCTGCCACACTGGCCCGCGATGCAGGCTTGCTGGTGCACCAGGCGGGTTACCGCTGCGTGGCGGCAGGCGTGGTCAATATGTTTGCCCATACGGCGCACGTGGAGAGCATGGCGGTGTTCGAGTTGGCTTGATGCGCTTTGTGCCATGAAAAAGGCTCCCGAGGGAGCCTTTTGTGTTTGAGAGATGGTCGTTCAGTCGCGTTCGCCGCCCATGATGCCCAAGAGGGCCAGCAGGCTCTGGAAGATGTTGAACAGGTCCAGGTACAGAGCCAGGGTGGCACTGATGTAGTTGGTTTCGCCACCGTCCACGATTTGCTTGAGGTCGTAGAGCAGGTAGGCGCTGAAGATGCCGATGGCCAGGGTGGACAGGACCATCATGCCGACGGTGGAGCCAATGAACATGTTGACGATGCCGCCCACCAACAGGACCAGGGCGCCGACGAACAGCCATTTGCCCATGCCCGAGAGGTCGCGCTTGATGGTGCTGGCCAGGCTGGCCATCACGAAGAACACGCCAGCGGTGCCTGCGAAGGCGGTCATGATCAGTTCAGAGCCGTTTTTGAAGCCCAGCACCATCGCGATCATGCGCGAGAGCATCAGGCCCATGAAGAAAGTGAAGCCTAGCAGCACGGGCACGCCCGCAGCGGAATTCTTGGTTTTCTCGATGGCGTACATGAAGCCGAAGGCACCGCCAAGGAAGACGACCAGGCCCAAGCCCCCTGTCAGCGACTGGGTGATGCCGGTGGTCACGCCCAGCCAGGCGCCCAGCACGGTGGGCAGCAGGGACAGTGCCAGCAGCCAGTAGGTGTTGCGCATCACGCGGTTGCGCTCGGCCGGGGTGCTTGCGCTGCCCCAGGTGGAGGTGTCCAGTGTTTGGAAATCGCTCATGTGTGTGCTCCAGATCAAACCCTGACATCAGGGCAATTGCATTGTAGGGCCGGGACTTCAGCTGCTGCTTATTTCCCTTTGGGTTCCGGGTTATCGGGGTGATTCAGTTTTGCCTTGTGGTCTCAAATGGGCTTGCTGAGGCCATGTATGCTTGCGACTTCGCTCATTCCAAACGAATACGCCCATGAAAACACAATCCGTCCTCGAACTTGCCGACGTGCAAGCCATTGCAGCAGCTGCCCAGGCCGAAGCTCAGAAAAACAACTGGAACGTCAGCATCGCCATCGTCGATGCGGGCGGTCACCTGTTGCATTTTCAGCGCCTGAACGGCGCACCGCCCATCTCTTCGCACATCGCCCCCGCCAAGGCCCACACGGCCGCTTTGGGCCAGCGCGAGAGCAAGGTCTACGAAGACGTCATCAACGGTGGGCGTTATTCTTTCCTTTCCGCGCCTGCCGTGGAAGGCATGCTCGAAGGCGGTGTGCCGATCATGAAAGACGGCGCTTGCCTGGGCGCTGTGGGTGTGAGTGGCGTCAAGTCCAACGAGGACGCCCAGATCGCCAAAGCAGGTATCGCTGCCATTGGCCTCTGATTGCGCGTGCCAGACAGAAAAAAGCCCGCATCTGCGGGCTTTTTTCATGGCGTCAGGAACGCTTATTTGAGGTGCTTGCCGATCAGGCCAGCCAACTCAAACATGGTGACTTGCGCTTTGCCGAAAACGGCCTTGAGCTTGTCATCCGCATTGATGTTGCGCTTGTTGACTTTGTCCTGCAGACCGTGCTTTTTGATGTATGTCCACATCTTGCTCACCACTTCTGTACGTGCCAGAGGTGTTGCGCCAACCACAGCGGCCAAAGCGGCGCTGGGGGTCAGTGCTTTCATGAATGCAGCATTGGGTGTGCGCTTTTTGGCAGGTGCAGCTTTTTTGGCAGGGGCCTTTTTAGCTGGAGCGGCTTTCTTTGCTGGAGCAGCTTTTTTCGCTGGTGCCTTGGCGGCTACCTTTTTGGCAGGAGCTGCTGCTTTTTTAGCAGGAGCTGCCTTTTTGGCCGGTGCAGCTTTCTTAGCGGGAGCAGCTTTTTTAGCCGGGGTTTTTTTTGCAGTTGCCATGTTGAAATTCCTTTGATCGGAAGTTGGTTCACAGCCGAGGAACGGTCTTTCCTGGCTGTCCACATGCTACTGGAGAAAATCAGCCTTTCCAAGCGGAAAACTGAAAAAAACACGGGGTTTGTTGCGTATAGGTGTCGATTCCGTGGATAAGTCCCCTTACGCTTGCCCATGCGGGCCTCGCGTATGGCGAGCGTAAGTTGGCAGGCTTGTACTCCGATTTTTTGTGTTGAGGTGTCCTGCCATGACTTTTGAATCCCCAATTGCTTTCTCGACCTGTGACTTTTGCGATGTCCACAAGGATGATCTGAGTGGCGACTTCCGTGTGCTTGCGCCGCTCTACAACGATTACGGTGGTGTGCTTCGTTTTTGCGGTGAAGTCGTCACCATCAAATGCCATGAAGACAACACGCCAGTCAAATTGGCGGTTGAGCAAGCTGGCTTGGGGCGAGTGCTGGTGGTGGATGGTGGCGGTTCGCTGCGCCGAGCCTTGCTTGGCGGCAATTTGGCGGCCAGTGCTGCGCGCAATGGTTGGGCGGGCCTGGTGATCGACGGTTGCGTGCGCGATCTGGCCGAGTTGCGCGCAGCCCTTGTGGGCATCCGCGCACTCGCTCATACACCCTTGCCCACGGTGCGCCAGCAGCCGGGGCACACAGGCGTGCCTGTGTTGCTGCAAGGTGTTTGGGTGCGTCCAGGCGACTGGCTCTATGCCGACGAGGATGGCATTGTGGTTCACCCCAGGCCGCTGCACAGCACCTGATTTCAACCGGTGATACGGACTTCTTGCATGATGAAAAATCGTCGCTGTGCGCTGCAGCATATTTTCTCAATATGAGATATGCGTTTTCTTATTGCAAAATATCTTTCGTAACATATTGATTTTAAACAAATAAAAATATGTCTTATATAAGACACAAGAGATGGTTTGAGTCTTCTATAAGAGTTAAGATGATGGCCATGGCAACGGCATGCATGCAGGTTGCCAGCGTTTTCAACTTGACCCATGGAGCTATCAAATGCCACAAAACCTCACCGAACAATTGAGCCGTGAACAGCAAATCGCCGCCCTTGAAAAAGACTGGGCCACCAACCCACGTTGGAAAGGTGTGAAACGCGGTTACTCTGCAGCCGATGTCGTGCGTCTGCGCGGCAGCATGCCCATCGAGCACACCCTGGCCAAGCGCGGTGCAGAAAAACTCTGGGACAAAATCAATGGCGGCGCCAAAAAAGGCTATGTCAACGCCTTCGGCGCCATCAGCGCAGGTCAGGCCATGCAGCAAGCCAAAGCTGGCTTGGAAGCCGTGTACCTGTCGGGTTGGCAAGTTGCTGCTGACGGCAACACGTCTGAGACCATGTACCCCGACCAGTCTCTGTACGCCTACGACTCGGTGCCCACGATGGTCCGCCGCATCAACAACACTTTCAAGCGTGCTGACGAAATCCAGTGGGGCCGTGGCATCAACCCCGGCGACAAGGATTTCATCGACTACTTCCTGCCCATCGTGGCCGATGCCGAAGCCGGTTTTGGCGGCGTGCTCAACGCTTTTGAGCTGATGAAGAACATGATTGCCTCCGGCGCAGCTGGCGTGCACTTCGAAGACCAATTGGCTGCGGTGAAAAAGTGCGGCCACATGGGCGGCAAAGTGCTGGTGCCGACACAAGAAGCTTGCGAGAAATTGATCTCTGCACGTTTCGCTGCCGACGTCATGGGCGTGTCCACCATTGTGCTGGCCCGCACCGATGCTGAAGCCGCCAACCTGATCACCTCTGACCACGACGCCAACGACAAGCCTTTCCTGACCGGCGAGCGCACGCAAGAAGGCTTCTACCGTGTCAAGAACGGTCTGGAGCAAGCCATCAGCCGTGGCGTGGCCTACGCACCCTATGCCGATCTGGTGTGGTGTGAAACCGGCGTGCCCGACATCGGCTTTGCCCGCGAATTCGCACAAGCCGTGCACGCCGCTTGCCCAGGCAAGTTGCTGTCCTACAACTGCTCGCCATCGTTCAACTGGAAGAAAAACCTGGACGACAAGCAGATCGCTTCCTTCCAGGACGACCTGTCGGCGTTGGGCTACAAGTACCAGTTCATCACACTGGCCGGTATCCACATCAACTGGTTCAACACCTTCCAGTTTGCACACGCCTATGCCCGCGGCGAAGGCATGAAGCACTACACCGAGATGGTGCAGGAGCCCGAATTCGCCGCCCGCGAAAAAGGCTACACCTTCGTGTCGCATCAGCAGGAAGTCGGTGCGGGTTACTTCGACGACGTGACCACCGTGATCCAAGGTGGTTCTTCCAGCGTGAAAGCCCTGACCGGTTCCACCGAAGAAGAGCAGTTCCACTGATCTGCCCCATCCAGAGGAGCCTTTGGCTCCTTGCATAAAAAACCACCCGTTTGGGTGGTTTTTTATGCGCATTTTATGGGGTCCATGGGCATTTGCCCATCAAAAAAGCCATCCCGAAGGATGGCTTTTCAGCAAGCTGGATGCAAGAGCAATCAGGCTTTGACGCTGGCCAGTGCCGCGTTGAACGTGGCGCTGGGGCGCATGATCGCGGCCAGTTTGGCTTGATCGGGCATGTAGTAGCCGCCGATGTCGACGGGCTTGCCTTGCACAGCGTTGAGCTCTTCGACGATTTTCTTCTCGTTGTCGCTCAAGGCTTTGGCCAAAGGCGCGAACTGGGCGGCCAGTGCAGCGTCTTCGGTCTGGGCTGCCAATTCCTGAGCCCAGTACATCGCCAGGTAGAACTGGCTTCCGCGGTTGTCCAGCTGGCCAGTCTTGGGCGAGGGGTTCTTGTTGTTGTCCAGCAGTTTGCCTGTGGCGGCGTCGAGTGTGGCGGCGAGGATCTTGGCCTTGCTGTTGCCGTTCTTGATGCCGAGGTCTTCCAGCGACACGGCCAGAGCCAGGAATTCTCCCAGCGAATCCCAGCGCAGGTGGTTTTCTTCGACCAGCTGCTGCACGTGTTTGGGGGCCGAGCCGCCGGCTCCGGTTTCGTACATGCCGCCACCGGCCATCAAAGGCACCACCGACAGCATCTTGGCAGACGTCCCCAACTCCATGATCGGGAACAGGTCGGTCAGGTAGTCGCGCAGGATGTTGCCTGTTGCGCTGATGGTGTCCAGACCGCGTACGACGCGTTCCAGTGTGTAGCGCATCGCGCGCACCTGGCTCATGATCTGGATGTCCAGGCCCGTGGTGTCGTGCTCGTGCAGGTACATCTTGACCTTGGTGATCAGCTGGGCTTCGTGCGGACGGTAGGCGTCCAGCCAGAAGACCACAGGCATGCCGGAGTTGCGGGCACGGGTCACGGCCAGTTTGACCCAGTCGCGGATGGCGGCGTCCTTGACCTGGCACATGCGCCAGATGTCGCCTTCTTCCACGTTCTGGCTCAGCAGCACTTCGCCGGTGTTGAGGTCGGTGATGTTGGCCACGCCGTCTTCGGGGATCTCGAAGGTCTTGTCGTGCGAGCCGTATTCCTCGGCTTGCTGGGCCATCAGGCCCACGTTGGGCACCGTGCCCATGGTCTTGGGATCGAACGCGCCGTGCCATTTGCAGAAGTTGATCATCTCCTGGTAGATGCGGGCAAAGGTCGATTCAGGCATCACGGCCTTGACATCTTTCAGGCGGCCATCTGCACCCCACATCTTCCCGCCGTTGCGGATCATGGCGGGCATGGAGGCGTCCACGATCACGTCGTTGGGCGAGTGGAAGTTGGTGATGCCCTTGGCCGAATCCACCATGGCCAGTTCGGGACGGTGCTCGTGGCAGGCATGCAGGTCACGCTTGATTTCGTCCTGCTTGGACTGGGGCAGGGCGGCGATCTTGTTGTACAGGTCGGCCATGCCGTTGTTGACGTTCACGCCCAGTTCCTTGAACAGGGCGCCATGCTTTTCAAAGGCTTCTTTGTAGAAGATCTTGACGCAGTGACCAAACACGATGGGGTGCGACACCTTCATCATGGTGGCCTTGACGTGCAGCGAGAACATCACGCCGGTCTTGTGTGCGTCTTCAATTTCCTTGGTGTAGAAGTCGATCAGCGCCTTCTTGCTCATGAACATGCTGTCGATGACTTCACGGTCGAGCAGGGAGACTTTGGGTTTGAGGATGATGGTCTTGCCGCTCTTGGTGATCAGCTCCATCTTCACGTCACGGGCGCGGTCCAGGGTCATGGACTTTTCGCCGTGGTAGAAGTCGCCAGCGTGCATGTGCGACACGTGCGAGCGTGAAGCCTGGCTCCACTCGGCCATGCTGTGGGGGTTCTTGCGGGCGAACTCTTTCACGGCGCGGGGCGCGCGACGGTCCGAGTTGCCTTCGCGCAGCACGGGGTTCACGGCCGAGCCGACACATTTGGCGTAACGGGCCTTGATGGCCTTTTCTTCGTCGTTCTTCGGGTTCTCGGGGTAGTCGGGCAGGGCGTAGCCCTTGCCTTGCAGTTCCTTGATGGCGGCGGTCAGCTGGCCGACGGAGGCGCTGATGTTGGGCAGCTTGATGATGTTGGCTTCGGGCTTGAGCGTCAATTTGCCCAGTTCGGCCAGGTTGTTGGGGGCGCGCTGCGCTTCAGGCAGCAGGTCGGCAAACTCGCCCAGAATGCGGCCCGCGACGGAGATGTCGCTCTCGGCCACTTCGATGCCTGCTGGGGCCGTGAAAGTGCGGATGATGGGCAAAAACGACGCGGTGGCCAGCAAGGGGGCTTCGTCGGTCAGGGTGTAAATGATCTTGGATTTGTCTGCAGCCATGGGCGTCCTCGTTCTTGTGGTGAAAAGACATTTCAGAACCCGCAATCTTAAACGAGCTTCCAGGCAGATAACTGACAACAAGCCTTCGCGTGGGCCGCTTTGAGCTGTATGGCTGCTGCATCTGATGCGGGTCAAAGCGCTGCTTCGGCCTCGACCCTCGTTTTTGTGGGAAAATCAGGGTTCTTTGACCCTCACAAGAGCAAGAAAGGCACAACGGGTTATGACACCGCGAACTTGGAGCTTTCACTCTGGCCTTTGAAGGCCTGCAGTTCGCGCCTGCCTTTCTTCCCCATTTCAGCGCGGTTTTGACCGCGCTTTTTACTTTTCAATTCCATGGTACAGATCACTCTTCCCGACGGTTCCCTGCGTGAGTTTCCCGGTCCGGTGACCGTGGCCGAGGTGGCCGCTTCGATTGGCACCGGCTTGGCCAAAGCGGCTTTGGGCGGCAAGGTCAACGGCGAGTTGGTGGACACCAGCTTTCGCATCGATGCCAGCGCCAAGCTGGCCATCGTGACGGCCAAGGACCCTGAAGGCCTGGAGTTGATCCGCCACTCTACAGCCCACTTGCTGGCCTACGCCGTCAAAGCGCTTTTCCCTGAGGCGCAGGTCACCATCGGTCCGGTGATCGACAACGGCTTTTATTACGACTTCTCCTACAGCCGTCCTTTCACACCGGAAGATCTGGTGGCCATTGAAAAGCGCATGACCGAGCTGGCGGCCAAGGACGAGCCGGTGGTGCGCCGCGTGCTGCCGCGCGACGAAGCCGTGGCCTATTTCAAGGAGCTGGGCGAGCATTACAAGGCCGAGATCATCGGCTCTATCCCGGCCGATCAAGAGGTCAGCCTCTATCGCGAAGGCAATTTCGAGGATCTCTGCCGTGGTCCCCACGTGCCCAGCACAGGCAAGCTCAAGCACTTCAAACTGATGAAGGTGGCGGGTGCCTACTGGCGTGGCGACAGCAAGAACGAGATGCTGCAGCGCGTGTACGGCACGGCCTGGGCCAGCAGGGAAGACCTGCAGCAGTACCTGCTGCGTCTGGAGGAAGCCGAGAAACGCGACCACCGCAAGCTGGGCCGCGAACTGGACCTGTTCCACATCGATGACCATGCCCCGGGTCTGGTGTTCTGGCACCCCAAGGGCTGGACCGTCTGGCAGAAGGTGGAGCAGTACATGCGCCAGGTGTACCGCGACAACGGTTACCAGGAGGTCAAAGGCCCCCAGATCATCGACAAGAGCCTGTGGGAGAAGACCGGCCACTGGGACAAATACCGCGACAACATGTTCACCACGGAGTCAGAAAAGCGTGACTACGCTTTGAAGCCGATGAACTGCCCGGGGCACATCCTCATTTTCAAGCAGGGCATCAAGAGTTACCGCGACTTGCCGCTGCGCTACGGTGAATTTGGCCAGTGCCACCGCAACGAGCCTTCGGGCGGCCTGCACGGCATCATGCGCGTGCGCGGCTTCACGCAGGACGATGGCCACATCTTCTGCACTGAAGACCAGATCCTGCCCGAGTGCGACACCTTCACCCAGGTGCTCAAGAAGGTCTATGCCGACTTCGGCTTCACTGACATCCTGTACAAGGTTTCGACCCGCCCGGCCGCCCGCATTGGCTCGGACGAGCTGTGGGACAAGGCCGAAAAGGCCCTGATGGACAGCCTGCGCCATTCGGGCTGCGAGTTCGTGATTTCGGAGGGCGACGGTGCCTTCTATGGCCCCAAGATCGAATACACGCTCAAGGACGCCATCGGCCGTGAATGGCAATGCGGCACGATCCAGGTGGACTTCAACCTGTCCGAGCGCCTGGATGCCGAATACACCGCCGAAGACGGCAGCCGCCAGCGCCCCGTGATCCTGCACCGCGCCATTGTGGGCAGCCTGGAGCGCTTCATCGGCATTTTGATCGAGCAGCACGCGGGTGCATTGCCCACCTGGCTTGCGCCCGAGCAGGTATCTGTGCTCAACATCACCGATGCCCAGGCCGATTACTGTCGCGAAATCGCCTCAAAACTGCAAAAAGCACTGCCAAATCAAGACCTTAGGGTCGATTTGGACCTGCGCAACGAGAAAATCACGTATAAAATACGCGAGCATTCGTTGCAAAAGCTGCCTTACATCCTTGTCGCAGGCGACAAGGAAAAGGCTGCAGGTACCGTCGCAGTCCGCGCCCGAGGCAACAAAGACCTCGGTGTGATGTCGATCGATGCGTTCATTGAACACATTGCTGCCGACATCGCTTCTAAAGCCTGAAGGTGAATTTCGCCACATGCTTTGGCCCGTGGGCACAAAGACGGTTCGGCTGCTGGTTGCAGTTTTTACCCTTGAAGGATTGAGTCATCGCTACCGAATTTCGTGATCGTCGCCAACGCGAAGAACGCAAACACCGTTTGAACCGTGAAATCATGGCCCCTGAGGTCCGGGTTTCCGGCCCTGACAATGAGCCATTGGGCATCCTGTCCCTGGCCGAAGCCTTGCGCATGGCCGGTGAGCTGGATGTGGACCTGGTTGAAATTGCCGCTACGGCCAGCCCGCCTGTTTGCCGTTTGATGGACTACGGCAAGTTCAAGTACCAGGAGCAAAAGCGTGCGGCGGAAGCCAAAGCCAAGCAAACGGTCATTGACATCAAGGAAGTCAAATTCCGTCCGGGCACCGACGATGGTGACTACAACATCAAGATGCGCAACATCCGCCGTTTTCTGGCCGATGGCGACAAATGCAAGATCACTTTGCGTTTCCGTGGCCGCGAGATCACCCACCAGGAGTTGGGCATGGCCTTGCTGAACCGGATTCGTGACGAGTTGGCCGATTCCATCGTCGTCGAGCAGTTTCCAAAGCTGGAAGGCCGCCAGATGATCATGATGATCGCGCCAGGTCGCAAAAAGCCTGTGGGCAAAGCTGCAGATGCTGCAGCGCCTGCCGATCAGGCTGTTTGAAGAATTTGACCTGCTTTCGGGCGGGTTGAATCAGGAGCTGCCTTTGGGCGGCTTTTGTAAAAGTGGCTCGGGGCCATCAAGGCTGCAAAGATTTTGCAGACGCCTCACGAGCACAAATAAAGGAGCATTCAAATGCCCAAGATGAAGACCAAAAGCAGTGCTAAAAAGCGCTTCCGTGTTCGTCCAGGTGGAACCGTCAAACGCGGTCAAGCCTTCAAACGTCACATTCTGACCAAGAAGACCACCAAGAACAAACGCCACCTTCGCGGTGCAGTGGCCGTGCATGAGACCAATATGGGTCACATGGCACAGATGCTGCCCATGGCTGGCCTGTAATTCACTGACGAACTAGGAGAAAACTATGCCTCGCGTTAAACGTGGTGTAACGGCACGCGCCCGTCACAAGAAAGTTCTGGCCCTTGCAAAAGGTTTCCGCGGTCGCCGCGGCAATGTCTTCCGCATCGCCAAACAGGCGGTGATGAAGGCTGGCCAATATGCCTACCGTGACCGCCGTACCAAGAAGCGTGTGTTCCGTCAGTTGTGGATTGCCCGTATCAACGCCGCTGCGCGTGAATGCGGTCTGACCTACAGCCAGTTCGCCAACGGCCTGAAGAAGGCTGCCATCGAAATCGACCGTAAGATGCTGGCGGACATCGCCGTGCACGACAAGGCCGCTTTTGCTGGCATCGTGAACCAAGTCAAAGCCAAACTGGCCGCAGCTTGAGTCCATGAGTGACACGGGCTCTCGGGCCTGTGCCACGCACTCGATCAAAGGGATTGAGGCTCGCAACAGCTTCAATCCCTTTTTTGTTCCCCCATTCACAGATCTCTCACCGATCTCCCACACCATGAACGAGCTGGACACCCTGGTCGAATCCGCACGCCAGAGTTTTGCGCAGGCACTGACACCTGCTGACCTCGAAAACGCCAAAGCCCTGTTTCTGGGCAAAGCCGGTCGCATCACCGAGCTGATGAAGGGCATGGCCGCTCTGAGCGTGGAAGACAAGAAAACCCGCGGTGCGGCCATCAACCTCGCCAAGCAGGCGATCGAGGCCGCGCTCAATGACCGCCGTCAGGCGCTCGCCGATGCCGAGCTGCAAGCGCAGCTCAAGGCCGAGGCGCTCGATGTGACCTTGCCGGGCCGCAGCGCCAACGTCGGTGGTCTGCACCCCGTTTCACTCACGCTCGAACGCGTGGAGCAAATTTTTGGCTCCATGGGCTTTGAAGTGGCCCAGGGCCCCGAAATCGAGACCGACTGGTTCAACTTCACCGCGCTCAACACGCCCGAAGACCACCCGGCCCGGTCCATGCACGACACCTTTTACGTCGAAGGCGGTCACCTGCTGCGCACGCACACCAGCCCGATGCAGGTGCGCCACGCCGTGCAGCACGTCAAGCGCTACCGCCACCTGATCGACGTCGGTCAGGCCATGCCCGAGATCCGCGTGATCGCGCCGGGCCGCACCTACCGCGTGGACAGCGATGCCACCCATTCGCCCATGTTCCATCAGTGCGAAGGCCTGTGGATTGGCGAGAACGTGAGCTTCAAGGACCTGAAGGTCGTGGTCACCGATTTTTGCCGCACCTTTTTCGAAAGTGACGATCTGGTGCTGCGCTTTCGCCCCAGCTTCTTTCCGTTCACCGAACCCAGCGCCGAGATCGACATCCAGTTCCAGAGCGGTCCGCTGGCCGGTCGCTGGCTCGAAGTGGGGGGCTCCGGCCAGGTGCACCCCAACGTGGTGCGCAACATGGGCCTGGACCCTGAACGCTTCATCGGCTTTGCCTTCGGCATGGGCATGGATCGTTTCACCATGCTGCGCTACGGCGTGAACGACCTGCGCCTGTTCTTTGACGGCGATGTCCGCTTCCTGAGCCAGTTCCAGTAATTCCCGAGACCCCGACATGCAATTTCCCGAATCCTGGTTGCGCGAGTTCTGCAACCCGTCCTTGACGACCCAGCAACTGGCCGACACCCTGACTATGGCTGGTCTCGAAGTGGAAGAGCTCGAACCCGTGGCCCCGCCGTTCACCCAAATCGTGGTCGGTGAAATCAAGGAAGCCGCGCAGCACCCCAACGCCGACCGTTTGCGCGTGTGCCAAGTGGATGTGGGGCAGGGCAGTCTGCTGAACATTGTGTGTGGTGCGCCCAACGCCCGCGTGGGCATCCGCGTGCCTTGTGCCCTGGTTGGTGCCGAGCTGCCGCCCGGTGACGATGGCAAACCGTTTGTCATCAAGGTCGGCAAGCTGCGTGGCGTCGAGAGTCAGGGCATGCTGTGCTCGGCCAAGGAGCTCAAGATCGCCGATGACCACGGTGGCCTGTTGGAGTTGCCGCTGGACGCGCCGCTGGGTCAGGACATCCGCCAGTACCTCCATCTGGACGACACGCTGATGACGCTCAAGCTGACGCCCAACCTGGCGCATTGCCTGAGTGTGTACGGCATTGCCCGCGAAATGTCGGCCCTGACGGGTGCGCCGCTCAAGGCCCCGACTTTCCCCGCTGTGGCCACGCAGATCAGCGACACCCTGGCGGTGAAGGTGCTGGCCACCGACCTGTGCGGCCGCTTCAGTGGCCGGGTGGTGAAGGGCGTGAACACCAAAG
Organism: Limnohabitans radicicola; assembly: GCF_014837235.1. Taxonomy (GTDB): domain Bacteria; phylum Pseudomonadota; class Gammaproteobacteria; order Burkholderiales; family Burkholderiaceae_C; genus Limnohabitans_A; species Limnohabitans_A radicicola. The sequence goes on along the minus strand of NZ_JACYFT010000002.1, from coordinate 832,673 downwards.
CCCAGACGCCACAGTGGATGGTGGAGCGCCTGGCGCGTTGCGGCCAGCGCAGCGTGAGCCCACTGGTGGACATCTCCAACTACGTGATGTTCGAGTTCGGCCGCCCATCGCACATTTTTGACCTCGACAAGATCCACGGCGGCCTGCAGGTGCGCTGGGGCAAAACAGGTGAATCGCTCAAGCTGCTGAACGGCAACACCGTCACCGTGGATGACAAGGTCGGCGTGATTGCGGACGACAGCCAGGTCGAGTCGCTGGCCGGCATCATGGGCGGCGACGCCACCGCCGTGTCCGACGACACCCAAAACATCTACATCGAAGCCGCCTTCTGGTGGCCCACGGCCATCGCGGGCCGTTCGCGTCGCTACAACTTCTCGACCGACGCCGGTCACCGTTTCGAGCGCGGCGTGGACCCGCAGCTGACGGTGGAGCACATCGAGCGCATCACCCAGCTGGTGCTCGACATCTGCGGCACGCCCGAGACAAAGGTCGGTCCCATCGACGATCAGACTTTGAATGTGCCCGCGATCAAACCCGTCACGCTGCGCGTGGCCCGTGCGGTCAAGGTCATCGGCATGCCGCTGACCCAACAGCAATGCGCCGATGCGCTGCGCGGCCTGGGCCTGCAGGTGACAGAAGGCGAGGGCACGGTCACCGTGACGCCGCCGAGCTTCCGCTTTGACCTGCAGATCGAAGAGGACCTGATCGAGGAAGTGGCCCGCATGGTGGGCTACAACAACCTGCCGACCAACCCGCCGCTGGCACCCATCACCGCCAAGGTGCGCCGCGAGACCGAGCGCAGCCCGTCGGCTGTGCGCCGGGCCATTGCGGCGCTGGGCTATCAGGAAACCATCAACTACAGCTTTGTCGAGGAAGCCTGGGAAAAAGACCTGGTCGGTAATGCTGAACCCATTCGCTTGCTCAACCCGATCGCCAGCCAGATGAGCGTGATGCGCTCGAGCCTGATCGGCTCGCTCTTGCAGGTCGTCAAGTTCAACGCCGACCGCAAGGCCGACCGCGTGCGCGTGTTCGAGCTGGGCCGCGTGTTCATGCGCAACGCCGCGGTGCAAAGCACCGACACCACGGTGGAAGGCTTTGATCAGCCGATGCGCGTGGCGGGCATGGCCTGGGGCCCTGTGGAGCCCTTGGGCTGGCAGGGCAAGGCCCGCAACGTTGATTTTTACGACGTCAAAGCCGATGTGGAGCAACTGCTGGCTCCGCGCAAGGCGGTATTTGCTGCCGCCGAGCACCCTGCACTGCACCCCGGCCGTTCGGCCCAGGTGCTGGTGGATGGCGTGGTGATTGGCCATGTGGGCGAGTTGCACCCCCGCTGGCGTCAGGCCTGGGAGTTGTCCAGCGCGCCCGTGGTGTTCGAGTTGTCGCTCGACGCCGTCACAGCCCGTGTGGTGCCTGTGGCCCAAAGCGTGGCCAAGCAGCAGCCGGTCGAGCGCGACATTGCAGTGATCGTGGCAGAGTCGGTCACCCATGCGCAGCTGATGCAGGCGATCCACGCCGCACCGACCGATGGGCTGCTGCAAAGCGCGGTGCTGTTTGACATCTACCGACCCAAGGCCGAGCCCCAAGGCGGCACTTTGGCTGTGGGCGAGAAGAGCCTGGCCGTGCGTCTGACGCTGGGCGATGGCGAAGCCTCTTTGACCGAGGCGCAGATTGAGGCCGTCATGTCTGCTGTGGTGGCGCATCTGACGCAACAATTGGCAGCGCGCTTGCGCGGTTGAGGAAACAGCGCATGGAACTCTCGGTTGAAAGCCTCGAAACGCCCGCGCTCACCAAGGCGCACTTGGCCGATTTGTTGTTTGAGCAAATCGGCCTGAACAAGCGCGAGTCCAAGGACATGGTCGATGCCTTTTTCGACCTGATCGTGGACAGCCTGATCCAGGGCACGGATGTGAAGATTTCCGGATTCGGTAACTTCCAGATTCGCACCAAGGCGGCCCGCCCTGGGCGCAACCCGCGCACAGGGGAGCTGATCCCGATCGAGGCACGCCGCGTGGCCACATTCCATGCCAGCCACAAACTCAAGTCGGTGATCCAGGACACGGCGGACGGGGCCAAACCTCAGGCATAGTGGCGGGACTACCCCTGTCGGAAACCCCTATGCTGTTCAAGTTCAAATCCAAGGCGGCTGCCGATCTGATCATGCTCGAAGCCGATGCCCGGCGCCTGCTCCAAATCATGATCGGGGACGATCCGGTCAAGGGCATCCTGCCCGTACAGACACTGCCCGACGTGCTGGCCAAAATCGATGTGGCCGTCCAGCAGGACGAGGCCATGCGCCTGGCCCGTTCACAAAATGCGCAGCAAGCCGAGACACGGACGTCTGAAGAGGAGCCAGAGCCTGCGCTGCCTGCGATTCGGCTGGCTCAGCGTGCTGCGCCCATGCAGCAAATGATCCAGCGCAGCATCCGCGAAGAGTCCGACATCGTCTGGGGCGTGTAAAGCGGCGGTGACCTGGGGCCTGCCTGACCACCGCGCCTTCTGCCGGGCTTTTCAGCGCTTGAAGGCGGCGCCGCCGAGCTTGTACCCGGCCTGGATGTTGCGCTTGGCAAACCAACCCTGGTTCATTTCCAGCACAAACCTCACCGGCTTGGCCGAGCAATGGGAGTCGTCGTTTTGCGGCTTCATGTCAGCCAGGTTGACGATGGTGCCGTCATCGTCCACAAAAGCCGCCGTGAGCGGCAGCAGGGTGTTGCGCATCCAAAAGCATTGCCTCGCGGGTTGCTCGAACACAAACAGCATGCCTTCGTGCTGGGGCATTTCTTTGCGCCACATGAGCCCGATCTGACGCTGCTCGGGGGTCAACGCCAGCTGCACATCAAGCAAATGCATCCCCGCGCTCAGCTGCATGCGCTGCAAATTCATTTGTGGTGTCTGGGCTTGAGCGGCGGTTTGCAGTCCCAAGGCAGTCAACAGCAGGGCTGCACGGACGAGACGGATGCGGTCAAAGAGGGAGAAGACGTTGGCAGACATGGACGCTTGGGGTGCAGAAAACGGACAATCCCGAGCATAACGGCTCTCAGTACGGTGCAGGGCATGCGCCCCGGCTGCTTGCACAGCAGCTCAGGCGTCAGGTGAGGGCCCCGAGGTCTCCGAGTAACGGATATTGATCGCCATCAGCCCCTTGGGGCCGTCGGTGAGCTCAAAATCGACCCGGGCACCTTCCTTGAGGGTTTTGAATCCCTCCATCTGGATGGCTGAGAAATGTGCAAAAGCGTCGGCCCCCCCACCGTCGGGCTGGACAAAGCCAAAGCCTTTGGCATCGTTGAACCACTTGACTGTACCACTGGGCATGGCGTGTCTCCATCGTTTTGCACCAGTTTGAGGCGTCTTTGACGAATTTGTCAATGTGAGGTTTTCCCCGATGGGGTGCATTTGCGAAGGACTTTTTCAGACGCCCGACCTTCTGCCGAAAATCCCCCGATAGAATGAATTCATGGCAACGAAAAAACCTGTTTCCCCGACGCTGCCGCCGGATTTGACAAAAACGACAGACGGCAGCGATTCCGTCGTCCTGGAGCGCCGCGCGCAGCGTGTGGCCCCCCCGCAGATGTACCAGGTCGTCATGCTCAATGACGACTACACCCCGATGGAGTTTGTGGTGGTGGTGATCCAGGAATTCTTCAACAAAGACCGCGAAGCGGCCACCCAGATCATGCTCAAGATCCACCTGGACGGTAAGGCTGTCTGTGGTGTGTATTCGAAAGACGTGGCCGCCACCAAGGTCGACCAGGTGCTCGATGCGGCCCGGCAGGCCGGACATCCGTTGCAATGTGTCAGCGAGCCCATTGAATAAGCCGGATTTGGCTTCACGTAAGACAACAGTTTCAACCACAGCAAGGCAAAAGGAAATCACATGATTGCCCAAGAATTGGAAGTCAGCCTGCACATGGCCTTCGTCGAGGCCCGTCAGCAGCGGCATGAGTTCATCACCGTGGAGCACTTGCTGCTGGCCCTGCTGGACAACCCCAGCGCGGCCGAAGTCCTGCGCGCCTGCTCGGCCAACATGGACGACCTGCGCGCATCCTTGACCCATTTCATCAAGGACAACACCCCGCAGGTGGGCGGTACCGAAGAGGTGGACACCCAGCCCACGCTGGGTTTTCAGCGGGTGATCCAGCGCGCCATCATGCATGTGCAGTCCACCGGCAATGGCAAGAAGGAAGTCACGGGCGCGAATGTGCTGGTGGCCATTTTTGGTGAAAAAGACTCGCACGCGGTGTATTACCTGCACCAGCAGGGCATCACGCGCCTGGACGTGGTCAATTTCATTGCCCATGGCATCCGCAAGAGCGACCCGCCCGAGGCGGCCAAATCGGCTGAAGCACCTGCCAGCAACGAGGGTGAGGAGGGCGCGCAAGGCGGCGAGCGCAGCGAAAAAGCCTCGCCCCTGGAGCAGTACACCAACAACCTCAATCAGGCGGCCAAGGACGGCAAGATCGATCCGCTGATCGGCCGCGAATACGAAGTCGAGCGCACCATCCAGATCCTGTGCCGTCGCCGCAAGAACAACCCGCTGCTGGTGGGCGAGGCGGGCGTGGGCAAAACGGCCATTGCCGAGGGCCTGGCCTGGCGCATCACCCAGGGCAGCGTGCCCGAGATCCTGGCCGAAGCCCAGGTTTATTCGCTGGACATGGGCGCGCTGCTGGCGGGCACCAAGTACCGTGGCGACTTCGAACAGCGCCTCAAGGGCGTGCTCAAGTCGCTCAAGGACAAGCCGCACGCCATCTTGTTCATCGACGAAATTCACACCCTGATCGGTGCGGGGGCTGCTTCCGGTGGCACGTTGGATGCGTCCAACCTGCTCAAGCCCGCGCTGTCCAGCGGCCAGCTCAAATGCATCGGCGCAACCACTTTCACCGAGTATCGCGGCATCTTCGAAAAAGATGCAGCCTTGTCGCGGCGTTTTCAGAAAGTCGATGTGGTCGAGCCCACTGTGGCCGAGACGGTCGAAATTCTCAAGGGCCTCAAGAGCCGCTTTGAAGAACACCACAGCGTCAAGTACGCGAACGCTGCGCTGCAGGCCGCTGCCGAGCTGTCGGCCAAGTACATCAACGACCGTCAGCTGCCCGACAAGGCCATTGACGTGATCGATGAAGCGGGGGCCGCCCAGCGCATCCTGGCCGCGTCCAAGCGCAAGAAGACCATCGGCAAGGGCGAGATCGAGGACATCGTGGCCAAGATCGCCCGCATCCCGCCGGCCAATGTGTCCAACGACGATCGCAGCAAGCTGCAAACCATCGAGCGGGACCTCAAATCGGTGGTGTTCGGTCAGGACAAGGCGCTGGAAGTGCTGTCGTCCGCGGTCAAGATGGCTCGCTCGGGCCTGGGCAAGGCCGACAAGCCGATAGGCTCATTCCTGTTCAGCGGTCCTACGGGCGTGGGCAAGACCGAAGCGGCCAAGCAGCTGGCCTACATCATGGGCATCGAGCTGATCCGCTTTGACATGTCCGAGTACATGGAGCAGCACGCGGTGAGCCGCCTGATTGGCGCGCCTCCGGGCTATGTGGGTTTTGACCAAGGGGGTCTGCTGACCGAAGCGGTGACCAAAAAGCCGCATTGCGTGCTGCTGCTCGACGAGATCGAAAAAGCCCACCCCGCGATCTTCAACGTGCTGTTGCAGGTCATGGACCACGGCACGCTGACCGACAACAACGGGCGCAAGGCCGACTTCCGCAATGTCATCATCGTCATGACGACCAACGCGGGTGCCGAGACCATGAACAAGGCCACGATCGGTTTCACCAACCCGCGTGCTGCTGGGGACGAGATGGGTGACATCAAGCGCCTGTTCACGCCCGAGTTCCGCAACCGCCTGGACGCCATTGTCAGTTTCAAGCCACTCGATGAACAGATCATCCTGCGTGTGGTCGACAAGTTCCTGTTGCAACTCGAGCAGCAATTGGGCGAGAAGAAGGTCGACGTCACCTTCACCGACAAGCTGCGCAAGCACCTGGCCAAGAAGGGCTTCGATCCGCTCATGGGTGCGCGCCCGATGCAGCGCCTGATCCAGGACATGATCCGCAAGGCCTTGGCCGACGAGTTGCTGTTTGGACGCCTGACCGATGGTGGTCGTCTGACGGTGGACCTGGACGACAAGGACGAGGTGCTGCTCGACATCCAGCCTTTGCCCAAGAAGGATGCGCGCACTGGCAAATCCGAGCCAGAACAGGAAACGGCCGTTTGATGGCTGAGTTTTGAACGAAACGCCGGACTTGTTCCGGCGTTTTTTGTTGTGGAGATGAGATGCTGACCCTGACAGAGGCATTCGCCCAAGAGGTTCACGTGCTGGCGGCGGCACTGCAAAAGCTGAGCCCGACGCAGTGGACCGCCCCGACCCAGTTCAAGCAGTGGACCCCGCAACAGATCGTGTGCCACCTGCATTGCTGGAACGAGGGCGCTGACTGGGCCGTTCACCAGCCCGAACGCTTCCAGGCACGCTTGCAGGCCAGCCGCGAGCATGTGCAACGCGGTCTGAGCATGCGCGACTTCGAACGCGATGCGGTGGATGGTGCAGGACCGGCATTGCTGCAGCGCTGGCGCGACTTGGCCTTGGACATGGCCCACCGTTGGCAGGGGCTGGATGCCCGCACCAGGGTGGCATGGGCCGGGCCGGCCATGTCTGTTCGTTCGTCGTTGACCGCACGCCAGATGGAGACCTGGGCCCATGGGCAGGCCGTTTTTGACATGCTGGGTCAGGACCGGCCCGAGTCGGCACGGCTGCGCAACATCGTGGTGCTGGGGGTGAACACCTTTGGCTGGAGCCACAGCGTCAGGGGCTGGGATGTTCCGCCCAGCCTGCCTCGGCTGAGTTTGATGGCGCCCGACGGTGAATGCTGGACTTTTGGCGAAGGTGGCGATGCCGGCCATGTGAGGGGCAGTGCCGTGGCATTTGGCCAGGTGGTGACTCAGACCCGGCATCTGCTGGACACCGACTTGCAGGTCGAAGGGGAAGTGGCCAGACGCTGGCTGCTCCATGCCCAGTGTTTTGCCGGTGCCGCACAAGTACCGCCAGCCCCTGGTCAGCGGCGCAAAGTCCTGCTCAGCCAAGGCGGCTGACTGAGGTTTTCCGCCAATGCAAATGACGGTAAATGTCATTGCGAGCGGCCAGGCCTGGCTTGAACATGCCAGATAACCACCGACAGGAGACAGAAGATGCGCCGTTTGTTTCAGCATGTGTTCACCGTGGGCCTCGCTTTGGCCGGTCTGCTGGCCAGTTCGGCAGGGCAGGCGCAACAAGCGGCGACTTTCCCCAGCAAAACCATCCGCATCGTGGTGCCTTACACCCCGGGTGGCACCACCGACATCATGGCCCGCAACATCGGCCTCAAACTCACCGAATACTGGGGGCAGCCCGTGATCGTCGACAACCGCCCTGGGGCTGGTGGCTGGTTGGGCTTGGCTTCCGTGGCCAAGGTGCCAGCCGATGGGCACACCCTGGTGCTGACCATCTCGAATGCCATTTATGCCAAATCGCTCTACAGCAAGCTGCCGTTTGACATCGATACCGAGTTCGACCCGGTGTCCATGCTCACGCGTTCGACCATCGGTCTGGCGGTGCCCGCGAACTTTCCGGCCAACACACTCGATGAATTCATTGCCCATGCCCGCAAGAATCCGGGCAAGCTCAGTTACGGCTCCTTCGGGCAGGGCACCACGGCGCACATCTTTGGCGAGTCTTTGAACCTGGCAGCCAAGATCGATCTGGTGCATGCGGCCTACAAGGGCGCTGCTCCCTTGACGCAGGACCTCATGGGCGGACAGATCAGTGCTGCCTGGCTCGATGCCGCTTCGCTCGCTCCTTTGCTGCAGGCGGGCAAGATCAAGGTGCTGGCCATGACCGGCACTCAGCGCACCTCTTCGCTGCCGATGGTGCCGACCTTTGCCGAACTGGGCCTCAAGGGTTTTGAGCCGGTGGGCTTTTTCCTGGTGCTCGCCCCAGCCGGCACCCCCAAGGATGTCCTGGCCAAGGTGTCTGGTGGTATTGCCCGTGCCGTCAGAAGCACGGACCTGAGCAACAAGTGGCGTGAACTGGGTCTGGAGGCCGTGGGCAGCACCCCCGAGGAGCTGGGCATGGAGATGAAAAACCTGGCCGACACCATGGACCGCGCCATCAAGGCGGCCAAGATCAAGCTGGACAACTGAAGCGTGGGGCCGGGCATGCGAACCGTTTTGCGTGAAGACCATGAGGCGTTTCGTGTCCAGGTGAGGCGCTTTGTCGAACGCGAGATCGCACCACACCACCTCGAATGGGAAGACGCCGGTCGGGTGCCTTTGAGCCTGTGGCAGGCGGCAGGGCAGGCCGGTTTGCTGTGCACCACCTTGCCCGACCCCTATGGGGGTGGCGGTGATTTTGGCCACGCGGCCGTGATCATCGAAGAGTTGGCCCGGGTCAACGCCACGGGGGTGGGCTTCAGCCTGCACTCCGAGGTGGTGGCCCCCTACCTGAATGCCTATGGCAGTGACTGGCAAAAGCAGCGCTGGCTGCTCGCCATGGTGCAGGGGCAAACGGTGGGCGCGATCGCCATGACCGAGCCCGATGTGGGCAGTGACCTCAAGGCCATCCGTACCCGGGCAGAGCGCGACGGTGAGCACTATGTGCTGACGGGCCAGAAGACCTACATCTCCAACGGGTTGAATGCCGGTCTGGTGATCGTGGTGGCCAAGACCGACCCTGAGATGGGGGCCAAAGGCATCTCGCTGCTGGTGGTTGAAGATGGCATGCCGGGCTTTGAGCGGGGCCGCGCCCTGCGCAAGATCGGCCTGCGCGGGCAGGACACGGCCGAGCTGTTTTTCGACCAGGTGCGTGTGCCGGTCAGCCACCTGCTGGGCGAAGAAAACCAGGGCTTTCGCTACCTGATGCACCAGCTGGCACAGGAGCGCCTGGTGATTGCGGTGCGTGCGGCCGCCTCCATCGAGGCCTTTCTGGAACGCACCATCGCCTGGACGCGTGAGCGCAAGGTGTTTGGCCAGTCGGTGTTCGATTACCAGAACACCCGCTTCAAACTGGCCGAAGCCAAGGCCAAGTCGGTCATGTTGCGCACGTTTGTGGACGACTGCCTGGCCCGCCACCTGCGCGGTGAACTGGACGCCGAGCGTGCGGCCATGGCCAAGCTCAACGCCTCGGAAATGCAGAACCAGCTGCTCGATGAACTCCTGCAAATGCACGGCGGCACCGGCTTCATGGCCGATGGCGGCATCGGCAGCGCCTGGGTGGACGCCCGGGTGGCGCGTATTTACGGCGGCAGCAACGAAATCATGAAAGAAATCGTGGCGCGTGGCCTGTGAGGCCACCTGCTTGATCGCACGAGGAACCCCCATGCAAGCCCCCCTTTCCGGCGTCCGCATTCTTGACCTGTCTGCCGTGGTCTCCGGACCCATGGCCACAGGCATCCTGGCCGACCAAGGTGCCGACGTCATCAAAGTCGAAACGCAAGGCGGCGACCTCACGCGCCGCGTGGGTCCGATCCAGGGCGACATGACCTCGCTGTTTGCCACCATCAACAGGGGCAAGCGCTCCATCGTGCTGGACCTCAAGCAGCCCGAGGCCCGGGCCATCCTGCGTGAGCTGGCCGAACAGGCCGATGTGCTGGTCGAAAACTTCCGCCCTGGGGCCATGCAGCGCCTGGGTTTTGGCTACGAGCAGGTCAAGGCCTGGAACCCGCGCATCGTTTACCTGTCGATCACCGGCTTCGGTCAAAGCGGACCTTATTCGGGCTACCGAGTCTACGACCCGGTGATCCAGGCGGTGTCCGGTTTTGCCGATGCCCACCCCGATTTCGATACACAGGAACCCCGGCTGCTGCAGACCCTGATGTGCGACAAGATCACCGCCCTGACGGCGGCGCAGGCCATCACGGCCGCGCTGCATGGTCGCCAGACGAGCGGCGAGGGCTGCCGTATTGAGCTGTCCATGCTGGACGCAGGGCTGTCTTTTTTGTGGCCGGAAGCGCTCTACAACCACAGCTTTCTGGACAATCCGCCCGCACCTGTGCCCGAGTTTGGCGCCCGGCAAAAACTTTGGCGGTGCAAGGACGGCTGGTTCGCCATGATCGCGCCGCAGGACGAAGAGTTTGCGGGCATCTGCCGTGTGTTCGGCAAGCCCGAGCTGCTGCAGGATCCGCGTTTTGCCAACATGATGCTGCGCCGCGACCACATCGATGCCTGGCGTGCTGTGCTCGAACCCATTGCTGCCGAGCAGCTGGTGCGGCCATTTGTGGAGCGTTTGGCCGCCGAGGGGGTGCCGGTCGGGCATGTGAACTTCAAGGCCGATTTGGCGGATGACCCGCAGATTCGGCACAACGAGAGCCTGATGGCGTCGAACTACCCCGGTCTGGGCCGCATCCGCGCACCGCGTGCAGCAGCCCGCTTCAACCAGCAGCCGGCAGACCCGGACCGCCTGGCTCCCCACCTGGGGGAGCACACGCGGTCGATCTTGGCAGAGTTGGGCCGCAGCCAGGAAGCCATCGATGCCTTGTTCGCCGCTGCAGTGGTGCGCTGAACGCCTGAAAGAGGCAGGTCTTCAGCGCCTGCGCTGGCTGCCCCCCAGCAGGCTGCCCAGCACCCCGCGCACGATCTCCCGGCCGATGGCCGAGCCCGCCGTGCGCACGGCGCTCTTGACCACCATCTGGGCAATGCCGTCGCGCTGACCGCCGCGCGGGCCGGTGCTGCCAAACAGCAGGTCGGACACCGCGCCCATCATGCCGCCTTCGGCTTGGCCATCGCGTGCGGACTGGGCCGCCGGGCTGTCGGCATGGGCGGTCACGTTGGCCTTGAGCACTTCGTAGGCCGATTCGCGGTCCACAGCCTGCTCATACACGCCTGCCACGAGCGAGTTTTGCAGCAGGGCCTGGCGCTGCTCGGGCGTGATGGGGCCGATCTGACTGCCTGGCGGCAACACGAACACGCGCTCGGTTTCGCAGGGCCGTCCCTTGGCATCCAGCAAGCTCACCAGGGCTTCGCCCACACCCAGCTCGGTGATGGCCGCCTCGATGTCCAGGCCCGCCTTGGGCCGCATGGTCTGGGCCGTGGCCTGCACGGCTTTCTGGTCACGCGGCGTGAAGGCCCGCAAAGCGTGTTGCACGCGGTTGCCCAGCTGGCCCAGCACGCTGTCGGAGATGTCCAGCGGGTTTTGCGTGACGAAATACACGCCCACCCCCTTGGAGCGCACCAGCCGCACCACCAGCTCGATGCGTTCGACCAGCGCGGTCGGAGCGTCCTTGAACAGCAAGTGTGCTTCGTCAAAAAAGAACACCAGCTTGGGCTTGTCCGGGTCGCCGATCTCGGGCAGCTGCTCGAACAGCTCGGACAGCATCCACAGCAAAAAGGTGGCGTACAGGCGCGGCGCGTTCAGCAGCTTGTCCGCGGCCAGGATGTTGACCACGCCCAGGCCCCGGTCGTCCGTCTGCATGAAGTCCTGGATGTTGAGCATGGGCTCGCCAAAGAAGCGGTCACCGCCTTGCTGCTCGATCTGCAGCAGCCCGCGCTGGATGGCGCCGATGCTGGCGGCGCTGATGTTGCCGTAAGCGGTGGTGAACTGTTTGGCGTTGTCACCCACATGCTGCAGCATGGCCCGCAGGTCCTTCATGTCCAGGAGCAGCAGGTGGTTGTCGTCGGCGATCTTGAAGACCAGGTTCAACACCCCCGCCTGGGTGTCGTTCAGGCCCAGCATGCGGGCCAGCAGCAGGGGGCCCATGTCGCTCACGGTGGCACGCACCGGGTGACCCTGTTCGCCAAACACGTCCCACAGGGCCGTGGGGCAGGCCAGCGGCTCGGGCAGGGCGATGCCCCGCTCGGCCAGCACTTTGGCCAGTTTCTCGCCCACTTTGCCGGTCTGGCTGATGCCGGTCAGGTCGCCCTTGATGTCGGCCATGAAGACCGGCACGCCGATGCGCGAGAAGTTTTCAGCCAGGGTTTGAAGCGTGACGGTCTTGCCGGTGCCTGTGGCACCGGTGATCAGGCCGTGGCGGTTGGCCAGGGCAGGCAGCAGGGCGCATTGGGCATGGTCGTTCTGGGCAATGGGCATTGGTTCGGTCATGAAAAGGGCTTCCCTGGCTTCAAAAGTAAAATCACCGCCAGATTAAATCAACAAACAAGGACTTTCCAATGGCTGGCCACAGCAAATGGGCAAATATTCAGCACCGCAAGGGGCGTCAGGACGAAAAGCGTCAGCGCATCTGGACCCGGTGCGTGCGCGAAATCATGGTCGCGGCACGCACGGGCGGTGGTGACGCGGCCGCCAACCCGCGCTTGCGTCTGGCCATCGAAAAAGCCAAGGCGGCCAATATGCCCGCCGACACCATCAAGCGCAACATCGACAAGGCCACCGGCAACCTTGAAGGCGTCAATTACGAGGAAATCCGCTACGAAGGCTATGGCATTGGTGGTGCGGCCATCATCGTGGACACCATGACCGACAACCGCGTGCGCACCGTGGCCGATGTGCGCCACGCCTTCAGCAAATACGGCGGCAACATGGGCACCGAGGGCTCGGTGGCTTTCCAGTTCAAACATTGCGGCCAGCTGATTTTTGCGCCCGGCACGAGCGAGGATCGGGTCATGGAAGTGGCGCTGGAAGCCGGTGCCGAAGATGTGATCTCGGACGAAGAGGGCGCCATCGAGGTGCTGACCGCCCCCGGTGACTTTGAGGCCGTCAAGAACGCGCTGGAGGCCGCAGGGCTGGTGGCCGACATGGCCGAAGTCACCATGCGTGCGGAAAACACCATTGCACTGACTGGCGAAGACGCCGCCCGCATGCAGAAATTGCTGGATGTGCTGGAAGACCTGGACGATGTGCAGAACGTGTTCCACAACGCCGAAATCGCCGAATAAGCCCCCCAAGAATTCAAGGAAGTTTGATGAAAGTACTGATCGTCGGCAACGGAGGCCGTGAGCACGCCCTGGCCTGGAAAATGGCGCAGTCGCCCAAGGTGCAGCAGGTCTATGTCGCCCCGGGCAACGGGGGCACAGCGCGTGACAAGACCCTGGTCAATGTACCGATCACCGATGTCAAGGCCCTGCGCCAGTGGGCGCAGGACAACCAGATCGTGCTCACCGTGGTCGGCCCCGAAGCCCCTCTGGCCGCAGGCGTGGTGGACGAGTTCCGCGCGCACAACATGCGCATTTTTGGCCCGACCCAGGCGGCAGCCCAGCTGGAAAGCTCCAAGGCTTTCTCCAAGGCGTTCATGGCGCGCCACCAGATTCCGACAGCCGCCTTCGACACCTTCACCGACCCGGTGGCGGCCCACGCCTATGTGGACCGCATGGGGGCGCCCATCGTGGTCAAGGCCGATGGCCTGGCCGCAGGCAAGGGCGTGGTGGTGGCCATGACCCTGGCCGAAGCGCACGAGGCGGTGGACTTCATGCTGCTGGACAACACCCTGGGTGTGGCGCACAACGCAGGCGGTGCCCGTGTGGTGATCGAGGAATTTTTGCAAGGCGAAGAAGCCAGCTTCATCGTCCTGTGCGACGGCAAGAACGTCACGGCCTTGGCCACCAGCCAGGACCACAAGCGCCTGCTCGACGGTGACGCAGGCCCCAACACGGGCGGCATGGGCGCGTATTCGCCCGCACCCGTGGTCACGGCCGAGGTGCACGCCCGCGCCATGCGCGAGGTGATCCTGCCCACCATCCGGGGCATGGAAAAAGACGGCATTCCCTACACCGGGTTCCTTTACGCTGGCCTGATGATCGACGCCCAGGGCAAGCCCAAGACGCTCGAATTCAACTGCCGCATGGGCGATCCGGAAACCCAGCCGATCATGATGCGCCTCAAATCCGACCTGTTCGACGTGATGATGGCTGCCACCAGCGAAGGCCTGGACAAGGTCGAACTGGAATGGGACCGCCGCGTGGCATTGGGCGTGGTCATGGCTGCTGCAGGCTACCCGATGAGCCCGCGCAAGGGCGACGCCATCACCGGTCTGCCCGCTGACAGCCTGGACGCCATGGTGTTCCATGCCGGTACAGTGGCTCAGGATGGCCAGACCGTGACCTCTGGGGGGCGCGTGCTGTGCGTGACGGCATTGGCCGATTCGGTCAAGCAGGCCCAGCAAAAAGCATATGAGCTGGCGCAAGGCATCCACTTTGACGGCATGCAGTACCGCCGCGACATCGGCTACCGCGCCATCAAGCACTGAGGTCCGTTCATGAGCACACCGCACCCCGTTCAGTTCAAAGGTTCGGCCCTGGCACGGGCCCTGTTGAAATTGCTGGGCTGGAGGGTCGAATTCCAGGGTTTGCCTGCGCTGCAGGGCATGATCGTGGTGTATCCGCACACCAGCAATTGGGATTTCCCGATCGGGTTGCTGGCCAAATGGGCCATCGGTATCCCGGCGCACTTCTGGGCCAAGGATTCCCTGTTCAAATTCCCGATGGTGGGGCACTGGATGCGCTGGGTGGGTGGTATTGCCATTGACCGCAGCGCCCCAAAGGGCATGGTGGCCTCGGTGGTGGACGTGTACACACAGCACCGCCAGGACAAGCGCTTGCTGTGGATGGCGGTGGCGCCCGAGGGCACGCGCAGCCTCACCACCGGCTGGAAAAGCGGTTTTTACCAGGTGGCGGTCGGGGCGCAGGTGCCCGTGGCGTTGGTGCGCTTTGACTGGGGGCGTCGTACTTTGTCTTTTGTGGACTTTGTGGATTTGACGGGGGATGTGGAGGCCGATTACGCCCGGATGGCGCAGGTCTTTGCGGGTGTACAGGGCTGCCGCCCTGAATTGGCAGGCCCCGTTCGACCAATGCCCAAGACCGACACAACATCAGAAAAGAAATGACACGGCATGAGTGACGTGATTGACATCGCACAGGTGCGCGGCTACCTGACCAGCCTGCAGGCCCGCATCACCGATGCGCTGAACGACATCGACCCCACGCCCTTTGTGACCGATGCCTGGGAAAAACCTGCGGGCGAAAAGCTCCAGGGCAACGGCATCACCAAGATCATGGAAGGTGGCCCGGTGTTCGAGCGTGCGGGCTGCGGCTTTTCGCATGTGACCGGGCCGCAGCTGCCGCCTTCGGCCACGCAGCACCGCCCGGAGCTGGCGGGTGCGCCTTTTGAGGCCATGGGCGTGTCGCTGGTGTTTCACCCGCGCAACCCGCATGTGCCCACGGTGCACATGAACGTGCGCATGATCGCGGCCAAGCCCGAGGGCAAGGACCCGGTGGCCTGGTTCGGTGGCGGCATGGACCTCACGCCATATTACGGCCACGACGAAGACGCGGTGCATTTCCACCAGACCTGCAAGGACGCGCTGGACCCGTTTGGTAGCGCGCTCTACCCGCGCTTCAAGACCTGGTGCGACCAGTACTTCTGCAACAAGCACAGGAGCGAGCAGCGTGGCGTCGGCGGGGTGTTCTTTGACGACTTTGCCGAACTGGGCATGGTGCGCAGCTTTGCCATGCTGCAAAGCGTGGGCGATGCTTTCCTGAAGGCCTACCTGCCCATCGTGCACCGCCGCAAGGACCAGCCCTGGACCGAGCACGAGCGCGATTTCCAGCTCTACCGCCGTGGCCGTTATGTCGAGTTCAACCTGGTCTGGGACCGGGGCACGCATTTTGGCCTGCAGTCGGGCGGCCGCACCGAATCCATCCTGCTGTCCATGCCGCCCGAGGTGCGCTGGTCCTACCAGCGGCGCGATCCGGTGGGCTCACCCGAAGAGCGCCTGCTCAGCCACTTCCTGGTGCCCCGGGACTGGGTGTGAACAAACCGCTGCGCATCGGTGTGTTTGGCGGGGCGTTCGATCCGCCGCATCTGGCCCACGTGGCCTTGGTGCAGTCCGCGATCGCGCAGCTGCAGCTCGACGAGGTGAGGGTGTTGCCGACGGGTCAAGCCTGGCACAAGGCGCACGGTTTGAGTGATCCAGCGCACCGTCTGGCCATGACCCGTTTGGCCTTCGAGGGCGTGGCGCGGGTGGTGGTCGATGGGCGTGAGTTGGTGCGCACCGGCCCCAGCTACACCGTGGACACGCTGCAAGAGTTGGTATTGGAGCGCCCTGGGGGCCAGCTCTATTTGCTCATTGGCGATGACCAGCGCCGCTCGCTGCCTTCGTGGCATCGGATCGGTGACATTGCCCGGATGGCTATAATTTGCGCCGCAGACCGCGATCCTGACGTCGGAGCCTGGGGTGATGCGCATGTCACCGGAACTTCCGCCCAAGCGTCTTTCTCACTGCCGACCCAAACCCTTCACATGCCGTTGATGCCTTTGAGCGCAACGGACATCCGCCAACGCATTGCCCATCACCAGCCGATCGAGGGACTGGTGCCTGCCGCGGTGGAGCGCTATATTCACGAACACCACCTCTACAGGCCCATTGATGACTGACACCGCTGCCAAAAAAGACATCCAGAAACTCCAACGCTTGATCGTGGATGCCCTGGAGGACGTCAAAGCCCAGGACTTGAAGGTGTTCGACACCGAGCACCTGTCCCCGCTGTTTGAGCGTGTGATCATTGCTTCGGGTACCTCCAACCGCCAGACCAAGGCGCTGGCGGCCAGCGTGCGCGACAAGGTGCGCGAAGCCGGTTTTGGCAAACCCCGCATCGAGGGCGAAGACAACGGCGAATGGATCATTGCCGACTGTGGCGCCGCTGTTGTGCACATCATGCAGCCGACCATCCGCATGTACTACAACCTGGAAGAAATCTGGGGTGACAAGCCGGTGCGTTTGAAGTTCGGTGCGCCCAAGCCGGCTGTGGCCGAGTTGCCCGAGAAAAAGCCCGCAGCCAAAAAAGCCCCAGCCAAGAAAGCCGCTGCAGGCAAATCCGTTACCAAAACGCCAGCCAAAAAAGCCGCCACCAGCAGCAAAGCCCCCGCCAAGTCAGCGGCCAAGCCTGCAGCCAAAGTGGCCCTGAAGGCACCGGCCAAGAAGACCGCGGCCAAAAAAGTGGTGGTCAATGCCCCGGCCAAGACTGTGGCCAAAAAAGCGGTGGCCAAGAAAACCACCGCAGCGCCACGCAAGCTGGTCAAGCCTGCAAGCCGCAAAGGCGCTTAAACCCCCATGAAGCTGCTGATCGTTGCGGTCGGGCAGCGTGTCCCCGACTGGGCACAAACCGCCTGGGACGATTACGCCAAGCGCTTTCCGCCTGAGCTCAAAGTCGAGCTCAAGGCGGTCAAAACCGAGCCACGCGGCTCCAAAACGCTGGAAACCCTGTACGCGGCCGAGCGTGAGCGCATCGAGGCGGCAATCCCGCGCGGCTGCCGCATCGTGGCCCTGGACGAGCGGGGCACCAACCTGACGACCAAAGCGCTCGCCGACAAACTCCGCCACTGGCAACTCGAAGCCGACGATGTGGCGCTGGTCATTGGCGGACCCGACGGGCTGGACCCCGAATTCAAGAAACTGGCGCACGAACGCATCCGGCTGTCTGACCTGACCTTGCCGCACGCCATGGTGCGTGTGCTCTTGATCGAGCAGCTCTACCGCGCCTGGTCGGTCAATGCCAACCACCCTTACCACCGCGAATGACAGCCTTCATCTATCTGGCCTCCCAAAGCCCCCGCCGCAGCCAACTGCTGACACAAATCGGCGTCGAGCACCAACTGCTGCTGCCCGACCCGCACGAAGACGCCGAGGCCCTGGAAGCCGTGCACGGGCGTGAAGCCCCGGCGCGCTATGTGCAGCGCGTCACCGCCTTGAAGCTCGACGCGGCAGTGGAGCGGCTCAAGGCCCAGGGTTTACCTGCAGCCCCTGTGCTGTGCGCCGACACCACGGTGGCGCTGGGCGGCGAGATTCTGGGAAAACCCGCTACGGCCAAAGACGCGGCGCTCATACTCCAGCAGCTGTCGGGGCAGACCCACCGGGTGCTGACGGCCGTGGCGGTGCAAAAAGGGCGCCAGCGCGTGACGGCCCTGTCCGAGTCCTGGGTGCGCTTTGCGGCCATGACGCCAGCGCAGATCAAGGCCTACGTGGCCACGGGCGAGCCTATGGGTAAAGCCGGTGCTTATGGCGTGCAGGGCCGGGCGGCGTCGCACATAGAACAGATCCGCGGCAGTTATTCCGGCATCATGGGCCTGCCGCTGTTCGAGACTGCGGCGCTGCTGCGCCAGCTTGGCGTGCGTTGCTGACCGTTCCCATTTCAACATTCCCATCATGCAACAAGACATCCTGATCAACTGGTCTCCCCAGGAAACCCGCGTGGCCGTGGTCGAGTTCGGGGCAGTGCAGGAACTGCATGTCGAGCGCACCCTCGAGCGCGGCCTGGTGGGCAACGTCTACCTGGGCAAAGTGGCCCGTGTGTTGCCAGGCATGCAGTCGGCTTTCATCGACATCGGGCTGGACAAGGCGGCCTTTTTGCATGTGGCCGATGTCTGGCAGCGCCAGCCCGATGGCGACATGCCCGCCGCGGCCCGCACGGGCCAGCCGCTGGTGCCAATCGAAAAACAGGTTTTTGAGGGCCAGGCGCTCATGGTGCAGGTGATCAAGGACCCGATTGGCACCAAAGGCGCCCGGCTGTCCACGCAGATCAGCATTGCGGGGCGCCATCTGGTGTTTTTGCCGCAGGATGACCACATTGGCGTCTCGCAAAAAATCCCCTCGGACCAACGCGATGCGCTGCGTTCGCGGCTGCAGGCCCTGGTGGGCACCGCTGGCGGCGGGTTCATTTTGCGCACCAACGCCGAAGATTCGAGCGACGATGAGCTGCAGGATGACATCGCCTACCTGCGCAAAACCTGGGCACGCATCAAGGACGCTTCTACCCGTTTGCCGCCGACCTCGCTCCTGCACCAGGACCTGACGTTGCTGCAGCGTGTGCTGCGCGATCTGGTGGGTGAACGCACGCAGAGCATCCGCATCGATTCGCGTGAGCAGTTCGATAAGTTGGCGGCCTTTGCCTCCGAGTTCATGCCCAAGGCGGCTGAGCGGCTGCAGTTGTACAAGGGCGAGCGGCCGATTTTTGACCTGTACGCGATCGATGAGGAAATCGCCCGGGCGCTGGGCCGCCGGGTGGACCTCAAGTCCGGCGGCTACCTGATCATTGACCAGACCGAGGCCCTCACCACGGTGGACGTGAACACGGGCGGGTATGTCGGGGCGCGCAACTTCGAAGACACGATTTTCAAGACCAACTTGGAGGCGGCACAGGCCATTGCGCGCCAGCTTCGCCTGCGCAACCTGGGCGGCATCATCATCGTCGACTTCATCGACATGAGCCGCGCCGAGCACCAGGACGCGGTGTTGGCCGAATTCAAGAAGCAGCTTGCGCGCGACCGGGTCAAGACCATGGCGGGGGGCTTTTCGTCGCTGGGCCTGTTGGAGATGACGCGCAAGCGCACCCGCGAGTCGCTGGCGCACATGCTGTGCGAGCCTTGCCCCAGCTGCCAGGGCAAAGGCATTGTCAAAACCCCACGTTCGGTGGTGTACGACATCCTGCGCGAAATCCTGCGCGAGGCGCGTCAGTTCAACCCGCGCGAGTTCCGGGTGGTGGCGTCACCTGCGGTGATCGATTTGCTGCTGGACGAGGAAAGCCCGCATCTGGCGGGCTTGTCGGACTTCATTGCCAAGCCGATCTCGCTGCAGGCCGAGGGCTCGCTCGGCCCCGAGCAGTACGACATCGTCCTGCTCTGAGCCCGCAGCTGCGCCGTGCTCAGCCCTGTGCCGGCTGGGCCCATTCGCCCCGGCTGTGCAGCCGGGCATAAGCGCCGCCCCGCGCCAGCAATTCGGCAGGCGTGCCTTGCTCCACGATGCGGCCATGCTCCATGACCACCACGCGGTCGGCGTGTTCGATGGTCGACAGGCGGTGCGCCACGATCAAAGTGGTGCGGCCTTGCATCAGCACCTTGAGGGCGTCTTGCACCAGACGCTCGGATTCGTTGTCGAGCGCCGATGTGGCTTCGTCCAGGATCAGGATGGGCGCGTTTTTGTACAGTGCCCGGGCAATCGCCAGTCGCTGGCGTTGCCCGCCTGAGAGCTGTCCCGCGTTGTGGCCGAGCAAGGTGTCCATGCCTTGCGGCAGCTGCTGCACATGCCCCCAGAGGTTGGCCGCTTGCAGGCAGGCCTGAATTTGCGCCCGGTCAGCGGGCAGGCCCAGGCACACGTTGGCCTGCACGGTGTCGTTGAGCATGACCACGTCCTGGCTGACCAGGGCCAACTGGGCCCGCAGGCTGGCCAGCGTCCAGTCGGGCAGGGCGTGGCCATCGAGCAGCACTTCACCCGTGGTGGGCTCGAGAAAGCGCGGCAACAGATTCACCAAGGTGGTTTTGCCGGCACCTGAAGTGCCCACGAGTGCCACGATTTCACCGGGCTGGACCGTGAGGTCAATGCCGTCCAGTGCGGGCGGGGCATCGGCTTTGAACTGGATGCCGACCTGCCGCCATTCGATGAGACCCTTGGCGCGTGTGCTCTGGTAGCTGCCTTCTGATTCGGTGGGGGCGTCTTTCATCAAAGACAAGCCCCGCTCGATGGCGGCCAGGCCTCTTGTGATGGGGTTGGCCACATCGGCCAGCCGCTTGATGGGGGCCACCAGCATCAGCATGGCGCTGATGAAGGCCACAAAGCCGCCCACTGTGGTGCCGCCCGTGCCGCCCTGGCTTTGCACCAGCGCGATGCTCAGCACCAGCGACAGCGCAATCGCTGCCATCATCTGGGTCAGCGGGGTGATGGCGGCAGACGCTGCGGTGGATTTGAGGGCCAGACCACGCAGTTGTCGGCCCAACAGTTCAAAGCGTTGGACCTGTGCTGACTGGGCACCATGCAGTCGCACCATCCGATGGGCGAGCACGTTTTCTTCCACCACATAGGCCAGGTCATCGGTGGCTTGCTGGCTTTGCTTGGTCAGACGGTACAGGCGTCTGGACAATGTTTTCATGATCCAGCTCAGCCCCGGCGCGACCAGGAACACCACCAGGGTGAGCTTCCAATTGATCCACAGCAGGTAGCCCACCAGCGCCAGCAGTGTGAAGCCGTCGCGCGTGAGTCCGATCACCGCCGATACCAATTGCACTGCGCCGTTCTGCACTTCATAAACGATGGTGTTGGACAGGGCGCTGGCCGATTGCCGTGAAAACAGTCCGAGCTCGGCGCGCATGAGCTGGCCAAAGAGGTCCTGCCGCAGTTTTTCCATGCCGTCGTTGGTGATTCTGGCCAAGGCAAATTGCCCCAGGTAAAAAGCGATGCCCCGGATCAGGAAGATGCCGATCACGGCCACGGGAACAGACCACAAGGGCAAGGCGTTCTGGGCGAAGCCCTTGTCCAGCAGCGGCTGGAACAGGGCCGGGATCATGGGTTCCGTGATGGCCGCCACCAGCGTGGCGAGGATGGCGATGGCCCAGATGCCCCGCTGTTGTCCGAAATAGCCCTTGAGGCCGAGCAAGCGCTGGCGGATGCTGTCCTGGGCTGGGCTGGGGGCGGCTGGGGCGTTTGGGGTGGTCATAGGGCTCTTCCATTGTAAGAGGCTGGCCGCTGCAGCCCATGCGAGGGCGGTGTGACTGAAAGTTGTTGCATGTTTGTGCCTCGCAGCACCCAGAAATGCAGTTTCTCCGGTGTACGATTCCCTCTGTCGATTTGGAGACCTTGACGCCCCATGATGGATTTGCCTCATTTATTGCTGAAATTGCGTGTCTGGCTGGGCTTGTGGCTTGGACTGTCGCTGGCTTGGCCTGCTGCAGCCCAGTTCCGTGTGGAAGTCACGGGCGTGGGCATGACCCAGCTGCCGGTGGTGATTGCCCCTTTCAAGGGCGAGTCTGCAGCGCCGCAAAAACTCGCAGCCATCGTGCAGGCGGATCTCGAGCGCAGCGGCCAGTTCAAAGGGCTGGACGCCTCCGGCACGGTGCTCGACGAAACCAGTCGCCCCGATTTTTCGCCTTGGCGTCAGCGCTCGGCGGAAGCCCTGGTCGCAGGCAGCGTCTCGCGCCTGGCCGATGGCCGCTACGACGTTCGCGCGCGCTTGTGGGACGCGGTCAAAGGCCAGGAAAAATCCGATTTCCGGGACACGGTTTCTGCCGGTGACCTGCGCCTGTCGGCCCACCGCATGGCCGACTGGGTCTACGAAAAGCTCACAGGCACGCCCGGTGCTTTCGCCAGCCGCATCACTTATGTGACCAAGCAATCGGGCCGCTATACGCTCTGGATTGCCGACTCGGATGGCGAGAACGCCCAGTCGGCGCTCAGCAGCCCCGAGCCCATCATCTCGCCCTCCTGGTCGCCATTGGGCGGGCAGGTGGCTTATGTCTCTTTTGAATCACGCAAACCCGTGATTTATGTCCATGAAGTCGCCAGTGGCCAGCGCCGTGCGGTGGCCAACTTCAAAGGCTCCAACAGCGCCCCTGCATGGGCACGCGATGGCCGATCCCTGGTCGCCACGCTGACGCGCGACGGCGGCTCGCAGCTGTACCGCATCGACCTGGCCGGGGGCGAGCCCCGCCGCTTGACGCAGTCGGGCAGCATCGACACCGAGCCGGCATTCTCGGCAGACGGCTCGCAGATTTATTTTGTGAGCGACCGGGGCGGCAGCCCCCAGATTTACCGCATGCCCGCACAGGGCGGCAATGCCGAAAGGGTCAGTTTCAATGGCTCCTACAATATCTCCCCGACGCTCAGTGCCGATGGCCGCTGGATGGCCTATGTGCAGCGGCAGGGCGGTCAGTTCCGCTTGCAGCTGATGGACCTGGCGACTGGTCAAAGCACCGCCCTGACCGATACCGGCGCGGACGAGCGTCCCAGTTTTGCACCCAACAGCCGTCTGTTGGTGTATGCCACCCAGCAACAAGGCGAAGCCCTGATGACCACCACGCTCGATGGCCGCATCAAGGCCCGCTTGTCTGGCAAAGGCGGCGATATCCGGGAACCCCATTGGGGCCCTTACCGCAAATAATTTTTTTATATGGAGTCTGTGAAATGATGAAGAAACTGCTTGGCGCCATGGCGCTCGTGGCCTTGTTGGCTGGTTGCGCCTCTGGCGTGAAACTGGACGATGTGCCTGTTGAGGACAAATCCGCCACATCGTCGGGTGTATCGACCAGTGGCGTGGGCGCAGGTGACAGCCAGGCCTCTTCGGTTGCCCCCGTGCTGGCCGACAAGTCCGGCAGCGGCATCGGTCCGGTGGGCACCGCCCATGTGGTGCTGTTTGACTACGACAGCTTTGTGGTGCGTGCCGATGCGCGCCCTGTGATCGAGAGCCACGCCCGCTTCCTGCAGGCCAACAAGCAACGCAAGGCTACACTGGAAGGCCACACCGACGAGCGCGGTGGCCGCGAGTACAACCTGGCTTTGGGCCAAAAACGTGCCGAAGCCGTGCGCCGTGCCTTGAGCTTGCTGGGTGTGCCCGAGAGCCAGCTCGAAGCCGTGAGCTATGGCAAGGAAAAGCCTGCCGCTGAAGGCTCGGACGAGTTGTCGCTGGCGAAGAACCGCCGCGTCGAAATCCGGTATTGATCCATGCGCGGCACAAGCTTGGGCGGACTCGCGCAGCGCTTGCTGACGGCGGGCCTGTTGGCCTTGTCGTTGGCTGGGGCATCGCAGGCGGGGCTGCTGGAAGACGATGAGGCGCGGCGCGCCATCCTTGATCTGCGCCAACGACTCGAAGCGAGCAACAACAACATCAAGGCCATGGGCGAAGAAAACGCCCAGCTGCGCCGTGCCCTGCTGGACCTGCAAGGCCAGATCGATGGCCTCAAGTCCGACATCTCCAAAGGGCGAGGGCAGCAAGAGCAGCTCGCGCGTGACCTGTCCGACTTGCAGCAGCGCCACAAGGACACGCAAGCCGGTCTGGACGAGCGCTTGAGAAAGTTCGAGCCCGTCAAGGTCACGGTGGATGGCCGCGAATTTGCCGCTGATGCGGCAGAAAAGCGCGACTATGAGCAAGCCCTGGAGGTCTTCCGCAAGGGCGACTTTGCGGCGGCCCGTTCTGTGCTGGCGGCTTTTGTGCAGCGCTACGGTCAAAGTGGGTATCTGCCCTCGGCCTTGTTCTGGCTGGGCAATGCCGAGTACGCGACCAAAGATTACAAGGAGTCGATGACGCGGTTCCGTCAGATGCTCGCTGCCGCACCTGCGCATGTGCGGGCGCCTGAAGCCATGCTGGCCATCTCCAATGTGCAGCTGGAGCTCAAGGACAGCAAGGGGGCCCGCAAGACCCTGGAAGAGCTGATCAAGACCTACCCCGACTCCGAGACGGCGCAAGCCGCCAAAGACCGGTTGGCCCGCCTGCGCTGAGCCTTGCCATGACGGCCGAACAACTGCAGTGGCAGACCTTGGCTGTTTTGGGTCTGGCGTTTGCCGCCTCCCTGGTGCTGGGCTTCGTTTTGCACCGCAGCCATTTTTGTGCCATGGGCGCCGTCAGCGACTGGCTGCTCATGGGCAACGCCCAGCGTGCACGCCAATGGGCCCTGGCCCTGGCCGTGGCCATTCTCGGCTTTGCCGGCTTGATGCTGTGGTCCGGCATCAGCCCGCTCAACACGATCTACAACACACAACGCCTGCCTTGGTTGTCTTTGCTGCTGGGCGGGTGGTTGTTTGGCGTGGGCATGGTGCTGGGCTCGGGTTGTGCCAGCAAGGCGTTGGTGCGGCTGGGTGCAGGTAACCTGAAATCACTTGTGGTGCTCATGGCCATGGGCATGGCGGCTGTGGCCACCCTCAGAGGCTTGCCCGCCGTGTGGCGCGTGCAAGGCGCTGACCGTGTGGACACGGCCTGGGGTGTGGGGCCTTTT
Source organism: Limnohabitans radicicola (assembly GCF_014837235.1). Lineage (GTDB taxonomy): Bacteria > Pseudomonadota > Gammaproteobacteria > Burkholderiales > Burkholderiaceae_C > Limnohabitans_A > Limnohabitans_A radicicola. Next base: position 808,018 of record NZ_JACYFT010000002.1, on the reverse strand, counting down.
GCCAGCCAGTGGCTGGCGCATTTTGCGGGCTGGAGCTTGCCTTGGGCCAGCGCTGCGTTGGCGCTGTGTTTGGCCTTTGGCCTGGTGGTCTGGGTTGGGCGCGATCCGTCGTTCCGAGCAGGCAGGCATGTCTTTGCTGGGATCGGTGTGGGCCTGGTGGCGGTGTTGCTGTGGTGGTGCTCGGGCGTGCTGGCCTGGGTGCCTGAGCACCCTGAAACCCTCGAATCGGTCTTCCTCACCACCGCCAGCGGGCGCATGGAGTCCATGAGTTTTGTCGGCCCGGTCGGTTTCTGGCTGGACGCGTTCATGTACTACAGCGATGGCACCAAGCGTGTGAGCTTTGGCATGGCCATGCTGCCGGGTGTCGTGCTCGGCGCGGCCCTCAGTGCTTGGCGCTCGGGCAGCTTCCGCTGGGAAGGATTTACCCAGCCTCAGGACCTGGTCCGCCATCTGGTGGGCGGTGTGCTGATGGGCGTGGGTGGCGTCATGGCATTGGGCTGCACCTTTGGGCAGGGCTTGAGCGGCTTGTCGACCTTGAACCTGGGCAGTGTGCTGGCCACGGCGGGCATCGTGCTGGGGGCGGTGCTGACCCTGAAATGGCAGATGGCGCATGACTGATCCGGCTTGGGTCGAGCAGGAAGATCGCCGTTTTGGCGGCCTGCAGCGTCTGTACGGTGTGCATGGTGCTGCGCAGATCCGTGCGGCGCATGTGGTGGTGGTGGGCATCGGCGGCGTCGGCTCCTGGACGGCAGAAGCGCTGGCGCGCAGCGGTGTGGCGCGCCTCACGCTGATCGACATGGACCACATCGCCGAGTCCAACGTGAACCGCCAGATCCATGCACTCACATCGACCCTGGGCCGTGCCAAGGCCCTGGCCATGCAAGAGCGTATCGCCGAGATCCACCCGACTTGCCAGGTGGACGTGGTGGACGACTTTGTGGGGCCCGATAACTGGCCTGCCTTGTTGCCCGCCGAGCCCGATGCCCTGATCGATGCGTGCGATGACGCCAAGGCCAAACTCGCTTTGGCCGTCTGGGCGCGGCAGACCCGAACCCCGTTTGTGTGCGTGGGAGCTGCAGGTGGCAAGCGCCTGGCGCACAAGGTGGATGTGGACGATTTAGCCCTCGCCACGCACGACCCCTTGTTGGCCCGCTTGCGTTACCAGTTGCGCAAGCACCATGGCGCGCCGAAAGAAGGTAAACGCATGGGCGTGTGTTGCGTCTTCAGCCGCGAGGCAGTGGCGCCGCCCGATGCGTCTTGTGCCATCGAGGGCGATGGTTCGCTCAACTGCCACGGCTACGGCTCGTCGGTGGGGGTGACGGCGACATTCGGTTTGTGTGCAGCATCAGAAATTTTGAATTTTTTGGCGAGCGGGTCTTCGAAGGCCAAAAAATGACGCTATAATTTGAGTCTTGCTGCAGTGCTACGGCGGTGCAGCAAAGGGACCATAGCTCAGTTGGTAGAGCAGCGGACTTTTAATCCGTTTGTCGTGGGTTCGACCCCCGCTGGTCCCACCAATTCAAAAGCACTTTGTATTCGCGTACAAAGTGCTTTTTTCATGGCTGCGCTCAACAGCTTGGCGCTTGTCGCACAAAAAAAGCCCGAGCACTGCCGGGCTGTTTTGTTTGAATCAGGCCATGGCTTGCAATTGCTCGGTGAGCTCCAGCCATCGCTCTTCGAGCGTGGCCATTTCATCGGTGAGGGCCTTCAGGCGGCGACCCGCATCTGCAATCTCAGCTGGGGGCAGCGGTGTGCTCAGCTGCTGCTCCAGCGCGGTTTTTTCCTTTTCGATCACGGCCATGCGCTGCTCGCTTTGTTCCAGTTCTTTTTTGAGCGGGCGGGTTTGCGAGGCCAACTGCTGGCGTTTCTGGGCGTCCAGCTTGCGCTGTTCGGCGCTGCTGGCGCTTGGCGTTGACGAAGGTTGGGGCGTGGCTACCGCGACCGGAGCGACGGCCACGGGCGCCTCTGGCGGGACATTTCTGGCCGAGTTTTTGGCTTCTTCGCGCAAGCGCTTGGATTCATCGAGCAGGTACTTCTGGTAGTCGTCCAGGTCGCCATCAAAGGGCTCGACCTTGCCCCGGCCCACCATCCAGAATTCGTCACACACCGCACGCAGCAAGGCGCGGTCGTGGCTGACCAGCATGACGGTGCCTTCGAACTCGTTGAGCGCCATCGACAGCGCCTCGCGGGTGGCCAGGTCCAGGTGGTTGGTGGGCTCGTCCAGCAGCAGCAGGTTGGGGCGCTGCCACACGATCATGGCCAGCACCAGGCGGGCTTTTTCGCCGCCGCTCATGGTGCCCACGGCCTGCTTGACCATGTCGCCTGAGAAGTTGAAGGTGCCCAGGTAGTTGCGCAAATCCTGCTCGCGGCTGGGCTCGCCACTGGCCAGTTCCTTGGCCAGGCGGATCATGTGCTCCAGCGGGTTGTCCTGCGGGTGCAGCACATCGAGTTCCTGCTGCGCAAAGTAGCCGATGTTCAGGCCCTTGCCTTCGGTCAGTGTGCCGCTCAATGCAGGCATGGTGCGGGCAATCGTCTTGACCAGGGTCGACTTACCCTGGCCGTTGGCACCCAGAATGCCGATGCGTTGCCCGGCCAGCACCGATTTGCTCACGCCCTGCACGATGGTTTTGAGCGCACCGTCCACCATGTAGCCAAAGCTCGCCTCGCTGATGGCCAGCATCGGGTTGGGCAGGTTGTTGGGCTCCTTGAACTCGAAGGTGAATTCGGCCTCGGCCAGCAGCGGGGCCACTTTTTCCATACGCTCGAGCGCCTTGACCCGGCTTTGCGCCTGCTTGGCCTTGCTGGCCTGCGCCTTGAAGCGGTTGATGAACTTTTGCAGGTGGGCGATCTTGTCCTGCTGCTTGGCAAATGAGGCCTGTTGCAGTTCCATCTGCTGGGCGCGCAGGATTTCAAACGCGGTGTAATTGCCGCCGTAGCGTGTCAGCTTGGCTTGCTCGATGTGCAGCGTCACATCGGTCACCGCGTCCAGAAACTCCCGGTCGTGGCTGATCACGATCATGGTGCCCGTGTAGCGTTGCAACCAGGCTTCGAGCCAGACCAGGGCATCCAAATCCAGGTGGTTGGTGGGCTCATCGAGCAGCAAAATGTCCGACGGGCACATCAGCGCGCGGGCCAGTTGCAAGCGCATGCGCCAGCCGCCCGAGAAGCTGTTGACCGGGTTGTTGAGTTCATCCACCCGAAAGCCCAGACCCAGAATGAGCGCTTCAGCGCGGGGCAGGGCGTCGTGGTCCCCCGCGTCAGCCAGATCGGTGTAGACGTGGGCCATCTCCATGCCGTCGCCACTGGCTTCGGCTGCGGCCAGGCGTTGGCGCAGTTCGGCCAGCCGGGTGTCACCTTCCAGCACAAACTCTGATGCCGGCTGGTCGGTCTCGGGCATGTTCTGCGCGACCTGTGCCATGCGCCAGGCTTTGGGCATTTCGAAGTCGCCACCGTCTTCGTGCAGCGTGCCGTTGAACAGCGCAAACAAGGTGGATTTGCCCGCGCCATTGCGCCCGACCAAGCCGACTTTTTCTCCGGGGTTGAGGGTGACCGATGCCTGGTCGAGCAGCACTTTGGTGCCGCGACGGAGGGTGACGTTTCTGAGGTTGATCATTGTTCTTGTTAGGATTTTTGTGGGAGCCGCGCCCTCGTGGCGATGAGGTGCACGCTGTGCGTGAAGGGCGAAATCATCGCGACGGGGGCGTCGCTTCTACAGTGTCAGCAGGGCATCCCTTGTGACCAGGAGCACCTGGTCGTCACCCGCGCTGGTGTCCAGCCAGGCGACTTCGAGGTGGGGGAACGCGGCGACAAAGTGCCCGGCTTCGTTGCCGATCTCCAGCACCAAAACGGCGTGTTCGGTCATGCGTGAGGGGGCGTCTTTGAACAGCTGGCGCACAAAGTCCATGCCGTCGGCACCGCCCGCCAAAGCCAGTTCAGGCTCGGCCCGGTACTCGGCGGGCAGCGCGTCCATGCTGGCTTGGCAGACATAAGGTGGGTTGCACAGGATCAAATCAAAGGGGCCAGGCAGGGCCGCGAGGCCATCGCTGTGCACCAGCTGTACGCGCTCTTGCAAGTCGTGGCGCTGCACGTTGATGGCGGCCACGGCCAGCGCATCATGAGAAATGTCGGCCCCGGTCACTTGCACCTCGGGCCAGGCCAGCGCCGCCAGCAAGGCCAGGCTGCCGTTGCCGGTGCACAGGTCCAGCACGCGGGTGGTTTGGTCGCTGAGCCAGGCGTCAATCGTCCCGTCGGCCAGCACTTCGGCGATCAGGCTGCGCGGCACGATGGCGCGCTCGTCGATGTAAAACGAGACGCCTTGCAACCAGGCCTCATGCGTGAGGTAGGCGGCTGGCTTGCGGGTGGCGATGCGCTCGTTGATCAAGGCTTGCACCAGCGCCTGCTGCTCAGGCGTCACCATCTGATCAGTCACTTCGTCCAGATCGGTGTCCAGCGGCAAGCCCAGACGCCAAAGCACCAGCCAGACGGCTTCGTCAAAGGCGTTCAGGGTGCCGTGCCCGAAGGCCACGCCCGCAAGCTGTAGCCGCTCGACGGACTGTTCGATCAGCCCAGACAGGGTCATGGCGCTCATGCGGACAGGCCCGCGTTGAGTTGTTCCAGTGTGCGGCGGTAAATGGCTTTGAGGGGCGCGATGTCGGCCAGCGCCACGTGCTCGTTGACCTTGTGGATGGTCGCGTTGGGCGGGCCGAACTCGATGACCTGCGGGCAGATTTGCGCGATGAAGCGGCCGTCGCTGGTGCCGCCGGTGGTGGACAGCTCGGTTTTCAGACCCGTTTCGTCGGCAATCGCTTGTTGCACAGCGGCCACCAAGGTGCCGGGCGTGGTCAGAAACGGCAAGCCGCCGATGGTCCACTTCAAGTCGTACTGCAAGCCATGCTGGTCGAGCACGGCCGTGAGGCGCTGCTGCAGGCTCTCGGGCGTGGATTCGGTGCAAAAGCGGAAGTTGAAGTCCACCACGCAGTCGCCGGGGATCACGTTGCTTGCGCCCGTGCCCGCGTGGATGTTGCTCACTTGCCAGCTGGTGGGTGGGAAGAAGGCGTTGCCTTCGTCCCATCGGATGGCGACCAGATCTGCCAGCGCCGGGGCCAAGCGGTGGATCGGGTTGTCGGCCAGGTGCGGGTAGGCGATGTGGCCCTGCACGCCCCGGACGGTCAACTTGCCGCTCATGGTGCCGCGTCGGCCGTTTTTGATCATGTCACCCGTCTGCTGCACAGAAGTGGGCTCGCCCACGATGCAGAACTGCGGCGTGTCGCCACGGGCCTTCAGGCGTTCACAGACGACCACCGTGCCGTCCACTGCGGGGCCTTCTTCGTCGCTGGTCAGCAAAAACGCGATGCCCAATGCCGGGCTCGGATTGGTGGCTAGAAATTCCTGTACCGCCACCACCATGGCCGCCAGCGAGGTTTTCATGTCGCTCGCGCCGCGCCCGAACAGCTTGCCGTCTTTGTGCGTGGGGGTGAAAGGGTCGCTGTCCCATTGCGCGAGCGGCCCCGTGGGCACCACGTCGGTGTGCCCTGCAAAGGCCAAGGTCTGGCCCGAGGTGCCCGTACGCTTGGCCCAGAGGTTGCGAACGCGGAAGGTGTCGGGGCCGGAATCCATGAATTCGCAGTCAAAGCCCAAGGGCTTCAAGGCATCGGCGATCACGTCCATGCAGCCCGCGTCATCCGGGGTGACGGACGGCTTGGCGATGAGCTGCTCGGCCAGTCGCAGGGTGTCGTGGCAAACAGGAGGGCGTGTGGTGGCGTTCATGGCTCAGACCTTGTGCGGGTGGGCGTGCACAAAGCGGGCGATGCGTTCGGCCGCTTCCAGGCATTCGGCGGTTTCGGCCACCAGCGCCATGCGGATGCGGCCCCGACCAGGGTTGCTGCCGTTGAACTCGCGCGCCAGGTAGCTGCCCGGCAGCACGGTGACGTGCTCGTGTTCGTACAGCGCTTTGGCGAATGCGGCGTCGTCGCCTTGCCAGCCTGCGGGCACACCGGCCCACAGGTAAAAGCTGGCGTCAGGCAGCTTCACGTCGAGCACTTCGGCCAGCACGGGGGTGACCTGGGCGAACTTGGTGCGGTACAGGTTGCGGTTGTCGACCACGTGGGCCTCGTCGCCCCAGGCGGCGATGCTGGCGGCTTGTACCACCGGGCTCATGGCGCTGCCGTGGTACGTGCGGTAAAGCAGGAACTTCTTGAGCACAGCGGCGTCGCCCATCACAAAGCCGCTGCGCAGGCCCGGCACGTTGCTGCGCTTGGAAAGACTGGTGAACGCGATCAGACGCTCAAAGCCCCGGCCGAGTTTGGCGGCGGCTTCCAGGCCGCCCAGCGGCGGCTCGTCGCGGAAGTAAATCTCGCTGTAGCACTCGTCCGACGCGATGATGAAGCCGTGCTGGTCCGACAGGGCAAAGAGTTTTTGCCATTCGGTCAAAGGCATGACCGCGCCCGTGGGGTTGCCGGGGGAGCAGACAAACACCAGCTGGGTGCGGGCCCAGACTTCGGCGGGCACGCTGTCCCAGTCCGGCGCGAAGTTGCGCGCCGGGTCACTGGCCACAAAGTGCGGTGTGGCCCCGGCCAGCAGCGCAGCACCCTCGTAGATTTGGTAGAAGGGGTTGGGGCTGACGACCGTTGCGCCAGCTTGCGTCGGGTCGACCACGGTTTGTGTCAGGGCAAACAGCGCTTCGCGCGAGCCGTTGACGGGCAGCACCTGGGTCGCAGCGTCCAGTTGAAGGCCATAGCGGCGCTCCACCCAGGCCGCGCAGGCCTGGCGCAGGGCGGGCTCGCCTGCGGTGGCCGGATAACCTGCCAGGCCCGTGCCCAGGGCGTCGCTCAGGGCCTGCATGATGAAAGGCGGGGTCGCGTGCTTGGGCTCACCGATCCCCAGGCTGATGTGCCGCAGGGCAGGGTTGGGTGTGACGGATGCAAACAATTGGCGCAGCCGCTCGAAGGGGTAGGGCTGCAGCTTGGAGAGAAGGGGATTCATAACCCCCGATTATCGGGGATCGGCCCATGGCGCATGGCCCCATGCCCACGGGCGGTGAATGGACCCCGCCAGCGGGTGCTGGACCCGCTGGCTGTGGCGCGTCATTTGACCGACATGGTCCAGGCCCGCACGAAGTTGTCGGCGAAGTGTTTGACCTCAACGTTGCTGCGTGCAGCCCAGGGGATGAACTGGCGGTGCAAGGGCAGGTAATGGACCTGATCGCGCTGCTCCTGCATGGCTTGCCGCACGGTTTCCCTGCGTTTGTTGACATCGGTTTCCACCGCAGCCGCGTCCACCAGATGGTCGAGTTTGGCGTTGCTGAAGCGGCCGAAGTTCCAGGAGCCTTTTTTGGAGGTTTCGGTGGGTGGCGAGTGGAAAATCGGGTCCAGCGTGGTTTGCGGGTCGGTGATCGAGCCGCCCCAGCCCAGCATGTAAAAGCTGGTGTCGTGCTTTTCGAGTTTGGGGAAATACTGGGCACGGGGCATGGCATTGAGTTTGACCTTGATGCCGACCTTGGCCAGCATGCCCGAGACGGCGATGCAAATTTCCTCGTCGTTCACATAGCGGTTGTTGGGACAGTCCAGGCCGACTTCAAAGCCTTGCGGGTAGCCCGCGTCTTCGAGCAGTTTGCGGGCGGCGGCGGTGTCGTATTTGAAGGCGCGGGTTTCCAGCTCGGCAAAGCAGCCCAGCGGTGATGGCGTGACGCAGCCTGTGGCCTGGGCCTGGCCGCGCATGGTGTTCTTGACGATCGCGTCGATGTCGATGGCCTGGTAGAAGGCCTGGCGCACACGCTTGTCCTTGAAGGGGTTTTTGCCCTTGACGTTGCTGTAGAGCAGCTCATCACGCGACTGGTCCATGCCAAAGAAAACCACGCGGTTTTCCATGCCCTGCACGACTTTGAGGTTGGGGCTTTGCATCAGGCGCTGCACGTCCTGCGGAGCGGGGTCCTGCACAAAGTTCACCCCGTCCGACAGCAGTGCCGCGACCCGCGTGGCGTCGCTCTTGATGGGGGTGAAAACGACCTCTTGCAGGTTGCCCGTGACCTTGCGGCCGCCACTGTAGTTCGGGTTTTTCACCAGCACGGTTTTGACATCGGGCTCGCGGCTTTTGAGCATGAAGGGGCCTGTGCCGTTGGCGTTGCGGCCCGCAAAAGTCTCTTCGCGGTTCTTGAAGTCCAGCGGTTTTTCGACCTTGTTCTTGACCGACCAGGCGCGGCTCATGATGTGGAAGGTGGTCGCGTGCTCCAGAAAGATCGGGTTGGGTTTGTCCAGCTTGAAGTCCAGCGTGTGGCTGTCGACCTTGACCGGCTTGCCCATGGCCTGAGCGTATTGGTTCATTTGCGAGGTGGGCAAGGCCGCCCGCTCGACACTGAACACCACATCGTCGGCAGTGAAGGGCGAGCCGTCATGGAACTTGACCCCTTTGCGCAGCCACATCCGCCAGGTCAGAGGCCCGGTCTGCTGCCAGCGCTCGGCCAGCTCGGGGATCAGCTCCAGGTTGTCACCTCGACCCACCAGTGATTCGTACACATGGTTGTTGATGGCGTTGGTCAAGGCCTCGTTCTGCGAGTGCGGGTCCATGGTCTGCGGGTCGCCCTGGTTGGCCCAGCGCAGGGTTTGCGCTGGCGCCTGCATGGTGCTGAAAGCCAGCGCTGTGGCGAGGATCAGATGGCTGAATTTTGGATGCATCACCCAACTCCTTGAAAAACGGTTCGACAGTCTAGCGTCAACGGCCCCATGCTGTCTTTTGACCATGCCCCGGGCCCGGCTGCGAGCAGCGGATTTCAGAGGGCTTGCTCGGTTAACATTGGCCCCACACGGCACCCTTGAAGGTGTTGTCTTTTGTATTGTTATTGAAAGCGCCGAGGGGGCTTTCAAGACCTTTTGAGATTTTGGATCACCGTGCGTCTCAATTCCATCAAGCTTTCGGGCTTCAAATCGTTCGCCGAACCGACCAACTTCATGCTGCCTGGGCAGTTGGTGGGCGTGGTCGGCCCCAACGGTTGCGGCAAATCCAACATCATGGACGCGGTGCGTTGGGTGCTGGGCGAGTCCAAGGCGTCCGAGCTGCGTGGCGAGTCCATGCAGGACGTCATCTTCAACGGCACCACCACCCGCAAACCCGCCAGCCGCGCCAGCGTCGAGCTGGTGTTTGACAACGCCGACCACCGCGCGGGCGGTCAATGGGGTCAGTTTGCCGAGATCGCGGTCAAGCGCGTGCTGACCCGCGACGGCAACAGCAGTTACTACATCAACAACCAGCCAGTGCGCCGACGTGATGTGCAGGACGTGTTTCTGGGCACGGGCCTGGGTCCACGCGCTTACGCCATCATCGGCCAGGGCACGATCAGCCGCATCATCGAGTCGCGCCCCGAAGAGCTGCGCCTGTTCCTCGAAGAAGCTGCGGGCGTGTCCAAATACAAGGAGCGCCGCCGCGAGACGGAAAACCGCCTGTCCGATACCCGTGAGAACCTGACCCGGGTCGAGGACATCCTGCGCGAGCTCAACGCCAACCTCGAAAAACTCGAAAAACAGGCCGAAGTGGCCCAGCGCTACAACAACCTGCAAGCCGACAGCACGCTCAAGCAGCACCAGCTGTGGTTCTTGAAGCGCCGCGAGGCCGAGGGGGACCAGGGCAAGGTCAAGGCCGATGTGGACCAGGCCATCAACGCGCTGGAGTCGCGCATGGCCGATCTGCGCCATGTGGAGTCCGAGCTCGAAACCATACGCCAAGCGCACTACGCCGCAGGCGATGAGGTCAACCAGGCCCAGGGCAAGCTGTACGAGGCCAGTGCCGAGGTGGGCAAGCTCGAAGCCGAAATCCGCTTTGTGGTGGAAGGCCGCCAGCGCGCTGAGCAGCGTCTGGTGCAGCTGAAGGAGCAAATCGAGCAGTGGCACCAGCGCAGCGAGCAAGCACAGACCGAGCTGGACACGCTGGCCGAGCAAAGCGTGATGGCCGAAGACCAGAGCATGACGCTGGCCGCCCAGGTCGAAGACCAGGCCATGGCCTTGCCGGAGCTGGAAGAAGCCCTGCGCCAGGCTCAGAACAAGGCCAATGAACAACGTGGCTCCGTCGTTCAGGTGCAGCAACAAATCCAGGTGTTGGCCGCCGAGCAACGCAACACCGAAGAACAGTCACGCCAGCTCAACCAGCGCCGCGAGCGCCTGCAGGCCGACCGCAATGCGCTGGCCGCACCCGACGAGCAACGCCTGGCCCAGCTGAGTGAGCAACTGGCCGAGACCGAAGCCGCCGCCGCCGAGTCCAACGCCCGTCTGCAGGAACTGCAAGAGCAGGTGCCTCAGCTGGACGAAGACCGCCGCCACCGCCAGCAGGTGGTCAACGACGAGTCAGCCCGCCTGGCCGACCTGACCGCCCGCCTGGAGGCGCTCAAGGCCTTGCAGGAGAAAGTGCGCACCGACGGCAAGCTCAAACCCTGGCTGTCCAAGCACGGCATGGAAGGGCTCGAAGGCCTGTGGAGCCGCATCCACATCGAAAGCGGCTGGGAAAACGCGCTCGAATCGGCCCTGCGCGAAAAGCTGTCCGCGCTGGAAGTCTCGCGCCTGGACATGGTGCGCGCCTTTGCCGCCGATGCGCCACCTGCCAAGCTGAGCTTCTTCACACCGCCCACGGCAGGCACTGCTGCTCCTCGTACCGGTTTGCCCGCGGGCTGTCGCGCCCTGTCGGACCTGCTGCGGGTGAGCGATGCGGGTTTGTCGGCCCTGCTGGGCGACTGGCTGCAAGGCTGCTACACCGCGCCCAGCATGGACGATGCCCTGAGCTGGCGCACCCAGTTGCACGCGGGCGAAGTGCTGTTTGTGCAGCCGGGTCATGCCGTGACCGCGCACAGCGTGAGCTTTTACGCGCAAGACTCCGAGCAAGCCGGCTTGCTGGCCCGCGCGCAAGAGATCGAGAACATCGAAAAGCAGCTGCGTGCACAAACGCTGATTGCCGAGGAAAGCCGCACCGCGCTGGCTCGCGCAGAAGGCGCGTATGCCGATGCGTCGCAGCGGCTCATCAGCGTGCGCCAGGAAGCGAGCACCAGCCAGTCCCGCGCGCATGAGGTGCAGGTTGAGCACCTGCGCCTGTCGCAAATGGCCGAGCAGACCCGTGCCCGCAGCGAACAGATCCAGGGCGACATGGCCGAAGTCGATGCCTTGCTTGAAGAGTTGCAGGAGCGTCGCGTCACGGCCGAAGCCCGCTTTGAAGAGTTGGACATGCAATTGGCCGACAGCCAGGAGCGCCACGCCCAGTTGGATGACCGCGTGATCGAGGCCGAGCGCAAACTCAGCGAATGCCGCGAGCAGCAACGCAGCCTGGAGCGTCAGGCCCAGGAGGCCCAGTTTTCGCAGCGTAGCCTGCAAGCCCGCCAAGGCGAGTTGCAGCGCACCGTCGAAACCGCCACGCAGCAAATCAGCAGCATCAGCGCCGAGCAGCAGCGTGCCCATGACGAGTTGTCGCGCCTGACCGATGCCGCCGCCCAAGGCGGGCTGCAGGATGCCCTGGCCATTAAGCTCGAACGTGAACAAGCGCTGGGTGCCAAGCGCAGTGCCTACGACGACCTCACGGCCAAGCTGCGTGCGAGCGACGAGCGCAAGGTGGCTTTTGAACGCGAGCTCGAACCCCTGCGCCAGCGCATCACCGATTTGCAACTCAAGGAGCAAGCCGCTCGTTTGGGCCTGGAGCAGTACACCCAGTTGCTGGCCGATGCGCAGGCCGACCTCGAAGCGGTGGCCAAGAGCATCGAAGAAGGCGAGGTTCGTATCTATGGTCTGCAAGGCGAGATTGACCGGATCAACCGCGAAATCAACGCCCTGGGGCCCGTCAACCTGGCCGCGCTCGAAGAGTTGTCGACCGCCCGTGAGCGCAAGACCTTCCTCGATTCGCAAAACGCTGACCTGACCGAGGCCATGAACACGCTCGAAGACGCGATCAAGAAGATCGACGCCGAGACCCGCGACTTGCTGGGAGGCACCTTCAAGATCGTCAACGAGCACTTCAGCCGCATGTTCCCCGAGCTGTTCGGGGGTGGTCAGGCCAAGCTGGTGATGACCGGCGAAGAGATTCTGGACTCCGGTGTGCAGGTGATGGCGCAGCCCCCTGGCAAGAAGAACCAGACCATCCATTTGCTCTCGGGTGGTGAAAAAGCGCTCACGGCCATTGCGCTGGTGTTTGCCATCTTCCAGCTCAACCCCGCGCCGTTCTGTTTGCTGGACGAAGTGGACGCGCCACTGGACGACGCCAACACCGAGCGCTACGCCAAGCTGGTGGCCAGCATGGGCAAGGAAACGCAGTTCCTGTTCATCAGCCACAACAAGATCGCCATGGAAATGGCCAAGCAGCTCATTGGCGTGACCATGCAGGAGCAGGGCGTCTCGCGCATCGTGGCAGTGGACATGGAATCGGCGGTCAATCTGGCGCAAATCTGAGGAAGTTGAAAGATGAGTTCATTGCAAATCGGTTTGCTGGCCGCTGGTGCCGTCACCTTGCTGGCGGTGGTGGCTTATAACTATTGGGTCTCGCGCAAAAGCGCACCCCGTCAGCCCGATGCCCTGCCGCCTTTGGACAACCCTTTGGCTCCTGGGCTGGATGACGCAGGTGCCATTGAGCCGGTCTTGACCGACGACTTTGACAAACTGCCTCAGCCCGAGCGCAAGCCCGTGCTCGATGCGCTGATCGACGTGATCGCGACCATGGAAGTGGAGCAACCCGTTTCGGGCGACGCCGCGTTGGCCGCATTGCCTGCCACGCGCCGTGTGGGCACCAAGGCGTTCAATGTCGAAGGCTGCAGCGAACTCACGGGCGAGTGGGAGCCGATCGTGCCCGGGCGGCGCTACTCGGCTTTTCAAGCTGGCGTGCAACTGGCCAACCGTGTGGGGCCGCTCAACGAGATCGAGTTTTCCGAGTTCGTGGTCAAGACCCAGGCTTTTGCAGATGCGGTGGGTGGCAGTCCGGTGTTCAGCGACATGCTTGAAGAAGTCGCCCGCGCCCGCGAGCTGGACCAGTTTGCCAGCGAGCACGATGCCCAGCTGAGTTTTGCCATCACGGCGCTGTCGGCCGCCTGGAGCCCGGGCTATGTGCACCAGCATGCGGCTCGCCTGGGCTTTGTGGCCGGGGTGATTCCGGGGCGCATGGTTTTGCCCGCCGAAGTGCAAGGCTTACCGCCCGTGCTGTCGCTCACCTTTGACACCCAAGCGGCCATGGCCGAAGACCCCGATCGCTCGGCCATCCGCGAGTTCACCTTGAGTCTGGACGTGCCTCAGGTGGCCCGCACCGACCAGCCTTTTGTGCGCCTGCGCCAGGCGGCTGACTGGCTGGCCCAGCAGATGGACGGCGCCGTCACCGACGGCGGTGGCCAGCGTCTGGGCCAGGACGTGCTGGACCAGATCGCGCTGGACCTGGAGCAGCTGTACGACGCGCTCGACGCCCGCGAGTTGTCGGCCGGATCGCCCCAGGCGCGTCGCCTGTTCTCGTGATGTGCGCACAGACACCGATGTGGCCGCGATGAGCACGCTGGACCTGTTTGCCGAGCCTGTCCCGACCCCAGAGGCCCCGGCAGCGCGTGCCGCGCAACTGCGCACACAGCTGCAGCACCATGGGCACCTTTATTACGTGCTCGATGCCCCTGAAATACCGGACGCAGAGTACGACCGCCTGTTTCGCGAGTTGCAGGCCCTGGAGACCGCACACCCCGAATTGCTGACTGCGGATTCCCCCACCCAGCGGGTGGGGGGGCGGGTGCTCGACGCCTTTGCCTCGGTGCGCCACGCGGTGCCCATGCTCAGCATCCGCACCGAGACCGACACCACATCCTCTGGGGCCGAGGCCTTTGATGCCCGCATGCGCCGCGAGCTGGGCCTGGCTGAGGCCGAGGCCGCGGTGCAGTACGTCGCTGAACTCAAGTTCGATGGCCTGGCCATGAGCCTGCGTTACGAAAACGGCGTGCTGGTACAAGCCGCCACCCGGGGCGACGGAGAAACCGGCGAAGACGTGACCGCGAATGTGCGCACCATCGGCCAAGTGCCCTTGCGCCTGCCGCCCGATGTGCCTGCGGTGCTCGAAGTGCGCGGCGAGGTCTACATGCGCCGCGACGACTTTGAAGCCCTGAACGAGCGTCAGCGCCAGCGCATTGCCGCCGGGGCCAAGGGCGAGAAAACCTTTGTGAATCCGCGCAATGCCGCTGCAGGCGCTGTGCGTCAGCTGGATTCCGGCATCGCGGCAGATCGCCCCTTGAGCTTTTTTGCCTACGGATTGGGCGAGGTCAGTGCCGAGACAACGCCGCGGTGGATGACCCATTACGGCATGCTCATGCAACTCAAGGCCTGGGGCTTCCCGGTGGCCGAGCAGACGGCGGTGGTCGAGGGTGCCGCAGGCCTGGTGGGCTTTCACCAGCGCATGGCTGCCGAACGCGACCGTTTGCCTTACGACATCGACGGCGTGGTCTACAAGGTCAACGACTTGACCTTGCAGCAGCAATTGGGCTTTGTGACCCGCGAGCCCCGCTGGGCCGTGGCCCACAAATACCCTGCGCAAGAAGAGATGACCCAGGTGCTGGCCATTGACGTGCAGGTGGGCCGCACCGGCAAGCTGACCCCAGTGGCCAAGCTGGCCCCCGTGTTTGTGGGCGGCGTCACGGTGACCAACGCCACGCTGCACAACGAACTCGAAGCCCGCCGCAAGGACGTCCGGGTGGGCGACACGGTGATCGTGCGCCGTGCGGGCGATGTGATCCCCGAGGTGGTGTCGGTGGTGCTGGACAAGCGTCCCGCCGATGCCATGGTCTTCACCATGATGGACCACTGCCCGGTGTGCGGCAGTCTGGCCGAACGGGAAGAAGGCGAAGCCGACCACCGCTGCACGGGCGGCTTGTTTTGCAGCGCGCAGCGCAAGCAGGCCGTCTGGCATTTTGCGCACCGCCGCGCCATGGACATCGAAGGCCTGGGCGACAAATTGGTGGATCAACTGGTGGATTCTGGGCGCGTCAACACGCTGGCCGACCTGTACGGCTTGAAGTTGCAGGACCTGGCGGGCATGGACCGCATGGCCGAGAAATCGGCCCAGAACCTGCTCGATGCGCTGGAAAAATCCAAGCAGGCCACGCTGGCGCGCTTTGTGTTCGGCTTGGGCATTCGCCATGTGGGCGAGGCCACGGCCAAGGAGCTGGCCCGGCACTTTGGCCAACTGGATGCCATCATGGCCGCCAGCGAAGACGCGCTGCTGCAGGTGGCCGATGTCGGCCCGGTGGTGGCGCACAGCATCCACACCTTTTTTGCCCAAGCGCACAACCGCGAGGTGGTGCAGGCCCTGCGCGATGCGGGTGTTACCTGGGCGGAAGGCGAAGCCCTGGCCCCTACCGAAATGCCTTTGGCGGGTCTCACGGTGGTGTTGACCGGCACGCTGCAAAGCATGGGTCGGGACGAGGCCAAAGACAAACTCGAAGCCCTGGGCGCCAAGGTGGCGGGCTCGGTCAGCAAGAAAACCAGCTACGTGGTGGCGGGTGCAGAAGCGGGCAGCAAGCTCGACAAGGCGCAGGCCTTGGGTGTACCTGTGCTGGACGATGCCGGGCTGGCCATTCTTTTGAACGGAGACAAACCATGACCGTGCGTGAAATTCTCAAAATGGGCGATCCCCGTCTGCTGCGCATGGCCGAGCCTGTGCAGGCTTTTGACACGCCGGAGCTTCACGCACTGCTGGCCGATCTGCGCGACACCATGGCCGCAGCCAACGGCGCAGGCATCGCAGCGCCGCAAATCGGGGTGAACCTGCAGGTGGTGATTTTTGGCAGCACCACGGTCAACCCGCGCTATCCGGACCGTGAGCTGGTGCCCCCCACGGTGCTCATCAACCCGGTCATCACGCCGCTGGGCAGCGATGAGGCGCAAGCCTGGGAAGGCTGCCTGTCCGTGCCCGGCTTGCGTGCCATGGTGCCTCGTCCGGCACGCGTGCATTACACGGGCTTTGATGAAAAAGGCCAGGCCATTGACCGCACCGTGGAAGGCTTTCACGCCCTGGTGGTGCAGCACGAGTGCGACCATCTGATCGGCAAGCTTTTCCCGATGCGGGTGCGCGACTTCACGCATTTTGGCTTCACCGAAGTGCTGTTTCCGGACATCAGCGCGGCCGAAGACGACTGATGCGGATGGCTTCAGCGGCTGTCCAGCCGCATGAAGAAGGTTTTCTCTTCTTCGCGCACAGCGCGAAAACCCAGGCGCTCATACAGCCGTTTGGCAGGATTGATGTGGATGACGTGCAGCGTCAAAGGCTGCTGCTGGCGCTGAGCCTCTTGGATCAGGTGTTGCAGCAGCCGGGTTCCGATGCCCAGCCCCTGTGACTCAGGCCGAATGAACAGGGTGCGCAGATGTTGGCTGTGCTCTTGCGTTTCCTCGATGCAAAAGCCACCCACACACTGGCCCCGGTGGTTCAACTTGAACAGGCCGTTCAGCGGCAGGCGTTCAAAGAAGTGGAGCCGCTCCTTGTCTTCGTCCCAGCCCCAGGCCCAATCGACATAGCCCTGCAGCGCAGCCTTGTACGGGGCAAAGAGCAGGGCGCGGTCCGCTTCGCAGGCGGGCTCGATGCGCAGTTCAGGGCTCAACTCTCCAATGATTGGCATGTCAGAGTTTGGCCAGCCGCTCCAGCGCCAGGTTCAGCGTTTCGTCTTTCTTGGCGAAGCAGAAACGGATCACTTTCTGGTCAAAGCCATTGCCGTAAAAGGCTGACAGCGGGATGGCGGCCACGCCGATGTCGGTGGTGAGCCACTGGCAGAACTCGGCTTCGCTGAGGTGTTTCTCGGGCACATCCAGGCCCGAGATGTCCACGCACTGGAAGTAAGTGCCTTCGCCGGGCAGCAGCTTGAATTTGGTTTGGGCCAGGCCTGCGCGGAACAGGTCGCGCTTGCGTTGGTAAAACGCGGGCAACTCCAGGTAGGGCGTCGGGTCTGCCATGTAGCGCGCCAGGCCGTGCTGCACCGGGGTGTTGACGGTGAACACATTGAACTGGTGCACTTTGCGGAACTCGGCCGTCAGTGCGGCAGGCGCGGCCACGGTGCCGACTTTCCAGCCGGTCACATGGTAGGTTTTGCCAAAGCTGGAGACGATGAAGGCGCGGGCCGCCAGACCCTCGAAACTGGCCGCGCTCCAGTGCTGGTTGGGCGCGTAGACCATGTGTTCATAGACCTCGTCGCTGATGAGCAGCACCTCGGTCGGGTCGAGGATCTCTTGCAGCCGCAGCATGTCTTCGCGTGACCAGATCATGCCGCTGGGGTTGTGCGGCGAGTTGATCAGGATGGCGCGTGTGCGCGGCGTGATGGCGGCCTGGATCTTGTCAAAGTCGGGTCGGAAGCTGCCGGGCGTGAGCGGCACGCGCACGACCACACCGCCTGCCAGCTCGATGTTAGGCACATAGCTGTCGTAACAGGGTTCCAGCACGATCACCTCGTCGCCTGGGTGCACGATGGCCAGGATGGTGGTGAGGATGGCTTGCGTGGCGCCTGCGGTGACGGTGATCTCGGTCACGGGGTCGTAGTGGCGCCCATAGAGCTTGCCAATTTTGGCGCTCACCGCTTCTCGCAGCGGGGCCACACCCGTCATGGGCGGGTATTGGTTCAGGCCTTCGCGCATGGCATCGGTCACCGCATCCACGAGTCGCGGGTCGCAGGCAAAGTCCGGAAAGCCCTGGCCGAGGTTGACCGCGCCTTTTTCGGCGGCCAGCGCCGACATGACGGTGAAGATGGTGGTGCCCATGTTGGGCGTCTTGGAGGGCAGGTGCGGGGTGCGGGGTGTCATGGCTCAGAGTTCGTAGTCGTTGATGTGTCCGGTCATGGCCTTGGCCACCAGGTTGGCGGTCAGTCGGTCGCTCAACAGTTCGGCGAAATGGTAGACAAAGTGGCGCAGGTATGCCCCACGCTTGAAGGCGACACGGGCCACGTTCATGCCCAGCAGATTGCCCAATGGGCGCACGGCCAGGTCGTTGACCGGGTCGTCCTTGACCGCCATTTCAGCCACGATGCCCACGCCCAGACCCAGGCGGACATACGTCTTGATCACGTCCGAGTCGATGGCTTCCAGAGCGATGCGTGGCTGCAGCTTCTTGGCGGCAAAGGCGTGGTCAATGCGGGTGCGTCCGGTGAACGAGGGGTGGTAGGTGATCAGCGGCTCTTTGGCGATGTCTTCGAGCGTCAGGCGCTCGAGTTGGGCCAAAGGGTGGTCCAGCGGCATCACCAGCATGTGCTGCCACTCGTAGCAGGGCAGGGTGACCAGGTCTTCGTAGGCCGACAGCGATTCGGTGGCAATGCCGATCTCGGCCGTGTCGTCGAGCAGCATCTTGGCCACCTGGTCCGGCGCTCCTTGGTGCAAGCTGATGTTGACCTTGGGGTACTTCTCCCGCAGCTTAGCCACAGGCACGGGCAACACGTAGCGCGCCTGCGTGTGGGTGGTGGCGATGGAGAGGGTGCCGCTGTCCTGGGCGCTGTACTGGTCGCCGATCTTGCGCAGGTTGCCTACTTCGCGCAGGATGATTTCGATGCTTTGCATCACATGCAGGCCGGGCTCGGTGATGCGTTTGAGCCGTT
Source organism: Limnohabitans radicicola (assembly GCF_014837235.1). Taxonomy (GTDB): domain Bacteria; phylum Pseudomonadota; class Gammaproteobacteria; order Burkholderiales; family Burkholderiaceae_C; genus Limnohabitans_A; species Limnohabitans_A radicicola. The sequence goes on along the minus strand of NZ_JACYFT010000002.1, from coordinate 789,474 downwards.
TGCCATGGCGGGCAAAGATCTCAATGCCCAGCTCTTCTTCGAGTTCGATGATGGCTTTGGACACCCCAGGTTGCGAGGTGTGCAGGGCCTTCGCGGCCTCAGTGAGGTTGAGGTTGCGGCGGGCAGCCTCTTGAACAAATCTGAATTGGTGCAGGTTCATATGCAATTCGCCATATCGACGAGTGCAATTATGCCTTGGGGTTTTATGGGGTGGGCGCAGTGCCCAGTGCAATCTGTGCCATCAGCGCGGTCAAGGCAGGGTGCTCGCCCACCGAGGGCATCAATGTCAATTCCAATGCAGGGTGTCGCGCCCGCAGTTGTGTGACGAGGTCAGGCAAATCCTCGCGAGCGTGACGGCCGACGCCGAGGAACATGGGGACGATGCGCACCCGACCCAGGCCCAGGCTGACCAGTTCGTCCACAACGGTGGGCAAGTCGGGTGAGGTCAGTTCCAGAAAGGCGCAGCGCACCACAGCGCCCGGCGATTGCGCCGCGATGGCTTGCGCCACGGCGTCGATGGGGGCACGCCAGAGGGGGTCGCGTGAGCCGTGCGCAAACAGCACGATGCCCGTGTCAATGCTTGTCATTGCTTGTTCACCATCCAGGCAAATGCCGCCAGCGAAATCAGGGTGTAGAGCAAAGAGGGTGCGGCCGAGGTGATCCAGGGCACCCAGTTCTGCAAATTGCCGATGTGGCCAAACACATTGTTGAGCAGGTAAAAGCTGATGCCTGCCATGACCCCACCGAACACATGCCCGGCAATTTGCCCGGAGCGAAAGTGCAGGTAGGCAAACGGAAGTGCCAGGGTCAGCATGACCAGGCAGCTGAGGGGGTAAAACACCTTGCGCCAGAGCTGGATTTCGTACTGTTGGGCGTTCTGGTTGTTTTTGGAGAGATGGCGGGTGTAGAGCATCAGGTCCCAGATTTTCATCTGGTCAGGGCTGAGCAGGGCAGCAGCCACCATGTCGGCCGTGATGCTGGTGGGCCAGTCCAGTGTGGGCAACTTGCGGACCTTGATCTGTGTCATTTGCTGCGGACCTTTGCCTTGGAGTTCTTCCTGCTCCACGTCGCTCAGTTTCCACATGCCATCGGCAAATTCGCCTTTTGCTGCCTGGGTGATGGCCAGCAATTCGCCTTGGGCCGTGAACTGGTGGATGCGGATACCCACCATGTGGGCCTGGTCGTTGAAGGCCTTGACATTGACAGCCGAATGGCTTTTGTCGGTCCGTTCCTTGAGCCAGGCCCCGGTTTGTCCGGTGGTGATGGCCCCTTTGAACTGGCTTTTGAGCAAGGTGCTTTGGCGCTCGGCCCATGGGGCGATGTAGTCGCCCAGCAAAAATGTGACCAGCACAAACCCCACACCCAGTTGCAACAGCATGGTCAGGGCCCGTACGGGTTCCAGCCCCCCTGTGCGCAGGATGGTGAATTCGGAGCTTTGTGCCAGCCGCGCCATCACGAAGATTGTGCCGATCAGCACCGAGATGGGCATCAGTTCATACAAGTGCCCAGGGGCCTTGAGGGCCACCTGAATCAGACCGTGTTGCAAACGGAAGCCCGCATACGCCAGGCGCGTGAGGTTCTGCAGTTCTTCCACCAAGTCAAAGAAAATGAACAAGGCGAGAAAACCACAGGCCACAAACACCACGGCTTGGGTGATTTCCTTGTAGAGCAGGCGCTGGACGGTTTTCATGACGCGGTGCTCGGGTTGGGGCGAACACGGGCCAGCCAGTTGCGCCAGGACCAGTTCTGGTTGCGTGCGAACAACCAGCCCATGGCCAGTGCGAACATGCTGCCATGCAAGCTCAGCATCCAGGGGCCAAAGCCGATGCGGCCATTGCTGATCCAGCTTTGGCCAATGTTGACCATGTTGTAGTAGACCACGAAGGTCAGCAGGGCCAGCCCAAACTGGTAGCTGCGCCCGGCGCGAGGGTTGACGGCCGAGAGGCTGACCGCCAGCAGGATCAGGTTCAGGGCGCACAGGCCCAGGCCCAGCCGCCATGACAATTCGCCCAGGTTCACGGCCGTGGGTTGCTTGAGCAGCTCCAGACTCGAAAGCTGTCGACTGGCGATGTCCAGCGCAGCGCTCATGGGCGCTGTATCCACCAGCAGGTCGTATTGCTTGAATTGGGTCACGCGCACTTCACCGGTTTCGCGGTTGCGCAGCAACTGCTGGCCTGACTCGAGCATCAGGAAGCGGTCTGCACCGTGGAATTCCACCCGCCCTTGCTCTGCCGTGGTGGTGGACTCCAGTGGGCCGTCTTCGCTGTAGACGAAAACGTTTTTGCCGATGCGTTTGTCGGGCGAATCTTTGTCGATGAAAAACACCCGTTTGCCTTGACCCGATTCCTGGAACTGCCCAGGGGCCACGCGTTCGATGTCATTGCGTTTTTCGTAGCGCTGCCGCAGGTCCTGCATTTGCTGGTTGCTCCAGGGCCAGGCAAAGAGGGCCAGCAGCACGATGGCCAGGACCATGGGCCAGGCAAAGCGCAGCAAAGGCCCGATGAAGCGCAAAAGCCCCTGGCCGCTGCTGAACCAGATCACCATCTCGCTGTCGCTGTACATGCGGGTGAGGGTGGACACCACGGTGATGAACAGGCTCAGGGCCAGGATGGTGGTCAATTGGCCAATCAGGTTGAAGCCCATGATCAGCAGGACTTCGGACGGGTTGATGCTGCCTCGACTGGCCTGGCCCAGCGTGCGGATGAGCAGGATCGTCATCACGATGGTGACGAGCACGATCACAGTGGCGCCGAAGTTGCGGGCCAGGTCTCTGCGCAGGGAAGAATCGAATAACATGGTGGGCAAGGAGAAAACCAGTCATGAAACTCGAAATCCAGAAACGCGCTCTTCAACAACTGCAACGCGACGTGCACGATGCCCTGGTGGTGATCTGGCCTCAGAACGCTGCCACAGGTCAGGACCTGTTGTCGGCTTGGGTCAACAAGGCCCTGAAAGCGGGGGATTTCGAACACAAAACCGGTTCAATCCTGCAATCTTACGGCATGGAGGGCTTCAAGGCCCGACGCGTGGTGGTGGTTTCGTGTGGTGAAGGTCAAACCGCTGACCACAAAGCGGCTGTGATGGCGGCTTGGGCCAGCCTCAAGGGCGCCAAAATCCAGCGCCTGGGCCTGCATTGGGCGGGCGATGTGCAGCCCGAGCAAGTGCAGCACGCGGCCGTGGCATTGGCCGAAGCCAGCTATGTCTATACCACGACACTGAGCAAAGCCAAGCCCCGAACACTCATTCAGGTGGGCCTGAGCGCCGAATCGGTCACGGCAGCGCACCGCCTTGCCCTGGAAAAGGGCCACGCCCAGGTCGCAGGGATTGAAACAGCCAAAGAATGGGCCAACCGCCCGGCCAACCATGCCACACCGAGCGACCTGGCCACGGCGGCTCGTGCCATTGCCAAAGGTCCCCAGATGGCCTGCGAGGTGCTCGGCCCCAAAGAGGTCACCAAATTGGGCATGGGCTCGTTCCTGGCTGTGGCCAAGGGCTCGGCCGAGCCTCTGCGATTCATCGTCATGCAGTACAAAGGCGCCAAAACACAAGATGCGCCTGTGGTGCTGGTGGGCAAAGGCATCACGTTCGACACGGGCGGCATTTCGATGAAGCCAGCGGCCGAGATGGACGAAATGAAATTCGACATGAGCGGTGCGGCCAGTGTGCTGGGCGTGTTCAAGTCTCTGAGCATCCTGCGCCCCCAGGTCAATGTGGTGGGCCTGATCCCGGCCACCGAGAACATGCCGGACGGCACCGCTGTCAAGCCCGGCGATGTGGTCACCAGCATGAGCGGCCAGACGATTGAAATCCTCAACACCGACGCCGAGGGGCGTTTGGTGTTGTGCGATGCCTTGACTTACGCGGAGCGTTTCAAGCCCCGCGCCGTGATCGACATCGCCACCCTGACCGGGGCCTGTGTGATCGCGCTGGGCGGTGTGCGTTCGGGGCTGTTTGCCAGCGATGACCAACTGGCCAACGACTTGCAGCAAGCGGGTGAGACCTCGGGCGATCTGTGCTGGCGCATGCCCCTGGACGACGATTACGCCGAAGGGCTCAAGAGCAAGTTCGCCGATGTGGCCAACGTCGCAGGTCGCGCGGGTGGCTCTGTGACGGCCGCCAAGTTCTTGCAGCGTTTTGCCAAGAAGTACCCTTGGGCGCACCTGGACATTGCTGGCACGGCCTGGAAGAGTGGTGCGGCCAAAGGCGCCACAGGCCGCCCGGTCAGTTTGCTGCTGGAATACGTGACGGGTTTGTCGGCGGTACCAGCCGCCAAAAAAGCGGCTACCAGCCGCCGCCGTGCAGCCTGAAAAATCGCCCTCCAGCATGACCCGCATCGAGTTCCATTTCAACGCGCCTGACCGGCTGACCTACACCTGCAGGCTGTTGCGCAAGGTGCACGCCAGCGGTCTGCGGGCGGGTGTGGTGGGCGCCCAGCCGTTTCTGGGGCACCTGGACCAAGCCCTTTGGACTTTTTCTGCTGCAGACTTTATCCCGCACGCGCTGGTGGGCGATGGCCTGCCTCCTGCCCATGCGTCATGCGCGGTGCTCCTGGCTGACGGTGTATCTGCTTTGGGTGCGGTGGATGTGCTTGTCAATCTGGGCGAGGCGGTTCCGGCCGGGTTCGAAGCGTTGCCCCGCCTGATCGAGATCGTGACCGCCGATGACCTGGAGCGCGCCAACGCCCGTGCGCGCTGGAAGCAGTACACCCAGCTGGGTTATGAATTGATTCGACACGACCTGGCCAAGCCCGTGGCGGCTTGATCAGGCGCGAACCCGTGGATGCCAACAAGCGCAGACGTGACCATCTGCGTCGGCTTGCGCCAGAGGGGCTTGGGCCGCGCACTGCCCATCGGCCCGTGTACAACGGGTGTGGAAAACGCAACCCGAAGGCGGGTTGAGCGGCGAAGGAATGTCACCCGAGAGCAAGGATAACGTCTTGTGCCGTTCGTTCCTCGGATCGGCTTTGGGGACAGCATCCAGCAGGGCTTGCGTGTAGGGGTGCATGGGCTGTTTGAACAGCATCTGCTTGGGGCCGAGTTCCATCAGCTTGCCCAGGTACATGACCATCACGCGGTGGCTGATGTGCTTGACCACCGCCAGGTCATGCGAAATGAACACCAGCGTCAGGTTCATCTCGCGCTGCAATTGACGCAGCAGCTGGATGATCTGCGCCTGGATGGACACATCGAGCGCCGATACGGGCTCGTCGCACAAAATGACTTTGGGCCGCAGGATGATGGCGCGGGCGATCCCAATGCGCTGGCATTGGCCTCCTGACATTTCATGCGGGTAGCGGTAGAGCACGCTTTCTTCGAGCCCCACCTTGTTCAGCGTGTCGATGACGGCCGCCTTGAGCTGGTCTGCAGACAGCCCTGGCTCGTGGGTGCGCAAAGGCTCAGAGACGATTTTGAACACATTCAGGCGCGGGTCCAGGCTCGACAGAGGGTCCTGAAAAACCATTTGCACATCGCGTCTGACCGAGCCCCAGCGATCGAGCGGGGTTTGGGTCAGGTCCTGCCCAAGCCATTGAAGCTGACTCGATTCGCTGGGGATCAGACCGATCAGGGCCTTGGCCAGACTCGATTTGCCGCAGCCAGACTCGCCCACAACGCCCAAAGTTTCGCCTTCGTAGAGTTCAAATCCGATGCCCTTGACGGCTTCGAGTTGGCGGGTTTTGGGCCAAAAGCCTTGGCTGCCGTTGACCCGGTAGCGCACGCGCAGGTCACGGACCTTCAGCAGGACGGGTTTGTTCGAGGTGATCACAGACGGGTTCATGCCTGGCCTTCCGTGTGGTGACACGCGCACACATGGTCTGCAGCAGACAGCGCCACAACTTGTAAGGGGGCAGGGTGTTGACATGCATTGTCAGCTTTGGCGCATCGCGGTGCGAACGGGCAGCCCCCAGGCATGTTGCGCAGAGATGGCGGCATGCCCGGAATGGCAACCAGCGCATCGTCAGCGTGCTCCAATCGGGGGACCGACTCCAGCAGTGCGCGCGTGTAAGGGTGGCGGGTGTTGTAAAAAATGTCGTCGGCCTGGGCATGCTCCATGACCCGGCCACCGTACATCACCATCACCTGGTCGCTGAGGCCTGCCACCAGGCCCAGGTCGTGTGTGACCATGATGATGCTGGTGCCGTGGTCCTGCTGGAGCTGGCGCAGCAGGGCCACGATTTGCGCCTGCACGGTCACATCGAGTGCCGTGGTGGGCTCGTCGGCAATCAGCACGTCAGGCTGGCTCAGCAAGGCCATGGCGATCATGATGCGCTGACGCATGCCGCCGGAAAACTGGTGCGGATAGCTTTGCAGGCAGCGCAGGGGGTCTGCGATGCGCAGCTTTTCCAGCATCTGGACCGCCGCTGTGCGCGCTTGCCCGCGAGAGGCATTCTGGTGGATTTGCAGGACCTCGGTCATCTGCCGCTCCACCGTCAGAAACGGGTTGAGCGAGGTCATGGGGTCCTGAAAAATCATGGCCATCTTCTGGCCACGCACGCGGTTGAGCTGTGCGGTGGGGACGTTCAGGATGTTGTCGCCGCGAAACAGCACTTGGCCATCGGCCCGGGCGTTGTTGGCCAGCAAACCCATCATGGCGAGCATGGTCTGGCTTTTGCCTGAACCGCTTTCGCCCACCACGCCCAGTGTTTCGCCAGCGCGCAAGCTGAAGCTCACATCGCGCACGGCTTGCAGTTCGCCTTCGGGGGTTTGAAAGTGGACGCTGAGGTTCTGAACGTCCAGCAACTTCTTGTCGGTGTTCACGTCAGCGGTCCTTGGGGTCCAGGGCGTCGCGCAATCCATCGCCCAGGTAGTTGAAGCTGTAGAGCGTGAGCGACAGCATCAACGCAGGGAAGATGAGCAGCCATGGGGCCGAATCGAGCATCTGGGCACCGTCATGGATCAGCACGCCCCAACTGGTCATCGGCTCCTGGATGCCCAGACCCAGAAACGACAGCACCGATTCTGTCAGGATCACGCTGGGCACGGTCACTGTGGCGTACACCAGCACCAGACCCAGCAGATTGGGCACGATGTGCTCGATCACGATGCGCGGCGTGGACACGCCCATGGCTCTCGCGGCTTCCACGAATTCCATCTTGCGCAGGGACAGGGTTTGGCCGCGCACCAGTCGGGCCGTGTCCATCCATGAAAAAGCGGTAATGGCCAGCACCACGAGGTAAAAGTCACGGCCCAGCACCGTCACCAGCAAGATCGCGATCAGCAGGTAAGGCACGGCGTACATGATGTCCACGATGCGCATCATCACCTGGTCCACCGCGCCCCCCAGGTAGCCCGCAGTAGCGCCCCAGACCACGCCCAGAGCAATCGAGGTCATGGTCGTCAGGATACCTACCATCAGCGAGATGCGACCGCCCATCAGACAGCGCACCAGCAAGTCACGTCCTGACTCGTCGGTGCCCCACCAGTGGCTGTTGGAAAGCGATGGCGGGAGTTTGAGTGCGTCCCAGTCGGTGCTGTCATAAGCGTGTGTCAGCAGCCAGGGGCCGATGACGCAGGTCAGGGTGACCAGAATCAGAAAAGCCAGGCTCGTGACCGCGGCCTTATTGCGACGAAAGCGCTGCATGGCATCGCGCCATGGGCTGCGCTCAGGCTCTGCTGCGGGGATCGAGGAATGCATAAATCAGGTCCACACACAAATTGACCAGCACGACCAGCGTGGTGATCAGCACCACCAGGCCCAGCACCAGCGTGTAATCGCGGTTGGCCGCGCCATTGACCACCAAAATGCCCAGGCCAGGAATGGAAAAAATGCTCTCGGTCACCAAGGCTGCCGTGATCGAGGACACCGCCAACGGCCCGACGATGGTGACCACCGGCAGCAACGATGGCCGCAAGGCATGCCTGAACACGATCAGGTGCATCGGCAGGCCTTTGGCGCGGGCCGTGCGGATGTAATTGCTGCCCATCACCTCCACCATGCTGGCGCGCATGATGCGTGCCAGGGTCGACACGTTGATCAGGGTCAGCAGGCTGACAGGCAAGACCATGAACTGCCATGAGAAATGATCCCAGCCGCCTGAAGGCAACCATTGCAAGCCGATGGCAAAGGCCAGCACCAGGAGCGGCCCCAGCACAAAGGACGGCACCACGCTGCCCAAGCTGCCCAGAGCCATGACCAGGTAGTCCACAAAGGAGTTGCGGTACAGGGCTGCCAGTGCGCCCAGCAGCACACCGATGAGCAGTGAGAGGATGATCGACAGCCCGCCGATGGTCAGCGAGACGGGCAGGGCGCTGCCCACCAGTTCATTCACGGACCAGTCGGCGTAGCGGTAAGACACGCCCAGATCGCCTTGCAGCAATTGCCCGATGTACAGCAGGTACTGTTTCCAGTAAGGCAGATCGAGGTGGTACTTGCTCATCAGCTGAGCTTGTATGGCCTCGGGCACAACACGCTCGGAGTCAAACGGCCCGCCGGGCGCGGAAAAAAGCAGGATGTAAACCACCCCGATCACCACCAGCAAGGTCGGGATGGTGATCAGCAGACGTCGAAATGTGTAGGCGAGCATGGACACCGAGTCTAGCCTTCAGACTTCAATGGCCCGAGGCTGCGACTGAATTATTTCAGTGCTTGATGATGTAGAGGTCCTGTGTGCGGAAACGGTCCATCTGGTTCTCGGTGCTGTAGCCGCCCACATAAGACTTGACCAGCCTGGGCAGGGAATACTGCAACAAGGGGATGATGGGGTAGTCGTTCATGATGAGGCGAATGGCCTCGTTCAAAGCCGCTTTGCGCTTGGCTTGATCGTTTTCCTTGAGGCCTTTTTGGATCAGCACTTCCGCATCCTTGTTGCAATGGCGGCTGTGGTTTTGGTCTGAGTCGCATTTGACCAGCGCAATGAAACTGGTCGCATCGTTGTAGTCGGAGTTCCAACCGTCACGAGCCATCTCGTATTGACCGTCATGGCGTTTCTTGATCAGGACCTTGAATTCCATGGCCTCCAATTCCACGGTCAGTCCGAGTTTGGACTTCCATTCAGAAGCGGCAAAAATGGCCATCTTCTTGTGGTATTCGCTGGTGTTGTAAGAGAAGGTGAACTTGGCACCGGGTTGAACCCCTGCTTGCGCGAGCAGTGCCTTGGCCGTTTCCACCTTCTTGGCCATGGGCCAGTTGGCCCACTCATAGGCGATGGGGTCGGCGCCATCCACGCCTTTGACGATCAGGCCATACGCCGGACTTTGGCCGTCGGCAGTTACCTTCTGGGCCAGAATTTCGCGGTCCAGCACCATCGACAGGGCCTGGCGCACCCGCACGTCCTTGAAGAAAGGCGATTGCGTTTGGAAATCGTAATAGCGCAGGGCCAGCAAAGGGGTGTTGCGCGTGTCCTTGGGATATTTTTTCAAATAGGACTCGTAGGTGCCCGGTGGCAGCATGTAGACCCAATCGTTCTGGCCGGACTCGAACAGCTTGACATCCACATGGCCGTCCTCTACGGGCAGGTAGGTCACACGGTTGATCACGACCTGATCAGCATCCCAGTAACTCGGGTTTTTTTCGAGCACAATTTTGCTGTTGACTTGCCAGCTTTTGAGTGTGTAAGCACCGTTGCCCATCAGGTTGCCAGGTTTGGTCCACTCTCGCCCCAGTTTTTCAATTGACTTGGCGTGCAGTGGGCTCAGATTGGGGTTGCTCACGAGTTCAGGCAAAAATTTCACGGGGTGTGAGGTTTTGATTTCCAGTGTGGCTTTGTCAATGGCGCGCACACCGAGTTCCTGGGGCGGTTTCTGGCCCAGCGCCACTTCCTTGCCATTGAGGAGGAAATCTCCAAAAGTGCGAGCGTATTTGGAGCCGGTTTTGGGGTCGACCAGGCGGCGGAACGAGTAAACAAAGTCCTGCGCAGTCACTGGTTCGCCGTTTTGCCATTTGGCTTGTGGCCGCAACTGAAAGGTCCATGTGGTCGGGTCCACCTGCCGCCATTTTTCGGCCACGCCGGGCACGATTTTGCCGTTGGCGTTGCTGGCCGTCAGGCCTTCGAAGAGGTCGCGCGCGAGGTTGGCAGCCCCGACCGATTCGATCAGCGAGGGATCGAGGGTTTCTGGCTCGGAGCCATTGTTGCGGGTCAGGGTTTGCTCAGCATGCAGCTGAACACCAGTTGGCACGGTGGCGGCCCAAGAGGTCAAGGCGGCCAATGCCAGCAGGCCGCTCAAGGACACGGCCAGGAAAGTCTGTGGGATTTTTTGCATCAGGGTTTGGGTGCTTTTTGCACGTCGATGTCGATGTATTTCCAGAAGTCACGTGCAATCGGATTGCGGACGTAGCCCTGCACCCAGGGATGTGTCAGATCGGTGCCGATCCGATGGGAGACAAACTTGTAGGGGGCATAGGCCACCAGCAGTTTGACGGCCTGTTCGATCAGCTCCGTGCGCTCCGGACTGTCGGGCATGCGGTTGATCTTGCGGTAGATCTCGTCGTATTCGGGTAATTTGAACCGCGCATAGTTTTGGGCGCCAATCGATTTGCTGTAGCCGACGGCCAGGACACCGGCCCCATCGGGTGAGCCGCCACCCAGTCCCAGGCTCCACATCATCAGTTTGCCGTTGCGGGCAGCCTTGAGTTGTTCAGGCCATTGGCCGTATTTGAATTCAACGCGGATGCCGATGGCGTCCATGTTCTTTTTCCAGATTTCATTGAGTTCGCGGTAATCGGCCGTTGAAATAGTGGCGTATTCGAGCGTCAGGGGCTTGCCATCGGGCAGGTCACGCCAGCCGTCACCGTCTTTGTCGGTATAGTCGAACATGTCGAGCAAAGCCATGGCTTTGGTTCTGTCGAAAACACCCATCTCGGATCGTGTGTTCGCGTTGTAGGCGCGGGTCAGGGGCATGATGGGTCCCTGAGAGACGATGGCTTGATTGCGTCTGGGCAGCCGCACTTCTTCGGCAGTGTTGTAAGCCAGCGAAATGGCCCGGCGCAGGGCCACTTTGTCTGGAGTGTAACCCCCTACCACTGGATGATCCATGTTGAAAAAAGCATAGGTCACATCCATCAAGGGACTGCGTTGCATCTGGATGCCACGTTTTTGAAGATTGGGTGCCAGCTTGTTCTGTGGAATGGCCACATTGACAAATGCGGCAGGCAAGCGCTCCATCAGGTCGTGTTCGTTGCCCAGAAAAGCCAACCAGCGCGGCTGAGCTTCTTCGATGATCGAGACTTCCACCTTGTCGATCTGCGGCAGTTTTCGACCATTCATCTGCGCATTCACCTGCTGCGAGAGCGCTGAGTCTGCAGGCGGGCTGGCTTCGAAATAATCATCCCGGTAGTTGGGGTTGCGCACAAAGACGATCCTGGAAGAGCGCCGCCACTCGCTGAGCTTGAAAGGGCCCGTGCCCACCGGGTGCTCCATGATGCGATCACCGTAGGTTTCGACCACTTCACGCGCCACGATGCCGAAGATGCCAGGGTCGGTCAGTGCCTCCAGAAAGCGGGGGCGCACTTCCCCCAGCTTGAACTGCACAGTGTATTTGTCCAAGGCGCGCAGACCTTCGATTTCGTGGTCGTAATCGAACTTGCCCGTTTTGGTGGCTTGCTCACGCAACTCTTCCATGCCCAGGATTTTTTCTTCGCGCAAACCCGCCACGCTGGGGCTTTTGTTCTTGGGGTCGAAGATGCGTTTGTAGGTGTAAACCACGTCGCTGGCCACCAACTCGCGTTTTCGTCCCTTGAAGGCAGGATCGTCCGAAAAATAAATGCCCGGCTTGAGTTTGACGGTATAGGTCCTGAAATCGGCCGAAACGTCTGGCATGGCTGCTGCCAGGTTGGGGCGAACTACCAAAGGTCTGGCCAGGTAGTCGTAGGTGTAGAGAGAGTCGAACATGTTCGACGTCAAGATGCGCGAGTAAAGATCCGACAGTTGTGCGGGGTCAAACCCGGTTTCTGCCGATTGCATGGCATAGCGGAAAACCTTTTCCGGGGCTTTGGTGCTTTGGGCTTGGACGCTCAGGCTGTGGAGGCCGCAGATCAGCGCAAGGGCGGGGTAGAACAGGCGAGAAATGATCAAGGCAAACACTTAGAAGAATGAACAAATTTACGGCCAATAATAGTGCCTTACCGACCGGAACCGGTCAATCGAGCAATTACCCCACCATGCTGAACTTTCTTGTCAGACGCATCCTCCAGATGATTCCTACTTTGTTGGGCGTCATGCTGCTGGTATTCCTGCTTTTCCATTACTTTGGTGGTGATCCGGCCGAGATCCTGGCGGGCATGAATGCTTCGCAGGAGCAGATCGATTCCATCCGCAAACAACTGGGCCTGGACTTGCCACTGTGGCAACAGATGTGGCAATTCATGATCAAGGTGGCCACGTTTGATTGGGGCAACAGTTGGGCGACCAACGAATCGGTGGCCAAAATTTTCCAGACCAGACTGCCCGCCACTCTGACAGTGATGACCCCGATTCTGGTGATCGAGGTGTTGCTGGGGACTTTGGCAGGTCTCGCGGTGGCGTATGTGCGTGGCACCTTGACCGACAAAGTGGTGATGGTCATTTGCACCGTAGCCATGTCCATCAGCTTTCTGGTCTACGTCATCTTTGGCCAGTACCTGTTTGCCTTTGTGCTCGGGTGGTTCCCCGTGCAGGGTTGGAGCAACAGCGTTTGGACCAACCTGATGTCGTTCGCGCCCTTGCCGGTATTGTTGGCCGTGATCGTGAGCTTGGGGCCACACACCCGGTTGTACCGCAGCTTTTTTCTCGATGAAATCACCCAGGATTACGTGCGCACGGCACGGTCCAAAGGGCTTTCGGAGGAGGCGGTGCTGTTCCGTCATGTGCTGCCCAATGCCTTGATTCCCATCTTGACCAATGTGGCCACGCATTTGCCCAGCATTTTCATTGGCTCTTTCCTCATCGAAGTGTTTTTCTCCATCCCGGGTTTGGGTCGCGAGGTCTACACCGCGGTCAACCGCAGCGACTACCCTGTCATTCAGGCCGCCACCATTTACCTGGCGGCGCTCACCATGGTCATCAATCTGTTGACCGATGTCCTTTACCAGTGGGTTGATCCCCGCGTGAAACTCAAATGAGTGCAGTCATGGTTTCCAATCGTCATTCCAATTCGCTGTGGGCTCAGGTGGTGGAGCGTTTTCGCAGCGACAAAACCGGTATGGGTGCCCTCACGGTGGTGGGCTTGTTCTTTGCGCTGGTGTTGTCTGCTCAGCTCGGCTGGGTGGGCAGCGACTGGCAAGAGGAAATTGGCCAGCCTTTTGCCCCTCCGCATGTGATGGGGGCCAAAGCCGATGTTCAAGCTGAACAGGAAGCGCAAGCCCCTGTGAAGCAGTTGGATATTTCGGACATCGATCCTTTGGCACCCTTTTATGAGAAGTGGCAGCAAAAAGCCTCTGGCGTGACAATCCACAACCAGATCAAGCAAGACACCTTGCCATGGGGTGGTGACCGCATTGGCCGTGATGTGCTGAAAAAGGCGATCAAGGGCGCCCAGATTTCGATTCTGGTGGGATTGACCGCCGCCCTGATGGCCACACTGATCGGTACAGTGCTCGGGGCTGTTGGTGGCTATTTCGGTGGCGCTGTGGATGATGCGCTGGAGTGGCTCTACAACGTGTTCAACGCCATTCCTTATGTGCTGCTCATTTTCGCGCTGGCGGCGGTGTTCAAGTCCGGACCGCTGGCCAAGGTGTTTTCCAACGGCATCATGAACGTGGTGGTGATATTGAGTCTGGTGGGCTGGACGGGCATTTACCGTCTGGTGCGGGCCGAGTACATCAAGCACCGCTCACGCGACTATGTGCGTGCGGCCGAGGCCATTGGTGCCAGTCATTTTTCGCGTTTGTTTGTCCATATCCTGCCCAACATCAGCCATGTGATTCTGGTTCAGCTGAGTTTGCATGTGGTCGGCTTCATCAAAGCCGAAGTGATTCTGTCTTTCCTGGGTTTGGGTGTGTCGATCGACATGGTCAGCTGGGGCACGATGCTGTCGGAATCCCAGACCGAGCTGATCTTGGGTATCTGGTGGCAGTTTCTGGCGGCGACGACCATGATGGCCATCTTTGTGACGGCGTTTGCCCTGTTCACAGATGCCTTGCGCGATGCGCTGGACCCCAAGATTCGCTGAGGGCATGTGACATGACCGCAACACTTCAAGTCAAAAATCTCAAAGTCTCCTTCGACATGGGCCGTGCCGGGATTCAGCATGCCCTGCATGGTGTCAGTTTCGATGTGCCAGAGCAACGTACCCTGGCCTTGGTCGGAGAGTCGGGCAGTGGCAAGAGCGTGAGTGCCCTGAGCATTTCACGGTTGCTGCCCGACAACGCGTTGATCGATCCGTCCAGCCAGATCATCAGCCAAGGGGTGGACCTGCTCAAACTGTCGGATACCGAGTTGCGCAAACTGCGCGGCAAGGACATCACCACGGTGTTTCAGGATCCGATGAGTTCGCTCAATCCCGTCAAGACCATCGGCCAGCAGATTGCTGAAGTGCTGATGCTGCATTTGGGCTTGAGCCCCAAGCAAGCCTGGGAGCAGACCAAGGCCGTGCTCGACGAAGTCGGCATTCCCGACCCAGCCAACCGCATCAATGCCTATCCGCACGAGTTGTCGGGCGGTCAGCAGCAGCGCGTGATGATCGCGATTGCGATCGCCTGCCAACCCCGTTTGTTGATCGCCGATGAGCCAACCACGGCGCTGGATGTGACCGTGCAGCGCCAGATCATCGAGCTGCTGGTGCGTTTGCAGGACAAGCACAAGATGAGCATGCTGTTCATCAGCCACGATTTGGGTTTGGTGGCCGAGCTGGCCCACGAAGTGGTGGTCATGCGCCATGGTGAAGTGCGTGAAGCCGGGTCGGTTGAGGCGATTTTCAACCAGCCCAAGGATCCTTACACACAAGCGTTGCTGGCGTGTCGGCCGCGCTTGAATCAGGACTACGACCGGCTGCCGGTCATCGAAGACTTCATGAACCCTGCGGGTCGCACGCTGACACCCAAGGCGGCTGCGTCCACCGATGGCGATGTGTTATTGACAGTGGACAGCCTGGCCAAAGACTATGTGATCAAGACGGGTTTGTTTTCCCGTAAGACCGTGCATGCGGTGCAAGATGCGAGTTTCTCGTTGCGCCGTGGCCAGACATTGGGGGTGGTGGGCGAGTCCGGCTCTGGTAAATCCACGTTGGGCTTGATGCTCGCCCAATTGCTGCAAGTCACCCGCGGGGAAGTCACACTGGCTGGTCACCCGCTGACAGGGCAAAGTGCGGCGCAAATCCGTGCCATGCGCAAGAAGGTTCAGATCATTTTTCAGAATCCTTATGCCAGTTTGAATCCCCGGTTCACGGTAGGCCGGATTCTGGAGGAGCCTTTAAAGATTCACGGCCTGGGCGGTGATGAAGCCGCAAGGCAAGCTTTGGTGTTGGAGTGGCTGGAGCGTGTGGGCCTGGGGGCCCATGCCTTGCACAAATACCCGCATGAATTCTCGGGCGGTCAGCGCCAGCGCATTTCGATTGCACGCAGCCTGATCCTGCAGCCCGAGATTGTGGTGTGCGACGAATCTGTCAGCGCTCTGGACGTGAGCGTGCAGGCCACCATCCTGAACTTGCTCAAGGACTTGCAAAAAGAGTTTTCTTTGGCCTACCTGTTCATTTCGCACGACTTGGACGTGGTGCGCTTCATGTCTGATCAGATGATCGTCATGAAGCAGGGGGCCATCGTGGAGCGGGGTGCAGCCGCAGACATTTACGCCAATCCGCAGCACCCATACACCCAGGAGCTGTTGGGGGCCATCCCCAAAGGCTGGACGCCAGAGCGTGCGGCCGCGCTGGCTTGATTCTTGTCGTTGTGAGGCTTCAGGCATCAGGCGTCAGGCGTCAGGCGTCAGGCGCTTGGGGTAGCACCTGCAAGTGCCTCAAGCGGGTTACCGCCAGCCCCACCCCAGCCGTGAGCAGGGCACCCACCCCCGCCAGCAGTATGGGCGTGACCATGGTGGTGTGCTCGCCCAGCCAGCCGCCCAGCAAGGCACCCGGCCCCGCAGGCAGCAAGATCAGCCAACGCATGGTGGTGGTCATGCGGCCCAGCATGGGGGAGGGCGTCACCGATTGCCTGATCGCCAGAAAATTGATGAACAGCAAAGTGGCACCCGCGGCAAAGCCCATCAGCATCAAGGCGAAGCCGACGACGGCCGGAATCTGGTCCTTGAACAGCGCCAACTGAAGCCAGCCCAAGCCTGTCAGGCCAATGCCCAGCAGCAGGGCGGGGCCCGGGCCGATGGTTTTGGACAGTCTTGGCCCAACCATGCCCACTGCAATCGAGCCAGCTCCTAAAGCCACATAGCTCACCGACAGGTGCTCTTCGCTCATGCCCAACTCGCGTACGGCGTAGATCACTTGAATCGACATGGCCATCTGTGCGAAGAACTGCCAAGCTCCCACCACCAGCGCGCTGTGAATCAGCACGGGCTGGCTGCGCACAAAGGCCAGGCCTGCCTGAAGTTGGCCCCAGAAATGGGTGTGCTCGGGGGGCGTTAGCTTTTCCTGAATGCGCAGGCCCTTGAGCATGAGGGCCGAGCAAAGCACCAAAAAGCAGTCGACCAACAGAGTCAATGGCCCGCCTAACAGCTTGATCAAGAGACCCGCGATGCCTGGGCCGATGACCTCTGCGGTTGAACTTGCTATGGCGTTTTGTGCATGGGCCTTGACCAATTGATCGCGGCCCACCAATTGGGTGAGCACGATTTGTGATGCCGAACCTGCGACCGTGTACACCACACCCGCGCCAATGCCCACCACATACAGCCAGCCCATGCTCAGCATGTCCAACGTCCAGGCGATCGGCACCGACACCAGCATGGCGGCCATCAGCAATTCGCCTGAGATGTAGACCGGCAATTTTCGGATGCGATCCAGGTAGACACCCGCAGGCAAAGACAGCACCACAAAGGGCAGCAACTCCATGGCGCCGAGCAAACCCATTTGTGTGGGACTGGCATGCAGCACCACCACGGCGGTCAATGGCAGCACGATCATGGTGAGCTGTGCCCCTAAATTGCTCAGCAGGATCGAGCCCCACAGCCTTGCGTAACCTGGAATTCGGAACAAGCTTTCAGATTTCATGCCTGTGGGCGTGTCATTGTTTGGTCTTGGAGTTGGGGCACTCTCCATTGTCGTGTGCGAGGTTCCACCATGTTGTCGTGGACATGCAACAGACGAAAAAAAGCCCCAAGCCAAAGGACTTGGGGCTTTGTTCTGGCGGAGCAGGCGGGATTCGAACCCGCGGTGGGCTATTAACCCACACACGCTTTCCAGGCGTGCGACTTAAACCACTCATCCACCGCTCCGAAGCCATAGATTGTAGCTTAAACTTCGCCCCTGTTTGTCCATTTTCAGGACCTTTGCGGTCTGCCCAGCATGAAATTCCGTTTTCCCATTGTCATCATTGACGAAGACTACCGCTCCGAGAACACATCGGGTCTGGGCATCCGTGCGCTGGCCGATGCCATCGTCAGCGAAGGGTTCGAGGTTCTGGGGGTGACCAGCTATGGCGATCTCTCGCAATTTGCCCAGCAGCAAAGCCGTGCCAGTGCTTTCATTTTGTCCATCGATGATGAAGAGTTCACGCCTGGGCCCGATCTGGATCCGGCCGTGATCAGCCTGCGTGCCTTCATCGATGAAGTGCGCCGCAAGAACGCCGATGTGCCGATCTACATCTATGGCGAGACCAAGACCAGCCAGCACTTGCCCAACGATATCCTGCGCGAATTGCATGGTTTCATTCACATGTACGAAGACACGCCCGAGTTCATGGCGCGTCACATCATCCGCGAGGCCAAGAGCTACCTTGAAGGCCTGCAACCCCCATTCTTCAAGGCGCTGCTCGATTACGCAGAAGACGGCTCTTATTCATGGCATTGCCCCGGCCACTCGGGTGGTGTGGCTTTCCTGAAAAGCCCCGTGGGTCAGATGTACCACCAGTTTTATGGCGAGAACATGCTGCGCGCCGACGTGTGCAATGCGGTGGAAGAATTGGGTCAGCTGCTGGACCACAACGGCGCGATTGGCGAGAGCGAACGCAATGCGGCGCGCATCTTCAATGCCGACCATTGCTTCTTTGTGACCAATGGCACCAGCACGTCCAATAAGATGGTGTGGCACCACGCCGTTGCGCCGGGGGACGTGGTGGTGGTGGACCGTAATTGTCACAAGTCCATCTTGCACTCGATCATCATGACCGGGGCCATCCCGGTGTTCTTGAAGCCAACGCGCAACCACTTCGGCATCATCGGCCCGATCCCCAAAAGCGAGTTCGAGCCTGCGGCCATCCAGGCCAAGATCAAGAAGAATCCGCTGCTCAAGGGCGTGGACGCCAAGAAGGTCAAACCGCGCATTCTGACGCTCACGCAGTCGACTTATGACGGCGTGCTCTACAACACCGAAACCATCAAGGGCATGCTCGATGGCTACGTGGAAAACCTGCACTTTGACGAGGCCTGGCTGCCGCACGCCGCGTTCCATCCGTTCTATGGTCCGTACCACGCCATGGGCAAAAAGCGTGCTCGACCGAAAGAGTCGATGGTCTATGCCACCCAATCGATCCACAAGCTGCTGGCGGGCATCAGCCAGGCCAGCCATGTGCTGGTGCAGGACGCACAAAACACCAAGCTGGACCGCCCACTGTTCAACGAGGCGTACCTGATGCACACCTCGACCAGCCCACAGTACAGCATCATTGCCAGCTGTGATGTGGCTGCGGCCATGATGGAGCCTCCTGGCGGTACAGCATTGGTCGAGGAGAGCATTGCTGAGGCGCTGGACTTCCGTCGTGCCATGCGCAAGGTGGACGAGGAATATGGCAAGGACTGGTGGTTCAAAGTCTGGGGGCCAGAGAAGTTCGCAGACGAGGGCGTGGGCCGTGCGGATGATTGGATCCTTCGTAACGATCCGCGCAAGAAGGCCAGCAAGTGGCACGGCTTTGGACAGCAGCTGGCCGATGGCTTCAACATGCTTGACCCGATCAAGTCGACCATCGTCACGCCCGGCTTGGACCTGGACGGCAAGTTCGACAAGACCGGTATTCCTGCATCCATCGTCAGCAAGTTCCTGACCGAGCACGGGGTAGTGGTCGAAAAGACCGGCCTGTACAGCTTCTTCATCATGTTCACCATCGGCATCACCAAGGGCCGCTGGAACACGCTGCTTACCGCTTTGCAGCAGTTCAAGGACGACTACGCCAAGAACCAGCCGATGTGGCGCATCATGCCGGAGTTCTGTGCCAAGCACCCGCGCTACGAGCGCATGGGCCTGCGCGATCTGTGCCAGCACGTGCACGAGATGTACGCCAAGTACGACATTGCGCGTTTGACCACCGAGATGTACCTGTCGGACCTGGCACCCGCCATGCGCCCATCAGACGCGTACGCGCACATTGCCCAGCGCAAAACCGAGCGCGTCGAGATCGACGACCTGGAAGGCCGCATCACGGTGGGACTGGTGACGCCATACCCACCGGGTATCCCGCTCTTGATTCCTGGCGAAGTTTTCAACAAGAAGATCGTGGACTACCTCAAGTTTGCCCGTGAGTTCAACGAGAAGTGCCCTGGCTTTGAGACCGACATTCATGGCTTGGTGGAGATCAAGGACGACGATGGCAAAAAGCGTTACTTTGCTGATTGCGTGAAAGCTTGACCATTTGAATTGAGGTTACTTCTTCCAAAAAAGAAGCCCCCGAAATCGGGGGCTTCTTTTTTGGAGGCACCTCCCGGGGGAGGTGCTTGATCGGCATGCCGTATCGCTTGCTTAGAACTTGTAGTCGTAATAAGCAGAGATGCGTGCTGCACGTGGCGCAGTGTAAGACAGCGGAGTGCTGTACAGAGCGCGCACTGCTGTGCCCGAGTTGTAGCGTTCTTCGATGACTTCAACCGATTGGCGGTTGAGGACGTTGAAGACGTCCAGCTTCAGGGTCAGGCCCTTGAGTGTCGCGGGCTGGTAAGCCACGTTCAGGTCCAGCTTCATGGTGTAAGGCAGTGTGCCTTGCGAGCCACGGGGAGAGGCCACACCGTTGCAGTAGAAGTAAGCAGAGCCGTAGCCTGAGTAGTTCGTCACTGCATTCGGGTTGGTGGAGCCCACGGCATCAGGCGCATTGCCGATACAGTTACGTGGACGACCGGATGCCAGTGCCACGTTGGCACCAAAGCCCCATTCTGGATCGGCTTGGTAGTAACCAAACATCTTCAGTTGGTGCTTGCGGTGGTTAGGCAGCAAGCCAAGGGCGTTGCGCGAGAACTCTGGATAGTCGAAAGCTTGTGTGGTGGACACATCGGCTTGGCCGATGTCGGACAGCAGTTGGCCTTCGGTGTTGCCGTAGTTGCGCGACAGGGTGTAGGTCACCTTGCCGTAGAACTTGCCATCAAACGGATGCTCCGCGAAGAGGTCCAGCGCCTGGTAAATGCGCTTGACTTTGTCGAAGCCCAGATCCTTGGCAGACAAATCGACGCGGCGCATGCCTTTGCCGTCGCCGTAGTCCATCATGAAACTGTTGGCAATGCCGGGATTGAACAATGCGCAGTGGTAGCCTTCCCAGTTGGCTGTGTTGACACCGTTGCGGTCAGCCCATGCCTGGAAAGGACGGTCATCGCAATGGTCGTCGATGGCCGAGCGCAGTGTGCGGTAGGTGAACTTGCCGCCGATGTTCAGGCCTTTGTTGACAGCCTGTTCAAAGCCCAAGGCCAATTCATCCTGGTAGTTGCCCTTCATGTTGAGTGCTGCAACAGATTGGGGGTCCTTGGACTGACCGTATTCGTTGTTGGACGAATACACGGGGCTGATGGAAGTCAAGCCAGTGGGTTGACCATTCGAGTCGACACCTGTGTAGATGAAGTTTTGCTTGGTGTAGAGCGATGCACCTGCAGCACGCACAGCCACGTTGGTGGGCAGTGGCACATGGTAACGGCCCGCGCTACCAAACACCTTCAGCGTCTGGTTGCCCAGAGCATCGAAAGTAGCGCCCAGACGTGGCGCGATTTGGGTTGGCAGATTGATGTAAGACTTGCCGTCACCGTTCTTGTTGTTGAAGCCTTCGTTGCGCAAGCCCAAAGACAGCAACAACTTGTCGTTGACTTGCCAACGGTCCTCAATGTACTGAGCAGTTTGGTCGACGGACGGTGTCGACATGGTGTTGACATAGACCTGCTGTGCGTAATAGCCCAGAGCGCCATATGGGTTGTTGGTGGTTACGCTGTTGGCGGCAGCGTATTTACCATCAATCAGTGCACCAGGTGTGCTGGACTTGAAGTATTCCCAGCGGAACCCACCCGCCACGCCACTGCCAGCAGTTGAGTTGATGGTGTTTTTGTCGAGGCCAGCGCGCAGTGTGTGTTGCTGGTTGAGCTTGTATTCCACGTCAAAGCGCAGGCCCTTGTTTTTGTCCACAGCACCGGGAATCAGCAAGTTGCCGGAGATGGTTTGTGGGTGGGCGTAAGGGCCAAGGCCTGGAACTTCGTTGGTGGAGTCAGAGAAAATTTGTGGCAACGCAGGGTTGTAGCCCACAGGGATTTGCTGGTGACGGCTCTTGGTCTGACCCAGCACGGCAGTGAAGGTCAGGTCTTTTGTGAAGTAGCCTGTGTACTTGAAGATGTCCGCTTCCGAACCTTGTTGCGAAGCGACAGGTGTTGGGCCCCAGTTCACATAGGTTTGTCCACCGTTTTGCACATTGGTGTTTTGCAAAGTGGCGTAGTTGAAGCCGTAGTATTTGCGAGCCGAGGTGTATTTGTCGGCCAGGCGGGTGTATTCCAGATGGTGGTCATCTGAGATGTTCCAGTCCAGCTTCATCAAATAACGAGGGATCTCGGTGGCGATTTCTTGCCATGAAGAGGATTGTGTGGATGCAGAAGCCGTGTAGGTTGCAGAAGTGTTGCCTGTACGGATGCCATTGAAATTGGTATTCGCACGCTCACCCGAGAAATAAATGAACAGCTTGTCCTTGATGATGGGGCCGCTGAAGTAGCCAGTGGTCGTCACTGAATCAGTGGTGTTGGCCTGGTTGTAAAAGTACAACTTGTTGGCCAGAGCAGTGCCGTTATCCGCGTAGTACTGGTTACGGCTGGCTGCGCGCAGTGTGTCAGGGCTCCAGGTGATACCGCCACCTGCCTTGAACTCGTTGGAGCCGCTCTTGGTGATGATGTTGACCACGCCACCCGTGGAGCGGCCGAATTCAGCGCCATAACCGCCTGTCAGGACCTGTGCCTGGGCAATCGAATTGAAAGGAAGTTGTGAGAAGCCAACCTGTGTCAGAGCGTTGGTCACAGGGAAGCCGTTGATGTAGTAAGCGTTTTCAGATGCACTGGATCCACCGAAGCTGGGGGCGTTGGAGCCGCCATAGCGCGAGTCGCCGCTTGTGGTGTTGGGGGCCAATTGGATGATGGCGCCCACGTTGTTGGCCACGGGAATGCGCTGCAGTTCTTTGGCAGTGAAAATGGTGGTGGAGCCCATTTCCGTCATGTCCAGCTTCTTGGCAATTTGCGTACCGGTCACGACCACGGTATCCGCGAAGGAAATTTCGGTGCCCTGACCGATACGGACATCTACATCGGGGTTGCTGTTGACCACTTTGCCATCTTTGACCACTTGGACAGAATAGCTGCCCACTGGCAATGCTCCGAGGCTAAAGCGGCCTGTATTGTCCAGGTTCACCGAACGCTTGAAGCCTGTTTCCTTGTTGGTCAGCACCAAAGTGCTGCCGGAGGCGGCTGTACCGTAGACGGTACCTGTGGCGTTGGATTGGGCAAAGGCCGTGTTGATCGTGCCAACGCTGACCAGGGTGACACCAAAAGCCAAGCTGAGCGCTTGAGACAAGAACTTTTGGCGAAATGCCTGTGGGGATGAGAGGTGTGACTTTTTCAATTTCAACTCCGTTACGAAACTACGAACACAACATTTAATATGACTTTGTAAGTTGTGTTAACTGGGTGTTACACCTTTGTTGTTTTTACGCATCATCGACAAACTCGATCAATCACATTTGATCTGACTATTTTTTGATATTTTGCAAATATAAATTAATGAATTCGGAGCTTGGTTTGGCCAAAAAAAACCACCCTGAGGTGGTTTTGTTTTTTGCGGCCAAAATTGGATCAGTTCGGCTCAGCAATCCCACCCACCACCTGACTGAATCCACCGTCCACATAAGTGATTTCGGCGGTGACGCCGGCGGCCAAGTCCGACAACAGAAATGCAGCCACATTGCCTACATCTTCGATGGTCACATTTCGGCGGATGGGTGATGTTTCGGCCACGACCGACAAAATCTTGCCAAAACCCTTGATGCCGCTGGCGGCCAGTGTCTTGATGGGGCCTGCCGAAATACCGTTGGCACGCATGCCGCGGTTTTGGCTGCCCAGAGATTCGGCCAAGTAACGGACCGATGCTTCGAGGCTGGCCTTGGCCAGGCCCATGGTGTTGTAGTTGGGCACGTTGCGAATGGCGCCTAGGTAAGTCAAGGTCAGAACCGATGACTTGTCGTTGAGGTAGGGCAGGGCCGCTTTGGCCATGGCAGGGAAGCTGTATGCGCTGATGTCGTGGGCGATTTTGAAGGCCTCGCGAGACAGGCCGTCGAGGAAGTCGCCGGCAATCGCTTCGCGCGGCGCGTAGCCAATGGCATGCACAAAACCGTCAAACTTGGGCCAAGTGGCTGAAAGTTCAGTGAACAGCTTTTCAATTTGCTCGTCGCTGCCAACGTCGCAGTCAAAAACC
Source organism: Limnohabitans radicicola (assembly GCF_014837235.1). Lineage (GTDB taxonomy): Bacteria > Pseudomonadota > Gammaproteobacteria > Burkholderiales > Burkholderiaceae_C > Limnohabitans_A > Limnohabitans_A radicicola. Next base: position 765,778 of record NZ_JACYFT010000002.1, on the reverse strand, counting down.
AGATTAGAGCCAAAATCGGCTGCAAACTCGGTGATGCGGTCTTTGAAACGCTCGCCCACGTAGCTGAAAGCCAACTCGGCGCCTTGCTCATGGCACGCCTTGGCGATGCCGTAGGCGATGGAACGGTTGGACAAAACGCCCGTGATCAAGAGTTTTTTGCCTGCGAGGAATCCTGTTTTATTTGTCATGAGGGTGCTCCGTTAACGTGGCCGTGATTGTCTCATGCTCAGTAAGGGCTCGAGATGGGTGCGCAGTGCGGGTATGAGATCGATGTTTCTCTTGAAAATCACACACTTAGCGGCTTTTTTGGGCTAGAATAGGAACTTCACGACCAAACGGGCGGGTTCTCACCGCCCGTTTTTTTTGGTCGATTCATTATTGGCAGAACATCCGCTCCTGTTAAAAATCCTGTGGCATTGCAGCAAATCGTTGAAGAAACCGTGACCGGACTGGGCTATGACCTGGTAGAGATTGAACGCTCTGCCGGAGGCCTGTTGCGCATCACCATCGACTGGCCATGGCAGGGGCCTGCCTCCGAAGAAACATTTGTGACGGTCGAAGACTGTGAGAAGGTCAACCGTCAACTGCAGTTTTCCCTCGAGGTGGATGGGGTTGATTACAAGCGCCTGGAAGTGTCTTCCCCAGGCATCGATCGACCATTGCGCCATGAAAAAGATTTTGAGCGCTTCGTGGGCGAGCTGATTGACATCACGCTCAAGGCCCCCATGGGCGACAGCGCAGCGGGCCTGGTCAGCGCCAACCGCAAAAAATTCAGGGGCACGCTTGAGCGCGATGCCGCCAACACAGGCTGGCAAATCGTCTGGAGCGATGCGCCCGAAGTCAAACCCGGTCAGCGCATCAGCAAAAAGCGCGTGCCCGCGCCGCTGCAGGCGCTGGGCTTCACGCTCGATGAGTTGCGTGAAGCGCGTCTGGCCCCTGTGGTGGATTTCAAAGGGCGAAAGCCCAAAGTTCAAGCCTGACCGCTGGTCAGGATCGCATGCAAAGCAAATCGGGTCAGCTGTTGACCCAGTGGAATAGGAGAGTCGAGTCATGAATCGCGAAATGTTGATGTTGGTAGAAGCCATCTCCCGCGAAAAGAACGTCGAACGCGATGTGGTGTTGGGCGCGGTCGAGGCCGCTTTGGCGCAAGCCACCAAGAAGCTGTATCAGGGCGAGGTCGACATCCGTGTGGCCGTGGACCGCGATACGGGCAACTACGAGACTTTCCGTCGCTGGCATGTGGTGCCCAACGAAGCTGGTTTGCAATTGCCCGAGCAGGAAATCCTGTTGTTCGAAGCCCAGGAGCAGATCCCGGACATCGAAGTGGACGAATACATCGAAGAGCCTGTCGAGTCCGTGCCCATCGGCCGCATCGGCGCCATGGCCGCCAAGCAGGTGATCCTGCAGAAGATCCGCGATGCCGAGCGTGAAATGCTGCTCAACGACTTCATGGCCCGCGGCGAAAAGATCTTTGTCGGCACCGTCAAGCGCATGGACAAGGGCGACATCATTTGCGAGGCTGGCCGTGTCGAAGGTCGACTGCGCCGCAGCGAAATGATCCCCAAGGAGAACCTGCGCAATGGTGACCGCGTTCGCGCCATGATCATGGAAGTCGACCTGACCTTGCGCGGCGCCCCGATCATCCTCTCTCGCTCTGCGCCTGAGTTCATGATCGAGCTGTTCCGCCAGGAAGTGCCCGAAATCGAACAAGGTCTGCTCGAAATCAAATCCTGCGCCCGCGATGCCGGGTCACGTGCCAAGATCGCCGTGATTTCGCACGACAAGCGCGTGGATCCCATCGGCACTTGTGTCGGCGTGCGTGGCACCCGCGTGAACGCTGTCACCAACGAACTCGCTGGCGAGCGTGTGGACATCGTGCTGTGGAGCGAAGACCCCGCCCAGTTCGTGATCGGTGCCCTGGCGCCAGCCAATGTGCAATCCATCGTGGTGGACGAAGAAAAGCACGCCATGGACGTGGTGGTGGACGAGGAAAACCTGGCCATCGCGATCGGTCGTGGCGGCCAGAACGTGCGCCTGGCTTCTGACCTGACCGGCTGGAAGATCAACATCATGGACGCGGCCGAGTCTGCCCAAAAGCAAGCCGAAGAAACGACGGGCATCCGCCAGTTGTTCATGGAAAAGCTCGATGTGGACCAGGAGATCGCCGACATCCTGATCGAAGAAGGTTTCACCAGCCTCGAAGAAGTGGCCTATGTGCCTATTCAGGAAATGCTGGAAATCGAGAGCTTCGACGAAGACACGATCAACGAACTGCGTTCGCGCGCCAAAGACGCTTTGCTGACCATGGAAATTGCCCGTGAAGAAAGCGTTGAAGAAGTGTCGCAAGACCTGCGCGATCTGCCTGGCCTCACGCCCGAGCTGATTTCCAAACTGGTGGAAGCGGGTATCCATACCCGCGACGACCTGGCCGACCTGGCCACCGACGAATTGACCGACATCACGGGCCAAACGGCAGAAGACGCCACCGCCCTGATCATGAAAGCCCGCGAACACTGGTTCGCTGCAGGCCAAGCCTGAAGCTGATGGAGGCTTGAACACAATATGTCCAGTAACACTGTTGCCGAGTTCGCAAGCGAACTCAAAAAATCTGCCGATGTCGTGCTGGAGCAATTGCGCTCCGCGGGTGTCGCCAAAACTTCGTCCTCAGACGCCTTGTCTGAAGCCGACAAGCAAAAGCTGCTTGCCTACCTGCAAGCGAGCCATGGCACCAATACCGGTGAGCGCAAGAAAATCACCCTGGTGAAGAAATCCACCAGCGAAATCAAGCAAGCCGACGCCACAGGCAAGGCCCGCACGATTCAGGTCGAAGTGCGCAAAAAACGCACGCTCATCAAGCGCGACGATGACGTCGTTGCCGATGCTGTGCCTGAAGTACCCGCAGAACCTGTGATCGACCATGCGGAACTGGCTCGTCGCGAAGAAGAAGCCCGTCGTCAGGCTGAGTTGATTCGCCGTCAGGAAGAAGAACTGGCCGAAAAACGCCGCCTGCGTGAAGAGCAGGAAGCTCGCCAACGCGAGCAGGCACAAGCCGCCGAAGCCGCGGCTGCCGCCGCTGCAGCACAAGCCGCTGCCCCAACGCGTGAGGAGCGCGAGCTGCAAGCCCGAGCAGAAGCGGCCAGTTTGAATGCTGCCGCCCAGGCGCCCAAGGGCCCGTCTGCTGACGAAACGGCCGCTCGCGAAGCCGCGGACAAAGCTGAAGCTGAAAAACAGGCACGTGCAGACGCTGCTCAAAAAGCCGCTGACGAGTCCAAAGCCCGCGCTGACGAAGAAACCGCCCGCGCCAAGGACCTGGACGAGCGCCGACGCAAGGCCCTGGCCGAAGCCGAAGCCATCCGTTCGATGATGAACGCGCCCAAAAAGGTGTTGGTGGCCAAGAGGGAAGAGCCCAAGGTTGAAGCCAAGCCGGCTGTCAAAGGCACATTGCACAAGCCTGCCGGCACACCCGGCGCTGGCGCGCGTACAGCTGCATCGCCTGGTGCTGCCCCTGGTGGCCCTGGTGGCAACAAGGAAGTCAAATCGGCCAAGCTGTCTTCGAGCTGGGCGGGTGATCCTGCCAAGAAAAAGGCCATTCCGACCCGTGGCGACAGCACCGGTGGCGTGGGCCGCAACAGCTGGCGTGCAGGCCCCAAGGGCCGCAAAGGCCATGGCCATGACCGCGATGAACACCACACCCCGGCCGCGCCAGCCGAAATGCGCGTGCTCGAAGTGCACGTGCCAGAAACCATCACGGTGGCCGAGTTGGCCCACAAGATGGCCATCAAGGCCTCCGAAGTCATCAAGCATTTGATGAAACTGGGCCAGATGGCCACCATGAACCAGCCGCTGGACCAGGACACTGCCATGATCGTGGTGGAAGAAATGGGCCACAAGGCCGTGGTGGCAGCGCTGGACGATCCGGAAGCCTTCACAGACGAAGAAGTGTCCGATCAACACGCAGAAGCTCTGCCGCGCGCCCCTGTGGTGACGGTCATGGGCCACGTGGACCATGGCAAGACATCGCTGCTGGACTACATCCGCCGTGCCAAAGTGGCCGCTGGCGAAGCCGGTGGCATCACGCAACACATCGGTGCTTACCACGTGGAAACACCACGTGGCATGGTGTCCTTTCTGGACACCCCGGGTCACGAGGCCTTCACGGCCATGCGTGCCCGTGGCGCACAAGCCACCGACATCGTCATCCTGGTGGTGGCGGGTGATGACGGCGTCATGCCGCAAACCAAAGAAGCCATCAAACACGCCAAAGCAGCGGGTGTGCCGATCGTGGTGGCCATCAACAAGATGGACAAGCCCGACGCGAACATTGAGCGTGTGCGCAGCGAACTGATTGCTGAAGAAGTGGTGCCTGAAGAGTTCGGCGGCGATTCGCCATTCGTCTCTGTGTCGGCCAAGACCGGCATGGGCATCGATGATTTGCTCGAACAAGTGCTCCTGCAAGCCGAAGTGCTGGAACTCAAGGCCCCTGTTGACGCCATGGCCAAAGGCCTGGTCATCGAAGCGAGCTTGGACAAAGGCCGTGGTCCTGTGGCCACCGTGTTGGTGCAGTCCGGTACGCTCAAAACCGGCGATGTGGTCCTGGCAGGCCAGACCTTTGGCCGTGTGCGCGCCATGCTGGACGAAAACGGCAAACCCACCAAGGAAGCCGGGCCATCGATCCCGGTCGAAATCCAGGGTCTGACCGAAGTGCCACAAGCCGGTGACGAATTCATGGTCATGTCGGACGAGCGCCGTGCCCGTGAAATTGCCACTTACCGTGCAGGCAAGTTCCGCAACACCAAACTGGCCAAGCAACAGGCTGCCAAGCTGGAGAACATGTTCTCCGACATGGCTGCAGGCGAAGTCAAGACACTGCCGATCATCATCAAGGCCGACGTGCAAGGTTCGCAAGAAGCGTTGTCCGCATCGTTGCTTAAGCTTTCGACCGACGAGGTCAAGGTGCAGATGGTCTACGCAGGCGTGGGTGGCATCAGCGAATCCGACATCAACCTGGCCATCGCGTCCAAGGCGATCGTGATCGGCTTCAATGTCCGTGCCGACGCCGGTGCTCGCAAAACCGCAGAAAACAACGATGTTCAGGTCAAGTACTACAACATCATTTACGACGCGGTCGACGAGCTCAAGGCCGCCATGTCCGGCATGCTGGCCCCCGAGCAGCGCGAAGAGGTCATCGGTACCGCCGAGATCCGCACTGTGTTCGTGGCCTCCAAGATCGGTACTGTTGCGGGCTGTATGGTCACTTCGGGCATGGTCAACCGTAATGCCAAGTTCCGTCTGCTGCGCGACAACATCGTCATCTACACCGGCGAACTCGACTCGCTCAAGCGCCTCAAGGACGATGTGCGCGAAGTCAAGGAAGGCTTCGAGTGCGGTATCAAGCTCAAGAACTACAACGACATCAAAGAGGGCGATCAGCTCGAATTCTTCGAAGTCAAGGAAATCGCGAGAACGCTGTAAATGGCCCGCAAGAAGGTTTCATCCGTTCCAAACCGCGGTTTCCGCGTGGCCGACCAGATCCAACGTGATCTGGCCGAATTGATCGCTCGCGAGTTGAAAGACCCGCGTGTGGGTATGGTCACGCTCAACGCGGTCGAGGTGACACCCGACTATGCCCATGCCAAAGTGTTTTTCAGTGTGCTGACGGGCAATCCCGACGAGGCCACCGAAGGCCTGAACGCGGCAGCGGGCTTTTTGCGCAATGGTTTGTTCAAGCGTTTGCACATCCACACAGTGCCCACCTTGCACTTCATGTTTGACCGCACCACCGAGCGCGCATCGGACATGAACGCTTTGATCTCCAAGGCGGTGGCCTCCCGCGCCAAAGACGACAACGAATGACGACCGCGCCCCGCACCAGGGTGCAGCGGCGCCCTGTGCATGGGGTGTTGCTGCTCGACAAACCCCTGGGTTTATCCAGCAACCAGGCTTTGCAAAAGGCCAAGTGGTTGCTGCGTGCGGAAAAAGCCGGCCACACAGGCACGCTGGACCCTTTGGCCACAGGGGTGTTGCCTTTGTGTTTTGGTGCCGCGACCAAGTTCAGTCAGCAGCACCTGGATGCCGACAAGGTTTATGAAACCACGGTTCGTCTGGGGGTGAAGACCACCACGGCCGATGCCGAAGGCGATGTGGTCGCTGTGCGTGACGTGTCATGCAGTCCGGGCATGGTGGTGGAAGTGCTTGACCGGTTCATGGGACCGATCAGTCAGGTGCCGCCCATGCACAGCGCCTTGAAAAAGGACGGCAAGGCTTTGTACGAATACGCCCGCGAAGGTGAACCCGTGGAGCGCGAGCCGCGCAACGTGGTGATCCATGACCTGGAGTTGCTCGACATGCAGTTGCAGGGCGATGCCCCGTTTTTGCGCTTGCGTGTGGCGTGCAGCAAAGGCACCTACATCCGCACGCTGGGCGAAGACATCGCCGAGGCTTTGGGGTGTGGTGGTCATTTGATCGCGTTGCGCCGAGTGGTCACCGGGCCGTTTGAAGCGGCGCAGTGCGTGACACTGGCCGAGCTGGAGGCCATGGACGAAGCCGATCGACTGGGCGCACTGCATCCGGTGGATGTGCTGTTACCTGCCTACACCGAAGTGAGCCTGGACAGCGAGAACGCGGGAAGATTTTTGAGTGGGGTGCGCCGACGCGGCCCTTGGAATGATTGTGATCAAGTCGTGGTGTATGGAGAACATCCTCGTGCATTGCTGGGAACGGCGCATGTGCATGGCGGCGAATTGATTCCGGGTCGATTGTTGAGCCCGATCGAAATTCAACAGATTTTAGAAAACTCACCTGCTTCCACGCCTTGGATGGCTGCGCAGGTTTAAAGGAAGAGAGAGCATGAGCAAGCAAATTCGCAACATCGCCATCATCGCGCACGTTGACCACGGCAAAACCACCATGGTCGACCAATTGCTGCGCCAGTCGGGCACCTTTGCTGACCACGAAAAAGTCGTGGACACCGTGATGGACAACAACGCCATCGAACGTGAGCGCGGCATCACCATCCTGGCCAAGAACTGCGCCGTGTCCTGGGAAGGTACCCACATCAACATCGTCGACACCCCCGGACACGCGGACTTCGGCGGCGAAGTGGAACGCGCCTTGTCCATGGTGGACGGCGTGGTGCTGTTGATTGACGCGCAAGAAGGCCCCATGCCCCAGACCCGCTTTGTGACCAAGAAGGCGCTGGCCCTGGGTCTGAAACCCATCGTGGTGGTCAACAAGGTGGACAAGCCCGGTGCCAACTGCGACAAGGTGGTCAACGCCGCATTTGACCTGTTCGACAAACTCGGAGCGACCGACGAGCAGCTGGACTTCCCGGTGGTGTATGCCTCTGGCATCAACGGCTGGACCTCGCTCGAAGAGGGCGCGCCTGGCGAGCAGTGGGGCCCCGACATGTCGGCCCTGTTCAACACCGTGCTCAAGCACGTGCCACCGAACAGCGGTGACCCTGAAGCACCTTTGCAGCTGCAAATTTCCGCGCTCGACTTCTCCACCTTTGTGGGCCGCATCGGCGTGGGCCGCGTGAGCCAGGGCAAAGTCAAGCCCGGCATGGATGTGCTGGTCATGGAAGGCCCCGATGGCGCCTCCATCAAAGGCCGTGTCAACCAGGTGCTGACCTTCCAGGGTCTGGACCGCGTGCAGGTGACCGAAGCCGGTCCGGGCGACATCGTGCTGATCAACGGCATTGCCGACCTGAACATTGGCGTGACCGTGACCGATCCGCTCAACCCCGCGCCGCTGCCCGTGCTCAAGGTGGACGAGCCCACGCTGACCATGAACTTCTGCGTGAACACCTCGCCCCTGGCCGGTCGTGAAGGCAAGTTCGTCACCAGCCGCCAGATCTGGGACCGCCTGCAGAAAGAACTGCAGCACAACGTGGCCCTGCGCGTGAAGGAAACCGACGAAGACGGCATCTTTGAAGTGGCTGGCCGTGGCGAACTGCACCTGACCATCCTGCTGGAAAACATGCGCCGCGAAGGCTATGAGCTGGCCGTGTCCAAGCCCCGCGTGCTGTTCCGCGATGTGGATGGCGAGCGCCATGAGCCGATTGAGCTGGTGACCGCCGACATCGAGGAAGACCACCAGGGTGGCGTGATGCAGGCCCTGGGCGAGCGCAAGGGTGAGCTGGTCAACATGGAACCCGATGGCCGTGGCCGTGTCCGTCTGGAGTACCGCATCCCGGCCCGTGGTCTGATCGGTTTCTCCAACGAATTCCTGAACCTGACCCGCGGTTCGGGCCTGATCTCCAACATCTTTGACAGCTACGAAGCCCACAAGGGTGACATCGGCGGCCGTAAGAACGGTGTGCTGATTTCGATGGACGATGGCGAAATTTTCACCTACGCCCTGGGCAAGCTGGACGACCGTGGCCGCATGTTCGTCAAGGCCGGTGACCCGGTGTACGAAGGCATGATTGTGGGTATTCACAGCCGTGACAACGACCTGGTGGTCAACGCCACGCGCACCAAGCAGCTGACCAACTTCCGTGTGTCCGGCAAAGAAGACGCTGTCAAGATCACCCCCCCGATCGACCTGACACTGGAATACGGTGTGGAATTCATCGAGGACGACGAACTGGTCGAGATCACGCCCAAGAGCGTGCGTCTGCGCAAGCGCTTCCTGAAAGAGCACGACCGCAAGCGCAACAAGTGATTCGCTGTTGGGTTTGACATGAAGTTCAGGCACGCTCAGGCGGTCGCGCTCATGGTGGGGGTCACAGCCTTGTGGTCTACCGCTGGGGTGGTGACCCGCCATCTGGAGCAGGCCCGCAGCTTCGAGGTGACGTTCTGGCGCAGCTGCTTCACGATGCTGTCCCTGCTCGTCATCCTGCCGCTGTGGCAGGGCAGGGCGGTGTGGTCACGCATGCCTTGGCGCAGCCCTTATTTCTGGCTCTCCGGCGTGTGCTGGAGCGTCATGTTCACCGCCTTCATGCTGGCCCTCATGCTCACCGCGGTGGCCAATGTGCTGATCACCATGGCGCTGGGCCCATTGCTCACGGCCTTGATCACCCGCATTTTTCTGGGGCACCAACTGCCTGCGCGCACCTGGGGTGCGATCGTGCTGGCGGGCATCGGCATTGGCTGGATGTACGGCAGCCAGCTGAGCTTGGGTGCCCCCAATTTCCTGCTTGGTTCACTGGTGGCTTTGTGCGTGCCCATCGCGGGTTCCGTGCAGTGGACGCTGGTTCAAAAGAGCCATGCCGAAGGCCTGAACCTTGACCTGGTGCCATCGGTGCTGCTCGGCGCCATCTTCTCGACCTTGCTCACGCTGCCCTTGGCCTGGCCCTTTCAGGCCTCGGCGCACGATGTGGTTTTGCTGGCGGGCTTGGGCTTGTTCCAGCTGGCCATTCCGTGTGCCTTGTCGGTCATTTGCGCCCGCGTGCTCAAGGCACCCGAAGTGGCTTTGCTGGCCTTGCTGGAAATCGTTTTTGGCATTGCCCTGGCCTGGCTGGGTGCGAATGAAGCCCCGCAGCTGAATGTGCTGTTCGGTGGCGTTCTGGTACTGTCTGCTTTGTTGCTCAACGAATGGTTGGGCTGGAGAAACAACCGTGTCTGATGTTCTGATATCCATAGAAGGCCGCATCGGCTGCATCACCCTCAATCGTCCCAGAGCGCTCAATGCCTTGTCTCTGGAGATGGTGCGGTCTTTGACCCAAGCGCTGCTGGCGTGGCAAAACGATCCGCAGGTCCTGGCCGTGGCCGTGCGCGGCACGGGCAAAGAGGGGCCGTTTGGTGCTTTTTGTGCGGGCGGTGACATCCGATTTTTCCACCAAGCTGCCCACGCGGGTGACGCATCGCTGGGCGACTTCTTCACCGAAGAGTACCGCCTGAACCACCTGATTCACACCTACAGCAAGCCCTATATCGCGTTCATGGACGGCATCGTCATGGGCGGTGGCATGGGCATCAGCCAGGGCGCCAGTGTCCGCGTGGTGACCGAGCGCACCAAGATGGCCATGCCCGAAACCAACATCGGCCTGTTCCCCGATGTGGGCGGTGGGTTCTTCCTGAGCCGTTGCCCTGGACGCCTGGGTGAGTACTTGGGCCTCACGGGCCACATGCTGACTGGCCCGCAGGCCGTGGCGGCCAAGCTGGCCGACATCGCCTTGCCCAGCGGCATGCTTGAGCCCATCTGGCAAAAGCTCATCAGCAGTCCTTTTGAAAATGCCGAATCGGTCGAGCGTTGGGTCTTGGCCCAAGCCGGCGCGCTGACCCCTGAAAAACTCACACCACAGCCCCAGATTGACGAGGTCTTTGGTTTGCCCAGCATTGCGGCCATGCTGGCCAAGCTGGAGACGGCCACCGACGAGTGGAGCCAGAAAACGGCCGATGCCTTGCGCCACCGTTCGCCCTTGATGCTGCACGTGGTGCTGGAGCAGATTCGCCGCGCACGCCAGATGGGCCTGGCCGATGACCTGCGGATGGAGCGCGACATGGTGCACCACTGCTTTCATTTGCGCGCCGTGGCCGACAGCGACACGGTCGAGGGCATCCGCGCCCTGGCGGTCGACAAGGACCACAGTCCGAAATGGAAACCTGCCCGGGTGGAAGAGGTGGATGCGGCCGAGGCAGCGCGCTTTTTTGTGAGCCCCTGGCCTTCGGAACACCACCCGCTGCGCGATTTGTTGTAAGAGCGGTGCCCCCGCCGCGACAGGCTTGTGCTCAGCTCTGGTGCTTCATCGCCCCGAGGCGGGGCTCCCGCATTCCATTCAGCGGTGACGGCTCTTCATGGCACGTTCGACTTCACGCTTGCCTTCGCGGTCCTTGATCGTGTCGCGTTTGTCGTGCTCGGCCTTGCCCTTGGCCAGTGCGATGTCGCATTTGACCTTGCCTGATTTCCAATGCAGGTTGATCGGGATCAGGGTGTAGCCCTTTTGCTCGATCTTGCCGATCAGGCGCTTGATTTCATCCTTGTTCAGCAGCAGCTTGCGCGTACGTGCCGCTTCGGGGTTGATGTGGGTCGATGCGGTCTTGAGTGGGTTGATCAGGCAGCCGATGATGAACAGCTCGCCATTGCGGATCACCACATACCCGTCGGTGAGCTGCACTTTGCCTTCACGGATGGCCTTGACCTCCCAGCCTTCCAGCACCATGCCTGCCTCGTAGCGCTCTTCGAAAAAATAGTCGAAGGCCGCCTTTTTGTTTTCAGCGATCTTGGCAAAGGTGGGGGCAGCAGTCGTTTTTTTGGAGGTGGCCATGGTGAGCAGATAGGGACGGGCAGGCCGTTCTCAAGGAGATCCAAGCGGGCCAGAAGCAAAGCGTCGGCTTGGAAAACTACAATCGCACCATTGTATGAAGAATATCCACAAGTCCGTCCTCATCTGGTACAGCCCCGATGAAATGTTTCGCCTCGTGACCGATGTGGCGCACTACCCCGAGTTTTTGCCCTGGTGTGACCAGGCGCGGGTGCTGGAGTCGGATGCCCAGGGCATGTTGGCCGAGGTCGGCATCAGCTTGGGCGGCATCCAGCAAACTTTCACGACGCGCAACACCCACGAGGAAGGCCGTTCGGTGGGCATGGCGCTGGTCAAGGGGCCGTTTTCCAATTTGAATGGCATGTGGCGCTTTTTGCCTGTGGGCGATGGCACGCAACGCGCCTGCAAGGTCGAGTTGGATCTGCAATATGGCTTTTCAAGCGCTACGTTGGCCGCTTTGGTGGGGCCTGTGTTCGACAAGATCGCGGCCAGCCTGGTGGATGCCTTTGTGAAGCGGGCGGAAACCGTTTATGGCTGAATCGCTGATCCAAGTCACTCTCTGCTGGAGTCTGCAACCCCGGCAAGTGTGGGAACACCACTTGACGGTGCCCGAAGGCAGCACCCTCGAAGCGGTGCTGGATGTGGGGATCGTGATGTGTCAACAGGCCGATCCAACGGTTTCGCCGACAGACTTGGCCAAACTCCAGTTTCTGCAGCCCGGCATCTGGGGGCGCAAGGTCGATTGGCACGCCACAGTGCGCGAAGGTGACCGCGTGGAGCTGTACCGGCCGCTCAAGGTCGACCCCAAGGTGGCCCGCCGCCAGCGTTTCAAGCGCCAGGGCAAAGGCCGCACGGGCCTGTTTGCCAACCGCAAGCGTGGCGCAGCGGCCGGGTACTGAGCATGCAAGCCTTGCTCAACGCCATCGCGCAGATGGAGAACACCCCCGATGCGCACCGTGTCTTTCACGGGCGTGGCGGCGTCTATCCCGATTGTGAACACTGGACGCTGGACTGGTTTGACCCTGTTTGGGTACTGACAAGCTTCAAGGTCGTGAGCGAAGAGGATTTGGCTGCTTGCCATCAAGCCTTGCAAGCGCGTTGGGCCAGTCTGATGCCCGAGGCCCCGCTCAACTGGGTGTACCAGTGCCGCGCCACAGGTCATGCCGAAACCCGCCTGATGGCTGGCAGCGTGCCCGAACCGCATGTGGTGAGCGAGCAAGGCGCACGCTACCAGGTGCATGTGTTGCGTGGACAGAACCATGGCCTGTTCCTGGACATGGCCAATGGCCGAGCCTGGCTCAAAAAACACGCCCTGCATGAAAACGTGCTCAACCTGTTTGCCTACACCTGTGCGTTTTCGGTGGTGGCCTTGCAAGGCGGTGCAGCGCAGGTTGTTAACCTGGACATGAGCCAGGGGGCGCTGGCCGTGGGTCAGCAGAATCACCGACTCAACAATCTGCCGCCCAAGGCGCGTTTTTTGGGGCACGACATTTTCAAGACCTGGGGCAAGATCGGCAAGATGGGGCCTTATGGGGTGATCGTGGTCGACCCGCCCAGTTACCAAAAGGGCAGTTTCATCGCCACCAAGGACTACATCAAGCTGATTCGGCGCTTGCCTGATCTGCTGGAGCCGCAGGGGCATGTGCTGCTGTGCCTGAATGCGCCCGAGCTGGACACCGCTTTCTTGCACCGCCAGGTGGCCGAGGCCGCGCCCAGCCTGAAATTCATCGAACGGTTGGCCAATCCGGATGCATTTGTCGATGTTGATCCAGAAAAGTCACTCAAAGTGTTGCACTATCAAAACGCTTGAGCGCATGCTGCTTCTGCGCTCAAGCCCCATTTTTTGAGGGCAGGGCAGGGAAATCCCTTGCTTGGCGCAGGTACAATCCATTTTTTGGAGCCTTAGCTATGCGCCTACTCGGTAAAGCCCTTACCTTTGACGACGTTCTCCTCGTCCCCGCTTACTCCCAAGTCCTGCCCAAGGACACGTCGCTTGCGACGCAATTCACCCGCAACATTCGCCTGAATCTGCCCCTGGTGTCCGCGGCCATGGACACCGTGACCGAAGCCCGACTGGCCATTGCCATTGCGCAAGAAGGCGGCATCGGCATCGTGCACAAAAACCTTACGGCGCAAGAGCAAGCCGCTCAGGTGGCCAAGGTCAAGCGCTACGAATCGGGCGTGCTGCGCGACCCGGTGGTCATCACCCCCGACACCACCGTGCGCCAGGTCATGGCCCTCTCTGACGAGTTGGGTGTGTCTGGTTTTCCGGTGTGCGACGGCGGCAAAGTGGTCGGCATCGTCACCGGTCGCGATCTGCGCTTTGAGACCCGCTACGACCAAAAAGTCAGCGAGATCATGACGCCTCAAAACCGCTTGGTCACCGTGCCCGAAGGCACGACACCTGAGCAAGCCAAAGCCTTGTTGAACAAGCACAAGCTCGAACGTTTGTTGGTGGTCAATGACGCGTTTGAACTCAAAGGCCTGATCACCGTCAAGGACATCACCAAACAACTCAACTTCCCCAATGCCGCACGCGATGCAGCAGGCAAGCTGCGCGTGGGCGCCGCCGTGGGCGTGGGCGAGGGCACCGAAGAACGCGTCGAAGCGTTGGCCCGCGCGGGTGTGGACGCCATCGTGGTGGACACCGCACACGGTCACAGCAAGGGCGTGATCGACCGCGTGCGCTGGGTCAAACAAAACTACCCGCACATCGAAGTCATCGGCGGCAACATCGCCACGGGCGCTGCGGCGTTGGCTTTGGTCGAGGCGGGCGCTGACGGCGTGAAAGTGGGCATTGGCCCTGGCTCCATTTGCACCACCCGCATCGTGGCGGGCGTGGGTGTGCCGCAAATCATGGCCGTGGACAGCGTGGCCACCGCCCTCAAAGGCACAGGCGTGCCATTGATCGCAGACGGCGGCATCCGCTACAGCGGCGACATTGCCAAGGCGATTGCCGCTGGCGCAGGCACCGTGATGATGGGTGGCATGTTTGCGGGCACCGAAGAAGCGCCTGGCGAAGTCATCCTGTTTCAGGGCCGCAGCTACAAGAGCTACCGCGGCATGGGCTCGATTGGCGCCATGCAGCAAGGCAGTGCCGACCGCTACTTCCAGGAGTCCAGCACGGGCAACCCCAACGCCGACAAACTGGTGCCCGAAGGCATCGAAGGCCGCGTGCCCTACAAAGGTTCTGTCGTAGCCATCATCTACCAAATGGCCGGCGGCTTGCGCGCCAGCATGGGTTACTGCGGTTGCGCCACGATCGACGACATGCACGAGCGCGCCGAGTTTGTCGAGATCACCGCTGCGGGCATCCGCGAAAGCCATGTGCACGACGTGCAGATCACCAAGGAAGCACCGAACTACCGGGCTGATTAAAATCTGCCACTGACCTTCAAGGCGTCTGCACCCCAGACGCCTTTTCATTTCTCAAAGAACGACGCCTGCCATGCAGCACTCCAAAATCCTGATCCTCGACTTCGGCTCGCAAGTCACCCAGCTCATCGCCCGCCGTGTGCGCGAAGCGCATGTGTTTTGCGAAGTGCACCCCTGCGACGTGAGCAGCGACTGGGTGCGTGAATACGCCAAGGACGGCAGCCTCAAGGGCGTCATCCTGTCCGGTTCACACGCCAGCGTGTACGAAGTCGATGACCGCGCGCCGGACGCCGTGTTCGAGCTGGGTGTGCCGGTGCTGGGCATCTGCTACGGCATGCAGACCATGGCCACCCAGTTGGGCGGCAAGGTCGAAGCCGGTCATACCCGTGAGTTTGGCTACGCCGAAGTGCGGGCCCACGGCCATACCGAACTGCTCAAAGGCATCGAGGACTTCGCCACGCCCGAAGGCCACGGCATGCTCAAGGTCTGGATGAGCCACGGTGACAAGGTCACCCAGTTGCCCGAAGGCTTCAAGGTCATGGCCTCGACCTCGGCTTGCCCCATCGCCGGCATGGCCGACGAGGCGCGCAAGTTTTACGCGGTGCAGTTCCACCCCGAAGTCACGCACACCGTGCAGGGCCAAGCGCTGCTGAACCGCTTCGTGCTCGACATTTGCCAGGCCCGCCCCGACTGGATCATGGGCGACTACATCGAAGAAGCCGTGGCCAAAATCCGCGAGCAAGTCGGTGACGAGGAAGTCATCCTCGGCTTGTCGGGTGGTGTCGATTCGTCGGTGGCTGCAGCCCTGATCCACCGCGCCATTGGCGACCAGCTGACCTGCGTGTTTGTGGATCACGGCCTGCTGCGCCTGAATGAAGGCGACATGGTCATGGATATGTTCGCGGGCAAACTGCACGCCAAAGTGATCCGTGTGGATGCCAGCGATTTGTTCCTGGGCAAGCTGGCGGGCGTGAGCGATCCCGAAGCCAAGCGCAAGATCATTGGTGGCTTGTTCGTCGATGTGTTCAAAGAGCAGGCCGCCAAACTCAAGGCGGGTGACGGCGGCCACAAGGGCGCGACCTTCCTGGCCCAAGGCACGATTTACCCCGACGTGATTGAAAGTGGCGGTGCCAAGAGCAAGAAGGCTGTGACCATCAAGAGCCACCACAATGTGGGCGGTTTGCCCGAGCAACTGGGCTTGAAGCTGCTGGAGCCACTGCGCGACCTGTTCAAGGACGAAGTGCGCGAACTCGGCGTGGCCCTGGGCCTGCCGCGTGAAATGGTGTACCGCCACCCGTTCCCCGGCCCGGGCCTCGGTGTGCGCATTTTGGGCGAAGTGAAAAAGGAATACGCCGACCTGCTGCGCCGTGCGGACGCGATCTTCATCGAAGAGCTGCGCAACTTTACGGGCGACAATGGCAAGACGTGGTACGACCTGACCAGCCAGGCCTTCACGGTGTTCCTGCCCGTGAAAAGCGTGGGCGTGATGGGCGACGGCCGCACCTACGACTACGTGGTGGCTTTGCGTGCGGTGCAGACCAGCGACTTCATGACCGCAGACTGGGCAGAGCTGCCCTATGCGCTGCTCAAGAAGGTCTCGGGCCGCATCATCAACGAGGTGCGGGGTATCAACCGCGTGACCTATGACGTGAGTTCCAAACCGCCTGCGACGATTGAGTGGGAATGACGGACAAGGCACCTTCGGGTGCCTTTGTTTTGCTACAGTCTTTTCATGTACCTGCCCCAGCAATTCAACCACCCCCAGCACGCTGCGACCATCATGCGCGAACACCCGTTCGCGAGTCTGGTGTCCACCGACGGCGATGGCTTTCCGTTTGTCACGCATTTGCCGCTCAAACTGATCGAAGAGGGCGGTCAGCCGATGGCGCTGCTGGGCCACTGTGCCCGCGCCAACCCGCATGCCGGTTTCTTGGAAGCTCGGCCGCAGGCCTTGGTGACTTTCATGGGGCCGCAGGCTTACATGTCGCCGGCTGTGTACCCCGATTTGCAGCGCGTGCCGACCTGGACTTACCTGGCGGTGCACGCCCGTGTCGAGGCCCGCATGTTGGAGGGTGACGAAGCCAAGGACGCACTGCTCAAGCAGCTGATTGCCGGTCATGAACCTGCTTACGCCGCACAATGGCGCTCATTGCCAGAGAGCTACACCCACGCCATGCTGAACGGCATCGTGGCTTTTGAATTGAAGATTCTTGAACTGCAGACCAAGGTCAAGATCAACCAGCACCGCCCCGAATCGCATACCGCCATGCACGCGGCTTATGCTCAAGGCGGTGAACAGGAAAAAGCCCTCGCGCAATGGATGCAGCGTCTCGGTATGGTGGCCTGAACGTGAACACCATGCAGCAAGATGCTCACTGGATGGGTCTGGCGCTCGAACAAGCCCGCGCTGCAGCGGCTGCGGGCGAGGTGCCTGTGGGCGCTGTGGTCGTCAAGGACGGTCAACTGATCGCCGCAGGCCGAAACGCCCCGATTGCCGGGCACGACCCGACGGCGCATGCCGAAGTCGTGGCCCTGCGCGAAGCGGCGCGGGTGCTAGGCAACTACCGGCTCGACGGCTGCACGCTGTATGTGACGCTGGAGCCCTGCGCCATGTGCAGCGGGGCCATGCTGCATGCCCGGCTGGACCGCGTCGTGTTTGGCGCGGCCGACCCGCGCACGGGCGTGGCAGGCTCGGTGCTCAACCTGTTCGGGCACACGCAGCTGAACCACCAAACCCAGGTCACGGGTGGCGTACTGGCCGACGCCTGTGGCCAATTGCTCAAGGACTTTTTCAAACCCCGTCGCGTGAATGCCGACCCGGTGCGCGAGGACGCCTTGCGCACACCCGACGCCGCGTTCGCCGATCTGCCCGATTACCCCTGGCAGCCGAACTACATCAGCGACTTGCCCGGCATCACCGGGCTGCGCATGCACTACCTGGATGAGGGCCCCAAGGACGCGCCATTGACCTGGCTGTGCCTGCACGGCAACCCGGCCTGGAGTTACCTGTACCGCAAGATGATCCCAGTCTTTCTGGCGCAGGGCCACCGCGTGGTGGCCCCCGACCTGATCGGCTTTGGCAAGAGCGACAAGCCCAAGAAGGACGCTTTTCACCAGTTTGAAACCCACCGCCAGTCCCTGCTGGATCTGATCGAGCGGCTGGATTTGCAGCGCGTGGTGTTGGTGGTGCAGGACTGGGGCGGCATTCTGGGCCTGACTTTGCCGATGGATGCGCCAGAGTGTTACAAAGGTCTGCTGGTCATGAACACGACCCTGGCCACGGGCGAGCGGCCGCTCAGTGCAGGTTTTCTGGCCTGGCGCGACTGGTGCCAAAGCCAGCCGCTGTTCGATGTGGGCAAACTGTTCAAGCGCGGCAACCCCGGCATGACACCGCAAGAGACGGCGGCCTATAACGCGCCGTTCCCTGATAAAGGCTTTCGCGCTGCACTGCGGGCTTTCCCTCCCATGGTGCCCGAGTTTGTCGACTCGCCCGGCGCGGCCATTTCTCGGCAAGCGCAGGCCTTTTGGCGTGATGATTGGCAAGGGCAAAGCCTGATGGCCATTGGCCAGCAAGACCCGGTGCTGGGCGAGCCGGTGATGCGCCAGTTGCAAAGCCAGATCCAAGGCTGTCCCGAGCCGATGCTGCTGCCTGACGCAGGCCATTTTGTGCAGGAGCAGGGCAGGGTGATTGCCGAGGCAGCTGTGCGACACTTCAAGCCCTGAAAAAGAACACTGCCCATGGCCCACATTTACATTTTTTCTCCCTCCAGCGCGGTGCGTGACAAAGCGGCTTTTCGCCGGGGCGTGAGGCGCCTGCAAGCCCAAGGGCACCAGGTGGAGCTGGACGAGGCGGCGCTGGCCAGCCACATGCGTTTTGCGGGGGATGACGCCACACGCGTCGCGGCCATCACCCGCGCTGCGGCCAGCGGGGCCGATGTGGCCATGATCGCGCGTGGCGGGTATGGCCTCACGCGCATCCTGCCTGCCTTGCCCTACAAGCAGATCGCCAAAGCGATCGATGGCGGCATGCAATTCGTTGGGCTGAGCGATTTCACGGCGTTCAACCAGGCTGTGTACGCCAAGACCGGGTGCATCAGCTGGCAAGGTCCGGCCCTGGGCGAAGACTTCGGCCCCGAGCAGGAGCCTGACGACATCATGCAGGCCTGCTTTGACGACCTGCTGCTGGAGCAAGGCGAAGGCACGGGCTGGCAATTGCCCAAAGCCGAGGCCGAGCGCCGCGTGGTGGTGAAAGACGCGCCGCTCTGGGGTGGCAACCTGACGGTGCTGACCTCCCTCTTGGGCACGCCGTATTTCCCGCAGGTCAAGGGTGGGGTGCTCTTCCTCGAAGACGTGGGCGAGCACCCCTACCGCATCGAGCGCATGCTCACACAGCTCTTGCATGCGGGTGTGTTGGCACAGCAAAAGGCGGTGCTGTTTGGCCAATTCAGCAACTACAAGCTGGTCCCGGCCCACGACAAAGGCTTCAAGCTGGCCACGGTGGTCGACTGGCTGCGCAGCCAGACCAAGGCCCCTGTGCTCACCGGTTTGCCTTTTGGCCATGTCGAAACCAAGGTCTTGCTGCCGGTGGGTGCCAAGGTGGACCTGGTCACCGAAGCGCGTGATGCACTGATGGTTTGGGGCCACATTTAAAGCGGGCTCAAACTGGGCGTGTTCAAAGCCACCCGCACAGGTGGCCCGAATAATAAAACTGGAGACTCCCGATGAAGTGGTTGGCACGTGCTGGGCTGGTGGCCCTGATGGCCTTGTTGGTGACTGGCGGTGTGCTGAATGTGGCCGCTTTGCGCAGCCTGCCGCAACTCGATGGCCAGTTATCCCTGAAGGGTCTTGGCACCGCAGTCAGGGTCACCCGCGATGCGTCAGACGTCACGCACATCGAGGCGAGCAGCGCATTGGATGCATGGCGTGCCATCGGTTTCATCCATGCACAAGAGCGCGGCTGGCAGCTGGAGTTCAACCGCCGCCTGATGCGCGGCGAGTTATCCGAAATCCTGGGTGCGGCCACGCTCGACACCGACAAGCTGATGCGCACGCTGGGCATCATGCAGGCAGCACGTGAGCAGCTCAAGGGCTTGTCGGCACCCACACGCGCTGCGCTGCAGGCCTACAGCGAGGGCATTGCACAAGCCCACGCTGTGGGCGCAGCGGGTCGCTCGCCCGAATTCCGCATCCTGGGCGTCAAGGCGGGCGGCAAGGTGGGCATGCCCTGGACACCTGAAGATTCGGTGGGCTGGGCCTTGATGATGGCACTCGATCTGGGCGGCAACTGGGGCAACGAGTTCGCCCGATTCAGCGCGTCGCAAGTGCTGAACCATGAGCAACTCTGGGACCTGATGCCAGCCTACCCCGGTGAGAACCCCGCCACCTGGGTGAACTTGCCCAGCCTCTATGAGCAGCTTGGTGCACACGCCAGTGTGCCCAAAACGGCGAAAACACAGGCGCTGCCTGCCAATGCGGTCGCACAATGGTCGCAAGACTGGGTGCGCGATGTGGGCACACTCGACGGCAAAGGCAGCAACAACTGGGTGGTGCCGGGCAGCCGCACCGCCAGCGGCAAGCCGCTGCTCGCCAATGACCCGCACTTGGCGCTCAGCGCCCCGGCCATCTGGTACTTTGCGCACCTCAAGGCCCCGGTGGCGGAAGCGGGTGGTGTGCGCTACCCGGCACTCGACGTGATTGGCGCAACGCTGCCCGGCATGCCCTTTGTGGTGCTGGGCCGCACAAAAGGTGTGGCCTGGGGCTTCACCAACACCGGGCCGGATGTGCAGGACCTGTACCTCGAAGAGATCGACCCGAACAACGCCGGGCAGTACCGCTTGCCTGAAGGCATGGGCGCATTCAAGACCCGCCAGGAAGTCATCCAGGTCAAAGGGCAGGGCGCGGTGAACATCACCGTGCGCAGCACCCGTCATGGCCCGGTGGTGAGCGACGTGCAGCCGCAATACCAAGGTGTACTCAACACCCAGCGCTACGCCATGGCCCTGCGTTGGTCGGCGCTCGAAGCCGACAACCGCACGGTGGACGCGGGCTTGCAGGCCAATTGGGCGCAATCGGTGGCCGAGTTGCAGTCGGCCTTTGCGCTGCACCACTCGCCCATGCAAAGCGTGGTCATGGCCGATACGCAAGGACAAGTCGGGTTCAAGGCTGTAGGCAAAGTCCCACTGCGCGCCGCCAACAACGATCTGAAGGGTGTGGCCCCGGCGCCTGGCTGGTTGCCGGAATACGACTGGACGGGTTGGTTGCCGTATGACCAGAACCCGACACTGAGCCACGCACAGATTGAACAAAAAGGCGGTCAGGCCACGGCCAACCAGAACATCTTGCCTCAGGGCTACAAACACTTCATCGGTTCGGACTGGACCACGCCCGAGCGCTTTGACCGCATCACGCAGCTGCTGGCGGCCACAGATAAGCACGACACCGACAGCTTTGCCCGCATCCAGAACGATGTGCTGTCGTTGGGCGCCAAGGCCTTGCTGCCTTATGCCCTCAAGGTGCAGCCTTCGCACCGCCTGGGTGGAGAGGCCTTGGCGCTGCTCAAGGTCTTTGATGGCCGCATGAGCCGGGATTCGGCAGCGGGCTTGATCCTCAACGTCTGGGCACATGAACTCACGGTGGATCTGATCAGCCCGGCCTTGGGCGATGTGCGGTTTCAGACGCTTTATGGCAAACGGCATTTTCGTCTGGGGCTCTTGGGCATCCTGGAGCGGCCTGATCCGTTCTGGTGTGGGGCACAAGGCTGCAATAAAGCGGCATCACTGGCCTTCGACAAGGCCTTGACCCGCATCGAGCGCTTGCAGGGCAGCCGGCCTGCTCAATGGCGCTGGGCCGCCATGCACCCGGCCGTCAGCAGCCACAAGCCGTTTGGCAAGGTGCCTGTGCTCAGCCGTCTCTTTGACGAACGCATTGACAGTGCGGGCGACCTGTTCACCGTCAATGTGGGCCAGTACTGGGCCAATGACAAGACCGAGCCCTTTGCCAACCGCCATGCCGCTTCGCTTCGGGCCATCTACGATCTGGCGGACCTGGAGCAGTCGCGCTTCATCTACCAGACCGGGCAGTCGGGTCATCCGGTCTCACCACGCAGCCGCAACATGGCACCGCTTTGGGCCAGCGGCCGCTACCTGCCTTTGCAAATGCAGCCCGGCGCTGCGCGGCACCAGCTGGTGCTGCAGCCCTGAGGATCAGTATCTCCGGATCAGGCGCGCTGCATCAGACGTTCAATTGCAGCGGCAAGCTGCGCAGGCGCTTTCCGGTCAGCACAAACACCGCGTTGGCCACAGCGGGGGCAATCGGGGGCAGGGCAGGCTCGCCCACGCCTTCGGGGTGCGCGGTGCTGGCCACGATGTGGGTTTCGACCACAGGGCACTCGGCCATGCGCAACGCAGGGTAGTCGTGAAAATTGGACTGTTTCACGCGCCCTTGCTCGATGTCGATGCGGCCGTACAGCGCAGCCGACAAACCGTACGCCACCGAGCTTTCGACCTGCTGTGCAATCGTGTTGGGGTTGACCGCCATACCGCAATCGATGGCGCACACCACACGGTGCACACGGATGGCGCCTTGTGCATCCACCGACACCTCGGCCACTTGGGCCACCACGGATCCAAAGGATTCGTGCAGCGCAATGCCCCGGGCTTTGCGGGCGCCATCGGGGGCAGGGGAGAGCGGCTGGCCCCAGCCCGCCTTGCTGGCGGCCAGTTGCAGCACGGCCTTTTGGCGTGGGTGTTGGGTCAGCAAGTCGAGGCGGTAGGTCAGCGAATCGGCCTTGGCTGCATGCGCGCACTCGTCAACAAAGCTTTCCTTGAAAAACGCCTGGTGCGAATGCCCGACCGAGCGCCAGTAACCCACGGGCACGGGCAGATCGACCGTGACGTGGCCGACGCGCACGTTGGGGAATTCGTAGGCCACATCGTATGAACCTTCGGATGTGGTTTTGTCCGGGCCCATGCCGGGCATGCCCACGTTGCGTGGCAAAAAGTTGGGGGTGATGGCCTGACCTGCCGAGACATTGCGCCAAGCCGCGATGCGGCCCTGAGCGTCCAGTCCGGCTTCGAACCGCGACACGCAAGCCGGGCGATAAAAGTCGTGTTGTGTGTCTTCTTCGCGGCTCCAGAGCAACTGCACCGGGCGGCCCCTGAATGATTTGGCCACCGTGGCGGCCTGTGCCACCACATCGACTTCCAGCCTGCGGCCAAAACCGCCGCCCAGGTAGGTCAGCTGCATCTCGACCTGTTCGTCTTTCAGGCCCAGCGCCTTGGCGGCTGCCTGGCGGGCAAGGCCGGGCACCTGTGTGGGCACCCAGACCGTGGCCTTGTTGCCATCAAACAGCACGGTGCAGTTCATCGGCTCCATGGTGGCGTGGGCCAGGTAGGGCGCGCTGTATTGGGATTCGAGTTGGGTGGTGGCGCCGCTCAGCGCTTTCTGCACATCGCCTGCTTTCCAGAAGCCGAAGCCGTCGTCTTCTTTCACGGCTTTGGCCAATTGGGCCTGCACATCGCTGCTGGACATGATGGCCATGGGGCCATCGTTGTAGGTGATCTTCAGTGCTTGCAGCGCCTTGCGCGCTTGCCAATACTGCTCTGCCACCACGGCCACGCCACCGCTGCTGCCGTGCGCTGCAGGCAAGATCAGCACGCCTTTCACGCCGGGCATGGCATGGGCTTGGGTGTCGTCCACGGTGTTGACCGTGCCGCCGAGCACAGGCGACATGGTGATGGCGGCATGCAGCATGCCAGGCAACTTGACATCCAGTCCAAACATCGCCGAGCCATCGACTTTGGCCGCGCTGTCGTTGCGTGGCATCGGCTTGCCAATGAGCTGGAAATCGGCATGGGTTTTGAGGGTGAATTGTTCGGCGGGCTTGGGATCGGCTCCCAGCCACTGCACTGCGTTGGCGAAAGTGGCGGTTTGGCCAGCGGGCCCCTTGAAAACACCTTGCTGCAGGCTGATTTGGCTGGCAGGCACCGACCACTGTTGGGCCACGGCCTGGACCAGGGTGGCGCGCGTCACGGCTGCCGCCTCGCGCATGGGCAGCCAGAGGTCTTTGGTGCTCGACGAGCCCCCGGTCATCATGATGCCCATCTGGCCCATCATGCCTGACACGACCCAGCGCATGCTGCGTGCGACTGGGCCCTGGTCGTCGGGGCGGAATGGCACGCCATCGGCCATGGCGGCGATGTTGCCGTAGAGCTTATCGATGGGCGCGTTTTCGGTGCGGATCTGGTCCCAGGCGCAGTCCAGTTCCTCGGCCACCAGCATCATCAGCCCGGTGTGGATGCCTTGGCCCATTTCGGCCTTGGAAAGCACCACGGTCACGATGCCATCGGTGCCCAGTTTGATCCAGCCGTTCAGGGCGATCTGGCCTTTCGCCAACGGCAGGCGGGTGTTGCGAAGTTGTTGTCGATCGGTGCTGCAGCCCACCACATAGCCACCCGCAGCCAGCGTGGCCGCGATCAGGAGGTAACGCCGATTGATTTTCATCTGAGAACCCTGTGCTTTGAACCCGGTCTGGGCGACTGCCTGCATTAAAGCCCGAAATTGGTGCGCGTGGTCAAGTGCGTTGTCCGACAGAGGACATCGCCATCTGGCCCATCAGCCGGGTTGCGTTGACTTGATTGAAGATTCCCCATAGATTACTTAACATAATATACAGAGCAGTCAAAAGAGCACTCGAAATTCGATCCTCTGGCTTCGGTGAGATAGGGCAAAAATCAGGTCACTGCATTCTCCTGGACATGGACCAAGTCAAGGAGAAATTTCATGCATCTCAAACCCAACACCATCGTCATTTCGTTGGTGTCCACAAAGGGCGGCGTTGGTAAAACAACAGTGGCTGCCAACCTGGCAGGACTGACTTCAGCGCTAGGCCTGCGCACATTGCTCATTGATGGCGATGTGCAGCCTGCACTGAGCAAATACTACCAGCTCAAAGATCCCGCGAACACCGGCATGGCGCAGGTGATCTCATCGGGCGGACTGATCACGGCTCAAGACATTAGCCACACAGACCATAGCCATCTGGACATCATCGTGTCCAACATGACCGATGCAACTCAGAACTGGCTCAAGCAACGCGAAGATCGCCTGATTTTGCTCAAGCGAGCAGTACGTCAACCGATGGTGCGTGACAACTACGACATCGTGATCATCGACACGCAGGGTGCCACAGGTGAGCTGCAGCGCACCGCCGCCATGGCAGCCGACATCATGATCAGCCCGATCAAGCCAGATCTGATGAATTACAGCGAGTTCCTCTCGGGGACGCTGGAGATGATGGCCCAACTCAACGCCATGTCAGATCTGTCAGCCGAGCTACGCTCAGGCACGCTGTGCTTGCTCATCAACAGCATGGACCGTACACGCAACAGCATGGGCGTGGCCCGAGCTGTTCGCAACGACTTCAGACAGCATCCCAATGTGCGATTGCTTGACACCGTGATTCCAGCAAGCACCGTTTATCCCACGGCGCGCAGCTTCAACACCCCAGTCCACATGCTAGACAAACCCAACGGCAACGGCCGCAGTGGTTACGAGATCATGCACCACTTGCTGCACGAACTGTTGCCTCATCTCAAGGGGGTTTGGGCTGAAGGTTCCCCATTGGGGCACGAGGATCACGACGCAGCTCAAGGAGTCTGAAATGGACGTCCTTCAGTTGGAAATCCAAATCGCAAAGGATGAATTGGCGCGGGCGGTCACATACCACGGCACAACCAGGCTTGAGGTGGGTGAAATCGTTCTGCATGGCTCAGAGATTGATGAAGTGTTGGCAACGGTGCAGAACGTATTGACGCGCCGTCTGAATACGCTCGAGCAGCAGCAAGGAGAGCCGACATGAACAAGCGCATCAGCGTTGATGAAATCGCGGCAATGACGGCAAGCGCCAAACACCGGATTCTTGCAGCTAAGTCGCCCGATGAGATCCATGTCATCTCGGTCATTGAATTGCCGGTGACTGACGTCGAGGTTTACGACAAAAACCCACGGCACCACGACAACCCCAAGTACGAAGAAATCAAGGAGTCCATCCGCATCCGAGGCCTGGAGTCGGCGCTCTACATCACCAAGCGACCCGGAACCAACCGGTACATCCTGGCACGGGGTGGGAAAACCCGCCTCAAGGCCCTGCAGGAACTCGCTCGCGAAAACCCACAGAAATGGGGCAAGCTCAATTTCCACGAAGTACCCTTTGTCAGCGAGTCAGAGATTCTGGCTGCGCATCTGGTGGAGAACATCGGTCGCAGTGAGATGTGCTTCTGGGATGTGGCCGAAGGTCTGACCACGCTCAAGGCAGAAATCGAGAAGGAAACTGGGAAGCCTGTCAGCACAAGATCGTTGCCAGAACTTCTCAAAAGTCGAGGCGTGGAGGCCACGCGCGACCTGGTGGTCAACAGCGAGTTTGCGGTGTGCTTTTTGCGTGAGCTGGGCCCGTGGCGACAGGCGTTAGGGTTTGACCATGTTCACAGCATTTTGCGTCCCAAATTCAAGGCATTTCAGGATCTGTGGCTGCTGGACAGAGACAAAACAAAGGACTCATTCCAGGCCCTGTGCGATCAGGTGGTGGGTGCGTGCGTGCAGCAACACCCCGAATACAGTCCGGAGCTGTTGGTGGCCGAGATGGTCGGCAGCATGGCACCTGAGTTTGGGTGCTCCAGGGGGGCGCTGTTGGCTGCCCTGCATGCCCATCAGGAAAGTGCCATTCGCGACTTGCAGGGTCTGCAAGCACTGCTGCAGGCCAAAGAGCAAACACTCGCGCAGCAAGCCCGTAGCGAGGAAGGTTCTGGTCATGCCCAGGATGAGCCGCCCACGGTTGAGCTTGGGCTTGGCGGCGCAACTCAACCACCTCTGGCCAAGCCTCCTCAGAATGAGGGACTACAGAACCTGCAACGCACGATAGATCAGGCGCGCTCACGCGCGACGGATGTGCCTGGAATCCCGGGCGTTTCGGTTGTGCAAGGCCTGACCCCACGCCCGCCTAAAGCGCCTGCCCAACGAGGCGCACAAGGGCAGGGCATGCTTTCTCTGCACGGAGGCCCACTCAATGCGCAGGAGTTGATGGCACTGGAGCGAGAGGGCCAAGAGGGCTTGGCCCGTCGTGTTCTGTGGGATGCGCTGCAAGATTTTGGGGACGAGGCGGGGATTGCCGAGCTGATCACCCCATCGCAGTCACCCGCGCTGGCCTATGGCTTCTACATGGAGCTGCCAGAACCAGGCAAGCTGGGCGCTAGCCTGGATGACATCGCGGTGCAGGCCTGGTGGCTTTTGGCGGGACTGTCCGAACAGGGGCAGCCTCATGTTGCCGAACGGCTCATCGATCCCCAAACAGGCCAGATTGTTAGCGAAGCCATTCGGCAGGGGCCGGGCACGTTTTCTACCATCATTCTGGATGCACAGGCGTTCGAGAATGCGCTGCGCGAGAGGCTCGGTGGACAGCCTGTCGACTTGGCAGTCTTGTTGTTGCACATTTTGACCGAGCGCCGCAGTCCGTTGCATCAAGTGACCTTAGCCCTCATCGATGCCTGTGCCAACTGGAAAGCATGCCGGGGGGTGTCATGAGCGCAACACCAGCATCCAGATTAAATCCGACGAGCAAGCAGGCAGCTTTACCTGCGGCACCCGATACCCACGGCAGACCACATGTTGTGGAAATCGCATCGCCAACCATTGCACGCGCTGTGGTGGCCGAATTGCTGTTGCAACCGGACTTACTTAGTGAGACCGTACGCAAAGCATTGACAGGCATGGAGGGGGCTGATCGCGCCATGGCGACCGCGCTTGAGCGCATGACCGTTTGGGTCGATCTCTCCGGCATTCTGATCCAAGGCCTTTCTTTGGAGGAAAAACAGTGGCGGCAGGCAGCGCTGAGGTACTGCGTGATGCGTCAGGCGCACTTTGAACTGCTGCATGAGCTTTTCAAGGTCTCTCGCGCCGAACTGGCATTGCTTCGCCAGGATCTTGGTGTGGTTGTGAAAACCAGGCCCAAATCGATCCCGGATTCAGCAGTATTGAACATTCATGCTGCCTGGGAGCGAATCAACCAAAAATTCACAGAGCGTGCTGCGGATCTGTGGATTGCCTTGGCGGACGAGTTTCCTCAGTACGGCCTCAACAGCCTCTATAAGGTCATCGTGAAGGAGGGGCGTGATGACCGCGATTAATCCAAGTATCCGCATTGCGCCAAGCATGAGCACGGCGGTAACGGCACTCTCCATGGAACAGCAGATGCTCCTGCGCACGCTGGCCGAAAAACAGCGCCCTATGAGCGTGTTTGAACTGACCAATCACTGGACACCCACCTGGAGCCTGCAGGAGGTCCAGAAATTCATGCAAGAGCTGGTCCAACTCGGCTGGGTTCGGGCCGATGGCCGGGAATCCAAGGTCTTTTACATCATTGATCGCGCAACTACATCTGGGAGAAAGCCATGATCGCCTCCAGCCGCAAAATCTACGATGTCATCGTCAAGCGCGTTGATGAGCAGACCAAACAAACGGTGTTTTTGCTGCCTGACGGGCAAGAAATCGTTGCGGACGATTCGGTTGCATGGACAGAAGGTCGCCGTGGTGTGCTCATCCAGTTTTCTTCTGGCGATCTCAGGTTTTCTGAGTACGTCGAACAGAGGCTGCGTAAAGTCGGTGACATTCACCCTGCATCAAGTGGGGCACCAAGACACGGCAGATGCGGCGGAATCATTTGGCAGCTCGATGGAGATCGAGAAGGTAGACGCATCTTCGCCAGTGAAGTCATTGTTCCTGGCATAGAGGGGAAGTTCATCCCTGATCAAACACAAGAATTGAAGCTGCTGATTCCGCCTGAGTTGATCGCGATGTGTGAGAGCCGTGGGCTGACGGCTAAAGATGTCCTCGAAGGGTTCATTGCTGATCTTTGCGGGCTTCAAAACTACTTCGTCCTACCACGAGAAGACGGCTACAGCTCCAACGGCAGTGATGAGCGGGAGTATGCCGAACAATGGTTTGAACGTGCTTACCCCGATTGGAGCAATACCGAGGGGCAGTCATGACCCAGCACGACAAGATCCTGGAAAAAATCAGGAAGTGCATGGCGCTGTCCAGCAGCTCCAACGAGCACGAAGCGGCCATCGCGCTGCGTCAGGCACAAAAGCTCATGGAACTTCACGGCATCACCGATGTTGATGTCAAAGCCGCTCAAGCAGAAGAGCGTCGAGCCAGGGCAAGCGCAAGGCGTCGACCTGCAGGTTGGGAAAACATGCTGGCCAGCGACGTCGCCTCAGCTTTTGGTTGCCGCTTGATTTTCTGCCAAGAGTGGGATGGTGGACGGTGGAGCTACATCGGATGCGGTGCGGCACCGGAGATTGCACAGTACGCCTTTACGGTTTTGCTCAGACAGGTCAAGAAGGCTCGTGCTGAGCACATCGAAACCAAGCTGAACCGGTGCAAGGCCGTCACCAAAACCCGTCGAGCAGACCTATTCTGTGAAGGGTGGGTTCGATCTGTCTCCAGCACGATCTCTGCATTGGCAGCCGACACGCAGCGCACTGAAGCCATCAATGCATTTATTGCTGTTCGATATCCAGAGCTGTCAGCGTTGAAAACTCAAGACAGGAATCAAGGCAAAAAACTCAGCGATCGGGAAATCGCGGATTACTTGGCAGGCAGTGAGCAGGGAAAAGTAGTTCGACTCAATCACGGCATGGGGCACCAGTCAAGCCAAATGGAAAGGATTTCGGCATGACCTCCGTTGAGATCCTTCACTTTCATCTGTTCGCAGGCCTGGGCGGCGGCGCCAAGGGCTTCAACCAGGCCAAGCCGCGTGCGGGTCAGCTGCAGGGCAACTTTAGGTGCCTGGGCGGAATTGACGTTGACCCCGGCGCCATGCACGACTTCGAGCAGCTGACCGGCACCAAAGGCACAGTGCTCGACTTGTTCGACCGCGAACAGTACGTGACCTTCCATGGCTGCAATCCGCCCCAGGGCTGGAAGGAGGCCACTGCTGCCGACATCCAGCGAGCGGCCGGTGGGGAACGCCCCCACATCGTCTTTCTCTCGGCGCCCTGCAAAGGGTTCTCGGGGTTGCTGGCCGCGGGCAAAAGCAAGACCGACAAGTACCAGGCGCTGAACCGCCTTACGCTGCGCGGTGTATGGCTCATGCTGGAGGCATGGCGCGACGATCCGCCTGAGCTGGTGATTTTTGAAAATGTGCCCCGCATCGCAACCCGTGGTCGCCACCTGCTCGATCAGATCGGTGACCTGCTGCGTGCTTATGGTTACGCGGTGGCCGAAACCACCCATGACTGCGGGGAGCTGGGCGGCCTGGCAGAGAGCCGCAAGCGGTTTTTGCTGGTGGCGCGGCACATGGAAAAGGTGCAGCCTTTCCTGTACCAGCCCGACACCAAGCCGCTGCGCGCTGTGGGCGATGTGCTCGGGCGTATGCCCATGCCCGGCGCCGAGCTGGCCGGGCCCATGCACCGCATGCCTCGCTTGGCGTGGAAAACATGGGTCCGGTTGGCATTCGTGGAGGCTGGCAGCGATTGGCGCAGCCTGAACAAGCTGGTTGTAGAAAACGGGCACTTGCGCGACTACCTGATCGTGCCTTCGCAGCATCCGACCCTTGGTGTGCCAGATCCTCGCTTTGAGCAGTCAGCCAAGTGGAAGGACGGGCAAGCGCTGGGCGTTCGCATGTGGAGTGAGCACACTGGCGCCATTGCCGGCCAGCAAGGGCCGCTGCAGGGTGCTTACAGCGTGGCAGATCCGCGCCATGCCGGCCCGGCCAAGCACAGCAATGAATTCCGGATCGTGCCTTGGGATGACTCGGCCTGCGCCGTGACCAGTGCTCATGGCAGTGGCCAATGCGTCGCAGATCCGCGACGTGAGGGGCCATCGTTTGGCAAATACGCGGTGACGCCTTTTGGGTCGCCCACCGGCACGGTCATCAGTGGCAGCACCACGGGGCAGGGGGCCTTTGCAGTGGCAGATCCACGCTCGGGCTTGAGTCGTGCCAAAGGCGACCACTACCTGACTGCAGGCCACTACGGTGTGGTGCCCTGGACAGGACCGGCTGGGGCGGTGAGTGCATCGGCGGGGCATGACAACGGTCGCTGGTCTGTAGCAGATCCACGCATGCCGAGTCTCACTGACAAGCTCGATGCCGTCATCTGGTCACTCGACGGCACACGACACCGTCCATTCACAACGCTGGAGCTGGCGGCACTGCAGAGCTTGATCGACCCCGAGGACACTTGGGTGCCCTGGCGACTGCAGGGCGAAAACGACCAGGAATGGCGTGAGCGCATCGGCAATGCCGTCCCCAGCGCTGCTGCTGAAGCCATTGCAGAGGTGATGGGCGAGACCCTGCTGCTGGCCTGGTCGGGTGAGACGTTTTCTTTGTCGGCTAAGCCCGTGTGGGTGCGCCCGGTGGCGGCAGCACTGAGTGTGGCAACACAGGAGCAAGGATGAGCAAGGACACCAAGATCGAATGGGCTGACCACACGTTCAATCCGTGGGTGGGTTGCACCAAGGTTTCGCCTGCGTGCGACCATTGCTATGCAGAAGGGTGGGCCAAGCGCAGCGGCATGGTGCAGTGGGGCGCCCACGCGCAGCGCCGGCGCACCAGCGATGCGAACTGGCGGCAGCCCACCAGGTGGAACGCCGATGCCAAGAGGCTTGGCATCCGGTACCGAGTGTTCTGTTCAAGCCTCGCCGATGTGTTCGATAGCGCGGTGCCGGCGCAGTGGCGGATTGAACTGATGAAGCTGATCTGTGAGACACCGCACCTGGACTGGCTGCTCCTCACAAAGCGCATCGGTAACGCCTCGGCGATGCTAGAGACTTCATTCCGCGCTGTGTACCACCAACGAGAAGGTTGGGCCGACAACATCCCGTCCAACGTTTGGATAGGTGCAACGATCTGCAACCAGGAAGAAGCTGACAGAGACATCCCGAAGCTGCTGGCCGTGCCTGCCGCGAGGCGCTTCCTGAGCATGGAGCCGTTGCTTGGGCCGGTGGACCTCTCACAGGTGCAGGCTGGCTCGCGTGTCCTGGATGTGCTCCAAGGTGGTGGATTTCATGAAACCCACTTCGAACCCTTGCCACTGGACCACCACCCACGTGTGGATTGGGTCATTGTTGGCGGGGAATCTGGCCATGGTGCCCGCCCCATGCATCCGCAGTGGGTCCGCTCGCTGCGCGATCAATGCCAGGCAGCTGCCGTTCCCTTCTTTTTTAAACAGCATGGCGAGTGGCAATTTTGCGACGAAGGTACTGCCGTTCTGACGACGAGCCGTCGCATGGTGCACGTGCAGCTTGATGGTTCATTCCATGACAGTTATCAGGGTGTCGATGCTAACCAACGTGTAGAGCAAACAGTGTGGGTTGGCAAAAAGGCTGCGGGCCGAATGCTGGATGGTCGTGACTTTAGCGAGGTCCCCGTATGAACACGAAAACCGGCGCTGCGCTGTATCCAGCAATTGATCCTCCAAATTGGCCAGCAAGCCTGGCTCCAGTTGAGCCTGGCGTTCGGCCGCTCTGCGATGCGCTCAATGCGCTGCCAGACACCTACACCTTGTGGTCATGTGAGGGACACCCTGGGCGTGAAGCCAAGCCTTTTGTCACCTTTATTGCGCCCCAGGACATTGCTTTTAGTTTGTCCAGACTGATCGAATGCTCGCCATACCTGAAGTTCAACTGGGTGTTGACCGCAGGGTTTAGAGAGGACGGCTCATTGCAATACACCCTTCGCCCCAGTGATATCCGCCTCAACAGACAGTGGTTCTCTTGGTGGTCAAGAAAACAATGGTCGCATGACAAGATGTGCGCCGAACTGTTGCGGCTTGCTCAACTTGTTGCTCGGGAAAGTGTCCCAACCAAAGGAATCCCAAATGAATGATTCAAACATGCAAAAGCCTATTTTTCCAAATGCCCAAGCCATGGATCACGCTGAGGCAAAAAGCCTGGCGATGAGAGCGCTTGTATTTTCCTTTTCCTATGGACTGATACGTTTGAAAAAATTAGCGGTTTCAGAAGAGAAATTCATGGTTGGATTAATCGCTGTACCTGCAGCAATGCTGATTGTGACTGAAATGCTCTCGCCAGATAATTTCTGGCCCTGGATTGCTATTATTTTTTATTTATTCGGTGGTCTATTTATTTTATTGAGCATTTTCAAGTCGAATAATCCAGAAGAAGCAATGGGTTTGATCACAGTAAAAAACAACTGGATCATTGTGTCTTCGGTTATTGTTTTTGCTGCATTGACCTTTGGAGGGATGTTCTATTCAAGTCATTCAGTCAAACAAGATATTGATAAAATTATTTCCCTGGCGACCAATGCCGATATCACTGAGGCAAATAAATATATTGATGCTGAGAATTTTGGATTTCCAAAATATTCAGAGATGGGTGAATACGCTCCTGACACATTGTTTTGGCATGATTACGAGCGATGCTCAAAGAACCCAATTGTATTGTCGCGTCTTGTTAAAAATGAATTATCCAAAGAAATCACAATTCGAGACTCCTACAAAACAGCTGCAGCTTGGCCGATATCAACAGAATATACGGTGTACAACGGTAATTATCCAAAAGGGGCATACTCCTATGGGTTCGGTTTTGGCAAAAAAAATGGTGATCAAAATTATGTGCTGAAGGACTTGATGATTATTTTGCCAATTGATGAATCAAAAAGAAAAGATCGAGTCATTCAGCATTTGAGGCTCATCAATTCACTGTGCCAAGATCAATGATTGCTCAATAGCAATTTTTGCGATCAACCCATTTGACCATTGAATGACCTGCAATCAAAACACCGACCACCAGGAGCAGCTGCATCCAAGCTGTGGCATACCATTCGATTGTTTGAGGAAAGTTCAGGTATTCACTTTTGTAACCACCATGAATACCGAACGCATCCAGAATCGGAATGATGTCAATGAAGTACAGCGCGGCAATAACCGGGTAATAAGTCTTATTGATTTTGAAATCAAAGATGTCGGTGAAATAAATGATGCATGCGGTTGTTGTTAAAACTGCCGCAGTGGACAAAAAGATCAATGGCGAATTGGAGAAGAAAAACAATGGGATCGAAATCAGCAATGCTGCCGCTGAAATCACAGAGAAAGTCGCATGGCTTTGAGGTCTGAAATCGCTGTTCATGGGGGGTCTCTCCTAAAAGGTGGTGTTGATGGGAAGGTGGTGGGCGCGCTGCTGGAAACTTTGCGCCCGCCACCATCATACCCAGCGGAGAGACTTCCCACCCTTCCAAAAATATGCCAAATCGTTCGTTCAAATCGAGCAAAGGAAATCTAAATGAATCAACCCGTTGACCTGATCGATGCCCTTGAGCGCGAGCCCGAACTGGCGCTGTTGGTGGCTCAACCACCCATCGCATTTCACCGCAGCTTTGTGGACATCACTGGCTCTGCCATGGCGGCGCTGTTGCTGTCGAGCTACTTGGAACAGCAGGAGTCTCAGCCCTTGACGCTGGACGGCTGGTTTGAAGTCGATGGCGCTGATCTTCAGTACCGCAGCGGCCTGGCTGACAAAGAACGGCAGATGGCTCACAAGACGCTGCTCAGTCAAAGCTTGGTCCGTGATCGACGCGGCAAAACCGGCAGACGAGAGCTGAAGATCGACTTTGACCGAATCTCACACGCCATTTTGGCGGCCGCACGCCAGCGCTCGGTGCGCTCACAGATTCCAAACGACCAGGTCAATCCGTTGACACTTGCTCACTGAATACCGACGTCATGACTGAGTCTTCTACGTCCCGCAAGTTCGAGCATGGTGCCTGGCCAGGGCCAGGAGCCAGTGCCGATCCGACTTCGGGCATCAACACCAGCACGGCTGCATCGCCGCCTTTGGTGGCCTTGCTGGAGGCCAGCAAAGCTGTTGCCTTCAACATCAACTTTGCCCGCATCACAGGAGATCCCAAAGCGGCACTGTTTCTCAGCCAGTTGGTGTATTGGACCCGTCGCGGTGCCCAGATCATGAGCAATGAGGGATGGGTGTTCAAAAGCAGGGACCAGCTCGAGATCGAGCTTGGCTTGGGGCGCCACGAACAAGTCACCGCACGATCGCGCCTGGTCGAACTGGGCCTGATCCAGGAGTCCAAAACGGGCGTGCCTGCGCGGTTGAGCTATCGGGTGGTGCCGCAGGTGCTGGGGGCTTACCTTGCTCAGCTGGTACGCTCTGAGCCTGTCCAATGGTCATTGCTGGATATTCGTTCTGACACGGAGCACATCCGCAGCATGATGGGCAGACAGTTTGCCTTCTACAGGGTGCTGATGAACATCACAGGCAGCTGCACCAGTGCCATCTACTTGTCCAAGGCATTGGCCATCCAGCGACGCTTTGAGGAACGGGCCGCGCGCAAGTTGCTGGAACAAGTCTCTCAGTCCCATGCTGTCCCATCAGAAAGAGCAGTGCAGGAACAGCAATTGTCCTGGGACACCCGCTGGTTTCGCATGGCAGCGGACGCCACACAGCTGGACACCGGATTGAGCGTCGCACAGCAGCGAGATGCGAAGCACAAATTGTGCCAAATCGGTGTTTTGCATGAAGCCATGATGACCCACCCGCGCAAGCAGCTGTACGTGCGCATCGACATGGCGCAACTGGAACTAAGGCTGCGTCAATACATGACTGGCACGCCGCCCACCAAAATCATGGCCGCATGTCAAAACCGGCCAACTGAGAATGTGGACAACTCTGCAAGCAAAGGGAGCGAATTGAACGATGCCGCATCTTTGCGAAGTGGTGAGGCCCTCGCCACTTCGCAAGATTGCGGCATAAATAAAGGAAAACC
Organism: Limnohabitans radicicola; assembly: GCF_014837235.1. Taxonomy (GTDB): domain Bacteria; phylum Pseudomonadota; class Gammaproteobacteria; order Burkholderiales; family Burkholderiaceae_C; genus Limnohabitans_A; species Limnohabitans_A radicicola. Next base: position 730,400 of record NZ_JACYFT010000002.1, on the reverse strand, counting down.
CTTTAGTTCTCCCCAAATGGCAGGTTCAGATGCACGAACGAGCCCTCCGGATGTGGCTGACTATCAAAACCAGCCTGTCTGGACTGTGGATAACTCTGATTCAGTTGGCCAGAATTCGCAAACCAGTTGGCCGGTTTCAGCGTCCAAGTTGGCCGGTTTTAACACGCCCAGTTGGCCGGTTTTAGCAGGCCTACATGCGCGTGCGTCGCGCGTGCGCCAAGATTACAAAGGTGAATACAGAAATACCACCACAACAAGACCTGAGACAGTTTTACCGTTGAATGATCCGATGGATGCTGCGTTGGCTTTGCCGCCGCCGCCATCGTCCCCAGTGCAGCCTTCGGCTGCTTTGCAAGGTGCTGGTTCAACTGACGGCAATGTGGTGGTGGTGTCTTTGCCTAAAGTTGAGCAACAAACACGGTCTGACGGCGCGCGGGCATTGACCGAGCCATCACAGTCCGAGGCCTGGCAATCCTGGCAATGGCCTGAACAACTGGGTGAACGTGAACGCAAGCAGGCAGCTCGAATTGTTGCCTCGCTTGCTAAAACCGGCCAACTGGTGGACGCCCAAAACATCATTGACGAATTCGCGGGCGCCCTCGATGCCGGGGTGGTTCGCTCGGCGCTACCTTACCTGGGAGGGCTGGTGCGGCGGCACCAGGCGACACCCGGTGGCTTGGTTTTTGAGCGAGCAGATGAAGCCCGCAAGCGACGCCTGGTGCGACAGCAGATCCAGTCCATGGGCGTAACAAAGCCAGCAGAACCGAAACCTGCAGCAGATCCGGCCGCGTCCGCTGTGAACACCCCAGTGGCGCTCAGTGACGAGGCAAAGGCGGGGCTGGAGAGGGCACGGGCCTTGCTCAGGCAATACAAAGCTGGACGCCAGGAAGGATCGTCGACATGACCATTGTGGAACAAACCCAGCGCAGAGCTGGACTCGTGGAAGGCATCACTCAGAACGATCTTGACCAGTGGCATGCCCTCACGGACATGACGCCTCATCAGCGTTTGTTGCATTTGGCCTGGATGGTCGAATCCCGCTCTGAACTGGCGGTGCTGTGGTTGTTGTTTGAGAACCATCGACGGCTTGGCAAGTTGGGGCCAAGCGCAGCCCGCGAAGAGTCCAGCAATGAGGCAGCACGCCTGTTTGGCAGCTTGTTTGGCACATCAGCCAGAAGCATCTGTGACAGCATGCGCAAGCTGATCGACTCCGGTGTGGTGAGAGTGCATCCGCATGTGGACAATGTCAAACGTGAAATGTGGCTGCATTGGCCTGCCGTGTGCGAGCGTTGGCAGGCCACGGCGTTTCCAGAGCAGCATGTGCTGGAGTTGAACTGGGTGGCTCATGGCCAGCGGGCGGCCGTGGCTGTGCTGCTGGCGTTGGCTGAGCATGCCAGGATCAATCCCGGAGCTTTTGCTCGGATATCGGCCAGAGACATTGAGGCGCAGTACAGGCCCATGCTGGGAGAGGCCGTGATGAATCAGACCGTCATTCGCTGGGCCATGAAGTTGAGCGCTTCGGGCCTGATTGAGCGGCAATCCATGGAAGTGCCCATCACCAAGGGTATGCGGTTGGTGCCTGGGGCGCTGGAAGATGCCGTAGCGGCCTTTTATCAATGTGATGTGAAAGTGCAATGACTCATGGCAGTTGAATTTCCTCGAGAGACAAAGAGCGTGCTTGGCATTGAGATCGATGGTGATCTCAGCGAAGAAGAAGTTCGTCAGTGGCTCCAATTCAATGCCTTGGACATGCACACCCGGCTGTTGCGCCTCAATTGGATCTGTCGTGGCAACCGATCCCAAACGGCAGTTCTCTGGGCCTTTTGTGAGCACCACCGATCAGTCAATGGCTTGGGCAAACAGTTCTTCGCTCACATTCAGACGCCGGATCTGGAGCGCAGGGTGGTGCTGGATTTCCAAATCTCCAAGCGTTCAACCCACCATGCTTTCCTGTATTTGCTGGAGACCAAACTCCTGACCATGGTATTTGAGGGCGTTGCGCAGCGACAGACCAGGACGCGCAGGATGTGCCTCAATTGGTCCAATCTCAACATGCTACTGCAGACAGTGAATTGGTCACAAATCCCAATAAGCACGCTCCAGCTCAATTGGGTGGCTAATGATCCTGCTGGCTTGGTCATTTTGATTGACGCGCATAGCCATGAGGCTAATTTCGGTGCTGTTACGGGTCCCAAAAATATGGGAAAAATGTATTTTGAGCTAACAGGCCGCCAGATTCATCGCAACGTGTTAGCAATCAAAATCGATCAGCTTGAACGCAATGGTTGGCTTGAAATCGGGGGAAGGAAAAAATGGAAGGTGAGCGAATATCGACTCGCACCCAAAACACATGACTCAATTGCACGATTTTTAGAAACCGATTTCGAGCAATTGATCAATCCGGATAGCCAAGGCAAATGCCTCAAATCGTGAAATTGAGCATTGGTTCAACGTCGAGCTGCTGGCCATTTAAGTTCACATCATCTTCATCATCCTCTGGGGTGGTGCTGCGCGTGCAGAGTCTTCAGGCGCTCGCGTGCCACATGGGTGTAGATGGTGGTGGTCGAAATGTCGGCATGGCCCAGCAGCATCTGCACCGCGCGCAAGTCGGCGCCGTGGTTGAGCAGGTGCGTGGCAAAGGCGTGGCGCAGGGTGTGCGGTGACAGCGGCGCAGTGATGCCCGCCTGCAAAGCATAGCGCTTGACCAGGCTCCAGAACATTACACGGCTCATGCCGGTGCCCGGCGTGGGGCCAGCGCTGGTCACAAACAGGGCATCACTCTGGCGGCCCTGCAATAGTTCAGGACGCGCTGACTGCAGGTAGCGGTTCAACCATTCACCTGCGATTTGGCCAAATGGCACCAGGCGTTCCTTGCTGCCTTTGCCCTGCACACGCAGCACCGACTCACCCTGCGATACATGCAAGGTCTTGAGCCCCACCAGTTCGCTCACCCGCAAGCCGCTGGCGTACATCAGCTCCAACATGGCGCGGTCGCGCAGACCCAGTGCTTCGTGCACTGCAGGCGCGGCCAGCAAGGCTTCAACCTGCGCTTCACTGAGGGTTTTGGGCATGCGCAAGGGCTGCTTGGCCGCCAACAGCTTGAGAGTCGGATCAACCTCTACCAGCGACTCGCGCAATGCCCACTGGAAAAAGCGCCGCATCACCGTCAGGCGCCGGTTTGCCGAGGTAGCTTTGCTATGGGCATGGCGCTCTGCAAAATAGATCTGCAGGTGGTGCTCCTGCGTTTGCAGCAGGGCCAGGCCCTGAACTTGGTGCAGCCAGCGCGCCAGTAGCGTCAGGTCGCGCTTGTAGGCGGCCAGTGTGTTGGAAGAGAGGCCATCTTCTAGCCAAAGCGCATCGGCAAATCGGTCAATCGCGTCCTGGCTAGTGGGATGCATCCGTCAAATTTCCGGTGAGGGCTTGAGATTTAAGACCAGGTACACGCCAGGCCCAAGAGAGGGCGTGCGCCTGCGGACTCACTGCGGTCATATCACTGACGGATTGGTAATGAGCGCACATGGGTGCTCATTACTGGACGGCATTCAATCGCTTTGATGGCTAGAGTGTACAACCGGATCGAACCCGCCTCGTGGCGCCAGTGATCCGCTTCGCTCCTCCTGGCGCTGAATGTGAATGCGTCTACGCCGCAGGGCGGGGATTTCAACTCGTGGTCTGCGTGGGAAATGAGCGCATGCCCGAATCTTCCCCCGGCTCTGTCGAGGACCGGCACACCAGCGCTTCGCGCGTCAAGAGCTGTCCTGGCCGTCGCCGTGCAATGGCGTTGCCATTTTTATTGCACAGCGCCAACCAGGCCATCTCTTGTCAGGTGTGCCTGCACCGTCTGGCCACGGCATAAAGCCGTTCGTGTCGTCCCTGCGGGACCCACTCACTTTTTATACGTGTCCAACCGTTGCTCCTCGCCATTTCCGGGGGCTGCTTCGGGCATGCGCTCATTTCGTTGTGTCAGCACCGGGCGCCTGGTGGGTTGATTTCCAAGAAGGAAGTTCCCGCCGCTGACGCAACCGGAGAGCTTCATGCAATTTAACCGCCTCATTCTGGGTGACTGCTGCCAGGTCATGCCCACACTGCCCGCGTCATGCGCAGATTTCATCCTGACTGATCCGCCGTACCTTGTGGGCTACAAGGACCGCAGCGGCCGCACCATCCAAAACGACATTGAGGCTGATTGGCTGATGCCCGCTTTTCGTGAGGCGTACCGGGTGCTCAAACCTGATTCCCTATGTGTGAGCTTCTACGGGTGGACCAAGACAGATTTGTTTTATGCCGCGTGGAAAGCCGCAGGGTTTCGCATTGTTGGGCACATCACCTTTCCGAAGCGGTATGCCTCGGCTTCGCGTTTGATGCGCTACAGCCACGAAAACGCCTATTTGCTGGCCAAGGGTTCGCCTCGCACGCCTGAACATCCTATTGGGGATGTGATCGACTGGAGTTATTCCGGCAATCGGCATCACCCCACGGAAAAGCCCCTGAGTGTGCTCACGCCGCTGATTGAGACGTTTTGCCCGCGTGGTGGGCTGGTGTTGGACCCGTTTGCAGGCTCAGCGTCAACCTTGGTGGCCGCCCGCTCTCTGGGCCGGCAGTACCTTGGCATTGAGCTGGACCCCAACTACCACGGTGTTGCTTTGCGCAGGCTCCACAGTTTCAGCGCTGGCCAGACGGCGTATCTGGAGCGCGAACGTGCCAGCAGCGCAAGCGTCCATTACATGGAGCGCGCAGCATGAGCAAGCGGACCCAAGAAATTCAATCGCACATCCGTGACTATCTGCGTGGATACGGGGGGCAGAATTTGACAGCCCTGGAGCAACTGGCGAACTTTGCACATTGGCCAGAAATGGCGCAACGCGAAATCGATCAACGTGCTGCGCACATCGTCGGGGTATTTTCTGATTCGGAGTTGCACGCGATCGCGACTGGCACGGTGGACATGCAGGCTTTGGCTTGCGAGGTCATGACGGAGCTTGGGGGTAAGTCGTCATGAACTACCTGGTGGACTTCGATGCAGATTCGATCAGCCTGCGGCTGATCTTCGAGGCGGAGCAGTTCACCACCCACTCAGGGGTGGTGACACTGCAATGCCTGCCCATGGCTTTGCCCTTTGCCCGCAAAGCGGCTGACTTGTCAGAGCTGGGAGGAGGTGGGCTTCAAACCGTTTACGTCGCGCAGCGCGTGCATGTGACGCCTGGCGAATTCGACGCTTTCGCTTGCCGACTTTGCGCCGACGCGCCAGCATGGCTCGCACAGGCTCGCGATGCGTTGCCGGCGTTTGGGGTCGCGGGTGGTGCTGTTTGTGTGATGGTGGCGGCCGAGGGGCGGCCGATCTTGTTCATTGATTTTCAGGGCTATTCATACGCCCGCTATGTCGCGAGGTTGGGATGAACTCCGAAGAATTTTCCGAATTTGACCCGCAGGACTTCTGACTTCATGAGCGCATGGTGCCGGGCCCATGGCAGTTGCTCAGCGATGACGAACGCCAAGCCTTGTCAGGCCTGGCTCGCTCTCAACTCCAGTTTGAAACGCTGGAGGAACGTGGGCGCGACCGATTGGACTTCAAAGAGGTGTCCGTTTGGGGCGTGCGTGAAGCCCTGGCCCGTGCCTATTTGGCCGGAACAGGGCGAGGGCATCCGTAACCCTTTGCCCCGCCAGGGAGTGTGCCGCTGGCGGGGTAGGGGCGAGGCGCCTCATGGTCAGTTGCTTCGCAATGAATGTGCTCTTGGAGAAGGCTAAAGCCCTCTCCGCCGCGCTGCACTACGCTTCGCTCCGTTGCGCTTGGCATCCTCTGGCAAAGCCGACTCGCTGCGCGAATCGGCGGCTACGGTCGTGCTATGCGCCGGGTATACCCCGCTCAAGGACGGCCAATTCGTCTGCACTCAACCGATTCCCACGTAATACTGGCATTTCCGAAGAAGGGATTTGGGGCGGGGTTTGCCCGCCCGCAATTGCTTGTTTCTTTAATCGGGCGCGGGCTCGCGCCAACGAATTTTTGAATGTGCCAATCGACGGCGTAAATCCGACAAGGTTGAGCTGCTGGCAAATCGAATCTTGGTAGAACCCCAGTCCAATCAGTTTTTCGATTTCGGCTAGGTGCTCGAATACATAGCTGCCCAGCGACTGACTTGGGTTGCGCGGAGGCAAATGCCCTGTGCTCATTTTTACCTCCATATTGGCGTCGGCCATCGAAATCAACTCCGTTACTGACAACATGCTACCAGCGACGAGCGGGGTTTCCCACGCAGTGCTCTCTATTTGTCATTTTTCCTCGATGTTTGCTATTGATGTGTGATTTATTGGGAGACCATGCTTTCAATATGTAATTTATGGATGGCGTCTTGCTCCCGATGTGTGATTTTCCGTTGATGCCTGCTATCGATGTGTGATTTTTAAAAAAATCGAAGATTTCCAAGGTGAGTCGAAGTCGTGAGAAGACCATAAATCCCACTTTCCTCGAAAACGAATAAAGTGCAGGATAGGCCAGCGGCCCAATTTATGGCCGGAATCCGGCCATAGTTTGAACAGTTGATTAGATCCTTGTGTTGCCTTGCGGGCGGGCGCTGCTGACATCTGCCAGTTCAGTGCCTCTGCAAATGTCCAGAGCAGTCGCCAATAGGGGAGTGTGGGGAAGGCTTAGGCCTGCGGCAATTCGTCCCAGTTTGTGGTGTAGCTCGGCGACATCCTTTCCTGCTTCATCTGCCAAGCCATGTAGCTACCTTGCGTTGACACTTTCACGGTGCCTCGCCCGTAGCGCTGGTTGAGCGAGTCCAAGGCCACCATCAGTCTGGAGTTGCTGGTGGTCTCCGGTTCCAGCAAATCACCTTGCCTGTGCGTGACCGGACTGATCTCGCTAAGCATGATCCCGGCCTTCTTGTATTGGTACTCGGGCTTGAACATGCGCTCGCACAGGTAGCTGGCCCAGCGGTTGACTTCCAGGCTGTCGTTGGTGGGATATGGCAGTGGCACAGCCAGGCTGGGCATGTACTGCGGCAACTCTTTGCGAAACCGATTGGTTTGCAAGAAAACCTGGAGCACAGCCGCATGGCTGTTTTGCGCCCTCAGCTTGGCGCAGGCATTGGCCACAAAGGTGGAAAGTGCATCCTGCAGTATCGGCAGTTGGGTCACCATGCTCCCGAATGACCGGCTGGAGATGATCTGCTGGCGGTCGGGCTGAATCTCTTGCAGATCGATGCACGCAATCTCTTGCAGCTCGCGTTGGATCTTCTCCATCACCACGCCGAATTCATCCCGCAGTGTGGGTACGTGGGCCTGCCGCAAATCATTTGCGGTGCGCACGCCCTGCAAGGCCAGCTTTTGCGTGAGCTTTCGGCCCACTCCCCAGACCTCCTCAACGGGTATGCGTTGCAACAGGTGTGCTTTCTGGTCCTCGGTCAAGGCGTTGTAGTTGAACACGCCACGCGAGCGAGGGTGCTTTTTTGCCACATGGTTGGCGAGCTTGGCCAGCGTCTTGGTCGGACCAATGCCCACGCACACAGGAATGCCGCTCCACTTCGTCACCCGTTCGCGCATGGTGTAGCTCACGTCGCGCAGCTTAGGGATGCCTGTCAGGTCCACAAAGCACTCGTCAATCGAATACACCTCGTGCCGTGGTGCAAACTGGCTCAGGATGTTCATGACCCGGTTCGAGAGGTCGGCGTACAGCGCGTAGTTGCTGCTCATGGCCAGGATGCCATGCTCTTCGGCCAATGCCTTGCACTCGAACCATGGCTGCCCCATGCGGATGCCCAGGGCCTTGGCCTCGTTGGAGCGGGACACCACGCAGCCGTCGTTGTTGGAGAGCACCACCATGGGCACTCGCTTCAGGTCAGGCCGGAACACCCGCTCACAGCTCACATAGAAGTTATTGCAATCGACCAGCGCCAATTGCTGCACCGCTGTGCCCATGGCCGAGCCTCAATAGAGCTTGTGCAAGTTGTAGGTCACCACGCCCCACACATCGAAATCTTCCCCGTCCTTGACGGTGATGGTGGGGTAGATCTTGTTTTCTGGGACGAGCTTGATGACGCCCCCGCGTTTGTGCAGGCGTTTGACTGTGAAGTCATTGTTGAGCACGGCCAACACGATGTTGCCGTGCCGGGGCTCGATGGAGCGGTCGATCAGCAGGGCATCACCTTCATAGATGCCCGCATCGATCATGGAGTCACCCTTGACCTTGAAAATGAAAGTCGCATCGCCATTGCGGATCAGGTGTTCGTTGAGGTCAATGCGCTTGCGGGTGTGATCGGCAGCAGGTGATGGAAAGCCAGCCGCCACAGACCAAGAGCAGACATCCAGCCAGACTTTTGTGTCTGGCACGAATACGGGCAATAACGATGTTTCATGAGAGCTTGGCATGCACCAAATATACTGGATATAACAACAGTATTTCAAGTGCCAATATTCAGCACATCATGTAGACTTTAGGTTGAGGATCTGGGTGCGGGGCATGACACCAACTCGGGCATGTGTTGCCAGTGCATCAGTTCAGCCGCTTGGACGGTGTCTGCACTCAGCCAGGCGTCATACAGTTCGGGGGCAATGATGACAGGGGTGCGTTTTTCATCCCCGGGTTTGTGAAACTGGTTCATCACCGGATGCTCATCGGCATTGACCGTGAGCATCGAAAAGCTCACCACCCGCTCACCCGAGGCGGGGTCGGTCCAGCGATCCCAGAGGCAAGCAATGCCGAACGGGCCTCCGCTGGCCAGCTCAATCTTCCAGCGCACGGCCTTGCCTGACTCGTAGCTGGGCTCGTAGAAGTTATTGACCAGCACCAAGCCGTATTGGCGCTGACGCCATGCGGTGCGGAAACTGGGCTTTTCTGCAGCGGTCTCGCTGCGGGCGTTGTAGGTGTGGCGGCTGATCTTGTCTTCTTTGGCCCATGCGGGGATCAGGCCAAAGCAGGCAAGACCGCACGCTACCCGACCCGTCTGGTGGCTCTTGACCACCACGGGAGCAGCGAACCCAGGGTAGGACTCTTCAGGGTAGCCAACTGGCAGATCGACACCCAGCATTTCCTTGACCCACTGGGCGCGTTGGGTTGGCGTGAAATTGGTGCACACGCAAGCAGTTTACATTTTGGACCCGTGTGCAAATGCCGTTGCTGCGTGCATAATTTGCAAGAGATTTACGCCTCCCCGCTTCTCCTCCCTGAGCGGGTGCCAATCGCGACAGCGAGAGGCTTCTGGCCCCAGCCCCATGCTGGGGCTTTTTTTTGAGTTCGGCGCTGGTTGCTGGTTGCTGGTTGCCCAAATTTCCGGTTTTTGTTGGTCAGGGCATGAGGATTGCCTACATAATTCGCGTGGGGCTTCGGTCCTCCCGTTTCACCTCCCTGAGCGGGTGCCTTGCGTGTGATAGCACAAAGGCTTCTCGCCCCGGCCGCGCGCCGGGGCTTTTTTATTGGCGGGGCTCGTCCAACTTTCCTTTATGTGGCTCAACCACGCGGGTTATCATTGAAAAAGAGCCCCGACGTTTCTCTCTCTGCATTTCGCTTCACCAGTCGAATTACAGAGGTCACATGCCCACTCAGAAACGCGCCCGCACCCTGAACCAGGGACAATTTCAGCGGCTCATCAAAATCACCATGTCCACCTCGCGCTGCCCGGAGCGCGATGCCCTTGTCCTCATGCTTGGGCACCACACCGGCATGCGCGTGACCGAGATTTCCAGGATCACGGTTGCTGACGTGATGCACCCTACGGGCAAGCTACGCTCAGAAGTGAGTTTGCGTGAAGCGGTCACGAAAGGTTGCCGCCAGCGCTGCGCCTACCTGGTCACAAAGCCCCTGGTCGATGCCCTGCAGGCCTACCTGGTGCACCGGATCGAGCGGGAGATCGGCACGGACATGGCCAGCGGCCAATACCGTGGGCTGCTGCCCCACCAGCCATTGATTTTCAGTGGGCGGGGCTCAGGTTTGAGCCAGAACACCAAGCGCCGGGTCCTGGAGACTGGCGAGCACCGCGATTACAAGGCCTGCGACAGCCTCCAGAGCCATGTGACCAGACTTTATCGGCGGGCAGGCCTGGCTGGGGGCTCCAGTCATTCGGGGCGTCGCACTTTCGCTGGCAAGGTGCTGGCCTCCACCGCCGACATTGACGCCGTGGCCCAGCTGCTCGGACATTCCAACATCGAGTGCAGCCAAAGGTATGTGGACATTGCTCCCGCCATCCTGAGCCAGATGTTCGCGGATGCGCTGTAACACTCAGATTGATCGTTGAACGGATAACAGGTAACATAGAAAAAAAAATGGCAATTCAATCCTTCGCGTGCGCCGACACCCAAGAGCTGTTCACCACCGGGCGCTGTCCACGGTTTGCCAACATCAAGAAGGTCGCTGAACGAAAGCTGGCCCAGCTCGATGCAGCGCCTTCACTGAGCTTCATGCGGGCACCGCCAGGCAACGACCTTAAAGAGTACGACGGCGCATGGCACGTTCGGATCAACGACCAATGGCGACTGACGTTCAAATGGGGGCCGAGTGGCCCGTTTGATGTTGTGATTGAAGACCCTCACTGACTGACGCAAAGGACCATCATGTTCAAAAATGGAATGCGCCCCATCCATCCTGGGGAAATCTTGCTTGAGGACTACATTAAGCCGATGGGTATCAGTGTCCGCGCACTGTCGCTGGCCCTGCACGTCCCTTACTCGCGCCTGCGCGAAATTGTGGACGGCAAACGCGGCGTGTCGGCAGATACGGCGCTGCGCCTGGAGCGCTACTTCGGTAGTGAAGCCCAGGGCTGGCTTGCTCTGCAGGCCGCATATGACCTTCGCATTGCCGAAAAGCAAAGCGCCAAGCTCATCACTCGTGAAATCGAACCCCTGGCGATGGCGGCATGACACGAGAAGAATTCAAGCTGATCGCCCGGCTGCTCAAAAGCAAAGAGCCCGTGATTACTGCCGTGGGCCTGGTGCTTTTCGATGACATGGCCAACGTAGACGCGGCACGGGCGGTGGGCTGCACGCCCCAAGCTGTGCACCGCTCGACCAAGCGGTTTTTGGCGCTGCACAAAGAAATTTGTATTACTTTCAAAAATCTCTTACATGAACCTCTGGCGGTTGATATTATGACACCAAGGTGGTAAAAAAATGAAGCTAATCAAGGCTAGAGTACAGAACTACCGCTCGGTAGAAGACAGCGGCGAGTTCGAGATTGGGGACATAACTTGTCTGGTGGGCAAGAACGAGGCAGGGAAGACGGCGATCCTCAGCGCCCTTCGGGCGTTGAGGCCATCCAAAGCACAGCCTTTCGAGATTGACGAAACCATCGACTACCCCCGCCGTTTCTCCAGGCGCTTTGATGAGCGCCATCCGGACGGCGAAGCCGAAGTCATCCGAACCTGGTGGAAACTTGAGGCTGCGGATGTAGCAGTGGTTGAGCAACGCTTCGGGCCTGGTGTGCTCAAGAGCGATGGCTTTCAAGTCCACTTTGGATTCCGTTATGAAGAAGACAAGCGGACTTGGGAGATCGAGGTCGACGATGCCAAGTGTTTGGAGTATTTGACTGGCAAGCATGCCCTCAATGCCACAGAGCGCAATGTACTGCATGGCGTTGCAACCGGGCCTGCCGCTGACAAGGCACTCTCTGCTCTGTCAGAGCGAACCCAGAAGCAGGAGGCGTTGCTTCAAGAAATCAAGAAGTGCCGCGAGTCCAGGTTCAGCCTGGGCATCATTGATCTGCTATCTGCTCGACAGCCCAGGTTCTTCTTCACCTCCCACTTCGAGCGCATGTCCGGGATGGTCTCGCTCAACCAGTTGCAGCAAGACAAGCAGCAGAACAATGTCAGTGTCGGCGACAAGATTTTTCTCTCGTTCCTGGAATACGCGGGCACGACATTGGAAGAGCTCATCGCAGCCGATCGTCGCGAAGCCCTAAAGGCCAAATGCGAAGCAGCCAGCAACGAGATTACCGAGGAGATTTTCCAGTTCTGGAGCCAGAACAACGCCCTGGAGGTGGTCATCGAAATCGACTCGGGCAAGCCCAGCGATCCTGCGCCGTTCAACTCGGGAATCGTCGCCGACATCCGCATCCGCAACACGAACCACAAAGCCACCCTGCCGCTCTCAGAACGCAGCGCTGGCTTCGTATGGTTCTTCTCCTTCCTAGCCCAATTCAAGCAGCTCAAAAAGACCGAGAGCAACGCAATCATCTTGTTGGATGAGCCCGGCCTGACACTCCACGGCAAAGCCCAGGGCGACTTGCTGAGATACATCGTCGAACGTCTGCTACCCGATCATCAGGTCATCTTCACTACACATTCACCGTTCATGGTTCCAATGGATCGATTGAACGATGTGCGCATCGTGGAGGATGTCATCAGCTTCAATCAGAGGACAGGGCGGCCCGAGCTTAAAGGCACGAAGATCCACGCGGATGTTCTTGAAGTCAGCGATGACACGCTGTTTCCCTTGCAAGGAGCTTTGGGGTATGAGGTTACGCAGTCTATGTTCATCGGCTCGCATACATGGCTGGTAGAAGGGCCCTCCGACATTCTCTACCTGCAGACGCTGTCGCAGGCTTTACGAAAGCGCGGCCGCGAGGGAATGGATCGCCGCTGGACCCTTTGCCCCTCTGGCGGCATTGACAAGATAGCCCCTTTCGTCAGGCTGTTCGGCGGCAATCACATCGACATAGCAGTGCTCTCGGATGTCGCCAACTCAGACAGGAAGAAGATCGAGGCCGTCAAGAGAGAGCAGATTCTCAAGGCCGGTCACTTCTTCACCGCAGCGGATTTTGTCGAGCAGCAAGAGGCGGATGTCGAAGATCTCTTTGATCCAGAGCTATTTGCTGAAATTCTCAATGCTGCCTATAAGCCGCCAGCGGCCAAAGAGGTCACCAAGGATTCATTGCTTGCGGCGTCTGAGAGTGAGCGAATCGTCAAGAAGGCAGAGGCTCTGTTTAGGCTGATGCCAAGTGAGGTTGCAGAGTTCGATCATTTCGCGCCTGCACGGTGGTTACTCGATAACCCAAGCGTTCTTGATAACGACGCTCCGGCAGTCCTAACAACTTTAGAGCGGGCTGAGAAGGTCTTTGCCGCATTCAATGCGCTGTTGTCGAACAAATAGGAAACCAGGGATGCAATTCACCGAGAAAGAGGTCACCCCAGGACTGGTCATGCACCTCTGCCCTAAGACCATGCTTTCGAAAGGTGGCGAGGTCACTTGCCGACCCGAATTTATTGTCCAAGGGCACCACTTCTTCCTGGTGGTCGAATCGGGTCCGAAGCGGTGCCGCATGTTGCCGCTATATACGGAGCCTGGTGTCGGTCGGGTTGAAATATCGACTGATGGACGTACTGGTCACAGCATGTGGACAGACGGGAAGTTTCACTTTCACAGGGAGCAGGTATGGGATGTGAGCAAGGCGGTGGCTGTTTCGGCGGCGAATGCGGCCCATGATCAATCCCGGCCTGGTGCACGAAACCTGCTGGCGACCGAGCACATTCCAAGGCTCTAAAAGGAAACCAGGTCATATGACTGCCTACATTATTGATAGCCACCCTCTGATGTGTGAAGCTATCACCATGGTGATTCAACGCATCAAGCCTGGGATCAAGATAGTAGCAGTGCACAGGCTAAACGCCCTGGACTCAGCGTTTGCCAAAAACGGTGAACCAGAATTGATTTGCATGGAGCTGGATCTGCCTGATAGCACGGGTACGTCGGGCATCCAAATGGTCCGTGCTAAGTTTGCAGATGTACCTTTGGCCGTTTTCAGCAGGAGCGATACCCAAGACTACAAAGCTGCCAGAATCACTCCTGGAGCAAACGTGTACATTGATAAAACATCACCAGTCACGCAGGTTATGCAAAAACTCCGGGACTTGCTTGTGATCAGCAGTTCAGAAGGGGACGAAACAGCTATCGTCGCACCGACCAAGTTGTCCAAACGGCATAAACAACTGATTTTGATGCTTGACCAAGGCTTGTGCAACCGTGACATCGCCGAAAAACTTGGTATCAGCGAGCACACCGTCAAGGTCCATTTGTGGCGTTTATTCAAACGCTGGGGCGTGAAGAGCCGCACGCAGGCTTTGCATTTCGCTCGTGCCAACGGTTGGTTGCGGATATGAAGAAGGAAACCAATGACCATGGTCACCAAATACCCTGTCACGTGCCCATGCGGGCATGTTGGGTTCATAAAAATGAAGGAGAACGATCAACCGTTCTCTGGGCAGTGGGAGTCTTACTCCCTTGTTGACTTGAATGGTGGCTCAACGCGCGTTGAAGGCGGCTTTCTCGGGTGGGAGAAAGTCTTTGAGGGCACGAAACCCACTTGCCCGAAGTGTGCGACCAATTTGACTCCTGATCACTTGAAGTAACCGAGGAAACCCGACGATGCCCACCATTGAACACGAAACGTCGCCCGCCATTGCGGCCGAAGTTGCCCGCGTCAAGCGGTTTCTTGCTGGGCCCATCAAGGGTGATTCTGGGATGAACGCCTTTATCGTGGGACATGTGGCAGGGCCATATTGCCCCGACCAGGCCGCCAATTGTGGCGCGGTGATGCGCTTTGAATGGACAGGCCCAGTCATTCAAGGTTCCATCTTCAACGGGTACTCTCCGAACCAACTTTTCGACGAGCATCCGCACAGGGCATTCATACCTGCTGGTACGAACAGCAATCTCAAGCTCATCGAGATTGTGTTGGTCAGGGGTTGTAGTTGGGAGGATGCCATTGTAGATCCCTCGTTCTCGTTGGCCAACCTATGCTCCTGGCTGTCAAGCAAGCGTGCAGGATGGCGGCAGGCGGTTGCTGAGAGGCTTGAAGAAGAAATGGCGGCGATCGTTGCTACTCAACCGAATATCTCGGTCTGCGTCCCATGAGACTGCATCTACCGGTCCACCGTCATTAAGAAGTATCCGAATCACAATTGGCCATATCGAACGCGCCAAGTCACAAGGGAAACTAACTTGGCCTACGCCGTGGGTAAAGTGGGTACTGATATCTTGCAATTTGTTGATCAACGCCGTGCAAGTTGTTTGTAGAAAATTTTGTGATAATATGCATACCGTGGTACTCCGTCCTCACCTTTTGTGCTGAGTTCGACGCCCTCACGTACAGCACTGCACCCCCTTCAAACCCGCATGGTTACTGGCTTTGCGGGTTTTTTCATGCCCGCAGCCCGTCCACTGCGTCAAGCGCCTTCCACCCTCGCTCATCGCCCACGCCTGGTCGGCTCTTCACCCCATGTCTTTGAGAAAAAATCGCATAACCCTTTGATTTCATTGGGAAATATGTCGAATTGCCCTGTCTGAAATATCTGTCCGTTTTTTTGCACACCCCGTGCAAGTTTTCGGCTGAAAAACGCTTGACACCCGGGCACAGTCTGGCCGTGCGCTGCCTTGACCCCAGCGCACGGTCAGTCCATCTCCTTGGACTGTCCATGTCCTGAAGGCCGGGGGCGAAAGTCCCCGGCTCTTCTTTCGCAGCTCATCGCAACAGCAGGCTGCACATGATTACCCGGAGAACTTGTATGAGTCGAGTCCACATTGCCCGTATCAAAGATGGCCTTGCCGTGATTACCGTCGCAGTGCTGACATCACCCGCTTTGGCGCAGGTCTCAGTATCTGTCGGCAACGCAGGCTCCAACTATGTGAACAACAAGGCCAACATCCTCTACGGTATTGTTGCTGGCGCTTTGGGCATTGCCTCAACCATCGGCTGGTCGATGGCCGCCTACAAATTCATGTTTGTGGAAAACACCAAACTGTGGGACTTGAAGGGCCTATTCGTTGGCGGCCTCATTGGCTTTGGTGCTGCCACGTTTTCCGCTCTGCAAATGTCCTGATCGGATATACGCGTGGCTGAACATCGGGTCTTCAAAGGGGCAACCAAACCTGCTATGGTCGCGGGCGTTCCGATGCTGCCCATGGTTGGTTTGACGCTGGGATCACTGCTGCCAACCTTCTGGTTGCTGATCGCCCGGCTTTATGTCGGCTCTGTTCTGATGTTGATCGGATTCGCTATCGGGTTTGTCTGGCTGCGCATGGCCAGTAACAAAGATGCCTGGCGCTTCAAGCAGGAGTATTTGCGCCTGGTGGCCAGACGGCAGAAGGGCAATGTTGAGATCTGGGGCGGTGTGAGCTACGGCCCTCATCGCCTCAAAAAGCGTTGACCATGTTCACGCGTCTTGCCTATTGTCGGTCCGCTGGTTTTCATCGAGCACTTCGAATCAGTGCTTTGACAGTGACATTCCTCTTGCAGTCCAACCCAGTGTTCTCTGGGCCGGTGCTGCTTCATGGCCTATCGTCCGGACAGATAGTTGATGCGGTTGGTCGCCTTGAGGTGGCATTTTCCCCAAACGAAGGCAGTGAAGCCCTCGTGATCAGAGTTATTGACTCAGCCCGCAAGGAACTGCGGGTCATGGCCTACAGCTTCACGAGTGCACCGGTCACGCAAGCGCTTATCGCTGCAAGCAAACGTGGCGTAGACATCAAGGTGGTGGTTGATGAGAAAAACAACCTCTCCCAAGATGCGCCCAAGGCACGCGCTGCGCTGTCTGGCCTGCTCAGCGCCGGCATCGATGTTCGCACCATCAACGCCTACCCGATCCACCATGACAAGGTCATCGTGGTCGATCGGAAAACGGTACAGCTGGGTAGCTTCAACTACAGCGCAGCAGCAGCCAACCGCAATTCGGAAAACGTGCTGGTGAACTGGGAAAACCCACAACTGGCACAGGTGTACTTGCGACACTTCACTCGCAACTATGCCCAGTCGGTGGCCTATCGCATCCGTTACTGACGTGGACGGCAGCGTAGACGCTCATGAAAACCGCTCCCCACGCCGCACCTGTAAGCATTCGCCTGGGTGCGCTGCAGGCCGTCTTTGAGGCATCGTGCGCGGCTTCAGATACAAGCCCAGGCGATGCCATTCGAGAGCTGATCGCACAGGTAATGCAGACGCCCCAATCGCAATCAGATTGGGCAACTTGGGTGCGCTCTGTCCAGCCAGCTCATGCAGCGGGGGAGGGCGCGCGCATGCGTTTGTCCGTTGGGGCCGCAAAAGAGCCATTTTTGCAGTGGTGTAAGGAACAAGGCTTGTCGGTGAGTGCAGCGTTGCGGTTACTGCTTGCGCGGCGTTTGGCGGATCGAATCGCCGCAAAGGGGCTGGTCAACGATCCGGGGGTGCGATATGCAGCTACTACACACGAATCATTGCCGCAAACCCTGGTACATGCCGGGCAAACCGAAGCCACACATGACAAGCACCGTCTGCGCCTTCGGCTCAAACCCAGTGAAATGAGTGCCATCACAGCATTGGCCGAACAAAGGGGACTGAGTGCACAGGCCATGGTCAGCAAAGTGGTTCGAGCTTACTTGCTTCAAGCTGCTATTTTCAGCCACCGAGAAGTGGTGGATCTGGGGGCCATTAACCTGGCGCTGATGCGCATTGGCACCAATCTCAATCAGATGGTCCGTCATCTCAATGCACACCCACACGCGCAGCCCGTTCAACTCGAAATCCGACAGTGCATAGAGCAGATCAATGCGCACGTCAAGGATTGTGCCCAGGCCTTGGCTCTCTCGCGTGAGCGTTGGCGCATTGAGATCAAGGATTGAACATGCCAGCAAAGGTCTATGTCGATAGGGTCTTGGTGCACTGGGGCGAAGAATTGCTCTGGGATGAGAGCCATCGGTCGGTGCGCAAGAAGCCAGCACAATCCTCGCCCATCACACTGCCCAAATTCGGTGCTGGTGGACGGAGCAATGCAGCAGGTAGTCAAGCAGCAAATGCCGTCAAAGCAGCAAAGGTTCGTGAACATCTTGCGGCGTTGGTTCGAAAAGCCCCACAGGTGATGGTGAAGATCACAGGTGGCGGGGCGGATATGCGCCGAATTGGCTCACACATCGACTACATCGCACGGGGTGGAAAGTACAAAAAAAAGGACCAGGAAGAGCTTGAAATCGAGACCGACGATGGCCAGGTCATCCACGGGAAAGAGGCACGTGCTCAGCTCAAGGACATGTTTGCCTACAGTGGAACCCCCATTCCCGCAGAAGTCCAGGATCTGACTTCAGACACAACACTGCAGCGCAGGCAACGTCGTGAAGCGCTCAACATGATCTTGTCGATGCCGCACGGCATTCAACGCGAAACGGTCAAGGCCGCAGCTCGGGCCACAGTGCGCGAGCTGTTTGGCAACAACCATCTGTTTGCCATGGTGCACCATGAAGACACAGATCACCAGCACACCCACGTGGTGGTCAAGATGGTGGGGCACGATGGCAAACGCTTGAACCCCAAAAAGGCAGATCTGGAAAACTGGCGTTTGGCTTTTGCACGGCAGCTCAACGCCCGAGGCATCGACGCAGTGGCTACTCGCCGGCGAGTGCGATTGCAGCGCAAGAAAGGCGAGAGTCAGGCCGTTCGTCAAATCAAGGATCGCGGAGAGGAGCCACTTCGTGAGGGAACCTCCAAAACCCAGGATGTTGCGCAGATGCGGGCGCAGGCCAATGAAAAGCAAGCCACCCAGGCCTACAAAGAAATGGCACAGGCATTGGCGAGCAGTGATCTGAGTGAAGACCGAAAGCTCGCACAAGGCCTGCAGGGCTATCTCAAGCAGCACGGTGTCGAATTGCGTCTGCGCCGCCAACCGGGCATTCGCTGATCCGATTGAGGTGATTTCATGGCCCCCGAATTGCTCTTGACCTTGACCCTGGCGTGTGCGCCTCAGGTGCATCCAGACACCGCCTTGCGCCTGATCAGACATGAAAGCGGTGGCAACCCCTATGCCATCGGCATCAATGGGCCTTATAGGCTCTCGCCGCAGCCCAGTTCGAAGTCACAGGCGGTCGCTACTGCCAACATGCTTTTGCAAGCTGGGCTGTCCATCGACATGGGCTTGGGCATGATCAACAGCAAAAACCTCAAGTCTCTTGGCCTGAGTGTGGAAAGCGTGTTTGACCCCTGCACCAATTTGCAGGCCATGCAAACCATATTGCAGGCAGGGTATTCGCGTGCGGTGAAGACGCATGGGCCAGGTCAAAAGTCGCTGATCGCCGCCCTCAGTGAGTACAACACTGGCCACCCCGTCAATGGAATCAAAAACGGTTACGTGGCTCGCGTGTTCGCAACGCCAGTGCCTTGGGTTCTCGCTCAAAACACAACGCCAGCCAATATCCAGGCAGGCCAACCTTGAGCATGCAAAGTGAGACATCAGAACCCGCCAATGGGCTGTTCAATGGCCTGCTGCGACAAAGCTATGCGGGAGCCGTGCGCCAGCGTCTGGCACGCATTGAACGCCTCATTGAAACAGGACACCCCCATGAGGCCGTGCGGCGCATCTTGGTGCAAGAGGGCTTTGATGCCTCGATTGGAACTTTTCGGGTCAGTCTGTCCAGGGCACGCATCTGGTGGCGCACTCAACTGTGGCAGGTATTACAGCGTCAAGCTCCAGAGCGGCCAGGTGAGGGGCCAGCACTTGTGCGGAGCCAGGAGCAGCGCATCAATCAGCCCACAGATCCATTGTCAGAGAGCGGGAGGAAGGCATCCTCTTCGGAGCCAGCAACTTTGCCCAATTCACGGCCAGCATCCGGGGAGCTGCCCGCTACGCCCCAGGTGTCAAAGACGCCGATTCGTACAGACGGCAGTGGCGCCGGAATTGACCGTGCGCAGCTGGAACAGTTTTTCCGACGCAAGTCAATTTTTTCTAAATCATGAGCAAGCCCATATTTGCCCATGATTTCTCCACACAACCATCCAACCAAAGGCCATTCATGAAAATCGCAGTTCTCAACTTCTCCGGCAATGTGGGGAAATCAACCATCGCACGCCATTTGTTGGCTCCTCGCATGCCCAAGGCAGGGGTGGTAGCCGTGGAAACCATCAATTCAGACAGCGCCAGTGACAACACCATTCGTGGGGCTGACTTTGGAAAACTCCAGCAAGACCTTCAACTCGAGGACGTCGCCATTGTTGATGTGGGAGCGAGCAACGTCGAGCAGTTTCTGGCACTCATGCGCCAATACCATGGCAGCCAAGAGGACTTCGATTTGTACCTGGTACCCACAGTGCCAGTTCCCAAGCAGCAACGCGACACCACGGAATGCATTGTCGAGTTGGCCAACTTGGGAGTGCCGGCCCACAAGATATTCGTGCTATTCAACCTGGTCGAGGCTGGTCAGGACATTGAAAGTACTTTTGAGCCTATTTTTCAGTTTGTGGATGCCTTGCATCTGTGCATGACAGATCCGCAGGCTGTGATTTTCAAAAACGATGTATTTGGCCTGATCCGTAACTCAGGCCAAACACTGGCCGAGGTCGTGGCTGATCAGACAGATCTGAAGGCAGCCATCCGCGACAGCAGCGATCCCGCTGAAAAGATGGCACTCGCAGAGCGTCTGTCTATTCGGCGTCTGGCCGTGGGGGTGAACAAGAACCTGGATGAAGTTTTTGCACTGGTGATGCAATCATGCCAGGCTGGGTGAGAGAGAGTGGTCGGCAAACCGATTTTCCAATGACGCACGAACAAAGTCTGGCGCATGAAGGTGAGGCACCAGATGCTGGTGGAGCCGCACAGGCTTTTCCGTCACTGCCAGCAGCTCCCATAAAAGCTGCGAAGGCGCCTCTGACCCAAAGTCAACGCGATGAACTGCTCGCAGAAGTGCTTGGCGATGTCTTGCAACTGTCCAATGCAATCAACGATATTTCCACGCAGCTTGAAAACATGGGGCGTGCGATGACCAGCCAAGACTTTGTGCGCTGGCGCAACACGCTGGATCTCAAGATGACCGAGCTTTCTGAGATCAATCTGTCCGATCAAGCTGCCAAGCGATTGCAAAGTGTGGCATCGGTTTGGGTGGAGCAACTATCTCGGGAAACCAACACGCTGGTGCAGCTGCAGGTCAAACGTGCTGTCGGCGACACCTTGGCATTCAACCGGTTGTTTGACCGGCTACAGCGCGAATGGTTGATGCGCATGGCTGCTCTGGCCGGTGTTTGTTTTGGCAGCACGCTGCTTGCCCACCTGGTGTGGTCGCTGTGGTTATCAGGGAGGTAAGGAAAAATCATGTTTCGAAAAAGTCTGATTATTTGGACATTGGGCGTTACGGTACTGATACCGCCTGCTCAAGCGCAGGCTGCGCTCGATGGCGATGAAAAACTGGCCTGCGAAGCGCTGTTGTGCCTGGCCGCCAGCACCCGCCCGGCTGAGTGCGTGCCCTCCATCAGAAAATATTTCTCCATCAGTTTCAGGTTGTTCAAAGACACGCTGCGCGGGCGCCTGAATTTCCTGAACTTGTGCCCCGTGGTGACCCTGCCGCACATGCAGTCATTCAAAAATGCCTTGGTCAACGGGGCAGGGCGCTGCGATGCGGCCTCCATCAACCAGGCCAACTACCAGGGAGATATGGACTCTGGGTTCCGTGTCGAAAACGTGATGCCCAGTTATTGCGTGGCCTATTTTGGCAATGGTTTGGTTCAGTCGGGTGCCCCTGTGTATGTAGGCGAGCCGCAGTTCGGCGGGCACTGGGTTGAAGCAAAAGACTATGCCGTAGCCCTTCAAGAGTACACCGCCATGCGTGCAAGGCAAGCCGCGCAAGCTGTGTCGGCTGATCAGCCTTAACAAGCACATTTGGGGACTGCCATGAAACGACTCTACCGGTTAGGACAACGGCTATTTGGGGCACATGACGGGGATTTTCAGCAAGTCCTGGCGCAGGCCTATGCCAACAACCAGCGGCCCCAGTGTGCATGTAAACCAGCGGGTGCACCCGCACCTGAGCTGTATGTGGCCAAGATCGCCAGTCGCTCAATCTACGAATTACGTAGAATGCCCAAGGCCGGGTCTCGCCACGCCAGCGATTGCGATCACTATGAACCACCGCCTGGCCTTAGCGGCTTGGCTCAAGTGCAAGGGCATGCCATTTTGGAAGACACTCAAAATGACACGGTCGAGCTCAAGCTGGACTTCGCGCTGTCCAAAATCAGTGGGCGAGCGCTGCCGACGCCCAAAGACACGCCGGTTGACAGCGTCAAAAGCGATGGCACCAAGCTCACACTGCGGGGGCTTTTGCACTATCTGTGGCACGCGGCCGGGCTGGACAAATGGTATCCAGCCATGCAGGGCAAGCGCACCTACGGCACCTTCTACAAATTCATTAGCCAGGCTGCCCTGGGCAAGATTGCCAAGTCTCAGCCGCTTGCGGACATGCTCTATGTGCCCGAGCCCCACAATCCGGATCGCGAGGCTGACATCCGCAGTCGCAGGATGCTCAGAATGGCACAGTTGGCCAGCAGCTCTGGAGCAACGACCCGGTTGGGGCTTTTGGTTGGAGAGCTGTATGAGCTAAGGCCCGCGCAATTTGGGCATCAGGCGATTTTCAAGGGCGCAATGGATTGCCCGTTTCGAGTGAACGATGACCTTTACAAGCGCATGCTCAAACACTTCGAGGCTGCCCTGACCATGTGGGATCAACACCTGCAGGACAGCCATCTGATTGTGATCGGCACGTTTACCGTCGATGCGGCCGGGATGCCGTTGCTCCATGAGGTGGCCGTGATGAACGTGACGCAAAACTGGATTCCGTTCGAGACCATCTATGAAAAGAGCCTGGTGGACGCGCTAACTGAGCAGCACCGCGTTTTCTGGAAGTGTCTTCGCTTTAACTTACCAACGCGTGCCCCCATGGCCAATGCTGTGGTGACCGACACCGCAGAAGCTTGTGCCTTGTGCATTCTGCCACCAGGCGCGACCGAAGAGGATCAGCAAGAGCTTTCCAGGCAAGTCGGCACTGATGAGATGCCGCTTTGGTTCTGGAGGGCAGGGGAGCAGGAGATGCCCGATTTCCCACTCGCGCAAAATCCGATTGGTGCGCAAGACTGAGAATTGATCCATAATCGCGAGCGAGGGGCTTTCCTCCCCGCTTCACCTCCCTGAGCGGGTGCCTTGATGTGTGACAGCAAAAAGGCTTTTGAACCTCGGCTGCGGTCGAGGTTTTTTTTGGCCAAAACGCTTTTGAAGCGCTGTCAGAGTGGGATCTGAACTTGCGCCGCACTCTCAGGCGAGCGAGCGTCATATTCACGTATCAGCGCCTCCACCTCATGGCGTACAGGGCTGACAAACGTCATTTGTCGCAGCTCGTCAACGTATTTTTTCTCCAGCCAGACCATGAAATTGAACCTGGCGGTCAGGACCGCATGGTCAATGGTGCTGCTTGCTTTCATGTGCTTACCTTTGGACTCGTTCACCAGATGCGCGAGTGCATTGGTTTTCACACTATTATGGCGGTAGAAGGGATCAGCATCATGACCGATACCAACACAGCATCCGTTGCATTTTCATTGGCTGGATCGCGCACTACCAGCAAGCATTTCCGTCTTTGCAATTGGTGCGAGAAGAAAAAGCTGCCCGAGAGCGGGGTGGAAATGGGCAAGGGTTTGTGGAAATGTGGCCACTGCTGGACTCGGCAAGCGAGTCGCCCTGCCAAGAGCATCTGACGCGGATTGTGTCAAGCGTTTTGCGCCATGGCGATGCTAAATTGCGCCCGGTCTTTGCCTTCGATCCATTTGGGGGCCTTGCCTTGACCGGTCCAGGTCTGGCCGCTGGCATGGTCGCGGTATTTGGCTGGAACCGGTTTACGGGTAGATTTTGTGGCGCCAGCGCGGCCAGCACGCCCAGGAAAGACGTCCTGAACTGTCAACTGGTATTGAGCAATCAGTTCGCGCACTTGGGAAACGGCAGCTGAAATTTCATTTTGCCGGGCTTGGGCGATGGCTTTATCAAGGGCTTCGCGCTGTTGCAAAAGGTCCTGAAGGGTAGCGGACATGATGGATGACTCCAGAAATTGAAAATTGATTTTTGATTGTATGAGCTGACTCTCCACTTTGCAGCCCATGATGAAAATCCGGATACCCAAACAATAGAGCCATTGTTGAGCGCCCACGCTGCATCGCCTGCGGCAATGGCGCCCAGTCCCAAGGTGAGTGCTGCGGTGCCCAGGGCGTAGCCCAAGGCGGTCCAGCTGCTGTTGGACTCCACGTCCTGGTAGACCTGCTCTTCGATTTCGGGGAAGGAGCCGCCACGCTGTTCATCAAAGTGCACGCCCGCCCACGCCAGGTGTTTTTCGTGGGTACAGCCGTTGTAGCGGGGGCAGTACACGGCCATGGGCACCGCCTGCCCGGTCACTGCAGCGGGGCTGAACGCCGGGGGCAAGGCCAGGTAGAACTTGGGCTTGACGAAAGCCTTGGTCGTGGTGGTGATGCGCTTTCTCAAAATATTGCCCGACTGGCTGGTGCTTTGGTCGTAGCGGATCTCTGGCTCCATCAGCAGCGCATAAGGGGCGCTGTGGTGGGCCATGGCGCGGCCAATGCACGAGTAGGTGGTGCTGGGTGTTGCGGGATAGCTGCTGCTGGAGACGCACAATCCGCCAACCAATGAGCCACTACCAGGGCGGGTATTGACACTGGCGCGAAGAGTGCAGAGGAGCGCAGTCCCGCTGCTGGCTTATTTTTTGGCTTGTTTGACAGATTCCGTGAAGCGGAACACAATGCGAACATGATCCATTCGTTCACTTGTTTCGATACTGAGGCGCTTTTCCATAGCCAAGATGTGCCTCGGTTCAAGAACATTGAACGTGTGGCGAGGCGAAAGCTCTTGCAACTACATGCTGCTACTGTGTTGGCCAGCTTGAGGGTTCCACCTGGGAACCAGCTTGAAGCATTGAAGGGCGATCGTCGAGGGCAACACAGCATCCGCATCAATGACCAGTGGCGACTTTGTTTCGTGTGGCATGACGACGGTGCCCACCAGGTCGAAATTGTGGACTACCACTAGGAGGTAAACATGGCTGAACTACTCGAAGAAATCCACCCCGGCGAAATCTTGCTGGAGGACTTCATGAAGCCGATGGGTATATCCGCCCGTCAGCTTGCGGCGGACATTGACGTTTCACCCAGTCGGATCAGTGAGCTGGTGCATGGGAATCGTCCGATAACCACCGACACGGCTTTGCGGCTTGGCTTGTTTTTCAATATGGAGCCGCGTTTCTGGATGAACCTTCAAACCGAGTACGAAATGCGCGTTGCGGCCCGTACCGTGCGTGAAAAAATCGCGCCAAGGATTCGTGTTTTCCATCATCACGCTGCTGCCTGATTTTACTCTGACACAACAACAGCCAATCATGAGGCCGCTGCAATTGCCGCCGCTGCCCATGGGCAAAGCCTCAATCAGTGGGCTGAAAGTGCTCTTCGACAAGCATCGTTGGCTTCTTGAGCTCGATATTCATGGAGCCGGTCAACGCCTGCCCTCTGAACTGCGTTATTGATTTATCAAGGGAGATCCGTATGAAAACACCTCTGACCCAGCGCATCGCCAAAGCCGCCATGGCCACACTGGCTGTGGCGCTGTTCAGTGGCTGCGCTTACAACTACACAGGGGCACAGCGACTGGAGCGGTGGACTCCTGGAGAAAACAAGGATCTCGCACTTGTTCTGGCTGTGCGCCCCGCCAGCGAGGCTGCTGAACTGGCGCAAATCTGCAAAGAGGGTACGTTCCCTTCTGTCTGGAAAGGCGCTTTCGATCCTCAAGGACCTGCCCTGACTTATGTTCTGGCCAACGTTTGTCCTTCGATTGGGGAGTGGCGATTTATCAGGGGATTTGTGAAATCTGATTTCACTAAGGGACCGATAATGGCTGCAGGTTTGATTAAACCTGGACTTGAGGTGAATGCAGAGGACATCGTTGAAGCATCGAAACTGCTGGATGAGAGGGGACAACTTTTGAGGCCCGCACTCGTCACCCGCGTCGTCCGCAAGAACGCCTTGAAGGAGCGTGACCCAACCTGCTACTGGGACGGTCAGAGCGGTCGTCTGGACGGCTTTGCCACCGGTGGCGTGGTATGCCCGGCTGAAGGTTGGGACTGGCGCGAGCAAAAGTGGGCCAAGAAGTGAATTGGCACTGAATCCACATCGTTCAATGAACAAAGGGGCCGACATCCATCGGCCCCTTTTGCTTGGGGCGGCTTGCTTCGCCGGATCAGTCTACGCCTTTGACCAGGCAACGGTTCAGTCGCTTTCTGTCGTTGCCGTAGCCAGCGGCTATGCAAGCAGCTCGGTTGTGCTCATAGAGCTCGGGGCTCGAGCGTGGACGGGGGTCGTAGGCATCGGCGCGCGGCATCATGCCCGAGGCTTGGCCAGCGGCGTCGCACTGCGCGGCCGTCCAGGAGACCGGGCACACTCCCTGGATGAGCTGGGTGACTGCCCCCAGATTGGCCTCGGAGCCTGGCAGGCCCGGTGCTGGCGGCTGCAAGTGGCGCTCGGCTGTACGGTCGTATGTGGTGGTGCAGTGTCGGTTGGTGCAGTAAGAGCCGGTGCTCGAACCCGAGGGGATGTCTTGTGGGCGCCAGCCGGTCTCATTCAACCAGCCTGCCTGAGGCGAAGTGGCGCTGCCGCCGTTGATCAAGGTGTTGATGCCCAGGTAGACCATGCCGGTAGCTGCGCCTACGGTGGTGCCTGCGATGGCTGCGGTTTCAGCGGAAACCACAGAAGTCGCACTCGACACAATGGCACCATTGTTGAGCGCCCATGCCGCATCGCCTGCGGCAATGGCGCCCAGACCCCAGGTGAGGGCTGCGGTGCCCAATGCGTAGGCCAGGGCGGTCCAGCTGCTTCTGGACTCCACGTCCTGGTAGACCTGCTCTTCGATTTCGGGGAAGGAGCCGCCACGCTGTTCATCAAAGTGCACGCCCGCCCACGCCAGGTGTTTTTCGTGGGTACAGCCGTTGTAGCGGGGGCAGTACACGGCCATGGGCACCGCCTGGCCGGTCACTGCAGCGGGGCTGAAAGCCGGGGGCAAGGCCAGATAGAACTTGGGCTTGACGTAAGCCTTGGTCGTGGTGGTGATGCGCTTTCTCAAAATATTGCCAGACTGGCTGGTGCTTTGGTCGTAGCGGATCTCTGGCTCCATCAGCAGCGCATAAGGGGCGCTGTGGTGGGCCATGGCGCGGCCTATGACCACCTGCGCTGCGGCCGGGCTGATGTTGTAGAAGATGGGATCGGTGGAGCTGGCCTTGAACTGCTCAAACGGGTCATAACCCTTGTTGCCCAAGAAATATGCCTCATCGTCGGTCAGGAAGCTGCGCCGGGGAATGTCCCAGATGCCCATCTCTGGGGTCCACTCTGAGATCAATGCTTTTTGCATGCCTTCTGCTGTGCGGATGACCTTCATGACGCTCACGCGCAGCTGGGCTTTTTCTGGCAAGTAGCGGCCAATCACCCAGGGGGCGCCGCCGGTGCGCTTTTGCCACATGTCGTAGGACACTTCGTTGGAGTCCAGTCCCAGAAGTGCCGCCCAGGCGCGGTCGTTGGAGAACATGGCCGGTCCTTTGGTGGCTTTGAGCTGCTCTTCGCGGGATGTGCGTGTTGTGCCCAAAGCGGTGCTCAGCCTGCCCACCTCGGTCCACACGGGCATGGGCACCTGGGTCTGGAAAAAACAGTTGTTGACTGAGCACTGCATTCGGTATTTGTGCTGCACCGGGGTAACAGCTGGCGCCACTGTGGCACCCCCTGGAATTTGCGCGCTGGCCAAGCCCGGGATGGCCAGGCAGGAGACCAGGGTGGAGCACGCCAGCAGGCAGCTAATCCACTTTTTGGAGGAGTTGGTGAACTTCATGGTGGTGCCTTTCATGTTGGGGGGGATGTGGTCCTGTCTTGGGCATCAGTCAGGGCAGATCAGGGGTGCCCAGGTGGCAGCTGACGTGCTCTGGGCGATGCAGCTCGAGCCGCTCAAGATGCCTGCAGAGCAGCTGTAGTTGGGTGTTGCGGCGGTGGTCAAGGTAGAAACGCAGCTTGATCCGCTCAGGGTGCCGCCATTGAGACAGGTATAGGTTGTCGTGGGGGTGGCGCTGTAGGTGCTGGCGGCCACGGCGCAGGTGCTGCCGCTGCGCGTGCCCCCGTTGAGACAGGTATAGGTTGTCGTGGGTGTGGCCGCGTAGCTGGAGCCGGGTTGAGTACAAGTCGAGCCGCTGAGCAAGCCGCCATTGAGACAGCTATAGGTTGTCGTGGGTGTGGCGGGATAGCTGGTGCTGGAGACGCACAAACCACCGACCAATGAACCACCGCTCTGGCATGTGTTGATGCTTGCACGAAACTGCAGCCACATCTCGCCCCGGCCGCCCACGATGGTGCGCACCTGGATGGCGTTATTACCTGCGACCAGATAAGGGCGCAGATCGATGTCAAAGGCCATGTCCCAGCTGCGGCCCAGCTCGGGCCAGCCGTATTCATTGGCACCGTAGCGAACTTTGTTGACTATATATGTAAAGCATGTCTCACCACAGGTCTCCACTTCCTGATCCACAAGCTCCAGCCGGTCACCGGGATAGGGGGCTGTGCCAATCCAGGTGCCGTTGACTCTGAGGCTTACCCAATCATCGAATTGGGCTCTTATTAACCTAAATTCACTCACCGAGGCGGGATTGGGGATGTGGACCGTCATCGTCCGGTCGTATTGACCGGCGCCCCAGTAGTTATCACCAATTGAGCCGAATGTGATCAGGCCGGGCGTGCCCGAGCCCACGACCGTATCACCTGTTGACGCAGAGGCCGATGGATTTCCGGTAGATGGGGCGTAAGTGGTAGTGACTGTGCATGTGCTGCCGCTGCGGGTGCCGCCATTGAGGCAGCTATAGGTTGTCGTGGGGGTGGCAGCGTAGCTGGAGCCGGGTTGAGTACAAGTCGAGCCGCTGAGCAAGCCGCCATTGAGGCAGCTATAGGTTGTCGTGGGTGTGGCGGGATAGCTGGTGCTGGCGATGGTGCATGTCGTTCCGTTACGCGTGCCCCCATTGAGACAGGCATAGGTTGTCGTGGGGGTGGCAGCGGTCGTTGTGGTGCTCGAACAGCTGCTGCCGTTGGGTGGGCTTGAGTTTGCGCATGTGTAGGTCACATTGGCGGCGGTGGAAGTCGTTGTAACGCACCGATCCCCGACAACTTGACCTCCATTTAGGCACGTGTACTCACCGGCCGTAGGGGGCGTTTGCACCTGCATGGTGGCCATCCGCACGACCCCGGGCATGTCGGTCTTGGCCACAAGCTCAAGAGGAGTATCAAACGGACTGACCACAAAGGGCTCGACGGCGGATGGTTTTTCAGAGACGCCCAAGCTGACGTCAAAGCTGGCTGCGGGGCGTGAGCTGTTAAGCCCTCGGGTGCTGTTGAGCTTGGTGGGCAGCGCCTGGGTGTCCGTCATCGTGTACCTGTCAATCGTTTCGACCACGGTGTAGCCGATCGAGCCGGCACATCTGTAGGAACCCGATGTGCAGGAGATGCGGGTGTACAGGCGCACATCGAATGCGATCTGGATGTTGGGTGTCAATCCTGCGCTGGTTTCAGAGAAGGCCACCTCCACGGCCCTGACGTAGTCGATGATGGCTTTGCGCGAGGCTGTCTGGTCCATGAGCGAGCGTGCGCTGGGTTGGCCTGCTGCGCACCCTGAAACGGTTGGCGCGGTGGCCACGCAGCGCGGCCCTGCTTCGCTGTCGCCTTCAGGGCTGTCGTAGGCGCCCGAGGTGTACACGGTGGTCCATCCCGTGACGGGCGAGCCGTCGTAGCGGCGCAGTTGCCACTTGAGCATACCCGCGTCGGCCCAGGCGTACGAGGCGGGGATGGATCGGCCTACCGCTTTGGAGTAGTAGACGAGGTAGACGAGCGTGGGGTCTTCTTCAACGACCTCGGGGTCGGCGGTGAGTACACGCCCGCTGGGGCTGAGAATGATGTACCAGGTCACTTTCATGGGGCGGGAAGCACCGGAGCCGGAACCTAGTGGCCGCACGGTCTGGTTAAAGACCCAGACAGCGCCTGCGACGCGGGCAGCGGCGGCGGCTGTTCGAATACGCGAGATCAAAGTGGTCTGCTGGGGAAGCAGGGCGGCTTTGGCGGCAGCTTCAATTTGCGCGATCGTGTAGATGCCGTCCCCGTATGACTGGGTCTGTGCCGTGATGCGGGGATCAGATGTCTTATTGACCGCACTGGTCACGGTGTCCATCTGTAAGCTGGAGGTGGCCGAGCCGTAATCCATGTTGACCAGCTGGGCGGAGGTGATGGCGCTCAAGTCGGTGACAGAAGTAATGGATTGGTTCAGGCGCAGACCCAGCCCGGTTGTATCTTGTTGGGCCTGCGCTGTGCGCGGGGACAGGATCAAAGTGAGCACAGCCATGGCCATAGTGATGCACGCCAGCAGTACCCGGGCGCGGTGGCCAAGGCCCCAGGCTGTGGCCTGGCTGGGCGACGCTGGATAGCGCGAAGATAGTAAAAACGGCATGCGATTCATAGGCACCTCGTGGCGGAAATCGGGGACAGTCAAGGGGCAAAGGCGTGTCAAGGGGTTGACTGCGGGGCAGGCACCAGCGGGAATGTCTGCGGGACGGGCGGCAGCGCTGCTGCAGGCACGGCGATGGGGCTGATGGGGCGCGGCTGCGCGCTGTCGGTGCTGGCGCGCTGGGCGTCCACGGAGGCGACGATGCTGGGTGCAGAGCTCGCTGCCGGTTTGAGCTCCACGATTTCATCGGCAAAGCGGATCTCGGCGCGGCTTGCGCGGGCTCCTTGTGGCGCGGGGGCGAAGGTCTCTGGTGTGTGCGTAAGCTGTGCGTGGCCAGCCAGGGTGGGGGCAAAGAACCCCGGCTGTGCCTGCGCTCCCGCTGCGGTGCGCTTGGCGGGTGATGGTCCAGATCCTGGGACAGACCCTGGTGTCGGCAGGGGCGCGCTCGGTGAGATGGGCGAGAGGATCTTGACTTCGCTGGAGAAGCGGGATTTTTCTGCGGCATTGCGCAGCCGCGCCACCTGCAGTTCGCTGGAGCTTTGGGTTTGCTTGGTTTTTTCGCTGGCGATGGCGGTGATCAGCTTTTCGCGCTCCAGGGTGCGGCGCAACTGGGCCTCGCTCAGGGGCTGGGCAGTGAATGGGTTGATGTCCTTGTCATCATCGGCAGTTTGCCCTGCTGTTGCAGCCTTTGCTGGCACTGTGGCTGAGCCAGCATCTGAGCGAACCTCGGGCTTTGAAGGAGGATTCGGTTGGACCTTGGCCAAGCCAGGCGATGAGGCTGAGCTGGCAGATGGCGCATCTGGTATGGGGGCCGGGCCGCCTCGAGCGGCGCAAGGGGCAGCCGAAGTTGCCATCAGAATGATGGCCAGCAGGGCTTTGGTCGTGGGCGGTGATCCAAAGACAGGGCGGGGAAAAGCGTTCATGGGGGTCTCCTGGTGAGATTGCAATGGATGAGCTTTGAGAGGGTTAATACGCGCCGACTGCGGTGCGGGTAATGCTTGCGCCGCCCGGCAGCGTGGTTGTGATGCGGGCCGTAAAGGGCGGTGAGCGCAGGCTTGCGGTGGTGTTTTCTGGGGTGCGCACGTCATCCGAGCTGTTGTCCAGCTGCAAGATGCCGCCCCAGGGGTTAGTCACATCCAGGACAGTCAGCCCCAGCACATCAGAGATGCCATTGCTGGTCATGAGCGCTGGGGCGCCGCCCGTGTTGGGCAGCGCACCGGTGCCGTCAAACTCCCCCGCGCTCACCCCGGCGCGGTTGGTGCGGGCGAAGTAATTGATGGCCGTGTCCCGATCCGAGTTGGAGAGGTAGCGGGCGTTGAAGTAGGCTGCCACCGCATCGCTGGCACGCTTGACCTGCGCGAGCGTGGCCTCGACCTGGGCGGCCACCAGGGACCTGCCGTCGATGAATGCCCCCTTGTCGTCACCGGAGAGCGTCAAGGAAGTGGCGCTCAGGCTGGTGCCTGTATCAATGGCACCGTCTCGCCCGGGTGAGACGAAAGCGTAGTTGTGGTACCAATAGCTCACCCCAGACTGAGTACCGGTTTGGCGGGTCGTCATCAGCACGCACAGACCCTGGCCCCAGCCGTCTTTGTAGGCATCGGTGGTGCTCATTTGCAGATAGCGAGCCAGTGGTGCAAAGGTGGCAGCGGCGCTCGCGCACGCGCCAGAGGCGTTGGCCGCCACAGGCGCCATGGTGCCCGCTTGCAACGCCATGATGGCCGAGGGCTGTGCATCCACCGTGGCCATTTCGGTTCTGTATGCGCCCACGGCAGCTTGCTTGAGCAGCTCCAGACGGGTGTCCGTTTCCACTTTGGCTCGCAAATCCAGGGCCGGAGAGAGCATATTGGACAGTGGAATCATCAAGAGGCCCATCAAGGCCACGGCCACCATCATCTCGGCCAAGGTGAAGCCACGTTGCTCCAGGCGGGAGGGCCGGAGCGAAGGGGGCCTGAACTCCTTGCGCCTGGGGTTGGATTGCCTGCGCAAACTCATGTCAGCTCCGTGCATCCAAGGCTCGGCTGAGCATGTCAGCGCGGGGGCTGGCGGTCAATGCGGCCTCGCGAGTGACCAGGCCGCTTTGCACAAGTTCAAACAGGTGGTGATTGAGGGTTTGTTGACCCATGCTTCGCCCGGTCTCCATGGTCTGCGCAATTTGCGTGATCTGGCCAGCTGCGATGTTGGCCCGAATCCCCTGGTTGACCAGCAGCACCTCGCAAGCGAGCACACGCTGCGTGGGCTGAGCAGCTTGCGGCAGCAAGCGCTGCGCAACAATGGCGCGCAAGCTGCTGGAGAGGACCGAGCGCGCCAAATCACGCTCGGCCTCGGGGTAGAAAGCCAATGCGCGGTCAATGGTCTCGGGTGCGCTGTTGGTGTGCAGCGTGGCCAGCACCAGGTGGCCCGTTTGCGCCGCCTGCAGGCAAGCATGCATAGTGGCCTGGTCACGGACTTCGCCCACCAGGATCACATCCGGGTCTTCGCGCATGGCGGCCACAACGCCTTGGGCGAAGCTGTGGCAGTCCCCGTGCGGTCCAATGGAGCGCTGGCGGATACGTGAGCGTTGGTCTTTGTGGATGTACTCGATCGGGGCTTCCAGGCTGATGATGTTGGCGGCCTGATTGGCGTTGATGTGGCCAATGAGGGCGGCCAAGGTGGTCGTCTTGCCGGAGCCGGTGCCGCCGCAGACGAAGATCAGGCCACTGGAGGCAGACAGCAGAGGGGTCACTGTGGCTGGCAGACCCAAAGTGTCCACATCTGGCACGTGGCTGGGCAGCAAGCGCAGCGCCAGTTCAATCTGGTCGCATGCGAGAAAGACGTGGTTGCGAAGCCGCTCGCCGCCCGCCAGGCTCAGCGCCAGATCCTCTTGCCCTCCGCAGTTTTGGAGGTGGGTGTGCAACTCGCTTGCGCTGGACAGGCGCAGCACTTGCAGCGTGTTTTCAAGCAGCTGTGCGCAGGCCTGTGGTGAGTGCACGCGCTGCATGACCCCGCTCAGGCGAACCCAGACATCCGGGGCATTGCGTCCAAGGCTCAGGTGGATGTCGGACAAGCCGTGCATAGCCAGCAGCTGTGCCAGGCTTGTGGCGTGCAGTGGCTGATCGACGGCGGTTGACTCAGCACTCACTGGTGCTGGCGAGGTTTCGGTCGTAGTCGTGGTCATGGTCGTTCCAATACTGTGTTCAATCATTGGCCTGTGCATCACTGGCCTGTGCTGTAGGTCAGGTAGGCGCCTGAGGGTGTGCGCAGTCGCATGGCCAAGCTGTAGGGCAATACCTGAGAGGCCACGCCAGAGGCGTTGCTGATCTCCACGACCGCGCCCCAAGGCGCGGTGACATCGAGCACAGAAAGCCCTGAAGCGGCCATGGCCTGCGCAATGCTTGTCATGGGGCTCCAGGTGTCCACGCAGGGCAAGGCGGGGCCAGAGTTGCTGCACGCGCTTGAGCGCAAAAAATTGACCTCCGTGCTCATGACTGAAGCCTGGCGCTGCGCACTTGCCCAGGCTGTGATCGCACGGCCAGCGGCCAGCATCTGCTGGTAGCCAGTGGCCATGCGTTGCTGCGTGAGCGCACGGGCGTCGTAGAGCCGCCACAGCGCATCCCCACCGATCTCATACATGGGCAATCCGTTGACCAGGTTGGCTGTGGGTTGAGGGTTCGTGGCCGGATACCACACCAGGATTTGCCTGCTGGGCTCGCAGTCCATGACGCCGGTGCAGCCCGAGCGCACGATGGGGGTTGAGATGGCCATGCGCAGCGACGGGTGGCGCATCGACAACATACCCCTCAGGGCGCTCTCGTTGGGCGTGCTCGTCCCCAGACTGGCAAATCCGGTGCGCTCATACCAGAGTGTGAGCTCGCCCAAGGTGGCGTTGATTTGACCGGTGATCATCTGGGTGCGGCCCGCCGAATCGGTGTGGGACGTGGTGCCCACGGCCGTCAGAGCGGCACTGGCCGTCAAAAAAATCACCAATACCAGCACAGCCGCTTGTCCCCTTTGACCTGCAGGGGCAGCCTGTCGTTGGTTGATGCGCAGATGGTGCATGGGCTTTAGCGGCTGTCGGCGATCTTGAAGTCCACCGTGCCCACTTCGGTCGCGCCTGTGCCTGGGGTGGCGCGGCATTTGCCGTTCGCAAAGGTCGCATTGGCCACCACATCGGTATTGGCACAAGATTTGATGTACTCGGTGATGATGGCGTTCGGGACGTTGGTCGCGCGCAGGTAGTACACCCAGGTGAAGTTGCCGCCGTTGGTGGCGCTGGCCGCTTCGCGGGCAATCGTGATGGTGGTGGCATCGCTGATCGCCTGCTCCTGGATGTTGTTGGAGGCGTCCACGGGCTGGCGCTCCATGTAGGGGCCTGACCAGCTCGTTGTGGCGGCAATGCCATTGAACATGTTCCCAGCGGTGGCGTCTGTGCGGTTCCACAGCACGGACAGGCGGTTGGGGATGCCACCCATGTCCATCTTGGCTCGGTTGGTCGCGTCTGAGAGGGTCTTCATGTTGGTCAGCAGGCGTGTAGCTTTGGACTTGTCGCCGGAGTAATTCGCCATGAATACCCCCGCCAAAATGCCCAGAACGGCAATCACCACCATGATTTCAATCAAGGTCATGCCGCGCTGGCAAATTTCTTTGGCCAGTTTGCGATGGGCTTGCGGACTGTTCGCAGGGTTCGCCAGAGCGCTCTGAGAGCTCTGGGCGGACAGATCGACACTGTTAGTGCCGTCGTTGGTGTTCGTGTTCGTGTCTTTCATGGTTAACTCCTGTTGTGAAAGAAATGTTGAGTTGGTGGCGAAATCAAAGTGACTGCAGCATTGGCCCTGCAATCGGGTAGTAGACGATGTACCCGGTCAGGAGCACGATCGCGGCCATCAAGACCATGGAGCCCACTTCCAAGGCGGCTTTGGCTCTTTCGGTCATGATTTGGGCGTCCTCATCGAGCATCGAAGCAAAGATCGCCAGCCCCTCGCTCGTCGATCCGCTTTCAGAGGCGGCCTTGTAGCCGCTCAGGACAAATTCAGGTAGGGTGCTCGCTGCGATGGCGGCCACCTCTGTTGCGCCACCACGGATGCGCTTGGCCATGCGTGTGAGTGCCTGACGCGTCTGCGGCAAGGTCGTGGTGTCCGCCAGCACATCGAGTGCGTCCATGGGGGGTATGCCTGCGGCATACATCACGCTGTAAGCCGACCAAAGCGCCGCATGCTCGCGCTTTTGCACCAAATCGCGCACAAAATCGATGCGCATGGCCAGGCTGGACCACAGCGACGAGCGCGCCAGTGCAAGCGCCGCAATCCCCAGCACTGTCCAAAGCACTGCGTATGCGCTGATGTTTTTGACGGCCCAGGCCGAGAGCGCGTAGATGGCCGTGACAGAGTCCGGCAAAGAAAACTTGGTGTCCAGGCGTGCAAAGAAGACTGCGATTTTTGGGGCTAGACCCAAAAGAAATGCCGGAATCATCAAATACAGGGCCACCAGCATGATCGCGGGCATGCGCAGCGCCGACTCCAAAGACCGAGCCCTGGCCAGACGGGTTTTGGCATCGGCGGCCAAATCCGTGAACGCCTTGTGCATGGCGCCCGATTCACCCAGCGCCTGGATCACCATGCAGTCACGCACATTGAAGCCCGCCGTTCGCATGGCTTGTCCCACATCCTGGCCCAGCTGGATCTGCGCGTTGGTCAGGGCTACGGCCGATTTGAGGCGCCCATCGCTCAAGTAGTCCACGGCAGACTCCAGCGCTTGGATGATGCCCCCGCCACGCTGCAACCGTCTGCCGATGGTGTCAAAGAGACGCGATTTCTCGCGCAAATCGAAGTCTTTAGGAGGCGACAGCAGTCCCGCACCGTCTTGCAGCGTCTGTCCCAAGGCCAACTCGATGCGGGGCTTGGTCAGCCCCATGCGGCGGATCTTGCCAGCAGCAGCTATGCGGCTAGTGGCTTTGACCAAGGCCGACACCCGCCGAGTGGCAGGCCCGGCATTGGCTGGCAGGGCTGTGAATGCGTAGGTCAGCTCGATCATGCGCCGCCCTCAGTGTCCGCATCCATGACGCCGTCCAGACGTTCGATTTCACGAAAATCGGTCAGGCCCCGTGCGACCAGGCGCAAGCCGTTGCCCACCAGGGTCTGGTCCCGAGGAATGCAGGCTGCAATCTGGGCCGGCGCGGCATTCGACTCGATCAGCTCACGCACCTTGGGGGTCATTTTGAGCAGCTCATAGACCATCTTGCGGCCCTTGAACCCGGTGTATGCGCATTCGGCGCAGCCCACTGCTCGCCGAGTCTTGCAGGCCTGGCCGAGGTAGGTGCCCGAGCCGTCCTCATGGCGTTCAATAATGCCCCACCTTGCCAAACTGTCCAGGGTCTTTGCCGAGTCGTCAGGAACGGCGCAATGCGTGCACAGCAAGCGCACCAGGCGCTGGGCCTGGATGCCATGCAGCAAGGATGCCACCGCTGTCATGTCCAGACCAAAGCCGCGCATGCGAGAGATGGCCAGGGCGGCATTGTTGGTGTGGAACGTTGAAAAAACGAGGTGTCCGGTGTTGGCCGCGTCTACAAGTTCCGTGGCACTGTCTTGCTTGCGGATCTCGCCAAACAGCAGCACATCGGGCGCCGCCCGTAGCAGCGCCTTGAGCAGCGCGTGGGCTCCGTCGCCTTCGGCAGCCGCTGCTGCGTCGGTTTGCATCTGCATCCACAGACCGCGCTGGTATTCGATGGGATTCTCAATCGAGTCAATCCAGCGCGTCACTGGGTCGATCTCCTGCAGCAAGGCATACAGCGTGGTGGTTTTGCCAGAACCCGTGGGGCCGGTCACCAAAAACAGCCCTGTGGCCCGGCTGGTGACGGTGCGCAGGTACTCGCGTGTGTCGTCGTCAAAATCCAGTGTGTCGAGCTCGGCTGCGTCGGCCTGCTGGTCCAAAATTCGCATCACGCAAAGCATTGAGGCAATCGCGTTTTTGGAGCGCAGCGCCATCACCACGCGCAGCCCATAGCGTTTGGTGATGTCCGGGTGCTGGCGGTGATCGTTGTCTGTCCAGGCAAATCGGGTGTCCACCGGCGCTGTCTTAATTTGCTCTGTGACGCCTGCCGTGTTGATCAAAAAGGTGCACACCCGCGTCCAGATGTCCCCTTGCAGATACGTCATGATGGTGCCCACCCCCCCAATCTTGTAGCGGACCACGCCACCACCGCCTGCGGCTGCGTCCGCCATTGGGGCGAATGCGATATCGCTTGCGCCGATGTAGCAGCCGTGGCGAATGACGCGCATGATGAATTCACGCAGGGCAGTTTCGGCGTCGGGGTCTGAGGGGGCGGTTTTTTGGAGCAGCTCGTACTGCTGCAGTGCTTGCTGGCCCGAGCGGCTGTAAAAGCGCCTGTAGATGGACTGCAAGGTGCGCTCCGAGCAGATCACAAACTCAAAGGTGTAGCCGGGGTACAGTGCCGTGGCACGAAAGACGTGCTGGGGGTCAGCGCAGGCCAGTGTTAGCCGCTGGCCCCGCACGGCCACGGGTAGCAACGTTTCCTGGCGGTCGATAAGGATTGCAGCAGCGCGAAGCGACTGGGAGATGGAGGCGGCATCGATTGATTCGATGGCAGACGGTGCAAAGTAGTCGAGGGCAGCGGTGCTCGCTTGCGCGCGGGCCAGCTTTTCTGGGGTGAGAAACCCATACTGACCGGGGCGCATGATGTCGGTCAGCGATTCGTGAGTCAGGGCGCGTCGCTGCAGCGTGATTTCAATCTGGGCGCGGGTGACGCCTGCATCAACCAGTGCCTGCACCAGGGGCGTAGAGGCTGCTGGCATGGTCAGATCGGTGGTCATCGCTGTTGGGGCTGTTGAGGCAGTCATGGGAAAACAATCTTTGTGATCAGCGCGCACCACTGATGTGGGTGTTCGTGGGGCTGTCTGCCTGGGCTGAGTGAATGCTCAGCCCCAACTCGACGGCGTCGCCCTTGATCGAGAGGTCATGAATGACCAGGCCCTTGTCAACGGACAGAACCTCTTTCAAGTACCTGCGCAGCCCCAGCAGATCGATGTAAGTGGCCTTGACCAGCAACTTTTGGCTCAGGGTGCTGGTGGCCGCATCCTCTTTGCGCAGGCTTTGCGTCGCAAACACCTGCTGTGTGATGGGCACATCCCTGGCGATCACCTGGGCGATCTTGATGCCGTGGTTGCTGGCCTGGGCATACACCACATCAAGCGCATCAGAGAGCGCGCGATCAGGTCCAAGCAGGTGCACAGGATGCGAAGGCAACGATTGGGCGAACTCGAGCATTCGCTGGGCGTTGAGCGACTCGCTGCGCATCTGGGCCAGCTCGACCTTGGCGCGAGCGTACGCCTGGTGCGTGGGCCAAGTGTGCAATTTAAAAGCCAGCAGCGCGCAGGCGCTCAAGCTCAGGATTTTGTAGAGTGCATTCATAGGTGATGACCATTTGGCGCATGCTTGCGTTGACTTGTGTGGGCGCGGCTGTGCAGCCCTTGGGGGCGGCTGCGCTGACCAGGGCGGCTGCCGCTGAAACGTCGGGCGTGGTGGCGCTGTCCTCGGCACCCTCGCTCTGGCCCAATGGCGCTGTGGCTGTAAGGCTCACGCGCTCACGGCTGGCCACCATCTCGATGAGGGTGCCGGGTTGCCAGGCCTGCACAGCCAGATCGATGGCCCGTTCGCTGTCCAGGCCGCTGTGGAGCAGGACATGGCCCAGGCTGTGTTCACGCACTGCTGCCACAGCCTGGGTGCGGGAGCGCACCTGCTGGGCTTGCGCATCTGCCATGGCCGAGCGAAGCTGCGAGAGTTGCCAGTGACTCCAGCCGCTGTAAGCCAGCGTCGCAGCCAGTGCGGCCGCGCTGACCGCGGTCCCCAGGCGGGCTGCCTGTTGAACAGGCATTCCCAGGATCATTTGATGTCTGGGGTAGGTCGTGGCGCCTGCCAGCCACTTCTTGACTTGCGCATCTTCGCTGCTGGCCAAGATCAGCTGCTCTTGTGGCCACACGCCGTCGGCGTTGAGCTTGCGCAAGGAGACATAGTTGCTGATCACTTGCTGCACGCTCAGACCGCTGCCGGGCACAAAGTCCAGTCCTTCAAGGTGCCCGGCTGTTGTGAACGTGGCCAACACCACGATTTGGTAATCCGTGACCTGTGGGGCGCCCGGGAACACTAGAGCTACCACCGTCGCTGCACTGTCCATTTGCTGACCTGAGTCTTTGCTGTGCGCTTGCAGCAGCTTGAGCAAAGTGGATGCGACGGGCGAGACGCGGGTGGCGCTGGGCAGGCTCTTGAGTCGCTCTACAGGGGTACACAGCCACCAGCCACGGCTCTCAATAGCCTGCGCGGCCGTGAGGGTTTCGCCCTCATCGTCGATCGTCGGCGACTTGCGCGCAAACAGCTGCTTGAAACTGGAGCTTGCTTTCGTTTTGACGGACAGCAGCGGCTCGCCCGCGTCGCTGGCAAACTCCGAGAGCTGTGCGCGCTCGGAGAAGGTGTTGTCGATGCGCCGAGCCAGGTCCAAGGCGGGGTCGGCGGCAATGACCATTCCTTTTGCGCTGCCTGGATCGACTTTGCGGTGGCTTTGCACCCGCCAGTGCTCGTCCAGCGAGTACATCTGCCGACTATCGCCCAGACCGCCTAACAAATATAGGCCAGCTGTTGAGGCATTGTGTGCAACGTCCTCATCCCTGGGGGTATCCCCCTGGGCCTCATGCTTGCCCATGCCCAGAGGCTTGGCCAGGCGCTTGGAGAGGTGTGTCGCGAGCTTGCGCATCACAGCGACTCCGCATAGATGATGTTGCTGGGCTGGGCGGGCAATATGCGTGCGTTAAGCAGCAGCAGCGTCTGCCGGTTCGCCTGCATCTGGGCATTTGAGCCGGTGGCCTTGCCCACCCAAGGCAGGCTCACCACGCCAGGCAGTCCGCTGGTTTTTCCGGTGGCCTTGACGTAGCGGTTGGAGCTGATGACCACCGTCTCATCGGAGCGGATGGAGATGCGCTGGCCAGAGGTGCGCACGGTCTGCTCGTACATCTTGACCCGGTCGTCCAAAAAGGAGACCAGGTCCCCCAGCGTCACGCTGGTGGGCATGACGGTCAGGACGGCTTGCTCATCGTCGAGGATGGAGGCGTGCACCGACAACTGGATACCGTCGCTGGCATGTGCGCCAGTGCCAGACACCGAGGTGTTGGCCCCGGTGCCCGTGCTCGTCACCGATTGGGTCACGGTGGGCATGTACGGCTTTTGCGTGCCCTCGAACATGACACCTGCGCTGTTGTTCTGAATGGTCAGGTGGGGGGTGGAGGTCACTTCGACCTGGGTGAGGGCTTCCAGCGCCTCGATCACGGTGGTGGCGCTGGCTGCCTTGAAAGTCAGTGTGGCCGCCAGAGCGCTCGAAGCATTGGACTGGCTGATGCCGTACTTGAGGCTGCCATTGCTGCCAATGACGCGATCCCAGCTGATTCCGTGGCGCATCTCGTCGGTCAGGCTGACCTCGACGACGCGAGCGTTTACCTCAATTTGTCGGCGCGCCTCCACATCCCACTTGGCCAGGAAATCGTGCACGCGCTTGAGCGCGGTACTGTTTCCGCGCACG
Organism: Limnohabitans radicicola; assembly: GCF_014837235.1. Classification (GTDB taxonomy): domain Bacteria; phylum Pseudomonadota; class Gammaproteobacteria; order Burkholderiales; family Burkholderiaceae_C; genus Limnohabitans_A; species Limnohabitans_A radicicola. The sequence goes on along the minus strand of NZ_JACYFT010000002.1, from coordinate 689,579 downwards.
GTCACCAAGCCCGCATCCAAAAACAGTTGCACCCGGGCATTGGAGCCAGCGAGCGCTTGCAGGTAGGTGTGGAACACAGTGGGGGCGCTGCCACCATAACCACCGGTGACAGTAAAGTCGCTTTTGACCGGAGAGAAACTCTGGCCTCCGCCTGATGCTGCTGCGCCACCTGCCGAGCTGCCCGAGGCGCCCAAGGGACTGCCACCAAAGCTGAAGGCGGTGCTCACGCCCTTTTTGATGTCCTCGGCCGGAATTCTGTAGGTCACCGTCGCCTCTTGCGCCAAGGTGACTGTCTTGTCTTGAACATTGAGCACGGCCACCAGGCCTGCCATCCAGGCGACCTGGCGCACGGCGGCCAGCGGCGAGCTTGCCGTGATCGAGAGCGTCACATTGGCCCCAGTGTTCACCCCTTGGAGCACTTGCACCGAATACCCCGCCTTGTGGGCCAGGGCCTTGATGGTTTCGTGCGCATTGGCGTTCACCAGGTCCAGGCTGACTTGCCGTTTGGTATCCAGCACATCAACGACTTTGCCCAGCGGAGCGCTCACGCGCATGACGGGCTCGGCAGACTGAGCAGCTGCGCGTGCGCGGGTGTCAACCTGATCGCTCATGCGGCCAGGTGTCATGCAGCCGCTCAAAAGAGATGCCAGGAGTGTTGTGGTCAGTACGGCGGGTTTGCGAAAAGTGATCATTTGCTGTTAACTCCTGTGGTGTCTTTGCTGGTGCTGCCTGTGGCTGCCCGCACGATCACGGTGCGTGGGCTGGCCTGCACCAATGCGCGCAGACCGAATGGAGGCAGGAGGTGGGCCAGGGTTTGTTCGACGTCGGGGCTGGGAGAGGCCCAAGCTGAGATCATTTCGATATCGCGGATTCGCTCGCCACTGGCGCTAACGTCCCAGACCAGCTCTATGCCTTGACCCGATAGCCACGCCCCCAGGGCCACACTCAGGCGTTGGCCTGATTCGATGGCGAGCCGTTGGTGGGGGCTGGCCGGGCCAGCGGGCACAAAGGCGCTGCGTGAGGGCATCGTGGCCAGAGGGTGCAATTCTTTAGATGCACTTGCCGATGGCGTCGATGTCGGTGGTGCACCACCCGCAGAGCTCGAAGTGATTGGGTATGCAACCGCAGCCGTTGGTGGCGTGGTTGCAGGGGTTGAAGAAGAGGGCGACTCTTGAGCGCCACTGGTCTGCGCTGGCAAGGGCATGCAATAGCGCCCCAGAGCAATAGCACCAGAGGGCACCAGGGCGCAGCTTTGATCGGACCTTTGCACATCGCTCACGCGCAGCAACTTGGGCGCCGCAAACTCGATGACGAGCGACGCTTGATCGCTTCGAAATTGGGTTGCAAGTGCCATCAAAGCGGCTCTGATGTCGCTTTCATCAATGCCGCCTGAGGTGCTTGGGCGCTGTGTACTTTGCCAGTCCAGGCTCATGCCCGCCGCTTTTGTCCATTCGCGCATGACAGACCTGATGTCGGCTTCTTTCTGGGCAGTAAAGCGCCGGGGCAGTCCTGAACGCGTGATTTCAATGAGTTCGGTTAGGGCCTCGGCTTGCGTGTTTGCTTGGCGGATTTCGCCTTGCGCTGCGTCGGGTTTTGGACTCCCGCTGGCGCAAGCGGCAAGCAACGCACATGTAGCCAGAGCTGGAATGGTTTTGCTGAAAAGTGATTTCATGACTTTTGCCAATCAGATGGAAGGGCCAACTTTTCTGGACACCGAAGGGGTTGCAGAAAGTTGGGGGGATTTCGGGCTAGGGCGCGTCGCCATGGTTTGTGCCGCTTCAAGCCCTGGCTGCCCAAGCGACGTGGGAGTGGTATCGGGCCCTGAGCCCAACCGGCGCTGCGCTTCTTTGAGCGTGGGTAGCGCAAATTCCTGGGGAATCCCCGCCTGGCGCATGGCTTCGCGCAAGATGTACAACGATTGCTGCTCTTGCGATGCGCTGGGGCGAGGTGCTGGGCTGGCGGGCATGACCTTGGCGTTGCTCATACGCTGCACGACGCCTTGCTGGGCGTCAGCATGCAGTTGTTCCAGTGGGGCGATCAGCCAATCGTTGCGGGGCTGTGCTTGGTTTTGACCATCACCCACCACTTCAATGCCCCGGTAAGCAACCACCACGGTTTGACCGTGATGGACGGGGTTGTTGTTCATGGCGCGAGGAAAATCAGCAGACCACAGCAGTACGTGCCCCTGCTCAGTTGCCAGCTTCATGTAATAACTGAGCGGTTGCCCTTGGGTAAACCGCAGTGGTGCCTCGCCATGCTCAAGCAATCGGCCCACTTGAAACTTGGGTGATGCGAACAGGCTTTGCATGGATGCCAGCGTGATCTCCGCTTGCAGCGGATCGACCTTGAGCTGAGCCAAGGCATGACGAAGCCTGTCTGATGGCGGCGGCGCCGCTTTCATGGCCTGCGCGGGAGGCGCGGGACGTGCGGTTTGTGCGGTCGCTTCTGGTGTAGCCGCTGATGCCGCATCTGCCGTCACTGTTGGATTTGCATCAGCTGAGGGGAAAGAGTCAGCAGGTATTTCTGGCGGCATCTGGGCCAGTTCATGCTGGCTTTGGGCATAGGCTTGCATGACCGGTTGTACAAACCAGGTGTTCCGATCGACAAGCTCCCACTGCTCGCCAGCGGGAAGGCCTGATGCGTCTTTCTGGGGCAACAGGGCCTGCACCTTCTTCAAGCCTTGGAATGTCAGCAAGATGTCTTGTCCAATGGCGCTCTCGCCATTCGCAGACATCTCGTTCAAGGCTCTGGGCAAATCCACCCCCCAAACGGTTTGGACGCCGCTTTTGCTTTGCAGCTTGATGAAGTAGCTGTCCTGTTCTTTGGGGTCAAATTTGTAAGGGGCGGCCCCGTGCTCGAGCAGTTGTCCCAGGTAGACACGGGGGGACTGCACCTGCGAATACAGCTTGCCCAGCGTCATTTCGATGGCCTGGGGCTCATTGGCCCCGTTTTGGGTCAGCACAGCTCGCAATTGCGCATCGAGCTGCTTGGCTGCCGCGCCTGAGAGCAGGGCCGGTGCTGGGGTGGCCTTGACCGTTGGAGCGGATGGCGTCGGGGGGAAGGTAGTCGGGGTGGGCATGGTTGATGCCGATCCAACTTCGGGGTTGGGCGCCAAAGTGGCTGCAACGCTGTTAATGGTTGTCTTGGATGCGGCTTGGGGCGGCTGGTCCTTGGCCAGCAATTGCCGACGCTCAGCCAAGCGGACATGGTCAATGGCTTGGGGCTCGTAACCGATCACCTTCAGGCCCATCAGCGATGCCTGCAGCCACATTTCTCGGCGAAATTCGGGCGTGCCCGACAGATGCATCTGCTTCCAGCCTTTGGCGTGGGCCAGCTGGGCAATTGCTGCAGCAATCTCGGGAGAGTGGTGTGGGGTGTCAAATTTGCCGCCTTTGTCCTCGAAGGCCAGCTCCTGCTTTCCTTGTCGGTAGTAGTACTTGCCAGCGCCGTCGTATTGGAATTCTTTGGACAGACGCTCGCGCAGGGCGCGCAGCTCCTGGTACGGGTGAGTGTCCTGTCCTGTCTCCTGGACTGGCGCTGTCCCGCTGACGCTGTTCATGCCCGGCAAGGGGCCGGGTTCAACGGCGGTGTCGCCCGCTTGGTTTTGCGGCTGAGCCCCGTGGCCCATTTCTTGCTGCACTTGCTGGGCATCGCGTGCCCGCTTGGCTTGCAGTGCCTGCAGATTCAGGTCATTGATCGGATCGGGCCGAGGTGCGGGGGCCACAGCGGCAGCTGGTGGGACAACTGGGGCGACAACGGAGAGTGCATCAGCAGAACCGGGCACTGCTGAGGGAGTAACTGAAGCAGGCCCAAATTGCTCAGGGGGGATTCCAGCAGGATTCGTCGTCTCAGGGTTTTGTGAGGCCGGGTTTGGCTTTGAAATGGCAAGGATGCCTTCGCCCAGCGGGGCTGCAGGCACAGACACAGTCGTGGAGAGGTCTTGCGGTGGTTCGCTCGCTTGCAGCGGTGGCTGCTCGACCGCCCCTGGTCGAGGTGCGTCGAATGTCTGTGCTTGCGGGCTGGCATCTGTGGGTTCAACTGTGGTTTCAGGTGCCCGGTTAGGTGTGAGGTTAGATGCGACGCTGACCAGGCCTTGGCGCTCCAGGCTGCCAAGCGCGTCCTGGGCCTGCCGTATCTGGCCTTCGGATAATTCGACCCAAGGTTGTGCGCCTTCGGCATATTGCGTCAGCCCGACATGGAGGCTGGCGCGAATGAGCGAGTGGCCGGCCTCTTGCCCATACTGGGCCACCAAATCGTTGAAATCCGAACTCTGCGGTGCCAACCTCTGTGGGAATGCCAGTGCGCCACTGGCTTGTTGGGCGGCGAGGGTGGCTTTGTCGCGGCCAGGGTTGACCCCCTTTTGGGTCAGGGTTTGCAAGTCATCGTCACCGGCAACCACAATCAAGGCTTGCGGATTTTGGCGACGAAACTGTTTGGCGACCTTGACCAGGTTGCCCGCATCCAGGCACACCACCGTGGGCCAGCCTGTGGCTTCGTGCAAGCTGGCGGCGGTGGCATAGCCTTCGGCAAACAAGATGGGCTGCTGAGCATTGCTGCCCATGTCCCCTATAACGTGGAACAGTCCGCTCTTGCGCCCCCCCTTGAGAAACAATTTGTCGGTGCCGTTGTTCAGTTTTTGGGGGAGGATGCGCTGCACGTTCCACAGCGTTCCCTGCTCATCTACAAGGGGCACCAGCAAGATGCCATTGGCGCTGGTGCGGGTGCCATGGGCGCCAACACCTTTGCGCTGCAGGTACGCAGCTTCGCCTTCCGGTTGTGCGTTCTGCCACATTTGCATGGCCTGAGATGCCGCACTTTGTTGCTGGGACAGGCGTTCTTGCTGCTCTTGCGCTGCAGCAGCTGCTTTCGCCGCTTGGGTGGCTGCATCCATAGTTGGCGCCACTGGAGCTCGCCAGGCGCTGTCTTGACGAGGTTTGAACCCGTTTTCTTGAGCCAGTTTGAGCAAGGTTCCGATCTTGACGGCCCCCTCTGCTCGGATGCTGCGCCATGTTGAAAGAACGGCGTTGCGGACGTAGCCTTCACCCGATGCACTCCATTGGTCAAAAAGATCGAGGCCGATGTCATTGGGAAACTCGGACTTGAGCGCCATGCCAATGCGCGCCCAGTCGTCGCGGGCCAGGTTGGGAGAGATGTAGGACAGGGCGTCACGAACATCGTCAGCACTCAGGGGTTGAAATTGCATGGAATTCGCCTTGTGGGTGGCGGGAGCCGAGGTGGGAGCTGGATCAATGGCCGCAGCAGACTCGGGCTGCACCATGGGGGCAGGGGAGAGGTTGGGGGTCGGCGCCGACGTGGCAATGCTTTCGCTGAGGTTCAGTTCCTGCGCCTGGGCAGGTGCATAGCTCAAAGCCAGGGCATTGATTTTTTCTGCGTCGGCCGCAGCCCGGAAAATCTCCAAAGGGTCTTGCTTGAGGACGCTGACCCAACTGGCCACGTAGGAGGCATGCTGGCTGGGGTCATGCGGCAGCCCCAACTCTGCACATAGCATCATGCTGGCAATTTCTGCCCGCAGCTCTTCCCGCGCATAGCCTTCGCTGCCAAATGCATGGTTGAGGTCACGTTGCAGACGGCTCTCATGGCCCGTCCAGTGCCCCAACTCATGCAATGCCGTGGCGTAGTAGGCACCGGCTGTTGGGAATTGGGCTTGCAGGGGCAGGTGGATTTCATCTCGGGCGGGGCTGTAGTACGCCCGGTCCACGGCCGCGTGCTGAATTTGGGCGCCGGAGTTGGTCAGAATCTGCTCCGCGCGTTCGACCGGGTCCCACTTCAGTTCAGGTTTCAACAGCGGGGCCAGGCCATCTATTTGCTCGGCATTGAACACTGTGGCGTAGAAGACCTTGGGGTTATCCAGTTTGTAGCGCTCTTGAACTGGTGTTCCGTCGGGCTCCAAGATGGGCCTGCCGAGGTCATCGGTTTTAGTGCGTGTGTCCTCGAATTTCCAGTATTGGATGGAGGTGCCGCGCTCCCCCTTTCTGACCTGGGCATCCAAGCTGGCTGCTTGCTTGTACGTGAGCCAGCGTGGATCGGCGTGCCCCTGTGCCAACAAGTGAATGGCGTTGATGCCTTTGTAGCGCTTGCCCGTTGTGGGGTTGATGGGCATCCCGCCAATGCCCCCGTCTGCATTCCAAGGCTTTTGCCAGGGGGCAGTGCCCGCTTCAATCTGGCGGATCAGTTCTGAAGCAACGACTTCATGGAAGGGCGGATTTTCTGATGCGGTGCGCGAAAACTGCGCTCGGCGGTCCTGCGGGAAAATGACCTGGTCGCGGGTTCGCTCATGCAAGCCCGTGGCAATGTGGGCAGTAATGGACTTGAGGTCATCTGGCAACAAGAGTTGCGGGCCTTGCTGGGCCAGCTTGTCCAGAATGGCGGGGCGACTGGAAGCAGTGAGTATCGGCGCCGGGTTTGCCTCGACCAGTACGCAGTAAAGCTCTTCGGCGATTTGCAGATCGGACTGATCTGCATAAATGTTCGCAGTGGCAAGCCAGAGCCCGTCCAGACCGGGTTGGTGTCTGGACAGGCTGATGGATTCTAGGAGGGCTCTTTTTTCTGATCGCTCGAGGGTGTTGAGTCCGAAGTGTCCCAAAATTTCGTGAACAAGTGTCTGTCTGGCATCGGCCTCGTTACGAAAGCTGGAATAGGCAAGATCACATCGTCCTCGATAAAGCGGACTCCGTTCCTGATCACCACGCGTGGCTGGTACGTATCCTCCAAAGATGCGTCCAACGTTTGCCTGGGTTGCGTTTGGTCCATAGAGTTCCTCTTGGGTTGCACGGATTCTGAAATCGATAGCATAGGCCATCGGGTAAATTTCGCAAAATTCATCGACCAAATTCCAAGACTGCTCAAGCGTAAGCGGGCCGGGCGCGCTGCTTTGGTCCATGTTGATGCTGGACGGGTCGCTCATGACTCAGCGCCTTTTTGGCCACTCTGACCAAAACCTTCATCGTCTGGGACATCCAGATCGCCATCACTGATGGCGTCTTCTGGAAATGCCCCCAGGGCATGGGCCTGAGCAGGGGTGAAATCAACCGGTTCACCGGCCTGAGCGGCGGCCAGTTTTTCCAGCAACTCCATACCAGTCATATTCTCGATCAATGCCAGCTCCTCATGCGCCAGTCGATCAATGACCAGGCTCAGGTTAAGTTGAAACTCCGATGCGTTGGTGGCTGGGCGAATGGCCTCTTGCTGTGCCAGCGCTTGGGCCAGTTTTTGTGTAGCCTCTGCGTGCGCCTGCGCACGCCAGGCGGCCTGTGCTGCGTCTTCGCTCTTGAAATCAAATGGAGACATGACGGCTCTCCCCCATAAAGTCCTGCATAAAGAATTTCTTGAGAATGTGGGCCTTGACCTCTTGCCCTGTGGAAAACGCACTCCAATCGGCCAGGTCACGGGCCAGATAGTTGGCTGCTGCCTTGACGTAGGGGTCACTGACCGCTTGCCCTGCCGATGCCGTGGTCGCTTCCTCAACTGCATTTGTGGAGTCATCGGACGCTTTGCTGGCAGCAGCCGTGTCAATGAGAAGCTGTGCGACGGGTGCAGCCAGTTCACCATCAATGCGAGCTTGATCAAGCTGTTCACGAGTGGGCAAGGCACTCCCCAACGCAGCCAGTGATGGCGAGACCATCTTCAAACGGTCCACAAAAACCGGGTCTTTGAAGTAAAAAATCTTCTCAGCCAGGACGGGCCGCAGCCCCTTTTTGTCGATGATTTCGTGATCAAGCGACAGGTACTTGAGTTCTTGAGCCATCATCAACGCCCGGCGTTGATCAGAGGTGCTTTCTCCGGAGTTGCCACCTGAATTAACCACCAGAACGCTGGTTGACCGGTTGGAGGAAACTGACGTTGATCGCTTGGTGTAAGTGCCCAGCATTTCCGAGACTTCTTTGGCTTCCTGGTCATCGCCGGGAGTGAAAGCCACCTTGACGTCATGGTTGACGATGAGATTGCGAGCATCAGGTGCGCTGTACAAGCCGTCGCCTTGCAGCTGGGACTTGCTCTGCACGATGGTGAGCAGGCGCAATCCGTACCCAGCCATGAATGAAACCGCCTTGATCAGGATGGCAATGCGACCGAAGGCTGTGAACTCGTCGTTGACCAGCAAACACTCGTATTTCAGGCTTTTGTCGTTTTCCGGCAGGACTTCGGTGTTGAGAGCAATCACCTGAGTAAAAAACAGATTGATCAGCCGCTCGGCCTGTACCAGGCGATTTGGGGTGATGCCAAAGTAGACCGACATCCGCTTGCGACGGACATCGGAGAGCTTGAAATCGCTGCCAGAGGTGGCCATGTCCACCAGGGGGTTGGCAAACATCAAGAGAGGCGCATCAAAGCTGGCTTTGATGTTGCCGAAGGTTTCCTCGGGGTTGGACAAGAACCGATGGAGTGCATCGCGACATTGGCGACTGAGTTGAGGGTGGGTATCAAGTAACTCCAGCAGGTGTTCGCGCAGGGGTTTGTCATAGCCCGAACCTTGGCGGAAAACTTCTGACAAGCTGCAGCGCGGGTGCTTGGACTCCAGCAAGAACATCGTCAGGCCGAAGAACAGGTTTTGCGCCTGTTGTGTGAAGAAGGGGTTTTTGTCGCCCGCACGCTCGGGATAGAAAATCTGGGCAATTTGCAGCACATCGCCCCCCATGAGCACGGGGTCTCGGCGCACCTCATCTAAGGGGTTCCAGCGATGGGTTTTGCGATCAGATGCGAAGGGGTTGAAGAGGTAAACCTCCTGTTTGAGTACCCGCTTACGGTACGCACTGGTGGTGTTCCAGTTCTCCAGCTTGGTGTCCATGCAGATGAGCGAGCCCATCCAGTTGAGCAAGTTGGGTATGACCATGCTCACGCCTTTGCCCGCGCGGGTGGGTGCAGCCAAGAGCACAAATAGCTGGCTGCCCAGCACCAGGAATTTGCCTGCGAATTTGCCGATGATGATGCCCGAGGTGGCCAGAAGGCCTGCGTTCTTGATTTCTCGCATGGACGCCCAGCGGGCATCGCCATGCAGTGTTCGCCGATCTTTGTAGATCTCAAAGAGGGCAGCCACAAACAACACGGTCATGGCAAATGCGGTCAGCACCTTGGTCTTGAGAAAGCTCCGCTCTGGCGCAAAAAATTGCCAGAATTGCGCCAGGTCCTGAGGCTTCAGAGGATAGGTAGAGCCATGAGTGAGCAAGACCTGAACCCAGATGCAGGCATAGAACCAGACAACGAGCAGTGCGATCAACAGCACGCCAGCGGCCGTGTGCTGCGCGGTGCGGTTGGTTGTTTTGTCTGTACTCATGGCACTGTGCTGGTTTCAGTTCACGCGGCAGAGAGAGCCCGTTTGGCGGTGGGATCAAAGCTCACTTCAGTGACATATCGCTCTACACCCGTGATGTCGCCGCTGGTGCCGTCTTCAATGGGCTCAGCCGTCACGTGCACCGTGATGTCAACCGTCATGCCCACCAAACGCTTGAGCGCTTCGTCCGTAAAAATCGCTGCGTCGGCATGTTCTTTGGCCATGAAGACATAACGCTGGGCAGCCAGGGAACAGCTTTCTGCGTGGAAACTGGTGATGGAGCCGCTGTGGCCGGCGGTCATCAGTTTGAGGTAGTCAAAGGCCTCGCTGCCTCGCAGTTCGGCAAGCAAAACGCGGTCAGGCTTCAGGCGCATGCTCGCTCCGATCAAATCGGCTGGCGAGACCTGGGCCACACCTTGGGAGCCTTTCGAATAGAGCAGGTGGCAGATATTGGCGTGCAGAGGCAAAAACAACTCGCGCACATCCTCAATGGTCACGATGCGCTCGTGCACCGGTATGAATTGACACAGGGCCTTCATGAGGGTGGTTTTTCCTGAGCCGGTGTCACCGATCACGGCAATGTTCTTTTTGCCCCGAATTGCGGAAATCAGAAAAGCAGACAAATCGCGCGCATGCAAGTGCGCCAGCAACTGCTTATCGAGCGTCGTCAACTTGTGCGTGATGTCATGCCTTGTGGTGAGCGGCAGTGCAACCGATTCGGCTGGCAAAAGAGCTGACAACTCGCTGGATGGCGTCCAAATGAATTTACTGAAGGCGCCCTCGCTGACGTAACTTTCCAACGGGCGAACACTGGAGCCAGGAATACGGATGCAGATGACGATCTTGTCCATCTCCACGGCGGGTGGAACGACCAACTGGATGCGCTGGCCAGCAGGCAATGTGGCCGAAAGTAGCGGGGCTCGTTCGCTGATGTCCTGGCGTGCGTAGATGGCCACGCTGTTGGCCAACTCAAGGCAGCGGCGCAGTGTCAACTGAGGCACATCGATGCGGTGCCAGCGGCCTTGTTGCTCAATGAAGGCTTCACCTGGCCGGTTCATGATGAATTCGGTGGCCCCTGGAAACTGACTCAAAATAGCGTCAATGGGCTCCATGAGCTGGGTGACGGCTGCATTGCCAGGCAACACGGACGATGAACTGGGCGTGAAGGATTGCATGATGTCGGCTCTCAGGGCTGCTGCGCCGTGGTTTTGACTTGATAGATGCCTGAGAAATCCAGATCTCTGGCGACGTAGATGGAAACGCGCTCGCCTTGGTGGGCATAAACCACAGGCTTGATGTTGATGCTCTGAGAGAGAACTTTTTCGGCCAAACTGGTGCTGGTGTTGATCGAGTTCTGGTACAGGGCTGTGCCTGCTGGTGCATTGATGCCACCAGAGCTTCCACCCGCTGTTCCTGCAGCCTGTGCCGCCAAGAAATCCTTGAAGATGGAGAGCATGTAGGCACTGCCAATGCGTTCAAACCAACGGTTGTCCACGATGCCTTCAATGCCCGCCGCACCCAGCGTGTCAGTCGAGGGGGAATCGATATCAATGGTGATACCACCGGGCTTGCGGATTCGCGACCACAATACATAGACCCGGCGCTGACCGGGCTGGCCCACAGCAGCGTATTCACCCTGGATTTCACTCATGCGCTCTATAAGCAGCACTTTTCCGTTGGCGCTGTAAACGTTGTTGGACACAATGCAGCTGGTAAAGCCAGATATTTCCGTCACGACGCGTGTGGTCATGTTGCAGTCGACGGCATCCCCCTTGGGCACCGTCAAATTAGGGTCGAACGTGCGCAAGGCCAGCGCCTTGGGTGTACTCGTGGAAGTGAGAAGCCCCCCCATCCGCCCCTGCGCATTGGGCGGTGTATTGGCAGCAGTACCTTGCGCAAGGATGGGATTGGCGTTATTGCTGTTGTTGTTGCCGGCTGAGCTGGCGGCCAGAATGTTCTTGAATCGCTCCTCAAGCTGAGCCGAAGACACTGGCGGCGGAGGTATGCTCATGGATGCGCTACCAGCACCAGTTGATGCATTGGCCTTTCGGCTGGAACCTAACGCCGTGTCCCCTGAATAGCGATCAACGATCGTGGAGGCAGGTACACCAGGGCTGAACTGGCCAGCTGTTGGTGGGGGAATGCTCATGGATGCGCTGCCGCCTACAATTTTTCCATTGCAGTCCACCATCACGCTTTGACCTTGCGCGTCGCGCACGGTTTGGCCGCTGCGTTTATCGACCAATGCGCTGGTAGTACATGCAGTCGACGGCATTGCGCGAGCGCCCGCATTGCTGTCAATCGCACCCGATGGTGTTGCGGTGCCGGCATTGGTCGCTCTTGAAGCTCCCGTCACCGCGAAGCCACTGTCAGCCAAGGGGGAGTCTGAAAGAGGCGTATTGGCATCTGGAAGGCGAGGGCGGTTTTGCGACACGGCTGCCTCAGATGGCGCAGTACTTTGCTCTGGCTTTCGCACGCTGGCCGCGCTTTCGTTCCACTTGGCCAAGATCCAGTACTTGCCTAAAAAGAAGAGGCCAGTCAGCACCAGCAACAACACCGCCACGAAGAACAACACCTTGCCCAGCGGGAAACGGCTGGCGGTTGTTCCGATGGCATTTATGTCCGCAGGTTGAGTGCCTGCGTCGAGGTCAACCCCGGGGCTGTCCATTTCACTGGGGGTGGAACTAGAGCTGTTCATACTGCTCACGGTTTGGCCTCCCGTCGCAGCATTGGCGTGGTCGTTCCATTGAACGTTTCAATGCCCTGTGCATCAAAACGGTCATTGAGCACCTCGGCGACCAGTGTGCCCATGCGCAGGCGCAAAGATCGGGCCACACGCCGTATCACCAAATAGTCGTTTTCCACTTCGTCGCCTGGCTGATTGGGATCGGCCAACAGTCGCTCAGAGTGAAAGGCGACACGAACCTCTTGCCCACTGTCATCGACAACAAAAACAGCAGGAACCTCGACCGCCCGAGGGAACTTCAGGTAGGTGAATCGCCCGTCATCAAAAATCACGCTGGGCAACAAACTGGCGGCATTTCCCTCGGCCTTGACCGAATAAGACACGTTACGGACACTGGGTCTGGGGTAATTGCGTGCTTTGGCGTCTGCAGGCGTTTTGGCAGATGGACCATCCATTGCCGAAGATGCGGCTTCAGCTCCTGTACCAGCAGCAGGCACCAAACTCACATGCGAGCTTGGCGGTACAGGCATTGGATGGCGAAGGATCACTCGGTAAAAAACATTTTTCGATTTTTCAGCTCCGTCCATGCGATGCAGGACAAAGCTGTAATCTCGTTTGTCTGTTGAAACCTCCACGTTGTTCTGCGTCGCACCCTTGCGCGGTTTCACAGTGATCTGGTTTTGCCCTGTCTCGGCACGAATGCACCATTCGAGTGAGGGTTCATCACAGTTGGAGGGAAACCCCGTGTCTGGCGCTCGCAGGATTTTTTCATCATGTCCCAGGACAATTCGAGTAACAACGCCCAGGGAAGTCGCAATGACTATCACGTCGTCGGATTTGTAATCTGCGAAAGCCACACGCCGATCTGAAGGACTTGGGGTAGGAAAAATGGCGGCATGGGAAGTCACACTGGAAATGGCAGTCGAGATAACCAGTCTTCGGATTGATACAAAGCGATACCAGATGCGATTCATCGCGCCTCCAGTTCTTCCGTAGTTCGGTAGGCAACCACAGAAAATCCCAAAGGATTCATCAGCAAGTCCTTGGTGCCCCAACCGTTGACTGGTATCCACTCAAAGGCAACATCGGCCACATAGGTCTTGACACTCTCGGGCTCACGCATGCCAGCACGCCAAGTGATCTTTTGGTAGCGCACGGTGCCGCGCCCCATAATTCCTGGCGTCACTTGGACGCTGAGAATGGAGATGCGCTCTTCAACCGTCTCTTTCAAAACTTTGTCTTTGCCGGTAGGGCCTTCATAAAGTTGGACCACCTCCCTGGCAATCAGTGGTGCACTGGTAGTCATGACAAAATCGACGTCTTCTTGCTGCAAGCGGTAGACGTATCGCTCGCGTGCACTCACATAGCGCGAAAGCCAGTGTCGTGCCAGTGCTTCATTGGTACTGATGCTTGTGGGCTCGTTCACAACCACCGCTTGTGTGGCGCCGCTCTCTTTGTTGAGAAAGATGTAGTAAGGGATGGTCTGCTTCAAAGGCAGCATCACCAGCACCGCTGCCACAGCCATGCCCATGATCACGACGAGGGTGGCAACCAAAATCCAGGCCAGGCGCTCGCTGCGGTAGCTGCGTGAAGCCAGGTCTGCTTCAAAGCTCAAGCCGTCGACATTAGGCAGTGCGGCTTTTTGTGGAGATTTCTTCTTGCCAAACATAGTGGGTTTCCAAAGGGCGGGGGGGCGCGCTTGACTTAGCGAGCGCCTGGGTTGATCATTTTTTGAAGATGAGCGCGGTCAATGGCCTGTGATTGCAACTGCACTTGAGATCGCAGCCAATCGGCTTCTTTCGCTTCGCCAGTTGCCATAACCTGTTCGGCCTGAATGCGCGCGGTCAGCTCTTGAATGCTCTTGGCATCCTGGGTCTGATTGATTTGGCGCATCAGATCCTGGATCTGTGCGGATCTGGTTTGCATGGCTTGACTGAGCGCCCCAAAATTCCTGGAGGCCAGTAAATTCAGTGCATCGTGTGACTGAGTAGCTTGGAGCAGCTGACCAATGTCAGGCGGTAGCACGTTGCGTGTGATCGCGTTGCTCACCATCCCCAAGTTGCGAATGCCTGTGGTGTTATCGATCATCTGCTTTTGCTGGTTCAGAGAATCCACCATCTGCTTGTACTGAGCCTCCCAGGCTCGCACCTGTTCGATGGCCTGTGCGATGGCAGCAACGTCAATGACCGGGATTCCTTGCGCGTGGGCGTAAGGCGTCCAAACGATTGCTGCGCCGGATAACCCTGTAAGAGCCAAGGTAACGGCTTTCCGCATTGAGCCAAAGAAGCTATTCATGGGTGATTCACTTTCTTTTGTTGAGAGCATCCAGCACGTTTTTGACAGCACGCCCGGATGCATGTCCTGCCTTGTAACCATCAGAGGCGCCTTTACTAGCGGTGTTGTTGGGCGAGGATGGACTGTCCGGTGAGGATTGGGCGCTGGATGGATTTCCGCCTTGCTTGCGGCCCACCATATTTGTGACGGCATTAATCACCTGACCAGCAAAGCCGCTGCCGTCCATGGCAACACCACCGCCAGCCAATTGCGCACCCATCTGACTTGCTTTAAGAGCGGTGAAGCCAAGGCCGATGGCGGCGATCAGGACACCTAGCATGCGCTTGTAGACGGCGCTTCCATCAGTGGGCAGATTGCGCCATCCTTCAGCGAGCAGTTGCTGGAACAAGACGGGGACAATTGCGCAGATTGCAGCCACGATCACCAAGGTCAAAGCGTTGCCCAAAGTGACCGACAGCCAGGAGTTGAAATACTGGCGACTCACAGGCCAGGCCAGGCACAAAATGAACGGAGGCCCCAGGGCAAGAAATACCGCCAGCGCGACTTTTGACAGCAGGACGGGCAACAAGCACAGGACCACAATGAGAATTTCTGCGACTCCCAAAATTAGACTTGCAAGCATGTAGCTGAACTCTGGAAAACCTATGGCATTGCTGTGCTTGAGCGCCAACTTCCACAGCACCTCATCGGCTGGGTAACATTGAGCTTCTCCGGGCATAGCCACGCAGTCGGAAAAAATCTTGTCGAGCACAACACCCACCGAGTCGCCCCCCCCGGCGGCCACTCGTGAGGTCAAGTCCGATACCAAGCCATACACACCTTGAATCACAAAGTTCTGGTACTGACCGACGGACAGTGCCACCATGAACACCAACGTCATGGTGAAGACATCTTTGGTGAGCTTGCTGCCTGGTTCGTTCACATCTCCACGCATCATGGCCAAGGCCGTCCATGCGTAATAGAGCGACACCAGCGAACCAGCGATGGGCACCAGGTAAACCGTCAATGCCTGACTGGTGGAGGTCACGTAACTGGTCAGGGCTTGATCCAGTTGAGTTTCCATGTACGTTGCAACACCCATATCAGGCTCCAAACAGGCTCAAAGGCTGGACTTGCTGTGCGTTGGCAGCGCGGGCGTTGGCCACCAGTTTTTTCCCTGCACGCTTTTGCTGCATGCGCTCAATGAAAATCGGCTCCCAATCGCTTGCGTCATCGCCTACTTGGGATCGGATTTCTGCCAGCAATTCGGAGCTTTCTGTGTCGCCACTCAGAACCGCTATGGTTTCGTGCATCCCGGTTAGATCCAGCCGCACGATGGCGCTTCGATCTTCTTGCTTGACGAGAAATGCGCGAGAGTCCACCGGCAGTGAGCGCAAGATTTCGAATTCCTGCGGGGTAAGACCGAAGCCGGTCACGTAGTCCACATAGGCGGCACGGGGATTAGGCAAGAACAGCCCTGTGACATGCTGCTGAACAGCCGTTTTGGCAAGTTCCGTCGCCAAGACATCATCCGGTTGTTGAGTGGCCATGACCACAAAGCCTTGCTCCTTACGGATGGTCTTGAGCTTGTCTTTAACAAATTTTGAGAACACGGGAGAACCGAGGTACTTCCAGAACTCCTCCAGGAACAACGCAATAGGACGACCGTCGATCATGTCCTCGAACAGATGAAGCAGGCACATGGTGACCACGGGGCAGACCTGCGCATCATCGATAAAGTCACTGCCATCGAATCCCCAGATCTCTGCCTCCTCCAGATTCAGGGTGTCGGTTGGGTTGTCCAGTACCCAAGCCAGATCACCATCGCCAATCCAGCGCGCCAATCGGTCCTGAAGGGAGTTCATGCCCACACCTGGCAGGTTTTGATGCAGCATGGCCAGACGTCGGGTCTCAACGCGCATTCCGAATACGGCATCGATGGCCAAGCTCAAGCGATTTTCTTCATCGGCCGTCAGTGCAGATCGTCCAAACGTGAGGCACTGCGTGACTAAGTCCCGACAAAAGGCCCGTGTCTTTGTGCTGTCAGGCCATTGAAATGGATTGAGGCCCGTTGGCACACCGCGTGCAAACTGCTTATAAGTCCCACCCATGCGCCTGACCGTGATCTCGGTGCTGCGATCGAGATCCAGGATGAATACCCGACTGCGGAATTTGTTGAGATGCGCCATGAGGAACATCTCTGTGGTGGTTTTGCCAACCCCGGTTTTGCCAAAAATGCAGGCGTTTGCAGGTAGCTTGTCGTCCGTGTTGTCGTGGTCTTCGGGGGAGCAGTGGAAGTTGAAGAAAAATGGCTGTCCACTGGGACTGTCAAAAATACAGACCGCTTCGCCCCAAGGGTTGCCGGTTTTCTTGCCCGCCATGAAGTTGTGCAGGGGTGAAAGGCTGCAAAAATTCCAAGACGTGAGTAGCGCCTCGCGTGAACGCCAACGCCAGTTCCCCGGCATCTGAAAGAACCATCCGCCCTCAGGAACCGTGGTTTGCACCTCGGTCTTGAATCCACCTTCCTCCAAGGCTGCTGCTGCTTCCGATCGGTCTCGTTTGATTCCTTTATCGTCCAGTGTGTCGCTGAAGATCGCCAGGCTGTAGTGGTACTCGCCCACGACCAAGCTGCCATGGTTGACCTGGTCGAGCAATTGGTCGAACTCTTGAATCTCCGTCTCGCTGGCCTCACCACCTGCTTTAAGTTGACCGCGTTGCTGACGCAAGCGGGTGAGGGCGGTCCGATTGCCCAAAATCGAAAAGGACTGCGTCTCGATGTACTCCTGATCCAGGTAGAGCGTCTTACTCAGCGAGAGGGGAGAGACTTTTTCTGGATAGTCCTTGATCTCCAGACAACTGACATAGCGAATGCGATCGGGAGATGTCAGTTGAAGTACGCCTGAGCGATCACCAGCCGTAAGGCGCGAAGTGCACAACAAATCTGCCACGCGGCGATGCGTCACGGGCATGTCACGCCAGTGACCATTGACTGTGAAATGCAAAAAAGACAGCAGTTCGGAATATTGCAGGCCGTTTCTCTCAAACCGCATCAAGCGCCGAGGCTTGTAGCGACGCAAGCTCGCTGCAACCCTGGCCGCAATGTCGCTGATCTGATCAATACCCTCCCGCTCGAGCGCCGCCATTTGCTTGGACGAGCCGCTGGCAACGTTCTTGAAAACCGCCAGCTCACCGGGGCGATACAAGACTGTCAAATACATGGAGGTGCGCATGAGCCTGGTTTGCGTCAGCCGCTTGCGATATTGGGCGGCCAGCTTCTGGCTGTAATCATTGGTGAAGTTGTCCTGCAGCTGCTCATGTACGCGCATGTGCACCTTGTGTGTCCACAGGGCGTAGGCTCCTCCGCTCAAGGCGCTGATGAACTGGTGCAGTGCCAGGTTGTATTCGTCAATCTGGTCTTCGCCAGCTGTTTCAAATGGGACACCTTCGATCTCGAAGGTGGTCAGGTAGCCGTTGAAGTTCTTGAGCTTGACGACGCCGGGAGCGATTTCTGAAGAAAACGGCACATAGTCGCCCAAGCACTTCTCTGCATTTGCGATCTTTTGGAGTTGTTGCGCTGAACGAACCATGGGCGTTTACTGACTGCATCTCTCACCTGACAGGGCGATCAAAGAAGAGCCGGGGACTGTCGCCCCCGGCCTTCAGGACATGGACAGTCCAAGGAGATGGACTGACCGTGCGCTGGGGTCAAGGCAGCGCACGGCCAGACTGTGCCCGGGTGTCAAGCGTTTTTCAGCCGAAAACTTGCACGGGGTGTGCAAAAAAACGGACAGATATTTCAGACAGGGCAATTCGACATATTTCCCAATGAAATCAAAGGGTTATGCGATTTTTTCTCAAAGACATGGGGTGAAGAGCCGACCAGGCGTGGGCGATGAGCGAGGGTGGAAGGCGCTTGACGCAGTGGACGGGCTGCGGGCATGAAAAAACCCGCAAAGCCAGTAACCATGCGGGTTTGAAGGGGGTGCAGTGCTGTACGTGAGGGCGTCGAACTCAGCACAAAAGGTGAGGACGGAGTACCACGGTATGCATATTATCACAAAACTTTCTACAAACAACTTGCACGGCATTGATCAACAAATTGCAAGATATCTGTTCTATTTTGTCGCCCAATCGCGCGTGCATCGACATTTTCGGCTAGGGAAGGAAGAATTCAAGAGGGAAATGCAACGTGTTTCAACGGCCGCTGAAAAAACGGGTATCCGGATTTGACGCCCCAGCCAAAAGGCAAAGGCCGCGAAGCGGCCTTTGAGTCCTGTGACGAAGCAGCAGGGGTTGCGAGTGTTCAGATCTTACGCACATTTTCAGTCTGTGCAACTCAATATTGCCGGGTAGATGTCCCTGCTCCAATCAGCATGATCAAGGCGCTGGTAATCGCCGAAGCCGTTGGCGCCTGTTAAAGTCAGCCATTCTCAGACCGCCAGCGAGGCGTAGAGGGCGCCCTTATCGGCCGCAGTAGGCATCCAAGGCGCCAGCAACCACCTCACGCCAGAAGCGCCCGCAGTGAGCTTGAGCCAGTGCTGCAAGCGGCGCTCGTCGTTGTACAGGTGGGCCAGCTCGTAGGCGTTAAAAAATGCTGCACCATCGGCGCGGGATAGACGCTCTTGCTGAGCATGAGTCCCACGTTTTCAGGGGCGACGTCGACCAACTCAAGCGGGCGATTGGCGAACGCCTTGGCAGTCTCTGCCTCCGAGAGGCAATAGACCACAGCACTCAATGGATGCAGCGCGTGGAGGTCGTTCAGCATTTCAGGATTGAGCGTTCTGAGGTCATAACGGCCCATCAGCATTTTCCCGTCACGCACGAAAGCAACGGAATCGCGGGCCAGATCGTCATCGGGCCTTTTGGCCGTTGCCGCTCTACCAGCTTCACTCTTACCCGTTCCGGTCAGAGCCCAGACTTTGCCATTGATGCGGAAGAGGCCAGCGTAGTAGATGGACTCGGCGTGCTCGCTCGCGAGCATTTGCGCGAAGAAGGGGGGCGGCTGCTTCGGCATCGTGGATCACCTTGTGCTTTGGATGAAAGCACCAAGGGCGTCCAGGTCGTGACTCCAGAACAAGGCAAGCCCCCGCGTCTGAGCCTGCTGCAGATTGAGCACCTTGTAGACACCTGCCAGCGCGGCAGCGGGAACCACCTGGGCCGTGCCGAATTGCTTGAGCCAGTATTCGGCCTTCACGGCGGCATCGTTGTTGAGGCGTTTGACGCTGTTCGTCGCGCTGTTCGACACCTTGCATTCGATGGCCAGCAACCGAGTGTCATGCAACCGAACGACCACATCCGCCTTGCGCTCGCCAAGCTGGCACTCAGCGCAGAACTGCATAGGCCCAGGGCCTTTGACGATGGTGGTGATGGTGACGGGTGGGACGCCCGTGAAACCAAGGCTTGTCAGGTAGTCTTTGACTTTGGACTCCTGGGTGGTCTTGCCATCGTTGCGACGCTCGGTCGCGATCCGCTGTGCGGCAAGCAGAACGGATGAAGCCAGCAAGGCGGCCTCGCGTTGCTGCTCGGTCGGGGCAGCATCGTTGGCAATCCACGGGAAGCGGTGCGGGTCAATAACCGTCGAGATGACCTGGAACACCTTGCGCAAGGAGTCGTTATTCTTCGACAGCACGCTCGGAGTGATCGATTCGACATCGGCGAGGACCTGCAGGTCATCGTCGGAGATCGGCGGCCCAGCCAAGTAGCGGAAGGCCTCGCCGAGGCCCTTGGTGTAGGCCGCAGCGAGTTGGGTATCGTTCACGCCACCGGGCGCGAGATTGCCCAACACCTCAAATAGCTTCTCGAACTTGGCTCGCGCCTGCGTGTACTGCTGACCCCAGGCGTCGCTCGACGCCAGGCGCTCGGCCCGGAACTGATTGGACGATATTGCTGCTGCTTCGGTGAGTTCTGCTGTTGTCCAGCGTGGAGGTAGATTGCTCATGCGATGGCTCGTAGTCGGTCGACGCTGGGTATGCGCAACCGCTCGACCTCGCGAGGCTCGAACTTCGTCAGCCCGCCCGCATAGGTACGCCCGCTCCCCTGTGTCGTGTTGTTATTCAGCCAGCTTACCAGCCCAGCAAGGACATCAGCAGGAAGCGCTTGGCACGGATAGAGGCCGTGGGCCACGTTGATATGCCGTGCGCCGCAATCGTTCAAAGTGAACTGAGGCGGACGCCTAGCCATGTAGGTGCAAAGGATCGGAGCCGGGTCTTTCAGGCCCACCGACCACCATGCCTTGCGGTGCTGGGCAATGTAGCCTTCATGCACGCCCTGAGTACGCGCCCAGGAAAGAAACGACTGGATGCGCTTTCGCTCAGCGGCCGTGAAATCATCCAGCTCTGGCGGAAGGTCGACCACACGGCGCAGGGCAGCTGCCGATGCCAAACGATCACCAGCCTGGAGTAAGTCCTTGGCCTTCGTGACCGAGGGAATCTTGACCCGTTCAGGGAGCCCGTCAGCATGCTCGCCCGCGATCCAGATGGCATTCGCACCTGTCACTTGGCCGCGATGCACACGGAACAGCTCGCCCAGCTCCAAGTCGCCCTCGGCGGCCGGTAGGGTAGGACGCACGATAATCGACCAGCGGGGCGCGCTGGAGAGTTGAGCACGCGGCACGTCGACGCCCTTGGCCAGCCCATTGAGGTGAGCCAGCTCGTCGATCGAATGTACCCTGACGGGCTCGACTGTTTCGCCGACCCGAAAGCAGGTGATGGCGGCCGTCGTCGCAGTACCTGGGAACGCTTCGACCTTGGGATCAAGCACATGCAGCGCTATGCCGCCCAGCTCATCCAGGAGCAACCGACGCAGGGCTGAACCGTAGTTGACATCCATCCACTCTGACGAGGTGATGAATGCACCAACGTCGCCTGGCTTCGCCAGCAGCCGGGTTTGCAAGAAGAAGTGCAAGTGCAGGCCCGCAAGAGCGCTTGCTCGAATACCCATTGTGGCCAAACGCTCGGAATACCACGCCTTCCAGTCCTCGGCGATGTCGTGGTGCCGCACATAGGGCGGATTGCCGATGAAGGCCGTAGTTCCATTGCATCGCGGCAGCGTCAGCTCGCGGTAGTCCTTGACGTGGACAGTCGCGCGGCTCGACCAGCCACGAACCGCCAGGTTGGCGCGAAGCATCAGGGCTGCGAGAGGGTCAAGTTCCACTGCGACAAGCTGCGCTTGGGGGAAGGCCTCGCCGGCGGCCAGGATGAAGCGACCCGACCCTGCTCCTGGGTCAACGATGCGAGCGGGCGCATCTTGGGTGGCCAGCCAGGTCATCATCGACTTGACGATAGGGGCAGGGGTGTAGACCGCACCGGCACTGCGCCGAGCCAGCGCTGAGCGCACCACGGCAAACGCATCGCCGAGCGGATCAAGACCCTTGGCGATCGCGCGCCTGGTCGTCTCCACTACGGCGACCGGGAGCGCATGCGAGCCGGTCTTGGCGGTCAAAGCGCGCTCGGCCTGAGACAAGCCCTTGGCGCCACCGATCAGGGCAACGCAGAGGGACACCAGCTCCGACTCACTGCCGAGGCCTGCTGCAAGCAGCTTGCGAGGAACACGGTTCGAGGCCATCAGGCACCGTCTCCGTTCACGTCGATTTTGTTCATGCGCTTTCCTCGATCAATTAGCACTGTCTCTAGCCGATTATTACGCGCATTTCAGGTCAACGAACATGCCTTAGGCTCGGTTCACGGTGCACAGAGTCACGGAAGGGTTCATTTGCGCATCCAAACTGACCGATCGACTCAAGACGCTGAATCCTTCTGTGGAGGTTTTGGTTTTCAGCCCTAAGCGCATTGTTAAGGCCGATATGCGAACGGACCAGGTTGACGGCTTGAGCATCAAGTGCAGATAGCCCCCAGCGCGTTTCCCAAAACAGGGCAAGCATTGAGGCCCGTGGTGCTTGTTCCGCCTTCAACCACCTGCGTACCGTGTCAGCGGATACACCCAAATGGTTTCCAATGGCCTCAGGATGCCGGTTGGTGAGATCTGCGACCATCGTGGACAATGCTGGCAGTTGACGCGGGGCCAATGAGTAGAGTTTTTGCATCAGATTCGCTCCCAAAATAATGAAAAGATATCCCACCGATTTTTGGAAGTTTGGCCTGGTGATGCACCCCTCAGAAAATTATCCTTGCCTGCTTGCTGATTTTTAGGTATAAACCAGTCAGGCGGATGCAGGGGGCTGATTCGAGCCAGCAGCGCCGATGTTTGAGAGCGGTTTCAGCTTCTTTTTTTTTGTTCTGTATGTCACTTTACATAATATACATCGTATGAAGTTAATAATGCATTGAAACAGAGGGATTGAAGATGCCAGTTGGCTCGCGCCCTGGCATTGTTCAGATCACATCCAAATGGCTTGTGATCAGCGCGATGATGCAGGTGCTGTCTGCGCAGTGCCTGCTGCTGCAGCAGCTTTCTTTCGTGCTTCACGCTCAGCTTCACGGCGCAGACCTTCCTGCATGAGCTCAATGTTGTTGGGCCGATTGCCGTGCTGGGCAAAGTCCAAGGCCGTCATGTTGGCACCGTTCCTGACCTGCAAATCAGCGCCCGCCTGGATCAGGTGTTTGACGGCTTCAGGGCTGCCGTACATGGCCGCCATCATCAAGGGCGTGGTGCCATTGGGCGATTCGGCGTCGATGTAGGCGCTGTGCTCCAGCAAAAACTCGATCACGGGCACATGGCCACCTGTGGCGGCGTAATGCAGCGGCGTCCAGCCGGTCTTGTTCACGTCCGCATCGCGCTCCACCAGCTTTTTGACCAAATCCAGCTGGCCGCGCAAAGCGGCCAGCATCAAGGGGCTTTCGTCCTGGGCGTTGCGGACTTCGACTTTGGTTTGTGGCCAGCCGACCAACACGTCGGCCACCTTGGGCGCGGGCACGCGCAAGGCCAGCATCAGGGCTGGAACACCTTCAGGGTTGACGGTGTTGGGGTCAAACCCGCGTTGCAACAGCGACTGAACACTGCGTGCATCGTCGCCCATGATGGCGCGGAAAAAGTCGTCGTACGCCCCTGCGAAAGACAAGGAAAAATTCAAAAAAAATCCAATAAAAACAATGGACTTTTTAATCTTATTAAAGTTGAACATTTAAAGTTTTACTTGAAGATTCAAGGTGCTGTTCGGGCAAAAAGTCGGTGGAAATTGGCCGCAGTCAGGGCGCCGATCGCCTCGGTGGACGTGCCCCGCAGCTCGCCCAGCAGCTTGGCCACATAGGGCACATAAGACGGGTTGTTGGTCTTGCCGCGGTGCGGCACCGGGGCCAGATACGGGCTGTCGGTCTCGATCAGCAGCCGGTCATCGGGCACAAATGCGGCCACTTCACGCAGTTCGGCCGCAGATTTGAAGGTCAGGATGCCCGAAAACGAGATGTAAAAACCCAGGTCCAGCGCGGCGCGGGCGACCTGCTGGCTCTCGGTGAAGCAGTGAAAAACCCCGCGTGCCGAGCTGGCCGAGCCGTCTTCGCCCTCCTCCTTGAGGATGGCGATGGTGTCGTCCGAGGCCTGGCGGGTGTGGATGACCATGGGCAAACCCGTGTGCCGCGCCGCCCGGATGTGGGTGCGAAAACGCTCGCGCTGCCACTCCAGATCGGCCACGGTGCGGCCACCCTTGCGCTCGTCCATCTGGTAGTAGTCCAGCCCGGTCTCGCCAATGGCCACGACCTTGGGCCGGGCTGCGCCGTCAATCAGCTCCTGCACGCTGGGCTCGTGCACGCCTTCGTTGTCAGGGTGCACGCCCACCGTGGCCCACAGATGCGGGTGCGCGGCGGCCAGGCCGTGCACGCTGTCGAACTCCTCCATCGTGGTGCAGATGCACATGGCCTGGTGGACCTGCGCCGTCTGCATGGCGGCCAGGATGTCGTCCAGCTGGCTGCGCAGCTCCGGAAAATTCAAATGGCAGTGGGAATCAATGAACATGAAGGGGTCACAAACTCAGGCCCGGGCCAGCAAGGTCTGGCGGGCGTCGTTGGCCAGTGCTTCGAGCATCAGGCCGGCGTTGAACGGGTGTTCGGCCGTGCGGGCCGACTGCATCAGGCGCTTGAACCAGTCGGTCAGTGTCTTGACCGAGGCCTGACAGGCGGGCAGCTGGTCTGCCGCAAAAAAGCGCGGCTCAGCCCCGCTTTGCTGCAGCACCAGGTCGTGGCAAAGCTTTTGCAGCGCGTCGATGGCCTGCGCGGGCGACAGATCGGACAAATGGCCCGCCTGCCCCTGCTGCATGGCCTTGGGTAAAGCCGCCCACCAGGCGGGCGACAGGCCCAGCGCCGACTGGCGCAGTACATCGTTGGGGCGACCGCCCGCACTGCGCAGCAGCGCCTCGGCCGCCTGGCCTGGCACGCCCTGCCCGTCCAGCCAAGCCAAGGATTCGGCGGCGTCGGGCCATGTCATGGTGTGCGACAGGCAGCGGCTGCGGATGGTGGGCAACAGCTGGTGCGCGGCCTCGGTGGCCAGCACAAAGCGCACATCGCCGGGGGGCTCCTCCAGCGTTTTGAGCAAGGCATTGGCCGTGATCGCGTTCATGCGCTCGGCCGGGAACACCAGCACGGCTTTGCCGCGACCGCGTGCATCGGTGCGCTGGGCAAACTCGACCAGATCGCGCATGGCCTCGACGCGGATTTCCTTGCTGGGCTTGCGTTTCTTGTCGTCGATCTCGGCTTGCGCTTTTTCAGACAGCGGCCAGCCCAGTTCCACCATTTGGGTTTCGGGCATCAGCACCGCCAGGTCAGCATGGGTGCGCACGGCAATCGCGTGGCAGCTGGGGCAGTGGCCGCAAGCGCCCTCGGCGGTAGGTTGTTCGCACAACCAGGCCGAGACCAAGGCCAGCGCCAATTCGTATTGACCCAGGCCCGATGGGCCTTGCAGCAACCAGGCGTGGCCACGCTGGGCCAGCAGGTCGGTGGCTTGTCTGGCAATCCAGGGGGCATTCAAAACAGCGCTCATGAACCGCTCCTTGGCAGCCATGGCGTCACCACCTGGGCCACCGCTTCGCCAACGGCCTCGCGGGTCTGGGAGGCATCAATGCGGGCAAAGCGCCCGGGCATTTCGGCCTGCCGCTTGGCATAGCCAGCGCGCACCGCAGCAAAAAAGTCAGCCGGTTGCGACTCGAACTTGTCAGGCACGCGGGCCGAGGCCAGTCGCTCGGCGGCGATCTGCGGGTCCAGGTCAAACCACACGGTCAGGTCGGGTTGGCGCAACACGCCTTGGGCCGTGGTCTGCACCATCGCCTCCAGCTGACCCAGCACTTGCCAGTCAAAGCCCCGGCCGCCGCCCTGGTAGGCAAAGGTCGCGTCGGTGAAGCGGTCGCACAGCACCACATCGCCCCGCGCCAGTGCAGGCTCAATGACCTGCACCAGGTGCTCGCGGCGGGCGGCAAACATCAGGAGCGCCTCGGTCAGCGCGTCCATGGGCTCGTGCAGGACCAGTTCGCGCAGCTTTTCGGACAGGGGCGTGCCGCCCGGCTCGCGAGTCAGCACCACCGCCCTGCCCGCCTGGCGAAACAGCGCGGCCACACGCTCGATGTGCGTGGACTTGCCCGCACCGTCAATGCCTTCAAAGCTGATGAACAAACCGCGTGTCATGGATGTGTGTGGAGAAAACCCGATTGTCGCAGGGTCAGTGGCCGCTGCTTTGCCCGCGTTGGTAACGGTTCACGGCCCGGTTGTGCTCGTCCAGGCTGGCGCTGAAGTGGCTGCTGCCGTCGCCCTTGGCCACAAAGTACAGCGCCTGCGTTTTGGCAGGTTGCACGGCGGCCAGCAAGGCGGCCTTGCCCGGCATGGCAATGGGTGTGGGCGGCAGGCCTGCACGGGTGTAGGTGTTCCAGGGCGTGTCGCTCGTCAAGTGCACGCGGCGCAAGTTGCCGTCAAAGGCCTCGCCCAGGCCATAGATCACGGTGGGGTCCGTCTGCAGCCGCATGCCGATGCGCAGGCGGTTGTTGAATACGCCCGAAATCATGGGGCGGTCCGAGCCTTTGCCGGTTTCCTTTTCGACGATGCTGGCCAGGATCAGGGCCTGCTCGGGCGACTGCACCGACACGCCCGGCTGACGGCTTTCCCAGGCCTGCTGGAGCTGTTTGTCCATGGCCTTGGCAGCCCGCTGGAGCACGGCCAGGTCGCTTGCGCCCTTGGCATAGGCATAGGTGTCGGGGTAAAAGCGCCCTTCCGGGGTCACGCCCGGGCGGCCCAGCCGGGCCATGAGATCGGCATCGGTCAGGGCGCGGCTGTCGGGTTGGAGATGCTCGGCCTTGGCCAGGGCCTGGCGCACTTGCCGCCAGTTCCAGCCTTCCACAATCGTCACGGTGCGCAGGCTTTCTTCGCCCCGCACCAGCATGTTCAGGAGGCGCACGGGCGTGGTGCCGGGGGCGATTTCGTAGCTGCCCGCCCGCATCAGGCGCGACTGGCCCGACAGGCGGAACCAGGCGTAGAGCAGCCAGGGCGAGGTGTTGGCCCCGGCGTCTGCCACCGCCTGGGCAATGGCCTTGGGCGAGGTGCCCGGCTCGATCGACAGGTCCAAGGTGCGAGGTGGGGTGTCGGGCGAAGTGTTCAGGGGCTGCTGCAACCACCAGAGGGCCCCCGCCCCCAGGGCGAGCGCCACGACCAGCAGGCTTGTCAACCACTTCATCAAGCCTTTGAGCACGGCCATGTCCTTTGTCGGGGTGTTGAAAACGTGGGGCGATGATAATTCACGCCTTGCCCGAAGAATGAGCCGCGACATGAACAGCCCTGCCCTCCCAAGCCCTGATTTGACCGCCGTTTTGAACGGCACCAGCCCCCTGCCTCAGCTGGGCGTGATCCAGGCCCAGGGCGAGGACGCGGCCAATTTCCTGCACAACCAGCTGACCAACGATGTATTGCTGCTGCCCGTGGGCCAGTCGCGCCTGGCGGCGTTTTGCAATGCCAAGGGGCGCATGCAGGCCAGCTTTGTGGTGACCAAAACCGCGCCCGACACGGTGCTGCTGGTCATGCATCAGGACTTGCTGGCCCAGACGCTCAAGCGCCTGTCCATGTTTGTGCTGCGGGCCAAAGTCAAGCTGAGTGACGCCAGCGGCCAGTGGCAGTTGCGCGGCCTGCTGGGGGGCAGCGCCGAGGCCGTGCTGGCGGATGCCGCACCCTGGCACACCATGGCCCTGGATGGCGCGCATGCCGTGGCCTTGTACCCGACGGTGGTGGGTGACGCACAGGTGCACCGTGCCCTGTGGCTGGCACCAGCCGGCTCGGCCCTGCCCGCTGGCCCCGAGGTCACGCCCGAAGTCTGGGCATGGGCCGAAGTCATGAGCGGTGTGGCGCTGGTCAGCCAGCCCGTGTTCGAGGCCTTCGTGCCGCAAATGCTCAATTACGAATCGGTGGGCGGCGTCAACTTCAAAAAAGGCTGCTACCCCGGCCAGGAAGTCGTGGCCCGCAGCCAGTTCCGTGGCACCCTCAAGCGCCGCACGGCGCTCGTGCACAGCCCGCTGGCCCTGGTGGCAGGGCAAGATGTCTTCACCCCTGCCGACCCCGAACAACCCTGTGCCACCGTGCTGCTGAGTGCCCCCCGGCCAGACGGCCATGGGCATGACGCACTGGTCAGCGGCACGCTGGAGAGCATGCACAGCGGCTGGCGTGCAGGCAGTGCAGAAGGGGCTGTGCTGGATCTGCTGCCCCTGCCCTACGCCTTGCTTGAAGACATTTGACTTGTAGGAGCCCCGCCCTCGGGACGAATGTCTGTGGCTTGCAGGTGCCCCATCGCGGCGGGGGCGCCGCTCCTACAGGGGGCGCACCATCTCGATGTGTGCAATGCCTGCTTCTTCAAAAATCGCCCCATGGGGCTCGAAGCCTGAGCGCTTGTAAAAGCCTTCGGCGCTGCACTGCGCGTGCAGCAGCACCTGCGTGTCACCACGGTCTTTGGCTGCGTCCATCAGGGCGTGCAGCACGCGGCGGCCCAGCACACTGCCGCGCATCTGCTTTTTGACGGCCATGCGGCCAATACGGGCCACGCCCGGGGCGTGTTGCAGCAGGCGGCCTGTGGCCAGCACCATCCCCATGCGGTTCACGGCCACGCAGTGCAAGGCCGTTTCGTCGTCGTGGTCCCACTCCATGTCGGCGGGTACTTTTTGTTCCTCCACAAACACCTCGGTGCGCAGCGGTGCGGCCAGGTTCTTGAGGTCGGCCCAGGCGCCCAGGTGCAGCTGCACCATGTCCTCGCCGCGCTCGTAGCTCTCCAGCATGTCCCGCAGTTGGGGTGGGATGGGCTGGCTCTTTTTGGCGACCGGGTCGGCGTACACATAGACCAGCTCGCTGGTGATCAGCAGCTCGTCGCCCCGGAAAATCGCGCCCACAAAAGTCATGGACGAGTTGCCGATGCGGTCGCAGCGCATGCAGACATCCAGAAAATCGTCCATCTCGGCACTGGCGTGGTACTCCACACTGGCTTTCTTGACGTACAGGTCGCCGCCCAGCTGGTGCATGGTGTCGGCATAGGGCATGGCCAGGTTGCGCCAGTAGTCGGTCACAGCGGTGTCAAAGTACATGAGGTAGTGACCGTTGAAGACGATCTGTTGCATGTCCACCTCGACCCAGCGCACGCGCATGCGGTGGGAAAAACGGAAGTCCTGGCGTTTCATGTTTCAACCTTCAAAAGCGTGTTTCAATGCCCGGCCTGCATCGGCATGGGCTTTCAGGGCATCGGGGATGGCGCGGCCCATGGTGATGAAACCATGGATCACGCCCCGGTAAATTTCCAGATCGACGGGCACACCCGCCATGCGCAGCGTGTCGGCGTAGCGCACGCCCTCGTCCACCAGCGGGTCGCATTCGGCCAGGCCCATCCAGCATGGGGCCAGGCCGCTGTGGTCGGGCGCATTGCCGGGGGCAAAGCGCCAGTCGTCGCGGTCGGCCGCGTCGATGTAGCCGTCAAAAAACCAGGCAATGGTGTCCTTGTCCAGCATGAAGCCGTCGCCAAATGCGTGGTGCGAAGCGGTGTCCTGTCTGGCGCCGCAGCCGGGGTAAAACAGCAACTGCAAGGCGAGTTTCAGGCCCGCATCGCGGGCCATCAGGGCGCACACGGCGCTGAGCGTGCCCCCCGCACTGTCCCCGCCAATGGCCAGGCGTGCAGTGTCCAGGCCCAGCGTCTTGCCGTGCTGGTGCAACCAGTTCAGGGCGTCCCAGGCGTCGTGCACGGCCGTGGGGAACCGGTGCTCGGGCGCGAGCCGGTAGTCCAGCGACACCACGGCGCAATGGCCCTGACGGCTGAGCTGACGGCACAGCACATCGTGCGTGGTCAGGCTGCCCACGGTGAAGCCGCCGCCGTGCAGGTACAGCAGCACGGGCAAGGCGGTGTCGCTCTGCGGTGCGTAGAGCCGGGCGGGCATGGCGTGGCCGTCACGGGCCGGGATGGTGATGTCCTGCACCCGGTCCACTTGCGGCGCGGGCTGCAGGTCCAGGATCGGGCCGCCAATGTCGTAGAAGGCACGGGCCTGCGCGGCCGTCATGGCGTGCATGGGCGGGCGGCCAGCGCGTTGCACCCGGTCAATCAGGGTGCGCGTGGCGGCATTCAGCAAGGCGCGGGGGTTGAGGTGGTGGCTGCTCATGCAAGGCGGGGCCCTATCGCCAACGTGACGGTGCAACACCGTTCTGGCTGTCGGTTCGGGGCATCCTGAATCAAAATGAATGGCATCGTACAACGCGGCGGGTCACCGGCCTGTCACCCCCGCCGCACATCCTGGAGAGCCGCTCATGTCTTTCATCAACTACGTCACCCAGATCCAGATCGACTTTGGCGCGCTGGCACTGCTCAAGGCCGAGTGCGAGCGCGTGGGCATCACCCGCCCGCTGATCGTGACCGATGCAGGCGTCAAGGCCGTGGGCATCCTGGACAAGGCCCTCGCCGCCCTGCCCGGTTTGACGGTCAGCGTGTTTGACCAGACGCCCTCCAACCCGACCGAAGCCGCCGTGCGCGCCGCTGCCGCTGTTTACAAGCAAAACAACTGCGATGGCCTGATCGCCTTGGGCGGTGGCTCGTCGATCGACTGCGCTAAGGGCGTGAGCATCGCTGCCACGCACGAAGGCCCGCTCAAGACCTACGCCACCATCGAAGGCGGCTCGCTCAAGATCACCGACCGCGTGGCCCCCCTGATCGCCGTACCCACCACGGCAGGCACCGGCTCCGAAGTGGCACGCGGGGCCATCCTGATCGTCGACGATGGCCGCAAGCTGGGTTTTCACAGCTGGTTCATCGTGCCCCGTGCCGCCATCTGCGACCCCGAACTCACCCTGGGCTTGCCGCCCGTGCTGACGGCCGCCACGGGCATGGATGCGATTGCGCACTGCATGGAAACCTTCATGGCCGCGCCCTTCAACCCGCCGGCTGACGGCATTGCGCTCGATGGCCTCGCCCGTGGCTGGGCGCACATCGAACGCGCCACCAAAAACGGCCAGGACCGCGACGCCCGCCTGAACATGATGAGCGCCAGCATGCAAGGCGCCATGGCCTTCCAGAAAGGCCTGGGCTGCGTGCACAGCCTGAGCCACAGCCTGGGCGGCGTGAACCCGCGTCTGCACCACGGCACCCTGAACGCCATGTTCCTGCCTGCCGTGGTCACCTTCAACGCTGCCGCCGATTCGGTGCAAAAAGAAAACCGCCTGAACCGCATGGCCCAGGCCATGGGCCTGCAAAGCGGCAGCGACATCCCCGAAGCCATCAAGGACATGAACGCACGCCTCGGCCTGCCCACGGGCCTGGGGGCCATGGGCGTGACCGAGAGCCTGTTCGATCAGGTCATCACCGGAGCGCTGGCCGACCACTGCCACAAGACCAACCCGCGCATTGCCACGGCCGAGGAATACCGCGAGATGCTGAGCGTGAGCCTCTGAGCGGCTGCGGCCTTCAGCGCGTGCTGACCGGACCGTTTTTGGGGAAAGACATGCCCGGCGAGCGCCGTCGTGGCCTGGCTGCCTTGGCCGCCAGCCCTCGCGCCGCAGCCTCCCACGCTGATCGAGCCCAGCGCACCGCCTCGGTGGGCTCATCGAAGATCGCATCGGGTGCGCTCCAGTACGACAGCGCCACGGTCTTGCCCTTCATGGGGTAAGTGAAAGGCGCGAGCCCCTGCGCTTCAAACTCGGGGCGGTTGATGTCGTCCGTCTTCAGGTACAGCCAGTTGTCCACAACAATGGCGAACATCAGGCCCTCGTGGTACAGGCCGTGGCCGCCAAACATGCGGCGGGCCGTGACCTGTCCCCACTTTTCAAAGAGTTCCTGCAGGAACCCGATGAATTCACTCAAAGGCTGCCTCGGCCGTTTTCAGCGTGGTATTTCTGCACGGTTTCCCAGGCCACGGCTTGCAGGTGCGCTGCGACGTCAGCGGGCAAGCCAGCGGTGTACTTGTTGCCCACCGGGTTGACTTTGTAGACCGAAGCGAGGACCGTGCAGGCGCCGAGGTACGTACCCTGCAGCGTGGGGTGGCGCTTGTCGCCAATGATGAGCGGGATGTCCGCACGCTTGGCGACCGAGTTGGCAAAAGCCAGGCCTGCGGGCACCACCAGGGCGTTGTTGGCCTTGCCCACCTTGGTGTACTCGGCGGCCAGGGGAGCCGTCATTTCAGGCTTGTCGGAGTACGCCCAGGACATGAACAGGACGGGCTCGGCCCCGTGCTTGCGCACCGTGTCGCTGTGCTTCTTGGCAAACTCGTGGAAGACGCTTTGCAGTTTGGGGTGGATGGGGCACTGGCTGCAATCCATCATCATCACCGCGTCAAATGGCTTGTCGAAGGTGTTGAAACGCACCTCGTTATCGCCCACGAACGAATAGCTCGACACGCCACCGGGCTTGAAATACGCCTCCATGTCGTGCCAGTTGATGCCCGAGCCGCTGATGGTGGCCGACACGTTGCGGGCGTTGCGCTTGCCGTTGTCCGACTGCGCCATCAGCAACTGGCCCAGGTGACCGTGCATCGAATTGTTGTAATAAAAGAAGCTGTTGCCTACCCACAGCATGCTGCGGATCTGACCGGGCGCAGTGGCCTGCTTGGCGGGTGGCTCCGCAGGCGCCTGCGCTGTGGTGCCGCATGCGGCCAGGCCAAGCGAGAGCAGCAAGAGCACTGCAGGACGGGTGATGTGATGCATCCAGTTCATGGGATTCCTCAGGGTTGAAATGACAAGTGCCAATGTGCCTCAAAGGCTCGACTCGGTCAGTCACCTGGGTGCAATTGATTGTGCTCGGGCATCTTGGCGCCCACATGGATCTCGCCGCGCGCTTCGGCCAGCTCCACCTGCCGCTGGCGCTCGGCCAATTTCTCTTTTTGCTCAGGGGTGCGCTGGTCGTGGCAGTGGGCGCAGCTCACGCCTTTGACGTAATGCGGGGACTGTTTGTCTTGCTGGCTCAGGGGCCAGCGACAAGAACGGCACAGCTCGTGGTGGCCCACACCCAGCCCGTGGCCGACGCTCACGCGCTCGTCGAACACAAAGCATTCCCCCTCCCAAGTGCTTTGCTCGGGCGGGATCTCTTCGAGGTACTTGAGGATGCCGCCTTCAAGGTGGTAGACCTCGTCAAAGCCGCGCATTTTCATGAGCGCGGTGGATTTTTCGCAGCGGATGCCGCCTGTGCAGAACATGGCGACCTTGGTCTTTTTGGCGGCCTCGCCTTGCAAGTTTTCTTGTGCGTCCAGCCACGCAGGCAGCTGCACAAAGGTTTTGATGTTGGGATTGATCGCGCCCTTGAAGGTGCCAATGGCCACCTCGTAGTCGTTGCGCGTGTCGATCACCACCACGTCCGGGTCGGCCAGCAAGGCGTTCCAGTCGGCGGGTTTGACGTATTGGCCCACGGTTTTGTTCGGGTCCAGCTCAGGCACGCGCAAGGTCACGATCTCTTTTTTGAGCTTGACCTTCATGCGGGTGAACGGCGGCTTGGGGCTCCAGGACTCTTTGTGCTGCAGCGTGGCCAAGCGCGGGTCGGCGCGCAAAAATGCCAGCACGGCGCGGATGCCCATTTCAGGCCCGGCAATCGTGCCGTTGATCCCCTCATGCGCCAAAAGCAGCGTGCCTTTGACGTCGTTGGCTTCGCAACAGGCTTGCAAAGGCGCTTGCAGATCGGCGAAGTCGGGCAGATCGACGAATTTGTAGAGGGCGGCGGTGAGGTAAAGGCTGGGCTCGGACATGATGTGATTATCCATGTGGGACACCTGCCACCGAAGCCGCTATTAGCCTCATACATTAAGGGCGTCAGCCCGGTCACCTCGAACGCCCCCGGCTCTCGTCATCGATCTTGAGGTACAACTGCCCGTCCGGGATCAGCGCGAAGATTCCCCTCCCCCCGCGTGGTAAAACCATGCCCGCCGAACATGCGGCGGGCCGAGACAGGCCGCCAGGGCCAGAGGATTTCGAGGATGAAGTCGGGGAATTGCGTCATGGGTTGAACTCCCATATCGACGGTTGAATGGCCCGGCTGATCAGGCCGCACTGGGGCCACGGAAGACCAAGTCACCTGCATCATAGGTCACCAGCTGGGGCGCTGCAGCTGAATCAACGGCAACATAGCCGCACCTGCGGAGCAAGGCTTGGCATGGCTGGTTGGCGGGAACCGTCGTGGCCCATAGCTCGGGTCTTACCGGGTGAATGAGTAAAGCCTGGTGAAGCCAGAGCAGAGCGCGTGTCGCATAGCCTTTGCCCCAATAGCCGGGTCCAAACAAGAACGCCACTTCCGCCACGGGCGGGTGGATTGTGGCCTGAATTCGTCCGGCAAGGCGTCCCGATGCGGCCTCACGGACCACATAGTCGAGCCAGATTTCGTTTGAGCGATGATGCGGAGGCCCTGCGACAGCGTGCTCCACCTGCGTGCGAAATCGGGCCAGATCCGGAGGATGCCCGCCAATGTGTCTGTACACCTGCTCATGAAGCAATAGCGCAGCAAGCTCGTCCATGTGGGCTAGCGAAAGGGGTTCGAAAAGTAAATCGGCGGACACTGGGGGCATGTTAACGTGAGGACTGACGGATGACCTTGTAGCCCAAGCTGAAAGCTCAGTGATCTCAAACGCACCTGGGCTCTAGTCATTGGCTTTGAGGTAAAGCCGTCAGACAGCGGTCATCAAAAACACTCCCGCCCAAATAGCAGTCGTCATGCCTGCAGAACATGCGCCGGGTTGTGACGTGTCGCCGGGGGCGCTAGATTTCAAGGATGAAGTCTGAGAATTGGAGCCCCGAAGGGGTAGATGGTTGTCTGATTGGCTTTATCTTGGATGTCACTGGCGCTGCGCGGCTCTATCGCGCAGCGTCCGGTGGACCGCAGGGTTATACCAAATGAGCGCCAAAGTTGACAAAGTACTTCTTCAATGCTGAACGGATTTCGTCGCGGCGGGCGGGCTGCCTTGCCGTTGGGCCTCGCCTCGACCGAGGGGTTAGGCCCCACCGCAGGCGAGCCGGTACTTGTAGGCCTTGACACCGCCCTGTTCTATTGCGACGTATTCATCGATTAACACTGCGCCGGCAGACTCCGCGACACGCCGGGAGGCCAAGTTGTCCGCACTCATTGCGATGTCGAGCCAGTTCAAGCCAAACGAAGGTGCTAGCAATGCCAACTGCCTTAGCGCAGAGGCAGCGAAGCCGCGTTGCCGTTTCCACGGGACAACTGCATAGCCTACGTGCCCATCGCAGTAATCAGGCAACTCGCTGGTGCCTGGCTGCCACCTAAGGTTGATGTCGCCACAGTAGTCATCGTCCACGATCCAATGTCGGACATGTGCCAGTCGGGAGACTTCCCGTCCATCCTGCAGCGTGATCTTTGACCCGACTCCCTGAGGGTTCCACAGCGAGCGGAGGTACGCAGATGCATCAGCACCCACGCGTTGGGCCAGCCGCTGCGCGAGCTCTTCGTCTCGGTCAGCATCAGGCGTCCAGCCGCTGCTCAACGCTGTTAGGTAGCGTGGCAGCAAGGTGTCATTTGGGACTAGCAGGCGGACTGTGGTCATCCTTGGAGCCTAACGTAATGTATCCCGCAAAATCTGCGAAACAAAACCAGAGCTGTCGGATACATCCGTCAGCCCAATCTTCCGCAAGCCGCTTGCAGACGGGGCCTGGCACACATACTTTGGATAAACATCCAGATATAAATTTGCCATGAAATCATCCGGTCCTGATCTTCGGTCTACCCGCTTGCTTGACCAGTTGCGGGAGTGCTTGCGTTATCGGCACTATAGCCTCAATACCGAGAAATATTATGTCTATTGGATCCTATTTTTCATGCGTTGGTCAGGTCGTGGGGCTGTGCCATGCGTCACCCCAACCACCATGATTACACCCGTGTGCTCAAGCTGGCAGCGGGCGGTACGGTCAGTCCGCTGGACGCTTTACTTGCCAGCGTCTGAAACGGCCATCACAGCGGCAACACGCCTTCCGCCCCACCCCGCTGCAGCCACTGCGCAAACTCATCCGCCAGCTGCCGCGCCGCGCTGGCCGCCGCTGTCCACACCTTCACCCGTGCCTTCAGATCTTGCCCGTAGGTCATGAAGTCCTTGCGGTCGGGGAGCTTGCCATTGGGCAGGGTTTTGACCCATTCGGGGTTGGGGGCAAGGACGATGGTGTTGTCCAAAAACGTTGTTGCGCCGTGCCGCCACTTGAGGGCTTTGTCGAGCCAGCCGGGCACCACGTTTTGCTGGAAGTGCGGGTACAGCACGATGGAACGGTCCGGCCCTTTGACGGGCGCCGTCCAGTTCAGGTGCAGGTGGTAGTCGGTGATGCCGCCGTCCCAATACGCGCCAGCGGGTGCGCCGGGGATGTCGTGCACGGCTTTGAGCGCGAACGGGATCGAGCAGCTGGCCTGCAATGCAGGCATGAAATTGCCCTCGGTCAGTTCCACAGCACGGGTGCGAAAGTCCTGCGCATCAAAGGGCAAGTCAGCGCCCTGCGCTGAAAACACCACGCGCTCCAGCCAGCCGCCCAGCGCCCGGCGGCTGATGGCGTTGCTGAGGTAGGCCCCGGCATAGCCCAGCGGCGTAGCCACAGGGTGCTCACGGTGCAGGATGTGCTGCCCGCGTGAGGTCACGATGTGCAGGCGGTATCGCGGGTGGTTCAGCGCCTCTTGGACGCGACCGCCGTAAAAAGCCTGCAGACTTTGGCCAAAGGCCTCGCTGACCTGTTCGGCCGTGACGCGCTTTTGACCGGGCAGCGGTTCATAGTGTTGGTGGATGTAGTCGTGTTCCAAGCGCTCAAACGCCGCCACCGGGTCATTCAGGCAGGCGGTGGACATGCGCCATGCGCCAATGGATGCGCCCACCAGGTCCACAGCTTGCTGGCTTTGGGTCAGCCATTCGCCAAAGATGAAGCGGTCCAGTGGCCCCAGGATCAATCCTTTGGGGCCGCCCGCCGCCGCCGGGATCACCCCCACATGCTCGGGCCTGAGGCCATGCTCACGGATGTGGGCCAGTGCCTTGGGGCCTGCGTGGATGTGGAGGGCTTGCATGGCGTTTACTTTTTAAGTCCTTGCAGCTTGGCAAAGGCACTGGCCATGGCCGAACCTGTGCCCACCGGGGGCGATGTGTAGCCGCCGCCCCGATGCCGCTGGTCGCGCCCTGCCCCTTCGAAGCGATTGTCGCGTGGGCCCCTTCCGTCTTGTCCCTGGCGGGCGGGGGCAGCGTCGAGCTTCATGGTCAGGCTGATGCGTTTGCGGGCCACATCGACTTCGAGCACCTTGACCTTGACGATGTCACCGGTCTTGACCACCTCACGGGCGTCGCTCACAAACTTGTTGGCCAGCTGGCTCACATGGACCAAGCCGTCCTGGTGCACGCCCAGATCCACAAACGCGCCGAACTGGGCCACGTTGCTCACGGTGCCTTCGAGCGTCATGCCTTCTTTGAGGTCCTTGATGTCTTCCACGCCGTCGGTCAGGCGGGCCACCTTGAAGTCGGGGCGCGGGTCGCGGCCGGGTTTTTCCAGCTCGCCCAGAATGTCTTGGATGGTGATGGCGCCAAACTTGTCGTTCGCAAACAATTCGGGCTTGAGCGTTTTCAAAACGTCCGAACGGCCCATGATCTCCTGGATCGGCTTGCCCGTCTTGACGATGATCTGCTCGACCACGGGGTAGGTTTCGGGGTGAACGCCGGTCATGTCCAGGGGGTTGTCACCGCCACGGATGCGCAAAAAGCCCGCGCTTTGCTCGAAGGTCTTGGCCCCCAGGCCGGTGACCTTGAGCAGGTCCTGGCGCGACTTGAACACGCCATTGGCATCGCGCCAGCGCACCACGGCCTTGGCCACGCTGCCTGACAGGCCCGACACGCGGGACAGCAAGGGGACGCTGGCGGTGTTCAGGTCCACGCCCACCGAGTTCACGCAGTCTTCGACCACGGCGTCCAGTGTCCTGGCCAGCTCGCTCTGGTTCACGTCGTGCTGGTACTGGCCCACGCCGATGGATTTGGGGTCGATCTTGACCAGCTCGGCCAGCGGGTCTTGCAGGCGGCGGGCAATCGAAGCCGCACCGCGCAGGCTCACATCCACATCGGGCATTTCCTGCGAGGCGTATTCGCTGGCCGAGTAGACAGAAGCGCCCGCCTCGCTGACGACGACTTTCTGGATTTCCACCCCATCCCGAAGTCGGGCCAGTTGC
Source organism: Limnohabitans radicicola (assembly GCF_014837235.1). GTDB lineage: Bacteria > Pseudomonadota > Gammaproteobacteria > Burkholderiales > Burkholderiaceae_C > Limnohabitans_A > Limnohabitans_A radicicola. Next base: position 651,786 of record NZ_JACYFT010000002.1, on the reverse strand, counting down.
TTGATCAGGTCGCCCGCGAGCTTGTCGGTTTCGCGGCTGGCGGTGCCGTTGCCAATCGCAATCAGGTTGACGTTGTGCTTTTCGCACAGCTTGGCCAGGGTGTAGAGCGAGCCTTCCCAGTCCTTGCGGGGCTCGTGCGGGTAGACGGTGGCGGTGTCGACCAGCTTGCCCGTGGCGTCCACCACGGCCACTTTCACGCCCGTGCGGATGCCCGGGTCCAGGCCCATGACCACGCGGAGGCCAGCGGGCGCAGCCAGCAGCAGGTCGCGCAGGTTGTCGCTGAAGACCTTGATGGCGACTTTTTCGGCCTCTTCGCGCAGGCGCGCAAACAGGTCGCGCTCGGTGGACAGGCTCAGCTTGACGCGCCAGGTCCAGGCCACGCATTTGCGGATCAGGTCGTCCGAGGGGCGGCCCGCATGGCTCCAGCCCAGGTGCAAGGCAATCTTGCCTTCGGCGATGCTGGGCTTGCCGGGTTCGGGCTCCACGGGCAAAACGAGCTTGGCGTCCAGCATTTCCAGCGCCCTGCCCCGGAACACCGCCAGCGCCCGGTGCGAGGGCACACGGCCAATCGGCTCGTCGTAGTCAAAGTAGTCGCGGAACTTGGCCACATCGGGGTTGTTTTCGTCCTTGCCATCGGCCAGCTTGCTTTTGAACAAGCCTTCATTCCACAGCCACTCGCGCAGCGCTTGCACCAGCGAGGCGTCTTCGGCCCAGCGCTCACTCAGCAAATCACGCACGCCGTCCAGCACGGCGGCGGTGGTGCTGAAGTCGGCACCTTCGATCGCACCTGCGGCCAGCACAAAGGCAGCGGCTTCTGCATGCGGGTCCAGCGCGGGATCGGCAAACAACTTGTCGGCCAGCGGCTCCAGCCCGGCTTCGCGGGCGATCATGCCCTTGGTGCGGCGCTTGGGTTTGTAGGGCAGGTAAATGTCTTCGAGTTCCTGCTTGGTGGGCGCGGCTTCGATGGCGGCCAGCAGTTCCGGCGTGAGCTTGCCTTGCTCCTGGATGCTCTTGATGACGGCAGCGCGGCGGTCTTCCAGCTCGCGCAAGTAGCCCAGGCGGTATTCGAGTTCGCGCAGCTGGATGTCGTCGAGCCCGCCGGTGACCTCCTTGCGGTAACGGGCAATGAAGGGGACGGTGGCACCGCCATCGAGCAGTTCCACAGCGGCTTTGACCTGGTCGGGTCGGATCTGGATTTCAATGGCCAACTGGGCCAGGATTTTGGACATGGAGGGGTACTTCTTTCTCGCAAGCGGGCGAGTTTGCCACAAGGCCGAGCCCTGACTGGGCCCCACAGCGCAGGCTGCGACGGACTTGAAACTGATAAAAGTGTGGCTTTTTCAAGATTAAATTGATAAAAGGCACATTCTTAGACGTTAAAACTGTAAAATAACCATAAATAAACAGTTTTGACAATAAAAGTAGTTTTGGGGGTGTCGATGAAATCAGTGCAACGCCATCGCCATGTGGCATGGATCGTGTTCTCCGCGGCCTTGGCCATGTTGGCCGGCTGCCAGACCTTGCCTGGTAATTTGCCCGCGCACGAATACGAGCCTTTCAAACCCCTGCCTGCTGAAAAACGCCTCATGAATGAGGTGCGTATCCGCTGGGAGGTGCGTGAGGACGTGGCCCAAGTCTGTGCCAAAGCCATCCAGATGGGCAAGGAACAAGCCTACATCACCCCACCTGTGGCTTGCGCCGTTTGGGATGTGCCCAAGCAGGAATGCACCGTGATCACCGGCCCCAAGCCCACCCATGTGGCCTTGGGGCATGAAGTCCGGCACTGCTTTGAGGGCCGGTTCCACCGCTGATCGCCGTCAGGCCTTGGCCTCGCGCAAGGCCTTGCGCAAACCTTCACCCACTTCCGGGCGCGCCGCAAAAGGGTCAGGCGGGTTGATGCCCTGAACAATCGCTTCCATGCGGCTTTGCACATTGCCCAGTGCCTGCGGGTGGCTGTAAATGTAGAACTGGTCGCTGGCGACCGCATCAAACACTTTTTGCGCCACATCGGCGGCCGACACTTTGCCGCTGCCCACCGCTTTGTCGCTTTGTGCCTGGCCGATCAACTGGCTGGCGGTCGGCTTGTCAGCGGCGAGCTCCGCAGGGCGGTTGCGGTGGCTCTGGCTGATGCCTGTGGGCACAAAATAAGGGCACAAGACGCTGGCGCTGATCTGGTCAGACACCAGGTGCAGGTCCTGGTAGAGCGTTTCGGTCAGTGACACCACCGCGTGTTTGCTCACGTTGTAGATGCCCATGTTGGGCGGCGTCAGCAGGCCTGCCATGCTGGCGGTGTTGACGATGTGGCCCTGGTAAGCCGGGTCGGCCTTGGCGGCTTCGAGCATCATGGGGGTGAACAGGCGCACGCCGTGCACCACGCCCCAAAGGTTCACGCCCAGCACCCATTCCCAGTCGGCGACCGAGTTTTCCCAAACCAAGCCCCCTGCCCCCACCCCCGCGTTGTTGAACACGAAATGGGGTGCGCCAAATCGGGCTTTCACGTCTGCGGCCAGTTGTTCCATGGCCTGGGCGTTGGACACGTCGACCTTGCGGGCCAGCACTTGCGCGCCTTGGGCACTCATCTCGGCAGCGGCTTTGTCGAGGGCGTCTTGCTGCACATCGACCAGCACCAGGTTCATGCCCAGCTTGGCGCCGATGCGGGCACACTCCAACCCGAAGCCTGAACCTGCACCGGTCAGTACGGCGGTTTTGCCTTGGAAGTTTTCAATCATGCTGTGACCTTTTTCAAAGTGAATCCCATGCGTGGGAAGTGAACATGCACCGTGCCCGCACGTTCATCGGTGCGGCGCAAGGTGTAGCGGGTGCGGGTGGCGGCAACCAGCTCGCCCTCGGTGGGCTCCAGCCCGAAGTTGTCGGCCGCGATCACCACTTGGCTGCCCAAAGCGATGCCATGTTCGTCCTGGAAAACCTCGTCCTGCGCAGCCACAGGCGTAGCGCTGCGGGCCAGTGCCAGGGCTTCTTCGGCACGGCATGGGCTGGACGCGCCGTGGCCAATGGCTTTCATGCGCGCCATCCAGGCCTTGACGTCGGGAGTGGCGTCCAGAATGCCCGCCAGTGCGGGTGTGCGCTCTTGTGTGAACCACAGCGGGTGATACGCGGCAAAGTCGGCCACACAGGGCTGCGCGCCGAACAAAAAGTCCTGCCCGTGCAGCATGTTGGCCAGGCGACGCAGGTAGCTTTTGTAGGTGGCGGCCGCGTCGGTGGACGACATGCGGGCGGCCCCGCCACGCATGGCAGCACGGTCAGCCACAAAGGCCTGCACGCCTTCGGCAGGCGCACCCGCAAAGACTTGCGCCACGCCCGCAGGCTGGAAGTTCCAGGCCATGGCCGCGGTGAACAAGGCACTGTCGGCCCACTGCGCCACGATCCGTGCCGCGCCTTTGAAGGCATCCGGGTACAGCGTGGGCGTGGGCGCGATCTGCTCCAGCACGTCGCAGATCAAGGCCGTGTCGCAGTAGATGTCGGCGCCGATCTGCAGCACAGGCGTTTTGCGGTAACCGCCCGTGAGCGCGGTCAGGTCGGGCTTGGGCATGATCATCGGGATGAACACGCTCTTCCAGGCCAGTTGCTTGTGGCCCAGGATCAGCCGGACCTTTTCGGCAAACGGCGAATTCGGGTAGTGGTGCAGGATCAGATCGGCCATGCGCGTGGCCTCAGATCAGCTTGACCAGCTGCTTGCCGAAGTTCTTGCCTTTGAGCAAACCCAGGAAGGCCTCGGGCGCGGCGGCCAAACCCTGGGCCACAGTTTCGCGGGGGCGCAACTTACCGGTGCCAACCAGGGTGCCGAGTTCTTGCAGGGCCTCGGGCCAGACTTCCATGTGCTCGCTGACGATGAAGCCCTCGACCTTCATTCGGTTGACCAGGATGAGTGCGGGGTTGCTCATGGGCAGGGGCGCACCGTCGTAGCCGGCGATCATGCCGCACACGGCAATTCGGGCAAAGGCGTTGGTGCGCAGCATGACCGCGTCGAGCACCATGCCGCCCACGTTTTCAAAGTGGCCGTCAATGCCGTTCGGGCAGGCTTCGCGCAGGGCTTTGGACAGGCTCAGGTAGTCCTTGTGCTCCTTGTAGTCAATGCAGGCATCAAAGCCCAGCTCGTTGACGACGTAATCGCACTTGTCCTTGCCGCCCGCGATGCCCACCACGCGGCAGCCACGGGCCTTGGCCAATGCGCCGTAGGCACTGCCCACGGCACCACTGGCGGCGCTCACGGTCACGGTTTCGCCCGCTTTGGGGTTGATGATCTTCACCAGGCCATACCAGGCGGTCACGCCGGGCATGCCGACAGCACCCAGGTAATGCGACAGCGGCACATGGGTGGTGTCCACCTTGCGCAGCGCGCCGATCACGTTGGCATCGACCACGCTGTATTCCTGCCAGCCGCCCATGCCCACCACCTGGTCTCCGGCTTTGAACTTGGGGTGGCGGCTGTCCACCACCTCGCCCACGGTGCCACCGATCATGACTTCACCCAGCGGCTGGGGCACAGCGTAGCTCTTGCTTTCGTTCATGCGACCGCGCATGTAAGGGTCCAGGCTCATGTAGTGGTGGCGCACCAGGACCTGCCCGTCTTGCAGAGCTGGAATGGTGGTCTCGATGAGTTTGAAGTTGGCTGCGGTGGCCTCACCCTGAGGGCGGTTGTCGAGAACGATTTGGTGGTTGATGGTCATTGGTAAGTCTCCGGTTGTGTGATGTGAATGGATTGGGAAGGGTCAATCGGTGGACGGGCTGGGGGTGTCGCGTCGCACCACGTATTTGAAGGTGCCTGTGGCTGTGGCACACAGCTGGCCTTCGGTGTCATAGATGCGGCCTTCGGTGAAGGCCATGCTGCGCGTGCGGTGCTGCAGATGGCCTTTGCCCACCAGCTTCTGCCCTGCTGGGACTTTGGCCGGGCGCATGAAGGTGGTCTTCATTTCGATGGTGACCACACCCATCTGCGGGTCCACACTGCGCGCCGCCGTGGCCATGATCACGTCCAGAAAGGTCATGACCGCACCGCCGTGGGTGACATCAAACGAATTGAGGTGTTCGGGTCGTGGCGCGAAATGCAGCTCGGATTCCCCGCCCTCGAATTTCTCCAACGAGAAACCCAGGTGCTGAACAAACGGGATGTGCGCGCCAAAAGGAATGCTCATGTCCAGACTCAAGACAGACTCAACCGCCGATGATGGCGCTCACGCCACCATCGACCGCCATCCACTGGCCCGTGATGTGTTTGCCCGCGTCTGAAGCGTAGAGCAGGGTCAGGCCCTTGAGGTCTTCGTCATCGCCCAGGCGGCGCAACGGTGCACCCTGGGCCATCTTGTCGGCACCGAGCTTTTCCAGCAGGCCATAGGTCATCTTGCTCGGGAAAAAGCCCGGGCAGATGGCGTTGACCGTGATGCCATGCTCGCCCCACTCGCCTGCCAGCGCACGGGTGAAGTTGATGACCGCGCCTTTGGAGGTGTTGTAGGCGATGGTCTTCATCTCAGAAGGGTTGCCCGCGAGGCCTGCGATGGAGGCCACGTTCAGGATGCGGCCCTTACCACGGGGAATGAAGCTGCGTTTGGCCACTTCCTGCGACAAAATGAAATAGCCGCGCACGTTCAGGTTCATCACCTTGTCCCAGGCTTCGACCGGGTGGTCTTCGGCCGGAGCGCCCCAGGTGGCGCCTGCGTTGTTGACCAGGATGTCGATCGGGCCCATGCGCTCGATGGTTTCTGCCGCCAGGCGGCGGATGTCTTCTTCCTTGGCACAGTCGGCGGCGATCCAGCGCGCATCGATGCCTGCGGCCTGCAACTCGGCGGCGGCTTCTTCGAGGTCAGCGGCCTTGCGCGAGCTGAGCATGATCTTGGCACCGGCTTCGCCCAGGGCGTGGGCCATTTGCAGGCCCAGGCCGCGCGAGCCGCCAGTGACCAGGGCCACTTGCCCTGTCAAGTCAAAAAGTTGTTGGATGGTGCGTGCCATGGGGTGATTCCTTTACTTCATCAAATGCTTGGCCAGCGCCATGTAGGCGGGCAGCGAGGTGGGGTCGTTGAACGGGTTGTTGGGCATGGGATGCGATGCATAACGGGCGATCACCATCTCGGCCTTGGGGTCGATGTAAATGGCCTGGCCGTGGATACCACGGGCCGAGTAAGCCCCGTGCTCGTTGTTCGACACCCACCACATGTTGCGGTAGGACCAGCCGGGCAAGGTGGGGTAGTTCGCCTGCGGGAAGGCGCTCTTGTCGCCGCCCTTGGCAATGTCCTGCACCACAGCCGCGGGGACGATCTGCTGGCCGTTGAAGCGGCCCTGGTTGCGCATCATCTCGCCAAAGCGGGCCATGTCGCGCAATCCCGCATTCAGCCCCCCACCCGCAAACTCGTTGCCCACGCTGTCGACGGTGAAATAGGCATCCTGTTCGGAGCCCATGCGTGCCCAAATGCGTTCAGACAGGAGTTGACCAATGGACTGACCAGTCACGCGCCGAATCACCCAGCCCAAAGCGTCCGAATTGACGGTCTTGTAAGCAAACGATCCACCGTGCTCGCCCTCTTTTTTCACAGTTTGCAGAAACTCATAGAAAGTCTGTGGGCCCTGATAACCGGGTGGGCGTGGCAACACCCCGCCTGCACGGGTGTGTGCCCAGATTTCAGCCGTCGGGTCGAGGTAGTTTTCGCTGTACTTCAAGCCCGTGCGCATGTCCAGGACTTGGCGGATCGTGGCATCGCCGAATGCACTGTCCTTGAGTTCTGGCACATATTTGGCCACCGTGGCGTTCTCATCGAGCTTGCCCTCGGCCACCAGCATGGCCCCCAAGGTCCCAAAGAACGATTTGGTCACCGACATCGAAATGTGTTGACCTTCAGGGCGCAGCGCGCCTGCGTAACGTTCATACACGATGCGGCCTTTGTGCAGAACGACGATGCCATCGGTGTAGTTCGCGTTGAAGGCTTCACCCCAGGTCATGGGCGTGTTTTTGCCCAAAGGGACAAAGCTGACCGCGTCCAGGTCATCGCGCAAGGCGCGGGGCAGTGCCACGGGGGCGCCCGTGCCACGCGGCACCTGGGTGGTCGGAACCAATTGACGGAAGTTTGAAAAACTCCAGCGGGTCTGCGGAAACTTGTAACCCGAACCATCGACAAAGCGGATCACTTTGTCGGCAGGCGGTGGCGAACCCAACATCCATCCGAGTTTGACGGGGTCGGTTTGCTCGGCGGTGGGCAGTGCGGGGGTCGGGGACTGTGCAATGGCTGGCCCCATGGTGGCGGCCAACAGCATGCCCATGGCCCATGGCAGATGTTTGGTTTTCAAAGTCTTCATCGCTTGTCTCCTGTGGTGTTTTGGGGATCTGCCCGCCCTGCGGGTCAGAAAGCGTCTTCGGGCAGGTCGGCACAAGTCGGGTCGCGGCTTTTGACCACGTTCAGCCAGGCGCCGATCTTGGGCAGTTCGTAGCGGTAGAAATAGCGGCAAGCGGCGCGGCGGCCTTGCGCTGCTGGGGTGTCGTCTTGCCCCAGGCTCGCTGCGACGTCGAGCCAGATCCAGGCGATGACGGTGTGGCCAAAGGCTTGCAGGTAAGGCACAGCGTTGGCCAGGGCCTGTGCGGGCTCGGCGCCTGCCCAGGCTTGTTGTGTGGCTTGGCCAATTTGTTTGAGCGCGTCACGCAAGGCGGCGGCTTCGGGTGCCCAGGCTGATTCGGCCTTGGCGGCCGTGGCCAGCATGCGCTCGGCCAGCAATTGCAGGCCCCGGCCGTTTTCCATCAGCACCTTGCGGCCCAGCAGGTCCATGGCCTGGATGCCGTGGGTGCCCTCGTGGATCATGTTCAGGCGGTTGTCGCGCCAGTACTGTTCCACCGGAAAGTCGCGGGTGTAGCCATAGCCGCCATGGATCTGGATGGCCAGGCTGTTGGCTTCCAAGCACCACTCGCTCGGAAAGCTCTTGACGATGGGCGTGAGCACTTCGAGCAGCAGTCGCGCCACATCGGCGTCTTGCGCAGTGCCCGTGTGCTGTTCGTCCACCAGGCGGGCGCAGTACAAGGCCAGGGCCAAGGCACCTTCGCTGTAAGCCTTTTGGGCCAGCAGCATGCGCTTGATGTCGGCGTGCTCGATGATGCGCACCTGCGGGCGGCTGGCGTCCTTGCCCCCTGCCCCGCTGGGTCGGCCCTGCGGGCGGTTTTTGGCGTAGTCGAGGCTGGCGTAATACCCGGCCATGCCCAACATGGTGGCGGCCATGCCCACACCGATGCGGGCCTCGTTCATCATGTGGAACATGCACTTGAGGCCTTCGCCGGGTTGACCCACCAAATAGCCCACGGCGCCGCTTCCGGCGCCGTCCAAACCCCCACCTGCCTCACCACGGACCGGGTACTTGCCTTCGCCAAAGTTCAGCAGCGTGTTGGTCGTGCCGCGCCAGCCGCATTTGTGGTTCAGGCCCGCCAGCGCCACGTCGTTGCGTTCGCCCGTGAGTTGTCCATCGGTGCCCACCAGCTTTTTGGGCACGATGAAGAGCGAAATGCCTTTGACACCCGGCACCAACTGGCCATTCGCGTCTGGAATCTTGGCCAGCACCAGGTGGATGATGTTCTCGGACAGCTCGTGCTCGCCCGACGAGATCCACATCTTGTTGCCCTTGAGGCGGTAGCGTGCGCCGAGTGGGTCGGCTTCGAAGTCGGCGCCATCGGGTGTGGCGCGGGTCATCACGTCGCTCAGCGACGAGCCCGCTTGAGGCTCGGACAGGCACATGGTGCCCGAAAAGCGGCCGCTGAATTCGTTCAGGGCAAAGACTTTTTTCTGCAACTCGGTGCCATGCACCATCAGCAAGTTGGCGTTGCCGCTGGTGAGCATGCCCGAGCCGATGCTGACCGAGGCCATGGCAAAAAAGGCGTTGGCAGCGGCCTCGACCGTGTAAGGCAGCTGCATGCCGCCGATCTCATAGTCTTGCGCGGCGCTGAGCATGCCCGACTCGGCATAGGCTTTGTAGGCCTCGTGTGTGGCTTGGGGCAGCGTGACTTTTTCGCCGTCAAAGTGTGGCTCTTGTGTATCCACCAGACGGTTGAACGGCGCGTACTTCTCGCGGGCGATGCGCTCACAGGTGTCCAGCACGGCATCAAAGGTTTCGCGCGAATGGTCAGCAAAGCGCTCACGGGACTGCAGGCTTTCCACCTTCAGCCAGTCGTGGAGCAAGAAATCAACGGTGGGGCGCAAGCTCATGTCAGTTCGTCTCTTCCAAATGAAAAAGGGCAAGTGGCATCATGCCCCCTGCCCCTTTGCGGATCAGCCATCCAGGTGACAGCCGATGCCGTTCACGCTCACAGCACCTCGAAAATGCCGCAAGCGCCCATGCCGCCGCCAATGCACATGGTCACCGCCACACGCTTGGCGCCACGGCGCTTGCCTTCGATCAGGGCGTGGCCCGTCAGGCGCTGGCCCGACACACCGTAGGGGTGGCCCACGGCGATCGCGCCGCCGTTGACGTTCAAACGATCGGCCGGGATGCCCAGCTTGTCGCGGCAGTACAGCACCTGCACAGCGAACGCTTCGTTGAGTTCCCACAGGTCGATGTCGTTCACCGTCAGGCCCAGACGCGCCAGCGCTTTGGGCACGGCGTACACGGGGCCAATGCCCATTTCGTCAGGCTCGCAACCGGCCACAGCAAAACCGAGGAATCGGCCCAGGGGCTTCAAGCCGCGCTGTTCGGCCAGCTTTTCGTCCATCAGCACGCAAGCGCCAGCGCCGTCCGAGAACTGGCTGGCGTTGCCGGCCGAAACCAAGCCACCGGGCAAGGCCGAGCGCAAGCCGCTGATGGCTTCCACCGTCGTGCCTTCGCGCAAGCCTTCGTCCACGCTCACGGTCACTTGCTTGTGCGTCAGGCCCATGACCTTGTCGACCACGCCTTGTGTGACGGTGATGGGGGCGATTTCGTCGTTGAACAGACCCGCAGCTTGGGCCGCACAGGCTTTTTGCTGGCTGGCTGCGCCGTACTCGTCCATGCGGTCACGGCCGATTTTGTAGCGTTTGGCCACTTGCTCGGCGGTTTGCAGCATGTTCCAGTAGATTTCGGGCTTTTGCTTGGCCAGCGCCAGGTCCTGCAGCATGTGGGTGTTCATTTCCTGCTGCACGCAGGAGATGCTTTCGACGCCACCAGCCACATAGACCTGGCCTTCGCCCGCGATGATGCGCTGCGCGGCCAGGGCAATGGTTTGCAGTCCCGAAGAGCAAAAACGGTTCACGGTCATGCCGGACACCGAGATGGGCAGACCGGCCTTGAGTGCGATCTGGCGCGCGATGTTGGCGCCCGTGGCACCTTCGGGCGTGGCGCAGCCCATGATCACGTCTTCGACTTCAGCGGCATCGATGCCGGCGCGGGCCACGGCGTGCTGAACGGCATGGCCGCCCAAGGTGGCGCCGTGGGTCATGTTGAAAGCGCCCTTCCAGCTCTTCGCCAGTGGGGTGCGTGCGGTAGAGACGATGACAGCGTTGGTCATGATGGTCCTTTCAAGTGGGAGACAGAGCTGAAGATCTGTCTCCCCAAAATTTAAAAATCAGTTGAACGTTTTGCCGTCGGCCACCAGGCGGGCCAGCAAAGGTGCAGGCTGCCAGAAGTTGGCGTCGTCGTGGGGGTTCTTGGCAAAGCGCTTCATGCTTTCTGCCACATTGAACAGGCCTACGGTGTCTGCGTACAGCATGGGGCCGCCGCGCCAGAACGGGAAACCGTAACCGGTGATGTAGACCATGTCGATGTCGCTGGCTTTGCTGGCGATGCCTTCTTCCAAGATGTGGCAGGCTTCGTTGACCAGCGCATACACCAGGCGCTGCACGATTTCGTCATCGGAAATTTTGCGGGGCGTGATGCCTTGTGCGGCACGGTGTTTCTCGATCATCTCGACCACCACGGGGCTCGGGATTGCATCGCGCTTGCCGGCTTGGTAGTCGTACCAGCCAGCGCCAGTCTTCTGGCCGTAACGGCCCATTTCGCACAGCAGATCAGCGGTCTTGCTGTACTTCATGTTCGGCTTTTCCTGGTAGCGGCGCTTGCGGATCGCCCAACCGATGTCATTGCCAGCCAGGTCGCCCATGCGGAACGGGCCCATGGCAAAGCCAAACTTTTCAACGGCTTTGTCCACCTGTGCGGGTGTGCAGCCCTCTTCGATCAGGAAGCCCGCTTGGCGGCTGTATTGCTCGATCATGCGGTTGCCGATGAAGCCGTCGCACACGCCAGAGACCACGGCGGTCTTCTTGATCTTCTTGCCAATGGCCATCACAGTGGCCAGCACGTCCTTGGCGGTTTTCTCGCCACGCACGACTTCGAGCAGCTTCATCACGTTGGCGGGGCTGAAAAAGTGCATGCCGACCACGTCTTGTGGACGGGCTGTGAACGAAGCAATTTTGTTCACATCGAGCGTCGAGGTGTTGGACGCCAGGATGGCACCAGGCTTCATGACCTTGTCCAACTGCTTGAACACGGCCTCCTTGACGCCCATTTCTTCGAACACGGCTTCGATCACCAGGTCAGCCTGACCGATGTCGTCGTAGCTCAGCGTGGTGGACAACAGCGCCATGCGCTCGTCGTACTTCTCTTGCTTGAGCTTGCCCTTTTTGACCTGGGCTTCGTAGTTCTTGCGGATGGTGGCGATGCCACGGTCCAGCGCTTCCTGCTTCATCTCCAGGATCTTGACCGGGATGCCCGCATTGAGGAAGTTCATCGAGATGCCACCACCCATGGTGCCAGCACCGATCACGGCCACCGACTTGATCTCGCGCTTGGGGGTGTCTTCCGGCACATCGGGGATCTTGCTGGCCGCACGGTCGGCCACAAAGATGTGGCGCAGCGAACGGCACTCTGGCGTCCACATCAGGTTGATGAAGATGTCACGCTCGAAGACCATGCCGTCGTCGAACTTCTTCTTGGTGGCTGCTTCCACAGCGTCCACGCACTTGAGCGGGGCGGGCAAGTTTTTGGCCATGCCCTTGACCATGTTGCGGGCAAAGCCAAAGTAAGCGTCACCCAGAGGGTGTTTGCAAGGCAGGTTGCGCACCAGGGGCAGAGGGCTGCCATCGGCGTGCTGCGCAGCCACTTTGCGGGCCATGGCCAGCGCTTCTTCGGGCAGCGATTCGGCCGACTTGGCCATCGCATCAAACAGTTTCTGGCCGGGCAGCATGGCGAGCATCTCGCTCTTGATGGGCTCGCCGCTGACGATCATGTTCAGGGCGGCTTCAACGCCGATCACCCGGGGCAGACGCTGTGTGCCGCCCGCGCCGGGGATCAAGCCCAGCTTGACTTCGGGCAGAGCGATGTTGGTGCCTGGTGCGGCAATGCGGTAATGGCAGCCCAGGGCCAGTTCCAGGCCGCCGCCCATGGCGACCGAGTGGATGGCGGCCACAATGGGCTTGTCGGAGTTCTCGCAGGCACGAATCACCGACAGCAAATTGGGCTCTTGCAGCGCTTTGGGTGAGCCGAATTCCTTGATGTCTGCACCGCCCGAGAAGGCCTTGCCGCCGCCGGTCAACACGATGGCCTTGACGGCCGGATCGGCGTTGGCTTGGGTCAAACCGTTGGTGATGCCCTGGCGTGTGGCCAGGCCCAGACCGTTGACGGGTGGGTTCATCAGGGTGATGACCGCGACGTCGCCGTGGACTTTGTATTCAGCTGTCATGCTGCAGTTCCTTGGGGTGAAGAATTAGAAAAAAGAACGACCGTTCGTTTTTACCACAAGCCGCGGGCGGCGCAAGGGCAATAACGTGAGGGAAGTCCCTGAGGTGACGGGGAATCAGACTTCCAGCCACTCCTTGCGGATGTAGGTGTTTTCGCGCAGCTCGGCGGGTGTGCCCTCGAACACGATGCTGCCGTGGCCCATGACCAGGGCACGGTCAGAGATGTTCATGGCAATCGTCAGCTTTTGCTCAATGAGCAGGACCGAAATGCCCCGATTTTTGAGTTCCTTGAGGTACTGGCCTACCAACTCCACAATTTTGGGTGCGAGGCCCTCGGTCGGCTCGTCGATGATGATGAGGTCGGGGTCACCCATCAGGGTGCGGCACAGGGTCAGCATCTGCTGCTCGCCACCCGAGAGCACACCAGCTTCGGTGTGCTCTCGTTCCTTGAGGCGGGGGAACATGGTGTACATGTCGTCAAACGTCCAGCGCGCATTTTTGGCACCGCCTTTTTGACCCAATTGCAGGTTCTGATGCACCGTGAGCTTGGGGAAAATGTCCCGGTTCTCAGGCACATACCCCAGCCCCAAGTGCGCCACTTCGTAGGCTTTTTTGCCCTGGATGGTCTGACCATTCCAGTCGATGGTGCCTTGGCAGTCGACCAGTCCCATGATGGCCTTGGCCGTGGTGGAGCGGCCCGAGCCGTTGCGCCCGAGCAAGGCGACGATTTCACCCTGCCCCACTTCGAAGTTCACGCCATGCAACACATGGCTCTTGCCGTAATAGGCGTGGAGGTTTTCTATTTTGAGCATCTCAGTGCCCTCCCGCTTGACTGTCTGCGACCGATGAGCCCAGGTAGGCCTCTTGTACTTTGGCGTTCGCCCTGACCGCTTCTGGCGTATCAAAGGCAATGACTTCACCATAAACGACGACGGCGATCTTGTCGGCCAGGCCGAAGACCACGCCCATGTCGTGCTCCACCGTGAGCAGCGTCTTGCCCACAGTGACCTCCTTGATGAGGTGGATGAAACGCGAGGTCTCGCTTTTGCTCATGCCCGCGGTGGGCTCATCGAGCAAGATGACGTCGGAGCCGCCTGCAATGGTGATGCCGATTTCCAGTGCACGCTGCTCGGCGTAGGTCAGGTTCATGGCCAGGGTGTCGCGCTTCTTTTCGAGGCGGATCATTTCCATGAGTTGCTCGGCCCGTTCGTTTGCATCCTTGAGGCCTGAGAGGAACTTCAGGAAGGTGTACTTGTAACCCATGCTCCAGAGCAAGGCGCAGCGCAAGTTCTCGAATACGCTGAGTTTGGGGAAGATGTTGGTGATCTGGAAGCTGCGCGACAGCCCCATGCGGTTGATCTCGTAGGGCTTCTTGTGGTCAATGCGTTGACCATTGAGCAATATCTCGCCACGGGTCGGACCAAAGCGGCCGCTGATCAGGTTGAACAGCGTGGATTTGCCCGCACCGTTCGGGCCGATCACGGCCACGCGCTCACCGGGCTGGACGGCCAGGTTCACGCCGCGGATGATTTCGGTCTTGCCAAAGTTCTTGCGAAGGTCTTTGAGTTCAAGGGCGTAGGTACTCATACTGCGGTCTCCCGGCGCTTGATTTCTTTTTCAATCTCGGTCTGAATCTCGCCCCATTCGAGCGAATACTGGCGGCGGGCCAGCTCGAACAGGCCCAGGCCCGTGAGCATGACGAAAGCGGCACCGAACCAGCTGTCCAGGCTCTTGGCATTGAGCATCACGCCCATGAACTTGACGCTGTCACCCAGCGCAGAGTTCAGCTGCAGGTGGTAGACCATTTCGATCATGGCGCCAGCACCAGCGAGCATCACGATGGCCGTGACGCCCAAGCCCAGGTAACTGGTCCAAATCTGGCGCAGCTTGCCGAACTTGGCCACGCGCAGGTTCATCATGATCAGGCTGGCAATGCCGCCGGGGGCATACATGACCATGAACAGGAACACCAGCCCGAGGTACAGCAGCCAGGCCTTGGTCAGCTCCGACAGCAGCACAAAGGCAATGATCATCAGGATGGCCCCCAGGATGGGCCCGAAGAAAAAGGTCGCCCCACCTAAAAAGGTGAACAGCAGGTACGCGCCCGACCGGCCTGCCCCGACCACTTCGGCGGTGACAATCTCGAAATTGAGTGCGCCCAGACCACCGGCAATGCCGGCAAAAAAGCCCGCAATGATGAAGGCGAAATAACGCACGCGTTGTGTGTTGTAGCCAATGAACTCGACACGCTCGGGGTTGTCGCGCACCGCATTGAGCATGCGGCCCAGAGGCGTCTGGGTGAAGGCGTACATCAGGGCCACGCACACGAAGGTGTAGATGGCGATCAGGTAGTAGATCTGCACTTGGGGGCCAAAAGTGATGCCCATGAAGGGCTGCCCGGCCACACGGTTGCCCGACACGCCGGCTTCACCGCCGAAGAACTCGGAGAACATCAGTGACATGGCAAACACCAGCTCGGCCACGCCCATGGTGATCATGGCGAACGGCGTGCCCGACTTGCGTGTGGTCACGTAGCCGAGCAGCACGGCAAAGCCCATGCCAGCCACGCCGCCCACCAAGGGCAGCAGACTCACCGGGATGCCCAGTTGCCCTGCACTCACGGCGTTGAGCGCGTGCATGGCCATGTAGGAGCCCAGACCCGTGTACACCGCATGCCCGAAGCTGAGCATGCCGCCCTGCCCCAGCAGCATGTTGTAAGACAGGCAGGCGATGATGGCGATGCCCATCTGCGCCAGCATGGTGGTCGACAGGTTGCTGGTGAACACCAGCGGTGCACAGACCAGCACGAGGGCAAACAGGCTCCAGATGACCCATCGGCCGACGTTGTAGGGTTTGAATTTGTAAACAGCTGACATGGCTCAACCCTCCCGTGTACCCAAAAGACCCTTGGGCCGGAAGATCAGAATCAACACCAGGAACAGGTACGGCAGGATGGGCGCGACCTGTGACACGGTGAGTTTGGCGAAAGTGTTCTCTTGCGTGGCGGCAGACAGGGCCCAGCCCATGTCTTTGGCCAAAGCCAGGAACGAATAGTCGATGGCGACAGCAAAGGTCTGGATGACGCCAATCAGCACCGAAGCGAGGAAGGCACCCGAGAGCGAGCCCATGCCGCCGACCACCACCACCACGAAAATGACGGAGCCGACGGTGGCGGCCATGGCCGGTTCGGTCACAAAGGTGCTGCCACCAATGACCCCCGCCAGACCGGCCAGACCTGTACCAGCGCCAAACACCAGCATGAAAACCCGTGGCACGTTGTGGCCCAGGGACTCCACCATTTCGGGGTGCGTGAGGGCAGCTTGGATGACCAGACCGATGCGGGTGCGCGTAAGCAGCAGCCACAATGACAGCAGCATCAGCAAGGCAATCAGCATCATGAAGGCGCGTGTGGCCGGGAACGGTGTGCACACCACGCGGATGGCGGCATCGGCTGCGCTGCACAGTTCGGCCGGCGCGGCACCCCAGACCAGGCGCATGCCTTCGACCGAGTGGTTGATGAGGGTGAAAGCCGAGCCACGCAGCAGTTCAGGGGGCACAAACTCGACAGCCGTGCGGCCCCAGATGAGCTGGACCAGCTCCAACACCACGTAGGACAAACCAAAAGTCACCAGCAATTCAGGCACATGTCCATAAGGATGGACCTTGCGCAAGCTGATGCGCTCAAACAAGGCACCGCAGGCCCCCACCAGCAAGGGGGAGATGACCAGCGCGGGCCAGAAGCCGATCACCTGGTTCAAGGTGAAGCCGAAGTAGGCACCGATCATGTAGAAGCTGGCGTGCGCAAAGTTGAGCACACCCATCATGCTGAAGATCAGCGTCAGACCCGAGCTGAGCATGAAGAGCAACAGCCCGTAACTGAGGCCATTGAGCATGGAGATGATAAAAAACTCCATAAAGACAAACTTTCCAGGCCAGACAACGGCCTAACTTCGTTACCGAAAGCAGGTTGAGTCCATCAACCCCTCAATTGCAGGGATCAACCGGCAAAGAAAAGGGCCCGACAACGTGCAGGGTCATCGGGCCCACAAGCCTAACGATCAGACGGGCTCAGCCTGGGCGCTTCATCTGGCAGCTGGTTGGCGTGCTGGACACATAAGAAGGGAACTCCTTCACAGGTGCCAGGGTCATGCCGGTGTTTTCCGGGCTGTAGGGGTACTTCTTGTCGGCTTTTTGCCAGACGGTCATGTACAGGGGCTGTTGCAACTGGTGGTCGGTCTTGCGCATTTCCACCTCGCCGTTGTAATTCTTGTAGCTCAGACCTTCCAGCGCCGCAGCGACCTTGACCGGGTCGGTCGATTTGGCTTTGGCCATCGCCTCGCTCAAGCCATTGAAAATGGTGACAACGGAGCCCGTGTAGAAATCGTCATTGAACTTGGTTTTGAACTCGGCCATCCATTTGGCCATGTCACCACCCATGTTGTAGTGGTTGTAGGCGATCTGGTAGACGCGCCCCGCACCACCTTGCCCCAAGGCTGTGGGGGTGCCCGTCACGCCGGTGTAGTAGGTGTAGAACTTGCCGGTGTAGCCGGCTTCGTTGGCCGCCTTCACCAGCAGGGCCAAGTCAGAGCCCCAGTTGCCGGTGATGACCGTATCGGCACCCGAAGCCTTGATCTTGGCGATGTAAGGCGAGAAGTCACGCACTTGGGCCAGAGGGTGCAGGTCTTCGCCGACGATCTGGACATCAGGACGCTTGCGGGCCAGATTTTCCTTGGCGTATTTGGCCACTTGTTGGCCATGCGAGTAGTTCTGGTTGAACAGATAGACCTTCTTGATGTCTTTGTCGTCCTTCATGAAGGTGGTCATGGCTTCGATCTTCATCGATGTGTCGGCGTCGAAGCGGAAGTGCCAGTAGCTGCACTTGCTGTTGGTGAAATCAGGATCCACAGCCGCGTAGTTCAGGAAGATGATTTCCTTGCCGGGATTGCGCTCGTTGTGTTTGTTGATGGCTTCAATGAGTGCGCCAGCGACGGATGAACCGTTGCCTTGTGCGATGTAACGCACACCTTGGTCCATGGCAGCTTTGAGTGCGTTGAGGCTTTCTGCTGGGCTGAGCTTGTTGTCAAAAGAAACGATTTCAAATTTGACACCAGCGGGGTTTTTTGCACCACTGAATTTTTCAGCAAAAAACTGGAAGCTTTTGAGTTGATTGGTCCCCACGGGAGCCATCAGTCCCGACAGCGGGTCAATGTGAGCGATTTTGACGGTCTCGCCTTTTTGGGCAAAGGCGCCAGTGGCGCATGCGGCCAAAGCGGCCACGGCGATCATGCGAAATGCGGTTTTCATTCAAAGTCTCCTGCTAAGTGTTTCTCAACGCGTTCAGCGTACCTTGTTTGCGCTGGAACCCGCTCGGGGTTTGCCCCTACGGGGTATCACCCGCGCGACTGATGCGAGTCAAATCGCACCAGGCCATTCACAAATCGTCACAAATTTGGCAGCTTGTAAGCCGCCAATTGCTCGCGCAATTTGGTCTTGAGCATCTTGCCAGTGGCCCCCAGCGGGATGGCGTCGACAAACACCACATCGTCAGGGATCTGCCATTTGGCGGTTTTGCCTTCGTAGAACGCCAGGAGTTCTTCACGCGTGACTTCTGCACCCGGCTTTTTGACCACACACACGATGGGGCGCTCGTCCCACTTGGGGTGGAAGATGCCCACACACGCAGCCATGGCCACGGCAGGGTGCGCCATCGCCACGTTCTCCACATCGATCGAGCTGATCCATTCGCCGCCCGACTTGATCACGTCCTTGCTGCGATCGGTGATCTGCATGAAGCCATCGGGGTCGATGGTCGCCACATCACCTGTCGGGAACCAACCGTCCACAAGGGGGTTCCCGCCCTCTTGCTTGAAGTAGCTGGCAATGACCCAGGGCCCCTTGACCAGCAAATCGCCAGCGGCTTTGCCATCGTGGGGCAATGCCTTGCCCTGGGCATCGACGATCTTCATGTCGATGCCAAAAATGCAGCGGCCCTGCTTCATGCGCAGTTGCATCTGCGCTTCTTCTGGCAGGCTCAGGTGCTTGTTTTTCAAGGTGCACAGCGTGCCCAGTGGGCTCAACTCGGTCATGCCCCAGGCGTGCAGCACGTCCACCCCGTATTCCTCGCGGAAGGCGGTGATCATGGCGGGTGGACAGGCCGAGCCGCCAATGACGGTGCGGTTGAGTTTGCTGAACTTCAGGCCTGTGGGTTTCATGTGGCCCAGCAGCATTTGCCAGACCGTGGGCACGCCGGCGGCAAAAGTCACGCCTTCGGCTTCCATCAGCTCATAAACCGATTTGCCGTCGAGCGCCGGTCCGGGGAACACCAGCTTGGCTCCCACCATAGCGGCACTGTAAGGGATGCCCCAGGCGTTGACGTGGAACATGGGCACCACAGGCAGGATCGAATCGCGGGCCGACATGCACATGACGTCGGGCAAGGCCGCGCCGTAGGCATGCAAGATGGTGGAGCGGTGGCTGTACAGCGCGCCCTTGGGGTTGCCGGTGGTGCCGCTGGTGTAGCACAGGCTGCATGCCGAGTTCTCGTCGATCTGAGGCCAGGTGTAGCTGGTGGATTGCGTGCCCATCCAGCTTTCGTAGCTCACCAGCCCGGGGATGCCGGTGTCGGCCGGCAGCTTGTCGGCGTCGCACAGGGCGACCCACTGCTTGACGGTGGTGCACTTGCCGTGCACCGCCTGCACGATGGGCAGGAAGGTCATGTCAAAGCAAAGGACCTGGTCTTCGGCATGGTTGGCGATCCAGGCCACCTGGTCCGGGTGCAGGCGCGGATTGATGGTGTGCAGCACGCGACCTGAGCCGCTGACGCCAAAGTACAGCTCCAGATGCCGGTAACCGTTCCAGGCCAGCGTGGCCACGCGGTCGCCGTGCGCCAGCTTCTGGCCTTCCACGGCGTTGGCCACCTGTCGGGCGCGTCGGGCCACATCGGCCCAGGTATAGCGGTGGATATCGCCCTCGACACGGCGGGAAACCACCTCGCCATCGCCGTGGTGGCGCTCAGCGAAATCGATCACCGAAGAAATCAGCAGGGATTGCTGCTGCATCAGTCCTAACATGGTGTACTCCTTGTGTGTATCTGAAACGGTCTTTGCTGCCGTCTAGTTTGCCAGCGCATTGTGGGCCAGCCCCCCCGATATCCCCCATAGAAACCCGAATAAAACCAAGCCATTGTCAAGCGCGGGACAATGCACGAATGTCACTGACCTCGAATACGCCACTGAACTGGACGCACCGCCTGAACCAACTGGGGCCGTCTTTTTTCACGCGTCTGCACCCGACGCCGGTGGCGGCACCCCGCTGGGCCATGCGCAACACGGCGCTGCTGCACTCGCTGGGCTGGCCCATGGATCTGCTGTCAGACACTCACCTGGCTGCCTTCGCTGGCAATGCCCTGCTGCCTGGTTCAGACCCGCTGGCCACTGTCTACAGTGGCCACCAGTTTGGTGTGTGGGCTGGTCAGCTGGGTGACGGTCGGGCTTTGTGGCTGGGCGAGGCGCAGTCCTTGCAAGGTCCGCAGGAAATCCAGCTCAAGGGCGCCGGTCCCACGCCCTACTCACGCCGGGGCGATGGCCGCGCTGTGCTGCGCTCAAGCATCCGCGAATACCTGTGCAGTGAAGCCATGCATGGCTTGGGCATCCCGACCAGCCGGGCACTGTGCCTGGTGGCGTCGCCGGAGCCTGTGCGGCGCGAGGCTTGGGAGACCGCCGCCATCGTGACCCGAGTGGCACCCAGCTTCCTGCGCTTTGGCCATGTCGAACACTTTGCGGCCCGCCAGGATCTGCAAAGCCTGCAAACGCTGGCAGACCACGTCATTGCCCATCACCTGCCCGAATGCCAGGCGCGCGCAGCGCGCTGGGGTGGCAACACCTATGCTGCGCTGCTGGATGTGGTGCAAGAGCGCACAGCCAGCCTGATGGCCCAGTGGCAAGCGGTGGGCTTTTGTCACGGTGTGATGAACACCGACAACATGAGTCTTTTGGGCCTGACCATCGACTATGGCCCGTTCCAGTTCATGGACGGCTTTGACCCCGGTCACATCTGCAACCACTCCGATACGCAAGGGCGTTACGCCTATGCCCGTCAGCCCAACATCGCGTACTGGAACCTGTATGCCCTGGCTCAGGCCCTGATGCCGCTGATCGGCGATGAAGATCTGACCGAGCAGGTGCTCGAGGGTTACAAGACACTCTTCCCGCGTCTGCTGGGGGACGCCATGCGGGCCAAGCTGGGCCTGACGGGCGAGCTCGCCAAAGAAGAGCAACGCGAACAAGACTGGTCACTGGTCGAGGACTTGCTGCAATTGCTGGCGTCAGAGCGGGTGGATTACACCGTGTTCTGGCGTCGCTTGAGCCACGCCATGGCCCAGGACGATGGCGCATGGCAGTTTGCCCAAGTGCACTGGCAAGGCGTGAGCGACTTGCTGCTGGATCGCCCTCGGCTGTTGGCCTGGCTCGCCCGCTACCAGACGCGCGCAGGCAGTGCTTTGCCCAAGGCGCTGGGCGAGCAGATGTTGCGCACCAATCCCAAGTTCGTGCTGCGCAACCATCTGGCCGAAATCGCCATCCGCCAGGCCACCCAGGGTGATGACAGTGAAATCGCCACCTTGCAGGACTTGTTACATTCACCTTTCGACGAGCACCCGGGCTTCGAGTCCTACGCGCAATTGCCCCCCGACTGGGCGGGCCAACTGGAGATCAGCTGTTCATCATGAGCCCCATCCAAAAAACCGAACAAGCGTGGCGAGAGCTGCTGGAGGCCAAAGGTGCCGAACCTGCGGCCTATGCCGTGACGCGCCAAGCCGCCACCGAGCGGCCTTTCACTGGCAAACACGAGTCCAACTGGGCAGCGGGCATTTACCGCTGCATCTGCTGCGATGCCGAGCTGTTCAAGTCCGACAGCAAATTCGACGCCGGTTGCGGCTGGCCCAGCTTTTCGCAGCCCTCACAGCCCGATGCCATCACCGAGCATGTGGACCGCAGCCACGGCATGGTGCGCGTTGAGACGGTCTGCACCCAATGTGGCGCCCATCTGGGCCATGTGTTCGAGGACGGCCCCGCCCCCACGGGCCTGCGCTACTGCATGAACTCGGCTTCGTTAGACTTCGAGCCACTTTGATCTCTCTGCGGCCCTTGCTTTCATGAAATCATTCCTCGACTTTTTCCCGATCCTGCTGTTTTTTGGTGCTTACAAGATGGGTGACATCTACAGCGCCACGGGCGTGCTGATGGCGGCCACGGTGCTCCAGATGTTCCTGATCTACCGGCTGGACGGCAAGTTGCAGACCATGCACAAGGTGACTTTGGGCCTGGTACTGGGTTTTGGCGCCTTGACGCTGGGCCTGCACGATGAACGCTTCATCAAATGGAAACCCACCGTGCTGTACACGGGCATGGCACTGGCTTTGGCGGTGTCCGAGCGTTTTTTCAACAAGAACTTCCTGCAGACCATGCTGGGTCAGCAATTGCAACTGCCGCAAGCGGTCTGGCGTCGTCTGAACCTGATCTGGGTGCTGTATTCGCTGTTCATGGCCAGCATCAACGCCTACGTGGCCACGTATTTCAGCACCGAGGCCTGGGTGGATTTCAAGATCTGGGGCTATGTGTTTCCCGTGGTCTTCATCGTGGGCCAGGGGTTGTATGTGGCACGCCACCTGCCCAAAACCGATGAATCCGCATGAGCGTCGCACAAGACATCCATGCCCGCCTTACCGAGCGGTTGAACCCGACAGCGTTGGAAGTGCTGGACGAAAGCGCTGCGCACGCGGGCCACGCTGGCGCCAGCGCCACGGGCGAAGGCAGCCACATCCGTGTGCGCGTGGCTTCACCCTTATTTACAGGTATCAGCCGGGTTCAACGCCATCGGCTTGTGTATGATGCGCTGCAAGATTTCATCGATCAAGGGCTGCACGCCCTGGCCATAGAAGTGATCTGAACCTGGCGCCCTGCTCTTCACGGGTGCCTTTTTTGTAGTGTTTTCCGGATTTGAGGATAGAGACAATGAAAAAGCAGATGCTCAGCGCCGCTCTGGTGGCTCTGTTGGCCGCCCCGGCCTTTGCCCAGAACATCGCCGTGGTCAACGGCAAACCTGTGCCCACATCCCGCCTGACGGCACTCAAACAGCAGATCGAACGCTCAGGCCGCCCTGTGACAGACGACATGCTGGGCCAAATCAAGGACGAAATCGTCGCCCGCGAAGTGTTCATGCAGGAAGCACGCAAGCGTGGCCTGGACGCCAGCGATGACTACAAGAACCAGCTGGAGTTGGCACGCCAGACCATCCTGATCCGCGAATTGTTCGCTGATTTCCAGAAGAAAAATCCAGTCACTGACGCCGACATCCAGGCCGAATACGACAAGTTTGTTGCAGCCAACGGTGGCAAGGAATACCACGCACGCCACATCCTGGTGGAAACCGAAGACCAGGCCAAGAGCCTGATCGCCGAGATCAAGAAAGGTGCCAAGTTCGAAGAGCTGGCCAAGAAGAACTCCAAGGACCCAGGCTCCGGCGCCAATGGTGGCGATCTCGACTGGGCCGCTGCGGGCAGCTACGTGCCCGAGTTTTCGGCTGCCATGACCCAACTCGAAAAAGGCCAGATGACCGATGCTCCGGTCAAGAGCCAGTTCGGTTTCCACATCATCCGTGTGGACGATGTGCGTCAAGCGCAACTGCCCAAGCTGGAAGAAGTCAAACCTCAGATTGCACAGCAATTGCAGCAACAAAAACTGGGCAAGTACCAGGAAGACCTGCGCGCTAAAGCCAAGATCCAGTGATCTGCGGCAGACGCCCAGATTTCAACGCGGCTTCGGCCGCGTTTTTTATTGTTTGGGATAATCCAGCCCCATGCAGCCTCACCAACTTGAACTCCTCGCTCCTGCCCGAAATCTGGAGATCGGCATCGAAGCCGTGAACCACGGTGCGGACGCGGTCTACATTGGCGGCCCGTCGTTCGGGGCCCGCTCCACGGCCGACAACTCGGTGCAGGACATTGCCCGTCTGGTGCAGCACGCGCACCGATTCCACAGCCGCATCTTTGTCACGCTCAACACCATCTTGCGCGACGATGAACTGGAAGGCGCTCGCAAGCTCGCTTGGCAGCTGTACGACGCTGGAGTGGATGCGCTGATCGTCCAAGACATGGGCTTGCTCGAAATCGACCTGCCGCCCATCCAGTTGCACGCCAGCACGCAGACCGACATCCGCACCCCCGAGAAAGCCAGGTTTTTGCAGGACGCGGGGTTGAGCCAAATCGTGCTGGCCCGCGAGTTGACGCTGCCACAGATCAGCGCCATCCGTGATGTGATCGACACCGAGCGCACGGTGATTGAATTCTTTGTGCACGGCGCTTTGTGCGTGGCCTACAGCGGCCAGTGCTTCATCAGCCATGCCCACACCGGGCGCAGCGCCAACCGTGGCGACTGCTCGCAGGCCTGTCGCCTGCCCTACGAGGTCAAGGACGCCCAGGGCCGCATCATCGCGCACGACAAGCATGTGCTAAGCATGAAGGACAACAACCAGAGCGAGAACCTGCGCGCATTGGTGGATGCGGGCATCCGCAGTTTCAAGATCGAAGGCCGCTACAAGGACATGGCCTATGTGAAAAACATCACGGCCCATTACCGCAAGCTGTTTGACGAAGTGCTGGCTGAACGCCCCGAGCTGGCAGCCGCCTCTCATGGCCGCACCACCTTCAGCTTCGAGCCGGACCCGAACCAGAACTTCAACCGCGAGTTCACCGACTACTTTGTGCAAGGCCGCAAGGAAGACATCGGTGCGTTCGACACCCCCAAAAACCCGGGCCAGCCCATCGGCTGGGTCAACAAGGTCGCCGCAGACCACCTGGAGATCACCACCGACGACACCGGCGCCGAGCTGCACAACGGCGACGGCCTGTGCTACTACGATCTGCAAAAAGAACTGGTGGGCCTGCAGATCAACCGCGTCGAAGCCCAAAAGACCAAGGGCGTATGGAAGCTCTTTCCCAAAGACCCGATGGATGGCTTCAAAGACCTGCGCAAGGGCGTGCAGGTCAACCGCAACCGCGACATGAGCTGGGTGCGCACACTGGACAAAAAGTCCGCCGAGCGCCGCATGGGTGTGTGGATGCAACTGGCTGAAAGCCCTGATGGCCTGCAACTGACACTGACCGACGAAGCCGGACACTCTGGAACAGCTTCTCTGGCCATCGCCTGGCAAGCGCCTAAAGATCCGAGCCAGGCCGAGGACAAACTCAAAAGCGCTTTGGGCAAGCTGGGCGATACCTTGTTCGAGCCCCTCGATGTGCAACTCGCCCTGCCGCGCCCCTGGTTTGTCCCACCTTCGCAGCTCAACGCCTTGCGGCGTGACGCCATACAGGCGCTTGAAGTTGCCCGGGCAGAAGGACTGCACCGACTGCCGCGTGCAGTGCCTGTGGCGCCACCTGTGCCCTACCCTGAAGACACGCTCACCTACTTGGCCAATGTGTTCAACCAGAAGGCCCGCGACTTCTACGCCAAGCATGGCGTGAAGCTGATCGCCGCCGCCTACGAAGCGCAGGAAGAGTTGGGCGAAGTGAGCCTCATGATCACCAAGCACTGCGTGCGCTTCTCACTCAGCTTGTGCCCCAAACAGGCCAAAGGCGTCACGGGCGTGCAAGGCACGGTGAAAGCCGAGCCGCTGCAACTGATCAACGGCAAGGAAAAACTCACCCTGCGTTTCGACTGCAAGCCATGCGAGATGCATGTGGTGGGCAAGATCAAGAAATCGGTGCTGAACGCCGTGCCCGAGAGCCCGGTGCAGTTCTACAAGACGCGACCTGTGGTGGGCATGCACTGATCAATCCAGCCAGACCCATTCGGTCAGGCTGTAGCGGCCATCGGGGTGCCGCCATACTGTCACGCTGGCGCTGCGCGCCATGGCATCCACGCTGACCTGAATGTGCATCTGCAAGTTCAGTCCGGCAACCACTTGCTGTCGGGCCTGGTTCACTTCTTTGAAAAGTACACGTCGCTTGCCTTGCACAGCGAAAGTTTGGACCGCAAAGCGGGCGGCTTCTTGCACATCGGGGTCATAAGGATCGGCGTGCGACCAAGCACCGGGCCTGTCACTCGGTTTGGCAGCAGTGCTGGCGGATTCAGATGCTGGCAAAGGGGTGGTCGGCTCCGGACTGCATGCCGTGAACAGGGGCATCGCCAGACAGGTCAAAAGCGTCAAAAGTCGCGTCATCACCCGAGGCTCAACCCAGGGGCTTGAGCAATTCGTTCAAGTCGGACTCGCCAAACAGCGGCTCTTTGCGCTGCACAGCCCCTGAATACATGTCTTGCGCCAACTGGGCTTTGCGCTCTTGCAGGGCCAGCATGCGTTCTTCGATGGTGCCCTGCGCCACCAGCTTGACCACCCATACGTTCTTGGTCTGGCCAATGCGGTGGGCGCGGTCGGTAGCCTGGTTTTCCACCGCCGGGTTCCACCACGGGTCGTAATGGATCACAGTATCGGCCTGAGGCAAATTCAGGCCTACGCCACCGGCTTTGAGGCTGATCAGGAACAGCGGCACTTGCCCGCTGGTGAATTGGTCGATGATGGCGTCGCGGTTTTTGCTTTGCCCGGTGAGCTTGACCCACGGGATGCCCAAAGCGGGCAAGGCTTTTTCGATCAGTCCCAGCATTTGCGTGAACTGCGAGAACAGCAAAATCTTGCGCCCCTCGGCGACCATCTCAGGAAGCATATCAAGCAGTTGGGAGAGCTTGGCCGATTCCTTGACCTGAGCGGCAGCGCTGAGTTTGAGCAAACGCGGATCGCAGCACACCTGGCGCAGCTTGAGCAAGGCATCGAGGATGGTGATCTGCGACTTGCCCAGCCCCTGGGTGCTGAGCGCATCGCGCACGGTTTTTTCCATGCCCAATCGGATGGTTTCGTACAGGTCGGCTTGCTGGCCTTCCAGCGGCACGGGCATCAGGGTTTCGATTTTGGGCGGCAGCTCGTTGGCCACCAGGTCTTTGGTCCGGCGCAGCATGAACGGGGTCACCCGGGCACGCAGTTGCTCCATCTTTGCTGCGCGGCCCTGACGTTCGATCGGGTTGCGGAACAACTCGGTGAAGCGCCGCTGGCTGCCCAGGAAACCCGGCATCAAAAAGTGGAACTGGCTCCAGAGTTCGCCCAGGTGGTTTTCGATGGGTGTTCCGGACAGACACAGCCGGTGCTGCGCGGTGATTTCGCCCACCACCTGCGCGGCATGGGTGTTGGCGTTCTTGATGTTCTGTGCTTCGTCAAGCACCAGCAAGTGCCAGGGCACATCGAGCCACATGTCCCGGTCGCGCGCCAACAGCGAATAGGCGGTGATGACCACGTCAAACTGGCACAGCGCCTGCGCCGTTTCGTGGCGCGACAAACCATGGTGGATGTGGGTGGTGAGGCCCGGGCAAAAGCGGGCCGCTTCGCGCTGCCAGTTGCCCAGCAAGCTGACAGGCGCCACGATCAAGGCCGGCTGTGTCAGGCGTCCGGCCTGCTTCTCGGTCAGGACGTGGGCCAGCGTCTGCAGTGTTTTGCCCAGGCCCATGTCGTCGGCAAGGATGCCCGCCAACCGGTGCTGGCGCAAGAACTGCAGCCAGTTCAAACCTTGCTGCTGGTAAGGCCGCAGCGTGGCCTGCAAGCCGTCGGGCGGCGGCACCTCGGCCAAGGAGGCTGTGCTGCGCATGTGTTGCACCAGGTCCTGCAAGCGTTGCGCGCCCTGCCAGACCGCGCCCTCGCCCAGCGAGACCGCTGCGCGCAGCGCGTCCAGGCGCGACAGGCGCAGCGCATCACCATCCCAGCGGTGTCCACGTTCGCCGTGCAACTCCATCAGCATCGCCAGCCAAGGCCGAATTTGCGCGGTGGGCAGCTTCACATAGCCGGGGCCTTGCAGATCGGGCAGGTAAAGGTGCTCGGGCATGCGGTCTGCATCGACATCACCCCCATCGCTGGAGGATGCACCAGCGCGTGCCACGGCCTGCAAGATCTCAGGCACCCAGGGCAGGATGTTCACGCGCTGACCGTCGATGTTCATGCCCAGCGACAGGTCAAACCAGGGCGAAGTGTCTTCGGCGCCATCGTCACCGTCGCCGCTCAGACGCACCTGCACGTCGCCCGCCAGGCGCAACCAGTGATCCAGGGCTTCGTGACGGCGCACCTCGATGCCCGCATTTCGCAGCGGTTCAAAATCGGTCTCCAGCCAGTACAGCCACAAGGCTTGGCCTGCAGGGCCCGGCATGCCCAGCACGTTGTCGCCACGCAGCTGAAAACCCAGGTCGTCCAGCTGCTCCCACACCCCGCGCTCGGCATCCAGATCACGCACCAGCATGCGCGCTTGTGGGCCATGCCCCATCACCACGCGTGGCTGCTGGTGCGGCCAAAAGCCGAGACAGTCCCCGTAAGCGAATTTCAACTCGGCCTGAAACAGGCCTTGCTCAGCGCGCAAGTGCGGCGCCACGGCAAAAAGTTGCAGCACTGCGATGGGCGTGACCCCCCGGATTTCAGGCACCGTTTCAATCACTGGCGGCAAAGGCAAACGGCCCAGGGCATCCACAAATTTTTGCTGGAACTTGACCGCCACCGGCTCTGGCACCACAGGGGCCTGGATGAGCAGCATGAGCTGCTCTGCGCTCATGCCCTGGGTGTCCAGCAGACCACAGGTGCCCATCTCGGGGTTCACATACAAAGGCGGATCGTTCAGCCCATACAACGCGCCTGCCTGGGCGGGCTGCATGCTCAGCTTCCAGCCAGCGCTTTGGTGTTCTTGCTCGGGCACCGACAGCCAATGGGCCTTGAAGGCCAAGGCCTCGTCGCTCCAGGCCAAAGCCTGCAAGCTTTTGTCGCTCTCCCACATCAGACGTCCGGTGGAGGCGCACTGGCGAAGCAACAGGCTGGCCACCATGCCTTGCAGTTTGACCGCGCTTTGAAAGCCATAGGACCCAAAGCTGTTGGTGGGCGGACAGGCCTTCATCAAATCAAAAACGCCCTGCTCACCTGGCGCACAGGTGCGCCAGATCGCATCGCTGGCATGGGGCTGGCTGGTGACTTTCTTGGGTTTGCCCCAAGCACTGCCGGGCTTGAGCAAGGCGCGTTTCACCGTGAGGTGGAACTCGGGCCGGGCACCCACCGATGCCAAGCTCAGGCAATACAAAAAGTGCTCGTTGCTGGCACCTGGCAAACTGAAGCCTTGGGGTGCATTGGCTGTCTCCAGCCGCAGCAACCAATCGCGAACCTGGTGTTCGGCCTGTTGCCTGGCCCGCTCCTGACGCCGCTGGTCCTGCCGCGCCAGGGCTTCAGGGCTCCGTTCATCATCGGCATCGTCGGTCATGGACTGGCCCTGCATGGCGGCATGGATGCCCACAGCCGCGCCGTGCTTGCACATCCGACCTACCGGGCAAGAACAAGTCGAGCGCCAGGCTTGCAAGTTGCCAGCATCCGAGACACGCAGATGGGCCGTGACCCGGTAAGGCTCGCTGACCGAACCTTGCACCTGGGCCTGGATCAGCCAGCCCTCGGCCTCAGGTGCCATGCGGGCAGACAGGATCTCGTTGCCCAGATACAGCGCGGTGCCTTTGGCCCACGCGTTGGAGTCAAAGTAAAAAGCCAGCTGAGATGGCGGAAACCACTGCTCGCCAAGCACAGACTTCATGCCAGCCCGGGGTCAACCGACCCACTTGCGGGCGTTTTGCCACACGCGCAGCCAGGGGCTGGTGGCGTTGATGTCACCACTTGTCCAGCTCATCTGCACGTTGCGGAACACGCGCTCTGGGTGCGGCATCATGGCCGTGAAACGCCCGTCGGCGGTGGTCACGGCCGTGAGGCCTCCGGCACTGCCATTGGGGTTGAACGGATACTGTTCGGTCGCCTGGCCGTGGTTGTCCACAAATCGCATTGCGCCAATGGCCTTGGCCGCGTTGCCCCGGTGCTTGAAGTTGGCAAAACCCTCGCCATGCGCCACGGCAATCGGCAAACGGCTGCCCGCCATGCCTTGCAAAAAGAGGCTGGGTGATTCCAGCACTTCAACCATGGACAGGCGGGCTTCAAAGCGCTCGCTCTGGTTGGTGGTGAAACGGGGCCAATCTTGCGCACCCGGAATGATGTCGGCCAATTCGGCAAACATCTGGCAGCCGTTGCACACGCCCAGACCGAAGGTGTCGGTGCGGCCAAAGAAGCCCTTGAACTGCTCGGCCAAAGCCGGGTTGAAGGTGATGCTGCGCGCCCAGCCAATGCCCGCGCCCAGCGTATCGCCGTAACTGAAACCGCCACAAGCAACCAGCCCTTGGAAGTCGGCCAAACGGGCGCGACCCGATTGCAGGTCGGTCATGTGCACATCGTGCGACTCAAAGCCCGCTTTGTGGAAGGCGTAGGCCATTTCCACATGCGAGTTGACGCCCTGCTCGCGCAGGATCGCCACTTTGGGGTGCGAAAGGTTCAGGAACGGCGCGGCCACGTTCTCTGTGGGGTCAAAGCTCAACGCCACATGCATGCCCGGGTCATCGGCGCGGCCAGCGGCGGCATGCTCGGCGTCGGCGCAAGCGGGGTTGTCGCGTTGCTGGCAAATCTTCCAGCTCACGCTGTCCCAGACCTGGTGCAGGTCTTCCAGCTTGGCCACAAACACTTCTTTGGTGTCGCGCCAGATGCTGAGTTCGCCCACGCCCTTGGTGATGGTCGAGTGGGTCGGACGGGTCTTGCCGATCACATGCGTGTGTTTGGACAAACCATGCTCACGCAAGGTTTGCAGCACCGCATTGCGCTCGGCCGTGCGCACCTGCAGCACCACGCCCAGCTCCTCGTTGAACAGGGCCTTGAGGGTGAGTTCTTCGCGGCGGGCGCTGACCTGGCCTGCCCAATTCTTGGCATCGCCATGGTCGGCGCGGCTGTCTGTGATGCCATCGCCCTCCGTCACCAGCATGTCCACATTGAGGGCCACACCCACATGGCCTGCAAAAGCCATTTCAGCCACTGCCGCCAACAAACCGCCATCGCTGCGGTCGTGGTAGGCCAGGATCTGGCCTTGCGCACGCAAAGTGTTGATGGCCTTGACCAAGTTCACCAGCGCTTGCGGCTCTTCCAGATCGGGCACGCTGTCGCCAAACTGGCCCAGCACCTGACCCAGCACACTGCCGCCCATGCGGTTTTGGCCTTGGCCCAGGTCGATCAACAGCAAAGTCGTGTCATCGCTTTGCGCGTCCAATTGTGGTGTGAGGGTGCCACGCACATCGGGCAGGCTCGCAAAGGCGGTGATGATCAGGCTCACGGGCGAGGTGACTTTGTGTGTCTGACCGCTGTCGGTCCACTGCGTGCGCATCGACAAGCTGTCTTTGCCCACCGGGATCGAGATGTCCAGCGCCGGGCACAGTTCCATGCCCACGGCTTTGACGGTGTCGTACAAAGCGGCGTCTTCGCCCGGCTCGCCGCAAGCGGCCATCCAGTTGGCGGACATCTTGATGCGGGGCAGCTCGATGGGCGCGGCCAGCAAATTGGTGATGGCTTCGGCCACGGCCATGCGGCCGGAGGCTGCAGCGTTGAGCGAGGCCAGCGGCGTGCGCTCGCCCATGCTCATGGCTTCACCGGCAAAGCCCGCGTAGTCGGCCAGGGTCACGGCCACATCGGCCACAGGCACTTGCCAAGGGCCCACCATCTGATCGCGGTGCGTGAGGCCGCCCACGGCGCGGTCGCCGATGGTGATGAGAAAACGCTTAGACGCCACCGTGGGGTGGCTGAGCACATCGATCACGGCTTGTTGCAGGTTCACGCCTGTGAGGTCCATCGCAGGCGACTGGCGCACCACGGTCTTTACATCGCGGTGCATCTTGGGCGGCTTGCCCAGCAGCACGTCCATGGGCATGTCGACGGGCGACTCCTGGCCTTTGTCCTCCAGCACCAGTTGGCGCTCTTCGGTCGCCACACCCACCACCGCAAAGGGGCAGCGCTCGCGTTCGCAAAAGGCTTTGAACTGTTCCAATGACTCGGGTGCGATGGCCAACACATAGCGCTCCTGGCTCTCATTCGACCAGATCTCCTTGGGAGCCAGCCCCGACTCTTCGAGCGGCACGGCACGCAAGTCAAAGCGTGCGCCACGGCCTGCGTCGTTGGTCAGTTCAGGGAAAGCGTTCGACAAACCGCCCGCACCCACATCGTGGATGGCGAGGATCGGGTTGGCCTCACCCTGCGCCCAGCAGTGGTTGATGACCTCTTGCGCACGGCGCTCGATCTCGGGGTTGCCGCGCTGCACCGAATCAAAGTCGAGCTCGGCCGCATTGGTTCCGGTGGCCATGGAGCTGGCAGCACCGCCGCCCATGCCGATGCGCATGCCAGGGCCGCCCAGCTGGATCAGCAACGTGCCCGCGGGAAATTCGATCTTTTTCGTCTGGATCGCGTCGATCTGGCCCAGACCGCCCGCGATCATGATGGGCTTGTGGTAACCACGCACCACACCGTCCACGGTTTGTTCGTATTCGCGGAAATACCCTGTCAAGTTGGGTCGGCCGAATTCGTTGTTGAAGGCCGCGCCCCCCAAGGGGCCTTCGGTCATGATCTGCAAGGGGCTGGCGATGTGCTCAGGCTTGCCGCCTGGCTGGTCGCTCAGCCCGCCCCAGAGTTTGGACACAGTAAAGCCCGACAAGCCAGCCTTGGGTTTGGAACCTCGCCCAGTGGCCCCCTCGTCACGGATCTCACCGCCAGCGCCGGTCGATGCGCCGGGGAATGGCGAAATCGCGGTCGGGTGGTTGTGGGTCTCGACCTTCATCAGCACATGGTGCAAGGCTTGTTCTGCTTGGTAGGCCGCGCCCTGCCCTGACGTTCTCGCGACAAAACGCTCGACTGTGTGGCCTTCCATCACCGAAGCATTGTCCGAATACGCCACCACCGTGTGCTGAGGGCTCAGCTGGTGCGTGTTGCGGATCATGCCAAACAGGCTCTTGGGCTGGGCCACGCCGTCTATCGTGAACTCGGCGTTGAAGATCTTGTGGCGGCAGTGTTCGCTGTTGGCCTGCGCGAACATCATCAGCTCCACGTCGGTGGGGTTGCGCTTGAGTCCATTGAAAGCATTGACCAGGTACTCGATCTCGTCTTCGGCCAGGGCCAGGCCCCAGGCCTTGTTGGCTTCTTCCAACGCAGCGCGGCCACCGCCCAACACATCCACATGGTCCATGGGCGCGGGGTCCAGGGCGCTGAACAAGGCAGCCGCTTCGTCTCGGCTGGGCATGGCCGACTCGGTCATGCGGTCGTGCAGAACGGCAGCGACTTGGCCCAGTTGCTCGGCGGACAGTTTGGCGCTGCTGAGCAGGCCGGATTTCAGGGTCAAACGGTATTCGGTCAGGCGCTCCACGCGGCGCACGTCAAAACCACAGTTGTGGGCAATGTCGGTGGCCTTGGACGCCCAAGGGGACACGGTGCCAATGCGCGGACTGACCACGATCACGGGGCCATCGGTGGGGCCGGCATAGGGCTCGCCATAGGTCAACAGCGCTGAAAGGGTCTGTTTTTGGGTGTCCTGCAAGGGCGACGTGGTGGCCACCAGGTGCACATAACGGGCGGCAATGCCCTGGATTTGCGGCGAAATCTCGGCCAGACGTGGCAAAAGCTGGGCAATGCGAAAGTCGCTGAGGGCGCTGGCGCCTTCGAAAGTCGTGATGTGCAGGGACACGGGGTGGCCTTGTAAAGGGACGGAAAACCGATGGTCCGGGGCCGCTGACTGGGGCTGACCGGCAAAGGTGCTATTTTAGCCGGGGAAACCCTGATTTCTGACTGCCCCTGCCCCCTCTGGGATAATCTGCCTCATGACGATCACCATCAAAACCGCCGAAGACATCGAAGGCATGCGTGTGGCCTGCCGCCTGGCTTCGGAAGTCCTCGACTACATCGAACCCTTTGTCAAACCCGGGGTCACCACCAACGAACTGGACCAACTCTGCCACGACTACATGGTCAATGTGCAGCAGTGCATCCCGGCCCCCCTGAATTACGCGCCGGGTGGCTACAAGCCCTACCCCAAGTCGATCTGCACCTCGATCAACCACCAGGTCTGCCATGGCATCCCCAACGACAAGCCGCTCAAAAAAGGCGACTCGCTCAACATCGACATCACCACCATCAAGGATGGCTGGCACGGTGACACCAGCCGCATGTTCCATGTGGGCGACGCATCGATTGCGGCCAAGCGCCTGGCGGCACTGACCTACGAGGCCATGTGGCACGGCATTGTGCAGGTCAAGCCCGGCGCCCATCTGGGCGACATTGGCCACGCCATCCAGAAGTTTGCCGAAGGCCACGGCTTTTCGGTGGTGCGCGAATTCTGCGGACACGGCATTGGCCGGGGCTTCCATGAGGAGCCGCAAGTCCTTCACTACGGCAAACCTGGCACACTGACCGAACTGGTCCCCGGCATGGTCTTCACGATCGAGCCCATGATCAATGCCGGCAAACGCGACATCAAGGAAATGGGCGATGGCTGGACCATTGTGACCAAGGACCACTCGCTGTCGGCCCAATGGGAGCACACCGTGGTCGTGACCGAAACCGGCTACGAAGTGCTGACCCTGTCGGCCGGCAGCCCGGCCATTCCGGCTTTTGCCAAAGCCGCCACCTGAACCTGAAGCGAAGCCCACGCCATGAATGACATTGCCGCCCTGCGCGACGCTTACCGCCGCGACAAGGCGGCCGTGCTTCATTCGCTCACCACGACAGGCGCCAATACACGGGGCGTGCAGCGGACACTGCGCCAGCATGCTGCCCTGGTCGATGATTTGCTGATCGCCCTCTGGCGCAAAGCCGGCTTTGGCGCAGACCTGTGCTTGGCCGCGGTGGGCGGCTTTGGCCGTGGCGAACTGTTCCCCGCCTCCGATGTGGATGTGTTGGTGCTGTTGCCCGATGGTCAGTCTCCCGAATCCACCCCCGGATTGCAGGCGAAACTCGAAGCCTTCATTGGCAGTTGCTGGGACACAGGGCTGGAGATCGGCTCCAGCGTGCGCACCCTGAGCGAATGTCTGTCCGAATTGGCCAAGGACATCACGGTGCAAACCTCGATGCTGGAAGCGCGCAGGATCACCGGCAATCAGCGGCTGTTTGGGCAATTCCAGAAAATGTACCAAGAGGCCATGGACCCACAGGCCTTCTTTGTGGCCAAGACACTGGAAATGCGCCAGCGCCACACCAAGTTCGAGGACACGCCATATGCCCTGGAGCCCAACTGCAAAGAGTCGCCCGGTGGCTTGCGTGACCTGCAGGTCATTCTGTGGGTGGCTCGGGCGGCCGGGCTGGGCCACAGCTGGGACGCGCTGGTGCGCAAGGGCATGGCGACCCGGCTCGAAGCCCGGCAGATCAAGCGCAACGAAGCCTTGTTGAGCCTCATCCGGGCAAGACTTCACCTGCAGGCCAAGCGCCGGGAAGACCGTCTGGTGTTCGACCTCCAAACGGGTGTGGCAGAGAGTTTCGGCTACCACGCAGAGACCACCCCTGAGGGCCGCCTGGCCATGCGGGCCAGCGAAAAACTCATGCGCGAGTATTACTGGGCGGCCAAGGCCGTGACCCAGCTCAACCAGATTTTGCTGCTCAACATTGAAGACCACCTTCGCAGTGAACGGGGGGAAGACCTGTCGAGCTTCAGGGCACTGAATGAGCGCTTTTTCGAAAAAGGCGGCTTGATCGAGGTGGCCAGTGACGACCTGTATGAAAAACACCCGCACGCCATCCTGGAAACGTTCCTGATGTACCAGGCCACGCAGGGGGTCAAAGGCCTGTCGGCCCGCACCTTGCGCGCCCTGTACAACGCGCGCGGCCTGATGAACAGCCGCTTTCGCGCCGACCCGGTGAATCGCCAGACGTTTTTGCAGATCCTGCAGCAACCTGACGGCATCACGCATGCCATGCGGCTGATGAACCAGACCTCGGTGCTGGGCCGCTACCTGTGGGTGTTTCGCCGCATCGTGGGTCAGATGCAGCACGACCTGTTCCATGCCTACACCGTGGACCAGCACATCCTGATGGTGCTGCGCAATGTGCGGCGCTTTTTCATGGCCGAACACGCGCACGAATACCCGTTTTGCTCGCAACTGGCCGTGGGCTGGGACAAGCCCTGGATTCTGTACACCGCAGCCCTCTTCCATGACATCGCCAAGGGGCGGGGCGGCGACCATTCACAACTGGGCCGTGCCGAAGTGCGCACGTTTGCCCGCCAGCACCGCCTGGCCAAAGAAGATGCCCAATTGATCGAGTTTCTGGTCGGCGAGCACCTGACCATGAGCCATGTCGCGCAAAAAGAAGACCTGAGCGATCCCGAAGTCATCACACGGTTTGCACAGCGGGTAGGCAATGAGCGCAACCTGACCGCCCTGTACCTGCTCACCGTGGCCGATATCCGGGGCACCAGCCCCAAGGTCTGGAACGCCTGGAAAGGCAAGCTGCTGGAAGACCTGTACCGCTTCACCTTGCGCGTACTCGGTGGCCGTGCGCCCGATGCCAATGCCGAGGTGGAGGCCCGCAAGCGCGAGGCCTTGGTCAAACTGGCGCTCTATGCACAACCGCATGAAGGTCAGAAAGCCCTGTGGGACATCCTGGACGTCAGCTATTTCATGCGCCATGACGCCAACGACATCGCCTGGCACGCCCGCCAGCTGTCGCGTGTGGTGGCCCAAGTCGGCGGTGTACCGGCCAAAACCACTGTGCGGGCTCGGCTGTCACCGGTTGGTGAAGGATTGCAGGTGCTGGTCTTCACGCCAGACCAGCCCGACCTGTTCGCCCGCATTTGCGGTCACTTCGATCAGGCCGGTTTTTCGATCCTCGACGCCAAAGTCCACACCACCCGCACCGGGTGGGCGCTGGACACCTTCCAGATCGTGACGACCTTGCTGCCCGAGCATTACCGGGAATTGATCACCATGGTGGAGTCGGGTCTGCTGCAGACGATTGAAACCCAGTCGCCCCTGCCTGCCCCCACCAAAGGACGGTTGTCACGGCGTGTGAAAAGCTTCCCGATCACGCCCCGGGTCACTCTCAAGCCCGATGACAAGGCCCAGAACTGGCTTTTGTCGGTATCTTCCAGCGATCGCATCGGTCTGCTCTACAACATCGCCAGGATCCTGGCCAAGCACGGCATCAGCCTGCAACTGGCCAAGATCAGCACACTGGGTGAACGGGTGGAAGACACCTTCCTCATCAGCGGCGCGGCCTTGCAGCAAAACAAGGCTCAGATCGACATCGAGACCGAATTGCTGGCGGTGTTGCAGGCAGGCTAAGGTCAGCGCTTTTTGCGGGGCGGCAAACCCGTGTGCTGCGTGAGCAGCTGGCCTTTTCGCGGTTGGCCAGGTTTTTTGAGTCCGCCGACGGCAGGCTTGGCTGCTGCAGAACCCCCCTTGCTTGCGGGGGTGCTGTTGGCGCGGCGAGGGCTTTGATAACCGCCATCGGCGAGCGGCTGCCAGCTTGGAATCAAATGGTGCTTGCCGTTACCAATCAGGTCTGAACGCCCCATGGCTTTCAAGGCTTCACGCAGCAGCGGCCAGTTGTTGGCATCGTGGTAACGCAAAAACGCTTTGTGCAAGCGGCGGCGTTTGTCGCCTTTGACGATGTCCACCTTTTCGCTGTCGCGGGTGATTTTGCGCAGCGGGTTGCGGGTGGAGTGGTACATGGCCGTGGCCGTGGCCATGGGGCTGGGGTAGAAGGTTTGCACCTGGTCGGCCCTGAAACCATTCTTTTTGAGCCAGATGGCCAGGTTCATCATGTCTTCGTCACTGGTGCCCGGGTGGGCGGCAATGAAGTACGGGATGAGGAACTGCTTTTTACCGGCCTCTTCGCTGTACTTGTCAAACATCGACTTGAAGCGGTCGTAGGTGCCGATGCCCGGCTTCATCATCTTGGACAGCGGGCCGCCCTCGGTGTGCTCGGGCGCGATCTTCAGGTAGCCGCCCACATGGTGCTGTACCAGTTCTTTCACATATTCGGGCGACTGCACGGCCAGGTCGTAACGCAGACCAGAGCCAATCAAGATCTTCTTGATGCCCTTGAGGTTACGCGCCCGGCGGTACATGTTGATCAGCGGGCCGTGGTCGGTGGTCAGGTTCTGGCAGATGCCGGGGAACACGCAGCTGGGCTTGCGGCAGGCCGATTCGATCTCGGGGCTCTTGCAGCCCAGGCGGTACATATTGGCCGTGGGGCCGCCCAGGTCAGAGATGACACCGGTGAAGCCTTTGACCTTGTCGCGGATGTCTTCCACCTCGCGGATGATGGATTCCTCAGACCGGCTTTGGATGATGCGGCCTTCGTGCTCGGTGATGGAGCAGAAGGTGCAGCCGCCAAAGCAGCCGCGCATGATGTTCACGCTGAAGCGGATCATTTCCCAAGCGGGAATCTTGGTCGCGTGGTCGTGGCTGCCGTTTTCATCGGCATAGCGCGGGTGCGGGCTGCGGGCGTACGGCAGGTCGAACACATGGTCCATCTCGGCCGTGGTGAGTGGGATGGGCGGCGGCGTGATCCACACGTCACGCGCGGTGTGGCCTTCGCCGTGCGCTTGCACCAGGCAGCGGGCATTGCCGGGGTTGGTTTCCAGGTGCAGCACGCGGTTGGCGTGGGCATACAGCACCGGGTCGGACTTGACCTGTTCGTAGCTGGGCAGGCGGATCACACTTTTGTCGCGAGGCGGCACTTTGTGGGTGCCTTTGCCACGCAGCGCAGGGTTGGGCACAAAGTTGAGCGGCTGGATGGCGGCTTGCACTGTTCGGGCTTGGGCCACGGCAGTGGACAAATCGGCTTCAATGTTTTGCGCGTTGTGGGCATCGGCCACTTCCTTGGCTTCTTCCTCGCGGGCGCAAGACGCGCCCTGCTCCCGGGCCTGGTCCGAGATCATCAAGTACGGGTTGATGTGCGCTTCAACGTGGCCGGGCGTGTCCACGCTGGTGGAGTCGATCTCGAACCAGCCTTGGGGCGTTTCGCGTCGCACAAAGGCGGTGCCGCGCACGTCGGTGATTTGCTGCACAGGCTCACGCGCGGCCAGGCGGTGGGCGATCTCGACAATCGCCCGCTCGGCATTGCCGTACAAGAGCAGGTCGCATTTGCTGTCCACCACGATGGAGCGGCGCACTTTGTCCGACCAGTAGTCGTAATGCGCGATGCGGCGCAGGCTGCCTTCGATGCCGCCGAGCACGATGGGCGTGTCCGGGAAAGCCTCGCGGCAGCGCTGGCTGTAGACAATGGCGGCGCGGTCGGGCCGTTTGCCACCCACATCCCCCGGGGTGTAGGCGTCGTCGCTGCGGATTTTGCGGTCCGCCGTGTAGCGGTTGATCATGGAATCCATGTTGCCGCTGGTCACGCCCCAAAACAGATTCGGTTTGCCCAGCGCCTTGAAGGCCTCGGCACTGGTCCAATCGGGCTGGGCGATGATGCCGACCCGAAAGCCCTGGTTTTCCAGCATGCGGCCAATCACCGACATACCAAAGCTGGGGTGGTCCACATAGGCATCGCCCGTGACGATGATGATGTCGCAGCTGTCCCAGCCCAGTTGGGTCATTTCCTCGCGGCTCATCGGCAAAAACGGGGCCGTGCCAAAGCGCTGCGCCCAGTACTTGCGGTAACTGGTCAGCGGTTTGGCGTCGCGCGGGAAAAAAGAGACGTCGGTGAAGGCGTTCATGGGCTCTGTCTGGGGATAACCCTGTAGTGTAGGCGCTCGGGGGTGGGCTTGCACCGGGCACGGGTATGTCCACCGGGCAGGCTGACAGACACCCTCTAGGCTGGGTTATTCTCAAGCCATGCCCTTTTCCCTCGCCACACGCGCCCACCACGAACTGGTCATCAAGAAAAGCCGATTCATCGCCTGTGTGGAACCCATGCCCGGGCGCGAAGAGGCCCAAGCCCGTGTGGCCCAGCTCAAGGCCGAGCATCCCGATGCCGCCCATGTGTGCTGGGCGCTGTTGGCTGGCGGTCAGTCGGCGGCCAACGACGATGGCGAGCCCGGTGGCACGGCCGGGCGCCCCATGCTGGACGTGCTGCGGCATCAGGACCTGCAAGGCGTGATGGCCTCGGTGGTGCGCTACTTTGGCGGCGTCAAACTGGGTGCGGGCGGGCTGATGCGGGCCTACACCGATGCGGTGGCGCAGGCGCTGCTGACAGCTGAAAAAATCCCCTTGATCAAGAAAACAGAGCTGGCCTGCAGCGTGCCCTACGCGCTGGAGGGACTGGTCAGGCGCGAAGTGGAGCTGGCCCACGCCCAGCTGCTGTCGGTCGCACACGGCAGCGTGGTGACGCTGCGATTCGCACTGCCGGAGTCGCAAGCCGCCGCCCTGGTGCAGCGCCTGGGTGACAGCGGACAGGGCAAATTGGCCTGGGTCGACACGGATAATGCTGAGCATGCCTGAGTCAAGCCCCCTCAACCACCCCCGGTCCAAAACCGACCTGTTCATCTCGTTCACCTTGCTGGCCTTGCAGGGCTTTGGTGGGGTTCTGGCGGTGGTGCAGCGTGTGCTGGTCGAAGAAAAACGCTGGATGACCAAAGAGCAGTTTGTCGAAGACTGGGCCGTGGCCCAGATCATGCCAGGCCCCAATGTGGTCAATTTGTCGCTGATGATTGGCGGTCGTTACTTCGGTCTGCCGGGCGCCCTGGCCGGACTGGCGGGCATGTTGACCGCACCTTTGATTGTGGCCTTGCTCCTGGCCATGGCTTTTGGCGGCGTGTCTGATGCGGCCTGGGCTCAGGGCGCATTGAGAGGCATGGGTGCCGTGTCCGCTGGGCTCATTGCCGCAGTCGGACTCAAACTGATCAGCGCCTTGCGCAGCAACCCCATGGGCATGCCCGTGTGCGTCGCCCTGGCCTTTGCCAGTTTCATCGGGGTGGGCGTGATGCGCTGGCCTCTGGCTTACGTGTTGCTGGGCACAGGCACACTCGCTTGCGGCTGGGCTTATTGGCAGCTGGCCCAGCAGGCGGCGCAGACGTCCACTTCCGGAGACGCACCATGAACCCCGTGCTGCATTTGACCCCTGCGGACTGGTTGTCCATGTTCAACCACTATGCCTCCCTGTCATTGCTGGCGGTGGGCGGCGCCATCACCACCGCACCCGACATGCACCGCTATCTGGTGGACGAAACGCACTGGTTAAGCGAGAGCCAATTCACTTCGTCCATCGCGCTGGCGCAAGCGGCACCCGGCCCGAACATCCTGTTTGTCGCACTGATGGGCTGGAACGTGGGCATGAACACCGCCGCGGGCCTGGGGCCGGATGCAGGTTGGTGGACCACATTCCTGATGGCCAGCGTGGGGGTGCTGGTGCCGATGCTTGGCATCATGCTGCCCTCTTCCATCCTGACCTACACCGCGACACGCTGGGCGCACCAGCACCGCGACAAGATCGGCATCCGGGCCTTCAAATCGGGCATGGCCCCCATCGTGATTGCCTTGCTGCTCGCCACGGCCTGGCTGCTCACGCTGAGCCACGATGAACCTGCCAAAGACTGGCCACTTTACTTGCTGACGGTGGTCACCACCCTGGTGGTGTGGCGCACCAAGCTGCACATGCTCTGGCTCATCGGTACGGGCGCCCTGCTGGGGGCTTTGGGCTGGGTTTGAGTTCCCAGCGCGGCTTCAGCGCGGGCTCTCGAAGAACACCGTGTTCGAGTAGTCGCTGACCTCGAAATACACTTTTTTCTCGCCCGGATCGACCTGCATGTTCAGATTTTCATCGAGGTAGCCATAGCCATAACGGTAAGTGCGTGGCGTCTTGTCGTCGGTGCCCAAGGCAGTGCTCACCTTGTCCACTTTGAGGAAACGGCGCACCAGCTTGTCACCCGCGTAAACCTCCATCACACCGTTGGTGCCGGTCCAGTTCTGGATGTCGCGGCTGATCTTGTTTTGCTGCTCTTGTGTGCAGGCACTCAGCAGCACCGCCAGAGCCAAAGGAATGAGGACTTTCATGACAGGACTCCTGAACCGTCAGCCGCGCTGGCGCAGCGCTTCGTACAAACACACACCGCTGGCCACCGACACGTTCAGGCTCTCGACAGCGCCCTTCATCGGGATGCTGACCAGCTCGTCGCAGGTTTTGCGAGTCAGCTGGCGCATGCCCGGGCCTTCGGCGCCCAACACCAAGGCGGTGGGCCCCTTCATCTCAACCTGGTAAATGGTTTTGGGGGCGTCGCCGCTGGTGCCAATGACCCAGATGTTGCGCTCCTTGAGTTCGCCCAAGGTGCGCGCCAGATTCGTCACCATGAAATATGGCATGGTTTCGGCCGCACCACTGGCCACTTTGGCCACCGTGGCGTTGATGCCCGCTGCGTGGTCCTTGGGGGCAATCACGGCGTGTGCGCCAGCACCATCGGCCACACGCAGGCAAGCGCCCAGGTTGTGCGGGTCGGTCACGCCGTCCAGCACCAGCAACAAAGGCGGCTCGGCGATGCTGTCGAGCAGGTCGTCCAGAGAATGGGCTTGCTCCATGTGTTGCACCAGCGCGGCCACGCCTTGGTGGCCGTGGCTGCCCGCCAGCTTGGCCAGACGCAGGCCGTCGGCCTCGATCAGGCGGATACCGGCTTCTTTGCAGCGCTCGATGAACTGCCGCATGCGCGCGTCGCGGCGCGAGGCTTCAAAGTAAACCTCGACGATGGATTGGGGCGCAACTTTGA
This sequence comes from Limnohabitans radicicola, assembly GCF_014837235.1. Taxonomy (GTDB): domain Bacteria; phylum Pseudomonadota; class Gammaproteobacteria; order Burkholderiales; family Burkholderiaceae_C; genus Limnohabitans_A; species Limnohabitans_A radicicola. Next base: position 609,564 of record NZ_JACYFT010000002.1, on the reverse strand, counting down.
GGCGCACGCCCACGGCATGGAAGCCGAACAGCACTTTAGGGGAAGACATGACAGGATTATCGTTCCTCGCTCAGCTGCCCAGCCTGGATCGTGAGGCAACGCTCACAACGGCTTGCCAAAGCGCGATCATGTGTGACCAGCACCAGTGTGGTGCCCTGCTCTTGGTTGAGCTGGAACATCAGGTCCATGATGGCCTCGCCCGTGGCGTGGTCGAGGCTACCCGTCGGTTCGTCGGCCAGCAGCAGTGCGGGCTTGACCACAAACGCCCGGGCCAGCGCGACGCGTTGCTGCTCGCCACCCGAGAGGACTTTGGGCAAGTGCTTCAAGCGCTCGCCCAGTCCCACACGCTGCAGCATGGCCGTGGCCTGCGTCCGCGCATCGGCCCGTCCGGCCAGCTCCAGCGGCAGCATGACGTTTTCCAAAGCGGTCAGGTTGGGCATGAGCTGAAAGCTCTGGAACACAAAGCCCACATGCGCAGCCCGCACGGCGGCACGCTGGTCTTCGTCGAGCCCAAACAGGTCCTGTCCGGCCAGTCGCACTTGACCGCTACTGGGTCTGTCAAGGCCCGCCAGGATGGCCAGCAAGGTGCTTTTGCCAGACCCGGACGCCCCGACAATGGCCACGGTTTGCCCGGCCTGCAGGGTGAAATCGACATCGCGCAAAATGGCGAGCGTGCCGCTGGCGTCCTCGACGCTTTTACAGACCTTGCTGACGGCCAAAATGGATTCAAGCATGCACTCACCTTTGTTGAAACGTCGTCACTTTACCGCGAGCGCTCTGGCCTTGGTCGGCTGGGGGCTTGGGCCGGCGGCTGCGCTGGCAGTGCAAGTGGCTGCCCGCAAAGTTCTGGTGTTGGGCGACTCGCTCAGTGCCGAATATGGCCTGCCCCGGGGTTCGGGCTGGGTCAGCCTGCTGCAACAAAAGCTGGTGCAAGAGGTCCCAGGCAACACAGTTGTCAATGCCAGCATCAGCGGCGAAACCACCGCAGGTGGGCGTTCACTCCTGCCCGCACTGCTCAAACAGCACCAACCTGACGTGGTGGTGATCGAGCTGGGAGGGAACGATGCCTTGCGGGGCCTGGCCCTGTCCATGACACACGATAATCTGGAACAAATGGTCCGTGCAGCACAGGCCAGCGGGGCACGCGTGCTGCTGTTGGGCATGCAAATGCCCCCCAACTATGGTGCGGAGATGGCCCGCCAGTTTGCACAGGTTTATGCCCAGGTGGCGCAAAAGACCCGTTGTGCGCTGGTGCCCTTCTTTTTGCAAGGTGTTGGCGACGACCCCGACCCGCTGAAATGGTTTCAGTCGGACCGCATTCACCCCAATGCCGCGGCCCAGCCGCGAATGCTGGCCCATGTCTGGCCTGAATTGAAAAAGCAGTTGAAATGAGCGTTCATGTGATTTCGGCCCGAGAGGTCATGGCCCGGTACGACAGCTTCGACGCCGTGCTCGATGCGCGCTCCGAGGGCGAATATGCCGAAGACCACCTGCCCGGTGCGCACAGCTGGCCCTCGCTCAACAACGAAGAGCGCATCAAGGTGGGCACGCTCTACAAGCAGGTCAGCCCCTTCGAGGCCCAGAAGATCGGCGCGGCCCTGGTGGCACAGAACATCTCGCGTCACATCCTGACCCATGTGATGGACAAGCCCAAGAACTGGCAGCCGCTGGTGTACTGCTGGCGCGGGGGCAAGCGCAGCAACTCCTTGGCCTTGATCCTGGGCCAGATCGGTTTCAAGGTGCACCTGATCGAAGGTGGCTACAAAGCCTTTCGCAGTGCCGTGGTCACCGACATCCCGCTGCAAGTGCAGCGCCTGAACTTCCAGGTGCTGTGCGGCCCGACCGGCTCAGGCAAAACCCGTTTGCTGCAAGTGCTGGCCGCCCAGGGCGCACAGGTGCTTGATCTGGAGGCCATGGCCAGCCACCGCAGCTCGGTGCTGGGTGCCATCCCGGGCCAAGCCCAACCCACGCAAAAAGCTTTTGAAACCACCTTGTGGCAAACCCTGCGTCTGCTGCGACCCGATCGACCGGTCTATGTCGAGGCCGAAAGCAAAAAGGTGGGCAACCTCACGGTGCCTGAGGCCTTGATCCAGGCCATGCGGCAAAGCCCGTGCATCCGGCTGGACTTGCCTTTGGAGGGACGTGTCCAGCTGCTGCTGGAGGACTACGACTACTTCACCAACGATCCGGCTTTCTTTTGCGACCGCCTTGACAGGCTGATCGACCTCAAAGGCCGGGCGGTGGTGCAGGGTTGGCAAGCGCAGATCCATGCAGGCCAGATCGCACAGGTTGTGGCCGATCTGCTGTCGGCGCACTATGACCCCGGTTACGAAAGCTCAACACGCCGGAACTTTGTGCAATTTGACCAAGCCAGGGTGCTGAACCTGCCTGGCCACAGCATGCAGGCCATGGAGCAGGCGGCACAGGGGTTGATGGCGCAGTGATTGGAAACGGCTTGGGTCGCCCGCTCAGGCGGCAGGCGCCTGTGTGTCAGGGGTGGGTGAGGCGATCCCATCCACAGGATCTGATGGCGACTCTTCACCCTCTTCACCTGGCAGCAAGCCCGCTTTGCGATCGGCTTTGGCTTTGAGCTTGTCTTCTTTTTTGCGTTTTTTGGCCAGTTCTTTTTGGCGCTTTTCGAATCCGTAATTGGGTGTGGCCAAGATGGCTCCTTCAGTTTGTTGCGCCCAATGTAACAGGTTCTTCGGGGCTTTCTTCCCATTGCACAGTGCCGCGGTAGGCATGCCAGCTGGCGTGGCCAAGCCACGGCCCCACCACAATGATCCCAAGCGCCCAAGGCCACAAGGCCAGGATCACCAGGGCGCTCAGCAAGAAGCCCCATAAAACCATCACCGCCGGTTCACCGATCACCACTCGAAAACTGGTGATGGCTGCGGTGATGGCATCGGTGTCGCGGTCCAGAATCATCGGTATGGACACCACCGACATGGCGTAAACCAGGGTCGCAAACAAACCGCCCACAAACAGGTACACCGCCACAAAGTCGAGGTTCTCAGGATTGAAAATGGCCTGAACCACACCCGTGGTGGACGGCATGCCTGTGTTGAAAAACACCGCAAACACCACCAGCGACGCCCGGCCCCAGAGCAACTCCAGCACCATCAGGACCAGCACCAGCATGGCCATGCTTTTGAGGTGCCCGTCCCAGCAGGTGAACGAGCTGCCCATGTCCGGGACCAAACCCGCCTCGCGCCGTCGACTGCCTTCGTACAAGCCCATGGCCAAAAAAGGCCCCACCAGCAGACAGCCGGACACCATCGAGAGCGTGTACTCGGGCTTGTGTTGGAACACCAGACTCAGCACCTGCGCCATGCACCAGAAACACACGCCATAGAACAATGCAATGCCGGGGTGCGCCTGGAGGTCTTTGGCACCAAGCGCCAGCCAGCGCAGTGGGTCAGACAGGCGCAGCAGTGTCATGCGGGCCCGTGGCCCCACTGGCGGTGGCGGTACATAGGGCTGCGCCATCACGGGCAAGTCGGTGGGTGCGTTGTCTGGGCCGGATTGTTCTGGCATGGGGCATCACAAAGAGAACTGCATGGGCTTCAGCCTACCCCTCGAGCGCCCTCCCCGCCACTGAGGAAAACACGGGGGCGGCTCAGGCAGACAGGTGCTTGGCGAGCGATTGGGCCAGATCTTGGATCAATGCTTGTGACGACTCCAGCCCCGTCGAAAACCGCACCAAGGTGCCACGCGCCAGGTGCGCAGGCCATTGGCTGCGTATCGACGCCAAGTCATAGGGCACCACCAGGCTGACCGGGCCGCCCCAGCTGTAACCCAGCCGGAACAGTTTCAGACCGTCGCAAAAAGCATCGATCTGCTCCTGGCTGAAACGTTCATGCAGCATGACGCTGAACAAGCCCGCACTGCCGCCGGACGGGCCGCACACGGCCTGCCAGTGGGCGTGACCCGGTGCACCGGCAAACGCCGGATGCAGCAGTTGCGCGCATTGGGGCTGCGCTTGCCACCACTGCGCCAGCGCCCGCGCCGAGCGGTCCTGCGCGGCGTAGCGCAAGCCGATGCTGGGCAAGGCGCGCAGCACCGCCTCGACGTCGTTGGCACCCACGCCCAGACCCAGACGCATGTGGCAGAGCTTGATCTTCAGGTGCAAGGCCTGGTCGCACGTGATGACGCTGCCCATCAGCACATCACCACCCCCGCTGGGGTATTTGGTCAAAGCGTGCGCACTGATGTCAACGCCCAGCTGACCGTTCCCCAACAGATCGAAAGGCTGGAAGGCCAGACCTGCGCCCCAGGTGTTGTCCAGCGCGCAGGTCACGCCATGAGCGCGGCAAATGCGCACCTGCTCGATCAGATCAGGGAACTCCATGCTGACCGAGCCGGGGGCCTCCAGCCACACCAGACGGGTGCGCTCGTGGATGCGCGCGGCCAGGTCGGCCGGATTCATCGGGTCGTAGTACTGGTGCGTGATGCCGAAGTGCTTGAGCTCGCTTTCGGCCAGGGCTTTGTTGGGCCCGTAGGCGTTGTCCGGGATCAGGACCTCGTCACCCGCCTTGAGCAGCGACAGCGCCACGGTGGCCAGTGCCGCCAGACCGCTGGGCACCAGCACGCATTGCTGCCCGCCTTCGAGTGCGCACAGACGCTCTTCGAGCACATAAGAAGTCGGGGTACCGTGCAGGCCATAGGTGTAGGCCGATTTGTCTTTCCACTCACGCTGGCGCATGGCGGCAACGGTCGGAAAATAGACCGTCGAGGCCTTGAACACGCCCGGTTGAGGCGCTTCAAACCCGGCAGGCGGCTGGTAAGGGTGGTGGATCAGGTGGGTGGTGTCGGGGTGATCGTGTGCCATGGCGACATGCTAGCCGATGGCGCGCACCCCGCCCCACCCGCCGAGCCATAAAAAAAGCCCGGCCAAGGGCCGGGCTCTTGAGCAAGCATGAAGCCGTTCAAACTTTCCACTTTTCGATCAGCTTTTCGGGACGCATGGCGTCATAGGGCTCGAAAGGCTGGTGAATCCAGGGGTTGGTCGGCAGGTCTTCGATCGAGTAATCGGGCTTGAAGGTCGACACGCCTTTGGTCCAGATCACAGCGGTGCGCAGCTCGGTGATCGGCTTGTAGTTGTTTTTCAGCTGGTCCACCACGGCGCGCAGCGTGTGGCCTGTATCGGCCAGATCGTCGACCAGCAGAACGCGGCCAGCGATCTCGCCCTTGGGGGTGGTGATGAAGCGGGCGATGTCCAGGTGCCCCTGGACGGTGCCCGCGTCCGCACGGTAGGAGCTGGTTGACATGATGGCCAGCGGCTTGTCGAACACGCGCGAGAGGATGTCACCCGGGCGCATGCCACCACGGGCCAGACACAGGATGGTGTCGAATTCCCAGCCGGATTGGTGGATCTTGATGGCGAGTTTTTCGATGAGGTTGTGGTACTCGTCGTAACTCACGTACAGGTGCTTGCCGTCTTCGGTCAACATGGGGTGAACTCCAGTGAAATCAGTGAGGGTTAAAAATGCTGTGAACAGGCTCAGGCCGCAAAGGGGTTGTGCAGCAGAATCGTGTGGTCGCGGTCAGGGCTGGTGGACACCATGTGCACGGGCACGCCGGTCACTTCGGCAATGCGGGCCAGGTACTGGCGGGCGTTGGCCGGGAGTTTGTCCATGTCGGTCACACCCACGGTGGTTTCGGTCCAGCCGGGAATGACTTCGTAAATCGGCTTGCAACGGGCGATCTCGTCTGCGCCCATGGGCAGGATGTCGATGGTTTCGCCGTCCAGCTCGTAGCCGGTACACAGCATCAGCTCCTTGAGGCCGTCGAGCACATCGAGCTTGGTGATGCACAGACCGCTCAGGCCATTGACCTGCGCACTGCGCTTGAGCAAAGCCGCGTCAAACCAGCCGCAGCGGCGCGAGCGGCCGGTGGTCACCCCTTTTTCGGCACCCACGGTGGACATGTGGTAACCAGGGGTGCCTTCTTTTTCCCACTCCAGCTCGGTCGGGAAAGGACCGCCGCCAACACGGGTGCAGTACGCCTTGGTGATGCCCAGGATGTAGTGCAGCATGCCCGGGCCCACGCCGGAGCCAGCCGCAGCATTGCCCGCCACGCAGTTGCTGGAGGTGACAAAGGGGTAAGTGCCGTGGTCCACGTCGAGCAAAGTGCCCTGCGCGCCTTCAAACAGCAGGTTGGCACCGGCTTTGTTGGCGTCGTTCAGCTCACGCGACACGTCGGCCACCATGGGCAGCAAGGCCTTGGCGTAGGCCATGGCTTCGTTGTAGGTGGTGTCAAAGTCCACGGGCTCAGCACCCAGGAAGTTGACCAGCACGTGGTTGTGCAGCGCCAGGTTTTCGCGCAGCTTGGTGGCGAAGCGCTCGGGGTATTTCAGGTCCTGCACGCGGATGGCGCGGCGGGCGACCTTGTCTTCGTAGGCCGGGCCAATGCCGCGGCCGGTGGTACCGATCTTGGCGGTGCCGGCTTTTTCCTTGGCCGCTTCACGGGCCACATCAAGGGCCACGTGGTAAGGCAAGATCAATGGGCAAGCCTCGCTCACACGCAGGCGCGAGCGCACCTCAACACCGGCTTTTTCCAGGCCCGCGATTTCTTCGAGCAGCTTGGGCACGGACAGCACCACACCGTTGCCGATGTAGCACTTGACGCCCCCGCGCATGATGCCGCTGGGAATCAGGTGCAAGGCGGTTTTGACGCCGTTGATGACCAAGGTGTGGCCCGCGTTGTGACCACCCTGGAAACGCACCACGCCTTGCGCGCTTTCGGTCAGCCAGTCCACCAGTTTGCCTTTGCCCTCGTCGCCCCACTGGGTGCCCACGACGACCACGTTACGGCCTTGCTTCATGTTCATGCTCTTGCTTTTCAGATTTAAATGGATTGGACCACCCACTGGCCTGCCGCCTCGATCAGCTGACGGTCGCAATGGAATTCATCGATTTCACTCTCGTGGCCAGGCAACACACAGACCACCGTCTCGCCCTGGCTGCGCAAAGCGGCAATGGCCGCGCGCAGTGCAGGTGCATCGCCCCAAGGGGCGCAGATGGCCGCACGCAGCGCCAGGGGCGGAACGGACATCACCAGCTCTTTCAGGTCCAGGCTGAAACCCACCGCAGGACGGTCACGGTCAATGCGGTGACCGAACACAGCGCCCACACCGTCGTAACGCCCGCCCCGGGCCAAAGCGTCCGAGGCGCCTTTGGCGTACACGGCAAATCGCATGCCGCTGTAATAGGCATACCCACGGGAGTCACCCAGGTCAAAACTGACGGTCGCGCCTTGCACCTGCCCCGCCAGCCAACGCAATTGCGCCAGCGCTTGGGAGATGACGGGGGTCGCGGGCAAGCGTTTGGCCGCTTCGTCGAGCACGGCGATGTCGCCATACAGGTCCACCAGGGCCAGCAAGCCACGGCGGTTTTCAGCCGAGAAGTTGGCGCTCAGGCGCTGCAACGCACTCACATCCTTGGTGGCCAGCGCCGCATGAACGTCGTGACGATGCGCATCGGTGAGGTTTTCCGAAGAGAGCAAGCTGTTGCTGATGCGGGCATCGGCCAGGTCCAACTGCAAACCGCTGGCCTGCGCCGCTTGGAGGCTGTCCAGTGCCAACTGCAGGATTTCGAGGTCGGCTTCAGGCCCGGCGTGGCCGTAGATTTCGGCACCGAACTGCAGCGGCTCGCGCGTGGCGTGGGGCCGGGCAGGTCGGGTGTGCAACACGGGGCCGCAATAGCAAAGGCGCGTCAGGCCTGATCGGCCCAGCAAGTGGGCGTCGATGCGGGCGACCTGGGGCGTGGTGTCAGCCCGCAAACCGAGCGTGCGGCCCGAGAGCTGGTCCACCAGCTTGAAGGTTTGCAAATCAAGCGCTTCACCCGTGCCGGTCAGCAGGGATTCCAGATGCTCCAGCAGCGGCGGCATCACCAGCTCGTAGCCATAGCCACGGGCGGTGTCGAGCAATTCGCGTCGGAGTTCTTCGATGTGGCGGGCCTCGGAAGGCAGCACATCGGCAATGTGATCCGGGAGGACCCAAGCAGACATGGAGGGATAGGTAGACGGTTAAAAACGAGATTTTACCGACTTCGGAGCCGGTTTCCCGCCCCTGTCGCAGGTTTAACCGACCCACCAGACGAGGATCAGGCCCGCCAGCACCATGAACAGGCCAAAAAAGCGGATCTGGCCGTCCTGCATCTGCATCAATTGTTCGAAAAGACGGCGCCAGCGCAGCGGCGCGACCATGGGCATGAGGCCTTCAAAGATCAGCATCAGGCCCAAGGCCAGCAGCCAGGCGTCCGACAAAACTTACTTTCGTGCGGGCACCGCAGACACGCCGCCACGCATGACCTTGAAGAACTCGGAACTGGCAGGGTCCAGCACCATCACGTCGCTCTTTTTGGCAAAGCTGGTTTTGTAGGCTTCCAGGCTGCGGTAGAACTGCGCAAACTGGGGGTCGCGGCCAAACGCTTCGCCGTAGATGCGGGCGGCCTGGGCATCGCCCTGCCCTTTGATCTTCTGGGCTTCGCGGTAGGCGTTGGCGATGGTCACCTCGCGCTGGCGATCGGCGTCAGCACGGATTTTTTCGCCTTCAGCGCCACCTGTGGAGCGCAACTCGTTGGCCACACGCTTGCGCTCGGCCTCCATGCGGCGGTAGACGGATTCGGTGATGGCGTCCACATAATCGGCGCGCGTGATGCGCACGTCAATGATGTCCATGCCCCAGGGCTTGGCACCGCCTTTGACGACTTCCAGCACCTCGCGCTTGACGTCATTCATCAACGCTTCGCGTTTGAGCGACAACAAGTCCTTGACGGTGCGCTTGTTGATTTCTTCCTGGAAAGCATTGCGCACCACACGGTTGAGCTGGTTGGCGCCGGTTTTCTCATCGATGCCCACGTTGCGGATGTAGGCCTGTGGGTCGGTGATGCGCCAGCGCACATACCAGTCAATGACCACACGCTGCTTCTCGGCCGTGAGCATCGGCTCGGTGTCCGGACTGTCGAGCGTCAACAGGCGCTTGTCGATGTAATTGACGTTTTGCAACGGCGGTGGCAGCTTGAAGTGCAAGCCTGGCTCGGTGATCACTTCCTTGATCTGTCCGAGCGAGTAAACCACGCCAAATTGACGTTGGTCGACCACAAACAAGGTGGAACTCAACACCACCAGCAACACCAGCAAAGAGGAAACCCACAATCCCAATCGGTTCATTTTGTCTGTCCTTAACGTGGGTCGCGATCACGGCTGCGCTGGGCGTCGCGTGAGCGTGAATCGGGCAAGTTGCTGGTGGCTGCATTGGCCGCTGGCGTTGCGGGAGCGACCGCATCGGCCGCTGGCAGCACTGTCGGCTGACTCACTTGCTGCATGATTTTGTCGAGCGGCAGGTACAGCAGATTGGAGCCTTGCTTGCTGTCGACCAGCACCTTGGTCACATTGCCGTAAATCTGCTGGAAAGCGTCGGTGTACATGCGGTCACGGGTCACCTGCGGGGCCTTCTGGTACTCGGGCAGGATGGCCTTGAAACGCTGGGCATCGCCTTCGGCCTGGGCCACGATGCGTTCACGGTAAGCGTCGGCCTCTTCCTTCAGACGCGAGGCTGCACCTACGGCACGCGGGATCACGTCATTGGCATAGGCCTGTGCTTCGTTCTTGGTGCGCTCGCGCTCCTGGCCGGCCTTGAGCACATCGTCGAATGCGGCCTGCACCTGCTCGGGCGGGCGAACGCCGCCTTGCTGCAGGTTGATGCCCACGACTTCAATGCCCACCTTGTAGCGGTCAAGGATGGTTTGCATCAAGGCGCGCACACGCGGCGCGATCTGATCGCGCTCTTCGGCCAAGGCCGAATCCATCTTCATCTTGCCCACGACCTCGCGCACAGCGGTTTCGGCCGCCTGCACCACGGCTTCGGTGGGGTTCTTGCTTTCAAACAAGTAGGCCCGTGCGTCGTTCAGGCGGTATTGGACCGCGAACTTGATTTCGACGATGTTTTCGTCTTCGGTCAACATGGCCGATTCGCGCAGGCCTGTGGCCTTGATGATGTTGTCGCGCCCGATGTCCACCGAGCGGATCTGGGACACATACACCAGCTCGTGGCGCTGGATCGGGTACGGCATGCGCCAGTTGATGCCCGCACCCACCGTGGATTTGTATTTGCCAAACTGGGTGATGACCGCTTGCTGGCCTTCTTGCACGATGAAAAAGCCGGTGCCCATCCACACCAGCAAAGCCGCCGCCACGATGACACCCAGCCCCAGATTTTTGAGGAACGAAGGCATGCTCCCACCGGGGCCGCCTGATGAACCACCGCCTCCCGGGCCTTGCGGACCACCGCGCTGACCAAACATCTGGCCCAGTTTGCGGTTGAAATCGCGCCACAACTCATCCAGGTCCGGTGGGCCCGCTTGCTGGGAGCCACGGGACGGCTGCCGGGGCTCGGCATCGTGCGGGGGTTTGGACTCGGGTGGTGCCGGGTCTTGCGGATTTTTCTCATCTGAACGGCCCCAGCGGGGGTCGTTCAGATTGAACATGCCACGGACCCGATCTGGCCATCGGAGCGAACGCAGGGCTGGCAAATGAAAATTCATGGTGTATTGGGTGTCTGAATGAATGACATTGTGCCGAAAACGGCGAGCCATCAGTCTGGATGCCCGGGATATTCCCGGGGCAAGTCACGGACATCTTCTTCCACAGGCGCTGCAGATCCAAGGACTTCCTGAGCGCGCTGGGCCAGTGCCGAGCGCAAGAGGTCCAATCCAAGGCCTGCACGGGCACTGACAAAAATGCGGGGGACAGCGATACCGTCCAGCTCGTATTCGTCCTGCATTTGCAGCGGTCGGTGCTGTTCGTCGAGCGCATCGAGCTTGTTGAACACCAGCAGCTGGGGCACGTTCTCGGCGCCGATTTCGGCCAGGACTTTCTGCACTTCCTGCATTTGCTCGGGGAAGTCCGGGTTCGATGCGTCCACCACGTGCAGCAACAAATCGGCTTCCATGGCTTCTTGCAAGGTGGCCTGAAACGCTTCGACCAGACCGTGCGGCAGGTCACGAATGAAACCGACCGTGTCCGACAAGGACACCGTGCGGCCCACCTCGCCCAGGTACAACTGGCGGGTGGTGGTGTCCAGGGTGGCAAACAGCTGATCAGCAGCGTAGGCCCGCGCCTTGACCAGGGCATTGAACAGCGTGGACTTGCCCGCGTTGGTGTAGCCCACCAACGAGATGTTGAAAGTCTGGCGACGCTCGCGCTGGCGGCGCTGGGTGTTACGCTGCTTTTTGACCTTGACCAAGCGCTCCTTGGTGCGCTTGATGGCATCACCGATCATGCGTCGGTCAAGTTCGATCTGGGTCTCGCCGGGGCCACCGCGCATGCCAATGCCGCCGCTTTGGCGCTCCAGGTGCGACCAGCGGCGCACCAGTCGGGTGCTCAGGTACTGCATGCGGGCCAGCTCGACCTGCAGTTTGCCTTCATGGCTGCGGGCGCGCTGGGCAAAGATTTCAAGGATCAGCAGCGTGCGGTCATTGACCGGCATGCCCAGATGGCGCTCCAGATTGCGCTGTTGTGCGGGGCTGAGCGACTGGTCGAACAGAACCTCTTTGGCCCCGTGCATGAGAGCCAGTTCCTTGATTTCGTCGGCTTTGCCACTACCCACAAACAGCGCCGGATCGGGTGCTTTGCGTTTGCAGGTCAGGCGTGCAACGGGATGCAGACCGGCAGACTCGGACAACAGGCCGAGCTCTTCGAGTTCGGTGTCGAAATGAGGAAAACCAAAATCAACGCCGACCAAAAGGGTCGGCGTGGCATTGGGAAGCGATGAATCTGTCAACGAATGGACACACCAGCCGCTTGTTCAGCGAACGGTGCCTGGAGATCTCAAGTGTTGGCTTCGCCAGAAGCGCTGTCGCCGAGGTTCACGGCACGGCCAGGAACAATGGTCGAGATGGCGTGCTTGTATACCATTTGGGTCACGGTGTTGCGCAGAAGCACCACATACTGGTCGAACGACTCGATCTGACCTTGCAGCTTGATGCCGTTGACCAGGTAAATCGACACGGGCACGTGCTCGCGGCGCAGTGCGTTCAGAAAGGGGTCTTGCAAAAGTTGACCTTTGTTGCTCACGATATTCTCCGTGTTCAGAAGTGGTAAAGCACCGACCTTACCACAGCGTGGCACTGGCCATTTCGGGCCAGACCAAATCCTCTCAAATCAAGAGGATTCCTTGTCGGCGTAGGGATTGGTTGATGTTTTCATCTCGATCCTCAGCGGGGTGCCTGACAGATCAAAGGCCTTGCGAAAACGCCCTTCGAGGAAGCGCTTGTACGACTCGGTCACATGCTCCAGCGAGTTGCCATGGATCACGATCACGGGCGGATTCATGCCGCCCTGGTGTGCATAACGCAGCTTGGGACGGAACATGCCGCCGCGCTGAGGGCTCTGGAACTGCACAGCTTCGAGCAACAAGCGCGTCAAAATCGGCGTGCTCATCTTGCACATGGCCGACTTGTGGGCCTTGACGATGGAGTTCCAGACCGGCCCCAGACCCTGGCGTTTCTTGGCCGAGATGAAGTGCATGTTGGCAAAACTCAGGAACGGCAGGCGCGTCTCGATCGAGCGCTGCACCAGCTGGCGTTGGTAGTCGTCCACCGCATCCCATTTGTTGACGGCCAGCACCATGGCGCGGCCGCTTTCGAGGGCAAAGCCGGCAATGTGCGCATCTTGATCGGTCACGCCCTGCTCGGCGTCGAGCAGCAGCAAGACCACATTGGCCGATTCGATGGCTTGCAGCGTCTTGACGACCGAGAACTTCTCGATCGCCTCAAACACCTTGCCTTTGCGACGCAAACCAGCCGTGTCCACCAACTCGAACTTCTGGCCCTGGCGCTCGAAAGGCACCGAAATCGCGTCGCGCGTGGTGCCGGGCATGTCGAATGCCACCAGGCGCTCTTCACCCAGCCAGGTGTTGATCAAGGTGGACTTGCCCACATTGGGCCGTCCGGCCACTGCCAGCTTGATGACGCTGGCGTCAACCTCGGACTCTTCCGGATCTTCCGGCAAGTGCAAGGGCTCGAGTGCCAGATCGACCAGGCCGCGGATGCCCTGCCCGTGCGCCGCCGAGATGGCCAGCACCTCCCCCAGGCCCAGTTCGTAGAACTCGCTGAGCTGGATGCCTTCGCGCATGCCTTCGGCCTTGTTGGCCACCAGGAGGCAGGGTTTACCGATCTTGCGCAGGTATTTGGCAATGTCGTGGTCCTGCGCAGACAAGCCTGCACGGCCATCGACCACAAAGATCACCACATCGGCCTCGGCAACGGCCTGCTGGGTCTGCTTGGCCATTTCCTTGTAGATGCCGCTGCTGGCATCGGGCTCGAAGCCGCCCGTGTCGATCACGATGTATTCATGCTTGCCCTGCTTGCCCTGGCCATAGTGGCGGTCACGGGTCAAGCCGGCATAGTCGGCCACGATGGCGTCCCGGCTCTTGGTGAGTCGGTTGAACAGCGTGGATTTGCCCACATTGGGGCGGCCCACCAGGGCCAGTACGGGTTTCACTTGCAAATATTCCGATCCGCCGCGAACGGCTTCACTCAGTTCGGTAGCCAGAAATCTGGCCACTTCGATTCACGATCACGAGGGTCTGTCCGGCCAGCACGGGACGCATGGCCACGGTGGTGCCGTCGGTGCTCAGCCGCTGCAGCACTTTGCCGTCTTCACGCGAGAGGAAGTGCAAAAGCCCCGCTTCATCGCCCAGAACAAGAGCACGTCCCATCACCAAAGGTGCGCCCAGTCCCCGAAACCGCAAAGCTTCCTGTGTCCAGACGGGTTGACCATTTTGGCGGTTCCAGGCCTGTACCTTGCTGTCGGATTCGGCGCCGTAAACGCGGGCTTCATCACCCTCCAGTCCGGTGTGGCCTTGCGCAGCGCGTGTCCACTGCACTGTGCCACGGCTGGCGTCGATGCAGGCCACCGAGGTCTGGAATGAACGCGCACAGACGGTGTTGCCCTGGCGGTTGAGGCCAGAGACCAGGTCCACCAGACGCTCGACTTCGTTGGTGCCGCGCGAGCTGCCCACGACCGACTCCCAACGCGGCAAACCGGTCAAGGGGTTGAGTCCGAGCAAACGGCCTTCAAAGCCCGCCAGCAAGGTGTCGTTCCAGGCGGCCAATACGCCCGACTGGCGTAAAACCAGCGGGTCGGCATTGCGTTGCTGTGCCCACAGGCGCTGCCCACTGGCACCGTCAAACGCGAGCGCCGTGCGGTCAGCGGTCAGTACAAACACCCGGCCACCTGCCACCAGGGGCGCGGTGAAGGTGCCTGCCTGCAGTTTCTGCCGCCAGATTTCACGGCCAGACTCGACCGTGACCAGTTCATTGTTTTGTGTCACCACAGCAAAGCGCTGGCCATCGCCGCCCACACCCGCCTGGATGCGGTCTTTGAGGTTCAGACGCCAAACGTCCGTGCCGGATTGCGCATCGATCAAGGCCAGTTCACCTGCAGTGGAAGCGATCGCCACGCGGGTGCCGGATACAGCGGCTGACAAAGGCGTGGTGACCTCGCCGAGCTTGCTGGACCAGACTTTTTGAACCTGAAATTGCGCCGTGAAGGTGGGCAGTGGTGCAGGCTGCGGCTTTTCGGCCGTGCTGGAGCAAGCGGCCACCACGACAGCAGCCGCCACAGCGGTCAGGCAACGAAACAAAAGCTGACCCATATGTATCCTCACTTGGCAGTCTCTGCAGGGGTGTCGGTCGTCACCTGAACACCCAACGCACTCAGTTTGGCCTGCACCATGCGGCGGTATTCAACGCTCGCAGGCATTTGCTTCCAGGCTTGCTGGTAAGCGGCAATGGCCTCGGTGGACTCGCCCTTGGCTTGCAACACATCGCCGCGCATGTCCGAAGCCAGGCCACTCATCTCAGGCGTGAACACCGCACTCAGTTGTTTGAGCGACTCGTCAAGCGCCTTGGTTTCCCACAGCAAGGCGGCCAGCCGCAAGCGGGCCACGTCTTTCAGGGCGGCGGTCGGTGCACTCTCAGCGACCCAGCTCAAAGTGGCTTTGGCCTGATCGGTTTTGCCTTGGGCATACAGGCTGCGCGCGGCCAGCAAACCCGCCTGGTGGGCATAGTGGGTGGATGCGAAATTGTCTTTCATGTCGGCCAGACTGCGCTCTACGCGTGTGGCGTCGTTGGCGGCCACGGCCTTTTCCACTTCGTCATACAAGGCCGACGCCTTGGCCGACTGGGTGCGTTGCCAGTACTGATAGCCGTTCCAGGCGGCATAGGCCCCCAGGATGACGATCAACACCCAGGAAATCAGGTTGCCATAGGTCTTCCAGAAATGCTTGAGTTCTGCAAGCTGTTCCTGTTCTTCAAGGTCGAGGTGGGATGCCATAAATAGGTTGTCTGTCTGAATCAAATGGATTGTAGGCTCTGTGCCCAAGACGGTGCCTGGTCGAGCGCTTCAAGCCGCTGTGCACCTGCGCCGTCACGCAAGGACTTGACGGTCACCTGGCCTTGCGCCAGCTCTTCGGCACCAAACACCAGCGCAAAACGGGCGCCACTGCTGTCGGCCTTTTTGAATTGGGATTTCATGGAGCCCATGCCTTCCCCCGAGCCAGCATGCATTTGCACCGACACACCCTGCTGGCGCAGCACCTGCAATGTGGCGATGGCCTGGGGCAAGGCGGCGACATCGGGAATCACGGCATAGACATCGGGCACGGGTGCCGCCTGTTCGTCGCCCTGCTCTTTGATCAGCTCCAGCACGCGCTCCACGCCCAGCGCCCAGCCGACAGCAGGCGCAGGTTTGCCACCGACTTGCTCGATGAGATAGTCGTAGCGACCGCCACCGCAGATCGTGCCTTGCGAGCCCAGGCTCTCGGTAATGAACTCGAACACGGTGAGGTTGTAGTAGTCCATGCCGCGCACCAGGCGCGGGTTGATGCGGTAGGCGATGCCATTGGCGTCAAGGATCGCCTTGACCGCATTGAAGTGCGCCAGGGATGCCTCGCCCAAAAAGTCCAGCAGCTGAGGCGCCGACTCGACCACCGGAGCCATGGCCGGGTTCTTGGTGTCCAGAATGCGCAGGGGGTTGCTGTGCAGGCGGCGCTTGGCGTCTTCGTCCAGCAGATCGGCGTGCTGCTCAAAGTGGGCAATCAAGGCGGCGCGGTGCGCCTTGCGCTCTTCGGGCTGGCCCAGGCTGTTGAGTTCCAGGCGCACGTCTTGGAGGCCCAGCACTTTCCACAAGTCACGGGCCAGCAAGATGAGTTCGGCGTCCACTTCAGGACCACCAAAACCCAGCACCTCGGCGCCGATCTGGTGGAACTGGCGGTAGCGGCCACGCTGCGGGCGCTCGTGGCGGAACATGGGACCCATGTAGTACAGGCGCTTGCCGCCTTCGTACAAAAAGTTGTGCTCCACCATGGCGCGCACCAGCCCAGCCGTGCCCTCGGGGCGCAAGGTCAGCTGTTCGCCATTCAAACGGTCTTCAAAGGAGTACATCTCCTTTTCGACGATGTCGGTCACCTCGCCCAGACCACGAACGAACAGCGCTGTGGGCTCAACGATGGGCAAACGCACATTGCGGTAGGCATAGCGGGCCATCAGACCGCGCACGCGCTTTTCCAGCCATTCCCAGCGCGCCGAGTCGGGCGGCAGGATGTCGTTCATGCCTTTGACGCCCACCAGTTTCTGGGGTTTGGGCTGCTTTTGAGTGTTCTCTGTCATGTGTGCAAGTCAGGCTTTGGCTGCGTCAAAACGCTTTTGAATATAGTCTTCGACGATGCGCTGAAATTCTTGGGCAATACCCTCGCCGCGCAAGGTCAGGCGCTTTTCACCATCGATGAAAACAGGCGCTGCGGGCGCCTCGCCCGTGCCCGGCAGGCTGATGCCGATGTCAGCGTGTTTGCTTTCACCGGGACCGTTGACGATGCAACCCATCACCGCCACTTTCATGCTTTCGACACCCGGGTATTTCCCACGCCAAACGGGCATCTGAGCCCGCAGGAAATCGTCAATTTGCTTGGCCAGCTCCTGGAAGGTGGTGCTGGTGGTGCGGCCACAGCCCGGGCAGGCGGTGACGCTGGGAACAAACAACCGCAGACCCAGGGACTGCAGGATTTCGGAAGCGATCACAACTTCTTGCGTGCGTGACTCGCCCGGCTGCGGCGTGAGGGACACGCGGATGGTGTCGCCAATGCCCTCTTGCAGCAAGATCGCCAGGGCGGTGCTAGACGCCACGGTGCCCTTGGTGCCCATGCCCGCTTCGGTCAAGCCCAAGTGCAGTGGGTAATCACAGCGGCGGGCCAACTCACGGTAAACCGAAATCAGGTCCTGCACGCCAGAAACCTTGCAGGACAAAGCGATCTGTGCGCCATCCATGCCCATGCTTTCTGCACGCTGAGCAGAACCAATGGCCGACTGGATCAGGGCTTCGTACATGACCTGCCGTCCCTCGTAAGGCTGGGCACGGCGGCTGTTGATGTCCATCAGATCGGCCAGCAGTTCCTGGTCCAGACTGCCCCAGTTCACACCGATGCGCACCGGTTTGTTCCATCGCATGGCCGCATCGATCATCTGGCCGAACTGGGTGTCGCGCTTGTCGCCCTTGCCGACGTTGCCGGGGTTGATGCGGTACTTCGACAGGGCTTCGGCGCAGGCCGGGTAGTCGGTCAGCAGACGGTGGCCGTTGTAATGGAAGTCGCCAATCAGGGGCACATCGATGCCCATTTTGTCGAGCTGCTCGCGGATATGCGGTACAGCCTCGGCCGCTTCGGGCGTGTTCACTGTAATGCGCACCATCTCGGAGCCAGCGATCGCCAGTTCCTTGACCTGGATGGCGGTGCCGATCACGTCCACCGTGTCGGTGTTGGTCATGGACTGCACGCGCACAGGGGCGTTGCCCCCCACTGTGACCACACGGCTGCCCCAGACCACCCTCGCCTGTCGGCTGCGGCGTGCGGCAGGGGCGGCAATGTGGATGGGCAAGGTATCGCTCATTCTTTCACCTCGAAACGGGCCACAGACTGCGGCGCATGGGGCTTGAGGTCAAAGGGTTGACCGCGCAAGGTAGCCTTGACCGCCGCAGCGCGGCCAATCACCACGCTGTAAGGCACGGGCTGTTGGATCTCCATGGATTCTGTGGCTTTCAGGAGCCTGCCCGTTGCCTGGCCTTTGGCGTCACGCACCTCCACCCAAGTGTCGGCTGAAGCTTCCAGGCGCAGGACCGCTGGCTTGGCGCTGACCGCAGGAGGTGTTGGGGCTGTGTTGGCGGACGCAACCGCTGGCGAAGTGGCAGGCATGGATAGCCCCGACGCCAAGGCACTGGGTGCAGGCGGCACCGCTGCCGAGGCCGCAGGCAAGGTGTCTGGCTGTACGGCGGATGCTGCAGAGGCAGCCTCCTCACTGCTTTCTGGATTGGAAGCCTGGCCCAGCGGCACCGCGGCCTCCTCCACCTGCGTGGCGGAGGAATCACTCTGCGAACCAGCTGGCCACCATGCCTCAGGCGAAGGCAGCCAAAGAAACGCCGCTGTGCCCAGCAGCATCAGCAGCGCCAAAATCAACACCGGGCGCGCGCTGCGCGCACCCCGAGGGCGCAGAGACACACGCTGCAGACCCAACTCAGGCTCGAGCGCGGGTCGGGCAGCCCCCATGGACGAGACCGCCGACGGCAGCAAAGCCAGCACAGGCGCGGCGTCGATGCCCAGATGGCGACACATGGACGAAGTGATGGCGCGCAGGAACGTCGTCCCGCCCTTGAAGGCATCGTACTGATCGGCTTCGAGTGCTTCGAGCTGGCGAACAGGCACCTTGAGCGTCACGGCCAACACGGCCAGATGCACGCCTTTGGCTTGACGGGCTTTTTTCAGCAGCTGGCCGGCACTGGGCTTGGGCGATGGCGAATCAGAGGTGTCTTCGTGGGTCAGCAGCATCTCTGGAGCTGGGGATGATGGCATCACGGCCCTTTCAATGGGAGTCAGGCGCAACAGGCACCAAAGGGATGGTCCTTTGCTGGGCAATGCGGTCTTGCACGCGGGTGCGGTCCTTGACATCACCAGCCAGCTGACCACAGGCGGCATCGATGTCGTCGCCCCGCGTCTTGCGCACCGTGGTCACCAGACCGGCCTCCAGCAGGATCTTGGCGAAGGCCTGAACACGGGCCTGCGGTGACCGCAGCAGTCCGGAGGCAGGAAAGGGGTTGAACGGAATCAGGTTGAACTTGCAGCGCAGACCCGCGCGGGCGTGCAGGCGGACAAGATCGATCAATTGACGGGCATGCTCGGGCTGGTCATTGACACCATCGAGCATGCAATATTCAAAAGTGATGAAGTCACGTGGCGCAGAACCCAGGTAGCGGGTACAGGCCTGCAGCAGCTCGTCGAGCGGGTATTTGCGGTTGAGCGGCACCAGGTTGTCGCGCAACTCATCGTAGGGGGCGTGCAAGGACACCGCCAATGCGACGGGACAGTCCTGCGCCAGACGGTCGATCATCGGCACCACACCCGAGGTGGACACGGTGACCCGGCGGCGCGACAGACCATAACCGTGGTCGTCCAGCATGGCCTTGAGGGCGGGCACCAGTGCCGAATAGTTCTGCAGGGGCTCGCCCATGCCCATCATCACCACGTTGGAGATGACACGGTCATCGGTGTTCAGGTGTTTGCGCAGGAAATGCTCGGCAAACCACAGCTGGGCCAGGATCTCCCCCGTCGTCAGGTTGCGGCTGAAGCCCTGGTGGCCGGTGGAACAAAAGCGGCAGCCCACGGCGCAACCCGCCTGGGAAGACACACACAGCGTGCCCCGGTCGTCTTCAGGGATGAACACGGATTCGACGGCATTGCCGTCACCCACATCGAACAGCCACTTGATGGTGCCGTCTGCAGACATGTGCTGGGACACCACCGGCAAGGCGGCGATGTGGGCAGAAGTCTTGAGTTTTTCGCGCAGGGATTTGGCCAGATCGCTCATCTGGTCGAAATCGCTGGCACCGCGCTGGTGGATCCAGCGGAACAGCTGGGTGGCGCGGAAACGCTTTTCACCCAGCCCTTCGCAAAAAACGGCCAGACCCTCCAGATCGAATTCAAGAAGGTTGGCCGTCATGCGTTTGAAGTCGCGAATCTGTCGCGACGCGATCAGCGGCTGTAAACGTTCATGCCGGGGAAGAAGAAGGCAACTTCCACAGCAGCAGTTTCAGGGGCGTCAGAGCCGTGCACGGCGTTGGCGTCGATGCTGTCAGCGAAGTCGGCGCGGATGGTGCCGGGAGCGGCCTTCTTGGGGTCGGTGGCGCCCATCAGGTCACGGTTCTTGGCAATCGCGCTTTCGCCTTCCAGAGCCTGGATCATGACCGGGCCGGACACCATGAAGTCGACCAGGTCCTTGAAGAAAGGACGCTCCTTGTGGACCGCATAGAACTGCTCGGCTTCGCCGCGCGACAGGTGCGCCATCTTGGCGGCCACGACCTTCAGGCCTGCAGCTTCAAAACGGGCGTAGATCTGGCCGATGACGTTTTTGGCCACTGCGTCGGGTTTGATGATGGAGAGGGTGCGTTCGATCGCCATGGTATTTCCTGTGATAGAGTGATTTTTAAGCATTTTTGCCATTTGGCAAAGCCGCTTATTCTAACCTGCGTGGCGGGCGTTTCCGGATGTAAGGGCCGCAATGCCCCTCTTGCGAAAGGTCTACCGACCCGCTCAACGGCCGCGGCCGCCGGGTTTGCGTTTGCCGCCAGTGCCTTGCTTTTGGCGGGTGAAACTCTCCGCACCGATATAACCCTGCGAGGTGCGCAAGGGGTCAGGCTGTCCGCCCGTGTTAGCCAGCGCCTTGCCTGTGGCCTTGCCACGAGGTGCAGGTTTAGAGGTCGGCACGGCGGTTCCGGCCTTACCTCGTCCACCGGTGCGCGGGCTGCGTGCAGGCCGGGCGGGACCACGCGCTTCGTAAGTCAGTGCCGCCGCACGTTCTGGCGCACCGGCAGCACGCACCAAGGCACGAATGTCACTGTCATCCAGTTCCAGCCAGGCGCCCCGACGCAAACCGTGGGGTAAGACCATGGCACCGTAGCGGATGCGGATCAGGCGACTGACCGCATGGCCCACGGCTTCCATCATGCGACGCACCTCACGGTTACGACCTTCCGAAATCGTGACGCGGTACCAGCAGTTGGACCCCTCACCGCCGCCATCTTCGATGGAGCCGAACTGGGCCAAGCCGTCGTCGAGCACCACCCCGTCCAGCAAACGCTGTTTTTCCTCGTTGCTCAATGCACCCAGCACCCGTACCGCGTATTCGCGCTCCAGGCCAAAGCGCGGGTGCATCAGCCGGTTGGCCAGCTCGCCTGAACTGGTGAACAACAGCAAGCCTTCGGTGTTCAGATCCAGACGCCCAACCGACTGCCATTTGCCGTTCATCAAGCGTGGCAGCTTGCGAAAAACCGAAGGCCGGTTTTGTGGATCGTCATGGCTGACGATTTCGCCCGCAGGCTTGTGGTACGCAATGACACGTGCGGGTGGCGGCTCGATCCGGACGCGGATGGGCTTGCCGTTGACCTTGATGAGGTCACCGTATTGGATGCGCTGGCCCACATGGGCAGGCTCGTTGTTGACCGAAATCCGACCTTCCAGAATCAGCTGCTCCATCTCCAGACGGGAGCCCATGCCAGCCTGGGCCAGCACCTTATGGAGTTTCGGCGAATCGGCCTGAGGCGCGAGCACGCGCTTGCCCAGATCCTGCTCGGCATCGGGTGCGCTGTCCTCGTTGTCAAACTCACCCGACACCACATCGGACAAGGCCACTGCCTTGTAGGCACCAGCGGCGGGTCGGCGCGCATCGGAAGCGCGGCCGCGCTTTGCATTGGCCTGTGTGTTTTGAGGATCGCGGGATGGTGAATTCATGGGTGTTCGGGGTCTTCTTCACCCGCAGTAGAAGGAAGGGCCGAATCGGCGTCAACAGCGTCCTGTGCCGCTGCTGGTGCGTCCGCTTGCGCGCCCGCTTCAGACTCTGGCAGCACGCCTTCGGGAGTGGCAAACATGTCTGCCACGGGTGAATTCTGAGGGTCAAGCGCCTCTTCGAGGGACAGCACAGGCTGAACCGGCTCCTCGTCCACCAAACCCGCCAAAGCAGAGGTCTGGTGATCGACCGTGGAGAGCAGAGGCAACTGGTCCAAGGAGGCCAGACCCAGATCGTCCAGAAACTGGCGTGTGGTGGCATACAAACCCGGGCGTCCGACAGTTTCACGGTGACCAATGACCTCGACCCAACCCCGGTCTTCCAGCTGCTTGAGGATCTGGGAGTTGATGGTCACGCCACGGATGTCTTCCATGTCGCCACGGGTCACAGGTTGACGGTAGGCGATGATGGCCAGTGTCTCCATGGCCGCGCGGGTGTATTTGGGCGGTTTTTCGGGGTGCAAGCGATCGAGGTAGTCACGCATTTCCGGACGGCTCTGGAAACGCCAGCCACTGGCCACAGAGACCAGCGCCAGGCCACGCTGCGCCCAGTCTTGCTGCAAATCTGCCAGCATCTGGCGCAGGGTGTCCGCCCCCAGGGCATCGTCAAACAGGACGCGCATCTCCCGCAGCGACAAGGGCTGATGGCTGCAGAGCAAGGCAGTTTCAAGGACACGCTTGGCTTGCGCCGTGTTCATGGTGTCGGTCTTCCGGGAAAAATCGCTCAGAAAGCCTGAGCTCGAGGGTTTGTGGGGATTGGCCAGAATGGGGGCCTGTCCAGTCTTCAAGCAAGGAGATGCAATGACCAGGACTTGGCCTGAAGCGAACCGGCCGTCAGAGCTGCCCGCAGGCGCTCATGCAGGGTCATTGTAGCTGAGGCCCCAGACATCCAGTGCGGCACGCATGTCTTGCGGCAGCGGTGACTTGAAATCGAGCGCAGCGCCAGTGATGGGGTGCGTGAACGCCAGATGCCAGGCGTGCAGCGCTTGCCGGGTCATGCCCGCCAAGGGCGCGCCACCGTAGACCGCATCGGCCAGCAAGGGGTGCTTGAGGTGGGCCATGTGCACCCGGATCTGGTGCGTGCGACCCGTGTGCAGGGTGCATTGCACCAGGCAGGCGGCATCAGCCTGGTCCAGCAACTCAATGGTCGTTGCGGCGGTTTTGCCCGATTGGCTGTTCAAGTCCACCACGGCCATGCGCAAGCGGTTGGCGGGGTCACGCCCGATTGGCGCCTCGACCTTGCGCACAGCATCGCTGCCCCAGCGGCCGTGGGCAATGGCCAGGTACTGGCGACTGACCTCACGGGCGGCGATCATCTCGACCAGAGCGTCCATGGTCTGGCGGGTGCGGGCCACCACCATCAGGCCGCTCGTGTCTTTGTCCAGCCGGTGCACGATGCCAGCTCTGGGCACTTGAACGGCCAGAGGGTCCAGCGCCAGCAGACCGTTGAGCAAGGTACCCCGCCAGTTGCCCGGAGCCGGGTGAACCACCAGACCAGCGGGCTTGTTCACCACGCGCAAATGCTCGTCCTCGTAAACCACATCGATGGGCATGTCTTGCGGCACAAAGGCCTGCGATTGCGGCGTGGCCCGCAGGGTGACCGTGATGTGGTGGCCAAATTTGACCTTGACCGACGACTTGCCCGCCACTTGCCCCTCCAGCAAGACATCGCCTTGCTCGATGAGTTGCTGCAGGTAATTGCGTGAAAACTCAGGCACCAAGTGGGCCAACGCGCGGTCAAGTCGCCAGCCTTGCAAGGCTACGGGCACTTGGTCGTGGCGGACTTCAACAGCATCTCCCTCCCATCCACCGGTTAAACCTTCGGAATCAGGGAATTCAGACACTTGCAAAGTGGGGGGGGTCGATATAATCAATTCGAGTGAACAGTTCAAGGATGTCGGACATGCTGCGTTTCAGATTATCGGTGCTTCCCGCCTGCCTGCTGCTGGCAGCATCGATCTTGTCCGGCTGCTCCAGCACAACCAAGGATGTGACGGCAGGCTGGACACCCGACCGCATTTACAAAGAAGCGCGCGACGAAGTCAATTCAGGGGCCTGGGACAAGGCCATTGGCCTGTTCGACAAACTGGAGAGTCGCGCTGCCGGCACGCTGCTGGCGCAGCAAGCCCAGATCGAAAAAGCCTACGCACAGTACAGAACCGGCGACAAGGTACAAGCCATCGCCACACTCGACCGGTTCATCCGTCTGCACCCCACCAGCCCGGCACTGGACTATGCGCTCTACCTCAAGGGCCTGGTGAACTTCAACGACAACCTGGGCTTGTTCTCTTTCATCACTCGGCAAGACCTGTCCGAACGCGACCAAAAGGCCGCCAAGGAGTCCTTCGAATCCTTCCGCGACCTGGCTGCACGTTTTCCGGATTCCAAATACACACCGGATGCCCGTCAGCGCATGACCTACATCGTCAATTCGCTGGCAGCTTACGAGGTGCATGTGGCGCGTTACTACGCCACGAAAGGTGCGCATGTGGCCGCGATCAACCGCGCCCAGCAAGCCATCTCGGACTACCAGGGTGTGCCTGCCGTTGAAGATGCGCTGGCCATCCTGGTCACCTCGTACGACGCCATGGGCATGAGCGCGTTGCGCGACGATGCCAAGCGCGTGCTGGAAAAGAACTACCCCCGGTCGGCCTACCTGCAAGGCAAGGCCGTGCAAAAAACATCAAGCTGGTGGAAGCTCTGGTGAGTCCTGCGCCAGGGCGCTGATTTCAGACACAAACTCGTCCCGGCTGGTGACCAGCCGCATCGGCGGCAAAGCCGACATCAAGCGTTTGCCATAAGACATTGTGGCCAGACGGGTGTCGCACACCACCAGCACTCCGCGATCGCTTTCACTGCGGATCAAACGCCCTGCCCCCTGCTTGAGGGCCACGGCGGCTTCCGGCAAGGCATGCTCGGCGAACGGGCTGCGGCCTTCACGCGTCAGTCGTTGGCTGCGGGCTTCAAACAAGGGGTCATCGGGCGGCGGAAACGGCAGCTTGTCGATGATGACCAACTGCAAGGCATCGCCGGGCACATCGAAGCCCTCCCAGAAAGAGGCCGACGCCACCAGCACGCAACCCGCACCACCCTGGCTGCGCCCCTCGCGAAAACGCTCCATCAGCTTGCGCTTGGGGCTTTGCCCCTGCACCAGCACTTCGATGTTCAGGCCTGAATCAAACCGCGACTGCAGATGCTCGCCAATCACACGCATGGCGTTCAGCGTGGTGGTCAGCACGAGGGTACGGCCACCCAGCTGCGTCACCGCCTCCAGCGCCAACTGAGCCACCTGCCGCGCATGGCTGGGGTCAGCGGGTTTGGGCAAATGGTCGGGCACATACAGTGCTGCTTGCCGCCCGTAATCAAAAGGGCTGCCCACACGCATGGTGCGCGCCGCCGTGAGTCCGCATGGCTGGGTGAACCAGCTCAGTCGCTCATCGGCGCCCAGGGTGGCCGAAGTGAACACCCAAGCCCGCTGCAGCACGGGCGCTGCAGACTCTGATACAGCCTCAAGCACTGGCTGCGGCGCAGGCTGCGTCAATTTGGAAAAAGTGTCGGCGATGTCCAGCGGCGCCTCGACCAGCCGCAGCTGCGCACTGACCTCTGCCCAGCGCACCGCATCGCTGTCGGGCTCGCTGGCAAACTGGCGCGTGCGCTGTGCAAAAGACACGGCCCGCTCCATCAGGCGCTGGAAATCCGGTGCCAGCTCGGTGACCTGATCGAGTCCGGCGCGCAGGTTCTCTAATGCGGTGTGCAATTGATCCAAGCCATGGCGCCAGGCATCGACCTCCACGCCCTGGGGCGCACCATCGGCCCAACGCAGGCGCACAGCCCCACGGTGTTGCCCGGCCGCCAACCGCCAGTCGCGTGTGGCCTTTTCCAGGCCTGCCGACAGCAAATGCCAGTCCACCAGGCCACGGGCCAGTTGCAAGCCGGTGGCGAGCACATCGCGCGCCAACTCCAGCAGCTGTACCGTGGACAGGTCCTGACCAAGGAAATTCACACCGATCTCGTTGAGCTGGTGCGCCTCGTCGAACACGGTGACTCGCACCGTGGGCAGGAGCTCGGCCACACCCGATTCACGCACAGACAGGTCGGCAAAGAACAGGTGGTGGTTGATCACCACCACATCGGCCGCCATCGCCTCCTTACGTGCCAGATTCACATGGCAGGCGCGGTAGCGTGGGCAGTTGGAGCCCAGACAGTTGTCCCGGGTCGAGGTCACCAAAGGCCACAGCGACGAACTTTCATCCAGGCCCGGCAACTCGGCCATGTCCCCCGTCTGCGTGAGCTGCGACCAGGATTCGACCTTGGCGATGGCCCGCTGGTAAGCCGCCTGGGCCGCTTGCGGGCTGTGGCGGGCTTGCTCCATGCGGTGCAGACACAGGTAGCTGGAGCGGCCCTTGAGCAAGGCCACACGCACAGGCAGGTTCAGCACTTGCGCCAGGCGCGGGATGTCGCGTGAAAACAGCTGGTCTTGCAAGGCTTTGGTGGCCGTAGAAATGAGGGCGCGCTGGCCACTGAGCAGTACTGGCACCAAGTAAGCAAAGGTCTTGCCCACCCCGGTGCCCGCCTCCACCACCAGCGCCCCGCCCTCCTCGATGGTTTCGACCACCGCCATGGCCATCTCGGTTTGCCCCTGACGTGGCTGAAAGCCACCGACACGCTGGGCCAGCAGACCCGCGTCGGACAAAGTGTCCGCCACCGCATCGGCCAGCCGTGTCAAGCCGGTTCCTTGGGGTCAAGCAACAGCTGCAGACGCACGATCTGGTCGCGCAAAGCCAGGCGACGTTTTTTGAAGCGGCGCAGACGCAACTCGTCCTGGGCCTCACCACTTTCTGTGGCCTGGTCAATCAAGGCGTCCAGATCGGCATGCTCCATTTGCAGCTCGATCAATTGCCGCTCGGGCGAGCGCAGATTGCTGTGCATCTCACTGCTCACTGCGTGCTCCCGGCTCACTGGCCTTGTTCTGCAAACGCTCGTCGCGCTGGCGGGTCCGCCAGGCACGCTCTTGCGCATTGATCGCCAACTCTTTCTGGTGAATCGGGTCCAGTTGTGCCCGTTTGCTTTTGCGCACAGCAGCCAGGCAATCGTTGACGGCAAATTTCTGCCAACACGCGGTGGCTTGCAGCTCATGCGACTGGTTGATGCGGCTGCGCTCCTGTGCCAAGGCATCCCTTTGCTGACGAATTTCAGCAGGCACATCATCCACCGCCTGCGCCCATGCACCCGCAGCAATGCTCAGACAGGCCAAAACCGAAGCGAGCGTCTTCATGTGAGGTGCGTGTCCACCGTGCGGTGCTCCAGCGCCAAAAATTCGCTGGATTGCATTTCGTGCAGGCGTGAAATCGTGCGCGGGAACTCGTGCGACATCGGGCCTTGCGTGTAAAGCGCCTCGGGCGGCACAGCCGCAGACAAAATGAGTTTGACCCGACGGTCGTACAGCACATCGATCAGCCAGGTCAGACGCCGGGCTTCGGACGCCATGCTCACGGGCAGCTGCGGCACATTGCTCAGCAGCACGGTGTGGAACTGAGTGGCGATTTCGAGGTAATCGTTTTGTGAACGCGGCCCACCGCAAATGGCCATGAAATCAAACCAGACCACACCACCGGAGCGTCGACGCGACTGGATCTTGCGCGCCTCGATGTGCAGCTGCGGGTCTTCGTCTGGCCCCGTGGCCAAGCGGTTGAAAGCATCGCCCATCTCGGCATCGGCCTGTGCACCCAGCGGGGTGTGATAGAGCTTGACCATCTCCAGCGTGCGGCGGCGGTAGTCGGTACCGTTGTCCACATTGAGCACCTGCATGCGCTGGTTGAGCAAGGCAATGGCGGGCAAGATGCGGTCGCGGTGCAGGCCGTTGGGGTACAGGCCATCGGGCTCAAAGTTGGAGGTGGTGACAAAGCCCACCCCATTGTCGAACAGGGCCACCAGCAGGCGGTGCAAGATCATCGCATCGGTGATGTCGGCCACATGGAATTCGTCAAAGCAGATGAGCCGGTAGCGCTTGGCCATCTTTTTGCCCAACACGTCCAGCGGGTTGACAGTGCCCTGCATGGCGGCCAACTCACGGTGCACCTCGCGCATGAACTCGTGAAAGTGCAAACGGGTCTTGCGCTGGATCGGTACCGCTTCGTAAAAGCAGTCCATCAAAAAGCTTTTGCCGCGCCCCACCCCGCCAAACATGTAAACCCCTTTGGGGATCTCAGGTCGGTTGATGAGTTTTTTCAGGGCATTGGAGCGTTTGGCCCGGTAAATGGCCCACTCGTTGGCGCAGCGCTCCAGTGCCTCAATGGCACGCAGTTGGGCCGGATCGCTCTGAAAGCCCCGCTTTCGGAGCTCTTCTTCGTAAACAGCACGAACGGACATGGACAAATGGTCTTTGACTTCAAATAACCCGAAAAAAACCCGGAACAATGCCCGGGTTTCTGGGATGCAAGAACTTTAACCCAACTCCTTGCCCACCGCAGTCGGCAACGGGTCTTGGGCTTAGAAGTTCAGGGTGCGTTTGTCTACGGCCAGTGCGGCTTCTTTCGTGGCTTCGCTCAAGGACGGGTGCGCATGGCAAATGCGGGCAATGTCTTCGGCCGAGGCCTTGAACTCCATCGCCACCACGGCTTCAGAGATCAACTCCGACACCTGTGGACCCACCATGTGCACCCCCAGGATTTCGTCGGTCGTGGCATCGGCCAGGAACTTCACCATACCGGTGGTGTCGCCCAACGCACGTGCACGGCCGTTCGCGAGGAACGGGAATGTGCCGGCTTTGTAAGCCACGCCATCGGCCTTGAGTTGCTGCTCCGTGCGGCCAACCCAAGCGATTTCGGGGCTGGTGTAGATGACCCAAGGAATGGTGTTGAAGTTGACATGACCGTGTTGGCCTGCGATGCGCTCGGCCACAGCCACCCCTTCTTCTTCGGCTTTGTGCGCGAGCATCGGGCCGCGCACCACGTCACCCACCGCCCACACGCCGGGCACGTTGGTTTTGCAATCACCGTCCACCACAATGGCGCCACGCTCGTCGAGCTGCAGGCCAATGGCTTCGGCATTCAAACCGATGGTGTTGGGCACGCGGCCGATCGACACGATGAGCTTGTCTGCGTCGAGCACCACCGCTTCGCCTTTGGCGTTGGTGTAGTTGACGGTGACGCCCTTCTTGCCGTTGACGATCTCGCCCACTTTCACGCCGAGTTCGATCTTGAGGCCTTGCTTGTCAAAAGCCTTCTTGGCTTCTTTGGCGATTTGCTCATCCACAGCGCCGAGGAATGTGGGCAGGCCTTCGAGGATGGTCACGTCAGCGCCGAGACGACGCCACACAGAACCCATCTCCAAACCGATCACGCCTGAGCCGATCAAGGCCAGTTTCTTAGGTACAGCGCCCACGCGCAATGCGCCGTCGTTGGACAACACGTTGACTTCGTCAAACGGTGTGCCAGGCAGCGCACGGGCGTTGGAGCCTGTGGCGATGATGACTTGCTTGGCCGTGATGGATTCTTCGGTCTTGCCAGCCACATGGATGGTGTAGCCGCCTTCCGCCTTGCCCGCAAAGCTGCCGCGACCGTGGAAGAAGGTGACCTTGTTTTTCTTGAACAGGTACAAGATGCCGTCGTTGTTTTGCTTCACGACGTTGTCCTTGCGGGCAATCATCTTGGCCACGTCCATCTTCACATCCTTGGCGGTGATGCCATGCTCTGC
Organism: Limnohabitans radicicola; assembly: GCF_014837235.1. GTDB lineage: Bacteria > Pseudomonadota > Gammaproteobacteria > Burkholderiales > Burkholderiaceae_C > Limnohabitans_A > Limnohabitans_A radicicola. The sequence goes on along the minus strand of NZ_JACYFT010000002.1, from coordinate 579,980 downwards.
GAAGTGGTGGTTGGCGTGTTCAAAGTGCTCGCTGGACTGCAGCAGCGCCTTGGAGGGGATGCAACCCACGTTGGTACAGGTGCCGCCAGGGGCTGGGCCACCGGCTGCGTTTTTCCACTCGTCGATGCAAGCGACTTGGAAACCGAGTTGGGCAGCGCGGATGGCTGCGATGTAGCCACCGGGGCCACCGCCGATGACGACGACGTCGAATTGTTTGCTCATGGTGATTGTCTTCTGGATGAAAAACGCCCCCTGGGCAGGGGGCATTCAAAACAAAGGGATTCAGATGTCGAACAAGAGGCGCGCTGGATCTTCCAGCGCTTCCTTCATGGCGACCAGGCCCAGGACGGCTTCGCGGCCGTCGATGATGCGGTGGTCATACGACATGGCGAAGTAGTTCATGGGACGCACCACCACTTGACCGTTTTCCACCATGGCGCGGTCTTTGGTCGCGTGCACACCCAAAATCGCGGACTGGGGTGGGTTGATGATGGGGGTCGACATCATCGAGCCGAAAGTGCCACCGTTGGAGATGGAGAAGGTACCGCCAGTCATCTCTTCGATGCCCAGCTTGCCGTCACGGGCTTTCACGCCGAATTCGGCGATCTTCTTCTCAATGTCGGCAAAGCTCATCTGATCGGCGTTGCGGAGGATCGGCACCACCAGACCGCGCGGCGAACCCACAGCGATACCGATGTCGAAGTAGCCGTGGTACACGATGTCGTTGCCATCGACGGAAGCGTTGAGCACGGGGAATTTCTTCAGGGCATGCACAGCGGCCTTGACGAAGAAGCTCATGAAGCCGAGCTTGACGCCGTGTTCCTTCTCGAAACGCTCTTGCATGCGCTTGCGCATGTCCATGACCGGGGCCATGTTGATTTCGTTGAAGGTGGTCAGGATGGCGTTGGTTGACTGTGATTGCAGCAGACGCTCGGCAACGCGGGCGCGCAGACGGGTCATGGGCACGCGTTGCTCAGGACGGTCGCCCAGGTTGACGGCAGGCGCCGACACCTGAGGCAGCGCCTTGGTGGGCACGCCTGTGGGGATCACAGCCGCAGTGGACTGCACACCACCACCGGCCACAGCCGACAGCACATCACCCTTGGTGACACGACCGTCCTTGCCCGTACCTGCCACAGAACCTGCGGCCAGGTTGTTGTCGGCCATCAGCTTGGCTGCGGCAGGCATGGCCACACCCGCTTTGTTGGCTGCAGCTGGGGCTGCGGCTGCTGGAGCTGCGACAGGGGCAGCAGCGGCGGCAGGCGCAGCGGTGGCTGCAGCCTTGCCTTCGGTATCGATCTTGGCGATGAGCTGCTCGGCGGTCACGGTGCCGCCATCGGCCACGATGATTTCCGACAGCACGCCGGCTGCAGGCGCAGGCACTTCGAGCACAACTTTGTCGGTTTCGATTTCGATCAGGATTTCGTCGGCCGCAACCGCTTCACCAGGTTTCTTTTTCCACTGCAACATGGTGGCTTCGGCCACGGACTCGGACAGCTGGGGGACTTTGACTTCTACGATAGCCATTTTGAATTCTTTCTCAATGATTGAACGTCAGTTTGTTCTGGTGAATCACTTGGTCAGCACAAAGCCCTTGAGCTTCGCGAAGGCCGCTTCGATCAGTGCTTTTTGCTGGTCCTGGTGCAGGTGTGAATAACCCACCGCTGGCGATGCAGACGCTGCGCGACCGGCATAGCCAAGTTTCTGACCTTCGAGCATGTTCTCGTGGATGTTGTGCTGGATGAAGAACCAGGCACCCTGGTTCTGCGGCTCGTCCTGGCACCAGACCACGTCGGTGGCGTTCGGGTACTTCTTGATCTCGGCTGCGAAGGCCTTGTGCGGGAATGGATAGAGCTGTTCCACGCGGATGATCGCCACATCGTCAGCACCCTTGGCTTCGCGGTGCTTGACCAGGTCGTAATAGACCTTGCCCGAACAGGCGATCACACGCTTGACCTTGTCGGCCTTGATGTCTTTGGTCTCGCCAATGACGGTCTGGAAACTGCCTTTGGTGAACTCGGAGACCGGGCTGGTGGCATCCTTGTTGCGCAAGAGCGACTTGGGCGTGAAGATGACCAGGGGCTTGCGCAGGTCGCGCACCATTTGGCGACGCAGCACATGGAAGATCTGGCTGGCCGTGGTCGGCTGCACGATCTGCATGTTGGTGTCGGCGGCCAGCTGCATGAAGCGCTCGACGCGGGCCGAGCTGTGCTCGGGGCCCTGGCCTTCGTAGCCGTGCGGCAACATCAAGGTCAAGCCGTTCACACGACCCCACTTGACTTCACCAGAAGCGATGAACTGGTCAATCACCACCTGTGCGCCGTTGGCGAAGTCACCGAACTGGGCTTCCCAGATCACCAAGGTGTAAGGATCGTTCGAGGCATAGCCGTATTCGAAACCGAGCACAGCCTCTTCGGACAGGATCGAGTCGATGACAACGAACGGGGCTTGTTTGTCAGAGACGTTTTGCAAGGCCACATACGTGCCCGTGTCCCACTTCTCGCGCTTTTGATCATGGATCACGGCGTGGCGGTGCGTGAACGTGCCCCGGCCGCAGTCTTCGCCGGACAGTCGCACGGGGTAACCACTGGCGACCAGTGAGGCAAATGCCATGTGTTCGCCCATGCCCCAATCGACGGGGATCTCTCCACGGCCCATGGCGGCACGGTCGTCATAGACTTTCTTGACCAGCTGGTGTGGTGTGACCGATTCGGGAATGGTCGAAATTCTCTCGGCCAGACGCTTCCAGTCGGCCAAGGGGATAGAGGTGTCACCGGCATCGGTCCACTTCTTGCCCATGAAAGGCGCCCAATCGACAGTGAACTTGGTCTTGAAGTTGGTCAACACCGGCTCAGTGGTGTTCTTACCGGCGTCCAGCGCAGCGCGGTAGGCCTTGACCATGTCATCGCCCAAGGTGTCGCCCAGGCCTTGTGTGGCCAGCTTGTCTGCAAACAGCTTGCGTGTCCCAGGGTGAGCGCCGATCTTCTTGTACATCAGCGGCTGGGTCAGCGCAGGGGTGTCCTGTTCGTTGTGACCCAGTTTGCGGAAGCAGACCACGTCGAGAACCACATCCTTGCGGAAGGTCATGCGGTATTCGAGGGCCAGCTGGGTGGCCAGCACGACCGACTCGGGATCGTCGCCATTGACGTGCAGGACAGGCGCTTCGACCATCTTGACGATGTCGGTGCAGAACACGCTCGAGCGCATGTCACGTGGGTCGGAGGTGGTGAAACCGATCTGGTTGTTGATGATGATGTGGACCGTGCCGCCAGTGGAGTAACCACGGGTCTGGGCCAGCGCCAGGGTTTCCTGGTTCACACCCTGGCCGCCAAAGGCGGAATCGCCATGCACCAGCACGGGCAGCACTTGCTGACCCAACGGGTCGTTGCGGCGGTCCATGCGGGCGCGCACCGAGCCTTCCACCACGGGGTTCACGATTTCCAGGTGCGAAGGGTTGAACGCCAGCGACAGGTGGACGGGGCCACCAGCGGTGTTCACGTCCGAGCTGAAACCTTGGTGGTATTTCACGTCACCGGCAGGCAGGTCTTCGGGGGCGGTGTGGTCGAACTCGGCAAACAGGTCCGAGGGCAACTTGCCCATGGTGTTGACCAGCACGTTCAGGCGGCCACGGTGGGCCATGCCGATCACGACTTCCTGCACGCCTTTGGCACCGGCTTGCTGGATCAGCTCGTCCATGGCAGCAATGAAGCTCTCGCCACCTTCGAGCGAAAAACGCTTCTGGCCCACGTATTTGGTGTGCAGGTAGCGCTCCAGACCTTCGGCAGCTGTCAAGCGGTCGAGGATCTGCTTTTTCTTTTCAGCGCCAAAGTTGGGCTTGCTGCGGATGCTTTCGAGCTTTTGCTGCCACCAGCGCTTTTCAGCCTGCTCGGTGGTGTACATGTACTCGGCACCGATCGTGCCGCAGTAGGTCTCGCGCAGTGCGTTGAGCAGCTCGCGCAAGGACATGTTGTTCTTGCCAAAAAAGGTGTTGCTGGTGTCGAACACGGTTTCCTGGTCGGCGTCAGAGAAGCCGTAGAAAGCGGGATCGAGATCGGGGATGTTCGGGCGCTCGGTGCGCTTGAGTGGGTCCAGATCGGCCCAGCGTTGGCCTACGTTGCGGTAGGCGGCGATCAGTTGCTGCACAGCGGTGCGCTTGCGGCCCATCTCGACGTTTTCGCTGGCCATGACCACTTTGGTGCCGCCGGCCTTGGCGCGTTCGGCAAAGGCGTTGATGACAGGCATGTGGGGCACATCTTTGGCGTTGGAGCCATCGACTGCGGGAACGTGCTGGAGGGCGTCAAAATATTCGCGCCAGGAGTCGGGCACGCTGCCTGGGTTGGCCAGGTAGTTTTCGTACATCTCTTCGACGTACGGGCCGTTACCTCCGAAAAGGTGGGTGTTGCCTGAGTAGGCAGCGTAGACGGAATTTGTCTCGCTCATGATTCGCTGACCTCCGTTTCCCTCTGGGAAACATTAGTTGGTTGATATTTACCTTCCGCGACACGGCTGAACCGGTTGGCGGATGCGACTGTGGCATGGGAAGGGCCTGAGTAACTCGCGCATTGTGCCATGGCTTCACCGATATCAAACTTACATCTTAGGGATGCATGGGCAAAAAAAGACCCCGCCGGGGCGAGGTCCTCTTGTTTCAGCCTTTGACCAGGTCAACGATTTGCTGCAAAGCAGCCGGATCGTCCATGGTCGTCAGGTCCCCGGGGTCACGGCCCTCGGCCACGGCCTGGATCGCCCGGCGCAGCAGCTTGCCGCTGCGGGTCTTGGGCAAGGCCGAGACAAAGAACACACGGGAAGGACGGGCGACCGCACCCAGCTGCGAGTCCACCACCTTCATGACCTCGCCTTCGAGCTTGAGGCGTGCAGCCGCATCGGTCAGACCCGAGGTGTCCTTGGCGATGGCAAACGCCATGGCCACCTGCCCTTTGAGCTGGTCGGCCACGCCGACCACCGCCACTTCGGCCACATTGGGGTGGCTGGAGATGCTTTCTTCGATCTCGCGCGTACCCAGGCGGTGACCGGCCACGTTGATCACGTCGTCGGTGCGGCCCAAAATGAAGAAGTAACCATCTTCGTCACGCACAGCCCAATCGAACGTGCTGTAAACCAGCTTGTTGGGAACGGTCTTCCAGTAGGTCTTGACGAAACGCTCGTCGTCACCCCAGATGGTTTGCAGGTTGCCGGGGGGCAGTGGGCCCTCAATGGTCAACACGCCCTTCTGGTTGGCGCCGGTCAACTCTTCGCCGGTCTGGTCGTCCACCAGTTTGACGTTGTAGCCATAAACCGCCTTGCCGGGCGAGCCGAACTTGCTCGGGGCTTTTTCCACGCCGTTGCAGATGGTCAGGATCGGCCAACCGGTTTCGGTCTGCCAGTAGTTGTCGATGATCGGTTTACCGCCCAGACCTTCGGAAATCCATTTGGCGGTCGGCTCGTCCAGCGGCTCACCAGCCAGGAACAGCGCTTGCAGGCTGGACAGGTCGTATTTGGTGAGCAGCGCAGGGTCTTGCTTTTTGAGCACACGGATGGCCGTGGGCGCGCTGAACATGACGTTGACCTTGTACTTCTCGACCAGGCTCCACCAGATGCCACCGTCAGGGCGGATCGGCAGGCCCTCGTACATGATGGTGGCCATGCCACCGATCAGCGGGCCATAGATGATGTAACTGTGGCCCACCACCCAGCCGATGTCGCTGGTGCAAAAGAACGTGCCACCGGGCTTGCCCTGGTAAATGTGCGGGATGCTGGCGGCCAGCGCCACGGTGTAGCCACCGGTGTCACGCTGAACGCCTTTGGGCTTGCCAGTGGTGCCCGAGGTGTAAAGCGTGTAGCTGGGGTGTGTGGACTCGACCCACTCGCAAGGCACCACGGCATCCATGTGCTTGGCGCGCTCGGTGGCGTAATCCACATCGCGACCCGCCACCGGTGTGAAAGCCGCCAGCTTGCGGTCGACCATGATCACGTTGGTGGGTTTGTGGGCCGACAACTGGATGGCTTCGTCAAGCAAGGGCTTGTAAGGGACTCCCTTGCCACCACGCGAACCGGCATCAGCGCTGATGATGACCTTGGGCGACGCGTCCTCGATGCGCGTTGCCAGCGAGTGCGAGGCGAAACCGCCGAACACCACCGAGTGGATCGCACCCAGACGGGCACAGGCCAACATGGCGAATGCCGCTTCAGCAATCATGGGCATGTAGATCAGCACGCGGTCGCCCTTGACCACACCGAGGTCTTTCAGGATGGCGGCCATGCGCTGCACTTCGGCATGCAGGTCACGGAAGGTGTAGGTTTTCTCCTGGTCGGTTTCGGTCGACACAAAAATCAGCGCAGGCTGATCGGCGCGCTCGGCCAGGTGGCGGTCCACCGCGTTGTGGCAAAGGTTGGTTTGGCCACCGACGAACCATTTTGCAAACGGCGGGTTGCTGTAATCACAGATTTGCTGCGGTTGGACTTTCCAGTCCACCAGCTTGGCCTGCTCGCCCCAAAAGGCGTCGCGGTCATGGATTGAACGTGCGTGAAAGTCAGCAAAGCGGCCCATGAAAATCTCCTGAATACCGAGAAAATGAAGTCATCGAGCAGGCCGTGAAGGCCCTGCTCTTCTGAATTCATAATTATGGGTAAAGGACTTGCAACAAGCTGACTTGATCAGCCTCTGGACCAGGAACAAAGCGCTTTGTGAGCCGCGGAATACCAGGTCCGCGCGGCACAGCGTTCACTTGAACAGGTTTTGCAGCAGCTGGAAGTCGGGGTGCTCTGCCGAGCGGATCCACTCGAAGGCCACCATCTCGGCCGTGACCAATTCTGCCCCTGCGCCAGCCAGGCGGTCATAAGCCGCATCGCGGTTGCGCTCGGTGCGCGAACTGCAAGCGTCGGTCACCACCCACACCTCGAACTCGTCTTCCAGCAAATCGAGCGCGGTTTGCAGCAGGCAAATGTGAGCCTCACACCCGGCCAGCACTATGCTCTTGCGCTCCTGCGCCGCAGCCTGAGGCTTTTGCAAATGGCGCGGCAGACTGCGTGCATTGCCGCGAGGTGCCTGCGGTGGCTCGGGTTGAAGCCATTCGCCCAGCCCCTCTTCCACCGCACTGAACTGCATTTTGGCCAGAACCTGACGGCAGTGGCGGCGGATCTCAGGCGGCATTTCCCCGAGCCTGGAAGGGTTCTGCTCGGTGCCCCAGACCGGGATGCCCAAAGCACTGCCCAATTCCGCCAGACGACCTGCATTGGCCCAGACCTGGCTAGCGTCGGCCATCACGGGCTGAAGTTTGGTTTGGTAATCCACCAACACCAGTTGGCATTCTTGTGCGTCAATCAACATGTTTTTGAATCCTTTGCCCCGCATTGTGCAGCACGTCCGCTGCCTTGCCGCAACGTATAGAATGGCCGATCTTTCTTGAATCTGACATTCTTTTGTATTCACCTCTGTCCGCTTTGCTGAAAAAACTCCCCTTGCTGCTGGTCCTGGCCAGCAGCTTGGTGTGGGCAGCGCCCGGAGATGACGAGCCTCCCCCGCCCGTCAACCCGACAGGCATCCTGTCTCAATGGACGGGTCAATTGACCGGACAGTTCTCACAGGCCAAGCAAACCGTCGGCGAGAAGACCACGGACCTGCTCGGCCAAGCCATGGGATTGCTGGGCGTGCCTTACCGCCGTGGCGGCACCAGCGAAAATACCGGGTTCGACTGCAGCGGTTTTGTGCGCCACCTCTACGAACAATCCTTTGGCAAATTGCTTCCCCACCGCGCCGCTGAACAAGCCAAAGTCACCGAAACAATCGACCCTGCCGAGCTCAAGCCCGGTGATCTGGTCTTCTTCAACACCATGAAGCGGGCGTTCAGCCATGTGGGCATCTATGTGGGCGACGGCAAATTCATCCACTCCCCCCGGGCAGGCAAATCGGTTCAGGTGGACGACATGCGTTCGGCCTATTGGCAAAAACGCTTCAATGGCGCACGCCGCGTTGACGCGCCCGCGGCACCCAGCCCAGTCGCACCGGCGCAAAGCACGCCAGACCACAAACGCTGAACGCACTCGTCCCTCTGCACGTCTGCCTCAGGAAACCCACAGCCTCTTTTGCCATTTGCCTGACCTCATGAAAACACACATCGATCACCTGGTCGTGGCCGCCGCCACACTGGAACAAGGCGTCGAGTGGTGCGAAGCCACGCTCGGTATCACCCCGTCCCCGGGCGGTGAGCATGAAAAATACGGCACCCACAACCGCCTGTTCAAGATCGCTTCTCCCACCCATCCCTTGGCCTACTTTGAAATCATCGCCATCAACCCCGAGGCCATGATCCCCAAGCGCTCGCAAGTGGCCCGCTGGTTTGATCTGGACGACCCGGCTGTGCAAAAAGCTGTAGCCAAAGAGCCGCGCCTCGTCACTTTCGTGGCCAGCACCGAAGACGTGAAGGCCGCGCGCCATGTGCTGCGCACACAAGGCATCGAGCGTGGTCAGATCGTGCACGCCAGCCGAAAATCGGGCAAAGGCACACTCCACTGGCAGATCACCGTGCGCGAAGACGGCGAGCGCCTGTTCAACGGCACCTTGCCGACCTTGATCCAATGGGGAAAGCCCGACGCGACAGAGCCTCTGCGCCTGCACCCGCGCAACAGCTTGCCACGATCAGGCGTCACACTGCAAAGCATCGCCGTGCACCACCCGAGCGCCGCCAAGTTGCAAGCGGCCTATGCATCGATTGGCCTGGACGGTGTGGCCATTGAAAACGGCCCGGCCAACCTCGTGGCCACCCTCAAAACGCCCAAAGGGCTGGTGCAGCTGCAAAGCCTGGGCATCTGACGCCCAGGCCAACCCACGCAGTACTCAGACCTGTTCATCCTGCGGCAAGGTCGCCAGGAGCACCATGCCTGCCGCCATCACACCCGCCGTGAGCCACAAAGCCCCTTTGAACGTGCCTGTGGCTTGCGCCATGGCCCCGGCCACCACCGGTGCGATCACCTGCGCTGCACCGTAGCTCAAGGTCAGTCTGGCCATGGCCTTGCCCGGGTTCTGGGGTGCACGGCGTCCCACCAGGGCCAAGGTCAAGCTCACGATGCCGATGAATGTTGCGCCGTAACCCACAGCACCCCCCAACGCAGCCGCCAATGAGCCCGACACAGCCGGCAAGATGACCGACAAGGTCTGCAAGCCAAAGGCCAACAGCAAAGCGCGCGTGTCGCCCCAGCGGCGAGCCACCTTGTCCCACAGAAACACCGCAGGCATGGCCGCCAGCCCGACCAGCGCCCAGGCCAGTGCACCTTGTCCGGCCAGAGCGGGCTCACGCTCCACAATGGCCACGGTGAAAGTGGCACTGATCACAAAGCCCCAGCCTGCCGCAAAATAACTGCCCGCCATGGTCAGCATCCAGCGCAGCGACACTTTGTTGACCGCGTCCGAGGCCTGGGCCGCCGTGGCTTCGGGCGGCACGGGCGGACGCCAGCGCCACGCCGGCACAAAAAACACCAGGCCAATGCCCGCCATGGCCAGCCACTGCGAAGACCAGCGTGTCCAAATCTGCGATACGCCCCAAACACCTGCTGCCGACACCACGATCCCGAGACCCAATCCGATGAAATGCACGCCCAGCTCGGGGCGACGGCCCTGACGCATCAGCCAGCCCAGCACCAGCCCTGCGCCCAAGAGCATGCCGGTGGCACCGCACAAGCCGCCCAGGTAGCGCCACAACGCCCAGGCAGGCATCCAGGTCGACAGGGCCATGCCCGCCACTGTGAGCAGAGACAACCACAAACCCATGCTGTAGAGCCGATGACGCCAGCGCACGTCGTCAATCCAGGCCGCCGCCAAGGCGCCCGAGATGTAGCCTGCGTAATTGATCGCTGCCAAGGCGCCCGCACTGGCATCGTTGAGTCCTGTTTGCAATTGCAGGGCAGGCAACAAAGGCGTGTAAGCAAAACGCGCCAGACCGATGGTCAACACCAAGCCAGAAATACCGCCGACGATGACCTGCCAGGGACGAAGGGGGCTTGCGTGCTGGCTCATGCTTGTCATGATCAGAGCTCGCCGCGGCCAGGCTTGGCGAAGTCGGCATCCGCCCAGACCTGGGCCGTCTGTCGGTTGAGCTTGAAACCGGCATCGACCTTGAATTCGGCCAGCATCTCCCCGCCGTCGCCGCGTGCCGAGAGCATTGCATACGGGCTGTCCTCGTCAGGCACGATGTCCAACAGCACTGTGACACGCCCCGCCTGGCCATTGACGGTCACCGACTGGTGCAGCGTCGCATGAAGTTGCTGCTCGCTGCGGCGCACAAACTCGCTGGCGGTTTTGACCAAGGTGATGAAGGCCGAGCCGTCGAGGGGCTTGGGGTTCTTTTTGTCGCGTCCCATGGTCCACGGCCCCACCAGCGCGGGCTCGGACTCACCGGCTTTGTACATGGCCACGGCCCAGCCATCGTCGTCTTCGTTCTTGATGACCCGGGCGGTCCAGCGTTCGTCCTGCCAAAGGCGGGCTTCTTGCAGCAGGGGCGAGTCTTGCGTGTCGTCGTTCATCTTGAAATGGTCATGTGCATCGACTCCGATCATGCCTCAAGGCCGCAGGTGCAAGGCCAGCAACAACACCTGGCTGGCGCCTTGCTCGCGCAAAAGCGCTGCAGCCACCGTGGCCGTCCAGCGGGTTCGCACATCGGTGGCCACCAGCAGCACCGGCCCGGCGGGCATAGCGGACTCATTTATCCAGCGGATGGCCGACTCCAGATGCGCCACGATGGGGGTGGATGCCGCATCGTCTGGCGCGGGTCCACCTGTCCAGATGAACACGTCGAGCAATGGCAGACGGCCCTTTTGCGCAATGTGCTCGGCCATGCGGCGGTTGGACGCCATGTCGGACGCGGGCAGCGGCACCACACACACCGGGCGTGCGGGCCAACTTTTGGCCCAGCGCCCCAGCGTGGCCACTGCACCCGCCAGCAACTCGGCAGGCACATCGCCAGGGGCGGCGGTGCGCAGGGCCTGCAGCTCGGCCACCCAGGCCGGATCGTCGGCAAACGAGACAGCCCGGCCCGCGTCGAAGCCCCGGACGCTGCCCTTGCGCCGCACGCCTGCTGGCCAGCGTTTGCGCGGCTCGATGTCCACATCCATACCGCGCAAGAAGTTGCGGGCGGCCAGCAATTTGTCTGGAGATGGCACGAGCCCCGGATGCTGCACATGCCCTGTGCAGACCGAGCAGCGGCCACACGGCGCGGGCGACGGGTCGTCCAGAGCGGTCTGCAAATAGGCCATCAGGCAACCCTGGCCGTGCGCGTACTGGCGCATGATGCCCGCCTCTTGCTGGCGCACCTGGGCAAGTGCCGTCCATTTGGCGCTGTCGTGCACATAAGGCACGCCCGTGGCGCGCCAGGCCGACGCGGCCTTCTCGACCACGCCTTCCACGGCCAAAATTTTCAAAAGCGCCTCCAGCCGCCTCCGGCGCACGCCCGTATCGGCTTCGATCTCGATCAGGCTGCGCTCGTCACCGCCCAGGCTGTGCAAGATCTTGTCGGCGGTCTGTGGGTCTGGGATGGAGGCGGTGGCAAAGTAATCCCAAATACGCTCATCGGCATCCGAGGGCAGCAACACCCCTTCAGCGTGCGCCACCGCCCGCCCTGCCCGGCCCACCTGCTGGTAATAGGCCACAGGCGTCGAGGGCGATCCCACATGCACGCAAAAGCCCAGGTCCGGCTTGTCGTAGCCCATGCCCAGCGCCGATGTGGCCACCACGGCCTTGACCTGGTTGTGGCGCAAACGCTCTTCCACCTTCAAGCGGGTGTCGGCATCGATCTGCCCACTGTAGGCATCGACCGCATGGCCGCAGCTGCGCAAAAACGCCGTCAAGCGCTCGGCCTCGGCCACCGTCAGCACATACACAATGCCCGAGCCGGGCAATTGTTCGAGCGCATCGGCGATCCAGGCATAACGCTGCAAGGGCGACAAACCCGGCACCACAGACAAGGTGAGCGAGGTGCGCGCCAGCGTGCCGCGAAAGGTCACCGTATTCGCCCCCAGCTGCAAGCCAATGTCCTGGGTCACCCGCTGGTTGGCCGTGGCCGTGGTGGCCAGCACGCTGGCGGTGGGCGTCGACAACAACGCCCGCGCCAGCCGCTGGTAGTCGGGCCGGAAGTCAAAACCCCAATCGCTGATGCAATGCGCCTCGTCGATCACGATCAGCCCCACCCGCGCCAGCAAGGCACCCAGCCGGGCCGCAAAACGCGGGTTGCCCAAGCGCTCGGGTGAGACCAGCAGCACGTCGATGGTGTCGTCGTCCAGCCGCTGGAACACATCGTCCCAGTCGCCCGCGTTGGTGGAGTTCACCGTGGCCGCCTTCAGGCCCGCCCGCTCGGCCGCGCTGACCTGGTCGCGCATCAGCGCCAGCAAGGGCGAGACCACCAGCGTGGGCCCCGCGCCCGTGCTGCGGATCGCATGCGTGGCCGCCCAATACACCGCCGACTTGCCCCAGCCCGTGGCCTGCACCACCAGCACCCGCGAGGCCGGTTGCAACACGGCGTGCACCGCGTCCACCTGGTCGGCCCGGGGCATCGCGCCCGGCCCGGCCAGGCGGGCCAGGATGGTGTGCATGTGTTCTTCGGCAAATTCGCGGCTGGCCGCTGAGTGGGTGTCCATTGTTTTTCTCCCCTGGGAACCTGTTTGCTGCATTTTGAGGCCAAGCCCCAGACCCCGGAAGTCGACGACAATCACTTTCTTTGATTTGGCGGGTCCTCAACGGCTTTCTCGACGGCTTTCTATGGCAATTCAATGGTTCCCCGGACACATGCACCTCACGCGCAAGGCGATTGGGGAGCGCATCAAAGAGATTGATGTCGTCATCGAAATGCTCGACGCCCGCCTGCCCGGCTCCAGTGCCAACCCCATGCTGGCCGAGCTGATCAAAGGCAAGCCTGCGCTCAAGATTCTCAGCAAGCAGGACCTGGCCGACCCGGAGCGCACGGCACTGTGGCTGGCGCATTACAACGCCCTGCCTGGCGTTCGGGCCATCGGTCTCGACACCAGCATGACCCAACCCGCCAAGGCGCTGATCGATGCCTGCCATCAACTGGCCCCCCACCGGGGCGGCATGGTCAAACCCATGCGCGTGCTCATTTGCGGCATTCCCAACGTGGGCAAATCGACCCTGATCAACACCCTCAAGGGCAAGCGCGCCACCAAAACCGGTGACGAAGCCGGTGTGACCAAGCAGGAAATGCGCATCGCGCTGGCCGACGACTTCTATCTGTACGACACCCCCGGCGTGCTGTGGCCGCGCATCATCGTCGAACAAAGCGGCTACAACCTGGCAGCCAGCGGCGCGATTGGCGTGAATGCTTTTGACGAAGAGGTGGTCGCGCTGGAATTGTTGAACTACCTGATCACGCAGTACCCGCAGGCCCTGAGCGAGCGTTACAAGCTCACCGACGTGGCCAGCCACACCGACGAAACACTGCTCGAAGCCATCGCCCGGGTGCGCGGCGCCATGCAAAGCGGCGGCCGCGTGAACACCACCAAGGCCGCGCACATCGTGATCCACGACTTCCGATCGGGGGCGCTCGGCCGGGTGACTATCGAAACGCCGACGCAGTTTGCACAGTGGCTGGCCGAAGGCAAAAAAGCCGACGCCGAACGCACTGTACGCAAAGAAGCCATCGAAAAAACCAAAAAATCTTCACGCAAGTGACCGGAGCGGCGTCCTCCAAGCCTCACGCGCGACACCAGACCACACGGTTCTGCCCTAGCATGCGCCCTGGCAGATGTCCTGCTCTGGAGATGGACTGTGAGAACTTCGCTCAAATGGTGGCTCGCTGGACTGGCTTTGGCTGCATCGGCAGCGCAGGCCGCCTACCCCGATAAACCCATCAAGATCGTGGTGGCCTTCCCACCGGGCAGCTCCACCGACATCGTGGCCCGTGCTTTGGGTCAGCCTTTGTCCGAGGCCATGGGCCAGGCGGTGGTGATCGAAAACCGCCCCGGCGCAGGCGGCAACATCGGCACGCAGGCCGTGGCGCGCTCTGCCCCTGACGGCTACACCTTCCTCATGCACAGCGTGGCCTACTCGGTCAATCCTTCGCTCTACAGCAAGGCCGGTTACGACGTCGGCAAAGAACTCGCAGGCGTGGCCATGGCCGCCGTCTCGCCCAACATCCTCTACGTGCACCCCTCGGTCAAGGCCAGCAGCCTCAAGGAATTGCTGACCCTGGCCCCGACCGAAAAACTCAGCTACGCATCGTCAGGCAACGGCACCACCACCCATCTGGGGGCCGAGCTGCTGTTCCGCAATCTGGCCAAAGTGGACATCCTGCACGTCCCACACGCCCCGGCCTCGGCAGCCAACGCGGTGGTCAGTGGGCAGGTGCCGGTGGGTTCCACCTCCATTCCACCCGTGGTGCAACTGGCCAAAGCCGGCAAGGTGCGGCCCCTGGCCGTGACCAGCAGCAAACGCAGCAGCGCCCTGCCCGATGTGCCCACCGTGGCCGAGCTGGGCTACCCTGGCTTTGAAGCCAACACCTGGTTTGCCATGCTGGCACCCGCTGGCACCCCCAAAGAAGTTCTTGACCGTCTGAACACCGAAATCAACAAAATCCTGCAAAACAAGGCCTTGAACGAAGGCTTTGCCGCACAGTCGCTGGAGACCGTGCGCATGGACCGCCCCACACTCGATGCCTACCTGAGCGCCGAAGCCAAAAAGTGGGGCCAGGTCGTGCAGCAAACCGGCGCCAAAGTGGACTGACACCCAACCCCATATTTCTCCAAAAGAAAGCCCCCATGAGACTCATCAGCTACACCCACGACCACTTCACCCGCTACGGCGTCTTGCAAGGCCAAGGCGTGGTCGACATGCGCCAGTGCATGGACAAGGCCCCCGACAGCATCAACGACTTTTTTGCCTTGGCCAGCGGCAACGCGGCGCTGATGGCCAGCATTGCAGAGCATGCCGCCAAGGCCACGGCCACCCCGCTTAACCAAGTCAGCCTGCTGCCCTGCGTGCCCCGGCCCAGCAAGATCATCTGCCTGGGCGTTAACTACCACGACCACGCCGCCGAAGGCGGCAACAAGGTGGCGGACTACCCCACCATCTTTTTCCGTGGCCCATCGTCTTTGCTGGCACATGGCGGCACCATCCCGATCCCTCCGATTTCCACATCACTCGACTACGAAGCCGAGCTGGCCCTGGTGATCGGCAAAACCACGCGCAATGTGAGCGAGGACCAAGCCTTGGACTCGGTGTTTGCCTACGCTTGCTTCAACGACGCGACCTTCCGCGACTACCAGCGCAAGACCACCCAGTGGACCGTTGGCAAGAACTTTGACCAAACCGGCGGCTTTGGCCCCTGCCTGGTCACCGCCGACGAGTTACCGCCCGGCTGCGTGGGCCTGCACATCGAGTCGCGCCTGAACGGCCAGGTGATGCAAAGCGCCAGCACCACCGACATGGTATTCCATGTGGCCCCGACGATCGCCATGATGTCCGCTTGCATGACGCTCGAGCCCGGCGACGTGATCGTCATGGGCACGCCTGCGGGTGTGGGTTATGCGCGCAAGCCCCCGGTTTGGATGCAGCCTGGCGACACCATCGAGATCGACATCGAAGGCATTGGTGTCTTGCGCAACCAAGTCGGCCTGCTGGCCGTCTGAAGCTGCCCTGTCATGAAAAACATCACCCGAGACAACCTGACGGACGCCGTCAAAAACAGCTTTGCGAACATCGACGATGAACGGCTCAGACACCTGGTCAACCGACTGGCGCACCACCTGCACGCCTTTGCCACAGAGACCCAGCTGACCCACGAGGAGTGGCGTGAAGGCATTGGCTTTTTGCACCGCGCCGCCGAGATCAGCAGCCCATCGCGCAGCGAGTTCACCCTGTTATCCGATGTGCTGGGGCTGTCGTCATTGGTGGACTTGCTGGCCGCCAGGCCAGGCGCCACCGAAGGCAGCGTGCTCGGCCCCTTCCACACGCGGGGCTCCCCCTGGATGGACAACGGTGCCAACCTGATTCGTGACAACCCCGGCGAAGCGGTGCTGATCCGAGGCCGCGTGACCGACATCCACGGCCAGCCACTGCCCGAGGCCAGCATCGACTTTTGGCAAAACGCCGACAACGGCATGTATTGGCAGATGGACGACAGCCAGCCGCAAGACAACCTGCGCTGCCAGATCAAGGTGCAAGCCGATGGCTGCTTTGAGCTGGCCACCATTCGGCCACGCCCCTACCTGGTGCCCACCGACGGCCCGGTGGGCGAGCTGCTGCGCATCTCGCACCGCGACGCCTGGCGCCCGGCCCACTACCACGTCATTGTGGAAGCGCCCGGCTACCGCAGCCTGATCACCGAAGTGTTTGACGCGGCAGACCCTTGGCTCGACAAGGATGCCGTTTTTGGCGTGCGTGCCTCGCTGGTCTGCGACTTCCAAAGTGAATCCGACACGGCCACTGCCGCTAGGTTGGGGCTGCCCCCGCAGTACTTGGCGATTGACCTGCCGATCCGGCTGGCCCGCGGAGACTGAAGCGAAATTCCTTGTCCCACCTCCCGCAAAAAACCTATGGCTTCAACACTCACCGTCGATGTCCTCATCGCAGGCGGCGGCCCTTGCGGGCTGATGCTGGCCATCGAGCTGGGCAGGCGCAACATCCGCTGCCTGCTGGTGGACGCCAAACCCGGCACAGCCTTCAACCCGCAAGCCAACGCCACGCAGGCGCGCACCATGGAGCATTTCCGGCGACTGGGCTTTGCGCATGAGATCCGCAGCATGGGCTTGCCACCCGACCACGCCACCGACATCGCCTACCTGACGCGCTTTGCGGGCACTGAGTTGGCCCGCCTGCGCTTGCCCACCGCCGCCGCTGCACCAAAGGCCATCAAGGCCATGTCGGGCTCCTGGAGCGCCGCCGAATTGCCGCACCGTGTGTCACAAAAATACGTCGAGGTCTGCTTGCACCAGCATGCACAGCAGCAAGCCAGCGTCGAGATGCGCTACGGCTGGCAACTCACATCGTTCCAAGACACGGGTGATGGCATCGACGCCTGGGTGCAATCGGTCAATGGCGAAGAACAGCTGAATGTCCAAGCCGCTTATCTGGTGGGCGCAGACGGTGCCCGCAGCATGGTGCGCCACCAGCTGGGCATCGCCTGGGGCGGTGCCACCGGCTTCAAGCGCAAGTTCATGGGCGGCAAGATGCTGGCGGTCTACCTCAAGGCCCCCGACTTCTATGCCCGCAACCCCAATGACCGCGCCTGGATGTACGTGGTGGTCAACCCCGAACTGCGCGCCTTCATCATGTCAGTGGATGGTGTGAGCGAGTTCGCCTTCCACATCCAGATGGCCGACGATGCGGCCACCGAGGCACTCACCGAAGTCGATGCGCGGCGCTTGTTTGCCCAGGCTTTTGGTCAAGCCATCGACATCGACATCCTCTCGATGGCGACCTGGATGGCCGGGCACGCTCTGGTCGCCGAGTCCTTTCAGCAAGGCCGCGTGTTTTTGGGTGGCGATGCGGCGCACCTGTTCACTCCCACCGGGGGCCTGGGCTACAACACCGCGGTTGAAGACGCCGTCAACCTCGGCTGGAAGCTGGCGAGCGTGCTCAAGGGTCAGGCCCCGGCCGCCTTGCTGGACAGCTACCAGCTTGAGCGCCACCCGCTGGCTGTGCGAAACACCGGCTATGCGCGCCAGTTTGCCGATTCGATCGGCCTGTTTGAGGCTGCCCCCGAACTAGAACACGACAGCCCTCAAGGCGAGGCTGCCCGGGCTGTGGCCAGCGACTACCTCAACGGCCATGTGCGGCGCGAATTCAACATCCCGGGCGTGACCTTTGGCGGGCGCTACGACGCCAGCCCCATCATCGTGGGCGATGGCACCACAGCCCCGCCCGATGCGGCCAACAGCTACACCCCCTGCGCCACACCGGGCGGCAGGCCACCCCATGCCTGGCTGCCCGATGGCCGCTCGCTCTTTGACACCTTCCACACCGAGTGGACCTTGCTGGTGCTGGGCCCCGAGCGGGCCGACACCACCGCCTTTGAAAACGCAGCGGCGGCCATGGACGTGGATTTGAAAGTCGTGCACCAGACCAGCGGCGAGATTTTGGCGCTCTACGAAGCGCCCATGGTCTTGATCCGCCCAGACCAGATCGTCGCCTGGCGCGGACACGATGTGCAGCAGGCGCAGGCCGTGCTGGCCCAGGTGCTCGGACACGGCGTTACAGTGCGTGCCTGAACACACGAGCCCCGCCCACATGAATGCACGCCTGCCCACCCCCGATAAGGACGCCATCGCCCTGTTGCCTCCCTTTGAGCGGCTGAACCTGGACCGCATCCATCTGGTCAGCACCGGGGAACAGGCACGGCAGGCGCAGGCACAACTGGCCACGGCCCGTGCCTGGGGTTTTGACACCGAATCCAAACCCACCTTCCGGGTCGGTGAAGCGTCGGACGGTCCGCACATCCTGCAGCTGTCGACGTCCGAGCGGGCCTGGGTGTTTCAGCTGCACGACCCCGAATGCCGCGCTGTGGCCGCCGAGCTGCTGGCACGGCCAGGCATCGTCAAAGCCGGGTTTGGCCTGGGCGACGACCGCAAACGCATCGTCCAGAAGCTGGGCATTGAGCCCGAAGGCATTCTGGAACTCAACACCGTGTTCCACCAACGCGGCTACCGCAAGGACATGGGCGTCAAGGGTGCAGTGGCGGTGCTGTTCAACCAGCGCTTCATCAAATCCAAAAAAGCCGCCACGAGCAACTGGGCCAATGAGCGGCTCACGGAAGCGCAGCTGGTCTATGCGGCCAACGATGCCTATGCCGCCATTCGGGTCTGGCAGGCTTTGGGCTTGGCTGACTGAACTGAAATGCCTGAGCGCCGGGGCGCCCAGGCTTCAAACACGCGGGTTCAGGGCAAGCTGCGCGTGTAGACGGCCATCGCTTCGATTTCTTCGTCCGTCAGGCTGCGGGCGGCACTGGCCATGGTGCCATCCATGTCGGCACGGGCGCCACTGCGCAAGTGACGCAGTTGCTGAACAAAATACTCGCTCGACTGCCCCGCCAGGCGCGGCACATGCTTTTGCCCTTGCAGTTGCGCGCCGTGGCAAGACGAGCAGTATTGCTGCTGAGCAATCTGCTGACCCCGTGCGATCTTGGCGGCATCGCCACCGGCCACTGGAGGCGGCGGCGGCAGCGATGCATAGTGCGCCGCAAGGTCACGCATGTCCTGCTCGCTCAGCGTGGCGGCAATGCCCTCCATGCCACCACCCTTGCGGCGTTGGTCACGAAACTGCAGCAGTTGGTAGAAGATCGACAGCTGCGGCTGCGCGGCCAGATGCGGAAATCCTAGCAAGGCAGACACGCCGTTTTCACCATGGCAAGCCGCACACAGCTGGGCTTTGGCCTTGCCAGCCACGGCATCGGGGGCGGCGAGGCTGGGCACACTGCCCAGCGCGCACATGAAAAAGGCCATTCCCTGAATGGCCTTGGACCAGCGACGCGACATCACTTGGCGTACGAGATGCGGAAGATAGCGCCAGCCACGTCGTCCGAGACCAGCATCGAGCCGTCTTTCATGACATGCACATCGGCAGGACGCCCCCAGAAGTCATCGCCCTGCAACCAACCCGAGACGAACACCTCTTTTTTGGTCACATTGCCCTTGGCGTCCAGCGCCACGCGCACCACATCAAAACCCGACTTTTTGGTGCGGTTCCAGGAGCCGTGCTCAGCGATAAAGATGTTGTGCTTGTACTCGGCGGGGTACTGCTTGCCCGTGTAGAAACGCATGCCCAGCGCCGCCACGTGGGGGCCAATCTTCAGCACGGGCTTGTCGAACTCATCGCAAGAGCGGCCTTTGCCAAAATCGATGTCCAGCAAATCGCCCTGGTGGCAGAACGGATAACCAAAATTCATGCCTTTGCGGGTCACGCGGTGCAGCGTGTCGTTGGGCAGATCATCGTTCACCCAGTCACGCGCATTGTTGGTGAACCACAGCTCTTTGGTGGTGGGGTGGAAGTCCATGCCCACGCTGTTGCGCACGCCATGGGCCACCGTTTCAAGGATATTGGTCTTGAGGTTCAAGCGCACGATGACGGCGTGCGTGACCGGCTGCACCGTGATGTTGGCTGGTGTGCCAATCTGGAAGTACAGGTAGTTGCCATCAGGGCTGAGCTTCATGAACTTCCAGCCGTGCGGCTCATCCTTGGGCAGTGCATCAAACACGACCACGGGCGCAGGTGGGTTGTCCAGGTTGGCTTCGATGTTGTCGTAACGGATGATGCGCGAGAGCTCGGCCACGTACAAAGCGCCGTCCTTGAACGCCACACCGTTGGGGCGATGCAAGCCTTTGGCGATGGTCTTGACTTCGCGCTTGCCGTCTTTTTCAACCACGGCATACACGTTGCCGGGGAATCGCGTGCCGACAAACAGGGTGCCCTTGGGCGTTTCCACCATCGAGCGCGCATTGGGCATGCCCGAGGCCCACAGCTCGGCCTTGAAGCCGGCGGGCACCTTGAGTTTGTCGGTCGGGATATCGCTGGCAGGCAATGCGGTCATGCCTGGTGGGTGGGGCACCAGGTTCAGTGCAGCCTGCTCCGCTGTGCGACCTTGAGCCCAGGTGGGTGGGATGGCCGATGCAGGCGGCGCGGCAGGCGCTTGCGCCATTGCCAGGCCCGACAGGGTCAGGCTCAAGGCCACGGTGGCTTTTTGGAGGGAGTGATTCACGAACTTCAATTTCACGGCAGTCTCCTTGATGAAGATCAAGATTAAAGACCCAAGCACCGCCCATGAAAGTCACCAAGGTGATTTGTAGGGTTATCGCCGTCAGCCGGGTTCAAGCCAGTGCTTGCAGCTCCGGCTGAACGCCTTCAGGCAAAGGGTAACCGTCCACATTCAGCGCCATGCACACCAAGGTGTAATAAGCCAGGGTGGCCATCAGATCGACCACACCACGCTCACCAAAATGGGCCACGGCATCCGCGTATGTGGCATCGCCGACTTTTCGATCTGCGATCAACTCGGCGCAAAACCGTTGCACCGCCAACACCTCGGGGGCCAAACCCTGGGGCACTGCCCTGCCCTGTGCAATGCTCGCGATCAGGTCCACGGGCAAGCCCGCCTCCTGGGCAATGCGGCGGTGCGCCCACCAGACAAACTGCGCGGTCCAGTGGCGCGCCATCATCAAGATGGCCAACTCGTTCAAGGCCAGCGGCAAGGAAGACTGAAAGCGCGTGTGCGCCCCGAACTGCTGCGCCAGGTTGCCGACTTCGGGGCTGCGCAGCAGCACGTTGTAAGGGCCCTGCATCGCACCGCGCTGACCGCCCAGCACGGCGCGCGTCATGGCCTGCTGGGCTTCGCTCATCTCCTGCCAACGCAGCGGCTTGAAGCGGTGGCCCCGAAGCTCGAACGAAGGGGGTGTGCTGTCAGGGCTCTGAGCGGGCTCAACCATGGTGTGAATGCTCTGAAAACTCAAACCGGCTTGTCGCCCTGGAGCGTGATGCGGTGCAAAACACGGCGGTAACCGTGGTAGTCGTTGATCGGGTTGTGCTGCGCGCAGCGGTTGTCCCAAAAGGCCAGTGCATCGACCTCCCAGGCCCAACGGCAGGTGAACTCAGGCTTGACCTGGTGTTGGAACAAAAAGTTCAGTAGCGAAGCGCTCTCGGCATCGGTGAGGCCTTCGATGCCCGAGGTGTGGGCCACGTTCACATACAGGGCTTTGCGACCGGTCTCGGGATGGGTGCGCACCACGGGGTGACTGCTGGTGAAGTCCTTGGGTGCCGAAGCCTTGCCATCGGTCTTGAGGCGGTCCTCGCGGGTCTTGGAGACATCGGCCTTGGCCGAGCTGTTGATGCCCCGCAAGCCCTCCAGCATGCGCTGCATGGTGTCCGACAAAGCCTCGTAAGCGGCGCACTGGCTGGCAAACAGGGTGTCCCCACCAAAGGGCGGAATCTCGCGCGCCAAGAGCATGGAACCCATGGGCGGTGTTTCCAGATAGGTGGTGTCCGAGTGCCAGACTCCGCCAAAATTCATCTTCTCGTGCTCCAGTTTTTTGACTTCAATGATGTGAGGAAAGCCTTCGAGGCCCTTCACAAAAGGGTACTCCACGGGCTCACCCATGGCCTGAGCAAAGGCCATGAACTGCGGCAGGCTCAGGGGCTGTTGGCGCAAAAAAATGACTTCGTGCTGCAAGAAAACATCCCGGATTTCAGCGGCAAGCCCCTGCGAAATCGGCTGGGTCAAATCCACCCCAGAAATTTCGGCACCCAATGCCCCTGCCAAGCGTTTGACTTTCATGGTGACCTTCCTCAATCGGCTGTGGCGCCAGAACTCTTGACCACTGCAGCCCAGGTCTTGATGTCTGCGCGTAGCATCGCCTGAAATTCCTGAGGTGATGTCTCGAAAGGCTCTGCGCCCAGCGTGGCGAACTTATCCTGCAGATCCTTGTCTTCCATGACTTTTTTCACATCGGCATTGATCTGCCGCGCCACGGCAGCGGGGGTACCTTTGGAGGCGAACAGACCAAACCAGGGGTTGATCACAAAGCCCGGGAAGCCGGACTCGGCAATCGTCGGGATGTCCTTGAATGCCGCTGCACGCTTGGAACCCGTCACTGCCAGCCCTTTGACCGTGCCGCCACGGATGTGCTGGGCCACCGAAGGCAAGCTGGTGAAAACCACCTGGATCTGGCCCGAAATCAGGTCTGTCAAGGCGGGCGCGGCACCCTTGTAAGGCACATGCTGCATCTTGGCGCCGCTAGCCGTGTTGAACATCTCGCCCAAGAGGTGGTTGACCGAGCCGTTGCCAGCAGAGCCAAACGACACAGGCTTGCTGGCCGCGTAGCTCACCAGCCCTTTGATGTTGCTCACGGGCAGCGCTGCGTTGACCACCGCGACAAACGGCACGTTGGCCAGCGTGGCCACCGCCACAAAATCATTCTCGGGGTCAAACGGCAGCTTGCTGTAAATGCTGGGGTTGATCGCGTGCGAGCCCACATAGGACATCAGCAGCGTGTAGCCATCGCCCGGGGCCTTGGCCACCGCGTCCATGCCGATGTTGCCGCCCGCGCCCGGTCGGTTCTCAACCACCACGGCCTGGCCCCACTTCTCGGAGAGCTTCTGGCCCACGATGCGCGCCAGCGCGTCCGATGCCCCCCCCGGTGTTTGCGGCACGATGATGCGCACAGGCTTGGACGGGAAACTCACCACAGCGGTTTGCGCCGTGGCCAGTGGCACCAGGGCCGCCAAAGCCAAACACCCCACTACATTACGCAAACGTCGGCCACAGCCAGCAACAGAACTCAAGATCATGAAAGAATCCTCACGCCATTGAAGACGCCTAGTTGATGCATGAAATTCTTGCACGCTGCCCCGCCCAGGCCAGTCCTGCAGATGACAACCGGCACAGCACCCAACAGCCTCCCATGAAACGTCAAGCCAACGCCCTAAAATGGCCCCATGCAGCTCCTTGTTTGAGCTCGACCCATCTGAAGCCTCACCATGTCTACCCCCACGGGCCACAGCGCCTCCCCTCTCGGCGCAGCCACACACACTGACCTCGCCAGCTCGTTGCTGGAATTTGCCGATACGCAGTGGCGCGTGCGCAGGCCCAAGCCTTTTGTGTTGGTGATCGAGGGCGAAGTGGGCAATGAGGCTGCCGCACCGAGTGACTACCTGCACGACAAACTGCTCTTGCCCGAATGGCGCGAGGCCTTCTACCAATTGGTCGATGCCACAGGATTGGTGGTCTGCCTCAATGTGCACACCCAGCACCCCACCTACCGCGATGTGCGCGGACGCTCCAGCAAAGGGCGCCTGAGCCAGGGCGAGTACTACCACCATGACGGCTGCACCGGCCCTGTCAAGCCCCGCTTTGTGGAAATCCGCTGCCCCATCCAGCCCCAAACACGCGGCGTGGCCACCGCCGTGGCACCGCATCGCGATGTGGTCAAAGCCATGGTGCAAGTGCTGCCTGCCGAGTTGGCCGCCACAGCCGCACTGGCCACACAAGACATGAGCCCCGAAGCCTTGGACCACATGGACTACGCAAAGCTCGACCAGTTGCAAGGCCTCATCACCCGCACCGTGCGCAAAAAGCTCAACGCCGAAGGCGCACGCAGCTACTTCCGCCAAGTCGATGCCGCCGCCAACGCCTACTTTGAACCTTGGGCCTTGGGCGAAAGCCGCTTCATTGCCAACGCCAACAGCGGCATCACCATGCAACACCGCCGCGCCTACCAAGCACCGCACACCGGCGGTGTGGCCAATGGGCATCTGGTCAAGCGCTGGACCCATGAAGAGCTGCTGCTGCCCGGACAAGTGGTGGACCAAGCGTTGATTGCTGCGCTGTGCAGCGAAGAAGGTGATGAGGTGGATGGGGAGCGCGCAGAGGGGTGTTATCTCGGGGCGCATTGACTCGGAAAGCCACTTTTTCGCCTGCCATCCGTACTTGGGCGAAGTTGGAAAAATCAGGACGCAAATGTCCCTTTGCCACGCAAGTGACAGTTCTGCAGACCACGCGTACATAGAGTGCGGGGTACTTGACCCATTGAAAGCGCATTCATGTCACCAACCTCTACCTCTGCACAAGCCCCGGCGCACCACACAGATGACCCTGTCTGGCAAGCCAAAGTCCATTTGGCCGCCGCTTTGCGCATGGCGGTGATGCATGATTTTGACGAAGGCATCGACAACCATTTCACCGTTGTCGTGCCGGGCCGTGAAGACCAATACCTGATCTCGCCCTTTGGCGTGCACTGGTCCGAAGCCCGCGCAAGCACCATGATGGTTTTCAACGAAGCGGGCGAAACGCTGGAGGGGGAAGGCGTGGTGGAACTGTCAGCGCAATCGATCCACGCTCCAGTGCATCGACTGACTGGAGCGAAGGTGGTGCTGCACACCCACCAGCCCTGGGCACTGGCATTGAACATGCTCAAAGCCAACCGTTTGCTGCCTGCCACCCAAACTGCGGCGTTCTTTGATGGCACCATCGCCTACGATGACCACTACACCGGGCTGGCCGCAGATTTGACTGAGGGCGAACGCCTGTCACAGCTCATGAGCGGCGGCAAGACGGTGCTCTTCATGAAAAACCATGGGGTCATGACCATTGGCGACACCGTGGCACAAGCCTACCGTAGGCTCTACAAACTCGAAAAAGCCTGCCGCACGCAAGTGCTGGCCATGGGCACGGGCCAGCCCCTGAACGTTCTGACCGAATCCGTGATCCAGCGCATCAAAAACCCCAGCCACCAAGACCGACACCCACGAAGCGAACGGGAGCGCCTGTTTTTTGAAGCCATGATGCGCGTGGTCGACCGGTTGAACCCGGGTTATGCCGATTGAACAGGAAAAAGGCCCCTGACCGAGGCTTCCCTGCAGTCAAAGCCTGACAGTAAAAAGCCCGAACTGTTGCCAGTTCGGGCTTGGTCGGGCTCAGCTGATTTGCTGGGTTTACTTGCGCGCAGGCGGCACGTCCGTGCAACTGCCATGCGCCACCTCTGCCGCCATGCCGATGCTTTCGCCCAGCGTGGGGTGGGGGTGGATGGTTTTGCCGATGTCCACTGCGTCTGCACCCATCTCGATGGCCAGCGCGATCTCGCCAATCATGTCGCCCGCATGCGTGCCCACCATACCGCCGCCCAAGATCTTGCCGTGGCCGTGGGCCTCGGGTGAATCGTCAAACAGCAGTTTGGTCACGCCTTCGTCGCGGCCGTTGGCAATGGCGCGGCCAGAAGCCGTCCAAGGGAACAAGCCCTTTTTCACCTTGATGCCTTGGGCTTTGGCTTGGTCTTCGGTCAATCCAACCCATGCCACTTCGGGGTCGGTGTAGGCCACGCTTGGGATGACGCGTGCGTTGAATGCCGCCGCTGCCAACTCTTTGTTGCCTTGCAGTTCACCCGCAATGACTTCGGCCGCCACATGCGCTTCGTGCACCGCCTTGTGCGCCAACATGGGCTGGCCCACGATGTCGCCAATGGCGAAGATGTGCGGCACGTTGGTGCGCATTTGAATGTCGACGTTGATGAAGCCGCGATCCGTCACAGCCACGCCAGCTTTTTCGGCGGCGATCTTCTTGCCGTTGGGTGTGCGGCCCACGGCTTGCAATACCAGGTCGTACACCTGCGGCGCGGGGGCGGTGCCGCCCTCTTCTGCGGGTGCAAACGTCACTTCAATGCCTTCGGGCAAGGCGCGTGCGGACACGGTCTTGGTCTTGAGCATGATGTTGTCAAAGCGCTTGGCATTCATCTTTTGCCAGATCTTGACCAAGTCGCGGTCAGCGCCTTGCATGAGGCCGTCCATCATTTCCACCACGTCGAGGCGTGCGCCCAGCGTGCTGTAGACGGTGCCCATTTCCAGGCCGATGATGCCGCCGCCCAAAATCAGCATGCGCTTGGGCACTTCTTTGAGCGCCAAAGCGCCTGTGCTGTCCACCACACGGGGGTCGTTGGGCATGAAAGGCAAACGCACAGCTTGCGAACCTGCAGCGATGATGGCGCGTTTGAAAGCAATGACCTTCTTGCTGCCCGTTTGCTCTTGCGCGGTGCCGCTGGTTTCCAGCACTTCGAGGTGGTTCGCACCCACGAACTGGCCCAAGCCGCGCACGGTGGTGACCTTGCGCATCTTGGCCATGGCAGCCAGGCCACCGGTCAACTTGCTGATGACTTTTTCCTTGTGGCCGCGCAGCTTGTCGATGTTGACGGCAGGCTTGCCAAAGTCCACACCGAGGTCAGCCATGTGGCTGACTTCATCCATCACCGCTGCGACGTGCAGCAAGGCTTTGGACGGGATGCAGCCCACGTTCAGACACACGCCGCCCAAGGTGGCGTAGCGCTCAACGATGACCACGTTCAGGCCAAGGTCAGCCGCACGGAAAGCGGCCGAGTAACCGCCAGGGCCACCGCCCAACACGAGCACATCGCACTCGATGTCGGCCGAGCCGCCGAAGCTGGAAGCCACGGGGGCTGGTGCAGCGGAGGCTGCAGGTGCAGCAGGAGCAGCAACAGGCGCGGGAGCTGCCGCAGGTGCCGGAACGACTGAAGCGCCCTCGCCTTCCAACACCAGCACGACCGAGCCTTGCTTGACCTTGTCGCCGAGCTGGACCTTGAGTTCCTTCACCACCCCAGCGTGGGAGGACGGAATTTCCATCGAGGCTTTGTCGGACTCGACGGTGATGAGCGATTGCTCGGCTTTGACGGTGTCGCCGGGTTTGACCAGCAACTCGATCACGGCCACTTCGTCGAAGTCGCCAATGTCGGGAACTTGAATGTCTATCAGTGCCATCTCAAGTCCTTAGAGCAACACGCGACGGAAGTCGCTGAGGATTTGACCCAGGAACGCGTTGAAGCGTGCCGCCGCAGCGCCGTCGATGACGCGGTGGTCCCATGTCAAGGACAGGGGCAGCATCAGGCGAGGCACAAACTGCTTGCCGTCCCAAACCGGTTCCATGGTGCTCTTGCACACACCGAGGATGGCCACTTCGGGCGCGTTGATGATGGGCGTGAAGTACTTGCCACCAATGCCACCGAGGCTGGAGATGGTGAAGGTCGCACCGGACATGTCGGCGGGGCCGAGCTTGCCGTCGCGGGCCTTCTTGGCCAGCTCACCCATTTCCTGGCTGATCTGCAGGATGCCTTTTTTGTCGGCGTCCTTGATCACAGGCACCACCAGACCGTTGGGCGTGTCGGCCGCAAAACCGATGTGGTAGTACTGCTTGTAGATCAGCGCATCGCCGTCCAGCGAGCTGTTGAACTCGGGGAACTTCTTGAGTGCGGCCACGCAGGCCTTGATCAGGAAGGCCAGCATGGTGACCTTGACACCGCTCTTCTCGTTCTCTTTGTTGGTCGAGACGCGGAAGGCTTCGAGGTCGGTGATGTCGGCATCGTCGTGGTTGGTGACGGCCGGGATCATCACGGCGTTGCGCAAGAGGTTGGCACCGCTGATCTTCTTGATGCGCGACATTTCCTTGCGCTCGATCGGGCCAAACTTGGCAAAGTCGACCTTGGGCCAAGGGATGAGGCCCAACTCAGAGCCGCCACCCCCAGCTGGGGCTTTG
This sequence comes from Limnohabitans radicicola, assembly GCF_014837235.1. Taxonomy (GTDB): domain Bacteria; phylum Pseudomonadota; class Gammaproteobacteria; order Burkholderiales; family Burkholderiaceae_C; genus Limnohabitans_A; species Limnohabitans_A radicicola. The sequence goes on along the minus strand of NZ_JACYFT010000002.1, from coordinate 551,967 downwards.
GCAGCCTGGGCTTTGGTTTGCGCAGCACCCGACATGACCGCCTTGGTAAAGGCTTGAATGTCTTCCGCCGTGATGCGGCCTTTGGGGCCGGAACCTTTGACTTCATCGAGCGGCACACCCAGCTCGCGGGCAAACTTGCGCACCGAGGGCGACGCGTGGGGCAAGCCCACCGTGTTGCCGCCAGGGGTGTGCGCTGGCGCGGCCACCGCAGCGGCAGCTGCCGCCACAGGGGTTTGAGCTGCGGCCGGGGCCGAAGCCACGGCCACAGGTGCAGCCGCAAGAGCAGCGGCTGCGGGTGCTGCAGCAGCAACGGCGCCTTCCAGCACGGCCAGCAGGTCACCGATGTTGACGGTGTCGCCCACTTTGACTTTGAGTTCTTTGAGAACGCCCGCGGCCGAGGATGGGATTTCCATCGAGGCTTTGTCGGACTCGACGGTGATCAGCGATTGCTCGACCTTGATGGTGTCGCCAGGCTTGACCATGACTTCGATGACGGCCACATCTTTGAAGTCGCCGATGTCGGGCACACGCACTTCAACGGGGCCCAATGCAGGCGCGGCAGCAGGTGCAGCAACAACGGGCGCTGCAGCGGGCGCGGGTGCAGCCACTGCGGCTGCAGGCGCAGCAACCGGTGCAGCGGCAGCACCAGCGGCCTCCACCACCAGCACCACAGAGCCTTGTTTGACCTTGTCACCCAGGGCCACGCGCATTTCCTTGACGACGCCCGCCGTGCTCGATGGGATTTCCATCGACGCCTTGTCGGACTCGACCGTGATCAGCGACTGCTCGGCCTTGACGGTGTCACCCACTTTGACCAACAACTCAATGACGGTCACTTCGTCGAAATCCCCGATGTCCGGGACTTGTACTTCTACCATTGCCATGTGTGTCTCCCGGATTTATGCGTACAGCGGGTTGATTTTGTCGGTCTTGATGCCGTACTTTTGGATGGCCTCGGCCACTTGCGTGGCGGGCACTTTGCCCTCTTCGCTCAGCGCCTTGAGGGCAGCGATCACGATGTAGTGGCGGTTGACCTCGAAGTGCTCGCGCAGCTTGCTGCGGAAGTCAGAGCGGCCAAAACCGTCGGTGCCCAGCACTTTGTAGGTGCGGCCCTTGGGAATGAAAGGACGGATCTGCTCGGCGTAGGCCTTCATGTAGTCGGTCGATGCGACCACGGGTCCGCTGTGCTCGGCCAGCTGTTGACCCACGAAGGACACGCGGGGTGTTTCCAGTGGGTGCAGCAGGTTGTAACGCTCGGCGTCCTGACCGTCACGGGTCAGCTCGTTGAAGCTGGGGCAGCTCCACACATCGGCCTGGATGCCCCAGTCGGTGGCCAGCAGGGTTTGCGCGGCAATCGATTCGCGCAGGATGGTGCCCGAGCCCAGCAGTTGCACGCGCTTGTCACCGGCCGCGCCGGGCTTGCACATGTACATGCCCTTGATGATCTGCTCTTCGGTGCCGGGCGTGAGGCCAGGCATGGCGTAGTTCTCGTTCAGCAGGGTCAGGTAGTAGAAGACGTTGTCCTGTTTCTCGACCATGCGCTTCAAGCCATGGTGCAAGATGACACCCACTTCGTGCGCGAAGGTCGGGTCATACGACACGCAGTTGGGGATGGTGTTGGCCATGAGGTGGCTGTGACCGTCTTCGTGCTGCAAACCTTCGCCGTTGAGCGTGGTGCGACCCGAAGTACCGCCGAGCAAGAAGCCGCGTGCCTGCATGTCGCCCGCAGCCCAGGCCAGATCGCCAATGCGCTGGAAGCCGAACATCGAGTAGTACACATAGAACGGGATCATGATCCGGTTGGACGTGCTGTAGCTGGTGGCCGCAGCGATCCAGCTGGACATGCCACCGGCTTCGTTGATGCCTTCTTGCAGGATCTGACCGGCCTTGTCTTCCTTGTAGTACATGACCTGGTCCTTGTCGACCGGGGTGTACTGCTGACCTGCGGGGTTGTAGATACCGATCTGGCGGAACAGGCCTTCCATGCCAAAGGTACGGGCTTCGTCCACCAGGATGGGCACCACGCGTGGGCCCAAGGCCTGGTCACGCAGCAGTTGCGTCAGGAAGCGCACATAGGCTTGTGTGGTGGAGATTTCACGGCCTTCGGCCGTGGGCTCCATGACCGACTTGAACGTGTCGAGCGCAGGCACAGTGAAGCTCTCGTCGCTCTTGGTGCGGCGGTGGGGCAAGTAACCGCCCAAGGCCTTGCGGCGCTCGTGCAGGTACTTCATTTCGGGGGTGTCGTCTGCAGGCTTGTAGAACGGGATCTTGGGCAACTCGCTGTCCGGCACCGGGATGTTGAAGCGGTCGCGGAAAGCTTTGATGTCCTCGTCCGACAGCTTCTTGGTCTGGTGCACGTTGTTCTTGCCCTCGCCTGCTTTGCCCATGCCAAAACCTTTCACGGTCTTGATCAGCAGCACTGTGGGCTGGCCTTTGTGGTTCACAGCTTTGTGGAAAGCGGCATAAACCTTTTTGGAATCGTGGCCGCCGCGGCGCAGGTCAAAGATCTCTTCATCGGACATCTTGGACACCATCTCCAGGGTGCGGGGATCGCGCCCAAAGAAATGCTTGCGCACATAAGCGCCGTCGTTGGCCTTCATGGCCTGGTAGTCACCATCCAGCGTCTCCATCATGATCTTCTTGAGCGCGCCTTCCTTGTCACGGGCCAGCAAGGGGTCCCAGCCGGAGCCCCACAGCAGCTTGATGACGTTCCAGCCGGAGCCACGGAACTCGCCTTCGAGCTCTTGAATGATCTTGCCGTTGCCGCGCACCGGGCCGTCCAGACGCTGCAAGTTGCAGTTGACCACGAACACCAGGTTGTCCAGGTTCTCGCGGGCGGCCAAACCGATGGCGCCCAAGGATTCAACCTCGTCCATCTCGCCGTCACCGCAGAACACCCAGACCTTGCGGTTTTCGGTGTTGGCGATGCCACGGGCGTGCAGGTACTTCAAAAAGCGGGCTTGGTAGATCGCCATCAGCGGGCCCAGACCCATGGACACCGTGGGGAACTGCCAGAACTCGGGCATCAGCTTGGGGTGCGGATAGCTCGACAAGCCTTTGCCGTCCACTTCCTGGCGGAAGTTGAGCAACTGCTCTTCGGTCAAGCGGCCTTCGAGGTAGGCGCGGGCATACACGCCGGGGGACACGTGGCCCTGGATGTAGAGGCAGTCACCACCGTGGTTTTCACTCTCGGCGTGCCAGAAATGGTTGAAGCCAGCACCAAACAGGCTGGCCAAAGAAGCGAAAGAGCCGATGTGACCGCCCAGATCGCCACCGTCCTCGGGGTTGTGGCGGTTGGCTTTGACCACCATGGCCATGGCGTTCCAGCGCATGTAAGCGCGCAGGCGCTCTTCGATTTCGAGGTTGCCAGGCGAGCGCTCTTCTTCCTGAGGCTCGATGGTGTTCACATAGCCTGTGGTGGCAGAAAAGGGTTTGTCGATGCTGTGCTGGCGGGCATGTTCGAGCAACTGCTCCAGCAGGAAGTGGGCGCGTTCGCCGCCTTCTTTTTCAATCACGGAGGACAGCGCATCCATCCATTCGCGTGTTTCCTGAGCGTCCAGATCCTGGGCGGGCTGGTTCGGATTGACAGCGGTCATTCGAAGTCTCCTTTGTTGTTTGTGGCTGAATGATGCCCGAAGTTTCTCACAATTTTTTGAAAATTTCAAATTGTGCTCTATGTTTTTGTATTGTGAAATTTTTATGAAACCGTCATGAAATTCGTGCGGGCCTTGTCACCTAAACTCCCCCTCTATGGAAACAAAACCCGAAGTCGCAAGCCCGAGACAGTCCGGCCCGTGGGACTGGTGGCGCGCCTGGTGGAACCGACAATCGCCCAACCGCCAAGACCGCTACGCGAACCTGACCCCAGTGGCTGCGGTGATCCTTTTTTTGGCGGCGATCGCCAGTGCTTTCTGGTATCTGCGCGCCGAAGAAGCAGAGCGTGAACAGGAAGCGGTGAAGCGGGATGTGGAATACGCCCAGCAGCGCCTGCGCCTGCGCCTGATCGAGCGCCAGGAGCAGGTCATGCGGCTGGCCCGCGACATCTCCAACAAGGATGTCAAGGCCGACCAGTTCGCCTCACGCGCCGAAGCGCTGGTGCAGCAGTACCCCGAATACCACTCGCTGACCTGGCTGGACGAGCGCAGAAAAGTCATCGCCAACCAAAGCGTTTCGAGCATCATGCGCAGTGAACGGCTGCTGCCCGGCAAAACGCTGGGCGTGGGTGAAACCGAGACCCACTACAGCCTGGCGCGCGACCTGATGCAGCCGATCTACGGCCAGCTCGATCCCAAGCAACACACAGATCTGAACGGCGCCCTGCTGCAATTGCTCACGCCTTTGAGCAACGAAAAGGGCAAATTCAACGGTGTGTTGCTGGCCGAATACTCGATGGAGGGTCTGCTGCGCTACGGCGTGCCGACCGAAATCCTGGCCAAGTACGCCATATCGCTGGCCAACAGCGAAGGCGACTTGCTGGCGGGTCAAACCATTCCGCAGCGCACGCGATTTCTGTCGATGCTGCCCATGGTCAGCTCCGAAGACAACGAATACGAAGTGCCAGTCTCGCCCGTGGGCAACGGCCTGATCCTCAAGGCCCAGGCCTGGCGGACCTCGCAGGGCTTGGTGGGTAGCGGCCTGTTCTGGCTGGTGAGCGTGCTCAGCGTCATGACCGCCTGGATGCTGATCGCCAACTGGCGACACACCCGCAGGCGGCTGCAGGCACAAAAGGCCCTGGTGGCCGAAACCAATTTTCGCCGAGCCATGGAGAACTCCATGCTGACGGGCATGCGTGCGCTCGACCTCAAAGGCCGCATCACCTACGTCAACCCCGCTTTTTGCGAGATGACCGGTTGGGACGAGTCGGAGCTGGTCGGCGCAGTCGCGCCCTTCCCTTACTGGCCGGAGCAGGACATCGATGCGCTGTCTGCACGGCTTGAAGACGAAATCTCGGGCCGCCACACACCAGCGGGCTTTCAGGTACGGGTCAAACGCAAGAGCGGCAGCATCTTTGACGCCCGCATGTATGTCTCGCCCCTGATCGATGCACAAGGCAAACACACAGGCTGGATGACCTCGATGACCGACATCACCGAGCCCAACCGCATCCGCGAGCAGCTGGCCAACTCCTATGAACGTTTCACCATCGTGCTCGAAGCGCTGGACGCATCGGTGTCTGTGGCCCCTCTGGGCAGCAAGGAATTGCTGTTCGCCAACAAGCTCTACCGCCAATGGTTTGGTCAGGACACCGTGGGGCACCTGCGCCTGGTCGAACAGGCTGGCGCCTATTACGAGAACGAGACCGCCATGGACGATGTGGACGGCCTGGCGGGGCTGCCTACTGAATCGCTCACCGTGGCCGCCTCGGAAAACGCCGAAATCTTCGTGTCCGAGCTGGGCAAATGGCTGGAGGTGCGTTCACGCTACATCAACTGGGCCGATGGGCGTCTGGCCCAAATGGTGATTGCCACCGACATCACCCCCCGCAGACAGGCCGAAGAGCTGGCCGCCCAGCAGGCCGAGCGGGCCCAGACGGCCAGCCGCCTGATCACCATGGGCGAGATGGCGTCGAGCGTGGCGCATGAACTCAACCAGCCCCTGACGGCCATCAGCAATTACTGCAACGGCATGATTTCGCGCATCAAAAGCCAACAAATCAAGGAAAGTGACCTGCTGGGCGCGCTGGACAAAACCGCACACCAGGCGCAGCGCGCTGGCCAGATCATTCAGCGCATCCGCAGCTTCGTCAAACGCAGCGAGCCCAACCGCACGCCCTCAGATGTCACAGGCATCGTCAACGAATCGCTGGAACTGGCCGAAATCGAGCTGCGCAGAAGGCACGTGCGACTCTCACACTATGTGGCAGCGCGCCTGCCGCTGCTGATGGTGGACCCGATCCTGATCGAGCAGGTGCTGATCAATCTGATGAAGAACGCGGCCGAATCGATCGACAACGCCAACCGCCCTCCGGACCAACGCCATGTCGAATTGCGGGTGGTTCCTCGCCAGGAAGACGGGCAGCAGGTGGTGGAGTTTTCCGTCACCGACACCGGGCAAGGCCTGCCGCCCGAGGCGATTGATCGGGTATATGAAGCCTTTTTCTCAACCAAGGTCGAAGGCATGGGCATTGGCCTGAATTTGTGCCGCTCGATCATCGAATCCCACCAGGGCAGGATCGCGGCCGAGAACCTCTACAATGCCGACGAGGTCACGGGATGCCGGTTTTCGTTCTGGCTGCCCGTGACGGGCACTTTGCCCACCGATACAACCAGCGGAGCAGCTGAATGAGTTTGATACCGAAAAAAGGCACTGTTTATGTGGTCGACGATGACGAAGCCGTCCGTGACTCGCTGCAATGGTTGCTCGAAGGCAAGGATTACCGGGTGCGCTGCTACGACTCGGCCGAATCGTTCATCAGCCGCTACGACCCCCGCGAAGTCGCTTGCCTGATCGCTGACATCCGCATGGGCGGCATGACCGGCTTGGAGCTGCAAGACCGCCTGATCGAGCGCAAATCCCCCCTGCCCATCGTCTTCATCACCGGCCATGGCGACGTGCCCATGGCGGTGAACACCATGAAAAAAGGTGCGATGGACTTCATCCAGAAGCCTTTCAAGGAAGAAGAGCTGCTGGGACTGGTCGAGCGCATGCTGGACCAAGCCCGTGATGCCTTTGCCGAATACCAAAGCGCGGCCAGCCGAGACGCCCTGCTGTCCAAGCTGACCGGGCGCGAAGCGCAAGTGCTCGAGCGCATCGTTGCCGGTCGCCTGAATAAGCAGATCGCTGACGATCTGGGCATCAGCATCAAAACGGTGGAAGCGCACCGCGCCAACATCATGGAAAAGCTCAACGCCAACACCGTGGCCGATCTGCTCAAGATCGCTCTGGGGCAAAACGCACCCAAGGCCTGAGCCGCCACAACACCTCCAAACGCCCGCAACCGTCGGGCGTTTTGCATTTTTCCTTTTGAATTTGACCGAGTCCCACACCATGACCGCCCAACTGATCGACGGCAACCAACTCTCCAAACAACTGCGCACCGAAGTCGCCACCCGAGCCCAGGCCCTCAAGGCCAAAGGCATCACCCCGGGCCTGGCCGTGGTGCTGGTGGGCGACAACCCGGCCAGCCAGGTCTATGTGCGCAATAAGGTCAAAGCCTGCGAAGACAGCGGCCTGCACTCGGTACTCGAAAAATACGAGGCCACCCTGAGCGAAATCGACCTGCTGGCCCGCGTCGAAGCCCTCAACAATGACCCGGCCATTCACGGCATCCTGGTGCAGCTGCCCTTGCCCGACCACATCGACGCGCAAAAGGTGATCGAGGCCATCAGCCCGGCCAAAGACGTGGACGGTTTCCACATCGCCAGCGCTGGAGCCTTGATGACCGGCATGCCGGGCTTTTGGCCCTGCACGCCGTATGGCTGCATGAAGATGCTCGAAAGCATTGGCTATGACTTGAAGGGCAAACACGCCGTGGTGATTGGCCGCAGCAACATCGTGGGCAAACCCATGGCGCTGATGCTGCTGCAAAAGGATGCGACCGTGACCATCTGCCACTCGCGCACCTTGGACCTGAAAGCCCAGACCCTGCAGGCCGACGTGATCGTCGCCGCCGTGGGCAAGCGCGATGTGTTGACCGCCGACATGGTCAAGCCCGGCGCGGTGGTGCTCGACGTGGGCATGAACCGCAACGACGAAGGCAAGCTCTGCGGCGATGTGGACTTTGCGGGCGTGAAGGAAGTCGCGGGCTACATCACCCCCGTACCCGGTGGCGTCGGCCCCATGACCATCACCATGCTCTTGGTCAACACCCTTGAAGCGGCCGAACGCGCCGCCATCTGAACCCCATGAATAATCCTCTGCTCGACACCGCCGGTCTGCCTCTTTTTGACCGCATCGCCCCCGAACATGTTGCCCCAGCTTTGGATGCCTTGCTGGCCGAGGCTGAACAGGCGCTGGCACAGGTCACCGCGACCGACTTTCCTGCCGACTGGAAAGCCATCGCTGGTACGCTTGACATTGCCACAGAGCGACTGGGTTGCGCCTGGGGCGCGGTCAGCCACCTCAACAGCGTGGCCGACACCCCTGAGCTGCGCGCGGCCTACAACGCCGCCCTGCCCCGCGTGACCGAATTCTGGACACGTCTGGGCAGCAACGAACAGCTGTTTGCCAAATACAAGGCCATTGATGCCGCGGCTCTGGAGCCGGCGCAGCAGCAAGCCTTGCGCAACGCCTTGCGCAACTTTGTGCTGGGCGGTGCCGAACTGCAGGGCGAAGCCAAGGTGCGCTACGCCGCCATCCAGGAGCGTCAGGCCGAGGTGACACAGAAGTTCAGCGAAAACGCGCTGGACGCCACCGACAGCTTTGCCCTGTACGCAGACCCAGCCGAACTGGCCGGCGTGCCGCAGGACGTGATCGACACCGGTTTGGCCGCCGCCGACAAGGACGGGCACGCAGGCCAGGTCAAGCTCACGCTCAAAATGCCCTGTTACCTGCCCGTGATGCAGTTTGCCGACAGCTCTGCCCTGCGCGAAAAGCTCTACAAGGCGTACACCACCCGCGCCTCTGACCAGGCCGAGGGCGAAGCCACGAAATACGACAACACTGCCCTCATGAGCGAGATTCTGGCGCTGCGCCGTGAAGAAGCCCGACTGCTGGGCTACGACAACTTTGCCCAGGTGTCGGTGGTGCCCAAAATGGCCGAGTCGCCGGAAAAAGTCATCGGCTTCTTGCGCGAACTGGCCGCCAAGGCCCGCCCCTTTGCCGAAAAGGACATGGCCGACCTGCGCGCGTTTGCACAGCAATCGCTGGGACTGTCGGGCGTGCTGAGCGCCTGGGATGTGCCTTATGTGAGCGAAAAGCTCAAGGAAGCGCGCTACAGCTTCAGTGAACAAGAAGTCAAGCAGTACTTCACAGCGCCCAAGGTGCTGGCCGGCCTGTTCAAGATCATCGAGACCCTGTTTGAAGTCAGCATCCGGGAAGACAAAGCGCCCGTTTGGCATCCGGCGGTGGCGTTTTACCGCATCGAGCGGGACGGCCAGTTGGTGGGGCAGTTCTACCTCGACCCGCCCGCCCGTGCTGGCAAGCGCGGCGGCGCCTGGATGGATGATGTGCGTGGCCGCTGGTTGCGCCCCGACACGGGCGTACTGCAAACCCCGGTGGCGCACCTGGTGTGCAATTTCGCCGAGGGCGTGAACGGCAAGCCGCCCCTGCTCACCCACGACGACGTGATCACCCTGTTCCACGAATTTGGTCACGGCCTGCACCACATGCTCACCCAGGTCAACGAGCGCGATGTCTCGGGCATCAGCGGCGTCGAGTGGGATGCGGTCGAGCTGCCCAGCCAATTCATGGAAAACTTCTGCTGGGAATGGTCGGTACTGCGCCACATGACACAGCATGTGGACACGGGCGAGCCGCTGCCACGTTCGCTGTTCGACAAGATGCTGGCCGCCAAGAACTTCCAGAGCGGACTGCAGACGCTGCGCCAGATCGAATTTGCGCTGTTTGACATGCGGTTGCACGCCGAGCACGATCCGGCAGAGGACTTCATGCCGCTGCTGAATGAAGTTCGTGCCGAAGTGGCGGTGTTGCAGCCACCTGACTTCAATCGCATGGCCCACACCTTCAGCCACATCTTTGCAGGCGGCTACGCTGCGGGCTACTACAGCTACAAATGGGCCGAGGTGCTGTCTGCCGACGCCTATGCTGCGTTCGAAGAAAGCGCTGCCGAAGACGGCTCGCCCAGCATCGACACCGGCCGCCGCTACCGCAAGGAAATCCTCGAAGCCGGGGGCAGCCGCCCAGCACTCGAATCTTTCAAGGCCTTCCGGGGCCGTGAGCCCAGCCTGGACGCACTGCTGCGCCACCAGGGCATGGTTTGAGCCTGCGACCTGAAACCACTTTGAAACTGGCCCAACACAAGTCCTGCTATTCTTTCAATCTTCTCCAAGGCGTATCCAAATGACCACCAATTTCATGCCCCTGCTGTACAAAAACCCTCAACCGCTCAACCCCGAGCAGCATGACGGTCTGACCCTCAACCTGTCCTCCGGCTTTGGTTTCGCCAGCGCAACCAACTCGGTGCCCCTGGTGATCGAAGAGTTCGGCGCCACCTGCCGCGATTACGTCATCGTGTTTTCGACCGGCGAGCTGCCCATGCCGCTGGTGGTGCTGGGCGTGCAGCCCACCCACAACGCCTATGTCAATCCCAAGGGCGAATGGGCGGCCGACACTTACATCCCCGCATACGTGCGCCGCTACCCCTTCATCTTCTCCGAGACCGAAGGCTCCGAGGACCTGACGCTGTGTGTCGATGTGGATGCCGCTTCCGTCGGCAAGGGCGAAGGCGTGGCTTTTTTTAACGACAAAAAAGAAGCGTCGGAGCTGACCCAGCAAGGTCTGGAGTTCTGCAAGAACTTCCACATCCAGCTGCAGCAAACCCGCGAATTCTGCGAAGCCCTGCAAGCGGCCGATCTGCTGGTGGACCAACAAGCGAGCATCACCCTGGCCGAAGGCGAGACGCAGAACCTGTCGGGCTTTCGCATTGTGGACGAGCAAAAGTTCCGTCAATTGCCTGCAGAGACGCTGCAAAAGTTCCATGAGCGCGGCTGGTTGGGCCTGATTTACGCCCACCTGATCTCCACTGGCAGCATGGGCAAGCTGGTCGCCCAGCTCAAACACAACCCCGCACCTGCCGCCTGATTGCGGGTCCTGGCGGCCTCCCTGATGCCAAATGTGAATCAGGGCAACTTGCAGTCACCCAACGCCGAAGTGTCGACCTGGAAGATCCGCCGACTGACCCAGCCCAGAGAGGCCAGCAGTTTGTGCTGGCGCGCGGGTGCAGGCAAAGACAGGCACAAACCGCCTGAGCATGGCTCCAGCACGGCAGGCTCCAGCGCCTGCGCGGCTGCGGGATCGGCGAAGCGCACCGCGTCGATCAGATCAAGTTGGTTGCCATGCAGCCAGATGCGCTCCGCCTGTGGCGCACAGCTGAGCGCGGTGAATTCAGGCAACATCAACACCGAGCGGCCCAAGGGCATCCACCGACTGGACAGGCCACTGGCGTCGTGTTGGACGCGGAACTCCAGCGGATTGATGACGCTGGGCAACTCGGCCCCTTTGAAACGCAGCGGCTGGCGGGTGCGCAACTCTTTGTGCAGCGCGTCGGCCATCAGGGGTGCACTGATCGGCTTTTTGGCCGTGACCGGATCGTCGACAAAGCGCAGCTGCAAGGTGTAAGCGCCTTTGGTCGGGGCATATCCATCGACCGTTTGGAGCAAAAGACTCAGGCCGGAGTCGTCCGAAAAGAACTCGTCCTGGGGCTTGAGCCCCCACTGCAACGCTTTGGCGGAGGGCCGCACCAGCAGCGCATTGGGCATGGGCGCAATGGCCACGCGGGGGGCTGCAGGGCTTTTTTGCAAACGCATCCGGATCGGTTCAGGCTCGCCATCCCGGTGGTGCAACACCACGGCGTTGGGCAAGGCGGCGTTGCTTCGCACATCCACATTACACGACATGGACAACTGCTCCAGGCCTTCCGGCCCGGTACGCAGATCGCCCGGCAAACATTGACCGCCGTCCCACTGCAAGGACGAGATCCGGTCGAGCTGCTGGCCCGTCACCAGCATCTGCTCGTCCAGCTCGGCATGCTCCACGCTTGTCACCCGGGCGCGTGGTGGCAGCACCCGCAAGGCGATGCGCTGGGCAGGCGCGCCCTTCAGGCGCACCTCCAGCGTGGCCGAACCAGGGGCTGCGCGACCCAGATCGACCGTCAGCTTGTTCGCCACTTCAGGCAAAGCACTGGCCATCACACGGCCGTCCATGCTCAGGCTCATGCCCTCCACGCAAGCGCTGGCCTGCGCCAGATCCAGAAACAAGTCACCGCGTTCGCCCGCCACCAAGCTGCGGGCCCCCTTCAGGCTGGTGCTGACATCACCGCGCACCTGCAAGGCCATGGTGAAGGCTGGCAGCACCACCGCATCAAAGCCAAACTGGCCGCGCAGCTGCACCCGGACATCGGTGTGGTCAGCCGCTTGCTCAGGCAAAGTCTGCGGCACTTTGAAGCGAAAAACACCCGGCTCGGGTTGAAAGGACACATCGGTCAAGGTCATGAGCGGGGTGCTGGCATTCGGTGCCGTCACCTCCATCGACCAGCCGTGCCAGTAATTGACCACAGGCAAACGCCCGGCCACCTGCACACGCAGCTGCTCGTCCATCAGGCAGGCGGGACGGCTGAGGTCAGCCGACAAGTCGGGAGCCGTGGCCTTGAACCAGGCAGGTACATAGACATAAGCCGTTTTGATGTGGCCGTTGCGAAAGCGGGCCAAAGAAAACAGCTCGGTCTGCTGCGTGCCCGCCAGAGGCCGCCCAAAGGTGGTGGCGAAGTCGTATTGGTCGCGGAACTTGTGGGTGAGGAAATCGCTGGCGTCCGAAAAAACGCCCAGCTTGTCGGTCAAGAACTTGGTCAGGTCGGCCGCCCCCTTGGAGCCCACCAACATGCCCAAATCGCTCGACGCGGGCAGCACAAAGTCCTTGTTGGCCACGATGCTCATGGCCACACACTGGGTGTTGACAGCGTTGCCCTTGAAACAGTCCGGGTCCACCTGGTTAACCCCGAACTTGAACGCCATGGCCTTGGCCGAAGCGGTGGCCTGTTCCGGATTGCGGTTGACCACCAGCTGATCGAGCCCCTGAGTCAGAGCCGTGATGGCCTGGTTGACCTGATCGACTTTCTGCAAATCGTAAAAACGCTGCGGATCGGACTGAATCACCTCCTTGAGCAGCAGCTCCGACTCCAGAAAACTGGTGTAAAGACCGAACATGTTGCGCAACTGCGGCGCCAGCAAGATCACAGGCACCTGCTCATTGGCCGTGATCTCCTGCTCGGCATAGCCTTCCAGTCGGGCCAGGTCAAAGGCTTTGGTTTGCACCTCGTTGCCGGCAGGAGAAATGCGGCCGAGCATCAACACCCAGTCGCCCTTGGCCAAAGAGCTTTGAACGGGCTTGACCAGCACCTTGTCACCCTGGCGCAGCTGATTGACCTTGAAAATCGACAGCCGCTCACTGCCGCGCTGGATCTGGATATCCAGACGCGGGCCGTGGTGGATCAAGCCCTCCGCATCGGCCAGCCGCCCGGCGAGCAAGAGTACGCAGGCCAGCGCCAGGTCACAGCAAAGAGAAGACAGGAAGTTGGAGAGTTTCAAAAGCACCACCCCAAGTGGATGAGCGAAATGGCCCGCAAGGCCCAAACAAAAAAGCACCTGGCGTTGCCGCCAAGTGCTTTATTTTCCTACCAAATTTGGTAGGCGCGACTAGATTCGAACTAGCGACCCCCACCATGTCAAGGTGGTGCTCTAACCAACTGAGCTACGCGCCTGAGAGACCTCAATTATAGCAGCAAAACTAGCGCCTTCTGGCGTTGCGAACGCCTTTGACACTTTTCACGCTGCCCAGCACGCGGGCGAGCATGGCGGAATCGGAAATTTCCACCGTGAAGGTCATCCAGGCCATGCCCTTGATCGACTGCGTCTGCACACCGATCACGTTCATTTTTTCTTTGGAGAACACCTCGGAGATGTCGCGCAGCAAACCCTGGCGGTCGACGGCCTCTACCGCCACGTCCACCGGGTACACCGCCGCATCGGGTCCGGGCTTGCGTTCGCCCCAACGCACGTCGATCACGCGCTCGGGGTTGCGCAGATTCAGTTCCCGGAAGTTGCTGCAGTCCTGGCGGTGGATGCTCACGCCCTTGCCACGCGTCACAAAACCGCTGATGGCGTCGGGTGGCGCAGGCTTGCAGCAGCGCGACAGCTGCGTGAGCAAGGAGTCCACGCCCACCACCAGCACGCCCGAGGGCGACTTGGGGTGGCGGCTGCCCCGCGACTTGCGTTGCAGCACGATCTCGTCGGGCGTGAGCGCCGGCTCGGGCGGGTTGAGCAACACCTCGATGTTGCGCAGCGAATACTCGTCCTTGCCCACCACCTCAAACAAGCCATCGGCCGACTTGAAGCCCAGCTGGGCCGCCAAGTCTTCCAGTCGCATGGCGGTGCGGCCTTCGCGCTGCAAGAGTTTTTCGACCGCCTCGCGGCCGCGGGCGATGTTTTCGCTGCTGATCTGGGCGTTGAACCAGGCCCGCACCTTGGCCCGCGCCCGCGAGCTGACCAAAAAACCCAGCTCCAGGTTCAGCCAGTCACGCGAGGGCCCACCCTCCTTGATCGCCGTGATCTCCACCGTCTGGCCGTTGGCCAGCGGCGTGTTGAGCGGCACCATGGCCCCGTCGACCTTGGCGCCCCGACAGCGGTGACCCAGGTTGGTGTGCAGCGTGTAGGCAAAGTCGATGGGGGTGGCGCCTTGCGGCAGCTCGACGATGGCGGCATCGGGTGTGAGCACATAGATGCGGTCGTCAAACAAGCCTTTGTCCTGCCCTGCCCCCGACAAATCGCGCTCCCAGGCCAGCAGTTGGCGCAGCACAGCGATTTTGGCGTCGTAGGCGCTGGTGGCGCTGACGCCCGCATAGCCTTTGGTGCCCGCTTCCTTGTAGGCCCAGTGCGCAGCCACCCCGTTTTCGGCGTGGTCGTGCATGGCCTGCGTGCGGATCTGGATCTCGATCGGGCGGCCATCGACATCGCGCACCACCGTGTGCAAGGACTGGTAGCCGTTGGCTTTGGGCTTGGCGATGTAGTCGTCAAACTCTTCGGTGATGGGGGTGAAGTGCTCGTGCACCCAGCTGAGAGCCTGGTAGCAATCCACCACCTGGGGTACCACCACCCGCAAGGCCCGGATGTCGAAGACGCGCTCAAAAGGCAGGGACTTGCCCCGCATCTTCTTGACGATGCTGTAGATGTGCTTGGGGCGACCCTGCACCTGCGCACGGACGCCTTGGGCCGACAACTCGGTCTGCAAGCGCTGGCTGATCGCGGTCATGTAGGACTCGCGCTCCGCCCGCTTTTCGTCCAGCAGGCGGGCAACTTGTTTGTAAGTGTCGGGCTCCAGAAAACGGAAAGACAGATCCTCCATCTCCCACTTGATCTGCCAAATGCCCAACCGGTTGGTGAGCGGCGCGAACACATGCAGCGATTCGTGTGCCAGCGCAGCTGGCACGGGCAACTTGCTGGCGGCAAAGTGACGCAAGGTCTGCAAACGCGAGGCCAGGCGCAACATGACGACGCGCAGGTCCCGGCTGAAGGCCAGCAGCATCTTGCGCACGTTCTCGGTCTGCAGCTTGGGGTCGTCGCCTGGCATGGCAGTGCTGGCTGCCGCGCGGGACATGCGCTGGAGGTGCACCAGCTGGTTGGTCTGCATGGCGAGTTGGGCCAGATTCGCACCAAAGGCCTTGGTCAAGACCTCTTCGGGCTTGTTCAGGTGCGGGCAGGCATAGACCAGATAAATGGCCGCCTGCATGTCGACCGAGCCACCAATGTCGGCCAGGATGGCCGCCGACGCCTGCGCGTGCGCCCAAACGTTTTCTGCGGTGTCGAGCAACTCGCTGTCGATCAGCGGCTGGGCAAAAGCGCGTGCACGCTGCAGCACATCACCGCTGGCAGACACCTCGGCCGTGGCTTGCAGCACTGGCGGCAAGTGGGGGTCAGAGGAACTTGCCCCGTTTTGGGGATTGGAAGTATTGGACATCACCATCGCGCCATCACTTCAGCAAGAAATCTGCCAGAACCTCGATCTGCTCGGGCGCCGTCAAGGTGGGCGCATGGCCAATACCCGCCCACTCGACCAGACGGGCGCGGGGGCCGCGCCCGGTCATGGCCAGTGCGGTGGACGGCAATAGCAGGTCCGAGTCCTGGCCACGGATCAGCAGGACCTGGGCCTGGATCTGGTCGTACACCGACCACAGCAGGGCCTCGCCCGCCTGCGCGGCTTCTGCCGTCAAGGCCCGAACGGGCTCGCCGATGGCCGGGTCGTAGTGCAGCGTCACGCCCCCTTCGGGCAAATCGCGCACCATGTGCGACGACATGTCGAGCCAGACATCGTCGGGCACCGGACCAAAGCCCACAGACAAGGCCCGCATGGCCGCTGCAGCCTCGGCCAGATCAGCGTAGCGGCCATAACGCCCTGCGTACTGCTGCATTTTTTGAACCGCCGCCCAGCTGATCGCCGGGCCCACGTCGTTGAGCACCAGACGGCGAACAGCCGCAGGCAGTGGCAAACCGGGCTGACCAGACACCACCATGCCGATGAGTCCGCCCATGCTCGTGCCCACCCAATCGAGCTGGGATATGGGCGCCGCAGTATGCAATTGCCCCAGCAAGGCGAGCATGTCCGAAGCGTATTGGGGGACCTGGTACAGCGCCCCCACAGGCAGCCAGTCGCTTTGACCACGCCCGGCCACATCGGGGCACACCACCCGCAGGGGCTCGGTCGAACGCTGGACCAACGCCCGGGCCAGTCGGTCAAAGTCCCGCCCCTGGCGGGTCAGACCGTGCACGCAGACGACCACATTGGCCGCCAAGGGATCGCCCCAGCTCCAGTAAGCCATACGGTGCTGGCCCTCCGGATGAGGGCAATTCACATGGTCAAGGCAGGGCTGCAGCATGGCGGACTTCACAATCAGAAACAATCACCGGGCTGCGTCAGCAGGACAGGCTTTTGGACGGGTCATAATGGGTTTTTCATCATCGTAAATCATCCGGAGAAAGAAAAATGCTCAAAGGTAAAACAGCCTTGGTCACAGGCTCCACCAGCGGTATCGGTCTGGGCATTGCCAAGGCGCTGGCCCAGCAAGGTGCGAACATCGTCCTGAACGGTTTTGGCGACGCCGAAGGCCCCAAGGCCGAAATCGCTGCACTGGGCGCGAAAGTGGCCTACCACGGTGCCGACATGAGCAAAGCCTCTGAGATTGAAGCGATGATGAAATTCGCCGCCGACACCTTCGGCCGCGTCGACATCCTGGTCAACAACGCCGGCATCCAGCACGTGGCCCGCATCGAAGATTTTCCGGTCGAGCGCTGGGATTCGATCATCGCCATCAACCTGACCAGCGCCTTCCACGCCACACGCCTGGCGCTGCCCGCCATGAAACAGGCCAACTGGGGCCGCATCATCAACGTGGCCTCGGTCCATGGCCTGGTCGCTTCGGCCGAAAAATCGGCCTATGTGGCCGCCAAGCACGGCGTGGTCGGCCTGACCAAGGTCACCGCCCTGGAAAACGCCACCTCCGGCATCACCTGCAACGCCATCTGCCCGGGCTGGGTGCTGACCCCACTCGTGCAAAAACAGGTGGACGCCAAGGCAGCGGCCATGGGCCTGTCCAACGAAGAAGCCAAAAAGGTGCTGCTGGGCGAGAAAGAGCCCTCCATGCAGTTCACCACCCCCGAGGAGCTGGGCGCACTGGCCGTGTTCTTCTGCTCACCCGCCGCCAACAACGTGCGCGGTGTGGCCTGGAACATGGACGGCGGCTGGGCCGCTCAGTAAGAATCGTCTTTCACCCAAGCACAGGGCCTGCCGATGACTTCACCCGCATCCCGACTGGACAAGATCGTCGTCGTCGATGACGACACCCGCATCCGCGACCTGCTCAGGCGTTACCTGTCGCAGCAGGGCTTCGATGTGCTGCTGGCCGAAGATGCCCGCGCCCTGCAACGCATCATGCAGCGCGAAACCGTGGACTTGCTGGTGCTTGACGTCATGCTGCCTGGCGAAGACGGGCTGAGCATCTGCAAGCGCTTGCGCAGCGAAGGGGTTCGCACGCCGATCATCATGCTCACGGCCAAGGGCGAAGACACCGACCGCATCACCGGGTTGGAGATCGGCGCCGACGACTACCTGGGCAAACCGTTCAACCCGCGCGAGCTGTTGGCCCGGATCCAGGCCGTGCTGCGCCGCCGCCCGGTGGTGGAGTCACCCGGTGCTCCCAGTGCCGAACAGGAAGTCATCACCTTCGGAGACTTTGTGTTCGATCTGGGCGCCCGCTCGCTGCAAAAGAACGGTCAGGACATCGCGCTCACCAGCGGTGAATTCGCCATGCTCAAGGCCCTGGCCCGCCACCCGCGCCAAGCCCTGAGCCGCGACAAGCTGGCCCAGCTGGCACGCGGGCGCGAGTTTGAGCCGTTTGACCGCAGCCTGGACGTGCAGGTCTCACGCCTGCGCAAAATGATCGAAGTGGATGCCGCTCACCCGCGCATCATCCAGACCGTCTGGGGTGTGGGCTACGTCTTCGTGCCGGACGGCTCGGCCTGAGCTGCGAATGAACGCCCACCAGCAAGAAGCGACCGACACCCAAACCCGCCGGGGCTTGAGCCTGTTCTGGCGCACCTTCATCTTGCTGGGCCTGCTGATTCTGGGCAGTACGGTCGCCTGGCTGCAACTTTTTCGCACGCAAGAGTACGAACCGCGCATCCTGCGCAACGCGCATCAGATCGCCACCGTGGTCAACCTCACGCGCAGCGCCCTGATCCACACCGACGCCATTGCCCGTGTCTCGTTGCTCAAAGACCTCGCTGACGAAGAAGACGTCAAGCTGGTGATGCGCGAACCCGATGACCAAATCCGCCCCTTTGGCGAGAGCGCATTGGAAACCCGTCTGGCCAATGCCCTGGAAGAACGCCTGGGTCCTGGCACGGTGGTGGCCTCCAGCGTCAACCAGGAAACCGGTCTGTGGGTGGGCTTTCGGATCGAGCGCGACAGCTACTGGCTTCAAATGGACCCGGACCGCCTGCGCCCGATGGACAACAGCACCTGGTTGGTCTGGCTGGGGCTGGCCATGGCGCTGTCGATGACGGGCGCCGCCTTGCTGGCCGGGCTGATCAACCGCCCACTCAAAAAGTTATCGCTGGCCGCCTCACAACTGCGCGAAGGACAGTTCCCCACCCAACCCCTGGACGAAGAAGTCAGCACCCACGAAATCCGCGAGGTCAATGTCGGCTTCAACCGCATGGCCGAGCGGCTGGCCAAGGTGGAGCAGGAACGCCGCCTGATGCTGGCTGGCATCTCGCACGATCTGCGCACCCCACTGGCCCGGCTGCGTCTGGAGACCGAGCTGAGTGTGCCCGATGCCACCGCGCAGGAAGCCATGGCCGCCGACATTGCACAGCTCGACGACATCATTGACAAATTCCTCGACTATGCCCGCCCCGACCACACCGACCTGACCCCGGTGCTGCTGGCAGCGGTGGTGAGTCGCTGCATCACACCCTTCAAAAGCCAGTCTCGTATGAAGATCGAGGTCGATTTGCCAGAAGACTTGCAGGTGCTGGCCGACGCGGTAGAGCTGGGCCGCGTGATCTCGAATCTGCTGGAAAACGCCAGGCGCTATGGTCAAAGCGTGAGCGACGGCATCACCCGTGTGCGCATCGAGGCCCAAGTGCAAGACTTGGCCGTGCTGCTGCGCCTGAGTGACCAAGGACCAGGCGTGCCGCAGCAGAACCTGCAGCACCTGACCGAGCCCTTCTTCAGGGGCAACGAAGCTCGCACCTCGGCCACCGGATCGGGCCTGGGCCTGGCCATCGTGGAACGTGCGGTGCAACGCATGGGCGGCTCATTTGCCGTGGCCAACCACAGCGGCGGCGGGCTCACGGCTCTGATCAAACTCAAACAGGCCCTCTGAGGGTCTGCGTCTGCAGATCGGACTGGGGTCAGGTTGAGGGTCAGCCCTTTTTCAACAGCGCGACAGCCCGCGCTTCCATGCTCTGGCCCATGCCCACGGGGCCGAGCTTTTCGGCGGTCTTGGCTTTGACGTTGACCTGGTCGGGCTGCACGCCCAGCGCTTGGGCCACCGAGGCATTGATTGCCGTCATGTGCGGCGCCAATTTGGGGGCCTGGGCCACAATCGTGCTGTCCACATTGACCAGCTCCCAGCCACGCTCGCGCACCCGGCGCATGGCCTCTTGCAGCAAAACCGACGAATCGGCCCCTTTGAACTGCGCATCCGTGTCCGGGAAATGGCGACCAATATCGCCCAGCCCGGCCGCACCCAGCACCGCATCGGTGATGGCGTGCAGCAGCACATCGGCGTCCGAATGGCCCAGCAGGCCCGTGGTGTGGGGAATCTCCACGCCGCCCAAAATCAGTTTGCGACCCGGCACCAGGGCATGCACGTCCCAGCCTTCACCGATGCGGAAATTCATGCTCTGCTCCTGAGGATCGCCTCGGCCAGCGCAAAATCGGCCGGGTAAGTGATTTTGAAATTTTGCGCCAAGCCTTCGACCAGACGCGGCTTCAGACCCCGTCGCTCGATGGCGCTGGCCTCGTCGGTGATGCCAGCAAAGCCAGTGCCCGCCACATCAGCCAGTGCATCGTGCAGCATTTTCAAACGGAACATCTGCGGGGTTTGCGCCAGCCACTTGTGCTCGCGCGGTACCGTGTCCACCACGCGACCGCCCTCCTCGCTTTTGAGCGTGTCGGGCAAAGGCAGGGCCAGCAGACCGCCCACGGGGTCATTCTGACAAGTGTCGATCAGGCGGCTCACCGATTCGGGAGAGACCAGGCAACGCGCCGCGTCGTGCACCAGCACCCAGTCCTGCGGATCTACACCTGAGGCCAGCATGGCTTTGAGGCCATTGAACACACTCTCGGCACGGTTTTCGCCACCGCAAGTCACCCGCCTGAAGTGCCCAGGCCAATCCTGCATCGGCCACACATGGTCGTCCTGCGGCGACAGCACCAGCCAGCCACTGCCCAGCTGTGGCACCTGCGCGAGGGCTTGCACCGTGTGCATGACCATGGGCTGCCCAGCAACCAGCTGGTATTGCTTGGGCCGGGCGGTGCCTGCACGGCTGCCCGTACCGGCACAGGGGATCAAGGCGTGAAACTGCGTCATGGCGGTTGATTCTAGAGGGCGTTCAGCGCCTGAACTGGCGCGGACTGAGGCGCCATCTCCATCAGCAACTGAACAAATCGTGTCAACAGCGGCTGTTGCCTCGCCTGTTTGAGCAGACTGATGCCCACCACACGCCGGATCCTGGCTTGTGCCAGCGGCAAGACCTCCAGCCCCTGACCAGAAGGCCCGGCCAGCATGGACTCGCTCATGATCGAAACCAGATCGGTCTCACGCAAAATTTGGCCCATTTGTGCAGAGGTGTTGCTGACCTCCAGCGCGATCCTGGGTGGCGGTAAACCCGCTTGCGCCAGGCGAGCTTCCACATGGCGACGGGCAGCCACGCCAGGGCCAGGCAGCATCCATTGGGCCGAAGCCAGATCACCGAGCTTCAGCCGTCGGTTGTCCAGCAAGGGGTGCCCATGGCGCACCACCATGCACACATCGTCATGCATCAGCTCGATCACCTCCAGATCGTCAGGCACCACGGCGGGCAAGGAGCTGATGGTCATGTCCAGCTCGCCCTGGCGCAACAGGCGCCACAACTCGTCATTGAGGTGCACCGAAGCCCGCACGGTGGCGGCAGGCCGCTGGCGGTGCAGTTGCACAAAAGCCGGCACAAACAGCTTTTGCGCATACAGCGGCGACACCCCCACACGCAGCAAACCCAGCGCCCCCAGATGCAGGTCGGTGGCTTCCTTGATCGCGTCGTGCAGGACGCCGCGCAGCGCACCCGTGCGCTGGCGAAACTGCTCGGCCACACGCGTGAGCGTCATGCCGCGCACGCTGCGCTCGAACAGCTCAAAGCCCAAAGTCTTTTCGAGCCGCTGCAGCCCCTTGGTGATGGCAGGCTGAGACACGCCCAGCCTGAGCGCGGCCTTGCGCACCTGCCCCTCGTCGGCAACGGCCAGGAAATAGTCGATGTCGTCCAAACTGATGCTCATGGCTGCCTCATTGCGTATAACCAATAGTTATCGTAAAACCAGTCTTGATTATCCAACAGAGTCCTGCTGCGGCCTAGACTGCCCCTCAATCGCATCGGAGTGAGACATGAATTTCGGCATCTACCTGGCGCGCAGCGCCACCTACTGGCCCAACAAGGCCGCCGTCATCTTCCAGGATCAAGTCCTGACCTACCGGGCCCTGGAAGAGCGCTCGAACCGGCTGGCGCACGCCCTGCAAAGTCTGGGGCTGAAAAAAGGTGACCGCGTGGCGATTGTGTCGCCCAATCGGCCCGACATCGTGGTGGCCGAATGCGCGTTTTACAAGCTGGGCCTGGTCAAGGTGGCGCTGAACTCCCGCCTGTCACCGCAGGAGCTCGAAGACGCTCTGACCAACGCCGAACCCCAGGCCTGCCTGGTCGGGCCAGCGCACCGGGCCGTGGTACAGGGCCTGCGTGCACGGCTACCCAGCCTGCAGCACGCCATCGCATGGGACTGCAGCGAGGCCGATCTGGCCAGCGGCTGGCTCGATGGCCAGGCGCTGGAAGCACAAGGCGCCTGCCAGCACATCCATGTAGACCTGGAGCCGCAAGACCTGGCTGTGTTGCACTACACCTCGGGCTCGACCGGCAAGCTCAAAGCCGCCATGCAAACCATGGGCAACCGCATGACATCGCTGCGCAAGGTCATCATGGGTCGCATGCAGAGCAACGGCGACGATGTGATGCTGCTGGTCGGCCCCATCACCCACGCCAGCGGCATGTTCATCCAGGCCATGCTGTTCCAGGGGGTGACCATCCTGCTGCTCGACCGTTTCCACCCGGCCGAACTGCTCGAAGCCATCGAAAAGCACCGGGTCACCATGACCTTCATGGTCCCGGCCATGATCCATGCGCTCTTGGCCGAGCCCAGCATCCGCTCGCGCGATCTGTCGAGCCTGCGTTTGCTCAGTTATGGCGCAGCGCCGATGTCGCCTGCCCGCATCCTGGAAGCCTGGAAGGCTTTCGGGCCGGTGCTGGCGCAAGGCTACGGCGCGGGCGAGACCACTGGCGGCGTGATCAGCCTGTCGATCGCCGACCACGCCCGCGCCATCAGCGGCGAGAAACCACAGCTGCTGTCGGCCTGCGGACGGGCGTTTTGCGAATCGGAGCTGCAGGTGCTGAACGACGCGGGCCTGCCCGTGCAGGGCGACGAAATCGGCGAAATCTGTGTGCGCGGCCCCGACGTGTTTGCAGGCTACTGGCGCGCGCCCGAGGTGAGCCAGGCGGCCTTCGACGCGCAAGGCTGGCTGCGCACAGGCGATCTGGCCCGCGTGGACGATGAGGGCTACATCTACATCGTCGACCGCCGCAAGGAGATGCTGGTGTCGGGCGGCTTCAACATCTACCCCACCGAGATCGAATCGGTGCTGGCGCAACACCCCGCTGTGTACGAAGTGTGTGTGGTGGGCGTGCCCGACGACCATTGGGGTGAGGTGGTCAAGGCTGTGGTCGTGCTGCGCCAAGGCGCACAGGCCAGCGCACAGGACATCATCGATTTCTGCAAGGACCGACTGGCCGACTTCAAGAAACCCCGCTCGGTGGACTTTGTCACCGAGCTGCCCAAAAACAGCAACGGCAAACTCTCGCGCAAGGATGTGCGGGAACGCTACTGGCAAGGCCGCGACAGAAAGGTGAACTGAACATGAGCCCCAACACACCCCTCCCCGACACCTTTGAAGGCTCAGACAAGGCACGCGACTTCATCGCCCGCCTGGGCGAGTTTTTCGAGACCGAGTTGCACCCTCTGGCGCGCGAGCACGGGGTTGACCACGAAAACGCGCCTTCTCGCGAGCTGCTGGAAAAAGTCTGGAAGCGTTCGCACGAACTGGGCTTTTACGGCATGACCTTGCCCGGCCCCATGGGGGGGGCAGGCTTTTCCGTGCATGACCATGCCCTGATCAAGGAGTTTGTCTACGCCAGCGGCACCCCGTTTGCCCCGCATGTGCTGGGCGAGTTGACGGGCCCTCCGCGCTTGGGCGCCCTGGTGCGCCAAGCCACACCCGATCAGATGCAGCGCTTCATCCTGCCCGTTGCGCGTGCCGACAAAGCCGTGTGTTTTGCCATCACCGAACCCGATGCGGGCTCGGACGCGGGCGCACTGCAAACCTCGGCAGTGCTCGACGGCGACCACTGGGTGCTCAGCGGCACCAAGAAGTTCATCTCGGGCTCGCCGTTTTGCGACTTCGCCGTCATCATCGCCTCCACCAGCGAGGACCCGGCCGTGCGCGAAACCACCGCCTTTTTCGTCGAGCGCGACCGCCCAGGCTTTGCGATCGAAGGTGGCTACAAAACCATGGCGGGCCAATCGCACACCGCCAACATCGTGCTCAATAACTGCCGCATTCCGGTCGGCAACCAGATCGGCGAGCGCGGCAAGGGCCTGGGCCTGGCGCTGGGCCGAATCACCGTCAACCGCCTGCTGCACTGCCCGGCCATGCTGGGCCTGGCGCAACTGGCCTTGCAAGACAGCCTGCAGTACGCCCGCCAGCGCAAACAGTTTGGCCAGCCCATTGGCGCCTTCCAGGCGGTGCAGCACATGCTGGCCGACATGGCCACCGAACTGGCCGCCGCCCGCGCCCTGATACTGTCGGTGGCGCGCAGCCTGGACCTCGGGGTGGACGCCCGTGCGCAAGCCTCGATGGCCAAGCTGTTCTGCTCCGAGACCGCGTTCCGCGTGGCCGACCGTGCCGTGCAGATCCATGGCGGCGAGGGCATCGTGCAAGGTCGCCGGGTGGAATTTCTGTTCCGCATGCTGCGCATGTACCGCGTGCTCACCGGCACCAGCGAAATCCAGCGCAACACCATCGCCAAAGAGTTGTTACAGACGCCGGCCCATTGATGGCGGCCCGCAAAACAAACAAGGAGACCCACATGCGTCCACACACCATCCTGGCCAGCCTGCTGATCGCGCTGACCTGCTCGACCAGCGCGCTGGCGCAGGCACAGGACTATCCCAGCCGCCCTATCCGATGGGTGGTCCCATTTCTGGCCGGAACAGCCCCTGACAACACGGTACGCATCGTGGCCGATGCCATGGGGGGCATCCTCAAACAAGCCGTGATCGTGGACAACAAGGGGGGTGTCGCAGGCAATCTGGGGGCACAAATGGTGGCCAAAGCTCCGGCCGATGGCTACACCTGGGTCTATTCCGCCACGCCCATGGCCGCCAGCATGCGGATGTACAAAAAACCCGGCTTTGACGCGATCAAGGATTTCACGCACGTGGGCCGCATCGCGGTCTCGGACCTCACGGTACTGGTCCACCCCGACTCGGGCATCAAATCCATCAAGGAGCTGATGGAGCGCGCCAAAAAAGACCCCGGCAAGCTCAGCTACGCCTCGGGCGGCATCGGCTCGCCCGCCCACATGGGCGCAGAACTCATGCTCAACATGGCGGGCGCCAATGTGCTGCACGTACCCTACAAGGGCGCATCAGAATCGGCGACTGCCGTGATCGGCAAGCAGGTGGACTTTGCCCTGGCCATCAGCTCGGTCGCCATGCCGCACATCACAGCGGGGCGGCTGGTGCCCTTGGCCGTGACCGGCCCACAGCGCAATGCACGCCAACCGGGCACACCCACACTCGCCGAGTCAGGCTGGCCCGGTGTGCACATCACCTCTTTTGGTGGCTTGTCGGTGCCTGCAGCCACGCCAGCGCCCATCGTCAAACGCATCTCGGAAGCGCTGGCCAAAGCCCTGGCCATGCCCGAGGTCCGCGCCCGCCTGGAGGCCCAGGGCGGCACCGTGGCCCCCTCGACCCCCGAGGAATACCGCGATGCCCTGGTGGCTGAAATCGGCCTGACCGAAAAGATGATGAAGTCGGCCAAGCTGGAAGCCCAATGAGCCTGCTGCACGATCCCGGGTTTTCAGGACGCCACCTGCGCGAAGTGCTGCGCCTGCGGCCAGACACCTGCGACGCCGAGCACTACCAGGACGGTCTGGTGGTGGTCCATGACAACGGTACCCAACTGGCATTTGACAGCGAACATGTCGATGTGCCTGCCCAGCTGTCCGCCCATGCCCGCCGCATGCGCCAGCGCATCTACCGGGCGGGTGCCCGGGTGTACTGCGCCGTGGGCTACGCCCTGGCCAACGTGATCATCGTGCGCTGCGACCAAGCCCTGGTGGTGCTCGACACCACGGAATCGCACCAAAGCGCAGCGCAGATCTGGCAAGACTTCAAGACCGCCGTGCCCGAACTGGCCGACTGGCCAGTGGCCGCGTTGGTCTATACCCACAACCACAGCGACCACATCAACGGCGCCCGCGCCTTTGTGAATGAGGAAGACGTCCAAGCTGGCCGCACCCAGATCATTGCCCACGCCACGCTGATGCAGGCCGTCAGCGACAACGCCTCGGTCGTGGCCCCGATTCTGGCCACACGCAGTGCCTATTCATTCGGTGCGCTGCTGCCTGCCGGCCCGCAAGGCAGCGTGAGCGCGGGCATCGGCCCACGCCTGATCAACAGCCACGTCAGCTTCTTGCCACCCACGCTCACTTTTGAGGCTGCGCTGGACATCACCCTGGCCGGTGTGCGTTTCGAGTTCCGGCATGCCCCCAGCGAGACGGACGACGAGATCGTGGTCTGGTTGCCCGACGACGACACACTGCTGAGCGCCGAGGTGATCCAGGGCGAATGCCTGGCCAATGTGCACACGATTCGCGGCACACGCTACCGCGATCCGCTGCAATGGGTGGACACGCTCGATGCGATGCGCAAGCAGCACGACAAACGACCCGTGCAGTGGATGGTCCCGGCCCATGGCCGTCCGGTGGGCGGTGCCGCTTCGATTGCCGAACTGCTGACCGCCTACCGCGATGCGATCGCTTTCATCCACGACCAGGCGGTGCGCTTCATCAACCACGGCGCCACGCCAGACGAGCTGGCCGACTGGCTGCCCGCATTGCCGCCCCATCTCGCACAGCACGCCTGGCTAGGCGAGTACTACGGCACCGTCAAGCACAGCGTGCGGCAGGTGTTCTCTGGCCTGCTGGGTTGGTTCGATGGCGACCCGGCCACGCTAGACCCCTTGCCTCCCCAGGCCCGTGCCGGGCGCTGGGTGCGCCTGGCAGGCGGGCGGGAAGCGGTCCTGCGTGAACTGCAGGCCTGTGAGGACCGTGCACTGGCGCCTGAAACCACACGAGAAAGTGCACTGGACGAGCACCGCTGGATCGCCGAACTGGCCGGGCAACTGCTGCGCCTCGACCCGACCGATGCTTTCGCCCGTCAGACCAAGGCCCGCGCCCTGCGCCGACTGGGCCTGTCCACCCTCAACACCAACTGGCGCCATTGGTACCTGACGTGCGCCCTGGAACTCGAAGGCCGCTACCAAAACCTGCCGTTCAAAGGCAACAGCCTGGCGGTGCGCGACATCTGGATGGCGGTCGATCCGTTGCAACTGCTGCGCAACCTGGCCGTGCGACTGCAGGCCGAGCAGTGCCTGGACCTTCACACCCGCTTGATGCTGGACTTCACCGATCGACCACTGAGCGTGGTGCTGGAGCTGCGGCGCGGCGTGCTGCAAATCTCGGCACCGGACGACACGACCAAACCGGCTTTGCCCGGCCTGTGTCTTCGCACGCCGTGGGCCAGCTGGCAGCGACAGATGGCGCTGGGTTGGCCCGATCTGGAGGCACAACTGACCAGCGGTGAAGTGCAACTCACCGAGGGCAGCCCCGAGGCACTGCAAGCTTTCATCAACTGTTTTGAAAAGCCTGGCGAGCGCATGCCTCACCTCGCGCTGCGTTGACCCGCCAGGACCGTTGAGACACGCCGCTGAGGCGGGTCTAAAATCGCAATCCATCAAAACTCTCCACCCCCCTCCAAATCTGGCGGGGGGTGTTTCTGCTTTTTTCGCCATGAAACTGCCCACGCTCACCCTCGGTCAACGCTTCAGCCTGCCCCGCCCGGCGGGCTCGGCCGATGCCGTGCTGCTGGCCAAACTGGCCGAGCGCGAAAAGAAAGCGGGCAAGCTCACCGCCATCGTCACCGCCGACGCGGGTGACGCCCAGCGCCTGATGGACGAGCTGGTGTTTTTTGCCCCCGATCTGCGCTGCGTGATGTTCCCCGACTGGGAAACCCTGCCGTATGACACCTTCTCGCCGCACCAGGACCTGATTTCCGAACGTCTGGCCACGCTCTGGCGCATCAAGCAACGCAACCACGCCGAGAGCGCCGATGTGGTGCTGGTGCCCGCCACCACCGCTCTGTACCGGCTGGCGCCGCCGTCCTTTTTGGCGGGTTACACCTTCGAGTTCAAGGTCAAGCAAAAGCTCGACGAAGCGCAACTCAAGGCCCAGCTCACGCTGGCGGGTTACTCGCACGTCAGCCAAGTGGTCAGCCCCGGCGAATACGCGGTGCGCGGCGGCTTGATCGACCTGTTCCCCATGGGCTCTTTGGTGCCTTACCGGGTGGATTTGTTTGACGACGAGATCGACAGCATCCGCACCTTTGACCCCGACAGCCAGCGCAGCCTCTACCCCGTACCCGAAGTGCGCCTGCTGCCCGGGCGCGAGTTCCCGATGGACGAGGCGGCCCGTGCGCGATTCAGGAGCCGCTGGCGCGAGCTGCTCGAAGGCGACCCGACCAAGAGCCGCATCTACAAAGACATGGGCAACGGCGTGGCCACGGCGGGCATCGAGTACTACCTGCCTCTGTTTTTTGAAGAAACCGCCACGGTGTTTGATTACCTGGGCGCTGGCCAGGCCGATGCCGCCACCGTGGTGCTGCACGGCGATCTGGAGCCCGCCTTTCAGCGCTTTTGGCAAGACACCCGCGACCGCTACCGCCTGGTGCAGGGTGACCCCGAGCGGCCTGTGCTGCCGCCCGATGCGCTGTTTTTGAGCGCGGAGCAGTTCTACGGTCTGAGCAAGCAACACGCCCAATTGGCCCTGCGCGCTGGCACCAGCGACGTGGCCGACAACACCCTGGCCCAGCCCTTGCCCGAGTTGACGGTGGTTCGCGGCGCCGAAGACCCGCTGTCGCGCTTGCAAGCGCACATCCGCAGCAGCGCCAGCCGGGTGCTGATCCTGGCTGAGAGCGATGGCCGCCGTGAGAGCCTGCTCGACTTTGTGCGCTCCAGCGGGCTCACGCCGCCTGTGTTTGACAGCCTGCAAGAGTTTTTGGCCAGCGACGAAAAAATCGGCATGGCCACGGCCGCGCTGGTCAGCGGTTTCCATTGGTTCGAACACAACATCGACCTGGTCACCGAAACCGAACTGTTTGCCGCAGGCCCCACCACCCGCCGCCGCAAAAAGCAGGAGCAAGTCAGCGATGTGGAAGCGCTGATCAAAGACCTGAGCGAGCTGAATGTGGGTGATCCGGTGGTGCACAGTGCCCACGGCATTGGCCGCTACCGAGGCCTGGTCAACATGGACATGGGCCAGAAAAACGAAGACGGCTCGCCCGCCTTGCAGGAGTTTTTGCACCTCGAATACGCCGACCAAGCCACGCTCTATGTGCCCGTGAGCCAGCTGCAATTGATTGGCCGCTACACGGGCGTGAGCGCAGACGAAGCGCCACTGCACAAGCTGGGCAGTGGCCAGTGGGAAAAAGCCAAGCGCCGCGCCGCTGAGCAGGTGCGCGACGCCGCAGCCGAACTGCTCAACATCTACGCCCGCCGCGCCGCGCGCGAAGGTCACGCCTTCCGATACAGCCCGCAAGACTACGAAACCTTTGCCAACGACTTCGGTTTTGAAGAAACCGCCGACCAGAAAGCCGCCATCCACTGCGTGATCCAGGACATGATCAGCCCCCGCCCCATGGACCGCCTGGTCTGTGGCGATGTGGGTTTCGGCAAGACCGAGGTCGCGCTGCGGGCCGCTTTTGTGGCGGTGACGGGTGGCAAACAGGTCGCTTTGCTCGCGCCCACCACGCTGCTGGCCGAGCAGCACTACCAGACGCTCAAAGACCGCTTTGCCAAATGGCCCGTCAAGGTGGCCGAGATCTCGCGTTTCCGATCCACCAAGGAGGTCAACGCGGCCATGAAAGGCATCGAGGACGGCACGGTGGACATCGTGGTCGGCACGCACAAGCTGCTGTCTGAAAAGACGCAGTTCAAGAACCTGGGCCTCTTGATCATTGACGAAGAACACCGCTTTGGCGTGCGCCACAAGGAGGCCATGAAGCAGCTGCGCGCCGAGGTCGACGTGCTCACCCTGACGGCCACACCCATCCCCCGTACCATGGGAATGGCCCTCGAAGGTCTGCGCGACCTGAGCGTGATCGCCACCGCGCCGCAGCGCCGCCTGGCGATCAAGACCTTTGTGCGCAACGAAGGCACGGGCGTGATCCGCGAGGCGGTGCTGCGCGAGCTCAAGCGCGGCGGACAGTGCTACTTTTTGCACAACGAGGTCGAAACCATCGAGAACCGCAAGCAAAAGCTCGAAGAAATCTTGCCCGAAGCGCGTATCGCCGTCGCCCACGGCCAAATGCCTGAGCGCGAATTGGAGCGTGTGATGCGCGACTTTGTGGCCCAGCGCTACAACATCCTGCTTTGCTCGACCATCATCGAGACCGGCATCGACGTGCCCACGGCCAACACCATCGTGATCTCTCGCGCCGACAAATTCGGCCTGGCCCAGCTGCACCAACTGCGCGGGCGCGTGGGTCGCTCGCACCACCAAGCCTATGCGTATTTGATGGTGCCCGAGATCGAAGGCCTGACCAAACAAGCCGCCCAGCGCCTCGACGCCATCCAGCAAATGGAAGAACTGGGCAGCGGCTTTTACCTGGCCATGCACGACCTGGAAATCCGCGGCGCGGGCGAGGT
Organism: Limnohabitans radicicola; assembly: GCF_014837235.1. Lineage (GTDB taxonomy): Bacteria > Pseudomonadota > Gammaproteobacteria > Burkholderiales > Burkholderiaceae_C > Limnohabitans_A > Limnohabitans_A radicicola. The sequence goes on along the minus strand of NZ_JACYFT010000002.1, from coordinate 521,453 downwards.
GCTCGGCGAAAACCAGAGCGGCAACATGCTCGAAGTGGGCTTTCAGCTCTACAACGAAATGCTGTCCGAAGCGGTGCGCAGCCTGAAAGCGGGCAAAGAACCTGACTTGCTCAGCCCCTTGTCGGTCACCACCGACATCAACCTGCACGCCCCGGCCCTGCTGCCCAACGACTACTGCGGCGATGTGCACCTGCGCCTGAGCTTTTACAAAAAGCTGGCCACCGCCAAAACCAGCGACCAGATCGACGCCCTGCTCGAAGAACTGGTGGACCGCTTTGGCAAGCTGCCCCCGCAGGCGCAGACCCTGGTGGATGTGCACCGCCTGCGCGTGCTGACCCAGCCTTATGGTGTCATCAAGGTCGATGCCGCGCCCGGTGTCATTCAGATCACATTCAAGCCCAACCCGCCCTTGGACCCCATGGCCATCATCGGCCTGATCCAGAAGAACAAACACATCAAGCTGGCGGGCAACGACAAATTGCGGATCGAGCGCGAACTGCCCGACCCCAAGGCCCGGGCACAGATGGTGCGGGATGTGCTGCGGAGTTTGGGGCAACCCAAGACCGAAACCGCCGCGGCCTGAGCCCCTTCAACGATCTTCGATAATCCTGATCCATGACCACCGCCACCTCCTGCCCCAACTCATCCCCCACCGAGTTTGCCCCTGGCCTTGCTATTCAGGGCATCACCGCTCCCCTGTCACTGTCCCAGTTCAAGCTGATCGCGTTTGACATGGACTCCACGCTCATCAGCATCGAGTGCATCGACGAAATCGCTGACACCGTGGGCCGCAAGGCCGAGGTGGCGGCCATCACCGAAGCCGCCATGCGCGGCGAGATCACCGACTTCAAAGAAAGCCTGCGCCGCCGTCTGGCCCTGCTCAAGGGTGTGACGCTGGCCGACATGGAGCGCGTTTATACCGAGCGTCTGAAGATCAACCCCGGCGCGGCCGAGCTGATCGCGGCCTGCCAAAAGGTGGGCATGAAGGTGCTGCTGGTCTCGGGCGGCTTCACCTTCTTTGCCGACCGCGTGAAAGAACGTCTGAACATCGACTTCGCCCGTTCCAACCAACTGGAGATGGTGGGTGGCGAGCTCACGGGCGGCCTGGTCACGCAAAGCTGGGGCGATATTTGCGACGGTGCAGAAAAACGTCGCACCTTGCTCGAAGTCGCGTCGCTGCTGGGCATTGCGCCACACGAGTGCATCGCCATGGGCGACGGCGCCAACGACCTGCCGATGATGGGTGCTGCGGGTTTGTCGGTGGCATATCACGCCAAACCCAAAGTGCGTGAGCAGGCAATGGTCGCGATCAGTGAAGGCGGGCTGGACCGTTTGCTGGAAGTCGTTCAGGCCTGAGCGTTTCTGCCGAGGCTCCATCGCGACGGGGGCGTCGCTCCTACAGCTTTGTGGCAGCCCGCCCTCGGGGCGATGGCTTGTGGTCTGCGGGCGCACTTCGCGGCGAGGGCGCCGCTCCTACACAGGGCCTCAGCGGCGCAGAGGCCGCAGCAGGTCTTTCAGGCCGTTGTGGTCGATCTCCTGCATGAGCTGCAGCAATCGGCCCACCTCGCCCTTGGGGAAGCCCTCGCGGGCGAACCAGTTGAGGTAGTTGCCCGGCAAGTCGGCGATCAGAACGCCCTTGTGCTTGCCAAAGGGCATGGGCGTGTTGACAAGTTTGAGCAGGTCTTCGGCTTGCATGACTGCGCTCTCACACACCGCCCCAGAGCCATTCACGAACACGCGCATGAAACGCCTCGGGTCGCGAGATCATCACCCAATGTCCGCAAGGCAAGCCTTGCACCGCACTGCCAGGCGAGGCGGTCACTTTCTCCAGCCATTTGGCCGAATGGAACATGAAGGGTTTGCGTTCGCCGTAGAGGTAGAGCAGCGGCATGGGCAACTGGACTTGCGCCGCGCCCTTGAACCCACCCGCCGTGCCAAACCACTGCATGGCGTAGGGGTAGTTCATCTTGTGGGTGATGCGCTCAGGCTCGGTCGGGCAACGCAGCCAGCGCGCCATGGCGCGCGTCATGCGCGTGCCAAGGCAGCCGCCGATGGCCCAGGCCAGGGCCAGCCACACCTGGTAGCCCATCACGGAAAGTTTTTCCTTGACGCCCCAGCTGCGCAGCAAGGCTCCCGAGTTGTGGTCGCCCACGTCCACCGCCACCACGCGGGCCACCCGCTCGGCGTGGCGCATGGCGAATTGGTAGCCAAAAATGCAACCCCAGTCGTGCAGCATCAAGGTCACGGGTTTGTCGGGGCTGATGCGGTCAACGATCTGGCGCAGCAGTTGGCACATGTCGTACAGGCTGGTGGCCGAGGGGCCTGACTCAAAGCCCGGCAGCGTCAAGCGCGCACAAGTGGCACGGTCCTGCAGGGCGGCCACGGTGCCTTCCCACAGCGCACGGGTGTCGGGCCAGCCGTGCAGCATGAGGATGACTTCGTCACCCTGCCCTTGCAGCCAGACCTCGGTGCCGTTGACGGTGATGCAAAGTTCGTTGCTCATGAGGTTTCAATGCCGGTTTTCTGTGGGAGCCCCGCCCTCGGGGCGATGGATTAAGGACTGCTTGGCCTTTATCGCGGCGGGGACGCCGCTCCTACACGAGGCAAACTCAATCCAGCGCCTTGGCCAGACGAGAGACACCTTCGAGGATCTTGTCTTCGCCCACCGTGGCAAAGCTCAGGCGGAAGGTGGCGTGGTCGGGGTTGGCGCAAAAGAACGGGCTGCCCGGCACGAAAGCCACGCCCTGCTCAATGGCGCGTTTGGCGTAGACATTGCCGTCAGCCAGCTTGCCGCCTGCCCCGGTGAGGCGCGCCCAGACGAACAGGCCGCCCTGGGGCTGCACAAACTCGACCGCATCGCCCAGTTCGCGGCGCAGCGCATTGCCCATGGTTTGGGCGCGCTGGGCGTACACGGCACGCACTTTGTCCAGCGTGGCAGGCATGCGACCCGCCAACAGGTATTGCGCGGCCGTGGCCTGGGCAAAGGTGCTGGTGTGCGCGTCGCTGAACTGCTTGCACATGGTGGCACGGGCCAGCAAGTCGGCAGGCGCGATCATCCAGCCCACGCGCAGGCCGGGTGACAGCACTTTGGAGAGAGACCCGCAATGCACCAACAGCTCGCGGCTGCCGGGCACGGATGCACTCATGGCCAGCACGCTGGGCGGTGGCGCTTCGCCAAAGTACAGGTCGCCATAAGGGTCGTCTTCGACGATCAGGGTCTGGTGCTTCACCGCCATCTCCAGCACCTGTTGGCGGCGCTCGGCGCTGAGCAAGGCGCCGCTCGGGTTGCCAAAGGTGGGGATCAAATACACAAACTTGGGTTTGTGCTCAGCAATCAGTTTTTCCAGCTCGTCGGTCTTGACGCCGTCGCCGTCCACCGGGGCACTGATCAGTTCCGCCCCATACAAACGGAAGCACTGGATGGTGGCAAGGAACGTCGGGCCTTCCACAATCACCTTGTCGCCGGGGCTGATCATGGTTTTGCCGATCAAATCGAGCGCCTGCTGGCTGCCGGTGGTCACGATCAGCTGGTCGGGGGCCACCTCCTTGGCCCCTTTTTGGCCCATGAAGTGGGCCAGTTGCTCGCGCAAGGGGCCAAAGCCTTCGGTCGCGCCGTACTGCAGGGCCGCGCCCGGGTCTTGGGCCAAGGCAGCATTGCTGGCTTCACGGATGCCGTCCACGTCGAACATGGCACTGTCGGGAAAGCCGCCTGCAAAACTGATGATGCCGGGCTTGCCCAGGAGTTTGAACAGCTCGCGGATGGCGGAGGTTTCGACGTTGTTCAGGCGATCGGCAAATTGCAAAGACATGGTGGTGTATCTTCCCGGGTTGAATTGGCCCTCATTTTGCCAACATACAGACGCCATGAAGCCCGCACAGATCGAATCTTTTTTTGCCACCCTGCAAGCCGCCAACCCCATGCCCGTGACAGAGCTGGAATACACCAGCGTGTTCGAGCTGCTGGCAGCCGTGCTGCTGTCGGCCCAAGCCACCGATGTGGGTGTGAACAAGGCCACGCGCAAGCTGTTTCCCGTGGCGGGCACGCCGCAAAAGATCCTGCACCTGGGTCTGGAAGGGCTGGAGGGTTACATCAAGACGATTGGCCTGTACCGCAGCAAGGCCAAACACCTGATGGAAACCTGCCGCATCTTGATAGAACAACACGGCGGCCAAGTGCCCCGCACACGCGAAGAACTCGAAGCCCTGCCGGGTGTGGGCCGCAAAACCGCCAATGTGGTGCTCAACGTGGCCTTTGGCCAGCCCACCATGGCGGTGGACACGCACATCTTCCGCCTGGGCAACCGCACGGGCCTCGCCCCAGGCAAAACACCCCTCGAAGTCGAGCAAAAGCTGCTCCAGCGCATTCCGGCCAAGTACCTGGTCGATGCCCACCATTGGCTGATCCTGCACGGGCGCTATGTGTGCCAGGCGCGCAAACCGCTGTGCGGGCAGTGTGCGGTGGCGGCGTTTTGCGACTTCAAACCCAAGACGGTGGCCTAGGAGCCTGTAGCAGCCTCCAAAGGAGGCCTTTGGTAATCGACTCCAAGCCGAAGACCGCCTGAGCGGCGGGTAAAATTCAAGGCCCTCCTCCAACCGGAGCAGCCCCTTTTGGACACGAGCGCTCAGCGCCCTTTGTCCGGCTGACCCGCATATTCAAGTCCAAGCCCATTTGCTCATGACGCGAGCCCTGCCGCGCGCCCACATCCACAGCTCCAGACTGGTGCGTTTTCTGAGTGAAAACGCCCTGCTCGATGCTGCGCCACGCACGGAAGATGTGGGGCAAAGGCTGGGCGACTGGCTGGACTTTCGCCAGGCCATTGCCTTGCACGGGGTGCTGAACCCCGACCACCCGGCACAGGCCGCAACGCCCTCGCACACGCCAGCACGGACGCCCGCTCTGACGCCCGACGCCTTGCGGCAGCACGTCACCCGGGTGCGGGCATCGCTGGAGCAATCCATCCTGCAAGGCGCGCCGCCCGGCTCAGGCCTCACCCGCATCGACATGCCCCCGGCCGAACTGGACGAGCCCATCGAGCCCAAGACCGCCTTCGAACCTTACCGCCGCTTTCAGGCCGCCCACCAGCGGCAGATGGAAAGCGTGGTGCGCACCTTGCGCGCACAGGTCCGCTCGCAGCTGGCCAAAAGCACCCCTGCCTTGCAGCAACTGGCCACGCTCGACGCCGCTTTCGAGAACATCCTGAGCGAGCGCGAAGCGATGCTGCTGGGCAAAGTCTCCAGACTGCTGGAAAAACGCTTTGCCCAGGGCCTCAAGCAACACCTCAAACAACACACCGACGAGGCGGCTCCAGCGCATGACAAACCCCTGGCCTGGCTGATGCCGATCCGCCAGGCCATGCGCACCGCCTTGCTGGCCGAGCTGGATGCACGTTTGCAACCCACGCTCGGTCTGGTCGAAGCCTTCCACGCCCAAAACGCACAAGAACAATGAAACGCTATTCCTTTGAAACCGCCTTCGGGCTCGGTGCCCTGGCCGTCCTGTGGGTCGCCGCCTCTGTAGCAGGCAGCCATTACCTCGTCCTGGTGATGACCGTCTTGATCGGCGCGGTCTATGTCTTTGGTGCACTGGAGTTGCGCCAATACCGCGCAGCCACCCAGGGCTTGTCGCAGGCGCTGAACCAGGTGCCACAGGGGCTGGAGAGCCTGAGCGACTGGCTGAGCCAAGTGCCTGCCGCGCTGCAAAACCCGGTGCGCCAGCGTGTGGAGGGTGAGCGCACAGGCCTGCCCGCCCCGGCGCTGACGCCTTACCTGGTCGGCCTCTTGGTCATGCTGGGCATGCTGGGCACTTTCCTGGGCATGGTGGTCACGCTCAACGGCGCGGTCTTTGCGCTCGAAGGCAGCAACAACATTGCCGGCATCCGTGCGGCGTTCTCTGAACCCATCAAGGGTCTGGGGCTGGCGTTTGGCACCTCGGTAGCGGGTGTCGCCACCTCGGCCATGCTGGGCCTCATGAGCAGCCTGGCCAGGCGCGAGCGCGCACAGGTGGCCCAACAACTGGACGGCCAGATCGCCAGCAGCCTGCGCAGCTTCTCGCTCGCCCACCAGCGGCAGGAAACCTTCAAGGCCCTGCAGCAGCAGTCGCAAGCCTTGCCGCAGGTGGTGAGCCAGTTGCAGGCCATGATGGCGCAGATGGCCCAGACCAGCCAGCAGCTCGGGGACCAGCTGATGGCCCACCAGCAAAGCTTCCACCAGGAAGTGCGCGCCGCTTACACGGGCCTCGCGCAATCGGTGGACCAGTCGCTGCGCACCAGCCTGAGCCAGAGCATGCAGGCGGCCAGCGACGGCATTCGCCCAGTGGTGCAAGCGACCATGGCGCAGTTGGCCGAGCAGGCCCAAAGCATGAACGAGCGCCTCCTGCTGAACACCCAGCAGCAACTGGGCGAACTCAACACCCAGATGGCGAACACTGCCGCTGCCCTGGCGCAGACCAGCGCCGACACGCTCAGCCGCCACGAACTGGCCAGCGCCCGCATGACCGAACGCGTTGGCCAGACGCTGGACGCCTTCAGCCAGAATTTCGAGCGCAGCGCCCAAGGCCTGGTTGAGCAGGTCAGCGCCGCACAAGCGCAACAGCTGGCCCTGCAAAGCAGCGCCGACCAGCAGCGCCTGCAGGCCTGGCAAGCCTCGCTGGAGCAGTCGGCCTCAGCACTCCACAGCCAGATGCAGACCACGGGCACGCAGACCCTGGCGCAGCAGCAAGCCATTTGCGATGCACTGGGCGAAACCGCCCAGGCCATTCAGACCCACGCCCAAAGCCACGCCAGCCAGACGCTGGCCAACATCACCCAGCTGCACGATGAACGGGCTGCCGCTGACCAAGCTCGCCTGGATGCCTGGAAGGCCTCGCTCGAAGCCACTGCCGCCAGCCTCGGCCAGCAATGGCAAAGCGCAGGCGCGCAGACGCTGGCACAGCAACAGGCCATTTGCGACACCCTGAGCCGCACGGCGCAGGAGATCACCACCCACACCCAAACCCAGGCCACCCAGACCCTGGCCGAAGTCACGCGCCTGATGGCCAGCAGCGAAGCGCTGATGCGCGAGCGCATCGCCTCCGAAGCGCAGTGGGCTGCAGCGCACCAGCAGCGCGCCCAGGAGCTGGCCGCAGTGCTGCGCGAAGAACTGTCGGCCCTGCGCGACCAGGAAACCGAACGCGGCGACGCCGCCGTGGCGCGCCTGGCCGAGCTGCAAAACGCGGTGACCACCCACCTGACCACGCTGGGCACGGCACTTGAAGACCCGATCACCCGCCTGATCGAAACCGCCTCCGAAGCGCCCAAGGCCGCGGCCGAAGTCATTGGCCAGCTGCGCCAGGAGATTTCGGTCAGCGTGGCGCGGGACAACGCCTTGCTGGAAGAGCGCACCCGCATCTTGGGCACGCTCAGCACACTGCTCGACGCGATCAACCACGCATCCACCGAACAACGCGGCGTGATCGACGCGCTGGTGACGTCGAGCCAGGCCTCGCTGGCCGAGGCCAGCAGCCAATTCCACGACCATGTGGCCGCCGAGACCAGCAAGCTGGGCGACATCGCCGCGCAGGTCACCGCCAGCGCGGTGGACGTGGCCAGCCTGGGCGAGACCTTCGCGTTTGCGGTGCGCTCGTTCAGCGACACCAACGACAAGCTCATGGGCAACCTGCAGCGCATCGAGGCAGCGATCAACCAGTCGATGACGCGCAGCGACGAACAACTGGCCTATTACGTGGCCCAGGCCCGCGAGATCATCGACCTGAGCATCCACAGCCAGAAAGACGTGCTCGAAGCCCTGCAACAGCGCCAGTCTGAGGGAACAGCCTGATGCTTGACCACGACGCCGACGTCGAGTCCTCCGCGCCGACCTGGATCTCGTTTGCCGACCTGATGACCGGTCTGCTGGGGGCCTTTGTGCTCTTGCTGGTGGGCGTCATGGCCACGCAGCTGGAGATGGCCTCCAAACTCGAAGACGAGGTGCAAAAGCGCCAGGTGGAAGAGCAAAAGCGCCTCTCGCTGGAGCAGGCCCTGGCCATTCCGCTGGCCAGTGGCCGCATCACCCTGAACAACGGCCGCATCGGCATCAGCGGCAAACTGCTGTTTGAGCTGAACTCCGACAAGCTCGAGCCCCAAGGCCGCCAACTGCTCAAGAGCCTGGTGCTGCCGCTGCGCAGCTATCTGCAGTCGCGCGAAGAAATCCTGATGGTCAGCGGCTTCACCGACGACCAGACCATCAAAAGCCGCAACCGCCAGTTCGCCGACAACTGGGAGCTGTCGGCCCAACGGGCACTGACGGTGACGCGCACCCTGATCGAAGAAGGCATGCCGTCTTCGATGCTGTTTGCCGCCGCCTTTGGCCAGGAGCAGCCCTTGGTGGCGAACACCAACGAAAAAGCCCGCGCTCAAAACCGCCGCGTGGAAATGGCCCCTGTGCCCAAAGCGGCCAACACCGCCGCCGCCAAGCCATGAACCCCGATGTGCTGAGCACCCTGGACGCCCTGCGGGCAGCGGGTGCTCCACGTTTTGACGCCGTGGGCTGGCACTACATCGAGACGCTGGCTGGCCGCACCCAGACGCAGTCCGGTGCGGCGCAAGCGCTGCTGACCCGCAAACTGCAGCAAAGCCTGGACAACCTGCACCAGCGCATGAAAGCAGCGGCACAAGCCACCCAGACCGCCAAAGCCAGCAGCGCATCGTCACCCTTGGCCACCTTGCTGCAAGAGCTCAAAGCGCAGGACCAGAGCGATACCCACCCCATCAGCAACGCCTGGCGTTCGGAGAATCCCCGCATCCAGCAGTTTCGCCAGCAGCTGAGCCAGATCAGCGTGCAAAAGCAGGTCACCCAGGCCATCGCCCAAGCGCCGCAAAACGCCGGGCCGATCAACTCCCACATGCTGGTGCTGCGCTCACTGGGGCTGATGCGCGGCATCTCCCCCGATTACCTCAACCGCTTCATGGTGCATGTGGACACGCTGCTGTGCCTGGACGAGGCCGACAAGGGCAAGGCACCCGCCAAAAAGGCCGGGGCCAAATCGCCCAAATGAAGTGTCCCTGAGCGCTCAGCTCAGGCCACAGGTGCAGGAAAGCCGTTGCGCCCCGGAAACTCGGGTGCCAAAGTCCGCGCATTGGGCATCTTGACCCACAGGCGCAGCATCTTGCGGTTCAGCTCGTGCACGCCGTGGTCTTCAAATTCATTGCGCGAGTGCAGCACGGCGTAGTTGTTGGCAAACTGCAGGTCACCGGGCTCCAGCATCATGCTCAGACGGAAGTCTTCGCGGTGCATGATCTCGTCAAACAAATCGAGTGCTTCGATTTCGACCTTGGACAGCGGCAAGCTGCGGATTTCATGGCCCAGTTCGATGTACTGGCGCAGGTAACGGCAGCTGAGCTTGCCCTCGTGGTGGCTGAAAATGGGCGAGAGGCTGGGCAGGTCTTCGCACAAGTGCGAGAAATACCAGGTGCGGTAATACAGGCCCAGGTACTCGGGGTGGTGCAGCAGGATCTCGTTGTAAATCGCCGCCACACTCACCAGCGAACTCAGCCCGCCCTGCTTGGCCTTGCGCAGACACAAAAGCCCCACCACATCCGACGGGTCCGAGTGGTAAGGCAAATACAGATTGGTTTCGTAGACGCGGGTGGTTTTTTTCGTCACATCGCCCACGTTCATGACCACACCCAGCAGGTCGCCCTTGGGGTTTTGCCGTACAGGCATGCCCATGTGCAGGCCAATGCCGTAGTACAGGATCTGGATGTCTTCTTCGCTGTAGCGCGCCACAGGCAGGCCACGCAGCACCAGAAAGCCCCGGCCGTTTTCCAGCTCGTCGCTGTACGCCACCAGGGCCTGCGCCCAGTCGCCCATCGGAAAGTCTTCGCGGCTGAAATTCGGAAACGTCAGCCCTTTGGCCTTGACGTGGGCCAAGGCCGCGTCCAGTGTGGCGATCACTTCGGGTGACAAGTGGTGCAGCCACGAGGTATCGCCCGCCATGTCAGCGCCCTTCCAGGCGGCGGGTCCGGTGATGGCTTGCTTGAGGATCAGGCTCATGGCGTTTCCTTGAAAAATTCAACGGCGCACAGGGCTGCATCGGCAGCATCGCGCAGGATGCATGAAAGTTTAGCGGGCTTTGCGTCGGCCTTTGCCAACCATGCCAGCGCCGCTTTCTGGGACTTTGCGAACGGTCAGGGCCTGTGGCAGGCGCACAATGGGACAGCCTTGCCAGGAGTCCGCATGCACCACATCCTGTCTAACCACCGAGCCGACCTCTCGACCATCGCCACCTGGGCCATGTTCAGCCGCGGTCTCGCACCCGAGTTCTCTGAAGCGGTGCAGCGGCAAGTGGCCAGCCTCCAAGGCCCGGCGGTCGAGGACGATGAAGCCATCCGCGATCTCACCGATCTGCCCTGGTGCTCGATCGACAACGACGACTCGCGCGATCTGGACCAGTTGAGCGCCATAGAGCCCCTGCACCAGAAACGAATCAGGGTCTACGTGGCCATTGCCTATGTCGATGCGCTGGTGAAAAAGGGCACACCGATCGACGCGCATGCACACCAGAACACCACCTCGGTCTACACCTCGGCTTTGACTTTCCCGATGCTGCCTGAGCACTTGTGCACCGACTGGACGTCGCTCAACCAGGACCAAGACCGCATCGCCATGGTGGTCGAGATGGCTTTCAGCGAGGATGGTGTGCTGCTGGAGTCGGCGATTTACCGGGCTTTGGTGCGCAACAAGGCGCAGCTGGCTTACGACGCGGTCTCGGCCTGGATCGAGAACTTGGGCGAGTTGCCTGAAGCGGCGCGTCGGGTCAAGGGCATGGACAAGCAGCTGCGCCTGCAAGACGAATTGGCGCAAAAACTGCGTGTTTTGCGCCGGGCGCAAGGCGCGCTGGAGTTCGAAACCTTCCAGCCCAAAGCCCTGTTTGACGGCGACAAGATCACCGACATCCAGCAGCAAGACCAAAACCGTGCCCGCCAGTTGATCGAGGAATTCATGATCGCCACCAATGGCTGCACAGCGCGGTTTCTCGCCGAGCACGGCTGCGCTTCGCTGCGGCGGGTGGTGCGCTCCCCCGAGCGCTGGCTGCGCATCGTCGACGTGGCCAAAGAGCACGGCAGCTACCTGCCCCTTGAGCCCGATGGCCAAGCCCTCGAAAGCTTTCTGGCCAAACAGCACCAAAAAGACCCCCTGCGTTTCCCGGACCTGTCGCTGGTGATTGTGAAACTGATGGGTTCAGGGGAATACGCAGTGGAACGCCCTGGCCACAGCCCCATTGGCCATTTCGGCTTGGCCGTGCGCGATTACCTGCACTCCACCGCCCCCAATCGGCGCTACCCGGACCTGATCACGCAACGCTTGATCAAGTCCGTGCTGACCGGCACCAAGCGGCCTTACAGTGTTCATGAACTGACCGAACTGGCGAGCCATTGCACCGCGCAAGAAGATGCCGCCCAGAAGATTGAGCGGCAAGTGCGCAAGTCGGAAGCCGCATTGCTGCTGCATTCGCGCATAGGCCAGCGTTTCAGCGGTGTGGTCACGGGCATCAGCGATCAGGGCACATGGGTGCGCATTTTTGAGCCACCCGCCGAGGGCCGACTCACCGGGGTACTGCCCCCACTGAAAGTCGGGCAAACCCTGCAGGTGAAACTGGTGTCCACCTCGGTCGAACGCGGTTTCATCGATTTCGTCTGCTTGCGCTGAACCTCATTGAGTGGCCTGCGGGCCAAGCATGGCCGATGGGTCGAGCCACCGATCGAGCTGGGCCTGCGTTGCGCACCCCAGCGAAAGCGCAGCCTCGGTCAGTGACGTGTTGTTGTCCAAGGCCAGCCTGGCCACCTGTGCGGCCCGGTCATGGCCGATGTGCGGCACCAGTGCGGTGACCAGCATCAGCGAACGCTGCAGGTGTTCGCGCATTTTTAAAGGCTGCGCCTCAACGCCCCGCACGCAGTACCGCTCAAAACTGCCCATGCCGTCGCCCAGCAGACGGATGCTCTGCAGCAGGTTGTGGGCCAGCAAGGGTTTGTAGACGTTGAGCTCGAAATGCCCCGAGGCGGCGCCAATGCCGATGGCCACATCGTTGCCCATCACCTGTGCGCACAGCATGGTCAAAGCTTCGCACTGCGTGGGGTTGACCTTGCCCGGCATGATGGAGCTGCCCGGCTCGTTGTCGGGCAGCCGGATCTCTCCCAGCCCGGAGCGCGGCCCCGAGGCGAGCCAGCGGATGTCGTTGGCGATCTTGGTGAGCGCCACCGCCAGCGTCTTGAGCTGGCCATGCACGGCCACCAGGGCATCGTGTGCGGCCAGGGCAGCAAATTTGTTGTCGGCGCTTTCAAACGGCATGGCGTACACCCGGGCGAGTTCAGCGGCGACGCGCTGACCGAATTGAGGATGGGTGTTCAATCCCGTGCCGACCGCCGTGCCCCCAATGGCCAAAGGGTACAACCCGTCCATCGCCGTCTGCAGACGCAAGCGGGCTTGGGCCAGCTGGGCCACATAGCCCGAAAACTCCTGGCCCAGCGTGATCGGTGTGGCGTCTTGCAGATGGGTTCGCCCCAGTTTGAGGTAAGCGGCAAACGCCTGCGAACGCTCCTGCAAACTCGCATGCAAACGGTCCAGCGCTGGCAACAGCTGGGTCGACAGGCCCAAAGCGGCCGCCAGGTGCATGGCCGTCGGAAAAACATCGTTGGACGATTGCCCCAGGTTCACTTCGTCATGGGGGTGCACCAGACGTCCCTGACCACGCGGGCCGCCCAGGTACTCCGAGGCCCGGTTGGCCAGCACCTCATTCATGTTCATGTGGGTCTGGGTCCCCGAGCCCGTCTGCCAGACGGACAAGGGGAACTCTGCTTCGTGTCGCCCAGCCATGACTTCTTCGGCCGCCGCCACGATGGCGCGCACTTTCTGTGCGGGCAACAGCCCCAGATCGCCGTTGACCTGGGCACACGCCCGCTTGACCGACGCCAGGGCATGGATCAGCGCCACAGGCATGCGTTCGGTGGAAATATCGAAATGCACCAAGGCACGCTGTGTCTGTGCACCCCACAGGCGTTGGGCGTCGACCTGGACCGCCCCCAGCGCATCGAATTCCTCACGGGTGGTGGGCATGCGCGATGCTCCGGCTTGTTGGCGGACCGATCACCACAACAGCGTCAAGAACCAGGACTTTGGACATGGCCCCCCGAAGATGAATGGCGCCGCTTTGGGCCCCATCATGGGTCAGCCGTCACACCCCATCTGTCCGTCAGCACACGGACTGGCAAGCACGGCGGTCGGTCCTGGCCGCCGCCGCGTCCAAAAAGATCAGTGCCCCAGCTGCGCCAGCGCCGCCTGCAAACCCGCGAGACCACCCACGCGCTGGTCGTTGATGAAAATCTGGGGCATCTGACGCACCGAGGGACCGCATTTCTCGTAAAACGCCATGCGCTCGGCTTCGCCGTCGATCTTGATTTCTTCAAATTCAAGCGACTTCGTTTTGAGCACCATCTTGGCGGACTCGCACTGCGGGCAGGCGGACTTGGAATAAACGACGATTTTGAGTTGCATGGGTGAGAGTTTAGCGGTCTTGGCGTTAGGATTCTGTCAAAACATCCGGAGGTCGTTCATGGGCAATTTCCCTAAAGACATCTACACCGAACCGCGCGAAATCGATGTGCACACCTTACGCAATCTGGGGCCGCTCGCGGCCATGGCAGGCATCTGGGAGGGCCAGCGCGGGCTGGACGTCAAACCCAAGGCCGAAGGCCCCAAAAAGCAAGCCTACATGGAACACATCGAGTTGCAGCCCATTGACCCGCAAACCAATGGCCCCCAACTGCTGTATGGCCTGCGTTACCACACGCACGTGACCAAGCCAGAGCAAGTGAAAACCTACCACGACCAAGTGGGCTATTGGCTGTGGGAGCCGGCCACAAGCACTGTTTTGCACACGCTGACCATCCCGCGCGGCATGGTGGTGATGGCCCACGGCCAGGCAGCGCCAGACGCCAAGACCTTCGAGCTGGTGGCCACGCATGTGGACCCGCATTTCGGCATCCGCTCGGCCCCCTTTCTGGACCACGCCTTCAAAACCGTGGAGTTCCGGATCAAGGTCACCATCCATGACAACGGCACCTGGGGCTACGAAGAAGATACCGTGCTCAAAATTCAGGGCCAAGACGAACTCTTTCACCACACCGACCGCAACCTGCTGCAACGTGTGGCCGCCCCCACGCCCAACCCGCTGGCACGCTGAGTGGTCCAGACTCAGCGCGGCACCATCCCGTCAATGACCTGGATGGTGCGGTCACAGCGGCCCGCGAGCAACGGGTTGTGGGTCACCAACAGCACCGCGGTGCCATGCGCGCGGTTGACCTGGCGGAACAGCTCAAACACGGCATCGGCGCTCTTGGTGTCCAGGTTGCCCGTGGGTTCATCGGCCAGCAGCAAGGTGGGCTGCATGATGAGGGCCCGTGCCACGGCCACGCGCTGCTGTTGGCCACCGGACAATCGCGTGGCGGGTGTATCGCGCCACTGTAACAAGCCGACGCTGTCAATGAGTTCCAGTGCGCGTTTTTCGATGGCAGACGTCGGGTAGCCTTGCAGGCCCACCATGGGCAGCATCACGTTCTCCAGAGTGCTGAAAGCCCCGATCAGGTGGTGGTACTGAAACACGAAGCCAATGCTGCGGCCACGCAGTTGGGTCAATGCATGGTCGGCCAATGTAGTGGTTTCAATCCCATTGATTTTCAATTGCCCTTGCGTCGGTCGGTCCAGCAAGCCCACGATGTTGAGCAGCGTGCTCTTGCCAGAGCCCGATGGCCCCATCACCGCCACAAACTCCCCGGAGCGCAGCACCAGGTCGATGCCATGCAACACCTCGACCTCTGTGGGCTCACCGACATTGAAAGATTTGTGCACTTGGACGAGTTCCACCACAGGCGGTTTCGCAGTGGGGTCCAGTTCGGGCTGCGCGGGGTGCATGAGGATCTCGGCCATGTCACCCCCGGATGGCGACCACAGGGTCAAGCCGTGCGGCTCGCAAGGCAGGCGCCAGCGCCGCCAGCAGGCCCGTGATGGTGGCCAGCATCAGCGCTTCGGTCAGTAACAAGGCGTTGATGGACACCACGAACATGGGACTGCCGTCAGGCGTGCGGACCATTTGCAGCCACAACTTGAGCGCCACTGACCCCAGAGCGCACCCCACCACCGCGCCCCCTAGGCCCAGCAAACCGCCTTGCAGTAAAAAGACCCGCATGACCTGACCACGCGAAATTCCCATGGCGCGCAAAATGCCGATCTCCTTGGAGCGCTGCACGACCGACACGACCAGCACACTGGCAATGCCAAACGCCACCGACAAACCGACAAAAAAACGGATGGCGGCATTGGCCAGGCTTTGGGAGTGGATGGCGCTGAAGAACTGCGCGTTGGTCTTGATCCAGCTGTCGGCTTGCAGGTGGGTGTGCGCCTGGATGCGCTGGGCCACCACTTCGGCCGCATAGACGTCGTGCACCGTGATGTCGATGCTGGTGACACCGCCCGGATAACCCAGCAGACTCTGGCCGCTGTGCAAGCCCACATAGCCGTTGCGCTGATTGGCCCCTTTGTTGCCCAGGTCCAGAACGCCTGCGATCACAAAGTAGTTGCTGCTCCCGGTGGGCGACTGCACCAGCAATTTGTCGCCGACACCCACCCCCAGGTCGGCGGCCAGTTCGGTGCCGATCAGGATATCCCCCGGGTCCAGCCGTGCACGTCCAGCCACGATTTTCTCGCTCAGGTTGACGATCTTCTGGTACAGCGACAAGTCCACCGCCGTCAAACTCAGCGCCCTGCTGGCGGCCCCGCGCATGATGAACGTGGAGCCACTGACCGCAGGCGACGCCACACGCACCTCGGGCATGGCCCGTACCAAGCTGAGTACAGCCTGCCACTGGTCGATGGATTTCAGCCGCTGCAAAGGTGCCTGTACCTGATCGATGTGCACGGCGCCGTCTTGGGTGTGCTGCACGCGCACCGATTCTTTGGGCGGCAAGACCTGGATGTGGGGCTGCGCCGTCAGCACGCGTTTGACCAGATTGGACTGCAGGCCTTGCATCAAAGCCGACATGAACACGATCACCGCCACGCCAATGGCCACCCCCACCATGATGAACAGACTTTGCAGGCGCCCCTCGCGCAAGAAACGCGAGGCGACGATCCACTCGAACGGCTGAAGACGGCTCAGCATCATCGGCAACGTCCCCCATCAAGGCTGTCGGGGCCGCACACGCTGTCCGGCTTTCAGGCCTGCGCCTGAGGTCGACAGCACACGGTCTGCAACCGCCACCCCTGCACTCAACTGCACCCAGGCCCCGCTGCGCAAGCCCAGGGTGACAGGAGCCCGTTCCAGCCGTGAGTCAGCGGTGATCCGCCACACCCAGGGCTGGGCAGATTCGGCATCATGCACCGCCTCCAGCGGCACGGCCAAGGCCCCGTCCTGCCGCCCCACTTCGATCTCCACCGACACGGTCATGTCCTGGCGCAGGTAGTCGGGCGGTGACGGCACACGCAGCTTGACCTGCACCGAGCCGCGCTGGGCGTCTACCCCTGGAGCAATGGTGCTGACCTCCGCTGCGAATCGCTGCCTGGCAAAGGCATCGGCCGAGGCCACCGCGGGCTGACCCACGCGCAGCCAGGACAGGTTGCGCTCATCGATCTGGGCCACCAGCTCCGTCACCCCTTGCGGTGCGAGCAGGAGCAGTGTCTTGCCCGGTTGCACTGTGTCGCCAGGCTCCACATTGCGGCTCACCACCACACCATCGAAAGGGGCCAGCAATGCGGTGTAGGACAGACGCGCCCTGGCCGCATCGGCATTGGCACGCGCCAGCACCAGCGCACTTTGCGCCAATTGCTGCTCCAGCCCATGCTCTGCATGGGCCTGGCTTTGGGCCTGCGCACTGCGGGCCAGGGCCTGCGCGACCTCCATGGCCCGTGTGGCCTCGTCCAACGCCGCTTGGCCTGTAAAACCCTGCTGGAACAGGGCGCGTTGCCGCTCGAACTGGGCCACGGCCTGCAGCAGATTGGCACGGGCTTGCTGATCGCTCGCGCGGGCACTCGGGGCTTGCACCTCACGCCATTGGCGCAATTTGAATTCGGCCTGTTGCACGCCCAACTCGGCTGCGGCCAGGGCCGAGCGCAGTTCGACGTCATCCAGACGCAGCAGGATCTGACCCCGTCCTATCCGCTCACCTTCCACCACCTGAACGGCCAGGACCTTGCCAGCGATCTGAACGCCCAAATTCGCACGGTGCTGGGTCTGTACCGTGGCGGTGGCCACCACGCTGTGCACCAGTTCACGGGGTTCCAACACCAGCACAGGCACCGACGGCGCAGGCCAAAGCCAGACCCCAACGGCCAGTCCAACGACCAGCAGCCCAGCGGCGATCAGCCACCTTCTGCGGGAACTTTGCCAAACAACCATGCATGCCCTCCCCGGCATCCAAACCATGGGTCTTCATTGGACCGTGTGCTTGGGCCATCGGCCTTGATCCAGATCATTTTCAGGCGCCATGGTGCGCCAGCGCTCATGAGCCTGCGGTACAGGGCAAGACGACCCACTGACCGTTCAGCGCGTGGATGCGGATACGGTGGCCAAACACCGCCTCAATGGCCGCATGGCTGGCCAGATCGCTGCAAGCGCCGTGGTGGATGACCTGCCCCTGATCCATGACGAGGACCTCGTCGGCGTGCAGCGCCATGCCGATCTCATGCAGCACACTCACGACCGTGGTGCCCTGGGCCCGCAGGCAGTGCACCTGCTCCAGCCAATCCACCTGGTGCGGCGGGTCCAGGTTGGCCAGTGGCTCGTCCATCAGCATCACCGGGGCGTTGCCCGCCATGGCCCGGGCCAGCAGCACGCGCTGGCGCTCGCCGCCCGACAACTCGCCCAGCGTGCGTTCGCGCCAGACCCAGGCCTGGGTGGCCTTCAAGGCGGCTTCGACCATCTTTGCATCCCGCTCGGTGGGCGAACCCAGCCAGCCCTGGTGAGGGAGGCGCCCGAGCATGACCACGTCCCAAACGCGCAAATCCAGCGTGGTGGATTCCCCTTGCCCCAACCACGACAACTGCAGCGCCCGCTCGCGACCGGACAGGGTGCCCAGCGGCTGGCCTTGCCAAAGCACCTGCCCACTGTGCGGCAACAAACCCGCCAAAGCCTTGAGCAAGGTGGATTTGCCCGCCCCATTGGGGCCGACCACACAGGTCCAGCGGCCAGGCTGGATCTGCAAGTCAATGCCTCTCAGAACCGAATACCCGCCGAGTTGCACCTGCAATTGCACGGTTTGCAAGGCCGCCGTCATCGCGCCCCTCCTGCACCGGAGCCCCGGTACACCCGCCACAGCAGGTAGCCCCCCCCGATCACCGCGGTCAGCACCCCGACGGGCAGTTCCTGCGGCGCAAACAGCACGCGAGCCATCACATCGGCCAGCGCGAGCAAAGCCCCGCCCATGAGCGCGGCCAGCAGCACACTGCGGGCATGGGTGGTGCGCAACAGAGAGCGCACCAGATGCGGCGCAGCCAGGCCCACAAAAGCCACCAGCCCGATGTGCGCCACCGCCGCGCCCGTGGCCAGCGACAACACGCCCACCAGCACCAGGCGGGCCGAGCGCAGCGGCACGCCCAGGCTTTGCGCGGTGGCTTCGCCCAGCGTCAAGGCGTCCAGCACGCGGGCAAACACCCAGGCCAGCACCAGGCACACCGCCAGCACCACGGCCAGCGTGAGGCAAGCGCTCCAGCTCACCAAAGCGGTGGAGCCCAGCATGAAACCCTGCATGGCCTGCAGCACCTGCGGCTGCAGCAAAGACACCATGGATGTGACCGCCCCCAGCACCACACCGACCACCACACCCGCCAAGAGCAGGCGCAAGGTCTGCTGCACGCCACGGGCCAGCAACAAAGTCAAGAACACGGCCAACACCGCCCCCACAAACGCCGCCCCGGTCAGGCCCAAGCCCGTCCACCACGTCATGGCCCATGCACTGCCGCCAAAAAGGCTCAGGTAGGTGCCCACCCCAAGCGACGCGCCCGAAGCGCTGCCCAGCAAATACGGATCGGCCAGCGGATTGCGAAACAAGCCCTGCGCCACCGCTCCCGCCAGGCCCAGCAGCGCACCACCGAGCCAGGATCCCAGGCTGCGCGGCAGGCGAATGTCCACCACGATCTGCTGCGAGACCGCATCCATGCCGCCCCACCACCAGGCTTGCCAACCTTGGCTGCCTGCCGTGGTGCCCAGCAGCACGGTGGCGATGCCGATCACCAGCAAGAGCACCGTCCAGTGCTGGGCGCGTGAGACATCGCTCATTGCACTGCCCCTTGAGATGTAGCTGGGCCTGCAGCGCGGTTCAGGCACGCGGCCATCAACCGGGCGGCTTCGGCCATGCGCGGCCCGGCACGCACCAAGGTGTCGGCATCTTCGGCGCTGAACACGCACAGGCGTTGGCCTTGCATCGCGCGCAGGCCAGGCCAGCCCGGGCGCTGCACCATGCTGGCGCGGCTGCTGTCACCCGCCATGATCACGTCGGGCTGGGCCCGCACCACCCACTCGGGGTTGACCTGCGGAAATGGCCCCAGCGCTGCGGGCAGGATGTTGGCCACACCCATGCGGGTGAGCGTTTCGCCAATGAACGACGCCTCACTGGCGCCATGGGGTGTGGGGCTGACCTCCACATACACCCGCTGCCCGCGCGCGGGCTTGGAGAGCGATTGCACAGCGGTCTGCACTCCCGTCTGAATGCCTTGCCAGGCACGCTCGCTGTCGTTGGCAGGCACGTGCAAAGCCTGCCCCACCACCTGCAGCACGCGCTGCACATCGGCATGGGTGCGCGGCTCCAGGCGCAGCACCGTGAGGCCCAGGGCTTGCAAACGGTCGGCGCCCCGGGTGGAGCCCGCCACCAGCACCAGATCGGGCTTCAAGGCGACGATGCTTTCGATGTTGGGATCCAGCCCGCCCCCCACACGCGGCACAGACCGCACCGCGGCTGGCCAGTTGGAATAGCGATCCACCCCCACCAGCCGCTGACAAGCGCCCAGGGTGCAAACGGTCTCGGTCAGCGAGGGCAAGAGGCTCACGATGCGCTGCGGCGCCTTGGCAATGTGGACCGGTTGCCGGAGGTCGTCCAGCACCGTGGCGGCCTGCGCCGTGCCCAGCCAGGCGCAGCAGGCCAGCCAGAGGCATTGCAGCGCGTCACGCATGCTGCGCCTCCCACTGGGCCATGATGCGGTGCAGCTGGGCCACACCATCGGTCAGTGCCGCCGGGCCAGGCTGCAGGATGTCGGCCGACTTGATTTCAAAAATTTGCCCGTTGCGCACCGCTGGCACGTATTGCCAGCCGGGACGGGCCGCGACTTTTTCGGGGCGGAACTTCTTGCCACACCACGAACCGATCACGATGTCGGGCGCACGGTCGATGATGGTCTGCGCGTCGGCAATGATGCGGTCCTTGCCCATGGCCTGCACCGCCAGCTCGGGGAACACATCGTCGCCCCCGGCGATGCCAACGAGCTCCGACACCCAGCGGATGCCACTGATGTGGGGCTCGTCCCACTCCTCAAAATACACCCGGGGACGGCGCTTGAAACTGGCCGCCTTTTGCCGGATCGCCTCCAGCTCGGTGAGCATGGCGCTGAGCTTTTGCTGCCCCTGCTCGGCTTGGCCCACCATGGCCGCAACCTGGTACAGCATCGAGAAAATCTCATCCACACTGCGCTGGTTGAACACCGTGACCTGCACGCCCGCACGCACCAGCGCAGCGGCAATGTCGGCCTGCAGATCGGAAAAGCCGAACACGCAGTCCGGCTGGAGCGCCAGGATCTTGTCGATCTTGGCGCTCAGGAATGCGCTGACCTTGGGCTTTTCCTCCCGGGCCCGGCGCGGGCGCACCGTGTAGCCCGAGATGCCCACAATGCGCTCTTCCTGCCCCAGCAGGTAAAGCCACTCCGTGGTCTCCTCGGTGAGGCAAACGATGCGTTGGGGCAACCAGTCGTGCATGCTCAAGACCCGGCTGTGCTCAAGACTTGAATTTCCAGCTCAAACCGACCGTCGTGGTTCGGGGCAGCTGGTTGTAGCCATAAGCCGTCTGGTAATGGCTGTCGGTCGCGTTTTCAATGCGGCCAAACAGTGTCCAGTCGCGCGTCAAAGCATAGCGTGCCGTCAGGTCCAGCAACACGTAGCTGGGCAGATCAGGGTTGCCGTTGAGGTCGGATCGCCCACCGGTGTAGCGCACGTTGCCGCCCAGGGTCAGCAGACCTACCGCCTGCGATACCGATGCCGAGGCCAGGGTCTTGGGGCGGCGCATCAGTGGCTGCCCGGTGGCCTCATTCACCGGGTCTTGCAGGGTCAAGCTGGCGCGCAGGTCCGTGGACTGGATGCGTCCGCTGTAGCTGGTTTCCAGACCCTGGTTCTTCACGCTGCTCACGTTGCTGAACTGCCAGGTGTTCATGTCGTACAGCAACAGGTCCTTGGTGCGTGTGTCAAACAGGCTCAAGCGCAGTCGCTGTGACCCACTGGCCCACTGCACCCCCACTTCGTGGGTGGTGGCGGTCTCGGGGCGCAGACTGGGGTTGCCGCTGTACGGGTCGTACAGGTACCCCAGCGGCGGCACGTTGAAGGCGGTGGAATGGCTGGCAATCAGTTTCCACTGCGGGTTGAGCTCATAGCCGTAACCCAGATAGACCGAGTCCTTGGATGCCACACCTTGCACGCTGTCGTGGCGCAGGTTGAACTGGGCGCTGTGGCCTGAACGGTTGTAGACCAGCCCGGCATACACCGCGTTGGCCTTGCGCTGGCGGGTCAATTCGGTGACGCCGTCGATACCCGCGTCGATGCCTTGGGTCTGGTGGTCCACGCCTGCCGACAGCACCATGGCTGGCAAGTTGACCTGGTGCGTCCACGACATCAAGCGGGTGCGCGTCTCGGCCTGCGTGGTGTACGAGTAGCCACCCACAGTGGCGGTGGTGTTGCGCTCGGTGGCCTCCGAATAATTGAGGCGGCTGGACCAGACAGGGCTGAGTTGGCCCAACCAGTACACGGTGTTGTTGTCGATGCGGGTGGTGCCCTTGTGCACATCGGTCGGTGTGGCGTAGCTACCCGCCACATCGTAGTCAAAACGGCCATTGAAATGGGTGGAGCGCAAGCCCACTTTATGATCCGCCCCCAGGTCGTAGCTCAGGTGCACGCTGTGGTTGTCGTTGCGGTAACCATCGGCATCGGGGTTGGCGTTGAGGGTTTGCGACAGGTTGGCTGCATTGAGGCCTCGGGTCGACAGGGTGCCCAGCGACACGGCATAGCCCAAATCACCGTGCTTGCCCTGGGTGCCCAGGTTCACCCGTGAGGTGCCCAAAGAACCTGCTTCAGCCGTCATGAAGCCCGTGTGGCCTGCCTGGCCCTGGCGGGTGAACACCTGGATCACGCCGCCCACGGCACCGCTGCCGTGGATGGCCGACACATTGCCGCGCACGATCTCGATGCGGTCCACCTGGTCGAGCACGATGTGCTCCAGGCTCACCGCGCCCGTGGTGTCCTGCTTGGTCATGGGCACGCCATCGACCAGCACCAAGACCTGCAAAGAGGCCGCGCCGCGCAGAAAGGCCGTGGACTGGCTGCCACGACCACCGCTCTGGGTGAACTGGAATCCGGCCTCGCGGGCCAGCAAACTGGACAAATCGGTCAGTTGGGACTGCTCGATGGCATCGCGCCCGAGCACCGTGGTGTGGGGCAGCACATCGGTGATGATTTGCTCTGTGCGGCTGGCCGTGACCACCAGCTGGGCAGGCGGCGTCTGGGCCAGGGCGGCACTGGTCGCCAAGGACAAAAGGGAGAGCGCAGGCACAGCTTTGCCGAAAGCGCGCGCACGAATAGAACGGTTTTTCATGAGA
Organism: Limnohabitans radicicola; assembly: GCF_014837235.1. Lineage (GTDB taxonomy): Bacteria > Pseudomonadota > Gammaproteobacteria > Burkholderiales > Burkholderiaceae_C > Limnohabitans_A > Limnohabitans_A radicicola. Next base: position 498,581 of record NZ_JACYFT010000002.1, on the reverse strand, counting down.
AACAAACAAGTCAAACGCCCTCACCGCCTTCCCCGACAGTGCATGGGCTTCACGACCGGTCTTGCGACAGGTCACCTGGTTGGCCGGTATCCGGGCTGGCAGATGCAACCTCCATCACCTTCCCGACCGCCTGTTTCAGGGCGACCAGTGGTTTGAGATGAAAGCGGAGCCTGAACTTGCGCTCTGGGCTCGTCTGCTTACCGTTGCGGGGGCAGCGCAGGTTAGGTGGACCGTGACGGCCTCCCCTCCTGCTTCCCGTTGAACTGCGGGCCGTGAACCGGCTTCGCGAGCACCAACTGGTTTGAATTCTAGCCCTCAAGCTGTCAGCAACCCTACAGCGGGTCCAACGCCAGGCCCTACAATGTGACCACACCATCAGCCAACGTTTGCCATGGCCTCATCCGACCTCATTGACCAGATCGCCGAACGCGTGGAGCACCTCTTGCTTCGACACGAGGAACTGCAACGCACCAACGCCTTGTTGGCGCAACAAGTGCAAAGCTTGAGCCACGAACGCGACCAACTCAAGTCGCGGCTGTCTGCTGCCCGCGCCCGAGTCGATGCCCTCATTGAGCGTCTGCCCACGGCCACAGCACCTGCATCTCCTGAGGCCACAGAATGAGCGCCAAACAAATTGAAGTCCAAATCATGGGCCAGAGTTATTTGCTGGGCTGCCCCGAAGGTGGCGAAGCCAAGCTGCAAGCGGCCGTGGGCAAAGTGGACCTGGCCATGTGCAAGATCCGCGACGCAGGCAAGATCAAGGCGCGTGACCGCATTGCGGTGCTGGCCGCACTCAACCTGGCTTTCGATCAGAGTGACGCCGTTGCCGCACCTGCTGCGCCTGCAACCAGCCACACGGGCGAGGTGCCCGACCAGGACCGCCTGGCCCAGTTGCTGAGCCGACTCGACCAGACCCTCAAGCAAGACGGCCAGCTGCTCTGAACGCGCCCTGCAGCGCTTCGGGCTTGCACCTACAATAGCCCTCGTCTGCGGTGCGCGCCGGGCTTTATATTTCCTTGAACCAATGCTCATTGAGCTCGGGCTTGGTACATCGGCTGGTGAGCGTGATCGTCTCGCGTCAGATGAACCCAACGTCAGTCTGCCCTCGCCCACCTGAACCCCCGGTTCAGGATGAGGGTCCGGCGGCATCCGCAGACACCTTTTCTTTCACCCTCACCGCCCCTACCGCACCATGATCCTGGAACCCACTTTGTTGATCGAGCTGGCCGTGCTGGGCCTGTGCACCGGCTTCCTCGCAGGCCTTCTGGGCATTGGCGGCGGCATGATCATGGTCCCTTTCCTGACCTGGATGCTGGGCCAACGTGGCGTGGCACCCGATCTGGCGGTCAAGATGGCGATTGCCACTTCCATGGCCACCATCATTTTCACCAGCATCTCCAGCGTACGGGCGCACCACAAAAAAGGCGCTGTGCGCTGGGACCTGGTCAAAGGTCTGGCCCCAGGCATTGTCCTGGGGAGCTTGCTCGGCAGCATGGGCATTTTTGCCGTGGTCAAAGGCAGCTCGCTGGCTTTGTTCTTTGCCGGTTTTGTGAGCTTTTCTGCCACACAGATGTTCCTGGACAAGAAACCTGCGCCCAGCCGCCAGATGCCCGGCTTCACCGGTCAGCTGGGAGCGGGCGGTCTGATCGGCCTGCTGTCGGGCCTGGTGGGCGCAGGTGGCGGCTTCATCAGCGTACCCTTCATGACCTGGTGCAACGTGGCCATCCACAACGCCGTGGCCACCAGCGCCGCCTTGGGTTTCCCGATTGCCCTGGCCAATGTGGCCGGCTACGTGGCCAGCGGTCTGAACTTGCAAAACCTGCCTGAATATTCTTTTGGCTACCTGTGGTTGCCAGCGCTGGTGGTGATTGCCACTTGCAGCGTGGTGATGGCCCCCATCGGCGCGGGCACGGCCCACAAGCTGCCGGTCAAACAACTCAAGCGCGTTTTCGCCAGCACCTTGTTCATGCTGGCCGCTTACATGCTCTACAAAGGCCTCTCGGCCTGATCATTTTCAGACCGGCGCCAGACACCAGGGGGCCTGGTCATGCGCCAGGCCCATCCACAGGGCCCAGGCCGAGGTGGCGATCAAGGCCAGCCCCGCCAGACGAACGCCCCAAGAACCGTCTCCTACCGACTGCATCTTGAGCAGCAACCAGGGTCCTGCCCACAGGCTCACACTGGAGCCTGCCGCAAACCAGGCCATGGTCGTGGCGCCGTCGGCCGGATGTGACGTCAACGCGGCCACCATCACGGCCGAATACAGCAAGCCGCAAGGCATCAACGCCCACAGACCTCCGACCAGCACTGGCGCTGCGCGCCCCCAGCGGGCATTGAAGCCGCGAACCCGTGACCACAGCCGTCGGGCACTCTGGTCAAGCCACACAGGCTGGCGTGCGTAAACGATCAACCACAGCCCCAGGCCCATGGCCGCCACATGCAGCAAACTCCACACTGGGCGCAACGCGGCCGATTGCACCGTGAGCCAACCCAGCCCCTGCACGCTGGCGGCTGCCAAGGCACCCAGCAGCGCATAACCGAGCAAACGGCCCAGCTGAAACAGCCAGAGTGCGCGTTGCCGGTGTTCACCACTGGCCTGCGCCACGCCTGCACAAGCCGCGCCGCACATGGCCACGCAGTGCGGGCCGCCCGCCAGCCCCATCAACAAGGCCGTGAGGGCCAAGGAACTTTGCATCGAAGATCAGATGATTTTTGAGAAGCGCGTGCGGTTGCGGTCCAGCTGCAGGTAGCGGTCAAACACCATGGCCACGCCGCGCACAAAGAACCAGCCCATCGCCGTCACCTGGATGCCGGTCGGGCTCAGCTCCACCAGCCCCTGATTTTGCATCTCTTCCAAAGTCTGCATCTCATGGGCAAAGTAGGTCTTGAAATCGATCAACCAGGCCACATTGATCGATTCGAACTGCAGGTGGCCCTGGCACATCAAGGCCATGATGACGGCGCGGCGCAGCATGTCGTCGCGCGTCAGCGCCAGGCCGCGCACGATGGGCAGATGACCTTGGTCGAGTGCGTCGCAGTACTCCTCCATGGTCTTGGCGTTCTGGCTGTAGATCGCACCGATGCGGCCAATGGCCGACACACCCAGTGCAATCAGGTCGCAATCGGGCTGTGTGCTGTAGCCCTGGAAATTGCGGTGCAAGCGCCCCTGCCGTTTGGCCACGGCCAGCGCATCGTCAGGTAACGCAAAGTGATCCATGCCCACATACACATAACCTGCATCCATGAACGCGTCCATGGAACGCGCCAGCAACGCGACTTTGGCGCCGGGCAAGGGCAGCTCGGCCGCATGGATGCGGCGCTGCGGCTTGAAGCGCTCGGGCAAGTGGGCATAGGCGTACAGCGCAATGCGGTCAGGGCGCAGTTCATTGATTTGGGCCAGTGTGCGGTCGAAGGACTCAGGGGTTTGCAGTGGCAGACCGTAGATCAGATCGACGTTGACCGACTCAAACCCCAAGCGGCGAGCAGCAGCCACCAAGTCAAACACTTGCTGGGCAGGCTGGACCCGGTGCACGGCTTTTTGCACCGCAGGGTCAAAGTCCTGTACACCAAAGCTCAGCCGATTGAAGCCCAGCTCGGCCAGGACGGCCAGGCGTTTTTCATCCACGGTGCGGGGATCCACTTCGACCGAATACTCGCCGCCTGGCACAAACTGGAAGTGACGGCGCAGCATGGCCATCAGCCCGCGCAGCTCGTCGTCGCTCAGGAATGTGGGGGAGCCCCCGCCCAAGTGCAACTGGCTCACCGAATGGCCAGTGCCCAGATGCGCCACATGCAACTCGACCTCGCGGGCCAGGTAGCGCAGATAGGATTCTGCGCGGTCCTTGTGCTTGGTGATGATCTTGTTGCAGGCACAGTAATAGCACAGCGACTCGCAAAACGGGATGTGCACATACAGCGACAGCGGCTGCGCCTTCAGGCGTGCGGCCTGTTGGCGATGGTCCAGCGCCATCAGGTAGTCCGACTCGGAAAACGCCTCCACAAAACGATCTGCTGTCGGATAAGAGGTGTACCGTGGGCCCGGAACATCAAAACGGGTCAGCAATTCGGGGGTGATGATGGACATCTTTGGCTCACGAAGTAATTGGTTCTCAACGATGTCCGCTACTGTGCCGGTGTATCACTTTCGGCATCTTGACCCATGTCAACTCCGTCACTAAATTCGAGTGGAGTGTCAAAAAATCAGTGGAAACCCTGAATTTGGGCCTCAATCCGAATTAAGCTTGGCTTGATCTGAAGCAAGACTTCAAAGAACATGAGAGAGCAGACATGAATCCTCAAGTCATCAAAGTCGCCTGTTCCAATTGCAATTTGCGTGAACTGTGCATGCCCGTCGGCCTGTCCGATCAGGACATGAACCGTCTGGACGATCTGGTGGCAACGCGCAAGAAAGTCAAACGCGGCGCGACCTTGTTCACCAACGGCGAGAAATTCACCTCGCTGTATGCGATCCGCACCGGCTTCTTCAAGACCTGTCTGGCCACCGAAGACGGTCGCGATCAGGTCACCGGCTTCCAGATGGCGGGCGAGATCATCGGCCTGGACGGCATCGTGAACGACCACCACACCTGCGACGCGGTGGCGCTCGAAGATGCCGAGGTGTGCGTGATGCCATTTGAAAACATCGAAGAGCTCTCGCGTGAAGTGACCGCACTGCAGTCGCATGTGCACAAGATCATGAGCCGCGAGATCGTGCGCGAACATGGTGTCATGTTGCTCCTGGGCAGCATGCGCGCCGAAGAACGCCTGGCCGCCTTCCTGCTCAATCTGGTGCAACGCCTGCATTCACGTGGCTTCTCACAGTCCGAGCTGGTTCTGCGCATGACACGTGAAGAAATCGGCAGCTACCTCGGCCTCAAGCTCGAAACCGTCAGCCGCACTTTCTCCAAATTCGTCGAAGACGGGCTGGTGGAAGTCAAGCAACGGCACGTGCGCATCCTGGACACCGAAGGCCTGCAGCGCATCGTGAACCACCAGACGGCCTGCCACTGACTCGGCCGAGAGTCGCTTTGCCCGGGGTTGAGGCCCTCCCCTCAGCTCAGCAGCAATTGCCGTCCTGGCGGGCGCAGTCTGGCGGACGCGCACCCTCTGGCACGGGGCAGCGGTTCACCTCGAAGGGAGACATGGACAGCAAGGTGGTCAAGCCACTTGACACCATGGTCAAGAGCCAGAAAGCAAAGAACGCCAGGGTGTAAACGCCTTGCCTTGACAGGGCCAAAGGGTGGCCAAACCATTGCAGATCCTCTGGATCCACGAGGCCAAACACCAACACCTCAAACAAGCCAGCCACCAGAAAAGCCGGCCAGGCGATCCACATCATCCGTTGTGCAAACATCGTTGTCTCCTGTGCCCATGTTCAGGGCTTTTTGGTTTTATCGTTGCCAGGCAAAACGCCTGTCGCCGCGTGATTGCGTGCCTGCATGGCTGGCGCCAGGCTGATGCCAGGCGCTGATGCGGCGTCCACCGCCGACTGTGCTTGCGGCGTGGTTGGCAGCACAGGGTCTGCCGATCTCGCTGCCAGATAGAACGTCACGAAACTGGCCACCACCACAATGGCCGGGCCTGCGACCACCAACCAGACGTGCGGGAACTGCCACCATGAACGGCTCTTTTGCATAGGAATTTCCGATGAATTGGACACAGGCACCTCGCTCAACGGGGCACCAGGAAAACCGATTTCTCACTCAACTCGCCCACGACCTTCACACCCTCTTCGTAGGATTGGATCAGAAAGTGGATAGGGTGTGAGCCCGCAGCAGCGCCATCGTAGGGCAACTGCAAACGCACGGACACCCAACGCGATTGGGTTGCCTCCACGCGCACATCGTCCTCGGTCGCCACGACCAGGCCAGGCAAGCCATCCACAGAAAGCTTGAAGTTCAGGGGTTTCTCGGCCGCGTTCATGATCTGGATGCGGTAAACGTTCTCGATTTGACCACCCGAGACAATGCGGGCCAGCGATGAGCGGTCACGCACCACATCCACCTTGAAGGGCTTGCGCAGCGCCAGGCTCGTGAACAAAGCCACTGTGACCACGCCCAAAATGCCCAGGTACAGCAAGACACGCGGTCGGAACACGCGTCGCCAGGTCTGCTCTTTGCTCCAGGTGTTGGTCATGGCGTTCTCGGTGGAGTACTTCACCAAGCCCCGTGGGTAGCCCACTTTGTCCATGACCGTGTCGCACACATCGGCGCAGGCACCACAGCCAATGCACTCGTACTGCAGGCCCTTGCGGATGTCGATGCCCGTCGGGCAGACCTGCACACACAAGCTGCAATCCACACAAGCGCCCAGGCCCAGGGCCGCTGGATCTGCCTTTTTCGAGCGCGCACCGCGGGGCTCGCCACGGGCCGCATCGTAGGTCACGATCAAGGTGTCCTTGTCGAACATGGCGCTTTGAAAGCGTGCATAAGGGCACATGTACTTGCACACTTGCTCGCGCATGAAGCCCGCATTGCCATAGGTGGCAAAGGCGTAGAAGAAGACCCAGAAAATTTCCCAGGACGTCATGTTGCCCAGGAAAAACTCCATGCCCAGCTCACGGATGGGACTGAAATAACCCACAAAAGTGAAGCCGGTCCAGATCGAGATACCGATCCAGACGATGTGCTTGTACCATTTCTTCACCAACTTCTCGAGCGACATGTCCGCCGCATCGAGCTTCATGCGGGCCGTGCGATCGCCTTCGATCTTGCGTTCTACCCACAAAAAGATTTCGCTGTACACCGTTTGCGGGCAGGCGTAGCCACACCACAGGCGCCCGGCAATCGCCGTGAACAGGAACAGCGAGAACGCCGAGATCACCAGGATCGCGGTCAGGTAAATGAAGTCCTGCGGGTACAGGACGATGCCAAAAATGTAGAAGCGGCGCGCACCCAGATCGAACAGCACCGCTTGCCTTTGCCCCCACTCCAGCCAGGGCAAACCATAAAACACCAGTTGCGTGATCGCCACCAGTAACCAACGCCATTTGGCGAAGATGCCTTGCACGCTGCGTGGGTAAATCTTCTGCGTGGCGGCGTACAACGACACCATTTGCACATCATCCTCACCCTCCGCAGCTCCACTCACCGGAACGATGGGAACGATGGGAACGATTTTTCGGGGTGATTTTTCCTGGGAGTCCAAAACACGGGCTTTCAAAAAACAAGACACTCGCCGGGAGTGTCTTGTTCAGTTCAGTGGATCATTCAGTTGGCTGTCGGCTTGTTGTTGGACAAGCCCCAGACATAAGACGCGAGCACATGGATCTGGCCTTCGGTCAACTTGCTGGCTTGGGCTGGCATCTGGTTGACCTTGCCATTGTTGATCATGGCCACGATGGCGTTTTCACCCCAGCCGTGCAGCCAGATGTCGTCGGTCAAGTTGGGAGCGCCCAAAGCGGGGTTGCCCTTGCCGTCCATGCCGTGACATGCAGCGCAAGCACCAAACTTGGACTTGCCCAGCGATGCACGCAGTGAATCGTGCGGGCTGCCCGACAGGCTAAGGACATAGTGGGCCACGTTGCGCACATCTTCAGGGCTGCCCACAGCAGCGGCCATCGGAGGCATCTGGCCGATGCGGCCTTGCACCAGGGTTTCCTTGATTTTCTCTGGTGAGCCGCCATGCAGCCAGTCGGCGTCTGTCAAGTTCGGGAAGCCTTTGCTGCCGCGTGCGTCAGAGCCGTGGCACTGTGCGCAGTTGTTCATGAACAGGCGGTCACCGATGGCCATGGCCTGGGGGTCTTTGGACACTTGCTCTGCCGTCATGCCGGCAAATTTGGCATACAAAGGTGCCACTTCCGCATTGGCCTTGTTCACCTCGGCGGTGTACTGGCCTGCAGAGGTCCAGCCGAATTGGCCTGCGTTGTTGCCGGCACCCGGGTACATGGCCAGATAGACCAGCGCGAAGACGATGGTGATGATGAACAGGCCCACCCACCAGCGTGGCAGCGGGTTGTTCATTTCACGCAGATCACCGTCCCAGACATGGCCCGTGGTGTTGTCGTTGGCGGTCATGGCCTTGGCCTTGCCTGAGAACCACAGCAGGATCAAACAGGCCACGATGCCGACCAGCGTCACACCGGCCACAAACAAGTGCCAGAAATTGCCGTTGAAGTCACTCATATCGATTCCTTTAAATTCTTTTCATTGAGGACAGCTCAGTCATCCTGACCGAAAGGCAGGCGGGCTGCCTCATCAAAGCGGGCTTGGTTGCGACGGGACATGGCCCACCACAGGATGCCGATGAAGACGGCAAATGTCACCACGGTCACGATGGAGCGCAAGGTATTGATGTCCATGACAGATCCTTATTTGCGATGGATGCCCAGACCTTGCAGGTAGGCGATCACCGCCTCCAGCTCGGTCTTGCCCTTGACTTCGTCAGCCGCCTTGGCGATCTCTTCGTCGCTGTAAGGCGCGCCCAGCGTCCGCAGGCCCTTCATGTGTGCTGGCAAGCTGTCGGCGTCCACGGTGTTCTTTTCAAGCCAGGGATAAGCCGGCATGTTGGACTCGGGCACCACATCACGTGGGTTGGTCAGGTGGATGCGGTGCCATTCGTCGCTGTAACGGCCACCCACACGGGCCAGGTCAGGACCGGTGCGTTTGGAGCCCCACTGGAAGGGATGGTCATACACAAACTCGCCTGCCACCGAATAAGGGCCATAACGCAGGGTCTCGGCGCGGAAAGGACGGATCATCTGCGAGTGGCAGTTGTAGCAACCCTCACGGATGTAAACATCACGTCCGGCCACTTGCAATGCGGTGTAGGGCTTGAGTCCCTCCACTGGCTGGGTGGTCGACTTCTGGAAGAACAGGGGCACGATCTCGACCAGGCCACCGAACAGCAGCACCAGAAGGATCAGCACGATCATCAGGAAGTTGCTGGTTTCGATCTTTTCGTGGGACAGACCGCCGCCCGTATTGTTGTTGGACATGTTTCGTTTCTCCTCAGGCGTGTGCCGCAACAGCGGGGATCTGAACGTCCACAGAACGTCCCGAAGTGGCTGTCTTGAATGTGTTCCAAAGCATGATCAGCATGCCGCCCAGATAGAGCAAGCCACCCAGCAGACGCAACACATAGAACGGGAAGGTCGCTTTGACCGATTCCACAAAGGTGTAGGTCAGGGTGCCGTCGGCATTGACTGCGCGCCACATCAGGCCCTGCATGACACCGGCAATCCACATGGCAGCGATGTAAATCACGATGCCGATGGTCGCGGTCCAGAAGTGCAGCTCGATGGCTTTGACGCTGTACATCTTCTTCTGACCGAACAAACGGGGAATCAGGTAGTACATGGTGCCCATGGTCACCAGACCCACCCAGCCCAGGGCACCCGAGTGCACGTGGCCCACGGTCCAGTCGGTGTAATGCGACAGGGCGTTGACGGTCTTGATGGACATCATCGGGCCTTCGAAGGTGGACATGCCGTAGAACGAGAGGGACACGATCAGGAAGCGCAAGATCGGATCGTCACGCAACTTGTGCCATGCGCCCGACAGGGTCATCACACCGTTGATCATGCCGCCCCAGCTGGGGGCCAAAAGGATCAGCGAGAACACCATGCCGATCGACTGGGTCCAGTCGGGCAAGGCGGTGTAGTGCAGGTGGTGAGGACCGGCCCACATGTAGGTGAAGATCAGGGCCCAGAAGTGCACGATCGACAGGCGGTACGAGTACACAGGGCGCTCGGCCTGCTTGGGTACAAAGTAATACATCATGCCTAGGAAGCCCGCGGTCAGGAAGAAGCCCACGGCGTTGTGGCCATACCACCACTGCACCATGGCGTCCTGCACACCAGCATAAGCAGAGTAGGACTTCATGAAGCCCACAGGCAGCGCAGCGCTGTTGACCAGGTGCAACAGGGCCACGGCGATGATGAACGCCCCGAAGAACCAGTTGGCCACATAAATGTGACGGACCTTGCGGGTGCCCACGGTGCCAAAGAAAACCACGGCAAACGCCACCCAGACCAGGGTGATCAGAATGTCAATGGGCCACTCCAGTTCGGCGTATTCCTTGCCGCTGGTGAACCCCAGGGGCAAGGTGATGGCTGCCAGCAAAATGACCAGCTGCCAGCCCCAGAAGGTGAAAGCCGCCAACTTGTCGCTGAACAGGCGCACATGGCAGGTCCGCTGCACGACGTAGTACGCCGACGCGAACAAGCCACAGCCGCCAAACGCAAAAATCACCGCATTGGTGTGCAGTGGGCGCAGGCGGCCATAGCTCAACCATGGAATACCAAAGTTCAACTCGGGCCAGGTCAACTGGGCGGCGATGATCACGCCCACCAGCATCCCGACCACGCCCCACACCACCGTCATGATGGCGAACTGCCTGACAACTTTGTCGTTGTAGACAGAGGCTTGCGTATTGGGAAATATCATTTTCACCTCTTCTTGATGTAAAACCTGAACAAGTTTCGCCCATGTCGGCCAACGCAGGCTTGATGCATATCAATCGTTTCTCAAAATCCGTTCACCTTCGGCCTCAATGTCCTCGAACTGGCCTTTGTGGACCGCCCACCAAAGCCCACCCAGGATGAAAAACACCAAACCGACCGACAGCGGAATCAGTAAAAAAAGGATGTCCATGTCAATGGTCCTCAATGGCGGGTGAGCCCGCAGAAATGGATGTCGACAGACGCAAGGCATTGAGCACCACCAGCAAGGAACTGAGCGCCATGCCCAGGCCAGCGCCCCAGGCGGGCAGCCAGCCGAGCAAGGCCAAAGGCACGCAAGCGGCGTTGTAGATGGCGGCCCAGGCCAGGTTTTGCTTGACGATGCGCAAGGTCTGGCGGCTGCGCCGCCAGGTGTCGACCAGCACCGTGAGTTGCCCGCTCATCAGCACGAAATCGGCTTTGGACTGGGCCAAGGGCACCGCCTGACCCAGCGCGAACGAGGCATCCGCGCCTGCCAGCACCGGGCCATCGTTGAGTCCGTCACCGACCATGGCCACCCGGTGACCCTCTTGCTGGAGTCCACGCATGTGCAGCAATTTGTCCTGCGGCGTGCAGCCCCCCCGGTAGGCGGCAATGCCAACCGCTGCTGCGACCTGCGCCACCGCCTGCGGCGCGTCACCCGACAGCACCTGCACCGACAGGCCCAGGGCTTGCAGTTGGGCAACCACCCCCGCGGCCTCCTGGCGCACTTCTTCTTGCAGCTCAAAAGTGGCCAGCCAACCCGCGTCATCGGCCAGGCATACCTGCAAACGCTCTGCCCTGGCTGCCGGGGCCTGGCAATAAGTGGCCGAGCCCAAACGCAAGGCCAGGGGCTGCCCGCCCGGGCGTGCCAGCACAGCGGCGACGCCCTGCCCAGCCGTTTCCGACACCTGCGACACCGTCTGCGCCTCCAGTTCAGTCAGGCTGCCGAACGCCTGGGCACGCTGGCGGGCCTGCGCCCACAGGGCACGCGAGACCGGATGCAGCGACTGGCGCGCCAGCGCGGCGGCCCAGCTCAAAGCCTGCTCGGGTGCCACACCCTCGCGGACATGGATATCGGCCAGCGCAAACGCATCGTGCGTGAGCGTGCCGGTCTTGTCGAACACCACCGTGTCGATGCCCGCCAGGTTCTGCAGCGCCTCCAGGCGGCGCACCAGCACACCGCTGCGGGCCAGCGCCCCGGCTGTGGCCAGCATGGCCGCCGGCGTGGCCAGCGACAAAGCGCAGGGGCAAGTCACCACCAGCACCGCCACCGCCACCATCACGGCGTGCGCGGGGCCAGAGGACCAGCCATGTGCCGCCGCCCCAGCCGCCGCCAACAGCACCAGCATCAGAAATGGCTTGGCCACGCGGTCCGCCACCAGGGCCATCGGAGGCCGGGTCAGCGAAGCGTTTTCCATCAGCGCCACGATCTGGGCGTAGCGTGTGGCCGCCCCCACCTGGTCGATGCGCACCTCAATGCGGCCACTGAGGTTGTGGCTCCCTGCGATCACGCGTTCGCCCACGCCCCGACTCAAGGGCCGCGACTCGCCCGTCAACAAAGCCTCATCGACCTGGGTCTGACCGCTCAAAATGGTGCCGTCGCCTGCCAGCGCCTGCCCGGGCAGCACCTCCAGCACATCGCCCACCGCCAGACGGCGCACCGACACAGGCTCCCAGCCCCCATCGGCGGTGCGGCGGCTCACACTGTCGGGCAGGCGGTTGAGCACGGCTTCGAGCGCCCCGGCGGTACGGTCACGCAGCCTCAACTCCAGCCAGCGCCCAGCCAGCAAAAAGAAAACAAACATGGTCAGCGAGTCGAAATAGACCTCGGCACCGAATGGCCCGTCGGGCTCAAAGGTGCCCAGGCTGCTGACCACAAAAGTCGCCAGCATGCCCAGCGCCACGGGCAAATCCATGCTGATCTGGCGCTGACGCAGATCCCGCCAAGCGGCCCGGAAGAACGGCGCACACGAAAACAGCATCACCGGCAAGGACAGGACCCACGAAGCCCAACGCAGCAAGGCCACCATGTCAGGGGTGATCTCGCCCGGTGCGGTGACGTACGCGGGCGTGGCGTACATCATCACCTGCATCATGCACAACCCTGCCACCGCCACCCGCCAGACCATGCGCCGCGCTTCCTGGCGGCGGCGCTCGTGGGCGTGGGCATCGTTGGCGGGCACGGCGCGGTAGCCCACCTGTTCAGCCGCTGTCATCCACAGCGATGGCTTTGTCTTTTGGGGCGACCAGACCACACGGCCCCTGTGGCTGGCCGCACTGATCTGCACCGATTGCACGCCTGGCACGTGCAGCAAAGCGTCTTCGATGGTGATGGCGCAAGCCGCACAGTGCATGCCCTCAAAGACCACGCTGGACGCGCAGGCGCCGTCGGGCTCGGTATGGCTGAAATGGGCCCACTCCTGTGGGTCATCGAGCAATTTCAGCCGCTCACCTTCGGCCACAGCCGCATCGAGCGGCCCTTTTGGAAGGGTCATGGCCAAAACATCGACTGAGGTCATGTTCTGAAGATACGCCAGAGACCTGACACAGAGCTTGACATGCATCAAGAAAGAAAAAGCCCTGAGTGCCTAGACTGAAGTTTTCAACCGTTCTGAGGAGAACACGCATGTACTCACGCATTCTTGTCGCGACCGATGGCTCCACCCTGTCCAAAAAAGCGGTGACCAGTGCCATTCAATTGGCCGCAAGCTGTGCTGCCGAACTGGTGGCCGTCAAAGTCGTGCCACGTTACCCCCAGGCGTACTTTGAAGGCAGCATCCCGTTGTCGGCCCAGGAAATCAGCCGCATCGAAAAACAATGGACCGATGCCGCCCAGGCCAACCTGGACGCGGTGGCCAAAGCCGCCAAAGCCAAAGGTGTGAGCACCAAGACCGTGACGGTCAAATCCGATGTGGTGTCGGATGCGCTCATCGCGACCGCCAAAAAACAAAAAGCCGACCTGATCGTGATGGCCTCGCATGGCCGCAAGGGCATCAAGCGCCTGCTGCTGGGCAGCGAAACCCAGCAGGTGCTGACGCACTCGCACATCCCGGTGCTGGTGTTGCGCTGAAGGTCTTGTCTTGTATAGCCCGCCAAGGCGATAGCCTGCCCGGGCTCATACTCGCTGCGCTCGCCAAATCGCCCAAGCAGGCTATCGCCTTGGCGAGTTCAGCGCACATTCAACTTTCAGCTGTTTGAGTGTGCGCTGGTACCTGCCCAGTCCAAGTTCACTTTGGCGCTTGCACCCCAGGTTCAAGCCGCAAACAAACCCTTGTACTGGTCCCGCAGCAGGTTCTTCTGCACCTTGCCCATGGTGTTGCGTGGCAACTCGGGCACCACAAAGCAGCGTTTGGGGATCTTGAAGTTGGCCAGCTTGGACTTCAGATCGGCCACGATGGCGTCGGGCTTCAGGTTCGCGCCGGGCTTGGCGATCACCACCGCCACCCCCACCTCACCAAAGTCCGGGTGCGGCACACCCACCAGTGCGCTCTCGGCCACGCCCGCCATCTCATTGATGTAGCCCTCGATCTCGGCAGGGTACACGTTGTAGCCGCCGCTGATGATCAGGTCTTTGCTGCGGCCCACGATGGTCACATAACCGCGCTCATCGACTTTGCCCACATCGCCCGTCTTGAAATAACCGTCCGAGGTGAATTCTTCGGCCGTCTTCTCGGGCATGCGCCAGTAGCCCTTGAACACGTTCGGCCCCTTGACCTGGATGCCACCGATCTCGCCCACGGGCAAATCCTTCCCATCGTCACCTCGCACGCGCAGCGACACGCCCGGCAGAGGAAACCCAACAGTGCCGCCTCTGCGTTCGGTTTGCTTGCCGTAGCGCTTGTCCGCGCTGTAGGGGTTGGAGGTCAGCATCACCGTTTCGCTCATGCCGTAGCGCTCCAGGATGGTGTGACCCGTGCGCTGCTGCCACTCGTTGAAGGTTTCCAGCAAGAGCGGCGCAGAACCTGCTATGAAGAGGCGCATGTTGCGCACCGCTTCGCGCGTCATACCCGGCTCGGCCAGCATGCGCACGTACAGCGTGGGCACGCCCATGAACACCGTGGCCTCGGGCATGCGGGCGATCACGCGCTTGGGCTCGAACTTGGCCATCCAGATCATCTTGCTGCCGTTGATCAGCGCCCCATGGATGGCCACAAACAAGCCATGCACATGGAAGATGGGCAGAGCGTGGATGAGCACATCCCCACGCTTCCAGCCCCAATAGTCCTTGAGCATCACGGCATTGGACAGCATGTTGCCGTGCGTGAGCATCGCCCCCTTGCTGCGCCCGGTGGTGCCGCTGGTGTACAAAATGGCGGCCAAGTCATCGGCTTTTTTGCTGACTGTTTTGTGCTGGTCACTGTGGTGGGCTGCACGATCGAGCAGGCTGCCCGTGCGGTCGTCACCCAGCGTGAACACATGCTGGGTGCCCGCCTTGAAGGCGATCTTGCTGACCCAACCGAAATTGGCCGGGCTGCACACCACCACGGCCGGCTCGGCGTTGCCAATGAAATACTCGATCTCGGCACTCTGGTAGGCCGTGTTGAGCGGCAGAAACACATACCCGGCACGCAGTGTGGCCAAGTACAACATCATCGCTTCGACCGATTTTTCGACCTGCACGGCGATGCGGCTACCTTGAGGCAAATCGAGCGAGGCGAGCAGGTTGGCCATCATGGCGGTGGCGCGGTCCAAATCGCGCCAGCTGTAGCGCAGGCCTTCGTCGGTTTCCACCGCCACGGCGTTCAAATCTGAGGGAAAAGCCGCACGCAATGCGGCAAAGAGGTTGTGGTTGCTCATGTGGATCCAGAAAGAGGAACAAACAAAAGGGTAAGCCGGCTCAATCGAGTTTGGCGCCCGAGGCCTTCACGACCTGGGACCACTTCTTGAGTTCGACCTTGATGAAGGCATCGAACTGGGCGCCTGTGAGGTTGGGGAATTCAGCCCCCTGCCCGGCCCAGACGGCTTTGGCTTCATCGGTCTGACAGGCCTTGCGGATTTCCTCCACGGCGCGGGCCTGGGCCTCGGCAGGCGAGCCCTTGGGTGCCCACACGCCGTACCAGGTGGACACGGTGTAATCGGGCAAGCCCAGCTCGGCCGAGCAAGGCACATCGGGGAAAGCCGGGCTGCGCTTGTTGCCCGAGACCATCAGCGCCTTGACACGGCCGGACTTGATGTGGGTGGCCGATGACCCCAGGCCATCGAACATCATGTCCACATTGCCTGCGATCAGGTCCTGCAAGGCCGGGCCTGCGCCACGGTAAGGGATGTGCGTGATGAAGGTCTTGGTCTGCAGCTTGAACAACTCACCCGCCAAGTGGTGCGACGTGCCGCCCCCGGCCGAGCCGTAGTTCAAACGCGCCGGATTCTTCTTCACGAACTCCAGAAAAGTCTTGAAGTCGGCCGCATCGACTTTCTTGGGGTTGACCACCAGCACCTGCGGCACGTTGGCCACCAGGATCAAGGGCGTGAGATCGCGTTCCAGGTCGTAGTCGAGCTTGGCGTACATGAAGGGCGCAATCGTGTGGTGCACCGCCCCCATGAAAAGGGTGTAGCCATCGGGTGCCGACTTGGCCGCCACGCCCGCGCCCAGCGTGCCCCCCGCTCCGCCCCGGTTGTCAATGATCAGCTGCTTGCCCGTCAGGCGCGAGAACTGCGCCGACAAGGGGCGGGCAAATGCGTCGGTGCCGCCACCTGCCGGGAATGGCACGATCATCGTCACCGGCTTGGTCGGCCAGCTGGACTGGGACTGCACAGCGCCCGAGGCCAAGGCGGCTGCGGAAGTGGCCAGTTTGAGAACGCCTCGGCGGTCCATGTGCAAATCGAATACGGTCATGTTTGTCCCCTTTTTTATGAATGAAATCGTTGAAGTTCTGCTCAAAAATACAAGCGCTCGACACCGTCTGACACAGGCACACGCCCTTGGGCCAGACCCTGACGGTGGCGGTCGAGTCTGCGCAGATCGTACAGATAGTTGACCATCAGGCCAAACGACTGCTTGATGCCCTTACTGGACAGGTCGGCAGCCCAATTGATCTGCTCAACGCGGGCGCCGTTGCCCAGGTGAAAACGGGCCACCGGGTCGGCCGGGCGCTCATCGCTGAGCTCCTTGCCCAGGTAATGCGCGGCACACGCCAGCAGCCACTGGCGCAAGGCCGAGCGCTCAGGCAAGGTGGGCACCTGGTCCAGCGCCGACAGCACATGCCCTGCCGTCACTGGCTCAAAACCCACGGCGCGGCCCAGCTGGGTGCGGACTTTTTCGGGCGTGGCTTCGAGCATGCGCTCGGCATTTTTGTTCAGCCAGGCCCGAAACCCCGGGATCGGCGACAGGGTGGCAAAGGTCTTGAGTTTGGGAAAGTCGGCCCGCAGAGTCTCCACCACCCGCTTGATCAGCGAGTCGCCAAAGCTCACGCCCTTGAGGCCTTGCTGGGTGTTGCTGATGGAGTAAAAAATCGCCGTGGTTGCCCGGCTCAGGTCCACCGCCTCCGCCGCTTCATCCAGCAAAGGGGTGATGCTGGCGGCGATCTCATCCATGAACGCCACCTCCACAAAAATCAGAGGCTCATCCGGCAAACGCGGGTGAAAAAAGCCGTAGCAGCGTCGGTCCGAATCGAGCCGGTTCTTGACGTCGCCCCAGCTCTTGATGTCGTGCACCGCTTCGTACTTGATGAGTTTTTCAACCAGGCTGGCGGGCGAATCCCAGCTAATGCGGCGCAACTCCAGAAAGGCCACATCGAACCAAGTGGTGAACAGGTTCTCCAGCTCGGCTTCGAGGGCCAGCAGGCGTTTGTTCGACTTGAGCGCGGGCATCAGCTCCTGGCGCAAGTCAACCAGAAAACGCATGCCTTCGGGGAAGGCCGCAAAACGTTGCAGCAACCGTGTGCGCGGCGACACCAGGGCTTTGCGCAAACGGATCTCGGCCACACCTTCGTCGGGTGTACCCACGGCGGCTTCGTACTGCTCGCGTGCGGCTTTGACCTTGCTCGCATCGGGCGCGAACTGCTCGCTCATCAGCAGCCAGCAGTCCTGGCGCTGCTCGGGCGTGGCCTTGGTGTACCACTGGGCCACACCCCGGGCGCGCTTGCCGCCCTCGACCTCGCTCACGCTGGGGTCGACGATGGCCTGCAGCTCGGTCAGGGTGCGGCGCAGCACGCGCGGCGACAACGCTTCTTCTTTCTGACGCAAAGTGGCATTGAGCCGTTCACGCGACGAGCGCACCTGAGCCTCTTTGGATGCGGCAGGCTTGGCGGCCCGGCCATCGGGCTTGCCCTCTGCTGCAGACACGCTGGCGCCACCCTCGCGTTTGCCTGTGGGCAGCCAACCGGCGACCTTACGGCCAATCCATTCCGATGTGTTCATGTGGAAACCCTGCTTTTCTCGTGTTCTGTGGTGACCGGCGCAATCCGGCTGGTGTTCTGGCGGGCCAACTGGCGCAAGGCCTCGCGTTGGCGCGTCAAATGGGTGCGCATGGCCGCGTCCGCCCCTTCGGCGTCGCGTGCCTTGAGCGCAGCAAAAATCGCCATGTGTTCAGCCAGGGACTGGGTAAGTCGCCCGGGCGCATTGAGCTGCTGCAAGCGGGCGAGCTTGAGGATCTTGCGCAAATCGCTGATCACCTGGGCCAACCACTTGTTGCCCGCCATGGCGATGATGGCTTCGTGGATCGCGTAATTGGCGGCGTAGTAATCCGGGATGCGGCCCTGGGTGGCGCTGTCTTGCAACTGTTGGTGCAAACTGTCGAGCGCAACGATGTCGGCATCACTCGCCTGCAGGGCGGCTTCAAAAGCACAGCGCCCCTCCAGCAAGGCGATGACCGGGAAGATCTCATCCAAATCCTGTTCGGTCACTTCGCTCACAAAACTGCCACGCCGGGGCTCGTGCCGGATCAATCCCTCTGCCGCAAGCACCTTGAGCGCTTCGCGCAAGGGCGTGCGCGAGATGGCCAGTTGCTCGCACAAGCGGGTTTCGTCCACAAACGCACCCGGAGAAAGCTCACCCGCAAAGATCTGATCGCGCAGTTGCTGTGCCACCTGGTCGTGCAAAGAATTGACGTGTCCGGCCATGAAATCGCCTTCGTAATTTCCGATAATTATGCGTAATTACAAAGACGTTTGGTGCACCCTGTCAGCGAAACACCACACATTCAGGCCCGGGATTTACCCTGACTGCCCGACCAAAGTTTCACAGTCCAAGCAGCTTCAGGGCGCGCTGATAAGAATCCGCCGGATGGGTCACGTCGAACTGCACGGTCTGCCAGCCCAGCTTGATGGCCCCCAGCACATTGCGGCTCTGGTCGTCCACAAACACGCAGTCTGCAGGCGCGACGCCCAACGCCTCAGCGCACATCTCGTAGGCCCGCCGGTCGGGCTTGAGGATGCCGGTGTAAGTGGCGTCGATGATCACGTCAAACAGCTGCAGCAATGGCAGACGTTCGCGGAAACTCGCGCCGTAAAACAGGTCCAGCTCGTTGGACAGCACGGCCAGCTTGCAGCCAGCCGCCTTGGCCTGGTGCACGGCGGCCGCCGCTTCAGGCCGGATCACCGCTTCCACGTCGGCCCCCCTCGCCCGCTGCACGAAGGTCTGCATGTCGTGCCACTCTTCTCCCACCAGCTCACCCACGCTGCGGGTGCGGGCCATCCAGTACTCGCGCTCGGTGATGTGGTCGGCCTGCATGGCTTGCCAGAGGGCATCGGTCTCGGGCGCAAAGGGGCCACGCCAGGTCAAGGTGCCCGGGGGCAGGCCCAGGGCCGCCTCGCTCAAGTCGTGCGTTTCGAACAGGGTGCGGCTGATGACCCCGCCAAAGTCGAGCACCAGGGCTCGGGTCGCTGCACCGCTCATGGCGCGACCTTTTTCACCAGGCCACGGGCCAACCAGTCGTCAAAGACGGCCAGCACCTGCTGCACGAAAGCGGCGTCGTTGATGTGCGCGTCGATGCGCGAGACCTGAGCCGTGCCCCAATCGCACTGGCTGCATTCGTCCATCAGGGCGGCCAAACCTTCGGCATCGTGCAACGGCGCGCCGGGCCGGTCCCACTCTTCGATGCCCTGCAGGGGCAGCACCAGGTGCACGGGGCCACGGGCCTGACGCAGGCGGCTGGCCAGCTCGCGGGCGAATTCGCGGCGCATGTCGGCGTCGATGCCCACCGAGGCGATCAGGCGGTTGTGGTCGTGCGAGGGCCGCCCGACAAAGCGCTCGGGCATCTGGCCCCAGGCGGGGTAGTCCACCAGGTCGGTGGCCCCGGGGGCCACGATCATCGGCACACCTTGGCGGCCTGCGCCCATCAGCCGATCCGGCCCCGCGCTCACCACCGAGCCGCCCATCTGGTTGACCATCTCCTGCAGGCTGAAGTCCATCACGCAGGCAAACTGGCCTTGCGCGGCCAGCGATTCAAACGCCCTGCCCCCCATGCCTGTGGTGTGAAAAACCGCGAGGTCAAAACCGCGCTTGTCGAGTTCGGGCTGCAGCTGCACCATGTATTTCAGGCAGCTCGACCCCAGGGACGTCATGCCCACCACGGGCCGCTCGAAACGCGGCACGCGCGCCACGCGGCACGCCCCCACCACCGCACCTGCGGCTTGGGCCAGCGCCGACTGGCACAGGCTGTTGAGGCCATACAGGCCGCCCGCCCACAGCACCATCATCAGATCGGGGGGCATGCGCTCGGGGGGCAAGAGCGGCGAAAACGCCACCGTGGACAGCACCACCTTGGGCACGCCCAGCGGCAAGCTGCTGGCCACGTCCAGCGCCAGGTCGGTGCCCATGGTGCCGCCCAGCACCAGCAAGCCGTCCATGCGGCCTTCGCGCTGCAGTTGGGCAGCCAAGGCCGATGCGCCTTGCGCCATGAGCGCCATGGCGCTGTTTTCGTCACCGCTGTCCATGACCTGCTGCAGCGTCACCCCGGCAGCGGCGGCCACATCGGTGTTGGCGATGTCGGGGACCACCCGGCCTTTGGCCAGCACCCCCACGTCCATGACCAGCGCCTGCCCACCTGCGGCCAGCACCTGCTCGCGCATGAAACCGATCTCGTCGCTCTTGGTGTCCACGGTGCCGACGATCAGGATGGTGGGGCTCTTCATGCGCGGCCCTCCTGCACGGCGGCAAACGCACCTTCGAGCACATCGCACATGAAGTCGACCTCTTCGCGGGTGATGACCAACGGCGGCGACAAGATCAGGTTGGGGCCGGAGATGCGCACCATCAGGCCCGCCTGGTAAGCGGCCTTGGCCACCCGCGCCGGAATGTCACTCGTGCGGGGCATGGGCGTGCGCTTGGCCTTGTCGCTCACCATTTCGATGCCCAGCATCAGGCCCACACCACGCACATCCCCCACAAAGCTGCAGGTGTCGACCAGCTTGCGCAGGCGAGTCTGCATGTGCGCGCCCACGCGGGCGGCATTGCCGGGAATGTCATGCGCCTCGATCTGGTCGAGCGTGGCCAGCGCCGCAGCGGCCGCGATCGGATGGGCGCTGTAAGTGTAGCCGTGCGAGACCGAGGCGGTGCCCGTGGTGTCGGCGTCAAACACCTCGGCGATGCGGCGGTTGATCGCCGTGGCCCCGAGCGGGATGTAGCCCGAAGAAATGCCCTTGGCCAGACACCACATGTCGGCATTCACACCCCACAGGCGGGTGCCAAACAGCTCGCCGCTGCGGCCAAAACCGGTCACCACCTCGTCGGCGATCAGCAGCACGCCGTACTTGTCGCAAATCTGGCGCACCAGCGGCCAGTAGTTGGGCGGTGGCACGATCACGCCGCCCGCGCCCTGCACCGGCTCGGCGATGAAGGCCGCCACCGTGTCCGGCCCCTGGAAGACGATTTCGCGCTCCAGCAGCTCGGCGCAAATTTCACCCAGGCGGATCGGGTCATCGGTGTAGGGGTTGTGATAGACCCAGGGCGTGTCGATGTGGAAGCACCCGGGCAACAGCGGTTCGTAGGCGCGGCGGAAGTTGCTGTTGCCGTTCACGCTCATGCCGCCAAAGTGCACACCGTGGTAGCCCTGGCGCAGGCTGATGAACTTGAAGCGGTCGGCCTGGCCCTTGAGCTTGTGGTACTGGCGCGCCACCTTGAGTGCGCCCTCCACCGCGTCCGAGCCGCCGTTGGAGAACATGACCGTGGCCACGCCCTCGGGCTCCATCATCTGCACCAGCCGTTTGGACAGCTCGATGGCCCGCACATGGGTGGTGCCACGGAACACGTTGTAAAACGGCAGCTCGTCCATCTGCGCCACGATGGCGTCGCGCACGGCCTGGTTGCTGTGGCCCAGGTTGCAGGCCCACAGACCGCCCACGCCGTCGAGCATCTTGTGGCCGTCCACGTCCCAGATCCAGCAGCCCTCGCCTTTGGCGATGATGTCGGGCCGGGACTTTTTCATCGCCCCCGGGTGGGCCATGGGGTGCCAGAGGTATTGGGCGTTGTCGGCCTTGAGTTGGTCGTTGTTCATCGTTTTCTCGACATTCACAGTTGAATCCAAGCGGTCTTCAGGTCCAGGTATTTGTCCAGCGCATGCATGGATTTGTCGTGCCCGTTGCCCGACTGGCGCACCCCGCCCAGCGGCACGGTGATGTCGGGGCCGCCATAGGTGTTGACGTGCACCACCCCGGCCTTGATGGCACGCACCATGCGGTGGGCCCGCGAGAGGCTGCCCGTCCACACGGCGGACGCCAGGCCATAGGTGGAGTCGTTGGCCAAGCGCACCGCATCGGCCTCGTCGTCGAAAGGCAAGACCGCCAGCACCGGCCCGAAAACTTCCTCGCGGGCGAGCGTCATGTCGGGCGTCACGCTGTCGAACAAGGCGGGGGCCATGTAACTGCCGCCCGCCACAGGCTGCAACGCCTGCCCGCCCACGCGCAGGCGTGCGCCCTGCTGCTGTGCGGCCTGCACCGCCGCCAGGTTCTTGGCGAGCTGGCGTGCGCTGCTGACCGCGCCGATCTCGGTGGTCACATCCAGCGGGTCGCCCACACGCAGGCTGGCGGCAATCTTTTGCAAACGCTCGACGAGTTCGTCGTGCACCGAGCGCTGCACCAAAAGCCGCGAGCCCGCCACACAAACCTGCCCGCTGTTGCGGTAAATGCCCATGGCCGAGACCTTGGCCGCCTGCGCCAGATCGGGCGCATCGTCAAAAACAATATTGGGCGACTTGCCGCCCAGCTCCAGGTACACCCGTTTCAGGTTGGACTCGGCCGAGGCTTTGAGCAACAAGCGGCCCACCGGGCCGGAGCCTGTGAAAGTGAGGATGTCCACGTCCATGTGCCGCGCCAGCGCCTCACCCGCCTGCGCGCCCGTGCCCGTGACCACGTTGAGCACCCCCGGCGGCAAGCCCGCATCCAGGCACAGCTGCGCCAGGCGCAGCAAGGACAGCGAGGCGTCTTCGGACGGCTTGAGCACCACCGAATTGCCCGCCGCCAGCGCCGGGGCGATCTTCCAAGCGCCGATCATCAGCGGGAAGTTCCACGGCACGATGGCCGCAACCACCCCCACCGGCTCCTTGTGGATCAGTCCCAACGTGCCGTCGGGCGTGGGCGCGATCTCGCCGTTGATTTTGTCCACACACTCGGCGTAATAACGGAAAGTGCTCGCCGCGCTTCCCGGCTCGGCCTTCCAGGCCATGGCGATCTCGGTGCCGTTGTCGCGCACGCCCAGCACGGCCAGCTCGGCGTGGTGCGCCTCGATGCGATCAGCAATGCGGTGCAAAATTTTCTTGCGCTCGGCAGGCGCCATGCGCGACCACACGCCAGACTCGAAGCTGCGGCGGGCCGCGGCTACGGCGGCATCCACATCGGCTTGGCCTGCGGCCGCGATGGTGCACAGCTGCTGTCCGTCGATGGGCGAAACCACAGGGAGCGTCTGACCTGAGGTCGAAGCCGCCCACTGCCCGTCGATCAGCAGCCCCTGGTCAGGAATGGGCTGGTGGCGCAGCGCGTCGATCTGTTCCTGTTTCATGAGCCGCCTTCAGTCGGGCACATGCAGCACGATGCCGTCGAGCGCAGGGGACGCGATCAGCTGGCAGCTCAGGCGGCTGCCGCTCTGGCGTGGCGAGGTGACGATGTCGAGCATCGCGTTTTCCACCTCGTCCATGGGCGGGCAGGCGGCCAGCCAGGCTTCATCGACGTAGACGTGGCAGGTGGCGCACGACAGGCAGCCGCCGCATTCGCCCGCGATGCCGGGGATGCCGTTCATCTGGGCGGCGTCCATCAGGTTGGTGCCATCGTTGACGTCGTCGCTCACACGGTCGCCATTGCGCATGATCCAGTGCACTTGGGGCATGGGGTGGGTTCTTTCAGATCAGATGAATCGGATGTAGTGGTCGCGCAGCGCGTCGCCTTCCAGGCCAGCGGTGCGCTCGATCTCGTGGCGCTTGATGCCCACATGGTTGGCCACCAGGCCTTCGCCCAGCGCTTGCGTGAGCGCCGTGTCGGCTTCGAGCGCATCCAGTGCGCCCGCCAAGGTGTCGGGCACGCTGTGGGTGGCATCTTTGTTTTCCAGGCAGTCGCCGGTCTCTGCGGGCTGCAATGCATAAGCGTTGGCCACGCCCAAACGAGCAGCCTGCAGCACAGCGGCGGTGTGGGTGTAAGGGTTGGCCGCAGCGTCGCCCATGCGGTGCTCGATGCGCGCACCGGGGCCACTTTCAGCCGACAAACGCACCGTGACGCCCCGGTGGTCCACCGCCCAGTTCTGCCAGAAGCCCGACAGGCTGGCCGGTTGCAGGCGCTGGTAAGAGTTGGCGCTGGGCGCCAGCAGGCCCGCCAGGGCCTGGTGGTGCTGCATCAGCCCGGCCGTGCAACCCAGCGTGAGCGCATTGAACTGGCTGGCGTCGTGCCCGCCCGAGATGGCGTTGTGGCCTTGGGAATCCCGCAAGCTGAAGTTGATGTGCACCCCGCTGCCGCCCACCGTGAGGATGGGCTTGGGCATGAAGGTCAGCACGATGCCGTGCTGGAAGGCCACCTCGCGGGCCAGCAAGCGGAACAAAAAGATGTCGTCCACCGCTTTGACGGCGCGGTCGTAGGTGAGCGTGAACTCGAACTGCGGCGCGTCGTATTCGGTGTTCATGCTGTCGATGCGAAAGCCCGCGGCCGTGGCCTTTTCCCACAGGGCGTCGGTGAAGCCCCTGGGGTCGGCAAAGGGGCCGGTGGCGTACACATGGGCCGCTGGTGTGTCGTAAGGCTTGAGCGAGCCGTCGGGCTCGATCTGGAAGGCAAAGGCTTCGAGCTCGATGCCCACCATCGGGTCGTAGCCCATGGCCTGCCAGTCGGCCACGGCGCGCTTGAGCGCACTGCGCCCGCACATGGGCAGGGGTGTGCCGTCGTTGGCTTTCAGGTCGCCAATCGCCACCTTCGTGAACGGCTGCCAGCCGGGGCGGATGTCTTCGGCGGTGTAGACCGCCTCCATGTCGGGCAGGCCTTCCATGACCATGGCGCCCGGCACGGGGATCAGCTCTTTTTCATAGGTCACGCCAAAGGTGCCACGACAAAAACGGGCACCGCCGCCCTGCCCGGGTTTCAGCGTGACGTATTTGCCCCTCGCGATGGCCAGGTGGTCACAAAACAGCACCCGCAGGCGTTCTTGAACATTCGACATGGTCTTCCCTTTCAAATCAGATGCATGCGCACCGGCAGGCGTTTGATGCCACAGACAAAGTTGGATCGCAAAAAGGCATGTTCACCGGTTTGCTCGATGCGCTCCACGCGCTTGATCAGTTCCTGCAGCAGCACCCGCAGCTCCAGCCGCGCCAGCCACATGCCGAGACAGGCGTGTGCCCCGCCCTGTCCGAACGACAGGTGGCGGTTCACGCCCCGGCTCAAGTTGACCGTGAAGGGCTGCTCAAAAGCCCGCTCGTCGCGGTTGCCCGAAATGAACCACAAGAGCACTTTGTCGCCCGCCTTGACTTGTTTGCCGTGGTACTCGAAGTCCTCGGTCGCGGTGCGGCGGAAATGGGTGGCGGGAGAGGCCCAGCGGATGAATTCATCGGCCACGCCCTCCCAGGCGGCTTCGCCCTGCACCGCCTTGAGCTGCTGCATCAGGACCGGCTGGTTGGCCAGCGCGTGCAAGGCGGCCGCGATGGAATAGCGGGTGGTGTCGTTGCCCGCCGCCACCAGCAGGCAAAAGAAGTTGCGGAACTCGGTGTCGCTGATCACATTGCCCTGCGCGTCAGGCTGGGTGATCAGGTGCAGCACGCCACTCGTGTCGCCCGCATCGCGCTTGCGGTCCATCAGCTTGGCCGCGTAGTCGTACAGGTCGGCCCCGGCGGGTGAGCGGAACGGCATGAAGCGGTAGGCCTCGGTGTCCATCTTGTCCACCACATGGCTGGTGAAGTCGCTGTCGGTGTTGGCCATGAGCGCATCGCCTTTGTCCACCAGCCAGTCCAGGTCTTCTTCGGGCAGACCCGCGATGCGCCCGAGCATGCGCATGGGCAACTGGCGGGCGATCTGGTGCGTGGCGTCGAACTCTTTCAGGCCCAGGGCCTGGTCGAGGATGCCCACGCAGAGTTCACGGATCTGGTCTTCGTAGAGCGCCATCATGGGCTTGGAAAAGGCCTTGGCCACCAGCATGCGGGTGCGGGTGTGTTCGGGCGGGTCGGTCTCCTGGAAGGTGCGCCGCGCCAGGTATTCCTCGCGGGTCTGGTCTTCCATGCGGATGCCTTGGGCCGATGACAGGCGCTGGTGGTTGCGGTTGAGTTCCAGGATGTCGGTATGCCGCGTGACCGACCAGAAGCCCTTGCCGCCGGACCAGTCGCACCAGGCCATGGGGTCCTCGTCGCGCAGACGTTTGAAGGTGTTGTGCGGCGCGCCAGGCACGAAGCTGTCGTGGTCTGACAGGTCGGCGTGGCCATCGTCGGTCGGGGTCCAGACGGTCATGAGCGGGGGTTCCTCGCGTGTTCAAAAAACTGCACCATCCACTGGCCAAACAGCGGCACATCGGCGGTCTGAGTCAGGCTGGCGTGTGCACGCGCCAGGGTGGCGGCGTCCAGCTTGTCGGCCAGGTAGCCCAGCAGGGCCTGCATGAAGACCCGCGGCATTTCGGGGTGGTACTGGGTGGTCCAGATGTGCTGCCCGATCTGCATCGAGCCGATGGGGCAAAAATCGCTGCCCCCCAGGCACTCGACCCCTTCGGGCATGCGGGTGACCTGTTCGTTGTGGGCAGCCATCAGGGTGGTAGTGCCGTGAAAGGGCTGCATCCAGGGCCGACTGTGCTGCCAGTGCGTGGCCGCCGTGCCCAGGCCCCAGCCCGCGGTGTTGCGCGCCACCTGCCCGCCCAGCGCCCGGGCCACCGCCTGGTGGCCAAAACACAGGCCGATCAAGGGCTGGCGGGCGGCATGGACTTCGCGGATGAAGGCCAGCAAAGGCCCCACCCAGGGCAGGCTGTCGTCGTTGACCGAGGCGGGGCTGCCGGTGATGACGTAGCCATCGAAAGCCTGCGGGCCGCTGGGCAGCACGCCGTCCTTGACCGGCACCACCTCGAAAGTCCAGCCCGGGCGCAAGGGCTGCAGCAACTGGACGACCTTTTGCCCGTCGTTCGGAAAACGCGCCGCAAACGCCGAGGTGTCGTCGTTGGTCAGCAAAACGGCAATGTGCAGGTTCATCCGGGGTCTTTCAGGCATGGTGCCCATGCTATGCACAAGGCGCACCAGGCACTATCAAGTTTGGGCACCGCACACCCCGGGTTTTCACGAAAAAGCCCGGTCTTCGGAAGCAGGCACACTCAGGGGCATGCATTTGCGCCGCGTTTTCTGCCTGTGATGGGCTCCCCTGCCCCCCATCACGCCCCTGATTCACCCTGGGTCCAAGTGCTCGACACCCAGGACATGGACCAGCACGCCCTGGCCCAGCAGGGCTGGGCGCTGCAGTACGAGCAGCTCTCGCCTGGCCAGTTCCAGGGCCGCATCCACCAGGTGCAACTGCCCGAAGTCACGCTGCTGCGCGAGGACACCAGCATCGCCTTGCGCCAACGCGGTCGGCTCGATGACAGCGTGTACGGCTTTGCCATGGCGCTGCAGGACTCGCCCGACCTGTTCTTCAACGGCCAACGGGTGCCTGCGCACGCCATCATGTGTGGCAAGGGCGACGAGGTGGACCTGACCACCCCGCCCCACTTCACCCTGATCGCGGTGGTGGTGGAGCGCAGCCTGCTCAACCCGCTGTGGGAGCGCATGTACCAGAAGCCCCTGGCGCACTGGCTCGAAAAGCAGCTGGTGCTGCAAACCACCGACATCAAGGCCCAGAACCTGCGCGACCTGCAGCTCACCGTGCTGGACCAGGCCAGCGCCCTGGCCCACCGTCAGCACGACCCACAGGCCCTGCGCCAGCTGCGCGACGAGATCCTGATGGAGTGGCTCGAAGCGCTGCCGTCCCAGGTGGACACCTCCGAGCTGCCCAACCTGGAGCGGCGCAAAAAGCTGGTGGACCGTGCCTGCGAGCTGATGATGGGCCATGCCGACGAGCCGCTGTCCATTCTGGAAGTCTGCAGCCGCGTGGGCACGAGCCGCCGCAAGCTCAACTACTGCTTTCAGGACGTGCTGGGCACCACACCCATCAAGTACCTGCGCTCGCTGCGCCTGAACAGCGTGCGGAGGGCCATCCGGCAAGCCGCCCCCGGCGTCACCATCCAGGACATTGCTTCGCACTGGGGCTTCTGGCACCTGAGCCAGTTCGCGCAGGACTACAAGCACCTGTTTGGCGAACTGCCCTCGGACACCCTGCGCCAGCGATGAGCAGCGCCCAGACCACCCGGCTCACCGCCATCCTGACCATGGTGGCGGCGATGGCCTGCCTGTCCACGCAGGACACTTTCAGCAAAAAGCTGATGCTCAGTCTGGCCCCGGTTCTCATCATCTGGACACGCTATGGTCTGCAGACCGCGCTGGCGGGCGTGAGCATCTGGCGCAGCCGTTCTCCGCAATGGCTGCGCACGCGCCAGTGGCGGCTGCAGCTGCTGCGCGGCGCGCTGGTGGTGGGCGGCAGCGTGTTCGGTTACGGCGCCCTGCAGCGCATGCCTGTGGCCGAATTCACCGCCATTTATTGCTTGGTGCCGCTGGCCGTGACGCTGGTGGCCCGCTTCGTGATGAAAGAGCAGGTGTCCCCTGCGGGCTGGCTGTGCATGGCAGGCGGCTTGTGCGGCGCGCTGCTGGTGGTGCGCCCCGGTGGCCATGTGGACCCGACGGGCGCGGCGCTGGCCCTGATGGGGGTGATCTGCTACACCGGCTTCCAGACCCTGACGGGCGTGCTGGCGCGCCAGGACTCGCCGCTGACCATCCAGCTGTACACCAGCGCCTTCGGTTTTGTCAGCCTGTCTGTGCTGGTGCCTTTTTTCTGGCCTGCCGAATGGCCCTGGCCCACGCTGGCCCTGCTGGCCTGGGTGGCCCTGGCGGGGTCGTATGGGCAGTATTTCATGGTGCTGGCCTTCTCCAAAGCCCCGGCGTCCACCCTCTCGCCCTATCTGTACTCGGCCATCGGCTTCTCGGCCCTCGGCGGCTGGCTCATGTTTGACCACTGGCCCGATGCGCTGGCCGTGGGCGGCATGGGCATGATCGCGGGCTTTGGCCTGCTGTCGGGCTGGCTGAACAACCCCAAGGCCACCGCATGACCCCCGTACGTTTCAGCCCCAGTTACCGCGAGGCCAGAGCCCTCTTTTTAAAAACCGCCAGCGGCGCAGGTGCCCAGGTGCACAGCCACACCCTGCCCTTGACGGGCGCTCAGGGCGAGACCCTGGCCATGGACATCGCCGTCCACGGCCCGGCCCATGCATCCAAAGTGCTGATGACCACCAGCGCGGTGCACGGCATCGAGGGCTTTTGCGGCTCGGCCATCCAGACCGGATTGCTGCAACACCTGGCCCTGCCGCCCGACGTGGCGGTGGTGCATGTGCACGCGGTGAACCCGCACGGCTTTTCGCATGCACGGCGGGTCAACGAAGACAACGTCGACCTCAACCGCAACTTCATCGACTTTGGCCAGCCTTTGCCGGTCAACGCCGATTACGCCGACATCCACGCCCTGCTCCTGCCCGTGCAATGGCCCCCCTCACCCGAACAGGCCGACGCCTTGAACGCGCAAGCCCAGGTCTGGGGCGAGCGGCGCATGCAGCGGGCCATCACCAGCGGGCAGTACCAGTTTGCAGAGGGTGTCTGGTTTGGCGGACTCGCCCCCACCTGGAGCCACCGCACCTTCCGGCGCGTGCTGCAAGACCATCTGGCTCAGGCCCGCCAGATCGCCTGGATCGACCTGCACACGGGGCTGGGCCCGCACGGCCACGGCGAACGCATCTTCGCCTGCACCGACACCGGGGCCACCTTGCAGCGGGCCCGCCAATGGTGGGGGCCCGACATCACCTCGGTGGACACGGGCACGTCCAAAAGTGTGCCGCTGTCGGGCCCGATCCAGATGGCCATCTACGAGGAATGCCCGCAAGCGCAATACACGGGCATTTGCCTGGAGTTTGGCACCCTGCCGCTGGCGCAGATGATCCTGGCCATGCGCGCCGACCACTGGCTGGCATTGCACCCCGAAGCACCGCACGCCCTGGCCACGGCCATCCGGGCGGACATGGTGCAGGCCTTCAACCCGCCCGCCAGCGCCTGGCAGGACCAGGTCTGGCAGCAAGGTCTCGAAGCCGCCCGACAAGCTTTGCAAGGCCTGTCGACGGGCCCCTGACACCGGGCTGGCGGCATTTTTCGGGAAAACCCCGCCCGGGGTTTGCCAATTTTCGATACAGCCCGGGCACCAAGTTGTTCAGACTGTGGCTTCGGCCGTGACCGACGCTTGCACGGTCACCCACCACAACCCCCGAGGACGACAAACATGATTTCACGCCGTACGATTTCGCGCCTGCTCGCTGGCCTGCTGGGCAGTGCGATGGTGCTCAGCGCCGCCGCGCAGGGCTTCCCCAACAAGATGGTCACCGTCATGGTGCCCTACCCGGCGGGCGGCCCCTCGGATGCGGTGGCCCGCCTGGTGCAGGTCGAATACGAAAAACACCTGGGCCAGAAGATGATGGTCGAGAACCTGGGCGGCGTAAGTGGCGCTTTGGGCGTGCAAAAAGTGCTGGCCGCGCCTGCTGACGGCTACTACCAGCTGCTGAGCACCCCGATGGAACTGGTCATGGCCCCCCTGGCGCTGTCGGCCGTCAAGTTCAAGCCCGAAGAAGTGCGCATGGCCAGCCTCATGGGCCGCACCTCGATCGGCCTGGCGGTGCGCAAGGACCTGCCGGTCAACAACATCCCCGAATTCCTCGCTTGGGCCAAAGGCAAGCAGGTCAGCTACGCCAGCGTGGGCCAGGGCTCGCTGTACCACATCATGGGCGAGCGCTTCAAGACGCTGACCGGGCTGGACATGCTGCACGTGCCCTACAAGGCGGCCGTGCAGATCTACACCGACCTGGGCGGCAACAGCGTGGACATGGCCTTTGTGCCGGTCGCGGGCCCCATCATCGGCATGGTCAAGGACAACCGCTTCAAGATCATCGGCATCTCGTCCACCGCGCCCCACCCCCAACTGCCTGACGCCGCGCCCATCAGCGCGCAGCGTGGCATGTCCGACTTCGTGTTCGACATCTGGATCGGCCTGCAAGTGGCCAAAAACACGCCCGATGCCGTGGTCCAGAAACTCAACCAGGCCATGAACGAGTCCATCAAGTCCGAAGCATTCGTCAAAGGCATGACCAGCACCGGCAGCCAGGTGCCCGCAGGCATGAGCGTGGCCGAGCTGGACAAGTTCTACAACCAGGAAGTGTCCCGCTACCGCGCCCTGTTCAAGGCGGCCAACGTCGAGCCTCAATGACATGAACCCTGCGGCGCCGATGCGCTGCAGCACACGTCACCCGGGACATGCACACCCCCTGCATCCCCGGGTTTTTCATGGGTACCCACTCAGGCCCGGCATGACCGATTTCACCCACCGCACCGCCACCGAACTGCTCGCATGCTTGCGTGCAGGCGAAGTCACCAGCAGCCAATTGCTGGCTCAGCACATCGCCCGTGTGGAGCAACTCGACAGCCGCATCAACGCCGTGGTGGTGCGCAGCTTTGAAGCCGCCCGCGAACGCGCCGCTGCCGCCGACGCGGCCCGCGCGCGAGGAGAAGACTGGGGGCTGCTGCACGGCCTGCCCATGACCGTCAAGGAATCCTTCGACCTGCCAGGCACCCCCACTTGCTGGGGCTTTCCGGACTACAAAGACAACATCGCCCAGCAGCCCGCCCTGGCCGTGCAGCGCCTGCTGGACGCAGGGGCTGTGGTCTTTGGCAAGACCAATGTGCCCGTCGCTTTGGGCGACTGGCAATCGTTCAACCCGGTCTATGGCACCACCCACAACCCCTGGGACCTGACGCGCACGCCCGGTGGATCGTCTGGCGGGGCCAGCGCCGCGCTGGCCGCAGGCATGACCCCGCTGGAGCTGGGCAGCGACATCGGTGCCTCGATCCGCAACCCGGCGCATTACTGCGGCGTGTACGGCCACAAACCCACCTGGGGTGTGGTGCCCATGCAAGGCCACCAGCTGCCAGGGGTTCGCTGCATCGACAGCCTGGACATTGCTGTGGCCGGGCCACTGGCGCGCAGTGCCCAGGACCTGCAACTGGCCATGCAGGTGCTGACCACACCCCTGGAGCAGTTCGGACCACTGGGCTGGACACCCGCACAATGGCGGCAGACCGACAAAGCACCCTGGCAATGCCGCGTGGCCATCGTTTACGACGACCCCGAGGCGCAGGTCGACAACAGCATTCAGGACCGCTTGCATGCGCTGGCCGATTTTTTGCGCTCGCAAGGCGTGACCGTGCTGGACGACCACCGCCCGGTGGACAGCGCGCAGTCGCACCGCGTGTACTTGTACCTGCTGCGCTCGGCCACGGGGGCCTGGCTGGACGACGCGACCTTTGCCCGCTTTCAGGCACTGGCCGCACAGAGCGATCCGGCACTGGACACCATGCGCGAGCGTGTCTGGCGCGGCAGCACGATGACACACCGCGACTGGGTCGAGTTTGCCCAGCAACGCGCCGTGCTGCGGGCGCAGTGGCACAGCTACTTTGACACGGTGGACCTGCTGATCACCCCGGTGGCCACGTCGCCCGCCTTTTTGCACAACCAGCAAGGCGAACGCTGGGAGCGAATGCTCCAGGTCAACGGCCAGGACCAGCCCCACACCGACAGCCTGTTCTGGGCGGGCTACCCCGGCGTGGTGGGCTTGCCCGCCACCGCGATCCCGATCGGGCAAAGCCCGGGCGGTCTGCCCGTCGGGGCGCAGATCATTGGCAACAGCTTTGCCGACCCCCTGTGCCTGAACATGGCCCGTTGGCTTGAAACCGAATGGTGCGGCTTTGTGCCGCCCCCACTGACCTGGACCTGAAAGCACACCCCGAATGACCGTCCCTACCGAGATCACCGACTTCAACGCCAGCGAACTGTCCGAGCGCATCCACCAGCGTCAGGTTTCTTGCACCGAGGTGATGCAGGCTTATCTGGCCCGCATCGCGCAGATCAACCCCACCTACAACGCCATCGTCAACCTCGCCCCGACCGATACCCTGCTGGCCCAAGCCCGGGCCTGCGACGCCGAGCTGGCGCTCGGCCAGTCTCGCGGCTGGCTGCACGGCATACCCCAGGCCATCAAGGACACCGGGCACGCTCTGGGCTTTCCGACCACCTTTGGCAGCACCGTGCTGCAAGCGGCCCTGCCTGCCAAGGACAGCATCATGACCGAGCGCATGAAGGCGGCGGGCGCGATTGTGATCGGCAAAACCAACATGCCCGAGCTGGGCTTGGGCTCACACACCTTCAACACCCTGTTTGGTGCCACGCCCAACGCCTGGGACACGGCGGTGAGCGCAGGCGGCAGTAGCGGCGGCGCGGCCGTGGCTCTGGCCCAGCGCCTGCTGCCCGTGGCCGACGGCTCGGACTTCATGGGCAGCCTGCGCAACCCGGCAGGCTGGAACCACATTTTTGGCATGCGCCCCTCGCAAGGCCGCGTGCCTTTTGGCCCCGGGGCCGATGTGTGGGTGGACCAGCTGGGCACCGAAGGCCCCATGGCCCGCAGCGTGCGCGACCTGGCACACCTGCTGGCCACGCAATCCGGCCATGACGCCCGCCAACCTTTGTCCATCAACGGCAAGGTCGACGCATCCGGCTTGCAGTACACGCCTAATGCCCTGCGCGGTTTGCCTGGCCTGCGTATAGGCTGGCTGGGCGACCTGAACGGCCATCTGGCCATGGAGGACGGCATTCTGGACGTGTGCCAAGAGGCGCTGCAGCACATGGCGGACCACGGTACCCAGGTGGAGGCGATCAGTCTGGGCTTTGACCCGCAAGCCTTGTGGGACTGCTGGCTGGTCTGGCGCCGAGCGCTGGTCGGACCCAAGGTGGCGGCCTTGCTGCAAATTCCGGGCGCCAAAAACCAACTCAAACCCGAAGCCCTGTGGGAGCACGAGAACTCGCTCAAGCTCTCGTTCATGGACTTCATGCAGGCCAGCCAGACGCGCAGCGTGTTCTACCAGCACCTGCTGGGCCTGTTCGGCCAGTACGATGTGCTGGCCCTGCCCGTGGCGCAGACCTGGCCGTTTGCGCTGCAAGAGCGCTGGCCACAAGCCATTGGCGCGCGCCGCATGGACACCTACCACCGCTGGATGGAATGCACCATCTACGCCACGCTGGCGGGCCTGCCCGCCATCAGCCTGCCCGCAGGCTTTCACCCCACCCAGCCCTGGCCCATGGGCATCCAGCTGATCGGCAAACCGCAGGGCGACCTGGAACTGCTGCAGATCGCGGCGGGCTACGAAGCAGTACGCAGCGACTGGCTGCAGCGTCGGCCTGGCTGAGCCTGCGCTGTCTCAGGCTGCCGCCAGCCGACCCGGGTGACTTTTGGCCCCCCGTGCACCGTAGCGGCTCATATCGAGCCCTTCGGTGCGGATGGCCGGCTGGCGACCCGAGATCAGATCGGCCAGCAGCTGCGCACTGCCGCAGGCCATGGTCCAGCCCAGCGTGCCGTGGCCGGTGTTGAGGTAAAGCCCGCGCAGCGGTGTGGCACCCACCAGCGGGGTGCCGTCCGGCGTCATGGGGCGCAGGCCCGTCCAGAACTGGGCCTGGGCCAGGTCACCGCCCGGAAACAGTTCGCGGGTCACTTTCTCCAGCGTCGCACGGCGGCGCGGGTTCAGCCGCAGGTCAAACCCGGCCAACTCGGCCATGCCGCCCACCCGCAGGCGGTCCCCCAGGCGGGTCAATGCGATCTTGTAGGTCTCGTCCAGCACGGTCGATTGCGGTGCCAGCGAGGCATCCGACAGCGGCATGGTGAGCGAATACCCTTTGACCGGGTAGACCGGAATGTCCAGCCCCAATGGCTGCAGCAAGTCACGCGAATAACTGCCTGCGGCCAGAACCACCGCATCGGCCAGCAAACGCTCCCCGGGTGCACCGGTGGGACTCGCCAGCTGCAAGCCCGTGACACGATCACCTTCACGCACCAACGACTGTGCATTGCAAGACAGACGCAGCTTCAAGCCCAAGGCACTGGCGCGTTCTGCCAGTTGGCGGGTGAACAAATGACAGTCGCCGGTCTCGTCGTTGGGCAGGCGCAAACCACCGCTGATCGCCACCTGGGCCTTGGCCAGCGCAGGCTCAGCCTGGATGACTCCGGCAGCGTCAAGAAGTTCAAAAGGCACGCCGCAGTCCTGCAGCACGGCCACATCGCGCGCTGCGGCATCGAGCTGGGCCTGACTGCGAAACAGCTGCAACGTCCCCTGACTGCGCGCGTCATAGGCCAGCCCGGTCTCAGCGCGCCAGGCCCGCAGGCAGTCGCGGCTGTACTCGGACAGGCGCATCATGCGTTCTTTGTTGACAGCGTAGCGGTCGGCCGAGCAGTTGGCCAGCATGGCCGCCATCCAGCGCCACTGGAACAGGCTGCCGTCCGGGCGAAAGGCCAGCGGCGCATGGGTCTGGAACAACCACTTCAATGCCTTGAACGGGATGCCCGGCGCGGCCCAGGGCGTCGAATACCCCGGAGACACCTGACCCGCATTGGCAAAACTGGTCTCCTGCGCCACATGGGGCTGTCGCTCGACCAAGGTGACCTCTGCGCCCTGGCGCAACAGCGCCCAGGCTGTGCTGACCCCGATCACGCCCCCACCCAACACCACAACTTTCATGCTCAAACTCCGTTTGACTTGATATTGGGTGATGTTATGAATTGAATACAGAAAACTTTTCTGAATTAATTAGGTACTCCAGGCAAATTGACTGCAAAATCAGCAACAAACCACGGCTGAGCCGCACAATGTCCGAACCCGACCGCATTGACCTGAAAATCCTCGACCTTTTGCAGCGCAACGGCCGCATGTCGGTCACCGAAGTGGGCGAACAGGTGGGCCTGTCCACCTCGCCCTGCTCCGAGCGCATCAAACGTCTTGAACGCCAGGGCCTGATCACCGGCTACCACGCGCGGGTGGACCCGGTGCAACTGGGCAAGCCGCTGCTGGTGTTCATCGAAATCACGCTGTCGCAGAAATCGCCGCAGGTGTTCGAAACCGTGCGGCGCGAGGTGGGCCTGATGCCCGAAGTGCTCGAATGCCACCTCGTCTCGGGCAGCTTTGATTACCTGGTCAAGGCGCGTTTGCGTGCGATGAGCGATTACCGCGAACTGCTGGGCACCATCCTCAACAAGATCCCGGTGCCGGCACAGTCCAACAGCTATGTGGTGATGGAAGAAATCAAGGAAAGCACGGTCCTGGCGCTGGACCGCTGAGCCCTACAGGACGCGAGGGCTCAGGCCGCTCGGCGCCCGCACCACAGCCACAGCAGTGCGCCACCCACGATCATCGGCACGCACAGCCACTGGCCCATGCTCATGCCCAAGCTCAGCAGGCCCAGGTGGGCGTCGGGTTCACGGAAGAACTCGGCCGCAAAGCGGAACACGCCGTAGCCAAACAAAAAGGCCGCCGCCACCTGCCCTTGCTGGCGCGGCTTGCGGGCGTAGAGCCACAGCAGCACAAACAGCAGCAGCCCTTCCATCAGGAATTGGTAAATCTGTGAGGGGTGGCGCGGCAAGTCGCCCGCACCCCTGAACAGCATGGCCCAGGGCAGGGACGGGTCGGCCACGCGGCCCCACAGTTCGCCATTGATGAAGTTGCCCACACGCCCCGCTGCCAGCCCGGTGGGCACACAGGGCGCCACAAAGTCCATGACCTGCAGGAAAGGCCGTTGGCGCGAGACCGCAAACCAGACCATGGCCGCGATCACGCCCAGCATGCCGCCATGAAAGCTCATGCCCCCCTGCCAGACGGCAAAGATTTCCAGCGGATGCATTGCGTAGTAGCCGGGTTTATAGAACAGGCAGTAACCGATCCGCCCGCCGAGGATCACCCCCAGCACGCCAAGGAACAGGATGTCTTCGATGTCGCGGCGCGTCCACTCGGGCAGCCTGGCAAACGGCAGGTGCTGGAGGCGGTGTGTGCCCAGCCCGTAAAACAAACCGAAGGCCGCAAGGTAGGTCAGCCCGTACCAGTGCACGGCCAGAGGGCCCAGTTGCAGGGCGACGGGATCGATTTGGGGGTGGATCAGCATGGTGAGCGATTGTGCCCGCAATCTGGGGCGCGCATCACCCTGCCGATCAACCGATGTGCATCAATCGAGCAGTGACAGGTCGCGCACAGCGCCCTTGTCAGCACTGGTGGCCAGCAAGGCGTAGGCCTTGAGGGCGGCAGACACCTTGCGTGGGCGGGGCAGCGCAGGCTTCCAGCCCAGCTGGTCCTGCTCGGCGCGGCGCTTGGTCAGCTCCTCGTCGCTCACCAGCACGTTGATGGTCCGGTTGGGGATGTCGATGCGGATGCGGTCGCCGTTGCGCACCAGGCCGATGTTGCCGCCAGCGGCGGCCTCAGGCGAGCAGTGGCCGATCGACAGGCCGGATGTGCCGCCAGAGAAGCGGCCATCGGTCAGCAGCGCACAGGCTTTGCCCAGGCCTTTGGACTTGATGTAGCTGGTGGGGTAGAGCATTTCCTGCATGCCGGGGCCGCCCTTGGGGCCTTCGTAGCGCACGACCACCACATCACCCGCCTTGACCTTGTCGCCCAGGATGTTCTCCACGGCTTCGTCCTGCGACTCGACCACATGGGCCGGGCCTTCGAAGACCAGCAGGCTGTCGTCCACGCCCGCAGTCTTGACCACACAACCGTCCAGAGCAATGTTGCCACGCAGCACGGCCAAGCCGCCTTCCTTGCTGAAAGCGTGCTCGTAGGAGCGGATGCAGCCTTCCTGGCGGTCGGTGTCCAGGCTGGGCCAGCGGGCCGACTGGCTAAAAGCCACCTGGGTCGGGATGCCGCCGGGGCCTGCCATATAGAAGGTCTTGACGGCGTCGGACGGGTTGCGGGCAATGTCCCACTGGTCCAGCGCGTCCTTCATGGTCTTGGCGTGCACGGTGGGCACATCGGTGTGCAGCTTGCCGGCACGGTCCAGCTCGCCCAGGATGGCCATGATGCCGCCCGCGCGGTGCACGTCTTCGATGTGGTACTTGTTGGTGTTGGGCGCCACCTTGCACAGCTGCGGGATCACGCGCGACATGCGGTCGATGTCCGCCATGGTGAAGTCGATCTCGGCCTCTTGGGCAATCGCCAACAGGTGCAGGATGGTGTTGGTGGAGCCGCCCATGGCGATGTCCAGCGCGATCGCGTTTTCAAAGCCCTTGAAGCCCACGGCGCGCGGCAGGATCGAGGCTTCGTCCTGCTCGTAGTAGCGCTTGGCCAGCTCCACGATCTTGTGGCCTGCCTGCTTGAACAGCTGCTCGCGGTCGGCGTGGGTGGCCACCACGGTGCCGTTGCCCGGCAGGGCCAGACCCAGCGCTTCAGCCAGGCAGTTCATGGAGTTGGCGGTGAACATGCCCGAGCACGAGCCGCAGGTCGGGCAAGCCGAGCGCTCGATCTCTGCCAGGTCGCTGTCCGACACCTTGCTGTCGGCGGCCATGACCATGGCGTCGATCAGGTCGAGCTTCTTGATCTCGATGGTCTGGGTGGTGGGGTTGGCCAGTTTGGCCTTGCCGGCTTCCATGGGGCCGCCAGAGACAAAAACCACCGGGATGTTCAGGCGCATGGCGGCCATCAGCATGCCGGGCGTGATCTTGTCGCAGTTGGAGATGCAGACCATCGCATCGGCGCAATGGGCGTTGACCATGTATTCGACCGAGTCGGCAATCACGTCGCGGCTGGGCAGCGAATACAGCATGCCGTCGTGGCCCATGGCGATGCCATCGTCCACGGCAATGGTGTTGAATTCCTTGGCCACACCGCCTGCCGCCTCGATCTCGCGGGCCACCAGTTGGCCCAGGTCCTTCAGGTGCACGTGGCCGGGCACGAACTGGGTGAAGGAGTTGACCACCGCGATGATGGGCTTTTGAAAATCGTCGTCCTTCATGCCGGTGGCGCGCCACAGGGAACGGGCACCCGCCATGTTGCGGCCAGCGGTGGAGGTCTTGGAACGGTAAGCGGGCATCGGAGGGCTCCAGTCAATGTCAAAAACTGGCTGGATTATGGCCCAGCCCAATGGCCTTGTTGGCCTTTCTGAGGATAGCCCGATCGCCCGTACGTCCATTTCAGGACGCCGCGCCCCGCGCTACACTTGCACTCAAGTTCCAAATCCTTCTTTCTTCCACCCTGTTTCACCAAGGAATCGACATGAAAAAAATCGTCACAGCCCTGACACTGACCGCTGCGGCCATCGCGCCAGCCATGGCAGATGAGGCACTGGCCAAAGCCAAAAATTGCATGGCCTGCCACGCCGTCGCCAACAAAGTGGTTGGCCCTGCTTACAAAGACGTGGCGGCCAAATACAAAGGCGACAAAGCCGCCGTCGACAAACTGGCCACCAAAATCATCAAGGGCGGCTCCGGCGTCTGGGGTGCCATCCCCATGCCTGCCAACCCGCAAGTCAACGAAGCCGAGGCCAAAAAACTGGCCGCCTGGGTGCTGAGCGCCAAATAAACCCCGGCACCCGATGGGGGCGATCACCGGATCGATCTCGGGTCAGCCCCATCCAAGCGCCCAAACAAAAGCCCGCTCAAGCGGGCTTTTGTCTTTGCACAGAATGCATCAAGTGCTGGCTTGTTTGCGCAAAGCCGCATCCCGAATGGCGCTGAGAGTGCCGCGCGTTGTGATCACATCGGGCAGCATCATCAACTCCATCAGCACCCCTTTGTCGCTGGCCAAGGCCTGCAGCAGCAAAGGCTCAAACTCATCGGTCTTGTGCACGCGGTACGCGTCATAGCCGTAAGCCTTGGCCAACCCCACAAAATCGGGATTGGACAGCGACGAGCCGCTGACGTGCTCCGGGTATTCGCGCTCCTGGTGCATGCGGATCGTGCCGTACATGCCGTTGTTCAAAACCAGGATGATGGAACGCCCCCCGTGCTGAACGGCCGTGGCCAGCTCCTGGCCGTTCATCAAAAAGTCACCGTCCCCAGCGATCGTGAATGCCACGCGCCCACTCACCAAGTTGGCCGCAATGCCGGCAGGCACGCCATAACCCATGGAACCCACGGTCGGGGCCAATTGCGTCTTGTGTCCCTTGGCCAATCCATGATGACGAAAGAAGCGGTGCACCCAGCTGGCAAAGTTGCCCGCACCGTTGGTGAGCACCGCATCTTCGGGCAGGTGTTTCTGCAAGGACGCCACGATGGTGGGCATGTCAATGTCACCAGGCAGCGATTGGGGCACGAGGTTGGCCAGGTAGTCCTGGTGCACGGCCTTTGACCATTCGGCCCAGGGCAACTCCAGCGGCGCGGTCAACACCTCCAGGCTGCGTGCGGCAGCGTTCATGGTGGCGCACAGGGCCAAGTCCGGCTGGTACACCCGGTTGAGCTCTTCAGCACTGGCGTGGATGTGGATCAGCTTTTGCTTGGGCCGAGGGGCTTGGATCAGCGTGTAGCCTCCGGTCGTCATCTCGCCCAGGCGCGGGCCGATGGCCAAAATCAGATCGCTGTTCTGGATGCGCTGCGCCAGCGCCGGGTTGATGCCGATGCCGACATCGCCCGCATACAAAGGGTGGTGGTTGTCGAAGGTGTCCTGAAACCGGAAGGCATTGCCCACAGGCAGTTGCCAGTTCTCTGCAAAGCGCTGCAAGGCCTGCGCGGACTGCGGCGTCCACCCTGCCCCGCCCACGATCACCATGGGCTGGCGGGCAGCGAGCAGCATTTCACGCAACTGGCGCATCGCCCCCGGGTCACACCACGCAGCCACAGGCTCCACCCTGGGCAAAGGCTGCACAGCAGCATCGACCGGCTGGGTCAGCATGTCTTCGGGCAACACCAGCACCACCGGGCCGGGTCGGCCGTTCATGGCCGTGGCAAACGCCCGGGCCACATATTCGGGCAAACGGGCCGGATCGTCGATGCGCTCCACCCGCTTGGCCATGCCTTTGGTGGAGGGTCCGAAAAAGTGGGTGTAATCGACCTCCTGAAAGGCCTCACGGTCACGCGTGTCGCTGGCCACATCGCCCACAAACAGG
The DNA here is from genome assembly GCF_014837235.1 of Limnohabitans radicicola. Taxonomy (GTDB): domain Bacteria; phylum Pseudomonadota; class Gammaproteobacteria; order Burkholderiales; family Burkholderiaceae_C; genus Limnohabitans_A; species Limnohabitans_A radicicola. The sequence continues at coordinate 457,709 of NZ_JACYFT010000002.1, read as the reverse complement.
ACCATGGGGGTCGAGTCCTGAAAAGCCGTGTGGACCCCGATGGAGGCGTTGGTGGCGCCAGGCCCACGCGTCACAAAGCACACCCCGGGCCGCCCGGTCAGCTTGCCCTGCGCCTCGGCCATGAAGGCGGCTCCGCCCTCTTGGCGGCAGGTGATGAAGCGCAAGCTGTCGCGGTGATGGTGCAGCCCGTCGAGGACGGCCAGATAGCTCTCGCCCGGCACGCCAAACGCATGGGTAACGCCCTGGGCCAGGAGGCATTCGACAAGGAGGTGGCCCGCAATTCTTGCTGTCATGCAGGCATTGTGCCGACTGTTCAAGCACCCGGATGTCGCGCGCGCGCCGCCACCATGCGGCCTGCACCCCAGCCCGAACTCAGGCCGAGCGGGTGCGCTGCCCCACGCCCAACGCGGCCCCCACACTGAACAGCAGGATCAGGGCCGCGCTGAGCAAGGTGGCGGTGTACCAGCCCTGGTCCATGAAGTAACCAAAGACCACCGGGGCCAGGGCAAAGCCCACATCCAGCCCGGAATACACCAGCCCATAGACACGCCCGGTGGCACCTTTGGGTGTGGCCTTCTTGATCATCATGTCGCGGCTCGGGCCACCCACGCCCACGGCAAAGCCCGTGGCCGCCAACACCACCAAGGTGCCCATCTGGCCAAAAATGCCGCTGGCGCACAAGGCCATGCAAACCGCTGCTGCCGTCAAACACAGGGCCACCACGCGGTCACTGTGGCCCGGGTAGCGTGCCGCCACAAAGCCCCCCGCCAGCATGCCCACCGCGCCGCACAGCATGTAGGCCGTGAGCGTCATGGAGGCCATCTCCAGCGGAATGCCGTGCAGGGCCTTGAGGATGGGCACCGAGAAGTTCTGCACCACCGCCAGCGTCATGGTCGACAACAAAAAGAAGGCGAAACACCACCAGACCACCGGCAGCCGGGTGAAGGCCAGGTCCGACTCCGTCGCCGAAGCGCTCGAAGCTTGGCGGTGCGGCGTGGTCAGCAAATGCTCTTTTTGCAACACCAGCAACACCAGAATGCCCGCATACAAGCCCGCTGCTGCAAGGTAGGCCGTGCGCCAGTCTGCCGCTGCCGTCCAGAAGGTGAGGAACACTGGCGCAGCCGCCCACCCCAGGTTGCCCGTCAAGCCATGCACGCTGAAGGCGTAGCCCAGGCGCGGGGTGGAGACACGTTGGTTGAGGATGGTGAAATCCACCGGATGGAAGGCGCAGTTGCCCATGCCCGCCAGCACGGCGGCCAGCACCATCGTGGGGTAGCTGTCGGCGTGTGCTGCGGCCAGGCAGGCCAGCACGAACAGCAGCACCGAAGACCACATCACAGGCCGTGCGCCCAGACGGTCCACCACAAAGCCTGCCGTCGCCTGCCCGACTCCGGAGACCACAAAAAACACCGTGGACAAAAGCCCGAGTTCGGAAAAAGACCAGCCGAATTCCTTCATGAACACCGGGAACATGACGGGCAAAAGCAGATGCGAAAAATGCGAGCTGGCATGGGCCAGGCCCACCAAGCCCATGACCGAGGCGTCAGAGCGGAACGAATCGGTGGGGGTGGAGACAGCAGCGGTGTTCATGGGCATTGGACAGCAAAAAGCCAGCAGTTTGGCGGACGATCATACGATCAAACCCGCCAGACTGCTGGCTCGCAGCGGCCAACGCCAAGGTGCGAGCGGCGCTCGCTTCAGTCCTGAGGCGCTTGCGAAGTGAACTCGAAGACACCAGGCTGGCGCACCGGATCGACCGAGACGACGATGCGGCTCTTGGGCAAAAAACGACCTTCAAGCAACTGACGCGACAAAGGGTTTTCCAGCCGCTGCTGAATCGCCCGTTTGAGTGGCCGTGCGCCAAAGACCGGATCGAAGCCAACCTTGGCCAACTCGCCGATGGCCGCGTCCGAGACCTCCAGCTCCAGCTCGACACGTGCCAGGCGTTCGCGCAAGGACTGCAACTGGATGCGGGCAATCGAGGCGATATTGGCCGCGTCCAGACCGTGGAACACCACCGTCTCGTCAATGCGGTTGAGGAACTCGGGGCGGAAATGGCTCTTGAGCTCGTCCCACACCGCGTCCTTGATGTCCTCGTAGGGCTGACCCACCATGGCCTGGATCTGGTGCGAGCCAATGTTGGAGGTCATCACGATCACCGTGTTCTTGAAGTCAACCGTGCGGCCTTGGCCATCGGTGAGGCGGCCATCGTCGAGCACCTGCAGCAGGATGTTGAACACATCCGGATGCGCTTTCTCCACCTCGTCGAGCAAGACCACGCTGTAGGGTTTGCGGCGCACCGCTTCGGTCAGGTAACCGCCCTCCTCGTAGCCCACATAGCCCGGAGGCGCACCGATCAGTCGGGCCACCGAATGCTTTTCCATGAACTCGCTCATGTCGATGCGGATCAGGTGCTCGGCCGAATCAAACAGGAAGGAGGCCAGCGCCTTGCACAGCTCGGTCTTGCCCACACCCGTGGGACCCAGGAACAGAAAAGAGCCGGTGGGACGATTGGGGTCAGACAAACCGGAGCGCGAACGCCGGATGGCGTTGGAGACGGCAGAGATGGCTTCGTCCTGACCGACCACACGCTCGTGAAGCTTGCCCTCCATCTGGAGCAATTTTTCGCGCTCGCCTTGCATCATCTTGGACACCGGGATGCCCGTGGCGCGCGATACGACTTCCGCGATTTCTTCGGCCCCCACCTGGGTGCGCAGCAAACGGTGCTGCACATTCTGACCCGGCGCAGACTCCTTGGCGGCGGCCTCCTTGAGGCGTTTTTCCAACTCGGGCAACTTGCCGTATTGCAGCTCGGCGACCTTGTTGAAGTCGCCTTTGCGTGTGAGCTCCTCGATCTGTTGGCGCAGCAGGTCGATCTCTTCTCGCACATGCTTGCTGCCCTGGGCCTGCGCTTTTTCAGCGTGCCAGATTTCTTCCAGGTCTGCCGCTTCCTTTTGCAGTTTGACGATCTCTTCTTCAATCAGTCCCAGGCGCTTTTGGGAAGCCTCGTCGGTCTCCTTGCGCACGGCTTCGCGCTCGATCTGCAACTGGATCAAACGGCGGTCCAGCTTGTCGATGATTTCGGGCTTGGAGTCGATCTCGATCTTGATCTTGGCCGCAGCTTCGTCGATCAGGTCGATCGCCTTGTCAGGCAGGAAACGGTCGGTGATGTAGCGGTGGCTGAGTTCGGCCGCCGCGACTATGGCCGGGTCGGTGATGTCCACGCCGTGGTGCACTTCGTACTTTTCCTGCAAGCCACGCAAAATTGCGATGGTGGCCTCCACCGTGGGCTCGTTGACGATGATTTTCTGGAAACGGCGCTCCAGTGCGGCATCCTTTTCGATGTACTTGCGGTATTCATCGAGCGTGGTGGCGCCCACGCAATGGAGCTCACCGCGTGCCAATGCAGGTTTGAGCATGTTGCCCGCGTCCATGGCACCTTCGGCTTTGCCAGCCCCCACCATGGTGTGCAACTCGTCGATGAAAACGATGGTCTGACCTTCATCCTTGGCCAGCTCATTGAGCACGTTTTTCAGGCGTTCTTCGAATTCGCCACGGAACTTCGCGCCCGCCAGCAAAGCCGCCATGTCGAGCGACAGCACACGCTTGCCTTTGAGTGAATCGGGCACCTCCCCCGCCACGATGCGCTGGGCCAGGCCTTCCACAATCGCTGTTTTACCCACGCCCGGCTCGCCAATGAGCACCGGATTGTTCTTGCTGCGGCGCTGCAGCACCTGAATGGCGCGGCGGATTTCATCGTCGCGACCAATGACAGGGTCAAGCTTGCCCTGGCGCGCCCGCTCGGTCAGGTCAAGACAATACTTCTTGAGTGCCTCGCGCTGACCCTCGGCATCGGCACTGCCCACGTTCTGACCTCCGCGCACCGCTTCAATGGCGATTTCCAGGCTTTTGCGACTGAGGCCATGCTCCTTGGCCAGTCGCCCCGCTTCGCCTTTGCTGTCGGTGACCGCCAGCAAAAACAGTTCGCTGGCGATGAAGGCGTCCCCGCGTTTGATGGACTCTTTCTCGGCCGCCTGCATGAGCTTGACCAACTCCGGGCCGACCTGCACCTGGTCTTGTCCGCTGACTTGCGGCAAGCGCTTGAGTGCGGCTTCGGCCCCAATGGCCAAAGCGTCCACCTGCACGCCTGCGCGTTGCAGCAAGGCACGCGGTCCCTCGTCCTGGCGCAGCATGGCTGCCAGAACATGCACAGGCTCGATGTAGGCATGGTCGTTGCCCAAAGCCAGAGTTTGGGCTTCGGCCAGCGCCTCTTGGAATTTGGTGGTGAGTTTGTCGATTCGCATAAAAATCTCCGGTTGAACAGCAACTTGGGCTGACTGCCCTGATTTCAAGGCCCGAAGCACTGCCTGGATTTGCCTAAAATCAAACCATGAGCATCCACCAGTTGTCTGTCAGCCACGATGAACGCCAGGACCGCCTGCTTTGGCGTCTGAACACACTGGACGGTCAGGAGTTTCAGTTCTGGCTCACACGCCGCATGCTGACACGTTTGTGGCCCGCCATGAACCAGTCGCTGCTCAAATGGCATGCCAGCGCACCCGGACTGGCTGCGTCGGACACGATTTCACTGCAAATGCTCAGGGACTTCAAACGCGATAACCTGATGGCGAGCGCCGATTTCAAGACACCCTTTGCGTCTGGTGCCAAGGAAAAACCGCTGGGTCAGGAACCCTTGTTGGTGACCGATGCCCATTTGTCAATGGACCCACAAGGGGGCATGGGCCTGCTGCTGGAGCAAAAGATCGGGGAGCACTGCAAGTCGTGCCAACTGAACCTGTCGGTGGATCTGGTTGAAGGCCTGCTGCTGCTGACCCAGCAGGCGCTGCAAAGCGCCGATTGGGCTTTGCCCACGACCGAAGGCGTGGCTTCAGAAGCCGCCAGCCCGGCCGAGGTCACCCCGCCCACCGCACAGAGCTACAAGCACTGAGGCGTTCAGGCGTTGGACGCCTGGATGCCCCAGCGCGCGAGCGCTGCATCGTCGCTCACACGGGCGTCAACCCACTGGGCGCCTTGCGGTGTTTCTTCTTTCTTCCAGAACGGCGCCTGGGTCTTGAGGTAGTCCATGAGGAACTCGCAAGCCTGGAAACTCTGACCCCGATGCGCCGACGTCACCGCCACCAACACGATCTGGTCGGCCGGGCGCAACACCCCGATGCGGTGGATCACCAGGGCCTCGTAAAAATCAAAGCGACGGTGCGCCTCTTCGATCATGGCCTCGATGGCTTTTTCGGTCATGCCCGGGTAGTGTTCGAGCTCCATGGTGCGGATTTCGTCGCCCGAAGCCCCGGTGATGGCCCGGGTGTCGCGCACCGTGCCCACAAAGCTGCACACCGCCCCCACACGCAGATCGTTCGCCCGCAGATGGGCCAACTCGTCCGAGAGGTTGAAATCTTCGTGCTGGATGCGGACCTGGGCCATGCCTTCAGCCTCCGGTCACGGGTGGGAAAAAACCAACCTCGGCCCCTGCCGCTACGGGCGTGGACGGCGTGGCCATCACCTGGTTGACCGCCACACGCACAGGGCGACCCTCGGCCAGCACCTCGGCATAAGCACCGCCGCGAGCGCGCAGCTCATTCAACAGGCCCGCCACATCTCTCGCGTGGCTTTCGACCATTTCGCTGGACAGGCCCAGCGCTTCGCGGATCGACGCAAAGTAACGCACCTGAAGGTTCATGACAACCACTCCGCAAAAGGCAAAAAGCGCACCACATCGCCATGCGCGATGGTCTGACCCGCCGGGTTGTCCACCACGCCATCGCCCCACGCAACCGAGGTCAGCACGCCCGAGCTTTGGTTCGGAAAGAGGTCGAGACCGCCTTGGTCGTTGCGGCGCACACGCAAAAACTCGCGGCGCTTGTCGCCCTTGGGCCAGTCGAAATGCGCAGGCAGCTGCAGCGATGGCACCATCAGGCGGCTCGCACCCTGCAGCTGGAGCAGCAAGGGCCGCACCATCAGCAAGAAGGTGATGTAGCTCGACACCGGGTTGCCAGGCAAGCCCACAAAGTGGGCCAGGCCAGGTTGGGTGCTGCGGCGCACATGGCCGTAGGCCAAGGGCTTGCCGGGCTTCATCGAAATTTGCCACAGGTCCAGCTGGCCCAGCGCCTGCACAGCGGGTTTGACATGGTCTTCTTCCCCCACCGACACCCCACCGCTGGTGAGGATCAGGTCATGGTGATCGGCCGCGGTTTTGAGCGCCGCCACCGTGGCATCGCGCTGGTCGGGCACGATGCCCAGATCGCTGACCTCGCAACCCATGCGGTGCAGCAAGGCTTTCAAAAAGAAGCGGTTGGAGTTGTAGATCGCGCCAGGCGGCAAGGCCTCGGGCGGTACATCGCCGGGCATGACGAGTTCGTCGCCGGTCGAGAAAAGCGCCACGCGCGGGCGCGGGGCCACAGGCAGATGCGACAGACCCAGACTGGCGGCCAAGCCCAGCTCGGCCGGTCCCAAGCGCAGCCCGGCCGCGAGCACCGTGGTGCCACGCGTCACATCTTCACCGCTGCGCCGCACCCATTGTCCGGCCCGAACAGCGCTGGACAGCCGGACCTGCGGCACGCCATCGGCTGGCGCAGCCAGCACTTCGGCCTCTTCCTGCATGACAACGGCATCGGCGCCAGGGGGCACAGGGGCCCCCGTGAAAATGCGGGCAGCTTCACCCGCTTGCAGGGCTTGCCCAGTGTGACCCGCGGCAATGCGTTGGGTGACCCGCAGCACCGAACCAGGAGCCGCAACATCGGCACTGCGCACGGCGTAACCGTCCATGGCGGAATTGTCAAAAGCCGGCACTTGCAGGTCCGAGACGATGTCGCGTGCCAGCACGCGACCGTCGGCATCGAAGGTGGCCACCGACTCCGTACCGGTCAATGGGTTGATGTGCGCCAGCAAACGCGCCAGCGCGTCATCCAAGGGCATCAGCGGGGCGCGGGGAGCGTTCACGGCAACCTCAATCGCAGTGGGTGACGATGTAAGCCTTAACCACCGACACATCGGCGGGCATCACCTGCACACGTTTGGGCAGCGCTTCAATGCCTTCAAACTGCGCGGGGCGGTTGGGCTCACGGCCCAAGGCTTCGACCAGGGTCGCAGCGAACTTGATGGGCAACGCGGTTTCGAGCACGAGCATGGGCACACCGACCTTCAGGTGTTCACGCGCCACTTTGACGCCATCGGCGGTGTGGGTGTCGATCATTGCGCCGTACTGGGCAAAGACCTGACGGATGGTGTCCAGGCGGTTGGCATGGGTGCTCTTGCCGCTGGCAAAACCGTAGCGGGTGGCAGCTTGCGCAAAGCAGGCATCGCCACTCAGGTCAAAGTGACCCGTGCGGGCCAGGCCTTCGCCAAACAATTGCTTGGTGCGCGCGCCATCCCGACCGATGAGGTCAAAGACAAAACGCTCAAAGTTGCTGGCCTTGGAGATGTCCATCGACGGGCTGGAGGTCTCGTGCGTGTCGGCCGTGCCGCGCACGCGGTACACACCCGTGCGGAAGAACTCGTCGAGCACATCGTTTTCATTGGTGGCCACCACCAAGCGGTCAATGGGCAAACCCATCATGCGGGCCACATGGCCTGCGCAGACGTTGCCGAAGTTGCCACTGGGCACCGTGAAGCTGACCTTCTGCTCATTGGTCTGCGTGGCCTGAAAGTAACCCGCAAAGTAGTACACCACCTGGGCGAGCAGGCGAGCCCAGTTGATGGAGTTGACGGTGCCGATCTTGTATCGGCGCTTGAAGTCCAGGTCGTTGGACACGGCCTTGACGATGTCCTGGCAGTCGTCGAACACACCGTCAATGGCGATGTTGTGGATGTTGGCGTCGAGCAGACTGAACATCTGAGCCTGCTGGAAGGGGCTCATACGGCCGTTCGGGCTGGTCATGAACACACGCACGCCTTTTTTGCCACGCATGGCGTATTCGGCCGCGCTGCCGGTATCGCCCGAGGTGGCTCCCAGGATGTTCAGCTCTTCACCGCGACGGGCCAGTTCATATTCGAACAGGTTGCCCAGCAACTGCATGGCCATGTCCTTGAAGGCCAGCGTGGGGCCATTGGACAAGGCTTCCAGGTACAGCTCGGGCGCGCTCGCGCCCGCTGCCTGCAAAGGTTTGAGCGGCACGATCTCGTCCGTGCCGAACACGGCGCGGGTGTAGGTCTTGTCGCACAGGGCTTTCAGATCGGCTGCGGGAATGTCGTCGATGTAGAGCGACAGGATCTCGAAGGCCAGCGACGCATAACCCTGGCTGGACCACACCTGGCGCAAGCGCGTGAGCGCTGCCGCGTCAAGTTGCGGGTACTGCTCGGGCAGGTACAGGCCACCGTCTGGGGCCAGGCCTTCGAGCAGGATTTCACAAAAGCGCTTGCGGTCGGCGTGACCACGGGTCGACAGGTAAAGCATCAGGCCAACTCTTCTTTGCGGATACGGACAATCGGCGCGAGCACGGTGGGCAGCGCCTGCATCTGGACCAGCACGCCGTTCATGGTGCCCTCTTTGGTGTCGTGGGTCAGGATGATGACGTCGGTCTGGTTCTCACCGGCCTGGCTGACCTGGTCGGCTTCGCGCTGCAGGATGGCATCGATGCTGATGCCCGCACCGGCCAGCAAGCCGGTCAACTGGGCCAACACACCTGCCTGATCGGCCACGCGCAAACGCAGGTAATAGCTGGTCACCACCTCACTCATCGGCAGCACCGACAGGTTGCTCATGGCATCGGGCTGGAAGGCCAGGTGCGGCACACGGTTGAGCGGATCGGCGGTGTGCAGTCGGGTGATGTCCACCAGATCGGCGATCACCGCGCTGGCGGTCGGCTCGGAGCCTGCGCCCTTGCCGTAATACAAGGTGGTGCCCACGGCATCGCCCTGCACCATCACGGCGTTCATCGCCCCTTCGACATTAGCGATCAGACGCTGGCTTGGCACCAGGCTGGGGTGCACGCGCAGCTCCACACCCTGGGCTGTGCGCTTGGTGATGCCCAGCAGCTTGATGCGGTAACCCAATTGTTCGGCGTACTTGATGTCGGCTGCGCCCAACTGGGTGATGCCTTCGACATGGGCCTTGTCAAACTGGACAGGGATGCCGAACGCGATGGCGCTCATGAGCGTCGCCTTGTGCGCCGCATCCACGCCTTCGATGTCAAAAGTCGGGTCCGCTTCAGCGTAACCCAGGCGCTGGGCTTCCTTGAGCACGACGGCGAAGTCCAAGCCCTTGTCGCGCATTTCGGACAAGATGAAGTTGGTTGTACCGTTGATGATGCCCGCCACCCACTGGATGCTGTTGGCTGTGAGGCCTTCGCGCAGCGCCTTGATGATCGGAATGCCACCAGCCACAGCGGCTTCAAAGGCGACCATCACGCCCTTGGCGTGCGCCGCTGCAAAAATTTCGGTGCCATGCACGGCGAGCAGCGCCTTGTTGGCGGTGACCACATGCTTGCCAGCGGCAATGGCTTCGAGCACCAGCGCTTTGGCGATGCCATAACCACCGATCAGCTCGATCACGATGTCGATCTCGGGGTTGGCAATCACCTCGCGGGCGTCGCTCACCACTTGGACACCCTCGCCCACCACCGCCTTGGCGCGCGCAACATCGAGGTCGGCGACCATCGTGATTTCAATGCCGCGGCCAGCGCGTCGCTGGATTTCTTCCTGGTTGCGCTGGAGCACATGGAAAGTGCCGCTGCCGACGGTGCCGATGCCCAAAAGGCCTACTTGGATGGGTTTCATGGTTTTCATTCTTGGTGATTCATCAGACCCGGCGCACCGGGCCCATACTTCAAATTCAGGCGGTCAGATGGTCCGTGCCAAAGCGTTTGCGTGCACCTTCGAGGAAGCGCGCCACCCGTGTGATCGCTTCGCGCAAATCGTCCAGGTGCGGCAGGAACACGATGCGAAAGTGGTCGGGCTGGGGCCAATTGAAGCCCGTGCCCTGGACCAGCATGACCTTGGTTTCCTCGAGCATTTGCAGGAAAAACAGCTGATCGTCCTCAATGGGGTAAATCTTGGGGTCCAGACGGGGGAACATGTACAAAGCAGCCTGGGGCTTGACACAACTCACACCTGGAATGGCGGTGATCAGCTCATAGGCCAGATCGCGTTGCTTGCGCAGGCGACCGCCCTCACCCACCAGCTCATGGATGCTCTGGTGACCGCCCAAAGCCGTCTGGATGGCCCACTGGCCAGGCACGTTGGCACACAGGCGCATGTTCGAGAGCATGTTCAAGCCCTCGATGTAGTCCTTGGCCGGCTTCTTGTCGCCCGAGACCACCATCCAGCCTGCGCGGTAACCGCAGGAGCGGTAACTCTTGGACAGAGAGTTGAATGTCAGCGTCAACACGTCCTCTGACAAGCTGCCAATGGGGGTGTGCTGAACATCTTCGTACAAGACCTTGTCATAGACCTCGTCGGCAAAGATGACCAGACCGTGCTCGCGGGCGATGGCCACAATGCCCTCCAGCAACTCACGCGAGTACAGCGCGCCCGTCGGGTTGTTGGGGTTGATGACCACGATGCCTTTGGTCCGTGGCGTGATGCGAGAGCGGATGTCTTGCAGGTCCGGCATCCAGCCGTTCGACTCCTGGCACATGTAGTGCACTGGTGTGCCGCCGGACAGGCTGGCCGCAGCAGTCCACAAAGGGTAGTCGGGTGCGGGCAGCAGCAATTCGTCACCGTTGTCCAGCAATGCATTGGTGGCCATGACAATCAGCTCACTGGCACCATTGCCCAGGTAAATGTCATCGAGCGTGACGCCCTTGATGCCCTGCTTCTGGGTTTCGTGCATCACCGCCTTACGGGCCGCAAAAATACCTTTGCTGTCCGAGTACCCGGCCGAATTGGGCAGGTTACGGATCATGTCCTGCTGGATTTCCTCAGGCGCATCAAAACCAAAAACCGCCAGATTGCCGATGTTCAGTTTGATGATCTTGTGGCCGTCCTCTTCCATCTGGCGCGCTCGGTCCATGATGGGGCCCCGGATGTCATAGCAAACGTTGGCGAGCTTGGCAGATTTCTGAATGGGTTTCAAAGTCCCTCCGGACACAGTTTGGATCAGCGAAAACCTATAATTTGACCACAGATCAAGCCGATTTCAGGCGCATCCAGCGTCCGGGAAGACAAAAGTCTGCGCTTCTTGATTCGCTTCTCTTCTGCTCTGCACCATGAAACTTCAACCTGACAAGTCCAATGCCCCGATGGTGCGTGCCTACGGCCCCGGTTGGATCGACATCGACCATGACAGGCATGTCCACTCTGTGCTGGTCAGCAGCCTGGCAGACATGCCCACCACCGCCTGGGCTCCGCCAGGATTTGAGGCCCTGCAGGCGCAGCACCTGGCCCCTTTGGCCACCTGCGGAGCGGAGTTGGTGATTCTGGGCACGGGACAACGCCTTCGCTTTGTGCCCTCCTCCTGGCTGGCGCCTTTTGCCGAACACCGCGTGGGGCTGGAAGCCATGGACACGGCAGCCGCCTGCCGCACCTACAACATCCTGGCCAGCGAAGGCCGCAAAGTGGTTGCCGCCTTGTTGATTGAATCCGATAGTACAAACAGTGTGCGCTGAGGCGACAAATTAGCGGCCGAATCAGACAATCGGCCTCCTGTGTTTCGCGCTAAAATATGAGTCTTTCCAGTGCCTTACCCTGAAAACGGCCAAGTCGCCGTTTTTGTTTTTAAGCGTACATAACCTGTCAAGCGAGATCTAGTTTCCATGGCGATCGTTCTCAACAAACCCATTCCAGAATTTGAAGCGAACGCTACAGGTGGTTTGAAAGTCTCCAATACTTCACACCTGGGTCAAACGGTCATTCTGTATTTCTACCCCAAAGACAACACCCCTGGCTGCACCACCGAAGCCATGCAGTTTCGCGACAAGTACAAGGACTTTGTGAAAGCAGGCGCTGCAGTGTTCGGCGTTTCGCGCGACAACATGAAGTCGCACGATGACTTCAAGGCCAAGCTGGAACTGCCTTTTGAACTGGTAGCAGACACCGAAGAAAAAATGTGCCACATGTTCGGTGTTGTCAAAAACAAGATCATGTACGGCAAGAAGGTCAAGGGCATTGAGCGCAGCACCTTCCTGATCGGCGCCGACGGCACCCTCAAGGCCGAATGGCGCGGCCTGAAGGTACCAGGTCACGTAGAAGAAGTGCTTAAAGCAGTCAAAGCCCTCAAAAAAGCAGGCTGAGCCAGGGCGACAAAGTCATGGAGCCGACTTGTGGGTCGTGCATAATGATTTCATGCAGTTGATTTTCTGCCCACCAGCAATCCCCAAAGCCGCCTTGGCCTCCAGGCGGCTTTTTCTTTTTCCAACTGCGATTTAACTTTCCCCAAGAGGCCCATTCCGATGCCATTGCCACCTGCCCCCACCCAGCGCGCCAGCCGATTGGCCCCAAAAGCTTTTGAGCAAGCCGCTGCGCTGCCGGACGAAGCGACTAGCAACAACACATCGGCCACCAATCCGACGCGCAAAGTCATGGGCAAGAGCCGCGCACGCCAAGAAGATGCAAACGTGGCCACAGCCAGCAAGCCAACGGCCGAAACAATTGCACTCGCCGTACCCGCCTCGCCCAAAAAGGCCGCCGGCAAGAAACGTCACAATGGCCCGACCAAGCTTTTTGTGCTCGACACCAACGTGCTGATGCACGATCCGATGAGTTTGTTCCGCTTTGAGGAACACGATGTCTTCCTGCCCATGATCGTGCTCGAAGAACTCGACGGTCACAAGAAAGGCATGACCGAAGTGGCCCGTAACGCACGCCAGACCAGCCGCTCGCTGGACGCACTGGCCGCGGCGCAGGGCTTTGACATGACCCAAGGCTTGCCACTGAACACCACAGGTTACAGCGATGCACAGGGCAAACTGTTCTTTCAGACCCAAGCACTGGACCTGAGCTTGCCCTTGGCACTGCCCCCGGGCAAAGCCGACAACCAGATCCTGGGCGTGGTGCGCGCCCTGGAGCAAATGCACAAGCCACGCGAGGTGGTGCTGGTGTCCAAGGACATCAACATGCGCGTCAAGGCACGTGCCCTGGGCCTGCAGGCCGAGGACTACCAAAACGACAAAACGCTGGAAGACGGTGACCTGCTCTTTTCGGGTGCACTGGCCCTGCCCTCCGATTTCTGGATCAAGCACGGCAAGACCGTCGAGAGCTGGCAGCAAGGCCCACACACTTTCTACCGCATCAGCGGCCCGATCGTGCCCACGCTGCTCATCAACCAGTTTGTGTATTTCGAGGCTCCGGGCGAGCCCAGCCTCTATGCCCGTGTGACCGAAATCCGTGGCAAGACGGCGGTGCTGCGCACCCTCAAGGACTTCAATCACCAGAAAAACGCCGTCTGGGGCGTGGTCACCCGCAACCGTGAGCAGAACTTCGCCATGAACCTGTTGACCGACCCGGACATCGACTTCGTGACCCTGGCTGGCACGGCGGGCACGGGCAAGACCCTGATGGCCCTGGCCGCCGGCCTGACGCAGGTGCTGGACGACCGCCGCTACACTGAAATCATCATGACCCGTGCCACGGTGAGCGTGGGCGAAGACATCGGCTTCTTGCCCGGCACCGAAGAGGAAAAAATGGGCCCCTGGATGGGCGCCCTGGACGACAACCTGGAGTTCCTGGCCAAGGGCGATGGTGGCAATGCAGGCGAATGGGGGCGCGCTGCCACCAACGAACTCATCAAGAGCCGCATCAAGATCAAGAGCATGAACTTCATGCGCGGGCGCACCTTCATGAACAAGTACGTCATCATCGATGAGGCGCAAAACCTGACACCCAAGCAGATGAAGACCCTGATCACGCGTGCCGGCCCGGGCACCAAGATCATCTGCATGGGCAACCTGGCTCAGATCGACACCCCCTACTTGACCGAAGGGTCTTCGGGATTGACATACGCCGTGGACCGTTTCAAGGGCTGGGCACACGGGGGGCACATCACGCTGGCACGCGGCGAGCGCTCGCGCCTGGCCGACTTTGCCAGTGACGTGCTCTGAGGCTGCTCAGTAGTCGTCGCCTCCGCCGCCGCCATAACCGGGGGCGAGACTCTCGAACCGCGTCAGCGGTTTCAGGAACGCCAGACGCACCGTGCCCGTCGGGCCGTTACGCTGCTTGCCAATGATGATTTCGGCCACACCAGGGTCTTTGGAGTCCTTGTTGTAGTAGTCGTCGCGGTAGATGAACATGATGATGTCCGCATCCTGCTCAATGGCGCCGGATTCGCGCAGGTCACTCATCATGGGCCGCTTGTCGGTGCGCTGCTCGACGCTGCGGTTGAGCTGGGACAGGGCAATCACGGGGCACTGCAGCTCCTTGGCCAGCATCTTCAACCCCCGCGAGATTTCACCCAGCTCGGTGGCTCGGTTGTCACCCCCCGAGCCCGACGAACCGCTCATGAGCTGCAGGTAGTCGACCACGATCAAACCCAACTTGCCACACTGGCGCGCCAGACGCCGGGCGTTGGCGCGCAGCTCGCTGGGGGTCAGACCCGGTGTTTCGTCGATGTGCAATGACACCGTGCGCAAGCGCTCGATGGCTTCGGTCAAGCGTGGCCACTCTTCGTCGCTGAGCTTGCCCGTGCGCAAATGGCCCTGGTCGATGCGTCCGATGGAACCCACCACGCGAACCGCCAGCTGCGAAGCCCCCATTTCCATCGAGAACACCGCCACGGGCAGGCCCTCGTTGAGGGCCACGTGTTCGGCAATGTTGATGGCAAATGCGGTTTTGCCCATCGAAGGACGCGCGGCCAGCACCACCATGTCGCCTGGCTGCAGGCCCGAAGTCATGCGGTCAAGGTCAATGAAGCCAGTAGGCACCCCGGTGATGTCGTTGGGGTTGTCGGCCATCTCCTGCACGCGGTCCAGCAGCTCGACCACCAGCGAGTCCATCGACTGGAAACCCTGCTTCATGCGCGAGCCTTCTTCGCCGATGTTGAAAATCTTCTGCTCGGCCTCGTCCAGGATGCGGTCGATCTGCTTGCCCTTGGGGTTGAAAGCCTGGGTGGCGATCTCGTCGCTGGCCGACACCAATTTGCGCAAGATGGAGCGCTCGCGCACGATCTCGGCGTAGCGGCGGATGTTGCTCGCACTCGGGACGTACTGGGCCAGCGAGTTCAGGTAGGCCAGCCCCCCCGTGTCCTCGCCATGGCCCTGGTTTTGAACGTGTTCGAACACCGTGATCACATCGGCCGGCTTGGACGCGTTGATCAATGCCCCGATGGCCGCATAGATGAGCTGGTGCTCGTGGCGGTAGAAATCCTTGTCAGCCAGCAAATCGCCCACGCGGTCCCAGGCCCCGTTGTCCAGCAGCAAACCACCCAGCACACTGGACTCGGCCTCGATGGAGTGCGGCGGCACCCTCAGTTGGGCGACCTGGCTGTCTGAAGAGAATTCGATCGGCAGATCGTAGGGAGGAGAAAAGTCGGCTGGCATGAAAAAACGATCAAAACCCGATGTTAATCGGCAGGGAACGACACGTCACGGGACAAGCCTGTGGATAAGCTCTGTGTAAAGGGTGGATGACGAGGGATAAGTCAGCACAAAGCGCGTCACCAAAGAAAAAGCCGCCAGCTCCGAAGAACTGGCGGCCTGGATCGAAGTGGTGATCGATCAGGCAGTTTCGCCGTAAACAGACACGTTCACATCCACCACCACGTCCGTGTGCAAAGCCACCGACACAGCAGAATCGCTCACGGTCTTGATGGGACCGTTGGGCATGCGGATTTGCGACTTGATCACGGCATAGCCTTGCTTGTTCAGCTCTTCGGCGATGTCATGGTTGGTCACGGAACCGAACAAGCGGCCGTCAACGCCAGCCTTTTGGGTCAGCTTGATGGTCAAGCCAGCCAGCTTCTCGCCTTGGGCTTGGGCTTCAGCCAGCTTGGCTGCTGCAGCTTTTTCGAGCTCAGCGCGGCGAGCTTCGAATTCGGCCTTGTTGGCTTCGGTGGCGCGACGTGCCAGACCAGTCGGGATCAGGAAGTTACGTGCGTAACCGTCCTTGACCTTGACGATCTCGCCCAGGTTACCCAGGTTCACAACCTTTTCGAGCAGAATGATTTGCATGGTTGGACTCCTTAGACTTTGTGTTGGTCGCTGTAAGGCAACATGGCCAGGAAGCGGGCACGCTTGATGGCGGTGTTGAGCTGACGCTGGTAAATGGCGCGTGTGCCGGTCAGGCGTGCGGGGATGATCTTGCCGTTCTCGGCGATGAAGTCACGCAGGGTGTCCACATCTTTGTAGTCGATTTCTTCGACACCGGTCACGGTGAAACGGCAAAAACGCTTGCGCTTGAACAGCAGCGACTGGGTGTTGCGCTTTGGGCGCTTGTCTTTGTTGAATTTTTTGAACGTGGCCATGTGGGCCTCCTGAAATTAATCTTGCTGAAACTCTTGAATGTGCAACACGACACTTTTTCCTTGACGGGGTGTGGCCAAAAAGCCCTGGAACTGCCAGACACTGCCCACCGGTTGTTGGATCAGTCGCTCGGCCTGGGAACCCAGAGCCAATGCGCGAATCTTCAACTGCACCTTGCGGTTTTGCCCGACTTCCGATTGCTCGGAAGCATGCTCAAGCATCAAATCAAGAGCGGGTAAGCCTGCAGGTGTGTAACGCAAAGCGGCAAGCTCGGCGATACAGGCGGTCAATGTGGTGCGGTTCACTCTCCGTCAAAAAGCATCAAGAAGCGAATTCGGCTTGTTGGGCTTTACGGGCTTCTTCGCGCTCGACGGTTTTCATCATCGAGGAAGGAGCGGTGTCGGCCTTTTTCTTTTGCACGGTCAAATGACGCAGAACGGCGTCGTTGAACTTGAAGGCGTGCTCGAGTTCAGCCATCACGGCCTGGTCGGCTTCGATGTTGACGCACAGGTAATGGGCTTTGGCCAGCTTGTTGATCTGGTACGCCAGTTGACGGCGGCCCCAGTCTTCCACGCGGTGGATCTTGCCACCACCGGTGGTGATCATGCCCTTGTAGCGCTCCAGCATGGCTGGAACTTGTTCGCTTTGATCCGGGTGGATCAGCAAAATGATTTCGTAATGACGCATTGAAACTCCTTGTGGATGAACCAAAAGATTGGAAGCTGCCCCCAGCGTCTAAAAAGGGGTGCAGCAAGGCGAAGCCTGAGATTATAGCCCGGGATTCAGAGGCCTGGATAGTGGGACGAGGATCGGTCTGCTGATGACCCGAGCACGGGCGATGGTTTTTCAGGCCACAGCCACGACCACAGCCAGATCGTGACAAAGCCGGCAGGCACACCAAACACCCCCGAAGACAGGGGCTGGATACCGAACCAGAGGCCAGAATCCGGAGCCAAACCCCAAAATTGACGGAAAGCGGCCCCATTGACCACCATGTAGTAAGTCGTCAACCCCCACCCCGCCAACATGCCGGCCACCGCCGCCGAACGCCCGATGCGGGCTGAACGCAGCCCCAACACCATGGCCGGGAAAAAGGCTGCAGCCGCCAAGGAAAAAGAGGCCGAAACCAGCGACAGGATCTGGGCTGGCTTGAGGGCCGCCACAAATGCGGCCAGCATCGCGACCGCCAAAAGGGCGAATTTGGACAGAATGACCCGCCCTTCTGCCGACCTGGGCGTGTATTGACGACTGGACCCCATGTCATGCACCAGCGCATTGCTGATGGTCAAGAGCAAACCGTCAGCGGTCGACAGGGCCGCCGCCAATCCGCCCGCAGCCACCAAACCCGACACCACAAACGGCATGCCCCCCAGCTCGGGCGTGGCCAGCATGATGATGTCAGCCCCCAGCTTGAGTTCACCCCACTGCAAAATCCGGTCGCCATTGATGTCGGCCACCTCCACCAGGGCCGGATCGATACGGGCCCACTGCGCGATCCAGCTGGGCAGTTGCTCAAAACTGCTGCCCACCAAGCTGTTCATGAGCTCAAACTTGACCAGCACCGCCAGTGCAGGCGCACTCAGGTACAGCAGCGCAATGAAAAACAAGGACCAGGCCACCGAAGTGCGCGCCTCGGCCACCGAAGGGGTGGTGTAGTAACGGGTCAGCAAGTGGGGCAAGCCCGCGGTGCCGACCATGAGGCAAAACACCAGCGCCAGAAAGTTCAGCTGGGACGTTTCAAACAACTGGCGGTCAGCGGCCGCCCCCGCCGGGTCGCCACGGAACTCGCGGGCATGAGGAACCATGCCTCCCAGCGGTTTGGACCGCTCCAGGTTGTCCGCCTGGGCACGCTGCCATTGCTCGCGAGCCACAGCGGCATTGGGGGGCATCGCCAGCAGCTCACGGCGCGCCTGAGCAATCGACGCAAAGTCAGCGCCCTGCGCCTTCAGCGTGCGAACGCGCTGCTCCAGCTGCGCGCGCAGGTCCAACAAGGACTGTTCGACGTCCAGCAGCCGTGTCCGATACATCTCGGCACGTTCAAGGTGCGCCTGGCGCACCTCCAGCTCGGCCGGATCGTTCATGAGCCGGGTTTCCAGCGCCTCGATGCGGGCCAGTTGCGAACCGTAGGCCAAGGGGGCAAAAGGGGTGCCCAATTGTTTGTAGGCCAGCCATGACACCGGGATCAAAAACGCGAAGAGCAGCACGATGTATTGGGCCACCTGGGTCCAGGTGATGGCGCGCATACCGCCCAAAAATGAGCACAGCAAAACCCCGCCCAAACCCAGCAGGATGCCGATTTCGAACTGCACGCCTGTCAGGCGGGATGCAATGAGGCCAATGCCGTAAATCTGTGCCACCACATAAGTGAAAGAGCACAAAATGGCCGCCCAGGCGGCCAGCAAACGGGGCCAGCGCCCGCCGTAACGCACATGAAAAAAGTCCGGCAGGGTGTAGAGCTGCATGGCCCGCAGCGAAGGTGCAATCAGCAAGGCCACCAGACAGAACCCACCCGTCCAGCCCATGACGTAGGCCAGACCGCCCGGCTGGTTACCGGTGCCAGAAAAACCCTGCAGGTAAAGGGCGCCCGCCAGGCTGATGAAGGAAGCCGCACTCATCCAGTCGGCGGCGGTGGCCATGCCGTTGTACATGGCAGGCACCCGGCGACCGGCCACAAAGTACTCGTCGGGATCGGTGGTGCGTCCTGAAATGCCGATCAGGGCGTAAATCATCACCGTGGAGAAGAGAAAGATCGGGCCAATCAGATTGCGTGACAGGCCCGAATGCTCCGCCCAGGCCATGGCACCCAACAGGCAGAGGAACAAGGCGATGAACAGCAGGACATTGCGGTGCAAACGCCAGCGGTACGAGCGGGGTATGCCCGAGTCGGATCGCTGACCCATGCCCATGTCCTGCCTTCAGGCTTCAGCGGCCCAAAGCCGTCCAGGTTTCCACCACGGTGTCCGGGTTGAGTGAGATCGAGCTGATGCCCTGATCCATCAACCAGTGCGCAAAGTCCGGGTGATCGCTGGGGCCCTGGCCGCAAATGCCCACGTACTTGCCTTGCGCCAGGCACGCTTTGATGGCCTGGGCAATCAGGGTCTGCACGGCCGGGTCACGCTCATCGAAATCCACCGCCAGCAGCTCCATGCCCGAATCGCGGTCCAGGCCCAGCGTCAACTGGGTCAGGTCGTTCGAGCCGATCGAGAAGCCATCGAAATATTCGAGGAAACGATCGGCCAGGATCGCGTTGCTGGGCACCTCGCACATCATGATGAGCTTGAGGTCATCCTCGCCACGGCGCAGGCCCTTGGCAGCCAACAGCTCGGTGACGCGGCGCGCCTGCTCCAGCGTGCGCACAAAAGGCACCATCACCTGGACATTGGTCAAGCCCATGTCGCCGCGCACCCGCTTGAGGGCTTCGCACTCCATCGCAAATGCCTCGCCAAAGTCCTCGCTGATGTAGCGCGCCGCACCACGAAAGCCCAGCATCGGGTTCTCTTCTTCCGGCTCGTAGCGGCTGCCGCCAATGAGCTTGCGGTACTCGTTGCTCTTGAAGTCCGACAAGCGCACGATCACGGGCTTGGGCCAGAAGGCCGCCGCGATCGAGGCCACGCCTTCGGCCACTTTGTCGACATAGAAGGCACGGGGTGATGCATGGCCACGGGCCACGGACTCCACTGCCTTCTTGAGGTCGGCATCGATGGCCGGGTAGTCCAGGATGGCCTTGGGGTGCACACCGATGTTGTTGTTGATGATGAATTCCAGGCGGGCCAGACCCACGCCCGCATTGGGCAGCTGGGCAAAGTCAAACGCCAGCTGAGGGTTGCCCACGTTCATCATGATCTTGGTGGCGATCTCGGGCATGGTGCCGCGCTGCACCTCGGTCACTTCGGTCTCAAGCAGGCCGTCGTAGATGCGGCCGGTGTCGCCCTCGGCGCAGCTCACCGTCACCAGCGTGCCGTCCTTGAGCTGTTCGGTGGCGTGGCCACAGCCCACCACCGCCGGAATGCCCAGCTCACGCGCAATGATGGCCGCGTGGCAGGTG
Source organism: Limnohabitans radicicola (assembly GCF_014837235.1). Taxonomy (GTDB): domain Bacteria; phylum Pseudomonadota; class Gammaproteobacteria; order Burkholderiales; family Burkholderiaceae_C; genus Limnohabitans_A; species Limnohabitans_A radicicola. The sequence continues at coordinate 437,321 of NZ_JACYFT010000002.1, read as the reverse complement.
CGCCCACCGCGGTTGGTCACAATGGCACTGGCCCGCTTCATGACCGGCTCCCAGTTCGGGTCGGTCATGTCGGTCACCAGCACGTCACCGGGCTGCACCGTGTCCATCTCGGAGATGTTGTGCACCAGACGCACCGGACCCGTCCCGATCTTCTGGCCAATGGCACGACCTTCGGCCAGCACATGGCCTTTGCCCTTGAGCTTGTAGCGCAACTCGGCTTTGTCTTTGGCTTGGCTCTTCACCGTTTCGGGACGGGCCTGCAGGATGTACAGCTGACCATCGCGGCCGTCCTTGCCCCACTCGATGTCCATCGGGCGGCCATAGTGTTTCTCGATGATCACAGCGTAACGCGCGAGTTGCTCGACATCGGCGTCGGTCAGGCTGTAGCGGTTGCGCAGTTCAGTGGGCACGTCCACGGTCTTGACCAGCTTGCCTTTCAGCGGACCTTCTGCGGCTTTTTCTTCAGGCGAGGCGAACACCATCTGGATCAGCTTGGAGCCCAGGTTGCGGCGGATCACGGCACGCTTGCCCGCCGCCAGCATGGGTTTGTGCACATAGAACTCGTCCGGGTTCACCGCCCCCTGCACCACCGTCTCGCCCAGGCCATAGCTGGAGGTGATGAACACCACGTCTTCAAAGCCGGATTCGGTATCGATGGTGAACATCACGCCTGCGGCGCCCAGGTCCGAGCGCACCATGCGCTGCACCCCGGCCGACAAAGCCACATCGGCGTGGGCAAAACCCTTGTGCACGCGGTAGCTGATGGCGCGGTCGTTGTAGAGGGAGGCGAACACCTCCTTCATTTTGTGCAGCACATCGTCGATGCCCACGACGTTCAGGAAGGTTTCCTGCTGCCCCGCAAAAGAAGCGTCAGGCAAGTCTTCGGCCGTGGCCGAAGAACGCACGGCAAAGGAAGCATCCGCCTGCCCTGCTTGCAGTTGCACAAAGGCTTCACGGATGGCTTTTTCAAGATCGGCTGGAAAGGGTTGGGCTTCGACCATGGCACGGATTTCAGCGCCCACGGCCGCAAGAGCCCGCACATCTTCGGTGTCCAGCGCATCAAGTTTGGCATTGATGCGATCGGTCAGCCCATCGTGCTTGAGAAATTCTCGGAAGGCGTGGGCAGTGGTGGCAAAACCGGTGGGCACTTTGACCCCCGAGGGCAGCTGGGAAATCATCTCCCCCAAGCTGGCATTTTTGCCGCCAACCGACTCGACATCGGTCATTCGCAGTTTTTCAAAGGGCACGACCAGGGCGGTCGCCTCAAACAGGTGAGACATGGGAAGCTCCAAAGTTAAAAACCAGGTTCCAGGCCAGGCGCAATCCCTTTGTATTTGTTGAAGGTGGGCTCACGCAAGCGATGGATAATGATTCCATTGTAGGGGTGCAAACCCTCCCGAATCCTTGATATTTTTTGCAGCCATGCCCCAACGCACCGTGTTTTTTGTCTCAGACGGGACCGGCATCACCGCCGAAACCTTTGGCAACGCCATCCTGGCCCAATTCGACCTGAAAACGCGCCACGTCCGGCTGCCTTTTGTCGACACGATCGACAAGGCCCACCAGGCGGTGCGGCAAATCAACCACACAGGCGAAACCGAAGGCAGCAAACCCATCGTGTTCTCGACCCTGGTGAACATGGAAGTCCTCAAAGTCCTGCAGGAACACTGCCAGGGCATGCTGCTGGACATGTTTGGCACCTTCGTGAACCCGCTGGAAGAAGAACTCGGATCGAAGTCCCACCACCGTGTGGGGCGCTTTTCGGATGTGAGCAAAAGCAAGGAGTACCACGACCGGATCGAGGCCATCAACTTCTCGTTGGCCCACGATGATGGGCAATCGCACCGCGATCTGGAAGGCTCGGACGTGATCCTTGTGGGTGTGAGCCGCAGCGGCAAGACCCCCACCAGCCTGTACCTGGCCATGCAGCACGGCCTCAAAGCGGCCAACTACCCTCTGATCCCCGAAGACTTCGAGCGTCGCCAGCTGCCCCCGGCGCTGATGCCTTACCGCAAGAAAATTTTTGGCCTGACCATCCTGCCCGAGCGCCTCTCTGAAATCCGTTCGGAGAGGCGTCCCAACTCCCGCTATGCCAGTCTGGACAACTGCCGCATGGAGGTGGCCGAGGCCGAGGCCATGATGCGCCGCTCCGGCATACGGTGGCTGTCCACGACCACCAAGTCAATCGAGGAAATCGCCACCACCATCCTGCAGGAGATCCGGCCAGAGCGCCTGATTTATTGAAAACTCAAGCGGCCAAGCTCGCTGCAATGCGCTCAGCGGTGCTGCGGGCAACTTCCGGGTCGCGCGCCTCCACCATGACCCGCACCAAAGGCTCGGTGCCACTGGCCCGGATCAGCACCCGACCCGCATCGCCCAATTGCGCCTGCGCCGCCTGGGTCGCTTGCTGCAGGGGTTCATGCGTTTGCCACTCGAAACCGGGCTTCAGACGCACATTGATCAGGGTCTGCGGGAACAACTCGACCCCTTGCAGCAGTTCGGCCATGGTGCGGCCGCTGCCCACACAAGCTTGGAGCACCTGCAAGGCGCTGACCAAGCCATCGCCAGTGGTGTGCTTGTCGAGCACCAGCAAATGGCCCGAACCCTCACCACCGAGCAGCCAGCCTTTTTCGGCCAACACTTCGAGCACATAGCGGTCCCCCACCTTGGCCCGGACAAACTCCACGCCTCGGCGCTTGAGGGCGACTTCCACGGCCATGTTGGTCATCAAGGTGCCCACCGCGCCCGGCACCACCTGGTCGCGCGCCAGGCGGTCAGCAACCATCAGGTACAACAGTTCGTCGCCGTTGAAAAGCCGCCCAGAGGCATCCACCAGTTGCAGGCGGTCGGCATCACCGTCCAGTGCTACACCGTAATCTGCCCGGTTCGCCTTCACGGCATCGACCAGCGCCTGAGGGTGCGTGGCACCCACATCGCGGTTGATGTTCAGACCATCGGGGGCACAACCCAGCGTGATGACATCGGCCCCCAGCTCATGAAAGACTTTAGGGGCGATCTGGTAGGCCGCACCGTGCGCAGCATCCACCACGATCTTGAGGCCGCGCAGCGACAGATCGGTGGAAAACGTGCTTTTGCAAAACTCGATGTACCGTCCTGCAGCGTCTTCCAGTCGGCGGGTTTTGCCGAGCGACGCAGAATCGACCCAGACCGGCGCTTCGTCCAGCGCCGACTCCACGGCCAGTTCCCAGTCGTCCGACAGCTTGGTGCCTTGCGCGCTGAAAAACTTGATGCCGTTGTCCTGAAAGGGGTTGTGGCTGGCACTGATGACCACACCCAGCGATGCCCGTTGGGCACGGGTCAGGTAGGCCACGGCGGGCGTGGGCACAGGCCCGAGCAACACCACGTCCACCCCGGCCGAATTGAAGCCCGACTCGAGTGCACTTTCCAGCATATACCCTGAAATCCGGGTGTCCTTGCCGATCAGCACCGTCGGGTGCGGGTGATCGCGCTTGAGCACGCGTCCAACAGCATGTGCCAGCCGAAGCACAAAGTCCGGCGTGATCGGGGACTGCCCCACCGTGCCACGGATGCCATCGGTTCCAAAATACTGACGAGCCATTGGAAATTCCTTATCGATCTTTGCAGGGCATTTTATGCAGATGCCTGTCCTGCATACCGGCTTTCAAGCGTGCTCACGCAAAGCCTGCCACACCTTGAGTGCATCCACCGTGGGTTGGACATCGTGCACACGCACCACGTGCGCTCCGCGATCCACAGCCAGCAATGCTGCAGCCACACTGGCATGAACGCGATCCCCGGGAGCCGGTACGACCCCCTCTTGAACCAGTACTGCCCCCAAGGTGGATTTGCGCGACCAACCAGCCAACACCGGGAAACCCTGCAGCTGCCACTCAGCTTGGCGAGCAAGCAAAGACAGGTTTTGTGCCACCGTTTTGCCAAATCCCACGCCCGGGTCCAGCACGATGCGCTCAGACGAGACACCCTGCCCTGTCATGGCTTGAACCCGGCTTTCCAGGAAAGCTTTCACCTCTTGCAACACATCACCGGTCATGGGCGCCGTCTGCATGCTTTGCGGCTCACGGTGCATGTGCATCAAACACACCCCACACGACGGGTGTGCGACCACCGCGGCTTCGGCTCCGGGCTGGCGCAACGCCCAGATGTCGTTAACGATGTCCACGCCCAAATCGAGCACCTGGCGCATGACAGCAGCCTTGTAGGTGTCGATGGAAATCGGCACATTCCAACGCACTGCCTCGCGCAGGAAAGGCAACAAGCGGGCCAACTCTTCGGCTTCAGACACAGGCTGGGCACCCGGCCGGGTGGATTCGGCCCCCACATCCAGGATGTCAGCACCCTCAGCCAGCAACTGCTGGGCATGCGCCAAGGCTTTCGAGAGATCGCCATGGCGTCCACCATCCGAAAAGGAGTCTGGCGTCAAATTGACGATGCCCATGACACGCGGCTGGCTCAGGTCGATTTGAAAACGGGTGGTTTGCCAAAACATGGCGGACTCCAAAGAAAAACGGGGCTTTTCAGCCCCGTTGGAATTCATCTGCGCAAAGCGCTCACGCTGCGCTTGGCGTCGGATCGGGCTGTACGCTGGGTGCGCCACCACCATCACCACCGCCTGTGGGTGTTTTGGGTGTCCAGTCCTTGGGCGGACGTGGCTCACGCCCGGCCATGATGTCATCGAGCTGTTCACCGTCGATGGTTTCCCAATCCAGCAAGGCCTTGGCCATGGCGTGCATCTTGTCGCTGTGCTCTTCGATCAGGCGACGGGCCAAACCATACTGCTCATCGATGATGCGGCGCACTTCGCCATCGACCTTCTGCATGGTCTGCTCGCTCATGTTGGTGGTCTTGGTGACCGAGCGACCCAGGAAAACCTCGCCTTCGTTTTCGGAATAAACCATCGGCCCCAGCGCCTGGGTCATACCGTAGCGCATGACCATGTCACGGGCGATGGACGTGGCACGCTCAAAGTCATTGGATGCCCCGGTGGTCATCTGCTTCATGAAGACCTCTTCGGCGATGCGGCCACCGAACAACATGCTAATCTGATTGAGCATGTATTCGCTGTCGTAGCTGTAGCGGTCTTTTTCAGGGAGGCTCATGGTCACACCCAGGGCCCGACCACGGGGAATGATGGTGACCTTGTGCACCGGATCGCATTTGGGCAGCAACTTGCCGATCAGGGCGTGGCCCGCCTCGTGGTAGGCCGTGTTGCGGCGCTCTTCCTCGGGCATGACCATGCTCTTGCGCTCAGGACCCATGAGGATCTTGTCCTTGGCCTTCTCGAAATCCTGCATCTCGACCACGCGGGCATTGCGACGCGCGGCCATCAGAGCCGACTCGTTGCACAGGTTGGCCAAATCAGCACCACTCATGCCGGGGGTGCCACGGGCGATCACTTCAGCCTTGACGTCCTGACCGATCGGGATTTTGCGCATGTGCACATTGAGGATTTGTTCACGGCCACGGATGTCGGGCAGCGTCACATACACCTGACGGTCAAAACGGCCAGGGCGCAGCAAGGCAGCGTCGAGGATGTCCGGACGGTTGGTGGCCGCGACAACGATCACGCCCAAGTTGGTCTCGAAACCGTCCATCTCGACCAGCATCTGGTTGAGGGTCTGCTCGCGCTCGTCGTTGCCACCGCCCAGGCCTGCGCCACGCTGGCGGCCTACAGCATCGATCTCGTCAATGAAGATGATGCAAGGCGCGTTCTTTTTGGCGTTCTCGAACATGTCGCGCACGCGGGCAGCGCCCACGCCCACAAACATTTCAACGAAATCCGAGCCCGAGATGCTGAAGAAAGGCACCTTGGCTTCCCCGGCAATCGATTTGGCCAGCAAGGTCTTGCCTGTGCCAGGAGGGCCAACCAGCAACAAGCCGCGCGGGATGCGGCCACCAAGCTTCTGGAATTTTTGCGGGTCTTTGAGGAAGTCGACGACCTCCTTGACTTCTTCTTTGGCCTCGTCGCAACCCGCCACATCGGCAAAGGTCACAGGGTTCGTGTTCTCGTCGAGCATGCGCGCCTTGGATTTGCCAAAGCTGAATGCACCGCCTTTGCCGCCGCCTTGCATCTGGCGCATGAAATAAATCCACACACCAATCAGCAGCAGCATCGGACCCCAGCTGACCAGCAAGGTCATGAGCAGCGACCCTTCTTCGCGGGGCTTGACATCGAATTTCACACCGTTGGCAATCAAATCACCCACCAGGCCACGGTCCAGGTAAGTGGCAGTGGTCTTGATGCGGCGCTCATCGGTGGTCGTGGCCACGATTTCGGTGCCACCCTGACCCTCCTGGATCGTGGCGGTCTTGATGCGGTTACCGCGCACCTCTTCAAGGAAGTCCGAGTAGCCCATGTAGCCAGAGCCACCTGTGCCACGGCTGTCAAACTGTTTGAAAACAGTGAACAGCACCATGGCAATCACCACCCAAACGGCAATTTTGGAAAACCAGGGGTTATTCAAGCGAGGCTCCAGTCGAGAAAATCATAGATTGCGTCCATTTTAGGCCTGAGACAGCCCGCACCGGACCGTTGGCACCTGTTTTGGCCCTGAAGAAGCGGGGATTTAAGATCCATCCGACGGCCCAGGGGTCAGCTCCTTCAAGCCGATGCCCACCAAAAAGGTCTCAGATGAACGGTCACGCGAGGCCTTGGGCTTGATCGGTTTGACGACCTTGAAGGTCTCCTTGAACATTTTGACCAGCTGGCTGTAGCCACTGCCGTGAAACACCTTGACCACGAGGGCGCCATGGGGCTTGAGATGCCCCTGACAAAACTCCACCGCCAACTCGATCAGCAGCGCCACACGGGCAGAGTCCACCGAATCAATGCCCGACAGGTTCGGGGCCATGTCGGAGACCACCACATCGGCCTGCCGCCCTGCCACCGCGGCCTCCAACTGGGCCAGCACATCGGCTTCACGGAAGTCGCCCTGGATGAACTGCACCCCCTCGATGGGCTCCATCGGCAACAGGTCCAGCGCCACGATGGTGCCGTTGAGGGCGCCCACAGCCGCCCCGTCTGGCGACAGGCGGCGGCGCAGGTACTGGCTCCAAGCCCCCGGTGCCGAGCCCAGATCCACCACCAGATGGCCAGGACGGATCAGCCCCAGCACCTCGTCGATTTCCTTGAGTTTGTAGGCCGCGCGGGCGCGGTAACCCTCCTTGGTGGCCATCTTGACGTAGGGATCATTGATGTGATCGTTCAGCCACGCCTTGTTGACCTTTTTGCTTTTCGTTTTGACTTTCATTCTTTTCCGTCCAAGCAGGGATAATACCCACATGCCTCAAATCCAACTCACTCCCGGCGAACGCAAGGTTCACCGCGCCGAAGCCCATCATCTCTCACCCGTGGTGATGATCGGCAACGATGGCCTCACCGCCGCCGTCATCAAAGAAACCGAAGCCGCCCTCAACGCCCACGGCCTGATCAAGATCCGGGTCCTGGGGGACGACCGGCAAGCCCGCGAAGACATGTTCGCGCAACTGGCCGACCAGCTGAACGCGGCGCCCATCCAGCACATCGGCAAACTGCTGGTGCTGTGGCGCCCGCAGCCCGAAAAAATCAAGGCGGTGGACGAAGACCGCATGGCGGGTCCGCGCGACTTCAAAGTGCTGAAATACAGCAAACGCGGCGGTCAGCGCCCGGAGGTCAAAGTGCTGCGCGTCCTAGGCAACCAGCGTCTGACCTCGGGCGGCCAGATCAAACGCGCCAAGCCCAAGCAAAAATCTGTCAAAAAACGCCAGGCAGACTGAGCGCCCCATGACCACGCCATCCACATCCACGGCACACACCGCAGGTCAACGTCATGTGATCTGCATGAAGTGGGGCACCAAGTACGGCCCGGAGTACGTGAACCGGCTGTATGCCATGGTCAAAAGGCACCTCACACTGGACTTCCAGATGGTGTGCCTGACCGATGACAGCAAAGGCATCACATCGGAAGTGCGCTGCCTGCCCATTCCGCCTCTGGATCTGCCCCCTGGCAGCCCCGAGCGCGGCTGGACCAAGCTGGTGACCTTTGCCGAAGACCTGCACGGCTTGCGAGGCACGGCGTTGTTTCTCGACGTGGATGTGGTGATTGTCGGTAGCCTGGATGGCTTCTTCGAGCAGCCTGGGCGCTTCCTGATCATCAAGGACTACGACCGTTTCTGGAACCCCGGACGCATCACCGGCAACTCCTCGGTGTACCGCTTTGAACTGGGTGCGCACCCTGACGTGCTGACCCACTTTCGCCAGAACTTCGACAGCATCCGCCAGCGCTTCCGCAATGAACAGTCCTACCTGTCGGACTACATGAACCAGCAAGGCCTGCTCGCCTATTGGCCCAAAGCCTGGTGCCCCAGCTTCAAGTACAACTGCATCCCAGCCTGGCCCACCAATTTCTGGACCGAGCCCTTCATCCCTCAAGATGCCCGCGTGGTCATCTTCCATGGCGAGTGCAACCCACCCGACGCACTGGCAGGTCGCCGCAATCGGCGCTTCCGGTTCATCCAACCCGCCACCTGGGTGGCCGAACATTGGCACGAATGACAGGGCGTTTCAGGACTGGCCGCGGCCAGCCTGACACCGGCTTGATCAGAGGTACGACACCCCGGTGATTTCATAGCGGCGCACGCCGCCAGGGGCCTGCACTTCGGCCACATCGCCCTCTTCCTTGCCAATCAAGGCGCGCGCAATTGGGCTGCTGATGTTGATCAGGCCCAACTTCAAATCGGCTTCGTCCTCGCCCACGATCTGGTACTTGACCTGATCGCCAGTGCTTTCGTCTTCCAGCTCGACCGTGGCGCCAAAAACCACCCGACCACCTGCATCCACGCTCGCAGGGTCGATGATCTGTGCAGCCGACAATTTGCCTTCGATTTCCTGGATGCGGCCTTCGATGAAGCCCTGGCGGTCTTTGGCGGCTTCGTATTCAGCGTTTTCACTCAGGTCGCCCTGCGCGCGCGCTTCGGCAATGGCCTGGATCACGGCAGGCCGGTCCACGGATTTGAGGCGGTGCAGCTCTTCCTTGAGCTTTTCTGCACCGCGTTTGGTAATCGGAATGGTCGACATCGTCAAATCTCCAAAAACAAACCGCCGAGCGTTGTCCCTCGGCGGTTGAAAACCCGCATCATGACGCGGATGACTCGGTGAACGTTTCGGTCAGCCCACCAACTGTGCATGCATTTCCTGCACGGAAATCACATCCAGGTGGTCCATGCTCTTCATGCCTTCGACGGCCGCCTCGGCGCCCGCGATGGTTGTGAAGGTGGTGACACGGTTGAGCAAGGCCGATGTGCGGATGTGGCGCGAATCGGCAATCGCATTGCGACGCTCTTCCACCGTGTTGATGACCATGGCCACTTCGTTGTTCTTGATCATGTCCACGATGTGCGGACGCCCCTCCGTGACCTTGTTGACCACCTGCACCGGCACGCCAGCAGCAGCGATTTCGGCAGCGGTTCCCTTGGTGGCCAGCAGTTCAAAGCCCAGGGCCACCAGTTGACGCGCCACCTGCACCGCACGCGGTTTGTCACCATTTTTCACGGTCAGGAACACCTTGCCCGAGCGTGGCAACTTGGTGCCTGCGCCCAGCTGGCTCTTGACGAAGGCTTCGCCAAAAGTCTTGCCCACGCCCATGACTTCACCGGTGGACTTCATCTCGGGGCCGAGGATGGTGTCCACACCCGGGAACTTCACGAAGGGGAACACGGCCTCCTTCACGCTGAAGTAAGGCGGCGTGACCTCTTTGGTGATGCCTTGCGAAGCCAGGGTCTGACCCGCCATGCAGCGCGCCGCCACCTTGGCCAGCTGAATGCCCGTGGCTTTGGACACATAAGGCACCGTGCGCGAGGCGCGGGGGTTCACTTCGAGCACGTAGATGACATCTTTGCCGTCCACATTCTGGATCGCGAACTGCACGTTCATCAGGCCGACCACATTCAAGGCACCGGCCATGGCGGCCGACTGGCGCTTGAGTTCGGCCACGGTTTCGGCCGACAGGGAATAAGGCGGCAAGGAACAAGCAGAGTCACCGCTGTGCACGCCAGCTTGTTCGATGTGCTCCATCACACCCCCGATGAAGGTCTTGCCTTCGGGGTCACGCAGGCAATCCACATCGCACTCGATGGCGTCGTTCAGGAAGCGGTCCAGCAGCACGGGCGAGTCGTTGGAGACCTTGACCGCTTCGCGCATGTAGCGCTCCAGGTCGCGCTGCTCGTGCACGATTTCCATGGCACGGCCACCCAGCACATAGCTGGGACGCACCACCAGGGGGTAACCCAGGGCGGCAGCTTTTTCCAAAGCTTCCGGCTCAGTGCGGGCCGTGGCGTTGGGCGGCTGACGCAAGCCCAGGTCTTGCAACAGTTTCTGGAACCGCTCACGGTCTTCCGCAGCGTCGATCATGTCGGGGCTGGTGCCGATGATGGGCACGCCCGCGGCCTCCAAACCCAGGGCCAGCTTCAAAGGCGTTTGACCGCCGTACTGCACGATCACGCCTGTGGGCTTTTCCTTGTCCACGATTTCCAGCACATCTTCGAGCGTCAATGGCTCAAAGTACAGGCGGTCCGAAGTGTCGTAGTCGGTCGAGACGGTTTCGGGGTTGCAGTTGACCATGATGGTTTCATAGCCGTCTTCGCGCATGGCGAGCGCAGCGTGAACGCAGCAGTAGTCAAACTCGATGCCCTGGCCAATGCGGTTGGGACCACCACCGAGCACCATGATTTTTTTGTTGTTCGTTGGCTCGGCTTCGCACTCGTCTTCGTAGCTCGAGTACATGTAGGCGGTGTTGGTCGCAAACTCGGCCGCGCAGGTGTCCACGCGCTTGTACACCGGGCGAATGCCCTGGGCATGGCGGCGGGCACGGACATCGTTTTCGCCGACCTTGAGCAGCTTGGCCAGGCGACGGTCCGAGAAGCCTTTTTTCTTGAGCAGACGCAGCTCGTCGGCCGAGATGGCATCCAAGGTGGTCTTTTCCAGTTCCAGCTCGATCTTGACAATCTCTTCGATCTGCACCAAAAACCAGCGGTCGATTTTGGTGAGTTCAAACACCTCGTCGACCGACAAGCCCATGGCGAAGGCATCGCCCACGTACCAGATGCGCTCGGGGCCAGGCTCACCCAGTTCCTTTTCGAGCACTTCGCGATCCTGGGTTTTTTCGTTCATGCCGTCCACACCCACTTCCAGGCCGCGCAGGGCTTTCTGGAAGGACTCCTGGAAAGTACGGCCCATGGCCATCACCTCGCCCACCGACTTCATCTGGGTGGTCAGGCGGCTGTCGGCAGCAGGGAATTTCTCGAACGCGAAACGAGGGATCTTGGTGACCACGTAGTCGATCGAGGGCTCGAAAGACGCAGGGGTGGCGCCGCCCGTGATTTCGTTGCGCAACTCGTCGAGCGTGTAGCCCACGGCCAGCTTGGCCGCGACCTTGGCAATCGGGAAGCCCGTGGCTTTGGACGCCAGCGCCGAAGAGCGCGAGACGCGGGGGTTCATCTCGATGACGACCATGCGGCCGTCCTTGGGGTTGATGGAGAACTGAACGTTGGAGCCGCCCGTGTCCACACCGATCTCGCGCAGCACCGCCAAAGAGGCGTTGCGCATGATCTGGTATTCCTTGTCGGTCAGCGTCTGTGCAGGCGCCACGGTGATGGAGTCACCTGTGTGCACGCCCATGGGGTCCAGGTTCTCGATCGAGCAAATGATGATGCAGTTGTCCGCCTTGTCGCGCACCACTTCCATCTCGTACTCTTTCCAGCCGAGCAGCGACTCTTCGATCAGCAGCTCGTTGGTGGGCGAAGCCTCCAGGCCGCGCTTGCAGATGGTCTCGAATTCTTCAGGGTTGTAGGCGATGCCGCCGCCCGTGCCGCCCAACGTGAAACTGGGGCGGATGACCGTGGGGAAGCCGACGCGTTTTTGGACGTCCCAGGCCTCTTCCATGCTGTGGGCAATGCCCGAGCGCGCAGAACCGAGACCGATCTTGGTCATGGCGTCCTTGAACTTGAGGCGGTCTTCGGCCTTGTCGATGGCTTCTGGGGTGGCGCCGATCAGCTCGACCTTGTACTTGTCGAGCACGCCGTTGTGCCACAGGTCCAGCGCACAGTTGAGTGCGGTCTGTCCACCCATGGTGGGCAAGATGGCGTCAGGACGCTCTTTGGCGATGATCTTCTCGACCGTCTGCCAGGTGATGGGCTCGATGTAGGTGACGTCGGCCGTGGCCGGGTCGGTCATGATCGTGGCGGGGTTGCTGTTGATCAGGATGACTTTGTAACCCTCTTCGCGCAGGGCCTTGCAGGCCTGCACGCCGGAGTAGTCGAACTCACAAGCCTGGCCGATGATGATCGGGCCAGCGCCAATGATGAGGATGCTTTTCAGGTCGGTGCGCTTTGGCATTATTTTTTCTCCTGGGCCGTGGCCATCAATGCCGTGAAGCGGTCAAACAGGTAAGCGATGTCGTGCGGGCCGGGCGAAGCTTCAGGATGCCCCTGGAAGCAGAACGCGGGCTTGTCGGTGCGGGCCAGGCCCTGCAGCGTGCCGTCAAACAGCGACACGTGCGTGGCACGCAGGTTGGCAGGCAAGGACTTTTCGTCCACGGCAAACCCATGGTTCTGGCTGGTGATCGACACCCGGCCGGTGTCCAGGTCCTTCACCGGGTGGTTGGCCCCGTGGTGGCCAAACTTCATCTTGAAGGTCTTGGCCCCGCTGGCCAAGGCCATGATCTGGTGACCCAGACAGATGCCAAAGGTCGGGATCCCGGTTTCGATCAGTTCACGGGCAGCGGTGATCGCGTAATCGCAAGGCTCCGGATCGCCAGGGCCGTTGGACAAGAAGACACCGTCGGGCTGGTGCTTGAGCACTTCGGCTGCAGATGTTTTAGCAGGCACCACAGTGACCTTGCAGCCACGCTCGGCCAGCATGCGCAGGATGTTTTTCTTCACGCCGAAGTCGTAAGCGACCACGTGGAATTGGGGGGCCGTCTGCGTGCCGTAACCGGAGCCGAGCTTCCACTCGGTCTGGGTCCAGTCATAACCCTGGTCCACCGTGACCTTTTGGGCCAGGTCGAGACCGGCCATCAAAGGGGCGGCCTTGGCGGCGGCAATGGCCTGGTCGATCACGGCCTGCGTCACCGCCTGGCCTGCAGCCAGCGCCACGATAGCGCCGTTTTGGGCACCCTGGGTGCGCAGCAGGCGGGTCAGCTTGCGGGTGTCGATGTCCGAAATCGCCACGGTGCCGCTGTCCTTGAGGTAGTCAGACAACGATTGGGTCGAGCGGAAATTGGAAGCGGTGAGGGGCAGGTCTTTGATGATGAGGCCTGCGGCATGGACTTTGTCAGCTTCGATGTCCTCGGGATTGACGCCATAGTTGCCGATGTGCGGGTACGTCAGGGTGACGATTTGCTGGCAATAGCTGGGGTCGGTGAGGATTTCCTGGTAGCCGACGATGGAGGTGTTGAACACCACCTCGCCGACGGTGGAGCCGGTGGCTCCGATGGAATTGCCGATAAAGACCGTGCCGTCTGCAAGCGCCAGGATGGCGGGCGGGAAGGTTCCCTGAAGAGACAAAAGCACTGGGTTCTCCGGTATGGTTCGGGTACGCCTCAGCGCTCGCCAGAGATCACTCTCTGTTTGGCTGCTTGTTCGAGGAAAGGGACCTGGATGGGCTGGGCGTACGGGGTTGATGCGGGAAAGCCTCTCATTATAGCCGAGAGGCGCTGCTCAACCCACCGCCAAATCGGGCAAAAGCAGCAGAAAAAGCGGCCTTTTCAGACCCCGGACGTGGCGCTGGCGTGCAGGCAGATGGCCGCGGCCGTGGCCACGTTCAACGACTCTTCCCCGCCGGGTTGGGCAATGCGGACTTTGAGCTGCGCGCGGGCCATCAGGCTGTCGCGAACGCCCTGCCCTTCGTGGCCCATGACCCAGGCACAGTTGCGCGGCAAGCCTGCCTGGGCCTGCAATTCGTGCAAATAAGGCCCCAGGTGCGAGCTGGTCACCACCAAAGGCACACGCAAGGCCTCCAAAGCGGGCTCTTCAAGGCCCTCGGCCAGGTGCAGCCCGAAATGGGCCCCCATGCCCGCACGCAACACCTTGTGGGACCACAGCGCCGCCGTGCCCTGCAAGGCCAGCACCTGACGGTAGCCAAAAGCGGACGCGCAGCGCAGGATCGCCCCCACATTGCCTGCGTCCTGCAAGCGGTCCAGCACCACGGTGGGCACATCGGGCAAGACCTCGGGCGCTGCAGCCCAGGCCACCACAAACCCCATGCGGGCAGGCGACTCCAAAGCACTCAAGCTGGCAAACAAGGTGTCGGGCAAGACCAGCACCTGACCTCCCGCACCTGCCCATTCCTGGCCTTGCTCCTGCCAGAAAGACTCGGCCAGCACGACCTGCACAGGCCGCACGCCGCGCACCAAGGCGGCGCGGCACAGGTGGTCGCCTTCGAGCCAGAACTGACCCTGTTTGCGGTACGCAGTGGAATCCTGGGCCAGGCGGCGAATGGCCTTGACCTGCGGGTTGTCACGCGAAGTGATCAGGTTCATCGAACGCTCCGGGCGACAGGTGAAAAACTCATGCGGTGGCATGCGGCAGGTCCATGCTGCTGCAAGGCCTGCAAATGCTGCGCCGTGCCATAGCCTTTGTGCTGGTCAAAGCCGTACACCGGGTAACGCTGGTGCATGTCCTGGCACAAGCGGTCACGGTGCACCTTGGCCAGGATCGACGCGGCAGAAATCGCGGGCACCAGGGCATCACCCTGAACAATGGCCTCGGCGCGTACGTCCAGCACAGGCAGACGGTTGCCATCCACCAGCACCTTGACCGGCTTGAGGCGCAGCCCTTCGACCGCCCGTTTCATGGCCAGCAGGGTCGCCTGCAGGATGTTGATGGCGTCGATTTCGGCCACCGAGGCCTCGGCAATTGAAAAGCACAAGGCGCGGGCCCGAATTTCATCGAACAGGTGATCGCGCCGTTTAGCCGTGAGCTTTTTGGAATCGTTGAGCCCGGCAATAGCTTGCAGGTCGTCCAGGATCACGGCAGCAGCCACGACCGGACCCGCCAGAGGCCCGCGTCCGGCTTCGTCCACGCCAGCCACCAGGCCCACCGTGTCCCAATTCAGTGAAGCCTGCTCAAGCAGCAAGGATTTTTTCGATCGCATGGCTGGCCAGCGTCGGCATGTCCTGACGCAATTCGTGGTGCAAAGCGGTGAAACGGGTCTGCAGCCGCTGCACGGCCGCGGGGTCATCGAGCCAACGCAGCACCGCATCGGCCAAAACCTGGGGCTGCACCTGTTCCTGCAAAAATTCAGGCACCAGGCTGTCGTTGCACAGGATGTTGGGCAGGCCCACCCAGGGCAACAGGCGTTTGCCATTGGCCATGCGCCAGGACAGCCACTGCATCTTGTAGGCGATCACCATGGGCCGCTTGAACAAGGCGGTTTCCAGCGTCGCCGTGCCGCTGGCCACCAGAGCCACATCGCATGCGGCCTGCACGGCGTGTGACTGGCCCATCACGACCTTCACGCGTCCGAGCATGCCGGTGGCCTGCAGCGCCTGCTCGATGGCAGGCACCAGCAGCTCATGCGTCGGCAGCACAAACTGCAGCTGCGGGCGCTGGTCCAGCATACAGCGCGCGGCCTGCAAGAAGGGCTGGATCAGGTAACGGATTTCAGCCGGACGGCTGCCCGGCAGCAGCGCCACCACCTGCACGGCAGGATCGAGTGCCAGTGCCTGGCGCGCGGCGGCGCGGTCAGGATCGAGCGGGATCACATCGGCCACCGGGTGACCGACAAATGTGCCTTCGATGCCATGCTCGGCCAGCAAGGCGGGCTCAAATGGGTAGAGGCACAAAATGTGACGCACGCTTTCACGGATCTTGGTCACCCGCTCCGGACGCCAGGCCCAGATGGACGGGCACACCAGCTGGATGGCCGGGATACCGCGCTGACGGAGTTCTCGTTCCACGGTGAGGTTGAAGTCCGAGGCGTCCACACCCACAAACAGGTCAGGCGGCTGCGCGATCAGCTCGTCGATGAGTTGTCGACGAATCGCCGTGATGCGGCGGTAGCGCATGAGCGCTTCGACCAGACCGCGCACCGAGAGTTCATCACAGGACCAGCGCGACGCGAAGCCCAGGGCCTGCATCTGCGGACCGCCGATGCCATCGGACGTCAGTTCAGGCCATGCGCGTTTCAGCCCCCCCAGCAGCAAGGCCGCCAGCTGGTCGCCCGAGCGCTCGGCAACCACCATGGACACACGCATGCCGCTCAAGCGCCCTCCCCGTTCAGGCCTGCAAGGCCTGGCGGATCACGCCGCAGACCTCGTCCACGGCGGCATCGGACAGTTCAGGGTAGATCGGCAGCGACAGGCAGCGCGCCGCCACCGACTCGGTGACCGGGAAGCTTTGACCTGCGGCCATGTCTGCGAACACTTTTTGCTGGTGCAGTGGCACCGGGTAGTAGATTGCACTGGCGATCTGCTGGTCGGCCAGCGCCTTCTGGATCACTTCGCGGCGGTCGGTCAACATCGTGTACTGGTGGTACACGTGCAGGCCAACGCCATCCTCGTGCGGCGTCTGGATGCCCAGACCGGTAAGCCCGGCGCTGTAACGGTGCGCGACGCGGCGACGTTGCTGGTTGTAGTGGTCGATGTGCGGCAGCTTGGCCCGCAGCACCACGGCCTGCAGCTCGTCGAGGCGGCTGTTGTAACCAATGATGTCGTGGTAATAACGCACCTTGCTGCCGTGGTTGCGCAGCATGCGCAGCGTCTCGGCCATGGCGTCCGACTGGGTGGTGACCATGCCGCCATCGCCATAGCAGCCCAGGTTCTTGCTGGGGAAGAAACTGAAGGCCCCCACATCGCCCATGGAACCGGTCTGGCGGCCACCGACGTGCGCACCAAAGGACTGAGCGCAATCCTCGATCAGCTTGAGGCCATGCTTTTGCGCCAGGTCCAGCAGAGGCTGGATGTTGGCGGGCTGGCCAAACAGGTGCACGGGCAACAAGGCCTTGGTTTTCGGTGTGACGGCCTGCGCCACCTGGGCCACGTCGATGTTCAGGGTTTGCGGGTCGATGTCCACAAACACCGCCTTGGCCCCCACATAGGCAATGGCCTCGGCCGTGGCAATGAAGGTGAATGGCGTCGTGATCACCTCGTCACCGGGGCCAATGCCCGCAGCCAGCAGGGCCAGGTGCAGCGCATCGGTGCCGTTGGCACAGGTGATGGCGTGCTTAACACCCAGGTACTTGGCTGCCTCGGCTTCGAATGCCTGCACATTCGGGCCCAGGATGTACTGGGCGGCATTGAGCGTGGCCGCCATCGCGGGTTCGATCTGGGCCTTGAGGTCGCGGTACTGGCCCGCCAGGTCAACCATGGGAATGCGCATGGCAAGTCTTTCTAAAGAATTTCAGGAAATCAGCCGTGTGGCTTCGGTGATGCGTTGCACGGCCTCAAGGGCGCGACGGCCAGCGCGGCCGGTGACCTTGGGCTGCCGCTGCTGGCGGATACTGTCGACAAAGTCCACGATCTCGCTGTAGAGCGGGTCGGCTTCGCCAAAGGACTGCTCATGGCGCTCAATGGCGTTTTCAGGCGCAGCCATCGGATCGACCGCGCCACGGTAGGTGGTCAGGGTGCGCGCCTGGAAGTCGAGTGAATGGCAGGCCTGGCTCTGGAAGACGCGCATCTTGCGCTCGCTCTTGGCGCTCACACGGCTGGCGGTGACGTTGGCCACACAACCGTTGGCAAAACGGATGCGGGCGTTGGCGATGTCGATGTCATTCGTCAGCACGCGTGCCCCTGAGCAGTCCACACTTTCCACCTCGCTGTCCACGAGCGACAAGATCAGGTCCACATCGTGGATCATCAAATCGAGCAGCACGCTCACATCGGTGGCCCGGGGCTTGAAGGGGGCCAGGCGCGAGCTGTCAATGAAGCGCGGATCATCCAGCAAGGGCTCCAAAGCCAAAGCCGCAGGGTTGAAGCGCTCCAGGTGACCCACCGCGAGCACCAGGCCTTTTTCAGCGGCCAGCGCGATGAGCTCGTCGGCCTGCGCCAGTGTGGTGGTCATCGGTTTTTCAACCAGCACGTGCACACCTGCACGCAAGAACTCGATGCAAACGGCGTAGTGGGCCTGCGTGGGCACCACGATGCTCACGGCATCCACCTGCCCCAGCAATTCACGGTAATCGGTGACCGCACGGCAACCCAAAGACTGCGCCACGGCATCGGCCACATCCTGGCGGCTGTCGACGACGGCCACCAACTCGCAACCAGGAATCTTGGCGTACTTCTGGGCGTGGAATTTGCCCAGGTAACCCACGCCGATCACGGCACAACGCAAAGGCTTCATCAACGGTTCCTCAGTGGGCAGCGCGGGCGCGGCGGCGGACGATGCCCGCCTTGCCCACACCGGCCAGAAAATCCAACATCATGGCCACATCGGCCTGCGCCTCGGGCGTCTGTTCGGCGATCTGGCCCATCCGAATCTTGGCGGCCTCGAGCGACAGATTCTCCCGGTAAAGCGCTTTGTGCATGGCCTTCACGGCAGCAATGCGCGCCGCAGAAAAGCCCCGGCGGCGCAAACCTTCGGCGTTGACCGTGCGCGCATCGGCCGGCTGGCCTTCGCAGGTCACAAATGGGGGCAAGTCGGCAAAGAGCAGGCTGCACATGGCGGTGAAGCTGTGCGCCCCAAGGCGCAGGAATTGCCGCACCACAGTGAAGCCACCCAAAATCACCCAGTCTTCGACGTGGACGTGACCAGCCAGCTGCGAATTGTTGGCAAAGATCGTGTGGCTGCCCACATGGCAGTCGTGCGCCAGGTGCACGTACGCCATGAACAGGTTGTCGTTGCCCACCTGCGTCACCCCACCGCCGCTCACGGTGCCCGCGTTGAAGGTGCAAAACTCGCGGATGGTGTTGCCGTCCCCGATGACCAGCCGCGTGGGTTCGCCTGCGTACTTTTTGTCCTGCGGCGCCGCGCCGAGCGAGGTGTAGCTGTGGATGTGGTTGTTCTGACCAATGGTGGTGTGCCCCTCAATGGTCGTGTGGGAACCCACGGTAGAACCTGCGCCGATGCTCACATGCGGACCAATGATGGCAAAAGGCCCCACAGTCACCGAAGGATCGAGCCGGGCTGCCGGATCGACCAAGGCAGTGGAATGGATGTTGGCCATGCTGTCCCCCCCTCAGGCGATCTTGCGCATGGTGCACATCAGCTCGGCCTCGCAGGCCAGCTCATCACCCACCTTGGCTTGCGCCTTGAATTTGAAAATCCCGGCTTTCATGCGCTCCAGCTGCACTTCGAGCGTCAGCTGGTCGCCCGGCTCCACCGGGCGCTTGAAACGCGCGCCATCGATGCCCGCAAAGTAATACACGGTGTTTTCATCGGGTGCGGAGTCGAGGGTGTCAAAGGACAGCAGCGCCGCAGCTTGTGCCAGGGCCTCCAGCATCAACACGCCCGGCATCACTGGACGGTGCGGGAAATGGCCCGTGAAAAAAGGCTCGTTGATCGTGACATTTTTGAGTGCCTTGATGCGTACGCCCTTTTCAATTTCGAGCACGCGATCCACCAGCAAAAATGGATAACGGTGCGGCAGTTGCTTGAGGATTTTGTGGATGTCCATCATGGTCAGATTTCCTTGTTATTTTGAATTTCGGTTTCCAGCGCCTTGATGCGCTCGCGCAAGCGCGACAACTGCTTGAGGCTGGCGGCGTTCTTTTCCCAGTTGGCGTTGCTGTCGAGCGGGAACATGCCTGTGTACTGGCCTGGCTGCAGGATCGAGCGCGTTACCACCGAGGCAGCCGAGATGTGCACATGGTCTGCCAGCGTCAGGTGACCCAGCACCACGGCGCCACCGCCCACCGTGCAGTGGGCGCCAATGCGTGCACTGCCGGCCACCCCCACACACCCGGCCATGGCCGTGTGGGCGCCCACATGGACGTTGTGACCGATCTGGATCAGGTTGTCGAGCTTGACGCCATTTTCGATCACGGTGTCTTCGAGCGCACCACGGTCAATGCAGGTGTTGGCACCGATCTCGACATCGTCGCCGATGCGCACTGCACCCAGCTGCTCGATCTTGACCCACTGCCCTTGATGCGGCGCGAAGCCAAAACCATCGGCGCCAATCACCACGCCCGCATGCACAATGCAACGCGCACCCAGGCTGCAGTTCTCACCCACAGTGACCCTCGACTTGAGCACGGTGCCCGCACCGATCACCGCGCCACGCTCGACCACGCACTGCGGCCCAATTTGGGCATCGTCGGCCACCACCGCCTGCGGATCCACCACCGCACTCGGATGGATGCGCGGGCCACGGCTGTCAGCGTGATGACGCTTCCAAAGCTGCGTCAGTCGGGCGAAATAAAGGTAAGGATCGTCGGTGATGATCGCCGCCTCACGGGACAGCACTTGCGTCTCGAAAGCAGGATGAACGATCACGCAGCCCGCAGCGCTTTGGGCCAGTTGCGACTGGTAGCGGGCGTGGCTGAGGAAACTGATTTGGTCGGGGGCGGCAGTCTGCAGCGGTGCCAGTGAGCGGATCAACAGATCCGCGTTGCCCAGCAGGCGGCCACCAAGTGCATCGACAATGACTCGCAGACTCAGTGGCACAGCAGGAATTACTTGCCTGCGTTCAAGGCTTTGATGACCTTGTCGGTGATGTCGTGCTTGGGATGGATGTAAACCGCTTCTTGGAAGATCACGTCGTACTTTTCCGACTCGGCCACTTGCTTGACCGCACGGTTGGCGCGCTCCACCACAATCTGCTGCTCCTCGTTCTTGCGGGCGTTCAGGTCTTCCTGAAATTCTCGGCGTTTGCGCTGAAATTCGCGGTCTTGATCCACCAACTGCTTCTGGCGTGCAGTACGCTGGCTTTCCGACAAAGTGGGCGCTTCCCGCTCAAATTTCTCGGAGGCGGTCTTCAAACCATTGCCAATGTCGATCAGGTCTTTTTCACGCCGGGCAAACTCTTGCTCCAACTTGGCTTGAGCTTGCTTGGCCGTTGCAGCTTCGCGGAAGACGCGTTCGGTGTTCACGAAGCCCATTTTGAATTCCTGCGCGTGAGCAGCAAAACTCACCCAAGTGGCTGTGGTGGCCAGCACGGCCAGCGCAATGTGATGACGAAGCGTTTTCATTAGAAGGACGTACCAATCTGAAATTGAAGTTTCTCGATTCTATCGCCAGTCTGGCTGCGCACCGGAATGGCATAGGAAAAGCGCAAGGGGCCCATGGGCGAGATCCAGCTCAAGCCCACACCCGCTGAAGCCCGCATTTCCTTGAAGTCCACTTTTTCATGCTCCCCGTAGGCACGGCCCGCATCCATGAAAGTGAACAAGCGCAAGGTCTTGTCGGTTCCGGCCCCCGGGAATGGGGTCATGAACTCCGCGTTGAACACCAGCTTCTTGGAGCCGCCCAGGTAAACACCTGTGGTCGTGGAAGTTGGCCCCACGGTGGACTGCTGGAAGCCACGCACGCTGCCCTGGCCGCCGACATAAAAATTCTTGAACAGTGGGTAGTCACGCCCGCCAATGCCTTGCCCCCAGCCCACATCGGTGTTGAATGCCAGGGTGAATTTCTTGCTCAGTGGGATGTATTGTTGAAATTGGTAGTTTGCACGGTAGTAACGCACATCACCCGCCACCGACACATCGGCATTCAAGCGCTGCAGGCTGCCGCGACTGGGCACCAGGGCACTGTCACGGCCATCGCGCGCCCAACCCAGAGTCAAAGGCAAAGCGTTGGTTTTGTAACCAAAATTATTGACAAAATTTTTGTATGTGGAAGGCAAGCCAGTTCCCTCACGGATATCCGTCTGCTCAATGTTGGCCCCCACAAAAACCCTGTCTGTCTCGGTGACCGGCACACCAAAGCGCAAACCCACACCGCTGTTGACCAGGCTGTAGGCATTGAGGTCACCCAGGTACGGCCGGGTTGTGCGGTGGAACAGATCCACTGTTCGCGAAATGCCGTTTTCCGTGAAATAGGGGTCGGTGGTACTCAGCACGTAATTGCGGTTGAACTTGCTGGTGTTGACCTGCAAGGCCAGGTAGTTGCCTGAGCCAAACGCGTTTTCCTGCTGGATACCGAAACTCAGCGCGAACTTTTCGGCAGAAGAGAACCCCGCCCCGAGCGAAATGCTGCCGGTGGGCTTTTCAACCACGGTGAACAGCAAGTCGACCTGGTCCAGTGCGCCAGGCACCTCCTGGTTCTCGATGTTGACTTCGGTGAAGTAACCCAGGCGGTCCACCCGGTCACGCGAGAGCTTGATTTTGTCGCCGTCGTACCAGGCCGACTCCAGCTGCCGAAACTCGCGGCGAATCACCTCGTCACGCGTGCGGTTGTTGCCCGTGATCTGGATGCGGCGCACATAGGCGCGGCGCGATGGATCGGCCCGCAGAACCAGCTCCACGCGGTTGTTGGCACGGTCAATCTGGGGAACCGACTCCACGCGCGCAAATGCAAAACCGAACTTGCCAAAGTAATCGGTGAAGGCCTTGGTGGTCTCGGCCACGGTTTCCGCATTGTAGGCCTCACCCGGCACAATTTTGACCTGTGCCTTGAACTCGTCTTCTTTGTCGAGGTAGTTGCCTTCCAGCTTCACCCCCGAGACGACAAAACGCTCACCCTCGGTGATGTTGATGGTGATGGCCATTTCCTGTTTGTCTGGCGACATCGACACCTGGGTTGAGTCGATGCGGAACTCCAGAAAACCACGCGACAGGTAGTAGGAGCGCAAACTCTCCAGGTCACCATTGAGCTTGGTTCGCGAGTAACGGTCGGCTTTGGTGTACCAGCTCATCCAGCCGCCCGTGTCCAGGTTGAACTGGTCGCGCAGGGTGGACTCGGAAAAAGTCTTGTTGCCAACGATCTGGATCTGCGCGATCTTGGCCGGGCCGCCTTCGGTGATGGTGAAGGTCAGGTTCACGCGATTGCGGTCGATCGGAGTGGCCGTGGTGACCACCTGCGCGGCATACAGGCTGCGGCCAATGTACTGGCGCTTGAGTTCTTGCTCGGCCTTATCGGCCAGTGCCTTGTCGTATGGACGGCCTTCGGCCAGCCCCACTTCCTTGAGCGCCTTGATCAGCACATCCTTGTCGAACTCCTTGAGGCCGACAAACTCCAAAGCGGCGACCGACGGACGTTCTTCGACCACCACCACAAGAACATCGCCCTGGGTTTCCAGGCGCACATCCTTGAACAGACCCAGTGCAAACAATGCACGGATGGCCGAGGCACCTTTTTCATCCGAAAAAGTGTCCCCCACCCTCACCGGCAGTGATGCGAAGACGGTACCGGGTTCGATGCGCTGCAGGCCGTCCACACGGATATCGCGCACTGTGAAGGGTTCAACGGCCCAGGCTGCGTGCAGTGGCGCCAAAGACGCCAACAATGTCAGGACAGCGGGTCGGAAACGACGACGGATTGAGTGGGATGCCATGAGTGCGGGTAATCTGTCTGTCTAAATTCGTGATGAAAGGGTTGGTCAGGTCTATTCCATAAGTCGCTGCAAATGTAACTTCGCAGCAACCCGGACAGACTTCTGCACTGCTGAAATTTCACCCCCAGCCAGGGGCAAAAGACCCGCCAAACCGCGCCCGAAGATAATACAACAGTTGCCAGCCTGCGGCCTTCTTTGTTCGACACAAGAAACAGGTCTTTGAACTCTTGACACAGCGAGCCGGGCAGCGCTTTCGCGGCACGCACCGCGTCAGCTCGCCCAGCGGCCGACAAAGCCCCGGGCCGTTTCGCGGCCCTGACGGTCAATGTCCATCAAGTCGTCAAGGCAGCCAGGCTCGGCCAGGGTCAAGGCAGACAGCGTGGCCTGGTTGACAGCATGGATCTGGTCAAAACGGATCTGCCGATTCAAAAAGGCCTCTACCGCGATTTCGTTGGCGGCATTCAAGATGGCGCAGCTGCCCGAGCGCGCTCTCAAGGTTTGCCAGGCCAGCTGCAGACCTGGGAAGCGCTCTGTGTGGCCGTGTGCGTCCATGGCCTCGAACGTCATGGCTGAGAGCGATTTGAAATCCAGCGGCGATGCGCCCGACGCCATGCGCTCCGGCCAACTCAGCCCATAGGCAATCGGCACCCGCATGTCGGGCGTACCCAACTGCGCCACAACGGAGTTGTCTTTGTACTGGACCATCGAGTGGATGATGCTTTGGGGATGGATGACCACCTCGAGC
Organism: Limnohabitans radicicola; assembly: GCF_014837235.1. Lineage (GTDB taxonomy): Bacteria > Pseudomonadota > Gammaproteobacteria > Burkholderiales > Burkholderiaceae_C > Limnohabitans_A > Limnohabitans_A radicicola. The sequence continues at coordinate 413,169 of NZ_JACYFT010000002.1, read as the reverse complement.
TGATCGGGCGTGACGCCAAAAAGGTAACGCGCTTCAATGACTTCCAGCGCCTTGTTCATCATGGTTGCCGAATCCACCGAAATCTTGCGACCCATCACCCAATTGGGATGTGCACAGGCCTGCTCCGGGGTCACATCCCTCAGGCTTTGCGGCTCACGGGCACGGAACGGTCCGCCAGATGCAGTCAGAATGATCTTGTCGATGCGCTGCCCCCAGGTGGACGGGTCATCCGGCAAGGACTGAAAGATGGCCGAGTGTTCGCTGTCAATGGGCAGCAGCGTCGCTCCGCCCTGTCGTACCGCGGCCAGAAAGACTTCACCGCCCACCACCAAGGCCTCCTTGTTGGCCAGCAGCAAGCGTTTGCCCGCGCGGGCTGCAGCCAGACACGGCGACAGCCCGGCGGCGCCCACGATCGCGGCCATGACGGCATCCACCTCGGGTGCAAACGACACCTCATCGAGCGCAGCAGCGCCCCAGCGAACTTCAGTCACCAGGCCTTCGGCCCGCACCCGCTCAGCCAGTTGCCGCCCGGCGGCTTCCTGAGCCATCACGGCCACGCGGGGCTTGAAGCGAGCGCATTGCGCCAACATGGCTTCCACCTGGCTTGAAGCGGTCAAGGCGTGAACTTCAAAGCGGTCCGGGTGACGTCCCAGCACGTCCAGGGTGTTGGTGCCGATCGAGCCGGTGGAACCCAGCACCGTGATCCGCTGCTTTGCCTGTGTGTCCGTCATGCCTGCATCTCCACCCAAGTGACGACCATCATGGCCAGCGGCAAGGTGGGCAGCAAGGCGTCCAGGCGATCGAGAACGCCACCATGGCCGGGCAACAAAGCCGAGCTGTCCTTGACACCCGCGCTGCGCTTGACCAGGGACTCCACCAGATCACCCACCACGCTCATGGCGGTCATGAACATCAAAGCCAGCAGAGTCAGCGGCCAGCCTTTGGCCAGCAGCACGGTGTAAAAACTGGGCACAGCCAAATGCCAATGCACATCCACGGCGACCCAGCACACGGCCACCACCAAGACCCCCAGCATGCCGCCAAAGACCCCCTCCCAACTCTTGCCCGGGCTGATGGCAGGAGCCAGTTTGACCTTGACCCAACGTCCGCCCAAAGCGCGTCCAGCAAAATAAGCAAACACATCGGCCGCCCAAACGAGCACCAGGACCGAGAGCAAAAAGTTGATGCCACGCTGGTGCGCCTGCACCATGGCCAGCCAGGCCACGGCCAGCAAGACCAATCCGACCAGCCAGCGCAAAAGGCGTGGCCAAAGTGCCCAGCCTGCCACGCCGCGGTGGACCATCCACACCCCGAGCAGGACCCACAGGCCACCCGAAATCGTCCACAGGGGCGCAGACACTTGCCGCGTCCATCCCGCATCGAGCGCCCAAACACACACCAAAAAGCACATCAGCGCTCCCTGCAGAGCCCCACGGAAACTCCAGCCATTGAGCCGGCCCCACTCCCAGGCACCCGCACTGATGAGGATCAGGGTCAAGCCCATGAAAAACTGCGGCTGACTCGCAAACAGGGCCGGCAGGAAAACCGCCAGCATCAGGAGCGCTGTGATCACACGTTGTTTGAGCATTCGGTATCCAGTAAAAAAGGCCGCAAAAAGCGGCCCTTGTGTTCGTGACTTGAATCGGTCATCCAGGCTCAGACAGCCAGGATTTCCTGCTCTTTGGCCGCCACCAACTGGTCAATTTCAGCGATGCGCTTGTCGGTCAGCTTCTGGATGTCGGCTTCCGAGCGCTTTTGATCGTCTTCAGAGGCCAGTTTGTCTTTGACGAGTTTCTTCACCGACTCGTTGGCATCGCGGCGCAAATTGCGCACGGCGATCTTGGCGTTCTCACCTTCAGAACGCACCAGCTTGGTCATGTCGCGGCGACGCTCTTCGCTCATCGGCGGCATCGGCACACGGATCAGCTCACCCATGGATGCGGGATTCAAGCCCAGGTCGCTTTCGCGAATGGCTTTCTCGATCTTGGCACCCATGCCCTTTTCCCAGGGCTGCACGCTGATCGTGCGCGCGTCCAGCAAGGACACATTGGCCACCTGCGACAAAGGTACAGGTGAGCCGTAGTAATCCACATGGATGGTGTCCAGCAAGGCCGGATTGGCGCGTCCGGTTCGGATCTTGGTCAGGTTGTGCTTGAACGCGTTGATGGATTGCTCCATCTTTGTTTCAATGGTCTTTTTGATGTCTGCGATCGTCATGCTGCTCTCTCGGAAAATGGCAGTTCAAACATGCACCAGTGTGCCTTCGTCTTCGCCCATGACCACACGCTTCAAGGCACCGTTCTTGAAAATCGAGAACACCTTGATCGGCAGCTTCTGGTCACGGCACAGGGCGAACGCGGTCGCGTCCATGATGCCCAGGTTCTGACCCATGGCTTCGTCAAATGAAAGGTGGCTGTAACGCGTGGCGTTCGGGTCTTTCTTCGGGTCGGCGGAGTAAACACCATCAACCTTGGTGGCCTTGAGCACCATCTCGGCACCGATTTCCGCACCACGCAGCGCTGCGGCCGTGTCGGTGGTGAAGAAAGGGTTGCCCGTGCCCGCAGCAAACACCACCACCTTGCCCTCTTCGAGGTACTGCAAGGCTTTGGGGCGGACATAAGGCTCCACCACCTGATCAATGCCGATGGCCGACATCACGCGAGCAGTCAAACCCGCCTTGTTCATCGCGTCGGCCAGCGCCAGGGAGTTCATGACGGTGGCCAGCATGCCCATGTAGTCGGCAGTGGCGCGGTCCATGCCGACCGCACCGCCTGCGACACCACGGAAGATGTTGCCGCCACCGATCACCACCGCCACCTCCACCCCCATGCGGGTCACTTCGGCAATCTCCTCCACCATGCGAACGATGGTGGCGCGGTTGATGCCAAATTGATCGTCTCCCATGAGGGCCTCCCCCGACAGCTTGAGCAGAATCCGCTTGTGTGCTGGCTGGGGCATGGTCATGTGAGACTCCTTGTGGGACGGGTGATGGGAAGTTTAATGGCGAATCAGGTCAGCAGATCAAGCCGCAGCCTGGGCAGCAGCCACCTGGGCAGCCACTTCAGCAGCGAAGTCGTCGACCTTCTTCTCAATGCCTTCGCCCACCACAAACAGTGTGAATGCCTTCACATTGGTGTTGGCGGCCTTGAGCATCTGCTCGACGGTTTGCTTGTCGTTCTTGACGAAAGGCTGGTTGAACAAGGACACCTCTTTGAGGTACTTCTGCACAGAGCCTTCGATCATCTTGGCGGCGATGTCGGCAGGCTTGCCGGATTCAGCAGCCTTGGCTGTGGCGACAGAGCGCTCTTTTTCGATCAGGTCAGCAGGCACGTCGGCGCTGGTTAAAGCCACAGGCTTCATGGCGGCCACGTGCATGGCGACGTCTTTGGCCGCTTGCTCTTCACCGTCAAACTCAACCAAGACGCCAATGCGTGTGCCGTGCAGGTAAGTGGCCAGCTTGGAAGAGCCAGACACACGCTTGAAGCGGCGGAAGCTCATGTTTTCACCGATCTTGCCGATCAGGCCCTTGCGCACTTCTTCCAAGGTGGGGCCAAAGCCGTCTTGGCTGTAAGGCAGTTCACCCAGAGCAGCCACATCGGCCGGGTTGTGCTTGGCCACGAGTTGGGCCGCTGCATTGGCCAGAGCCAGGAAGCTGTCGTTCTTGGTCACGAAGTCGGTTTCGCAGTTGACTTCGATCATGGCGCCAGTGTCGCCTTCGACGAAGCTGGTCACCACGCCTTCGGCGGTCACGCGGGAAGCGGCCTTGCCGGCCTTGGTGCCCAGCTTGACGCGCAGCAACTCTTCAGCTTTGGCCAGATCGCCATCGGCTTCGGTCAGTGCTTTTTTGCATTCCATCATGGGGGCGTCGGTTTTGGCGCGCAGTTCAGCGACCATGCTTGCGGTAATAGCAGCCATTTTTTTCTCCGTATTCAAATTCAAAAGCAGGTTAAAAAAAAGGGGCTCGAACAGCCCCTTTCATCGAGTCTTGGGGGCTCAGGCCTCAACGAATTCGTCAGCGCCTTCAGCAGCCACAGCCTTGACCACGTCGTTCACGGCGTTGGCACGGCCTTCGAGGATCGCGTCAGCGATGCCACGGGCGTACAGCGCGACCGCTTTGGCGGAGTCGTCGTTGCCAGGAATCACGTAGTCGATGCCTTCGGGGGAGTGGTTAGAATCCACCACACCGATCAGTGGGATGCCCAGTTTCTTGGCTTCCGAGATGGCGATCTTGTGGTAGCCCACGTCGATCACGAAGATCGCGTCAGGCAGTGTGGCCATGTCTTGGATACCGCCGATGTCTTTTTCGAGCTTTTCCATCTCGCGCTTGAACATCAGCTGTTCTTTTTTGCTCAGGCTGTCGAGGCCGACTTCTTGCTGGGCCTTCATGTCCTTCAGACGCTTGATGGAGGTCTTGACGGTTTTGAAGTTGGTCAGCATGCCGCCCAACCAGCGCTGGTCGACGAAAGGCACGCCAGCGCGCTGGGCTTCAGCAGCCACCAGCTCACGAGCTTGGCGCTTTGTGCCGACCATCAGGATGGTGCCGCGGTTGGCAGACAGCTGCTTGGCGAACTTGATCGCGTCCTGGAACATCGGCAGCGATTTTTCCAGGTTGATGATGTGAATTTTGTTGCGGTGACCGAAGATGAAGGGGGCCATCTTGGGATTCCAGAAGCGGGTTTGGTGACCGAAATGGACACCGGCTTCCAGCATTTCGCGCATGGTAACGGACATAAAAGTACTCCAAAGGTTGGGTCTAAAATCCCGTCCACCGATCACGCCTGGGCAGGTTTTCTGCTTCAGACGCAACACCTTGTTGGGACGGGTTTGCGATTGACTTCGCACATGACACCCTCAAGACAGAGGCTGCACTGCACAAAGCCTTAGGATTATAGCACCGAAGGCCTCCCCCAAAGGCCTTGTCCAAGGATCCTTCATGAAGCCAGACCTGATCGCCACCCGCCAAGCCATCCAGCAAGGCCTGACCACCTCTGCCCAAGTGGCCGAAGAATGCCTCGCGCTGGCCCAGTCAGCCGCTTGCGAATCGGTTTTTCTGCAGTTAACGCCGGACAGCCTGCGCGCCACCGCCACCCAAGTGGGCATCCACAACAGCCCCTTGGCCGGACTGCCGGTCTCGATCAAGGACCTGTTTGACGTGCAAGGACAGGTCACGGCTGCCGGGTCCGTCGTTCTGGCACAAGCCCCTGCGGCCAAACGGGACAGCGCAGCCGTGTCTCGCCTGCGCCAAGCCGGCGCAGGGTTGATCGGGCGCACCAACATGGTCGAATTTGCCTTCTCTGGCGTGGGCAACAACCCCCACCATGGCACCCCCAAAGCCTGGGACGCCCTCGCAGACCGGCCAGCCGGGAGCGATCCTGCAGGCCATGTCCCCGGCGGCTCCAGCTCGGGGGCCGCTGTTTCCGTGGCCACAGGTGCGGCCTTCATCGGCCTAGGGTCGGACACTGGGGGCTCTATCCGGATTCCGGCAGCACTCAACGGCCTGGTCGGCTTCAAGAACACCGCCCGCCGCGTACCCACCCTGGGCGCGCTGCCCTTGTCCACCACACTGGACACGGTCTGCGCCATGACGCGCAGCGTGCGCGACACCATCCTGGCGCACGAAATCCTCTCGGCCCGCCAAGTGCCCGCCTCCAGCCGTCCGCTGGGCAGCTACCGCCTGGCCATCGCCCGCTGTGTGATGCAAAACGACATGGACAGCACCGTAGAAAAGGCTTTCGAGCGCAGCTTGCAGACCTTGCGGGCCGCAGGTGCCCAGATCGTCGAATTGCCCCTCACCGAACTCGAAGAGCTGAGCGCCATGATGGCCACAGGCGGATTCAGCCCCTCTGAAAGCTACGCCTGGCACAGGCACTTGCTGGACAGCTCCGCCGCACAGTACGACCCGCGTGTGTCGGCACGCATCCTGCGCGGCGCCAACATGCGGGCCCACGAATACATGGACCTGGTGCAAGCCCGCACGCAGTGGATTGCGCGCATGCAAAAGACGCTGGAAACCTGCGACGCGGTGCTTTCACCGACCACGCCGATTGCCGCCCCATTGAGGTCTTCGGTGGCCCCGGGCGCCGAACGAGACGCCGAATTCTTCCGCGTCAACGGTTTGCTGCTGCGCAACACCAGCGCGGTCAACACGCTCGACGGTTGCGCCATTTCCCTGCCCTGCCACCAGCCCGGCGAGTTGCCTGTGGGCCTGATGGCCTGGCATGGCCCCATGCACGATGACACCATCTTGCAACTGGCACTGGTTCTTGAGGACACACTGCGAGGCCTGCACTGAGATGCGACGCCTGACTCCGACAGTGTCCGAGCCCGTTGCCGTGTTGCGCAAGGCGGGTGTGCGGGCGCAGGAACGCGCATTGCAAGCGCTCAGCACACCCAGTCTGATGACACTGGCAGGCCTGTCCTCTGCACATCTGGCTCTCGCCCTGGCACCGCATGCCCGGCGCATCTGGGTGGCGGCGGGGCCCGGCAACAACGGTGGTGATGGCTTGCAAGCTGCTTGCCACCTGCACCAGTGGGGTATGCGAGTGCAAGTCAGCCTGATGGGCTCGCCTGAACAATTGCCCACTGACGCACGAGCGGCCTGGCAAAACGCCTTGAGAGCAGGCGTGCCGATTCACAGCAGCCTGCCCCATGCATGGCTGCAAGAGATGACCGACCAGGACCTGTGCATCGATGCACTGCTGGGCATTGGCAGTGACCGCCCCCCATCAGACGTGATGCAAGACTGGATTGAGCAAATGAACCAGTGCGCAGCGCCCATCCTGGCCCTGGACGTGCCTACGGGGCTGGATGCCGACTCCGGCCAGATTCTGGGCGGCAGCCCGACTCGGCGCCACGTGGTGCATGCCGACACCACCCTCACACTGCTGGCGGCCAAACCGGGCTTGTTCATGGGGCACGGGCGCGACGTGTGCGGCAACATCTGGCTGGACACACTGACCCGTGCTGGCCCAGCCAACAGCCTTGTGCCACCTGCCGATGCCTGGTTAAACACCGCCAAGCCCAACACAAAGAAGACCCATGCCAGCCACAAGGGCAGCCACGGCGATGTGGCCATCGTGGGTGGCGAACCTATGGCTTTGCACGGCATGGGCATGACCGGAGCGGCCGTTTTGGCGGCACAAGCGGCATTGCACGGTGGTGCGGGTCGGGTGATCCTGAGCCTTTTAGGTGCCCCTGCCGAAAACACCTTGGCTGCGCCAGACCTGATGCAAAGGCCATTTCACCGACTGGACTTGACGCAATTGACCGTGGTGGCAGGCTGCGGTGGCGGCCAGGCCATCGCAACGGTGCTGGGTGACATATTGCTGCACAGCGCCCGCTTGGTGCTGGACGCCGACGGCCTGAATGCGGTCGCCGCCAACCCAGACTGGCAAGCGCTGCTGCGGTCCCGAAGCGAGACCCCGGACCAACGGGCCACAGTGATCACCCCTCACCCGCTGGAAGCTGCCCGTTTGCTGGGCTCCACCGCGCAGGAGGTGCAGCAAGACCGCCTGCAGGCGGCCCAAGCACTCAGTGCACAGCTGCAATGCACCGTGATTTTGAAAGGGTCCGGCTCAGTCATCGCCAGCCCGGGTGAACCGACACGCATCAACACCAGTGGCAACGGGCGACTCGCCATCGGTGGGACGGGGGATGTGCTGGCTGGCCTCACAGGATCACGCCTGGCCCAGGGCCAGTCGGCGCATGAGGCCGCTTGCACAGCCGCCTGGCAACACGGCAACGCCGCAGACCACTGGCCCAGCAACGACGCCTTGACGGCATCCCGGCTGGCCGAGCGGCTGCATTGATGCCAAGCGCCTGTGGGCGCTGAACCTCAACGCCGCGATTTCCGGGCCGACTTGCCGCCTTTTTTGGCCACCGCTTTTTTCACCGAAGCCTTGAGCGCCTGAATGGGCGAACGCTGACGCTCGGCCGCAGCCATGCGTTTGTCAGGCCGCGCTTTGGATGGGCCGCGTGAGGGCGCATCTCCTGTCACACCTTTGTCGCGCATGGCCCGGGGCATCAAATCCTCACCGGGGCGCACCAGACGGAAGTCGATCTTGCGGCCATCCAGGTCCACACGGCTGACCTGGATCTGCACACGGGTGCCAATGGCATAGCGGATACCTGTGCGCTCGCCTCGCAACTCCTGGCGGAGTTCGTCAAAGCGGAAATACTCGCCACCCAGCTCGGTGATGTGCACCAACCCTTCGACATACAGGTTGTCCAGTGTGACAAACAAGCCAAAGCTGGTGGCCGAAGTGACCACGCCACTGTATTCCTCCCCCAGATGCTCGCGCATGTACTTGCACTTGAGCCAGGCCTCCACATCGCGGCTGGCCTCATCAGCTCGACGCTCGTTGGCGCTGCAGTGCAGGCCTGCCGCCTCCCAGGCCTGCTGCTCGGCAAACGACATCTTGACCTTGGGCAGCTTGGATGAGCGACCACCGACCACACTTGCACCCGCCTTGTTCTTTTGCAAGCGCTTGGCCAGTTTGGCATACGCTTCGCCAGGTGTCGGCAGAGACGGCAGTTCGTACTTGCGACCCTCCAGGATCGACTTGATGACGCGGTGCACCAGCAAATCAGGGTAGCGGCGAATCGGGCTGGTGAAGTGGGTGTAAGCCTCGTACGCCAAGCCAAAGTGCCCACTGTTCATCGGCGTATAAATCGCTTGCTGCATCGAGCGCAACAGCATCGTGTGGATCTGCTGCGCATCGGGTCGGTCTTTGGTCGCCTGCGCGATCTTCTGGAACTCCGAGGTGTGCGGATCGTCGCTCAAGCCCATGTTCAAACCCAGGGCCTTGAGGTAGTTACGCAGGATGTCCTTTTTCTCGGCCGTCGGGCCTTCGTGCACACGGAACAAACCCGGGTGCTGACTTTGCTGGATGAAATCGGCACTGCAGACGTTGGCCGCCAGCATGGCCTCTTCAATCAGGCGGTGCGCCTCGTTGCGCACACGCGGAACGATCTTCTCGATGCGGCCGCTGTCGTCGCAAACGATCTGGGTTTCGGTGGTCTCAAAATCCACCGCACCGCGCACTGCACGAGACGCCAACAAAGCACGGTACACGTCGTGCAGATTCAGCAGATCCTGCACGCGCTCCTTGCGGCGCAGAGCCTCAGGGCCTCGGGTGTTGGCCAAAATGGCCGCTACTTCGGTGTAAGTGAAGCGCGCATGGCTGTGCATGACCGCCGGATAGAACTGGTAGGCACGCACATCGCCCTTGGCCGTGACCAGCATGTCACAGACCATGCACAGGCGGTCCACATCGGGGTTGAGCGAGCACAAACCGTTGGACAGTTTTTCGGGCAGCATCGGGATGACCCGACGCGGAAAATACACACTGGTGGCCCGGTCGTAGGCATCGATGTCAATGCCACTGCCAGTCTGCACATAGTGGCTCACATCGGCAATCGCCACCAACAGGCGCCACCCTTTGGTGCGGCCCACCTTGGCGGGCTCGCAATACACGGCATCGTCGAAGTCGCGCGCATCTTCACCATCGATCGTGACCAGCGGCACATCGCGCAGATCGATGCGCCCCTTGCGGTCCTGCGCACGAACTTTGTCGGGCAGGCCTTTGGCCTGATCCAGGCAAGCGGGCGAAAATTCGTGGGGCACGCTGTATTTGCGCACCGCAATCTCGATCTCCATGCCGGGATCGTCAATCTCACCCAGCACTTCTTTCACACGCCCCACAGGCTGCCCATACAAGGCCGGTGGTTCCGTCAGTTCCACCACCACCACCTGCCCCGGCTTGGCCGAGCCAGTAGCGCCTTTGGGGATCAGAACATCCTGTCCATAACGCTTGTCTTCGGGTGCCACCAGCCACAGACCACCTTCTTGCAGCAGCCGACCGATGATGGGCTGCTCGGGACGCTCCACTATTTCGACCACACGCCCTTCGGGCCGTCCTTTTCGGTCAAAGCGCACGACACGCACCTTGACTCGGTCCTTGTGCAAGACCGCACGCATTTCATTGGCAGGCAGATAAACGTCCGACTCGCCATCATCGCGAATCAGAAAGCCGTGGCCATCGCGGTGGCCCTGCACGCTGCCTTCAATTTCTTCCAGCATCCCGCTGGTTGGAGTCACTTTTTTAATATACAATCCTTGGATTCCTGAAATGCCCAGGTGGCGGAATTGGTAGACGCACTAGTTTCAGGTACTAGCGCTGCGAGGCGTGGAGGTTCGAGTCCTCTCCTGGGCACCAATCTTATCCAAATAAGATGCACAAAAAGCCGATGAATCACATTCATCGGCTTTTTTGTTTGATGCGCCTGATTTCCTCATTCTCTCCTGAAAAAGCAAGTGATTGCTGTACAATCAAGACTTCCTGAGATGCCCAGATGGCGGAATTGGTAGACGCACTAGTTTCAGGTACTAGCGCTGAGAGGCGTGGAGGTTCGAGTCCTCTTCTGGGCACCAAACATACAAAAAGCCGATGTTTTCACATCGGCTTTTTTCATGGTCGGACCGCAGCCGTCCAGCCTCAAATGGGCTGCGCCACCAGATCGTGCCCCTCCACCCCCACAATGCGGGCGCGGGTGAACTCACCGACTTTGAGCGTTTTGCTGATTTTTTCTGGCGGCAGCAAACGCACCACGCCGTCGATCTCGGGCGCATCGCCATAGCTGCGCCCCACCCCGCCGCGTCGGCCCATGGCGGGTGCCGAATCCACCAGCACCTGCATGTCCAGACCCACACGCTGTTGCAGCCGGGCAATCGACACCTCTTCGGCCACCGCCATGAAGCGGGCACGGCGCTCTTCGCGCACGGCATCGGGCAGCATGCCGGGCAAATCGTTGGCAGTGGCCCCGTCCACAGGGCTGTAGGCAAAGCAACCCGCACGGTCAATTTGCGCTTCTCGCAAAAAGTCCAGCAGGTGCGCAAATTCTTCTTCGGTCTCGCCCGGGAAACCGGCAATGAAGGTGCTGCGGATCACCAGTTCGGGACACAGTTCGCGCCAGCGCTGGATACGCTCCAGATTTTTTTCGCCACTGGCTGGGCGCTTCATGCGCTTGAGCACATCGGGGTGGCTGTGCTGGAAGGGCACATCGAGGTAGGGCAACACCAGACCCTCAGCCATCAATGGGATGATGTCGTCCACGCTCGGATAAGGGTAGACGTAATGCAGACGCACCCACGCGCCGTGGGCTCGGGCCATCTCGCCCAGCGTCTGCACCAACTCCAGCATGCGGGTCTTGACCGGCTTGCCATCCCAGAAACCCGTGCGGTACTTGATGTCCACGCCATAGGCCGAGGTGTCCTGGCTGATGACCAGCAGCTCCTTGACACCGCCTTCAAACAAGGCTTTGGCCTCCTTGAGAACATCACCAATCGGGCGCGACACCAGATCGCCCCGCATGGAAGGGATGATGCAGAAGGTGCAGCGGTGGTTGCAGCCTTCACTGATCTTCAGATACGCATAGTGGCGCGGGGTAAGCTTCAGGCCGGCTTCGCCAAAACCACCCGGCACCAGATCCAGGAACGGGTCATGGGGCTTGGGCAGGTGGGTGTGCACTGCATCCATCACCTCTTGCGTGGCGTGCGGTCCGGTCACCGCCAACACACTGGGGTGCATCTCGCGGACCATGTTGCCACCGCCCTCGCTCGTCTTGGCACCCAGGCAACCGGTCACGATCACCTTCCCGTTTTCGCTCAGGGCTTCGGCGATGGTGTCCAGGCTCTCCTTGACCGCATCGTCGATGAAGCCGCAGGTGTTGACGATCACCAGGTCGGCACCGTCAAAGGTTTTGGAAGTCTGGTAACCCTCGGCGCTCAGCTGGGTCAGGATCAGTTCGGAGTCGGTCAAAGCCTTGGGACAGCCCAGGCTGACAAAGCCCACTTTGGGGGCTGCGGTGCTTGCAGAAATTTCGCTCATGTGCCGATTGTCCCAGCAAAACCCGTCCGGTCCCAATCAGAGACCACAAGGGCCCCACTGAATCAGGATTTGAGGCCCAGGACGCCCAGCATTTGCTCGGTGTTCTTTTGCATTTGCTGTTGCATTTTTTCCTGGATCTGCCCCATGACCGCCGTCGACGGGTTGAGCATGCTGGCCAGCATGTTTTGCAACATAGGGGACTGCCACTGCATGAACTGCCCCCATTTTTCCGCCGTCAGCCCTTGGCTTTGATCGCCCATGCGGGACTGCCAGTCGGTGAACATCTGCATCTGACTCTCAAGAAACGTGCCCATGTAGCCTTGCATGGCATGCCCATAAAAACGGATCAGGTTCGCCAGGACAGCCTCGCTGAACATCGGCACGCCTGCAGCCTCTTCTTCCAAGATGATTTGCAGCAAGATCGACCGAGTCAGGTCTTCACCGCTCTTGGCGTCCCGAACCACCACAGGCTCAGACGCCATGACCAGCTGCTTGATTTCAGCCAGCGTGATGTACGTTGAAGTGGTGGTGTCGTACAGGCGCCGGTTGGGGTACTTCTTGATAACCCGCGCGCTGGTGGTGTCTGCGGCTGGCCCGCTAGCGCGACGAGACGATGGGTGGGTAGACACGGAAAAGGACTCCTGGGGCCAATGAAAAAACCAAATGCTGCAATGCAACAAGCATTTTAGACATTGGCGAGCAGGCACCAAGCAAAGGAATACCCTGAGTGGAAAAGGCAAGCACATGCGCTTGCCTTGACTCATGCTTTCATCAGCTGACACTCAGCGTGAATACCAAGTGGCCCCACCCTGTCCGAAGGCAATGTAGCTGTTGCTGTATGCCAAAGCGGCGTCTTTACCGTAACGAACCACCCCATACAAGTCAGACATACCGGACGCACCCGTGCGGCGCGACCAACTGATGCTGCTGGCATCAGCGTTCAGGTTCCCCGTGTAAATGGCCCCAGCATGTCCTACTGCCACAAACTGGCCTGCAGGAGAAATCACTTTGTTGAGACGAGGAGCGCCGTCCAGTGTGGACAAAGTCCACGCCAATGTCGGGCCAGCGGTCGCAACCTTGCCATCGTCACCCACCAGTGCTATGGAATAACTCGTTGAAATGCTTGTGACCGCCGGGCTGCCGACACCGCAGTCCAGGATGGACGAGGTGTTGACCAGCACGGCCACACTGCGCCAGGCACTGGTCACGGACTCCAAACCCGTGTTCTTTGCCGTCCAAGTGATCCCGTCCACACTGGTGTAGACCGCACCACCATCACCGACCACCACCCAGAATGACGCCACCGAGGTCACAGCAGGCAAGGTCGCATTGACGGCGTTGGAAATCGCCACGGCGTTGAGGTTTTGCGTGATGTTGGTGGCCTGAGCTGTCCAGGTGACGCCATCCCCCGTTGTGAGCACCGTGCCGCCCTGCCCCACAGCCATCAATGTGGAGCCACTGGCGGCCATGGCGCTCAGATTGACCCCGCTCAAAGACGAGGTGCTGTTGATGGTGGATGCCGTCCACGTGACGCCATCTGGGCTGTACACAATGGTGCCCGATTCACCAATGGCAATGAAGCGCCCGAACAGGTAAGTGACATCGTTGAATCGACGCCCAGCCGCCGCCGTGGGCAGACTTCTGGCTGTCCATGTTTTCTGGTTGTCTGCGCTGCTGTAAATCGCTCCGTCATCGCCCACCGCCACAAACACAAAGGATGTGGTGGTCGTGGGGATGCCGTATGCCATGGCCCGGATCGCCGAGGCGCTCGGAATCGAACCCAAAGCCGACCAACTCACGCCTGCCAGCCGCGGCTTGAGGGTCACAGGCGTGGCAGCGTCACCGCCAGGCCCACCGTTGGTACGGGCATTGACCGTGAGGGAATAGGTCACATCGTTGCGCAGGCCGGTGACATTGAACGGAGGTGTCACGGCCTGCCCCGCCAGCGCCACATTCCCGTTGTATACGCCAGCACCATCGCGGGCTGTGCTGTAAGCATTGCCGCCGACGGTCGTGGCCCAGCTTTTGGAGGTGATCGTATCACCGGGCGCACAAAGCACCCAGTACTGCACGCCCGACTGGGGTGTCCAGTTCAAAGTCACCTGCGTGTCGCCATTGCTTTGCACCGTCAGATCTGAGGGCGGACCCGCCGATTGCCCTTTACCGCCACAGGCAGCAACCAGCACAGACAACAACAAAGCGCTATAACGAATCCATCTCATGGCGACGTTCTCAGTACGAAAGTCTGGATTATCAGCCAAGCCCGGAGCATTCCAAGCCAGTTGACACAGCTTTACCGCCTTCGCGGGGTTTTTTTAGGGCAAATCCCGAGGTGCGGCACATAACCTGCGAAAATAACGTCCATGTTCACCGGAATCATCACCGGCGTGGGGCGAATCGTCGCCATCCACGACCTGGGTCGCTCTTTACAACACGGCAAACGCCTCACCATCGAGGCCCCTGCCGGGTACCTGGATGACGTGGGCCTGGGCGACAGCATCGCCTTGAACGGCGCTTGCATGACCGTCACCACCTTCAGCCCCGAAAGTCGTCTGTTCACCATCGACATCTCGGCCGAGTCGCTGGACAAGACCAGTGGGCTGGACCAGCCGGGCCCGATCAACCTTGAAAAAGCCCTGCGCGCGCATGACCGTCTGGGTGGCCACATCGTGTCTGGTCATGTCGATGGCGTGGGCACCGTGAGCCGTTTCGAGCAGATCGGCGAAAGCTGGGAGCTGTGCGTGCTGGCCCCACTGGCCTTGGCCAAGTACCTCGCCTACAAAGGCTCAATCACCATCAACGGCGTAAGCCTCACCGTCAACCGGGTCACCGATCTGGCTGCAGGCTGCGAAGTCAGCATCAACCTGATCCCGCACACCGTGGACAACACCGCCCTTGGCCACCTCCAAGCCGGCAGCCCGGTCAACCTCGAAATCGACACCGTCGCCCGTTATGTTGAGCGCATGCTCAGCGCAGGCCTGATCCAGAAAGACAAAGCATGAACGCCCCCGAGAAACTGCAGCCCGTGGCGATCTCGCCCGTAGAAGAGATCGTGGCCGAGATGAAGGCGGGGCGCATCGTGATCCTGGTCGACGAAGAAGACCGCGAAAACGAAGGCGATCTGGTGCTGGCGTCTGACCACGTCACGCCCGAAGCCATCAACTTCATGGCCCGCTTTGGCCGCGGCCTGATTTGCCTGACGCTCACCCGCGAGCGCTGCGAATTCCTCAAACTGCCGCCCATGGCCGCCCGCAACGGCACCGTCTACAGCACGGCGTTTACCGTCTCCATTGAAGCCGCTGAAGGCGTGACCACCGGCATCTCGGCCGCCGACCGCGCCAAGACCGTGCAGGTGGCCGTGGCCAAGAACGCCGTGCCAACCGACCTGGTGCAACCTGGCCACATCTTCCCGCTGCAGGCAGTGGACGGCGGCGTGCTCATGCGCGCAGGCCATACCGAAGCCGGTTGTGACCTGGCGGCCATGGCTGGCTGCTCACCTTCCTCCGTGATCTGCGAGATCATGAAAGACGACGGCACCATGGCGCGCCTGCCGGACTTGCAGTTGTTTGCGGCCGAGCATGGCCTCAAGATCGGCACGATCGCCGACCTGATCCAATACCGCAGCCGCAACGAATCGCTGGTCGAGCGCATCGGCACCCGCACGCTGCAAACCGCCCACGGCGAATTCACCGCCCACGCCTTCCGCGACCAACCCAGCCAAACCGTGCACCTGGCACTGGTCAAAGGCCAATGGTCAGCCGACGCCGAAGTGCCTGTGCGTGTGCACGAGCCGCTGTCGGTGCTCGACGCGCTCGAAGTCAACCGCACCATGCACTCCTGGAGCCTGGACAACAGCTTGCAGTACCTCAACGCCCAAGGCTGTGGCGTGGCCGTGCTGCTCAACTGCGGCGAGTCGGCCGATCAGTTGTTGGCCCAATTTGAAGGCCGTGCCCGCTCGGCCCAAGCGCCCGAACGCGGCAAGATGGACCTGCGCACCTACGGTGTGGGCGCGCAAATCCTGCGTGAGTGCGGTGTGCACAAAATGAAGCTCATGGGCCAGCCCCGCCGCATGCCCAGCATGACCGGCTATGGGCTGGAGATCACCGGCTACATCCCCAAACAATAAGAAAGAAAACCATGCTCGACGCCAACAAAGGTCAGGCCCAGGAACTCAACGGTGAGTTCATGCACATCGGCATTGTGCAAGCCCGTTTCAACGAAGACATCACCAACGCGCTGGCCAAGGCCTGCATCGAAGAGCTCGAGGCCATGGGCGTGACCAGCATCGACCATGTCATGGTGCCTGGTGCCCTGGAGGTGCCCGTGGCCCTGCAAGCCATGGCCGAGCGCGCCGAATACGACGCGCTGATCGCACTGGGTTGCATCATCCGCGGCGAAACCTATCACTTCGAGCTGGTGGCCAACGAGTCGGGGGCCGGCGTGAGCCGCGTGTCGCTCGACTACAACCTGCCCATCGCCAACGCCATCCTGACCACTGAAAACCTCGAACAAGCCATCGTGCGCCAGACCGAAAAAGGCCGCGACGCAGCCCGAGTGGCGGTGGAGATGGCCTGCGTGATGGAAGACCTCTCCGCCGATCTGGCGGAGCTGGCCGACGAACTGGACAACGGGGAAACCGCGTGATGAGCGACGTTCACAGTTCTCCTGAAAACCAGCAGGCAGCGCCCCAAGCCGCAGGCACCCGAAAATCCTCGGCCAAACCTGCGCGCAGTCGCTCGCGCGAGTTTGCACTGCAAGGCCTGTACCAGTACATCGTTGGCGGCAACGAAGCGTCGGACATCGACGTCTTCACCCGCGACCTGTCGGGCTTTCACAAAGCCGACTCGGCCCATTACGACGCCTTGCTCTACGGCTGCGCTGAACAAGCGCAAGCGCTGGATGCCATGATCTTGCCCAAGCTGGACCGCAGCCTGGCCGAGATTTCACCCATCGAGCATGCCGTGATGTGGATTGGCGCCTACGAGCTGCAACACTGCCTGGACGTGCCGTGGCGTGTGGTGCTCAACGAATGCATCGAGCTGGCCAAGGACTTTGGCGGCACCGATGGCCACAAGTACGTGAATGCCGTGCTCAGCGGTCTGGCGCCCCAGCTGCGTGCGGACGAAGTGGCCGCAGACCGCGCCTCCGGCAAAGCCCGCGACTGAGCCTCCCGGTCACAGAACCACCCATGCGGATTGCCCAACGCGCCCAGCGTATCGAACCCTTTTATGTGATGGAAGTCGCCAAGGCCGCCTCGGCCCTGGCACGCGAAGTCGCCCACACCGACCGCCCAGTCATCTTCCTGAACATCGGCGAACCCGACTTCACCGCACCTGACCCCGTGCAGGCTGCAGCAACCCGCACCATCGCTCAAGGCGCCACGCAATACACCCAGGCCTTGGGCACCGACGCCCTGCGCCAGGCCATCAGCGGTTGGTACGCCAGCCGCTTCAGTGTCAATGTGCCAGCGCGCCGCATCGTCGTCACCGCAGGTGCATCGGCCGCGCTGCACCTGGCCTGCCTGGCCCTGATCGAGCACGGCGACGAAGTCCTGATGCCCGACCCCAGCTACCCCTGCAACCGGCATTTTGTGAGTGCCGCAGAAGGCACGGCTGTGCTGGTGCCCACCACAGCCGAAGAGCGCTACCAGCTGAGCGCCGCGAAGGTGCAGGCCGCCTGGGGACCCAAGACCCGTGGCGTACTGCTGGCCTCGCCATCCAATCCCACCGGCACCTCCATCGACCCGGCCGAGCTGCGTCGCATCCATGAGGTGGTGAGTTCCCATGGCGGTGTGACATTGATCGACGAAATCTACCTGGGCCTGAGCCACGACGAGGCCTACGGCCAGACGGCCCTGGCCATCAGTGACGACATCATCAGCATCAACAGCTTCAGCAAGTACTTCAACATGACCGGCTGGCGGCTGGGCTGGCTGGTGGTGCCCGACGCCTTGGTGGGCGTCATTGAACGTTTGGCGCAAAACCTGTTCATTTGCCCCAGCACGATTTCACAGCAAGCGGCGCTGGCCTGTTTTGAACCAGAAAGCCTGGCCGCCTACGAAGCGCGCCGGGCCGAATTCAAATCCCGCCGTGACTTCTTCATCCCGGCCCTCAACGCCCTGGGCCTGACGGTACCGGTCATGCCCGACGGCGCCTTTTACGCCTGGGCCGACTGCAGCGCCGCCTGCGCCAAACTGGGCCTCAAAGACAGCTGGGACTTTGCCCACGCTGCCCTGCACCATGCCCATGTGGCCATCACGCCCGGGCGCGACTTCGGCACGGCCGAGACAGCCCGCTTCGTGCGTTTTTCCACCGCCAACTCGATGGCCGAGCTGAAAACCGCCATCGAACGCCTGCAAGCCTGCTTGAACCCATGACCGAGCCCATGACCACCGAATCCACCCCCTTCGGCTTTCCGCTGCGCGTCTATTGGGAAGACACCGATGCCGGAGGCATCGTGTTCTACGCCAATTACCTCAAGTTCATGGAACGCGGCCGCACCGAGTGGCTGCGCGCCCTGGGCTTCAACCAGCAAGTGTTGCGCGAGCAGGTTGGCGGCATGTTTGTCGTCAGCGAAACCGCCGTCAAATACCACCAGCCCGCACGCCTGGACGATGCCCTGTGGGTCACAGCACGGGTGCAGGAAGCCGGTCGTGTGAGCCTGACCATTGCCCAACAGGTGCTGCTGCGTCGGCAGGGCCTGCCCGACGCCTTGCTGGCCGAAGGTACCATTCGCATCGGCTGGGTTGACAGCCAAACCTTGAAACCGGGTCGCATTCCGGCCCCTGTTCTGGAAGCTCTGAAATGAACGACATGTCCATCGTCTCGCTGTTGCTGCATGCCAGCTTTGTGGTGCAACTGGTGGTCGGCTTGCTGCTGACCATCTCGGTGACCAGCTGGGCTGCCATCGTGCGCAAGCTCGGCGCGATCAAGCGCATCAAGACCCTCAACGAAGAGTTTGAACGCGAATTCTGGTCCGGCACCAGTCTCAACGAACTCTTCAACGCCGCCAGCCAGAACGCCAAGCTGGGCGGCCCGATGGAACGCATCTTTGCCAGCGGCATGCGCGAATACCAGAAGCTGCGTGAGCGCCGCATCACCGACCCCGGCACCCTGCTCGACGGCGCACGCCGCGCCATGCGCGCGAGCTTCCAGCGCGAGATGGATGTGGCCGAATCCCAACTGGCCTTCCTCGCATCGGTGGGCTCCATCTCGCCTTATGTGGGCCTCTTTGGCACCGTCTGGGGCATCATGCACGCCTTCACCGGCCTGGCCAGCCTGCAGCAGGTGACGCTGGCCACCGTGGCCCCGGGCATTGCCGAAGCCCTGGTGGCCACCGCCATCGGTCTGTTCTCGGCCATCCCTGCCGTGCTGGGCTACAACCGCTTCTCGCACGATGTGGACCGCATCGCCATCAAGCTGGAAACCTTCATCGAAGAGTTTTCCAACATCCTGCAGCGCAGCCTCGGCTCCTCGGGCCCCAGCGGCTCAGCCTCCGGCCACTGACCCGGCGGAGCACGACAGATGCCTGCCGTTTCATCCCGAGGCCGTGGTCGCCGCACCATTGCCGAGATCAACATGGTGCCCTTCATCGACGTGATGCTGGTGCTGCTCATCATCTTCATGGTCACAGCCCCCATGATCACACCCAGTATGGTCGACCTGCCCAGCGTGGGCAAAGCCGCCAAACAACCCGACAAGGTGGTGCAGGTGGTGATCCAGAAAGACGAACGGCTGGAACTGGTCAGCGACGGCAAGACCGACAGCGCCAACCTCACGAGTGTGGCGGCCAGCGTCAAGGGCCTGGTGGGCGGCAGCGACAACACCGCCGTGGTGATCAGCGCTGACCGCACCGTGAAATACGAGACCGTGGTCAAGGTCATGGACAGCCTGCAGCGCGCAGGCATTGCCCGTGTGGGCCTGTCCGTGCAACTGGCCCCCTGAGAAGCCAGCGCGCCGTGAGCGACAGCCCGTCTACCCCGCATCTGGAGTTTGCGCCCCCCGCGCAGCCCGGGCTGCAGCGCGCCTTGGTGGTGGCTGCGGTGGCGCACCTTTTGCTGTTCATGGCGCTGGGCCTGGCCACCGCCTGGAAAACCCAGCCACAGACCGTACAGGCCGAAGCCGAACTGTGGTCCGCCACACACCAGGCCGCTGCGCCGCGGCTGATGGAGCCCGAGCCTGAGCCTGAACCCGCGCCACAGCCCACTCCGGAGCCTCCCAAGCCCGCACCTGCACCCCGTCCTGCCCCCGCGCCTGCGCCTGAGGTGGATCGCCGCGATGCCGAAATTGCGCTGAAAAAGAAAGAAGAAAAGAAAAAAGCCGCCGAAAAAGAGAAAGCGGAAAAGGCCGAGAAAGAAAAAGCCGACAAGGAAAAGGCTGAGAAAAAACGCAAGGAACGGGAAAAAGAGAAGGCCGAACAGGAAAAAGCCGACAAGAAGGCCAAAGAACAAAAAGCCAAAGAAGACAAAGCCCGCGAAGAAAAAGAGCGCGAGAAGAAAAAGCAGGCCGAAGCCGACAAACGCAAGAAAGACGACGCCCGCAAAGAGGCTGAAGCCAAGGCTGACGCAGCGCACGCGGAAGCCCTGCGCAAGGAAAACCTCAAACGCATGCAAGGCCTGGCCGGAGCCTCGGGCGGCGAAAACGCCACGGGCACCGCGCTCAAGTCATCTGGGCCATCGGCCAGCTATGCCGGCCGTCTGGTGGGCCGCATCAAGCCCAACATCTCCTACCCGGGCGATGTGGTGGGCAACCCGCGCGCCGAGGTCGAAGTCAAGGTCAGTCCGGACGGCACCATCCTCAGCCGCCGCATCGTGCAATCGAGCGGTAACAAAGCCTGGGACGATGCCGTGCTGCGCGCGATCGACAAGACCGAAGTCTTCCCCAAAGACACCGATGGCCGCGTGCCCTCGGTGATCGTGCTGGGGTTCAGGCCGCTGGACTGACCTGCCGCGAGCGAGACTTCGCTTTCATTTCAAGGAGTGAGCACTGTTGTTGTGGGAGCGACGCCCTCGACCCGACAGTGCCTTTGCGAACCACAAACCCAAGCGAGGGAGCACGGATCCTACATGGACACCGTGCGCACGGCCAAGATGTTCTGTCCCTCGTCGTAGACGATCTGCGCCTGCCCCTGATCGGCCTGCGCCATCCAGCTGGCCAGTGCCGCGTCCGACGGGAAGAACTTGGCCTGCTCGCCCAACGCCAACTCGGCGCGGGCCGCCACGGTCTCGCTGCGCCGTTCCAGCGCCAGGCGCACGGGCAAGCCCTTGATCAGCACACCGTGTTCGGACTCCTCGCGTTGAGCGGGAAACTCCTTGATCAAGCGCGCGATGTCTGGGGCACGGCCGTTCACGGCCACACGCAAATACTTGCCATAGCGACAACGGGCCTGCCCGAGGTCCATGATCTGCTCAACCTTGAGCCGAAAGCCACCCGAGAAACGGTCTGCCTGCATTTTGGCCATGACGATGATCAGCTCATCGTCCTTCAGCGTGTTGCGCGAGGCATTGATCAGGTTTTCGTCAGCGGTGGCTTCCATCACGCCCGATTTGTCGTCGAGCTTGAAGATCGCCACCTTGCCGCGCTGGCCATTGATGATGCGCAGGTCGCTCACAATGCCCGCCAGCAGTTGTGGCTCGCGGCTGTCGATCAGGTCGTCGATCTTGCGGCGGGCAAACTGGCGCACCTCGCGCTCGACCGCATCGAATAAGTGGCCTGACAGGTAAAAACCCACCGCCGTCTTTTCCAGAGTCAGGCGTTCCTTGATGCCCCAGGGCAACACATCGGCCAAGTCAGGTTCCTGCGTGCTGGAGCCGTGCGAGTCGTCGCCCAGCATGTCAAACAGCCCGCCCTGGTTGGCGTTGGCCGCTGTCGCATTGGCAAATTCAAAAGCCTTGTCGATGCTGGCCGAGAGCGCCGCGCGGTTCATGTGCAGCGAGTCAAAGGCCCCAGCCTTGATGAGGGCGTCCACCGTGCGCTTGTTGATGCGGGTGCGGTCCACCCGCACGGCAAAGTCGAACAAGCTGGTGAACGGGCCACCTTCTTCACGCGCGGCCACGATGGCCTCGATCGCCTGCTGACCTGTGCCCTTGATGGCGCCCAGGCCGTAGCGGATGACCTTGTCAGTGACCGGCTCAAAGCGGTGCGTGCCCCGGTTCACGTCCGGCGGATCGAAGGTGATGCCGAACTTGAGGGCGTCTTCGTAGAGCACCTTGAGTTTGTCGGTGTCGTCCATTTCCACCGTCATGTTGGCGCAGAAGAACTCGGCGGTGTAGTGCACCTTGAGCCAGCCCGTGTGGTACGCCAGCAGCGAGTAGGCAGCGGCGTGCGACTTGTTGAAGCCGTAGCCCGCGAACTTCTCCATCAGGTCAAAGACTTCGTCGGCCTTGTCCTGCGTGATGCCATGGGTGGCCAAAGCGCCCGCACGGAACTTCTCGCGGTGCTCGGCCATTTCTTCGGCCTTCTTCTTGCCCATGGCGCGGCGCAGCAAGTCGGCACCACCGAGCGAGTAGCCGCCCAGGATCTGCGCCGTCTGCATCACCTGCTCCTGGTAAACCATGATGCCGTAGGTCTCAGACAGCATCTCGGCCACGGCAGGATGCGGGTACTCCACCTCTTCACGCCCGTGCTTGCGCGCCACAAAGCTGGGAATGAGGTCCATGGGACCCGGGCGGTACAAGGCGTTGAGTGCGATCAGGTCTTCCAGGCGGCTGGGCCGGGCGTCGCGCAACATGCCCTGCATGCCACGACTTTCAAACTGGAACACGGCCTCGGTCTTGCCGTCCGAAAACAGCTTGTAGGTCGCCGCATCGTTGAGCGGGATGTTTTCAAAGGCGAAGTTTTCCTGGCCCTTGTGCCGCTTCATGATGAACTCGCGGGCGATTTCCAGAATGGTCAGCGTGGCCAGCCCCAAAAAGTCGAATTTGACCAGGCCTGCGGCCTCCACATCGTCCTTGTCGTACTGGCTCACCGCAGATTCGCTGCCGGGCTGCTGGTAGAGCGGGCAAAAGTCGGTCAGCTTGCCCGGCGCGATCAGCACGCCGCCCGCGTGCATGCCGACGTTACGGGTCATGCCTTCGAGTTTTTGCGCCAGCTCGATCAGGGTCTTCACATCCTCTTCGCGCTCGATGCGCTCGGCCAAGATGGGCTCCATGGCAATCGCATAGTTGTTCTTGTCGCCCTCTTTGGGCGTGGCGGGCGGGTACTGCAACGTGACCGACATACCCGGCTTGTTGGGGATGAGCTTGCTGATGCCATCGCAAAAGGTGTAGCTCATGTCGAGCACACGGCCCACATCGCGGATGGCCGCACGCGCGGCCATGGTGCCGAAGGTGGCGATCTGCGAGACGGCATCACGGCCGTATTTGTCCTTCACATAGTCGATCACCCGGTCCCGGTTGCCCTGACAGAAGTCGATGTCGAAGTCGGGCATGGACACCCGCTCGGGATTCAAAAAGCGCTCGAACAGCAGGTTGTATTGCAGTGGGTCGAGGTCGGTGATTTTGAGCGCATAAGCCACGAGCGAGCCCGCTCCGGAACCCCGTCCTGGGCCGACCGGGCAACCATTGTTCTTGGCCCATTGGATGAAGTCACCCACGATCAGGAAGTAACCAGGAAAACCCATCTTCAGGATGGTGTTCAGCTCAAACTCCAGCCGATCCACGTAGCGCTGACGCTCGGCCTCGCGTTTGGCTTCGTCGGGGTACAGATGGATCAGGCGCTCCTTGAGGCCTTCGTGCGAGACATGGCGGAAATAGTCGTCCACCGACATGACCACACCATTCACGGGCGGGATCGGAAAATTGGGCAACTGCGGCTTGCCCAGCACCAGGCTCAGGTTGCAGCGCTTGGCGATTTCCAGTGTGTTGGCGATGGCACTGGGCACATCGGCAAACAGCGCACACATCTCCTCGGACGACTTGAAATACTGCTCACGGGTGAAGCGGCGCACACGTCGCGTGTTGGCCAGGATCTCGCCTTCGGAGATGCAAACCCGCGCTTCATGCGCTTCGTAGTCGTCGGGCGTCAAAAACTGCACCGGGTGGGTCGCCACCACAGGCAAGCCCAGGCGTGCAGCCAACTCGACAGCACCAATCACCTGGGGCTCATCCTCGGGGCGGCCAGCACGTTGCAGCTCCAGGTAAAAACGGTGCGGAAAAATCGAGCCCAGTTGCAGCGCCACATCGGCGGCCTTGTCGCGGTCGCCCTGCACCAGCGCCTGGCCCACAGGCCCGGCCTGAGCGCCCGACAGCAAGATCAAACCCTCCGAGAGCTCCTTGAGCCAGACCAGACGGATCACGGCCACAGCCTTGACCACGCCCTGGGTCCAGCCCCGGGCCAGCAATTCACACAGGTTCAGGTAACCCTTGTGGTTTTGCACCAGCAGGCTGACTTTGGTGTTGGCAGTTGGATCGCCCCCCAGGCCTTCAAGGTAGATTTCAGCGCCAAGAATGGGCTTGACGCCTTTGCCACGGCCTTCCTTGTAGAACTTGACACCGCCAAACAGGTTGTTCAGGTCGGTGAGCGCCAGCGCAGGCTGTTGGTCCTTGGCAGCCGCCTTGACCACCTCGTCGATGCGGCAAGTCGAGTCAACGATGGAGAATTCGGAATGGAGGCGCAGGTGGACAAACATAGACCTTCATTGTAGGTGCGGGCCTGCCGGTTTGAGCCTGCCGCCAAAGGTGATTTTCCCCTCTTGACGGCCCCCAAAAACGGGCTGCAAACGAAGTGCTTCAGGATCAGTCGCGCAGCACGTCCAGCACCTCGGAGCGGAACTCCCTGCCGTACAAAATCACCACCACCAAGGCAGTGGCGACCACCAGCGCCAGCGGCGAAAAAAACCAGGCCATGGCCGCAAACGAAAAGTAATAAGCCCTGAGGCCATCGTTGAAGGTCTCGGCCGCAGCCCCCACCAGCCGCCCTGCCCGCGCAGCCATGGCTTGGCGGTCATGCTGACCCGCCTCGAACGCCTTGGGCGGCGGCATGGCCCCAATCACCAGCGCCACAAAGGTGTACTGGCGCATCGACCAGGAGAAGCGGAAAAAAGCGTAAACGAAGATGCCCACCAGCACCAGGATCTTGAACTCGAACACCAAAATCGGCGTGGGCTCTGCAAAGGGGATTTCTCGCACCAATTCGGCCGCCTTGTCGGTGGTGCCCAGCAAGGCGAACAAGCCGCCAATGATGATGATGGTGGTGGACGAGAAGAACGACGGCGTGTGTGACAGGTTTTGCGTGATCAGACCATCGAGCATGCGCGGGTCGCGCGATGTGGTTTGCAGCATCCACTTCTGGCGGTACATATTGGTGGTGGCGATCAGGCTCTGGTCACGCAAGCCCCGCACCTTGGCCAACCAGGCGTAACCCACCCACAGGCTGAAAAACAGCAACAGGGCCAACCAGTCGGCCCACGGCAGCATCGAGATGATTTTCATGCCGTGATCCTAGCAAGAGCCGCACCCATGAAGTGCCTGATCCATGAAAAAAGCCAGAACCTTTCGGTTCTGGCTTTCGCAAGGTCAGTCCGGAGGACTCACCAAGCAAGCCTGCAGCTCAGCCGCGCAGCTTGGCCGCCACGGCCGCCACGCGCTCGCCGTAGGCTTTGGCGGTGTCCAGGTCACCCTGGGGGATGTCTTCTGCAGGGCTGGTCGGACCGACTTGCGCCATCACGCCGGAGTTGGAGCCGATGCGGTTGATGGTGCCGTCGTTCATCGCGGGCTGACCCACCCAGACCATGCCTTGCTGCATGGCCAAGGTGATGAAGTACTGGATGGTCGACAGCTTGTCGCCGCTGGGGCTGGCCGAGATGGTGAAGCCGCCTGCGACCTTGTCTTTCCAGGCGCTGGTGAACCAGCGCTTGGAGGTGGCGTCTGCAAACTTCTTGAACTGCCAGGAAGCCATGCCCATGTAGGTGGGCGAGCCGAAAATGATGGCGTCAGCAGCGTCCAGCGCGGCCCAGTCAGCCTCTGTGATGTTGCCATCGGCGTCGATGGTGATGGTCTGGGCATTGGCGCCCTGGGCCACGAATTGGGCCACGCGCTGGGTGTGGCCGTAGCCGGAATGGAAAACAACAACAGTTTTAGCCATGAGAAATACTCCTTGAAAAAAGACAGTGGGTGAAAAAATCAGGCGGCCAGATCAAACACCAGGACTTCCGCGTCCTGGCCTGCGCTCAGGGCCAATGAGGATTCCGCTTGCAGCAGCGCCGCATCGCCAGCGCTCAGCAGCTGGCCATTGACCTGCAAGCTGCCGCGCACCAGGAACACATAGGCCTTGCGGGCCGGGTCCAAGGGCAGCTGGGCCGCTTCGGCGCCATCAAACAAGCCGGCGTACATGCGCGCATCGGCGTGGATCTTGACCGTGTGTTCGGCCGGCTCGGGCGCGGCCACCAGCGCCAGCTGACCGCGTTTGACGCTCTCGGGCACGGTTTTTTGTTCATACCCCGGATCAATGCCCGTCACATTGGGCTCGATCCAGATCTGCAAAAAGTGCGTTTGCTCACCCTTGGCATGGTTGAACTCGCTGTGGCGCACGCCAGAGCCTGCGCTCATGCGCTGCACATCACCGGGCGGAATGCCTTTGACGTTGCCTATGCTGTCCTGGTGGGCCAAGTTGCCCGACAGCACATAGCTGATGATTTCCATGTCGCGGTGGCCGTGGGTGCCAAAGCCGGTGCCCGGTGCAATGCGGTCTTCGTTGATGACCCGCAGGTTGCCCCAGCCCATGTGGGCCGGGTCAAAGTAATTGGCAAAGGAAAAGCTGTGGAACGATTTGAGCCAGCCGTGGTCGGCGTAGCCGCGTTCGGACGATTTGCGCAGTGTCAGCATGTCGGCTCCTTGGAATGCATGGCTTGAACTGTAAGCAAACGCCCCATGCGTGCGGTGCAATCCATTTGCTGGCATCATTCAATTTAATTGAATATTCAAAGCCTCATCATGCAAACCCCACGCGATTGGCTGACTCCAGATGCCCTGACGATGCTGCAAACCATCGAGCAAACCGGCAGCTTTGCAGGAGCCGCCAGGCAACTGGGTCTGGTGCCCAGCGCCCTGACCTACCGGGTACGCCAGCTCGAAGACGCGCTGGACGTCCTGCTGTTTGACCGCACTTCTCGCCAAGCGCGCCCCACGGCCGCAGGCCAAGCCCTTTTGCGCGAAGCCAAACGCCTGCTGGACGACATGGATGCCGTGGCCAACCGGGTGCGCCGCGTGGCCACCGGCTGGGAGGCGGTTTTCACCATCGCGGTGGACAGCCTGATCGCGCGGCCCGTGGTGATGGACCTGTGCGCGGCCTTTCTCGAACTCAAAGCCCCGACCCGTCTGCGGCTACGCTACGAGACCCTGTCCGGCACCCTCACGGCACTGACCTCTGGCCAGGCCGATCTGGCACTGGGCGTGGTGCTGGAGCCGGGCACAGGTGCCGACATCCAGCACCAGGTGCTGGGCAGCATCGACTTTGTGTACGCCGTCGCCGCACATCACCCCCTGGCACAAGCCCCCGAACCGCTGACGAACGCCCTGCTGCAACAACACCGCGCCGTGGCCGTGGCCGACTCGGTCAGCCGGGGCGATGGCCTGACCATCGGTCTGGTGGGTGGGCAAGATGTCTTCACCGTCCCCGACATGGCCAGCAAACTCGAAGCCCAGCTGCGGGGACTTGGGGGCGGATTTTTGCCCGTCTCGCTGGCCAAGCCCTACATCGACAGCGGTTTGCTGGTGCCACGCCAGGTACAAAAGCCACGTGTATCGACGGCCCACATGGCCTGGCGCGACAGCAAAGACTCCCCTGCCGGACAGGCGCTGCGCTGGTGGCTGTCGCAACTGGAGCGCCCCACCACACGTGACGCATTGCTCGGGCCCGTGCATCACGTGTAGAGTAGGGACATGAACACACAACACATCGCCATCATCGGCGTCGGCATGGCCGGCGTGGTTTGCGCACGCACATTGCGCCAAGCCGGACACAACGTCACCCTGTTCGAAAAGAGCCGGGGCCTGGGCGGCCGCATGGCCACGCGCTCCAGCGCCTTCGGCAGCTTTGACCACGGCACGCAGTACTTCACGGTGCGTGACCCGCGCTTTGAACTGGCCCTGGGCACTGTGCCCGGCGTGTGCAAGCCCTGGAGCGCCAACGCGGTGCGCGTGCTCGATCCGATGGGCCGTGTGATCGAAGCCGGCCTGCCCGGCGGCGAGCGCCACTGGGTGGCCACCCCCGGCATGAATGGCCTGGTCAAGGCCTGGGCCGCTCCGCTGGTGGAAGACGGCAATGTGCAACTTCAAACACGCGTCACCAAGATCAGTGCCGACCCGCTGCACAAAAACGGCTGGCAGCTGCACACCGAGGGTGACGGCGGTAGCCAGCATGTGTATGGCGGCTTCGACAAGGTCATCCTGGCCATTCCACCGGCCCAAGCCAGCGAGCTGCTCAAGGCCTCCGGCCAGTCGGCGCTGGCCGCGCCGCTCAAAGATGTGCGCGTGGACCCTTGCTGGACCTTGATGGTCGCCTACCCGCAAGCGGTGCAACCGGGCCTGATCACCATTGGCCCCCAATGGAACGCAGCCCGCAGCACCCACCACCGCATCGCCTGGATGGCCCGCGAATCGTCCAAGCCCGGGCGCGAACGCATCGAACGCTGGACCGTGCAGGCCAGCGCCCCCTGGTCGGCCGAGCACATCAACGACAGCGCAGACCGCATCACCGGCAAGCTGCTCAAGGCCTTTGCCGAAATCACCGGCATCCGCGCCACACCGGCCCATGTCGAAGCGCACCGCTGGCTGTATGCCAAAACCGCGCAACCGCTCGGTCAGAGCCATTTGTGGTTCAAGGCAGAGGGCATCGGCCTGTGCGGCGACTGGTGCCTGGGCCACCGCGCCGAAGACGCTTTTGTCTCTGGTCTAGAGCTGGCCCTCTCGGTGCTGAGCAAACGCTGATCCTGCATGGGCTTGAGGTATGTGGGCCGGTTTGCGCCCTCTCCCACAGGCCTGCTGCACGCAGGCTCGCTCGTGGCAGCCCTGGCCAGCTGGCTCGACGCCCGGGCGCACGGCGGCTCATGGCGAGTGCGCATGGAAGACGTGGACACGCCCCGCTGCATACCGGGCGCTGCACAAACCATCTTTGAACAACTCGCCACCTGCGGCTTGGTGCCTTACGGCGCCGTCCTCTGGCAAAGCCAGCGTGAGGCGACGTACCAGGCTGCACTCGACCAACTGATCGCCAAGGGCTGGGCCTACCCCTGCGGCTGCTCGCGCAAGGACATCGAGGCCGCTCAGACCCAAGCCGTGGCGCGGCACCATGCGGCCGTCTACCCTGGCACCTGCCGCCCTGGCCTGAACGGCAAACCGGCCCGCGCCTGGCGGCTGAATGTGCAAGCCGTGCAACAGGCCCTGGGCTTGCCTGCCATCACGGAATGGACCGACCGCCGTTTGGGCTCGCAACAGCAAAACGTGAACGAAGAAGTCGGCGACTTTGTGCTGCGCCGGGCCGATGGCCTGTGGGCTTACCAGCTGGCCGTGGTGGTGGACGATGGTGCGCAAGGCATCACCCATGTGGTGCGCGGCGAAGACCTGACCGACAACACCGCCCGACAGATCGTGCTCCAACAAGCGCTGGGCCTGCCCACCCCCAGCTACCTGCACACCCCCCTGGTGCTGGGCACCAACGGCGAAAAACTGAGCAAGCAAAACGGGGCGCAAGCGCTCGACTTGCACCAGCCACTGGCCGCACTGAATGCTGCCGCCCAGGCGCTGCGTTTGCCTGCGGCTGCGCCGGATGCCACTGTCCCCCAAGCCTTGGCCCAGTGGGTCCAGGATTGGGCAGCCCTCTGGCAACAGCCCTGATCGCCCCCGGGCCTGCTACGGCTGCGGGTCGCGTATCCAGGCGGCGATGGTAGATCAACACAGGCAAGCGCAACTGGTCGATGGCCTGTCTGGGCATGGCAATACCCTCTCTGAATGGATGACCATTGTCCACACCCCAGTCCATCATTTGCAGCCAGAATGCCAATCACACATAATATGTGCGATTAAAAAAGGAAAAAGTCATGAACATCACTTTGTCCGTCGACGAGCGCGTGGCCGAGGCGGCCCGTGAAGCGGCCCGGAAAATGGGCAAAAGCCTAAACCAGGCCGTGCGCGACTACCTGGAGCAACTGGCGGGTCAAGAAAGACAAACCACCGAATGGCAAGCCTGGGAGCAGCGCTGCCTGAGCGGCGGCGGTCGCCTCCAGGGCTGGAAGTTCGACCGGGACGCCGTCCATGATCGCGGCTGAACCCACACCCCCTTGGTCGCAGCTGTTGGCCCTGCCCAAGACACGCTGTTTCATCGACACCACCGTGCTGGTCTATGCCGACAGCACCGACGAGCCCCGCAAGCAGCGCATCGCCATCAATTT
The DNA here is from genome assembly GCF_014837235.1 of Limnohabitans radicicola. Lineage (GTDB taxonomy): Bacteria > Pseudomonadota > Gammaproteobacteria > Burkholderiales > Burkholderiaceae_C > Limnohabitans_A > Limnohabitans_A radicicola. The sequence goes on along the minus strand of NZ_JACYFT010000002.1, from coordinate 382,897 downwards.
GCTCAGGCACTTGCGCTTTGAGCGTCTGGGTGTGCTGTCCACGCAGGTGCTCAATGAATACATCCAGGTCGGTCTGCGCAAGCTGGGCTTGCCGCATGAGCACCTGCGTGAGCAGCTGCATTGCTACCGCCAGCTGGACCTGTCTGCGGTGACACTGGAGACCGTGGACCTGGCGTTGGTGCTGCTCCAAAAACACAGCCTGAGCTACTGGGACGCCTTGATCGTTGCCAGCGCCCACATTGCAGGCTGCGCGGTGCTGCTGACCGAAGACATGGGCACTGGCGAAGTGTTGGCAGGGGTGCAGCTGATCAACCCGTTCGCAGCAGCCTGAGCCGGGCAGCAGACCCGCGATAATCGAAAGCTTTGCGAAACCCCTCCGATCCGTCCATGACCACGTCCGAACACACACCCGAAGCCCAGGCCGACGCGCCCTTCATGCGCACCATCAAGACCTATGTGCTGCGCGCCGGGCGAATGGGCTCGGGGCAAATTCGGGCGTTCGAGCAGTTCGGGCCGCAGTTCCTGATCCCCTACAGCGCTGAGCGCCTTGATGTGCAGGCCGCCTTTGGCCGGAATGCGCCGCTGATTCTGGAGATCGGTTTTGGCATGGGCGACGCCACGGCCAAAATCGCGCATGTGCGCCCGGGTGACAACTTCCTGTGCTGCGAAGTGCATGAACCGGGTGTGGGCGCCCTGCTCAAGCGCTGCGGCGAAGAAAGCATTGGCAACATCCGCATCGTGCAGCACGACGCGGTGGAGGTCATGGACCACATGCTGGGCGAAGACAGCCTGGACGGTGTGCACATCTTCTTTCCGGACCCTTGGCACAAAAGCCGCCACCACAAGCGCCGCCTGATCCAGTCGCCTTTCATCGAGCGGCTGGCCAAGCACATCCGAACCGGGGGCTACCTGCACCTGGCCACCGACTGGCAACCCTATGCCGAGCAAATGCTGCAAGTGCTCAGCGCCGAACCCATGCTGGCCAACACCAGCGACGCAGCCGATGGCTTTGCGGCCAAACCGGATTACCGACCCCTGACCAAGTTCGAAAACCGGGGGATCAAGCTCGGTCACGGCGTCTGGGATCTGGTGTTCCGCCGGGTTTGACCTCACTCGCCTGAGAAGCACGCATGGCCCGGCCGCCACGCAACCCCAACATCCCAATGCGCACGGGCGTGAGCCCGAGCATGGTGGCTTTGCCTGCAGGACACTGGCCCACCGTGCTGGATTTTCTGGCCGAGCGCTTGCCCGTGGTCACGCGGCAGGCTTGGGCTGAGCGCATCGCATCAGGCCAGGTACTCCAGGAAAACGGCCAACCGGTCGTGGAGGCCCAAGCCTACGCCAGCGGGCAGCGCCTGTACTACTACCGCAGCGTCGAAGACGAGCCCGAACTGCCAGAGCATGAAACCATCGTGTTCGAGGATGAACACCTGCTGGTGGCCGACAAGCCCCATTTCATGCCCGTCACCCCATCAGGCAAATACGTGCAGCAAAGCCTGCTGGTCAGGCTCAAGCGCCAAACCGGCTGCGCTGACCTGTCACCCATCCACCGCATCGACCGCGAAACCGCAGGTCTGGTGCTGCTGAGCAAACAGCCACAAGACCGCAACGCCTACCAGGCCCTGTTCCGTGATCGGCGCGTTCACAAGACCTACGAAGCGGTGGCCGCCCGACCCGCGGGTGCAATCCTGCCGCAGGTGCACCGCAGTCGGCTCGAAGAAGACGCATTGTTCTTTCGCATGCGTGAAGTGGCAGGCGAGCCCAACAGCGAAACCCACGTCCGCTTGCTGCGGGAAGCTGGCGAGCATGCACTCTATGAGCTGTCTCCGGTCACCGGCAAACGGCACCAGTTGAGGGTGCACATGCTGGCGCTGGGCACGCCCATCGAGAGCGACCAGTTCTACCCCAAGGTGCTCAAGGGGCCCGATGACGCAGAGGATTTCCGTCAGCCATTGCAGCTGCTCGCCCGCAGCGTGACCTTCACCGACCCGGTCACGGGTCAGTCACGGCACTTCACGAGCGAGCGGAATCTGCGCATCCGTCCCTGACACGGCCTGGATCAGCCGATGATTTCCTTGGCGGAAATCGTGTACTTGAAGCTGTCCGGCGCGTAGGAATCCACACGCCCCTCACTGGTTTCGGCCACCGGGTACATCAGGAAGTTGAGCATGCCCTCTTTGGCGCCAGGCAGCTTCAGGTCGTGGGCGGTGTTCCAGCCCAGCCAGTTGCCTTCCCAGCCGCCAAACAAATGCTTGTAGACGGGAGCGACGACGCCATGGCTGGTGCTCTTGAGCCATTCGGGCGTTTCCAGTCGCATGACCTTGGCCACATCGGCCGGGTCCATCGCCACCCAACCGTGGGCTTGCAGGTAGACCTCGGCGCGGCAGTGCTGCGCACCCTTGAGGCTGGCCGGGTTGCCTGACAGCTCCTTGTAGCCAAAGGCCGAGGGCACCAGGCGGATGCCGTACACATCGCGTGCGGGCACGCCCACCGAACGGCACAGGCCCACGAAAAGCGCGTTGATGTCGGCACACTTGCCGCCCAGGTTGCCCGTCTCCAGCATGGTCTTGATGTCGCCCTCACCGCAGCCGCGCACCTTGGGCTCGCGCCAGGCGTTGGCGACCACCCAGTCGTAAATGGCCCGCGCTTTGTCAGCGTCGGTCTTGGCCCCTTGTGTGGCCTTCAACGCCGTCTGGCGCACGATGCCATCGACGGGCAACAAGGCCGTGGCACGGGTGTAGTGGCGCAGGGTGGCAGCGTCTTCGCGCTGAAAGGCGCGTGCGGGGGTCGTCAAATCAGCCCGGTTGCGGGTGCGCACACGGCTGGTGATTTCCACCACCGGCTTCACACCATCCGCAAATTCAGCGAAGAGCACGCGCGCGCCTTCCACACCGTCGCTGAGCATGCGGGCGCTGCCATTGCTCTGGTAGCTGCTCTCCAGCGATTGCTGCCAGTCGGTGTTGATGCTGGGCACAGGCAACCACACGCGTGTGGGACCGACAGGATCGGCCAACTCCACACGGGTGGTGATGTCGAAAGTGCGCCACTGGCCTGGCAGGGGCTCAAAGCGGCGATCGGTGGAAGTTGAGGTCTGGGCACGCAACACGGCGGGCGCGGCGATGAGCGCGCCCAGCGAGGCGCCCCCTTTGAGCAAGGAACGGCGAACGGGGATCATGTCTGGAACTCCGGTATTTGACGAAAGACCTGTCGGCACATGCAAGGCGAGATTCCGTATCGGAAACCGCCAATGCCCCGAAGGCAGGTCACCGGGCGCGGTGCGCCGGGCACCGTGATTATCCGGCATCCCGGTTGGGGCGCTGACCGGATCAGCCCCCGAGCGCGCTCAGGGCCGTGCGCTGGACAGTGAATTCAGCCAGCGGTCCGCCTCTGCCCCGGTCCAGTCCACCTCACCCTGGATGCGCCAGCGCACGCGGCCATCAGGCCCGATCAAAAAGGTGGTCGGGTACACGCTCACGCCCCAGCGCCGCGCCAGATCGCCTTGCGGATCCAGCGCCACCGGAAAACCGATGCCCGTGGCTTGAACGTAGCGTTTCACATGGCTGGCGGTCTCGCGGACATTCACGCCCATGACCACCGGCTCACCGCCGCCCAACTCGTGCAGGGTTTGCAGCGAGGGCATTTCTTCCTTGCAGGGGGCGCACCAGGTGGCCCAAAAGTTGAGCACCACGGTTCGCCCTTTGAGGCGCTCATTCGTCCAGCGCTGGCCCTGCAGGTCCATCAGGTCAATGACCGGACTGGCTTGCGCGGACGGCCATGGGGTTTTCTGGAACTGCGCATGGGCGGCCAGTGGCAAGCACGACAGCAGCACAGCGACTTGTAGGAACGGCGCCCTCGCCGCGAAAAGCCTTGCAAACCATCGCCGCGTGGGCGCGGCTCCTACAGAAAGCAGCATGCGCGTCAGACGCGCTCGGCCACCCAGGCCTGCACGCTGGCCAAGGCCGCAGGCAGTGCCGCTGCGTTGGTGCCACCGGCCATGGCCATGTCGGGCTTGCCGCCGCCTTTGCCGCCCACTTGGCCCGCCACAAAGCTGGCCAGCTCGCCCGCCTTGACTTTGCCGGTGGTGTCAGCGGTCACGCCTGCGGCGATCTGCACTTTCTCACCGTCCACAGCAGTCAAGACGATCACGGCCGTCTTGATCTTGTCCTTGAGCTTGTCCATGGTGTCGCGCAGGGTCTTGGCGTCGGCACCTTCGAGCGTGGCCACCAACAGCTGGACGCCTTTGACGTCCACCGCTTGCTTCATCAACTCGTCGCCTTGGGCCGAGGCCAGCTTGCCTTTGGCGGCAGCCAATTCTTTTTCCATGGCTTTTTTCTCAATGAGAAGAGATTCAACTGCTGCCGCAATAGATGCCCCTGATGCTGGGACTTTCAGTAATTTGGCGACTGCCTTGATGCCACCCAGTTCTTGGTCAATGCTCGCAAGCGCACGAGGTCCAGTTATGGCTTCAATGCGACGGACACCCGCTGCAACACCTGACTCTGAGAGCACCTTGAAAACACCAATCTCACCTGTGGCATTGACGTGTGTACCTCCACACAGTTCACGGCTTGTACCGATGTCAAGCACACGCACATTCTCACCATACTTCTCACCAAACAACATCATGGCACCAGTTTTCTGGGCGCTTTCGATGTCCATCACTCGTGCGTGTGTCGGACGGTTTGCAATGATTTCAGAGTTGACGATTTCTTCTATTCGCTCAATTTCAGCGTCAGTCAACGGTGCGTTGTGCGCAAAGTCAAAACGGGTGCGCTCGGCATTCACCAGCGAGCCCTTTTGCTGCACATGGCTGCCCAGCACTTCGCGCAGGGCCTTGTGCATCAGGTGGGTGGCGCTGTGGTTGCGCACGGTGGCGGCACGCATGGCCGTATCCACATGGGCTTGCACCGCATCGCCCACTTTCAGGCTACCGGTCTTCAATTCACCATGATGACCAAACACATCGGCCTTGATCTTGAGCGTGTCGGCCACATTGAACTGGCCGCCCGCGTTGTGGATCATGCCCTGGTCGCCCACTTGACCACCCGACTCGGCATAAAACGGGGTCGTGTCCAACACCACCACGCCCGCTTGGCCTGCTTTCAACTCGGTCACGGCATTGCCATCGGCGTACAGGGCCAGCACTTTGGCGTTGGCCGTCAGGTCTTCATAGCCCACAAAATCGTTGCCCGCGCCGCTGTAGTCCAGCGCCTTGTCCATCTTGAACTTGCCAGCTGCCCGGGCCTGGGCTTTTTGCTTTTCCATGGCCACGGCAAAACCAGCTTCGTCCACAGACAGGTCACGCTCGCGGCAAACGTCGGCCGACAGGTCCAGCGGGAAGCCGTAGGTGTCGTGGAGCTTGAAAGCCACCTCGCCGGGCAAGACCTTCACGCCGCCTTCGAGGGCCGCGTCCAAAATCTGCATGCCGCTTTGCAGCGTCTCAAAGAAACGCTCTTCTTCGATGCGCAAGATGTCGGTGATGCGGTCGGCCTGATTGGCCAAGTTGGGGTAAGCCGCCCCCATGAGCTCGACCAGATCGGGCACCAGCTTGTGGAAGAAAGGCGACTTCTTGCCGAGTTTGTAGCCATGGCGGATGGCACGGCGCACGATGCGGCGCTGCACGTAGCCACGGCCTTCGTTGCTGGGCACCACGCCGTCGCTCACCAAAAACGCGGTGGCGCGGATGTGATCGGCAATCACGCGCAGGGACTTATTGCTGAGATCAGTGCAGCCGGTTTCACGTGCAGCAGCCTTGATCAGCGCGTCAAAGATGTCGATCTCGTAGTTGCTGTGCACGTGCTGCAAGATGGCGGCCAGGCGTTCCAGGCCCATGCCGGTGTCCACGCAAGGTGCGGGCAGCGGCGTGACCGAACCGTCTTCGTGCATGTTGAACTGCATGAACACGTTGTTCCAGATCTCGATGAAGCGGTCGCCGTCTTCTTCGGGGCTGCCGGGTGGGCCGCCGGGGATGTGCGGGCCGTGGTCGTAGAAAATTTCAGAACAAGGGCCGCAGGGACCGGTGTCGGCCATCATCCAGAAGTTGTCGGACTTGTAGCGGCCGCCTTTGTTGTCGCCGATGCGGATGATGCGGGTTTCCTGCACGATACGCTCACGGGTCCAGCCCGCTTTGACAAAAATGTCTTCCCAAATACCATAGGCCTCATCGTCTTCGAGGTACACCGTGGCGTACAGCTTGTCGGCAGGCAGCTTGTAGACCTCGGTCAGCAGTTCCCACGCCCATTGCAGCGACTCGCGCTTGAAGTAGTCGCCGAACGACCAGTTGCCCAGCATCTCGAAGAAGGTGTGGTGGCGAGCGGTGTAGCCCACGTTTTCCAGATCGTTGTGCTTGCCTCCCGCGCGCAGGCAGGCCTGCACGGACGCGGCGCGCACATAACTGCGCTTGTCAGAGCCCAGGAACACGTCCTTGAACTGGACCATGCCCGAGTTGGTGAACATCAGGGTCGGGTCGTTGCCCGGCACCAGGGGGCTGGAGGCCACCACGGTGTGCCCCTTGGACGCGAAAAAGTCCAGAAAGGTCTTGCGGATGTCGGCAACGGAAATGACGGATTGGCTCATGTTTTTGTCTGCTTGAAGTGCAACCGGCCATTATAAGTTTCACCCCGGCTCAGGGTTGTCTCGGTGACAGCCAGCGGCGGCCCCCTGCGATAAGCTCCAAAGCATGGCACAATTTATTTAACAGGTTAAATAATTTCAGGAGACCCCCATGGACATGAAGACATCCCCCCTCGCCCAGCTGAACGACCCCAGCCTGCTCAAGACCGATGCCCTGATCAATGGGCAGTGGGTCGCGGGCACCCAACGCTTTGCCGTGACCGACCCGGCCACCGGCGCGCATCTGGCCGATGTGGCCAACCTGGGCCCTGCCGAAGCCGAACAGGCGATTGCCGCCGCCAACGCCGCCTGGCCCGCCTGGAAAGCCAAGACCGCCAAAGAGCGCAGCACCATCCTGCGCAAGTGGTACGACCTGCTGATGGCCAACCAGGACGACCTGGGCCGCATCATGACCGCCGAGCAAGGCAAGCCCCTGCCCGAAGCCAAGGGCGAAGTGGCCTATGGCGCCAGCTTCGTCGAGTGGTTTGCCGAAGAAGCCAAGCGCATCAATGGCGAGACCCTGCCCCAGTTTGACAACAACCGCCGCTTGTTGGTCCTGCGCCAACCCATTGGCGTTTGCGCAGCCATCACGCCCTGGAACTTCCCGCTGGCCATGATCACCCGCAAAGTCGCGCCTGCTTTGGCCGCAGGCTGCCCGGTCATCATCAAGCCCGCCGAACTGACCCCGCTCACCGCCCTGGCTGCGGCCGAGCTGGCCATCCGCGCAGGCATTCCGGCTGGCGTGCTGAACATGGTCACTGCCGACAGCGACAACTCGATCGCCGTGGGCAAAGTGCTGTGCGCGAGCGACGTGGTTCGCCACATCAGCTTCACCGGCTCCACTGAGGTCGGCCGCATCTTGATGGCACAGTCGGCCCCCACAGTCAAAAAAATGTCGCTCGAGCTGGGCGGCAACGCGCCCTTCATCGTGTTTGAAGACGCCGACATCGACAGCGCGGTCGAAGGTGCGTTTGCCAGCAAGTACCGCAACGCGGGCCAGACATGCGTGTGCTCCAACCGCATTTATGTGCAAGAAGCCGTCTACGAAGAGTTCGCGACCAAGTTCGCTGCCAAGGTCAAAACCGCCGCCAAGGTCGGCAACGGCTTTGCCGAAGGCGTGAACCAGGGCCCGCTGATCGAGCCTGCGGCGCTGGACAAGGTCGAGCGCCACGTGAAAGACGCCATCGCCAAAGGCGGCCGCGTGCTGGTGGGCGGCAAGCGCCTGGACGGCCAGTTCTTCGAGCCGACCGTGATCGCCGATGCAACGGCCGACATGGTCTGCGCCAAGGAAGAAACCTTTGGCCCGTTTGCACCGATCTTCAAGTTCAAGACCGAGCAAGAAGCGGTTGACGCGGCCAACAACACCGAGTTTGGTCTGGCCAGCTACTTCTACAGCCGCGATGTGGGCCGCATCTTCCGCGTGAGCGAAGCACTCGAGTACGGCATGGTCGGCATCAACGTGGGCATCCTGGCCACAGAGCATGTGCCTTTTGGCGGCGTCAAGCAGTCGGGCCTGGGCCGCGAAGGCTCCAGCCACGGCATCGAAGACTATGTGGAACTCAAATACCTCTGCATGGGCGACATCCTGAAGTAAACTCCACACCTTCGCGGGTGTCGTTCAATGGTAGGACTCTTGCTTCCCAAGCAAATAACGTGGGTTCGATTCCCATCACCCGCTCCAGCTTTCATGCCAACTCAAAGAAGGCCCCGCAAGGGGCCTTCGGCATTTGGACCCCAGCGCCCATGAACATCACCGTCAACAAAGACCTCCAAGCCTACATCGACCCCTTGACGCCAGACGAGCATGCGGCACTGGAGCGCAGCATTCTGGCCGAAGGCTGCCGCGATGCGCTGGTGCTGTGGGGCGATGTGCTGGTGGACGGCCACAACCGCTACGGCATCTGCCAAAAGCATGGCCTGCCCTTTCAGACGGTGCAGAACACGCGTTTTCAATCGATGGAAGACGTGCACTTGTGGATGATCGACCAGCACCTGGGGCGGCGCAGCGTATCGGACTTCCAGCGCGGTGTGCTGGCTTTGCGCAAACGCGAAATTCTGGCCGAGCGCCGTGCACAAGCGGCTGCGGCGGCCAGTGCGACCGACGCCCCCGAAGCACCAGCCGTGGATGCGAGCGACAACGCCATCCGCGGCGAAGGCAACCCGCTCAAGAACCGCTCGGACATTGCCAAGGCCGCGCGCCTGAGCAGCAGCCAGGTGATGAACATCGAAAAAATCCAGAAGCAAGCCGCGCCCGAGCTGGTGGCTGCCGTGAAAGCGGGCACGATCTCCATCAACGCCGCCGCTGCCGTGGCCATACTGCCCGCCGAAGAGCAAAAACAAGCGGCTCTGGGCGGCAAGGACGAGCTCAAACAAGCGGCTAAAAAAGTCCGCGAAGTCATCCGCAAAGCAGCCAAAGAAGATGCGCCAGAAGCCCAGGCCTCGCAGGGCGACGAAGTGCGCCAGCTGCAAGAGCGCGTGGCCGCGCTGACCGCCGAAAACCTTGCCCTGCGCGAGCGCGTGGCAGAGCTCGAAGCGCAATTGCACTGAACACGGCGTTCAACGCCATGAAAAAGGCCCCTCGCGGGGCCTTTGGTTTTTCAGGGCACGCGCGCCGATCAGAAGATCAGCTTCACACCCGTCTTGGCCTGCAACGCCTCGGGCGTCACGCCCGGGGCCAGCTCGACGACCTTGAGGCCCGCGTCGGTCACGTCCATCACCGCCAGGTCGGTGATGATGCGGTCGACCACGCCCTTGCCGGTCAGTGGCAGTGTGCACTCGGGCAGGATCTTCAGGTCTTCGGTGCCGTCTTTTTTCTTGGCCACATGTTCCATCAAGATGATCACGCGCTTGACGCCTGCAACCAGGTCCATCGCGCCGCCCATGCCCTTGACCATCTTGCCGGGGATCATCCAGTTGGCCAGATCGCCCTTGTCGGTCACCTGCATCGCGCCCAGGATGGAGAGGTTGATCTTGCCGCCACGGATCATGGCAAACGACTGCTCGCTGCCAAAAATCGACGAGCCTTTGATGGTCGTCACCGTCTGCTTGCCCGCGTTGATCAGGTCGGCGTCGACTTCTTCCTCAATCGGAAATGGCCCAATGCCCAGCATGCCGTTTTCACTTTGCAGCCAGACTTCCTTGTCGGCGGGCACAAAGTTGGCCACCAGCGTGGGGATGCCGATGCCCAGGTTCACATAGAAACCGTCTTCCAGTTCGTGGGCCGCACGGGCGGCCATTTGGTCTTGACTCCAGCTCATATCAGACTCCCGCCTTTTCAGTGATGGTGCGTTTTTCGATGCGCTTTTCAGGGTGCTTGTTCAGCACGATGCGGTGCACATAAATGCCGGGCAGGTGCACGCTGTCGGGGTGCATATCGCCGGTTTCCACAATCTCTTCGACCTCGACCACGCAGACCTTGCCCGCCATGGCCACAGCGGGGTTGAAGTTGCGCGAGGTGTAACGGAACTGCAGGTTGCCGGACTTGTCGGCGCGGTGCGCCTTGACCAGCGACACATCGGGCACCAGCGAACGCTCCATCACATAGGTCTCGCCGTCGAATTCGCGCAGCTCTTTGCCCTCGGCCACCAGGGTGCCCACGCCCGTCTTGGTGAAGAAAGCCGGGATGCCCGCGCCGCCCGCACGCAGCTTCTCGGCCAGCGTGCCCTGCGGGGTGAATTCCAGGGCCAGCTCGCCCGCCAGGTATTGGCGCTCGAACTCCTTGTTCTCACCCACGTAGGACGAGATCATCTTTTTGATCTGGCGGGTCTGCAGCAACAAACCCAGACCAAAGTCGTCCACGCCCGCGTTGTTGGAAATCGCGGTCAGGTTTTGCACGCCGCTGTCGCGCAACGCAGCGATCAGGGCTTCAGGGATGCCACACAGGCCAAAACCGCCCACACCAATGAGTTGCCCGTCAGCCACGATGCCCTTGAGGGCTTCGGCTGCGGAAGGAAAAATCTTGTTCACGCCAATCTCCAGACAGTGGATGAAAACGCTACGATACTACGTATTCGGATACGTAGTTTTTCGTAATGGTGAGTCCGTAGACCGGCTCCCGGGCATTGTCACAGGAACGCCTCATGAACTCAGCCCATGAAATTGATTACCGCCTGGCTTTCGACCTGGCCCCGATCGGCATGGTGCTCTCGCGCAACCGCACCATGGTCGACTGCAACCAGCGCGTGTGCGAAATGTTTGGCGTGCCCCGCGAACAACTGATCGGCCAGACCTTCCAGCTGCTCTACCCCAGCGCCGACGAGTACGAGCGCACCGGCCAGCGCATCACGCCCATCCTGAACGCCAAGGGCGTGTACGCCGACGACCGTGTGATGAAGCGGGTGGACGGCCGCTTCAAAGGCGAGACTTTCTGGTGCCACGTGACGGGCCGAGCGCTCAACCGCGACGCTCCGCACGAAGCAGGCATCTGGACCTTTGAAGACCTTTCGGCCCGCAAACCCGTCAAAGCCGAACTCACCGCCCGCGAACGCGAGGTCGCCGCCCACCTGATGGATGGCCTGACCAGCAAAGAGATTGGCAAAGCTCTGGGCATCAGCCACCGCACGGTGGAAATTTACCGCGTCAAGCTGATGCGCAAATACCAGGCTTCAGGGGCGGCGGATCTGATTCAGAAGCTGGTGCGGGGGTGAGCCCACATCGAGTGAAGTCAATCTGCTAGCGCCCAATTTTCGACCCGCAAACCCGGCACACGCTCGAACTCCCGGGTATTGTTGGTGACCAAAGTCCAGTCCTCTGCCAAGGCGTGGGCAGCTAGCCACAAGTCGTTGTTGCCAATCGGCAAGCCCTGCCGTTGCAAGATCGCGCGGATATTTCCATAGTGCTCTGCGGCAGCCATGGGCAAAGCACTCGGGCGAATCATCTGAACCAACTGGTCCAAGGTCGCCAAAGCACGATCACGGAATTGGCTTTTTTCTGCGCCAAAACGCAGCTCCCCCACCGTGATGGTCGACATGGCCAGCGTCTGCAGCGGCTGCTTTTCAAAACGGTGGCGTACGGCCAGTGGCTGGCCTTTGGCAATGTAGATGCAAATGTTGGTGTCCAACAGATAGCGTTGGGCTCCAATGGCCATGGTCAAAACCCCTCGCGTTCTTGCGGCGGAGTGTCTTGTCTGCCTTCTGCCATAAAGTCGGCGGGCAAACTGCTCAACAGATCAAAAACGGCAGCGGCATGGGAAGGCACTTGCCGCAAAACGATGTCATTGCCCTGTCGAAAAATTTCAACCTGGTCTGCATCAAATCGAAACTCTTTTGGCAGACGAACTGCTTGGCTGTTGCCTGATTGAAAAATACGAGCCAATGTCATTCGCGCCTCCCAACTCGATGTATCTACAACCAGTATATACATTCCACCAGAATGCGTCTACCCCTCTGAACGGATCGTGAATGCCGCCACCCTACGCAGATGCTGCGCCACCCCGCCAAACTGCTGCTCGATCACTGTCAGCCGCTTGAAGCCATGGCCCACAGCCAGCTCGTCGGTCATGCCCATGCCGCCGTGCAACTGCACCGCGCCCTGCCCCACCAACCGTGCCGCACGCAGCACCGTCACATGGGCCGATGACACCCGCTCGGCACGGCGCTCGGGGCTGTCGCCCAGCACATCGGCACAAGCGCCCACCGCTGCCGCGGCTTGCACCAAGGCCAGGTACATGTCGGCCATGCGGTGTTGCAACGCCTGGAAAGCCGCCAGGGGCTGCCCAAACTGTTTGCGCTGGCTGGTGTAGTTGAGCGTGTCGCGCATCAAGGCCTGCATCACGCCCACGGCCTCGGCACCTGCGGCCAGGGTGGCCGTGTCCCAAGCTTGCGAGAGCGCGGCCAGTGCGTCACCCTGGCCGATGAGGGCTTGCACGGGCGTTTGATCAAACGCCAACTCAGCTGCCCAAGCGCCGTCGATCAGTCGCACATCCCGCCGCTGCACACCGCTGGCTGCAGGATCGAGCAGACAGATGCGCAGTTGGCCCGCCTCGTCTCGTGCGCTCACCAGCCAGTGTGTGGCCCCGGGCGCGCCGCGCACCAGGGCTTTGCGCCCGCTGATGCGCCACTGGCCGTTCGCGTTGTGCAAACGGATCTGCACCCGGCTCAAGTCCGTGCGCCCTGCGGGCTCCAAGGCCGCCACGGCCAAGCGCACTTGGCCCTCGGCCAGGCCTTGCAGCAGCGCATCGGCCGCAGGGTCAGCCAGCGCCTGCAGCAAGTTGGCACCCAACACGGCGGAGCTGCTGTAGGGCTCGGCCACCAAAGCCGCCCCCAGGGCCTGGCAGATCAGCAGCTGCTCGGGCAAACCACCGCCCATGCCACCCAAGTGTTCAGGCAGCGCTGCACCCAAGAGGCCCAGCTCGTGCGCCAAACCTTGCCACAGCGGCCCAATCGCCTCTGGCGTGGCGATCATCTGCGCGCGTTTGTCAAACGGCCATTTGTCTTGCAGCCAGCCTTGCAGGCTGGCCACGAGCATGGTCTGCGTCTCGTCCAGCGGCAGCACAGGCTCCACCACCTCGGCGCCCAGCACGTGGCGGGCGATCAGGTTGCGCTGGACTTCGTTGGTGCCGCCGTAAATCGACGCGGCGCGGTCGTTCAAATAGGCCCGCGTCGCAAACACCGATTCTTCGGGCACAGGCAGTGCGTGGGCAGTGGCCTCCTCGATGGTCAAGCTGGTGGCGCCATAGGCGCCTGCGATGTCCAGGCCCAGCTCGGTCAGGTGTTGCTTGAGCTCGGTCGCCAGCACCTTGCCCATGGACGGCGCAGCCGGCATCCAGCAAGGTTGCGTGCCGCCGCCGATGCGGGCGGTCAGCACCTGCTGTTCCCAAGCGTGCAAGGCGTCGATGCGGCACTGCGCGTTGGCCAAGGTCAAAGCAATGTCTTCGTGCTCGTGGCCAGACGGTCCTGATGAGGCAAACGCTTCGTTCAGGGACTCTTTCAGCCGCGCAAGTCGACCCCGCAAGAACGGCGCAGACGAGCCGCCCCGCTCGTGCTCCAGCAAAAATTTGGCAATCGTCCAGCCCTGGTTTTCTTCGCCGATCAGGGCGTCAGCGGGCACACGGGCCTCGTCAAAAAAGACCTGGTTGAATTCGTGGTCGCCCGAGATGCTGATGATCGGCCGGATCTGGATGCCGGGGTTGTTCAGCTCGAACATCAAAAAGCTGATGCCTTGCTGGGGCTTGCCGCTGTTGTCGGTGCGTACCAGGCAGAACATGTGCGTGGCGCGGTGGGCGTGGGTGGTCCAGATTTTGGAGCCGTTGATCACCCACTCCTTGCCTTCGCGGCGGGCACGGCATTGCAGCGATGCCAAGTCGGAACCCGACCCAGGCTCGCTGTAACCCTGACACCAGTAACTCACGCCGTTCCGGATGTCGGGGAGCCAACGCTCTTTTTGGGCCTGCGTGCCAAACGCCACCAGCACGGGCGCGGCCATCACCAGCCCCAGGGGCGAAACTTTGGGGGCGTCGGCGGCCGACATCTCGCTGGCAAAAATGTCATGTTGCCTGGGCGTCCAGCCGCAGCCACCCCATTCCACCGGCCAGTGCGGCGCAGCCCAGCCGCGCTTGGCCAAGACCCGCTGCCAGGGGATGCCAACCTCGTAGTCTGAAAAAATGCCCGAGGTGCGATGTCCACCCAGGCGAATTTCGTCGGTCAACTCGGTCGCCAAAAAGGCGCGCACTTCGTCACGAAAGGCCAGTTCGTCTTTGCTCAAGTTCATGGGGTCTTCACTCAAAGAATCGGTCGCCACCGCCTGATGGCCACAGGATAGAAACGATCAGAAGCCGACGTAACGCACAAAGTTGGCGGCGTCTTCGCGCACCGACTTCACGCTGTTGGCCACAAAGTCTTCGTCCGGGTAGCCCATGGCGATGCAGATCATGATGTTCTGGTCATCTGGGATGCCCGCGTGCTCACGCACCACGGCCGACTGCATGATGCCTTGGCCGTTGATCACGCTGCCCAGGCCGCGCTCCCACGCAGCCAGCACCAGCGCATGCGACAAAGCGCCCAGGTCAAACTGGCTGATGGCCGCAGGTTCGAGGTATTTGTCATAGGTCAGCACCAGCGAGACCGGCGCGTCAAACTGCCGAAAGCCGCGCATCACCCAGTCGGTGCGCCGCTCTTTGTCGTCGCGGGCAATGCCCATGGCGTCGAACAGCTGGATGGCGATGTCCACCTGGCGCTTGCGGTGGATGCCCTCGTAGGCCTCTTTCATCGGAAAGTCGCGCTTGGGCGGCACGCCCTTGACCATGTTCTCGGTGTTGCCCCGGCGAATGCGCTCCAGCGGCTCGCCCGTGACCACATGCACATGCCAGGGCTGGGTGTTCATCGACGATGGTGCCCATTTGGCCACCTCGATGATCTCTTCGATCACCTCGCGTGGCACGGGTTTGGGCAGGTAGCCGCGAACGCTTTTTCGGGCCTTGATGAGTTCTGAAAATTCCATGGGTTTGGTCTCCTCATCCGAGAATCGGTGAAAAGCCCAAACCCGTCAATGCGGCCCTGTTGCCTTCGTTACTCGCCCCGCCCGCAGATCAACATCGCTCAGGCCAAGGACTCGACCACCTCGGTGACGGTGCGAAAAGCGTCGATGGCCGTGGGAAAGCCGCAGTACACGGTGGCGTGCAGCATCACTTCGCGCAACTCTTCGGGCGTCGCGCCGTTATTGATCGCGCCGCGCACATGGGCTTTGAGTTCATGCTGCTTGCCCTGGGCCGTGAGCATGGCCACGGTGATCAGGCTGCGGGTTTTCAGGTCCAGGCCAGGGCGCTGCCAGACGTTGCCCCAGGCGTTGCGGGTGATGAACTCCTGCATCGGCATGGTGAAGTCGGTGGCGGCGCCCAGGGCGCGGTCGACGTATTCTGGACCCATGACCTGGGTGCGGGTGGTCAGGCCCGCCTGGAAGGCGGCGTCATCGGGGCGGGCCTCGCGGGCTTGCTCGATGGGTGTACGTGCGGGTGTGTTGGACATGACAGGCTCCTTTAAGTGTCATGAGCATAATCAAAAGCAACCCAAACTGGAGACACCATGAGCACACGCTACCCTGCCCCCGAAATCAAGGACCTGCCTGAAGACATCCAAGCCAAGGTGCTGGAGGTGCAGGAAAAAGCCGGTTTTGTGCCCAATGTGTTTCTGGCCTTTGCCCGCCGCCCGGCCGAGTGGCGCGCTTTTTTTGCTTACCACGACGCGCTGATGGTGCCCGAGTCGGTGGGGCGCGAAAGCGGCCTCACCAAAGGCGAGCGCGAGATGATCGTGACCACCACCAGTGCGGCCAACCACTGTCTGTATTGCGTGGTGGCGCATGGCGCCATCTTGCGCATCTACGAGAAGAAACCGCTGGTGGCCGACCAGGTGGCCATCAACCACCGCAAGGCCGACATCAGCCCACGCCAGCGCGCCATGCTCGACTTTGCGATGAAGGTCTGCCAGCACTCCGACCAGGTGGAAGACGCCGACTTTGCCGCCCTGCACGCGCACGGCTTCAACGACGAGGACATCTGGGACATAGCGGCCATCACCGCCTTCTTTGGCCTCTCCAACCGCATGGCCAGCTTCAGCGGCATGATGCCCAACCCCGAGTTCTACCTGATGGGCCGCGCCCCCAAAGCCAAACCCGCCTGACCGTCCATGTGGGAGTGGCGCCCCCGCCGCGAAAATGTCCCCGCAGACCACCAACCATCGCCCCGGGGCGGGGGCCCAACATCACTTGCGCGCCAGCAAGGCCCAGGCCATCTGTACCAGCGCGTCTTCGAGAGCCGCACTGCCCAAGAGCGGCGACTTTTCAAGGCTGGCGCTGCGCAGGGTGCCGATCACCGAGCGGCTGAGCACAAACAACTGGGCGGTTGTGGGGGTGGGCAATGCCGGGTGGTGGATGCGTTCAAAAAAGATGGCCAGCCGATCAGACACCTGCCGCACCACGCTGGCGGTTTCCTGCGGCTGCTCCAGCGACCAGCCCAGGCGGATCAAGCTTTGCGTAAAGCCCTTGCCGGTGGCAAAGCCCTGCAGCAGGATGCGGATCGCCTGGCGCAGCAGGTCCTGCGGGTCCATCTGCGCCACATCGGGCCGCAACTCCAGCGCCGCCAGGTATTGCTCCAGGGCCTGCAGCACCATGTCCTGGCCTTTGGCCGCCATGGCGCGCAGCAGCACCTCTTTGCTGGGAAAGTACTGGTAGAGCGTGCCGATTGAGAACCCAGCAGCGGCCGCGACCTTGTTGGTGCTCAAACCGGCTTCGCCGTCCTTGTCCAAAATCTGAGCAGCCGCCTTGAACAGGGTCTGGATGGTTTGTTGTGCCCGGGCCTGCGTGGGCTCGCGCCGCACGCCTGGCTTGGCTTCTGGCTTGATTTTGGGTTTGGCTGTCAACGTTTTGGGCCTCCGAAATAATCTGAGCGGATTGCGAGTTGCGCACGCCTTCAGAATCTGAATAATTCTCACATTCTGACTTATTTTTCCGAGCAGTCGCCATGAACTCCAGCACACACGCACCGACCGACCTGACAGTTCGCCGTCTGATGATCGATTTGTCGAAAGGCTTTTCGCGCCACTGGAACGGGGGCGACGCCTTCATGACCGCTTACGCCAATGCCTTGTCCATGAGCTTTCCGGTGGGTGAGCAGTTTTTCATCGACGCGGTCAAGCACGGCGCGCAGGCCTTGCCCGACACGACCGAGAACGCCGACCTGAAAGGCGTGGTCAAGGGCTTCATCGGACAAGAAGCGACACACCGCCATTTGCACGGCCTGTACAACGCGCACCTGGAAAAACAAGGCCTTGTGAACCACTGGGGCCCACGCTCCCTCAAGCGCCTTGAACGTGGCCGCCGCATGCTGTTCGAGAAAAGCGACAAAGGTTACATGCACGAGCTGGCCATGACAGCCGCTTTCGAGCACTACACCTCGATTTTTGGGGACCTGACGCTCGAGCGCCTGGACCAGCCCGGTGACTGGTTTGCCGGGGCCGAGGAGCCTCTGAAAACCCTCTGGCGCTGGCATGCGGCTGAGGAGTCCGAGCACAAATGCGTGGCGTTTGACCTGTACCAACGGCTGGGCGGCAACCACGCCTGGCGCATGCGCTGGTTCTGGTACGTGACGTTCCAGTTCGCCACCGACGTGGCTCGACAAACCATCAACAACCTTTGGCACGACAAAACGCTGTTCAAACCATCCACCTGGTGGTCGGCCGGCAAGTTTCTGTTCGGTCGCCATGGCATGGTCTGGCGCGTGGCCAAACCCGTCTGGGCTTACACCCGCAAGGACTTCCACCCGCTGCAGGTGGGCCACCCGACCCAAGCCCACGACTGGCTGACACACCATGCCGACCAGTGGTCGGCCGTCGGCTCAGCCAAAGCCTGATCGGCGGTTCAGCCCAGTCAAGCCGTGACCAGCTCCCGCACCCAATCGGGCAGTGGCACTGATTTCTGCTTGGGAAAGTCCACCCAGATGGTGGTGGCTCCGCCTGCAGCAAAAACCACCCCGGGCTGATCGGTGCGCTCCAGCGTGCACCAACTCTCGAACGTGGTGCGCCCTGGATCACTCACATACATCTTGGCCAGAATGTCGCCCGGGTATTCGAACTGTTTGTAGAAATTGCAGAATGCATTGACGATCACCGGGCCCTCACCCAGGGGGTTGAGGTCAAAACCGATCGTGTCAAACCAGTCGATGCGGATCGTCTCCAGGTAGCGGAAATACACCGTGTTGTTGACGTGGCCCATGGCGTCCATGTCACCCCAGCGGATCGGAATGACCAACTCATGGACCCATTTTTTGCGCTCGGGCAGCTCCAGCTTCATGGCCCACCTCAGACCGCAAAGCCATCGTCGGCTGCGATCACCGCACCGTTGATGAAATGGCTCTGGTCACTGGCCAGCATGACCAGCAAGGCGTCCAGGTCCTGAGGCTGCCCCACACGCTTGCGCGGCAGCATCTGGATGAGTTTCTGCCCCTGCTCGGTCTGCCAGTGGTGGTGGTTGATCTCGGTGTCGATGTAGCCCGGGCAAATGGCGTTGACGTTGATGCCGAACTTGCCCCACTCCACCGCAAAAGCCTTGGTCATCTGCACCACCGCGGCCTTGCTCATGCAGTACACGCCGATCTGCGGCAGCACCTTGAGGCCCGCCATTGAGGCGATGTTGATGATGCGCCCACCTGTGAAGCTGCCGGGCGCTGCCCCTTTGGCGCGGGCCAGCATGCGCTTACCCACTTCCTGCGCCACAAAAAAGGCGCCCCGCACATTGGTGTCGAACACGAAGTCGTAATCTTCTTCTGTGACGTCCTGGATGCGCTGAGTGGTGCTCACGCCCGAGTTGTTCACCAGAATGTCGATGCTGCCCATCTCGGTTTCGGCATGCGCCACGGCCGCAGCAATGCTGGCTTTATCGGTCACATCGAGCGCCACCACGTGGGCGTTGCCACCGCTGGCTTCAATCTCTGCGCGCAGGTCCTTGAGCTTGTCGACACGGCGGCTGGCCAGGACCACGCCAGCCCCAGCGTTGGCCAATGTGCGGGCAAATTGAGCGCCCAAACCACTGGAAGCACCGGTGACAAAGGCCACGCGGCCCGACAAATCGATTTCGTACGCCATGAATCACCCCTTTTCGATATTGAAAGACTCTGTCGCGATTGTGCGACGGAACGTTTTTCAACCCGCATAAAATGAGTCGCGAGCCAGACAGCCCTTGGGCTTGGCGCTGTACCCTATCACCAGGATAAGACATTCATGAGCCCTCAAGACATTCTGAATACTTACGGTCCCCGCGAAGCCATGGAATACGACGTGGTCGTGGTCGGTGGCGGCCCCGGCGGCTTGTCGACCGCCATCCGCCTCAAGCAGCTGGCCGCTAAAAAAGGCCAGGACGTGTCGGTGGTGGTGCTCGAAAAAGGCGGTGAGCCTGGCGCGCACATCCTCTCTGGTGCCATCATGGACCCCAAGGCCCTGACCGAACTCTTCCCCGACTGGAAGGCGCTGGGCGCACCGCTCAACCAGCCCGTGACCGACGATGCCTGGAGCTTCCTGTCCGAGACCGGCGCGACCCGCACCCCTGGCATCTTTTTGCCCGAATGCGCGCAGAACCACGGCAACTACATCATCAGCCTCTCCAACTTCACCCGCTGGCTGGCCCAGCAAGCCGAGAACCTGGGCGTGGAAATTTTCCCCGGCTTCACGGCGGCTGAAGTGCTCTACAACGAAGACGGCTCCGTCAAAGGCGTGGCCACCGGCAACATGGGTGTGGGCAAAGACGGCGAGCCCACCGAGAACTTCCAGCTGGGCATGGAACTGCACGCCAAGTACACCGTGTTCGCCGAGGGCGCGCGCGGCCACCTGGGCAAGCAGCTGATCGCCAAATACAAGCTCGACGAAGGCCGCGACCCACAGACCTACGGCATTGGCATCAAGGAAGTCTGGGAAATCGACCCTTCACGCCACACCCCTGGCTTTGTCATGCACACCGCGGGCTGGCCCATGAAGAACGACACTTATGGCGGCGCGTTCATGTACCACATGGAAGACAACAAGGTCGCCATCGGCTACGTGGTTGGCCTGGACTATGCCAATCCCTGGCTGAGCCCATTCGAGGAATTCCAGCGCTGGAAGACCCACAACAACATCAAGTGGTACTTCACCAACGATCAAGGCGAAGTCAATGCCAAGCGCATCGGTTATGGCGCACGCGCCATCACCGCCGGTGGCCTGATGAGCCTGCCCAAGACCGTGTTCCCGGGCGGTGCGCTGGTCGGCTGTGACGCGGGTTACCTCAACGTCAGCCGCATCAAGGGCAGCCACGCCGCCATCAAGACCGGCATGCTGGCCGCCGAAGCCGCCTACGACGCCATCGTGGCGGGCCGCCAGCACGACGAACTCACGGCCTATCCCGAGGCTTTTGAAGCCAGCTGGCTTTACGCAGAGCTGAACAAGTCGCGCAACTTCAAGACCTGGTTCAAGAAGGGCCTCACAGTGGCCACGCTGATGAACGGCTTCGAGCAATTCGTGTTGCGCGGCCACATCCCGTGGACGCTGCGCAGGGACAAGGCCGACCACACCTACCTCAAGCCAGCCGCCGAGTGCGAAAAAATCGAGTACCCCAAACCCGATGGCAAGCTGACCTTTGACCGCTTGAGCAGCGTGTTCATCAGCAACACCAACCACGAGGAAAACCAGCCTGCCCACCTGACGCTCAAAGATGCGTCTGTACCTGTGGGCATCAATCTGGCCAAGTTCGCAGGCCCAGAGAGCCGCTACTGCCCTGCTGGCGTGTACGAGTTCGTCAAGAACGAAGACAACAGCGACCGCCTGCAGATCAATGCGCAAAACTGCGTGCACTGCAAGACCTGCGACATCAAGGACCCGACCCAGAACATCGTCTGGGTCACGCCCGAAGGCGGCGGCGGCCCGAACTACTCGGGCATGTAAATCTCCCAAGAGGCCCTCGTGGCCTCTTTTTTTACGCCATGAGTCTCTTTCGCATCACACCCTCGCGAAAACCCTTATTGGCGAGACGCGATGGACGCTGATAATTAAATTTGTATGACAAGTTGAGTTCGCTCGGCTTCATCGCTTTTTCTAACTGGAGACTTTCAATGAAACTGAACAAACTGGTGCTGGGCATGGGCTTGGCTTTGGGCCTGATGAGCGCAGCTTCTGCGCAAACGGTTCTCAAACTCGGTTACGCCACGGCAGCCTCTTCGCACTATGGCGTGGGCTCCACCGTGTTCTGTGATGAAATTGAAAAAGGCACGCAAGGCCGCTACAAATGCCAGCAGTTCCCTGCCAGCGCCTTGGGCGGTGAGCGCGAAATGATCGAAGCTGTGCAACTTGGCACACTGGATTTGGTCAACACCTCCACGGGCCCTGTGGGCAATTTCGTGCCCGAAGTGAAGATCGTGGACATTCCCTTCCTGTTCCGTGACTACGACCATGCCCGCAAAGTGATGGATGGCCCGATTGGACAGGACATCCTGACCAAATTCCCCTCCAAGGGTCTGGTCGCCCTGTCGTGGACCGAGAACGGTTTCCGCCACATGACCAACAACAAGCACCCGATCGTCAAACCCGCAGATGCTTCAGGCTTGAAAATGCGCACCATGGAAAACAAGGTGCACATGGACGGCTACAAGACCTTTGGCATCCAGCCCACGCCCATGGCCTTCCCTGAAGTGTTTGGCGCCTTGCAGCAAGGCACCGTGGACGGTCAGGAAAACCCGATCCCCGTGATCCTGGCCTCCAAGTTCTCGCAAGTGCAGAAGTACCTGTCGCTGACCGGCCACGTGTACTCGCCTGGTTTGCTGATCACCTCACCCCGTCTGATGAACAAACTCTCAGATGCGGACAAGAAGGTCTTTTACGAAGCAGCGCAAAAAGCCAAAGTCGCTCAACGCAAAAAGGTCAATGAGGATGAAAACAACGGCATTGCCCAACTCGAAAAGGACGGCATGAGCGTGGTTCGCAAGGTGGATGGCCAAGCCTTCCGCGATGCCCTGGTGCCCGCATATGTGGCCTACTCCAAGGAGTTTGGTGCTGACAACATCCGCAAGATCCAGGAAGTCCGCTGACTTTCCGACTTGACAGGACAGGCCTGTGCCGCCTCGGGTTGCACAGGCCTTTTTGATGGGCAACGGTCTTTGAAAGGCCAACAGCAATGCAAAAAATCGAAGACTATTTCCTGGCCATCAACCGCTGGGCACTGATCCTGATCCTGGCGGTCATGTCCGTCATCATCTTCACCAATGTGGTGCTGCGCTACACCACCAACCAGTCCATCGAGTGGGCCGAAGAAGTGGCGCGCCACATGATGATCTGGCTCACCTTCATTGGCTGCGGCCCCGTGCTGCGCTATGGCGGCCACATCGCCATCGACAACCTGCAAGACAGCTTGCCGCCCAGAGCTGCGCAAATCCTGCGCGTGTTCATCGCTGTGCTGATCACCGCGTTTTGCGTGTTTTGCATCTGGTTTGGCCTGGAATACATGGACCGCACCCAGTACCAGAGCACCCCGGCCACCCAGATCTCGTTTGCCTGGATCTATCTGGCCCTGCCACTGGGCATGGGCATGACCTTGATCCACTGGCTGCTGATCGTTCGCAGCTACATCGCCCGCCGCGAATTTGCGAGCGACGCCCACTTTGACGCCACCGCGAGTGCATCCCTATGAGCGCCAGCCTGATCCTCCTGATTTCCGTGTGCATCTACCTGGCCATCGGCGTACCGGTGGCTTTTGCCCTGGGTCTGTCCACGGTCACAGCTTTGGTGCTGTCGGACGCCTACCCCATGCTGGCCCTGCTCAAGGAAACCTTCACGGGCGTCGACAGCTTTCCGCTGATGGCCGTGCCCTTTTTCATCCTGGCGGCCGAATTGATGAGTGGCGGCTCGCTGACCGAGGTGCTGCTCAAGTTCGCAGGCCAGTTTGTGGGCCACAAGCGCGGCGGTCTGGGCTACACCAACGTCGTCTCGCTCACCTTCTTCTCGGGCATCTCCGGCTCGGCCCTGGCCGATGCGGCGGGCCCCGGCTCCATGCTGATCCGCATGATGGACAAGGCCGGTTACGGCCGGCCTTATGCCGCAGCGCTCACCGCGTCCACGGCCATTGTGGGCCCCATCATTCCGCCTTCGATCATCATGATCATCTACGCCCTGGCCGACGACAACGTCTCGGTGGGGGCACTGTTCATCGCAGGCTTGATCCCCGGTGTGCTGATCGCAGCCGCCATGTGTTTGGTCAACTACTACATCTCGAAGCAGCGCAACTACAAAGGGGATGGACAGTTGCCCACGGGCGCTGAAATCCTCTCGACCACCTGGAAGGCCTTGCCTGCGATCCTGCTGCCCGTGTTGATTTTGGGCGGCATGCGTGCAGGCTGGTTCACCCCCACTGAAGCCTCGGTGGTGGCGGTGTTCTATGCCCTCATTTGCGGCAAGTACGTCTACCGCACACTCGAGTGGAAGGCCGTGCCCGACATCC
This sequence comes from Limnohabitans radicicola, assembly GCF_014837235.1. Classification (GTDB taxonomy): domain Bacteria; phylum Pseudomonadota; class Gammaproteobacteria; order Burkholderiales; family Burkholderiaceae_C; genus Limnohabitans_A; species Limnohabitans_A radicicola. The sequence goes on along the minus strand of NZ_JACYFT010000002.1, from coordinate 359,344 downwards.
TCTCACGCTCGGCTTTGCTCACGGCTTCGGTGCTGCTGATCATTGGCACGTCCGCCTCGTTCGCCTGGATCCTGACCATCGAAGGCATGCCGCAGACAGTGGCCAACTGGATCTCGGGCATGAACCTGAGCGTCTGGGGCTTTTTGATTGTCATCAACATCTTCCTGCTGATCTTTGGCATCTTCATCGAGCCGCTGCCAGGCGTGATGGTGCTGGTGCCCATCCTGGCACCGGTGGCGGCCAAGCTGGGGGTAGACCCGATCCACTTCGCGATGATCGTGATCTACAACCTCACGCTGGGCATGATCACGCCGCCCGTGGGCGGGCTGCTGTTCGTGACATCCAATGTGTCCAAAGTGCCGCTCAGCGAGCTGACCCGCGAACTCAAGCCCTTCCTGTGGGCGCATGGCGTGGTCCTGGTGCTGCTGACTTTTGTGCCTGCGCTATCGAACTGGCTGCCGCATGCGATGGGGTTCAAGTAAGCCAGCCTATAATCTGTATCTGTCAGGAGAGCGCCTGACTTGTTTCATGTCCCATGAACCAAGTCAGGCCGCCGAAGGCGCAGGCGGTGGCCACACCGCTGAACGCTCAGGCAAAAGGACTGACAAAGCGTCTTTCAGACGTTGCCTCACTGGAGAGAGGTGCCGGGTCATCGAGCCACGGCACCCACCGAAGGAGCAAACCGCAGAACGAACAGCATCAAGGCTTGGCGTTCCCGGCGAATCTCTCAGGTAAAGCGGACAGCGAGGGCCCACCACGGCATGTGCCTTGGTGAACCGTGCCCTTGAAAGCTGCCATGTCCGCCACTGAAAACCTGCTCACCACCCCACTGAATGCCCTGCACCTCGAGCTTGGCGCACGCATGGTGCCTTTTGCGGGCTACAACATGCCTGTGCAATACCCCGCTGGCCTGGTGGCCGAACACCGCCACACCCGCACTGCTGCTGGCCTGTTCGATGTCTCGCACATGGGACAGCTGCGCTTGATCGGCCCCGACGCTGCCGCTGCGTTCGAGAGCCTGATGCCCGTGGACGTGATCGGCCTGGGCCTGAACAAACAGCGCTACGGCCTGCTGCTCAATGACGAAGGCGGCATCATCGACGACCTGATGTTCGTGAACCGGGGCGAAGACATTTTTGTGATCGTCAACGGCGCCTGCAAGCACGGCGATCTGGCGCACATCCAGGCTCGCATCGGTGGCCGTTGCACCATCGAACCGCAGTTCGACCGCGCCCTGCTCGCCCTGCAAGGCCCGCAGGCCGTGACCGCTCTGGCCCGCCTGTTGCCCGGCGTCGAGCAACTCGTGTTCATGACCGGCATGCCTTCCACTTGGGAGGGTGCTGACCTGTACATCACCCGAAGCGGCTACACCGGTGAAGACGGTTTTGAAATCTCCCTGCCCGCCAGCGCCGCCGACGCGTTTGCCCGCGCCCTGCTGGTCCAGCCCGAAGTCAAACCCATCGGACTGGGTGCCCGCAACTCGCTGCGCCTCGAAGCCGGCCTGTGCCTGTACGGCAACGACATCGACACGACGACCACACCGGTCGAAGCGAATCTGAACTGGGCCATGCAGAAGGTGCGCCGCACCGGTGGTGCCCGCGCGGGCGGCTTTCCCGGTGCCGACAAGGTGCTGGCCCAGCTGGACGGCGCGCAGCCTGCACAGCGCCTGCGCGTGGGCCTGATCGGTCTGGAGCGTGTGCCGGTGCGCGAACATGTGGAACTGCACAACGCCGAAGGCCAAAAGATCGGCGAAGTCACCAGCGGCCTGCTCGCCCCCACGGCCGACAAGCCTGTGGCCCTGGCTTACGTGCAGGCAGAATATGCCGCTGTGGGCACCCGTCTGAACGCCATGGTGCGCGGCAAAGCCGTGCCGATGGCCGTCAGCCCCCTGCCCTTCGTTCCCAACCGCTACCACCGCGGCTGATTTCACCCCTTCAACAAACGGGATCTGACCCCCATTTCTCAGGAGCACACCATGAGCCTCAAATACACCGAAGACCACGAATGGATCCACGTCGAGGGCGATGTCGCCGTCGTCGGTATCACCCACCACGCGCAGGATGCGCTGGGCGACGTGGTGTTTGTGGACCTGCCCGAAGTCGGCAAGTCCTTTGCCCAGAAAGACGTGGCCGGTGTGGTCGAGTCCGTCAAGGCCGCTGCCGATGTCTACATGCCCGTGACTGGCGAAATCGTCGAAGTCAACGAAGACCTGCGCAATGACCCGGCACTGGCCAACAGCGACCCGCTGGGCAAGGGCTGGTTCTTCAAGGTCAAGCTGGCCAACCCGGCCGAAGTCGACGCCCTGCTCGACGAGACGGCCTACAACAAGTTCTCCGCGGGTTAAGACCAAGCCTTGAATGAAAGGCATCCACAGGGTGCCTTTTGTTCAATGTTTCCACGGAGCCTGCCATGCTGATGTCCGCCCACCGCCCCCTCGGCGATCTTGAAAACCCGTCCGAATTCATCGCGCGCCACATCGGCATCAGCGCGCAGGACGAAACGCTCATGCTGGGCGTCATTGGCGAAGCCTCGCGCCGTGCCCTGGTCGAGTCCATCGTGCCGCGCTCGATCGCCCGCAGCCAGGCCATGCAGCTGCCCGCCCCCATCACCGAAGCGGCGGCCCTCGAACAGCTCAAGGGCATTGCACGCAAGAACAAGCTCTACAAGAGCTTCATCGGCCAGGGCTACCACGGCACGCACACGCCCGGCGTCATCCTGCGCAACATCCTCGAAAACCCCGCCTGGTACACCGCCTACACGCCGTACCAGGCCGAGATTTCACAGGGCCGCATGGAAGCGCTGGTCAACTTCCAGACCATGGTGTGCGACCTGACCGGCATGCCCATTGCCAACGCCTCCATGCTGGACGAAGCCACCGCCGCCGCCGAAGCCATGACGCTGGCCAAGCGCTCGGTCAAGGCCAAGGGCACCACCTTCATCGTGAGTGGCGACTGCCACCCGCAAACCATCGAAGTCATCGAAACACGCGCCGCACCGCTGGGCATCACCGTCAAGGTCATCCGCTCCAGCGACGAATGGCAATCGGCCATCGCGCAGGACGATTACTTTGCCGCCCTCAACCAGTACCCCGGCAGCAGCGGTTGGCTGGCCGACTGGCAAGTCAGTGCCGACCTGATCCACAGCAAACAGGCCGCCTTCATCCTGGCCGCCGACCTGATGGCGCTGGTGCTGCTCAAGACCCCGGGCGAAATGGGCGCTGACATCGTGGTCGGCACCACCCAGCGTTTGGGCATGCCCATGGGCGCGGGCGGCCCGCACGCCGCCTACATGGCCTGCCGCGATGAGTACATACGCTCCATGCCCGGACGCCTGGTGGGCGTGAGCGTGGACGCGCATGGCCAGCCGGTCTACCGTCTGGCGCTGCAGACCCGCGAGCAGCACATCCGCCGCGAAAAAGCGACCTCCAACATCTGCACCGCACAGGTGCTGCCTGCCGTCGTGGCCAGCATGTACGCGGTCTACCACGGCCCGGAAGGCCTCACGCGCATTGCACAGCGCATCGCCAGCTACACGGCGGTGCTGGCCGAAGGCCTGAAATCGCTGGGTGCTTCGCTGTTGCATGGCACAGCGTTTGACACGCTGACCGTGGACTGCGGCAGTGCCGCGGCCGCCGAGGCCCTGCACGCCAAAGCCGTTGCCAAACAACTCAATCTGCGCCGCTACCGCGGTGGCCGGGCCGGATTCGTGGGGATCACCCTCGATGAAACCACGACACGCGAAGACATCGCGCTGTTGTGGTCGTTGTTCGGCGAGGGCAGCCAGAAGCTGCCCTCGTTCGAGGCCTTCGAAAAAGGCATCGCCCCACTGATCCCCGAATCGCTGCGCCGCACCAGCGCCTTCCTCACGCACCCGGTCTTCAACCGCTACCACTCCGAGACCGGCATGCTGCGCTACATCCGCCAGCTCTCCGACAAGGACCTGGCCCTGGACCGCACCATGATCCCGCTGGGCTCGTGCACCATGAAGCTCAACGCGACCAGCGAGATGATCCCGATCACCTGGCCCGAGTTCGCCCTGCCCCACCCCTTTGCCCCGGCCGATCAACTGCAAGGCTATGCCGAGCTGGACCAGCAACTGCGTGACTGGCTCTGCCAGGCCACAGGTTACGCAGGCATCAGCTTGCAGCCCAATGCGGGCAGCCAGGGCGAGTACGCCGGTCTGCTGGTTATCCAGGCCTACCACCGCGCCCAAGGCCAGGGCCACCGCAACATCTGCCTGATTCCCTCCAGCGCGCACGGCACCAACCCCGCCAGCGCCCAGATGGTGGGCATGACGGTGGTGGTCACCAAATGCGACGACAACGGCAACGTCGACATGGCCGACCTGAAAGCCAAATGCGAGCAGCACAGCGCGAATCTGGCCGCCGTCATGATCACCTACCCCAGCACACACGGTGTGTTTGAGACGCAGGTCAAGCAGCTCTGCGAACTGGTGCACCAGCACGGTGGTCGCGTGTATGTGGACGGCGCCAACATGAACGCGTTGGTGGGTGTGGCTGCCCCCGGCGAGTTCGGTGGCGACGTCAGCCACCTGAACCTGCACAAGACCTTCTGCATCCCCCACGGCGGTGGCGGACCCGGCGTGGGCCCCGTGTGTGTGGTCGAAGACCTGGTGCCTTATCTGCCGGGCCACGCCACGGGCGGTGTACCTGTGAATGGCGTGGGTGCGGTCAGCGCAGCCCCCTTGGGCAACGCAGCGGTCTTGCCGATCAGCTGGATGTACTGCCGCATGATGGGTGCCGATGGCCTGCAGCACGCGACCGAAGCCGCCATCCTGGCCGCCAACTACATCAGCAAGCGCCTGGCACCGCACTACCCCACGCTGTACGCCAGTGATAACGGCCATGTGGCCCACGAATGCATCCTGGACCTGCGCCACTTCAAGGACAGCTGCGGCGTGATGGCCGAAGACGTGGCCAAGCGCCTGATGGACTACGGCTTCCACGCTCCCACACTGTCTTTCCCGGTGGCCAACACCCTGATGGTCGAGCCCACCGAAAGCGAGACGCTCGAAGAGATCGACCGCTTCATCGACGCGATGATCGCGATTCGCGAAGAGATCCGCCAGGTCGAAAACGGTGTCTGGCCGCAGGGCAACAACCCGCTCAAGAACGCCCCGCACACCGCTGACACCCTGATGGCCGCCGACTGGGACCGTGCCTACCCGCGCGATGTCGGCGGTGCGCTCAAGGGCCGCGTGCTGGGCAGCGTCAAGTACTGGCCCCCCGTGGGTCGCGTGGACAACGTTTACGGCGACCGCAACCTGTTTTGCAGCTGTATCCCTCTGGAGGACTACAAGCAATGAACGATGGCTGTTGACAGCACGCGCTGCTGTCGGCACCATTCGTGTTTTGCATCGGGAGAGACTGTCTGAATGGCAGCGCCGAAGGAGCAACCGCCCCGGAAACTCTCAGGCCAAAGGACCGATGCAAGCCGACACCCCTGGGTGTCACACACTCTGAAGAGCGATCGGGATTCGTCATCCCGGTCCACCGCAGGAGCAAGCCCACGTCACTGACACAGGGGCGAATCTCTCAGGTCTCAAACAGAGGGGGTCATGCAGTGCACATGCCGTGCGTTGCGTGTCCTTCCATTTGAGACGTTTTGCAAAGAGAGAAAGCTCCATGAAAAATCCCATGGTCCAAAAACACATGGTCGTCATCGGCGGCGGCATCACCGGCGTCACCTCTGCCTACGCCCTGGCCCAGCAAGGCCTGCGGGTCACCCTGATCGAGAAGAACCGCTACCCCGGCATGGAAACGTCCTATGCCAACGGGGGCCAGTTGTCGGCATCGAACGCCGAAGTCTGGACCCACCCGTCCACGATCATCAAGGGCCTCAAGTGGATGCTCAAAAGCGATGCCCCACTGCTGATGAACCCCGCCCCCACCTGGCACAAGCTCAGCTGGATGGCCGAGTTCGTGGCCGCCATTCCCAAATACAAGGACAACACCATCGCCACAGCCCAACTGGCCATCGCCTCACGCGAGCACCACTTTGCCTGGGCCAAGGCCGAGGGCATCGAGTTCGACCACAAGCGCGAAGGCATCCTGCACATCTACCGCGACAAAAAGGGCTTTGACCACGCGGGCGAAGTCTCCAAGCTGCTCGCCCAGGGCGGCCTGCCGCGCCGCGCAGTCACACCCGAAGAAATGAAGGCCATCGAGCCAACGCTGCAAGGCCAGTACTACGGCGGCTACTTCACCGAAAGCGACTCCACAGGCGACATCCACAAATTCACCTTTGGCCTGGCCCAGGCCTGCGAGCGCATGGGTGTGAAAATCCTCACCGAACACGAAGTGCTGAATGTGCACTCCGATGGCCAGATCGCCAGCGTGCAGATCCAGCACCAGGGCCAAGTCGACACCCTCACCTTTGACGGTATCGTGGTCTGCGCAGGCGTGCATGGCCGCCGCCTGGCCGCGCAGCTGGGCGACCGCCTGAACATCTACCCCGTCAAAGGCTACTCAATCACCGTCAACATGCCCGATGCCGCCAGCCAGGCCGCTGCCCCCCAGGTGAGCCTGCTCGACGACGAGACCAAACTGGTCACCAGCCGCCTGGGCGACGACCGTTTCCGCGTGGCGGGCACGGCCGAGTTCAATGGCATCGATCTGGACATCCGCGCCGACCGCATCCAGCCGCTGGTCAACTGGGTCAACGAATGCTTCCCGGGCATCGACACCCGACGCGTGGTGCCCTGGGCAGGCCTGCGCCCCATGATGCCCAACATGCTGCCGCGTGTAGGCGCGGGCAAAAAAGCCAATGTGTTCTACAACACCGGTCACGGCCACCTGGGCTGGACGCTGAGCGCCATCACCGCGCACCAGCTGGCCGGGCATGTGCTGCAGGGCATGGGGCACAATGTGCGCTCCTTTGCAACACACGCCACCGCCCCGGCTGCGGTCTGAACCATGCCCCTTCATGTCCTGCCTGTGGATTACCAGCTGCGCGCCCACCGCGATGCACTGGTCATGCTGCTCGATGCCTACGCCCGCGACCCCATGGGCGGCGGCGCAGGCCTGACGCAGGACGTGAAGAACCGCCTGTGCGACGACCTGGCCGCCCGCCCCACGGCGGCCAGTTTCATTGCCTGGCTGGGCGATGCCCCGGTGGGGCTCATCAACTGCATCGAGGGCTATTCGACCTTCAAGGCGCAGCCGCTCATGAACATCCACGACGTCGCGGTGCTGCCTGACCACCGGGGCGCGGGTGTGGGCCAGGCCTTGCTGGCCGCAGCCGAGCAACATGCCCGTGCACGTGGCTGCTGCAAGCTCACGCTCGAAGTGCTCACGGGCAATGCGCGGGCCCTGTCGAGCTATGTGCGTTTTGGTTTTGCGCCTTACGAACTCGACCCGGCTGCAGGCCAGGCCAGCTTCATGCAGAAGTGGCTTTGAACGCCCGGCTCTGTTCCTTGAGCCAGCGCTTGAGCTCGGCCTCACTCTGAATCCGGCGCAAATCAGACGACAGGCTGTCAGCCTCGTGGCGCTGGTTGGCCTGCAGGGTTTGCAGGGCCTGCGTCATCACGGCCTCGCTCAGCTGGGCACTCACCGTCACGCAAAGCTCCCGCGTGAGCCTGAACTCCATTTGCGCCAGATCATCTTCCAGAGCCGAGACCTGCTCCTTGAGCAGCAAAGCCATGACCGCCAGTTGGTCATCGGCAAAGCGCGAGGCGCCTGAGGCGTCCGAGAGGGCCGCCTGCATTTGCAGCCGCAGCAAGGTGCTGAGGTCATTTTTTTCATAGGCCGCGTTGACTTCGCTCATGAGCGTGGTCTTGCGCTCGCGCTCTTGCGCATCGGGCTCGCGGTCCGGGTGCAGGGCACTGGCCAGTTGCCGGAAGATGGTGCGGATCGCGCTGCGTGCATCGGCCTGCTGCACCTCGGCCCTTTGGTGTGCGGCCGGTTTTTTGAGCGCCTTGCGTGCAGCCCGCTTGGCGGCTTTGCGTTCTTCGTCGGCTTGCTGTTGGCGCTGCCACTGGCGCATGCCAGCCGCCATCATCTCTTCCGGCGTCTGGTATTGGTGGGGGTTGTGGATGGGCTGGCCCAGCGCCGCTTCGATCTGCTCGCGCAGGCGCTGCGCCTCCTCGGCGCGCTCTTCGGCGAGTTCGTCCTCGTCCAGACGGTACAGCTCGGCCAGGGCTTGTATTTGCGGGTCGGAATCCGGGCCGAGTTGGTCGATCAAACCACGCACCTGGGTGCGCGCCATGCGCTGCTGCTGCGAGGTCAGCGCATCGCCTTGCAGCTTGTCATGCAAAAAGACCAGCAGGCTTTGGCGCAAGGCCCGCGTTTGCTGGGCCGTCTGGTACAAAGCCTGCATATGCGCGTGGCGATGCGCATCCGACCAAGCCTGCAGGCGCTCCACCTGCGCCGACAAGGCTTCGATGCGGGCCAGCAAGGCGTTATAGCGCTGCTGCGCGGGACTCAGCGTGGCATCGGGGCGCGCCTGAACGCTCAGCGCAGCGTAGACCGAAGGCGCTGCAGAGCCGGGGGTGTTGTCAGTGCTCATGAAAAAAGCCACTGACGCAAGGCCAGTGGCTCGGGTTTGGGCAGCCACGCCGAGGCGGGCTGCACCTGCTGGTTCAACCGCCTTTTTTGGAACGCTTGCCAGGGTTCTTTTTGCTGCGGGTGGCGACGCCACGCTCCAGGCTCACGCGCTGGCCGCGACCGTGGGTAGGCAAGGTCACGCCGGGCAAAACTGGCAGTGGAGGTGTGAATTTACGGTCGGCTTCGGTGACGATTTTGTTGCCCATCTTTGGCTCCAGAAAAAATTGCAAAGCGTTATTAAGCCACAAGAAATCGCCCTTCCCGTGGCTGTCCCCTGTCCGGCGACGATAATTGCCCCTGTCAGACGCCTTTTGGGCCACGATTTCCCACCAAACCATGCCCAGCCCCGTTCCCTTCAAAGTTTTGAGCCTCATCCCGCCGATGACGCAGCTCAACACACCCTACCCGTCCACGGCCTACCTGACGGGTTTTTTGCGTTCACGGGGTTTCAATGCGGAGCAAGAAGACTTGGCCCTGGCCACCGTGCTGGCCTTGTTGAACAAACAAGGGCTCATGGCCTTGCGCGACGCAGCGCTGGCGTTGCCCATCGAAGACCGCTCGGGCCCGGTGAACTTTTTCCTCGATCACTTCCAGGACTACGCGGTCAGCATCGACCCGGTGATCGCCTTTTTGCAAGGACGCGACAGCACGCTCAGCCACCGCATCGCCAGCCGGGGCTTTTTGCCCGAAGGCCCACGCTTTGCCGCGCTCGACGCCTATGACGACGATGGCACGGGCGACCCGATCGGCTGGGCCTTTGGCGCTTTGGGCCAGACCGACCGCGCCCGGCACCTGGCCACGCTGTACCTGAACGACCTGGCCGACGTGCTGCGCGATGCGGTCGACGAAGGCTTTGAATTCGTGCGCTACGCCGAACGCCTGGCCGCCAGCCAGCCCAGCTTTGACGCACTGGCCGAGGCGCTGGCACAGCCCCCCAACCTGATCGACAGCACGCTGGAGCGCCTGGCCCTGCAAGCGATTGAACGCCACCTGCCCCAATTGGTGCTGCTGTCTGTGCCCTTCCCCGGTTCGGTTTATGCGGCCTTTCGCATCGCCCAATGCATCAAGCGGGCACAGCCGCACATCCGCATCGCTTTGGGCGGCGGATTTGTGAACACCGAGCTGCGCGAACTCCAAGACGCCCGTGTCTTCGACCATGTGGATTTCGTCACGCTGGACGGCGGCGAGCGCCCGCTGCTCAGCCTGATCGAACACCTGCAAGGCCAGCGCAGCGCGCAGCGCCTGCAACGCACATTTGTGCGCAGCGATGCAGGTCAGGTGCAGTACATGAACCTGCAAGAGCCTGACATCCCTTTCGAGGACGTGGGCACACCCACCTGGGACGGCCTGCCGCTGCACCAGTACCTGTCGCTCTTGGACATGCTCAACCCGATGAACCGGCTATGGAGCGACGGGCGCTGGAACAAACTCACCGTGGCGCACGGCTGCTACTGGAAGAAATGCAGCTTCTGCGACGTGAGCCTGGACTACATCAGCCGCTACGAAACGGCTCAGGCCAGCACTTTGGTGGACCGCATCGAGCAGATCGTGGCCGAGACGGGCCAGACCGGCTTTCACTTTGTCGACGAAGCCGCGCCGCCCAAAGCGCTCAAGGCCCTGGCCGAAGAAATCCTGCGTCGGGGCTTACAAATCTCCTGGTGGGGCAACATCCGCTTTGAAAAAACCTTCACACCCGAGCTGTGCGAGCTGCTGGCGCAAAGCGGGTGTATTGCCATGTCGGGCGGCTTGGAGGTCGCGTCGGACCGATTGCTCGCGCTGATGAAAAAAGGCGTCTCGGTCGAACAGGTGGCGCAAGTGACCAAAGGCTTTGCCGATGCAGGCGTGCTGGTGCACGCCTACCTGATGTACGGCTTTCCGACACAGACCGTGCAGGACACGGTGGACGCGCTCGAATACGTGCGCCAGCTGTTTGAAAACGGCTGCATCCACAGCGGCTTTTTCCACCGCTTTGTGTGCACCGTGCACTCACCCGTGGGCCAAAACCCCGAAACCTACGGCGTGCAATTGCTGCCACTGCCCGAAGGCACGTTCGCCAAAAACGACGTGGGCTTTGTCGACCCCACCCCCATGCCGCCCGGCGTGGACCATGACCTGCTGGGTCAGGGTCTGAAAAAAGCCATCTACAACTTCATGCATGGCGTCGGAGTGGAAGCCGATGTGCGCCAGTGGTTTGACTTGCCCAAGGGCCATTTCCCCAAGCCCTCCGTGCCGCGTCACAAGATTGCCAAAGCCCTGAACTGAGGCACTGACAGCGGCTGGGGGTCACCCCAGCGGCGCATCACCAGGGGATGGGCTGCCCCAGATGGTCCACAAACTGCGCCCGCCCCGTCGGCTCCAGCGCATCGAGCACCGCCAGCAGCCGCTGCGCAGACCAGGCAGGGTCCAAGGCCTCGTTCCCCACAAAGGGCTGGCTCAAGGCCGAGCGCACCGTGCCGGGCTGCAAAGCGGCGACCACGGCCAGCGGACGTTGGCGCGCCAGCTCGATCGCGGCAGTCTGCAAGAACTGGTTGAGCGCCGCTTTGGCCGCGCGGTAGCCGTACCAGCCGCCCTTGCGGTTGTCTTCGATGCTGCCCACACGCGCCGAGAGTTTGGCCCAGATGACACGTTCGCCGCGTTCCAGCTGCGCCGCCAGCTGCTGCAACAGCAGCGCGGGCCCGACCGCGTTGACCTGCAAGCTGTGCAGCAAACGGTCGGCATCGAGTTCCTGCAGGCGTTTTTCAGGCCCTTGGCCTCCCAGCGTCAGGGCCCCGGTGGCATCCACCACCAAGTGCCAGGGACCTTGCAAGCGCGCACACATGGCCGCAAGACTGGCGGCATCGGTCAAGTCCCAGGCGCAGGGCTGCCCACGCGAGACGGCTTGCACCCGGGCACACCGCGGATCGCACTGCAAGGCCTGCACAAATGCCTGCCCGAGTGCCCCGCTGGCCCCGATCACCAGGGCGCGGTAGCCCTCGCGCAGGCTGTGCATGCCCACAAAAAGTTCGGGCGTCATGGTGGCGTCCCGGCGTCGTACACGCAGCGAAAGCCGATGTAGACCGCATGAAAATCAGCCGGTTTCCAGGCTTGCACGTCGGCCTGCATCTGCCAGGCCGGATACCACCAGGAGCCACCCAGGGTCTGGCGTTCGTGGCCCCGCTCATCGGCGGCCCATTCCCACACATTGGCCCCCATGTCATGCAGTCCGTTGACCCCGGCCCGGGTCTGCGTCACGGGCGCCGCGCGCGGCCAGGGGTCGGGGTCGCTGGTGTTGGCCCCTTGCGGGCTATCGCCCGTAGGCCAGGGGTAGGTCTTGCCGCGAACCCATGGCGCAGGTGGGGCCGCACGCAGCTCGGTGAAAGCGGCTGCACGCCACTCGGCTGACGTGGGCAACCGCCCCTTGGCCCAGTGGCAATAGGCGGCGGCCTCCGCGTGCGTGAGGTGGACTGCCGGCAGCTGCGGCGCGGCTGGTATTCCCTCGGGTTGCCGCCAGACCCAGCCTGCGCGGCGCTGCCAGCCGCCCACGTATTCAAACCCTCCGCCGTCCAGTTCGGCACGGGTGCGTGCACCCGTGGCCTGCACGTAGCGCTCGAACTGCCCGATCGTCACCTCGGTGCGGTCCACCTGCAAACCACCCAAGCCATCGAGCACCACACGCTCTCCGATCTGGGCTTGCGCAAGCGGGGCGCTCAAAGCGAGCCAGACGCCCATCATGGCCAGTGCCTGCTTCATCTCAAAGCCTCCGGATCACGCCACCAGCGTCTGGCCAGTCGCTGCAGTGCGGGCCGGATGGGCAAAAAAACACGGTAGGCCAACTCCAGCAACCAGGACAAGGGCGGCCAGGCAAACACCCACCCCAGCACGCGCCAGCCCGGCAAGGCCCGCCACAAACGGGCAAAAGCGGCGCCACCGCTGAGCAGACGGCCGTTGGCCTCACGCACATGGAAACGCCGCATGGCGGCTTCACACGACAAGCCTTCGCCCAGGGGCTGCCCGGCACTCACATCCACCCATTGCAGGGTCTGGCTTGTGGCCAGCCCACGGTACAGCGCGATCTCGCGGCGGCACAGGGGGCAGCTGCCGTCAAAGTAAATCGTCAGTTCGGGCTGGGTCATGGGGGGCACTCAATGCAGGCTGAAAGCGTCCATGGCCAGCGACTGGTAAATCACCTCGTGGCTGATGTAGTGCGGCTGTGGCCCGCCTGCCTGGCCCCAGCCTGCCGCGCCCAGCGCAAAGTAAATCGTGCGGAAATGCTCATCGGTGGGGTGCGCCCGCTCGGCGTGGGGTGCGCGGTGACGGTAGTCCAGCAGGGTCGCCAGATCGCCCTCGCGCAGGGTGTCCTCGACCCAGCTGCAAAAAGACGTCACATAAGGCTCGGTCGGACCGTCTTCGCGGCGCAGCTCGTACAGATTGTGCGTCATGCTGCCCGAGCCCACCAGCAAGATGCCCTGCTCGCGCAAGGGAGCCAGCGCCTGGCCGATGGCGTACAGGTCGGCGGGTGTCGCATGGGCTGGCAGTGACAACTGCACCACCGGCACCTGCGCCAAAGGGGCCATGTAGCGCAAAGGCACCCAGGCACCGTGGTCGAAGGGCCGCTCGGGGTCTGCGCCCGCGGGCCAGCCTGCCGAATTCAGCAAGTCGAGCATCCTGTTGGCCAACGGCGGGTCGCCGGGCGCGGGGTACTGCAGTTCATACAACGCGGGTGGGAAGCCGCCAAAGTCGTGCCAGGTGGGCGGGTACGGGTGCGTCATGACGCCGATGCCCTGCGTCATCCAGTGCGGCGACATCACCACGATGCCGCGCAGGCGCTCGGCAGGCGCATGGGCCTGCATCCAGGCCTGCAGGGCCGGACCCGTGCTGCCCGGGTTGAGGGCAAACATGGGCGAGCCGTGCGAGACAAACAACACCGGCAGGCGCTCGGCCATGGCTCAGGCCTCGGCACCTTGCGGGCTTTGCGCCGCGATCTGGCGCAAGGCCTGCTCGAACACCTCGGCGGGCTGGCCACCGGAAAGCAGGTGACGGTCGTTGATGATGACCGCAGGCACCGAGTGGATGCCCGCCTGCTGGTAGTAGCGCTCCTGGGCGCGCACCTCGTCGGCAAAGGCCTGGCTGGCCAGCACCTCACGGGCCGCATCCACGGGCAGGCCCGCGTCCTGCACGGCCTGCAGCAACACGGCATCGTCTTCGATGCACTCGGCACGCCCCTGGTAGGACGCCAGCAGGGCTTTCTTGAGGGCACGTTGCTTGCCCTCGCCCTGCGCTGCGGCCCAGTGCAGCAGACGGTGGGCGTTGAAGGTGTTGTAGACGCGGCCACGTCCGCCCGGCGCAAAGGCAAAACCGACTTCGGCCCCCCGCTGGCGGATGTTCTCGCGCATCAGGGCCTGTTGTTCGGGGGTGGAGCCGTATTTTTCGGTGATGTGCTCGGTCAGGTCCTGTCCACCCGCAGGCATGTGGGGGTTGAGCTCAAAGGGCTGGAAATGCAGCTCGGCCTGGACCTCACCTTGCAGTCGGGTCAGCGCTTTTTCGAGTGAATACAGCCCGACCGCGCACCAAGGGCAGGCAATGTCGGAGACGAAATCGATTTTGAGGGCGGTGGTCATGGCAACATCCGTGGGAGCAATAACCGCCATCTTGCCCCAAATGACCGACAATGGCGCTTCAGGCCCACAAGTCCTTTCTTTACATCATGAAAATCCTGACCCTCAACGGCATCAACCTGAACATGTTCGGCAAGCGCGATCCCGCGCAGTACGGCACCACCACGCTGGCCGAAATCGACGCCCGGCTGGTGGCCCTGGGCAAGGAACTGGGTGCCGAGGTCGAGTGTTTCCAGACCAACATCGAAGGCGAGATGGCCGAGCGCATCCACCACGCCCACAGCGACGGCACGGCAGCTGTGCTGATCAACGCCGGGGCCTGGACGCATTACAGCTACGGCATCCGCGATGCGCTGGCCATCCTCCAATGCCCCATCATCGAGGTGCACATGTCCAACATCCATGCCCGCGAAGAGTTCCGCCACCACTCGGTGATTGCCCCCATTGCCAAGGGCCAGATCGCTGGCTTCGGGGTGGACAGCTACCTGCTGGGCCTGCGGGCGGCCATCAGCGCGGTCAAAGGCTGAGCCTGCCCCTTGGGGGGGCTCAGGCCTCGCCCAGCACTTGCAACAAGGCGGCATTGAACGCCGCTGCCGCCTCATAAATCACCCAATGCCCAGCTTCCGGCACGGTGTGCCACTGGCCCCAGTTCGGAACCAGGCGCGCCAGCGCTTCGCGCACCTCGGGCAAGCGGTAGGTGTAGAGGGCATCGTGCTCGCCGTAGATGGCGCTGACACGGGCCTGGACCCGGGGCAAAGCCTCGGCCACGATGGGGGTCGATGACAGCCTGCGGCGCGGCATGCGGTCGCGTTGCACATTGGCACGGTGCACATCCAGCGCCAGCGCGTCCAGGCTTTCGGGGTGCTTGAGCATCAAGGCCATCAGGTTGTGGCGATGAACAGCATCCTGTGCCTCGGCGCTGGGCAGGTGTCGCCAGCCCTTGAGCGGCACGCGCTCGGGCACCGTCAGGCCCAGACCGGGAGCACCGACCAGCACCAGGGCCCGAGCGTCCTCGGGGTACTCGGCCAACCACAACGCCCCGGTCATGCCGCCAAACGAAAATCCCACGATCTGCACCGGGCCTTGCGGGGCCAGTTGCTGCAAGCCTGCATGCAAGTGCGCGGGCAAGTCGGGCACATCGCTGCAGCCGGGCGGCAAATCCGAGTCGCCAAATCCCGGCAAATCAGGCACCAGCACACGCCAGCCCGCAGCTTGGAGTGGCGTGATGTTGCGTACCCAGTGCGTCCAACTGCCACTGCCGCCGTGCAGCAGCACCAGCGTGGGGGACTCGGGCTGGCCCCAGCTGTGCCAAACCAGCTGCACGCCGTCCAGCGCGGTGACGCAGCGCTGACCACGGCTCAGAGCCGCTGACAGCGCAGGCGGCAAAAAGTCAGGCAATTCAACGGGCGAAAAAATGGGCCTGCTGGTCATGTGTTCACCGAGGCAGCAGGATGGTGGTGGCGCCAAACTTTCCAGGTCGCGGCCACGGCGACCAGACTGGTGAGCACCGAGACCCAGAACACCGAGGCCAGACCCCAGCGTTCGCTGAGCAAGCCGCCCAGCAAGCCGCCGATCACACCCGAAAACCCATAGGCCAACACCGTGTACAGCGCCTGGCCGCGCCCGCGCAAGCGTCCCGGAAAATGGTGCGACAACAAGGCGATGCAAGCGGTATGGTGCGCTGCAAACGTGAGCGCATGCAGGGCCTGCGCCAGCACCAGCACCAGCAGCACATCACCCCAAGCGGCTGTGAGCACCATGCGCAGCACCATGGCTGCCGAGCACAACAGCATCCAGCCCGTGAGCGGCATCAGATGCAGCCAGCGCGATTGCCAGAAGAACCAGGCGATCTCGACCACCACCGACACCGCCCACATGAGGCCAATCAGGGTTTTGCTGTAACCCAGCGAATCAAGGTAGAGCGAAAAGAACACATAGATGCCGATGTGCGAGAGCACATGGAAGAACGCACTGGCAAAAAACCAGCGCACCGCAGACTGGGCCAGCACGCTGCGCACAGGCACCGACACCTGCTCTGCGTGCCCCGGCTCTTTTTGATCGGGCAAGGCCATCGCACTCACCAGCACCGCCAACAAACTCACAATGGTCATGGTCGGGAACTGCTGCATGCCAAAGGCCTCGAACCAGGCCCCCGCCACAAACACCGTGACCAGAAAACCGATCGAGCCCCACAGGCGCACGCGGCCGTAGCGCTTGGTGTCAAATGCCCCACCCTGGCTGACCAGGTGCGCCATGGCCGCTTCGCTCATGGGCATCATGGCGCTGGTGTGGGTGAACATGACCAGCAGCACCACGCCCAGCCAGACAGGCGTGAGCTGCAACCACAGCAAACACGCGCAAGCCAGCGCCACAGCGGCGCCCAGGCGCATCAGGCGCACGCGCTCACCGGTGTGGTCACTCAGCCATCCCCAGATGTAGGGGGCAAACAGGCGCGTGGCCGCCTGCACCGAGGTCAGCAAGCTGATGGCCACCAGCCCCAGGCCCATGTCCTTGAGCCAGAGCGGCAGGTAGGGGTTGAAGAAACCGATGTGCGCGAAATAGCTGGCCGACAAAGCGGCGAACGGAAATAAAGCCCGACGGGTTTGCGGCATCAGGGCTTGGCGGCCGCGATCGGGGCCAGCGCATGCGCCACATCACCGCACTGGGCACGGTGCTGCAAGGCATGCTCCATCACCACCAGGGCCAGCATGGCCTCGGCGATCGGCGTGGCGCGTATGCCCACGCAGGGGTCGTGACGGCCCTTGGTGATCACTTCGGTGGTGTGGCCTTCCGAATCGATGGTGTCGCGCGGGATCAAAATCGAGCTGGTCGGCTTGATCGCGATCGACACCTCGATGTCCTGCCCGGTGCTGATGCCGCCCAGCACACCGCCCGCGTTGTTGCCCACAAAGCCTTCGGGCGTGAGCGAGTCGCCTGCGGTGCTGCCCTTTTGCGTGACGCAGCCAAAACCAGCGCCGATCTCCACGCCCTTGACGGCGTTGATGCCCATCATGGCAAAGGCGATGTCGGCGTCGATCTTGTCAAAGAGCGGCTGACCCAGGCCCACCGGCACGCCACGCGCCACCACCCGCAAGCGGGCACCGCACGAGTCGCCCGACTTGCGCAGCGCGTTCATGTAATCCTCCAGCGCCGACACATCGGCCACCGGGGCAAAAAACGGGTTGTTCGGCACATGGTCCCAGCTCTCGAAGCCGATCGGCACCTCGCCTATCTGCGTCATGCAGCCGACAAAGGTGGTGCCGAATTGTTCTTTGAGCCACTTTTTGGCCACCGCACCCGCAGCCACCATGGGGGCGGTCAGGCGCGCCGACGAGCGGCCACCGCCGCGCGGGTCGCGGATGCCGTACTTGCGCCAATAGGTGTAGTCGGCGTGGCCTGGGCGGAAGGTCTGCAGGATGTCGCCGTAGTCCTTGCTGCGCTGGTCGGTGTTCTGGATCAGCAGGCAGATCGGGGTGCCCGTGGTCTTGCCCTGGTACACGCCCGAGATGATCTGCACCGCATCAGGCTCATTGCGCTGGGTGACGAATTTGCTGGTGCCGGGGCGGCGGCGGTCCAAATCGGGCTGGATGTCGACTTCGGACAGGGCCATGCCCGGGGGGCAGCCGTCGATCACGCAGCCAATGGCCGGGCCGTGGGATTCACCAAAGTTGGTGACCGAGAAGAGATTTCCAAAGGTATTGCCGCTCATGGGGGGAATTATCCCAGAGCGGGCGGACGGTCAGCCCTGGGGGTCAGAGTTTGGCTTCTTCGGCCTCAGGGGCTGAGCCATCGGGCCAATCGCGGATATAGGCCTTGAGCATCTTGTTTTCGAAGTTCTGGGCATCCACCACGGCCTTGGCCACATCGTAGAAGCTGATCACCCCCATGAGTGTGGTGCCATCTGTGACTGGCATGTAGCGGGCATGGCTTTCGAGCATCATGCGTCGCACATCGTCGATTTCAGTGTCTGGCGTACAGATGAGGGGTTGGGCATCCATGGCCTCACCCACCGAAGTCGAACCCACCTGTCCCCCGTTGGCCACGACTTTCTTGATCACTTCACGGAAAGTGAGCATGCCTGCCACACCCCCCTTGTCCATCACCACCAAAGAACCCAGGTCTTTTTCGGCCATGAACCCCACGGCATCGGCCAGCGGCTGATCGGGTTGCGCGGTGAACAGGGTGTTGCCCTTGACGCGGAGGATGTCGCTGACTTTCATGGTGTTGTCTCCTGGGGGTCGTTCCGTAAGGACTTGGACTTGAATATAGCCCACAATCCATCGCAAGAATAGCGCTTGGCGCTTGCCCAAAACTTTCTGTGTTGGA
Organism: Limnohabitans radicicola; assembly: GCF_014837235.1. Classification (GTDB taxonomy): domain Bacteria; phylum Pseudomonadota; class Gammaproteobacteria; order Burkholderiales; family Burkholderiaceae_C; genus Limnohabitans_A; species Limnohabitans_A radicicola. The sequence continues at coordinate 340,861 of NZ_JACYFT010000002.1, read as the reverse complement.
GAAATCCCATGTCCGGATATGCCGACCCCGGCTTTGACACCCTGGCGCTGCATGCCGGGGCCGCCCCCGACCCCACCACCGGGGCCCGCGCAGTACCGATCCACATGACCACCTCGTTCGTGTTCGAGTCGAGCGACCAGGCCGCAGCCCTGTTCAACCTGGAGCGGGCGGGCCACGTCTACAGCCGCATCAGTAACCCGACCAATGCGGTGCTCGAGCAGCGCATCTCCGCCCTCGAAGGCGGCATCGGTGCCATCACCACCGCCAGCGGTCAGGCTGCGCTGCACCTGGCCGTCGCAACCCTCATGGGTGCAGGCAGCCACATCGTCGCATCGACCGCTTTGTATGGCGGATCGCAGAACCTGCTGCACTACACGCTGCGGCGCTTCGGCATCGAGACGACCTTTGTGAAGCCCGGTGACATCGACGCCTGGCGCGCGGCAGTGCGGCCCAACACCAAACTCTTTTTTGGCGAGACCGTGGGCAACCCGGGGCTCGATGTGCTGGACATCCCCACCGTGAGCCAAATCGCCCACGAAGCGGGTGTGCCGCTGCTGGTGGACTCGACGCTGACCTCACCCTGGCTGATCAAGCCTTTCGACCACGGCGCAGACCTCGTTTACCACTCGGCCACCAAATTCCTGTCGGGCCACGGCACCGTCATTGGCGGTGTGCTGGTGGACGGCGGCAGCTTTGACTGGGAAAAATCGGGCAAATTCACGGAACTGACCGAGGCCTACGAGGGCTTCCACCACATGGTCTTCAGCGAGGAAAGCACGGTTGGCGCCTTTTTGCTGCGCGCCCGCCGCGAAGGCCTGCGCGACTTCGGTGCCTGCCTCTCGCCGCACAGCGCCTGGCTGATCCTGCAGGGCATCGAGACCCTGCCGCTGCGCATGGCACGCCACATGGAGAACACCGCCAAGGTGGTTGAATTCCTGGCCGCACACCCCTTGGTCAGCCGCGTGGGCCACCCGATGCTGGAAAGCCACCCCAGCCATGCGCTGGCGCAAAAGCTGCTGCCACGTGGCGCAGGCTCGGTCTTCAGCTTCGACATCGCCGGCAGCCGCGCCCAAGGCAAGGCTTTCATCGAGGCGCTCAAGGTCTTCAGCCACCTGGCCAATGTGGGCGATGCCAAGAGCCTGGTGATCCACCCGGCCAGCACCACGCATTTCCGCATGAGCGACGAGGCGCTGGCTGCGGGCAGCATCGGCCCAGGCACGATCCGACTGTCGATTGGTCTGGAGGACCCGGCCGACTTGATCGATGACCTGAAAAAAGCCCTGAAAGCTGCGGAGAAAGCCGCATGAAGATCGGAAACATCTACGCCTACACCGGCGGCAAAGACTTCAGCCCCACCCAGCCCACCGTCGTGTTCATCCACGGTGTGCTCAACGACCACAGCGTCTGGATTTTGCAAAGCCGCTATCTGGCCCACCACGGCTGGAACGTGCTGGCGATTGACCTGCCCGGCCACTGCAAAAGTAGCGGCGAGCCGCCTGCGAGTGTCGAAGACGCCAGCGCCGCCATCTTGTCCCTGCTGGACGCGGCAGGCATTCAGAAAGCCGCGCTGGTGGGCCACAGCTTCGGTTCGCTGATCGCACTGGAGACGGCGGCCCAAGCGCCCGAGCGCGTGAGCCAGCTGGTGCTGGTGGGCACGGCGTTCCCGATGCGTGTCTCGCCCGCCCTGCTCGAATCTTCGGTGTCCGCGCCCAACAAGGCCATCGACATGGTCAACACCTTTTCGCATTCGACGCTGTCACCACCCCCCTCGGCCCTGGGCCCCGGCACCTGGCTGTACGGCGGCAGCCGCGCCCTGATGCGCCGGGTGCTGGCCAGCAACCCCCAGGTCAATGTGTTCTACACCGGCTTCAAGGCCTGTGACAGCTACGCGGGCGGTGAAGCGGCCATGGAAAAAGTCCAGTGTCCCACCCTCTTTGTGCTGGGCAATGCCGACCAGATGACACCACCCAAAGCGGCGCAAAGCCTGGTCAGCAAGGCCCAGAACGCCCAAGTGGTCAAACTGCCCGCAGGCCATTCGCTGATGACCGAAGCGCCAGACGGCGTGCTGCAGGCGCTCAAGGATTTTCTGACAGCATGAGTTTGATCACACCGCCCATGACGCCCGATCGCGCGGCCGAGATCGCGGCCACGCTGGACCTGCGCCAACTGCCTGCCGACTTTCTGGCCAACCCCTACCCGGTTTATGCCCGGCTGCGCGAGACCGAGCCGGTCAAGCGCATGCCCGACGGCTCGGTTTTTCTCACGCGCCATGCCGATCTGGTGGCGGTCTACCGCGACGCGCACACCTTCAGCTCGGACAAGCAGGTCGAGTTCGGCCCCAAGTACAACCACGCCCCTTTCAACGAAGCCCCCTGGGCGGTGTCACCCGGCGTCTCGCCGCTGTTCCAGCACCACACCAGCTCCCTGGTTTTCAACGACCCGCCGCTGCACACCCGCGTGCGGCGCATCATCATGGGCGCCCTCACCCGCCGCGCCATTGACAACATGGCCCCGGGTCTGGTGCAGCTGGTCGACAGCCTGCTCGACACCATGCAAGCGCAAGGCGGCGGCGACCTGATCGAGGACTTTGCCAGCGCCATTCCGGTCGAGATCATCGGCAACCTGCTGGACGTGCCGCACGCCGACCGGGGCCCGCTGCGCGGCTGGTCGCTGGCGATCCTGGGCGCGCTGGAGCCCTCGCTCACCCCCGAGCAGGAGGCCCTGGGCCACCAGTCAGTCAAAGAGTTTCTGGCCTACCTCAAAGACCTGGTGGCCGAGCGGCGCAAACACCCGGGCAACCCCGAGCACGATGTGCTCACCCGCCTGATCCAGGGCGACGGTGGTGAAGCACTGACCGAAGTCGAGCTGCTGCAGAACTGCGTGTTCCTGCTGAACGCCGGGCACGAGACCACCACCAACCTGATCGGCAACGCCCTGTTGTGCCTGCAGGAATGGCCCGAGCAGCGGGCGCAGCTGATGGCCGATCTGGCCGCCGCAGGCAGCGACGAAGCCCGGGAAACCGTGCTGGGTCTGGCGGTGGACGAGTTCCTGCGCTTTGAATCGTCCAACCAGCTGGGCAACCGCCGCGCCCTGCAGCCCTGCACGGTGGGCGGGGTGGCGCTGCCCGAAGGCGCGCTGATCACCCTTTGCATCGGTGCGGCCAACCGCGACCCGGCCGTGTACGCGCAGCCCGAGGTGCTGAACCTGCGCCGCGAAGGCAACAAGCACCTGGCCTTTGGCTTTGGCCCCCACCAGTGCGCGGGCCTGAGCCTGGCGCGCCTCGAAGGGCGCATCGCCATTGGCCACTTTCTGCAGCGCTTTCCCGATTACCGCCTCAGCGCCGAGCCGGTGCGCGGCGGCCGCGCCCGCTTCCGGGGTTTTCTGAACGCCCCCTTTGCCATCCGCTGACATCCACAGGAGATCCGCATGGAACAGACCACCGCCCCACGCCACGCCAGCTTTGCCGAGTTCTACCCCTTCTACCTGAGCGAACACAGCGACCGCACCTGCCGCCGCCTGCACTTTGTGGGCAGCACGCTGTCGCTGGTCTGCCTGGCCATGCTGGTGGCCACCGGCAAGCCGCAGTACCTGCTGTATGGCCTGCTGTGCGGCTATGGCTGTGCCTGGGTCGGACACTTTGTCTTTGAGAAAAACAAGCCCGCCAGCTTCAAGCGCCCGCTCTACAGCTTCATGGGCGACTGGGTGATGTACAAGGACATCTGGACGCGCAAGATCCCATTCTGATCCCGGCGACCGCGCCGAGCCGCCAACCGGGCGCTCAGGCCTTTGCTCAGGTCGTTGGCAAGACCTCGGAGACACGAACCTGGTCCAGCTGGGTGGCCGACCACAGCAGTGCATCGTCAGGGCTGCGGGTCAGCAGCAAGCGGTCCGCCAGCGGTGCCAGCGGGGTGTCTTCGGGTTGGATCAGCAGCACATGGCGTGCATCGGGGGTACCCCCCTCCTCGCGCAGCGCGCCCACCCAGTCCAGTGACTTCAACTGGTCCAGCAAGGGGGCCAAGTGCGTGGGGTCCACCTGCAACTGCTGGGACAGGCGATGGAGGCTCAAGCCCTTGGCCTCCTGCTCCCGCACCGCATGGAGCGCCGCCAGCACTTGCAGCGCCAGTTTGAAATGCCAGCCAACGCCCTCGGGTTTGCGCCAGGCCTGACGACCCAACTCGGGCAAGGTGGCGGCCACCACCGCCCCCAGCAACACAATCGCCCAGGCCACGTAAATCCAGACCAGCAAAATCGGCACAGCGGCAAACGCCCCGTAAATGGCCGAATACGTGGGAATTTGGGTCAGGTAGATCGCCAGCAGCTTCTTGGCCAGCTCAATGCCCAGCGCCACCAACAAACCGGCCGTGAGCGCGTGACGCCAGCGCACCCGGGTGTAAGGGACATAAAAATACAAGCCGCTCACGCTCAGCACCAGGAGCACAAACTCGAAACTGTCGAGCAGCCAACGCAAAGCCGCAGGCAAGGCATCCACCACATCGCGCGAAGCCGTCACCACATAAGAAGTGATGGCCAGACTCGCGCCCAGCAACAGCGGCCCCAGGGTGATGGCCGACCAGTAGAGCAACACCCGCTGTGGCAAAGGGCGCTGGCGCTCGAGCCGCCAGATCTGGCTCAGGGTGCGCTCGATGGTCACCATCAAGGCAATCGCCGAGGCCAGCAAGGCCACCAGACCCATCGTGCCCAGTCGGTTGGCCTTGCGCGAAAACTGCGTCAGATAACCCAACACCTGGCGCGAAATGCTGTCGGGCACCAGGCTGTCGATCAGCCAGCGCTGGATCGTGTCCTGGAACTTGCCAAACAAGGGAAAAGCGGCAAACACCGCCAGGCCCACCGTGAACAGCGGCACCAGGGCCAGCACGGTGGTGAAAGTGAGCGAACTGGCGCTGACGCCCAAACGGGCATCGCGAAAGCGCCCCCCCAAAATGATCGCCATCTGACGCCAGGGCACCGCCACCAGTTCTTGCCACCAGCCGAGCATCTGTTCGCGCCAACCGGCATGAGAAGAGTGAATTTGCATGCCCGGTATGATGCCACCGCCATGAACCCAAATCCTGACACACTTCGCCGCCGCGTGAACATGACCCGCTGGCTGGCCACGGGCAGCCTGCTTGGACTGATCTTTCTGGGCCTGGCCTGGGAGCTGTGGCTGGCGCCGCTGCGTCCCGGTGGCTCCTGGTGGGCCATCAAGGTGCTGCCCCTGTGCATCCCGCTGGCGGGCTTGCTGAAAAACCGCATGTACACCTACCGCTGGGTCAGCCTGCTGATCTGGCTGTATTTCACCGAAGCGGCGGTGCGCGGCTGGAGCGACCGCTGGCCCTCGTCGGGCCTGGCCATGCTTGAAGGCCTGCTGTGCATCACCTTGTTTGTGGCGTGCACGCTGCATGTGCGCTGGCGCTTTCAGGCGGTTCGGTTGGCGCAAGAAGCCAGCGAAGCCCCGCCGACGGAGACCGCATGAACACCCTGATCAGCACCTTGCGCGGCATCTGTGGCGATGCCCATGTGCTCACCCACGACGACCCCACCACCGACCTGAGCGCCTGGGAGCAGGACTGGCGCAAACGGAGCCGGGGCCAAGCCCTGGCGGTGGTGCGCCCGGCCTCCACGGCCGAAGTGGCCGCGGTGGTCAAGGCCTGCGCCGCCGCAAGCACCTCCATCGTGCCGCAAGGCGGCAACACAGGGCTGGTGGTCGGCTCGGTGCCTGACGACACCGGCACCCAAATCGTGCTGAGCATGACCCGCATGAACGCGGTGCGGGCCATCGACAAGGACAACCTGACCATGACCGTTGAGGCCGGTTGCGTGCTGCAGAACCTGCAGGACGCCGCTGAAAAAGAAGGCCTGCTTTTTCCCTTGAGCCTGGCCGCCGAAGGCAGCTGCACCATCGGCGGCAACCTGGGCACCAACGCGGGCGGTACCCAGGTGGTGCGCTACGGCAACACCCGCGACCTGTGCCTTGGCCTGGAAGTCGTGACCGCCAGCGGAGAGGTCTGGCACGGCCTCACCGGCCTGCGCAAGGACAACACCGGCTACGACCTGCGTCACCTGATGATCGGCAGCGAGGGCACGCTGGGCATCATCACCGCCGCCGCCATGAAGCTTTACCCTCTGCCCGCCGTGCAGCTGACCGCGTGGGCGGCCGTGCCCAGCATGGCAGCGGCCGTGCAACTGCTGGGACTGGCCCACCAAAAGCTCGGCCCCGGCCTCACAGGCTTCGAAGTCATGGGGCAATTTGCCCTCGGTTTGGTGGACAAACACTACCCACAGCTGCGGGTGCCGCTGTTCAAGGAAGCGCCGTGGTGCGTGTTGCTGGAAAACTCGGACAGCGAAAGCGAAACCCACGCCCGCGGCCAGTTCGAAGCCTTGCTCGAAGCGGCCATGGAAGCAGGCTGCGTGAGCGACGCCGTGGTGGCCGAGAACATCGGCCAGGCCCGGGGCCTGTGGCACATCCGCGAAAGCATCCCGCTGGCCCAGGCCGAAGAAGGCCTGAACATCAAGCACGACATCAGCATCCCGGTCTCGCGCATCCCGGCCTTTGTGCAGGAAACCGACGCCCTCCTGTTGCAACACATCCCGGGTGTGCGCCTGGTGAACTTTGGGCACCTGGGCGACGGGAACCTGCACTACAACGTGCAGGCTCCCCAGGGCGCAGACGGCAAAGCCTTCCTGCGGGACTGGGAAGAGCGCGTCAACACGCTGGTGTTCGACCAGGTGGCCCGCTTCAACGGCTCCATCAGCGCCGAGCACGGCGTGGGCGAACTCAAAGCAGGCAAACTGCCCCACTACAAAGACGCCACAGCCCTGGCCATGATGCACGCCATCAAGCGCGCCCTGGACCCACAAAACATCCTGAACCCCCGCAAAGTGCTCCCATGAACCTGTCCACCATCGTGGCTGGGGCCATGCACATGGCCCGCTGGAACCTGACGACCGCTGAGCGCCTGGTCTGGATCGAAGACTGCCTGGCGCTGGGCATCACCAGCTTCGACCATGCCGACATCTACGGCAATTACGCGGTGCAAAACCTGTTCGGCGAGGCCCTGCGCCTGAAACCGGCCCTGCGACAGCAGATGCAGCTGGTGGGCAAATGCGGCATCGCCCTGCATTCAAGCCAGCGGCCCGAGCACACGCTCAAGCACTACAACACCAGCGCCCAGCACATCCGCAACAGCGTAGAAGCCAGTCTGCAGTCGCTGGGCACCGACCGGCTCGACCTGCTGCTGATCCACCGCCCGGACCCGCTGATGGACGCCGACGAAGTGGCCCGCTGCATTGAAGCGCTGCAGCACGAGGGCAAAGTGCTGGACTTTGGCGTCAGCAACCACACGGTGCAGCAGTTTGAGCTGCTCGACAGCCGCATCCCGCTGGCCACCAATCAGATCGAGCTGTCGACCCTGCACACCGACGCCCTGCTGGACGGCACACTCGACCAGGCCCAGCGCCTGCGGCGGCGCCCCATGGTCTGGTCGCCGCTCGCAGGTGGTCGCCTGTTCAGCGACATGGGCGAGCAGGCCAGCCGCACCCGGGCAGCCCTGCAGGCCGTGGCCGACGAGCACGGTGTGAACCTGGCCACGGCCGCCTACGCCTGGGTGTTGCGCCACCCCAGCCACCCGCACCTGGTCACCGGCACGGGGCGGCGCGCGGGCCTGCAAGAAGCCGTCACCGCCACGCAGCTGCACCTGAGCGTGCAGCAATGGACCCGCGTCTGGCGCGCCAGCATGGGCCACGACGTGCCCTGAATCCCCAACCCGTCCTGGAGTGCACCATGAGCCACGACGTCACGCCCTCCCCCTGCACCCGCTGCGGTGCCTGTTGCGCCAGTTTCCGCGTTTCCTTTTACTGGGCCGATGCGGCATCGCATGGACTGGCCGAGGACTGTTATGAAGCACTGACGCCTGTGATGGCCTGCATGAAAGGCACCTACAGCAAAGCGCCCCGTTGCACGGCCTTGTCCGGACAGATTGGTCAGCAGGTGGCCTGTACGGTCTACGAACACCGCCCCGGCCCGTGCCGGGAACTGCAGGCTGGAGACGACAAATGCCGCCTCGCACGGCAACGCCATGGTCTGCCGCCCTTGCTACCCGCCTCCAGTAAACTTGTGCCCCATGAGCCTCGCCAATCCCACCCCTGATCGCCCTGTCCGCAGCCAGTACGAAGACTTCATGCGCCACGTCTATACGACAGGTGTGCAAAAGGGTGACCGCACCGGCACCGGCACGCGCAGCGTGTTTGGCCACCAGATGCGTTTTGACCTGAACGAAGGCTTTCCGCTGGTCACCACCAAGAAGGTGTTTCTGAAGGCCATCATCGTGGAGTTGCTGTGGTTTTTGCGCGGCGACAGCAACGTGAAATGGCTGCAAGAGCGCGGCTGCACCATCTGGGACGAATGGGCCCGCGAAGATGGCTCGCTCGGCCCCGTTTATGGTGTGCAATGGCGCAGCTGGCCGACCCCGGGTGGTGGCCACATTGACCAGATCCAGCAGGTCATGGACACGCTCAAGAATAACCCAGACAGCCGCCGCATCATCGTCAGCGCCTGGAACGTGGCCGAACTGGACCAGATGGCCCTCATGCCCTGCCACGCTTTCTTCCAGTTCTATGTGGCCCCGCCGCAAAAGGCGGGTGACAAGCCGAAACTCAGCTGCCAGCTGTACCAGCGCAGCGCCGACATCTTTCTGGGCGTGCCCTTCAACATCGCCAGCTACGCCCTGCTCACCCACATGATCGCGCAGCAGTGCGACATGGACGTGGGCGACTTCATCTGGACGGGCGGTGACTGCCACATCTACAGCAACCACCACGAGCAGGTCGAGCTGCAACTGAGCCGCCAGCCTTTGGCCTACCCCACGCTGAACATCAAGCGCAAACCCGCTTCGATCTTCGACTACGAGTACGAGGACTTTGAAGTGACCGGCTACGAATGCCACCCGCCGATCAAGGCACCCGTCGCTGTTTGAGGCCCGGCTGGATGAAATTGCACCTGATTTATGCCCGCGCCCGCAACGGCGTGATCGGCAAGGACAACCAGATGCCCTGGCATCTGCCCGAAGACCTGGCGCACTTCAAACGCGTCACGCTCGGTCAGCCCGTCATCATGGGCCGCAAGACCTGGGACTCCCTGCCCCCGAAATTCCGCCCGCTGCCGGGCCGCTTCAACATCGTGGTCACCCGACAAGGCGACTGGCAGGCCGAGGGTGCCCTGCGGGCCAGCTCGATTGAAGACGCCATGCGCCTGTGTGGTGCCGCGCCCGATGCCTGGATCATGGGCGGCGCCGAGATCTACCGCCAGGCCGAGCCGCTGGCCAGCACGGCGGTGGTCACCGAAATTGATGCCGATTTTGAAGGTGACGCCTACGCCCCGGTGCTTGGCGCAGACTGGGCCGAAATCCAGCGCGAACCGCATGTGGCGGCCAATGGCCTGCCATTCAGCTTTGTGACTTTCCAACATTCCATCTGAGGAGACAGACATGTCAGGACACGGTTTTCATGTTCACGGCCCCCACGACCATGAGCTGGAGCACGCCGCCCAGGGCCATGGCGACGGCCACACCAGCTCGATCGCCATGTTCACCGCCATCATCGCCACGGTGGGTGCGATTTTTGGCTACATGGGCGGTGCGACCCAGGCCAATGCCGGTCTGTACAAGAACAACGCGGCCATCAAAAAGACCGAAGCGTCCAACCAGTGGAATTACTACCAGGCCAAAAGCAGCAAGCAAAATCTGAGCGAGCTGGCCTTGGAACTGGCCCCTGCCAAAAAAGAGTTCTACCAGGACGAGATCAAGCGGTACAAGTCCGAAAAGAGCGAGATCAAGGCTGCTGCAGAAAAGCTGGAAGCCGAGTCCAAGCACTGGGACGAACTGTCGGACGAGCAAATGCACCAGCACCACCGTTGGGCACAGGCCACCACCGTGCTGCAGGTGGCCATTGCCATGGCCGCCATTGCCCTGCTGTCGCGCCGCAAATGGCTGGAATACGTCATGTACGGCGCAGGCGCCATTGGCGTGGTGATCGGCGGTCTGGCCGCGCTGCACATCTGAGCCCCCCAGCCTGCAACCGCAGGCTGTGTTTTTTCAGGGATGCCAAGTGGAAATGACGCTGGGTGTCTCTGCCGAGCGGGCACCGGCCAAGGCATACGACAGCTTGTTGGCGGCATCCATCACGGTTTGTGCAAAGGCCTCCAGCTGCGTCTGATCGAGGCGTGAAGTCGGCCCCGAAATGCACATCGAACCCAGCAGCTTCCAGTTCAGTCCAAAAACCGGTGCCGCCACGCTGGACACCTGCGGTTCGCGCTCGCCCATGGAAACGTGGTAACCCCGGCGGCGAATGTCTTCATAGATCCCGCCAGGCTCACCTGAAAAAGCCAGGATCACACGACCTGGCGCACCCAAGCTCAAAGGCAGGCGCATGCCAATGCGCACATGGTGCCTCACCGATTGCGGCCCCTCGACCCGGGAAATGCAGGCCCGCTCCTGGCCTTCCCGCACATAAAAGGATGCACTCTCGCGGGTCTCCTGGCTCAAGGCACGCAGGGTCGGCTCCACCACATTGTGGATGTCAAAACCGGCCTGGTAACGCGCCCCCAGCCAGCCCGCTGCGGGCCCAAGTCGCCACTGCCCATCCTCACTCTGCACCATGAAATCCGACTGGGCCAATGTCCTGGCCAGGCGCAGCACGGTGGTGTTGTGCAGGCCTGCACGCCTGCTCAGTTCAGCCAGGCTCAATTGCCGCTCGCCAATGCGAAAGGCCTCCAGGATCTGCAAGGCGCGCGCAACGGCAAGGACGCCGCCATCGGTGGACTTGGTCGCTGGGTCAGGCGCAATGGAGGGGGCATGTTGCAGCATGAAACATCTTTCACTGTGTGAAGCATTATTGTATTCAGTGAAACACTCACTTAAAGTCCGCTGCATTCAAAAAACTTGGAGACAAACCGATGTCGCAGCCTATCCAACGCCGCCATGCCACCCTCGCCATCCTGGCAGCCTGCACACCCTGGCTGAGCTTGGCAGAGAGCTGGCCTGCCAAGCCCATACGCCTGGTCGTGCCTTTCCCGGCCGGTGGCGGCACGGACATTGTGGCCCGCGATGTCAGCAACAAGCTCACAGCGTCCACGAAGTGGAGCTTCATTGTGGACAACAAGCCGGGCTCGGGCGGCAACCTCGGCATCGACACCGTCGCCAAAGCCCCTGCCGATGGCTACAACCTGGTGATCGGTCAGACCAGCAACCTCGCCATCAACCCCACCCTCTACAGCAAACTGCCCTACGACCCCGTCAACGACCTGACCCCGATCGGTCTGATCGGCAGCGCACCGCTGGCTTTGGTGGTCGCGGCCAATTCACCCTACAAAACCCTGGCCGATGCGGTGGCCGCCGCCAAAGCGCAGCCTGGCGGACTGAACTACGCCACCTCGGGCAACGGCACCGTGGCCCACCTGGCCACCGAAATGTTCCAGCGTGAAGCGGGCGTCAAACTAACCCATGTGCCCTACAAAGGCGCGTCGCAGGGCCTGACCGATGTGATCGGGGGCTTGGTCCAGATCTATGTCTCTTCGGTGCCCACCTTGCTGGGCCACATCAAGAGCGGCAAGCTGCGCGCCCTGGCGGTGACGGCCGCCAAACGCACCGACGATCTGCCACAAGTGCCCACGGTGGCCGAATCCGGCTACAAGGGTTTTGAGGCTGTGACCTGGTTTGGTCTGCTGGGGCCTGCACGCCTGCCAGCCCACGTGGTCAGCTCGGTCAACACCGAGTTGAACAAGGCATTGAATTCACCCGATCTGCGCAAAAAGCTCGAAGACCAGGGACTGGATGTGACACCCGCCACCGCCGATCAATTTGGCAAACTGATCCGCAACGACATCGTCAAATGGGGTCGTGTGGTCAAGGACTCCGGCGCTAAAGTCGACTGAACAGGCACTGGTTTCTGACCGAGCCGTCATGCGTTCGCGTTACCCGTTCTCCGCTGGTGAATCCCTGCCCGGCACGCAACTGCCCGAGGGCGCGTGCGATGCCCATGTCCATGTCTACGACAGCAGCGTGCCCGCTGCGCCCGGCGCCCGTCTGCACCCGCCGCACGCATCCATTGACGACTACAAGCCAGTTCAGGCGCGCATGGGCACCACGCGCACCGTGCTGGTGACCCCCTCGACTTACGGCAGCAACAACGCGCCGATGCTGGCCGCACTGGCTGCCTTGGGGCCGAACGCCAAAGGCGTTGCTGTCATCCGTGGCGACGAAAGTTACGCGCATTTACGCGAGCTGCATGCACTGGGCGTGTGCGGTGTGCGCATCAACCTGTCCTTGGGCGCGACCCACGACGCGCCATCCATCGCACACATCGCCAACCGCATTGCCCCACTGGGCTGGCACCTTCAGCTGCTGATGCCCACCGACCAGCTGCTGACGCTCGCGCCTGTGCTGTGCAGCCTGCCCGTGGACCTGGTCTTCGACCACTTCGCCCGCATCACCCCAGCGCAATGTGACCAGCGGGCCCATGCCCTTGTGCTGGAACTGCTGCAAAGCGGGCGGGCCTGGGTCAAGCTCTCCGGGGGCTATCTGGTCAGCGCCACCTTGAGCACCGAAGACCCGGCCCTTGACGCACTGGCCCGCAGCTACATCGACGCCGCACCGGATCGCGTGGTCTGGGGCAGCGACTGGCCCCACGCCACCGCATCAGCGGGCCTGCAGCCCATGCCCGACGACGCACGCCAGATCGACCGGCTGGCGCAATGGGCCAGCAGCACCGCAAGCCTGCGCCAAATCCTCGTCACCAACCCCGAACGCCTGTACGGCTTCGACCCCATCCCTCAACACCAGCCATGAACAAGCACACCTCGGCTTCACGCCGTCAATGGATCAGCGCCCTGGCCAATGCAGCGGCTCTACTTGCCTCCTTCAGTCCCCCCGCCCATGCCCAAGATTGGCCCGGCACACGTCCCCTGTCGTGGATCGTGCCCTACCCGCCCGCAGGCAGCACCGACGTGATGGCTCGGGCCATCGCTCAGCGTGTGGGGGCTTCGCTGGGCACCACGGTGGTCATTGACAACAAACCCGGCGCCACTGGCACCATCGGCGGCGCCTATGTGGCCAAGGCCAGCCCGGACGGCACCACCGCCTTGATGACCACCATCGGTGCCCAGGCCATCGCCCCGCATCTGATGGGCAAACTGCCCTACGACCCTTTGCATGACCTGGAGCCGGTGGCTTTGGTCGGCACCATCCCGCACCTGCTGGTGGTCGCCCCGTCGCAGCCTTTCAAGTCGGTGGCCGAGCTGCTGGCCGCAGGCAAGGCCCGCCCCGGAGAAATCGCTTTCGCTTCGGGCGGCAACGGCACCATCCTGCAAATGCAGGCAGAGTTGCTGGCGATGCGCTCGGGCGTGCGCTTTTTGCATGTGCCCTACAAAGGCGACACCCCAGCCTTGCAGGACACCCTGGGCGCACAGGTGCAGTTCATGTTTGCGCCCGTGGCCGCCGCCATGCCCCACGTCAAGACCGGCAAGCTGCGTGCCCTGGCTGTGACTTCGGCGACGCGCCTGAAAGTGCTGCCCGATGTGCCCACCATGGCCGAAGCCGGACAAAAAGACTTCGTGGTCGAGCAGTGGCAAGGCATTTACCTGCCCGCCCGCACCCCGCCCACCACTGTCCAGCGCTTGAATGCCGAAATCAACAAGGCCCTGCGCGAGCCCGCTGTGGCCGAGCTGGCCGACAAGCTGGGCGTGACGCTGGTGGGCGGCGCGCCGCAGCGCCTGACAGACACACAAAACGCCGACTCGGCCACCTGGGCCCGTGTCATCCGCACGGCCAACATCAAGGCCGACTGAACTTCTTTTCCATTGCACACAAGGACATTCCCATGAGCCAAGACATCGTGCGCGACTTCGAGCGCGTTTCCCCCGAACTGGTCAAGCAGGCTGCGGACTTTCAAGCCGCCATCCTGGCCGACGTCGCCGGTCGCCGTGGCACCATGCACGGCCGCATCCAGGCCCTGCGCCCGCGCATGAAAGTGGCTGGCCCGGCCCTGACCGTCGAGGTGCGCCCTGGCGACAACCTGATGATCCACGCCGCGATGGCCATGGCGCAACCCGGCGATGTGCTGGTGATCGATGGCAAGGGCGACCAGACCTCGGCGCTGATGGGCACCATCATGATGACCGCCTGCCGCCAGCTGGGCATTGCCGGCGTGATCGTGGACGGCGCCGTGCGCGACAGCCTGGAGATCGACGAGATGGATTTCCCGGTGTTCTCGGTGGGTACCAACCCCAACGGCCCGACCAAGAACATTGGCGGGCGCATCGGCCACCCCATCAGCTGCGGCGGCGTGAGCGTCCAGGCCGGTGACTTTGTGCTGGCCGATGCCGACGGCATCGTGGTGGTCGAGAAGGAAAAACTCGCCAGCCTGATCCCGGCCGCCCACAAGAAGGTCGAAGACGAAGCCAAGCGCATCGCCCAGATCAAGGAAGGCCAAACCGCTGCCTCCTGGCTGGTGCCCTCGCTGCGCGCCGCAGGCGTGCTCAAGGACGGAGAAACACTGTGAGCAACCCTGCCCTCATCGTCACCGGTGCCGATCTGGCGCAGCAAGCCCTGGACCTGCTCAAGGGCTTCGAGATCGTCTACGCGGGCAAGACCCCGACCGAAGCAGACATGGTGGCCCTTTGCCAAAAGCATGACCCGGTGGCCATCATCGTGCGCTACGGCGCCGTGGGCGCCAAGGTGATGGACGCCGCGCCTTCGCTGCGCGTGATCTCCAAGCACGGCAGCGGTACCGACACGATCGACAAAGCCGCCGCCCAAGTGCGCGGCATCGAGGTGCGTGCCGCCGTGGGTGCCAACGCCGCCGCCGTGGCCGAGCAGGCCCTGGCCCTGCTGCTGGCCTGCGCCAAGTCAGTCGTGCACCTCAACACCCGCATGCACGCAGGCCACTGGGACAAGGCCACGCACAAGAGCATCGAACTGCACGGCCGCACCATCGGCCTGGTGGGCCTGGGTGCGATTGGCCAGCGCTTTGCACGCATGTGTGACGCCATGGGCATGAAGGTGATCGGCTTCGACCCGTTCGCCAAGAACCTGCCTGACCACATCCAGTCGGTCGATCTGGAGACGATCTGGCGCGAGTCGGATGCGATTTCGCTGCACTGCCCGCTGACTCCAGAGAACCGGGGCATGGTGAACGCCCAAACCCTGGCGCAGTGCAAAAAAGGCGTGATCGTGGTCAACACCGCCCGTGGTGGTCTGGTCAACGAAGCGGATCTGCTGGCTGCCGTGCAGTCGCGCCAGGTGTTTGCCGCTGGGCTCGACAGCTTTGCGGTCGAACCCATGACCGCCCCGCACCCCTTCCACAACGCACCGCACATCATCCTGAGCCCGCACATCGGCGGCGTGACGAGCGACGCCTACATCAACATGGGCGTGGGCGCGGCGCGCAATGTGTTGGACGTGCTGGCCCAGGCCACGGCCTGAGGCCATCCACCATGACCACGCAGGCGATGAGCCCACGCTGGAAACATTCCCCACCCGGCAGCCACTGGGGGGAATTCGGCCCCGACGACCGCCTGGGCCGCATGAACCTGGTCACCCCCGCCAAGGTGCGCCAAGGCATGGCCGAGGTGCGCGAAGGATTGACGTTTTGCCTGTCGCTGCCACTGGACGTGCCCGGCGGCATGGCGCTCAATGCCCGCCGCCTGCCGCCCCGGCTCTATGGCACGCTGCGCGATGGCGCCAGCCAGGGTGTGCAAGGCTTTTGCTGGTCCTATGCCAGCGAAGACCCCAACCTGACCGACGTCGTCTGCGACGAGGTCATGCTGATGAACACCCAGTACTCCACCCAGTGGGACAGCCTGGCGCACATCGGCAGCCGCTTCGATGCCGACGGCGACGGCGAGGCCGAGGCGGTCTTCTACAACGGCTTTCGTGCGGGCACCGACCTGCACCCGGGCACCACCGACCCGGCAGCCCCGCAAGACTGGGCACGCTACCCCGACCCGGATGCAGGCGCTTTGGGTGTGGCCCATCTGGCCGTGCATGGCGCGCAAGGGCGCGGTGTGCTGATCGATCTGGACAAGCACATCGGCCGCCAGAGGGTGGCCGTGGGCTACGAGCCGCTGATGCGCATCCTCGAAGCCGACCGGATTGACATCGAGGAAGGCGACATGGTCTGCCTGCACACCGGCTTCGCCGACACGCTGCTGGCCATGCGCAAGCAGCCCGATGTGAAACACCTGCACGCCACCGGCAGTGGCCTGGACGGCTCGGACGAGCGCCTGCTCAAATGGATCACCGACACGCGGCTGGCCTGCCTGATGGCCGACAACCCGGCGGTGGAGCTGGTGGCGGGACCGTCACTCACGCGCAGCACCCCGCTGCGCGGGCCCCGCCTGCCACTGCACGAGCACTGTCTGTTCAAGAACGGCATCCACCTGGGCGAACTCTGGTGGCTCACGCCGCTGGCGCAGTGGTTGCGCGACGCAGGCCGTTCCCGCTTTTTGCTCACGGCCCCGCCGTTGCGCCTGCCCGGCGCAGCGGGTTCGCCCGTGACCCCCATCGCCACAGTTTGATTTCTATCCACACCAGAGGAAGACACATGCAACGCAGAACCTTCAACGCCCGCCTGGCCACCACCGGTCTGGCCTTGTTCATGGCCAGCTCTGCCGCTTTAGCCGCCTGGCCCGAGGGCAAACCCATCAGCATCGTGGTGCCCTACGCACCGGGCGGCACGGCCGACGCCCTGGCCCGCCTGATCGCCCAGCATCTGGGCCCCAAACTGGGCACCTCGGTGGTGGTGGTCAACAAGGCCGGGGCCAGCGGCGTCATCGGCGCGCAAGCCGTGGCCCAGGCATCTCCCGATGGCTTCACGGTGCTGTACGACGCGACCCCGTTCTCGATCAACCCGCACCTTCAAAAGCTCCCCTACGATGCCGACAAGGACCTGATCCCTGTGACCCAGGTGGGCGTGACGCCCATGCTGATGACCGTGCCCAAAGCCTCGCCTTACGCCACAGCGGCCGACTTGATCAAGGCGGGCAAGGCCCAACCCGGCAAGCTGACCTTCGCCTCGGGCGGCCAGGGCACGGTGCAGTACATGGCCCCAGAGCTGATGAACCAGGCGGCCGGTGTGAACATGCTGCACATCCCCTACAAGAGTGGCGGTCTGGCGATCACAGGCACCATTGCCGCTGAGGTGGACATGGGCTTTTTCAACCTGCCAGCCATCAGCAGCCACGTCAAGGGCGGCACCGTGAAGGCCTTGGCCATCACCTCGGCCCAACGCAACCCGCTGTTCCCCGACGTGCCCACCGTGGCCGAAGTGATCGGCAAGCCTTATGAGTCCTATGAGTGGAATGGCGTCTTCCTGCCGCGCGGCACCCCGGCTGAGATCGTCAACCGCCTGAACGCGGCCCTGCGCGAGGTGCTCGCCATGCCCGAGATCAAGGCCAAGTTCGACAGCCTGGGTTCGCGCATCGTGGCGTCTTCGCCCGAAGACTTCCGCAAATACCTGACGGCCGAATCCGGCCGCTGGGCCGCCACGGTCAAGGCCGCAGGCATCAAGAAAGAGTGAAGGAAGACTTCGCATGACCACACTGAGACTTTCTCATCGCCTGGCCGTCGCAGCACTGCTGACCCTGGCCACGGCCAGCGCCTGGGCGCAGGCCTGGCCCAGCAAGCCCGTGCGCATCGTGGTCGGCTTCTCGGCCGGTGGCCCGACCGACGTGGTGGCACGCGCCTTTGCCGAACACGCTGCACGTGCGCTGGGTCAGCCCGTGATCGTGGACAACAAGCCCGGTGCCAACACCATCCTGGCCGCCGAAGCGGTGGCTGCCGCGCCCGCTGACGGCTACACCCTGCTGATGGCCGCCACCAACCACACCATGATCCCGGCGCTCTACAGCGCCCGCGTCAAGTTCGATGCGGTGCGCTCCTTTGCGCCCATCTGCACCCTGGCCGTCAGCCCCACGGTGCTGGTGACCGGCCCGGCCATGACGGCCAAAACCCTGGGCGCCTTCATGCAGCAGGTGCGTGAAGCGCCGGGCAAACGCTCGTACGGCACACCCGGCACCGGCAGCTCGGGCCACTTTGCCAGCGAGCAGTTCTTGCGCATGACGGGCTTGAGCATGAACCACATCCCCTACAAAGGCGCTGCGCAAGTGGTGACCGATGTGATGGGCGGCCAGCTCGACAGCTCGTTTGCCACACTGGGCTCGGTGCTGCCGCAGGTCCAGGGCGGCAAGCTCACCGCATTGGCTGTGGCTTCGCCGCGCCGCTCCAGCCTCTTGCCCAACGTGCCTACCTTTGCCGAAGCGGGCGTCAAGGGCTACACAGCCGACGCCTGGTATGGCCTGCTTGCCCCCGCGGGCACGCCCGCCGCCGTGCTGCAAACCCTGGAAAAAGTGGCCGCCCAGTTCACCGAACAAGCCGGCACCGTGGCCAAACTGCAGAGCCTGGGCATGGAACCACAGCACAGCTGCGGCAGCACCTTTGGTGCCGATATGGACCGCGACGCCAAGGCCTATGCCCAGCTGGCCCGCGCACTCGACCTCAAGGCAGAATAAGCCCACCATGTTCCTGCTCAAGCCCCCCACCGTTCGCCCCCTGGAACTGTTCAGTTCCATGCCCGACCAATACCGCCAAACGGGCGTGCGCAGCCTCTGGGCTGACGTGAACCAGGGCGGTCGGCTGGCCGACTCCTTCCTTGAAGGACCGGTGCTGGACGCGCAGGGCCATCTGTACGTGACCGACATCCCTTTCGGACGGGTATTCCGCATCGACCCCCGTGGCGAATGGGATCTGGTGGCCCAATGGGACGGCGAACCCAACGGCATGAAGTTCCTCAGCGAAGGACAGCTGTTGGTGACGGATTACAAAAACGGCCTGGTGGTGCTGGACATCCAGAGCGGCCAGGTGCGGCCTTTCCTGGAGCGGCGCAACAGCGAACGCTTCAAGGGGGTCAACGATCTGGTGTTTGACTCCCAAGGCAACCTGTACTTCACCGACCAGGGCCAGACCGGTCTGCACGACCCCACGGGCCGCGTCTACCGGCTGGCACCCGACGGGCGGCTGGACATGCTGCTGTCCAACGTGCCCAGCCCCAATGGCATCGTGCTGTCCAACGACGAGCGCTTCTTGTTTGTGGCCGCCACACGCGGCAACTGCGTCTGGCGCATGCCGCTGCTGGCCGACGGCAGCGTGTCCAAGGCCGGGCAATTCTTCACGTCGTACGGCCCCAGCGGTCCGGATGGCCTGGCGATGGACGAAGGCGGTCGATTGCTGGTGGCCAATCCGGGGCTGGCCTATGTCTGGGTGCTGGGCTCACGCGCAGAACCCGAAGAAGTGCTGACCGGCCCTGCGGGCGCCTCCATCACCAATCTGGCGTTTGGCGGCGCTGAGCGCCGAACCGTTTACTGCACCGACTCAACACACGGCCACATCTTGAAGGCCGACATGGCTCAGGCGGGCACCCGCCTGCACACGCGCTGAGCTGCAACCCGACTGTTGCCAGAGGAGCGGTTTTCAATTCACGGACAATATGGCTTGATCTGTTCAAGCTTCTTCCACGACCTCATGAAAATCGCCACCTGGAACGTCAACTCTCTTTCGGTGCGCCTGCCCCAGGTGCTGGACTGGCTGGCCGCCCATCCCACCGATGTGCTGGCCCTGCAGGAGCTCAAGCTCACCGACGACAAATTTCCCGCTTCAGCCTTCCAGGAGGCCGGCTACCAGGCCCAGTGGTTCGGCCAGAAGACCTACAACGGCGTGGCCTTGATCTCCAAAACCGAAGGCAGCGATGTGGTCAAGAACATCCCCGGTTTTGAAGACGACATGTCGCGTGTGATTGCAGCCACCTACCCCGACGGGGCGGGCGGCAGTCTGCGCGTGATCGGGGCCTACTTTCCCAACGGCCAGGCCCCAGACAGCGACAAGTTTGTCTACAAAATGCGCTGGCTCGACGCCCTGCGCGACTGGGTGAAGACCGAAATGGAAAAGCACCCGCAGCTGGTGCTAATGGGCGACTACAACATCACCTTTGACGAGTTGGACATGTGGGACCCGGTCGGCCTCAAAGACACCATCCACTGCACCGAAGCCGAACGCGAAAAACTCAAGGCGCTGACCGACCTGGGTCTGACCGACAGCTTCAGGTTGTTTGAGCAGCCCGAGAAAAGCTACAGCTGGTGGGACTACCGCGAGTTCGCGTTCCGGCGCAACCGGGGACTGCGCATCGACCACATCCTGGTCTCGCAAGCCGTGCGCGACCAGGCCACGGCCTGCGTCATCGACCGGGCCCCTCGCAAAAACGAGCGGCCCAGCGACCACGCCCCCGTGGTCTTGACTCTGGGCTGATCACCCCGCCTGCGGCAACAAAAACTCGCGGCTGATGTGCCCGCCCAGGGTGTTCACGCGCTCCAGGAACTGGGTCAGGAAGGCATGCAGGCCTGTGGCCAGAATTTCGTCCACGCGGCCAAACGCCAGTTCGCCGCGCAGCTTGCCCGCCTGCCGCAGGGTCTCGCTGGACGCGTCCGATGACACCAGCCGCAGGTTGGCCATCACCTCGTTCAGGCTGGCGTGCAGCGAACGCGGCATGTCGGCACGCAGGATCAGCAACTCGGCCACACGCTCGGGCTTGATCACGTCGCGGTAGACCTTGCGGTACACCTCGAAGCCGCTGACGCTGCGCAAAATGGCGCTCCAGTGGTAGAAGTCGTATTCCTTCTCCGCTTCGCCCTCATGGCCCGCCAGGGGCATGCCGAAGTAGTCGTTGTCCATGGCGTGGAATTTCACATCCACCAGCCGCGCCGTGTTGTCCGCACGCTCCAGAAAGGTACCCAGGCGCATGAAATGCAGCGCCTCGTCCATCAGCATGGTGCCCACCGTCACCCCGCGCGAGAGGTGCGAGCGGAACTTGACCCACTCAAAGAACTGGCCCGGGTCGCGCTCGAATTGGCCACTCTTGAGCATGCGGTTGACCTCCAGCCAGGTCTGGTTTTGGGTCTCCCACACCTCGGTGGTCAAAGTGCCCCGAACGGCGCGGGCGTTTTCGCGGGCAGCGCGCAGGCAAGAGATGATCGAAGAAGGGTTGTCCACATCCTTGACCATGAACTCCATCACATCGCGTGGGTTGATGGTCTTGTACAGCGCCAGATACGAAGGCAGCAACTCGCTGATGGAGAGGATGCCTTCCCAACCGGCCTGCGCAGCGGCGGCCGACTGCGGCAGCAGCGAAGTCTCGTAGCTCACATTGAGCATGCGTGCGGTGTTTTCGGCCCGCTCCATGTAGCGGGACATCCAGAAGAGGTGATCGGCGGTTCTTGAAAGCATGTGTGTGTTCTCCCCTTCAGTCCTGCAAAATCCAGGTGTCCTTGGTGCCGCCGCCTTGCGAGGAGTTCACCACCAAAGAGCCTTCCTTGAGCGCCACGCGGGTCAGGCCCCCGGGCACCATCTGCACCGTGCGGCCCGACAGCACAAAGGGCCGCAGGTCGATGTGGCGCGGCGCGATACCGCTGTCCACATAGGTGGGGCAGCTCGACAAACTCAACGTGGGTTGTGCGATGTAGCCCTCAGGGTTGGCCAGCAGCGCGCCACGGAAGCGCTCGATCTCGGCCTGGGTCGCAGCAGGCCCCACCAGCATGCCGTAGCCGCCTGCGCCGTGCACCTCTTTGACCACCAGGTCTTTGAGGTTGGCCAGGGTGTACTGCAAATCCTCGGGCTTGCGGCACATGTAGGTGGGCACGTTCTTGAGGATGGGCTCCTCGCCCAGGTAAAACTTGATCATGTCGGGCACATAGGGGTAGATCGACTTGTCGTCGGCCACGCCCGTGCCCACCGCGTTGCAAATTGCCACATGCCCGGCCTTGTAGGCCTCCATCAGGCCCGCGCAGCCCAGTGTGGAGGTGGGGCGGAACACATTCGGGTCCAAAAAGTCGTCGTCCACCCGGCGGTAGATCACGTCCACCCGCTTGGGGCCGCGTGTGGTGCGCATGTAGACGAACTTGTCTTTGACGAACAGGTCTTGCCCCTCGACCAGCTCCACACCCATCTGCTGCGCCAAAAAGGCGTGCTCGAAGTAGGCGCTGTTGTACATGCCGGGCGTGAGCACCACCACCGTGGGCTCGGCCGTGGTGGCGGGGCTGCTGGCACGCAAGGTCTCCAGCAGCAGGTCGGGGTAATGCGCCACAGGGGCCACGCGGTGCTGGCTGAACAGGTCAGGGAACAGCCGCATCATCATCTTGCGGTCTTCGAGCATGTAGCTCACGCCGCTAGGCACACGCAGGTTGTCTTCGAGCACGTAATACTCGCCGTGGCCTGCGCTGTCGGGGGCGCGCACGATGTCGATGCCGCTGATGTGCGAGTAGATGTTGTTGGGCACATCCACGCCCACCATTTCGGGACGGAATTGGGCGTTGCCCTCGATCTGCTCACGGGGGATGATGCCCGCCTTCAGGATGTCTTGGTCGTGGTACACGTCATGGATGAATCGGTTGAGCGCGGTGACGCGTTGCACTAGGCCCGCCTCCATGCCTTTCCACTCCTTGGCTGCGATGATGCGGGGGATCAGGTCAAATGGGATCAAGCGCTCTGTGCCGGAGCCGTCTTCGTCCTTGTCGCCATAAACAGCAAAGGTGATGCCCACGCGGCGGAAAATGACCTCGGCCTCTTCGCGCCGGGCCTGCATCACGCTGTTGTCCTGCCCAGCCAGCCAGCGGGCATACGCCTCGTAGTGCTGTCTCACTTCACCCGCATCGCCTTCGGCCGGCAGTCGGGCATACATTTCATCGAATCGGCGCATACAGAACTCTCCTGACCACAGCTTAGCAAGTTGCGTACCCGATCAGGGTTGACCCGCATCAAGGTGGTGGGACGTGGTGCCAATACCGTGGGTTTTCTGCACGTTCGCAACGCAAAGCCCGGGGGGCATCGCTGCGCCAAGTGGCCGCACCACAATGGGAGGTGTCAAACCAAGCGATCCCTGCTTCCCGGTAGCGGGCCACCACGGCAGGGGCTGGGTGACCGAAACGGTTGCGGTATCCGGCCTGCGCCAACGCCACGGCAGGCTTCAGATCCTGCAGCAGCTCGGGCGTGGACGATGTCTTGCTGCCGTGGTGGGGCACCAGCCAGAAGTCCACCGCAGATACCCCGCGCGCCAGCAGCTCGCGCTCTTGCACCGCCTCGATGTCCCCCGCCAGAATGGCCGAGACCGTTGCCGTCTGGATACGCAATACGCAGCTCAGTGCATTGCTTTTGCGCGAGCGCTCAAAATCCTCGGCCAGCGGGTGCAGCACCTCGAACTGCACACCGTCCCAGACCCAGCGCTGGCCCGCCTCGCAACGCTGGCCGGGGCGTGTGCGCAACAAAGGATGCTCGGGTTCCAGCGAAGACCACAGCCGCGCCTGCGGCTGCATGGCAAGCACCGCCGCAGCGCCGCCCGTGTGGTCGCTGTCGCGGTGGCTGAGCATCAGCACATCGAGCTTCTCTCCGGCCTGTGCCAAGAGCGGCACCAGCACCCGGTGCCCCGCATCGCTCTCGGGTGAATAGCGCGGCCCCGCGTCGTAGAGCAAGCTGTGGTAGGCGGTGCGCACCAGCACCGCGTTGCCCTGCCCCACATCAGCGGCCAGCAATTCAAAACTGCCCGGGGCCGGGCGTGGCGCCGTCCAAAACAGCGCCGGCAAAAGCAGGGGCAGACCCCACACACGCCACGACCAGGGGCCAGATAACAAGACCGCTGTGGCCCCAACCAGCGCCAGCAACGCCAGTGGCCAGGGCGGCATGGGCATGGGCCAGCTCGCCCCAGGCCATGCGGCCAGCCAGGCGAGCAGCCAGGCCAAGGGCTGCAAGCACGCCTGCGCTGCGTCCCACAGCACAGGCAGCAGCACACCCAACAAGGCCAGTGGTGTGACCAGGACAGTGATCCACGGGATCGCCACCAGGTTGGCCAGCAAGCCCACCAGCGACACCTGCCCGAAAAAGAGCACCGTCAAAGGCGTCAGCGCCAGCGTGACCACAGCCTGCTCGCGCAGCAAAGCGCCCCCACGCTGCAGCAGCGCCGCACGCCATGCCCGCACACCGCCATCAGGCACCCTATCGGTGCATGCATCCTCCATAACGGTGCGCTCGGGTCCAAAAACCAGTAGGGCTTCAGATCTTTGATCAGGTCGATCGGTGGCGAGCAACACACCCACCGCCACAAAGCTCAGCCAGAAACCCGGCTGCAGCAAGGCCCACGGGTCCAGCGTCACCACCGCTGCAGCGGCCAGGCCCCACACCCCGCGCCAATGCCAGTCGCGCGCCGACAGGCGCAAGAGCGCCACCACCGCCAGCATCGCCACTGTGCGCTGCGCGGGCACACCCCAGCCGCTGAACAAGGCATAGAGCGCAGCCACCGTCACCCCCACCACCGCACCCACCTGCGGCGCGGGCCAGCGCAAAGCCCAGTTGCGCCCCCACATGGCGCTGCGCCGCCACAGGCCAGAAGCCAAGGCCGCGGCCAACCAGGCCAGCATGGTCACATGCACCCCGGAGATGCTCATCAGGTGCGAGACCCCGGTGGCGCGGAACACATCCCAGTCGCTGCGGTCGATCGCGGCCTGATCGCCCGTGACGAGCGCTGCCAAAATGCCCGCCGCCTTGAGCCCATCGCCTGGCCCACCGCCTGCAGCGCTGCCCAGCCGGGTCAGCAGGCGGTCGCGCACCAGCTGACGGGCCCACTCCACCGGATGCTTGAAGGTGGCTGCGAGTCGCTCGGGCGGCGGGTCCGCGCGGCCCTGGCGCACATAGCCCGTGGCGCGGATGCCCTGCTCCCACAGCCACAACTCGTAGTCATACCCGTGCGGATTGCGTTGCCCATGCGGCGCTTTGAGCCGCACCCGAAAGCGCCAACGCTCGCCCGCCTGCACAGGCTCAGGAACAGCCTGCGGGGCCTGCACCTCGTCGCGCAAAGAGGCGACATACCAACCCAGGTAAACCTCACGCGGGACTTGCGCTGGCACGGGCAGCGCCTGGCCAGCCAGCCGGGCTTCTTCGATCTCAAACCTGAAGCGCCAACCCACATCCTGGCGCTGGGGCATGGCCTGCACGACCCCCACCACATCCAGGTCGCGCCCCTCCAGATGCGGGGCGATGGACGGGCTGCGCAACCAGGCATGCCCACCCGTGATGGCCCAAGCCAATGCGGCCAGGCACGCACACTGCACCAGCACATGCCGCCCCCTCAGGAGCGCCAGTGCCACCGCCGCCAGCAAGGCATAGCCCCACCATGGCCACAAGGCGCTCTGCTGCAGCTGCAGCGCCACACCACCTACCCAAGCCAACAGCCCCCCATGCAGGTGCCTCGCCCACCGAAGTCGAACCATGACGTGTCTCCCTGACCGTGGCGCTGTGTACTTTTGGCATCTTGGCGCGCCTCTTGCTAGTTTAGTTGGGCCCCCTTGCTTTCGTCGAGTACCGATCCATGTCCATCCACGTTGCCCTGCACCACGTCACCCACTACACCTACGACCGACCTGTGCAATTGGGCCCGCAGGTGGTCCGCCTGCGCCCGGCCCCACACAGCCGCAGCCGCATCCTGAGCTACAGCCTCAAGGTCGAACCCGCAGAGCATTTCATCAACTGGCAACAAGATGCCTTTGCCAACTACCAGGCACGGCTGGTCTTCCCCCAAAAAACCACCGCCTTCAAAGTCACCGTGGATGTGGTCACCGAAATGGCGGTGTTCAACCCCTTCGACTTCTTTCTGGAGCCCTCGGCCGAGGAAGTGCCGTTCAAGTACGCGGACACGGTGCGCGAAGAGCTGCAGTCCTACCTTGACAAAGACCCCAAGACCCCGCTGTTCAAAAAGTACCTGAGCAGCCTGGACCGCCAACGCCAGCGCACCATCGACTTCCTCGTCCAGATCAACCAGCGCCTGCACCAAGACATCCGTTACACCATCCGCATGGAGCCGGGCGTTCAAACGCCCGAAGAAACGCTCAAGCTGGGCAGCGGCTCCTGCCGGGACTCGGCCTGGCTGTTGGTGCAGCTGTTTCGCCACATGAACATCGCGGCGCGCTTCGTCTCGGGCTACTTGATCCAGCTGGCACCCGATGTGAAGTCGCTGGACGGCCCCAGCGGCACCGAGGTCGACTTCACCGACTTGCACGCCTGGTGCGAGGTGTACCTGCCTGGCGCGGGCTGGATCGGGCTGGACCCGACCTCGGGCCTGCTGGCCGGTGAAGGCCACATCCCGCTCGCTTGCACACCGCAGCCTTCGGGTGCCGCGCCCATCGAAGGACTGATGGACAAGGCCGAGGTCGAGTTCAGCCACGAGATGAAGGTCACCCGCATCCACGAATCGCCCCGCGTGACCAAACCCTACTCCGATGAACAATGGGCCGATGTTCTGAAATTGGGCGAACAGGTCGATGCCCAGTTGGTCGCCGAGGATGTGCGCCTGACCATGGGCGGCGAGCCCACCTTCGTGTCCACGCAAGACCGCGATGGCGCCGAATGGAACACCGACGCCCTGGGCCCCACCAAACGAGGCCTCGCCACCGAGCTGGTGCACAAACTGCGCGACCAATACGGCCAGGGCGGTTTCTTGCATTTTGGCCAGGGCAAGTGGTACCCGGGTGAGCAACTGCCGCGCTGGGCGCTGAGCATTTACTGGCGTGCCGATGGCACGCCCTGCTGGCAAGACCCGGCGGTGTTTGCCGACGAACGCGAACCCAGCCACTACACCAGTGCAGACGCCCTGCGCTTCATGCAAACCCTGACACAGCAGCTGGGCCTGCCCGCAGGCACCGTGCTGCCCGGGTTTGAGGACACCTGGTACTACCTCTGGCGCGAACGCCGATTGCCTGTGAACGTGGACCCGTTCGATGCGCGGCTGGACGATGAGATGGAGCGCAACCGCCTGCGCCGCGTGTTCAGCCAAGGGCTGGATCAGGCCGTGGGCTATGTGCTGCCACTGCAACCGGTGGACACGGGCAACCCGGCCATTTCCGCTTGGCAAACCGGGCGCTGGTTCTTGCGCGACGAACGCATGTACCTGATGCCCGGCGACTCGCCCATGGGCTGGCGCCTGCCACTGGACTCGCTGCCCTGGGCCGCACCGACCGACCGTTGGCACCAGATCGAACAAGACCCCTTTGCTCCGCGGGGCGCCTTGGCTGCCGCGCCCACGCTGCTGCAAACACGCCCTCTGGGCTTGACGGCCCATGCAGGCGCCAGCGGAGCCCATGGCTCGGCCGCCGTGCCAGCCCAGCCCGTGTCGCGCTTCGTGTCCGACCCGTCGGTGGTGCGCACCGCCTTGTGCGTGGAAGTGCGCGACCCCAACCGGGCCAATGGACCCCAAGCCGAAGCCGACGCTGAGAAAAAAGGCGAAAAATCCGGCGTGCTGTATGTCTTCATGCCGCCGCTGGCGCGCCTTGAAGACTACCTGGCACTCGTGAGCGCGGTCGAGACCACCGCGCGCCAGCTGGGCATGAAGATCGTGCTCGAAGGCTACCCGCCCCCACGCGACCCACGCCTCAAACTTTTGCAAGTCACGCCCGACCCGGGTGTGATCGAGGTCAACATCCACCCGGCCCACAACTGGACCGAGCTGGTCGAGCACACCGAGTTTTTGTACCAGGCCGCTTTCGAGACCCGCCTCTCGGCCGAAAAATTCATGACCGATGGCCGCCACACGGGCACGGGCGGCGGCAACCACATGGTGATGGGCGGGGCCACCCCCGCCGACAGCCCGTTCTTGCGCCGACCCGAGCTGCTGGCCAGCCTGATCCTGTACTGGCACAACCACCCGAGCTTGAGCTACCTCTTCAGCGGCATGTTCATCGGCCCCACCAGCCAGGCCCCGCGTGTGGACGAAGCGCGCAACGACCAGGTCTATGAGCTGGAGATCGCGCTGCGGGAGATCATGCGCAACCGCCAGAAGTACGGGGCCGACATGCCGCCGTGGCTGGTGGACCGTACGCTGCGCAACATCCTGATTGACGTCACGGGCAACACCCACCGCAGCGAGTTTTGCATCGACAAGATGTATTCACCCGACAGCAGCACCGGGCGGCTGGGCCTGCTGGAGCTGCGCGCGTTCGAGATGCCGCCCCATGCCCGCATGAGCATCGTGCAGCAATTGCTGCTGCGTGCGCTGGTGGCCCGCTTCTGGGACGAGCCTTACGTCGCGCCCGTCACCCGCTGGGGCACCGAGCTGCACGACCGCTTCATGCTGCCGCACTGGATCCACAAGGACTTTGACGATGTGCTGACCGAGCTGGGTGATGCGGGCTTTCACTTTGACCCCAGCTGGTTCGCGCCGCATTTCGAGTTCCGCTTCCCACTGGTCGGACAACTCCGGGTCGATGGTGCGGTGCTCACCCTGCGCAACGCGCTGGAGCCTTGGCACGTCATGGGCGAGGAAAGCGCCGCAGGCGGCACCGCCCGTTATGTGGACTCGTCGCTGGAACGCATCGAGGTGCATGTGAGCGGCATGAACCCCAGCCGCCACACCATCACGGTGAACGGCAAGCCCCTGCCCCTGCAACCCACAGGCGTGGTGGGCGAGTACGTGGCCAGCGTCCGCTACAAGGCCTGGAACCCGCCCTCGTCGCTGCACCCGAGCATCGGCGTGCACGCGCCACTCACGGTGGACCTGGTGGACACCTGGATGAAGCGCTCGCTCGGCGGCTGCCAGTACCATGTGGTCCACCCCGGTGGCCGCAATTACGACAGCTTCCCCGTCAACGCCTATGAGGCCGAAAGCCGCCGCCTGGCGCGTTTCTTCCGCATGGGCCACACGCCTGGCGCGATGAAGCAGCTGGCGGCGCTCGGCCCCAACAGCACACTGCACGCGAGCCCGGAGTTCCCGCACACGCTGGACCTGCGCCGTGCCCACTGAGGTCATGGGTGAGCAAGCGCAGCCCTGTCGGGCTGCCAGCCCACACGCGGGGTGGGCGCATCGCCACCTCACATGGGAACACACAAGGGCCGACACAAATGGCCCCACAATGGCGGCATGTCCGAACCGACGCGCCCGTTTGCAACCGACCCAAGCCCGCCCGACCCGATGAGCTGGCTGCGCCAACACGCCCAGGCCGCCCCCGCCGGGCATTGGGATGAGCTGCGTGACCGTGTGGACGCCATCGCCCCGACAGCAGACGAACTCAGCCAGCCGCCCGGTCAGCTGTGGGAAGACTTCATGGCCCGTCTGGGCCCCGAAGGACTGGCCAGCCTCAACCCGCGCATGGCCAACCTGCGCCGCCAGGTGCGTGACAACGGCATCACCTACAACGTCTACGCCAACGCCGAGCAGCCACAGCGCCCCTGGGCGCTGGACCTGTTCCCGCTGATCATCAGCACAAGGCACTGGGCGCAGATCGAGCGGGGGGTGCTGCAGCGCATGGCCTTGCTGGAGCACATCATGGCCGACGCCTATGGCCCGCAAACCCTGGTGGCCAAGGGGCTGCTGCCAGCGGCGCTGGTGCAAGGCCACCCCGGCTACCTGCACGCCATGCACGGTGCAGCGCCCGTCGGCGGTCATTACCTGAGCCTGGCCGCTTTCGATCTGGCACGCGGGCCCGATGGCCTGTGGTGGCTGATGTCACAGCGCACCCAGGCGCCGTCCGGTTTGGGCTACCTGCTCGAAAACAGGCTCATCATCTCGCGCCTGTTCCCTGAAGCTTTTGACCAGCTGCCCGTGCAGCGGCTGGCTGCGACTTACCAGTCGCTGGTGGACGGGCTCAAGGCCCGTTGCCCCGAGGAGGGCGACACGCCGCCGCACATCGCCCTGCTCACGCCTGGCCCCTACAACGAAACCCATTTCGAGCACGCTTATCTGGCGCGCTACCTCGGCCTCACGCTGGTGCAGGCCGATGACCTGACGGTGCGTGACGAGAAGCTCTACCTCAAGACCCTGCAAGGCCTGCAGCGTGTGCACGGCCTGCTCAAACGGGTGGACGACAACTGGCTGGACCCACTGGAGCTGCGCGCCGATTCCACGCTGGGCGTGCCTGGCCTGCTGCAGGCGGTGCGCAGCGGCCAGCTGCTGGTGGCCAACACGCCGGGCTCGGGTTTTCTTGAATCGAATGCGCTGCTGGGTTTCATGCCTGCACTGGCCCAAGACATCTTGGGCGAAGAGCTGCAACTGCCCGCCATCCCCAGTTGGTGGTGCGGCGAAACCTCAGCGCAGCCTGAGGCCCTGCTGCACCTGCCCGACGGTGTGGTCAAACCCACCTACCCCAACGAAGGCCAGCGCCACGGTTTCGAGCCCCAGCTCGGCCGCCTGATGACCCAACGCGAGCGCGACGAATGGGCAGGCCGTATCCTGCGCGAACCCGAAGCGCACACTGTGCAGTCCTGGCTGCCACTGTCGCACCTGCCTGTGTGGAACGAGCAGGCCAGCGCGCCAGATTCACCCGGCACGCTGGAAACACGGCCTGTGATCCTGCGCGTGTTCGCCGTCACCGACGAGCAAGGCCAGTGGCGAGTGCTGCCCGGGGGCCTGGCGCGGCTGGGCACCCACGAAGGCATCGCGTCCATGCAGCGTGGCGGCAGCAGCGCCGATGTGTGGGTGCAAGCCCCCGCGCGCGAAGCGGTGGACCCCTTGAGCCTGCTCAACACCCCCAGCTCGCCACTGCCGCAGCACCGCCAGCGCCTGGTCACCAGCCGCGCCGCCGAAAACCTGTTCTGGATGGGCCGCTACACCGAGCGCACCGAAAACGCCGTGCGCCTGGTGCGCCTGGGCCTGGATGTGCTGGGCAGCGAAGACCAAAGCAACCTCCGCCTGCTGCAATGGATCACCACCATGAGCCAGCAGCAGGGCTTGGTGCCCAATGGCGCGCCAGCGGCGCAGCAGTCACACCGGGTGTTCGAGCGCTCTTTGGTGGCCAGCCTGTGGGACACGAAACACACCACCAGCGTGGGCTTCAACCTGCGCTCGCTGGTCGCGGCCGCGGCCTCGGTGCGCGACCGGCTCTCGCCCGAGCACTGGCAGATGCTGGAGCAAAGCGAATCGGCGTTCTGGGCCGCTGCGGGCCCCGACACGACCCGCGCCAGCACTGCACTGGCCCAGCAGTGCCTGCGCGAAACAAGCCAGCGCCTGGCCGCCCTCACGGGTGCACAAACCGACCGCATGAGCCGCGACGATGGCTGGCGGCTGCTGTCGATCGGGCGGCACATTGAGCGGCTGGACTTTCTGGCGGGCGCGCTGCGACAAGCCATCGGCTGCGGACTGCTTTTGGAGCAAGCCGGTTTTGACGCCGTGCTCAAGCTGTTCGACAGCACCATCAGTTTCCACGCCCAGTTCCAGCAAAGCCGCACACCGCAGGCGCTGGTGGACCTGCTGGTGAGCAGCCCCGACAACCCGCGCGCCCTCTCGTGGGTGGCCAAGACCCTGCGTTCGCGATTGCTGCGCATGGAGCACCTGGCAAGCGGTGCCACCCAAACACTGGCCGCGCTGCTGCCGGACCCCGCAGTGCTGCAAACCAGCGCCGAGGTGCTGTGGCCCAGCGACAGCCGCGAGCCCGCAGAGCTGCTGGACCTTCTGACACAGTACCAGCGCATGGCACGGCAGGTGTCGGATGGCCTGTCGGGCCTGTTCTTCACCCACAGCCAAGCGGCCGCGCACAGCGTGAGCGCCTGAACTGCCATGCGCCTGTCCGTTCTGCACGACACCCTTTACCGCTACAGCCCGGCCGTTGAAACGGCCCAGCACATCGCCTACCTGCGACCGCGCGACACCGCCTGCCAGCAGCTGGTGTCGCACACGCTGGCCGTGGAGCCGCCCCCAGGGCATCTGTCAACACGCACCGATGCCTTTGGCAACCAGCCCGCACACTGGGCTCTGGCCCAAACGCACGACACCTTGCGCGTGAGCGCCCACAGCGAAGTCATCACCCGCACCCTGCCCGTGTGCACCAGTTCGCAAAGCTGGGAAGCGGTGCGGGAGCACTTCCGCTACCGCTCGGGCCACCCGGCCGACCCGCAGGCCAGCTTTGTCTTTGGCTCACACCATGCGCCACTGAATGAGGCCTTTGCGGCCTACGCCCGACCCTGCTTTGCGCCGGGCCGCGCGCTGACCGAAGCCGCCACGGCCTTGATGCACCAGATCCACAGTGACTTCACCTACGCCAGCCAGAGCACCGACATCCATACCCCGGCGCTGCAGGCCCTGCAAGCACGGCGCGGCGTGTGCCAGGACTTTGCCCACATCCTGATCGCCTGCCTGCGCTCGCTGGGCTTGCCCGCACGCTACGTGAGCGGCTACCTGCTCACCCACGCGCCCGAAGGTCAGCCGCGACTGGTCGGCTCGGACGCCTCGCACGCCTGGGCTTCGGTCTACATCCCCGAGCTGGCCAACACCGCGAGCCAAGGCTGGCTCGACCTGGACCCCACCAACGACCGCCACGGCTGGGCCAGCCCCGGCGAAGACTATGTGCAGCTCGCCGTGGGCCGTGACTTTGCCGATGTCTCGCCCCTGCGCGGGGTGTTGCAGGGCGGCACCTCTCACACCCTCGAAGTTGGCGTTACAGTGGAGCCTCTTTTGACCCCGGAGGATCCCGCCCATGAGCGTTTACGACACCCTGAAATCCCTGAACATTAAGCTGCCTCCGGTGGCGGTGCCCGCTGCGGCCTATGTGCCCTTTGTGCAAACCGGGAATCTGGTTTTCCTGTCCGGCCACATCGCCAAGAAAGACGGCAAAGTCTGGGCAGGCCAGCTGGGCAAGGACATCGGCACAGCCGAAGGCCAGCAAGCCGCGCGCGCCGTGGCCATTGACCTGATGGGCACGCTGCACGCCGCCGTCGGCGACCTCAACAAGGTCAAGCGCATCGTCAAGGTCATGAGCCTGGTCAACTCGACGGGCGACTTCACCGAACAGCACCTGGTGACCAACGGCTGCAGCGAACTGCTGGGCCAGGTGTTTGGCCCGCAAGCGGGGGCACACGCCCGCAGCGCCTTTGGCGTGGCACAGATTCCGTTGGGCGCTTGCGTCGAGATCGAACTGATCGCCGAAATCGCCTGATCTGCGGCCATGCCCATTGAACTGAGCAAAGAAGACCGCGCGCAGGCGATTGCCAGCATCGAGCGCTACTTTGAGGCCAACTTTGAGCAAAGAATCGGCAACATCTCTGCCGGTGCCCTGCTCGGCTTTGTGCTCGAAGAAATCGGCCCCAGCATTTACAACCGCGCTGTGAGCGATGCCAAAGAGCGCATGCTCACCCGCGTGGAAGATCTGGAATACGAAGTCCGTGAGGACGAATTCCAGTACTGGCAAAAATTCAACAAACGCAAACCATGAACAAGATGGTCATGGTCCTGCCGCTGCTGTGCGCCCTTGCAGGCTGTGGCCTGGTGTCGACCAAGGCCGTGTACGAAGAAATCCGCGCCCAGGAAAAAGCCAAGGCCGTGGGCACCAGTACGCCCCCCAATCAAGGCTTGCCGCGTTACGACCAGTACCAAAAAGAGCGCTCGGGGCTCTCCCCCGAACTCCGTTGAGCACCGCATGCAACCCATTGAACTCCAACACGCCTACCGACTGCTCAACCACGGCCCCACCGTGCTGGTGGGCAGCTGCCATGCTGGCCGCGCCAACGTGATGGCCGCCGCCTGGGCCATGCCACTGGACTTTGACACGCCCAAGATCGCGGTTGTCATCGACAAGGCCACCCTCACGCGCGAACTGATCGACGCCTCCGGGGTGCTCAGCCTGAATGTGCCCTGCGTGGCCATGAAAGACCAGGTCATGGCCGCAGGCGGCATGAGCGGCAAGAACCACCCTGACAAACTGGCCCGTTGCGAGATCACCACCCACGCCGCAGCGAACACGGGTGTGCCGCTGGTCGAGGGCTGCATCGCGCAACTCGAATGCCGCGTGCTGCCCGCCACCGCCCATGTGGCCGGACCGCACGATTTGATCTTGGCCGAAGTGATCGCCGCCTGGGCCGACGAGCGCGTTTTCAGAGCAGGCCACTGGCACTTTGAAGACGCCGCCCCCGAACTGCGCAGCCTGCACCATGTGGCCGGCGGCCACTTTTATGCCATCGGCGAGCCCGTGAGTGCGCTGCCTGTGGCCAACGCCTGATTCCCCATTTCAAACAGGAGACTTTCCATGACCATTTCCATTTCCATGTCCAGCGCCAGCTTGCCCGTGTGCACCCGCATGCTCACCAACCTCAGCCACATCCTGGCCAAGGCCGAGCAGTTCGTCGAAGCCAAAAAGATCGATCCCACGGCACTGACCACCGACCGTTTGGCACCGGACATGTTCACCTTCACACGCCAGGTGCTGATCGCCTGCGATGCGGTGAAAAACGGCATGGCCCGCCTGTCGGGCGTCGAAGCCCCCAAGTTCGATGACAACGAGACCACGCTGGCACAACTGCAAGAACGCATCCAGAAAACCCTGGCCTTCGTTGCCACCGTGCCAGCTGCAGCACTGGACGGCACCGAAGACAAAGAGATCACTTTCCCCGCAGGCCCGGGCAAAACCCGCACCCTGTCAGGCCAGGACTACCTCACAGGCTGGATGCTGCCCAACATGTACTTCCACATCACCACCGCCTACGCCATCCTGCGCCACAACGGGGTGGAAGTGGGCAAGGTCGATTACCTGATGGGCGCACAGGGCTGAGGGCCCTGCCGCCGAGGCATCATCGGCAACTGAAGTTGCTCGCGTCCTCCGGGTTGCCTGCGCCTTTGTAGTGCGCGTATTGCGGGTAAGCGCACAACGGCCTTGTGCGGCCCGGATACACCGCCGTACCGCTGGCGGGCACACTTTGCGGGGCTTGGCCTTTTTCGACCCAGTCCACCAGGCTGCCCAGGCCGTCGATGCTGTCGGTCGCCGCGCCACCTGCGCAGTGCCCCATGCCAGGCACCAAGAACAGGCGCGCAAACTCATTCGTCTTGGGGCCGTTCTGGGCCGTCAGGCGCTGGTAGTAGTCCACCATCTCGTCGGCCGAGAAGATCGGATCGGCCATGCCGTGGATGAACATCAGTTTGCCCCCACGCGCCTGGTAAGCCGTCAGCTTGACATCGTCGGCCGTGTTGAAGATCCACGCATGCGCGTCCATGCGCTGCGGGTCGCGGTCAAAGTCAAACTTGTAAATGCTCAGGCTGCGGTCGGGCGGCGTGACAAAGTAGCCCTGCAGCGCGTCTTCCATCAAAAACACATGGCGCGAGTTGGCCTTGGCGTTGGGCGAGTTGCCCAGCTTCCACATGCGCCAATCGTTTTTGGGGTGACCCACGCCCGCATCCCAGGGCCATGAAAAGTACAGCGGCTGTCCTGCCGAATTCTTGGCCCCTGTGAACATCTTCTTCAAAGCACCCACTTGAGCGGGGGCCAGGCAGCTGTCGTCCTTGGCACCCTTGCATTGCAAGGTCGTCACATCGAATTGGCAGGCCGCCGGGTTGGACACCAGGCCATCGGTCACACCGTCCATTGCATCACAACGGTTCAGGATGCCCTCACGCACCAGGTTCAGATCGCTGTCGGACAGTGCCTGACTCAGCACTGGCTGACCGTCAGCCCCCTTGGGTGCAATGGCCTGCAGGGCCTGCGTGTCCCAGGCCGCAGCGATGGTCGCGCCCTTGGACACGCGCATGGCCGGGGCCATGGCGATCACGCCGTCAAAGTAACTCGGAAAGCGCTGGGTGAACATCATGGCCTGACGCCCGCCGCCCGAGCAGCCGATGAAGTAGGACTTGTCGGCGGGCTTGCTGTAGAAGCGCCGGATCAGCTCCTTGGCCGCCACCGCCACCTTGTCATGCGCGTTGTAGGCGTTGTCGGTGCGGGCGATCGGGTCAAAGCCAAAGTCAGCGGTAGGGGTTTGGTGACCGGCATCGGTGGTGACCACCGCAAAACCCCGGTTGAGCGCGTAGCCCGGTGCGGCTTGCGGCCCCACAGCGGGACGCACCACGCCATCGTTGCCACCGCCGCCCTGGTACAAAAAGCGGCCGTTCCAGGCAGCAGGCAAACGCAGCTCAAAGCCGATGTGGTAAGGCTTGCCGTCCTGCCCCATGCGTTCGGCCATCTTGCCGTTCACTTTGCAGTGCGCCACCAGCATGGGCCCCGTGCTCATGCCCGGCGGGCGCGTGCTGTCGCCCGCTACCGCTTCGGTTTTCAGGGTCATGCCCGGCAAGGCCATGGCCGCAAAAGCGGCGCAATCCGATGTCTGCGACCAAGCGGCCCCGCTGGCGGTCAGCAAGGTCGCAACAGACACCCACGTTTTCAAATGCACACATCGCATGGTCTGAAGTCCTGTTCCGTCACCATTTCGCCATTCAGTCGGCCTTGAAACCCGTGGCCGCCACGGCCTTGCCCCAGGTCACGATGTCGGCCGCAATGATGCGGGCGAACTCTTCACGGCTGGTGCCGGTCACGCGAAAGCCCGACTCTTCGAGCTTGGCCTTGAGGTCAGGCGACTTGACCGCTTTCTGAATGTCCGCGCTCAGCTTGGCCAGGATGTCAGCGGGCACTTTGGACGGCGTCACGATGCCAAACCAGGACGAAAACTCCAAGTTGTTGTACCCCTGCTCCTTGATGGTGGGCACATCGGGCAAGGCCCCCGTGCGGGTGGCCCCGGTGCTGCCCAAAGCGACCAACTTGCCCGCTTTCACATTGGGCGCAGCCAGACCCACGCTGGCGAACACGCCTTGCACATCGCCACTGAACAAGCCGCCCAGGGCATCCGCGGTGCTCTTGTAGTGCACGGCCTCAGGCTTGAGCTTGACCGCATCGCCAAACATGAAGGCACCAAAGTGGCCGGGTGTGCCCGCGCCAAAGGTGGCCATGAACAAGCCCTTTTGCTGCTGCGTCCAGATCACGAATTCCTTGACGTTTTTGGCGGGTACTTTTTGCGGGTTGACCAACAACACAAAATCGGCACTGACCACCTGGCTCACAGGCGCAAAGTCTTTGGCAGGGTCATAGGGCAGCTTGTTGTAGCTGCTGGGGGCGATGCTGAGCTGACCGGTTTCACCCAGCATCAGGGTGTAGCCATCGGCTGCCGCACGGGCCGCTTCGCTGGCGGCGATCAGGCCCCCCGCGCCGGGCTTGTTGTCCACCACGACCCCCATATTGCCCCAGCCCTCGGACAATTTTTGCGCCAGCAAGCGCGCCACAATGTCGGGGCCGGTACCGGCGGGGAAGCCCACGATCATGCGCACGGGGCGGTTGGGGTAGGCCTGCGCTTGCGCCTGCGCGCTCAGGCTCACGGCACTGGCGGCCAGGCCCACCGCCAGCAGGGCATGGCGTCGGGTGAGTGCATTCAAGGTGTTCAAAACGGTTTTCATGTGGTGTGTCCCCAATGGAAAAAGTCAAAAAAGAAAATCAGCCTGCTCAGGCCACTTCAAAAAAGCGCATCACCACCCGGTCGGGGTGGCGGGCACCCGTGCCCAAGAAAAGGCGCTCGGTGATCCAGGCGAGCGACTTGCAAGCCGTCTCGAAATTCGGACTGCAGCGGAAGTAAACCGACTCGGGCGACACAGGCTCACCGCGCACCAGCCGCGCCATCACCTCGGGGGCAGCGGTGCGCACAGCGCGGTTTTGCACAAAGATCAGATCACCACCATCGGTCTCGATGGTGTAGCGGGCGTCCAGCTCGGCCATGCGCTCGTTGACGATCAGCTGGAAGTCCGCGCCGCCAGGCAGCACACGGGCCGTCCAACCCTCGCCTTGCACCTGTCCGCCCAGGATCGGAATCAGACGGCGCACGCCGTGGTGGGTCTGGCCGACTTCCTGGGGCTTGTCCACTTGGACAGACAGATCGGCAAAAAAGCGGAGTGTGGGTGTGGGCAAATTCAACATCCGCCTAGGGTATTCCCAAGGCTTTGAGCCGTCTGTCCTCCCTTAAGATGACATGAAAACCCGAATACACCAAGCCATGCGCCAGTGGACTCCTCCTCCAACCAGCAGCCCTGTGCAGATGCTGCCAGACCTCATTGGTCTGGTCGGGCAATGTGAATTTGAAACCTCGCTGCTCCAGCACCTGCAGCCCCTGGTGCCCGCAGCGTCTTATGCCATCTACCAAACTGGCGAAGGCTGCGAACCGACCCTGTACATGTCTTCCAGTCTAGGCATTCCCGACACCACGCGCGATTGCTGGAGCGCTTATTTGTCGGGCCCCTACCTGAGTGACCGCACATTCGAAGGCGCCGATGCAAGCAGTCGCAGTCCTGTGCTGTGCCACATCACGGCCCCTGAAGTGCCCGTCCAGCACCGTGCGCGGGTCTACGAAGCGCATGGCATGGCCGAGCGTGTGTCGATTGTTCAGCGCCAGGCGGCATCGATTTTTGCCATCAATTTTTACCGCCACGACCACCAACAGCCCTTCAGCGACCGGCAATTGTCCGATTTTGAGTCGCTGGCGCCGACCCTCCTGGCGCTCACGCAAAAGCAGATTGCGCTGACCCGCCCCCATCCGGGGAAGCGCAGCACCGCCGAATGGGCGCGGCGATTGCGGTCCATCGAACCGGCGTTGACACCGCGTGAGCTGGAGGTCTGCGCCCGCCTGCTGACCGGCATGACCCAGGAAGGGATTGCCACCGACCTGGGGCTGAGCCTGCCCACCGTCAAAACGTACCGCAACCGCGCCTTTGCGCGGTTGGGCATCCACTTCAAGAGCGAATTGTTCGCCCTGTTTGCAGCTTGATACCGCCTGACTTGCTCACCAGAGGGACAGTATCCGGAAAGTCAGGAAGGCCGCGCTGTACGCCAGTGCCAGCTGGTAGAGCACAGTGACCGCAGGCAGCTTCCAGCCGCCGCTCTCGCGGTGGATGGCCACCAGCGTAGACAGGCACTGCGGCGCAAAGATGTACCACGCCAAAAGTGCCATGCCCGTGGCCAGACT
The DNA here is from genome assembly GCF_014837235.1 of Limnohabitans radicicola. GTDB lineage: Bacteria > Pseudomonadota > Gammaproteobacteria > Burkholderiales > Burkholderiaceae_C > Limnohabitans_A > Limnohabitans_A radicicola. The sequence continues at coordinate 302,042 of NZ_JACYFT010000002.1, read as the reverse complement.
CCACTGCCCGGCCAACATCGGGGCCAAAGCCGTGGCAGCGCCACCATCGGCCGCCACCACGGCGTACACCGTGGCCAGCGCCCCGATGGCCACTTCGCGAGCGGCCATGCCCAGGAGCAATGCCACGCTGATCTGCCAGTTGAAACCCAAGGGCGCAAACAGCAGCTGCAAAGCGTGCCCAATCTGCCCGGCATAGCTGTATTCGATCGCCGGACCCAGCGCGTCCGCAGGTGCAGCGGGGTAGCTGGCCAACACCCACATGGCCACCGTCAGCAGCAAGATCACGGTGCCCACGCGCCGCAAAAAGATCCAGGCCCGTTGCCACAGTCCCAACGCCAGACTGCGCAAAGTGGGCCAGTGGTAAGAAGGCAGCTCCATCATGAGCGGACGCGACTGGCGTCCTGCCCGGGTCAGCCGCTTGAGCAACCAGGCCACCCCCATGCCACCCGCAATGCCCGCCAGGTACAAACCCAGCAACACCAGACCCTGCAGCTGCAAGCCACTCCAGGTGCGGGCCGGAACGAAGGCCGAAATCAGCAAAGTGTAGACAGGCAAGCGGGCCGAGCAAGTCATCAAAGGGGCAATCAACATCGTCACCAGCCTGTCGCGCCGGTTGGCGATGGTGCGCGTGGCCATGATGCCCGGCACCGCGCAGGCAAAGCTCGACAAAAGTGGGATGAACGAGCGCCCCGACAGACCCACCCCTCCCATGATGCGGTCCAGTAAAAACGCGGCACGCGGCAGGTAGCCCGACTCTTCGAGCAGCAAGATGAAGAAGAACAGAATCAGAATTTGCGGCAAAAACACCAGCACGCCGCCCATGCCTGCGAGCAGCCCCTGGACCAAGAGGTCACGCCACCAGGCGTCGGGCAGCGCCAGCACAACAGCAGCGGCCAAAGCATCGGTGCACGATTTGATGAAGTCCATGGGCACCACCGCCCAGGCAAACACCGCCTGAAACACCAAGAAGAGGACGGCCAGCAGTATCACAGGGCCCACCCAAGGGTGCAGCACTGCGCGGTCGATCCGGTCGCTCAACACATCAGGCACCAGCGAATCCAGATTCAAGCGGCGCAAAAGGTCTTGCACCACCGCGTGGTCAGCCTCGATGCGATCGTGCTCCTGTAAGGCATCGGGGCCTGCGGCCAGCTCGTGCACGGGTGCGCCGTGCGACCAGGGCCGCTTGAACAGCCACTGGCGAATGGCGGCATCGCCCCCTTGGCGCACCGCCACACTGGTCACCACCGGCAAACCCAAAGCCTGCGACAAAGCTTCGGGGTCGATTTTCAGGCCACGCCCTGCAGCCAAGTCAGCCATGTTGAGCACCACCAAACAAGGCAAACCCAAGCGCTTGACCGCCAGCACCAGGCGCAAACCCCGGCGCAAATTCGTAGCGTCGACCACACAGACCAGGGCATCCGGGCGTTTTTCACCTGGCGAATGCCCTGAAAGCACAGCACACGCCACCCGTTCGTCTTCGGACCTTGGGTACAGGCTGTAGACCCCTGGCAAATCGAGCACACGCAGCGCCGCGCCATCGGGCATGGGCAAACGGCCCTCTTTCTTCTCGACCGTGGCCCCAGCGTAGTTGGCCACTTTCTGGCGGCTGCCGGTCAGCAAATTGAAAAGCGCCGTCTTGCCGCAGTTGGGGTTGCCCACCAAGGCAACCAGGGTGCCACGCGGCATCAGGTGCACACGCTGCTCACGCATGGGGGTCTTCCAGCTCAATGCAAGCGGCCTCTTCCCGGCGCAGTGCAAAAGTGGACAGCCCCACCCGCACCGCCAGCGGATCGCCGCCCCACCAACCACGCGACATCACACACACAGGTTCACCGGGCAGAAACCCGATCTCTTCCAATTGCCGAGCTTGGGCTTCTTGCCCCGCCAACACGCGCACCCGAGCCACACGCATCACGGCAGACAAAGGGGCTTGATCGAGGTTCATGGTGGGCAGCGTCAGGTCAGCTGCGCATTTTATCGAGAACCATTCTCATTCAGACTGATCCAACGCAAAGTCCCGCCACTGAACCCGCCCGAGCTGCAGGGCAAAAACAGGGACCAGCCGCCAAAGCCGCGCCGGGTCAGGGCTGTCAGAGCGTGCTTTTAAAGCCTCACTCCACCCGCGTCACCCGGTTCGGCTTGAAGCCCAGATCGGCCACTTTGCCCTTCTTGGCGCGAGAGACCTTGGCGTTGTTGAGGCTGCGGATTTCCAGCGTTTCCTCGCGGTCCTTGCCGCCCCGGCCGATGCCCGCGATCTTGACGCTGCGGGTGTAGGCCGCTGCACCGGCCAAGGTGTCTTTGGCTTCGAGGTCGATGAGCATCAGACCCCGGCCGCCTTTTTCCATGGTCTTGAGTTCGCTGATTTCAAACGTCAGCACACGGCCGCCCGTGCTGGCGCAGCAGACGCTGGTGGCTGCGGGCATGGGCTGCTTGTCGGCTGGCACGGTGGCACTGCTGCCACTGACATGGCTCGGAGCGCAGACGGTTTCGCCCTCGCCCAGGCTGATGAAGGCCTTGCCCGCCTTGTTGCGCGAGATCATGTTCTCGACCGAGGCCATGAAGCCATAACCGCCCGAGCCGCTGAGCAGCAGCGTGGCGTGGGCCGGGCCTGCAAAGTAGTGGGCGATTTGCGTGGTGGGTTCCAGCTCGATCAGCGTGGTTACCGGCTGGCCGTCGCCGCGTGCGCCGGGCAATGTGGCGACAGGCACGCTGTAGATGCGGCCGTTGCTGCCAAAGATCAGCAGTGTGTCGACTGTGCGGCACTCGAAGGTGCCATACAAACCATCGCCCGCCTTGAAAGCGAAGCTGGTGGCATCGTGGCCGTGGCCGGTGCGGGCGCGCACCCAGCCTTTTTCGGACACCACCACCGTGACGGGCTCGTCCACGATCTTGACTTCGGCCACCGCTTTTTTCTCTTCCTGGATCAGCGTGCGGCGCGGGTCGGCAAAAGTTTTAGCGTCGGCCTCGATCTCTTTGATCATCAAACGGCGCAGCGCAGCGGGGCTGCCCAGAATCTCTTCGAGCTTACCTTGCTCACCGCGCAGCTCCGACAACTCCTGTTCGATCTTGATGGCTTCCAGACGGGCCAATTGGCGCAGACGGATTTCCAGAATGTCTTCGGCCTGGCGGTCGGTGAGCTTGAAGGCCTCGATCAGCGCGAGCTTGGGCTCGTCACTGTGGCGGATGATGCGGATCACCTCGTCGATGTTCAGCAGCACCAGCTGGCGGCCTTCGAGGATATGGATGCGGTCGAGCACCTTGGTTAAGCGGTGCTGGCTGCGGCGGGTGATGGTCGTCTGGCGGAAGCTGATCCACTCGGTCAGGATCTGGCGCAGCGATTTCTGGGTCGGCTTGCCGTCGATGCCGACCATGGTCATGTTGATCGGGGCCGAGGTCTCCAGGCTGGTGTGGGCCAACAAGGCGGTGATGAGTTCCTGTTGTTCAATGCGGCTGGTCTTGGGCTCGAACACCAGACGCACCGGGGCGTCCTTGCTCGACTCGTCACGCACCACATCCAGCACGGCCAGCATGCTGGCCTTGAGCAGTTGCTGGTCTTGCGTGAGGGCTTTTTTGCCAGCCTTGACCTTGGGGTTGGTCAGCTCTTCGATCTCTTCGAGCACGCGCTGCGTGCTCACACCGGGCGGCAGCTCGTTCACGACGAGTTGCCACTGGCCACGGGCCAGGTCTTCGATCTTCCAGCGCGCACGCACCTTGAGGCTGCCGCGCCCGGTGCGGTAAGCGTCCGCGATGTCGCTGGCCGGGCTGATGATCTGGCCGCCGCCGGGGTAGTCGGGGCCGGGGATGATGGCCACCAGTTCGGTGTCACTCAGTTTCTCGTTGCGCACCAGCGCCACACAGGCATCGGCCACTTCGCGCAGGTTGTGGCTGGGGATCTCGGTGGCCAGGCCCACCGCAATGCCGCTGGCACCGTTGAGCAACGTGAACGGCAGTCGCGCAGGCAGCTGGCTGGGCTCTTCGGTCGAGCCGTCGTAGTTGGGAATGAAGTCCACCGTGCCCATGTCGATCTCGTCGAGCAGCAGGCTGGTGATGCGGGCCAAGCGCGCCTCGGTATAGCGCATGGCGGCGGCGCCATCGCCGTCGCGCGAGCCAAAGTTGCCCTGACCATCGATCAGCGGATAGCGCTGAGAAAAGTCCTGCGCCATGCGCACCAGCGCGTCGTACGCCGCCGTGTCGCCGTGCGGGTGGTAGCGGCCCAGCACATCGCCCACCACACGGGCGCTCTTGACGGGCTTGGCCGCCGTGGCGTTGTTCGGGCCGCTGTAGGACAGGCCCATGCGATCCATCGAATACAGGATGCGGCGCTGCACGGGCTTTTGGCCATCGCACACATCGGGCAAGGCGCGGCCTTTCACCACGCTCAAGGCGTATTCCAGGTAAGCACGCTGGGCGTAAGCGCCCAGGTGGTCGCCTTCGGGGGCGGCATCGGTCACGGGGGTCAACAGGTCAGTGGTCATTGATCAATTCCGGTGCGGGGCTCAGACATCGATCTCGATGCTGTCGCCGTGCAGTTCCATCAGCTCGCGGCGGGCGGCGGCTTCGCCTTTGCCCATGAGCTGTGTCATGAGGTTTTCTGTGCCCGCGTTGTCCAGCGGACCCAGCTCGATCGGCAGCAGGCGGCGCGTGTCGGGGTTGAGTGTGGTGTCCCACAGCTGCTCAGCGCTCATCTCGCCCAGGCCTTTGAATCGGCTGATGCTCCAGCCGCCTTCTTTGACGCCATCTTTGCGCAGCTTGTCGATGATGGCGGTGAGCTCACCCTCATCCAGCGCATAGGCCTTGGAAGCAGGCTTTTTGCCGCGTGCCGGGGCATCGACCCGGAACAGCGGTGGCCGCGCCACAAACAAATGCCCGGCTTCGATCAGCTTGGGAAAGTGGCGGAAGAACAAGGTCAGCAGCAGCACCTGGATATGCGAGCCGTCCACATCCGCGTCAGACAAGATGCAGATCTTGCCGTAGCGCAGACCGGACAGATCGGGCGAATCATTGGGTCCATGCGGGTCCACCCCGATGGCGACCGAGATGTCGTGGATTTCGTTGTTGGCAAACAGGCGGTCACGCTCGACCTCCCAGGTGTTGAGCACCTTGCCGCGCAGCGGCAGGATGGCCTGGTTTTCCTTGTTGCGGCCCATCTTGGCGCTGCCACCCGCCGAGTCGCCCTCGACCAGGAACACCTCGTTGTCTGCGGTGTCCTTGCTCTCGCAATCGGTCAGCTTGCCGGGCAGCACGGCCACGCCCGAGCTCTTGCGCTTTTCGACCTTCTGGCCGGCCTTCTGGCGCGACTGGGCAGCCTTGATCGCCAGCTCGGCCAGCTTCTTGCCGTAGTCCACATGCTGGTTGAGCCACAGTTCGAGCGCGGGACGCACGAAGCTGGAGACCAGACGCACCGCGTCGCGCGAATTCAGGCGCTCTTTGACCTGGCCCTGGAACTGTGGGTCCAGCACCTTGGCACTGAGCACATAGCTGGCGCGGGCGAACACGTCTTCGGGCATGAGCTTGACGCCTTTGGGCAGCAAGGCATGCAGCTCGATGAAGCTCTTGACGGCGTTGAACAGGCCGTCACGCAGGCCGCTGTCGTGCGTGCCGCCCGCGCTGGTGGGGATCAGGTTGACATAGCTCTCGCGCACGGGTGCGCCGTCTTCGGTGAAGGCCACGGCCCAGGCCGCGCCCTCGCCTTCGGCAAAGCTGTCGTTGTTGCCATCGGCATAGCCCTCGCCCGCAAAGAGCGGGATCACCGGATCGGCCGTCAGGGTCTGGGTCAGGTAGTCGCCCAGGCCTCCTTTGTATTGCCAGGTCTGGGTTTCCCTGGTTTTTTCGTTGACCAGGCTGACGCTCACGCCGGGCATCAGCACCGCCTTGCTGCGCAAGAGGTGCACCAGCTCGCCCATGGGCAAGGCCGGCGAGTCAAAGTATTTGGCATCAGGCCACACGCGCACCGTGGTGCCCTGCTTGCGGTCACCGGCTTGCTGCGCACGCGAGACCAGCGGCTCGACCACATCACCGCCCGAGAACACCAGCGTGGCCACCTGGCCTTCGCGGTGGCTGGTGGCTTCCAGGCGCTTGGCCAAGGCGTTGGTCACGGAAACGCCCACACCATGCAAACCACCGGAGAAGCTATAGGCGCCGCCCTTGCCCTTGTCGAACTTACCGCCCGCGTGCAGTCGGGTGAAAACCAGCTCGATCACGGGCGCATTTTCTTCGGGGTGCATGCCAAACGGGATGCCACGGCCATCGTCCTCGATGCCCACCGAGCCGTCGGCATGCAGCGTGACTTTGATCTTTTTGCCGTATCCGGCCAGCGCTTCGTCGGCAGCGTTGTCCAGCACTTCCTGGACGATGTGCAGCGGGTTGTCGGTGCGGGTGTACATGCCCGGCCGCTGTTTGACCGGCTCCAGGCCTTTCAAGACCCGGATCGAGCCTTCGGAGTATTCGTTGGAGGTTTTGACGGTAGATTGGGTAGCCATGGTGGCGGATTGTAGTGGGATTCACAGCCCAAAACTGGATGAATAACCAGTGGTTTGCATTCGACACAGGCATGCTTTGGGCCGTTGGGCACCGATTGGTTACAGTCAGCCACCTCGAAACCCAATGGACTGACGATGCACGGAACCGAAGCCCCCTCCTCCTGGATCCAGCGCTGGAGCCATTTGCTGACCCCAGGCTGCACGGCGCTGGACATCGCTTGCGGCGGCGGGCGTCACATGCAGTGGCTGTCCTCCAAAGGCCATGCGGTGCTGGGATTGGACCGCTCGGCCGAAGCGCTGGCCCTGGCCCAGGCTTTTGGCCAGACGCTGCAAGCCGACATCGAAAACGGCCCCTGGCCGCTGGCGGGGCAAACTTTTGGCGCCGTGGTGGTGACGAATTACCTCTGGCGCGCCTTGTGGCCACAGATCACGGCCTGCGTGGCGCCGGGCGGCGTGCTGTTGTACGAAACCTTTGCCCAGGGCAACGAGACGGTGGGCAAGCCCTCGCGGCCTGACTTTTTGCTGCGTACGGGCGAGTTGCTGCAGGTCTGTGCAGAGGCTGGCTTGCGGGTGGTGGCCTACGAAGACGGTTTTCTGAGTGCTCCTGACCGCTTTGTGCAGCGCATTGCCGCTGTGCGGCCCAGTGCGGCACAAAACGCAGACCGTTGGCCACTGGCCTGAAACTGCAACACCCGCCGCACGTGCAACCGAGGGTAATTTCTCAGCCGCTCGACACAGCAAGCGGGGCTTCCCTCGTTAGAATGTTCTTTTCAGTCTCTAGACCCTGACATGACCACCGCATCACGCTCCATCCAAGGCAGCATTCCCGCCTTGATCACCCCCATGCTCGCAGACGGCCAGGTGGACTACCCCACTTTGCGAAAACTGATCGATTGGCATGTGGCCGAGGGCACCGATGCGCTGGTGATCGTGGGCACCTCGGGCGAGTCGCCCACCGTCAACGTCGAGGAACACCGCGAAATTTTGCGCGTTTCGGTGGAACAGGCCGCCAAGCGCATCCCCATCATTGCCGGTTGCGGCGCCAACTCCACCGCCGAGGCGATCGAGCTGGCCAAGTTTGCCGAAACCATCGGCGCTGATGCCCAGCTGCAGGTCGTGCCTTACTACAACAAGCCCACACAAGAGGGCCTGTTCCAGCACTTCAAGGCAATCGCCGAAGCCACGCCCAAGCTGCCCGTGATCCTGTACAACGTGCCCGGCCGCACCGTGGCCGATCTGCAGCACGACACCGTGCTGCGTCTGGCCCAGGTGCCCGGCATCATCGGCATCAAGGAGGCGACCGGCAACATCGAGCGCGCCCAGTGGCTGATCCGCGACCTGCCCAAGTCGTTTGCTGTGTTCTCGGGCGATGACCCCACCGCCGTGGCCCTGATGCTGGTGGGCGGCGCAGGCAACATCAGCGTGACAGCCAACGTCGCGCCCCGACTGATGCATGCGTTGTGCGTGGCGGCCATGAAGGGGGACATCGCCACCGCCATGAAGATCCAGTTCCAGCTGATGCCCGTTCACAAGAACCTGTTCGTGGAAGCCAACCCGATCCCGGTCAAATGGGCCATGAACCGCATGGGCCTGTGTGGCCCGGCCTTGCGCCTGCCCATGACCGAATTGTCCGAAGGCCAGCGCCCCGTGGTGGAAGCGGCCCTCAAGGCCAGCGGCCTGCTTTGATTCACTTTGACAAGGAAACCCCTGTGAAGCGTTCCGTTTCGACCCATGCCATGACGGCAGTGGCCATCGCCGCACTGCTGTCCGGTTGCGCCGCCCTTGAAGAAGAAAAAATCAATTACAAAAGCGCGGCCAAGGCCACCGGAAGCCTGGATGTGCCCCCGGACCTGACCCAGTTGCGCAAGGATTCCCGATACGCCCTGGAAAGCAACTCCGCCACAGCCTCCGGCTTTGCGGGGGCTGCCAAAAAAGTCACCGATGCAGGCACCGCCGCCAACACCATGGGCGATGTGCGCATGGAGCGCTCCGGCGCTCAGCGCTGGCTCGTGGTGTCGCGCCCAGCCGACAAGGTCTGGGAGCCGCTGCGTGAGTTCTGGACGGCCAACGGCTTTAACTTGTCCATGGACTCACCCGATGTGGGCATCATGGAAACCGACTGGGCCGAAAACCGCGCCAAGATCCCGCAAGACTTGATCCGCCGCACGATTGGCCGCGTGCTCGACTCGCTCTATTCGACCGGCGAGCGCGACAAGTTCCGCACCCGCGTCGAGCGCAACGCCCAGGGTGGCGTGGACATCCATGTCGCTCACCGCGGCATGGTCGAAAGCTTCACCAGCAACGACAAAACCAGCACCACCTGGCAGCCACGGGCCTCGGATCCTGAACTCGAAATCGAATTCCTGCGTCGCCTGATGGTCAAACTCGGCGCCTCGCCCGAGCAGGCCAAAGTGGCTACGGCAGGCACCGCCTCGGTCGTCCCTGCATTGGCCGTGGCCGTGATCGACGGTCGCCCCAGCCTGAAACTCTCCGACGACCTTGAGCGCGCATGGCGCAAGACCGGCGTGGCCCTGGACCGCACCGGCTTCACGGTGGAAGACCGCGATCGCACCAAAGGCGTGTATTTCGTGCGCTACGTTCCCCCAGGCACCAGCGCAGAAGAACCCGGTTTCTTTGCCAAGCTCTTCAGCAGCAAGACCGCCGGTCCTGAGCTCACGCGCTACCGTGTGAACCTGGAAGCCCAGGATGGCGCCACTTTGGTGCGTGTACAAAGCAGCGACGGCAAACCCGACAACTCGGAAAATGCCCAGAAAATCCTGAAACTGCTGGCGGCCGAACTGCGCTGATGCGTTTTGCGAGCGCCCATGAAAAAACCCGCCGAGGCGGGTTTTTTTGTGCCCATCCCCAGCTTAAGGCGGGGGAAGTGCAGCCCAAATTACTTGGCAGCAGAAGCGTCAGAAGCGGGAGCAGCAGCGGCAGAAGCGTCAGCAGCAGGAGCAGAAGCTTCCACGGCAGGAGCTGGAGCGGCAGGAGCAGCGGCTTCTTCTTTTTTACCGCAAGCGGCCAGAGCAGCAGCAGCGATCAGGGCGGCCAAAACGATAGACTTGTTCATGGTGATGTTCCTTTTAGGGTTAAAACAATTTCCGGAAATTGTCGGGACAACCTCTGGAGGTTGTTCTGACCGAGACAAAAGCACTCGAGCTCTTTTGCTCAGACTCTGATTATAGCGTTTTCCCTAGCACACCAACAAACTGACACGAAACCTTCAAAATGGGGTGTCTCAGGGTAGATCCTCAAAGGGTTTTCAACCACCCATCGGCTTGCCATTCGTCCAAGGCAGCCAAAGCATCCTCGCTCAGCGCCTTGATTTGCTGTGCATCCAGCGTCCGTGTGTCCGCAAGTGTTCTCAAAAGGCGCGCATCTCGCCCAGACACACGGAAACTTTCGCCATTGATGAAAATGTGCCGTTCGTCGTACATCATGCGGGTGCGGCGATCCAGCACCACCCCTGCCGACAGATCCCCGGCTTCCTGCCCGAGCTCAAACCAGACCTTGGCCTTGGGTTCGGTCAAATACTCCCCCAGCAAACTGTCCAGAAGATGCGGGTTCTTGAGTGCCTTTTGCAGCGATTCGCGCGCAAAAGTCACCAACTCGGCAGGAATGGCACCCGGCTGCGCCACCGCAGGCTGGGTTGGATCACGGTAGACCTGCTCGCCCACGCTGTCGGGCGCCTCGTCGGCCAGGCCCAGCAAAAGTTCGCGGGCCAGCTCGCCTTGCTGGGGCGAGCGGAACCCGATCGACCAGGTCATGCACTCACCTTGCGCCACGCCGTCGTGCGCGTACTTGGGCGGCAGGTACAGCATGTCCCCGGGGTTGAGCACAAACTCTTCTTCAGGCTCGAAGCTCTGCAAAATCTTGAGTGGCACACCGGGCTGCAGGCTCAGGTCCTTTTGACGCCCAATGCGCCAACGGCGCTGACCGTGGGCCTGGAGCAGGAACACGTCATAGCTGTCAAAGTGCGGCCCGACGCCGCCGCCATCGGTGGCGTAGCTGATCATCAAATCGTCCAGACGGGCATCGGGCACAAAACGGAACAGCTGCAACAGTGCATGCACACCATCATGGTGCAAGTCCACGCCCTGCACCAGAAATGTCCAGTCCTTCTGGCTGAAAGGCGGCAAGCTGCGCTTCGGCAATGGGCCGTGCTTCATCTTCCAGCCTTTGTCCGAGCTCACGATCAAACGCGACTCCACATCGTCCTGCCCCGCCAGAGCCACCAGCGCCGCACGGTCCAGGCAGGGCTTGAAGTCAGGAATCGCCTGGCGCACCAGCAAAGGCTTTTTCTGCCAGTGGCGCTTCATGAACTGGCTGGGAGTCAAGCCCCCCAAAAGAGCCAAAGGTTGATCAATATTCATCGGGAATCCGCATGTTTTGTGTGAAATCTCGGCGAGCCAGCGCCGCCAAACTGCGACAATTGTCCTATGGAAATCAACAACGCTTGCGTGGTCGCACTGACCTGGACGCTCAAAGACACACTGGGTGAAACACTCGACACCCTGGACGAACCCGTGGAATTTCTGGTCGGTGGCAAAGACCTGCTGCCCAAGATAGAAGAAGCCCTGCAAGGGCATTCAAAAGGTGCCAAGGTCGATCTGCACATCGAACCCGAAGACGCTTTTGGCGACTTCGATGACCAGTTGCTGTTTCTGGAACCCCGCAGCCTCTTTCCCAAAGACCTGGAAGAAGGCATGACCATCGAAGGCACCGCCCTGCCCACTGGATGCAACCCGGACGCGCCGCGCAATGCGCTCTACACCGTGACCGAGATCTACCCCGAACATGTGGTGCTGGATGGCAACCACCCTCTGTCGGGCATCGCGATCCGCCTGCACATGAAGGTCGAAGGCGTGCGTGACGCCACCGAAGAAGAAATCGGCCGCGGCACCTGCGGCACGGGCTTTTTCCGCATCGAAGTCGGCGAGCACGACGCATCCGAGGGCCGCACGCTGCACTGAGCCGGCGGGCATCCCATGCGCAAACAAAAAACCGCCTGCATCGGTCGATGCAGGCGGTTTTGACATGAGGCTTTATTTTTTGCCCGTGGAGCCGTAACCGCCCTCGCCGCGCTCGGTCGCGGCATCAAATTCGCTCACCACATGGAAACGTGCTTGCACCACAGGCACGATGACCATCTGCGCAATGCGCTCCAGAGGCTCAATGGTGAAGGCCACATCGCTGCGGTTCCAGCAGCTGACCATGAGCTGGCCTTGGTAGTCGCTATCGATCAAGCCCACCAGATTGCCCAGCACGATGCCATGCTTGTGGCCCAAGCCCGAGCGCGGCAGCAGCATGGCGGCGTAACCGGGGTCCTTGAGGTGAATGGCCATGCCCGTGGGCACCAGCTGCCAGGCGTTGGGGGCCAAGGTCAGGGGCGCGTCGAGACAGGCGCGCAGGTCCAGCCCTGCACTGCCCGGTGTGGCGTAAGTAGGCATTTGCGCGGCAATGCGCGCATCGAGGATTTTGACGTCGATGTCCATGGTCATGCGTGTGTTCCGCCCAGTCGCCGGGCAATGTCTTCAATGAGTTGGGTGGCCAGCACCTGTTTGCTGGCGTGCGGCAGTTCGCGGGCGCCTTGGGCGTCCACCAGCAGCAAGGCGTTATCGTCTTGGCCGAACGTGGCCGGGCCGATGTTGCCCACCAGCAGCGGCACCTGCTTGCGGGCGCGTTTGGCCGTGGCGTGCGCCAGCAGGTCGTGGCTCTCGGCGGCAAAGCCCACGCAAAACAGCGCGCCTTTTCGCGCCGCCGCCGACTGGGCCACGGTCGCCAGAATGTCGGGGTTCTCGACAAAGCCCAGCTCGGGCGTCTGACCCGAGCCGTCTTTCTTGATTTTCTGATCGGCCGAATTGGCCGGACGCCAGTCGGCCACCGCCGCCGTGGCGACGAACACGCCCTGCTCTGGCACGTGGGCTTGCACCGCCTGCAGCATGTCGCGGGCCGAGCGCACGTTCACGCGCTTGACGCCTCGGGGTGTGGCCAGGCTCACTGGGCCAGCGATCAAGGTCACATCGGCACCGGCCAGACGCGCTGCACGGGCAATCGAAAAGCCCATCTTGCCGCTCGACAAGTTGGTGATGCCACGCACCGGATCGATCGCCTCATAAGTCGGGCCAGCGGTGACCAGCACCGCCTTGCCTGCCAACACCTTGGGCGTGAAAAACGCCTCCAGGTCTTCCAGAATCTCTTCGGCTTCGAGCATGCGGCCGTCGCCTGTCTCGCCGCAGGCCTGGTCGCCCTGGCCCACATCGAGCACATGGATGCCGTCGGCCTTGAGCTGCGCCACATTGCGCTGGGTAGCAGGGTTGGACCACATCTCGCGGTTCATGGCCGGGGCCACGATCAGCGGCACCTTGTCGATTGGACGTGCCAGGCACAGCAGGCTGAGCAGTTCGTCGGCACCGCCATGCAACAGTTTGGACATGAAGTCGGCGCTGGCCGGGGCCACCACAATCGCATCGGCCTCGCGGCTCAGGTTGATGTGGGCCATGTTGTTGGCCTCGCGCGGGTCCCACTGCGAGGTGTACACCGGCCTGCCCGACAGCGCTTGCATGGTCACGGCCGTCATGAATTGCTCGGCCGCCTCGGTCATCACCACCTGCACTGTGCAACCCGCCTTGACCAGGGCGCGGCAGAGTTCAGCCGACTTGAAAGCCGCAATGCCGCCCGACAAGCCCAGAACGATGTGTTTTCCAGCCAATGTGCTCATGCCGGGGAATGTAGCAGAGACAAGCCAACATGCCGCTTCGGGGCCGGGGCTGGGCCGATCGGGTGATTTGTCGAGCGAAACGGGTGTGGGCACGTTCAGTTGCAGCGCAGCGCTGGAGTCGCGGCTGTCCGGATCGGGCGATTTGGCGAGCGAAGCGAGTATGAGCCCGACCGGTCAGCCCCGGGCCCAGTGCGGAAACAAGCAAGATTCGGTCTTTACCGGGAAAACCCCGAACCCGACTGTCTATAATCACGATTTCCACCTACCGGGAGCTCCAGGCTCCCGTCTTGGACATGACCAAATTCGTCTTCGTCACCGGCGGTGTGGTGTCTTCCCTGGGCAAGGGAATCGCCTCCGCCTCTCTGGCTGCCTTGCTTGAATCGCGCGGCCTGTCTGTCACCCTCATCAAACTCGACCCCTACCTCAACGTGGATCCCGGCACCATGAGCCCCATCCAGCACGGGGAGGTGTTTGTGACCGACGACGGGGCAGAAACCGACCTGGATCTGGGCCACTACGAGCGCTTCATCAACACCCGGATGAAGAAGGCCAACAACTTCACCACCGGCCAGATCTACAAAAGCGTGCTCGAAAAAGAGCGCCGCGGCGACTACCTGGGCAAGACCGTGCAGGTCATCCCCCATGTCACCAACGAAATCCAGGACTTCGTCAAGCGCGGCGCGGGCTACGGCACGCCCGAAGCGGTCGATGTGGCCATCGTCGAGATCGGCGGCACCGTGGGCGACATCGAGTCCCTGCCTTTCCTGGAAGCCGTGCGCCAGCTCAGCCTGCGCCTGGGGCCCAACAACGCCGCCTTTGTGCACCTGACTTACCTGCCCTGGATCGCCACCGCAGGCGAGCTCAAAACCAAACCGACCCAGCACACGGTGCAAAAGCTGCGCGAAATCGGCATCCAGCCCGATGCCCTGCTGTGCCGCGCCGACCGCTACATCCCGGACGACGAGCGCGAAAAAATTTCGCTGTTCACCAACGTACAAGGCTGGGGCGTGATCTCCATGCCCGACGTGGACACCATCTACAAAGTGCCCCGCGTGTTGCACGAGCAAGGCCTGGACGGCCTGATCTGCGACAAGCTGCGCCTGAACACCCAACCGGCCAACCTCAAGCGCTGGGACGATCTGGTGTACGAGACAGCCAACCCCAAGGGCGAAGTCACGATTGCCATGGTGGGCAAATACGTCGAGCTGTCAGACAGCTACAAATCGGTCAACGAGGCCCTGCGCCATGCGGGCATGCGCAACCATGTGCGCGTGAAGATCGAGCACATCGACTCGGAAACCATCACCCCCGAAACCGTGGCCAGCCTGGCCAACTTCGACGGCGTGCTGGTGCCCGGCGGCTTTGGCAAGCGCGGCGTGGAAGGCAAGATCGAAACCGCCCAATTCGCCCGCACCCACAAAGTGCCTTACCTGGGCATCTGCCTGGGCATGCAGGTCGCGACCATCGAATACGCCCGCCATGTGGCCGGCATGACGGGTGCCAACAGCACCGAGTTCGAGCCCGACACCCCCTACCCGGTGATCGCCCTGATCAACGAGTGGAAGGACGCCGACGGCTCGATCCAGAAGCGCGACGAAAACTCGGATCTCGGCGGCACCATGCGCCTGGGCGCACAAAGCTCCGACGTGGCCAAAGGCACATTGGCACACCAAATCTACGGCGATGTGGTCACCGAGCGCCACCGCCACCGCTACGAAGCCAACGTGAATTACCTGGACGACTTGCGCAAAGCGGGTCTGGTGATCTCGGCTTTGACCCAGCGCGAGCAGCTGACCGAAATCGTCGAACTGCCGCAAACGGTTCACCCCTGGTACGTGGGCGTGCAGTTCCACCCCGAATTCAAGTCCACCCCCTGGGATGGTCACCCGCTGTTCAACGCCTTCGTCAAGGCGGCGATTGAACACAAGGCCAAAGCCTGACCTTGGGCGCTTCACAGGAGCCACACCATGAAACTCTGCGGATTTGACGTTGGCCTGAACCAACCCTTCTTTTTGATCGCGGGCACCTGCTCCATCGAAGGTCTGGAGATGTCCATCGAGGTGGCCGGTCGCCTCAAAGAGGCTTGCTCGGCCTTGGGCATCCCGCTGATCTACAAAGGCTCGTTCGACAAGGCCAATCGCTCCTCTGGCAGCACCCAGCGCGGGGTGGGCATCGATGCGGGCCTGAAAATTCTGGACGAAGTGCGCCGCCAGATCGGTGTACCCATCCTCACCGACGTGCACGACGAGTCGCAGGTCAAAACCGTGGCCAGCGTGGTCGATGTGCTGCAGACCCCCGCCTTCTTGTGCCGCCAGACCGATTTCATCCGCGCCGTGGCCCAGTCGGGCAAGCCGGTGAACATCAAAAAAGGACAGTTTTTGGCCCCCTGGGACATGAAGAACGTCATTGACAAGGCCCGCACCGCAGCACGCGAAGTCGGCCTGCCCGAAGACAACTTCCTGGCCTGCGAGCGCGGCGTGAGCTTTGGCTACAACAACCTGGTGGCCGACATGACGAGCCTGGCGGAAATGCGCAAGACCGGCGCCCCGGTGGTGTTCGATGTGACCCACTCGGTGCAAAAACCGGGCGGCCAAGGCACCAGCAGCGGCGGTGCCCGCGAAATGGTGCCGGTGCTGGCCCGCGCTGGTGTGGCCGTGGGCGTGGCAGGCCTCTTCATGGAAACCCACCCCAAGCCCGCCGAGGCTTGGTCCGACGGTCCCAATGCCGTGCCGCTGGGCCAAATGAAAGCCCTGCTCGAGACCCTGGTGCAGCTCGATTCCGTCACCAAAAAGAACCCCTTCCTGGAAGACAACTTCGCATGAGCGGCTATATCATCGCCAACGTCCAGGTGACCAACCCCACCCAGTACGAAGAGTACAAAAAGTGGTCCACCGCAGCCATGCAAGCCACAGGCGCTGAAGTCTGTGTGCGGGGCGGCCGACTCGAAGTGCTGGAAGGCGACTGGACACCAGAGCGCCTCGTGGTTCTGAAATTCCCGACCTATGAAGCGGCCAAGGCCTTTTACGAAGTGCCCGAGTACCTCAAGGCCCGTGAGGCGCGCGCAGGTGCTGCCATCATGCGCATGGTCGTGGTCGAAGGTGTTTGAGCCCTTGGCCCCAAACCAGTTTTATTTTTCAATTTGAGAGAGTTCAAAAATGAGTGCAATCGTTGATATCGTCGGCCGTGAAATCCTCGACAGCCGTGGCAACCCCACCGTCGAATGCGACGTGCTGTTGGAATCGGGCGTGATGGGCCGTGCCGCTGTGCCGTCGGGCGCATCGACCGGCAGCCGCGAAGCCATCGAGCTGCGTGACGGCGACAAGAGCCGCTATCTGGGCAAAGGCGTGCTCAAGGCCGTCGAGCACATCAACACCGAAATCTCCGAAGCCGTGCTGGGCCTGGACGCCTCCGAGCAGGCGTTCCTGGACAAGACCCTGATCGACCTGGACGGCACCGAAAACAAGAGCCGCCTGGGCGCCAACGCCATGCTGGCCGTGTCCATGGCCGTGGCCCGCGCCGCTGCCGAAGAGTCCGGCCTGCCGCTGTACCGTTACTTTGGCGGCATGAACGGCAACCAGCTGCCCGTGCCCATGATGAACGTCATCAATGGTGGCGCACACGCCAACAACAACCTGGACTTGCAAGAGTTCATGATCATCCCCGTGGGCGCACCGTCGTTCCGCGAAGCCGTGCGCTGGGGCGCTGAAGTGTTCCATGCGCTCAAGAAAATCATCCACGACAAAGGCATGAGCATTGCCGTGGGCGACGAAGGCGGCTTTGCCCCCAACGTGGACAGCCATGAAGCGGCCATCCAGATGGTGCTGGACGCGATTGCTGCGGCCGGCTACACCGCTGGCGAGCAGATCGCCATCGGCCTCGACTGTGCCGCCAGCGAGTTCTACAAGGACGGTAAGTATGTTCTCGCAGGGGAAGGCGGCATCAGCCTGACGTCCGAGCAGTGGACCGACATGTTGGCCACCTGGTGCGACAAGTACCCCATCATCAGCATCGAAGACGGCATGGCCGAAGGCGACTGGGCTGGCTGGAAAGTGCTGACCGACCGCCTGGCCAAGAACGTGCAGATCGTCGGTGACGACCTGTTCGTGACCAACACCAAGATCTTCAAGGAAGGCATCGACAAGGGCATCGCCAACTCGATCCTGATCAAGATCAACCAGATCGGCACCCTGACCGAAACCTTCGAAGCCATCGAGATGGCCAAGCGTGCGG
Source organism: Limnohabitans radicicola (assembly GCF_014837235.1). Lineage (GTDB taxonomy): Bacteria > Pseudomonadota > Gammaproteobacteria > Burkholderiales > Burkholderiaceae_C > Limnohabitans_A > Limnohabitans_A radicicola. The sequence goes on along the minus strand of NZ_JACYFT010000002.1, from coordinate 284,609 downwards.
GCTACACCGCCGTCATCTCTCACCGTTCGGGCGAGACCGAAGACAGCACCATCGCCGACATCGCGGTGGGCCTGAATGCCGGTCAGATCAAAACTGGCTCCATGAGCCGCTCGGACCGCATGGCCAAGTACAACCAGCTGCTGCGCATCGAAGAAGACTTGGGCGATGTGGCCGTGTACCCTGGCCGCAGCGCTTTCTACAACCTGCGTTAAACCTGTATGGGCAACCGCCTCGTCCCGGCCCTGCTGATCACCTTGCTGGTGATCGTGCAAGCCCAACTGTGGTTCGGGCGAGGCAGCCTGCGCAATGTGGCGGAGCTGGAACGCCAGCTCCAGCAGGAAAAGCAAGCCAACGAGGAAGCCCGGCGCGTGAACGAACAGCTCAGCGCCGAGGTCAACGACCTCAAGGAAGGCCTGAACATGGTGGAAGAGCGGGCCCGCCATGAACTGGGCATGGTCAAGCCCAACGAAATTTACGTCCAGATCGCCAAATGATCGCCTGGACCGAGGCTGTGGGCTTTGTGCTGGCCCTGGCCATGGTGGGGTGCAGCATCCGTGAGCTGCACTGGAGCTGGCCACTGGCCATCCTGAGTTCCCTGCTTTACTTTTTTGTGTTCAAGGACAGCCTGCTGTATGCCGAAGCCGGCTTGCAGCTGGTGTTTGCGCTGCTGGCCCTGTGGGGCTGGTGGCAGTGGCGGCGCTTGGGCGAAAACAAGCAGCCCGTCTCCATCATCCAGCGGCTGCCCATGCGTGGGTGGTGGGTGGTGGGCACGGCACTCGGCGTGCTCTGGCCATCCATCGCATGGCTGCTCATGCATTACACCGACAGCGATGTGGCCTGGGCGGATGCCTTGCCCACAGCCCTCAGCCTGATCGGCCAGGCCCTGCTGGGCCGCAAATACATCGAAAACTGGCTCGCCTGGATCGTGGTCAACGTCTTCAGCGTGGGGCTGTTTGCCTACAAGGGCCTGTGGCTGACCACGGCCTTGTATGTGCTGTTCATCGGCCTGAGCATCCTGGGCTGGCGTGAATGGCAAAAACGACTGACAGCGCCATGAGTGCCATGAGCCCCGTGCGCCGCATCGCCATCGTCGGGGCCGAGAGCACCGGCAAGTCCTGGTTGGCGCGCAGCCTCAGCGAGGTGCTCGCGCAGCGGGGCGAAGCCGTGCAATGGGTGCCCGAAGTGTTGCGCGGCTGGTGCGAACGCGAGGGGCGTACGCCCGAGCCACACGAGCAAATGGGCATTGCCCAGGCGCAAGCCGATGCGGTGTTGTCTGTCAGCCAGGGCGTCGTGATTTCAGACACCACGCCACTCATGACCGCCGTCTACAGCCACATGCTGTTTGCCGACGAGAGCCTGTACCCCATGGCCCTGGCCCACCAGCAGCTGTTTGACACCACCCTGGTGACGGGCCTGGACCTGCCCTGGGTGGCCGATGGCCTGCAGCGTGACGGCCCTCATGTGCGTGGCCCGGTCGACACGCTGGTGCGCCAGGCGCTGGAGCACACGGGTGTGCGCTATCGGGTGGTCTATGGGCAGGGGCACCAGCGTCTGAACAACGCCTTGCTGGCGCTGGGTCTGCCGGGCGAAGACGAGGCGGCTTGGCACACCCGCCAGAACGCGCAATACGCCTTGAACGAAGGCCGCACGCCTTGGCTGTGCGAAAAGTGCAGCGACCCCGACTGCGAGCACCGCCTGTTCACCGGGCTGTTGCAGCGGGGTGATTGAGCCCTGTCAGTGAACGGACGGCTCGCCAGGCACCGCCACGGGCGAGATGAACAGGCCCGCCGCATCGACCGGATCAAAGCGGTACTGGGCCCCGCAAAAGTCGCAACCCACCTCGATCTGGCCTTGCTCGGCAATGATGCTCTCGGCCTCGGCTACACCCAGGCTGCGGATCATGTTGCCCACGCGCTCATGGCTGCAGGAACAGGCAAACCGGGGGCCAGTCTCGCCCACCAGGGGCTCGAAGCGGGCGATGGGCTCTTCCCAGAACAGACGGTGCAGAATGGTCTCCGCGTCCAGCGTGAGCATTTCTTCGCGCTTGAGGCTTTTGGCCAGGATCGCGATGCGGCTGAAATCCTCACTGCGGCCCAGCAAGGCCTCGCGTTCGACCGAATCCACCTGCCCGGCCAGATTGCCCTCACCCTCGATGGGCAAGCGCTGGATCAGCAGGCCAATGGCGACATGATCGTCAGCAGCCAGCACCATCACGGTGTCCAGCTGTTCGGACTGCAGCATGTAGTGCTCCAGCACTTCGCTGATGTTTTCGAGTTTCTCCCCCTGGTCACCAAAGAGCGGCACCACGCCCTGGTAAGGCTGCTGACCGGGCAAGCGGTCCTTGGGGTCAAGCGTGATGGCGCAGCGCCCCTGGTTGTTCACGTTCACCATCTGGCTGAGCGTGGCGTCAGCCGCCACCTCGCCCACCTGCGAGCAGGTGGCGCGCAGGCTCAGGTCGGGCTGTACCTCGACAACGCCCACCTTGACCGGGCCATCGCCAAAAATCTGCAGCACCAGCGCCCCATTGAATTTGATGTTGCCCTGCATCAGCACACCCGCAGCAGCCATCTCGCCCAGCAACTGGCGCACGGGTACGGGATACGCCCCCGTCTCGGAGTTGGCTGCGCGGCGCGCCAGGATGTCTTGCCAAGCGTCGGTCAGGCGCACCAGCATGCCACGCACGGGCATGCCCTCGAAAATGAATTTATGGAGTTCGGACAATGTGGGGTCACGCCCGCAGGGCGCTCCTTTGATGGTTCAGGAAATTTTCTTCAGCCCAGCCTTGAAGCGGTGGGCGTTTTCGACGTAATGCTTGGCACTCTGGCGCAGACCTTCGATCTGCTCAGGGCTGAGTTCGCGCACCACCTTGGCGGGCGAGCCCATGATCATGGAACCATCGGGAAATTCCTTGCCCTCGGTCACCAGAGAGCCCGCGCCCACCAGGCAGTTCTTGCCGATTTTCGCACCATTGAGCACCACCGCCCCGATGCCGATCAGCGATTCGTCACCGATGCTGCAGCCGTGCAGCATGACCATGTGGCCCACGGTGACGTACTTGCCCACCACAATGGGCTTGCCATGGTCGGCGTGCATGACGCTGCCGTCCTGGATGTTGCTGCCCTCGCCGATGGTGATGGTCTCGGTGTCGCCGCGCACGGTCACGCCAAACCAGACGCTGGCATTGGCTTCGATCTTGACCGCCCCCATGACCTGCGCGTTGTCGGCCACCCATGCGGTCTCAGCCACATCAGGGGTGTGCGAATCGAGTTGGTAAATGGCCATGGTGTCTCCTCGGGTCTTTGCTGTTTCTGGGAATCCTACAATTGTAGGCAAGCCCACCACACCGGGTGAGCCAGACGCGTCTTTAACCCTGCCCGTACCTTCCCATGTCTCAGCTGTCTTTGCGCCAAGCCGCCCTCGGCCCCTGGTCCGAAACCGACCCGGTGGCCAAAGCCCAGGCCACGCTGGCCCTGGACCTGTCGCGGCCCGTTCAGCCACAAGACACCCTCACCGCGACCACCCCAGGTCCGGGCCGCAGCCCACGGCCAGAACTGGTGCACCACACCGCACTCAAGGCCAAATCGCTGGCCACGCCCGAGGGGCGAGCGATTTTGGTGCACAGCATCACCCACATCGAGCTCAATGCCATTGACCTGGCGCTGGACGTGGTCTGGCGCTTTGCGGGCATGCCCGAGGCGTTTTACACCGACTGGGTGCGCATTGCGCAGGAAGAAGCCAAACACTTTTTGCTGCTGCGCAACCACCTGGTGGGCATGGGCTTTGACTACGGCGACTTTCCCGCGCACAACGCGCTGTGGGACATGGCCGAGCGCACCCAGGACGACCTGCTGGCGCGCATCGGCATCGTGCCCCGCACCATGGAGGCCCGGGGTCTGGACGCATCGCCTGCCGTCAAGAACAAACTGGTGAGCACCGGCGATCACAGGGCCGGAGAAATCCTGGACATCATCCTGGAAGAGGAAATCGGCCATGTGGCCGCTGGCAACCGCTGGTTCCGCTACTTGTGCGTCCAGCGCCAACTTGACCCCATCAGCACCTATGCCGAACTGATCGCCCAATACGACGCACCCAAACTGCGCCCACCCTTCAACATGGCGGCCCGGCGCCTGGCCGGCTTTGAAGAGGCCGAACTGGCCGCGCTCGGTTGACCTGAAGGCTCAGCCTCTGGGGTGGTGCTGCGCGTGCAGGGTTTTGAGCCGCTCGCGCGCCACATGGGTGTAGATGGTGGTGGTGGAAATGTCGGCGTGCCCCAACAGCATCTGCACCGCCCGCAAATCGGCCCCATGGTTGAGCAAATGCGTGGCAAAGGCGTGGCGCAGGGTGTGCGGTGACAGCGGCGTGGTGATGCCCGCCTGCAACGCATAGCGCTTGACCAAATTCCAGAACATCACGCGCGACATGGCCGTGCCCGGCTTGGGCCCGCTGCTGGTGACAAACAGGGCATCGGTCTGGCGTGGCCCCAGCAAGGCGGGCCGGGCCTGCTGCAGGTAACGCTCCAGCCATTCGCGCGCCTCCTGCCCAAAGGGCACCAGCCGCTCCTTGCCGCCCTTGCCCATGATGCGCAGCACGCCCTCGTTGAGCGAGACATGCAGGGTTTTGAGTTGCACCAGCTCGCTCACGCGCAGGCCACTGGCGTACATCATTTCGAGCATGGCGCGGTCGCGCAGGCCCAGGTCGGTGGCGTCATCGGGTGCGCGCAGCAAACCGTCCACCTGGGCCTCGCTCAGGGTTTTGGGCACGCGCAGCGCCTGTTTGGCGGCGAGCAGCTTGAGGGTCGGGTCGGTGTGGATGAGCCGTTCGCGCAGGGCCCAGCGAAAGTAGCGCTTGAACACCGTCAGCCGCCGGTTGGCCGAGGTCGCCTTGCTCTGGGCGTGGCGCTCGGCAAAGTAGGCCTGCAGGTGGTGCTCTTGCGTCTGGTCCAGCGTCAGCGCATGGCTCAGGTTCAACCAGCTGGCAAACAGGCACAGGTCGCGCTTGTAGGCCGCCAGGCTGTTGGCGGCCAGACCATCTTCCAGCCAGAGGGCATCGGCAAAGCGGTCGATGGCCGACTGGCTGTCGGGGTGCATCAATCGAGCTTGAGCTTTTGCTGGTCCACGACCTTTTTGTACACCTCGTACTCGGCCTTGATCTGGGCAGCGAATTCCTCAGGCGAGTTGCCCACCACCAAAGAGCCCGTGTCCTGGATGCGTTTGGCCACGGCCGGGTCCTGCAGGGCTTTTTTCACACCGGCGCTGACTTTTTCGATCACCTCTTTGGGCAGGTTCTTGGGGCCGTAGATGCCGTAGTAGGCCATGCGGTTGACAGGCTCCAGCCCCACTTCCTTGAAGGTGGGCACATTGGGCAGCTGTGGCAGACGCTGGGGGGCGGCCACCACGATGGGGATCAGCTTGCCCGTCTGGATGAAGGGCATGGCCGAAGGCATGTTGTCAAAAATGATCGGCACTTGCCCCGCCACCGTATCGTTCAGGGCCGGACCTGCGCCACGGTAAGGGATGTGGGTGATGAACACGCCCGCCAGGCTCTTCCACAACTCGGTCTGCAGATGACCAATGCCACCCGTGCCCGACGAGGAGTAGGAATAACGGCCCGGGTTCTTTTTGAGCTCGGCCACAAAGCCTTTGTAGTCGTGCGCCGGGAAACTGGGGTGCACCGCGATCACATTGGGCGTGGCCGCGATGTTGATGATGGGGGTGAAATCGGTGATCGGGTTGTAAGGGATCTTGGGGTTGATGGCCGGGTTGGCCGCCGTGGTCGACACCGTGGCCACACCCAGGCTGTAGCCATCGGGGGCCGATTTGGCCGTCTCGTTGGCACCCACGACGCCACCGCCACCGGCCTTGTTTTCAACCACCACCGATTGCCCCAGGGCTTTGCCCAAGGGCTCGGCAATGACACGGGCCACGATGTCGGTGGTGCCGCCCGGCGCGAAAGGCACCTGCAGCTTGACCACGCGGTTGGGATAGGCCTGCGCCCAGACCGAGCCCGACATCACGAGCAAAGCGGTGGTGGAAATCAAATGGCGACGGTTCATGAGAGCAACTCCTGTTTTCATGGATTCGATCATAGGCACAAAGCCAGGCCGTTCGGCACAGGACAAACCCATGCCAGGTCACTTGCGGTACCCAAAGGGACAGGCACCCGCGGGCCATACGGCTATCCTACCCGGGTGAATTACGCCCAACTCCTCTTCCCGGACTTTTCCCTGATTTTGTGCGGTTACCTGGTGTGCCGCTTCACGGCGCTCAACCGCTCGGTGTGGCAGCAGGTCGACAGTCTGGTGTATTACTTTCTCTTTCCCATTTTGCTGTTTCACTCGATCGTCAAAAGCCCGCTCGACCTGGGCGCCACATCGAGCCTGATTGCAGCGGGCCTGTGCCTGGGCGTGAGCGCCATCGCCCTGTCGTACAGCCTGCCCTACTGGCCCATCCTGGGACGCCACCTCGACAGGAAAGACCACGCGGCCAGTGCGCAGGTGGGCTTTCGCTTCAACTCCTTCATCGCCCTGGCGCTGGCCGAGCGCATCGCTGGGCCGCAAGGCCTGCTGCTGATCTCCTGCCTGATCGGTTTTTGCGTGCCCCTGTTCAACACGGCCGCCGTCTGGCCCATGGCCCGCCATGGCAACACGCACTTCGGGCGGCAACTGCTGCGCAACCCACTGATCATCGCCACCGCCTCGGGTCTGGTGGCCAACCTGCTGGGCTTTCGCATGCCCATCTGGCTGGAGCCCACCGTGCAACGGATCGGAGGCGCCTCTTTGGCCCTAGGCCTCATGGCCGCAGGGGCGGGCATGCAACTGACCAGCCTGCGCAAGGGCAAGGTGCTGTCCGTGACCATCTTATTGTGCAAGCACCTGATGCTGCCGCTCATGGCCTGGGGCTGGGCCCGCGTCATGTCGCTCGACGCCACACAAACCACGGTGCTGCTGGCGTTCTCGGCCCTGCCCACGGCATCGACTTGCTATGTGCTGGCCACCCGCATGGGCTACAACGGCGCTTATGTGGGTGCACTGGTCACGCTGTCCACCCTCTCGGGCATGCTGAGCCTGCCGTTTGCGCTGGGCGTGCTGCTCTGAACACCGAGAACCCATGGGGCCGCTTCAGGCCTGCGCCAGTGACCAGGCCACCTGCTCGCTGACCGCCGCGTCCGGATGTCCGGCATGGGCCTGCAAGGCCTGGCACAAGCGGCTGCGTTCGGCTGGCGTCAAGACACTGCTGGCCAGGGCGTTGCCTGCCGCCAGCGCCAGGTTGCGCAACCAACGGGCGTGGCCAATGCGGCGAATCGCCGAGCCTTCGGTACGGCGCAAAAACTCCGCTTCGCTCCAGCCCAGCAGATCGGCAATGCCACTGCCCGCCAAGCCCGGGCGCGCCAGCCAGTCGGGCACAGCGCTGGTCATGGCAAACTTGTTCCACGGGCAGGCCAGCTGGCAATCGTCGCAGCCATAGACGCGGTTGCCGATCAGGGGTCGCAATTCATGGGGGATCGGCCCCTCGTGCTCGATGGTCAGGTAGGAAATGCAGCGCCGCGCATCGAGCCGATAGGGCCCGATGATGGCCTGCGTGGGGCACAGGTCCATGCAGGCCGTGCATTGCCCGCAATGCGCGCTGGCTGCAGGTGTAGAAGGCAAGGCGAAGTCCACAAACAACTCGCCCAGAAAAAACATGGAGCCCGCTTCGCGCGACAGCACCAGGGTGTGCTTGCCCCGCCAACCCAGGCCACTGCGTGTGGCCAGCTCGGCCTCCAGCACAGGCGCCGAATCGGTGAAGACGCGGTGGCCAAACGGGCCAATGGCGGCGGCGATGCGCTCCTGCAGCTTTTGCAGGCGGCTGCGCAGCACCTTGTGGTAGTCCCGTCCTCGTGCGTAGACCGAGACAATGGCCTCACCAGGCTGCAGCCAGCGTTCGCGTTCGCGGTCGGCCCAGTCAGCGGGCGTGCCTTGCGGCAGGTAATCCATGCGGGCGGTGATCACGCTCACCGTGCCCGCTACCAGCTCGGCCGGGCGGGCGCGCTTCATGCCATGCGCGGCCATGTAGGCCATGCTGCCGTGAAAACCGGCGTCGAGCCAGGACTGCAAACCCGGCTCGGCAGAGGACAAATCGATGCCTGTCACGCCAATTTGGGACAATCCAAGCTCACGCGCCCAAACTTCGATTTGGGACCACAAGCCAGAAGGATCGATTTGGAGATGCCGCTCAGTCACCCGCCCATTGTAGAAAGCCAGGCCACCGGCCTGACTTGGCGCTCGCTTTGGCCTGACGAAGAAGCCACGCAAGCCTTTGCCACGCGGCTGGCCGAACGGCTGCAGCGCTGGCCGGGCGGGCGCGACGCGAGCATCGAGCTGCGTGGCGATCTGGGCGCGGGCAAGACCACCTTGGTACGCCACCTGCTGCGCGCCGCCGGGGTGCAAGGCCGCATCAAAAGCCCGACTTATGCCGTGGTGGAGCCGCACCAGGCGGGCAGCGGCGAGGCCGCCTGGCCCATCTGGCACTTTGACTTTTACCGCTTCAGCGACCCACGCGAGTGGGCCGATGCGGGCTTTCGCGACATCTTTGCCAGTCCCGGCCTCAAGCTGATGGAATGGCCAGACAAGGTGGCAGGCCAGCTGCCCCCGGCCGACTGGGTGATCGCATTGAACGCGCTGGACGAAGACCAGCGGCAAGTGCACATCACCGCACAAACCCCGCGCGGACAGCAGTGGCTGCAAGCGTGGCAAGCGGATGCGGCTCCTTCTGAGGCATCGCGTGCAAACTGATCGTCGCCAGTTCCTGCGCGCGGGTTTGGCCGCACTGACACTGGCGGGCAGCGACCTGGTGCGCGGCGCGAGCCTCATGGCCGTGCGCATCTGGCCAGCCGCCGAATACAGCCGGGTCACGCTCGAGTCGGACGTGCCGCTCAAGACCCAATCGAGCTTTGTGCCCTCCCCGCCCCGGCTGGCCGTCGATATCGAAGGCCAGCAGCTGAACCCCGCCCTGCGCGAGCTGGTTGGCAAAGTGCAGGCCAGCGACCCCAACATCGCGGGCATCCGGGTCGGTCAATACAGTGCCAACGTGGTGCGCCTGGTGATCGACCTCAAACGCCCCATCGCCCCGCAGGTGTTCACGCTCGCGCCCGTGGCGGCCTACCAGCATCGCCTGGTATTCGACCTGTACCCGACGCAAACCGTAGACCCACTGGAGCAGCTGATCCAGGAAAAAACCGGCGCGGCCCCGGCCAAAGCGCCTGAACTCGCACGCCCGGGCAGTGGCACCGACCCGCTGGGCGAGTTGATCGCCCGCCAGACCCAGGGGGCTGCGGTGAGCCCACCGCCCTTGCCAGTACCGTCCACCCGCAGGCAAGACTTCGAGCCCCCGCCCGAAGCCATCATGGAGCGGCCCGACCACCCGCCACGGCCTGCCGCCAGGACCGAGCGCCTCATCGTGGTGGCGCTGGACGCCGGGCATGGCGGCGAAGACCCGGGCGCCGTGGGGCCTGGCGGCACCCGCGAAAAGGATGTGGTGCTGCGCATCGCCCAGCGCCTGCGCGAACGCATCAACGTCACCAGCGTGGGCGGCAACCCGATGCGTGCCTACCTGACCCGCGATGCCGACTTCTTTGTGCCCCTGCATGTGCGGGTGCAAAAGGCGCAACGCGTGCAAGCCGACCTGTTTGTCAGCATCCATGCCGACGCGTTTTTCACGCCCGAGGCACGGGGCGCGAGCGTGTTTGCGCTCAGCGATGGCGCGGCGTCCAGCAGCGCCGCACGCTGGATGGCGCAAAAGGAAAACAAGGCCGACCTGATCGGTGGCATCAACCTGGGCGTGAAAGACGCCCAAGTGCAGCGCGCCCTGCTGGAGATGAGCACCGCCGCGCAAATCAAGGACAGCCTGCACCTGGGCAGCGCCTTGCTGCGCGAAATCGGCGGTGTGGGCCGCCTGCACAAGCCCCGCGTCGAGCAGGCCGGCTTTGCCGTGCTCAAGGCCCCCGACATCCCCAGCGTGCTGGTGGAGACCGCCTTCATCAGCAACCCCGAAGAGGAAGAAAAGCTGCGCAGCGAGGCCTACCAGGAGCGCCTGACCGAAGCGCTGCTGCGCGGCATCGTGGCCTACTTTGCGCGCAACCCGCCCCTGGCGCGAAACCGCGCGCCACTTTGAATGACGTCGCGCAACAGCGCACCGGGTTGAATGGTTTCGCTCCGTCTCGCATCCGGTTGAGAGTCACCTGCGTGGCACACCCTGATTGACCCAGGCGGGCGCGTGCCCCTAAGCTGCCCGACGACATGGCCGAGAACAACAGCCACCGCCATGCACACACCAGGAGACACTTTCATGCGCTTGACCCGTCTGTTCCAGACCGCGGCACTGGCTCTGGCCGCTGCCGCCGTGCCCACATCACAGGCCCAGACCCCCAACTGGCCCAGCAAACCCATCCGCTGGATCGTCCCCTACACCCCCGGCGGCATCACCGACAACGCCACCCGCATGGTGGTGCAAAAGATCTCCGAGCAAACCGGCTGGTCCATCGTGGTCGACAACAAGCCAGGCGCCAATTCGATCCTGGGCGCTGACCTGGCGGCCAAAGCCCCGGCCGACGGCCACACCTTTGTGACCGTGATCGGTGCCCACGCGGCCAACGCCACCTTGTACGCGGGCCGTTTGCCCTATGACCCGGTCAAAAGCTTTGCCCCCGTCTCGCTGGTGGGCATCGCGCCGCTGGTCATGACGGTGAACAACAACCTGCCCGTCAAGAACATCAAGGAACTCATCGAGTACGCCAAGGCCCGGCCCGGCAAAGTGGCTTTTGGCTCCTCGGGCGTGGGCGCTGCGGCCCACCTGACGCAAGAACTCTTCAAGCAGGTGGCGGGCGTGGACATGGTGCATGTGCCCTACAAAGGCACGCAACCGGCATTGACCGACCTGATGGGCGGCAACATCCAGATCCTGACCGACACGGCCAGTGCGCTGATGCCCCACGTTCGCGCGGGCAAGATCAAGGGCATGGCCGTGTTCTCGTCGCAGCGTGTGCCGGGCGCTGCCGAAGTGCCAACCATCACCGAGTCGGGTGGCCCGGCCATCGAAGGCTCCACCTGGGTGCTGTTCCTCACGCCATCGGGCGTGCCCAAAGACATCGTGCGCCGCATGTCGGCTGAAACGGCCAAAGCCCTGAACTCGCCCGACATCAAAGCCAAATTTGAAGCGCTGGGCATCATCACTGGTGACACCTCGCCCGAATTCGCCGCCAAGTTCCTGGACGATGAAATCGTCAAATGGGCCAAGGTCATCACGGCCGCTGGGGTGAAAGCGGAATAAACCCCATCTACCTGCGCTCAGGCGCAGCCGCAAGTTCAGCTCAGCGCGATCGGGTGGCTGGCCAGACGGGCCTGCACCTCGGCGCGTGTGGGCGGCTGGCAACCTGCACGCATCACATTGACCGTGGCCGTGGCCAGCGCATGGGACAGCAATGCGCCCAGGTCTGCCGCGTTCAGTTGGGCCACCCAAGCCTGCACCGGGCATGGCGCCCCATCGGCCTGTGTCAGCAAAGCGCTCAAGAGCCCCGCCAGAAAGCTGTCGCCCGCGCCCACGGTGTCCACCACCTGGACGGGGGCGCTTTCTCGGCCCCGCACGGTGAGGATGCCTGCAGCCGTCTTGAGCAGCAAAGCCGCGCCTTCGCCCCCCAGGGTCAACGCCATCATCCGGGCGCCGCAGCTGCCCAGCAGGTGCTCGGCCTGCGCAAACGCGTCAGCCCCAGGCACAGCCAGGTGCTGCAAGTCTTCGTCGCTGGCCTTGATCAGATCGGCATGGACCAGCGCGGCGTGGATGTTGGCACGGTACGGGGCCATGTCGGGCAACACGGTCGGGCGCAGGTTGGTGTCGACCACCACCCAGCGGCCCGCCGCTTTTTGCGCGGCCAGCCAGGGCAGGTATTTGTCCGCATCGGCAGGCGCCAGTGCCAGGCAGCCCGTGCAGACGATGTCGAGCGTCGGCACATCGGCGCAAGCCGCATTCAGCGCGTCCACGCTGATGGCCCGGTCGGCCACGGCCTCGCGGTAAAAGGCGTAGTCCGGATGGCCTTGGTCGTTGACCCCCACCACCGCCAGCGAAGTCACTTCAGCCACAGGCTCTGGTCGCGCCAGCACCGCCCCATCGGCGCTCAGGCCCGAGGCCAGTTGGCGGCCAAAGCGGTCAAATGAGAACGGGTTCAGGTACATGACTGGCACGTCCTGGCGTGCCAGTGCACGGCTGAGGTTGTAGACCGCACCGCCCAGACAGGGCAGAAAGCGGCCATCGGGCTGCATGACCAGGTCAATCAGGGCTTCGCCCGCGGTGGCGATGCGCACGGACAAAATGGGGTTAGAAGCAGTCATGGTTCGGGGCTCGCGCGGGTCACAAATGAGGTGATTGAATTATCAAACACCGTAACCAGCCGGTAACCCCGGGCGCCTTTCAACGGCCGGAACGGCGGGCACGCCAGGCGCCCACCAACGTGACGAGCCCGGGCACCAGGATCAGCGCCCAGATGATCTTGGACAGGTGCGTCTGCACAAAGGGCAGATTGCCGAACAGGTAGCCCGCCAGCGTGAGCCCCACCACCCAGAGCACAGCCCCCACCACGTTGTAGGTGATGAACTTGCTGCGCGTCATCTCGGCCACCCCAGCCACAAAGGGCACAAAGGTGCGGATGAAGGGCATGAATCGGGCCAGCACGATGGTGATGCCACCGTATTTTTCGTAGAACTCATGCGCCTGGTTGAAGGCCTGACGGTTGAAAAACCGCGAGTTTTCCCACTGAAAGACCCGGGGGCCGAAGTAACGTCCGATTGAATAATTGGTCTGGTCCCCGGCAATGGCGGCCACCAGCAAGATGACCACCACCAAAGGCCAGCTCATCACCTCGGCGCCACACATGGCCCCCACGATGAACAGCAGCGAGTCGCCTGGCAAAAACGGCATGACCACCAGCCCGGTCTCGACAAACACGATCAGGAACAGCAGGGCATACACCCAGGCCCCGTGGTTTTGCACAAAGGCCTCCAGATAAGTGTCGACATGGAGGATGAAATCGAGGAGCTGCAAGAGGATGTCCATGGGCGGATTATCCCCGTCCCCAAGCCCTAAAATGCCCGGGTGACTGCCGAAAACACCCAAGCGAACGCGCGCCGCCCGATCCGCGAACTCCCCGATGAACTGATCAGCCAGATCGCCGCAGGCGAAGTGGTGGAACGTCCCGCGTCCGTGGTGCGCGAACTGGTAGACAACGCGCTCGACGCGGGCGCACAGAACATCACGCTGCGCCTGCTGGGGGGTGGCACCCGTCTGATCGCGGTCGAAGACGACGGCGGCGGCATCGCCCCCGACGAGTTGCCCGTGGCCCTCAAGCGCCACGCCACCAGCAAGATCGGCAACCTGACCGACCTCGAATCGGTGATGACCATGGGCTTTCGCGGTGAAGCCCTGGCGGCCATCAACTCGGTGTCGGAGCTGACGCTGCTCTCGCGCATGGACGGCCAGCCCAATGCGCTGGCGCTGGACGGCCAGACTGGCGAGGTGCGCCCTGCCCCGCGCGCCGTGGGCACCACGGTCGAAGTCAAGGAACTGTTTTTCTCGACCCCGGCCCGCCGCAAATTCCTCAAAAGCGACAGCACCGAGCTGGCCCACTGCATCGAAGCCGTGCGCCGCCACGCGCTGGCTCGGCCCGATGTGAGCTTTGCCATCTGGCACGAAGGCAAGCTGGTCGAGCAGTGGCGCGTGCACCCCGGCCCGGAGGGCCTGGCGCAGCGCCTGGGCGATGTGCTGGGCCACGATTTTGTGGCGCAGTCGGTGCCCGTCGACTACCACGCGGGACCGTTGCATGTGGTGGGCCGCGCAGGCACGCCCGACGCCGCGCGCTCGCGCCCCGATCACCAGTTTGCCTATGTGAATGGCCGCTTTGTGCGCGACAAGGTGCTGATGCATGGCGCGCGCAGCGCCTACGAAGACGTGTTGCACGGCCACAAGCAACCGGCCTATGCCTTGTTTGTGCAGATTGACCCGACCCTGGTGGACGCCAACGTGCATCCGACCAAGATCGAGGTGCGTTTTCGTGACAGCCGTGCGGTGCACCAGGCGATCCGCCACGCGATCGAACAGGCCATTGCCGCGCCGCGTTCACAAGCCCTGAACGCCCCGTCGGCCCCTGAACTCACATTGCAAGCCAGTCCCGCCCCACGCGCCCTGCCCGAATCGGCCCACTGGCGTCAGGGCAGCATGGGCCTTGATTCCCGTCCCGAACCCGCACCGACTTTCACCCCCCCGCGCTTTGAGCGCCCCCGGGTGGACAGCGAACAGGCCCTGGCCGACCTCAAGGCACTGTGGAGCCCCGCGGTTGCCACCACCCCTGCAGCGGGCACGATGCCTGCCCAAGAAGCCGCTGCGCCCGGCTGGGTGCCGCCATCTGCGGCCGCCCCCAGCCGCGACTCTGCTGTGGGCAACACGGGGCAGTCCGTTGCCTCCGGACGGGACTCCGATACAGACAAAGCAAACCACTGGCCCCTGGGCCGTGCCGTGGCGCAGCTGCACGGCGTCTACATCCTGGCCGAGAACGCCCAGGGCCTGGTGGTGGTCGACATGCATGCCGCGCACGAACGCATCGTCTACGAGCGCCTCAAGAACCAGCTGGGCAGCACGGATGGCACAGGCCCGCGCATCGCCAGCCAGCCCCTGCTGATCCCGGCCACCTTTGCCGCGACCCCGACCGAAGTGGCCACCGCAGAGGCCTGCGCCGAAGTGCTGACCCAACTCGGCCTCGAAATCTCCCCCCTCTCGGCCAAAACGCTGGCCGTGCGCGCCGTGCCCACCACCCTGGCCCATGGCGACGCGGTCGAGCTGGCCCGCAGCGTGCTGGCCGAGCTGGCCCAGCACGACGCCAGCACGGTGGTGCAGCGCGCGCAAAACGAGATCCTGGCCACCATGGCCTGCCACGGTGCGGTGCGTGCCAACCGCCAGCTCACGCTGACCGAGATGAACGCGCTGTTGCGCCAGATGGAAGAGACCGAGCGCTCCGACCAGTGCAACCACGGCCGTCCGACCTGGCGACAGATGACGATGCGTGATCTGGATGCGCTGTTTCTGCGGGGACGTTGATGAACCGCAAGCGAGCAGCGGGGTCGGTGCGCGGACTGCCCGATTTGGCGAGCGAAGCGAGTATGAGGGCAGCCGTGTACCGGCCCCGCTGCTCGCGCTCCAGTGAAGGTCTGAAGGCTCCATGTCCCCCAAACTGATCGTCCTCATCCTCGCGCTGCTGCTGGGCATGCAGCCCGTCACCACCGACCTGTACCTGCCGGCCCTGCCCGCCATCACCGCAGGCTTTGGTGCCAGCATGGGCCAGGCCCAGCTGACCCTCACGGCGCTGCTGCTCGCCTTTGGCCTGTCACAACTGATTTGGGGCCCGCTGTCTGACCGCTTTGGGCGCAGACCCATCCTGCTGTGGGGCATGGCCACCTACACCCTGGCCTCCGTGGCCTGCATGTTCGCGCCCAGCATGGCCTGGCTGATCGCAGGCCGCACCGTGCAAGGCATCGCCATGGGCGCGGGCGTCATGGCTGCACGCGCTGTGGTGCGCGACCTCTATGCACCCGCGCAAGGCGCGACCGTCATGTCGCAGGCACTCACCGGGCTGGGCATCATCGCCTGCGCCTGCGCGCCCCTGGGCGGTGTGCTGAGCGAATGGGTGGGCTGGCGTTGGGCCTTGTCGATGCTGGGGTTTTTCGGGGCCATCACCCTGGCACTGCTGTACTGGCACTTTGAAGAAACCCTGGCCCAACCTGACCCCCACGCCTTGAAGGCCCGCCCGCTGGTGCGGGCCAACCTCGAGATTTTGCGCAACCGCACTTTCCAGACCTGGTGCGCGCTGTCGGCAGGCTCCTACCTGGGGCTCTTCACCTTCCTGGCCAGTTCTTCGTTTGTCTTCATCCAGGCGCTGGGCTACAGCAAAACCGCTTACGGCTTGCTCATGCTGAGCATGTCGGCGTCCTACATCGTGGGCACCTTCTGGTGCCGCTGGATGCTGCGCCGCACCAGCGTGCACCGCACTGTGGGCGTGGCGGCCTGTCTCACCATCACCGGTGGTGTGTCGATGGTGGCGCTGGCCTACGCGGGCGAAGGCCAGGACTGGTACGGTGCCTGGGCCGTCATGCTGCCCATGTACATTTTCATGCTCGGCCACGGCGTGCACCAACCCTGCGGCCAAAGCGGCGCAGTGGCCCCCTTCCCGCACCGGGCAGGCACGGCGTCGGCGCTCAATGGCTTTTTGATGATGCTGGGCGCGTTTTTCATGGGTGGCTGGCTGGGCCAGCACATGGACCGCCCGGTCTTCGCGCTGGCACACGGCCTGATGCTGTGGGCCGCTTTCATCACCTTCATCGCCTGGACAGCCGTGCAGCGCCACGGCCGCCCGGTGGTTCTCAAGGCCGCAGCATGAGCACGTCCACCGAGCACCATGCGGTCGATGCGATCGCCCTGGTTGGCCCCACGGCCAGCGGCAAAACCGCCGCAGCCCTCGCCCTGGCAGACGCATTGCAAGCGCAAGGCGGGGCCGAGATCGTCAGCGTGGACTCGGCCCTGGTCTACCGGGGCATGGACATCGGCACCGCCAAGCCCAGCCGCGAAGAACTGGCCTGCGTGCCGCACCACCTGATCGACATCCTCGACCCGCTGCAAAGCTACAGTGCGGCCGAGTTCGCCAAAGAAGCCACACGCCTGATCGGCGACATCCGCCGCCGGGGCAAGACCCCCTTGCTGGTGGGCGGCACCATGCTGTATCTGAAGGCCCTGCTCGAAGGCCTGAACGACATGCCTGCGGCCGACCCGCAGGTGCGCGAGCAAATCCAGCAACGCGCCCAGGCCCTCGGCTGGCCCGCCCTGCATGCGGAGCTGATGCGGGTGGACCCCGTCACGGCGGCGCGGCTGGCACCGGGCGATAGCCAGCGCATTGGCCGTGCGCTTGAGATTTGGACGTCCACCGGGCAGCCACTCTCGGCCTTTCACCAGGCGCCCAAAACCACTGCGCCTGCGCTGAACATCCCGGTCATCAGCCTGGAGCCTGACGACCGCGCCTGGCTGCACGAACGGATTGCGCTGCGCTTTGACCAAATGATGGCGCAAGGCTTCATCGATGAGGTGCGGACATTGCGCGCACGCGGTGACCTGAACCCCGATCTGCCCTCGATGCGCTGTGTGGGTTACCGCCAGGCCTGGCAAGGCTTGGATGAAGGCTGGAGCGAAGCCGAAATCCGCGAGCGCGGCATCTTCGCCACGCGCCAACTCGCCAAGCGACAGATCACCTGGCTGCGTGGCATGGTGGGGCGCACGGTGGTTGCCGCCGATCAGGCCCAGGCCACCGCGCAGGTCATTCAGGCCGCGAGCGCCTGGATGCCTTGAGCTGCGACTGCTGGGCTTTGCCCTGCAAGCGCCTTTGCACCGAACCATGCGTCGGTCGTGTGGGTTTGCGCTTCTTGGGCGCCCGCAAAAACAGGCCCAACAACTCATAAAGCCGTGCCCAAGCGTCCTGCCGGTTGGCCTCTTGCGTGCGGTAACTTTGCGCCTTGAGCACCAGGACGCCTTCTGGCGTGAGGCGACTGTCTTTGGAAGCGAGCCAGCGGGCTTTCACGTCCTCCGGCAAGCTGGAATGGGCCACATCCAAGCGCAACTGGATGGCGGTCGAGACCTTGTTGACGTTTTGCCCACCCGGTCCTTGGGCACGGACGGCGGTGAGTTCGACTTCGGATTCGGGGATGGTCAGCACGTGGGACATTCAAGAACCCCGATGCAGCTCATTGCAAAGGCTCTTTGAGCCCTGCGGGTACAGGCAGCGGCAAGATGTCAATGCCTTCGTCCAGCAAGGCTTCGGTTTCCTCGCGTGTGGCTTGCCCCCGGATGTTGCGTTCCTCGCGCTCGCCGTAGTGGATCTTGCGGGCCTCTTCGGCAAACTTCTGACCCACGTCTTCGGTGTTGGCCATGACGTGCCGCACCATCTGCATCCAAGCCGCCTGCAGCTGGGCCGGAGCCACATTGGCCACGGCCGTGGATTCGGTCTGGGTCTTCGCTGGCGGCTCTGCCTGGCCTGCGCCAAGATTCAGGCGCGGCGCCGAGAGCATCTTGGTCACTTCGCTGTTGTTGCATACCGGGCACGTGACGAGGCCACGGCTGCGTTGCGCGTCGTAGTCGTCCTGCGAGGCAAACCAGCCTTCAAAGCTATGCCCCTGACTGCACTGGAGGTTGAGGACTTTCATGATGGGGATCAAGTCGGCGCCGATTGCCAGTCAAGTGGCCAGTCGCCTGAAAGCACATTTTGCAGCCAAACCATGCAACTGAGTGTTTTGGCATCGGTGACTTTCCCCTCACGGCACCAGGCCATCAGTTCATCGGGGGTGGCCGAGAACACATCCAGAAATTCGCCCTGATCGAGCTGACGTTCACCCGAGGTCAGGCCGCGGGCGAAATAGATGTGGATGACTTCGGTGGAGTAGGCGATGGCCAGGTGCATTTGCCCTGCCCTGGCCCACTCATGGGCCCGGTAGCCGGTTTCTTCGAACAGTTCGCGTTGCCCGCACAAGAGCGGGTCTTCACCGGCGTCGAGTTTGCCTGCAGGCAACTCGATCATCACCTGGCCCACGGGGTAGCGGTACTGGCGCTCCAGCACAATGCGCGTCTGCCCGTTTGGTCCTTGCAACAGAGGGACCACCACCACGGCGCCAGGATGGACCACGTATTCACGCGTGGCCTCACCCCCATCGGGCAAGCGAACGGTGTCGCGAAAGGCGTGCAGGAATCGGCCCTTGAACAGCTCTTGCCGCTCCAGGCTCTGCTCAATCAGGTGTTCATCAGACATGGGGGCAGCCTGTCAGGTGCCGGGAAGACACGGCGTCAATCGCGGCGGTGCAAAAGATAACGGTAGACAAAGCCAGGGAAGGCCAGCGTCAAGAACATGGTGGCCGTGACCGCATAAAACTCCCAGCCTTGCGGGGCGATCTGGCCCGCGTTCTTTTCAAGTGCCAGGCCGATGCCGCCGACCACGAAGTACAACAGCACCAGCTCCAACAAGCGCCATGGCAGGGATTTGGGCGCACGCACCGGGCCCAGGGCGAGCACGCGGTGGTTGGCAAATGGCAGATTGGCGGCCATCACGGCCAGCAGCACCAGGGCTCCAATCTGCAATGAAACGGACATGGGTGGCTTACAGGGCCAGCATGCTCTTGACAGCCTGAGCGCACAAGGCCATCAGGGCGCCAGGCACGATGCCCAGAACCAGCACCAGCAAACCGTTGATCGACAAGACCACGCGCACGTCGGCGGGGGCCGACACAGTGGTGGCCGTGACCGGCTCGTCAAAGTACATGACTTTCACAACGCGCAGGTAGTAGAAAGCGCCGATCAGCGACATCAGCACGGCGTAGATGGCCAGACCGATGTAGAAGCCTTGACCCGAAGCGATCAGGGACTGCAGCACCGCCAGCTTGGCATAGAAGCCCACCATGGGTGGGATGCCGGCCAACGAGAACAGGCAGATGGCCATCACGCCAGCGTACAGGGGGCTACGCTGGTTCAGACCGGCCAGGTCGGTGATCTCTTCGCTCTCGAAACCCTGGCGGGCCAGCAGCAAGATGATGCCGAAGCTGGCCAGCGTGGTCAGCACATAACCGACGATGTAGAACATGGCCGAGCTGTAGGCGTTGGCGGCCAGTGTGGTTTGACCGTTGATGATGCCTGCCACAAAACCCAGCAGCACAAAACCCATTTGCGCGATGGTCGAATACGCCAGCATGCGCTTGAGGTTGGTCTGCGCAATGGCGGCCAGGTTACCCACGGCCAGCGAAGCGATGGCCAGGAAAGCCAGCATCTGCTGCCAGTCGATGGCCAGCGGCAGCAAGCCTTCCACCAGCAAACGGATCATCAGGGCGAACGCGGCCAGCTTGGGCGCGCCACCGATCAGCAGCGTGGCCGCGGTGGGGGCGCCTTGGTACACGTCGGGAATCCACATGTGGAAAGGCACGGCACCGATCTTGAACGCCAGACCCGCCACGATGAACACCAGACCGAACACCAACACCTGGTGCTTGACCTGGCCCGAGGCGATGGCCTTGAGCACGGCCGACAGCTCCAGGGAGCCTGTCGCACCGTACAACATGGACATACCGTAAAGCAGGAAACCCGACGCCATGGCACCCAGCACAAAGTACTTCATGGCCGCTTCGGTGGCTTGCATGTGGTCGCGACGCAGGGCTACCAATGCATAGCTCGACAGGGTCAGCAGTTCGAGGCCAAGGTACAGCACCAGGAAGTTCTGACCGGAGATCATCACGCTCATGCCCAGCAAAGCAAACATGCTCAGGCTGAACAACTCGCCGCCACGCAGCATGTCGCGGTCAGCCGCGTAAGGACGCGAGTACACCAGGGTCACCATGACGGCGATGCTGGCAAAACACTTGAGCCAGTGGCCCAGGGGGTCGCTCACCACCAGACGGCCAAAGCCGTACAAGGTCTGGCCAGCATCGGCATACAGGGCGTGCAGCAAGGCCACACCGCCGAGCGTGAGCAAGGTCAGCACGTGGGTGGCTGTGCGGCGTGGGCTCTTGACGAAGAGGTCGACCAGCGCGATCACGCAGGCCATGACCAGCAACACGATTTCAGGATAGATCGTCATCCAGCTGGTGGTGTCCATCATCATTCTTTCTATTCTTGCGTTCGTTACTGGGGCAGCTTGGACAGCGACACGTGCTTGAGCAGGTCAGCCACCGAGGTGTCCATCACATCCGTGAAGGGTTTCGGGTACAGGCCCATGGCCAGCACAGCGATGGCCAACAGGGCCATGACCAGGAATTCGCGGCTGTTGATGTCGGTCAGTTCCTTGACGTGGTCATTGGCCACAGGCCCCAGGTAGACGCGTTTGAACATCCACAGGGTGTAGGCCGCACCAAAGATCAGGGCCGAAGCCGACAAGAGGCCGATCCAGAAGTTGAACTTGACGGCGCCCAGAATCACCATCCACTCGCCCACAAAACCGGCTGTGCCTGGCAGGCCGCAGTTGGCCATCGAGAACAGCAAGGCAAAGGCCGCGAACTTGGGCATGGTGTTGACCACGCCGCCGTAGCTGGAGATTTCACGCGAATGCACGCGGTCGTACAACACGCCAATCGAGAGGAACATCGCAGCGGACACGAAACCGTGGGCAATCATCTGCACCAGGGCTCCGGACACGCCCAGCGGGTTGAAGATGAAAAAGCCCAGCGTCACAAAACCCATGTGCGCCACCGAAGAATAAGCCACCAGCTTCTTCATGTCCTGCTGGACCATGGCGACCAGACCCACATAGATCACCGCCACCAAAGACAGCACGATCATCAGGGTGCCCCACTCGCGCGCAGCGTCCGGCGCAATGGGCATCGAAAAACGCAGGAAGCCATAGGCGCCGAGTTTCAGCATGATGGCCGCCAGCACGGCAGAGCCGCCTGTAGGCGCTTCCACGTGCACATCAGGCAACCAGGTGTGCACGGGCCACATCGGTACCTTGACCGCGAACGCCGCAAAGAAGGCGAAGAACAGCAAGGTCTGCACATGACCGGACAACGGCAGCTTGTGCCAGGCCAGGATGTCGAAACTGCCGTTGGAGGCGGTGTACAGGTAAATCAGGGCGATCAGCGTCAGCAGCGAGCCCAGCAGCGTGTACAGGAAAAACTTGAAAGCGGCGTAGATCTTGTTCGGGCCACCCCAGATGCCGATGATCAGGTACATCGGGATCAAGGTTGCTTCAAAGAAGACGTAGAACAGGATGCCGTCCAGGGCACTGAACACGCCGATCATCAGACCCGACAGGATCAGGAAAGCGGCCATGTACTGGTTGACTTTGCGGGTGATCACTTCCCAACCCGCGATCACGACGATCACGTTGATGAAAGCGGTCAGCAGCACGAACCACAGCGAAATGCCGTCCACGCCCAGCGCGTAGTTGACATTGAAGCGCTCGATCCAGCTCGCCTTTTCGACGAACTGCATGGCCGATGTGCCCAGCTGGAAGCCCGAGTACAGCGGCAAGGTGATGAGGAAACTGACCACAGCACCGATCAGGGCCAACCAGCGCACAGCGCTGGCCTGCTCGTCACGTCCCAGGGCCAGCAAGATGACGCCAAAAGCAATTGGCGTCCAGATGGCAAGGCTCAACAATCCCATTTTTATGACTTCCTTGTAATCGTTAAGCCAGCCAGACGAAATACGTCATCAGCATGAACACGCCCAAAATCATCACCAGGGCATAGTGGTACAGGAAACCCGACTGGAACCAGCGCACCACGCCAGAGACCCAGCCCACGACTTTCCATGAACCGTTGACCACCAGACCATCGATCAGGGCACGGTCACCCACTTGCCACAGACCGGTACCCAGCAAGCGGGCACCACGGGCCAGGATGTTTTCGTTGATCCAGTCGAGAAAGTATTTGTTCTCGAGCACGACGACCAGCGGACGCAGCACACGGGCAAAGAACGCGGGGACGGCAGGGTTGATCAGGTACATGTACCAGGAGACCGCCACACCCGACAGCGCCAGCCAGAAAGGCAGCGTGCTCACGGCATGCACTGCCATGGCCACCGGACCGTGGAAGGCATCGGCCAACTCATGCATGACATGGTGCTTGTCGGCATCCACAAAGATCGCGTCCTTGAAGAATTCGCCAAACAACATGGGATCGATCGTCATGTAGCCGATCACCACCGAGGGGATGGCCAGAAGGATCAGGGGCACCGTCACCACCCAGGGCGACTCATGCGGACCATGGTCGCCATGGCCGTGGTCGTCGTGACCGTGGTGGTCATCGTGGTGCGCATCCGGGTTCTGGTCGTAACGTTCCTTGCCGTGGAAGACCAGGAAGTACATGCGGAACGAATAGAAGGCGGTCACGAACACACCCGCCAGCACGGCGATGTTGGCAAAACCTGCAGCAGGCAGGTGGCTTTCGGCCACGGCTTCGATGATGCTGTCCTTGGAGTAAAAACCCGAGAAGAACGGCGTGCCGATCAGGGCCAGAGAACCCAGCAGCGAGGTGATCCAGGTGATCGGCATGTACTTGCGCACGCCGCCCATCCAGCGGATGTCCTGGTTGTGGTGCATGCCCATGATGACGGAACCCGCACCGAGGAACAACAAAGCCTTGAAGAACGCGTGCGTCATCAGGTGGAACACGGCCACCGAGTAAGCCGACGCGCCCAGAGCAACCGTCATGTAACCGAGCTGCGACAAGGTGGAATAAGCCACCACACGTTTGATGTCGTTCTGGATGATGCCCAGGAAGCCCATGAACAGGGCCGTGATCGAGCCGATCACCATGATGAAGTTCAGTGCGGTGTCCGACAACTCAAACAGTGGTGACATGCGGGCCACCATGAAGATGCCTGCGGTCACCATGGTCGCGGCATGGATCAGCGCCGAAATCGGCGTGGGGCCTTCCATCGAGTCCGGCAACCACACGTGCAGCGGGAACTGGGCCGACTTGCCCATGGCACCGATGAACAGGCAGATGCAGACCACGGTCACCAGCATCCAGTCGGTGCCAGGGAACGTCAATGCGCCCAGCTCGGCGGCTTTGGCAAAGGTTTCGGCATAGTTGAGCGTGCCTGCATAGGCCGCGATCAGACCAATGCCCAGGATGAAGCCAAAGTCGCCCACACGGTTGACCAGGAAGGCCTTCATGTTGGCGAAGATGGCGGTGGGCTTGTTGAACCAGAAACCGATCAACAGGTAAGACACCAGGCCCACAGCTTCCCAGCCGAAGAACAGCTGAAGCATGTTGTTGCTCATGACGAGCATCAGCATCGAGAAGGTGAAGAGCGAGATGTAGGCAAAGAAACGGTTGTAGCCTTCGTCTTCGTCCATGTAGCCGATGGTGTAGAGGTGCACCATCAGCGACACAAAGGTCACCACACACATCATCATGGCGGTGAGGCCGTCGACCAGGAAGCCGACTTCCATCTTCAGACCGCCGACCACCATCCAGGTGTAGAGGGTTTCGTTGAAGCGGGCGCCGTCGATCACGCTCTTGAGCGTCATGGCGGAGATGATGAAGGCCACCAGCACGCCCAGAATCGTCAGGGTGTGCGACAGCTTGCGGCCGATCCAGTTGCCACCGAACTTGGTGCCCAGAATACCGGCCAGCGCCGAGCCCACCAGGGGCGCGAGCGGCACAGCCAGCAGCGTGCTTGCGTTGAGGGTTTGACTCATTTTTTTATTAACCCTTGAGCGTGTTGAGGTCTTGGACGTCGATGCTGTTCTTGTTGCGGAACAGCAGCACCAGAATGGCCAGACCGATGGCCGATTCGGCCGCCGCCACCGTCAGAATGAAGAACACGAACACTTGTCCGTGCATGTCACCCAGGTAGTGCGAGAAGGCCACAAAGTTCATGTTGACGGCCAACAGCATCAGCTCGATGGCCATCAGCAGCACGATCAGGTTCTTGCGGTTCAGAAAGATGCCGATCACGGCCAGTGCGAACAGCATCGCACCCAGTGAAAGAAAGTGTCCGAGGGTCAATGACATCACTTGTTCTCCTCTGCTGCAGCGGGGGCCGGTGCAGGCGCAACCTGCGTGGCGGCCATCTGGACCACTTGTAGGCGGTCAGCGGCACGCACACGCACCTGGATGGAAGGGTTGATCGCCTTGCTGTCCTTGCGTTGGCGCAGGGTCAGGGCAATCGCAGCCACCATGGCCACCAGCAGGATGGCCGCAGCAATCTGGATGGGCATCAGGTACTCGGTGTAAAGCAACACGCCCAGCGCTTTGCTGTTGGACACCGGTGCGCTGCCCGCAGCCACCGCGGCCACTGGTGCCT
Organism: Limnohabitans radicicola; assembly: GCF_014837235.1. Taxonomy (GTDB): domain Bacteria; phylum Pseudomonadota; class Gammaproteobacteria; order Burkholderiales; family Burkholderiaceae_C; genus Limnohabitans_A; species Limnohabitans_A radicicola. Next base: position 259,764 of record NZ_JACYFT010000002.1, on the reverse strand, counting down.
GCGACAGGCGAAAGCCGCTCATCAACACCGCCGTCATCTCGAACGCGACCACGGCGCCCAAAGTGGCCGCCAGCGGGAAGTTCTTCCAGAAACCTTGCCGGAGCGTGTCGACATTGATGTCCAGCATCATCACGACAAACAGGAAAAGCACCATCACCGCGCCGAGGTAAACCAGCACGAGGGTGATGGCCAGGAATTCAGCGTTGAGCAGCAGCCAGATGGCTGAGGCCTGCGAGAAGGCCAGCATGAGAAAGAGCACCGCATGCACAGGGTTGCGGGCCGTGACCACCCGGAAGGCTGAAAACAACAGCACCACCGAGAAGAGGTAGAAGAAACCGGTCTTGACGTCCATGGGGGATATCTTTGTAGGTAGGTTCAATGATCAGCGGTATGGAGCATCAGCGGCCTTGTTGGCTGCGATCTCTTTTTCATACCGGTCCCCCACGGCCAGCAACATGTCCTTGGTGAAGTACAGGTCGCCACGTTTTTCGCCGTGGTACTCAAAAATGTGCGTCTCAACGATCGAGTCCACCGGGCAGCTTTCTTCGCAGAAGCCGCAGAAGATGCACTTGGTCAGGTCGATGTCATAGCGCGTGGTGCGGCGCGAGCCGTCTTCGCGTTGACCCGCCTCGATGGTGATGGCCATCGCCGGGCAAACGGCCTCGCACAGTTTGCAGGCGATGCAGCGCTCTTCACCGTTGTCGTAACGGCGCAGGGCATGCAGGCCACGAAAACGGGGCGACAGCGGTGTTTTTTCTTCCGGGAACTCCAGCGTCACCTTGCGGGCGAATGCGTAGCGTCCGGTCAGGGCCATGCCCTTGAGCAACTCCACGAGCATGAAGCTCTTGAAGAAGTCCTTGATCGAGAAGGAGGAAGCAGTCATTGTGGTCATGATCTTGAACCGCTTATTTCCAGATGTTCCAGGGTGAGAACAGCCATGCGCCCACCACCAGCAGCCACACCAGGGTGACCGGAATGAAAATCTTCCAGCCCAGACGCATGATCTGGTCATAACGGAAGCGCGGGAAGGTGGCGCGGATCCAGATGAACATGGACACCACCAGGAAAGTCTTCAGGCCCAGCCAGATCCAGCCGGGGACCATGTTGAACAGGGCGCTGTCGATCGGCGACAGCCACCCACCCAGGAACATGATCACAGCCAGAATGGACACCAGCCACATGCTGGCGTATTCGGCCAGGAAGAAGATGGCAAAGCCCATGCCCGAGTACTCGACCATGTGGCCGGCCACAATTTCGGCTTCGCCTTCGACCACGTCAAACGGGTGACGGTTGGTTTCGGCCACACCCGAGATCAGGTAGACCACGAAGATCGGCAGCAAGGGCAGCCAGTTCCAGGACAGGAAGTTCAAGCCCATGCTGGCCATGTCACCCTTGTCTTGTGCGAGCACGATGTCGGTCAGGTTCATGCTGCCGGTGACCATCAGGACCACCAGGAAACAGAAACCCATGGCAATTTCGTAACTCACCATCTGTGCCGAGGCACGCAGCGCGCCCAGGAAAGCGTATTTGGAGTTGGAGGCCCAACCCGCGATGATCACGCCATACACCTCGATGGAGGTGATGGCCATCACCAGCATCAGGCCCGCGTTGATGTTGGTCAGCGCCACTTCGGGTCCGAAGGGAATCGCCACCCAGGCGGCCAGGGCCGGCATGATGGCCATGATGGGGCCCAAACGGAACAGGCCCATGCTGGCCGCGGAGGGGTTGATCAGCTCTTTGGTCAGCAACTTCAACGCATCGGCGATCGGTTGCAGCAAGCCAAAGGGGCCCACGCGGTTGGGGCCCATGCGCACTTGCATGAAGCCCAGCAGCTTGCGCTCCCAGAGCGTCAGGTACGCCACAGCACCCATCAAGGGGGCCAGCACGGCCACGATCTTGATCAGGATCCAGAGCACAGGCCACGCCATCGTGGTCCACCAGGCATCGGCCAGAAGATTCAGGCCGCCGTTGTACAGCGCATCGATCATGCTTTGACCTCCTGTGCACGGCGTGCATCGGCCGTCAATTGCAGCGATGGTGCGCGGCGCACGATGCTGTCAAGCTGGTAAATGGCGGCCACAGCGGGCGCACTCACGGCACCACCCAAACGCACTTCAGCGCGGATGGCGTTGGACAGATTCAAAGGCTGAGCCGTGGCACGGGCCAGCACGTCCTGCGAAGTCTCGAAAGCAAAGCCCGGGATGTCCAGCAGGTTGGCCAGCACGCGCAGCACTTTCCAGGCTGGCCGGGTTTCAGCCAAAGGTTTGACCACGGCATGGAAGCTTTGCAGACGGCCTTCGGCGTTGACGAAGCTGCCCGAGGTTTCGGTCCAGGGCGCAATCGGCAGCAGCACATCGCTGAAATCCATGTTGGCCTTGAACGGGCTGAGCGTCACCACCATCTCTGCTTTGTCCAATGCAGCGACGGCAGCAGCGCCGGCAGCAGTGTCGAACTCGGGCTCGGTGTTCAGCAAGATGGCGGCCTTGAGGCTGCCGTCCAGCATCTGGGCGGCGTTCTTGCCACCGGTTTGTGGCTGGGCTTTGGCCCACTGCACACCCACAGTGTTTGCGGCTTCGGTCAGGTAGCCGACGGTCGCGCCGGTTTGCTCGCCAATCCAGTTGGCCAGCACCAGCAGGCTCGACGCATTGGCGTGGTGCGCAGCACCGTTGCCCAGCAACACGGCCTTGCGCTCGCCACCCAGCAGGGACTTGGCGATGGCTTGCGCTTGTACGGTGGCGTTGCCAGCGGCAGGAGCGGCAACGCCCTTGTCTGCTGCAATCGCGACCGCCACATCGGCCAGGGCCTGGGCCCAGCCCGAAGCATCGGTCACGACGCTGTTGGCCACAGGCAATGCCCAAGCACCGGCGGCGGAAAGTTGCGCGCTCGATGCGATCGCATTGACTTGAGCGCCATGGCGAGCGGCCTGGCGAATGCGTTGCGCAAACAGCGGATGGTCCTTGCGCAGGTTGGAGCCCACGACCAGTACGCGTTGCAGTGCAGTCAGCGAAGCGATGCTGGTGCCAAGCCACTGCACGCCCTCGCCTGCCACAAATTCGGCGCGGCGCAGACGGGCGTCCACATTGTCTGAACCCAGGCCACGCAGCAGACTGCCTGCCAGGTATGCCTCTTCGACGGTGCTGTGCGGGCTGACCAGGGCGCCAATGCTGGCGGCGCCGTGGTCACGCTGGATGTTCTTGAGGCCGTTGGCCACGTATTCGAGTGCGGTCTGCCAGTCGACTTCTTTCCACTCGCCTCCTTGCTTGAGCATGGGCTGCGTCAGGCGCTCGGCGCCATTGAGGGCTTCGTAGGAGAAACGGTCACGGTCAGCGATCCAGCATTCATTGACCTCTTCGTTTTCGAGAGGCACCACACGCTGAACCTGGTTGTTCTTGACCTGCACGACCAGGTTGGCACCCGAGGAATCGTGCGCCGCCACCGACTTGCGGCGCGACAGCTCCCATGTGCGGGCGTGGTAGCGGAAAGGCTTGCTGGTCAAAGCGCCCACGGGACAGATGTCGATCATGTTGCCCGACAGCTCGGAATCCACGGATTGGCCGAGGAAAGTCTCGATCTCGGAATGCTCGCCACGGTGGGACATGCCCAGCTCCATCTCACCGGCCACTTCCTGACCAAAGCGCACGCAGCGTGTGCAGTGGATGCAGCGGCTCATCTCTTCCATGGAGATCAGCGGACCGACTTCCTTGTGGAAGACGACGCGCTTTTCTTCTTCGTAGCGCGACTTCGTGCCACCGTAACCCACGGCCAGGTCTTGCAACTGGCACTCACCGCCCTGGTCGCAGATGGGGCAATCCAGCGGGTGATTGATCAGCAGGAACTCCATGACCGACTTCTGGGCCGTGACGGCCTTGTCGCTCTGGGTACGCACGATCATGCCTTGCGTGACCGGGGTCGCACAGGCAGGCATGGGTTTGGGGGCTTTCTCCACATCCACCAGGCACATGCGGCAGTTGGCAGCGATGGAGAGCTTCTTGTGGTAGCAGAAATGTGGAATGTAGGTACCGGCTTTTTCAGCAGCATGCATCACCATGCTGCCTTCAGCCACTTCCACTTTTTTGCCGTCGAGTTCGATTTCAACCATGGTCGGCCTTAACCTCAAACACCGGCACCGACCACGCAGGTCTTGTGCTCGATGTGGTGTACAAATTCGTGACGGAAGTGCTTGAGCATGCCGCGCACCGGCATGGCCGCAGCATCACCCAAGGCGCAAATCGTGCGGCCCATGATGTTGCCGGCCACACTGTCAAGCATCTCCAGATCGCTGGCGCGGCCCTGCCCGTTTTCAATGCGGTCCACCATGCGCCACAACCAGCCAGTGCCTTCACGGCAAGGGGTGCATTGGCCACAGGATTCGTGCGAATAGAAATAGGACAGGCGGGCCAAGGCCTTGACCATGCAGCGGGTGTCGTCCATGACGATCACGGCACCCGAACCCAACATGGAGCCGCCTTCTTTGGCGATGCTGTCGTAGTCCATGGTGAGCGTCATCATCAAGTCACCCGGAATGACCGGCGAAGATGAGCCACCGGGGATCACGGCCTTGAGTTTGCGACCGCCGCGCACACCACCGGCGAGTTCGAGCAGCTTGGCAAACGGGGTGCCCATGGGCACTTCGTAGTTGCCAGGACGCTCGACATCACCACTGACCGAGAAGATCTTGGTGCCGCCGTTGTTGGGCTTGCCCGCTTCGAGGTAGGCCTGACCACCGTTGCGGATGATCCAGGGCACGGCTGCAAAGGTTTCGGTGTTGTTGATGGTGGTGGGCTTGCCGTACAGACCAAAGCTGGCCGGGAATGGTGGCTTGAAGCGCGGCTGGCCTTTTTTGCCTTCCAGCGATTCGAGCAAGGCGGTTTCTTCGCCGCAGATGTAAGCGCCAAAACCATGTGATGCGTGCAACTGGAAGTTGAACGTGGAGCCCAGGATGTTGTTGCCCAGGTAGCCCGCGGCACGGGCTTCTTCGAGGGCAGCCTCAAAGCGCTCGTACACCTGGAAAATTTCACCGTGAATGTAGTTGTAACCCACGCTGATGCCCATGGCATAAGCAGCGATGATCATGCCCTCGATCACCGTGTGCGGGTTGAACATCATGATGTCGCGGTCTTTGCAGGTGCCCGGCTCACCCTCGTCCGAGTTGCAAACCAGATACTTCTGGCCTGGGAACTGGCGGGGCATGAAGCTCCACTTCAGGCCCGTGGGAAAACCCGCGCCACCACGGCCGCGCAAACCGGAGTCCTTGACGGTGGCAATCACCTGGTCCTGGGTGAGGCCTTCGCCGCCGTCCTTGCCCAGGATCTTGCGCAGGGCAGCGTAGCCCCCGCGTGCTTCGTAGTCCTTGATGCTCCAGTTCTGACCATTCAGACCCGCGTAAATTTGCGGATTGATGTGGCGGTCGTGGAAACAGGTTTCCACGCCTGAGGCCTGGAACTGACTGAGAATTTGCTCGACGCTCATCAGACCGCCCCCGCTTTCTTCAAGCCATCGATCAGCTGATCGAGCTTGTCGTTGCTCATGAAGCTGCACATGTGGCGGTCGTTGACCAGCATGACCGGCGCGTCCGCGCAGGCGCCCTGGCATTCGCTGGGCTGCAGGGTGAACAGGCCATCGGCCGTGGTTTCGCCCGCATGCACACCCAGCTTGTGCTCCAGGTGCTCCAGCGCTTTTTGGCCACCGCGCAACTGGCAAGGCAGGTTGGTGCAAACGTTCAGCTTGAACTTGCCCACCGGCTTTTGGTTGTACATGTTGTAGAAGGTCGTGACTTCATGAACAGCCATCACGGGCATGCCCAGATAGTCGGCCACGCCCTGCTCGCTCTCGGGGCTGACCCAGCCAAGTTCTTGCTGCACGATCGACAGGCAGGCCATCACGGCCGACTGCTTCTGGTCCGCAGGGAACTTGGCGACTTCACGCGCAAAGCGTGTTTTTGTGGACTCCGAGATCATCGGTCAATCTCTCCAAACACAATGTCCATGGTCCCGATGATGGCGACCGCATCGGCCAGCATGTGGCCTTTGGCCATTTCATCGAGGGTGGCCAAATGGGCAAAGCCCGGGGCACGGATCTTGAGACGGTAGGGCTTGTTGGCGCCATCGCTCACCATGTAAATGCCGAACTCGCCTTTCGGGTGCTCGACGGCTGCGTAGGCCTCGCCTTCAGGCACGCGGAAACCTTCCGTGAAGAGCTTGAAGTGGTGGATCAAGTCTTCCATGTTGGACTTCATGCCTTCACGTGCAGGCGGAGCGACCTTGTGGTTGTCAGTGATGACCGGACCGGGGTTGGCACGCAACCAGGCCACGCACTGCTGAATGATGCGGTTGGACTCGCGCATCTCCTGCACACGCACCAGGTAACGGTCGTAGCTGTCACCGGTCTTGCCCACAGGCACGTCAAACTCGACCTTGTCGTAGGCGTCGTAAGGCTGCTTCTTGCGCAGGTCCCAAGCGATGCCAGAGCCACGCAACATGGGCCCGGTCATGCCCAGGTTCAGAGCGCGCTCGGGTGGCACCACGCCAATGCCAACAGTACGCTGCTTCCAGATGCGGTTGTCGGTCAGCAGGGTTTCATACTCGTCCACGCACTTGGGGAAACGCTGCGTGAAATCGTCGATGAAATCGAGCAGGGAACCCTGACGGTTCTTGTTCATTTCAGCGATGGTCTTGGCGTTCTTGACCTTGCTCGCCTTGTACTGCGGCATGCTGTCGGGCAGGTCACGGTACACGCCACCGGGACGGAAATACGCTGCGTGCATGCGCGCACCGGAGACGGCCTCGTACATGTCAAACAGGTCTTCACGCTCGCGGAAGGTGTAGATCAGGATGGTCGAGCTGCCGCAATCGTTGCCATGCGAGCCGAGCCACATCAGGTGGTTCAGCAAGCGGGTGATTTCTGAGAACATCACACGGATGTATTGGGCGCGCATCGGCACTTCCAGGCCCAGCATCTTCTCGATGGCCAGGCAGTAGGCGTGCTCGTTGCACATCATGGACACATAGTCCAGACGATCCATGTAAGGCAAGGACTGGATGTAGGTCTTGCTCTCGGCCAGTTTTTCGGTCGCGCGGTGCAACAGACCGATGTGCGGATCGGCGCGCTGCACCACCTCGCCGTCGAGTTCCAGCACCAGACGCAGCACGCCGTGGGCGGCCGGGTGCTGGGGTCCGAAGTTCAGGGTGTAATTCTTGATTTCGGCCATATCAGTGCAGGCCTCCGTAGTTTTCTTCGCGGATGATGCGCGGCGTGATCTCGCGCGGCTCGATGCTCACTGGCTCGTACACCACGCGCTGACGCTCGGCGTCGTAACGCATCTCGACGTGACCCGACAACGGGAAGTCCTTGCGGAAGGGGTGGCCGATGAAGCCGTAATCGGTCAGGATGCGGCGCAGGTCAGCATGCCCCTCGAACACGATGCCAAAGAGGTCAAACGCTTCGCGCTCGTACCAGTTGGCAGAATTCCACAAGTCATTGACCGAGGCCACCAAGGGCAGATCGTCGTCAGGGCACAGCACTTTGACGCGCACGCGCTGGTTCAGACTCACCGACAGCAGATGCACCGTGACGCCAAAACGTGGGCCATCGGTGCCGACATCGCGGTAAGTGGAGTAGTCCACGCCGCACAGGTCGATCAGTTGTTCAAATTGGCAGCCCGCTGCAGTTTGCAGGGTCTGCATCACATCGCGGTAATTCGCGGCATTCACGTGCACCGTCAGCTCGCCCAGGGCGAGTGAAGTCTGGGCACGGTCACCGAGCACAGCGGCCAACTGGGCCTGCAGATCTTCGGGGCGGATGGCAAAGTCGGTCATTCGTGCTCCCTCAGACGCGCGCAATGGTTTGCGTGCGGCGGATTTTTTGCTGCAGCTGGATGATGCCGTAGATCAGGGCTTCGGCCGTGGGCGGGCAGCCTGGCACGTAGACATCCACCGGCACCACGCGATCGCAGCCACGCACCACCGAATAACTGTAGTGGTAGTAACCACCACCGTTGGCGCAAGAGCCCATGGAAATGACCCAACGGGGCTCGGACATCTGGTCGTACACCTTGCGCAGGGCGGGTGCCATCTTGTTGCACAGCGTGCCGGCCACGATCATCAGATCGGCCTGACGCGGACTGGCTCGGAACACCTCGGCACCGAAACGGGCCAGGTCGTAGCGCGCAGTGGCCGAATGCATCATTTCCACCGCGCAGCACGCCAGACCAAAGGTCATGGGCCACAGCGATCCGGTCTTGGCCCAGTTCACCACCGAGTCGTAACTCGTGGTGATAAAGCCTTCCTTCATCACGCCTTCAATCATCTCGTAGTCCTCAGAGGCTGAATGGGTTGTCAGTGAACGGGATCATTCCCAGTCCAGTGCGCCTTTTTTCCACTCGTAGACAAAGCCCACGACCAGAATGGCCAGAAAAATCACGACGGCCACAAAACCGGCCACACCCACCTCCTTGAGCGCCACGGCCCAGGGAAACAGGAAGGCGATTTCAAGGTCGAACAGAATGAACAGGATCGCCACGAGGTAGTAGCGAACATCAAACTTCATGCGAGCGTCTTCGAAGGCTTCAAAGCCGCATTCGTAGGGGGAATTCTTTTCCGCATCAGGACGGTTGGGGCCAAGAATGTAGCCCAACACCTGGGGAATCACGCCGACAGCAAGGCCGACCAGTATGAACAAGAGGATGGGGAGGTATTGGCCGAGGTTCATCTTGAGACTGACGGATCACCTGAAGATGGGTTCTGAAGCAAATCAGAACCCATCTGTTTGTCTGGTGCCGTCGGCGAGACTCGAACTCGCACAGCTTTCGCCACTACCCCCTCAAGATAGCGTGTCTACCAATTTCACCACGACGGCGGTATGTTCTGCCTCGGTTTGCATGAGGAACACCGTTTTGTAGGTGTTATTGCTCTCCGGACAATCCCGGATTCTACCCTTAAAACCTCTCAAATTCCTTGCGCAAAACCGGAAATTTGCTCAGGACGACAAAGCTGATAGGTAGCTTACTTGGCAGGCGCAGAGGCAGGCGCTGCATTGCCAGGAATTTGGGCTGCCGGGCTGCTGTCCACCACAGGTGCGGGTGCGGTCACTGCCGCGCCTTCGAGCACGCTGCCCGAAGACTGGGGACGGCTGTTGCCCAGATAGGCCAACAGCAAGGTGCAGACGAAAAAGACGGCGGCAAGCACCGCCGTGGTGCGCGACAGGAAGTTGGCCCCGCCCGTGGCCCCAAACAGACTACCGGATGTCCCACTCCCAAAGGCAGCACCCATGTCAGCCCCCTTGCCGTGCTGAACCAGGATCAAACCAATCATGGCCAGTGCCGACAGCATCTGAACCACCAGAATCAAAGTCAATGCAACGCTCATTACGATCTCCGAAAATCAAAAACAAACAGGCTCAGCGCGAAGCGGCCCGCAAAATGGTCAAAAAGTCAGCCGCCTTGAGGGCAGCGCCACCGATCAGGCCGCCATCCACATCGGGCTGAGCCAACAAGTCAGAGGCATTGGCAGCGTTCATGCTGCCGCCGTACAAAATGGCAACCCGCTCGGCATGCGCCGTCGCGGCCTTGATTTGGGCGCGCAAGACCGCATGCACCTGCTGGGCCTGCTCAGGAGAAGCTGTTATACCGGTCCCGACTGCCCAGATGGGTTCATAAGCCACCACGATCTCGCTGATGCAGTGGCCATTTTCATGGATCACAGCCGCCAGCTGACGCTTGACCACGGCCTCGGTCTGCCCTGCTTCACGCTGCGCCAGGGACTCCCCCACACACACGATGGGGGTGATGCCATGGGCCAGCGCCTGCTTGGCCTTCAGCGCCACCAGCTCGTCGCTCTCACCGTGGTACTGGCGGCGCTCCGAGTGTCCAACGATGCAGTAACGCACCCCAAAATCACGCAGCATGCTGGCCGACACCTCGCCGGTGTAGGCGCCTGCCGTGTGGGCAGACACATCCTGGGCCCCCAAGACAATGGGCGAGCCCGCCAGCAAGAGCTGAACCTGCGCCAGATAAGGGTGCGGCACGCACACCGCAGCACGGCAGCGCACAGCCCCCAAACCATCGCGCAAACCATCAAGCAAGGCCTGATTGGCAGACAAGCCGCCATTCAGCTTCCAGTTGCCCACAATGAGCTTGGTGCTCATGCTGCCTCCCAGGTCAACACAATTTTGCCCACATGCTGGTTCGATTCCATCAAGGCATGCGCCGCAGCCGCCCCACTGGGGTGACTTTGAGCGGGTGCCTGCGCTGGGAACACACTGTGAATGACCGGCTTGATCCGACCCGACTCCATCCAGGGCCAGACATGCCGCCTGAGCGCCTGGGCAATGGCCCCTTTGAACGCCACCGGGCGTGGACGCAAGGTCGAGCCCGTGATCTGCAAACGGCGACGCAGCACCAGGCCTGCATTGAACTCGCTTTGAAGGCCCCCTTGCACCGCGATGATGACCAGACGGCCGTCCTCAGCCAAAGCCTCGACCTCGCGGGCGACGTAGCTGCCGGCGACCATGTCCAGAATCACGTTCACGCCCTGCCCGTCGGTCAGGCGCTTGGCCTCTGCCACGAAGTCCTGCGTTTTGTAATTGATCGCATGGTCGGCACCCAGCGCCAGACAAGCCTGGCACTTGTCATCCGACCCCGCGGTCACGATCACGCGGGCACCGGCAGCCTTGGCCATCTGGATGGCCGTCACACCAATGCCACTGGAGCCGCCCTGAATCAGCAAGGTCTCCCCCGCCTGCAGGTGACCACGGTCGAACACATTGGACCAGACCGTGAAAAATGTCTCGGGCAAAGAAGCCGCTTCAATGTCGCTCAGCCCCTTGGGCACGGGCAAACATTGGGCCACAGGTGCAACGCACAGCTCGGCATAGCCACCACCGGCCACCAAAGCGCACACACGGTCACCCACCGCCAACCCTGCAGCCTGCATGGCCTGCGCATCTCCAGACACCACCACACCCGCCACTTCGAGTCCCGGAATGTCCGAGGCCCCCGGTGGCACGGGGTAGTTGCCCATGCGCTGCAAAACATCCGGTCGGTTGACGCCACTGGCCAGCACGCGGATCAGCAACTCACCAACGCCCGCCACCGGGTCCGGGCGCGTGCCTGGAACCAGCATGTCGGGAGCGCCGTAGCTTTGAATCTCAACAACTTTCATGGCCTGCCTGAAAATGAAAATCCCGCGAGGGTGCCAACCTGGGTCGGCACCAACGCAGGATGAAAAATCACTGCTGCTGTTGCTGCTGCTGAGCACCTTGTGCTGGACGGTCCAGCAAGGCCTTCATCGACAACTTCACGCGGCCTTTTTCGTCTGTTTCCAGAACCTTGACCTTGACGATCTGGCCTTCGCTCAGGTAGTCGGTCACTTTCTCGACGCGCTCGTGGGCGATCTGGCTGATGTGCAGCAGACCGTCCTTGCCGGGCAGCAGGTTGATCAGGGCACCGAAGTCCAAGATCTTGGTCACGGGACCTTCGTAGACCTTGCCGATTTCGACTTCGGCCGTGATCTGTTCGATGCGCTTCTTGGCGATCTCAGCCTTCTCGCCATCGGTGGCGGCGATGGTGATCGTGCCGTCTTCTTCGATGTTGATCTGGCAGCCGGTCTCTTCGGTCAAGGCGCGGATGGTGGCGCCGCCTTTGCCGATCACGTCACGGATCTTCTCGGGGTTGATCTTCATGGTGAAGAGCTTGGGCGCGAAATCAGACACCTCGGTGTTGGCTTCGCTCATCGCTTCTTGCATCTTGCCCAGGATGTGCATGCGCGCTTCTTTGGCCTGGGCCAAAGCGACTTGCATGATTTCCTTGGTGATGCCCTGGATCTTGATGTCCATCTGCAGCGCGGTGATGCCGTTGGTGGTACCGGCCACCTTGAAGTCCATGTCACCCAGGTGGTCTTCGTCACCCAGGATGTCGGTCAGCACGGCGAAGCGGTTGTCTTCCTTGATCAGGCCCATGGCAATACCGGCCACGTGGGCTTTCATCGGCACACCCGCATCCATCATCGACAGGCAGCCGCCGCAGACGGAGGCCATCGACGAAGAACCGTTGGACTCGGTGATCTCGGACACCACACGCAGGGTGTAGGGGAACTCTTCCTTGGTTGGCAGCACGGCCACCAAAGCACGCTTGGCCAGACGGCCGTGGCCGATTTCGCGGCGCTTGGTCGAACCCATGCGACCGACTTCACCCGTGGCAAAGGGAGGCATGTTGTAGTGGAACATGAAGCGGTCTTCGAACTCACCAGCCAATGCATCGATGCGCTGTGCATCGCGCTCGGTGCCCAGGGTGGTCACGACCAGCGCCTGGGTTTCACCACGGGTGAACAGGGCCGAGCCGTGTGTGCGGGGCAGCACGCTGTTGCGGATTTCGATGGGACGCACGGTGCGTGTGTCGCGACCGTCGATGCGGGGCTCGCCGGCCAGGATCTGGCTGCGAACAATGCGGGCTTCGATTTCAAACAACAGGTTGTCGAGCTTGACGGGATCAAACGCCACACCCTCCTCGGCCAAAGCGACTTTGACCGAGGCGTAGGCCTCACGGCAAGCGTGTGTACGGGCTTGCTTGTTGCGGATCTGGTAAGCAGCGCGCAGCTTGTCTTCGGCCAGGCCAGCCAGCTTGGTTTCGAAAGCGGTGTCGCGGGCAGGCGCTTGCCAGTCCCACACCGGCTTGCCCGCTTCGCGCACCAGCTCGTGGATGGCGTTGATGGCGGTCTGGCTTTGCTCGTGGCCATAGACCACAGCGCCCAACATGATTTCTTCAGACAACTGCTGGGCTTCGGATTCGACCATCAGCACAGCGGCTTCGGTACCGGCCACCACCAGGTCCATCACGCTGTCTTTGCGCTGGGTCTGGCCGGGGTTCAGGACATATTCGCCATTGATGTAGCCCACGCGCGCAGCGCCAATGGGGCCATTGAACGGGATGCCCGAGATGGACAAAGCAGCAGACACGGCGATCATCGCAGCGATATCGGCATCGACTTCGGGGTTCAGCGACACGGTGTGGATGACCACGTGCACGTCGTTGTAGAAGCCTTCGGGGAACAGAGGGCGGATCGGACGGTCGATCAGGCGGCTCGTCAGGGTTTCGTGCTCGCTGGGCTTGGCTTCGCGCTTGAAGAAGCTGCCAGGGATCTTGCCTGCAGCGTAGGTCTTCTCGATGTAATCCACCGTCAGGGGGAAGAAGTCTTGACCGGCCTTGGCGATCTTGGAACCCACCACGGTGGCCAGCACCACGGTGCCTTCCATGTCGAGCAGCACGGCGCCGCCGGCTTGGCGAGCAACTTCGCCGGTTTCCATCTTGACCGTGTGCTGGCCCCACTGGAATGTTTTGGTGACTTTGTTGAAAATGGACATGTTCAGAACTCCTGAAAATCAAGGGGCATGAGGCTGCACCCGGGGCCCGGAACCTGACTTTCTGAACTCGATGCCATTCCACAAAACCTTGGTTTGAAAGCCTTGTGGAATGACACAGCGCGAGAACGCCCGGACAAATTCCGAATAAAAAACAATAAAGCGCCTGAGCTAGTGACCTAACTCAGGCGCTTTTCATCTGTGGATGCGTTTACTTGCGCAGGCCAAGCTTGGCGATCAGTGCAACATAACGGTCAGCATCTTTGGACTTGAGGTAGTCCAGCAGCTTGCGGCGGCGGCTCACCATGCGCAGCAGGCCACGGCGACCGTGGTGGTCTTTGGCGTGTTGCTTGAAGTGAGGGGTCAGCTCGTTGATACGGGCTGTCAGCAGAGCCACCTGGACTTCGGGGGACCCGGTGTCGTTGGCAGCGCGGGCGTTGGCCTTGACGACCTCGGCTTTGATGGAAGAAGCGATCATGATTTTTCCTTTTTTTCGCCTGCACCCGAAGGCGGCAAAGCGATGTTGTTGACTTGCGCTGGCGGCTGGAAGTGCTGACAGCGTGCGCCTTGCACCATGCAAAGCCCTGAGATTATAGCCCGAAACGCCCTGCCCTCCGGGGGCCGGGCATCAGCGAGACCGCCAGGCGACCCAAGCCAGCACCACACCGGTCAAGGTGAACGCGGTGAAAGCCACAAAAGACCAATTGGCGATCGAGCCACCCAGAAAGGTCCAGTCCACCTTGGTGCAGTCTCCGCTGCCCTTGAAGATCATGGGGATGGCGCGCTGAAGTGGAAAGTTCTCCACCATGCCGTAAAAGTCACGCCCACAGCTGACCACCTCGGGCGGGTACCACTGGATCCAGCTTTGGCGGGCGGCCGTGAAAGCGCCAAATCCCGCCTTGAGGGCCATCAGCACAGCGAACACCGCCTGCCCGGTCGGACGGCTCAGCCGGGAGCCGACCAGCGCGATCACCGCCACCCCGATCAGCGCATAGCGCTGCACGATGCACATGGGGCAAGGGTTGAGCCCCACCACATGCTGCAGGTACATGCCAAACGCCAGCATGCCCACGCACGCCAGGGCCACCAGCGCGAACACGCGCCGAACCGTCAGATCCACACCCGCCAAACGCATCAAAACAGCAGTCAATTCAGGACTCGACAAAGACACGGGCCTTGCGCGGGGTCAGCACCAGCATCTCCCCTTCACGCAGCGCCTGCTCCCTGAATTGTGCCGCAGAGATCTGCGCTTCGATCACCGCATCTTTGCCAAAACCCAGGTTTTCAGAGGGCTCCAGCTCCAGGCGTGCGACAGGCCCCACAACGATGGTGCGTGTGAGCTTGGCCACAATGCCCTGCGCCCCCGGGGTGTAGCGGGCCACATCCAGATCGTGCGGACGCACATAGGCAAAGGCCTTGGCGTCCTGCACCTGACCGTGCTCCGGGCTGTCCAGCCGCACGGCGTGGTGGTCTGCGCCGATCAGCATTTCGCCCTCGTGGGCGCGGCCGTGGAACAGGTTCACATCGCCCAGGAAGCCATACACAAAAGGGCTGGCCGGGTGGTCCCACACGTCCTGGGGCGAGCCGATCTGCTCGATGTTGCCCTTGTTCATCAGCACCACGCGATCGGCCACTTCCAGGGCCTCTTCCTGGTCGTGCGTCACAAAAATGCTGGTCACATGCAACTCGTCGTGCAGGCGGCGCAGCCAGCGGCGCAGCTCCTTGCGCACCTTGGCGTCCAGCGCGCCAAAGGGCTCGTCCAGCAGCAGCACTTTGGGCTCCACGGCCAGCGCACGGGCCAGCGCGATGCGTTGGCGTTGCCCGCCCGACAGCTGCGAGGGGTAGCGGTCGGCCAGCCAGTCCAGTTGCACCAGGCCCAGCAGTTCGTGCACCTTGCGCTTGATTTCAGACTCGCTGGGGCGCTGGCCACGGGGTTTGACACGCAGGCCAAAGGCCACGTTCTCGAACACCGTCATGTGGCGGAACAAGGCGTAGTGCTGGAACACAAAGCCCACCTGACGCTCGCGCACATGCACATGCGTGGTGTCTTCACCGCTGAAGGCGATGGTGCCCTGGTCGGCCGTCTCCAGCCCGGCAATGATGCGCAGCAGCGTGGTCTTGCCACAACCAGACGGGCCCAGCAAGGCGACAAGTTCACCCGATTCGATGTCGAGACTGACGTTGTTCAGCGCCGTGAAGTCGCCAAATTGTTTGTGGACGTTGCGGATTTCGATGCTCATGGCTCAAAACTTTCAATCGGATTCAGACCTGCGCACCAGCGGCAGGGGTCAATGGCCGCTCAGGCGGCGTGTCGGCAGCGGCGCGCAACTCGCGCTCGTGACGCCATTCGATGACTGACTTGATCACCAGCGTGACCAGGGCCAGCAGCGCCAGCAAGGAAGCCACGGCAAAAGCGGCCACCGACTGGTACTCGTTGTAGAGGATCTCCACATGCAGCGGCATGGTGTTGGTCTGTCCACGGATGTGGCCCGACACCACCGATACGGCACCGAACTCGCCCATGGCCCGGGCATTGCACAAAATGACACCGTAAATCAGGCCCCACTTGATGTTGGGCAGCGTGACGTACCAGAAGGTTTGCCAGCCCGTCGCACCCAGCACGATGGCGGCCTGTTCCTCGTCGTTGCCCTGTGCCTGCATGAGCGGGATCAACTCGCGGGCGATGAACGGAAAGGTCACAAACACCGTGGCCAGCACGATGCCCGGCACGGCGAACACGATCTTGATGTCGTGCGCCTGCAGCCAGGGGCCGAACCAGCCCTGCGCGCCAAACATCAGCACATAAATCAGCCCTGCCACCACGGGCGAGACCGAGAACGGCAAATCCACCAGCGTGGTCAAAAAGGCCTTGCCTTTGAACTCGTACTTGGCAATCGCCCAGGCGGCGGCAATGCCGAACACCAGGTTCAGCGGCACCGCCACCGCAGCGGTGATCAGCGTCAGGCGAATCGCCGACCAGGCGTCGGGCTCCTTGAAGGCCTCCAGGTAAGCGTCAAGCCCCTTGCGCAGCGCCTCGGTGAACACCGCCGCCAGCGGCAGGACCAGGAACAGGAACATGAAGACCAGCGCCACGCCGATCAAGCTCCAGCGCACCCAGGTGGGCTCGGTGGTGCCCGATTGCGCGCGCCGCGCCGAGGCTTTGAGAGAAGGTGCACCACTCATGCCGGGGCTCCTGAATGACGGCGCTGCCAGGCCTGCAATGCGTTGATGACCAGCAACAAAATGAAGGAGAACACCAGCATCACCACCGCCACGGCCGTGGCCCCGGCATAGTCGTACTGCTCGAGCTTGCCGATGATGATCAGCGGCGTGATCTCGGACACCATGGGCATGTTGCCCGCGATGAAAATGACCGAACCGTACTCGCCGATGGCGCGTGCGAACGCCATCGCAAACCCCGTCAGCAGCGCAGGCGCGATGGACGGGAAAATCACCTTGCTGAAAGTCTGCCAGCGCGTCGCACCCAAACAGGTGGCGGCTTCTTCGAGTTCTTTTTCAGCGTCTTCGAGCACCGGCTGCACCGTGCGCACCACAAAGGGCAAGCCGATGAAGATCAGCGCGATCACCACCCCATTGGGGTTGAAGGCCAACTGGATGCCTATGGGCTCCAGGTACTGCCCCACCCAGCCGTTGCCCGCGAGCAAGGCCGTGAGCGAAATGCCGGCCACCGCCGTGGGCAGCGCAAAAGGCAAGTCGACCAGCGCATCCACCACCTTCTTGCCAAAGAAGTCGTAACGTACCAGCACCCAGGCCACCAGCAGGCCAAACACCACGTTGACCAGCGCCGCGATGAACGAGGCCCCAAAGGTCAGGCGGTACGAAGCGAGCACACGCGGCCCCGTCACAGCCGACCAGAACTGCTCCCAGCTCAGGGTGAAGGTCTTGAACACCAGCGCCGACAAGGGAATCAGCACGATCAAACTCAAATACAGGATGGTGTAGCCCAGGGTCAGGTTGAACCCGGGCAACACCTTGGCTGGCGCCCGCCGTTTGGCAGGCGCCGCAATGGGCAATGCGGTCATGGGAAAAAACTTATTTGACGGTGTAGATCTTGTCGAACTGGCCGCCGTCGTTGAAATGCACCTTCTGCGCCTCGGCCAAGGAGCCGAAGACTTCGCTCACAGCAAACAGCTGGATCGGCTTGAAGGTCTTGCTGTACTTTTTGAGCACCGACTGCGAACGGGGACGCAGCGCATGTTTGGCTGCAATCTCTTGCGCTTCTTCGGAGTACAGGTAGTCCAGGTAAGCTTTGGCCAGCTCAGCCGTGCCCTTCTTGGCCACCGTGCGCTCAACGATGGCCACCGGGTTTTCGGCAATGATGCTGATCGACGGGTGCACCGCATCGACTTTGCCTTCACCAAATTCACGGTCCACCGACACCACTTCGGACTCGAAAGTCACCAGCACGTCGCCAATATTGCGCTGCAGGAAGATGGTGGTCGCATCACGCCCACCCTTGGCCAGCACAGGCACGTTTTTGTAGAGCTTGCCCACAAATTCGGCGGCCTGGGCGTCGGTGCCGCCCTTCTTCTTCACATAGCCCCACGCGGCCAGGTAGGCCATGCGGCCGTTGCCACCCGTTTTCGGATTGACCACGATCACCTGGATGCCGGGCTTGACGAGGTCATCCCAGTCCTTGATGTTCTTGGGGTTGCCGTTGCGCGTGAGGAACAGCATGGTCGAGCTGGTCGGCGAGGCGTTGCCCGGGAAACGCTTGGCCCAATCCTTGGCCACCACGCCCGTGCTGGCCAGAAAATCCACATCGGTGGTGGTGTTCATGGTCACCACATCGGCATCCAGCCCGTCGTTGACCGCACGCGCCTGTGCGCTGGAGCCGCCGTGGGCCTGGTCGATCTTGACGTCCTTGCCGGTGGTCTTTTTGTAATGGGCCACGAAAGCGGCGTTGTAGTCCTTGTAGAACTCGCGGGCCACGTCGTAGGAGGCATTGAGCAGCGTCTGGGCGCTGACCCATGTGCCCGAAAGTGCCAAAGTGGCGGCCAAAGCCGCTTGCTTGAACTTGTTCATGCTGTTTCCAATTCAACAGGAGAGGCACCGCGCCAGGAGAGCGATGCCGTGAGGGATTGCAGGAGTGCCAGGCCCAAAGGCCATTCGCCGAAGCCGGACTCCACATTGATGTGACCCGCATTTTGCAGCCTCACGACCTCACTGCCCCAGGAGCGCGCATAAGCCCCTGCGGTGCGCACGGGGCAATACGGGTCGTTGGTGCTGGCCACCACGATGCTGCGGTATGGCAGTGGCTGGTAAGGCACGGGGGCGAAGTCGGACAGCACACCCCGGCGCTCGGGATCGGCCGGGGCCACCAGCAGCGCCCCCTGGATGCGCCGTGCCACGTCAGAGGGCAAATGCGTGACCGCGATGCAGCCCAGGCTGTGGGCCGCCAGCACCACCGGCCCCGGTTGCGCGAGGATGGTGCGGCCAATCGCCTGCACCCAGGCGTGGCATTTGGGGCGCTGCCAGTCTTCCTCGGACTGCACCACCCGCACCGCGCCTGGCAAGGCCTCGGCCCACAGGCTCTGCCAGTGGCCAGGCCCGGAGTTGCGCCAGCCCGGCACGATCACGATGGAGGGTTGAAAAGACATGGCAGCGATTGTCGATTCGCCGCCTTCATTCTCAAACGAATGATTTGTTGTTTGCTTATATGGAAAACCAGCTAAAGATCGGTTCCCAGCCCGCTGCCTTGGCCGGGCCCGGCCAGATCATCCTTGCGCAGGTGCAAACGCGTCCCAGGCCGCCAATGCTTCGGCGGTGTACATCAGCGCCGGGCCACCGCCCATGTAGACGCACACGGCCAGCATTTCTTCCAGCTCCTGGCGGGTGCACCCCAGGCGCCGCAACGCCTTGACATGAAAACCAATGCAACCCGAGCAGTGCTGGGTGATGCCGATGGCCAGAGCGATCAGCTCCTTGTGCTTTTCGCTCACGGCGCCTTCGGCCATGGCCGCTTTGGCCAGCTGCCCAAAGCCCTGCATGGCCTCGGGCTGGGCCTTGCGCAAGCCGCTCAGAGACTGGTTGATGTTCTGGATCAGTGTGGGGTGGTCGAAGGTGCTCATGTTGCTTGCTTTCTGTTAGATATCAAAGGCGATCGATGGGCAGACCGAATTGCATGGACACCGCGCCTGCCGAACCGCCGTTGCTGACGTGCTGGTAGCCCAGCTGCTGCATGAAATTGCAGGCCATGCCCGAGCGGCCACCCGATGCGCAGCACAGGATCACGGCAGTGGTTTTGTCAGGCACTTGGTTCGCGATGTCATCGGCAAAACGGTCGAGCGGAATGTTGATCGAGCCGCGCACATGGCCAGTGGCGAACTCGCCAGGCGAGCGCACATCAACGATCAGAGGAATGACGGGTCTTGCGTGTGTCATGTTTGAGGTGTGCTGTGAACGGTTTATTTTTCAAGGCGGAAGATGCCCAAAGCCTTGAGCACGTATTTTTCGTACACCGGCTCGGAATTGCCACTCTTCATTTTGCTGAGGAAATATTTTTCAAACGCAATCTTGGCCAGATGGACCCATTTGCCCTTTTTGAACCAGTTGACGTTGCGTGGCGGAATCTGTGGCAAGGCCACGAAAGCCGCACCGGTGTCGCCCATGTCGGCCAGGCAAATGGCGTTCCAGGTGCCTTTGGCTGTGGCAGGCTGGCCTGACAGATCGGCAGCGATGTTGTGCGCGATCGCCGTCACCATGGTCTCGATCATGTAGCCGGTCTTAGGCGCACCGGTGGCCACGGGTGTGACCTCAACGGGCGGAATCGCCACACACACGCCTGCGGCAAAAATATTCTTGAATTTCTTGCTGCGCTGGAACTCGTCGATCAGCACAAACCCGCGCGGGTTGCACAACTCGGGCACAGCAGCTATGGCATCAATACCTTTGAAGGCGGGCAGCATCATCGACAACTTGAAGGGTACCTCGTGCTCTTTGTACGTGCTGCCCAGATCGTCCACCTGCGTGACGAACAGTTTGCCCGCCTCCACCTTGGTGGTTTTGGCGTTGGTGATCCATTTGATGTCGTTGTTGCGGAACTCGCTCTCCAGCATCGATTTGCTGTCGCCCACCCCACCCAGGCCCAGGTGCCCGATGTAGGGTTCGCTGGTGACGTAGGTCATGGGCACCTTGTGGCGCAGTTTGCGGCGGCGCAAATCGGTCGCCAGGATGAAGGCAAATTCATAGGCCGGTCCAAAGCAGCTGGCACCCGGCATGGCACCAATCACCACCGGGCCGGGGTTCTCCAGAAAGGCCTGGTAGTCCTTCCAGAACAACTCGGCATGGTCCACCGTGCACACCGAATGCGTGTGACCACCGTGAGGGCCAGCACCGGGCACTTCGTCAAAGCTCAGCTTGGGGCCAGTGGTGATGACCAGATAGTCGTATGCCAAGACTTGCCCATCGGCCAGCGTGATTTGGTTGCCTTCGGCCTCAATGCGGGTCACTGCTTGGGCAATGAAAGCAATGCCTTTGCGCTCCAGCAAGGGCGCAATCTTGAGCGTGATGTCGTCACGCTTGCGCCAGTTGACGGCGATCCAGGGGTTGGACGGTGTGAACTGGAAATAATCCACCGCACTCACCACGGTGATGGTGTGCTCCTTGCCAAGCAATTCACGCATTTCGTAAGCGGCTGGCATGCCACCCACGCCTGCACCAAGAATCACGATATGGGCCATGGTTTTGTCTCCTTGGAATGAAATGTTGGAAGGCCTGGTTCAATTCGCCAATGCGGCATTGACCGTTTGCAGCTGGACTGTGTCCAGCTGGCCCGCAGTGGCGTGCAGTTGCAATTGCGCCATCAGGGTGTCGATCTGCCCTTGCAGCCAAGCCAACTCGGCTGCACTGGCATCGTTTTGCGCGTTGAGCAAATCCAGCGTGGTGCGGTCACCCACCTGGCGGCCCAGCCGCGTCGAATCCAGACGCGCCTGACTGGCCTTGCGGGCCGCATCGAGCGCGGCCAGATGGGCCTGCCCGCTTTGCACCGCCTGCCAAGCGGCGCGTGTCATCTGCCCCACCTGCTGACGGCTGCGCTCGAACTCGGCGCGGGCTTTGTCATGCAGTTGTGTGGCTTCTTCCAGCTTGGCGCTGCGCCAACCACCGGTGTAGAGCGGCACATTCAGCACCAGGCCCAGCATCTGCTGACTTTGCGTGTTGCTGGCCGAGCCATGGTCGCCCGAGCCAGTGAGCCGATCCCGCGAAGCCTGCGCCACCAAATCCAGCGTGGGTGAAGCGACTGCACGGTGTTTTTCGATGTCCTGTTGCGTGGCGTCGACCTGGGCTTGTTGCAGCCTGAGCATCGGGTTGTTTTGCTCAGCCCGCTGGAGCCAGGTTGTCAAGGGGTCCAGGGACTGACCTACGGCCACGCGTACGGGCACTTGAAGTTTCAGCGCGTGAACCGGCAAGCCGGTCACATCGCTCAGGATCTGCCTGACCATGGCCAGGTCATTGCCAGCCCCAATGGTCTGGGCCGCCAAGGCTTGCGCTCGCGCCTGGGCTTCATGGGTATCTGTCACCGGGGCATCGCCCAGTTGGAAGCGGTCTTTCGCTTCGACCAACGCTTTGTCTACCGCCAGCTGTTGTTGCTGCACCAGCGCCAAACGGCGCTCGGCCAGTACCACATCAAAGTAACGCTGCGTGGTCTGCAACATCCATTCTTGCTGGGCCAGTTGCCATTCGTGCTCGCTGGCCTGGCTGGCGATGCGCAGCTGGGCGCTCTGGGCAAGGCGCTCGGGGTTGTAGAGCGCCTGCCTGGCATTCAAAGTCCACCGGGTGGCCGTACCTCCGTTGACAGAAGTGCTGAACGATGCGCCACTGAGTGGCACAGAACCAGGCATGGTGAATTGCGCCCCGTCCATCTGACTTTTTGCACTGGCCCAGCCTGCGCTGGCACTCAGACCCACTTGGGGCCGCCACAATGCGGCGGCCAGTTCACGCCGAGTCAATCCGGCCGCCCGACTGGCTTGACTGATGGTGCCTTGCGGATCATGCTGACGTGCCGCATCCCAGACTTGCATAAGGTCGGTGGCACTGGCGGCTGAGGTGCAGAGCAGCACCACCGCAGACGCAAGCAGCGTGCGTGGGTTCATATTGACGCCCCGTGTTGAATCTGAATGGATCAGCAGCCAGGCTCAACGCCCATTTTGCGCAAGATGGAGTCCATCAGGCACCACTGGGTGAGCGCGCTTTGCAGCAGGTTTGCACCCACAAAGGCGGTGAATGCCAGCCACCAGGGGCTCACAAACACGGGACTGCCTTCGATGCCCATGGCCAGCGATGCCAGGATGAACGTGCCAGCGACGAGGCGGACGATTTGCCAGGATTTCATGAGATTGCTCCTCAGGTTGATGAAATGGTTTGCGCAGGCTCGTACCGATGGCGGTAAGCCGCGTAGTAAAGCGTGGGGATCACGACCAGCGTGAGGATGGTCGAGACAAAGATGCCGAAAATCAGCGAGATGGCCAGGCCGTTGAAGATCGGGTCGTCCAGGATGAAGAACGCCCCCAGCATGGCGGCCAGGCCCGTGAGCATGATGGGCTGGGCCCGGGTGATGGCCGACTGCACGATGGCTTGCTTGAAGGGCACGCCCTCTTTGACCTGCAGGTGGATGAAGTCCACCAGCAAGATGGAGTTGCGCACGATGATCCCGGCCAGCGCGATCATGCCGATCATGCTGGTGGCGGTGTACTGCGACTGCAGCAGCGCGTGCCCGGGCATGACGCCGATGATGGTCAGCGGGATCGGCGCCATGATGATCAGCGGCGTGAGGTATGAGCCAAACTGTGCCACCACCAGCAGATAGATCAACACCAGGCCCACCGCATAGGCCGCGCCCATGTCGCGGAAAGTCTCGTAAGTGATCTGCCACTCGCCGTCCCACTTGAGGGCGTAGCCGCGCCAAGCGTCGGCGGGTTGGCTGATGAAGTATTCGTTCAAGCTTGCGCCATCGGGTGCCTGTATTTTCTGGATGGCACTGCGCATCTGGAACATGCCGTACAGCGGACTGTCGAGTTGGCCCGCCATGTCGGCAGTGACAAAGTTCACCGGCAGCAGGTCCTTATGGATCACGGGCTGCTCGCGCTCGCTGTCTGTCACGGTGACCAGTTCGCGGATCGGCACCAGCTTGCCCGAAGCACCGCGCACTGTGAGCTGCAGCAGTGCCGACAAATCGCCATGCCGCTCGGCGGGCAATTGGATCAAAGCCGCAGCCGGGTACTTGCTGCCATCGTGCAGGTAGGTTGTGGCCTCTCCGGCCAGGCCAGCCCGCAAGGTGGTCACGATGGCTTGCTGCGATATGCCCAGCGCCGCAGCCTTGCGGCGGTCCACCAGCAGCAGCTTGCGCGGTGCGGCGGCAATGCTGCTGTCGTCCACATCCACCACGTTGTCGGTCTTCTCTAAAATGGCGCGCACCGCCTTGGCCACGCTGCGGCGGCCCTCGGCGTCGGGCCCGTAAATCTCGGCCACGATGGGGGCCAGCACGGGCGGGCCGGGTGGCATCTCGACCACTTTGATGTTCGCGCCAAAGCGCTGGCCAATGGCCTGCAACTCCGGGCGCAGGCGTGTGGCGATCGCGTGGCTCTGGTCCTTGCGGTGGTGCTTGTCCACCAGTTTGACCTGCATGTCTCCCATCTCTGCACCGGCACGCAGGTAGTACTGACGCACCAGGCCGTTGAAGTTGATGGGCGACGAGGTGCCCGCATAGGCCTGGTAATCGGTCACCTCGGGCTGTTGCGCCAGATGGCCCCCCAGCTCGCGCATGACGGCGGCGGTCTGCTCCACCGGGGTGCCCGCAGGCATGTCCACCACCACCTGGAACTCCGATTTGTTGTCGAAGGGCAGCATCTTGAGCAGGACCAGGCCAGTCGCAGGCAGAACCAGAGAAAAAGCGATCAAGCCCGCAATGCCCAGACCCAGCAACTTGCGGTTGCGCCCGCCTTGCTCGTTGTGCAGCAAAGGCTCGAACACCCGATCAAACAAGGGGCCAAGTTTGGCGGCCAGGCCAGCGGGGGCGGCATGCGAACTGCCCGCATGCGAAGCCTTCATCCAGATACGGGCCAGCCAAGGCGTGACCACAAAGGCAATCGCCAGCGACAGCAGCATGCCCATGCTCGCGTTGATCGGGATCGGGCTCATGTATGGGCCCATCAAGCCGCTCACAAACGCCATGGGCAAAAGCGCGGCGATCACGGTGAGCGTGGCCAAAATCGTGGGGCCACCCACTTCGTCGACCGCACCGGGAATGATCTCGGCCAGGGTCTTGCCCGGGTACAGCTGCTGGTGGCGGTGGATGTTTTCCACCACCACGATCGCATCGTCCACCAGAATGCCAATCGAAAAAATCAGCGCAAACAGCGACACCCGATTGAGCGTGAAACCCCAGGCCCACGAAGCAAACAGCGTCACCGTGAGCGTCAGGATGACGGCCGTGCCCACAATGGCTGCCTCGCGTTTGCCCAGCGCAATGAACACCAGCGCCACGACTGAAGCCGTGGCAAACAGCAGTTTCTGGATCAGCTTTTGCGCCTTGTCGTTGGCCGTGGCACCGTAGTTGCGCGTCTCGGCCACCTGCACTTCGTCGGGGATCACCGTGCCACGCAGCGCCGCCACACGATCCATCACGGCGTTGGCCACGTCGATGGCGTTTTCACCCGGCTTTTTGGTGATGGTCAAAGTCACCGCCGGGTACTCGCCACCACCCGCGGACTTGCCCAGGCCGTGGGTCACATAACGCGTGGCGGGCAAGGGGCCTTCTTCGACCTTGGCGACGTCTTTCAGGAACACCGGGCGGCCGCCTTGCACGCCCACCACCAAGTCGGCCACATCGGCCGCTTGCGAAAGGAATGGCCCGGCCTCGATGCTCACGCTCTGGTTGCCCGCGATCAATTCACCCACCGGGAGCCCCGAGTTGGCCGACTGCAGCGCCATGCGCAGGTCGCTCACCGTGACACCAAACCCGGCCATGCGCTCGGGCTCAATTTGCACCAACACAGCGCGATCAGGCCCACCCAGCGTCTGCACATCCTGTGTGCCTTTGACGCGCTTGATGTCCGCTTCCATGCTGTGCGCCACACGCTCCAGGTTGTAGGCACTGGCGTCATCGCTTTTGCTGAACAACGTGAGCGTGACGATGGGCACATCGTCCACGCCCTTGGGCTTGATCAAAGGCTCCATCACGCCCAAGCCCCTGGGCAACCAGTCGGCGTTGTCGCGGATGGTGTCGTGCAAACGCACCAGCGCCTCGGTGCGCGGCACGCCCACCTTGAACTGCACCGTCATCACGGCCACACCCGGGCGCGAAACCGACATGACGTGCTCCACGCCCGCGATTTTTGACAGCACCTGCTCGGCCGGAATGGCCACCATCTGCTCCACATCGCGCACAGCCGCGCCCGGGAAAGGCACCAGCACATTGGCCATGGTCACGTTGATCTGGGGTTCCTCTTCGCGCGGCGTGACCATCACCGCAAAAATGCCCAGCAGCAAAGCCACCAAGGCCAGCAGCGGCGTGATCTGCGCGCTCTGGAACAGGGCAGCGATGCGACCCGAAATGCTCAAGGCCGTGTTTTGATTTGTGGGCTCGTTCATGTCAGAACCCTTTCAGCGCGCAGCGCCCGCCAGTTGGGGCTCGGCCGCCACCTTGTCGTCCTTGCGCAGACCGCTCAAGACCTCGACCCGATCCCCCGAAACTTGGCCCAGTCGCACCTGGCGCAAGCTGGGCTGGCCTTGGGCGTTGATCACATACACCCCCGTCATTTCGGCGCGGCGCACGATGGCGCTGGTGGGCAAGTACATGCGATCAGCACCCGCCTGAGCCCCTTGGCCCGCACCTGCCACGGGCAACCACACCCGCGCAAACAAGCCCGGGGCCAGCCCTGGCGTACCGGCAGGCAAATTCAGACGGATCTGTCCGGTGTGCGTGACCGGGTCCACCGCAGGCAGCACCTGCACCTGCTGGGGCAACTGCGGTGAGCTGTGCCCCGCCACACCCGGCAGCTCGTAGCGAACCGCTTTGGCTTGCGCATTCACAGCGGCCAGCAAGGCTTGCGGCACGGCGGCTGTCACGCGCAGCGCCGAGGGGTCGTGCATCGTCACCAGGGCCCGTCCAGGCATGGCCATGTCGCCCAAGGTGACCGACACCTCGCTGACCACGCCTGCATAGGGCGCATTCAAGACAAAAAAGCCCGACTGGGTTTGCGCCGCCTGCGTCTGGGCCTGCAATGCTTTCAGCTGCGCCCTGGCCGCATCCCACTGCGCCTGCGCACGCTCAAAGGCCGCCTGGCTGATGTATTGCTTTTGCAGCAGCTGTTTTTGCCGCTCAAGCTCCTGGCTGGCCACCGTCAGGTTGGCCTGCGCGGCGTCCACCTGCGCGCTGGCACCCACCACGCCCTGCTGCGCCGCGCGTGCGTCGATGCGCAGCAATTCCTGCCCCGCCCGGACCGTGTCGCCCGCTTTCACATTCAAAGCCACCACCGCCCCAGCCACCTGGGTCGACAGTGTGGTCTGGCGCACCGCCTCCACCACCCCGTCCAGACGGTTGGCGGCCTGACTGGCACTGCTGTCCACCGCGATCACTTTCAGCGCGGCAGGCTCTGCCGCCGGGGCCTCGGCTTGCATACACAACATAACCACTGCGGCCAGGGATGTCAGCACAAAGGAGCGTTGCATCGTCTTGTCTTTCTGAATTTGCTTATTTAACTGATTAGCTAATTATCGAATGATACAATGAAAATGGCAACAGCAAGGAGTTCAAGCCATGGAACAGTTACCCGAAGGCGCATTGACCGAAGTCGCGGCCTACTTCCAGGTGCTGGCCGAACCCACGCGACTGCAGATCCTCAACATCCTGCGTTCGGGCGAGCGCAATGTGGGTGAACTGGCTCAGATGTGCGGTTTCACCGCCGCCAACGTCTCACGCCACCTGGCGCTGATGACGCAGCAAGGCCTGGTCGAGCGCGAAAGCCGGGGCACCAGCGCCTACTACCGGATCGCCGACCCCTCAATCTTTGCGCTGTGCGACCTGGTCTGCGGCAACATCGCCCGCCAGATGGAAAAAGCCGCCGAGCGCCGGGCGGCTTTCACAGCCCTGCCCTGACACAGCGCCAGACTAAAGCCCCTGCGTGACAGGTTCTGTGCGAGACACCACACCGGACCAATAACGGGAACACGTTTGCCTGCGCAGGCCCATCCGCCCAAGAAAAAAGCCACTGGGCACGCACATGCCCAGTGGCTTTTTGGCTCGCATTTGAAGTCTTCTATTTCCTCACGTAGATCTGGTCAAAGCTCGCGCCATCGGCAAAGTGTTCCTTGCTCGCCTTGCTCCAGCCGCCAAAGGCCTGGTCGATCGTCACCAGGTTGAGCTTGGGGAACTGCTTGGCGTATTTGGCCTGGGCCTTGGGCGAGATGGGGCGGTAAAAGTTCTTGCCGGCGATGTCCTGGCCTTCGTCGGTGTAGAGGTACTCCAGGTAGGCCTGCGCCACGGCGCGGGTGCCTTTCTTGTCAACGTTCTTGTCGACGATGGTCACGGCAGGCTCGGCCAGGATGGACAGCGAGGGATAGACCACATCGAACTTGGCCGAGAACTCCTTTTCGAGCAGGTAGGCCTCGTTTTCCCAAGCGATCAGCACATCGCCCTGGGCGCGCTGAGCAAAGGTGATGGTGGAGCCACGGGCGCCGGTGTCGAGCACGGGCACGTTCTCGTAGAGCTTTTTCACGAACTCCTTGGCCTTGGCCTCGCTGCCGAATTTGCGCTTGGCGAATTCCCACGCGGCCAGGTAGTTCCAGCGGGCACCGCCCGAGGTCTTGGGGTTGGGCGTGATGACCTTGACGCCGGGCTTGACCAGGTCGTCCCAGTCCTTGATGCCCTTGGGGTTGCCCTCGCGCACCACCAGGATGATGGTCGAGGTGTAGGGCGAGCTGTTGTGCGGCAGGCGCTTTTGCCAGTCGGCCGGGATCAGCTTGCCGTTGTCGTGCAGGGCATCGGTGTCACCGGCCAGCGCCAGTGTGGCCACGTCAGCGTCCAGGCCGTCGATGATGGAGCGGGCCTGCTTGCCCGAGCCGCCGTGCGACTGCTTGACGGTCACGTCCTGACCGGTCTTGGCTTTCCAGTGTTTGGCAAACGCCTGGTTGAATTCAACGTACAGCTCGCGGGTGGGGTCGTACGAGACATTGAGCAGGCTGACCTGGGCATGCGCTGCCAGCGCAGAAAGGCCCAGCGCGGCGCCGGCGATGAGTTGGGTAAAACGGCGGTGTGTGGTCATGAAGAACTCCAGAAATGCTTCGTCTTTTTGACGATGGAACGGATTCTGGGTTCTTCTCTTTAAAACTCAAACTACTGTTTTTAAATTTCTTAATGCCGAAATCATCTATGGAAAAAGCGCATGCGACTCAGCGCGATTTCCGGACCGGACCCTGGCACAGCTGGGGTGCTTTGGCCGCACTGCCACAAAAAAACCGGCCTGAGCCGGTTTTTGGGAGGAGTGCTTGAGCGCTTCACGCGTCGGCAAAAGCCCGCTCGATCACGAAAGCACCAGGGGTGCTGGTGTTGCCTTCTTTGAGGCCGCGCTCTTCGCAGATGCGCTTGAGGTCACGCAGCATTTCGGGCGAGCCGCAGATCATGATGCGGTCGGTTTCGGGGTTGAGCGTGGGCAGGCCCAGGTCGGCAAAGAGCTTGCCGTTTTCGATCAGGTCGGTCACACGGCCTTGGTTTTTGTAGGGCTCACGGGTCACGGTGGGGTAGTACAGCAGCTGGTTCGTGACCATCTCGCCCAGGAACTCGTTGGCGGGCAAATCTTTCGTGATGTACTCGTGGTAGGCCAGTTCGTTGACCTGACGCACGCCGTGCACCAGGATGACCTTTTCGAAACGCTCATAGGTCTCGGGGTCGCGGATGATGCTCATGAACGGGGCCAGGCCCGTGCCGGTGGACAGCAGGTACAGGTGCTTGCCGGGCAGCAAATAGTCGCACAGCAAGGTGCCGGTGGGCTTGCGCCCCACCACAATGGTGTCGCCCACCTGGATGTGTTGCAGCTTGGAGGTCAAGGGGCCATCAGGCACCTTGATGCTCAGGAATTCGAGGTGTTCTTCGTAGTTGGCGCTGGCGATCGAGTAGGCGCGCAAGAGCGGTTTGCCGTTGTCCTGGCGCAGGCCGATCATGGTGAAGTGGCCGTTGGAAAAGCGCAGGGCCTGGTCTCGGGTGGTGGTGAAGCTGAACAGGCGGTCGGTCCAGTGGTGAACGCTCAGCACGCGTTCTTCAAGAAAAGCACTCATTTGGGTCAAGCAGGTTGGACCGGGGTCAGACCCCAAGTCACGAGGGGGATGCAGAAGATTGCTACAGTTGCGGTCTGAGAGACCACTGAAAAGGCAGCCGCATCATGCGACAGGGCTGTATTTTCCAGTGATTCGCACACAACTGGAAATATGAAGATTTTATATCCCTATAACCAGCACTCATAAAGACACCAAAGGCAACACACACATGGCACGCACCGTTCAATGCATCAAACTCGGCACCGAAGCAGAGGGCCTGGACTTTCCGCCCTACCCCGGCGAGCTGGGCAAACGCATCTGGGAAAGCGTCAGCAAGCAGGCCTGGGCCGACTGGCTCAAGCACCAGACCATGCTGGTCAATGAAAACCGCCTGAACCTGGCCGACCTGCGCGCCCGCCAGTACCTGGCCCGCCAGATGGAAAAGCATTTCTTTGGCGAAGGCGCTGACGCGGCGCAAGGCTTCGTGCCCCCACCCCAAGCCTGAACTGCAGTGACTGCTGCACCCGTGCCCAGCGGCTGGCAGGGCCAGCGGCACTGGCATGTTCTGGGCATCGGCCAGGGGCTGGCGCTGGACTTTCTGCAGACCTGGCAAGCCTGGCAGCAAGATCCCCAAGGGCCTGAACGTCTGTTCTACACCGCCGTGACGGACAGCCCGGACTCGGCCAGCGAACTGGCCCGCCTGGGCCACGCGAACCCCACACACCAAGACCTGATGGCCGAGCTGGGCCCGCTCTGGCGCGGCCTGCTGCCGGGTGTGCACCGCCTGGTGCTGGGCCATGGGCGTGTGCAACTGACACTGTGTGTGGGCCCGGCCGACAAAATGCTGCGCGAAACCGATGTGGCAGCAGACCGGGTGTGGCTGGCGCAATGGCCCACAGCGGGCGATGCTGCGCAGCACATGCTCAAGGCGATCTCGCGCCTGTGCAAACCAGGCACCCACTTGCACTGCGGCACGGCATGGCCTGACGATGCGCCAGCTGTGCTGCTGCCTTGCGGATTTGACACCGACAACGCCTCCCAGGGCGGGACCATGCGGCACGCCGTGTTTGCCCCCCGCTGGACAACGCGCACACGCCAGCGCAGCGCCAGCCGCCCTGATGGGCAACCGCGCCAGGCACTGGTGTTGGGTGCTGGCCTGTCGGGCTCGGCCACGGCTTTCAGCCTGGCGCAGCGGGGCTGGCAGGTGCACGTGCTCGATGCGGGCACAGCCCCCGGTGCCGGGGCTTCGGGACTGCCTGCGGGCCTGACCGCACCGCACGTCTCGCCCGACGACAACATCCTCTCGCGCATCACCCGCGCCGGGGTGCGCGCCACCGTGCAACGGGCACGCCAATTGCTGAAGACCGGGCAAGACTGGGCGCCCACGGGCGTGCTGGAGCACCGGGTCGAAGGCAAACGCAGCCTGCCTGTCAGCGAGGCCTGGCCCCTTGCAGGCCACGAATGGAGCACCCCAGCCAGCAGCGAACACCTCACCCAGGCGGGCTTGCCCGCGCATGCCCAGGCGCTGTGGCACAGCCTGGGTGCCTGGATACGCCCCCGGCAACTGGCCCGCGCCCAACTGCAGGCCTGTGGCGTGCAGGTGCACTGGCAATGCCGCGTGGCCCGGCTGGTCCGCACGGGTCAGGACTGGCAGGCGCTCGACGCCCAAGGCCAGGCACTCGGCCGCGCGCCCGTGCTCATCGTCGCGGGAGGCTACGACACACGGGCCCTGATGCAGGACCTGTCGCCAGCGCATGCGCCCTTGCCCCTGAACCCCTTGCGGGGCCAGATCAGCATGGGGCCGCTGTCAGCGCTGCCCGAGGCCATCGCCCAGCAGTTGCCGCCCTTTCCGGTCAATGGCCACGGCAGCTTCATCACGGGCGTGCCCATGCCGGGACACGCGCCAGACACTCCCGGCGAAGCCGGGTGGTACCTGGGTTCCACCTTCGAGCGGGCCTGCCCCGAGGCCCTGCTGCGGGATGAAGACCACGCCGCCAACCATGCACGCCTGGCCACTTTGTTGCCCGCCTTGAGTGAGCCTATGCGACCGGCTTTTGCCTTGGACCAGGTGAGCGGCTGGGCAGGTTTGCGCTGCACCCTGCCCGACCGCGTCCCTGCGGTGGGCGAACTCGATGCCGAGCGCTGGCCGGGCCTGCACATTTGCGCAGGCATGGGGGCCCGGGGCATCAGCCTGTCGGTGCTGGCGGGCGAGCTGATCGCCGCGCAGCTCGAAGGCGAGCCCCTGCCGCTGGCGCCGTCTCTGGCGCAGCACCTGGCGGCTTCTCGCTTCGCGGCACGCCAGCTGCAGGCCTGAGCCACCTCACTGGCGGGCCTTGAGCACCCCGGCGTCGAGTCCTTCGGGCATACCCTCGATGCGCACCAGGCGCGGGTAACGCAGGCCCTGGCGGTAGTCCAGCGTCAGCGTGCGGTACTGCTCGCCTTCCTTGACCAGCAGTTGCAGCGGGGCTTGGCCCGACTTGTTGGCAGTGATGGCGGCAGACAGCCGCTCGGCCTTGTAAGCCTTGCCCTGCACAGCGACCACCGAGAGTGCCGGGCTCATGCCGGCTTCAAAGGCGGGGCTGTTCCAGCGCACCTGCTGCACCTGCCCATCGGGCTGGAGCACCAGGCCCAGCGAGTAGCTGAAGTCATCGGCCTGGCCTCGCCCGTTGCCGCTGCGCGACCACTCGCTGGGAGTTTCGGCCCAGTCCAGACGCCAGCCAGCGCGCTGCAAACCGTCCAACGGTGCGGCCAGCGCGTGGCTGTCGAGGCGTTCACGCAAAAAGGCTTTCCAGTCGTGCGGCTGCACTTTGTTGAGCGCCGCCACGATGTCGTCGAAGGTGTAGGTCAGTGGCGCCACACGGTCGGGTTCCACCCCGAAAAACAGCTTGGCAAAGTCGTCCAGCGAACGCTGCCCCTTACTCTTGTCACGGATCAGGGTGTCGGCGTCCAGCCAGATCAAGGATGACTCGTCGTAATAGTCCGAGCCCCGCTGCCAGTCGCGCCAGGTCGCATTGCGCCCAGAGCGCATCGTGCCTTCGTTGGTGGTGTCCTGCAGGTTGCGCCACAACTTGCCTGCCCGGTAGGTGTACTCGGCGGCCGTGCGCGCCATCAGGTCGCGGGTCTGCTCGGGCGTGACCAGGCCACTGCGCGCGGCCAGCACCCGTCCCCAGTACTGGGTCTGCCCCTCATAGAGCCACAGCAAGCTGTTGCGCATGGGCTGGTTGAAATGCGGGGTCCACAAGTCGGCGGGGCGACGGAATTTGCCGTTCCACGAATGCACGTACTCGTGGGGCAACAGTTCGCGGGCACCGACGGACTTGGCCCAGTCCTTGAAGTAGTCTGGAAGCACGCCGTTTTCGCTGCTTTCATGGTGTTCCAGACCGATGCCGCCCATGCGCTCGGACAGGGCCAGCAAAAAGTCGTAATGCCGGAAGTGACGCGAGCCCATGAGCCGATCGGTCTGCTGGACCAGCTGGCGGTGGGCTTCGATTTGCGCGTCGGACGCCTGCAACTGCTCAGGCGCGTCGGCAAACAGGTGGAGCACCACGGGCTTGGCCGCGCCCTGGGGATCAAGCGCGATTTGTTGGTGGTGGCGACCGGCAAAAATGGGCGAGTCGACCAGGGTCTCCAAAGAAGTGGGCTCAAACTGCCAGGTGTCGCCCTGGCGGCCTGTGACGCGCAGTGCCGTCGCGGCGTGCCAGCCTGCGGGCAGCGTCACGCTGGCCTGCACCGCAATGCCTTTGGCTTGGAAGCCGCCGGGATAAATCACCTGGCTGATCCATTGCAGGTTGAGCATGTCGCGGGTCATGACCACGCGGCCTGTCTGCCCGCGCACCTCGCTCAAGAACTGGAACTCCAGCCCCAGCTCATTCACCCCGGCAGGCACCTGCACATGGAAGCTGTAGGGGTCCACCGTGTCCCGCTGCCAGGCCAGGGTCTGGCCTTGGGCGCGGATCTGCAACCCGGCCATGCGCTCGATCTCGCCGTAGGGACCATGCGTTCCAGGCAAAAAACGCGGGTAGTGGAGCGTCAACGCGCCGGGCTTGACGGGCAAGGTCTGCTGGATGCGGAAGATGCGGCGATCCAGGTCGGTGGCATCCACATGCAGGCGCAAGACGCCGGGATAGCGCTCACCTGATGCGGAGTGCGAAGACACAACCGTGCCCCCCTGCGCCAAGACAGGCTGCGCCACGGCCGATCCCAGCATGGCCAGCAGCACGCACAACAAGGCCCTGCGACACCCCATTCCTGCCAATCTCATCACCGCCCACTCCGCCAGACAAAAACATGATTTTGTCGCAAACCCGCGATGGCCCAAAAATCAAATAACTGAAAAATTTGCCAATCCAAACGGCCATGTGACATGATCCAACCCTCCCCCAGCGCAGGAACTTTTGCCCGTGCACAGCATTGTCCGATTCACCCCTTGGCTGGTCACTGCCCCTGTGGCCGTGGTGTGCTGGCCTGTTTCGACACCCTTATCGCTGGTATTTCTGGGTTTGTTTGCCCTGGGTGTCCAGGATGTCTTGCAGACCAAGCAGGCCGTTCGCCGCAATTACCCGGTCACTGGCAGACTGCGTTACGCACTCGAATACATCCGCCCGGAACTGCGCCAGTACTTTCTGGAAGACGATGAGCAAAAGCTGCCCTTCTCGCGCAGCGAGCGTGCCATGGTCTATGCCCGATCCAAAGAACAAAACGACCAACGCGGTTTTGGCAGCATCAAGGACATGTACCAGGCTGGCACCGAGTGGATCACGCACTCGATGCGCCCTGAACAGCTCGACCCGGCGTCGCTGCGCATCACGGTGGGTGGATCGGACTGCCGCCAGCCCTATGCGATGTCGCTGCTGAACATCTCGGGAATGAGCTTTGGTGCACTGTCCCCCAACGCCATCAAGGCCCTCAACAAAGGTGCCGCCAAAGGCGGCTTTGCGCACGACACCGGGGAAGGCAGCATCTCGGTGCACCACCGCGAGCACGGTGGCGACCTCATCTGGCAAATCGCGTCGGGCTACTTTGGCTGCCGCACGCCCGAAGGGCGCTTTGACCCCGAACGCTTTGCCGCTCAGGCCCAGTCACCTCAGGTGAAGATGATCGAGATCAAGCTCTCGCAAGGCGCGAAACCGGGCCATGGCGGCGTGCTGCCCAAGGCCAAAGTCAGCGCGGAAATTGCCGAAGCACGGGGCGTGCCCATGGGCCAGGACTGTGTTTCACCCGCCCGACATTCGGCGTTTTCGACCCCGGTGGAACTGCTGAATTTTGTGAGCGAGTTGCGCCATTTGTCTGGCGGCAAACCGGTGGGCATCAAGCTGTGTGTGGGCCATCCTGGCGAGTGGTTCGCCATCGTCAAGGCCATGCTGCACACCGGGCAGACGCCAGACTTTGTGGTGGTCGACGGCAGCGAGGGCGGCACGGGGGCGGCCCCCATCGAGTTTGCGGACCACGTGGGCATGCCGCTGCGCGATGGCCTGCGGCTGGTGCACAACAGCCTGGTGGGGACGGGCTTGCGCGATCGCATCAAGATAGGTGCCTCCGGCAAGGTGATCTCGGCCTTTGACATGGCGCGTTGCCTGGCCTTTGGCGCGGACTGGTGCAACTCCGGACGGGGGTTCTTGTTCTCGCTGGGCTGCATCCAGTCACGCAGTTGCCACACCGACCACTGCCCCACAGGCGTGGCCACACAAGACCCCGTGCGCCAGCGTGCCCTGGTGGTGACGGACAAGGCCGAGCGGGTGTTCCACTTTCACAGCCACACGCTGCAGGCCTTGGCAGAACTGCTGGGCGCAGCGGGCCTGAGCTCGCCGGATCAGCTGCGCTGCGACCACATCATGGTGCGAAACGAGGCGGGACAGGCCCAGCCCTTGTCTGCGCTGATCGACACACTGGCGCCCGGTGCCCTGCTCAAGGACACGGAAACACCCGCTGCCCTGCCCGCTTTGTATGCCAGCCACTGGCCCAAGGCGCAGGCCCACAGCTGGTCTCAATCCGGCTAAAGCGCGCCGGGGCTTGCGCGGCCCCGGGTCTCAAGCCACTCAGACCGAGAAGCGCTGGACTTCGCGACGCGTTGCGTCGGCGATTTTGGACAGCTCGACCACGGTGGCCGCGATCTCCTCAGACGCAGAGGAGTTGCTGCGGGCAATCTGGTCCAGGTTGTTCAGGTTGCCATTGATCTGATCCACCGCTGCGCTTTGCTGGTCCAGCGCCGCGACGATGCGTTGCAGCATTTCGTCGGTGGCCTGGGTTTCGCGTTCGATGCCCGACATGTCCTGGCTGACGTCCATCACGGCAGTGACCGCACTGCGGGCTTCTTCCACCGCCTGCTTGACCAGGGTGGCAATTTCCTGCGAGCTCTCGGCGCTGTTGAGGGCCAATTTGCCCACCTCTTCGGCCACCACGGCAAAACCTTTGCCATGCTCGCCAGCGCGGGCCGCTTCAATGGCCGCGTTGAGGGACAGCAAGTTGGTTTTGTTGGCGATTTTTTCAATCACATCTGTGATTTTGTTGATCTTTTCGGAGTTGGTCGCGATGTTGTTGACCACCTTGACCATCTCATCCATTTTTTCCATGCTGGCGCGCACCAACGCAAACGATTGGCGTGACTTCTGGCTGGCCAGCTCGGTGTTTTGAGACACATCGGCCACGGAAGCCACGGTCTGGCGCACAGCGCTGGAGACGTGGCTGATGGCATCGGTCTGGTGGCGCGCCCCATCGGAAATTTGACCGATGGCATTGGACGCCTCATCGGAGGCGGTGGCCACCTGACGGGCATTTTGGTTGATGGTGGTCATGGCACCACGCAATGCATCGAGCGACTGGTTGATGTTCTGCTTGAGCAGCTCCAGATCGCCCATGGCCTGGGCCGACACGCGGCGCTGCAGATTGCCGTCGGCAACCCCTTGCATGACATGGGTGATGTCCTGGAACACGATCTGCTGGGCAGCCATGCTCTGGTTGATGCTTTGCTTGAGGCCGTCGAGCTCGCCTTTGGCTTCGGCGGTGACCCGCAGTCCGAAATTGCCTTTGGCGACGCCTTGCATCACGTGCGTGATGTCCTGGAACACCGACTGCTGCACCTGAATGCTCTGGTTGATGTTTTCCTTGAGGGCGCCCAGGTCCCCACGGGCTTCGACCGTGACGCGGCGATCCAGGTGCCCCTGGGCAACAGCGGTCATGACCCCCACGATGTCTTGCAGTGTGGACTGCAGCGATTTCTGCATCTGGGAAACTTTGTAAAGCAGGGGCAGCTCCGAGGCACTGACAGCCGGGCCGCGGGGCGAGAAGTCGCCTTCGCTGATCTGACCCGAGAGTTCCGCCACCAGGGCCGATTCCACGGCCTCTCGGCGCAGGATGGTGGCCATGAAGATCAGCATCGCCGCTTCAAAAACCACATAGGCCGCGTGCAGGATGATGGTCGTGACGTGCACATCGCCTTCCAGCACCGTGATGCCCACCGAATCGGTGGCCTGCAAATAACCAAACACCACGTGGTGCACGGCGATCAAGCCCGCAGCTGCCACGATGGGGCGCCAGTCGCGGTAGTACAGCAGGAAAGCCAGCAAGGTGAAAATGCCAAAGTGGCTCTCGATCATGCCCTGGCTTTGCTGGATGGTCAGCGCAGAAAACACCATCAGGGCGCAGGCAATCGACAGCCGGGAGGCCAGCGAGCCCGGCGCGCCCTTGTAAATGGCCCAGGGGACCAGCAGTGCGGGCACCGCCACAACGAGCGTCAACATCCAGGTGGAGGTGAAATAAGCCACCCCGAAACACACCGCCAGCAAAAACACCATCATGCTCAGCATGATCCGGTCCGCGGCGGCGCGCTGGGGTTGCAAAATCTGGTCGCTGCGGCGCGAGGCCGACAAACTGCTGTTCACACTCATTTCATCTCGTCCTGCAAATGCTGCCCATGAGCGCAGGATCGTTCAGGACATACCACCCCAAGGCCGAGAAGGTGTAAATCAGCCAGGCCAGCAACAGCCACCAAACCCAGTGGGGTGTGGCGCCGTTCAGGGAATGAACACGTCTTAAAAGCATCCTGCACGTTCAACAATTAAGTTTGAATTAAATGTCAATTTAATCAAATTTAACGATTTAAACCACTATACAGGAGATGCTTCCCCCCAGCTGCCCGGCATGTGAAAAACCGCCCAGTGCGACGGGGTTTCTTGCCCCGCGACCGCGTCACTTCATCGCGTCTGCAGGGCGGCGGCCTTTGACATACGCGTCGGTGGGCTGGTAGTTCTTGCCGTCGGCGTAGTGCCACTGGACCATGGTGCCCTTGCCGCCGCGCTGGTCGAGCTTGCCCACATAAGCGCCCATGGTGGACTGCTGGTCAATGGCGCGGAACTCGGCTTGGCCAAAGGGTGTGCTGAATTTCAAGCCACGCATGGCGGTGACCAGCTTCTCGTTGTCGGTGGAGTTGGCCTTTTTGATGGCCGCAAAGATGGCCTGCAGGGTGGCATAGCCCACGACCGAGCCGACCTTGGGGTTCTCGTTGAACTTCTTGTAATAGTTGGCGGCAAAGCTGGCGTGCTCCTTGTTGTCGAGCTGGTCCCAGGGGTAGCCGGTCACGATCCAGCCCTTGGGCGTTTCGTCTTTCAGCACCTCCAGGTACTCCGGCTCGCCCGACAGCAGCGACACCACCGGGGTCTTGGGGAACACGTTGCGCTGGTTGCCCTCGCGCACCAGCTTGGCCAGGTCCGCGCCAAAGGTCACGTTGAAGATGGCGTCGGGCTTGCTCGCCATGGTGGCCGTCAGGGTGCTGCCCGCGTCGATCTTGCCTTGGGCGGGCCACTGCTCGCTCACAAACTCCACATCGGGGCGCTTGGCCTTGAGCAGCTCCTTGAAGCTGGCGACGGCGCTTTGGCCGTATTCGTAGTTGGGGGCAATGGTGGCCCAGCGCTTGGCGGGCAGCTTGGCCGCTTCTTCGACCAGCATGGCCGACTGCATGTAGGTGCTGGGGCGCAGGCGGAAGGTGTAGCGGTTGCCCTTGTCCCAGACAATGGCGTCGGTCAAAGGCTCGCTCGCCACAAACAGGCGCTTGTTCTTGGCGGCGTGGTCGGCCAGGGCCAAGCCGACGTTCGACAAAAAGCCCCCGGCCAGCACGTCCACTTTTTCTTTGGAAGTCAGCTCGATGGCGTGGCGCAGGGCCTCCTCGGGCTTGCCCGCGTCGTCACGGGCAATCACTTCAACCTTGCGGCCGAGCAGGCCGCCCTGGGCGTTGATCTCTTCAACCGCCAGTTGCCAGCCTTGTTTGTAGGGCTGGGTGAACTGGGGAATGGCGGAATAGCTGTTGATTTCGCCGATGCGGATGGGGGTCTGGGCCGAGGCCTGCAGGCCGCAGCCCAAGGTCATGAACGCGGTCAATGTGAGCTGGCGCAAGGAAGCGGGCAAAGCCATGGTTCTCTCCAAAAGCCGAGACTCTATCACCAATGTGACAGCCCCACGGTGCACCGGAAAAGGGTGTCGCACAAGGGCTGACCGGGGCAGAACAACGCCCAATAATGGGTGTGATGAAACAAACCGACTTGTCCCGCTACCAGGTGGCATGGATCCTAGGCGGCGCGGCCTTGATGCTGAGTCTGGCCATGGGCATGCGCCAGAGTTTTGGCCTCCTGCAACCGCACATGATCCGCGACATCGGCATCACGGCGGCCGATTTTTCGCTGGCCATCGCCATCCAAAACATCGTCTGGGGGGCCACGCAGCCTTTCGTGGGCATCCTGGCCGACCGACACGGCGCCCGGCCCGTGGCGCTGATGGGGGTGGCGGTTTATGGCCTGGGCCTGGCTTTGGCGCTGACGGCCACCTCGGCCTGGAGTGTGACGCTGGGCATGGGCCTGTGTGTGGGCCTGGCGCTGTCGTGCACTGCGTCCAACATCGCCATGAGCGTGACGGCCAAGGCGGTCTCGCCGCTCAAGCGCAGCATGGCCATGGGTTCGGTGTCGGCGCTGGGCTCGCTGGGGCTGACCCTGGCCTCGCCCATGGCGCAACACCTGATCAGCAGCTCGGGCTGGCAGGCGGCCCTGATCGGTTTCCTGGGGCTGGCAGCGGTCATGGTGCCCGCCGCCTTCATGGCCAGCCGGGCCGACCAGATCGAGGTGCCTGCGCCTTTGGGCGCCTCGCAAACCGTGGGCGAAGCGGTGCGCGAGGCCCTGGGCCACCGGGGCTACCTGGTGCTGGCCATCGCCTTTTTTGTGTGCGGCCTGCAACTGGTGTTCATCACCACACACTTGCCCACCTATCTGGACATTTGCGGCATCGACCCCAGCGTGGGCAGCACCGCCCTGGCGCTGGTGGGCCTGTTCAACGTGCTGGGCTCCTACCTGTTTGGCTGGCTGGGCGGGCTGTATTCCAAGCGGGTGCTGCTGGGCGGCATCTATGTGCTGCGCTCGCTGTTCATTGAGCTGTATTTCATGACGCCACCCTCCCCGACCAGCACCCTGGTGTTTGCCGCCGCCATGGGCACGCTGTGGCTGGGCGTGGTGCCGCTGGTGTCGGGCCTGGTCATCCATTTGTTCGGGCTGCGCTACATGGCCACCTTGTCGGGGGTGGCGTTTTTCAGCCACCAGGTGGGCTCCTTCATCGGGGCCTGGGGCGGCGGGGTGATTTACAGCCGCGTGGGAAATTACGACCTGGCCTGGCAAGGCGCAGTGGCCATTGGCCTGGCCGCGGGCCTGTTCCAGATGACCATGAACGTGCAGCCTTCGGCCCGGATCATGGCCGAGCGCACCCAGCCCCTGCCCGGCTAAAGGGCCCCAGTGAGGCGACGCCCAAGGCCTCTTATGCTCATTTGGAATATATCTACAACGAATAAATCGTTTGTTTTGGCATAAAGAGCGGCTACAGTCGCCGCCATGATCGATCTGGGCTATGTCTTTGCGGGTTTCTTTGTCGGCACCATCGTCGGCCTGACGGGGGTGGGCGGCGGCTCGCTGATGACGCCGCTCTTGATCTTTTTCTTTGGCGTGAAGCCCTACATGGCTGTAGGCACCGATCTGCTGTTTGCGGCCTTCACCAAGCTGGGGGGCACCGTGAGTTTTGCCCGCCAGCGCATCGTGCCCTGGCGTGTGGTGGGGCTGCTGAGTGCGGGCAGTATCCCGGCCTGCCTGGTGACGATCGGCGTTTTGCGCTGGGTGGGCCCGGCCGACCCCAAGGTGCAGGCCCTGATGACCAGCACGCTGGGCGTGGCCCTGCTGCTGACGGCTGCAGCCATGCTCTACAAGGCCGTGCGCGGCAAGCAGGTGCCCCGCCAACTGGCCGCCGAGGACGAAGCCCGCGCCACCACGCCCCGCCACTGGAGCCTGCCTTTACTGTTTGGTGCCCTCATCG
This sequence comes from Limnohabitans radicicola, assembly GCF_014837235.1. Classification (GTDB taxonomy): domain Bacteria; phylum Pseudomonadota; class Gammaproteobacteria; order Burkholderiales; family Burkholderiaceae_C; genus Limnohabitans_A; species Limnohabitans_A radicicola. The sequence goes on along the minus strand of NZ_JACYFT010000002.1, from coordinate 218,811 downwards.
GCACCCTCGTCACACTGACCTCGGTGGGTGCTGGCGCCATCGGCGTGACGGTGCTGATGGTGCTGTATCCTCTGCTGCCTTTGCCGCGCATCGTGGCGGCCGACATCGCCTATGCCGTGCCACTGACCTTGGTGGCAGGTCTGGGCCATGCGTCTCTCGGTTCGGTGGACTGGCCTTTGCTGGCCAAGCTGCTGACCGGGTCGATCCCCGGCATCTGGCTGGGCTCGCGCCTGACCCACCACACGCCTGACCGCGTGATCCGCTCCTTGCTGTCCGTGCTGCTGGCATGGGCCGGCACCAAGCTCGTCCTGATCTGATTTTTCTCACACCCGACGCCTATGTACCAGTACACCGAATTTGACAAAGCCTTTGTGCGCGCCCGCGCTGCAGAGCACCGAGACCAACTCGAGCGCTGGCAGGCCGGTCAACTGAGCGACGACCAGTTTCGCCCCCTGCGTCTGCAAAACGGCTGGTATGTGCAGCGCTACGCGCCCATGCTGCGCGTGGCTGTGCCCTATGGCGAAATCAATGCGGCCCAACTCAAAGTGCTGGCCAAGATCGCACGCGACTACGACACGCCCGATGCTGCCCTGCTGGCTGAAGCCCAGGCCACGCAAGACAAGCTCCCTGGCCTGGCCCCCAAGCTGACCACCAACTACGGCCACTTCACCACACGCCAGAACGTGCAGTTCAACTGGATTCCGCTGTCCAAGTCGGCCGATGTGATGGAGTTGCTGGCCACCGTGAACATGCACGGCATCCAGACCAGCGGCAACTGCATCCGCAACACCACCACCGACGAGCTGGCCGGTGTGGCGGTGGACGAAGTGGTCGATCCGCGCCCGTATGCCGAGCTGATCCGCCAGTGGAGCACCCTGCACCCCGAGTTCGCGCACCTGCCGCGCAAGTTCAAGATCGCCATCACAGGTGCCACAGAAGACCGCGCTGCCATTGGCTGGCACGACGTCGGCTTGCAGGTGCTCAAGAACGAGGCCGGTGAAGTCGGCTTCAAGGTGCTGGTGGGTGGCGGCATGGGCCGCACCCCGATCAACGGCGTGGTGATCCGCGAATTCCTGCCCTGGCAGGACATCATGAACTACCTTGAAGCCGTGGTGCGCGTCTACAACCGCTGGGGCCGCCGCGACAACAAGTACAAGGCCCGCATCAAGATCCTGGTCAAGGCCGAAGGCCAGCGCTACTTTGACGAAGTCGAGACCGAGTTCCGCGAAATCCTCGAACGCGATGGCGCACCCCACACCCTGCCACAGGCCGAACTCGACCGTGTGAAAGCCGGTTTTGTCGACCCTGCACTGAACTTGCCTGAGAGCACCGACGAGTGGTTGGCCCAGGCCGAAGCGCAGCTGAGCATCGAAGCGGCCAAGACGCCCGCCTTTGCCCGCTGGCTGGCGCGCAATGTGCGCCCGCACCGCAACCCGCAGCTGCGCGCCGTCTCGCTGTCCTTCAAGCGTCCGGGCTACGCCCCCGGTGACGCCACCGCCGAGCAGCTCGACGCGGCCGCAGCCTTGGTCGAGAAATATTCTGCAGGCGAAGCCCGCGTCTCGCACACCCAAAACCTGCTGCTGCCCTGGGTGCGTCTGGACCAGCTGCACGCGCTGTGGCTCGAAGCCAAGGCGCTGGGCGTGGCCCAGCCCAACATCGGTTTGCTGACCGACATGATCGCCTGCCCCGGCGGCGACTACTGCGCGCTGGCCAATGCCCGCTCCATCCCCACGGCCAGCGCCATCACCGAGCGCTACCAGGACCTGGACGAACTGGAAGACCTGGGCCACATCGACTTCCACATCAGCGGCTGCATCAACTCCTGTGGTCACCACCACTCGGGCCACATCGGCATTTTGGGGGTCGATAAAGACGGCAAGGAGTGGTACCAGGTCACGCTGGGTGGCTCGGACGGCAAGGACCTGTCCGGCGCAGCCACACCCGGCAAGGTGGTTGGCCCGTCGTTCTCTTCGTTTGAAGTGCCCGATGTGATCGAAGCCATTCTGGACACCTACAAGCAGCTGCGCGTGAGCACTGGCCACGGCAAGCAGGAAGCCTTCATCGAGACGCTGCGCCGCGTCGGCCACGAGCCGTTCAAGGCCGCAGCCAATGCCGCACGCCACCCGGCTGCAGACGCCGAAACGGTCTGAACGCAGGGAGAACACGACATGAAAATCATCACCGCACAAGAACACCAAACCGCTGAATCACCGGCCGTCCTCACGCTGGCCAACGACGTGGACCCCCGCACGCTCGACCTGAGTGGCGTGACCCGCATCGACCTGCAGTTTCCGGCCTTCACCGATGGCCGCGCCTACAGCCAGGCCTTTTTGCTGCGCCGCCGCCTGCGCTTTGCGGGCGAGCTGCGCGCCACGGGCGATGTGCTGATCGACCAGTTGGTGCAAATGCAGCGCACTGGCTTTGACGTGGCTGTGCTCAAGGAGGGTGTGGATGCCAGCGCCGCCCAGCGCCAGCTGGACCGCTATGCCGGCTTCTACCAAGGTTCGGCCGTGGACACGCAACCGCACTTTGCCAAGGCCGCGTGATGTCCTCCAGCCTGATTTCTTCGCGCAACGCCCCGGCCAAAGCCACCGAGCTGCACGCCCAAGCCAGCCCCGACTTTGCCGCCAAGCTGGCCGAGACCGAGGCGCTGCTGCAGCGCGCTGCGGCCGAATTTGCCCCCGTGACGCAGGCGTCCAGCCTGGGCGCCGAGGATGTGGTGATCACGCACCTCATCAACGGCTTGCAATTGGACATTCCGGTCTTTGTGCTGGAGACCGGCGCACTGCACACCGAAACCCTGGCCCTGCTGGAGCGCACCCAGGCGCATTCGCGTGCGCCGATCAACGTCTTCCGCCCGGCGCAGGAGTCGGTGATCCGGTTCGTGCGCGAGCGTGGCCAGGACGCGATTTACAAAACGATCGAGCTGCGCAAGGAATGCTGCGGCGTGCGCAAGATGGAGCCTCTGGGTCGTGCGCTCAAGGGCCAAAAGGCCTGGATCACGGGTCTGCGCCAGGAGCAGTCCGCTGCCCGGGCCGAGGTACCTTTGCTCGACGAGAGCGAAGTGGCCACCAAGTCGCTGTACAAGTTCAACCCTTTGGCCAAATGGACATGGGGGGATGTGTGGCACTACATCGCCACGCACCAGGTGGACTACAACCCGCTGCACGATCAGTTTTTCCCGAGCATCGGTTGCGCGCCATGCACGCGGGCCATCAGTCTGGGCGAGGAGTTCCGCGCCGGGCGCTGGTGGTGGGAGGACGAGGCGGCCAAAGAATGTGGACTGCACGTTAAGCAATGATTTTTGGGGTGTGATGTGTGGGGCGCGGCAGGCTCCTCAGAAGTCGCTTCGCGCCACACATCGTCGCCTCCCGCGCCCCACACATCAAGTCGATCGCCTTTGGATATTTTGGACGTCTCCTTGACCGCATTTAAAGAGCAATGAACATGAACGCCATGACACAAAACGAGTTGCACACCCTGAGCAACAGCCACCTGGACGCGCTGGAAGAAGAAACCATTTTCATCCTGCGCGAAGTCGCCGCCGCTTTCGAGCGCCCCGCCCTGCTGTTTTCGGGCGGCAAGGACTCGCTGGTCATGCTCAAGTGCGCCGAGAAGGCGTTTGGCGCAGGTCGCCTGCCCTACCCGCTGTTGATGATCGACACCGGGCACAACTTCCCTGAGGTGACCGATTTCCGTGACTTCCGTGCCAAGGAGCTGGGGGCCGAGCTGATCGTGCGCAGCGTCGAGGACTCGATGAAACGCGGCACCGTGCGCCTGGCCCACCCGGGCGAGAGCCGCAATGTGCACCAGTCGGTCACGCTGCTCGAAGCGATTGAGGAGTTCCGCTTTGACGCGCTGATCGGTGGTGCCCGCCGTGACGAAGAAAAGGCCCGCGCCAAGGAGCGCATCTTTTCGCACCGCGACAGCTTTGGCCAGTGGCAGCCCAAGGCCCAGCGCCCCGAGCTGTGGACGCTGTTCAACACCCGCCTGCAGCCGGGCGAGCACTTCCGCGTGTTCCCGATCTCCAACTGGACCGAGCTGGATGTGTGGCAGTACATCGCCCGCGAAAACATCGCCCTGCCTTCGATCTACTACACCCACAAGCGCGAAGTGGTCGACCGCCGCGGCCTCTTGGTGCCAGTGACCGAGCTGACCCCCCCCAAGGACGGCGAGCAAGTCGTGCTGCGCGATGTGCGTTTCCGCACCGTGGGCGACATCACCTGCACCTGCCCGGTGGAGAGCGATGCGGCCACGCCCGAGCAAATCGTGATCGAGACACTGGCTGCCGACGTGAGCGAGCGCGGCGCAACCCGCATGGACGACAAGACGTCCGAGGCTTCGATGGAGAAGCGCAAAAAAGACGGCTATTTCTGATCAGGGAGCCAAAGACATGAGCAACAACCAACACTTTTCTGCCCTCAAATTCATCACCTGCGGCTCGGTCGACGACGGCAAAAGCACACTGATCGGCCGCCTGCTGGTGGACACCAAGGCCGTGCTGCAAGACCATCTGGCGGGCGTGCAACGCTCGGGCGAAACCGATCTGGCCCTGCTGACCGACGGCCTGAGCGCCGAGCGCGAGCAAGGCATCACCATCGATGTGGCCTACCGCTACTTCAACACCGAAGCGCGCAAGTTCATCATCGGTGACGCGCCCGGCCACGAGCAGTACACCCGCAACATGGTCACGGCGGCATCGAGCGCCGACGCGGCAGTGGTGCTGGTCGACGCCATCAAGCTCGACTGGGCCAACCCCGACCTGCAACTGCTGCCACAAACCCGCCGCCATTCGCTGCTGGTCAACCTGCTGCGCGTGCCGTCCATCGTGTTCGCCATCAACAAGCTCGACGCCGTGGCCGATGCCGCCGTGGCCTACAAGAACATCGCTGGCGCCCTGGAAAAATTCGCCCAAGAAGCCGGGATCACCGTCACCGCCATGGTGCCCGTGTCGGCGCTCAAGGGCTGGAACGTGGTCACCACCGAGAACAACGACCAAGCCGACTGGTGTGGCTACACCGGCCCCAGCCTTTTGAGCATCCTCGAAGACTTGCCGGTCACGCCAGCAGAGACCGATGTGGCCTTCAGCTTCCCGGTGCAGTGGGTCGAGAAGTTCCACGACTCGGGCGTGACCACCCAGGGCCGCCGCGTGTTCTGGGGCCGCGTGGCCACGGGCAGCATCGAGCCGGGCCAAACCATCAAGGTCTTCCCCAGCGGCCAGACCGCCGTGGTGTCGCAAGTGCTGTCGGCCACCCGCCAGCCGCAGGACAAGGCTGCAGGCCACAGCGCAGGCATCGTGCTCGACCGCGAGGTGGATGTGTCGCGTGGCGACTGGCTCTTGGCAGCCGAAGGCGCACCCGAAGGTCAGCGCCAGCTGAGCACCACCATCGCCTGGATGGACGACGAACCCCTGGTCGCTGGGCGCCTGTATTGGGCGCTGCACGGTCACCGCTGGGTCAAGGCCAAAGTGCAACGCGTGGTGCACCGCCTCAACGTCAACACCCTGGCCGAAGAAGAAGCCACCGAGCTGGCGCCCAACGCCATCGGCCACGTCACCCTGGCCCTGCAGGAGCCGCTGGTCACTCTGCCATTCACGCAGTCGCGCATCCTGGGTGCGCTGGTGCTGGTGGACACGGCCAGCCACAAGACCTCAGGCGCCGTGCTGGTGAACTGATCTCCTTTAAAATCACGGGTTTGGCGCTGCACGTGCAGCGCACAGCCCATTTTCCGAGTCCATCATGACCCACGTTGTTTCCGAATCCTGTATCCAGTGCAAGTACACCGACTGTGTGGACGTTTGCCCTGTGGACTGCTTCCGCGAAGGCCCTAACTTCCTGACCATCGACCCCGATGAGTGCATCGACTGCGCCGTGTGCATCCCCGAGTGCCCGGTCAACGCCATCTACGCCGAGGAAGACCTGCCGGCTGACCAGCAGCACATGACCAAAATCAACGCCGAGTTGGCCCTCTTGCCCACCTGGAAGAGCATCACCAAGCGCAAGGCCCCGCTGCCCACCGCCGAAGAGTGGAAAGACAAGACCGGCAAGCTGGCCGAACTGATCCGCTGATCTCCCCATGGCCACGCCGATCGAAACCGATGCTCTGGTGATCGGCGCTGGCCCGGTGGGCCTGTTCCAGGCCTTCCAGCTCGGCTTGCAAGGCATTTCATGCCACGTGGTCGACGCCCTGCCCCATGTGGGCGGTCAGTGCGCCGAACTCTACGCCGACAAACCCATCTACGACATCCCCGGCATCCCGGTCTGCACTGGCCGTGAGCTGGTCGAGCGCCTGCAAACGCAGCTCACCCCTTTTCCCCCCACCTTGCACCTGGGCCAAACGATCGACAGCCTGCACGCCACCGCCAGCGGCGCCTGGGCGGTCAGCACTTCGCAGGGCACGCAGTGGTTGGCGCGCACCGTGTTCATTGCTGCGGGTGTGGGCGCCTTTGTGCCGCGCAGCCTGCCCATCGAGGGCTTGGGCCCACACCTGGGCCGTCAGGTCTGGTTCGGCTCGCAAGCCTTGCCCGACTGGACTGGCCAGCACCTGTTGGTCACAGGAGACGGTGACACCGCCCTGCAAACCTGCCTGAATGCCATGGCCAGCGCCGCCAGCGTGACGCTGATGCACCGACGCGAACACTTCAGCGCCGAGCCCGAGCGCCAGCAGGCTTTTCGGGATGCCTTGGCCGCAGGCCGTGTGCGCTTTGTGGCGGGCCAGCCCACTGGCCTCGTGCAAGAGGCAGCGCAGCTCAGCGGCCTGACTTACCTCAACGCCGAAGGCCACGACGCCGCGCTCACCTGCACGCAACTGGTGATGGCCCTGGGCCTGTCCCCCAAGCTCGGGCCCGTCGCGCAATGGGACCTGGCCATGGAACGCAAGCAACTGGTGGTGAACACCGAAAACTTCGGCACCTCGGCGTCTGGCATCTTTGCCGTGGGTGACATCAACACCTACCCGGGCAAAAAGAAGCTGATCTTGTGCGGCTTCCACGAAGCCACGCTGGCCGCCTTTGGCGCCTTGGCCTTGCTGCGGCCTGCCGAAAAAACCCTGCTGCAGTACACGACAACCTCCACGCTGCTGCACCAGCGGCTGGGCATCGCCTAAAATCCAATCCGCGCCACCGCATGTGTGGCGCACCCGCTGGGGGTGTTGGGGGCCAAAAGGCCCTCGACTGAGAAAGTCCCTTTGAACCTGATTGAGGTAATCCTCGCGCAGGGAAGCTTGTCCAAGGAACCGTGCCACCTCTCCAGGCACGACCACGTTCCCAGTCAGCCGACCTGCCATAACGTTGAAGGAAAACGTCATGGCAACACATACGCCATCCATGCCCATGGGCCGCATCGCTGCGGCCACTGCCCTTTGCATTGCCAGCACGACCGCCTGGTCGCAAGCCGGCCAAGAAATCGTCATCACCAGTCCCTTGCCATTGCAAACCAGCGATTTTGGCGACACCCCGCTGGCCAAGGCACCGTTCAGTGGCATCAGCATCGATGCCCAGACGCTGCGCGACATGGGCGCCACCCGCATCTCGGACGCCCTGCGCCTGGACGCGAGCGTGACCGACAGCTACAACTCGCCCGCCTACTGGGACATGCTGAGCGTGCGCGGCTACACACTGGACAACCGCTACAACTTCCGCCGGGAAGGCTTGCCCATCTCGGCCGAGACCATGATCCCGATGGACAACAAAGAGCGCATCGAACTGCTCAAAGGCACCAGCGGCATCCAGGCGGGCACCAGCGCCCCTGGGGGCCTGGCCAACTACGTGGTCAAGCGCGCGCCCAGCGGCAACGACGAAACTATCCGAGCCGTCACCGCCACGTATGGCAACGGCAAAAGCAGCAGCATCGCCCTCGACCTGGGTGCCCGCTTTGGCGAAAACAAAGATTTCGGGTACCGCTTCAATGCGGCCTATGAAGACCTGAACCCCTACATCCGAAACACCCAGGGCCACCGCCAACTCATGGCCCTGGCCATGGACTGGCGCATCACGCCCGACAGCAAACTGGATTGGGAATTCGAGACCAGCGAGCGCCAGCAAATGGGGGTCAACGCCTACAGCCTGCTGGGCAACACGCTGCCTGCACCGGTGGACGGCACCTTGAACCTCAGCCGCCAGCCGTGGTCGGTGCCAGGGGTGTTCAAGGCCAACACAGGCAGTCTGCGCTTCAAACAAAACCTGGGCGAAGGCTGGCTCTGGACCACGCAGTACGGCGGACAACGCCTGCGCACCGATGACCGTCTGACCTTTGCCTACGGTTGCAGTGCCGAAAACCTCTGGGACCGATTCTGCAGCAACGGCTCGTTCGACCTGTACGACTACCGCAGCGACAATGAGCGCCGCATCTCCGATGCCTTCAAGACCGAAGTCACCGGGCAAACCCGCTGGGCAGGCCTGCGGCACGACGTGGGCGTGAGCTTCATGCGCCAACGCCAGCTCGATCGCCTCGCCCCGATGCAGGCCTACAACTGGGCTGGCACGGGCGACATCCACGGCATGGCCGACAGCGCAGCCAACCCCACACCGGGTGACCTGAACACCAACCGCAGCGAATACAGCAACGAAGTGGCTGTGCGTGACCGCATTGCACTGAGTGCGCAAACCGCCCTGTGGCTGGGTCTGCGCCACACCGCCATCCACCGCAGCAGCGCCCGCACCGATGGCAGCCGCGCCGTTCAGGACCAGCGCAGCTTCAACACGCCCTGGCTGGCCCTCTCGCACCAGATCACGTCCGGTGTGACCGCTTATGGCAGCTACGGTGAAGGCATTGAATCAGCGGTCACTGCCAACCGCAGCCTCTACACCAATGCGGGCCAAGCCTTGCCCGCATTGCGCAGCCAGCAGCTCGAAGCCGGGCTCAAAGGCCTGAGCCCGTCGTTGCGCTGGCAAGCCACTTACTTTGACATCACCCGCCCACAGGCCGGTGATGCGGGCACCTGCGACGGCGCCAACACCTGCACCCGACAGATCGACGGGCAAGCGCACCACCGGGGCATCGAACTCGGTGGCGGCGTGAGCCATGGCCCCTGGCTGGCCGAGTTGAGCGGCACCTGGATCCATGCACAACGCGAGAACGCCGTCATCGACACCATGGTCAACGGACAGCGCGCCCTCAATGTGCCCAATGTGGTGGTTCGCGCTTTGGCCCAATACCGTTGGGCCGATGTACCTGGCCTGCGCACCAGCCTGCGCCTGAGCCACGAAGGCTCGCGCCGGGTGCTCGAAGACGGCAGCATCACGCTGCCTGCATGGACCACCCTCGATCTGGCAGCGCACTACGACACCCGCATCCAAGGGGTTCGCACCGAATGGACGCTGGCCGTGGACAACCTCACGGACCGACACTACTGGCGCGAATCACCCAAACAATTCAGCCACTATTACCTCTACCCTGGCGCGCCGCGCACAGGTCGCATCACGGTGCGAACGAGCTTTTGAATGGTGCGGTGAAATTTTTCAAAAAATCATCGCCCCATTCGAGAATGGCCAAAAATTGACGCTATAATTCATGTCTATTCCCCGATAGCTCAGTCGGTAGAGCGCCGGACTGTTAATCCGTAGGTCCCTGGTTCGAGCCCAGGTCGGGGAGCCAAAAAGTAAAGCCTCAGCATTCACGTGCTGAGGCTTTTTCTTTGGCAGACCAGGCAGACGCACCATGAATACAAATCTCACCCTCCGGCGATTGCAGGCCTGTGCCCTGGCGCTGCTTTGCCTGACGGTCACCACCGCCCACGCCCTGTCTTTGACCGTGCCCAAACTGTTGATCGACGCTGCCGTGGGCAAGAAGTTCCCTAAAGAAAAGTACAGCATCCGGCTGGACAACCCGGTACTGCAACTGAGCCGCGAACGACAGAAAATCGAACTGTGCGGGCAATGGTCCAGCCCACTCGTGCAGAAGAACGGTGACTTTTGCATCGACTTTCAGCCACAGTGGAACAAGGAAACGGGTGAAGTGGAAATCGCCAAGGTCAAACTCTTGAAGCTGACGGTTGGCGAAAACAAGGCCCTGCCGACACCGCTGGCCAGCGCACTCAACGGCAGCCTGCTGCAATTGCTGGACGGCACCGCCATCTACAAAGTGCCCGAAACCGTGGGCAAGCACCTCGAAAGCATCGAGGTGCAGGACAGCGGCATTCGGCTGAACTTCTGAAATGGCGGCCCGAGTCGCCACCTGCCTGCACAGCGCTGCCCGGACTCTTCAATAGCCCGCCGCTTGCAATATCTTGGACGGCTGGGTACCCAGTGCCGTGGCGATTTTCTGCAAATTGATGAGTGTCAGGTTGTGCTCGCCGCGCTCAATCCCGCCCATGTAGCTGCGGTCAAGCTCCGCATCGACCGCCAAGGCTTCCTGTGAGCGCCCGATTTCTGATCGCAACTCACGAATGACCGCCCCCAGCCCGGTGAGAACCGGACTTTTTGCGTACTTTGGTGAGGGCTTGGCCATGCTTTTCATCGTGCATGGGCAACGGAGAAAGTACCACGGGATAAAATACCCAAATATGTCAAGTGACAAGTGCGGATGCACCCACGACTTCCCTGCTGTGTGTCTGAGCGCACAGCGCAAGCCTGATCCGCTGATGCTTGCGGAGTCATGAAATGAAGACCGCCAGTGACCCCGCGGGGCTGACCCCCTCTCGTCACCAACAAGCGAAGGCGGGCAGATCCCCCAAAGACAACCTGATCCTTCGACAACTGGGCGAAGCCGCATACCAGCGTTTGCTGCCACACCTGCAGCCGGTATTGCTCAAGAAAAACACCCTCTTATCCGAGCCGGGCTCCAGCAAGCCGCACGTTTACTTTCCCATCGATGCCGTGGTGGCCTCTCAACGTCATCTGGCCGACGGATCCATGATCGACGCGAGCATCATCGGATGCCATGGCCTGTTGCTGGCCGGACCGTGCTGCGGGGTGGCCACTGATGATTCAGCGGTGGTGCGTGTCACGGGCATGGCGTATCGGTTGGAGACGCCCCAATTCATCGACATGATTCGGCACGATGAAGTGACCCTGATGAAGTTTCTTTCATTGAGCCAAATCCATCATCAAAAGATGGCCAAGCAACTGGCTTGCAACCAGCACCATACCGCCAGACAAAGGGTGGCCAAGCTGCTGCTCCAGTTCATGGACCTGGTGGACAGCGACACCATCGCTTGCACACACCAGGAAATGGCTGACTCCCTTGGTGTTCGCCGCGAAGCCGTCAGCCTCACCCTCAAAAGCCTGGACCAGGAAGGCATACTCCAAATCCAACGCGGTGCAGTGACCGTCCTAGATCGTCAACTGCTGAGCGCATGCGCGTGCGAGTGCTACGGGGAATGGCTGTCCATGAGGGGGCACTGACTGGCTTGATCAGCATGGGACTGGCCATGCATCGTGCTTCAATGATGGGAATGACTTGCAAAAAAAACGCCCCGTGAGGGGCGTTTTTGCTTGATACCTGGCGGAAACGGAGGGATTCGAACCCTCGATGAGGCTCTACACCCCATACTCCCTTAGCAGGGGAGCACCTTCGGCCACTCGGTCACGTTTCCAGGTGGCTGAATTATAGCTCAGGCTTGGTCCAGATCGAAGGCCTTGTGCAGGGCGCGAACGGCCAGTTCCATGTATTTTTCGTCGATCACGACCGAGGTCTTGATTTCAGAAGTCGAGATCATCTGGATATTGATGCCTTCTTCGCTCAGCGAACGGAACATCTTGCTGGCCACACCCACGTGGCTGCGCATGCCGATACCGACGATGGACACTTTGCAGATCTTGGTGTCGCCCACCACTTCGGTCGCGCCCAGCGCGGGCAGCACTTTGTCCTTGAGCAGGTCGGTGGTGCGGGCGTAGTCGTTGCGGTGAACGGTGAAGCTGAAATCGGTCTTGCCGTCCTTGCTCACGTTCTGGATGATCACATCGACTTCGATGTTGGCATCGGCCACAGCGCCGAGGATCTGGTACGCGATACCGGGTTTGTCGGGCACGCCGAGCACGGAGATTTTGGCTTCATCGCGGTTGAATGCGATACCGGAAACGATGGCTTGTTCCATTTGTTCGTCTTCTTCAAAAGTGATCAGGGTGCCGGATTTGGCTTCTTCGTGGATGTCGATGTCCCAGGGCGTGAAGCTCGAGAGTACACGCATGGGCACTTTGTATTTGCCCGCAAACTCCACCGAACGGATTTGCAGGACTTTGGAGCCCAGCGAGGCCATCTCGAGCATCTCTTCAAAGCTGACCTTGGCCAGGCGGCGCGCTTCGGACACGACGCGGGGGTCGGTGGTGTAGACGCCATCCACGTCGGTGTAGATCAGACATTCATCGGCCTTCATGGCCGCAGCCACGGCCACGGCAGAAGTGTCAGAACCGCCACGGCCCAGCGTGGTGATGTTGCCGTTTTCATCCACACCCTGGAAGCCGGTGATGATGACCACCTTGCCTGCGGCCAGGTCAGCACGCACGCGCTGGTCGTCGATCGACTCGATGCGGGCCTTGGTGTAGGCGTCGTTGGTTTTGATGGCCACCTGCCAGCCCGCGTAGCTGACCGAAGGCTGGCCTTCGGCTTGCAAAGCGATGGCCAGCAAGGCCGAAGACGCTTGCTCGCCCGTGGAGGCCAGCATGTCGAGTTCGCGGTTGTAGGCGGTGTCGGGCTTGGCGGGGGCCAGCTCCTTGGCCAGGCCCAACAGGCGGTTGGTTTCGCCGCTCATGGCGCTGGGGACCACCACGATCTGGTGGCCAGCGCGCGCCCATTTGGCCACGCGCTTGGCGACGTTGCGGATGCGCTCGGTCGAGCCCATCGAGGTGCCGCCGTATTTGTGAACGATCAAAGCCATGTGTATTGTCTAAAGAAGGGTAAAGCGGTCATTGCGCGGCTTGAACATCCGGCAAAACCCTGCAATTGTACCAACCGGACTGACGCTTTATTGACCCGCCGGGCCGGGCTGGCGGCAGACTCAGACGGGCTGCCAGTTCAGCACATCCCCCTCACGCCGAACAAAGCCGCCGCCGACTTTGAGGTGCAAGCGATGGCCCCGCGTGGTGCAGTCGGCCAGCTGAGCCTGCAGCTCCTGCAACTGGGCGGTGCTGGGCGTCACCTGGTGCTGACTTTTGAGCCAGTGGCGCAGTACCAACGCCTGCCGGGCCGGGCTGAGTGCCCGCAGCGCGGCAATCGCGGGCGGCAGACCCACCTGCTCCAGCACTTCGGCCGCGAGCTCGTCAAGCAAAGCCTGGGCCTGGGCCGCGTGGGCAGCGCTGCGGGCAAAGGTGTCCCTGAATGCAGGCAAGGCCTGCGCCAGCGCTGGCAAGACCTGCGCGCGGATGCGGTTGCGGGTGAACTGCTCATCGCTGTTGGTGGGGTCTTCCACCCAGGCCTGCCCCCGATCGCGCAGCCACTGGCGCACATCGGCCCCAGCCACTTGCAGCAGCGGCCGATGCCACTGCCAACCTGCTCGGGCCCAGTGCGCAGGCATGGAGGCCAGGCCAGGCAGGCCCGCACCGCGTGATAAGGCAATCAGCAAGGTTTCGACCTGGTCATCGGCGTGCTGAGCCAGCACAATACCTTTGGCATCAGGCCAGTGGTCTTGGGCCGCCTCGGCCAGCGCGGCGTAACGGGCCCGGCGGGCCGCATCTTCGGGGCTTTGTCCTGGGGCCGGGCGCGCATCGACGTGGCAGACGGCCAGAGGCACATGCAGTTGTGCGCACAGTTGTCGGCAATGGGACTCGAACCCATCGGCCGCGGCTTGCAGGCCGTGGTGCACATGCACCGCCCTCACCTGCCCGGGCCATCGCTCGGCGCAGGCGCACAAGAGCGCGGTCGAGTCCGCCCCGCCAGAGAGGGCGACCACAAAAGGAAGGCCCGGGCTGAAGCCAGCCAGGGCCTGATCGAGCGATTGCGTCATGGGCACTGGCCCATGACGGCCGCGTCAGAGGGCGTGTCCGAAGACTTATTTGCCCGCTTTGGAGTCGGTGTAGCGGCCGTAGCTTTGCAGGCGCTCATAACGGCGGTCCACCAGTTCCTTGGGCTTGAGGTCAGACACCTGACGGAATGCGTCGGCCAGCGCCCGCTTGAGGAAGGACATCATCTGCGCATGGTCGCGGTGGGCGCCGCCCACAGGCTCGCTCACGATCTTGTCGACCAGGTTCAGGGCCTTGAGGCGGTGGGCGGTGATGCCCAGGGCTTCGGCCGCCACTTCGGCTTTTTCGCCGGTCTTCCACAGGATGGAGGCGCAGCCTTCAGGGCTGATGACCGAATACACCGAATACTGCAGCATCAGCACCTGATCGGCCACCGAGATGGCCAGCGCACCGCCGGAGCCGCCTTCACCGATGATGGTGGTGATGATCGGGACTTCGAGCTGGGCCATCTCGAAAATGTTGCGGCCAATGGCCTCGGACTGGCCGCGCTCTTCGGCATCAATGCCTGGGTAAGCGCCAGGGGTGTCCACAAAGGTGAACACTGGCAGTTTGAACTTCTCGGCCGTCTTCATCAGGCGCAGGGCTTTGCGGTAACCCTCGGGCTTGCTCATGCCGAAGTTGCGCAGGGCACGCTCTTTGGTGTCGCGGCCTTTTTGATGGCCCAGCACCATGCAGGCCTGGCCATTGAAGCGGGCCAGACCGCCCACGATGGACAGGTCATCGGCAAAGTGGCGGTCTCCGTGCAGCTCAACAAAGTCGGTGAACAAGGCGTTCACATAGTCCAGCGTGTAGGGGCGCTCGGGGTGGCGGGCAATCTTGGTGATCTGCCAGGGGGTCAGATCGCTGTAGATGTCCTTGGTCAGCTGCTGGCTCTTTTTGGTCAGCTGGTCGATTTCATCGGTGATGTCGACCGCCGATTCGCTTTGCACGTAGCGCAGCTCTTCGATCTTGGCTTCAAGTTCGGCAACCGGTTGCTCGAAGTCGAGAAACGTTCGTTTGGCCAAGTTATTCTCCTCAATTCATGCGGACCCGAGGGTCCTGCGTGGCATCAATAAGCCACGGGCAGCGGGTCCAGCGACCGCCAAATATACCAAGTCGCCACCGTGCAGTAAGGCGCCCAGGCTTGGGCGACCTCGCGCACATCGCTGCGGCTGACCGGTTCACCCGAAAAATAGTTGCGGCTGATGCCGTTGATGAGCCCGATGTCGTCCAGTGGCAGCACATTGGGGCGCATCAGATGGAACATCAGGAACATTTCAGCCGTCCAGCGACCAATGCCGCGGATGGCCACCAGCTCTGCAATGATGGCTTCGTCGTCCATGTCGGCCCAGCCTTTGACATGCAAGGCCCCCGAATCAAAATGCAGCGCCAGGTCCACCAGGTACTCAACTTTGCGGGCCGAGAGGCCTGCCGCGCGCATGTCGTCCACCTTCAGTTTGAGCACGCCCGCCGGAGTCAGCTTGCGAGAAAGTACGGCAAAGCGGTCCCAGACGGTTTGCGCCGCCTTGACCGAAATCTGCTGACCCACGATGGAACGGGCCAGGGTCACAAACGCGTCCCCGCGCGACTCCAGGATGGCATCGCCAAACTGCGGGATGAGTTTTTTCATGACCCGGTCCTTGCGCGCCAGGTGCGCGCAGGCCTGAGCCCAGTACTCGGGCGTGACCGAGACGGTGGCCGCTTTGCTCACTGCGCGGCCTCCCAAGTGGTGCCTGTGGGCGAGTCCTTGAGCACAATGCCCTGCGCCAACAAGTCGTTGCGGATGCGGTCGGCTTCGGCGAAGTTTTTGGCTTTTTTGGCGTCAGCCCGGGCTTGGATCTGCGCCTGAATGGCCGCTTCATCCAGCCCAGCGCCGGACTGCAGATAAGTGGTCGGGTCGCTTTGCAGCAAGCCCAGCACGCCACCCAGCGCCTTGAGCAAACCCGCGCGCTCGGTCGACTGGCTGCGGTTGACCTCGCTGGCCAGCTCGAACAGCACGGCCACGGCTTCAGGCGTGCCAAAGTCCTCGTCCATCGCCGCCTTGAAGCGCGCCGCCATGGGCTCGGTCCAATCGATCGTCACCTGGGCAGGCGGCACGGCTTGCAGCGCGGTGTACAGGCGCTTCAAAGCGCCTTTGGCGTCTTGCAGGTGCACATCGCTGTAGTTCAGCGGGCTGCGGTAGTGGCTGCGCACCACAAAGAAACGCACCGTCTCGGCATCGAATTCCTTGAGCACATCACGGATGGTGAAGAAATTGCCCAGGCTTTTGGACATCTTCTCGTTGTCCACATTGATGAAGCCGTTGTGCATCCAGTAACGGGCAAATGGCTTGCCGGTGGCACCTTCGCTCTGGGCAATTTCGTTTTCATGGTGCGGGAACTGCAGATCGGCCCCACCGCCGTGAATGTCAAAAGTCTCGCCCAGCAACTGGCAGCTCATGGCCGAGCACTCGATGTGCCAACCCGGCCGACCCACGCCAAAGGGGCTGTCCCATTTGCAGTCTTCAGGTTCTGTGGGTTTGGCCGACTTCCACAAGACAAAATCCAGCGGATCGTTTTTGCCGCCCTCTTCGGTGTTCACTGCCACGCGCTCTCCCGCGTTGAGCTCGTCCAACGACTTGCCCGAGAGCTTGCCGTAGCCCGGGAATTTGCGCACGGCGTAATTCACATCGCCATTGCCCGAGCGGTACGCCAGACCTTTTTGCTCCAACGTACCGATCATGCTCAGCATCTGCGGCACATAGTCGGTCGCGCGGGGTTCGTGCTGGGGTCGCTCGATGCCCAGGGCATCGGCATCTTCATGCAGCGCATCGATCATGCGGTCGGTCAGGCCACGGATGGTCTCGCCATTTTCAAGTGCGCGCTTGATGATCTTGTCGTCAATGTCGGTCACATTGCGCACATAAGTCACCTTCAGACCGCTGGCCTTGAGCCAGCGCTGGACCACATCAAACGCGATCATGGAACGGGCATGGCCCAGGTGGCACAGGTCATAGACCGTCATGCCGCAGACATACATGCGCACATGCCCAGGCTGCTGGGGTGAGAAGTCATCCACTTTGCGGTTGAGCGTATTGAAAATGCGCAAGCTCATGTCAGGTCAAAAATCCAAATGCCCACGCCAGACCGCCTGGGCAAGGCAGACCGGTTGGGAGGGGTACAGCTGAAAATGAATCGGGCCCGATACGGGCCATACAGACAAGCACGGGCAGCCATCCGACGGACAGGCCTCCGCTACAATGGCCCTCAGTATAGCCCGTCAAAAAGTCTGCGTTTCAGACCCGGGGCTTGGACTTCACCCTCTTCGCCCCACCCATGGCCCTGCACCCTGCCCGCCCCCTCCGCCATGCCCTGATGGCTGGCCTGATCTGGCTTTGCCTGACGCCTGCGCAGGCCGATGTTTACGACGATGTGCAGCGCCTGATCAAGCGCGAGGAATGGCCGCAAGCCCAGGCTTTGGCCAGACAGCACCTCACCAACCGGGCGCAAGACCCGCAAATGCGCCTGCTGCTCAGCCGCATCCAGCAAGGGCTGGGGCAAAACGATGCGGCCACGGCCACCCTGCTGGAGCTGACCCAAACCTTCCCTGAACTGGCCGAGCCCCACAACAACCTGGCCGCCCTCTATGCCCAAGCCGGTCGTTATGACGACGCACTGGCCTCACTCAACCGGGCTGTGCAGGCCCGCCCCGACTACGCCACAGCGCTCGAAAACCTGGGCGACCTGCACGCGGCCCTGGCCAAGCAGGCCTACGACCGCGCCAGCCAAGCCGCACCCACCTCGCCCCGGCCCCGCGCCAAAGCGCAGGCCATCGGTCAAATACAGCAAGCCGATTCACGCTGAACCATGAAACACACCATGAAACGCTCTTTTTTACGCGCCTCTGTCGCACTCGGCCTGTGCCTGGCCACCGCCTTGCCTGGCGCCTGGGCCCAAACGGCCAACCCGCGCGTGCGGGTGACCACCAACCTGGGTGACATCGAGATCGAGCTGCAAGCCGACAAAGCCCCCAAGACCGTGGCCAACTTCCTGCAGTACGTCAAGGACAAGCACTACGACGGCACCATCTTCCACCGCGTGATCGCCAACTTCATGGTGCAAGGCGGCGGCTTTGACACCCGTTACAAGCAAAAGCCCACGCGTGCCCCCATCCAGCACGAAGGACGTGCGGCCACAGCCGCGGGCCTGAAAAACCAGATCGGCACCGTGGCCATGGCGCGCACGGGCGACCCGCACTCGGCCACCTCGCAGTTTTTCATCAACGTGGTGGACAACGCCTTCCTCGACCCGGTGCTGATCCCCGAAGGGGACCCGGTGCCGCGCTTTGAATACCGCGGTCAGGTCGTCGAAAATGTCCCGCGCAACCAGCTGCTCAACCACCCCCAGCTGTGGGGTTACACCGTTTTTGGCAAAGTCACGTCCGGCATGGACGTGGTCCAGAAAATCCGCAACACGCCCACGGGCGCTGGCGGCCCCCTCCCGACCGATGTCCCGCAGACACCGATCGTCATTCAATCCATCACTTTGATTCCTTGAACACCATGAGCAACCCACAAGTTGAACTGCACATTGCCGGCTACGGCGTGATCACCCTCGAACTCGACGCCGAGAAAGCGCCCAAGTCCACCGCCAACTTCCTGGCCTATGTGAACAAGGGCCACTACGACAACACCATCTTCCACCGCGTGATCCCTGGCTTCATGATCCAAGGCGGCGGTTTCGAGCCCGGCATGGAGCAAAAGCCCACCGCCGAAGCCATCGAAAACGAAGCCAACAACGGCCTCAAGAACGACAACTACACCGTGGCCATGGCCCGCACGCAAGCGCCCCACTCGGCCACGGCACAGTTCTTCATCAACGTGGCCGACAACGGCTTCCTGAACCACACCGCACCTTCGCTGCAAGGCTGGGGCTACGCCGTGTTCGGCAAAGTGGTCAAGGGCACCGAAGTGGTCGACCAGATCAAGGGCGTCAAGACGGGCCGCAAGGGCTTCCACGATGACGTGCCGAAAGAAGACGTGATCATCGAAAAAGCCGTAGCGCTTTGATCTGACACGCGTTGCGATGACCGCCACCCAGGCTTTCGGCACCTTGCAGGCGCCTGCCAGCTGGCAAACGGTGGACTTGATCTCTGACCTGCACCTGCAGGCCAGCGAAACGGCCACTTTTGCCGCTTGGCGCGACCACATGGTCCGCACGCAGGCGGACGCTGTGCTGATCCTGGGCGACCTGTTCGAGGTCTGGGTGGGCGACGACGCCGTCGCCTCGGACCCGTTCCTGCAGCAGTGCGCAGAAGTGCTCAAACAGACTGCGCAGCATCGCGCGGTGTATTTCATGCCGGGCAACCGGGACTTCCTGGTGGGTCCGGCATTCCTCGGCGCATGCGGTGTGCAGGCCTTGCCCGACCCCACAGTGCTGGTCTGGGGTGAGCGCCGGACTGTGCTCACCCATGGCGACGCCCTGTGCCTCGATGACGAGGCCTACCAGCGCTTTCGCCTGCAGGCGCGTGACCCGGCCTGGCAAGCGGCCTTCCTGGCCCGACCACTGTCCGAGCGTCTGGCTCTGGCGCAATCGATGCGCGAGCAAAGCAAGGCCCACAACCAGAACGTCGCCTACTTCGCCGATGCCGATGCAGCCATGACGCAAGCCTGGCTGCAAGCCGCCCAAAGTGCCCACATGGTGCACGGGCACACGCACCAGCCTGCCGACCATGCGATCCCTGCGCCCAGCGCAGCTTTGCGCCAGGTGCTATCGGACTGGGCGTTAGACCATGGCGCGCCACGTGCCGAGGTCTTGCGCCTGCACGCCGATGGCTCGCACCAGCGGACCCTCCCCCTTCACGCGCGACCATGACCACACAAGCCAGCAGCCACACCATGCCATGGGTGCAGACCCGTGGGTGGCACATCACACTCTTGCTGTTGGCGCTGGTGGTGATGTGGGACTTGTCGGGCTGGGACCTGCGGGTCATGCCGTGGTTTGGCTCAGCTCAAGGCTTTGCACTCAAAGAAAACTGGTGGTTGTCGACCGTCATGCACACGCGGGCGCAGCAACTGTCTGTGTTGGCCTATGTTTTTTTGCTGGTGATGGTGTTCTGGCCACTGGGACCCTTCAGGGCAGCCAGTCGCAGGCAGCGCGCGGCATCCCTCCTGGCCATCACGGCCAGCCTGGTGGCGGTGAGCATCCTCAAGCGCATCAGCCTGACCAGCTGCCCTTGGGACCTGAGCCTTTTTGGTGGCCCGGCCAGCTACGTCTCTCACTGGAGTCTGGGCGTGAGCGACGGCGGCGGTGGCCGTTGCTTTCCCAGCGGGCATGCTTCATCGGCATTGGCCTTTATGGCGGTCAGTTTCCCCGCCTTGTTCAGCCACGACGCCACACGACACCGCCATGGCCGCGCTTTGCTGCTGCTGGTCGTGCTGCTGGGCCTGGTGTTTGGCATGACGCAAACCGTGCGCGGTGCGCACTACCCCAGCCACACCTTGTGGACCGCCTGGATCTGCTGGACCACCGGCTGGCTCACTTACCGCTGGACAGCCGGCCAGCCGGCCAGTCCAGCGGACTGACTCAGCGGCGCAGCAGCTGCTTGAGCACGTTCTGCAAGCGGCGGGCGCTGGTCGCATCGTGCGGGCCCGACAACACCGCCGTCACATCGCGCGCCCAGGTGTCCTGCGGACCGGCTTCGTTACGGCGGGTCAACAACTGCAGCTGCAAGGCGCGGCGGTCATTGATGAATTCGGCAGGCGTAGGCACTTCAGCGGCCATTTCCAGACGCATCAAAGACGTGGCAGCAGCTTCCCCTGCGGGTTGGCTCAGGGCCTGTGACCAGGCCTGACGGGCAGCGGCATTGACCGCCTTGCCGAGCTCCTGAACGGTGGGCAGCGCGTCGGCCTGGCGCTCCTGCCATGCCGTCAGAATGCGCGTGAGGGTTTCGCCATGGGCCTGAGCGGCCAGCTTGCGCAAAGCCATTTCGGCGCGTTCGCGCGCTTCGCGCTGGGCGCGGAAGGCCTCGTCACCCAGACGTGGGCCACGGTCCTCACGGCGCTCGGGGCGGCTAAAACGATCACCATTTCGGTCACCACCTCGCTCGGCACCGCGTTCACCCGGGCGGCCATCACGGCGGCCTGGCTTGCCTGCGGCTGCGGGCTCGGTTTTTTTCTGGCCGGGGCGGTCATCGCCGCGCACAGCCACCACCGGTTTGGCGGGTTTGGGTACGGGTACAGCCACAGCGACTTCAGCAGGCGCAGCCTCTGTGGCGTCTTCCGCAACCGAGGCTGCGGGCTCGGCATTGGCAGAAGCAGCCTCCACAGTGTCTGCCGTTGGTTCAGCCACCACGGCAGCAGGTGCTGCAGAAGCAGCGGATGCCGCGGCCTGTTGGGCGGCGGCCTGCTCTCGCGCTTGGCCTTTGAGCGCGGCTTCCAGCGCCGACATGGCCGCGCGGATCGCGCCAGCATCGCCCTTGGCGTTGGCCGCATCCAGGGCCTTGGAGGCTTCAATGACGGCGCGGTCATGGGCGGTCAACGGGGCTTGGGCATGGCTGCGCTCGGAGCCCTTGCGCTGGAAAGCCTCGTCGATCGGCTTGCGGAACACTTCCCACAATTTTTGTTCGGTCTTGCGGTCCAGGGGCACCGCCTGGGCTTCGGTCTGCCAGCGCTGCTGCAAGGCCTTGACCGCGTCCACGCGCAGGCCAGGGGCTTCGCCCAGCGCCGTGGCTTCGGCGATCAGGGCTTTGCGGCGTTCGATGCTGGCTTTTTGCGCGGCGTCCAGTCGGGCTGCTGCAGCCTGGATCAGAACCTTCCATTGAGCCTGCATCTCGGCAAAGGTTTTTTCATTCAGGTGCCCCGCATTGCGCCAGCGGTCAGAAAACTGGTGCAGCGTGCGCACCTGCATGCGCCAGTCGCTGTTGTCGGCGTGGGCTTCGGTCCAGGCCTTGACCTCGTCCATCAGAGCCACGCGCTGGGCCTTGTGGGCGGCCGACTCTTGTTTGGCATTCGCCAGCCAGGCTTGCACAGTTTGGTAGGCCTCGTTGCAAGCGGTGTCAAAACGCTTCCACAAACCATGGTTGGGCAAGCCGCCCTGGTCGGTTTGCTTCCAGGCTTCGCGCAACTGGCGCAGGCGCTCTTGCATCTTGCGGCCTCCCACGGCCGGGGTCTTGTCAGCGCCCAGCAGGGCTTCGGCCTGGGTCACCAGCTCCAGACGGTGCTGGTCGGTCACCCAACGCTGCCAACCCTGTGCATCGCCTGCGGCGATCAGCGCAGCGTGCACGCGGGCGTCCACGGCGGTGTCGAGGTGCTTGCCGTGGGCCTTGAGCACATCGTGCAGGCTGGCTGCCGCGTCCGGGGCGACAGTGCCCTCGGTCACGCTTTTTTCAACCACTTCGAGGACCAGCAGCACGGCCTGGGTGGCTTCTTCGCGCAGCGCCTGGCGCTGGGCGGCGTCCATTTTGGGCTTGGCCGCTTTGGCGGGCTTGTCGGCGGCAGGCGCGGTATCGACCGCCACCACCTCGCCGCGGGCGCGGCGAATTTCATCTGCCCAGACGGGCACCGAGGGCAAAGCCGCTTGCGCGTCGGTCATCGCCAGCAGCGCTTGCTGCAAAGCCGCCGAAAAACCGTCCCACACGGCCTGCAGCTGGCTTTGCGCCGCCTCGACCTGGGCCGGGAATTTGAGGTCCACACTGGGCCAGACCGCGTCTTGGGTCAGCGCCTGCGCCTGGCTGAGCCAATGGGCCACATCGGTCTGCAGCGCCGCTTGCGCGGCCTGGGCCTCGGCCATGGGCTTGGTGGACTGCACTTCGATGCGCTGGGCCAGGAGCACGGCGGCTTCGCGCTGCACCATCACCTGGTGCTGCAGATCTTCGACCCGCTTGACCACATCGGCCAGGCGCGTCTTAAGGCTGGCCAGCGGCTCACGCGAGAGCGGCGCGCCCGCTTTGGCCGCGTCGCGCTGCCAGGCCAGGGCGTCGGCGATGTTCAGGCGGGGAGCTTGCAGCAGTTGTTCGGCGCGGCTGGCCCAATCGGCAGCCAATGCTTCCTGTCCGCGGGTGCGTTTGACTTCGTCAAGCTTCTCGCGCAGGGCCTTGGCGGCGCCTTTGTCCCGGCTGGACAGCTCATGGTAGACCTCGTTCATCTGCTCCACCGAGGGCTCTGTGAGCAACCAGTCGCGCAGACGTGCGCTGCGCTCGCCCGAGGTGGCAGCGGTGAACACGCCGCCCGTCAATTGGTCAAGGGCTTGGAAGTCAACAGGTTTGGAAGAAGAGGTCACGGTCAAACGCCAGAAAGAAAAAAAGCCGCGAGGGCATCGGGATCGGCAACAAAGCGCCAATGAACAGCGCGTATTTTCGCCGGGATTTGCCCCGTTTCCCTGATCTGTATCGCATCGGGACACCTCCGTTGCGCTTCTTTTTTTATTCTTTCAAAGAATACTTAACCAATTCTTTATAATTGACACGTTATTAAATGGCTTTTTAGAATCCACCCCGAATTCAAAAACCCGGAGTCGGGACCCTCATACAGAGGCCTCGAAAATCCCACAAGCCAAGGGCGTCCAGAGCCAAACGACGCCCCCAACCCACACCGTGACGCCCCCAGGCCCGCACAGGGTCAGCGCACGGATTCCCACAGGACACATGGCAAAGCCCAACACACAGGCCGCTTCTTGGGGCCAGATCGCACAAAGCATCGCATCGGACATCCGCGCAGGCTTTGTCGAGATCACGCGCCACGGCATGGCCGCCTTGGGCATGGCCGTGATCGCGGTGGTGATCCTGTTTGTGGCGCGTCCCGGATTGCAAACAGCCGCCAACGAATTCCTGCTCGGCTGGATCCAGTCGCAACAACACGATGGTCCGGCCGCAGCAGTGGGGCCTGGCGCCAGCCGATCCACAGCGTTGGCGACGCAGGCATTGACCCCCGAACAGCGCAGCGTGGCACTGTGGCTCAGCCGCAAATACCGGATCTCGGCCGAGCCCATGGCAGCTTTGGTCACCGAAGCCTGGTCGGTGGGCGAACTCAGCCAGGTCCCGCCCACCCTGATCCTGGCCGTGATCGCCGTGGAATCGAACTTCAACCCCTTTGCGCAGCGCAGCGACAACAACCGGGGCCTGATGCAGATCGACAGCCCGTCGCAGCAAGACACCCTGAGCCGCTTTGGCGGCCCTTTGTCGGTGTTTGACCCGCTGACCAACCTGCGTGTGGGCTCGCGGGTCTTGCAGGGCTTCATCCAGCAGACGGGCTCCATCGAGGACGGGCTGCGGGCGTATGCCCAGACCTCGCCGCAAGCGGCCGACAGCACCTACACCGAGCGCGTGCTGAGCGAACACAAGCAGCTCGAACGCCTCATACAAACCCAAGCGACGGCGGCTTCGGCTCCGATCCCGACCTCCGTCAAGCGGCTCTGATCCATCGGCCCAATGGGGCGGGTCGGCTACACTAAGGGGGTTGCGCAACTGGCGATAGGAGACCGGCTCAGACCTTGACCGGGCCTCTGACGTGGAGCCCGGCGGACCCCCGCCAACAACCACTGGGAAGCGCATCACCTTGACCGGACCTCAGGTCCGCAACGGGTATCAGCCGTTCGCCTGGGCAGCCCTTGTCAACAACACCCCTGTTTGAGCCAAGGTTCCATCTCTTTTGAAGGACTGCCATGTACGACCGCAACATTCTGATTGAACAAGCCGACCCCGAAATTTTTGCCGCCATCCAGGCCGAAAACGCGCGTCAGGAACACCACATCGAACTGATCGCCAGCGAAAACTACGCCTCGCCCGCCGTCATGGCCGCGCAAGGCTCGCAGCTCACCAACAAATACGCCGAAGGCTACCCTGGCAAGCGCTACTACGGCGGTTGTGAATTCGTCGACGTGGCCGAACAACTGGCCATTGACCGCATCAAGCAGATCTTTGGTGCCGACTGCGCCAACGTGCAGCCGCATTGCGGTGCATCGGCCAACGAGGCCGTGTTCCTGGCCTTTTTGAAGCCCGGCGACACCATCATGGGCATGAGCCTGGCCGAAGGCGGTCACCTGACCCACGGCATGCCGCTGAACATGTCGGGCAAGTGGTTCAACGTCGTGAGTTACGGCCTCGACAAGAACGAAGCCATCGACTACGACGCGATGGAAGCCAAGGCCCGCGAGCACAAGCCCAAGCTGATCGTGGCTGGCGCTTCGGCCTACTCGCTGCACATCGACTGGGCGCGCTTTGCCAAAGTCGCCAAAGAAGTCGGCGCGATCTTCATGGTCGACATGGCCCACTATGCCGGTCTGATCGCCGCTGGCGTCTACCCCAACCCTGTGCCGCATGCGGACGTTGTGACCTCGACCACCCACAAGAGCCTGCGCGGCCCACGCGGCGGCATCATCCTGATGAAGGCCGAGCACGAGAAAGCCATCAACAGCGCCATCTTCCCCGGCCTGCAAGGCGGCCCGCTGATGCACGTCATCGCCGCCAAGGCCGTGGCCTTCAAGGAAGCGCTGCAGCCCGAGTTCAAGGCCTACCAGGCCCAGGTGATCAAAAACGCACAGATCATCGCTGAGACACTGACCCAGCGCGGCCTGCGCATCGTGAGCGGCGGCACCCAGAGCCACGTCATGCTGGTGGACCTGAGGGCCAAAGGCATCACCGGCAAGGAAGCCGAAGCCGCTTTGGGCGCTGCCCACATGACGATCAACAAAAACGCGATCCCGAACGACCCCGAAAAACCGTTCGTGACCAGTGGCATCCGCGTCGGCACCCCCGCCATGACCACCCGTGGGTTCAAGGACGAGGAAGCCCGCATCACGGCCAACCTGATCGCCGACGTGCTGGACAACCCCAAGGACGAAGCCAACATCGCCGCCGTGCGTGCCAAGGTCAACGCCCTGACCGCACGTTTCCCGGTTTACAAATAAGGCCTGAGCCATGAAATGCCCCTTCTGCGGTCACCTCGACACCCAAGTGGTGGAGACTCGGCTGGCCGAAGACGGGGGCTTCATCCGGCGCCGCCGCCAGTGCGGCGCTTGTGAAAAACGCTTCACCACCTACGAAAAACCCGAAGTGAGCTTTCCGGCCATCGTCAAAAAAGACGGCCGACGCATCGAATACCAGCGCGACAAACTCCGCGCCAGCCTGAACCTGGCCCTGCGTAAACGGCCTGTGAGCACCGAGCAGGTGGATGGCGCGATCGAGCGCATCGAAGAAAAACTGCTGGCCCTGCCCAGCCGGGAAGTCGCCTCCAACCGCATTGGCGAGTTGGTCATGCGCGAGCTCAAAAAGCTCGACAAAGTGGCCTATGTGCGCTTTGCCAGCGTGTACCGCAGCTTCGAAGACATCGACGACTTCAAGACCCTGGTGGACGAAGTCCGCTGAAAACGTCAGCCGCAACTGGGCGCGCTGACCTTCTCCAACCTGGGCCTGCCCAGGGCATTGCTCACCACCTGCCAGCCTGATTCCAAGCCCGGCTTGCAAAAGCGCCAGGTCGCCGCCATGAACGCGCCGTTGAGCGTGGCGCTGCGCCCCTCAGGGCCGTAAGAGAAATAAGCCTTGACCGTGTTGGTCACGGTCAACTGCATGGCTTCGGGCACAGCAGCATGCACCTCCATCAGCATGTCACCGGCATCCAACTGTGCGTTGTCGTTGGCGTCGGCAAACACAAGCCAGCCCAGCTGCCAATCACCGCTGGCGTGACATGCGGTGTCACTGGCGCGGGCGCACAAGCTCACCCGCATCTGGCGGCGCAAGGCTTCGCTGCGCGCCAGCACCAGGCTGTCCAACAAGCCCTCGGCCTGGGCTTGCAATTGGTGCTGCTGGCGCAGCGCCGACATGGCAGGCGCCGCCAGTGACACCATCAGCCCCAGCAAGGCCATGACCACCAGCGCCTCCAGCAAGGTGAAGCCCGCCGCCTTCGGTTTTTTGCCGTTCATTTTTGTCTCCCTGAGCGCCACAGCCTAATCCAGGCGATCAATGCTGCCAAGTTCTTTTGAGGGCCTGTACAAGCGCTGCCCAGATGGCCACAATGGCCTCAAAAAGGATCAGGGAGGAGACAGGCATGCACAAGCCTGAACATCGCCACGGCGGGGCATCGCCCTCGCGCGAAAATGGTTGGACACTGACCGAGCTGCTCATCAGCCTGGCGCTGATGGGAACCCTCGCCGCCCTCGCACTGCCCGCCTACCAGGCGCAACAGCGCCAGGCACGGCGCAGCGACGGCCAGCTGGCTTTGCAGCAACTGCAGATGGACCAGGCGCGCTGGCGCAGCCAGCACGACACCTACGCCGATTCACTCGCGGCCCTGGGCTGGGGCAGCGACCTCTCGCCACGCGGCCAGTACCGGATCAGCATCCCTCAAGCCGACGCTGAGGGCTACACACTCGAAGCCCTGCCCCTCGGCGCCCAGGCGGCCGACCGCGACTGCAGCCCCCTGCGGTTGACCTGGCGGGGTAGCGCCACCGCCACACTCAGCGCAGGCGAGCACACGGGCAGCGACCCGCAGCACTGCTGGCGGCAGTGATGACACGCACCACCCCAAGGGCTGTGACCTCATGCACCACCCCCACGAACGCGGTGAAACCCTGA
This sequence comes from Limnohabitans radicicola, assembly GCF_014837235.1. Lineage (GTDB taxonomy): Bacteria > Pseudomonadota > Gammaproteobacteria > Burkholderiales > Burkholderiaceae_C > Limnohabitans_A > Limnohabitans_A radicicola. The sequence goes on along the minus strand of NZ_JACYFT010000002.1, from coordinate 191,393 downwards.
TCGGCCTGCTGGTCGGTTTGGCCGTGGGGCTGATCGTGCTGGCCGCAGGCACGCAAATGCTGGCGCAGCACCTGCGCGGACACCGCCTGAACCTCCAAGCCAGTCACCTGCAGCACGACCTGCGCACGGCCATGGACTGGATGAGCCGGGAACTGCGCCAGGCCCAATACTCGGCCCAGGCCTGGCAAACCCGCTCGCCCAGCGCGTGCGACGACAGCTTTTGCGATGGCTTCGAAGACTTCAGCATCGAAGGCGATTGGATCGACTTCAGCCACGACCGCAACCACAACGGCAGGCAGGACGATGACGAGTGCATAGGTTTTCGGCTCAGCGACAAGGTGTTGATGGCCCGCCGATCGTGCAGCGGCTCGGGCAACTGGCTGGCCCTCACCGACCGCAGCAGCCTGGAGATCACCGCGCTCAGCTGGCAACTGCAATGCGAGCTGCGCCAGGGCTGGTTGCACCGCACTGTGCGCGTCACGCTGACGGGTCAGTGGCCGGGCGACACCACCCAGCCCATCAGCCTGTCGCAGACCGTGCACCTGCGCAACGACATGCCCGCCAGCGCCCAGGCGCTGTACTGCCCATGAACCACTCATGCCCCCAAACCACGGACGCGCAGCATGGCGCCATCACTTTGCTGGTCGCCATCGCACTGGTCGTGCTGGCGGCACTGGCGGGCTTTTACAGCAGCCGCAGTGTGCTGATGGACCAACTGGCCGGGCAAAACCACGCACGCGCCAGCCAGGCGCGCTTGCTGGCCGAAGCGGCTTTGGCCTCGGCGCAGGCAGACATCGCCAGCCGCAGCGCGCCCCTCACCGCCCTGCTTACCACCCCAGCCCCCTGCCCTGCCGGGGTCAAAGGCCCGCAGTGGCAGTGCGCGGCCTTGAGCGTGCCGCCACACCCCGCCTTGCCCCAAGCGCAGGCCAGCGTCACGGCTGTGCGCGACCTGGTCATGGCACCGCATGTGCTGACGCTGCACGCGCAAAGCCATTGGGCTGGACAAAACAGCCGAGGCCTGGTGCGCGAGAGCGTGTTTTTGCCTGTGCTCGCGCCCGCCCCCAGCGACGCACCGCAAGCCGCGCTGGTGCTCAACGGCTGCGTGAGCGAGGCCACCGGGGCCAGCCTGCGCGTGTGCCCGCTCAGCAAGAGCGGTCAGCCCTGCAGCGGCACCGCCAGTGCCCCGGCAGTACAGACGCACTTTGTGATCGACACCAACCGCAACGGCAGCATCTCCAGCGCCGAAAAAACCGCCTGCATGGCCCTGTCCAGCGCCAGCCTGCCCGGCGGCGGCACCCGCAGCGGCCCCAGCAGCGCTGTGCCCCGCAGCCCCTGCAACAGGGCCGCCTGGCGCAGTGTGTTGGGCGACATCACGGCCGAGCAATTGCAGGCCTGGTCTGCCGTACAAGAGCGCAACGGCCTGCACGCGCTGAGCACACCGCCCCGAAGCATTTACTGGATTAACAGCCCCGCCGACTGGGGCCAAAGCGTGGGCACGCCCGACACCCCAGCGCTGCTGGTGTTCTCCAGCCAAGCCTGCGCGCTGCGTTGCCCGCGCATCGCACCGGGCGTGCACATCCACGGCAGCGTGGTGCTCGATGCGGGCTGCGATGACGAAAAAATGCGCGGCTGGCAAGGCGGCTGGATCGAAGGCCAGCTGGTGGTCGAGTCCGGCCTGCCCGAGTGGCGCACGGGCACGCTGTGGGCCAGACCCTACGGGCGCAACGCCTACATCCTCGACTGGCCAGACGGCATCGACGCCAGCCGCGTGCAACGCGTCAACGGCAGCTGGAGCGAAGGCTCACGATGAAACACGCACAGCAAGGCATGGCCCTGATCGAAGCCCTGGTGGCCTCGGCCGTGCTGGGCATTGGCCTCTTGGGTGCCACACAGCTCACGCTCCGCACCATGCAGACCGCCACCGATACCCGACAGCGCGGCGTGGCCCAGCTGCTTGCGCAGGAAGCCATGGACTGCGCCATTTCTGGCGCAGCCTGTCCCAGCCAAGACAACGTGCAGGTTCAAGGCGTGCGTTACACCCGCCAAGCCCGCACGACGCCGCGCGGCAATGGCCTGCAGGACATCCAGGTCACGGTGCAATGGGCCTCGGTCACCCCTTGGGCAGAGGCCAGCAGCGCAGGCCAGTCCAGCCTGGTGTGGCACAGCAGTGCGTCGCCACTGCCCGGCTGGGTCGGGCGCTGAAGCTTTCGGCAGGGCGATGCTCGCGAGTTCGCGTATCCTCAACCCCCAAGAAACATGACCCGCTGACCGCCGTGCCCACGACCACACTTTCACCGATGCAACGCGCCCTGGCGCTGGCCCGACAGGCCCTGTGGCTGACCTCGCCCAACCCGCGTGTGGGCTGCGTCATCACCGCACCCGACGGCACGGTGCTTGGCGAAGGCCACACCCAGCGTGCTGGCGGCGCACACGCCGAAATCATGGCGCTGCGCGATGCGGCGGCGCGTGGCCATGCCGTGCACGGCGCCACCGCCTGGGTCACGCTCGAGCCCTGCGCACACCAGGGCCGCACAGGCCCCTGCTGCGACGCGCTCGCCGCTGCAGGCATAGGCCGGGTGGTGGTGGCCATGTCCGACCCCAACCCCCAGGTGGCCGGTCAAGGTCTGGCACGCCTGCAGGCCGCAGGCGCACAGGTGCAGGTGCTGCCCACAGGCGACCCGCTGGCCGCCGAGGCGCGCGAACTCAACATTGGATTTTTCAGCCGCATGGAGCGGGGGCTGCCCTGGGTGCGCATGAAGATCGCCGCATCAGTTGATGGGCAAACGGCGCTGGCCAATGGCCAAAGCCAGTGGATCACCGGCCCCGAGGCCCGCGCTGACGGACACGCCTGGCGCGCCCGCGCTTGCGCCATCCTCACCGGCATCGGCACCGTGCTCGAAGACGACCCGCAATTGACCGTGCGCGGCCTGGATGCGCCCCGCCAGCCGCACCTGGTGGTGGTGGACAGCCGCCTGGACCTGCCCATCAGCGCCAAACTGCTCGACACACTGGGCAGCGGTGACCAGGCACGCCAGATCTGGGTTTACACCGCCACCACTGAAAATGCCGAAAAACGCGCCGAACTCACGGCCCGCGGTGTGCAGGTGATCGACTGTGCCGGACCCGGCGACAAAGTCGACCTGGCCGCACTGCTGCGCGACCTGGCCCGGCGCGAGGTCAACGAGCTGCATGTGGAGGCGGGCTTCAAGCTCAACGGCAGTTTCATGCGTGAGGGGCTGGTCGACGAATGGCTGGTTTACATGGCCCCGCAGTGGCTCGGCCCCGGTCAGGGCATGGCCAACTTGCCCGCGCTCGCACAACTGGACGACGCACTGAAGCTGCACTTTCACGCGGTGGACCGTGTCGGGCAGGACGTGCGCTTTTTGCTCAGGCACTGAATCCGCAGGGGCCCCGCCCTCGGGGCGATGAATGGCGGTGGGCGAGTGGTCTGTCGCGGCGGGGGCGCCGCTCCCACACTTTTCAGACCAACTCGTGCAGAGGCCAGCGCGGCTTCACGTCGAAGCTGTAGCGGGCTTCGGCCACCTGCGCGCCCGACTGCAAGCGCATGGCGGCAGCCATGGCGATCATGGCGCCGTTGTCGGTGCACAGGTGCAGCTCGGGGTAGTGCACACGCACGCGGGCCTTGGCGCAGGCCTCGTTCAATTGCCTGCGCAGTTCGCGGTTGGCCCCCACGCCACCCGCCACCACCAGCCGCGTGAGGCCACTGCTCTTGAGCGCCGCCATCGACTTCTTCAAGAGCACTTCCACAATGGCGGCCTGGGTCGATGCGGCCAGATCGGCACGCTCAGGCGCACCTTCGGTGTGCGCTGCTGGCCCGATCTTTTTGGTCTGGGTCAGCACGGCCGTCTTGAGGCCCGCAAACGAAAAATCAAAGTCTCCGCTGTACAGCAGTGGGCGCGGCAGCTTGTAAGCAGTCGGATCGCCCTGCTCGGCCAGGCGCGACAAGCCCGGGCCACCGGGATAAGGCAGACCCATGAGCTTGGCCGACTTGTCAAAGGCTTCGCCAGCCGCGTCATCGATCGTCTCACCCAGCAATTCATAGCGCCCCACGCCGTCCACCCGCATCAGCTGGGTGTGCCCACCCGACACCAGCAAAGCGATGAAGGGGAACTCGGGCGGGTCGGCGCTCAAAAACGGCGAGAGCAAATGGCCTTCGAGGTGGTGCACGCCCAGCACCGGCTTGCCCAGTGAAGCCGCCAGCGCACAGGCCACGCCCGAGCCCACCAAGAGCGCCCCAGCCAAGCCCGGGCCCCGGGTGTAGGCCACCACGTCGATATCGACCAATTGCGCGCCAGCCTCGGCCATGACCTGGCGGGTCAGCGGCAAAACCCGGCGGATGTGGTCACGGCTGGCCAGCTCGGGCACCACACCGCCATAGGCCTGGTGCATTTCGATCTGGCTGTAGAGCGCATGCGACAACAGGCGCGGCAGCGCATCGCCCGTGGTCTCCACCAAGGCCACGCCCGTCTCGTCGCAGGAAGATTCAATGCCCAAAATTCGCATAACAGCTAGTTTAAGCGGGCCATGGGCTGCAGGCGGGGGCTTGGTCATAATCTCAGCAGGAGCGACGGGGGCGTCGCTCCCACAACAGTCCTTCATTCCAAGCCCACACCCATGACCACTCTCCGACTGATTTCCTCCATGGCCACCAAGCCGCTGCTGGCCGATCTGGTGGCGCTGTACAAGGCGCAAGCCCCTGGCGTACACATCGAGGTCGAGTCGGTCGGCGGCGTGGACGCGGCCAAACGCGTGCAGGCGGGTGAAGCTTTTGACGGCGTGGTGCTGGCCAGCGACGCCATCGACAAACTGGCAGCCAGCGGCCATGTGCTGGCGGGCAGCCGAGCCGACCTGGTGCGCTCAGGCGTGGCGGTGGTCGTGCCTGCGGGCCAACCCCTGCCCGACATCTCGACCGAGGCCGCACTCAAAGCCGCCATCCTGGCCGCGCCCACGATGGGCTATTCGACTGGCCCAAGCGGCGTGCAACTGGCCAAACAGTTCGAGGCCTGGGGCATCGCTGACGAAATCGCGCCACGCATCGTGCAAGCCAAACCCGGCGTGCCCGTGGGCTCGCTGGTGGCCCAGGGCCAGGTGGCGCTGGGTTTTCAGCAACTGAGCGAAATGCTGGGTGTGGCGGGCATCACCATCGTGGGCGGGCTGCCACCCGAGGTGGAGATCATCACCACCTTCTCGGGTTCGGTGGCCGCGACCTGCAACCAGCCAGACGCCATGCGTGCGCTGCTGGCTTTTTGGCAATCACCCGCGTGCGACGCTCTCAAGCGTCAACACGGGATGACTCCGGCCTGAGCGCCATACCCATATAACCAACAGTTATCTGGTTTCCCGCACAATCGCGGGCATGGGCATTGGTCATTACATCAAAGACATCGGGCGCGGCAAAGACGGCGCACGGGCGCTGGGTCGCGAGCAGGCGGCCGACTTGATGGGGCAGATCCTCGACCAGCAAGTGAGTGACCTGGAGCTGGGAGCCTTTTGCCTGGCCATGCGCATCAAGGGCGAAACCCCCGAAGAGATGGCCGGGTTTCTGGACGCCACCCACGCGCGACTGAACAAAGTTTCCACCCACAGTGCGCCCACCGTGGTGCTGCCCAGCTACAACGGCGCGCGCAAGTTGCCCGTACTCACCCCCCTGCTGGCCCTTTTGCTGGCCCGCGAGGGTGTTGCGGTGGTGGTGCACGGCACGGCCACCGAAGACAAACGCGTGAGCAGCCAGTCGGTACTGGCCGAGCTGGGCGTGACGGCATGCAAGGCATCCCCAAATGTGAAAGCCGGTGAGGTGGTGTTTGTGCCCACGGGCGTGCTGAACACTGGCTTGGAGAAACTGCTGGCCGTGCGCCGTGTGGTGGGTCTGCGCAACCCCGGGCACAGCCTGGTCAAACTCATGAACCCCTGTGATTCAGAAAGCGGCTCTGCCTTGGTGGTGAGCAGCTACACGCACCCCGAATATTTGCAGTCCATGTCAGCCACATTTGCACTGACTGGCCAATACGCCCTGCTGCTGCGCGGCACCGAGGGCGAGCCCGTGGCCGATGCCCGGCGCACCCCGGCGATGGATGTTTTCAAAAATGGCCAGACCTTGCGCGTGCAGGAACAGCAAGAAGGCTCGCTCGCCAAAATGCCCGAGCTGCCCAGTACCGACGCAGCCGCCACGGCGGTCTACATCGAACACGTTTTGCAAAACCTGCTGCCGGTGCCGGAGCCCATAGCACGGCAAGTCCAACACATCCTGCGTGAGGTAAAAGCATGAACACGCCCCTTCAAGGCCGCTGCACGCTCGTGGGCGCAGGCCCGGGCGACCCAGAGTTGCTCACGCTCAAAGCCGTCCGCGCGATTGCCAGCGCCACCGTGCTGCTGGTGGACGATTTGGTCAACGACGCGGTGCTGGCCCATGCCTCGCCCACCGCCCGCATCGTGCATGTGGGCAAGCGCGGCGGCTGCAAGAGCACGCCGCAGGCTTTCATCGACAAGCTGATGATCCAGGCCGTGCAAGACGGCGAGCATGTGGTGCGCCTCAAGGGCGGCGACCCGTTCATCTTTGGCCGGGGCGGCGAAGAGGTGGAGCACCTGCGCCAAGCAGGCATCGATGTGACCGTGGTCAACGGCATCACTTCAGGGCTGGCGGGCATGAGCAGCCTGGGCGCCCCGCTGACGCACCGCGAACATGCACATGGCGTCGTCTTTGTGACGGGCCACGCCAAACCCGGTGACGCGGGCACCGACTGGGTGCAGCTGGCCCAAACCGCCCACCAGGCCAAACTGACGCTGGTGATTTACATGGGCGTGAGCAGCCTGGACCACATCAGCCGGGGCTTGTTGCAGGGCCTGCCCGCGCGCACACCCGTGGCCGTGGTGCAGAACGCCAGCCTGCCCAACCAACGTGAAGCGCTGACCACACTCGGTGATTTGGTCAACACCATGCAAAGCGAGGGACTGGAAAGCCCCAGCGTCATCGTGGTGGGCGATGTGGTGCAGGGTGCACGGGCGTGGATTGCGCAGCCAAACACATCACAAAGAGCGGCCTGACCTCAGCCCCAGCTGCGCGTGAGCAGCTCATCGAGTGCATCGGCAATCACCTGCCCCTGTTCGGCCAGGCTCCCTACACACGGACCCAACTGATCGCTGGCGACAGACACCATGTCCAGGGGATGCAGCACCAATGACTGACCTTTGATTTTGAACACCGGGTTCATGCGGGTGCCTGCGACTTTGGCCCCCGCAGGCAAAGCTGTGCGCAGGACGAGTGGCACCACCACCCGGCGACGGTAACCGTCGAACAGCGAAGACTGCACCAGCACCACCATGGGCACCGTGGCCCTCATGGGGCCGGGGTTCAGATGAACGTCGAATTGCGCCACCGGTCAGGTTTCAGAGCGTGGAGTGGCCATCGGCGTAAGAGCCCGAAGCATCGTGCAAGGCATTCCAGTCTGCCACGATCCGCTGCGCCTGCAGGCGGTGCTCTTGGCGCAGTTGCCGCTCGGAGACGACATACGCTTGCAACATTTCTTCGACCTTGGCCGAGAGGTTGCCACAATACGCGCGGGACTCTTGCACCAGCGTTTCGCTCAGTGAGAGATTGACCGGTTTTTTGGCTGTGGGCTCGAGCGCTGACATGGGGCACACTCCTTTGTGCGCATTGTATGCGCATGAAAGCCAATCAACCAAGCTACACTCCCCCGCATGAACCAATGGGATGCAGTGATTGTGGGCGCCGGGGCCGCCGGATTGTTTTGTGCAGGCGTGGCAAGCCAGCGTGGGTTGAAGGTGCTGGTGATTGACCACAGCCGCGTGGTCGCTGAAAAGGTGCGCATTTCGGGTGGCGGACGCTGCAACTTCACCAACAAAAATCTTGACCCGTCGGCGCCGCAAAAGCATTTCATCAGCCAGAACCCGCACTTTTGCCGCTCGGCACTGTCGCGCTACACGCCACAGGACTTCATCGCGCTGGTCCAAAAACACGGCATCGCCTTCCACGAAAAGCACAAAGGCCAGCTGTTTTGTGACCATTCGGCCGAAGACATCATCCGCATGCTGCTGGCCGAATGCGAAGCCGGTGGCGTCACACTGCGCACCGACTGCAGCGTCTCGGCAGTGCGCCATCTGGAAGACGGCCGCTACGCCCTGAACACCGCGCAAGGCGAGGTGCTCACACGCTCTGTGGTGGTGGCCACGGGTGGCTTGTCCATCCCCAAGATCGGGGCCACGGGCTGGGGCTACGAGGTGGCCACGCAGTTTGGTCTGCGCCTGGTCGAGTGCCGCCCGGGCCTGGTGCCCCTGACGTTTGACGGCGAGGGCTGGGCCCCTTATGCCCAGCTGGCGGGTCTGGCTTTGCCCGTGGGCATCGCGACCGGTGAGAAAAAAAGCCGCATGCACTTTGACGAAGACCTGCTGTTCACACACCGCGGCCTGTCCGGGCCTGGTGTGTTGCAGATCTCAAGCTACTGGCAGGACGGCACACCGATCCGCCTGAACCTGGCTCCCGAAGTGGACCTGCCTGCTCGATTGCAAGAGGCCAAGCTGCGCTCCAGAAAACTGCTGGGCAACGAGCTGGCCACACTGGTGCCCGCCCGCTTGGCCGAGGCCTGGGTGGGTCAGAACCCGGCCTTGCAGCGCCCCTGCCCGGATGTGCCCGACAAGGCGCTGACCCAACTGGCCGAAGCCCTCTCGAACTGGTCCCTCACGCCCACGGGCAGCGAGGGCTACAAAAAAGCCGAGGTGACGCTGGGCGGTGTGGACACGCGTGATTTGTCTTCACAGACCATGGAATCCAGACAACCGGGGCTGTACTTCATTGGCGAGGTCATCGATGTGACCGGTTGGCTGGGCGGCTACAACTTCCAGTGGGCCTGGGCCAGTGCGCACGCCTGCGCGCAGGCGCTGCCATCGCAAGGGGACATCAGAAACTGAAGCGCCTGCCCAATTGCAAAAACAGGTTGCTGGCACCTGCCGTGCCCCGTGCAGCGCCAAGGTAAATGTCACCGATCTTGCTGTCCAGCGCGATGAACAAGCTGGTGCTGTATTTGGTGCTGTGGGCTTGACCGGCGAACCAGGCGTCTCCGGCTTCCAGCACCATGCCCACGTGGGTTTTCTGTTTGAACAAGCCCCCATCAAACAAGCGGTACATGTAGGTGCCGTAGACATGGGCCAGGCGATCCCCTGAGAGCTGGCCCATGCGGTAAGCCCCCATCAGCTGAAAGCCGCCCAGGTAGAGGCTGGTGGGCGTGACACACTGCACACACACCGAAGACAGGTCTTCACGCCCCAGGTTCACCCCCAGGTTCAGGGTGTGCGCCTGCAGTGGCACAGCCCAGCGGGCACTCAGACGGGCACTGCGGTAGTCCGAGCCCGTCAAACTTTGCTCGAGCGCCCCGCTCACAAAATAACCCCGGGAAGGGAAATTGGCCGAGTCGAGCTGGTCGGCCTCGAACTGCAAACGCCACGCCGTGGCGTTGACATGGCGATCGGTCAGCGTCAAAAGCAAGTCCTGCCCATTGGCCTGCATCACGATGACCCGGGAAGGCGTGTCCATGGCGTAAACAGTGTTGCTCTGGGTGAGCCCCAGCTTCACAGTGGCTTGTTGCTCCAGCCGGTAAACCAGATGGGTCCCCAGTTGACTGCGCCCCAGGCGCATGTACCCCAGCTTCTGGTCTTGCGAAACCTTGACCATGTCGGTCGGTGCATACAGGGGCACGACATTGCGCTCGTAACCCAGCGCTGCATCCACACCCCAATGCGGGCCCAGCGGCTGGTACAGGCGCGCGGCCAACTCGGACTGTGTGCCTACACGCGCATCCAGACCCAACTCCAGCCCGGAAGCTGTGAGCCACGGGCGGCGGTAGCCCACCCCCACCGAGAACTGGTTGACGCCACCCAGCTCTGATGAAAAACCCAAGCTGGTTTTCATGAAATGCGGCGCGTACGGCTTTTCACGCACATGCACGACCAGTTCGTAACGCTCATCCTTGAGTTGCTCCAGGGCATAGTGGACCGTCTCGAAATAGCCACTGGTGTAGAGCTCATCAATGCGCCTGGCGATGTCGTCTGCATTGAAGTCTTGCCCCAACAACACGGCCATGCTGCGCTCAATGAAACGGGCCGGCACATGCTGGGTACCACTGGCGCGGACCGAAACAATCCGTTTTTCCCGCTGGTCAAACGCCAGACGGGACGACGGCGTCAGGGGCTGCGGCCCCACACTGCGCGCCAGCGCCTGCCAGCGGGTCTGCTGAGCCGCCACCGCTTTTTCTGCGCGTTCCACGATTTCAGCCGCCCGGTTGAAATCGGCAAAGCCCACATCCTTGAGCTCGGGCTGCACCAGAATGTCCTGCGGACGCAACATGGCCAGGTTGCGCTTTTCATTCTGGCGGATCAGGATGTCCAGCATCCGGTTGGCCACCATCAAACCATTGGCTGGATCATCGGCCTGGGGTCCGGCAGGGTCTTGCGCCAGATAGGAGGCCACCACCACATCGGCCCCCTCCTTCAGTGCCACCTCGATGGGCAAATTGGCCACCAGGCCACCATCCACATAGGTTTCGCCATCGATCTCCACAGGCGCAAAAACTGCAGGCGCGGCCATGCTGGCCCGGATGGCCAAATGCAAAGTGCCGTGGTCAAACACCTGTTGCTCGCCATCGCGGTACCGGGTAGCCACTGCCCTGAAAGGAATTTTCAGATCATTGAACGACACCCCTGCTGGCACATGGGTGGTCAGCTGCTGAAGCAAGGCCAGAAAGCGCTGTCCATCACTCACGCCACGGGCAAAACTGAGCGCACCGTGGCGAACGCCGAACTCCAGCTCAATCGGGTATTGCCGCTGGTACGCCCGAGCCCGCTGGGGCAGCTCCAGCCGATCAATTTGATCGAGTGCCACTTTGGCCGGATCCAGGCTGCCCACCACCCGCTCGATCTCCTCAATCGACAAGCCGCTGGCGTACAGCCCTCCCACCACAGCCCCCATGCTGGTGCCGACAATCCGTGCAATCGGGACTTTGTCCCGCTCCAGCCGCCGCAGCACCGCCAGGTGCGCAAACCCTTTGGCCCCGCCCCCTGCCAACACCACCACCACTTGGGGTGGGCTGGGTGCCGCACAGACTGACAGGCCGCTTGCGCTCAGTGCAAGAGCGCAGCCAATTGCCCGCCAACCCGGGAAAAACCTGAAAAAATGCATATAAAGGTCCGCAGGGGCAAGAATTCCTGGATTTTAGGCACCTCCAGCCGACCGCAGGAGCAGCCCGCTGCCCCTGCGTAAAAAAGCCAGACTCCGCGCTATAATCGCTGTTTTTGCTGGCAATCCCCCGTCTGCCAAATACTAGTTCGTGACGGGGAACCCGCCGGTGTCGGAATTCGAAGGCCCGATCTTCCTCGAATTTGCGACCGGCACATTTTGGAAATTTGATTCAATGACCACCATCCGCGTGAAAGAAAACGAGCCGTTTGACGTCGCCCTGCGTCGCTTCAAGCGCACCATCGAAAAACTCGGCCTGCTGACCGACCTGCGCGCCCGCGAGTTTTACGAGAAGCCCACCACAGAGCGCAAGCGCAAGAAGTCGGCCGCCGTCAAGCGCCACTACAAGCGTGTGCGCAGCATGCAGCTGCCCAAGAAGCTGTACTGAGCACTTCTTTTTGTATGACCCGCAAGGGTCTGCAAACAAGCCCGCTGGAGGACGCTCAGGCGGGCTTTGTTGTTTATGCCTCCCCCCTTTGACCCCACCAGGAGCCCCACATGAGCCTGAAAGACCAGATCACCGAAGACATGAAAACCGCGATGCGCGCCAAGGACAGCGAGCGTCTGGGCACCATCCGGCTGCTGCAGGCGGCGATGAAGCAAAAAGAGGTGGATGAGCGCGTGGTGCTGGACGATGTGGCCGTGGTCGCCATCGTCGACAAGCTGATCAAGCAGCGCAAGGATTCGATCACTGCCTTTGAGGGTGCAGGCCGTCAGGACCTGGCCGACAAGGAAAAAGCGGAGATGGCCGTGCTGCAGGCCTACCTGCCAGCACGCATGTCGGCCGAAGAAGTGACCGCCGCCGTGCAGGCCATCGTGGCAGAACTGGGTGCCAAAGGCCCAGGCGACATGGGCAAAGTCATGGGCGCAGTGAAAACCCAATTGGCTGGCAAGGCCGACATGGGCCAGGTGTCTGCTGCCGTCAAGGCTGCGCTGGCGGGCTGAACGCACTCGCGCCTCAACAAAAACGGGAAGCCTGGGCTTCCCGTTTTTTGTGGGTTCCGCTGACTGCTCAGCTGCCGGCGAGCTTCATGCGGTTGACCAAGACCGAGCCAATGCTCTTGGCACCCATGTTGTAAACATCAGCGCCAATCGCTTCGATGCCCATGAACATGTCTTTGAGGTTGCCCGCGATGGTGATCTCGTGCACCGGGTAGGCGATCTGACCGTTCTCGACCCAAAAGCCGCTGGCACCACGTGAATAGTCGCCCGTGACGTAGTTCACGCCTTGCCCCATGAGTTCGATCACAAACAGGCCTGTGCCCAGCTTGCGCAGCATTTCATCCAGATCGTCCGTGGCCCGGGTCAGGCGCGATGTCATGGTCAGGTTGTGCGAGCCCCCGGCGTTGCCGGTGGTCTTCATGCCCAGCTTGCGGGCCGAGTAGCTGGAGAGGAAATACCCTTCCACCCGACCGCCCTTGACCACATCGCGCGGCACCGAGCGCACGCCTTCGTCGTCAAACGGCGAGCTGCCCTTGCCGCGCAGCACAAACGGGTCTTCGTGAATGTCGATGTGTTTCGGGAACACCTTCTTGCCCAGCGAATCGAGCAAAAAACTGCTCTTGCGGTAAAGCGCCCCACCGCTCACGGCCTGCACAAAGCCGCCCAAGAGGCCTGCGGCCACGGTCGACTCGAACAACACCGGGCACTCGGTGGTCGCGATCTTGCGCGAGCCCAGGCGCGACAGCGCACGCTCTGCGGCGTAGCGGCCCACGGCCTCGGGGCTGGCCAGCTCATTGGCATCGCGCATGGAGCTGTACCAGGCGTCACGCTGCATTTCAGCGTTGCGGCCTGGCAGCGAGGCGATCGGCGCCACCGAAATGCTGTGGCGCGAGCTGGCGTAGCCGCCTCTAAAACCGTGTGTATGGGCGCTGAAAAAATGGCTTTGCTGGGCCGACACGGCCGCGCCTTCGCTGTTGGTGATGCGTCGGCTGGTTTTGAGCGCTGCCGCTTCGCACGCCAGCGCCAGTTTGGCCGCTTCCTCGCTGGTCACCGCCCAGGGGTGGAACAGGTCCAATTCGCGGGCTTGTGTTTCGATGTCAGCCTCGTCAGGCAAGCCTGCCGTGGGGTCTTCGGCGGTGAAGCGGGCGATGTCGAAAGCGGCCTGCACAGTGCGTTCGATCGCCGCCTGGGAGAAATCGGATGTGCTGGCATTGCCGCGGCGGTGCCCGACGTAGACCGTCACGCCCAGAGATTTGTCGCGATTGCGCTCGACGTTTTCCAGCTCGCCCTTGCGCACGGACACGCTCAGACCACAGCCCTCGGAAGCCTCGGCCCCGGCATCGGTGGCACCCAGCTTTTTGGCATGCTTGAGCGAGCGGTCCACCAAGTCTTCAAAAAAGGCACGGCTATAGCTGAAGCCATTGTTCTCGGTCGCAGTCAAAGCGGGAGCTTTCGGGTTTGTTTTTTTCACGGCAGCAAACATGTTGGAGGTGGCAGCTATGATACTTGCCAGTCAAGAAAGAAGGGCCGCCCCGGCCCGAGAACCCCCAACATGTCCCGTAAACCCAAAAAAGGTTACTTCGTCAAAGGCCAATTCGTGGCCGAAGGCAGTGAACTCGACCTGGAACTCAAGCGCGAACTCAGAGGCGGCCAGGAAATCAGCAAGACCGACCTCAAGCGCGAAAGCACAGAGCTGCAGGCCCTGGGCGAGCAGCTGATGACCTTGCGCAGCGACCTGTTCAAAGCCCTGCCCCTGACCGACAAGCTGGTGGAAGCATTGGCCGAAGCCAAACGCATCACCAACTTTGAGGGCAAGCGCCGCCAGATGCAATTCATCGGCAAGCAAATGCGCCTGCAAGAGCCCGAGACACTGCAAGCCGTGCGCGAAGCACTGGAGGTACAACGCCTGGGCAGCGCCAAAGACACGGCGGCCCTGCACCTGGCCGAAGCCTGGCGTGACCGCATGATTGCCAGCGACGATGCCGTGGGCGAATGGATCGCCCAGAACCCGGGCACAGACACCCAGCAGCTGCGCGCCCTGGTGCGCCAGGCCCGCAAGGACGCGCCACCGGCTGACAAGGCAGCCGTGTCGCAAGGCCTGGCACCGCGACAAAGCCGCGCTTACCGCGAGATTTTCCAGCTGGTCAAATCGGTGCTGTCACCCGCCAAGTCCGAACAAATGGAACAAGATGAAGAGGTCAGCGATGAGTGACGCCAGCTTGCACGATGCGGTGAAGATCGGCATCGTCTCGATCAGCGACCGCGCCAGTACAGGCGTGTACGAAGACAAGGGATTGCCTGCCCTGCAGGACTGGTTGGGCCGCGCACTGCTCAACCCGATCACCTTCGAGCCGCGCTTGATCCCTGACGAAAAAGACCGCATCAGCGCCACCCTGATCGAGCTGGTGGATGCCGGTTGCAGCCTGGTGCTGACCAGCGGCGGCACGGGCCCGGCGCTGCGGGACGTGACGCCCGAGGCCACGCTGGCCGTAGCCGACAAGGAAATGCCCGGTTTTGGCGAACAGATGCGCCAGATCAGCCTGAAGTTTGTGCCGACCGCCATCCTGTCACGCCAGGTGGCGGTGATCCGAGGTCAGAGCCTGATCATCAACCTGCCCGGCCAGCCCAAATCGATCGCCGAAACGCTGGAAGGCCTCAAGGACGAGAACGGTCAGGCGGTGGTGCACGGCATCTTTGCCGCTGTCCCCTATTGCGTGGACCTGATCGGCGGCCCTTACATGGAAACCCGGGACGAGGTCTGCAAGGCCTTCCGTCCCAAAACGGCGGTTCGCCCGCACCGGGCTTAAGACCTGCCCACCCCAAAGGCCCCTCGGTCTTTGGGTATAATCCTTTTTCTCTGGCAAGAGCGACAGCAGCACCTCCGGCCCGGCCAACGCCATCAGCGCGACGCCCCCATGCGGGCAGGCCACCGTACCGCAAGGACTGCATTCCAAATGTTCGCCCTCCCATCTTGCCTGTGCAGTCTCTGACCCCATCTGGGGGTTCTTGATCTGTGTCCCCATGAGCCCGCGCCGGCAGTTTTGGCGCTGACTGTGTCTGTTTCCTTGTCCGTTTTGATGTCTTGAGGTTGTTTCATGCCCGCTCAAAAGCCGAAGAAGTCCGTCCAGGCCCCCGCCAAAACCCGACCTGCAGCCAAGGCCGCCCCCGCCAAAGCCCCATCTGCCGCGAAAGCCGCTGCCAAACCCGCAGCCAAGCCCGTGCCAGCCAAGGCCAAGCCGGTCGCCAAAGCCAGCAGCGCCAGCGCGAAAACCGCCAAGCCTGTGAAGAAAGCCGCCCCTGTGCCTGCGAAGAAAACCGCTGTCAAAGCCGTAGAAGCCGAAAAATCAACCAAATCCAAGACCAAGGCCGCCGCTGCGGAAGTCGAAGTCAAGAAAACCACCAAAGCCAAAGCGGCTGCCGAAGAAGAAGCCCCGGTGAAAAAAGCCGCGGCCAAAAAAGCGCCCGCTGCCAAAACCGGTGCCAAGCGCGGCCCCAAGAAAAAAGGGGATGCCCCAGCCGATGACGATCTGGGCGACATCGAATCCGACCTGGAGGGCGAACCCGTCGCCGCCGAGCCGGGTGAAAAAGCCAAGCCCCTGCGCATGAAGATCAGCAAGGCGAAAGAACGCGCCTTGATGAAGGAATTCGGCCTGGACGAAACTGTCCTGACCGAAGCCGAAATGAAGCAGCGCCGCGAGCGCCTGAAAGCCCTGATCAAGCTCGGCAAGACCCGTGGCTACCTGACCAACGGCGAAATCAGCGACCACCTGCCCGACAAGTTGGTCGATGCAGAAACCCTGGAAGTGGTGGTGGCCACCCTGAACGACCTGGGTGTGGCGGTGTACGAGCAAACGCCCGACGCCGAGACCCTGATCATCACCGACAACGCCCCCACCGGCTCGACCGAAGAGGAAGCCGAAGAAGCCGCTGAAGCCGCCCTGTCCACCGTGGACAGCGAATTCGGCCGCACCACCGACCCCGTGCGCATGTACATGCGCGAGATGGGCACCGTCGAGCTGCTGACCCGCGAAGGCGAGATCGAGATCGCCAAGCGCATCGAAGGCGGCCTGATGGACATGATGGCCGCGATCAGCGCATCGCCTGCCACCATCGCCGAAATCTTGCGCATGGCCGCTGAAATCCGCGAAGGCAAGGTTGTGATTTCCACCGTGGTGGACGGTTTTGCCAACCTCAACGAAGCCGACGACTATGTGGCCGAAGAAGACTTTGACGAATTCGACGAAGCCGACGATGACGATGGCAAAGGCGGCTCCAAGGCCCTGACCAAGAAACTCGAGGAGCTGAAAAACCAAGCCCTCGAACGATTTGACCGCATCACCGAGTACTTTGAGAAAGTGCACAAGGTCTACGACAAGGAAGGCTGGGGCACCCCCGCCTACGTCAAGGCCCAGACCGCACTGTCGGAAGAGCTGATGACCATCCGCTTCACCGCCAAGACGATTGAAAAGCTGTGCGACATGGTGCGCAGCCAGGTGGACGACGTGCGCAAGAAAGAGCGTGAACTGCGACGCATCATTGTGGACAAGTGCGGCTACCCGCAAGACCAGTTCATTGCCGACTTCAGTGGCCGTGACAAGAACGGCAAACGCGTTGAGTCGCATCTGCTCAACCTCAAGTGGATCGAAAAGCAGGCCGCTGCCGGCAAGAGCTGGAGCGCCGTCATGGGCCGGAACATCCCGCCCGTGCAGGACATCCAGCAAAAGCTGATGGACCTGCAATCCAAGGTGGTGGTGCCGCTCGATGAGCTCAAGGACATCAACAAGCGCATGAACGCCGGCGAGCGCTCCTCGCGCGACGCCAAGAAAGAGATGATCGAGGCCAACTTGCGCCTGGTGATCTCGATCGCCAAGAAGTACACCAACCGTGGCCTGCAGTTCCTCGATCTGATCCAGGAAGGCAACATCGGTTTGATGAAGGCGGTGGACAAGTTTGAATACCGCCGGGGCTATAAGTTCTCGACCTACGCCACCTGGTGGATCCGTCAGGCCATCACCCGCTCGATTGCAGACCAGGCCCGCACGATCCGCATCCCGGTGCACATGATCGAGACCATCAACAAGATGAACCGCATCTCGCGCCAGCACCTGCAGGAGTTCGGCTTTGAACCCGATGCCTCTGTCCTGGCCGAGAAGATGGAGATCCCGGAAGACAAGATCCGCAAGATCATGAAGATCGCCAAGGAGCCGATTTCGATGGAAACCCCCATCGGTGACGACGACGACAGCCACCTGGGCGACTTCATCGAAGACAGCACACACACCGCCCCCATGGACGCGGCGCTGCAAGCGGGTCTGCGCGACGTGGTCAAGGACATCCTCGACAGTCTCACGCCCCGCGAAGCCAAAGTGCTGCGCATGCGCTTCGGCATCGAAATGTCCACCGACCACACGCTGGAAGAAGTGGGCAAGCAGTTCGATGTGACGCGTGAACGCATCCGTCAGATCGAAGCCAAGGCGCTGCGCAAGCTCAAGCACCCCAGCCGCAGCGACAAGCTGCGCAGCTTCATCGACTCGATGTAAGCCACTCAGCCCTCAAAAGCACAAAGCCTCCCCGCTGTACAGCGTGGGAGGCTTTTTTTCTGGATGCGCGTGTTTCAGTGCTCAGTGAGGCGCATCGGCCACAGCACTGATGGCATCTGTTCTGGAACGCATGACGGTGACAATGCCCTGCACGATGCCATCCACGATGGTCGGGCCTGCAGCATCGAGCAATTCGCCCGCCTTGGTCGGATCGTTGAAGAATGTCCGGGCAATTCCGACCAATCGCAGGCACTCGTCAAAGCCCTTGAGGCGTGCCATGAATGTCCCCACCGGAGAATGCCTGGTATCGTGTGGCGTGTCTTCCGTCCGACCGGACTCGAGCAAATGCATGACATGCTTTTCGATGTCGTTTTGTGGCTGATATGGTTTGTCCACAGTGGGCAACAGGTCCTCGATGCGGACGGACAGCTCACCCGGCATCGGTCTTTCTCCCATCAAGCTGGTCAGAGAGACGTTGTGACCGATACGCAGTGACAAGGCCTCCAGAACACCGATGGACAGCAGCTTCACACGCAAATACAGCCGCGCCACCTCCAGATTTCGGCGTGTCAGCTGCAAGCGCTGCTGATGCACATCCTCAGAGGGCTCGTCACCAAAACGGCGGAACACCACTTCGGGATTGAGAAAACTCAAAAACCCTTCCATCTTCTGCAGGGCGACGCGGTAACCATTGACCGTGTAGGTGCTGGCGTTGAGCAGGCCGTGGTTGGTCTCTGGAATGAGGTTCCAAGTGTTGTTGAGGAAATCCGCAGGATTCTCACTGCCAAAGTTGTCGATGTCGCGGTTGGCCACGCGCACACACTTTTCGACAATGCGCGTGCACTCTTGTGCATCCAGCCCCAATGACAGGCGCTGGCTCACCGTCAGCAGCCGCTGGTGCAACTGCTCGGAACATGTCAGCCCTTCAGGCGAAGCTGCGCGAAACGGGATGGTGGCCTCGATACAGGCCGCAATTTGCACCAGGGCAGAGGTGGGCAGAATGCTGCTGAGTGCCTTCACGCCGACCAGCGCGCTCAGGAATTCATTTTGTCCCGCAAACGGGGAAAGTTTTTGACCGTGACTGAACCCAAAGAGCGTCATCAGTGCTTCAAACAATTCGTCCGCACTGCCAGGCTCTGGATCGATGACCAAAGCCATCTCGTCTTCGCGCACATAGGGAGCAATGTAGCGTGACAGATTGACGTGAATTCCTTGATCAACCTGCACGTAGACCATGTCGTGGAAAAGTGCCGCCAGCACTTCCACCGCGGAGCCACCGCGTCCTACATCAAAAATGTGTTGGGGGGTATGGAACGAACGCCATGGCCCCGTCATGGACCGGATGATCAGTTCGGCCGTTTCGGTCAAAACGGGGGAATCGGGGTCCCCTCCCAATTGCGCAACAGACTGCTGGAGTTGCTGCAGGCATTTGGCTTGGTATTGGGCTTGGTCCATGGGTGGTGCCACGCTGACTATGAAATAAACCATTTTATTCCGCAGTTTTGATGGATTTTCATCCAAAACTGCAGCAAAAAGGGGTTTATTGACATTTCTAAAGGATTTTTGGTGTCATTCGCTGATTTCGCATCACCCATGGGAAGCTGCCATCGCGGCCCCCCAAAGTGCTCACACCCATCAGGCTCTCTTGGCCACCAGGGTCAGGATGTCGTAACTGGCCACCACTTCGCCGAGCTGGTTGATGACTTCCACATCCCAGGCGACCACGCCTTGGCCAACACCGTTGGCGTCTTTCTTGTGGCGGTCAATCTTGCGCTTGGCCGTCAGGCGCGCCTGGATGCTGTCGCCGATGCCCACGGGCTTGACGAAGCGCAGCGTGTCCAGACCGTAGTTGGCCAGCACCGGGCCGGGGGCGGGCGACACGAACAGGCCCGCCGCCGCCGACAGCACGAAGTAGCCGTGCGCGATGCGCTTGCCAAAAGGCGAATCCTTGGCCGCGATCTCGTCGAAGTGCATGTAGAAATAGTCGCCCGACAGGCCGCCGAACATGACGATGTCGGCTTCGCTGACGGTGCGCCGGTGGGTGAGCAGGCTCTCGCCGATCTGCAGGTCCTCAAAGTGGCGGCGGAAGGGGTGGACCTCGGTCTCGATCAGCTTGGCCCCGCGCATGTACTCGCCAGTCACAGCGGCGATCATGGTGGGCGAACCTTGCAGTGCGGTGCGCTGCATCAGGTGCTTGACGGCGCGGATGCCGCCAAGTTCTTCACCGCCGCCGGCGCGGCCGGGGCCACCGTGCTTGAGCGGAGGCAGCGGCGAACCGTGGCCGGTCGATTCGACCGCAGCTTCGCGGTCGAGAATATGAAGGCGGCCATGCAGCGCAGCGGCCACTGGGATCACGCGGGCGGCGGTTTGCGGGTCTTTGGTCACCAGCGTGCCCACCAGGCTGCCCTGGCCGCGTGCGGCCAGTTGCAGGGCCTCGTCGATGCCGTCGTAAGGCATCAGGGTGCTGACGGGGCCAAAGGCTTCCACGTCGTGCACGCTGTCGGTGTGCAAGGGCTTGTGGCACAGCAGCAGCGTGGGCTGGAAGAAAGCGCCGTTGCCCACGCCCTCCCCCACCGGCTTGAAATCGGTACCGCCGCCAAACACCAGCTCGGCGCTCTGGCGCAGCAGGGCCACACGCTCGGCCACGTCGACCTGCTGCGCATGCGAGGCCAATGCGCCCATCTTCACGCCTTCGACCGACGGGTCGCCCACCACCACTTTGGCCAGACGGGCTTTGAGCTTCTCGGCCACAGCGTCGAGGTGCTGGCGCGGCACGATGGCGCGGCGGATCGCGGTGCACTTCTGACCAGCCTTGACGGTCATCTCACGGGCGACTTCTTTCACGAACAGATCGAACTCTTCGTCGTCGGGCGTCACATCGGGCGCGAGGATGGCGCAGTTGAGCGAATCGGCTTCGGCGTTGAAGGGGATGCTGTGCTTGACCACATGGGGGTGCACGCGCAGCATGGCCGCGGTGTCGGCCGAACCGGTGAAGGTCACCACATCTTGGCCATTGAGCCGGTCCAGCAGGTCACCGGTGGAGCCGATCACCAACTGCAAGCTGCCCGCAGGCAGGATGCCCGATTGCTCGACCAGGCGCACCATGGCTTCCGTCAGGTAACTGGTGGATGACGCGGGTTTGCCGATGCAAGGCATGCCCGCCAAAAAGCTGGGCGCAAACTTTTCAAGCAAGCCCCAGATGGGAAAGTTGAAAGCGTTGATGTGCACCGCGATGCCGCCGCGCGGCACCAGGATGTGCGTGCCTGCAAAGCCCCCCTTCTTGCCCAGCGGAAAAGCCGGGCCTTCGTGGATCAGGTTGCCGCTGGGCAGCTCGTTGCTGCCCATGCTCGAATACGCGAACAAGGTGCCCGCGCCGCCTTCGATGTCCACCCAGCTGTCGGCGCGGGTGGCGCCGGTGTGGGCCGAGATGGCGTAGAGCTGCTCCTTGTGCTCGCCCAGGTACTTGGCCAGGGCCTTCAGGCGCTGTGCACGCTCCTGGAAGTCCAGCTTGAGCAAATTGGGCAGGCCCACGGTGCGGGCGTAGTGCACCGCATCGCCAAAGTCGATGGCCTCGGCATGGGTCTGGGCCACGGTCTGACCGTTGATCGCGCTGCGCAGGGCTTGTGCGCCTTGCTGGCCGATCCAATGGCCACCGATGAAACTTTGCAGGACTTGGGACATGGGAAATGCTTTCTGAAAAGAACAAAGCCCGGTCCACAAGAATTAACCAACCGAGCGGTCGGGAAATTCTAGTCGCATTTGCCCAGATCCCCCAAGTTGGTTTTTTGTAGGCGCCCCGCCCTCGAGGCAAGGGTCGAGGACTGCGGGAGGCCTATCGCGGCGGGGGCGCCGCTCCCACAGTGTCAAGCCACCTCGAACGCCATCAGGCCGGTGGCCGTGTTGGAGATCGGGATGTGGTAGTTGCGGTGCACCTCCTTCACCGCAGGGCCTGCCACGGTCAGTGCGGCGCGCATGGCCAGCCACATCAGGAGTTCCACGCCCTGCGTACCCGTTTTCTCCACCAGGTCCAGCGTGCTGAACTGGGTGGCCCACTCAGGATTGCTGACGAGGCTGTCCATGAACTGCAGGTCGAACGCTTTGTTGATGAACCCGGCGCGCTCACCGTCGAGCTGGTGGCTCAGGCCGCCCGAGGCGCAAACCACCACTTTCTTGCTGCTGTCCCAGGCGGCAATGGCCTCGCCCACGGCCCGGCCCAGCGCGTACACGCGCTTGGCGGACGGCAAAGGAAACTGCACGGTGTTGATATTGACCGGCACGATGGTCACAGGCGCTTCACCCTCGGGCCAGAAAAGCTTGAGCGGCAAGGTGCAGGCGTGGTCCACCAGCATCTCCTGGCAAGTCACCATGTCGAAGTCCTGACCCACCAGGTGGTTGATGATCTGCCAGGACAGATCGACCTCGCCCTTGAACGGCGGCAGCGTGGGGATGCCCCAGCCTTCATCGGCGTTGTTGTACTGCGCCGCAGCACCCACGGCAAAGGTGGGCATCTTGTCGAGGAAGAAGTTCAGGCCGTGGTCGTTGTAGAACATGACCACCACGTCGGGCTTTTGCGCGCCCAGCCACTGTTGCACAGGTGGATAACCGGCAAAAAACGGGGCCCAATAGGGTTCGTTTTGCAGGCCTTTGTGGATGGCGTTGCCGATGGCGGGGATGTGGGATGTGGCGAGACCGCCGATGAGTTGGGCCATGGTTATTCCTTTCAGTCAGTCCGCGTAGGCCTGGAGCTTGGCCTTGAATTCGTCTTTGCTCATGCCGGTTTGCTGGGCACCGATGTCCTGCATGTCCAGACCAAAAATGCCCGCGAACTTGGCCAGGTAATAGGCATTGCCCCCGGCGTCAATGAGCTGCAGCACCTGGCGCGAGCGGATGGCGGCTTTTTGTGGCTCAGTGAGGCCGTACTGGGCCATGTAGCCCTCTTCATCGTTCTTGAATGCCGCGCGGTTGTCGGCCGAATTGAATGAAAAACACATTTTGTTGAGGGCATAGCCTTTGCGGGCGGTATCCCCGTCAAACGGGGTGGTGCCCTCGATACATCGTTTTTGCATGCGGATCTCCAGATGAATAGCCCTCAGTTTCGCCACCTCAATTCATTCAATCAACCGATGTTTTATCATCATATGCATGAGTAATTTCGATTGGTTGGATCTCGATGCCAAACTGCTGAGGCTGCTGGTCACGGTGGTGGACACCGGCTCGATCACGGGCGCCGCCCAGCGCCTGGGTGTCACACAGTCGGCGGTGAGCCACCTGCTGGACAAGCTGCGGGGCATCACGGGCGACGCGCTGTTCACCAAGTCAGGGCGCGGCATCGTGGCCACGGCCCGCGCACAGGTGCTGGCCGAACGCGCCCGTGAGTTGCTGGGCGATCTGGAGCGTTTTGCGCAGGCCGAGCAGTTTGATCCCGCCAACTGGCAGACCACCTTCACCGTTGCGGCCAACGATTTCCAGCGTGACGCATTGCTGCCCTTGCTGATGCAGCGCCTGCGCCAGCTGGCCCCAGGGGTGTCATTGCGCGTGATCGCCTCAGACGTGCCCACCCCCGAGATGCTGCGCCAGCAGCAGTGCCAGCTCATCATCAGCCCGCGTCCCCCCGAGGGCGCGGACATCCTGCAAAAACGCCTCTTTGCCGACCGTTACCGCGTGTTCTACGACCCTGCCGTGCGTGTCGCCCCCCGCACGCGCAAGGACTATCTGGCGGCCGAACATGTGACGGTGCTCTACACGCCCCAGCGCGCGTTGGATCTGGACCAGCACTTGCTGAACAAGGGCATCGCACGGCACTTTCGTGTCACGGTGCCGGGCTTTGCCGGGCTGGCCTCCTTTGTGCGAGGCACCGAGCTTCTGACCACCGTACCTGGGCTGCTGCGCGATCACCTGATGCGTGGCCTGGCCGACGCCGAAGTCCCGGTGCCCTGCCCGGTCATGCCCATGTACATGATCTGGCACCTGCGCCACCAGCAGGATGCAGCGCACCGCTGGCTGCGCGGCCAGATCGAGGATGTGGCCCGCCCGCTGGGCGAGCGAACCTGAGACACCACCGGTGGACCCTCCATCACAGACACACATCTGGTCAAGCTTGGATTTAATAAGTATACTTACGATATGCACACATGCCTTGTGCTGTCCACCTCCAAGGAGAACCCATGAGCACTGCGAACAACAAACTGCCCGTCATCGTTGCCGGTGGGGGCATTGGTGGCCTGGCCGCCGCCCTCGCCCTGGTTCGCCAGGGCTTTCAGGTCACCGTTCTGGAGCAAGCTCCCGAGATCGGCGAGATCGGCGCGGGCATCCAGCTCGGCCCCAACGCCTTCCACGCCTTTGATGCGCTGGGGGTGGGCGACAAAGCCCGTGGCCGCGCCGTCTACACCGACTACATGGTCATGCACGACGCGATCGACGAGTACCAGGTCGGCAAGATCCCTACGGACGACAAGTTCCGTCTGCGTTTTGGCAACCCCTATGCCGTCATTCACCGCGCCGATGTGCATTTGTCCTTGCTGGAAGGCGCACAGGAGACTGGCCAAGTCGAGTTTCACACCAACACCCGCGTGGTGCGCATCGAGCAAGACGACCACAGCGTGACCGTGTGGGATCAGAACGGCAAGGCCTTCCAGGGCTGTGCACTGATCGGTGCCGATGGCGTGAAGTCGGTGGTGCGCGAGCAGTTTGTGGGCGACCCGGCCCGCGTGACTGGCCATGTGGTTTACCGCGCCGTGGTCGACAAAAAAGACTTTCCTGAAGACCTGCAGTGGAACGCCGCTGCCATCTGGGTCGGTCCCAACTGTCACCTGGTGCACTACCCGCTGCGTGGTGGCGAGCAGTACAACGTGGTCGTGACCTTCCACAGCCGCCAGCAAGAAGAATGGGGCGTCACGGACGGGAGCAAGGAAGAAGTGCAAAGCTACTTCCAGGGCATTTGCCCCAAGGCACGCCAGCTGATCGACCTGCCCAAAACCTGGAAGCGCTGGGCCACCGCCGACCGCGAGCCGATTGGCCAGTGGACATACGGCCGCGTGACCCTGCTGGGCGACGCCGCGCACCCCACCACCCAATACATGGCGCAAGGCGCCTGCATGGCCATGGAAGACGCCGTGACCCTGGGCGAAGCCCTGCGCACCCACCACAACGACTGGCCCAAGGCGCTGGACATGTACCAGCGCGCCCGCGTGGCCCGCACCGCCCGCATCGTGCTGTCGAGTCGCGAAATGGGCCGCATCTACCACGCCAAAGGCGTGGAGCGTTTGGTGCGCAATGACCTGTGGCGCGGCCGAAGCGCAGAGCGCTTTTATGATGCGATGGAATGGCTGTACGGCTGGAACGTGGGCAACTGCCTCCAGGCAGCCCAAAACACCTGATGGCATGGAGACCAGACAATGAACGAACTCGGCCGACTCGAAGACCTGCCCAAAGACTATGTGCAAGACCTGCGCGACTTGAACCTCGTGCCCCTGTGGCCAAGCCTGCGCGGCGTGCTGCCACCCCAAGTGCCCACCCGCCAGACCCAGCCCACCTGCTGGGCTTACAAGGACATCAAGCCGCTCTTGCTCCAAGCGGGCGAGCTGACCCCGATTGAAAAGGCCGAGCGCCGCGTGCTGGTGCTGGCCAACCCCGGTCACGGCCTCGAAAAGATGCAGGCTTCTGCCGCCATGTATTTGGGCATGCAACTGCTCATGCCTGGCGAATGGGCCCCCAGCCATCGCCACACGCCGAACGCGGTGCGCATGGTCGTCGAGGGCGAAGGCGCCTGGACCACGGTGGACGGTGAGAAATGCCCCATGAGCCGGGGCGATTTGATCCTCACGCCCACGGGCCTCTGGCACGAGCACGGGCACGACGGCAGCGAGCCCGTCATCTGGCTCGATGTGCTGGACCTGCCGCTGGTCTATTACATGGAGGCCAGCTACCACATCAACGGCGAGCGCCAGACCGTGGTGCCTGGCCAGGGCGACAAGCAATACGCCCGTGGCGGTGTGGTGCCCTCGCATGTGTTTGAGCGCAGCAAGAAGGCTTACCCCATGCTGCGTTATGCCTGGAAAGACGCCAAGGCCGCGCTCGAATCGCTGGCGGCTGACAACGCCGGTTTGGAACAGGTGCAAGTGACTTACACCAACCCCGAGACCGGCCGAGACGCTGAAAACATCCTGGGCTTTTACGCCCTCATGCTGCGCCCCGGCCAGACGCTGCGCTTGAGTGCCCGCTCACCCGCCCAGGTCTTCCATGTGATTGAAGGCGCGGTGCAGGCACAGATTGTGGCCAGCACCTTCACGCTGGCCGAAGCAGACACCTGCTGCGCGCCCGGCTACGAAGCCGTGACACTGAGCAACCTGAATGCCAGCCAAGCGGCGTTCATCTTCATCGCCGACGAGTCGCCCCTGCACCGCAAACTGGGCGTCTACGAGAACCGCGGCTGACCTGTTATTTCATTGCAACCCATGACCTCTTACATCTTCAATCCCCCCGCCGTCCAATCCCTGCCCATCCGTGGTCAAACCGAACGCTTCCCGATCAACCGCATCTTCTGCGTCGGCCGCAATTACCATGCCCATGCCGTCGAGATGGGCCGCCCTGTCGACAAGAGCGTTGAGCAGGCCTTTTACTTCACCAAGTCGCCACAGACCCTGGTGGAGAGCGGCCAGGTCGTGGCCTACCCACCGCGCACGAACAACTACCACTTCGAAATGGAGCTGGTGCTGGCCATTGGCAAAACAGGCTTCCGGGTGAGCGAGGCCAACGCCCATGAACTGGTGTATGGCTACGCCGCAGGCCTGGACATGACACGCCGCGACCTGCAACTGGTGGCGCGAGACAAGGGCCGCCCCTGGGACACGGGCAAGGACATCGAACAAGGCTCGGTCTGCTCCGAGATCGTGCCCATGCCCGGCGTGGTGATTGACAACGGCGCGATTGCCCTCGAAGTCAACGGTGTCACCCAGCAGTCGTCTGACGTGAACAAGCTGATCTGGAACATCCGCGAAATCATCGCCGATCTGTCGACCTACTACCACCTGCAGCCCGGTGACCTGATCTATACCGGCACGCCCGAAGGCGTGGGCGCCGTGGTGCCCGGCGACAGGATCACCGGCCGGGTCGAGGGCGTGGCTGAAGTCGCGCTGACGATTGGCGCTGCGGAATAATAGGGCCATGAAACTCTACAACTTCTTCCGAAGCGGCACCTCGCACCGCCTGCGCATTGCGCTCAACCTCAAAGGTATCGCCACGGACTATGTGGCCGTGGACTTGCGCGTGGATGAACAGCAAGGCGATGCCTTCAAATCGGTCAACCCCCAGCAAATGGTCCCCGCGCTCGACACCGGCGAGCAGGTGCTGATCCAGTCGCCGGCCATCATCGAGTGGCTGGAAGAAAAACATCCGACCCCCGCCCTGCTTCCGGCAGGCGTGGACGACCGCGCACGCGTGCGCGCGCTGGCGGCGTTGGTCGGCTGCGACATTCATCCCCTCAACAACCGGCGCGTGTTGCAAACGCTGCGCCAACAATTCGGTGCTAACGAAAACACCATCAACGCCTGGTGTGCCACCTGGATCAGCGCCGGGTTTGACGCCTACGAGGCGCTGATCGCGGCCGACACCCGGCGTGGCCATTTCAGCTTTGGCGACACACCGACCCTGGCCGATGTGTATTTGATTCCGCAGGTGGAAAGCGCCCGCCGCTTCAAGGTGGACATGGCACGCTGGCCCCTCATCAGCGCCATTGATGCAGCCTGCAACGCGCTCGAAGCCTTCCAGAAAGCCGCCCCGACGGCCCAGCCTGACGCCAACTGAACGGCCCGCAGGCGACTGACAGCGTAGCCCGTGCTGTCAGTTTCAATCAATCTGACTGCGGATAATCCAGCTGTTTGATTGCCAGCCTGAGAGCCGTCCGTGTTAGAGCGCCTTGTTTACCGTTCACAAGCCACCCACAAGCTGGGTAGCCTGCACTTGTTCAACCTCCTGAGCCTGTGCCGCGAAAAAAACAAGCGCTTGGGCATCACCGGGCACCTGCTCTACACCGAAGAGGTGTTTGTGCAATGCATTGAAGGCCCGTCCGCATCGATCGAAAGCCTCTGGCAAAGCCTGCAGCGCGACGAGCGCCACTACAACATCGAACTGCTGTCGCGTGGTCCATTGACCGAACGGCGTTTTGCCGAATGGAGCATGGCTTTTTCAAGCTACGCACACTTCAACAAATACAACATCCCCGGCTTCTTCCCAGTGGACCATGGCGGCATGAACGAAGCGGCACAGCGCTGCGCTGCGGCCTGAGCCATTCAGGCAAAGGTCTCGGTATCGACTTCGCTGTTGGCCTGCGCGTTGTAGCGGTCGCCTGACACGGTGTGCTGGTTGATCAGCGCCCCCAGACGGGTCAGCAGATAGGCCTCCAGCTGCACATCCACAGCCCCCAGATCGTCCAGCAGGTGCTCGACCGAGGTGGTGCCCGGGATCGGCAGGATGTCTTGCCCCTGGTGCAGCAACCAGGCGAGCGCCAATTGGGAGGGTGTGCAGCCCGCTTCATGCGCCAGGGCGTTGTAGGCCGGTAAAAGTCTGAGGTTGGCCGCATGGTGCTCGGGGGCAAAACGCGGCATGCTGCGGCGAATGTCCTTGGCATCGAAACCGGCGATGTCTAGCGGTCCGCACAAAAAGCCCCGTGCCACCGGACTGAAGGCCACAAAACTCACCCCCAAGTCGCGGCAGGCCTGCAGCACGGCGATTTCGGGGTTGCGTGTCCACAGCGAATACTCGGTCTGCACCGCCGCGATCGGGTGCACCGCATGCGCCCTGCGCAAAGTGGTGGCCGACACCTCCGACAAGCCAATCGCCTGAATCTTGCCTTGACGCACCAGATCGCTCAAAGCGCCCACGCTGTCCTCGATAGGCACCTGCTTGTCCCAACGGTGCAGGTAATACAAATCGATCACCTCGGTCTGCAAACGGCGCAGTGCGTCCTCGCAAGTCTTCTTGAGGGTTTCAGGGCGGCCATCGATCACGCGCACTTTGGTGCCATCGCCCTTGTCCACCCCCTGCATGCCGCATTTGCTGGCCAGGGTGAATTTCTGGCGATGCGGCTTCATGACCTGCCCCACCAGGGTTTCGTTGACACCAAAACCATAGAGGGCCGCTGTGTCAAAGTGCGTCACCCCGGCGTCCAACGCCGCGAGCAACACACGCTCACCTTGTTCACGTGAAACCGGGGCACCATAGGCGTGGCTGAGATTCATGCAGCCCAGGCCAATGGCGCTGACGTTGAAGGGGCCAAGTGCTCTGTTTTTCATGGCCGCATCTTATGCCGAAAATCACCATCGCATGCGCTCGATGAGAGCCTCCTCGGATCAGTTTTTGAACGTGGCAGACCGGGCGGCTTCAGCGCCATGGGCTGCACCGTAGTGGCGAGCCCCGTCAACGGTCGGCACCTGCGTTGGCGAGCCTCCTGGCGCAGCCGGTGCGCTGCGCCCAGCCAGGTGATTGACCGCGACAAAACGCCCCAACTCGTCCTTGATCCAGAACACGCCAGGCAAATGCTCCAGCAAAGACCGCTGCTCGCGCTCGCGCTCGGCCAAAGCGTGCGCTTGCTGTACTTGCTCTGTGATGTCAAACATGACCATGCGGTTTTCAAGCCCTTCTTCGTCCACCGTGGCGTGGACGCGCACCACCATCAAGGGCCGCTGGGGCGTAGCCTGCAGCGTCAGTTCACAGTGCCTTCGGCACTTGCCGCTCATCACCTCTGCATGGAAAGCCAGAAAATCGCCTTGGGCAGCATTGGTGAGGAACTCGGTGAAGGCATGGCGTGCGCATTGCGAGCGCTGGATCCCCAGCAAGATGGCTCCCGCCATGTTCAGCTCCAGTATCTGGCCCGCCGAATCAAGCGACAACAAACCCACCGGCGCGAAGTCATAGATGTCGGCGTATTTTCGATCCGACCCTCCGTGCAGGCTGGCCCCATCGGTTGGGTGATCGCGGTGCAGCGGGTCGTGCCCATCGGTCATCCAAGCCTGGGCACCATCCGCGTCTGACGAGACGGGCTGCTGCAACCGTTCGTACTCGGCTTTGACCAGCCCATAGCACTCACAAGCGCGGCTGCTCAAGCCACTGGGGTTTTCAATGAAAATTTTGCCCCGGCTGGTGCGGATCCAGCCCGAGGACTGCAGCTGGCCCGCCGCCTGAGTGATCGACTCGCGCCGCACACCCAGCATGTGGGCCACGGTTTCATGGGTCACCTTCAACTGATCGGATGCCGATCGGTCCTGATTGAACAGCAGCCAGAAACTCAAGCGCTGCAACACCGAGTGGTGCCGGCTGCACACAATGCTTTGCGCCATCTGACTCATCAAGGCCTGAACATAGCGCAGTGTCAAGCGGCGCAAAGACGGAGACTGCCCCATCGCCAACGCGAAGGCATGGGCAGACATGCGGTAGGCCTGCCCGTCACACATGACGATCGAGTGGTGGTTCACTGAGGGCATCCCCAACACGGCAGCCACCCCCACCAGGCCTTCATGCCCCGTGATGGCCAACTCAGACATTTCACCCTCCTGCGTGCTCGACACGAGCGAAGCCGTGCAAGAGACCGGGAAATAGACGAACCCTTGAACCGCACCGGGCTCATCGATCACTTGCCCAGCCACCAGGTCGACAGACTCCAGCGCATCGGCGATGTCCACGTAATCCGAGATGGGCAGGGCCGCCAGGATGCCATTCTGACGAGCGCTTTTTTCAACAGGGTAGGCCATGCTCATGCCTTTCCTGTGCAGATGCCAACACCGTCGGCGCCAGGCTGTGCTGCCTCCGGCAGCGACGAAAGTTTGCAAAAGAGAGGCGTCTGGTCTTCGTCACCGTGCAGGGCATCACCCGACAGCAGCGCCCGCAGCTCCTGCGGGCTGATCAAAGGCCGTGAAGTCATGAAGGGAAACAGCGATGGTTGTGGATGCATACAAACTCCTTGAAACACTGCCGAAAAATTCAAGCAGCCAGGAGGCCTATGCTGAGGGCCAACCCGCTTGACGTCCATTGATCTAAGGATCAGCTCAGACCTGTCAGAAGGACTACACCCTTTGGCTCACCCCGAGGCGGCCAGGGGCCACTCAAGCCCGAAACACGAGCCGCGTTCCGGCACCGGCCTTGACCAGCCAGTACTCGGCATGGGTGCCATCCACCGTGGCCTTGCCACTCACAATGCGCGGTGCATTGGCAAAGCGCCACTTGGGCAGACGCCAGACCATCTCCGACAAACTCAGAGGATGTGTCGCGGTGAAAACCGTCACACCTGTTGCCGCATCCTTGGCTTGCGACCAAGTCACCGACAAGCGCCGGGTCATGAAATCTGCCAACCTGGGCATCGTGTACCAGGCAAATTGCGCATTTTTGGCTTTGGCATAGGCCAACATGTCGATGAGCACCGAACTCCACAGCTCCGCACCAGGAGGGTGTGCATAAACCATGCGACTGGTGTTTTGCTCCAGACTGAAATCAATCAGGCTCTTGTACCAGTCAAGCACATCGGCCTGGGGCACACCATACGCCTGAAACTCTTCAAAGGTGGCGTACAGCCCTTGAGGCGTCACGGGAAAAACCCAAATTTTGGGATTGAGAAGCTGCCCGTCCCGGTATTGCCGTGTGGCCCCCAATCCGGTGTGCCCCCCAAAATAAGTGGCCACCACGCCTTGCTGCTCCAACCAGTTCATGGCCCACACAGGGTTATTGCCCTCGGGCGCCGAGTAGCTGCGCGAGGGGTGCCCCACCACGCCATCGACCGCTTGCCGGTTCAAGACCAGGCATTGCTGGAAATTGTCCAGCTTGGCGGCGGCGTTGACACATGCGCCACCTGTGCTGACAAGCTGATTGGTCTCGGTCACCTGGGTACCGTAATAGTCATGGATCCAGCCACCATGCGCCCCCACACTGTGGCCCTGGGCATCAAAGCCCTTGAGCAGTTGCCGCGCTGTCTTGTTCGCGGTCAGGTTCCAACCCAGCAAATCTCCCGGCACGATGGCATCGGGCCCGGCGGTCATGTCGATCGAAAAAACGGCGGCCGGGTTGTTGAACACATTGAGCTTGATGAGGTTCTGTGTGGGGGTCTGGGCCGCCATCGAATCCAGATGCCAGTCCAATGTCAAACCACCCACCCCATTGGGCATGGGTGACAAATGCGCCATGCCCACCACCTGCCGCGTGAAGTAATGCAAAAAACCGTGCATCGGCAAGGCATCGGTTCGGCCTTTCAGGTAGGTCAATGGCAAATTCACAAACATCACCTGCCCAGCCCCAACCGGGTTGATGCCCGCGACCAAGCCGAACTGAGGGGAAGTCACCAACACCTTCTGCCCTGCCAACTGGCCAAAGTTGCCTTGCGTCACATAACTGGAGTACATCAAGGCGCCCAGCAGGTAACCCGAGTAGCTCTCCGTCGGATCAGCTTCAGAGAGCAAGGCGGTCGATGCCAGGGGCGAGCTGCTGGAGGGCGACAGTGCTGTTGTCGTCACCCCCACCAGGGGGGCGCCTCGCATGGCCCGACCGAGGTCTATGCGTGTGCTGCTGGCCAGTCGCCTGCCCACACCTGCAAGCGCACTGCCCGCATAAGGCAAGCTGGCGTATTGCTGAGGATCAAAGCCACGTGCCCCCCCTGGGTCCTGCATGCTGACGGGCAAATACAGGGCCGAGCGGTCTGTCACGCCACTGGCACTCAGCAACGGGCTGACCGATGGATCTGTGGATGGCGAGACCGACACGTTGCCGAGTGTGGAACCCGAAGCCAAGGGGCTGGTCGCCCCCGCCACGCCAGCCCAAGCCATCGACTTGCCTGGCGGCACCAACAGAGACCGCAATGTGCTGCGCAATGCCGTGATGGGGCCGAGACCCGTGGTGTTGTCGCGCAACTGGTCGTAGAGGATGTAATCCACCCCGGCCAAGCTGCTCAAACGGGATTTGGGCACCGGATAGACCGGCACATTGCCCGACAGCGTCAGCGCACCGAAGTCGAAGACCAGCAGCGTCTTGCCGCCGGCCACCGTGTAATTCTGGATGGCCGCGATCAGACTGTCACTGGCCACCGCATGCAGGCTGTCCGGCAAGACCAAGCCTGCATAGCCCAGCGCGCTGGCCCCCATGCCCATGAAAGCCGTGTCCATCACAGGCTGGATGCGAACGCCCTCTTCATTCGCCGCGTCCATCCAGGCCATCACTTTCGGATCCCTCACATCCTGCCCATCGGGCAGCAAAAGCAACAGGACACCCGGATCGGACACAGCAGCGAGTGCCGGCTGGGACCCAAACCCGCAGAGGGTCATCGCCATGCTGACCACCAGACCGAACATCCGAAAGAATTGAAAGAAACCACGCGCTTTGTTCATCACCACACTCCTTGCCTGATCACCAAAACAGGCGAAGGGTCAATGTAAAAAAAAGCTCGCCCACCGACTGTTCGGCAGTGGACCATGCTGGCCAAGCCCATGTATGCCAGCACACCCTGGGGGGTGGAGTGTGCGTTTTCGTCCTGAACGCCATCACGGAGGCCAGGAAGATGACCTCTCCTTCACCGATGAGTTTTCCATGCGACTGAATCGACATGCCGGCCTTCTGCCCTGTTGTGTGGCCTTGCAGACATGGCCATTGCAGGCACTTGCACAAACCCAGGCATGGCAGCACGAATGGGCGCAGCGCCCAGGCAGTGTGCTGCTGTCGGCCGCGCTGGCCCTTGTGGTGGTGGTCATGATGGTCTACGGCGCGCGGCAATGCGTCTATTCCCTCAATCGGGTGTTTGGCACCCACCGTTACCCCTATGCCGGCATCGATCAGGCCGCCTGGCCAATGGTGACGGTCTTCGTGGCAGCCCACAACGAAGAGAAAGTCATCGCCAGCAATTTGAACGCCTTGCTCGCATCGGACTACCCTCAGGAACGCATCAAGGTGGTGGTGGTCAACGACCGCTCCAGCGATCAGACCGCCAGCATTGTGGATGCGTTTGTCCAGACTTGGCCAGGGCGCATCGAGGCTTTTCACCGCGCCCAGGGTAAAGCTGGCAAAGCCGCTGCACTCAAAGACGCCATGGCGCATGCCGCAGGCGACATCGCGGTCATTTTCGATGCCGACTACACCCCTGGGTCAGCGCTGATCCGGCAGCTGGTGGCGCCGTTCTTCGACCCAGAAGTCGGTGCGGTCATGGGCCGCGTGGTGCCGCGCAATGTGGGCAAAAACCTGCTCACACGCCTGCTCGACATGGAGCGCTCGGCAGGCTACCAGGTCGATCAACAGGCGCGCATGAACCTGCGCGCCGTGCCCCAGTATGGCGGCACCGTGGGGGGTGTTCGGCTGTCTGCCGTGCAGGCCGTCGGAGGTTGGAGCGACGACGTTTTGGCCGAAGACACCGACATCACATTCAGGCTGCTGATTGCCGGCTGGAAGACGGTCTACAACAACGCTGCAGCCTGCCACGAAGAGGTGCCGGAAGAATGGTTCGTTCGCTTGCGTCAGGTTCACCGTTGGGCCAAAGGGCACAACCAGGTGCTGATGAGGCAAGCCTGGGCCCTGCTGCGCAGCCCTTTCGTGACGTCACGAGAGCGGATCGATGGTTGGCTGCTGTTGCACATTTTCCTGATGCAACCCCTGCTTGTGCTGGGCTGGCTTTTGGCCATCACACTGTATTACCTGGACGCGGCAGAAGCGGTGACGCTTTTCATCCCTGCGCCCGTGCTCATGGGCTACGCCGTCATGGGCGGGTTTGCCGCCTTTTTGCAAATGGCCTACGCCGTGCTGGTGGACGGCCACCGGGACCGCATTCGCTTGCTGCCGATCCAGCTGTTGAATTTTCTGGGTACCCTTCCCGTCATTTCCACTGCACTGGCTTCGTGCATCCATGACCGTCTCACAGGGCAGGAGCTGGTCTGGCACAAAACCGTTCGTTACCAAGCGCAGGTGGCGCCATGACCCATGACCCCGCCCTCTGGGCCGGACTTTTTCTGGCCGTGACCACCGCGCTGCTGCTGGCGCCTCTCTACCCAGCTTGGAAGGAATGGCTGCGGCCTCAGGACAGCGACGCACTGTCACTGACACCCCAGGCAATTTCTGCCGAATTGCTGGCCGTACCGCACTTCCGGCTGACCGCCGACATGCCCATGCGCCCACTGATCGAAGCCACCGAAAGCATCGAGGCCTTGCCAGGCAGCCATTTTGTAAAGCTCGCTGCACCGCGCATCGATTTTGGTGAGATGCATTCTGGCTTCGCTGACGCGCCCCCCCACACCTCTGAGGCACGCCACGTCGACCTGCATCACCTGCCCCATGCCACTGCCTGGGGCCATGGCTGGCGGGTAGAGGGCGACTGCCGTATACCTGCTGCCCACCGCCTCAAGGGTCCGCTGGTGGTCACGGGCGCCTTGTCGGTTGAGCCTGACTGCCTGATCGAAGGCGACATCAAGGCCCATGGTGACATCCGACTGGCGCCACGCACCGTGGTCACTGGCGCCGTCGTGGGCGAGAAAAACATGGCGCTGGACAACCATTGCAGGGTGCAAGGGCCTGTGGTCTGTGAAAACCACCTGTCCCTCGGAAACGCTGTTGTGCTGGGCCAAGCACAGCAAGCCACCAGCGTCAGCGCAGAGCACATCACCACCGCATCCGGCGTCCGGGTCCATGGATCGATCTGGGCCCGCACATGCGGGAACGTGACATGAACGTCGGAACCATGCCAGGCTTTTGGACCCAGCTCACCCTCTGCCTGGCCTTGAGCATCCCCGGTCTGGGTCAGAGCAAAGCATTGAATCTGAATGGCTACATGGACAACACTGGGGCCATCACCGTGCAGCACGGGGGCGACACGGTCGACCCCTATTTCGCCTTGCAGGCCCTGTTGCTGGCCAAAGCGCATGGGCTCGACATTGCCCATCTGGCCCCTCTGTGGACCCACTGGCTGGCCACACACCACCTGGCCACAGGGCAGCTGGGGCGCTACTGCAAAACAGGTCTGGGCTGGGCGCAATGCAAGTCGGCCGATGCCGAAGATGCCTCGCTGGCCTTGTGGCTGGCCTTCTTGAAAACGGTGCCTGTCCAGCAACTGAAAACCCCGCACCTGGCCATCCTGAAAAAACGGACCCAGCAGGCCTTGCGGGCGCTCCAAGACCCCAGATCCGGAATTTACAGGGTGTCGCGCGACATCCCCCACAGCCTGCTGATGGACAACCTCGAAATCTGGTCAACCCAGCCAAGCCCAGCACTGGCGCAGGCCATCCAGGACACGTTCTGGGATGAGGCGCTGCAGGTGTATCGGGTCAGCACCCAGGCGACGCACCCGCACCCCATGGCGGTTTTTTACCCGGACGCCACGGCACAGATGTACCCACTGCTGCTGAAGTTTCCTGCCATTCCCGGTGGAGCATCGGCTTTTTACAAGCGATGGATGGCACAACACCGCCACCGCTGGCTCAGCCAGATGGCCAGCGACTTCCCTTGGGGCTTGATCGCCCTAACCGCCTGGGAGCGCGGCGATCTGCAGACCGTGCAGTGCTGGCAACAGCACGCCTTGCCCCTGCGCCACAGCGCGCACTGGACGGTCACTGACGAAGTGGTCGCACAGATTCTCCCCTCCCCCAACGATGCTGCATTGCCTCAGAAAGACTGTTCATGACCTCTTACCTTGCCTGCATGGGCACGCGCCCAGAAATCATCAAGATGGCGCCGGTGTACCGGACCCTCAAAGAACGGGGCCAGACCGTTCGGGTTCTGCACACCGGACAGCATGACGGCATGGCGCAGGCTCTTTACCGCTTTTTCGACATGACGCCCGACTACAACATGCACATCGAGCGCAAGGTGCCGACCTTGTCTCACCTGACGGCCGAATTGATGCAGGGCATGGACGAACAAGTGGCACGGGCCCAACCTGATGTGGTGCTGGTCCAGGGCGACACGGCCAGCGCCTTGGTGGGCGCCATGGTCGGCTACTTTCGTCACATCCCAGTTGCACACATCGAGGCGGGCTTGCGCACAGGACTGCCCGAACCCTTCCCTGAAGAAAAAAACCGGGAACTCATCGGCAGACTGGCGAGCTGGCACTTTCCGCCCACACCAAAGGCCACGGCCAATCTGCTGCATGAAGGCATCCCGGCGCATCAGATCCATGAAGTCGGCAACACCGTGATCGACACCGCACTGTGGGTCAAGCGCCGCATGCTGCATGAGCAACCGGATCCCGGGCTGGCACCGGATGCTTTGCAGTTCCTGGCCAAACACTTGCCAGCCCGGTTGCTGCTGGTCACGGCCCACCGACGCGAAAACTGGGGCCAACCCATCCGGCTGATCGCCTCTGCTGTTGGGGAACTGTTGAAGCGCCACCACGATCTGGTGGTGGTCTGGCCCATGCACCCCAATCCGGATGTGCGCCAAGACATCCACACGGCATGCAACGCACTGTCCGCCGAATGCCGCAACCGTTTGTGCCTGACCGAGCCGCTGAACTACCCATCGCTGATCAGCCTGCTGGCACATTGCCATTTCACATTGACCGACTCGGGCGGCATACAGGAAGAAGCTTCGGCCCTCCGAAGGCCTGTGCTGATCACACGTGAAAGCACGGAGCGACAAGAACTGGTCGATGCTGGCGGGGCCTGGCTGGTCGGCACCGACCCTGACTGCATCGTCGAACACGCATCGAAGCTTCTGAACGACAAGGCCACCTACCAATCCATGCAATTGAGCCAAAGTCCGTTTGGCGACGGCCAGTCGTCCCAGAGGATTGCAGACATCCTGACCCGCATGCATTGACTGGCACACCATGAAAAACACACACCTCCATCTCTGGTCTCAGCTCACCACTGCCTTGCTGCTGGTCTCTGGCGGCACCGTCCATGCGCAATTGGTGGAGCCCTCCCCTGAGCACAAGGGACTGCACAGCATGCAGATCTATGAAGACCAGAACCAGCTGAGCGCTGGCTATGACCGATGGCGCGAATTCGGTTTGCGTGGCATTTACCAATGGGGCCATCACCAATTGAGCGCCGAAGCCATCAACATGAATCGTTTCAATGAGAACGGCAACTACCTGGGCCTGGGCGACACCTGGGTGTTCTCTCCTGACTGGTATGGCGCCTTGAATGTGGGCGCGGGTGATGGCGCACCTTACTTGCCCAGGTACAGGGTGGATGGTTTCATCCATCGAAAATTTCTCGATGAACGGCAAATGGTGGGCAGCCTGGGTCTGGGGCGTTACCGTGCACCTGACGGGCACCAGGACGACAACGCCAGCATGGGACTGACGTATTACTTTGGCCCGCCCTGGGTTGTTCAAGCCCAAGCCAAACGCACGAAAAGCCAACCCGGCAGCATCGTGACCCAGCAGTATTTCATGGCCCTCACCTGGGGAAGCCACCAGAAAACCCAGATCACGGGCCGGTATGGGTGGGGACAAGAGGGCTACCAGTCTCTGGGCGATGCCCGCTCCATCTCCCAGTTTGCGAGCCGGCAGAAAACGCTGACCCTCCAGCACTGGCTCGGTATGGACTGGGGTGTCAAAGTCACCGTGGACAACTACCACAACCCTTATTACGACCGCAACGGTTTGAGTCTGGCCGTTTTCAAGGACTTCCGATGAGCAGCCTGCCCTTGAAACGACAAAACACCACTCAGGCGGCGGATTTCACGGCTGCTGTACCACAGGGGCCGACCATGGCACCCGACCGACCCACTGGGCTGAGCCAACGCCATCGCGTCGCAGCGCTGTTGCTTGAATGGACGCTGTTGTCCAGTCTGCCGCTGCTCGCTGTGTTGATGCTCAAACCCCAACTGATGCACTGGTGGACCCGGGTGATCGCACTGTGGTCTGCCCGACTGGAGCTGCCCATCCACAGCTTTGCCATGGACACACGTCATGGCCGCTTCTGGGACACGCCATTCGACGGCACCTTCATGCCCTCCAGCCAGACCTTGGCGTGGACCTGGCTGGGGCTGATCGGTCTCTGGACGATCACCTTTTTTTTCAGTGATCGTTTTCACCCACTGAAAGTCATCCTCCGCGCGCTGTGCCTGATCCAGGCCACGGCTTGCATTTTTTTCTTGGTTTCACCCGCACACTTTCCGTACACCGTGAACCAGCACATGCACGCATTGCTCGACATGGGCTTCGGACTGATGCTGGCCACAGGTCCCATGCTGGCCTTGGGCTGGGGCATTTTGACACCCTCACGCACACAAAAAATCCTCGTCCCCCTGGGGATACTGGCCTACTTTGCGTGCATGCTGCCACACAAGGTGTTGCTGCATGCCTGGCTGCTGGCCCATGGATCGGCTTTGTTCATGCCAATCCTGTTTCTGTCTTTCGGCACACTCTTTGACCTTTGGGTGTTCATCGCGCTCTATGCCTGGCTGGCCAGCAGCTTGCCGATGCCAGTCAAGGCAATTGGAGAGGCACCATGACCCTGACGATCCGTACTTGGCTGCTGTCCGGTCTGATGGCCGCTGCAGCCCTGACCAGCTGGGCCATCACACAGCGGCAGGCCAGCAGCGGCCCTGCCGCCGTCGATGCGGGCGTGGTCTTGCTGCTGCCCGACGCCAAAGCATCCAGCCATCCCGCCACGCACGCCTGGCTGGACGCGGCGCGGGAAGAAGGGATTGCCCTCCAAACCATGACCGATGATGTTTTTGTGAAGGCGCTGGCCAACCACCAGGTGCTGGCGGGTGTGGTCTTGCCCGACACCGTGCATCGGCAGGCCTCCGACGTGCTGGTCGCTGCGCTTTACCAATATGTTCAAAAAGGTGGGCACCTGCTGGTGGCATTTGATGCAGCCTTGCTCAACCCGCAACAAGGCACTTATGCGGCGCCCCAGTCCAGGCTGTCTGCACTTGTGGGTAGCGCTTATGCCCTTTACGACCAAATGGGTGATGACACCACGGCCCAAGGACCGGTGTATGTCTCACGCATGGCCGAAAAGGCGCTGGCCATACAACCTGGAAAACTCGACTTCGCAGACCGTGGTGCATCCGCTTGGGGTGAACTCACGACCTATGGTTACAAGACACTCAACTACAGCCACTTTCGCACACAAGCACTTGAGGGCGGCGACACATTGGTGAAGTCAGCGCAAGGCGATACCGTTGTGGCAACACACCCGTTTGGCCAAGGTGCCGTGCTGTTTGCCAACTTGCCGCTGGGCTACCTGAAAACACAGACAGACAGCTATTTGCTGCACCGTTTGCTGTCGCACTTTGCCGTGACCATGGTGCGACAACCCACCCTGGCCAGCACACCAGGAGCCCAGGGAGGGATGGTGTTGAACCTGCACGTGGACTCTAATGCCGCACAAAACCATCTCGAGGCGCTCGAACAATCCGGATGGTTCGATCAAGGCCCCTACGCCATCCACATCACGGCCGGACCGGACGCCTACGCCCCAGGCGACCACCTGGGGATCGACCTGCCCCACAACCCCTGGATGCAGGGTTTCCTCCAAAGGCAGCATGCCAAGGGACATGAGATCGGCAACCACGGAGGATGGATCCACAACATCTTTGGTTACGGCGTCACGCAAGACAACCGGGATCGGTTTGAACCTTTTTTGCGTCTGAACCACGAAGCGGTCAGTCTGGCCATCGGTGAGCGGGTCATCAGTTATTCGGCTCCCATGGGCAACCAACCTGACTGGGTCACCGATTGGCTCAGCGCACACGCATTCAAAGCCTATTACTCGACCTCTGATACAGGACTGGGCCCAACACGTTCCTACATCCAGGGCCGGCGCTCAAGCGCCACACGCCTGTGGACTTTTCCCATCTCGAACTTCAAACAAATCGCCACCATGGACGAGTTGAGTACGCACCAGATCCAGGAAAGTGAAATCACTGAATTCATCGAAGACTTGCTGGTGCATGTGAGCCGCGAGGGTATCGCCCGACTTTTTTACTTTCACCCCCCCATTTCCAAAGCCTACAAACACACCCTCGAGACTTTGAACACCAGCGCCCAAGAATTGCAGCAGCAAGGCCGATTTCGCTGGTACAGCATGGGCGAACTTTCAGACTTCCAGAACCAGCGAATGACGGCCGAGTGGCAGTTCCGCCGCAATGCCAGCACACGCCTGAACACCATCACAGCCAGCAGCGACAGCACACTGGATCAAATGACCTGGCAGATCCCCCAAGGCCGCCTCCAGGCTGCACCGCTGATCACCCAGGGGACCGGACGCGTTCTCGAACGCGAGGGCCGGTGGCTGGTCATTGCGGGCGACTGCCAGATCCTTCAGATGGCGTGGACAGATGGCCCCTGAATGCAGGCTTCCAACGCGCAGCATGCGTCTGCCACCGCACCAACACAGCGACGCCTTTGCGAGATATTGAGGTTTCACCTCGGATGGAGAAAAAAATGTGTTCATTGAAGACCCACGGTCAAATTGATCTGGCGCATTGGGACATTCCCAATGATTTTTTCATCATCGACGCTCATCTCAAAAAAGCACGTGCATCCAGTGAAAAAGCCAGTCGCCTTCACCGATGCGGAAAACAACACGAAGCGATCGTGCAAAACAAACTCACACGCGTCTTTATCCACAACGCACTGACCCGGCTGAATCGGCAGTGCGAAGCGCCCGGCCCTGGAGGTCACATGCAACTGCCACCCCAAACAACCGCACGAGGAGGCTCCTCATGAAACGCCGAGACTTTCAAATCGCACTTCTTGGTTCAGCCCTGGGAAACTTGGCCGAGGCCAAGAGAAAACCACACATCCCCCCTGCAACCGCCCCGCCCATCGATGCCATGGCCCAGATCAAGGCCTTGCACATCACCACCGGGCCCCTGGCCAACGGCTACCTCGTCGCGCCCCACGGACGGCTCAATTGGTATTTCACCAACCTGGGGCTGATATCGATCGTGCAGTATTTGACGCCATCAGAGCTGGACACGTACATCCGGACCTATCTGGACCTGTACCTGAGCCGAACGGAGAGCAATTACACGATCCAGGACGTGAACTTCAACGACCTCAGCCTGCAGAACATCACGCTGGTGCCATCCGATTCGGACAACTCTTATGCAGCCACGCTGTTGACGTTGGTCAGCCGTTACCTCAAAGCCAGCAGCAACTGGGCCTGGTGGGAACTGCACAAGGCCCAGCTCAAGAACATCATCTACGCCAACATTGCCACCGTGCAAAAGCCCAATGGGCTCTGCCGAGTATTCCAGCTGCCGCGCACCAGCCCCGTGTCGAATTTTGGCTACCTGATGAACAACATCGAAGACTACCGAGGGCTGCGCGATTACGCCGCCATACTGGCCCAGCGCGGTGAATCGGCCGATGCCAATTACTACAACAACATCGCCACCACCATCACCCAAAGCATCATCATCTACCTCTGGGACAGCGCACGAAGTGGTTTTCGCGTGAGTGATCAGGATGCACGCGCCGACACCAGCACGTTCTACCCTGGTGCCACATGCCAAATATTTCCGCAAGCCTTCAATGTCCCCGAACTGTCGAGCTATTACACCCAGGCCTACCAGTTCCTGAACACCTACGCGCCCCAGTGGACTCAAGAGGTTTACGACCCCTACCCCTGGACCATCCTGGGCTATGTGGCCGCCAAGCGTGGCGATACGGCGCGGGCCGTTCTGCAACTGCAGGCCAGCGACCTGAAGTTTGCAACGCACCCGGAATACCTGACCATCAACGAACTGGGGTTCTACCAGCGTACACGCAGCCTCCTCAATGGGTTCGCAGACACCTGAGAGCCCTCAGGTGCCGGCCCGCATCCTGGGCCGGAAAACTGCCCCCACACTTCATTTGAACAAGGCCGGAGACGATTTGGCGCCATAGTAAAAAGCCGACAGCCCTTGGCCCGGCATCACCGGGCATTGGGTGCTCATCTCGGCCAGGATGTACTGCTGCCCCTGGGCGGCATCCAGTACGTGCATGCAGGCAAAAGCCAGAACAGGCACGGCCGTCTTGGCCTGAACGTCCGCAAGGATCGGCATGTAAACGTATTCACAGGCACGATTGGCTGGATTTTTGGCTGCCGCACTGCATGCACTCATATCCTTGTAATTGGAGGCTTTGGCCCCGGGCTGCGGCCAGACCTCCTGCCCGACACGGGTCAACACCGGCTCTGTGGCCAGCAGCCAATCATTGACCAGCCCTGCCGAATTGGACGTTGCAGACAGGTCCACCCAGCCGCCCGAAGCGCCTGTGAGCTGGAAGACATAGGGCTTGCCGGTCTTTGGATCGATGCGGGGGCCGACAGGTAAGGAAGAGGCATTCCAGTAGGTCTGGAACAGCGCGTTGGCCACTGCAAACGGAAAGATCCGGGTGGCCCCGGGGCTGGCCACGCCGGCCACTGCGCTGACCTGCACAGTCTGATTTGAAATACCAAAGTAGTTCAAAAAGATGGTTCTCACCGGACCACCATTGACACCCGTTGCCCTGGAGACGCTGACCTCAACCGCGGGGGCCTCGTAGGCTGCAGGTGGGGCCGTTGTCGTTCTGAGCGCAGGATGAACTTCCGACAGGTTCCAGTAGCCTGAGCGGACGGTCGCATCTTGCAAAGGCGCTCCGGCGGCCCGGTTGAAAGTCACTGCAGACATGGCCTTTTGCTCGGCCACGGTCCAGCTTGGAGTCGAGGTCATCCCGTCGTACAGGTGGCGGGCCCCGGCCAGCGCCGCAGCGTCAGCATCGTTCTGCAATTGGTGGCGTACCAGAAAAAAATAGGCCACATCGATGGCATAGGCAGACACCCCGATGAACAGCGGCAAGAGCAAAGCCAGCAAGAGGATCACGGCACCGCGTTGCCGCACCAGGGGATTCAGGTTGTTTCGCATGGTCTTACTCGCAAGCCATTGTGGTTTTGGCTGTCAGCACAAGCGGCTGGCTGAAAGCCGCAGCCACGGCCCCAATGGCAAAGCCTTTGAAGCTGTAACTCATCTGCACAGTCAATTGACCATTGGCATCCACACAAGGCGAAGGCGGTGTGAATGCCAGCGTACCGAACTTGTCCACCGACCCCAGACTGTTTGACAAGTCGGTCTGCACCACCGCTGCAATGGCCTGGCTGCTGGGACGCGTCAAGGCCAGAACCACGCCGGCCCTCGCCCCCTCGCGGCTGGCATGGGAAAGCACCGACTGGGTGTAGACCGCGAGCCCCAGATCCACCACCCCCAGGACCAAGGCCAGCAGCAAAGGCAGCACGAGGGCGAACTCCACTGCAGCGACGCCCCTCTGGTGATGGGCACGTGGAGGCCAACGCAAACATGTGTCAAACCAAATCATGGCGACCTTTCCAACTATGGCGGGCCACAGCTGTGTCCCTGGCCAGACAGCGTAGTGGCGCGTCTTTGACAGTTCAGTGCGCTGGAACGCCAGCACGTTCAGCGTGCAATCCACCAGCGCCAGCCTGCGTGGCGCAACGCACCGACCCCACAGACCGACCGTCCTACATTGGTATCGCGATGCATGCCATGCAATGTGTGCACCGTGGCTGAGCGACTGTGAAGCAAGACCTCCCTGATGTGCGGTCTTGGCAACGCAAGCGCTCAGTCCATCCAACCTTCTTCTGGAGTTCCACTCATGAAACATTTTCTGAAATCCATCCAAGCCTTCACCCAAGATGAATCAGGCGCCACGGCCATCGAATACGGTCTGATCGCCGGCATCCTCTCGGTCGGCATCGTCACTGTGCTGGGCACCGTCAAGACGGACCTGGTGGGTGTATTCACCAAAATCGGTACGGCGCTGACAGGCGTCTGATCGTCCGATCTGCCGAGTACGACCGACCATGCTGCACAACACACCCGACACGGTGCGTTTCATCACCATGAGCATCCTGCTTTTGGTTGCGCTGTATCAGGATGCGGTTCATCGAAAAATCCCAAACACCCTCACTCTGGCTGGTGTACTGACCGGCCTGGGTTTGTCCCTGACACCCATGGGCATTGGTGTGGGTTCTTCATGCATCGGCGGCATGGTCGGTCTGCTGGGATTCGGCGTTTTTTACATGTTTCGATTGCTCGGTGCAGGCGACGTCAAGCTGGTGTCTGCGATCGGC
Organism: Limnohabitans radicicola; assembly: GCF_014837235.1. Taxonomy (GTDB): domain Bacteria; phylum Pseudomonadota; class Gammaproteobacteria; order Burkholderiales; family Burkholderiaceae_C; genus Limnohabitans_A; species Limnohabitans_A radicicola. The sequence continues at coordinate 146,625 of NZ_JACYFT010000002.1, read as the reverse complement.
TTTTTCACAGGCTATCCGAGCATCCTCATGGTGTCTTTGAGCATTCTTTTTGCAGGCGGTGTATTGGCGCTTGCATGGGGGGCCTGGACCTCACAACTGCTTCCTGCATTGGCCAATCTGCACTCGTTCTGGCAGCGCTTGCTGGGTCAATCCATGTCCACCATGCCATGGCCCCGCTTCATCCCCACACCAGAGCGCTTGCCCTATGCGTTCGCCATCGCCGCAGGCGCTTGGTGGCAGATGGCCTGGCCCTGGCATCCCTTTTGACTGAATGGACCACGGAATCAATTGAGCATGAGAAATACCCGCCCCATCGCGATGATCGCTGTTTCAGGCCTTCTGGGTCTGGCTGCCGTGGCTTTTGCCGCAAACTGGCTTCAAAATCAGGAGGCCACAGACACCCTTCAGGTGGTCGTGGCCACACGTGACTTGCCCATGGGCACTCGACTGCAGGCAGACATGCTGACGACGATTCGCTGGCCCAAGGCCGCGCCCATCGATTCGCCATTGACAACACTGGAGCAAGCGGTTGAGCGTGTGATCAACATGCAGATTCTGCGAGGCGAACCCTTGCTGAAAAACAAACTGGCAGCGGTCGGCGAAACAGGCGGCCTGTCATCGGTGTTGCGTGAAGGCCAGCGGGCAGTCACTGTCAAAGTCAACGAAATCATGGGCGTGGCCGGTTTCGCGCTGCCGGGCAACTATGTGGACCTGATGGTCAACACACCGGATGAGCAGGACAACCCGGTCTCCAAAATCGTGATCGAACGCATCAAAGTGCTGGCTGTCGCCCAGGATGTGGCCAACAGCGAGAACAAACCCCGTGTGGTGAACGCCGTGACGCTCGAAGTCACGCCCGGGCAAGCTGAAAAAATTGATCTGGCACGCAGCGTTGGCACCTTGTCACTGGTGCTGCGCAGCCAGGTCGACACCGACAGCGTGAGCACCGAGGGTGCCCGAAAGACCGACCTGCTGCCAGGCCCGTTGCGCGGGGAACTGGGCAGCCCGTCCAATCAGCAGACCACGGCAAAGTTCGGCCGCGCAACCACAGCCACACGGAAAACTGCCCTTTCGACGGCACAAGGGACGTTCATGCCTGTGGCGCAGACCGAGGTCATCCGAGGCCTGAGCAGGACAGCCGAATGAATCAGCACCCCATACCGACACGCCTTGTCCGAAAGACCTTGCCCATGCATTTCCCCATCCGAGCCCGCGCAGTGCTTTTTACCGTTTCTCTGGCCGGCCTCTTCTGCCTGTTGCCCACAGCACAAGCGACAGCCGTCGGTGCCGACAAGTCGGCCAGCACGACGCCTCCCAAGGACAGCCTGCCCAACAAACCCGTGGACAGAGCGCCGCCCGTGCACTTGACCCTCGGCAAATCACTGCTGCTGAGCTTGCCAACGCATGCCCAGCGCATTTCGATCGGCAACCCCGAGGTGGCCGATGTGACCCTGATCAGCGCCCGCGAGCTTTACCTGCTGGGCAAGAAAAGCGGCACCACCAACATGCTGGTGTGGAGCCCCAGCGGCCAAGCTACCTTGCGCGACGTGCATGTCGGCATGGACATCGACGCGCTGCAGACCAAACTGCAGGAACTCGTTCCGATCGATCCGCCAATCAAGGTGGACACCCTCGCCGACAAAGTGGTGATCAGTGGCCTGGTCAGTGATGGCATGAAAGTCAAGCGGATCATGGCCTTGAGCGAGGCCTTCCATGGCAGCAACCAAGTCATCAACATGATGCGCGTGAGCGGTACACAGCAAGTGATGTTGGAGGTCAAGGTCGCTGAAATTTCCAAATCGCTGCTCGACCAACTGGGGGTCGAAACCAACATCACGCGGGCCGTGGGCGGCACCTCGGTGAATCTGCTGTCACAACTGCTGTCCACAGGCAGCAGCACCCTGACCCTCAGTCGCCCCAACGGAGCCACCACCGTCACCCTGAATGCCGAGATGAAAAAAGGGTTGGCCAAGGTGCTGGCCGAGCCGACCATCACCGCCATCAGCGGTCAGGAAGGCTCCTTTCTGGCTGGCGGGAAAATCTTCATCCCCGTGCCTCGCGCAGACCCAGCGGGCGGAACGGTCATCACCCTGGTGGAAAAAGAGTTTGGCGTCGGCCTGCGCTTCCTGCCCACCGTGCTCGAAGATGGCTACATCAACCTGCAGGTCACGCCCGAAGTCTCGGAGCTGTCACAAATGGGCACGCTGATCAAAGGACTCAATGGGCAAACCAGCCTGCTGCCGTCCATCAACACGCGTCGCGCCTCGACCACGATCCAGCTGCGCGATGGGGAGAGTTTTGCCATCGGTGGGCTGATCAAAAACAATGTGACCCAGACCATCACCGCTTTGCCCCTGCTCGGCGAGATCCCGGTCCTGGGTGCCCTGTTTCGCAGCACCGCCTTCCAGACCGACCAGTCGGAGTTGCTGTTTGTGGTCACGCCCAGACTGGCCAGACCGTCAGCAGCCCCTTACAACCTGCCCACCGACAGCTTCAAAACACCCAGCCGGGCCGAGTTTTTTCTGCAAGGTCAGATGGAAGGTGCCGCCGCCGACACGTCCCACAGCACCCCAGCGCTTTCGCCCGTTCCTGCAGGAGTACAGCCATGACATTTTCTGCCCATGCACTGCGATGCACGTTCCTGCCGGCGCTGCTGGTGTGCAACCTGAGCGCCTGCAACACCCCCACAGCAATCGACCGCGATTTTGGCCTGGCCGTGCAAAAAGCCCAGCGTGCCCAAACACTGGCCCCCAGCATGCATCCGCCCGTGGCCATGACACCCGGCACTGACGCAGGCATTGTCCGATCGGGCATCGTGCGCTACGAAAAAACCTATGTCACGCCCCCCAGCCCGATCAGCAGCCTTGACCAGGGTTTGGGCACCGCCAACACCGGCTCGCCGCGCTGAGGTCCCCCATGGTCATCCACCTGATCACCTGCGCCCCCCAACTGCTGAACACGCTGCTGCAGCAAATCCGGATGCCTGCCGCTGCCCCCCATGGGCACATCGGCACGGCCATATGCCGCGACCCCCAGCAGTCGCTGACCTCATTGCTGGCGCCACTGGAAGATGGCCTGCTGCTGCTCGAAACCGATGGGACATCGCAGGGCACGCCATGGGAATCCCTGGCCAGCCTGACAGCACACCGCCCAGGTCTGAACGTGGTCCTGATGAGCCACGATGCCCACAAGGAGCAGCTGCTGTCGGCGATGCGTGCAGGGGTTCGTGAAGTCATCCCCTGCCCGCCCGATGACGCCACACTGCAGTCCACCTTGAAAAGATGGACAGAACCGCACAAGGACGCGTCACGCAGCAACCCTTGGAGCGCACGACCCCGAGGAAAGCTCATCGCCTTCATGGCATGCAAAGGTGGGGCGGGTTCCACGGTCCTGGCCACCAGCCTGTCCCACATGCTGGCCACCGAGTTTGACCGCCCATGTGCTTTCATCGACATGGATCTGCTCTACGGCGATGCGTCTTTTTACCTGGGCCAGGCCACGCATCCCAACACCATCGCAGACCTGGCCACCCCCGCCGAAAGACTGGACCCCTTGCTGCTGGCCAGCTGCATGTCCACCGTTGCACCGGGACTGCAATTGCTGAGTGCCCCGCCCGATATGGCAGCCTCCACCCTGCTGCAGGCTCACCACATCGACAGCGCACTCTCTCTGGCCTGCGCCGAACACCCCCTGGTTGTGATGGACCTACCACGGAGCATGGACACCCGCTGCATGGCGGCACTGACCATGGCAGATGTGATCTATATCGTCATGGACAACACGATGGCCGCCGTGCGCGACGCTCAACGCTGCCTGCAGTTCATGCAGACCCATGGCTGCGACAGCACCCGGGTTCGGCTGATCGTGAACAAATGCACCACCGAAGCCCCCATGAACACCCAGACCGTGGAGGCTGCACTGGGCATGCCGATCAGGCACCAGATCCCCACACAAACCGAAGCGGTCAACGAGTGCATCGCACTGGGACAAGCCTTGGGCCAGCGCCATCCCCACAACCCCGTCACCATGGCCCTGCGCCAGTTGGCAAGCGATCTTCTCCAAGTGCCTGTCCCCAGCCAGGCGGGCTGGCTGTCACGCTGGCTGGGCCGCTCATCGGGCAAACGTGGATTCACTCTCAGCATGCCAGGAGCACCACTTGAAACTCGCCAGCCCTGAACCATTCGAAGTGACCGTGGCGCCTGTCGTCCAGACCGGCGACGAAGAGAGCGCCAGACCGCAGGCCACGACACGCTTTGAGCAAATCCGATCCCGGATCCACCGCGATGTCCTGGCGCAGCTGGACCTGCGGCGGCTGGACTCGGTTCCCGTTCCCGTGTTGCGTGCTCAGCTGCAAAACCTCAGCCAGACCTTGATGGACGAACACAGGCTGGCACTCAACGAGCAGGAAAGACGGCAGATCACGCAAGGCATACAGGACGAGATCCTGGGCCTGGGACCCATCGAGCCCTTGCTGTCCGATGCCAGCGTGTCAGATATCCTGGTGAACGGCCCTCGCCAGGTGTATGTGGAGCGGCGCGGAAAAATCGAAGCCACCCCCATTCGGTTTGACAATGACCAGCACCTGCTGCGCGTGATCGACAGGATCGTCTCGCGTGTGGGCCGACGCATCGACGAAATGAGCCCCATGGTCGATGCACGCTTGCCCGATGGCTCGCGCGTCAATGCCGTCATCCCGCCCCTGGCCATTGACGGCCCGCTCTTGTCGATTCGGCGCTTCTCTGCCACGCCACTGGGCATGCGTGATCTGCTGAAATTCGAGGCGCTCAGCCCTGAAATCGCAGACCTGATCCAGGGTCTGGTCAGGGCACGTGTCAATTTGCTGGTTTCAGGCGGTACAGGCAGTGGCAAAACCACCTTGCTCAATGTCATGTCCTCCAGCATCCCGACCGATGAACGGATCATCACCATCGAAGATGCGGCGGAGCTGCAACTGCAGCAACCCCATGTGGTGCGCATGGAGTCGCGGCCCCAAAACATCGAGGGCAAGGGTGAAATCTCCCAGCGGGCCCTGCTCATCAACAGCTTGCGGATGCGCCCGGACCGGATCATCCTGGGAGAAGTGCGTGGTGCGGAAGTGCTGGACATGCTGCAGGCCATGAACACCGGACACGATGGCTCAATGACCACCATCCATGCCAACTCTGCGCGAGACGCCATCACCCGCCTGGAACACATGTTGGGCATGGCTGGTCTGCGGGTCGATCCCCGCTCCATGCGCCAGCAAATCAGCGCTGCGCTGTCTGTCGTGATCCAGGTGTCACGCCTGTCGGACGGCAAACGCAAGATCACCAGTCTGCAGGAAATCACCGGCATGGAAGGCGAAGTCGTCACCATGCAGGAAATCTTCCAATTCAAACAGACAGGATTGAACAGTGAAGGCGCGGTCGAAGGTCATTTTTCGGCCACCGGCATCAGACCCAAATTCATGCAGCGCCTCATATCCCGCGGCATCCATTTGCGTGAGGATCTGTTTTCACCCGCCTCCCCCAGGGGCATGGCATGAGCCATTCCCTCTGGGCGTTTGCAGGCACGGCCATTCTGGCTGTTGTCTTTTTCCTGTGGGGGCTCTCCAGTCTTTGGCGCCGCAGCTGGGGCCAACAGCACAAGATCCTCACTCGCCGCTGGCAGTCCTTGTCGCCGCACGGTGCCACGCCATCGGCGCCTGCCGACAGCTCGATGCCACGCAGTCCAGCGACCTGGCTGGGCCAAACCTGGCAGGGGCTGCCAGGCGCCATGGCCTGGGCGCGCTGGCTGCAGCAAACAGGTCTGCCGCTCGAGCCCGGCCAAAGTCTCATCATGGCCTTTGTGCTGTTGCTCGGATCGGGGGCATTGGGCCTGCTGCTCGGACTGGGCAAAGCCTGGAGCCTGGGACTCATGGTCATGAGCATGGTCGGACCTTTGTGGTTTTTGATGCACCGACGGCACCAGCAGATCCAGCGGATGGAGACCCAATTGCCCGATGTGCTGGACCTGATTGCGCGCTCCATGCAGGCTGGACATGCGTTCACCAGTGCGCTGCTGATGGCAGCCGACGACGCCAAGCCACCCCTGTCGACCCAGCTGCACACAGTGTTCGACGAAATCCATTTCGGTCTGGATCTTCGCCAAGCCATGTCCGGACTGGCACAGCGCGTCGACAGCGACGATGTCCGTTTTTTCGTCATCTCCGTGCTGGTCCAGCACGAAACAGGAGGCAACCTGGCCGACGTCTTGAAGAACACCGCCAGCTTGGTACGCGAGCGTCAAAAAATTCGCGGGGTGATCCGGGTGCTTTCAGGTGAAGGGCGGATATCGGCGTGGATCCTGTCGCTGTTGCCTTTTGCGCTGGCGGGCTTGCTCAACCTGGTCAACCCCGAATTCATGTCCGCACTGTGGCGCACGCCCCAAGGGCTCCAGATGCTGCATGTCAGTCTGTTGCTGATGTTCGCAGGCATCGTCTGGATGTGGCGATTGATCGACATTCGCATATGAACGGATCTCCCCTATGAACTGGCTGAACATCGTGCTCGCACTGTGCATCTTCATGACCGTGGTCAGCACAAGCTACTGGATGCTGCAACGCTGGGTGCCCGATGCCGGCGATCGCCGTCTGCAGCTGTTGGCCAAACCGTCTGGCTCGCGCATGAGCGCATGGTGGCATCAGGTGCAGCCACGGCTGGGTGCGCTGCTGCACTGGCTCAGTGACTGGGCCACCCCGCCGGAAGTCAGCAGCGCAAGCCACAACCCGGCACCCCATCTGTTGCGCCAGCGTTTGGTCCACGCCGGCATCCGTCAGCCACAAGCGCCCATCGTTTTTTATGGCTTAAAAACCGCCTTGTGCCTGCTGCTTCCAGCTGTGGCTTATGGTTTCTGGTGGGCGGTGTCAGCCTCCGCCCCGGCCGGGCTGTCCCGCTTGGCCTTCTTGCTCTTAGCCTGCGCCACAGGTTACTACCTGCCCGACGTGCTGCTGCAATGGCAAATTTCACGCCGCCAGGCCCGCCTGTTTCGTGGTTTGCCAGATGCCCTGGATTTGCTGCGGGTGTGTGTACAGGCCGGGCTGGGTCTGGACGCGGCCATAGAACGGGTGGGCCGCGACATGCAGCTCAGCCATGGCGGGATTTCCGGTGAATTTGCATTGACCAGTCTGGAATTGCGCGCAGGGCTCTCACGCGCAGCGGCCCTGCAGCACCTGTCGGACCGCATCGGTCTGCAAAGCATCGAATCCCTGGTGGCGGTGCTCATTCAGGCCGATCGGTTCGGCTCCAGCATCTCGGATGCTTTGGTGTTGTATTCGCAAACCCTGCGCACCCAGCGTCGACTCATGGCCGAAGAGGCTGCCGCCAAGCTGCCGGTCAAGCTGTTGATTCCCCTGATTTTCTGCATATTTCCATCGCTGCTGACCGTGCTGCTGGGGCCGGTGGTCATCAGCTTTCAGCAGCATTTTCAGGGTGTGGGCGGCTAAAGCAGGCTCATTTACCACCCAGCCCTGCTTTTTCCTTGAGTCCGTCGTAAGTTTTGGCAAACCAGCTGCGTTTTTCCAGGCGCTCTTTTTCTTCTTTTTCTTTTTGTTCGGCCTCGCGTGCTTTTTCAGCCTCGGCCTGTTCTTCCTGCGCCTTGGCTTCGGCGACACGGCGGGCTTCTTCTTCGCGCTGCTGTCTGGCTTCGGCTTCCAGCTTGGCCGCAGCCTGAGCTTCCAGGCGCAGCTGTTCTGCAAGCTCTCGCTTGAGCCGCTGGGCCTTGACTTGCGGCTGCTCGCGCACACCTGTCGTCCAGGCCAGCCCTTGCAGCTGCCTTGCGATCGCCTGCTGCTGGGTGATCACCTGACCTGACTTGCCTGGCTCGGCATAGTAGCCTTCACATTGGGTTTTCAGGCCGGATGCCAACACGCACGGATGGCGCATCGGATCTTTGCCCCCCCATGCGGTGGCGCGGGTCACAAATGACTCGCACTCCTGCAGTGACGCGTTGATTTTGGCGTCTTCCCCACTGCTTTGAGGGGCCCGAAGGTCAAACCAGCTGTAGCGAACCTGCTGCAATTCGAGTGCCGTCCGAACGCAAGCCGACAGGGAGGGACCCAGCTTCGCAAACAAGGCATTCCAGTCGGACAGAATGCGTTCATTGCTGACTGAGGCCATCAGCTCTGTCTGCCCTTCGGTCGGACAGGCGTTGATCACCTCCGAGCCCACGCGCCGGGATACCCCGATCCAGCGCACAGGCACGGGGCCGGCCTGTTCAGGGCGGATCACCAAGCGGGTTTCGTAATGGGGCGCCTTGAGTACCCGCTCTTGCGGCGGCTGGTCCGCCACCTGAAGCTGCAGATGGCACTGCGTTTCGTTGTTGCGCACGGTCACCGCGATGGGAATGGATTGCGCCGTTCCCAACATCAATTGGTATTGCCCGGCCTGCGCCGAACTGGCCGCCATGAGCCCGAGGGCAACCCACCCGTGAACTTGATTGAAACCCAGCATCACACCCTGTCTTTCAAGGCGCAAACGCACCTTTGATGAAAGACATCGGCATCAAGCCAGGCTTCTTGAGCCCGCAGCGGCAGACCTGCCTCAGTGTGCACGCGTCCAGGCAGGCAGCGGCGCCGACTTGTGCAAGACGTCCTGATGCAACCAGGTCGCGCTCTTGCGGGCGCGCTCGGCCACCGTGGCCAGTGGCAGCTGCTGGTAATCGTCATTGAAGACTTCGAAGCTGTAGTCCCCCCGGTAACCAATGCGGTCCAGGCGCAGCACCAGATCAGCCAGCTGCTCGCTGTGCACGCCCTCGCCCGGGAACACGCGGAAAGTGCGGGCGGTGGTCATGCGTTCCTCAAAGGTGGGGGTTTCCTGCCACATGAAGTCCGACAGTTGCACCAGAAAAATCTTGGACGGATCCAGCTCTTCAATCGCGTCCAGCGGCGTCTTGGCCGCAAAGATGTGGAACGAGTCGATGCCGATGCCCAGATTCGGACAGTCGGCCCGGCACACCACATCCCAGCTGGTGGGAAATTCATTGACCGTCCGCCCCCAGGACAAAGCCTCGTAGGCCACCTTGATGCCCAAGGGCACGGCCAGCATGGCGAGTTTTTTCAGGTCTGCAGCGATCTGGTCCAGGTCTTGTGTGGCGTGACGCGAGGTGGACGAACACGCCAGCAAGACTTTGCTGCCCGTGGCAGCACACATCTCGAGCATGGCCTTGGCGATGTCGAGCTTGTAGCTGTGCAGGTGGCCGGACAAGCCCTCAAAGTCGCGCAGCACCTGGAAACCCGTGGGACGCATACCACTCGCACGCACGGCCTGCACGGCGGCGTCCACGCCACCGGGGTGTGTGACCAGATCGCGGGCCATCAGCATCACCTGAGAAAAACCGGCCCCCTTCATGGCGGCCAGTTTGGCTTCCAGCGTACCAGCCATGGTGATGGTGTCCATGCCGTAGCCGTCGAGCAAGTTCATAACGGCTTTCATTTTGACTGGTGGACAAGTTCAAAAGCGACAGAGCCCAGAGCATGGCGCGTCAGCGCACCACGGTCCTCGGGGTGCAACTGACTCGACTCGACAAACTCCACGCCACGGGCCTTGAGTGTCGCCACGGCCTCGGCCACATTCGCCACGCCAAAGCCGATGCGCTGCAGGCATTCGGGACTGTCGTCGCTGTCCATCCAGACATCGGGTTCGATCAATTGCCAGAGGAAGGTGCCGCAAGGGCTTTTCATCAGCTTGCCTTTGGGCAGGATACCGAAACGCTCGTCGTCCGGGATGCTGCTGAAGTCGAACATGTGCTCGTAATACGTCTGCCAGTCGGCGCTGCGGGCTGCGCCGATGTACTGCACCACACCAAAGTAACTCATGCCGGCCAGTGCAGGCGGGTTGGGATCCACCGTGGGGATCGGCTTGAAATCGATGTCGTAGATCGAAAACTCTTGCCAACGGTCCACAAAGTAAAACCGGCTGCTGCCAGGGCCATGGATGGCGGGAATGTGCAACTCCATGGCCTGCGCGTGGCTGCCCACGGTCCAGGCCCCCAGCTCCATGCATCGGTTGTACGCCTTGAGCGCGTCCTGCACGCGGAACGCCACAGCCGAAATGACCGGCTGACCGTCCACCGTGCCGCTCACGCGCGCATCGTCCGGGTTCGCGTTGACCACCAGGTTCATCGTGCCCTGGCGGTACAGCGTCACCTCGCGCGAGCGGTGACGGGCCACCGGGCGAAAGCCCATGTTTTCGAGCACCTGCCCCAGAGCCTGCGGGCGGCTGGTGGCGTACTCGATGAATTCGATGCCGGCAATGCCCAGGCGGTTGGGCATTTCCGGTACAGCTTCACGGTCAACTTTGTTCAGTGTCATGTCCACGCTCCAGTCAGGCACGCCAGGCGCCGGTTCAATAGCTCAGTTGGGCCACACGGCGCAGCACATCGGCCGTGGTGGTCGGCAAGCCGAAATACTCCAGATAAGCTGGAATCTGCTCATAGAGCATGTCGGTGCCCACCTGGGTGCGACAGCCGCGCGCCTGCGCCGCAGCCAGAAAGGCGGTGGTTTCGGACTTCATCACCACCTCGCCCACAAAGGTGTCAGCAGACAAGCGGGACACATCCATGGGCAGCGGGTCGCCTTCGTTCATGCCCATGGGGGTGGCGTTGACCACCAGGTCATGGTCTGCAGGGTCGTTGGAGCCGGTGCGCACATCGATCTGCGGGTAATGGGCTTGGAGGCGCTGGGCCAGCGCCTGGCAGCTGGCGGTGTTCACATCGAACAGGCTGATCGCAGCGATGCCCGCGCCCGCCAGCGAGGCGGCAATCGCGCAGCCCACGCCCCCGGTGCCCACCACCAGCACCCGCTTGCCCGCAAGGTCAAACCCCTTGCGCTGCACGCCACGCACAAAACCGGCACCGTCGAACATGTCGCCCACCAGGCGACCGTCGGCCAGTTTCTTGACGGCATTGCAGGCCCCGGCCACGCGCACCGTGGCGGTGACGTCGTCGAGCAGGCCCACGGTGGTGACCTTGTGCGGCATGGTGATCAGTGCGCCCCGGATATTTTCCAGCGTGAAGACCGACTTCAAAAAGGCGGGGTAGTTCTCCGCCTTGCAGCCCATGGGCACCACCACCGCGTTGATGCCCGCCTCGTCAAAGTACGGGTTGTAGATCATCGGCGACTTGAAGGTGTGGGTCGGGTAGCCGATGTGGGCAATGAGGTCGGTGTTGCCGTTGATCATGGCTGGCGTTCAAAAAAAGGGAAACAGGGGCGCGGCAGTGCTCACTGCCGCGCCATGAAAGCTTGGCCATGGCAGGCATGGGCCCGCCATGGTGCGCATCACTTGCCGGATTTCTTGGCCGGTGCGGCCGCGGCGTTGCGGGCTTTTTCGATTTCGGCCTGGACTTCCTTGACCATGTCCTGACCCACGGTCACGCCGTACTTGGCGGTCACGGGACGCATCTTGTCGCGCATCTTGGCCATTTCGGCTTCGGACAGCTGGGTCACCTGCATGCCGTTCTTTTTCAGGTTATCCAGGAGGCTGGCTTCGAGCTTGCGGGACTGCTCACGCTGGTACTTGGCCGACTCGGAGACGGCGTCGCCCACGATCTTCTTCTCGGCAGCCGAGAGTTTTTCCCAGAATTTCTTGCTGATGATCACGGACTGCGGGTTGTACTGGTGACCGGTGAGGACCAGGTTCTTCTGCACTTCATACAGCTTGGCACCGTTGATGGTGGCCACCGGATTTTCCTGGCCATCAACGGCTTTCTGCTCCAGCGCAGCGTACAGCTCAGGGAATGGCAGCGGTGTGGGGTTGGCACCCAGGGCCTTGACCCAGTCCACGTTGATCGGGTTGGGAATCACGCGCAGTTTCAGGCCTTCCAGGTCTTCCACCTTTTGGATCGGACGCTTGCTGTTGGAGATGTGGCGGAAACCAAGTTCGTAATAGCCCAGACCCACGATGCCCTTGTCTTCCAGCTTGGCGTGCAGTTTCTTGCCAATCGGGCCATCCACCACTGCGTCGGCTTCCTTGGCGCTGCCGAACATGAAGGGGAAGTCGAAGATCGCAAATTCCTTGACCTGGTTGGCAAAGATGCCCGAGTTCATGGAAGCCATTTCCAGCGTGCCGCCCTGGATGGCCGACACATTGGCCTGGTCGCTGCCCAGGGTGCCGCCCGGGAACACGTTGACCTTGATCTTGCCGCCGGACTGCTTCTCGACGATTTCCTTGAACTTTTCCATGCCCAGCACGATCGGATGACCGGCCGCATTCTGGTTGGCGAACTTGATGGTCTTGCTGTCCTGTGCCAGCGACACGCCAGCGGCTGTCAGGGCCACGGAAGCGATCAGGGTCTTGATGAAGATGCGTTTCATGCTTGTCTCCGAAATGAAGGACGTACGCGAACCAAAACCGCTGCCACACGGCGTACCCGGACGGATGGCAGCGAAGAAATCAATAGAACCAATGCGCAGGCACCATAACGATGCTGGGGAACAGCACCATCAGGAACATGACCACGAACTGTACCGCCATGAAGGGCATCACACCACGGGTGACATCGTCCATGCGCATGCGGCCCACACCGGCCACCACGTTGAGCACCGTGCCCACCGGCGGGGTGACCAGGCCAATCGAGTTGTTGATGATGAACAGCACACCGAAGTAAACCGGGTCGATGCCCGCCGCCTTGATCAGGGGCATCAGCACCGGGGTCAGGATCAGAATGGTGGGGGTCATGTCCATCGCCGTGCCCACGATCATGCACAGGACCATGATGGCCAGCATCAAGAGGGTGGGGCTGTCCAGCAGCGGCTGCAGCAGGCTGATGACCTGATCGGGCAGATTGGCCACAGTGATCATCCAGGCCGAGACCATGGCCGCCGCCACCAGGAACATGACCACGGAAGTTGTTTTGGCCGAAGCCACAAACACGTCACACAACTGCTTGAAGCTCAGTTCGCGGTAGATCACGGTGGCCACAAACAAGGCATACACCGCGGCCACCACGGCGGCCTCGGTCGGCGTGAACACGCCCATGCGCAAGCCCACCAGAATGATGACCGGCAGCATCAGCGCCCAGGTCGCGCGGCGCAATGCGGCCATCACCTCGCTCAGGGGCTGCTTGGGTGGAGGCGACAGTTGTTCCTTGCGGGTCAGCCACCACCAGGTGATCCACAGGCCAGCGCCCAGCACCACACCGGGCATGATGCCGGCCAGAAACAGTTTGGAGATCGACACGTTGGCGGCCACACCGAAGATCACGAAACCGATCGACGGCGGGATGATCGGGCCGATCACACCGCAGGCGGCGATCAGGCCACCGCTGCGCGCCTTGTCGTGGCCGGCCTTGACCATCATGGGCAAGAGCAGCGAGGTCAGTGCAGCGGCATCGGCCACCGCCGAGCCCGACAGGGCCGACAGCAGGCAGGCGGCCAAAATCGTCACGTAGCCCAGGCCACCGCGGATGTGGCCGACCAGCGCCATCGCAAAGTCAACAATGCGGCGCGACAGGCCGCCAGTGTTCATGATCTCGCCGGCCAGCATGAAGAAGGGCACAGCCAGCAGCGGAAAGCTGTTGGAGCCCTCGATCACGTTTTGCGCCAGGATCTGCGCATCGAACATGTCCATGTGCCACATCAGGGCGGCACCGCACAGCAGCAAAGAAAAAGCGATGGGAATGCCCAAGGCCATGGCCCCAAGCAGGGCTCCGAGGAAGACGGCGATCGTCATGGTGAAAGTCCTGTTGGGTTGTTATTTGAGGGGCGCGGGCACGTCGATCGGCTCTTCTTCCGATTCACGCACGCCAATGAGTTCGGCTTCGGACAGCTGACCGGTCAGCATGCGCCAGAGGTTGTGCACCAGGATCAGCGCGATGGAGACCGCCGTCACCACGCCACAGGCGTAGAAGATGGCCATGGAAGTCTCCATCACGGCACTGGTAGTTTCCAGGTTGATGAGCGCCTGCTCCCAGGCCCCCCTGAACAGCAGCCAGCAAACAAACAGCATGAGTCCGTGGCCCGCCACAAAAAACACTTTCTTGATCGCCAGCGGCATGCGCGAGACCAGGGTGTCCGAGCCCAGGTGGGCCCCTTCTTTCATGGCCACGATGGCCCCCAGGAAGGTCATCCACACGAACAGCCAGCGCGACAGTTCCTCGGACACCGTGATGCCGGAATTGAAGCCGTACCGCATGATCACGTTGCCGAAAACCAGCACCACCATCACGGCCAGGCTGGCGGCAATCAACCAGCTGAGCCACTTGCAATAGCCATTGATCAGTGTGTTGAGCATGGCGTTTCTCCTTTTGTTCAGGCACTAATGTACGAACTGGTTAGTTTTCGCAGATCAGGGCTAACCCTTATTCAAAACCAACACCATCGCCTAGCTGTTATTTGGTTTCGGCATAACCCACAAAGCGCAGCAGCAGCTGAACCACATGCTCGCGTTGCAGGGTTTTGGCCTGGGTTTGCCGGTCATCGCGGTCAAAGATCATGCCGAAGGTGTAGCGGTTGGAGACATTGAACACCGTGAGCGCCGAAATGGCAGCATGGATGTCCACCGGATCGAGCCCAGGTCGGAACACCCCCTGCGCCACACCCCTGTCGTACAGGTGCCGGATCGAGTCGATCGCCTGGATGTTGAGCTGCCGAATGCCCTTGCTCTGGCGCAGGTACTCGGCGCGGTGGATGTTCTCGCTCATCACCAGCCGGATGAAATCCTCGTTGTCGCGGTGGTGGTCATAGGTGAACTCGACCAGTTTTCGCAAGGCAACCAGCGGCGCCAGATCGTCCAGGTGCAGTTCGGCCTCGATGCTGCGCATGCGGCGGTAGGCCTCTTCGAGCACCGCCAGGTACAGGCCGTCCTTGCTGCCGAAGTAGTAATAGATCATCCGCTTGCTGGTGCGGGTGGCCGCCGCAATGGCGTCGATGCGGGCACCTGACAGACCTTTGTCCGCGAACTCGTGCGTCGCCACTTCCAGGATCTCGGCCATGGTCCGTGCAGGATCGTTGGTGCGCCCGGCCTCCCGGGACGTTTCAGCCGGGACCGCAGGCGATGGTGCGGAATGTACCGTTTGGTTCATCCGCACAAGTATAGGTGGGTTTGCAGGCCGTAGGGCGACATTGCCTTGACAGCAGACAAGGGTTCACCGAGACCGCCGGGATCCCGAACCGCGGACGCATGATCACGGTGCGCACCCAGTAGGCGCGGCGTGGCGCTCAGACCAAGGGCACGGTGATTTGCGCAATCACGGACCGGGTGTCGGGGCGCACGCCACGCCACCATGCAAACGCCTCCGCGGCCTGCTCCGCCAGCATGCCCACCCCATCGGCCAGATGGGCCACCCCGGCCTGCCGGGCCAAGTGCAGGAAAGGGGTCAGTCCTTTGCCGTAGGTGAGGTCATACGCCAGACAACCCGGTGCAAATGCCGTTGCGGACAAGGGCGGCATTTGGGCCGTGAGGCTGGACGACGTGGCATTGAGCACCACATCGAACGCGCCGGTCACGTCCTCGTAGCCCAGCCCGTGAACCGGCACAGTGCCGCCCTGATGCGCCAGCGCCAGTGCAGCCAGCTCCTGGGCTTTGCTCACGGTCCGGTTGGCAACCACGACTTCGGCAGGGGCCTGCGCCAGCAGGGGCAGCAATGCCCCGCGCGTCGCCCCCCCTGCCCCGAGGATCAGCACCCGTTTTCCGCGCAGTGCAAAGTCCAGGTTGTGGACCACATCGCGCACCAGACCCACGCCATCAAAATTCTCGGCGTACACACGGTCACCTTCGAACTTCATGGCGTTCACGGCCCCCGCCATGCGGGCACTCGGGGCCAGATCGGTGGCATAGGCAAAAGCGTCCAGCTTGAAAGGGGCCGTCACATTCATGCCCTTGCCGCCTGCAGCGCGGAAAGCGTCCACGGTTGGGGCAAAGCCCCCCAGAGGACCCAGCACCTTGGAGTATTCGATGTCCTGCCCGGTCACCTGGGCGAACGCCATGTGGATCAGCGGGGACTTGCTCTGCTCAATGGGGTTGCCGATCACGGCATAGCGGTCTGTCATGGCGAACTCTGAAAACAACTTGGGGGCCGAAGCCCCCAGATGGGACAGGCCGAGCCCGTCCAAATGACTTGCGCAGAGTTTACCGCGCAGGTGCTGCCATCAGCCGTTCAACTGCTGCTCCAGCTGGTGCAGCACCTGGTAGCAAGGCAGCACCTGTGCCAAACTGGAATTGGGCTCACGGCCTTCGCGGATGGCCGCAAAGAATTCGCGGTCCTGCAGCTCGATGCCGTTCATCGACACATCGACCTTGGACACGTCGATCTGCTCGTCCTTGCCGGTGAACAGGTCGTCGTAACGCGCGATGTAGGTGCCGGTGTCACCGATGTAGCGGAAGAAGGTGCCCAGCGGGCCGTCGTTGTTGAACGACAGGGAAAGCGTGCAGATGGCGTCGTTGGCCGCTTGCAGCTGGATGCTCATGTCCATGGCGATGCCCAGCGTCGGGTGGATCGGGCCCTGGATGGCGTTGGCTTTGACGATGGGGCTGCCCGCCTGGTAGGCGAACAGGTCCACCGTGTGGGCGGCGTGGTGCCACAGCAGGTGGTCGGTCCAGCTGCGCGGCTGGCCCAAAGCGTTCATGTTGGTGCGGCGGAAGAAGTAGGTCTGCACATCCATCTGCTGGATGTTGAATTCACCGGCGCTGATCTTCTTGTGCACCCACTGGTGGCTGGGGTTGAAGCGGCGGGTGTGGCCGCACATGGCCACGAGACCCGTCTGCTTTTGCAGAGCCAGGACTTCTTCGCCTTCCTTCAGCACGTCGCACAGCGGGATTTCGACCTGCACATGCTTGCCCGCCTCCAGACAGGCCTTGGTCTGTGCGGCGTGCATCTGCGTCGGCGTGCACAGGATCACAGCGTCCACTTCCTTGATGGCCAGGCTGTCGGCCAGATCGGTGGTCACATGCTGGATGCCGTACTTGTCGGCGACTTCACGGGTCTTGTCCAGGTCTCGGCTGATGAGGGAGACGACTTCGACATCGGCGATGTTCTTGATGCCGTCCAGGTGCTTGATGCCGAAGGCACCGGCACCGGCGAGTGCGACTTTGATGGTCATGGTGTTTCCTTTTCAGGTGTTCTCAAGAATGGCGTGGCCGACAGCGGTGTTGCTGGCAGGCACATGGTAGAAGCGGTGCGCGAGTTTCGGAGCCTTGCCCGTCACTTTGCCGTCGTTCACATCGGACATGGCACCACGGGCGATCAGCCACATGACCAGCTCGATGCCTTCGCTGCCGGCTTCGCGCACATAGTCGATGTGCGGTGTCTGGGCACACGCCACCGGGTCGTTGATCAGCTTGTCCAGCCAGGCGTTGTCCCACTCGCGGTTGATCAGGCCCGCGCGCGCGCCCTGCAGCTGGTGGCTCATGCCACCGGTGCCCCAGATGTGCACGTTCAGGTCTTCGTCATAGCTCTCGACCGCCTTGCGGATGGCCTGCCCGAGGTTGAAGCAGCGCTGACCGCTGGGCACAGGGTACTGCACCACGTTCACGGCAAACGGGATCACCGGGCAGGGCCAGGCGTCTTTCTGGGGGTCCAGCTCGCCACACATCAGGC
This sequence comes from Limnohabitans radicicola, assembly GCF_014837235.1. GTDB lineage: Bacteria > Pseudomonadota > Gammaproteobacteria > Burkholderiales > Burkholderiaceae_C > Limnohabitans_A > Limnohabitans_A radicicola. Next base: position 129,075 of record NZ_JACYFT010000002.1, on the reverse strand, counting down.
TGAGCGGCACGGTCAGGCCGTGGTCCACGTCCATCTTGTTGACGATGGTCAGGTCAAAGTCCTGCTGGATCACGCTCTGCGCAATGTGCGAGGCCAACTCCGGGTGGCCCTTCACCACAGGTACCGGGCGCGGGCCCCAGCCTTCGTCGGCCGGCTGGTACTGGGCCGCCGTGCCAATCGCAAAAGTCGGGATCATGTCCAGGCTGAAAGCCGTGGCGTGGTCGTTGTAAACCAGAAAGATCACATCAGGTTTGTTGTCCTTCATCCATTGCTTGGAGAAGTCGTAGCCCGCAAACAGCGGCTTCCAGTAGTCTTCTTGGGTCTTGCCCAGGTCCATGGCCGCGCCGATGGCGGGGACATGCGAGGTGTAGACGGATGCGGTGATCTTGGCCATGCTTATGCCTTTTTTCCTGCTGCGCCCTGAGGCTGGTTCTGCGCTTGCGCGTCGCCGTTTTCGCCGATGTAGCGGTTGCCTTCAACCGAGCGGCCGCCTTTCATCATCATGGCGCGGTATTCGTCTTCGGTCATGCCAGTCATGGAGCCGGCCATCTGCTGGAAGCTCTTGCCGTCGGTCGCGCCGATCTTGGCCAGGAAGTAGATGTTGCCGCCGGTGCGCATGCACCAGTTCAGGTCGCGCGCCAGCACGGCCTGCTTTTGCTCTTCGGTCATGGCCCACCCGTCCAGGTAGGCGCGCTCGTTGGCCTTGAACTTCTCGCGGTTCTCGGCCTTCATCAGCGACATGCAGAACTGGTTGAGCCAGTAGCCTTTGCGCGATTGCTCGGCATCAAAAATGATCGTGCCGGGCACGTCGGTGTAGGGTTTGTCCAGTGCCATGTCAGAGTTCCTCGGGCCAATACAGGCGCATCGGATTGTCCACCAGCAGCTTCCTTTGCAGCTCTGCCGTCGGTGCGATGTGCGGGATGAAGTCCACCAGCAGGCCGTCATCGGGCATGTGGTCCTTCAGGTTGGGGTGCGGCCAGTCGGTGCCCCACAGCACGCGGTCGGGAAACTCTTGCACGATGCGCTTGGCAAACGGGATCACGTCCTGGTAAGCGTTTTGCTCGCCGTTCAAGGCCTTGGGGCCAGTGACGGACAAACGCTCGGGGCAAGACACCTTGCTCCAGACATTGGGGTGCTCGCGCATGAACTTCTGGAACAGCGCAAACTGCGGGCCATCCACGGGCAGCGACACATCAGGGCGACCCATGTGGTCCACCACCACGGTGGTGGGCAGTGCGGTGAAGAAATCCCACAGCTCGGGCAGGTCCACCGCTTCAAAGTAGATGACCACATGCCAACCCCACTTGGCGATGCGGCTGGCAATCTCCATCAACTCGTCTTTGGGCGTGAAGTCCACCAGGCGTTTGACGAAGTTGAAGCGCACACCGCGCACACCGGCGTCGTGCATGGCCTGGATTTCTTCGTCCGTCACGCTGCGCTTGACGGTGGCCACACCACGCGCTTTGCCGCCAGAGTTGACCAAGGCATCGACCATGGCGCGGTTGTCCGCACCGTGGCAGGTGGCTTGCACCACCACATTGCGCGCAAAACCGAGGTGATCGCGCAGGGCGTAGAGCTGGTGCTTGCTGGCATCACAGGGCGTGTACTTGCGCTCGGGCGCATAGGGGAACTCAGCGCCCGGGCCAAACACGTGGCAGTGCGCGTCCACTGCGCCAGCGGGCAGTTGGAAGGTGGGTTGGCTGGGGCCGGTGTACCAGTCCATCCAGCCCGTGGTTTTGGTGAAATCACCGGATGTGGGTTTGGTCATGGTGTTTGCCTCAATCGATGTATTTCAGGCCCGCAGCGGCCAGGGGCTCGCGCATCTTGTACATGTCCAGGCCCAGAACGCCTTGCGCCAATTTCTCGCGCTTGGCGCCTTCGTTGGCCTCACGGGCCTGGGCGGCTTCGAGCGTCTTGGCGGCCAGCGCCTTGGGCACACAGACCACACCATCGTCATCGGCCACGATCACGTCGCCAGGGTGGACGATCATGCCCGCGCACACCACGGGGATGTTCACCGAGCCCACCGTGGCCTTGATCGTGCCCTTGCTGCTGATGGCTTTGCTCCAGACCGGGAAACCCATTTTGGTCAGCTCTTTCACATCGCGCACACCGGCGTCGATGATCAGGGCGCGGGCACCACGGGCCATGAAGGACGTGGCCAGCAGGTCACCAAAATAGCCATCGGTGCATTCGGCCGTGATGGCCGCGACCACGATGTCGCCGGGCTGAATCTGCTCTGCCGCCACATGCATCATCCAGTTGTCGCCGGGGTGCAGCAACACCGTCACCGCGGTGCCGGACACCTGCGCGCCTGCATAGATGGGGCGCATGTAAGGCTTCATGAGGCCGACGCGGCCCATGGCTTCGTGCACGGTGGCCGAACCCAAAGCGGCCAGGCCGTCAGCGGCTGCGCGGTCCGCGCGGGTGATGTTGCGGTAAACAACGCCGAGTTCGTACATGGTTTTCTCCTGAATTTCTAGAAATTGGCTCACTGGCCTTTGGCTTTGAGCCGGTCGTCCAGGCGCTTGAACACGCGACGGGCATTGCCTTCGTAAACCATGTAACGCTCTTGGTCGTTCAGGTTGGCCGTGGCTTGCACATAGCGCTTGGTGTCGTCGTAGTAGTGGCCGGTTTCGGGGTCGATGCCACGCACCGCACCAATCATTTCCGAAGCAAACAGGATGTTCTTGACCGGGATGACCTTGGTCAGCAGGTCAATGCCTGGCTGGTGGTACACGCAGGTGTCAAAGAAGATGTTGTTCAGCAGGTGCTCGGACAACAAAGGCTTTTTCAGCTCCTGTGCCAGACCCCGGAAGCGGCCCCAGTGGTAAGGCACCGCGCCGCCGCCGTGAGGGATCAGGAACTTGAGCGTCGGGAAGTCCTTGAACAGATCGCTGGTCAGGCACTGCATGAAGGCGGTGGTGTCGGCGTTCAGGTAGTGCGCGCCGGTGGTGTGAAAACAGCTGTTGCAGCTGGTGCTCACGTGGATCATCGCGGGGATGTCGTACTCGACCATCTTTTCGTAAATCGGGTACCAGGCCTTGTCCGACAAGGGCGGCGAAGTCCAGTGCCCCCCCGACGGATCAGGGTTGAGGTTGATGCCGACGTTGCCGTATTGCTCGACGCACTTGACCAGTTCGGGAATGCAGGTGGCGGGGTCCACGCCGGGTGACTGGGGCAGCATGGCCGCAGGCACAAAGTTGTCGGGGAAAAGCTGGCTCACGCGGTAGCACAGCTCGTTGCAGATCGCCGCCCAGGTGGACGACACATTGAAGTCGCCAATGTGGTGGGCCATGAAGCTGGCCCGGGGACTGAAGATGGTGATGTCCGAGCCGCGCTCTTTCATCTTGGCCAGCTGGTTGGTCTCGATGGTCTCGCGCAGTTCGTCGTCGCTGATCTTCAGCTCGGACACTTTGGGCATGGACGCGGGGTCCTTGATGCCAGCGATCTGGCGGTTGCGCCAATCTTCCAGCGCCTTGGGAGCGGTGGTGTAGTGACCGTGCACATCAATGATCAAGGGCTGGGTTTGGCTCATGTCTGTTTCCTTGTTGGACCGAATTTCTGTGGGCAATTGTGCAGGCACACCCTGCCCCCACAAAGGCCTCCGCGCATCTACCAGCTAGAACAAATTCGCATAACCAATACCTGGATATGACAAAATCAAGCCATCGGAGCCGCATCAGCATGGACCTCAGACAGCTTGAATACTTTGTACGCGTGGCCGAAATGGGCAGTTTTACCCGTGCGGCCCAGGTGCTGGGAATCGCCCAGCCCGCACTCAGTCGCCAGGTGCGCTTGCTCGAAGTCGAGCTGCGGCAAAACCTGCTGGTGCGCAATGGCCGGGGGGCCAGCCCCACCGACGCTGGGCAACTGCTGCTCGAACATGGCCGCGGCATCCTGCACCAGGTCGAGCGCGCCCGAGAAGAACTGGGACGGGTGCGCCGCGGCCTGTCCGGGCGGGTGGCTCTGGGCCTGCCGCCCAGCCTGGCTCGCGTGTTGACGGTGCCTCTCACGCGTGCCTTTCGTCAGAAACTGCCTGAAGCCCAACTGTCCATCAGTGAAGGGCTGTCAACGGCCATGCAAGAAAACCTGCTCAATGGCCGACTGGACATCGCCGTGCTCTACAACCCCAGCCAGCTGCCGGGCATTGAACTGCAAGACCTCCTCGAAGAGGAGCTGTTGCTGGTCCAGCCACGTCCACCGGGACTGCAGGAAGATCCTCCGCCTGCACCCATCACCCTGCAAGAAGTGGCTGCCTTGCCCCTGGTGATTCCGAGTCGACCCAATGCCATCCGCATGCATGTCGAGTCCGAAATGGCGGCCATTGGCTGCCGTCCGCAGATCGCCCTTGAAATCGATGGTGTGAGTGCCATTCTGGACCTGGTGGCCGATGGCGCTGGTCACGCGATCCTGTCCCACAATGCCGTGATGCGCTCGGTACGGCCATCGGCCTATACCGTGCGTGCCATCAGCAAGCCTCCCCTGCGCATTGCGCTGACCACGGCTATCAGTTCCTTGCGGCCGAGCACCTTGACGCAACAGGCCACACTGGAATTGCTGCGGCAAACAGCCCTGGCCTGGCATTCCCCGGCTTGAGGGACAAGCGCCCACGCAGGGATAAAATGCAGCCGCAACAAGCCAACTCTCCGTGAATGGACGGCAAACCAGCAGCAACAGCGCCAGTCCACTGCCCCATTTTCTGAGAAATAGCTCAATTATTCATGGCTGCGGCCGATCCTACGTATCTATGCCTCACCAACGTCGACCTGAAATGAATCAGCATGAGCACCTCTAAGACTGTCACGGCTGAGTTTTCCGTCAACATTGAACACCTGCATGCCTTGGGGGTGGTTGACCCCCATTCCAAGCAAAGTCTTGAGCTTTACCACTCCGGGAAGCTCAACGCCAATGAACGGCTTTATTTCTCTCTCTGGGGCTCCTCCGAACTGTCCACATCCCTCATCAGGGCCAAAACCCGTTTCGCCAAGCAAGGCGAACCCGTGAGCTCGGCGTACTTCATTGTGAAAGGAACGGTTCTGGGCATCAGGGACGAGGAAATTTACCGACTCGGTCCTGGCAGTGTGATCGGCCTGGCCGAAGGCATTGGCGCATTGCCCCACTACATGACCGTGGTCACGGTGGATGATGTCCAAGTGCGTGTGTTCCCTGTTTTTTCAATTTCCAAAATGGTCAAGAACATGCCTCCGGGTTTGCGCGGCATTCTGAAGTCCACAGTCATGCGCACACTCAAACTTGAGACGCCTCCAGCGGTATTGATGTGAATTCATTTGACGAAATACAACTCGAAGAAGGCCAGATACTTTTCGAAGCCGGCGCCCCTGCGGACAAGCTTTACTTCATCCAGTCAGGCAGCATCAACATGGGTGACAAGAACACCGGTGTGGTGTTTGCAACGCTCAAAGCCGGTGATTCGTTTGGCGAACAGGCCATGCTGCAAGGTGGCATTCGGGGTGCCACCGCCACTGCCGCCGAAGCCACCGTGTGCCTGGAAATCACGGCCGAGGGCCTGCGGCACATCCTGAAAACAGCCTCACCCATTCTGACCGCCGCATTTGAAGCGCTGATGCTTCAACAGAACATGCAAAACGCTTTGCGTCTGAGAAAGTAAGGCCACGGGCAGCCACAGGCGTCGGTGCGACGCCTGCCTTCAAGTCCGCATGCGGCCCATCAAACGGGCAAATGTCGCAACAACCACAAAAGAGCACTGAGCGAAAAAAACGACGCCACTGTGGTCACCAGCAAAGTGGCTGCACTGGTCGCGCCATGACCATGGCGTTGGCTCAGGATGGTGTAAATGCCCAGCATGGGCAAGGCTCCCGAGATCAAGGCCGCCGATCGCAGTGAAGGGTCCGCGACAGGGAACACCCAGAAAAGCATGGCCGCCATCGCCAATGGGTGCAGGACCAGCTTGCCAAACGTGATTTGCGATAGGGTGCCATGAAGTCCCTGCACCTTGAGGCCCACCAGTGAACCCCCGATGACGAACAAAGACAGCGCACCACTGGCCGCAGCGAACAAGTTGACCGAACGCGCCAAAGGTGCAGGCAACTGCCAGCCTGACAAAGACCATGCAAAGCCGCCCACGATGCCCCAGATCATCGGGTTCTTGAGCAAGCCCATGAGTGTCTGCCCCAACACACCCCAGGCATGCCTGGCCTCGGATCCGTCACGGTCGGCAAGCGCCAGCAGCAGCGGAATGAGGAATAAATTTTCCACAATCATGTTGAGTGCCAGAGCCACACCGGCCACAGGCCCCAAAGTCAGCAGCATGATGGGGTAGCCCACGAAACCACTGTTGGGGCAAGACATACCCATGGCCATCATGCTGCTGTAACTCCAGCTGTGGCCCTGCACCTTGCGCGCCCACCACAGACCGCACCCCATCACCAACATGGACCCCGCGGCATAAGCGCCCAGGTATTGAAGATTGAAAATTTCACTCACACTGCGTTGCGACAGCGCGTTGAACAACAGCGCAGGCAAGGCGATTTGAATGGTGAAGCGGCCAAACACGGGCATGTCCGCCTGGGTGAAGAGGCCGCGCCGCGTGGCCACATAACCAAGCGCAATGGCCAGGTAAATCGGTCCAGTGATCCCGAGGATGTCCAACGCAGTGTCCATGGCTCAGCTCATTGCAACGGGATGCCGGCTTTGTGGATGACGCCACTCCAACGGGTCATGTCCGCATCCAGCCATCGCCCCAGCTGTTCAGCACTGCTGTGCTTGGCCACCACGTTCAAATCGGCCAGCCGTTTTTTCACATCCGGATGGTTCAGGGCCTTCCTGGCTTCCTGATTCAAACGCGCAATCACAGCCGAAGGCGTCTTGGCAGGCGCTGCCAGGGCATTCCATGAAGTGACATTGAAATTGCTCAGTCCCGGAAGACTGCTGACCAGCACCGCTCCGGGCAAATCGACGGGCAACGTCTCACCCATCACGGCCAGGGCGCGCACAGCTTTGGCCTGGATCTGGGGTTTCATGGGGCCCAGAATTTCCACGGCCGCATCGACCTGACCTCCGCGCAGTGCATTGATGACCGCAGGTGTGCCGTTGTAAGGTATGACCTGCGCAATCAAATTGGCTTGCGAGCGAAACAATTCGGCCGCCAAGTGCTGGGTACTGCCAATGTTGATGGTGCCCAAATTCATCTTCCCCGGATGCGCGCGACCCCATGCAAGCAAATCCGTGAGGCTCTTATAGGGAGAGGACTCAGGCACAAGCACCGCCAGATCAAACTGACCGAGCAAGGACACGGGTGCCAGATCCTGGCGGGGATCAAAGGGCAACTTCTTGAACAAGCCAGCGCTCACCGCCGTGCCATTGGAAATCAGCAGCAGGGTGTGACCGTCGGGCTCGGCTTTGAGTACAGACTCCGCTGCCGCGATTCCACCTGCGCCAGGTTTGTTCTCAATCACGATGGCTTGACCCAGGTTCTCAGCCATTTTCTGGGCCACGGTGCGGGCCGTCAGATCGGCCACACCGCCCGGCCCAAAAGGCACAACGATCTTGATGGGTCGCGTTGGAAAATCCACCTGCGCGTGGCCCAAACCACAGAAGATGGACAAAAGGACGCCGTGCAAGAAGCTTACAAAACGGGGATGTTTCATCATCAAGGGTTGGAAGGGAAACCGACTCATGCGCTATTGTGATGGATGCCCACCCCCATCAGGCGTGCAGGAATCGGGCTGACAGCACCGGGGAGCTCCGCCCGATCACAGGTCCAGCACCAAGCGCGCCGTCTGACTGCGCGAGCAGCAGACCATCAGGCAGTCGCCTTTTTCCTGCTCTTCCGGGGTGAGGTACATGTCCCAATGGTCAGGCTTGCCTGTCACAACCCGTGTCAGGCAGGTACCGCAAATGCCCTCCGAGCAGGAAAACGGCACTTCTTTCCCGGCGTCTTGCAACACCTTCAGGATCGACTGGTCTTTGGTAACGGTCAAAGTCTGACCGCTCTTTTGCAGCAGGATTTCAAAGCTGCCATCGGCAGCAATCGGTATCTGAGTCAAGTCTGAGGCGTTCATGCGCTCACTCCGTTTTGATTTTCTGCAGCCAACAGGCGCTCAATGATGCGACGCGATTGCACGCCCCCTGAATCGATGTTGAGCATGAGCAATTTGCGATCTGGCCACTGGGTGATGTTGGCCTGCTGCAACTCCAGCATCTCCATGTCTTCGTTGAATATGCCGCCCTGTCCCGTACGGATCTTGTCGGTCAGCGCCACATCTTCGGGCTTGAACTGGCGCGCCATGCCCCAGTGGTACCAGTGCGAGGTTTCGGTTTCGGGCGTGATGAAGTCCACCACCACGCTGTAGGCTTTCTTGTCGGCCGGTGCATCAAAACCACCGTGGCCCGCCAGGGCCACGCCCACGTCGATCATGATGTGACTGGGCGGCGAGAAGCGGCAGATCTGCCAGCGGTCCACCTTGGCCTTCGGGTCCAGGCCGTTGGCACTCATGGCCATTTGCCAGAACGGTGGTGCCTGGATGTCTTGCATGTGACGCTGCAAGATGACCTGGTTGCCATCCACCGAAGTGGTGCAAGGCGTCTCGTCGATCTCGGGTTGACCAATGCTGTTGGCGTGCACATAGGTTTCGTGCGTGAGGTCCATCAGGTTGTCGATCATCAGGCGGTAATCGGCCTTGACGTGGTACAGCCCTCCGCCATAGGCCCATGCCGGGTTATCAAAGAACTCAAAGACCGGCATCTGAGCCACATCGGCTCTGGCCTGATCGCCGGGCCAGACCCAGACAAAGCCATAGCGTTCGACCACAGCGAACGACTTGACCGCAGGAAAACCCCGAACCCGTTGGCCGGGCATGTGCACCGTCTTGCCATCGACGCCCATCTCCAGACCGTGGTAGCCACACTGCAGATGACCTTTGCACACTTTGCCCAATGACAAGGGCGCGCCGCGGTGCGGACAAAAATCTTCTACCGCAGCGACTTGGCCCTCTGGGCCTTTGAAGAAGGCCATCTTCTCGTTGCAGATGGTGCGGCCTAGCGGTTTGTCGCCGAGCGCTTCGAGTTCGGCCAGCGAGCAGGCCACATACCAGGTGTTCTTGATGAACATGATCTTTCCTTTCAATGGCGGGACACGCCCAGCAGGCGGTCCAGCAGTTCAGGGTCTTGCCGCAACGTGTCGGCGTCGCTCGCGTGCACCACGGTGCCGTGGTCCAGCACCACCGCTTGGTGGCTGATGGCCAGAATGGCCTGCGGGTGCTGTTCAACGATGATGGCCGACAAGCCCTCCTCGCGGGTGATGCGGGCAATCGCACGCAGCAGCTCTTCCACGATGATAGGCGCCAGGCCTTCGAGCGGCTCGTCCAGCAAGAGCAGCTTGGGGTTCAGCACCAGGGCGCGGGCCACGGCCAGCATTTGCTGTTCGCCGCCCGACAGCTGCGTGCCCAGATTGCCCTTGCGTTCGGCCAGGCGCGGGAACATTTCATACGCGCGCTGCGGCGTCCAGGCACCCGGGCGCGTCACGGCGGTGAGGTTCTCATCCACCGTGAGCGATTTGAAGATGTTGCGCTCCTGCGGCACCCAGCCGATGCCTGCAGCCGCCCGGGCATGCGAAGGCAGGCTGTGCAGCGCCACACCGCCGAGCGTGATGCGCCCAACATGCTGGCGCGTGGCCCCGGCCAGCGTGTCCATGAAGGTGGTCTTGCCCACACCGTTGCGGCCCAGCAGGGCCAGGGTCTGGCCTTCAGCGAGCGACAGACTCACATCGTGCAGCACCACGGCATCGCCGTAACCTGCGCTCAGTTGTTCAACTTGCAGCAGCTGTGTCATGTGCGCACCTCTTCGCCATGCCCCAGATACACCGCCTTGACCTGCGGATCGTTGGCAATCACGTCGGGCGTGCCCTCGGTCAAGACCGCGCCATTGACCAGCACGGTGATGCGGTCGGCAAATTCAAACACCAGGTCCATGTCGTGCTCGATCAGCAAGACCGACACATCGGCCGGCAGTGCGGCCACGGTCTGCAGCAGTTCTTCGCGCTCGCCTGCGGGCACACCGGCCACCGGCTCGTCGAGCAGCAGCACCTTGGGCTCGCAGGCCAGGGCAATCGCCATTTCCAGCAGGCGGCGTTTGCCGTAAGGCAGCGCCGCCGTGTTCTGGTGCATCACTTCGGTCAGGCGGAACAAAGCCAGCAGTTCTTCGCAGCGCGCTACCACGGCCGCATCCTGACCCAGCTTGGGCCACCAGCGCGCGCCCAAGCCGCGCCGTTGCGACACCACCATGGCCAGGGTCTGCAAAGGCGTCATACTGGCAAACAGCTGGTTGATCTGGAAGGTGCGCACCAGGCCACGCGCCACCCGCTGGTGGCTGGGCAAATGGCTGATGTCCTGACCCAGCAGCTCGATGCGGCCTTCGGTGGGCGGCAACACGCCGGTCAGCAGGTTGATCAGCGTCGTCTTGCCTGCGCCGTTGGGGCCGATCAGCGCATGGCGTGCGCCGAGCTGGAGCGACAGGTTCACGTGGTCGGTAGCAGTGATGCCCCCGAAGCGTTTGACCAGGCCATGGGCCTGCAACACGACTTGGCTCATGCCTGCCCCCCTTTGAACCAACGGGCAGGACTCAAGCGCTCACGCCCCACCAGCATCAACACCACCAGGAACAGGCCCATCCAGAAGGTCCAGTACTGCGGCGTGATGCCCGAGATGATGTCGTGCAGCAGCTTAAACACCACCGCACCCAGCACGCCGCCATACAGCCAACCCACACCGCCAATCACCAGCATCAGCACCGCATCGGCCGAGCGCTCCAGCGCGAACACGTCGAGCGAAGCAAAGCCGGTGGTCTGCGCCAGCAGTGCGCCGGCCGCGCCCGCCACGCCTGCGGCCAGGGTGTAGACCACGGCCAGGCGCGACGGCACCGAAATGCCAATCGCCGCAGCCCGCAACGGGTTGTCGCGCACCGCCATCAAGGTGGCGCCCCAGGGCGAAGACACCCAGCGCCGCGCCAAGGCAAACAGCAGCAGCAAGACCGAGAGCGAGTACCAGGCGGCGGTCTGGCCGTACAGGTCGAATTCAAACCGGCCAAAGAGCGGCCCCATCATCACGCCCTGCAGACCGTCCGAGCCGCCGGTGAGCCAGTCGAGCTTGTTGGCCAGTTCGAGCAAGAGCAGCGCTACGCCCAGCGTGACCATGAGCCGCGTGAGGTCCGAGCCGCGCAGGATGGTGACCGAGCAGACCGCGCCCAGCACCGTGGCCGCCGCCATGCCCACCGCCAGACCCAGCAAAGGATCGGGATGGATGAACTTGGCAAACAGCGCCGCGCAATACGCGCCAAAACCCAGAAAGGCCGCATGCCCCAGTGTGACGATGCCGGTGTATCCCAGCACCAAATCGAGCGAGACGGCGAACAGCGCCACGATGGCGATCTCGTTGACGATGAGCGCATGGCCCGGCAGCAAAGCAGGCAGGGCGAAGGCCACCGCCCAGAGCAGCGGCTCGTACCAGCGCCAGCGAGAGGCCGACAACAGTCGGGAACGTGCATCTTTTGGATGTGCCATCACTTGCCCCCCTTGCGCACAAACAGACCTTGCGGCCGCCAGATCAGAATGGCGATCATCAGCGCATACACAATGAAAGCGCCCAGCTTGGGCACGTAATATTTACCCGCCACATCGGCCACACCCAGCAGCAGCGCGGCCAGCAGCGGGCCAGTGATGGACGAGGTGCCGCCCACGGCGACCACGATCAAAAAGTACACCATGAACTTGAGCGGAAAAGTCGGGTCCAGCCCCAGCACTTCGGCACCCAGTGCACCGCCCAGGCCCGCCAGGCCCGAGCCCACCGCAAAGGTCAGCGCAAACACCTGGTTGACCGGGATGCCCAGGCCTGCGGCCACGCGACTGTCGTCCACACTGGCGCGCAGGCGGCTGCCAAAGCGGGTGCGGGTGAGCACGTATTGCAGCGCCACCGTCAGCACCGCGCACACGGCGATGATGAACAGGCGGTAGTGGCCCATACCCAGGGCCCCATCCCACAATTCAGTGCGCCCCCGCAACCATTCGGGCAGCTGCATGATCTGCTGCTGCGAGCCCATGAAATAGTCCACCGCCGCCACGGCCATGAAGGCCAGGCCGATGGAAAACAACACCTGGTCCAGATGCGGCTTGCGGTACATGGGCCGGTACACCGTGCCCTCCAGCACCGCGCCCAGCAAGGCCGCACCGGCAAAGGCCAATGGCAGGCACAAGAGGAAGGGCACATCGAAGCGCTGCATCAGCACCACCGTGATGTAGCCACCCACCATGGCAAAAGCGCCGTGGGCCAGGTTGATGAAGTTCATCAGGCCCATGGTCACCGACAGGCCCACGGCCAGGATGAAGAGCAGCATGCCGTAGGCGATGCCGTCAAAAAGAAGGGTCAGCATGAAAGACTTTCGAGCAGACCAGAAGGGTTGTTCCGGTCAAGCGCTGTGCTTACTTGGTCTTGCCTGGATCTTTCACGTCCTTGATCGTCGCAAACTCCTGGTTGTAGAGCTGGCCATTGACCTTTTCGACCTTGCGGATGTAGATGTTGTGCACCACATCACGGGTTTGTGCATCGATGAACATCGGGCCACGTGGACTTTCAAAGACCTGACCCTTCATGGCCTCAAGCAAGGCCTCACCCCCTGCACCTTTGGTGGCTTTGGCAGCTTCGTAAATCACGCGCATGCCGTCATAGCCGCCCACCGCCATGAAGTTGGGGCGCAGACCGTTGTTGGCCTTTTCAAAGGCTGCCACAAATTTCTTGTTCAGCGGCGAGTTGTGTGAGGCCGAATAGTGGTGCGAGGTGACCACGCCGTTGGCCACATCGCCCATGCTGTTCAAGATATCGTCGTCGGTGATGTCCCCCGTGCCGATGAGCTTGATGCCGGCCTTGTCCATACCGCGCTCGGCAAACTGTTTCATGAGCGCAGCACCTGCGCCCGATGGCACAAACACATAGACCGCGTCGGGTTTGAGGTCACGCACTTTTTGCAGGAAAGGTGCGAAGTCCGGATTGCGCATGGGCACGCGCAGTGAGTCAAGCACCTGCCCGCCGTTGAAAAGCAAGCGCTCCTTGAAGTACTTTTCAGCGTCGATGCCTGGGCCGTAATCCGACACCAGGGTCACGACCTTCTTGATGCCGTTGTTCGGTGCCCAGTCAGCGATGGCGACCGCGGCCTGAGGCAGCGTGAAGCTGGTGCGCACGATGAAGGGCGAAGCCTGGGTGATGCTCGATGTGGCCGCAGCCATCACCACCAGCGGCGTTTTCGATTGCGTGGCAATCGGGGCCGTGGCCAGTGCCAGCGGCGTCAGGCCAAAACCGGCCAGCACGCTCACCTTCTCATTGACCACCAGCTCTTGCGCGATGCGCTTGGTCACGTCCGGTGCGCTGGTGTCGTCCTTGACGATCAATTCGACTTTCTTGCCTGCCACGGTCGAGCCATTCTGGGCCATGTACAGGCGGGCAGCGGCTTCGATCTGCTTGCCCGTCGAGGCAAACGGCCCGGTCATGGGCAGGATCAGGCCGATCTTGAAAGTGTCTTGGGCCATGGCTGTCTGCGCGGACAGCGCCAGCGCAGCACAGGCCACTGCGCTCAGGAATTGTCGTTTTTGCATGGAAGTCTCCTGGTTGAAATGAAGGGGTTGAAAATCTGGTCTGGGCATCATGTCTGCCGAATCAGCTGCACGCCAGGCATGGCTGTGGCCTGTGGGTCGCGCACCGCCAGCTGCATGTTGTGGCGGGCGATGCGCGAGTGCTCCCGCATCAGCGCTTCTGCCCGCCCGGCTTCGCGACGCTCGATCGCATCCAGCACCTGCCGATGCTGGTGCTGGGCCACCACCAGCATGTCGCGCGCCGGGGCATTGTTGACCTGCACCCCCACAAAACCCGAAGGTGATGCAAAAGGCAAGCTGGCAGCACGCTCGATCTCGCGCGAGAGCACCTCGCTGCCGGGCATGTCGGCCAGCAAGCGGTGAAATCGCGCATTGAGCTGCACATATTCGGAAAACATCTCGTCGCTGAGCGAAGGGTCCTGCAGCACGCGGTCAATCTGGTCCAGGCAATCACGGGCTTGCGCCAGCGAGACACGGCTCACCCCGCGCTCGGCCGCCAGTCGCGCAGCCAGGCCTTCGAGCGTGCCACGCAGCTCGATGGCATCGCCCACCTCGCGCTCGGAAAACGTGCGCACGGCATAGCCGCCACCGGGCAAGGCCTGCAGCAGACCCTCCTGCTCAAGCCGCATCAGGGCTGCACGGATCGGTGTGCGCGAGACACCCAGCAAGTCCACCAACGCCAGCTCCGCGATGCGGGCTCCCGACGCCAGCTGCCCGGCCAGGATCAATTCACGCAGGCGCTGCTGTGCCTTGACGGCTTGGGAGCCGCCCTCATCGCTGGGCATCAACACCTGACGTGATCGAACGGGTACGGCTGACATGGAACAGGGCTTGGGCATCGAGATGCGGATTATGTATACAGAAAGCACCAAACAAGCCCAATTTCGCCCATTTTTTAAGCAAACAAGGGTTTCTCTGTATCCAAAGCAGGTTTTCTACACACCTCTTGCATAAATGAGCGACGCAAACACCCTGCGACAATCGGGTTTTACCGATTCAGCGGTCATGGCATTGCAATTTCTTGAGTTTGACCAGAGCGAAGACACGCACGGCACCGTCGGCTGGGACGCTTTGGCCAGCCCTGCGCCAGCGCACAACACGGCTTTGTTGTCCGAAGTGACCCGTCTGCTCGATCACCTGCACGCGCAGCACGGCCAACCCGGCCCACTGGACGAGGGCCACGCTTGGGACTGCGACTTGCAAGTTCGCCACGAAGACGGCGCCCCGCTGGACTGGCACTGGGATGCGCAACATGTACAGTGGTCTTCGGTACCTGCCACCCGACTCACGCTGAGTCTTTGCCTGACTGGCGACTCGGCATTCGTGCACACCCTGGAACAAGAAGTCATCCCGACATGAACACCCCTGCTGCTGCCCCGGTCTCATTCCGCGAAGCCCTCCGATTCTGGTTCTGGCTGGGCTGTGTCAGCTTTGGCGGTCCTGCAGGACAGATCGCATTGATGCACACGGAGCTGGTGGAGCGCCGTCGCTGGATTTCCGAAAAACGCTACCTGCACGCTTTGCAGTACTGCATGTTGCTGCCCGGCCCCGAAGCCCAGCAACTGGCCACCTACATGGGCTGGCTCATGCATGGCACGCGTGGGGGCATCGCGGCCGGCGCGCTGTTTGTGCTCCCGTCATTGCTGCTGATGATCGTGCTGGCATGGGCCTACAGCGCCTGGGGCCAACACCCCTGGGGGCAGGCCATTTTGTGGGGCCTCAAGCCCGCCGTGACGGCGCTGGTGATCCAGGCCGTGCACCGCATCGGCATGCGCACACTCAAAGCGCGCTGGCTGTGGTGGGTGGCAGGACTGTCCTTGCTGGGCATGATCTGGGAGGTGCCCTTCCCGCTCATCGTGGTCGCAGCGGCATTCACGGGCTGGCACATGCAAAAGAAAAACGCTCTGCCCGCAACCGCTTCAGCGCACGCTGCGGCCAAGCCCACAGTGACCAGCGACGGCCCAGCCTGGCTGGACGACCACAGCCCTGCGCCCGCACACACTCTCTCCGGCCATGACCGTCTGATCAAAACCAGTGCCATCGGCGTGGGCCTGTGGGTGGTGACGCTGGGCGCATTGGCCTTGCTGCTGGGCGGACACCACACCCTGACCCGCATGGGCGGCTTTTTCACGCAAGCGGCGCTGCTGACCTTTGGCGGGGCCTATGCCGTGCTGCCCTTCGTGACCCACGCTGCCGTGACGCAATACGGCTGGGTCACCGCCGCCCAGATGATGGACGGCCTGGCGCTGGGCGAAACCACGCCCGGTCCGCTGATCATGATCGTGGCTTTCGTGGGCTTTCTGGGCGGGCACAGCCAGGCCATCACCGGGTACCCGCTGCTGGGCGGCATCATCGCCGCGTGCGTGGTGACCTGGTTCACCTTTTTACCCTCGTTCGTGTTCATCCTGGCTGGTGGCCCGCTGGTCGAATCGACCCGCCAGATGCCCGCCTTGCAAGGTCCGCTGCAGGCCATCACCGCCGCTCTGATTGGCGTCATGGTGCAACTGGCCGGGGTGTTTGCCCGCCAGACCTGGCTACCCGGTGGCTGGCACATGCTGCCCGACTTCTGGGCCTTTGTGCTCACCGGCGTGGCGGCATGGCTGCTGATCAAACAGCAGCGCAGCATCTATCAGGTGCTGGGGCTGTGTGTGGGGGTGGGCTTGGTGGTGCAGGTGTTGCGCTGATAGCTGTCATCCAGCGGACGCAAGCAACGGCCAAACGCGGCCACTTGCAGCCACAGGGCATGAAACTAAAGCACTAGGAAAAGCTAGGGTAACTGCTAATCTCAAGAAAATTAACAAAGATCAAGATGAATCTCCAATCAACCTCATGGAGAACATCATGGCATCCGTTGCATTGCAAATCGTGTCCAAACCCCTGCCCGGCTCCGACATGAGCAAAATCATGGCCAACATGAAAGAAGCTGCTGATTTATGGCGAAGCGCTGGCGCCGAAGTCAAGGTCTACACGGTCTCTGTGGGCGAGATCGGCAATTTGGTCTTCACGGCGCACTGGGCCAGCTACGAAGCGTATGGCAAAAGCCTGGACAAGATGGTGGGCGAACAATCTGTCCAGGCCTTGATGGCAAAAATCAATGCTTCAGGGACAGCTGAATGGATCCGCAGCAACCTGGTTCGTGAAATGCCCATCTGAATCGTGAACCGCGCCAAGGGTCAGGCCTGCACAGACCCTTGGCCTCGGGCTTGATCAGTTGGGCCCACATCAATCAAGAAATTGTCAAAAAACACCAGGAGAATCAAACATGGCAACCTATCTGGTTCATGGCCGCTACAGCCCTGCGGCTTTCCAAGGCATGCTCGCCGCCTCCCACGATCGCGGGCAAGCCGCAAAGACCTTATTCAAATCTCTGGGCATCAAGACAAAAGAGATCATGTTTTCGGTGACAAGCGGTGACATTGTTTGCTTGCTTGAAGGCTCTGCAGCGCAAATCGCAGAAGCTCAGATGATCACCATGGCCAGCGGCGGTTTCAGTCAAGTCCATGTCCAGGAATTGATAACCACAAAAGACATGTTGGCCGCAATGAAGAATGCCGCTTCCAAGGCTTCCAAATACGCTGCGCCCAACAAAAAATAAACCGCGGCAGCAGTCGCCCGTCAAACGCCGTGTGCAGCTGAAAAAGCATTTCACGGCGAAACAGCTTTATCCCCTCCTCCCAAGGAATGAACATGTCCCAACCCACCTACGTTGAAGAAGTCAATGCCATCACACAGACCATGCAGTACTACATCGATGGCGCTCGCACTGGCAAAGGCGCGGCGATGAAGCCCGCATTCCATGACGATGCCACCATTTATGGTTACGTCGGGCCTGATTTGTTTGGAGGGCCCATTCAAGGCTTGTTCGACTGGAATGATTCGAATGGTGCCGCCAAGGACATCCAGTCAAGGATCACCTCGATCGATGTCGTGGGCACATGCGCCAATGTCCGCGTTGACTCTGACAATTGGACCGGCCATCGGTTCACCGATTTCTTCAATCTCGTCAAGTTCGACGGGCACTGGAAAATTGTCAGCAAGGTGTTTTACCTGCATCCATGATGTGCACCGCAGGACTCTACCGAAGCGGTCGGGCGAGTCCTGTTTTGCATCCATTGCGGATGCAGACATCTGGCCATGGTGAGTTCCATGCCCTTCGCTTCCTGCTGAACCCGGAGAAAATATGGTGAACGAAATTGTTGTGATCGGTGGGCTCACCATGCGTGAGGACGTCAACATGGAGGAGTACAACACTTTGCTGGCAAAGATGTACAAAATCGTTGGCTCCCTGCCGGGCTTTCAGTCAGTCAAGAAGTACAAGGCCGATGATGGAGAAATCATCAGCCTTTATCGCTTTGACTCAGAAGAATCGTTGGAGGCGTGGCGCACCCATCCCGAGCATGTGGAAGCCATGAAGCGGGGGCATGCCGATTTTTATGCTTCGGGCTTCCTGCAAATCTGCAAGGTGATCCGTGAATCGAGGGTCAATCCACCCCAAGGCCAGTGAACCGGCTCGGCCTGTGCAGCTGCTTGCGCCTGTTCAGTCCGCCGTGATCTTCTCGTCCTTGACGATCTTCGCCATCGCCGGGATTTCGGCCTTGAGCCAGTTGCCAAAATCGGTCGTGCTCATGCTGGAGGGCTCTGCGCCCAAAGTGTTCAGCCGCTCGCGCACTTCAGGCAGGGCGGTGATGCGCTGGACTTCGGCGTGCAGTTTGTCAATGACCGCCTTGGGTGTGCCCGCCGGAGCCAGCAACCCCTGAAAACTGCCCGTCAAAAAGCCGGGCAGGCTTTCGGCCACGGTGGGGATGTCGGGCATCTGCGCATGGCGTTTGGCACTGGAGAGGGCGATCAATTTGATCTTGCCCGCTTTCACATGCGGGTAGGTGGCGACCATGCCGTTGAACATCACGTCCACCTGGCCGCCGATCAAATCGGTGATGGCTTGCGCGCCACCTTTGTAGGGCACATAGCCCCACTCGATGCCGCTGCGCTGGGCGTACATGACGCCCGCCAGGTGCGATGCGCTGCCCATGCCTGCGGCCACCGCGTAGTTGAGCTTGCCTTTTTGCGCTTTGGCGTAGGCCACCAGTTCAGCGGGCGTGTTGGCGGGCACCTTGGTGCTCACGGCCAGCAGGTGCGGTGAATACGCCACCATGGCCACAGGCGCAAAGTCGTTGGCCACGTTGAAGGGCAGCTTGAACAAGGCCGGGCTGATGACCAGGTTGCCCACGTCCATCAGCACCAGGGTGTGGCCATCGGGCGCAGACTTGGCCACCGCGTCAGCGCCCAGGTTACCGCTCGATCCGGGTTTGTTCTCGATGACCACCGGCTGCCCCCAGCTATCGGCCATCTTCTGCCCGATCATGCGGGCCAGCACATCGGACGTGCCGCCTGCCGGGAAGGGCACGACGATCTTGATGGGCTTGGCGGGGTAGGTCTGCGCAACCGCTGGCAAAGCGATGGCCGTCAGCGCTGCGCTCAGGGCGATGGTGAAAAGGCGTTTGTTCATGTTTGTCTCCTGTTGTGTATGTGCTTAACGCACCATGCAAGGCCGCTTGTTGTCGAATGTCCAGCCAGGGATCAAATACTGCATGGCCTGCGCGTCGTTGCGTGCGCCCAGACCACGCTGCAGGTACAACTGGTGCGCGGCTTCGACTTTGACCATGTCCAGCTCAATGCCCAGGCCGGGCTTCTTGGGCACTTGCACCATGCCGCCCACGATCTGCAGCGGCTCTTGGGTCAGGCCCTGGCCGTCCTGCCAGATCCAGTGGGTGTCGATGGCCGTGACCTTGCCCGGTGCGGCGGCCGCCACATGGGTGAACATGGCCAGCGACACGTCAAAGTGGTTGTTGGAGTGCGAGCCCCAGGTCAGGCCCCAGTCGCGGCAGGTTTGCGCCACGCGCACGCTGCCCGCCATGGTCCAGAAATGCGGGTCGGCCAGCGGGATGTCCACGCTTTGCAGGCTGAGCGCGTGCGTCATCTGACGCCAGTCGGTGGCCACCATGTTGGTGGCCGTGGGCAGGCCCGTGGCACGGCGGAACTCGGCCATCACCTCGCGGCCACTGAAGCCCTGCTCTGCCCCGCACGGGTCTTCGGCATAAGCCACCACGCCATGCATGTCGCGCATCAGGCGGATCGCGTCTTTCAGCAACCAGCCGCCGTTGGGGTCGAGCGTGATGCGCGCCTGCGGAAAACGCTCGTGCAGCGCCACGATGGCCTGGACTTCCTCGTCGCCGCGCAGCACACCACCCTTGAGCTTGAAGTCGTTGAAGCCGTAGCGCTCATAAGCCGCCTCGGCCAGACGCACGATGCGCTCGGGCGTCATGGCCTCTTCGTGGCGCAAGCGGAACCAGGCGTTGTCGGCATCGGGTTCACTGTGGTAGGGCAAGTCGGTCTTGTGGTGGTCGCCCACGTAAAACAGGTAGCCCAGCATCTCGACGGCGTCGCGCTGCTGGCCCTCGCCCAGCAGCGCCGCCACGGGCACCCCCAGGAACTGGCCCAGCAGATCCAGCAAGGCCGACTCGACAGCGGTCACGGCGTGGACTGTCGTGCGCAAGTCAAAGGTTTGCAGACCACGGCCACCCGAGTCGCGGTCGGCAAAGGTCTGCTGCATGTTTTGCAACACGGTCAGATGCTTGCCCAGGGGCTGGCCCATGACGAGTTCACGCGCGTCTTCGAGCGTTTGGCGGATGGCTTCGCCACCGGGCACTTCGCCAATGCCGGTGTGGCCCAGGCTGTCGGTCAGCAGCAGCAGGTTGCGGGTGAAGTGCGGGGCGTGCGCGCCACTCAGGTTGAGCAACATGCTGTCGCGGCCCGCGACAGGGATCACGCGCATGCCAGTGACGATGGGGGTGGAAATGGCAGTCATGTCAGTGTTCTGGGCAAATATCGGTTCAGCAAGGACGTCCCTGGCGTTGCACCAGCCAGGCGGGCATGTCCTGCAGGCACACAGGGCGCAGGAAACGATCGAGCGCGGCATCACCGACCGAAGTGCTCATCGGCTCGGTGCTCGACGGCCAGGGCCCGCCGTGCTGCTGGGCAACGGCGACGGCCACGCCGGTGGGCACACCGGCAAACAGCACACGCCCGGCAATCGACATCGCACCGCGCACGAGTTGGCGCGTTTCGGGTGTGTCGTTGTCAGCGCCCCAGAAGGTCACGGTCAGCGTGCCCCCCACGGCGTGCAGCACCTGCAGGGTCTGCTGCACCGAGTCGGTCCAGACGATCAGGCTTGCGGGGCCAAACACTTCTTCCTGCAGCTGTTGCTCGGCAATGAAAGTGGCAGCATCGACCTCGGCCAGGAAAGGCTTGGGGGCGATGTCGGTCACCGGGCTGTGCAGCAAGGGCTTGGCACCGGCGGCGAGTTGCTTGGCCGTGCCCACGTCCAGTGCTTCACGCATGCCACGGGTCAGCATCGCGTGCGGCTGGATGGCTTTGAGCGCTTCGGTCAGCGCGGCCACAAAGGCCTGGCTCTCGGGGCTGCGCTGCAGCACCAGCAGGCCGGGGTTGGTACAGAACTGGCCGCAGCCCAGGGTGATGGAACCCGCCAGCGTCTGCACCAGGGCATCGCCGCCCTGGGCCAGCGCAGCCGGCGTGGCCAACACCGGGTTGATGGAGCCGAGTTCGCCGTAGAACGGGATCGGACGCGGACGGGCGCGTGCCGCATCGCGCAGTGCTGCACCGCCACGGGTGGAACCGGTGAAAGCCGCCGCCGCGATCAAGGGGTGCTGGATCAGCGCCACGCCAATCGGGTTGCCCACCCCCTGCACCATCTGGATCAGGCCTTCGTGCAAGCACAGCGATGCCAAGGTCTGGCGCGCCAGCTGGTACACGCGGGCCGAGGTGTGCGGGTGACCCGAATGGACCTTGACCACCACGCTGCAACCGGCAGCCAGCGCCGAAGCGGTGTCACCGCCCAGCACCGAAAAAGCGAAGGGGAAGTTGCTGGCCGAGAACATGGCCACCGGACCCAGTGGCACGCGCACACGCATCATGGCCGGGTGGCCAGCGGGTGGGGCACCTGCCACAGCAGGGTCGTCGGTGAAAGCGAACGCACCGCCGCTTTGCGCGATGTGGGCAAAGCGGCGCAACTGGAAAGCCGTGCGGTCGAGCTCGCCGTTCAGGCGCGGCAGACCCAGACCGGTTTCGGCATCGGCCAGTTCCACCAGTTTTTCGCGATCTTGTTCCAGGGCTGTCGCCAAGGCGCTGAGCAGGCTGGCGCGCTGGTCGCCGTCGCTGGCTTGCCAGCTGTCAAAAGCGGCATGGGCTTTTTCAACGGCGGCATTCAGTTCGTCTGTGGTGTTGGCGGGCAGGGCCGCACCAAAGGCCTCGCCCGTGCGGGCATTGAAAGATTGGAGTGTGGACATGGAATGCAATTCGCAGGAAAGAAAAATCAGGCTTGGGTTTCAAAGCTGGCGGTGGTCCAGCGGCGCGTTTGCTCGCTGATCGACACGCCCAAGCCAGGCAAAGTGGGCACCAGCATGCGACCGTCCTGGATCTGGATGCGTTCGTTGAACAGCGGCTCCAGCCACTCGAAATGCTCCACCCAAGGCTCGGTCTTGTAGTTGGCGGCAAGGTGGATGTGCAGCTCCATCGCAAAGTGCGGGGCCAGCATGACACCAGCGTGTTCGGCCAGTTGGGCTATCTTGAGGAATGGTGTGATGCCGCCCACGCGCGGGCCGTCGGGCATCAGGAAATCGGCGGCGCGGTGGCGGATCAGGTCCCAGTGCTCCTGCACGCTGGTGAGCATCTCGCCGGTGGCAATGGGGGTGTCAAACTGCGCGGCCAGTGCGGCATGGCCTTCGTGGTCATAGGCGTCCAGCGGCTCCTCGATCCAGATCAGGTTCATCGGCTCCAGACGGCGGCACATGCGCTGCGCCGTAGGGCGGTCCCATTGCTGGTTGGCGTCGACCATGATCGGAAAACGGTCCCCCAGGTGCTGGCGCACGGCGCTCACGCGCTCGATGTCCTTGTCGCAATCGGGCTGACCCACCTTGAGTTTGATGCCGCCAATGCCCTTGGCCACCGAGGCAGAGGCATTGACCAGCAGCTGATCGAGTGGCGTGTGCAGAAAGCCCCCCGAGGTGTTGTAGCAGCGCACGCTGTCGCGATGCGTCCCCAGCAGCTTGGCCAGGGACAGGCCAGCACGCTTGGCTTTGAGGTCCCACAGCGCCACATCAAAGGCACCGATGGCCTGCACGCTCAGGCCACTGCGGCCCACCGAAGCACCGGCCCAGCACAGCTTGTCCCACAGTCTGGCGATGTCGCTGGGATCTTCCCCCATCAACACCGGAGCAATTTCCTTGGCGTGCGCGAACTGGCCGGGGCCGCCCGCGCGCTTGGAATAGCTGAAGCCCACCCCTTCTGCACCATCTTTCGTCTTGATTTCGACGAACAGGATGGCGATTTCGGTCATTGGCTTCTGGCGACCGGTCAGCACCTTGGCGTCACTGATCGGGTTGGCCAGGGGCAGCGTGCAGGCGCTGACGCGGACCCAGGAGATGGCATCACTCATTCTTGCTGACTCACTCGGGTTTGATGCCCGCGGCCTTGATCACGCGGGTCCACTGGTCCAGTTCGGACTTGAGGAAAGGCACATACTGTTTGCTGCCCGAAGGCGGCACCACAAAACCGACCGAGGTCAGGCGGTTCTTGAAAGCGTCGGTTTTCATGGCCAGGGCCAGGCTGGCTTCGAGCTTGTCCACAATGGCTTGCGGCGTGCCCTTGGCCACGGAAATGCCGGACCAGGACGTGGCTTCAAAGCCTTTGTAGCCCGACTCGGCCACCGTGGGGGTGTCGGGGTACAGCGGGTTGCGCTCCTTGCTGGACACCGCAATCGCACGCAGCTTGCCCGCTTTCACATGGGGCAAGGCCACATCCTGGTTCAGGAAGACCATGGGGATGGTACCGGCCAGCAGGTCATTCATCATGGGACCGCCGCCTTTGTAGGGGATGCCCGTCAGGAAGATGCCCGCAGTCTGCTTGAACAGCTCCATCGCCATGTGGCCCGAAGCCGCGTGGGTGAAACCGTAGTCCAGCTTGCCCGGATTTTTCTTGGCGTAGTCCACGATGTCCTTCACCGTCTTGAACGGCTGGGATGGATGCACCAGCAACACGTTGGGGCCGGAGTTCACCTGCGACAGGTGGATGAAATCGGTTATCGAGTTGTACTTGAGGTTGGGGTCCAAGCCGTGCGCTACGGCGTTCTGCCCCACCCCGCTCTGGATCAGGGTGTAGCCATCGGCCGGCAACTTGAGTGCACGCTCCATGCCCACAATGCCACCGGCACCGGCGATGTTCTCGACCACGATGGGCTGCTTGAGCACCTTGCCCAGCTCTTCGGCCACCAGGCGACCCATGATGTCGCTGGTACCGCCGGGCGGAAAGGCCACGATCAGTTTGATCGGCTTGTTGGGGTAGTCGGCTTGGGCCAGGGCTTGGCCCTGGCTGAACAAGCCCAGACCGGCCAGGCCGATAGCGATCAACAGTTGGCGTTTTTTCATCATGCTTGTCTCCTTGTCTTGTCGTGTCGAAAAATTCAAATCGGGTCGCAGGTGTTTCAGGTGATCGGTGCCGGGTTGAACAGGACCAGCGCGTTGTGCAGCTTCCAGTGCTCGGCCCAGGTGCGTTTGCCGCTGGCGGTTTCCAGCAGCATATGAAACAGGGCCCAGCCGGCCTCTTCAATCGTCATCTCGCCATCGGCAATTTGCCCGGCGTTGAAGTCCATCAGATCGTGCCAGCGGCGTGCCAGATCACTGCGCGTGGCCACCTTGACCACGGGGCAGGCCTGCAGGCCATACGGCGTGCCGCGACCCGTGGTGAACACGTGCACGTTCATGCCCGCTGCCAGCTGCAGGGTGCCGCAAATGAAGTCGCTGGCGGGCGTGGCTGCAAACACCAGGCCTTTTTGATCGGCCTTGAGCTTGTCGCCGGGCGCGAGCACGCTGGCAATGGTGCCGCTGCCGCTCTTGATGATCGAGCCCATGGCTTTTTCGGCGATGTTGGACAGGCCACCCGCCTTGTTGCCCGGTGTGGTGTTGGCGGTGCGGTCCACACGACCACGGTCCAGGTACTGGTCGTACCAGCCCAGTTCACGCACGATGTCTTCAGCCACTTGGGGTGTGGCGGCGCGGCTGGTGAGCTGCTCCACCGCATCGCGCACTTCGGTGTTTTCCGAGAACATGACGGTGCCACCGGCACGCACGATCAGGTCAGCCATGTATCCCACGGCGGGATTGGCGGTCACGCCCGAAAAGGCATCGCTGCCGCCGCACTGCACGCCCACCACCAGCGCGCTCGCGGGCACGGTCTGGCGCTGGCGGGCGTTCAGGCGTTCGAGGTGCGATTTGGCACGCTGAACGATCTCGTCAATCATGGACATGAAACCCACGTGCACATCGTCCTGCAGGCACACGAGGTCGGGCCCCTGCTCTGCTTCGCGCGCATCGTGAATCGGAAAAGTGCCCGGCGGCAGCAGTCGCGCGGGTTGCAGCTTTTCGCAGCCCAAGCTCACCACCATCACTTCGCCACCAAAGTTGGGATTGAGGCTGATGTGGCGCAGCGTGCGGATGGGGATCTCTGCACCGGGCGCGTCAATCGCAACACCGCAGCCATAGGTGTGTTCGAGTCCGGCCACGCCATCCACGTTCGGATACAAAGGCAGCAGCTCGCGCTCGATGCGTTCGACCGCCACCTTGAGGACACCCGCCACACACTGCACCGTGGTGGTGATGGCCAGCAGGTTGCGTGTGCCCACCGAGCCATCGGCATTCACATAGCCTTCAAAGGTGTGGCCCTCCAGCGGTTCCCATCCGGGTGCGGCTTGGGTGGCCATGGGCAAGCCCTGCAGTTCCCGGGCGGGTGGGATGTCCAGCAAACGCTCATGCACCCAGCTGCCTGCGGCAATCGCCTCGCGGGCAAAGCCCACGGGCACGTTGTAACGCAGCACAGCAGCACCGGCGGCGATGTCTTTGAGGGCCACCTTGTGGCCTTGTGGCACTTTGTCGCGCAGCGTGATGCCCGCAGCCGGGCCATCCTGCATGAACGTGCCGGCGGGCAGGCCACCGTCGTTGGCGATGATGGCCACGTTGTCATGCGGGTGCATGCGAATGGCGAGAGGTTTGGAAGTGCTCATGGTCAGAAACGGGGTTGCTTACCGGTAAACGTCGGGTCGTACTTGCGCATCTGGCCCAGGTCATCGCGGTTGCGGATGCCGCAGTGCAGGTAGTTGTCGTGCAGGCGGGCCAGTGCCTCGCGGTCCATCGTCACCCCCAGGCCCGGACCACGGGGCACGCGCAGGCTGCCGTCTTCAAACTTCAGGCGACCGCCCTGCACCACCTCTTCGTCTTGCCAGGGGTAATGCGTGTCGCAGGCGTAGGACAGGTGCGGCACCGAAGCGGCCAGGTGCGTCATCGCCGTCAGACTGATGCCCAGATGCGAGTTGGAGTGCATGGACAAGCCCATGTCAAAGGTCTGGCACAGGCGCGAGAGCTGCTGCGTGGCGCGCAGGCCTCCCCAGTAATGGTGGTCACTGAGTACGATGCGGACGGGGCAACCCAAGCGCACATTGTCAGCAAACTCTTTGTAGTCGGTCACCACCATGTTGGTGGCCAGGGGCACATCACATTGACGCGCCACCTCGGCCATGCCGTCCAGTCCCGGTGCCGGGTCTTCGTAATACTCCAGCACGCCGCGAAGCTGCTCCACCGCCTTCAAGCTGGTGGCCACGGTCCAGTTGGCGTTGGGGTCGATGCGCAGCGGCGTGCCCGGAAAGGCCTTGGCCAGCGCCAGCATGGCGGCCACTTCCTGCTCGGGCGGCAGAGCACCGGCCTTGAGCTTGATACTTTTGAAGCCGTATTGGTCGATCATGCGACGCGCCTGCGCCACCATCTGCTCAGGAGAAATACCTTCACCATAGGGGTCGGCGGCATAAGGCTTGTCGATGTGCTCGGCGTACTTGAAGAACAGGTAAGCACTGAAAGGCACGGTGTCGCGTGCTGCACCACCCAGCAGGTCCACCACCGGTGCGTTGGCCAGTTGGCCTTGCAAGTCGAGCATGGCGACCTCAAAGGCGCTCACGACCTTGGCCACGTTCTTGGACACATGCGTGCCCGGGGCCAGCGAGATCAGCTCGCCCAGAAACTCGGACGAGCGCCCCGAGGGTTGCACCAGCGCCTGCACCCGCATTTCCATCGCGTTCAGATCCCACGGCGACAATCCCTGCAAAGCGGGTGCGACTCTGGCCAGCACGTCGAGCATGGACTGGTCGCCATAGGTCTCGTTGATGCCCACCCGTCCGCAAGCGGTTTCGACCTCGATGATCGAACGCAGCGCCCAGGGCTCGTGGATGCCCGCCGCGTTGAGCAGTGGCGGATCACGGAACGCGATGGGCGTAACGCGGATTTGGCGGATGGCGTGAGCTGTCATGCGGAGCCGCTTCAGGACGATTTATTGCGGACCCAGCGCCTTGATCAAGGCATCCAGCGCTTCCATCTCGGCTGGCTTGAGGTCGGTCAGCGGTGCGCGCACCGGACCGGCATCGTGGCCGACCAGCTTGGCACCGGCCTTGACGATGCTGACCGCATAGCCCTGACCCTTGTTACGGATGGCCAGATAGGGCATGAAGAATCGCTTGAGCAGGCGGTGCTGCGTGGCCATGTCGTCATTGGCGACGGCGTGGTAGAAATCCATCGCGGTTTTCGGGATGAAGTTGAACACGGCCGACGAATACACCGGAGTGCCCAGCGCCTTGTAGGCGGCCGCGTACACCTCGGCGGTGGGCAGGCCACCCAGATACGCGAAGCGGTCGCCCATCTTCATGTAGATCGAGCTCATCAGTTCGATGTCGCCGATACCGTCCTTGAAGCCGATCAGATTGGGACAACGATCAGCCAGAATGGCCAGCGATTCGGGAGTGAGCTTGCAGACGTTGCGGTTGTAGACGATGACGCCAAACCTCACGCTTTTGCAGACGGCTTCGACATGGGCGATCAGGCCTTCCTGACCGGCTTCGGTCAGGTAATGCGGCAGCAGCAAAATGCCATGGGCACCGGCGCGTTCGGCGGCCTGGGCACACTGGATGGCAAAGCGCGTGGGGCCGCCAGCACCCGCAATGATCGGCACCTTGCCGCGGCAGGTGTCCACAGCGGTCTGGATGATCTCGGGGTATTCGTCACCGGTCAAAGAGAAAAACTCACCCGTTCCACCTGCGGCAAACAGGGCAGTGGCACCGTAAGGCGCCAGCCATTCGAGCCGTTCAATGTAGCCCTTCTTGTTGAAGTCACCATTGGCATCGAAGTCGGTCAAGGGGAACGACAACAGGCCATGGGACATGATCGCTTTGAGTTCTTGGGGGTTCATTTCGTGGGTCCTTGTGAGAAGCGTGAGGATGTCAGGGGAAAAAGGTTCAATGCCGGTTCACAGCGGGCCGATCTTCACAAAGCCGCCCCCCTGGAACTGGACAGCAGGATCGTTCAGGTCAGGCTCGGGGGTTCGTGCGTAGACCGCATCGCGAAAAACGTCCGAGCTGTCCTGCGGACGGTACCCAATGTGGCGGGCCAACCGGTTGTCGTACCAGGACACGCTGTTGTCGGATGTGCCGTAGATGATGCTGTGCCCCAGCACCGGCGTGGTCAGGCAAGCGGTGATCAGGCGATGCAGGTCGTCGTAACTCATCCAGGTGGCCAGCATGCGGCGGTCTTTGGGCTCTGGGAATGACGAGCCGATGCGCACACAGGCGGTCTCGATGCCGTAGCGGTCAAAGTACAGACGCGCCAGGTCTTCACCAAACGCCTTGGACAGGCCATACAGACCATCGGGCCGCGGTGGGCTCAGGGCATCCACCACTTCGCCCTGACGGTAAAAACCCATCACGTGGTTGGAGCTGGCAAACACCACACGCTTGACGCCATGGATCCGCGCGGCCTCATACAGGTTGTAGGCCCCCATGATGTTCGACTGCAGGATCGGCGCCCAGGGCTGCTCGGTGGACACACCGCCAAAATGCACGATGGCCTGGCAACCGGCCACGAGCGCATTCACCGCTGCAGCATCGGCCAGATCGGCTTGCACGACTTCCTCATCGGCCTGCGCGGGTGCCATCGGGCTCACATCGCTCACGCGCAGCACGCTGCAGTTGGCCTTCAGGCGTTGGCGCATGGCTTGCCCCAGACCGCCAGCTGCGCCCGTCATGAGCAGGGTGTGGTGCGATGCAACATTCATTTTCTGAATCCAACAGTTGTTAGTTGTCTGATGACCTATAATTCTGTATGCTTGAAGCATCGTTGTCAAGAACCTGGACCAAAAATGATTCAGCCCCCCAGTAGCCCCCCAGCCGGCACCAGCCGCAACCGCCGTGGCGGCCTGGTTCAGGAAGTGGTGGTGTACCTGCAGCAACTGATCCAGTCTGGCCACATCAAGCCAGGCGACAAGCTGCCCACCGAGTCGGCCGTGATGTCCGATCTGGGGGTCAGCCGCACCGTTGTACGCGAAGCGATTTCCCGTTTGCAGGCTTCTGGTCAGGTCGAAACGCGGCACGGCATTGGCACGTTTGCCCTGGAAGCCCCCACGACACACAATTTCCGTATTGCCGAACAGGACATGGCCACCATCGACGATGTGATCGCCGTTCTGGAACTGCGCATCAGCCTGGAAACTGAGGCTGCAGGCCTGGCCGCGCAGCGTGCCACGCCTGAGCAACTGAACGCGATGGCCGCGGCACTTCGTGACTTTGCCACCGCCATCCACAGCCATTCAGACGCTGTGCCCAGCGACTTCCAATTCCACATGGAAGTCGCCAAGGCCACCGGCAACCGGCACTTTGCCGATCTGATGACCTACCTGGGCACACACATCATTCCGCGCACCCGCATCAAGACAGCCGACCAAGCCCCCGAAGGTCGCCAGGCCTATCTGGAGCGGGTGCACGGCGAGCACGAGAGCATCTGCAACGCCATCCGCAACCACGACCCGGAATCGGCCCGGGCAGCGATGCGCACCCACTTGTCCAACAGCCGGGACCGCCTGCGCAAAGCCCGGGATGAGGCCGTCTGACAACTTGAGTTGTACGATGTCCAGTGGAATTCGAGAACAAGTCCTGGGTGGACAATCCTCGGGTTTCTCTGAAAGTCCAAATCGCCATGAGCATCCTCCCCCCCTGCCCCCAATGCCAGTCCGAATTCACCTACGAAGACGGTAACCTGCTGATCTGCCCCAGCTGCGGCCACGAATGGAACCCCGCCGAAGCCGCTGTTGCTGATGTGACCAAGGTCTGGAAAGACGCCAACGGCAATGTGCTGCAGGACGGCGACACCGTCACCCTGGTCAAAGATTTGAAGATCAAGGGCTCGTCGTCGGTCGTCAAAGTCGGCACCAAGGTCAAAAACATCCGGCTGATCGAAGGCGACCACGACATCGACTGCAAGATCGAGGGTTTCGGGCCCATGCAGCTGAAAACCGAATTCGTCAAAAAAGCCTGACCCGGCATGAGCGACGACAACCAGATCTACCTGCCCGAGAGCTTCACGACGCTGTACGTGCCGCCCGGCAAAATCAAGCCCAGCATCGGCCAGCGCGAGATGGCCGAGCGCTATGAGCTGTGCGAGGATCTGGCCAACCTGCTGACCGAAAAAGCGGCCAACATGCAGTTCACGTTGGGCATCACCGAGGAGCTGGTGCTGGCGCAATGCGAGCTGGGCCTGTTGGCCGAGCCTGCGGTGGTGTCGCCCATGGAAGCTCGCTGGGTGGTGTGCCGCCTGGGCGAACTGCTGAACTGGCCCATAGACCAGCTGCTGCAAAACCCTGCGACGCAGGACCCGGTGGCTTAAACAGCCTTGTCCAGCCCCAACAAACGCACCGCGTTGTCTTTCAAGATGCCAGGCATCACCTCGGGGCGGAAACCAGCGACTTCAAAGTCTTTCATCCAGCGCTCGGGGGTGATGAGCGGGTAGTCGCTGCCAAACAAGATGCGGTCCTTGAGCAAGGTGTTGGCGTACTGGATCAGCTGCTTGGGAAAGTACTTGGGGCTCCAGCCCGACAGGTCAATCCACACATTGGGCTTGTGCGTGGCCACACTCAAAGCCTCGTCTTGCCAGGGAAAGCTCGGGTGGGCCATGACGATTTGCATGTCGGGCCAGTCGATGGCCACATCGTCGAGGTGCATCGGGTTGCTGTAGGCCAGGCGCAGGCCTCCGCCGCAGCGCATGCCCGAGCCAATGCCGCTGTGGCCGGTGTGGAAGATCGCAGGCAGCTTGTATTCGTTGATGACCTCGTAAATCGGCCAGGCCATCTTGTCGTAAGGGTGGTAGCCCTGCACCGTGGGGTGGAACTTGAAGCCCTTGATGCCCTCTTCCTTGATCAGGCGCTCGGCTTCGCGTGCGCCCATCTTGCCCTTGTGCGGATCGATGCTGGCAAAGGCGATCATCATGTCGCTGTTGTCGCGTGCGGCCTTGGCGATCTCTTCGTTGGGAATGCGCCGGCGGCCCAGCTGCGATTCGCTGTCCACAGTGAACATCACCAGGCCAATCTTTTTCTCGCGGTAATAGGCCACGGTTTCCTCGATCGTCGGGCGACGGTTGCTGCTAAAGAACTTGTCCGCGGCGCGGTCGTATTCCTCGCCATAGTTGTCAAACGGGTTCCAGCAACTCACTTCGGCATGGGTGTGGATGTCGATGGCGATCAGGTCTTGGTGTTTCATGGTTCGGTGTCTCCGTGCGTCCAGTGGACGATAGCCGATGTCGGCCGCTCAGGTCGATGCTTGCGCGCCCAGATCCCGTTTTTCCTTTGCAACCTAGGGAAACTCCCAAGAAACAAAGTCCATTGATCTGCTCACAATATCGTTATCAATAATAACCTTCTTGGCCATCTGGTCAAGTCATTTGAGAGACCCACCGATGACCAAGCAAAGCAATCCCATCCTTGACCGTGCCGCTGCCAATGGCGTTTCTCTGGAGATGCAAGGCGCTGTCGCTGTGGTGCGTCTGTGCCGCCCAGCCAAGCGCAACGCGCTGAGCGATGGCCTCATCGAAGCCCTGCGCGATGTCTTCCAGAATTTGCCTGCCGAAGCAGGCGCCGCCGTCATCCATGGCGAAGGCGACCACTTCTGTGCCGGTCTCGATCTGTCCGAACTCAAGGAACGGGATGCTGGCGAAGGCATTCACCATTCACGCAGCTGGCACGTGGCCTTGAATGCTGTCGAACAAGGCCGCGTACCGGTGGTGGCTGCTTTGCACGGCGCGGTGGTCGGTGGCGGTCTGGAGCTGGCCAGCGCCAGCCACATCCGTGTGGCCGATGAAAGCACCTTCTACGCCCTGCCCGAAGGCACACGCGGCATCTTCGTGGGCGGCGGCGGCTCGGTGCGTGTGCCCAAGCTGATTGGCGCAGCCCGCATGACCGACATGATGCTCACAGGCCGTGTGTACAACGCGCAAGACGGTGAACGTGTGGGCTTTGCCCAGTACCTCGTGCCCACCGGCACGGCCTTGACCAAGGCCATCGAGCTGGCCACCCGCATCGCCACCAACGCGCCCTTGACCAACTTTGCCCTGATGCACGCCCTGCCGCGCATCGCCGAGCAGCCCGCCGACCACGGCTTCTTCACCGAAGCATTGATTTCGTCGATTGCGCAGGCTGCACCTGAGGCCAAAGCCCGTGTGCGCGCTTTCCTCGAAGGCAAGGCCGCCAAAGTGCAAAAGGCCTGAGCCCGCGCACCCCAGAACACCGGAGACCCACCATGAGTGCACCCCAATTCCGTCCATTGAAGTTCGGCGTGACCCGTGTCAGCCTGCGCGATGGCGTGCCTGGCACACACTACCTCCAAGCCGACCAGGAACTGCAAGCCTATCCGGAGCGCCTGACAGACCGGCTGAAGCACTGGGCCAGCGTCAAGCCCGAGCACAGCTTCATGGCACGCCGCGTCAAGCAGGCCGACGGTTCGCTGGGCGACTGGAAACACATCACTTATGCCGAGGCCTGGGCCGCGGCCCGCAGCATCGCACAAGGCCTGATCGACCGTGGCCTGAACGCCGAGCGCCCTGTGGTGATCCTGAGCGAAAACAGCCTGGAGCATGCGCTGCTGGCTCTGGGCGCCATGGTCGCTGGCGTGCCCTTTGTGCCGACCTCGCCGCCCTACTCGCTGGTGAGTGTCGACTACGACAAACTCAAGCATGTGCTCAAGACCGTGACTCCTGGCATGGTGTTCGCCTCTGACACGCGTTATGCCAAAGCCATTGCCGCCACGGTCAGCGGCGACATGGAAGTCGTGATGGTCGAGGGCAGCGTGGAAGGTCGCCAAGTGACCACCTTTGAGAGCCTGTGCGCGACAGCCGCCACGCCTGCGGTGGATGCGGCCATGGCCGCCACGGGTTCCGACACCATCGTCAAGTTCCTGTTCACCAGCGGCTCGACCAAACTGCCCAAGGCCGTCATCAATACCAACCGCATGTGGTGCGCCAACCAGCAACAAATGGCGCAGTCCATGCCCGTGCTGGCCGAAAAGGAGCTGGTGCTGGTCGACTGGCTGCCCTGGAACCACACCTTTGGCGGCAACCACAACTTCGGCATGGTCGTCTTCCACGGCGGCACCCTGTACATCGACGACGGCAAGCCCACGCCTGCCCTGATGCACGAGACCCTCCGCAACCTGCGCGAGATCGCACCCACGGTGTACTTCAATGTGCCCACAGGCTTTGAAGCCATTGCCAACGCGATGAAAACCGACGATGCCTTGCGCAAGACGCTGCTCTCGCGCGTGCAGATGTTCTTCTATGCAGGTGCCGCGTTGGCGCAGCCGATCTGGGACAGCCTGTACGAATCGCAAGAGCGTGAAATCGGCGAACGCATCGTCATGGGCACGGGCCTGGGCATGACCGAGTCCGGTCCGTTCGGCATCTTCGTGACCAACCCCTTTGTGCATGCTGGCGATCTGGGTGTACCCACGCCGGGCCTGGAACTCAAGCTGGTGGACATGCAAGGCAAAACCGAAGTGCGTTACCGTGGCCCCAACATCACGCCCGGCTACTGGCGCAATGCCGAAGAAACCGCTGGCGCTTTTGACGAAGAAGGTTTCTTCAAAACCGGCGATGCAGTCAAGTGGATCGACGAGACCGATGTGCACCTGGGTCTGAAGTTCGACGGCCGCATCGCTGAAGACTTCAAGCTGGCCACCGGCACCTTTGTGAGCGTGGGCCCGCTGCGCGGCAAGATCATCGCCGCCGGGGCTCCTTACATCCAGGATGCGGTGCTCACCGGCCTCAACATGAAGGAAGTCGGCGCCATGATTTTCCCGACACCCGCTGTCCGGGCGCTCAGCGGCTTGGGTGCCGATGCTCCCATGTCGGACGTGCTGGCCTCGGCCCCGGTGCTGGCCAAGTTCCAGGAGATCGTCAACGCGCTGGCCCAAACCAGCACCGGCAGTGCCAACCGCATTGCGCGCCTGTGCCTGCTGAGTGAGCCACCCACCATCGACAAGGGTGAAATCACCGACAAAGGCTCGATCAACCAGCGCTCGGTGCTCACCCACCGCGCTGACACCGTGGCGGCGCTGCACGCCGATACGCTGCACTACATCGTCAAGCCCCAGGCTTGAAACCAGTCCAGAAAGAAGAAAAACATGGCCTCCAAAGGATTTTTCAACGCGTTTGCTGATGTGTGGATGCACGAGGGCGTGCGCACGCCCATGGTCGATTACTGTGGCGCATTGGGTCACATCTCGCCCACCGATCTGGGCATCAAGGCCGCCCGCGAAGCTTTGAAGCGCGCAGGTATTGCCGCCACCGAGATCGGCTCGGTCATCACCGGCAACATGGCCCCTGGCGACTTTGACCAGTTCTTCCTGCCCCGTCACATTGGCTTGTATGCCGGTGTGCCGCAAGAAGTGCCCGCCATCATGACCCAGCGCATTTGCGGCACAGGCTTTGAACTGTTCCGCCAGGCCGGTGAGCAGATCGAAGCGGGCGTGTGCGACGCGGCGCTGGTGGTCGGTACCGAAAGCATGACGCGCAACCCGATTGCCGCCTTTGACCACCGCACCGGCTTCAAACTGGGCGCACCCGTGGGTTTCAAGGACTACATGTGGGAAGCGCTGAAAGACCCGGCGGCTGGTATCAACATGATCCAGACCGCCGAGAACCTGGCCAAAAAATACAACATCACCCGTGAAGACGTGGACCAGTTCGCCTCCGATTCGTTCGCCAAGGCCGTGGCCGCGCAAGCAGCTGGGTTCCATGCGGGCGAGATCGTGGCCGTGGTCACCGAAAAGTTTGAACTCGAAGGTTACAAGGCCCGTGGCATCAAGCTGCAAGGCAAAGTGACCGAGGTCAGCACCGACACCCACCCCCGCATCTCGCCACCCGAAGTGCTGGCCAAGCTCAAGTCCGTCTACGAAGGCGGCGTGCAGACCGGTGGCAACAGCTCGGCCCTGGTGGATGCGGCAGCGGCCTGCGTGGTCACATCGGGTGCCTATGCCAAAGCGAACAACAAAAAGCCGCTGGCCCGCGTGGTCGCCGCCGCGGCAGTGGGCGTGCCACCCGAGATCATGGGCATTGGCCCAGCCCCGGCGATCCGCCTGCTGCTGGAACGCACGGGCCTGAAGCTGTCCGACATTGGGCGCTTTGAAATCAACGAAGCCCAAGGCGCACAAACCCTGGCCGTGGGCCGTGAGCTGGGCCTGGACTTGTCCAAGCTCAATGTCAACGGCGGCGCGATTGCCCTGGGCCACCCGCTGGCCGCCACCGGCGTGCGGCTGACCATCACGCTGGCACGCGAACTCAAGCGCAGCGGCTTGCGCTACGGCATCTCCAGCGCCTGCGTGGGCGGAGGTCAGGGCATTGCGCTGCTGATCGAAAACCCCGAAGCTGTCTGAACCACTCAACCCTCATTTGAAAGACACACCATGAACATCCAAGGACAAGCCGCATTGGTCACCGGCGGCGGCTCCGGCCTCGGTGAAGCCACCGCCCGCGAACTCGCCCGCCTGGGCGCCAAGGTCGCGGTGCTCGACCTCAACATGGACAACGCCGAACGCGTGGCCAAAGACATTGGCGGCCTGGCGGTGCATTGCAACGTGTCGGACCCGGACAGCATGGCCAAAGCCATCGAGACCGCCGCAGCTGCACACGGCCCCGCCCGCATCCTGATGCAAATCGCTGGCATCGGCACCGCCAAACGTGTGGTCGGCAAAGACGGCAACGCGGCACCGCTCGAAGACTTCGCCAAGGTCATCAACGTCAACCTGATCGGCACTTACAACGCAGCCCGCCTGTTTGCAGCCGCCTGTGCCAAGCTGGGCCCCATGGACGACAACGCCCGTGGCGTCATGGTCTTCACCGCCTCGGTCGCAGCCTTTGATGGTCAAGTGGGTCAGCAGGCCTACAGCGCCTCCAAAGCGGGCGTAGCGGGCATGACCCTGCCCATGGCGCGCGATTTGGCCCAACACGGCATCCGCGTGTGCACCATCGCCCCTGGCCTCTTCGCTACACCTTTGCTCAAGGGACTGCCCGAGCCCGTGCAGCAATCGCTGGCCGCCAGCATCCCCTTCCCTGCCCGCCTGGGCAAACCCAGAGAATTTGCCGAACTGGCCTGCCATATCGTGAGCAACGACCACCTGAACGGCGAAGTCATCCGCCTGGATGGCGCACTGCGCATGGCCCCCCGTTAAGAGAGCCCCCATGAGCAAAACCGTTGTTTACGAAGTGCAAGTGATGTTCGGTGACTGCGACCCCGCAGGCATCGTCTTCTTCCCCAACTTCTCCAAGTGGATGGACGCTTCGTCTTTGAATTTCTTCGTCCAGTGTGGAGTACCGCCCTGGCGCGAACTGGTCAAGACGCGCGGCATCATCGGCACACCGCTGCTGGAGATCAACACCAAGTTCATCCGCCCCGCTACCTATGGTGAAACCCTGCAGATCCACACCAGTGTGCAAGAGTGGCGCGAGAAGGTCATCGTGCACAAGCACGTGGTCATGCGCGGCGACACTGTGTTGTGCGAAGGCACCGAAGTGCGCGCTTTCTGCATCAAGCACCCCGACGACCCGGACCGCATCAAAGCCATTCCAGTGCCTGAGGACATCAAGGCCCTGTGCTCATGATCCGGGCATGGGTGGTGTTCAGCCTTTCCATTTTTCCCTAACCTGCGTTTTCCAACTAACCCATCGAGGAGACAAGCATGACCAACCGTCGTGAATTCATTCAATCCGCCGTCAGCGCTGCAGTGCTGGGCAGCACCGCATTCCAGCAAGCCTGGGCCCAAAGCGGTCTGCCCATTGAGCAAGTGAAGGTGCTCTATGGCTTCCCGCCCGGCAGCGCTGGCGACATCTGCGCCCGCCGTGTCGCTGAAAAATTTGGCGGTACGCCCTACAGCAAAAACGCCGGCATCATCGACAGCCGCCCGGGGGCTGGCGGTCAGATTGCCTTGAACTTGCTCAAAAGCGCGCCCGCAGACGGTTCCGTGCTGGCAATGACCCCGTTTTCTCCCATTTCGCTCTACCCCCACATCTTCAAGAACCTGCAATACAAGCCGTTTGAAGACTTCACCCCCGTGGGGACAGCCTCCATGATCCACCACGGTTTTGCTGTGGGCCCCATGGTGCCTGCCAGCGTCAAAAACGTGAAAGACTTTGTGGCCTGGGCCAAAGCCAATCCTGCACAGGCCAGCTACGGCTCACCTGCTGCAGGCTCCACACCGCACTTCATTGGCGCTTTGCTGGGTCTGAACCAGAACTTCGAGTTCAAGCATGTGCCTTATCGTGGATCCGTGCCCGGCGTGACCGATGTGGTCGGCGGCCAGATCGCCTGCATGTTCACCCCACACGGCGACTTCATCGCCAACCACAAAGCCGGCAAGATGCGCATCATCGCCACCTCGGGCAAAACCCGTTCGCCCTTTGTGCCCGATGTCCCCACATTCGCAGAGCAGGGCTTTCCTGAGTTGACGGTGGAAGAGTGGTTTGGTTTTTACGCTCCTGCCAAAACACCGGCCAACGTGATCCAAGCCGTGAATGCGGCCATCAACGCAGCACTGAAAGACAAAGGCGTGCAAGACGCCCTGACGGTGGTCGGTTTGATCCCCTACGGCGGCACACCCGCCGACCAGCTCAAGAGTTCCCAAGTGGAACTCGAACGTTGGGGTCCGCTGATCAAGCGCATTGGTTTCACTGTGGACTCCTGATCTGCGGGTCTGACGTTCCCCTCCGGAGCACCCTTGTGGTGCTCCGGCGTTCTTGATTGACTCACCTAAGCCATGACCGCCTACCAACCCCGCACCGACGACATGCAGTTTGTGTTGTCCCGCGTCCTGAACGCGCCCGCCAAGCTGCAAGCCCTGCCCGCCTTTGCCGAGGTGGACCCGGACTTGATGCAGCAAGTGCTCGATGAAGCAGGCAAGTTCGTGGGCGAGGTGATTGCCCCGCTCAACCGCGATGGCGATGAAATCGGCGCGCAATGGAAAGACGGCGCGGTCACCATGCCACCGGGCTTCAAGGACGCCTACCAATCCTTTTGGCAATCAGGCTGGCCCGCGCTGGCCGCCAGCGCCGAAGACGGCGGCCAAGGCCTGCCCAGCGTGCTCGAAGCCATGCTGTACGAAATGCTGTCGGCCGCCAACCACGGCTGGACCATGGCACCCGGCCTGCTGCATGGTGCCTACGAATGCATCAAGCACCACGCCAGCGACGAGCTGAAATCACAGTATTTGGAGAAAGTCGCTACCGGCGAATGGCTGGCCACCATGTGCCTGACCGAGCCGCATGCGGGCTCCGACCTGGGCCTGGCCCGCACCAAGGCCGTGCCCCTGCCCGATGGGAAGTACGCGGTCAGCGGCACCAAGATATTCATCTCGGGGGGCGAACACGACCTCACCGACAACATCGTGCACCTGGTGCTTGCCCGCCTGCCCGACGCGCCGCCCGGCCCCAAAGGCCTGTCGCTGTTCCTGGTGCCCAAGTTCTACCCGGACGGCAGCCGCAGCCGCGTGCATTGCGACCGCATCGAAGAAAAAATGGGCCTGCACGGCAGCCCCACTTGCGTGATGCGTTTTGACGAAGCGGTGTGCTCGATCGTGGGCGAGCCCGGCAAAGGCCTGAACGCGATGTTCGTGATGATGAACGCCGCACGCCTGCACGTGGCCCTGCAAGGCATTGGCCTCTTGGATGCGGCTTGGCAAAAAGCCGATGCCTATGCACAAGAGCGCCGCCAGATGCGTGCGCCGGGCAAGGGCAAGTCAGCGGCAGAAGCCGACTTCATTGCCGAGCACCCCGCCATGCGCCGCATTCTGGACACGCAGCGTGCCTGGGTCGATGCCGGTCGTGTACTGGCCTACCGCACCGCGCTGGAACTCGACCTGATCAAGCACAGCCCCGACACCGCCACGCAGGTCGCCGCCCAGCGCTGGTGCGCGTTGGTCACGCCGGTCATGAAATCGGTCTTCACCCACCAGGCCTTCCATGGCGGCAGCGACTGCCTGCAGGTGTTTGGCGGCCATGGCTACGTGCGCGAATGGGGCATCGAGCAAATCGTGCGCGACGCCCGCGTGGCCATGATTTACGAAGGCACCAACGAGATTCAGGCGATTGACCTCTTGGTGCGCAAGGTTTTGGGCGATGGCGGCCAAAGCATGAACGCCCTGCTCGACACCCTGGCGGCCGACCTGCCCCCAGCCGCCAAAGCCAGTACCCCAGCGCAAGCACGCATCCAGACCCTGCGCGCCGTGACCGAGCAGATCGTCAAAGCCGCGCCGCAAGACGCAGCCCTGGCCTTCCGTGTGGCCGACGACTACCTGCGCGCCGTGGCCCTGGTGCTGATGGACTGGGCCTGGTTGCGCATCGAGGCGGGCGTCGATGCCGACACACCCCACGCGCAGACGCGCTGGCAAGCGCCAGCCCAAGCCTTGCGCCAATGGGTGATGCCCGAATTCCAGATGCGAAGCTTCATCATCGTGCAGCAATGCACGGGTGTGGCGACCTGATCCGTCCAGGACGCACCATGGCCAACGCCAACCCGTCCCGTACCCAACGCCCAAGCCGCCGCGCCTCGTCAAGTGCCCCAAGCCTGCCTGTGGTCAGCGCCGTGGAACAGGTCGACACCTCTTACCTGCAAACCCTGCTGGGCTACAACGCCCGTCGCGCGGCCCTGACCATCATCGAAGGCTTTCTGGAGCGCATGGCCGAATTTGGTCTGCGGCCGGTGGACTTTTCGGTGATGTCGGTCATTCAACACAACCCCGGCGTGACCTCGCGCCAGCTGTGCGCCGCGTTGAACCTGCTGCCACCCAATCTGGTGGGGCTGATCCAGTCACTCGAAACACGTGGCCTGATCCACCGACTGCCTCACCCTACCGATGGCCGGGCGGTCGGATTGCACCCCACACCCGAAGGCGCCGCGCTGATGCAAAAGGCCGAGCAGGCGGCCACCGACCTGGAAGAGGCCCGCTCGGCCCGACTGACCGCCGCCCAGCGCAAGACACTGCTGGAATTGCTGCAAAAAATCTACCTCTGAGGTGCTGCCACGCCGCCCATGATGGCGTCTGAGCGACAGCCTGGTGCAGCCGGCTCTGGCAGGATGGTGCCTCCTCACCAACGCATGCCCCCCCAATGAACACCTCTTTGCCCGTTGACAGTGCCCAGGCTTTGCTGATCGCTCGTGTATGGATGCCCGGTGCAGGCCCCACCCTGGTGGCCGTGACCGAGGCGGCGGTGCATGACCTCAGCACGCTGGCCGCCACCTGCAGCGATTTGCTCGACCTGCCCGATGTGGCGGCCCAGGTGCGCCAGTGTCTGACCGAAGGCCGTGCCGCTCCAGTCGCCAGCACGGCCGCTGTGCTGGCCAACAGCGATGCCGCTGAGCGCGACCCCCAAGCGCCCTGGTTCATGGCCCCTTGTGACCTGCAAGCCATCAAGGCCGCAGGCGTGACTTTTGTGGCCAGCATGCTCGAGCGCGTCATCGAAGAACAAGCCCGTGGCGACGCCAGCCGTGCCGAAGCCGTGCGCCAAGCGGTGGTGGCCGTGATCGGCGACAACCTGCGCAGCGTCAAACCCGGCTCGCCCGAATCGGCCAAGCTCAAAGAGGTGTTGCTGGCCCAAGGCATGTGGTCGCAATACCTCGAAGTGGGCATTGGCCCGGACGCAGAAATCTTCACCAAAGCCCAAGCCATGAGCGCCGTGGGCAGCGGCAGCCCGGTGGGCATCCACCCCGGCAGCGCATGGAACAACCCCGAGCCTGAAGTCGTGCTGGCGGTCAACTCGCGTGGCACCGTGGTGGGCGCCACCTTGGGCAACGATGTCAACCTGCGCGATTTTGAGGGCCGCAGCGCCTTGCTGCTGGGCAAAGCCAAGGACAACAACGCCAGTTGCGCCATCGGCCCCTTCATCCGGCTGTTTGACGCGCACTTCGGCATCGACGATGTGCGCCGCTGCGAGCTGACCTTGACCGTACAGGGACCCGAAGGCTTTGTCATGCAAGGGAGCAGCTCACTCGGCCAGATCAGCCGCGACCCGCTCGATCTGGTCAGCCAGGCGATGGGCCCCTGCCACCAGTACCCGGA
Source organism: Limnohabitans radicicola (assembly GCF_014837235.1). Taxonomy (GTDB): domain Bacteria; phylum Pseudomonadota; class Gammaproteobacteria; order Burkholderiales; family Burkholderiaceae_C; genus Limnohabitans_A; species Limnohabitans_A radicicola. The sequence goes on along the minus strand of NZ_JACYFT010000002.1, from coordinate 87,931 downwards.
CGGCATGATGCTGTTCCTGGGCACCATGTTCGCGCCGACCCAGGACCGCCACGGCCCGGGCCAGGGCTTCACCCACGTGGTGGGTGACCAGGTCTGCGTTTCCACCCCGCTGCTCGGTGCTTTGGTCAACCAGGTCACCACCTCAGACCAAGCCGCGCCATGGACCTATGGTGTGCGGGCCTTGATGCAGGATCTGGCGCGCCGGGGTCTGCTGGCATAATTTCGGGCTTGAACGAGGCCTGTTGTGGCCTCTTTTTTTCCTGAAAGAACACCATGAACACCACCCCCTCCGGCCTGCAATATGAAGACACCGTGGTTGGCGAAGGCGCAGAAGCCACCCAAGGCCAGGACGTCACTGTGCACTACACCGGCTGGCTCTACAAAGACGGCCAGCAAGGCGCCAAGTTCGATTCCAGCCGCGACCGCCGCGATCCCTTCGTGTTCCCACTGGGCGCGGGCATGGTCATCAAAGGCTGGGACGAAGGCGTGGCAGGTATGAAAGTGGGCGGTCAGCGCACGCTGATCATCCCTGCCGAGCTGGGTTACGGTGCCCGTGGCGCAGGTGGCGTGATTCCGCCCAATGCCACCCTCAAGTTCGATGTTGAACTGCTGGCATTGAACTGATTCCCGATCTGCTCAGGCTTTTGCTCACCTACCGCCCGCATTTTTGCGGGCGTTTTTCTGCCTTTTTCAGATGCCCTCTTGAAACAAGGCATTTCAGCCTTATTTGGAATAAGTATTACTTTTTTGCGGACATTGTTCATGTCAGAAGCCACCCCCAACCCCGAAAACAAACCTCTGAACGACGAAGAGCTGGCGGCCACTGCTGCAGCCCCCGTTGACCCGCTGGCCGACGCCCAGGCCGAACTGGCCAACCTGAAGGCCCAAAACGCCGATCTGGCCGACCAGTACCTGCGTGCCCAGGCCGATGTGCAAAACGCCCGCCGCCGTGCGGACGAAGAAATCAGCAAAGCCCGCAAGTTTGCTGTGGAAGGCTTTGCCGACAGCCTCTTGCCCGTGCTTGACAGCCTGGAAGCCGGTCTGGCCATCCCCAACGCCACGCTGGAACAAATCCGCGAAGGTTCTGAAGCCACCCTGCGCCAGCTCAAAAGCGCGCTGGAGCGCAACAAGGTGGTCGAGATCGCCCCGGCTGCGGGCACCAAGTTCGACCCACACCACCACCAAGCCATCAGCGTGGTACCGGCCGAGCAGGAGGCCAACACCGTGGTCACCGTGCTGCAAAAGGGCTACCTGATCGCCGAGCGCGTGTTGCGCCCGGCCCTGGTGACGGTCACCGCCCCCAAATAAAGCGGCCTTGGAACACGGCCTCTGAACGCGGCCTCAAAACCGCAAAAACCTTTTTTGGCGTGGGGGGACTTGAAAAGTTGCCACCCCGCCCCACTTGCAGACCATCTGCACTTTCACTGAATTTTGGAGAAAAACATGGGAAGAATCATCGGTATTGACTTGGGTACCACCAACTCGTGCGTGGCCATCATGGAAGGCAACACCACCAAGGTGATCGAGAACGCCGAAGGCGCGCGCACCACGCCTTCGATCATTGCCTACCAGGAAGACGGCGAGATCCTCGTCGGCGCCTCGGCCAAGCGCCAGGCCGTCACCAACCCCAAGAACACACTGTACGCGGTCAAGCGCCTGATCGGTCGCAAGTTCACCGAGAAGGAAGTCCAGAAAGACATCGACCTGATGCCCTACACCATCGCCAAGGCCGACAACGGTGACGCCTGGGTCGAGGTGCGAGGCAACAAGATGGCCCCGCCCCAGATCAGCGCCGAAATCCTGCGCAAGATGAAGAAAACCGCCGAAGACTACCTCGGCGAAGACGTGACCGAGGCCGTCATCACGGTGCCGGCCTACTTCAACGACGCACAACGCCAGGCCACCAAGGACGCGGGCCGCATCGCCGGACTCGACGTCAAGCGCATCATCAACGAACCCACTGCGGCCGCTCTGGCTTTCGGTCTGGACAAGAACGAAAAGGGTGACCGCAAGATCGCCGTGTACGACCTGGGTGGCGGCACGTTCGACGTGTCCATCATCGAAATCGCCGACGTGGACGGCGAGAAGCAGTTCGAAGTGCTGTCCACCAACGGTGACACCTTCCTGGGTGGTGAAGACTTCGACCAGCGCATCATCGACTACATCATCGAAGAGTTCAAGAAAGAGTCCGGCGTCAACCTCAAGCAGGACGTGCTGGCCCTGCAGCGCCTGAAGGAAGCCGCCGAAAAAGCCAAGATCGAGCTGTCCTCGTCTTCGGCCACCGACGTCAACCTGCCCTATATCACGGCCGATGCCACCGGCCCCAAGCACCTGAACGTCAAGCTCACCCGCGCCAAGTTCGAGTCGCTGGTGGAAGACCTGATCGAGCGCTCCATCGCCCCCTGCCGCATCGCCATCAAGGACGCCGGCATCAGCGTGGGTGACATCGACGACGTGATCCTGGTCGGCGGCCAGACCCGCATGCCCAAGGTGCAAGACAAGGTCAAGGAATTCTTCGGCAAGGAGCCCCGCAAGGACGTCAACCCCGACGAAGCCGTGGCCGTGGGTGCTGCCATCCAGGGTCAGGTGCTCTCGGGTGACCGCAAGGACGTGCTGCTGCTGGACGTGACCCCTTTGAGCCTGGGCATCGAGACCATGGGCGGTGTCATGACCAAGATGATCACCAAGAACACCACCATCCCGACCAAGTTCGCCCAGACCTTCTCGACCGCCGAGGACAACCAGCCCGCCGTGACCATCAAGGTGTTCCAGGGTGAACGCGACATCGCCAGCGGCAACAAGCTGCTGGGCGAGTTCAACCTCGAAGGCATCCCGCCCGCAGCCCGTGGCACACCTCAGATCGAAGTGTCGTTTGACATCGACGCCAACGGCATCTTGCACGTGGGCGCCAAAGACAAAGGCACCGGCAAGGAAAACAAGATCACCATCAAGGCCAACTCCGGTCTGTCTGAAGAAGAAATCCAGCAAATGGTGAAAGACGCCGAGCTGAACGCTGCCGAAGACAAGAAGAAGCTGGAACTGGTGCAAGCCCGCAACTCGGGTGAAGCATCGGTGCACAGCGTCAAGAAGAGCTTGACCGAGCATGGCGACAAAATCGAAGCGGCTGAAAAAGAAGCCATCGAGAAAGCCATCAAGGAGCTCGAAGAAGTACTGACGGGCGAAGACAAAGACGCCATCGAAGCCAAGACCGAGGCCCTGATGACGGCCAGCCAGAAACTGGGCGAGAAGGTCTATGCCGAAATGCAGGCCCAACAAGCCGCCGCAGGCGCAGGCGCTGAGCAAGCCAAGCCCCAGGACGACAACGTCGTGGACGCTGAAGTCAAGGAAGTCAAAAAGGGCTGATGCCCCTGTCCTGCAGCTTCGGCTGCCATCCCGCCGCGCAAGCCGATTCAGCCCCCTGAATCGCCTTCGCGGCGTTCTTGTTCTAACGGTTTGATTCCCACATGGCCAAACGAGATTTTTACGAAGTGCTGGGCGTTGCCAAAAACGCCTCGGACGATGACATCAAAAAGGCTTATCGCAAGCTGGCGATGAAGTTCCACCCTGACCGCAACCAGGGGGATGCCGCCAAGGATGCCGAAGCCAAATTCAAGGAAGTCAAAGAGGCCTACGAAATGCTGTCCGACTCGGACAAGCGCGCGGCCTACGACCAGTACGGCCACGCCGGGGTCGACCCCAACATGCGCGGCGGCCCTGGTGGCGCTGAAGGCTTTGGTGGTTTTGGTGAGGCTTTTGGCGACATCTTTGGCGACATCTTCGGGGGCGGCGGTCGTGGTGGCCGCAGTGGCCGCCAGGTCTTCCGGGGCAACGACCTGAGTTACGCCATGGAGGTCACACTCGAAGAGGCTGCCAACGGCAAGGATGCCCAACTGCGCATCCCCAGCTGGGAAGAGTGCGACACCTGCAGCGGCTCCGGCGCCAAACCTGGCACCAGCGCCAAGACCTGTTCGACCTGCCACGGTCAGGGCCAGGTGCAGATGCGCCAGGGCTTTTTCAGCGTGCAGCAAACCTGTCCGCACTGCCGCGGCACGGGCAAGATCATCCCCGACCCTTGCGGCACCTGCCACGGCCAAGGCAAGCTCAAAAAGCAAAAGACGCTGGAAGTCAAAATCCCGGCCGGCATCGACGACGGCATGCGCATCCGCAGCGCAGGCAACGGTGAGCCCGGCACCAATGGCGGCCCCGCAGGCGACCTGTACATCGAAATCCGCCTCAAAAAGCACGACATCTTCGAGCGCGATGGCGACGACCTGCACTGCGCGGTGCCCATCAGCTTCACCAAAGCAGCACTGGGCGGCGAGATCGAAGTGCCCACGCTGGGCGGCAAGGCGGCCATCGACATCCCCGAAGGCACCCAAACCGGCAAGCAGTTCCGTTTGCGCGGCAAAGGCATCAAGGGCGTGCGCGGCAGCTACCCCGGCGATCTGTATTGCCACATCACGGTCGAGACGCCCGTCAAGCTCACCGAGCACCAGAAAAAACTGCTGAAAGAGTTTGACGAGTCCCTGAAAAAGGGTGGCGCCAAGCACCAGCCCAGCGAAGGCAGCTGGACCGACAAGCTCAAAGGCTTCTTTGGCGCTTGAACGCACACAGTCATGAAAAGGCCCGCCAATGCGGGCCTTTTATCTTGATGCGGATCAAGAACGCCTCGGCAAGGCGACCTAACATGGGGGCATGAGCGCCACCATCACCTTCCTCGGCGGAGCCGACACCGTCACCGGCTCCAAATACCTGATCGAGCACAACGGGCAGCGCCTGCTGGTCGACTGCGGCTTGTTCCAGGGCTACAAGCAATTGCGGCTGCGCAACTGGAACCCCTTGCCGGTGCCCGCCAAAGAGATCGATGCGGTCATCCTGACGCACGCCCACCTGGACCACAGTGGCTACCTGCCGCTGCTGGTGAAGGACGGCTACACAGGCGACATCCACGGCACCACAGGCACCTGTGACCTGTGCCGCATCCTGCTGCCCGACAGCGGGCACATCCAGGAAGAAGACGCCTTCTTTGCCAACCGGCACGGTTTCTCCAAACACTCACCCGCCCTGCCGCTGTACACCAAGCAGGACGCCTTGGACAGCCTCAAACAACTGCGCGCCGAAAAGCAAGGCCAATGGTTCGAACCCATCCGAGGCTGGAAGGCCCGTCTGCAGCCTGCGGGCCACATTTTGGGTGCATCCAGTCTGCTGCTCGAAGTGGCTGGGCGCCGCATACTGTTTTCGGGCGATCTGGGCCGCCCGGACGACACCTTGATGAACCCGCCCGAGCCGCCGCCCCAGGCCGACACGGTGCTGATCGAGTCCACCTACGGCGACCGCCAGCACCCGCAGGAGAAACTGTTTGCCGAACTGGGCCCTCTGCTGCAAAAACTGGCCAAGCGCGGCGGCGTGGCGGTGGTGCCGGTGTTTGCCGTGGGCCGCGCTCAAGCCGTGCTGCACACCATTGCGCAGCTCAAGGCCGCGGGCGAATTGCCCAAGAGCCTGCCCATCTTTCTGGACAGCCCGATGGCGATCCACACCACGGCCTTGTTTGAACGGCACATGGGCGAGCACCGGCTGAGCCTGGCCGAGGTCCACGCCATGGACCGGGTGGCCACCATGCTCGAAACGCCAGAACAGTCCAAGTCGCTGGCTGCACGCCACGGCCCCATGGTGATCCTGGCCGCCAGCGGCATGGCCACGGGCGGGCGGGTGCTGCACCATCTGGCCAACTATGTGGGCGACCACCGCAACATGGTCATCCTGACCGGCTACCAGGCTCCGGGCACACGCGGCGCCACACTGGCCAGTGGCCGCAACACGGTGCGCATCCATGGGCAAGACGTGGCGGTGCGAGCCGAGGTGGTGCAGATCGAATCGGCTTCTGCCCACGCAGACGGCAACCAGCTGCTGAGCTGGCTGCACAAAATGCCCAGCGCTCCTGGACAGATCTATGTGGTGCACGGGGAGCGCGAGGCGTCGGACATGCTGCGCCAGCGGATCGAGCACGAGATCAAGTGGCGCGCCGTGGTGCCGGAGATGGGGTCGGTTTGGCCCCTGTGAGCCAGGGACATGAAGCGGTGCACTGAGTGAGGGACAATCGGGGTCTGCTTTGCACACCTTGCCATGATCCAGAAATTTCTGCGCACCCATGCCCCTTCGGGCGTTCATCCGCTTTGGCTCACCACCTTGACCACGCTGTGGCTGGTCACCCTGGCCAACATCCCACTGTGGCGACAGCTGCAGCAACTGCCGGAGGTCAGCGGCCTCAGAGGCCTGCTGTTTGGTCTGGGCATGGCGACCACGATCGCTGGGCTGACCCACGCCCTGCTGAGCCTGCTCAATGTGCGATGGCTGATCAAACCCGTGCTGACCGTGTTCCTGCTGAGTGCGGCGTCCGGCGCTTACTTCATGATGAGCTACGGCATCGTGATCGATCCGACCATGATCCAGAACGTGGCCCAAACCGACCCCAAGGAAGCCGCCGACCTCTTCAATTGGCGCATGTTGGTGGTGATGGGCCTGCTCGGGGTGTTGCCCGCCTGGGCCCTCTGGCAGGTTCCCGTCAAACCCATTGCCCCCCTCAAAAGCCTGGTCGCCAACACGCTGGCCTTGATCGCATCGGTCGTGGTCATGGTGCTGAGCCTGCTGGCCATCTACCAGGATTTCGCCTCGGTCATGCGCAACCACACACAGGTCCGCTACCTGATCAACCCCCTCAACAGTTTCTACGCGATAGGCAAAGTGGCGGCGCAACCCTTGCAGCGTGAGAACAAAGTGATCCTGCCCTTGGGTGAAGATGCCCGCCTGACCCTGGCTGACAGCCAAGCGCCTGCCACGGTGGTGCTGGTGCTGGGTGAAACCGCCCGCATGGGCAACTTTGGCATCAATGGCTACGAGCGCAACACCACCCCGCGCCTGGCGCAGGAGTCCGTCATCAGCCTGCGCAACGTGATGTCGTGCGGCACCAGCACCGCCGCATCGGTGCCCTGCATGTTCTCGCACCTGGGCCGCGAGGGCTACGACAAACGCAGCGCCAACCACGAAAGCGTACTGGACGTGCTGCAACGTGCCGGACTGGCGGTGTTGTGGATCGACAACCAGTCGGGTTGCAAAGGCGTTTGCGACCGCGTGCCCCACGTCAACACCAGTGACCTGAAAGTCAGCCCCCATTGCGACGGCGGCGAGTGCCACGACGCAGTCATGCTGCACGATTTGAACGCACGCATCGCCCAATTGCCAGCCGAGCGGCGAGCCAAGGGGGTGGTGATCGTCATGCACCAGATGGGCAGCCACGGGCCCGCGTACCACAAGCGTGTGCCCGCCAGTTTCAAGAAGTTCCAGCCCGAATGCACCAGCAACGCCTTGCAACAATGCTCACGCGAGCAGGTGGTCAACGCTTATGACAACACCATCCTGTACACAGACCATTTTCTGACCGAAACCATCCACTGGCTCCAGCAGCAAAAAGGCCCCAGCGCCCTGATGTATGTGTCAGACCACGGTGAGTCCCTGGGTGAAAACAACCTCTACCTGCACGGCTTGCCTTATGCGGTCGCACCCGATGTGCAAAAACGCGTGGCCTGGATCAACTGGTTTTCGGACAGTTTTGAACGCCAGCGGCAGATCGGCCGCAGTTGCCTGCAGCAAAAGCTGCAAGCCCCCTTGAGCCACGACAACTACTTTCACTCGGTGCTCGGGCTGACGGGTGTGCACACCAGCGTTTACCAAAGTGCGCTGGACATCTTTGCCAGCTGCCGCCCCGCCCCTTGAGGGTTCAAAGGAAACGGTCGAGCAGCTTGCGTGAATGGCGGTCCATGGCCGCCAGATCACGGATCAGGTATTGCACGCCATCGGCGTCGTTGATCAGGAGCACACGGCCCGTGAGGCGGCGGATGTCTTCCTCGCCCTTGAGCATGAAACGGGTCGTTCCCCGGTCGGTTTGCACCGTCCAGGTGCTGGGTGTCACCAGACTGCTCACGCTTTTGAGCTGCTGGATTTCGGGCAGAAATTCGCGCTCCTGCATGGCTTCACGCAAGCGTGTCTGCAGTTCAGCTTCCACCTCGTCCAGACGGTCAAACCAGGCCAGCTCGTGCCCTTCGATGTCCATCACCCCAGCACCCAGCTCAGGCGCTGTGACGGGGTAGGCCCTCACCACCACCACCTGCTCGTGTCGCACACCTTGTGCATCGGTCCAGACCCAACGGCCCAGCGCGTCGCGTTGCAAATCGCCGCTCATGCTGTCACTCCTTGCGCTTGACCCGAACCGAGCACGGCACCTTCGGCTTCGGCCTGCCGTTGCTGGGCTTCATAAAGGCGCCAGTAAGCCCCCTGGGTTTGCATGAGCTCGTCGTGCGAGCCCTCTTCGACCACCAGACCTTTGTCCATCACCACCAGACGATCGGCCTTGCGCAAGGTCGACAGACGGTGGGCAATGGCGATGGTCGTGCGTCCGCGCACCAGGTTGTCGAGTGCGCGCTGGATTTCCTTTTCGGTTTCTGTGTCGACCGCCGAAGTGGCCTCGTCCAGGATCAGGATGCGCGGGTTGATCAGCAATGCTCGGGCAATCGAGATGCGTTGGCGCTCACCGCCCGACAAACCTTGTCCGCGCTCGCCCACCAGCGAGTCGTAGCCCTGCGGCATGCGCAAAATGAACTCATGGGCGTGTGCTGCACGGGCTGCTGCCACAATGTCTTCACGCGTGGCCTCGGGTTTGCCGTAGGCGATGTTGTCCGCAATCGTGCCAAAAAACAGGAAGGGTTCCTGCAGCACCAGCCCGATCTGGCGGCGGTAATCCGCGATTTTGAGCTGGCGGATGTCCACGCCGTCGAGCGTGATCGCGCCCTCGCTCAGGTCATAAAAACGGCAAATCAGGTTGACCAGCGTGCTCTTGCCCGAGCCGCTGTGGCCCACCAGGCCAATCATCTGCCCGGGCTGGATGTCGAGGTTGAGCTGGCGGATCACGGCCCGGTTGCCATAGCGGAACCCGGCATCACGCACGGCAATGTGCCCTGTCACCTTGGCGGGCAAGGCCACAGGCTGTGTCGGCTCAGGCACGCTGGAGACCTGGTCCAGGATGTCAAAAATGCGCTTCGCACCCGAAGCAGCCTTCTGGGTGTGCGAGACGATGCGGCTCATGGAGTCCAGCCGCGTGTAAAAGCGACCGATGTAGGCCAGGAACGCCGTCATCACACCCACGGTGATCTTGTCGTGGGCCACCAGCCAGATGCCAAAGCCCCAGACCACCAGCAAACCCACCTCGGTCATGAGCGTGACCGTGGGAGAGAACAGCGACCAGACCCGGTTGAGCCTGTCATTGACCTGCAGGTTGTGGCGGTTGGCGTCCTTGAAGCGTTGGGCTTCGCGGTCTTCCTGGGCAAACGCCTTCACCACCCGGATGCCCGGAATGGTGTCGGCCAGCACATTGGTCACCTCGGCCCAAACACGGTCGATTTTTTCAAAGCCGGTGCGCAACTTCTCGCGGACCACATGGATCAGCCAGCCAATGAAGGGCAACGGCAGCAAGGTCACAGCCGCCAATGTGGGGTTGATGGAAATCAGGATCACGGCTGTCATCGCGATCATCAACACATCGGTCGCGAAGTCAAGCAGGTGCAGCGACAAGAACACGTTGATCCGGTCGGTCTCGTTGCCAATGCGGGCGATCAGGTCACCCGTGCGGCGCTCGCCAAAGTATTCCAGCGACAGGTTCAGCAGATGCTGGTAGGTGGTGGTGCGTAAATCGGCGCCAATGCGCTCGGAGACCAGCGCCAGGATGTAGGTCTTGGCCCAGCCCAGTCCCCAGGCCAGCATGGCCGAACCCAATAGACCGAGCAGGTACCAGGACACCTGGGTCGGGTCGATCGGCTTGCCACTCTGGTAGGGGATCAGGACCTCGTCCATCAGCGGCATCGTCAGATAAGGCGGCACCAGCGTCGCGGCCGTGGCCGCGAGGGTGAGCACAAAGCCCAACAGCAGGGATTGGCGGTAGGGTCGGGCAAAACGCCACAACTTGAGCAGCGTCCAGGTCGACGGCGGGGTCAGGTCTTCTCGGCCGCAGCTGGTGCACTCCTCGTCGTCTTCGCTGAGCACCGCCTGACACACCGGACAGACCGAGCCGGACAGGCGTTTTTGAAGCGGAACCCCCTCGGCCTCCTGGGCCAGGTGCAATTCCAGCTGCCCGACCATGCGTGCTGCGGCGGCCTGCAAGCCCAAAGTGAAGCGCCAAACGCCCAAACGCTGGGCACCATCGGTCAATTCCAGAGTCCCCACACCGGCGTGGTCGCTCAATTTCAGCGTTAAATGAGGCTTCAAGTCCCAACTTTGCCAATTTTTTTGATCTTCAAAGCGCGTCAAGAGCCGTTGATCGGTCAAAATAAGGGCAGTTTTTGCGAACTTCAGTGCCTTGTTCAGGTCAACTTCAAGAAAGGCTGAGACGTTTTCATCAGGTCGAAACAATGCTTTGACCTCCATTAGCCAAGCATCCGGGATGACCGGACGTGACGCAGAGGATGTGTTTGGAGTCATGTAATACAAACCTGAAGCGGACCGGGATCTCCCGGCACCACGAAATCTTCCGATTGATAAACGGCACCGTTTATGCCCATGCACCCAGTCATCACTGAGAGAAAAGCCGGAACCATGAATGGTCGGCCATTGTATCGCCGAGCCCTTTTTTCATGAGCGCCAAAGACATCCTGTTCCTGCGCATGACCTACCTGCGCGGACCCAACATCTGGACTTACCGTCCTGTCATCGAAGCCCTGATCGACATCGGCGAGCTCGAAGACTTCCCCTCCAACACCCTGCCCGGCTTCAACGACCGGCTCAAAGCCTGGTTGCCCACCATGATCGAGCACCGTTGCACCCCGGGGGTGCGCGGCGGCTTCTTCCAGCGGCTGGACAACGGCACCTGGCCGGGCCACATCCTCGAACACGTGAGCCTGGAGTTGCAAACCCTGGCAGGCATGCCCACCGGGTTTGGCAAGGCCCGTGAAGCCGGGCCAAGAGGCGTTTACAAGGTGGTCATCCGCACCGACCACGAAGATGTGGGCCGTGCCGCCCTCGAAACCGCCCGCGAACTGATCCTGGCCGCCATCCACGACACGCCTTTCGATGTACCCGCGGCCGTGGCACGACTGACCGACATGGTCGACAGCCTGTGCGTGGGCCCCAGCACCGCCAGCATCGTGGAAGCGGCCATCGAGCGGCGCATCCCTTTCATCCGACTCAATGCGGGTAACCTGGTGCAACTGGGCCACGGCGTCAACCAGCGCCGCATCTGGACGGCCGAGACCGACCGCACCAGCGCCATTGCCGAAGGCATCTCCAAAGACAAAGACCTGACCAAGCAGCTCTTGACCATGTGCGGTATCCCCGTGCCCGAAGGCATTGTGGTCGAGTCGCCTGCTGCAGCCTGGGCAGCCGCGCAAGAGATTGGCGTGCCCGTCTGCGTCAAACCCAGCGACGGCAACCGCGCCCGAGGGGTCTCGCTGGATCTTCGCGAGCAAGCCGACATCGAAGCGGCTTTTGCTGTGGCCCAGGAGCAAGGCAGCGAAGTCATTGTCGAACAATTCATCCAAGGGGTGGAGCACCGCCTGCTGGTGGTCGGCGACCGTGTGGTGGCCGCCAACAAAGGTGAAACCGCCAGCGTGCAGGGTGATGGCCAGCACACTGTGCGCGAGCTGGTCGAACTGCAAATCAATTCCGATCCGCGTCGCGGCAGCGATGGCAGCCTGCCGCTCGAGCGCGTGCGTTTGCGCAGCGGCAGCCCGGAAGTGCTCGAACTGCAGCGCCAGGGCCTGACCCCGGACAGCGTGCCCGAAGCCGGTCGCCAGGTGCTGGTCAAGCGCACCGGCAACATGACCACCGATGTGACCGACACCGTCCACCCCGATGTGGCCAGCCAGGCCGTGCTGGCCGCCCGCATGGTCGGTCTGGACATCGCTGGCGTGGACGTGGTCACACCCGACATCACCCAGCCGCTGGCCAGCGGGGGCGGCGTCATCGTGGAAGTCAATGCTGGCCCCAGCCTGCTCATGCACCTGAATCCTGCAGTGGGCCAGGCGCGCCCCGTCGGCGAGGCGATTGCCGAGCACCTGATCCCTTCGTCAGACAACGGACGCATCCCGGTCGTCGGCATCATGGGCGACGGCGACACCACACGCGCAGCCAAGCTCACGGCCTGGCTGCTGCACATCAAGGGTCTGCACACCGGCCTGGCGTGCGCTGATGGTCTTTACCTGGACCAGCGCTGCCTGCAAACCAGCAAGGCGATGGATTTCGAACAGGCGCAACGCCTGCTCATCAACCGATCGGTTCAGGCTGCCGTGTTCGAAAGCGATGTCCGTCACCTGATGGAGCAAGGCATTCCTTATGACCGCTGCCAGGTCGGCATCGTCACCCGCATGCCCAAGGCCGCAGGTCTGGAAGACCTCTATGCTGGCCCGGACGAAAAAATCCCGACCTATGTCCGCACCCAGATCGATCTGGTGCTGAGCAACGGCCACGCCGTGCTCAATGCCGAAGACGAAGCGGTGGCCGATCTGGCGCAATACAGCGATGGCGGCGTGATTTTCTATGCCCAATCCGAACATGCGCTCCGTCTGGTGGCCCACCGTGAGGCCGGAGGCCGTGTGGCGTTCTGGCGTGACGGGCAGCTGATCCTGGCGCTGGGTGACAACCAGACCGAGGTGCTGTCGATCCACCGCCCTGCGGTGGCCCGCCTGATCAAAGGCGGCCAGCTGGGCACCGATGACATGCTGATCGCCGCCTGTGCTGCCTGGGCCCTGGACACACCCGCCGACATGATCCGTGCCGGCGTCAAGAGTTACGGCCAAAACACCCCCTCCATCTGAGTCGAACGACAGGAACACTGGTTCATGGAAGTGTCAAGAATTCGCGCCTTGCGCGGCCCCAATTTGTGGAGCCGCCATACGGCCATTGAAGCCATTGTGACCTGCCCTGCTGCAGAGTGCACCTTGTCCCCCACCGTGGAGCAGCAACTGCGCCGCATTTTTCCTGAAGTCGGCCCCATCGAAGGCAGCCGCCCGGGACAAATCGCCAGCATGGCCCATGCCCTCGAAAAAGTGACCTTGGGCCTGCAGTCACAAGCTGGCTGCCCTGTCACCTTCAGCCGCACCACCCCCACCGAAGTGGCGGGCACCTACCAGGTGGCGGTCGAGTACACCGAGGAGTCCGTGGGCCGTCTGGCGCTGGAGCTTGCCGAAAAGCTCTGCCAGGCCGCCCTGACCGGCCAGGCCTTTGACCTGAGCGCCGCGCTGGCCCAGCTGCATGAGCTCGACGAAGACGACCGCCTGGGCCCCTCCACCGGGTCCATCGTGGACGCGGCCGTGGCCCGGGGCATCCCGTTTCGCCGTTTGACCCAGGGCAGCCTGGTGCAATTTGGCTGGGGCTCCAAACAACGGCGCATCCAGGCCGCCGAAATCGACTCCACCAGTGCCATTGCCGAATCGATCGCGCAAGACAAAGACCTGACCAAAAGCCTGCTGCATGCGGCCGGCGTGCCTGTGCCTTTGGGTCGCCCGGCCACCTCGCTGGCCGACGCCTGGAGTGTTGCCCAGGACATCGGACTGCCCGTGGTCGTCAAGCCACAAGACGGCAACCAGGGCAAAGGCGTCACAGTCAACATCACCGAACGCGAGGCCTTCGATAACGCCTACAAGACCGCCGAGCGCTACGGCACGGTGATGGTTGAAAAATACCTGCCCGGCCACGACTACCGCCTGCTGGTGGTGGGCGACAAGCTGGTGGCTGCGGCCCGCCGCGAGCCCCCGCTGGTGGTGGGCGACGGCACGCACACCGTGCGCCAGCTGGTCGACCAGGTCAACGCCGACCCGCGCCGAGGTGTGGGCCACGCGACATCGCTGACCAAGATCCGCTTTGACGACATCGCCATCGGCCGCCTGCATGAGCAAGGACTTGAGCCCGAATCCGTGCCCGAAAAAGGCCGCCGCGTGATTTTGCGCAACAACGCCAACCTGTCGACTGGCGGCACCGCCACCGACGTGACCGACGAGGTCCACCCCGAAGTCACCGCCCGCGTGGTGGCTGCAGCCCAGATGGTGGGCCTGGACATCTGCGGTGTGGATGTGGTGTGCGAGTCGGTGCAAAGACCGCTCGAAGAACAGCATGGCGGCATCGTCGAAGTCAATGCCGCACCGGGCTTGCGCATGCACGTGACCCCCTCGTATGGCAAAGGCCGCGATGTGGGCCAGGTCGTGATCGACCAGATGTTCCCCAATGGCGAGAACGGCCGCATCCCGGTCATTGCCGTCACCGGCACCAACGGCAAGACCACCACCGTGCGCCTCACGGCCCACCTGATCAAGGCCCAGGGCCTGCGTGTGGGCATGACCAACACCGATGGCGTGTACGTCAACGGCCGCCAGACCGACAGCGGTGACTGCAGTGGCCCCCGCAGCGCGCGCAATGTGCTGATGCATCCCGAAGTGGACGCAGCCGTGTTCGAGACCGCCCGTGGCGGCCTGCTGCGAGAAGGCTTGGCCTTTGACCGCTGCAAAGTGGCCATTGTCACCAACCTCGGGGCCGGTGACCATCTGGGCCTGAACTACATCACCACACTCGAAGACCTGTCGGTGCTCAAGCGCGTCATCGTGCTCAACGTCGAGCGCGACGGCATGGCCGTGCTCAATGCGGCCGACCCCGCCGTGGTGGCCATGGCCCCGCACTGCCCAGGCGATGTGACCTTCTTTGCGCTCGACGTGAACCAGCCTGCGCTGGCCGCCCACCGGGCCCAGGGCAAGCGCGTGATCTTTGTGGACGACGGCGCCATCGTGGCCCAAAAGGGCAAGCAAATATTCCGCATCCCGCTGTCACAAGTACCGCTCACACGGGGGGGGCAAATCGGCTTTCAGACCGAAAACGTGCTGGCGGCCATGGGTGCGGCCTGGGCCGTGGGCGTCACCTGGGATGCCATCGCCCAGGGCCTGGCCACCTTCATCAGCGACATCCAGGGCGTGCCCGGCCGCTTCAATGTGTTCGATTACAAAGGCGCCACGCTGATCGCCGACTATGGCCACAACCCGGACGCCATCCAGGCGCTGGTCAGTGCCGTCGACAACATGCCCGCAAAAAAACGTGTGGCCGTCATCAGTGGCGCGGGCGACCGCCGCGACGAAGACATCCGCGACCAGACCAAGATCCTGGGTCAGGCCTTTGACGATGTGGTGCTGTACCAGGATGCCTGCCAGCGCGGCCGCGCCGATGGCGAAGTGGTGGCGCTGCTGCGCCAGGGCCTGGAAGGCGCCTCACGCACGCGCCACGTGGAGGCTATTCAGGGCGAGTTCAATGCCATCGACACCGCCCTGGCCCGCTTGTCTGCGGGTGATTTGTGCCTGATCCTGATCGACCAGGTGGAAGAAGCCCTGGCCTACATCACCGAGAAGGTCAAAGCTTCAGTCTGACATCTTCATGGCCAGTGCCACACTGGCCATGAACATCCCAACACCCAGCCCCCAGTGACGCCAGTCCTGTGGGCTTTGTTCTGTCAGCCGGTACAGGCCCGCACCCGCCAGCACCGCGCCGAGCACGGCCATCAACATGCCCAGCGCATTGGCCAGGACACTCTCGGGCCAATGCGCCGTGACCACGGCACTGACCAGCAAGCTGACGGCGTAGTGGATCATGAAGACCGAATACGAAATCCGCGACAAGCGCTGAACGCCTTTATGCCAAAGCCCGGGCACGGCAGGCAAGGCAAACCAGCGCTCAGGCGCTGCCGCCAGCAGCAGGGCTACGCCCCAGGCGGTGGTGACCCGCCAGCGCGGATCGACCCACAGCGCCAGCAAGCCCATGAGGGTCAGGATCAGCCAGCCCTTGAGCGGAATGCGGCTTTGCCGAGCCCTGAAGGCCAGCAGTCCCAGGCCGTAAGCGCCAAAGTAATACAGACCGTAGATGTCCAGATCGTCCTTCAGGCTCCAACGCACCAGAGACACGAGCGTCAACACGAGCCACACCTGCCAGAGCACACGGTTGGCCCGCAAGCTGGTGTGCCGCGCGACAAAGCGGTTGACCAGCACAAAACTGGTCAACACGATCAGGTACAGCTGGAGATCAATCGCCACATACCAGACCCCTGCAGACAGCGACTCCATGCCCAGCAAATGCTCCATGAGGAACACATGGGCCAGCGCCTGCCACGCATCGGGGGTGGCCGACAGGCTTGCAAAATTGAATTCAGGCCTGATCCACTCGGTCACCAGCACGGTCGCACTGAGTGCCACCAAATAAGGAATGACCAAGCGCAGGTAACGGTGGCCGACCATCGGCAATGCCTGACGCCAGTCCAATCCGGACTTTTTTTGCAAACTGGCTGCGGTCAGAAATCCGGAACACACCAGGAAAACCTGCACAGCCAAGCGGCCGTGGTCATACAGCTCGTTGATGAGCCGTGGCCAGGCCAGAAACACCACATCCGACATCGGACCGTAAAAGGCCAGGTGGTGCAAAACAATCAGCAGACAGGCGAACGCCTTGAGTTGGTCGAGCAAAAAAGAGCGCCCCGAAGGGCGCTGCTCTGTGGAGAGTGCAAGGGTGCTCAATGCTTCACAGCGCCAGACGGGCGCGCGCAGCCTGGTACTCGCGCTTGAGGCGCGCCACGAGCTCGGCCGTGCTGACCACCGCACTCACGACGCCGATGCCCTGGCCACAGCCCCAGATGTCTTTCCAGGCCTTCTTGGCATCGCCGCCAAAGTTCATCTTGCTCGGGTCCGACTCGGGCAGGTTGTCAGGATCGAGGCCTGCCGCACGGATCGAGGGGGCCAGGTAGTTACCATGCACGCCCGTGAACAAGTTGCTGTAAACCACATCGTCCGAATTGCAGTCCACAATGGCCTGCTTGTACTCGTCGGCCGCGCGCGCTTCGTGCGTGGCGATGAAGGCCGAACCCATGTAGGCAAAGTCAGCGCCCATGGCCTGGGAGGCCAGGATGGCGTCGCCCGTAGCGATCGAGCCCGACAAAGCGACCGGGCCATCGAACCACTGGCGAATCTCCTGAATCAAGGCAAAGGGACTCTTCACGCCAGCGTGACCACCTGCACCTGCAGCCACGGCGATCAAGCCGTCTGCGCCCTTCTCGATGGCCTTGTGGGCAAACTTGTTGTTGATGATGTCGTGCATCACTACGCCGCCATAGCTGTGCGCAGCTTGGTTGATTTCTTCACGCGCACCCAGCGAGGTGATGATGATCGGCACCTTGTACTTCACGCACAGCGCCATGTCGTGCTCCAGCCGGTCATTGCTTTTGTGCACGATCTGATTGATCGCAAACGGGGCGGCAGGCTTGTCAGGGTTGGCCGCGTTGTAAGCCGCAAGGGTCTCGGTGATTTCGGCCAGCCAGTCTTCGAGCTGCGCAGCTGGACGGGCATTGAGCGCAGGCATGGAGCCCACCACACCCGCCTTGCACTGCTCGATGACAAGCTTGGGGTTGCTGATGATGAACAGCGGGGAAGCAATCACAGGGAAAGGCAAATTCGCCAATACGGCGGGCAACTTGGACATGGGGTCTCCTCAATCTGGGTGATGCATTGTCAAAGACAGCCCCTTGCGGGGCTGTCTGCGGGGCGACATGCCCTTGAGATCAGAAAGCGTCGAGTGCCAGCTCGGTCACGCTGCCAGCACCTTCCACGATGCTGTCGCGGATGCCCGGCACCTTGGACAGGATGTGGTCGGCATAGAAACGCGCCGTGGTGACCTTGCTGGCCATGAAGGCGGCGTCTTGCGCCTGCGCCTCTGGGCTCAGGGCCACCAGCATGGCGCGGCCCATCTGCCAGCCGGCCATCAGGTTGCCAGTGAGCATGAGGTAAGGCACGCTGCCTGCGAACACATCGTTGGGCTTGGCTTTGGTGTTGCCTGCGACAAAGTTGACCACATCCACATAGGCTTCACGGGCGGCCTTCAAACGCTTGGCCATGGCCAGTGCGTCTGCGTGGCCAGAAGCCAGCAATTGGGCTTCGGTCTGTGCCACTTGATCGGCCAGGGCTTTGGCGGTCTGGCCACCATCGCGCGAGGTCTTGCGGCCGACCAGGTCGTTGGCCTGGATGGCGGTGGTGCCTTCGTAGATCGTCAGGATCTTGGCGTCACGGTAGTACTGCGCACAGCCGGTTTCTTCGATGAAGCCCATGCCGCCGTGCACCTGCACGCCCAGGCTGGTCACTTCCAGGCTCATCTCGGTGCTGTAGCCTTTGACCAGGGGCACCATGAATTCATAGAAGGACTGGTTTTGCTTGCGCACTTCGGCATCGGGGTGGTGGTGCGCGGCGTCATAGGCGGCTGCGGCCACAGAGGCCAGCGAGCGGCAGCCTTCGGTGTAGGCGCGCATGGTCATGAGCATGCGGCGCACATCGGGGTGGTGAATGATGGGGCCTGCGGCGGGCAAGCTGCCATCGACCGGGCGGCTTTGCACGCGGTCACGGGCGTACTGCACGGCCTTTTGGTAAGCGCGCTCGGCAATCGAGATGCCCTGCACACCCACCGCGTAACGGGCCGCGTTCATCATGATGAACATGTATTCGAGGCCACGGTTTTCTTCGCCCACCAGGTAGCCCACAGCGCCGGGTCCGGTGCTGTCTGCAATGCTCGCCGCCATGCCGTCACCGTACTGCAAGACCGCCGTAGGGCTGGCCTTGATGCCCATCTTGTGCTCGATGCTCACGCAGTGCACGTCGTTGCGCTCACCCAGCGAACCATCGGCCTTGACCAGGAACTTGGGCACCACAAACAGGCTGATGCCCTTGACGCCCTCGGGCGCGCCCTGCACGCGGGCCAGCACCAGGTGCACGATGTTCTCGGCCATGTCGTGCTCACCGTAGGTGATGAAAATTTTGGTGCCGAACACCTTGTAGGTACCATCGGGCTGGGGCTCGGCACGGGTGCGCACAGCAGCCAAGTCCGAACCAGCTTGTGGCTCGGTCAGGTTCATGGTGCCGGTCCATTCGCCAGAGATCAGTTTTTCCAGGTAGGTGGCTTTGAGTTCGTCCGAACCTGCGGTCAGCAGCGCTTCGATCGCGCCGTCGGTCAGCATGGGGCACAGGGCAAAGCTCATGTTGGCCGAATTGAGCATCTCACCGCAGGCCGCGCCAATGGTCTTGGGCAGGCCCTGACCGCCAAAGTCAGCCGGGTGCTGCAGGCTCTGCCAGCCACCTTCGGTGAACTGCTTGTAGGCGTCCTTGAAGCCGGGTGTGGTCGTGACCTGGTTGCCGTCGTGGTGGAATGACGGGTTCTTGTCGCCTTCCCAGTTCAATGGCGCGATCACATCGCGGTTGAGCTTGCCGCACTCCTCGAGCACCGCTTGTGCGGTTTCCAGACCGGCGTCTTCAAAGCCGGGAATCTGTGCAATCTGGTCAATGCGTGCCAAGTGCTCGATGTTGAACAGCATGTCCTTGAGGGGGGCGGTGTAGCTCATGAAAGTCTCCGGTAAGTCTGTGTGAAGTTACAAAAAAGGCATCGCGAACGATGCCTTTTTCGGTGCGCTGATGGATCAAAGGGCCTGGGTCAACTCAGGCACAGCGGCAAAGAGATCGGCTTCGAGGCCGAAGTCCGCCACGCTGAAGATCGGCGCTTCAGGATCCTTGTTGATCGCCACGATCACTTTGGAGTCCTTCATGCCAGCCAAGTGCTGGATCGCACCCGAGATGCCACAAGCGACATACAGCTGAGGCGCCACGATCTTGCCGGTCTGGCCCACTTGCAGGTCGTTGGCCGCGTAGCCTGCATCGACTGCGGCTCGGCTGGCACCGATGGCTGCGCCCAACTTGTCGGCCAGGGGCGTCATGACTTCGTTGAACTTTTCGGAGCTGCCCAGAGCGCGGCCACCCGACACGATGATCTTGGCGGCCGTCAGCTCGGGGCGGTCGTTCTTGGCGATCTCGCTGCCCTTGAAGCTGCTCTTGCCACTGTCTGCTTGCGCAGCGGCGCTTTCCAAGGCTGCCGAGCCACCCGTGGCGGCGGCGGCGTCAAAGCCGGTGGTGCGCACGGTGATCACTTTGGTGGCGTCGCTGCTTTGCACGGTGGCGATGGCGTTGCCAGCGTAGATCGGACGCTCGAAAGTGTCGGCCGACTCCACCTTGGTGATGTCGGAGATCTGGGCCACATCCAGTTTGGCTGCTACGCGGGGGGCCACGTTCTTGCCGCCAGCAGTAGCGGGGAACAGGATGTGGGTGTAGTTGCCCGCGATCGTGAGCACTTGGGCGGCCACGTTTTCGGCCAGGCCATGGGCCAGGGCTTCGCTGTCAGCATGAATGACTTTGGCAACACCAGCAATCTGGGCGGCGGCTTGAGCCGCAGCGCCAGCGTTGTGGCCAGCCACCAGCACGTGCACGTCACCGCCGCAGGCGGCCGCGGCTGTGACGGTGTTCAGGGTCGCGCCTTTGATCGAGGCGTTGTCGTGTTCTGCAATGACGAGTGCGGTCATGTTGGGGCTCCTCAGATGACTTTGGCGACGTTTTTGAGCTTGTCCACCAGGGTGGCGACATCGGGCACCTTGATGCCGGCGCTGCGCTTGGCGGGTTCAGCGACCTTGAGGGTCTTGATGCGGGGGGCCACATCCACGCCCAGGTCTTCAGGCTTGAAGGTGTCGAGCTGCTTTTTCTTGGCCTTCATGATGTTGGGCAAGGTCACATAACGTGGCTCGTTCAGGCGCAAATCGGTGGTCACCACTGCAGGCAAAGACACCGACAAAGTCTCCAGACCTCCGTCGATCTCGCGGGTCACCTGGGCTTTGCCGTCCACGATCTCGACCTTGGAGGCAAATGTGGCCTGGGGCAAATCGGCCAAGGCCGCCAGCATCTGGCCGGTCTGGTTGCAATCGTCGTCGATCGCTTGCTTGCCCAGAATGATCAGGCCGGGTTGTTCTTTGTCGACCAAGGCCTTGAGGAGCTTGGCCACCGCCAGGGGCTGCAGGTCCAGATCGGCCGGGGTCTCCACCAGGATGCCACGGTCCGCGCCGATGGCCATGGCGGTGCGCAGGGTTTCCTGGCACTGGGTCACGCCGCATGACACAGCGATCACTTCGGTGGCCAAGCCTTTTTCTTTGAGGCGCACGGCTTCTTCGACAGCAATTTCGTCAAACGGGTTCATGCTCATCTTGACGTTGGCGATGTCCACGCCGCTGTTGTCGGACTTCACACGCACCTTGACGTTGTAGTCCACCACGCGTTTCACGGGCACGAGAATTTTCATTTAAGCATCTCCGTTGGATTGATTTTGAAAGCCAGAAAACAATTGACGTTTACGTTAACGTCAATTGTGCACCAAGTCAGATCCCGATGTCTCGAAATCCACACAAAAAAGCACGGTCGTTCGCATTTTACATGGGCTGATGTCTTTTATTGGCACATCCTAACCTCGGGAATTCACCGACCAAACGGTCGGCGAATAAGGGTTAGCATGGAGTGCAGTCTGGCCGACTTCGGATTAGATTATGTTTTGTAACCAATTTGCGTGGAGTCCGCGATGAAAAAAACCCTTGTTTCCCTCTCTTTGGCCGCTCTGGCGGGTTTCACTGGCGTGGCCCAGGCACAGACCGTGCTGACCGTCTCGAGCTGGCTGCCCCCCACCCACACCGCCAGCATGGCGCAAAAAGAATGGTGCGACCTGCTCGAAGCCAACACCAAAGGCCGCATCAAATGCAACATCCTGCCCCGTGGTGTCTCCCCCGCCCCCGGCACCTATGACGCCATCAAGAATGGCCTGGCCGATTTGTCCTACACCGTACACGGCTACACGCCCGGCCGCTTCGTCACCCCTCAAATGGCAGAACTGCCCTTCCTGGGCAACAGCTCTGAAACCATTTCCATCGCTTTCAGCCGCGTCACCAGCAAGCACCCCGAGGTCGCTGCGGAACACCCCGGCGTCAAAGTCATCAGCCTCTTCACCCACGGCCCTGGCATCGTGTTCAACACCAAGCGCGCCATCACCAAGGTGGATGACCTTTCCGGTCTGAAATTCCGCGTGGGCGGCGGCATGGTCAACGAGATGTCCAAAACCCTGGGCATGAACGTGACCCTCAAACCCGCACCCGACTCTTATGAACTTCTGTCCAGCGGCGTGATGGACGGCACGCTGTTCCCGGCTGAATCGACCGAATCGTTCAAGATCGACAAAATCATCAAGCACGCCACCACCTTCCCCGGCGGCTTGTACAACACCAGCTTTGTCTTCATGATGAACCAGGCCAAGTACGACAAACTCTCGCCCGAAGACAAAAAAGCTGTCGACGACATCTCCGGTGAAACCGCTGCCCGCATCTTTGGCCGCGGCTGGGACAAAGTGGACCGCCGCGCTTTTGCGCTGATGCAGGTCAACGGCGTGGTCGTGACCAAAGCCGATGCCAAGTTTGTTGCCGACGTCAAAGCCAAAACCGCGCCCCTGGAGCAAGCCTGGATCAAGGCTGCCGAAGCCAAGGGCCTGAAGAACCCTGCCAAGGTGCTGGCGGACTTCCGCGCCGAAATCGCCAAACTGGAGAAGTGATTCCCGCTTTGCCCCTGTGGGCGTGAAGAACAATGGGCGGTCCCTGTCTGCAAGAAGGGACCGCCTTTGAATTTGAAAGACCCCTGTTTTGAAAAAATTGCTTGAAACCCTTTGCGGGCTGCTGGCCGGTATCGCGCTGTTTGCGATCATGCTGCTCACATTTCTGGATGTAGGCGGGCGCAAACTGCTCGACAACTCGATCACCGGCTCGCTGGAGCTGACCGAGCTGCTGATGGTGGTTGTCATCTTCGGTGCCCTCCCCCTGGTGTCCGAGCGCGGTGAACACGTGGTGTTCGACTCGATGGACCCCTACCTGCCTGAATTTCTCAAGAAGATCCAGTGCGCCTTGGTGCATCTGCTGTGCGGTGCGGCTTTGATTGCGTTGGGTTGGCTGATGTGGAAAACCGGAGGCGACTTCCTCGAAACCGGTGAAACCACAGCACAACTCAAAATCCTCAAGGCCCCGTTCATCTATGGCATGGGCCTACTTTGCGCCTTCACGGGCATCATCCACTTGGGCTTGATGTTCAAGGAACAACAAGACAACGAAGGGGGCGTGCTGTGATTGAAGCGCTGATTGGATTTGCGGCCATCTTTGGCCTGGCGCTTTTGCGCGTGCCCTTGGCTTTCTCCATGGGCCTCGTGGGCCTCGTTGGCATTGGCCTGACCCGTGGCTGGATGCCTGCCCTCGCCAGCACTGCCCAAGTGGTTTACGAAACCGGTTTTGCCTACACCTTGTCGGTGATCCCGCTGTTTATCCTGATGGGCAACTTTGTGGCCCGCGCAGGTTTGGCGCATGAACTCTTTCATGCGGCCTACACTTTCATCGGTCACCGCCGTGGCGGTCTGGCACACGCCACCATCGCCGCTTGCGCGGGCTTTGGGGCCATTTGCGGCTCGTCGATTGCCACAGCAGCCACCATGAGCAAGGTGGCTTACCCGTCGATGAAAAAACTCGGCTACAGCGATGCCTTGTCCACAGGCGTGATCGCAGCAGGCGGCACCCTGGGCATCATGATCCCGCCGTCCACCATCATGGTGATCTACGGCATCATCACCGAAACCCACATCGGCAAGCTGTTCGCAGCAGGCGTCATCCCCGGCATCCTGACCGCCATCTTGATGATGGTGGCGGTGCTCATCATGACCTCGCGCGACCCACAGCATGCACCTGCTGGCGATAAGTTCACCTGGGCCCAACGCTGGGCCGCACTGCGCGGCATCTGGGGCGTTTTGCTGTTGGTGGTCATTGTGCTGGGCGGCATCTATGGCGGCTTCTTCACCGCGACCGAAGGCGCAGGCATGGGGGCCATGGGCGCCTTCCTGTTCGCTGTGGCCCGTGGCGCGCTGAGCTTCAAAGCCCTGTTCGAAGTGCTGGTCGAGTCGGCCCGCACCACCGCCATGCTGTTCACGCTGCTGATCTCGGCCACGGTGTTTGCCAACTTCGTGAACTTCACCAGCATGCCGATGGAGCTGAAAGAGTGGATCACCCACCTGGGTCTGTCCCCTCTGATGATCGTGGGCGCCATGATGCTGATCTATGTGATCCTGGGCACTGTGATGGAAGAGCTGACCATGGTGCTGCTGACCATTCCGCTGTTCTTCCCCATCGTCACCCAGCTTGGCTTTGACCCCGTGTGGTTCGGTGTGCTGATCGTGATGGTGATCCAGATCGGCCTGATTTCGCCGCCCGTGGGCATGAACCTGTTCGTGATCAACACCCTGCTGCCTAAGGTGGGGCTGGGCACCATCTTCCGTGGCGTGTGGCCGCTGGTGGTGGTGCTGGTGATCACGCTGGGCATCTTGCTGATGTTCCCGGGCCTGAGCCTGTGGCTGCCCTCGATGATGGACTGATCGCGTCCAGAACCTCACAAAAACGGCACGCCTTGGCGTGCCGTTTTTCTTTGGTGCGTCACGCTTCAGGTGTGTGCCGCGCTGTGCACCACCCGCTGCGGGAACGGGATCTCGATCTGCTGCGCCTTCAGGGCCTGCAAGATCGCGCGGTTGATGTCCGACTTGAGCTTGAGCGGTCCGTTCTCCGGATCGGCAATCCAGTACGTCACCGTGAACTCCAAACCATCGGCACCGAAACTGGACAGGCACGCAGCGGGTGCAGGCTCGGCCAGCACACGGGACTGCGCCTTGCAGGCGGCTTCGAGCAGCTGCACCACTTCATCCACCGGGCTGTTGTAAGCCACTGCCACCTGCGTCGTCTGCGCCACCTTGGGGTCGGCGAGCGACAGGTTTTCGACCCGGCTGGTGATCAGCATCTCGTTGGGCACGATGGACTCACGCCCCGACAAAGCGCGGATCACGGTGTAGCGCGCCTTGATGTCGGTGATGCGGCCCTCGAACCCATCGACGCGCACCATGTCGCCAATGCGCATGCTGCGTTCGGCCAAGATGACGAAACCGCTGACGTAATTGGCGGCGAGTTTTTGCAGGCCAAAACCAATGCCCACGCCCACCGCACCGCCCAGCACCGACAAGGCAGTCAAATCGATGCCCACAGACGACAGCGCCAACAATACGCCCACGAACATCAGCAAGGCCCGCACCGTGTTGCTGATCACCTTGCGCAGCGACAAATCACTGCCTGTGGCCGAGCGCAGCAGCCGCGACTCCAGCGCGGCCGACACCCACAGCGTGAAAATCAGCACCGCTCCTGCTGTCAACGCCCCTTCCAGCAAAGTGCGCACCGACAGCGTGGAGGCCCCCACCTTCCATTGGATCTGGTCCAGCTCCTCCAGGATCAAGGGCAGAATGCCCGTGACCCACAGCACCACAGCAAACCAGGCGACCCAGGAAATCGTGCGCTCCAGCACCCGCACGAACGGCGCCTCCCCGAACGCCACCTGCAACACCTTGACACCCAAACGGATGAGGGCCAGAGAAATGCACACAGGCAACAAAATGCCAAACAGCGCCAGCGGATGGTCACCGGTCAACAGCGTTCGGGCGACAAAGGTCAACCCCAGCAAGAGTGTTGGGAACAGCACCCCGTCAAACAAACGCTTGCCCAGGAGCACCGACAACTCATGACCCTTCAGGGCCTTGCGCAACAGCCAGACGGCCAGTGCAGCCAAAACCACGCTGGCGGCAAACGCGCCCAACACCTGCAGGGACTCGGCACGCGCCAATGAATCGAGCCAAGCCAAAGGATCGGCGATCTGCACCGCGTGCCCATTCAAAGACGCCATGACGGGTTCCTTTTATCGATGAAGGCCTGCACACCTTCTTGCGCCACCTCGTGCACCATGTTGCAGGCCATGGTCTGTCCGGCCAGTTGGTAAGCGGCCTCGATGCCCATCTCGGCCTGCTGGTAAAACAATTGCTTGCCCATCTGCACGGCCACCCTGGGCTTGGCCACAATCGCGTCCACCAGCTGCTGCACCTGAGCGTCAAGTGCATCGGCGGCCACCACGCGGTTCACCAAACCGCGCCGCTGGGCTTCGGCGGCGTCGATGAAGCCGCCTGTGAGCAGCATCTCCATGGCCTGCTTGGGCTGCATGTTGCGCGACAAGGGCACGCTGGGCGTGGCGCAAAACAGCCCCACATCGATGCCGTTGACACCAAAGCGGGCCGTATCGACCGACACCGCCAGATCGCATTGCGCCACCAGCTGACAACCCGCCGCCGTGGCCACGCCCTGCACCCGTGCAATGACGGGCACAGGCAGGTGACGGATCGCCATCATCATCCGGGTGCACTGCGCGAACAGCTTTTGGTAATACGCCAGCTCGGGCCGGGCGCGCATTTCTTTCAGGTTGTGACCGGCGCAAAACGCCTTGCCATGGGCCCCCAGCACCACGGCGCGGGCGTCCTCGTCGCGGGCCACCCGATCGAGCGCCGCTTGCAGCGCCGCCAGCATGGATTCCCCCAGGGTGTTGAAGCTGGTGGGGTCATTGAGCGTCAACCAGTGCACGCCACGGGCATCGCGCGTGTGCAGCAACTCGCCCGAAGCGAGCGTTTGAATGTCGGTAGAAGTCATGGCGCCCATTGTGGCGCAAAGCAGGCCGCCTCAGACGTCGGCCAGCACCCGCAAGTGCGCTTCCACACTGCGACCCAAGGCACTCAGGCTGTAGCCGCCCTCCAGACAGCTCACGATGCGGCCTTGCGCATGGCGCTTGGCGATGTCCTTGATGCGCATGGTGATCCAGGCGTAGTCCTGCTCCACCAGGCCCAGCTGACCCATGTCGTCCTCGCGGTGCGCATCAAACCCAGCGCTGATGAAAATCATCTCGGGCTGGTGCGCCTCCAGGCGCGGAATCCACATCATCTCGATCAACTCGCGGATGTCCATGCCCTTGGTGTAGGCCGGCACGGGCAGGTTCACCAGGTTGCTCGCCGTCGACTGCGAGCCCCCTTCCGGGTAGAACGGGTGCTGAAAAAAACTCACCATCAGGATGCGCTCGTCACCCGCCACAATGTCTTCGGTGCCATTGCCGTGGTGCACGTCAAAGTCCACGATGGCCACGCGCTTCATGCCATGGCGCTCCACCGCGTACTTGGCCGCAATCGCCACGTTGTTGAAAAAACAAAACCCCATGGCCTTGTCGCGGCAGGCATGGTGGCCTGGCGGCCGGGTGGCGCAGAACGCGTTTTCAAGCTCTCCAGCAATCACCGCATCGGTCGCTTCGATCGCTGCACCTGCCGAGCGCAAAGCCGCGTCCCAGGTGTAGGCGTTGATCGAGGTGTCGGTGTCCAGTGCGGTGTGGGTGGGGCCGCCTGCGGCCATGTCTTCGCGCAGCATGTCGTTGAGGCCACGCAACGAGGCCACATGCATGCGGCCGTGCGCCAGCTCGATGTCTGCCAGCGAGGCCGGTGCAGCCTCGCGGCGGGTGAGCGCCATGTCCAGACCACTGATCAACAGACGGTCCTCGATGGCACCCAGCCGCTCAGGACATTCGGGGTGGCCCGGGCCCATCTCGTGTTTGCGGCAATCGGGGTGGGAGAAATAACCTGTCGCGCCCATGCGGGTGTTTTCCTTTTCAGCCCCCCAAGGCCACCAGCCCTGGAAGATGCTTTTCAGCTTATCACGTCCCGTCATGTGCCCTTTGGATCTGAATCAAACATTCACAGCTTAAACTGAAAGCCTCTTTGCCCAGACTCCCCATGCGCCGCTCACCCCTCTTGCTTTCACTTTTGACTTACGCCAGCGCCCTGCTGGCGAGTAGCCTGCTGTTGGCCGCCACAGCCCAAGCCGCCAGCACCGCTCACAAAAGACACGGCAGTGCCCACAGCAATGCACACCCCAAGCCCAAAGCCAAAGTCTGCAAGGGCGACAAAGCATCGCCCACCGGAACGTCTTACGGCGCGCGCGAAGACGCCAAACTCTGGGCACAAGACGCGGCCAATCGGCTCGACCTGCCCGAGGCCTGGCTGCAAAAACAGATCACTCAGGCCCAGCGCATTGCCGTGATCGAAAAACTCGTGCTGCCACCTGCGACCCCCATCGCCAAAAACTGGGCGGCCTACCGGGCCCGTTTCATCGAAAGCCAACGCATCCAGGCAGGTGCCCGGTTCTGGAAAGCCCACCAAGCGGCGCTGGAGCGTGCCGAGCGCGAATACGGCGTGCCCGCATCCATCGTGGTGGGCATCATCGGCGTCGAAACCCTGTACGGCCAGAACACGGGCAATTTCCGCATCCTGGACGCGCTGGCCACCTTGGCTTTTGACTTTCCAGCGGCCCACCCACGTGCGGCCGAGCGACAGGCATTTTTCCGCTCCGAGCTGGAGCAGTTTTTGCTGCTCACCTCGCGCAGCGGCGCGGACCCGCAAAGCATCAAAGGCAGCTATGCCGGAGCCATGGGCCTGCCCCAGTTCATGCCCTCCAGCTGGGCCCGCTACGCGGTGGACTTTGACGGTGATGGCCGCATCGACCTGTTTGGCAGCCCGACCGACGCCATCGGCTCGGTGGCCAATTACTTCAAATCGTTCCAATGGCAGCCGGGCATGCCCACCCACTACCCGGTGCGACTGGCACCTGGCCAGACCGACATGGACGCCCTGCTGGCCCCCGACATCCTGCCAACCTTCAGCGTCAGCAGCTTCACGGCCAAAGGCGCGCAACTCGATGGCCCAGCACTGCAGCACACGGGCCCCTTGGCCTTGATCGAATTGCGCAACGGCCTGGATGCCCCCAGCTACGTGGCGGGCACCGAAAATTTCTACGCCATCACCCGCTACAACTGGAGCAGCTACTACGCGATGGCGGTGATTGAGTTGGCCGAGGCGGTGGCGCTTGAAGTCAAAAAATAGGATCCAGTGACACCTCCACCAAGCCCCTGACCTAACAAAAACTGCCTCCGAGCAATTGGGCAGTTGCGACCTGAATGGCCCCAAGGAGCAGTTTGTGCTCGACCGCGTGATTCGACCCAACTTTCCCGAAGAACTTGCTGAACTGGTCGAGATTGAAGCGGTGTTCTCGAAAACCAAAAGAATCGTCCACTGCAGGGTAGCAGTACCTGGCGGCACGGAGTTTGACCATCCAAGAGCGCATCGGGACGGCATGACATGCAGGGAAAACCGCAGTGAATCTGTCTGGGTATCGCCTAGTTTTCATAGATCTTTATCTATGTCTTTTTATTCATTTATCGATTTTACAAACTGACGAAGAATTCTTAGCATGCGATCTTGGAGAACACTCATGCAATCTCTGTTCGCACGCTGTCCCCATTTGGGAGCAATGATTTTTGCCTCCCTAACCCATGGCGGCATGCCGCTTTTCTCCGGCGGACGCCATGTGCTCCGAGGCTGAGATGACAGTCCACAAAAAAATGCATTGGCAAGGCTGCGACGTGGCCTTCCTGACGCAACACGGTAAACAACACCTGGTGGGTCCGCCCATCGAAGCCGCCCTGGGCTGCCGAATCCTGCATACCGAGGGCTACGATACGGACAAGCTGGGCACTTTCACCCACGAACTGGCCAGGCCGGGCTCACAAATGGATGCTGCACGCGAAAAAGCCAGAATAGGCATGGCCTTGACGGGTTCGAGCATAGGGATTGCCAGTGAAGGCTCATTCGGCCCAGACCCCGTGGGTGGCTTTGTACCGTGGAACACCGAGGTCTTGCTCTGGATAGATCAAAAGCAAGACCTCGAAATCACAGGCTGGGCACATGGTCACGCCCAGAGCTTGCAAAAACCCATCCAGTCGCTTCAAGAGCTGGAGCTTTTTGCACTGGAGGCCAAATTTCCCGAGCACCGCCTGACGATGCGGCCCTCGCATGAAGATCACCCCGCAATTATCAAAGGTATCCACAATGTGCCTTCGCTGATGGAGGCGTTTGAGCGTTGCAGGAGCCAATCGAACAACGGGCTGGTGTATGTCGAAAATGACCTTCGCGCGTTTTGTAACCCCACCAGACAAAACATCATCCGTAACGCAGCCTCTGATCTCATTCAAAAATTACAGTCGTTGTGCCCGGCATGCGATGCCCCTGGATTTTGGGTCGATCGGCGAATACCTGGGCTGCGCTGCAGGGTTTGCGGTCGCAAGACACGCTTACCCATCAGTGAAGTTTGGCATTGTCAAATCTGCAAGATGCAAGAAGAACGCGCCATCCACACGAAGGCACTGGCTGATCCCGCGCGGTGCGATCACTGCAACCCTTGAGCTTGACTGTATGGCTCGCGGCGCGTGCAGCAGGCTGCCCGTACCAATCCGCCGCACAAAGGGTGCGTCACATAAAGATTACCGTCTCGGTCTGTTCTTCAACACAGACCGTCAAGCCCCATGCGCCTTCATGGCCTTGCCCACTTCCAGCGCGCCCTGCTCGGAACCCGCCTTGGGCACCAGAGCGCTCGTCAGGTCGGTCACCTGCGCCAGCGCTGCGGCCAGGCGCTCAGGAGTGTCGGGGCCCACGCCCAGGTACACGCCCTGGGTCAAGGTGATCTGCGCCGCCTCAAAGCCGCCTGCGCCTGCGCACAGGATGGTGCGGTTGGGCGCATCCTCGCTGGCCATGACCAGCATCGCGGGCACCACGGCACTGGGCTCCAGGGCCTTGAGCACCTGCTCGGGCATCAGGCCTTCGGTCATGCGGGTGGCGGCGGTGGGGGCCAGCGCGTTGACGCGGATGTTGTGCTTCTCGCCTTCGATCGACAGGGTTTGCATGAGGCCCGCCAGCGCCATCTTGGCCGCGCCATAGTTGGCTTGGCCAAAGTTGCCATAGAGGCCGCTTGACGAGGTGGTCATGACCACACGGCCATAGTTTTGCGCCTGCATGATGGGCCAGACGGCCTTGGTGCAATGCACCGCGCCCATGACGTGCACGTCCATCACCAGCTTGAAGTCGGCCAGCTCCATCTTGGCGAAACTCTTGTCACGCAGGATGCCCGCGTTGTTGACCAGGATGTCCACCCGGCCCCAGGCCTCCATCGCCTGCTTGACCATGTTTTGCACGGCTTCAAAGTCGGTGACAGACGCGCCGTTGGCAATCGCTTCGCCACCCGCAGCGCGGATCTCGTCGACCACGGCCTGCGCCGCCGACACCGAGCCACCCACGCCATGCACGTCGCCGCCCAGGTCGTTGACGACCACCTTGGCGCCACGCGCGGCCAGCGCCAAGGCGTGCTGTTTACCCAGACCGCCGCCTGCGCCGGTCACAATGGCCACGCGGCCTTTGAATTCGATGCTCATGGGATTTTTCCTTGTGGGTTGAAAGCTGCGAATGGCTGCCGCTGTCATGTCCTTGACACGCCAACGGCCTGTTGTCAGTGTTCTACTCTACTGGAGCCGCATACTCCGTGCTGTAGCCCGCTTGACAGCGGCCCCCACTCAATTGCGCACTGACCTCAGCCCATGGAACTCAACACAGAAATCATCACCACCCCGCCGCTCGATGCAGCCACCGTGATCCTGCTGCGTGACAGCGCCGAAGGTCTGCAGGTGCTGCTGATGCGCAGGCACCAGGCGTCCAATGTGCTGGGCGGCGCTTATGTGTTCCCCGGCGGCAAGCTCGACGCTGACGACCACCACCCCCAGCTGATCGCGCGACTCAGTCAAAGCCCGGTGCAGCTGCAGCAGCGCTTGAACGAGCCCGAGCTGGCCCCCGAGCGGGCAGCGGCGCTCTTCATGGCGGCCATTCGCGAAGCGTTTGAAGAGTCTGGCGTGCTGCTGTGCCAGTCGGCTGCAGGGGCTGACGCAGCGCACGTCAGCGCCTTGCAGCAAGCCCTGGCCCAGGGTCAAAGCTGGGGCGCGGCCCTGCAAAGCCTGGCCCTGCAGGTGCAGGCCGAAGCCCTGGTGCCCTGGTCGCGCTGGATCACACCGCGCCAGGCCTCGGTCACCAACAAACGTTTTGACACCCGCTTTTTTGTGAGCCACGTGCCCGAAGACCAGATCGCCCAGCACGACAACCACGAGACCACCGACAGCATCTGGATCAGCCCTGCGGCGGCGCTGGGCCGCTACGTGGCGGGCGAGATCGAACTGGCCCCGCCGCAGATCATGAGCCTGGTGCACCTCAAGCAACACGCCAATGCGCACAGCGTGCTGGCCGAGGCCATGCAGCGCAAGCCGCCCGTGGTGCAGCCCGAGCCGTTTGACGACGAGGGCACGCGCGTCATCTGCTACCCCGGCGATGAGCGGCACCCGGTGTCCGAGCGCGCATTCCCCGGTCCAAGCCGACTGCGATTCACAGACGGTCGTTTTGAGCCCGAAGGCGGTTTGGCCCGTTTGCTTGATTAAAATAAGACATTCAAAAATGAAATCTTAATAATTAATTAAATGCCATGAACACCAGTCCCGACTTCCAGTTTTTGTCGATCTCCCGGGCGATGGAATACATCGGGGACGAGACAGGCGTCATGACCCTGATGCAAACCCTGCGCCAAAGCCTGAGCGATGACTTGCCGCGCATTGAACAGTGCCTGGCCGCCAGCGATGTGAAGGGCGCCAATGAATGGCTGCACCAACTCAAGGGCTTCACCCCGGTGTTTTGCACCGAGGCACTGGTGACAGAAGTGGTGAGCGTCGAAGCCCTGAGCAAACACGGCAGCGCCACAGAAGTTCAAGCGGCCTACGCCCAGCTGGCGCCCAAACTGGCTGAGCTGCAAGCCGAAGTCGACCGCCACATCGCTGCCAACCCCTGAGCCGCTCGGCGACCTGAGCGCCTGCGTTCAGTGCAGGTTTGGGGCTTGGGCCTGAATCCAGGCATCGATCTTCGACGAATCGTGCACCAGCCGCATCTCGTCAAACGCCTGCTGTGCCTCGGGGTAGGCGCGGCGCAGGTAGTTCAGCCACTGCTTCATGCGCCCGGCACGGTGCCGGGGCGTCACGCGCCGGGTCACACTCTGCCAGAACACCGGCATCAAGGCTTTGACCTCGCCCCAGCTCAGGGCCGTGCCTGCTGCAGCGTTGTCCCCGGCATCATGGCGTGCAATGGCCAGCGCCAGTCCCGGGTCTGACACCATGCCGCGGCCGATCATGAGCCGCTCGCAGCCCGTCACCTCACGGCAACGCAGGGCGTCCTGCACCGTCCAGATCTCGCCATTGGCCACCATGGGCAGCTTCACGCACTGGCGCACATCGGCAATGCGGTCCCAGTACGCGGGCGGCTTGTAACCATGCACCTTGGTGCGGGCGTGCACCACCAGATCGCTCGCGCCCCCCGCCTCGATGGCCTGGGCGCAGTCCTCGGCGCGGCTGTCGTCCTGGTAGCCCAGGCGCATCTTGGCCGACACCGGGATGTGCGCGGGCACCGCACGGCGCACCGCCGCCACAATGCGACCCACCAGTTCGGGCTCGTCCAGGAGCACCGCGCCGCCCCGGTGCTGGTTCACCGTCTTGGCCGGGCAGCCAAAGTTCAGGTCAATGCCCGCAGGCGCCAACTGCGCCAGCACGGCGGCGTTGTCGGCCAGGCACTCCGGGTCCGAGCCCAAAAGCTGCACTCGCACGGGCACGCCCGAAGGCGTGCGGCTGCCGTTGAGCAACTCGGGCACCACCCGCAAAAACGCACGGCGCGGCAGCACCGTGTTGGTCACGCGGATGAACTCAGACACACACATGTCCACCCCGGGCACCCGCGTGAGCGTGTCACGCAGCCCGTGGTCGAGCAGCCCTTCCATCGGTGCCAGCCAAATGCCCACGACGCATCCATCCTGTGGCGGTTTCAACCGAGCGCGCGTTTGAGGCGCAGCTCTTCCACCTTCACCCCGCCCAAGGGCACAGTGCGGGCGGTGTTCATCTCGCGCTTGAAGCCTGCGGCGTCAAAAAAGCGCAAGGCCTTGTCGCTGCGCAGGGGCACCCACACGGTCACATCGGTGCAGCCTTCGTCTTGCAGGCCTTCGTTGGCTGCGTCCCACAGGGCCAGGCCCACGCCTTCGCCCAGGCGGTCGGGGTCCGCATAAATGGCCCAGATCTCGCCGGTGGTGTTTTTGGACTTGGGGTCACGTGAGCGGTCAAAACCCACAAAGCCCACGATCTCCGAGCCTTCAATGGCCACCAAGACCTGTGGCTCACCGTACTCGATGGCTTCCTTCCAGAAAGCCACGCGTTTGGCGGGTGGTGTGCTGCTCCAGTGCGCGTCAGGCACCACGCCTTCGTAGAGGGTGCGGCTGGCGATCAGGTGCAGGTTGGCCACCGCGGCAGCGTCTTGCAAGGTGGCGTATCGGACTTGGATATCGGACATGGGTCAAACTCGGACAAAAAATCGGACCGGACAGGCCATTCCCGCCGGGCACAAAACCCGACATTGTCGCTGGTTCGGTTATCGTCAGCAGATGAACCTGAATTTCCGTCCCTGGGTGGCCGCCAGTCTGGCCTGTCTGGCGCTGCTGGTGGGCAGCCCCGTCCTGGCCCAGAAAACCCGTACCATCGAAGACAGCATGGCCGAGCGCACCCGCGCCTGCACCGCCTGCCACGGCGACCAGGGACGCGCCGGGCCGGACGGCTACTACCCACGCATCGCGGGCAAACCTGCGGGCTACCTCTACCACCAGCTGCGCAACTTCACAGAGGGCCGCCGCCACTATGGGCTGATGATCCGCCTGGTCGACCCGCTCTCGGACGCCTACCTGCGTGAAATCGCCGAGCACTTTGCCAGCCTGCACCTGCCCTACCCCGCCCCCACACCCTCGACCCTCAAGCCCGAGCAGCTCGCGCGCGGCCAGCAACTGGTCACGCGTGGAAACAAAGCCCTGGGCCTGCCCGCCTGCGTGGCATGCCACGGCGAGCGCCTCACAGGCGCACAACCGAACGTGCCGGGCCTCTTGGGCCTGCCACTGGACTACCTCAACGCCCAACTGGGCGCCTGGCAAACCGGGCAGCGCCGCGCCCACGCCCCCGACTGCATGGCCGAAGTCGTCAAGCGCCTGCCGCAGGGCGACATCATTGCCGTCTCCAGCTGGCTCGCCAGCCAGCCACTGCCCGCCGACACCCGCCCCGCAGCGCAAACGCCCCGGCCCGCACTGGACACGGCGTTTCGCTGCGGTAGCGCGCCCGAATTGAGCGCAGCCACCGGAGGCCGCCCATGAGCAGCGCTGCCCACACCCCACGGTCCACGCTGCTGCGCACCTCTGGCCGACTGCTGCTCGCAGGCCTGGCCCTGCTGGTCGCGGCCGTGGTCTGGGACAACTGGGGCGACCTGCTCAGCTCGCCTGCTGCTGCCCCCACAGCATCGTCACCTGCCACGCCCGAGACCCTGCAACGCGGCCAGTACCTGGTGCAAGCGGGCAACTGCATCGCCTGCCACAGCGATCGGGGCCGCCCACAACTGGCGGGTGGCCGCGCCATCGAAACGCCGTTTGGCCCCGTCTACAGCAGCAACCTCACGCCCGACCCCGACACAGGCCTGGGCCGTTGGAGCGCCCAGGACTTCTGGCAGGCCCTGCACCACGGACGCTCACGCAGCGGTCGCTTGCTGACTCCGGCCTTCCCCTACGAGCACACCAGCGTCATCATCCGCGAAGACAGCGACGCCATGTTCGCCTGGCTGCAAAGCCAAAGCCCCGTCCAGCAAGCCCAACCGCCCCACGAGCTGACCTGGCCGCTGGGCACGCAGGCCGCGCTGGCCGTCTGGCGCAGCCTGTTCTTCAGCCCTGCACCATTTGCGCCCGACGCCCGGCAAAGCGCCGAATGGAACCGGGGCGCTTACCTCGTGCAGGGCCTGGGCCACTGCGCGGCCTGCCACAGCGCACGCAATGCACTGGGCGCCACCGCTGGGGTGAGCGACCTGTCTGGCGGCCTCATGCCCGTGGTCAACTGGTACGCCCCGGACCTCACCAACGACCGCGAAACCGGTCTGGCCAGCACCCCATTGACCGATGTGGTGCGCTTGCTGCGCACAGGCACCAACGGTCAGGCGCAAACCAGCGGCCCCATGAGCGAAGTGGTGCAGCACAGCCTGCAGCACCTGAGCCAGGCCGACGTGCAGGCCATGGCCGTGTACCTGCAGTCGCGCGCCCAGGCCTCCACGACTGCGACGGCTCCCGCCACAGCGCCTGTGCGCATCCCGTCCACCGTGGCCGAACGCGGCCTCAAGGTCTACGACCGCCACTGCGCCACCTGCCACGGTGAGCAGGGCCAAGGCGCGCCGGGCATCTACCCGGCCCTCGCAGGCAACCGCGCCGTGCTGCTGGGCGAGCCGACCAACCTGGTGCAGGCCCTGCTGTACGGCGGCTACGGCCCGGCCACCGCAGGACACCCCCGCCCTTACGGCATGCCGCCTTTTGTGCTGGAGCTGGACGACCGCGACATCGCCGCCGTGCTCACCCACATCCGCAGCCAGTGGGGTAACCAGGCCAATGAAGTCACGCCGCTGCAGGTCAACCGCATCCGGGCCGCCAGTGCGCAGTGATGAACTGTTGCAGGTGGTGCACGAAGACGCCCACTTGCTGGTACTGCACAAACCGGCAGGCCTGCTGACCATTCCCGGCCAAAGCCCGCACCAGCAAGACTGCCTGATCACACGTGCCCGCCAGCGTTGGCCCGATGCCCTGATCGTGCACCGGCTCGACCAGGCCACCTCGGGCCTGCTGATGCTGGCGCGTGGCCCGGCCATGCAAAAAACCCTGAGCATGGCTTTTGAAAAACGCCAAGTCCACAAACGCTACGAAGCCGTGGTGCAAGGCATGCCCGCAGCCCAAGCCCACAGCGATGGCTGGAGCGAGATCGACCTGCCCATCCGCATCGACTGGCAAAACCGCCCACGCAGCATCGTCGATCCCCTGCGGGGCAAACCCAGCCGCACGCGCTGGCAAGCCATCGGAGCGGGGCCCTGGCCAGACACCACGCGCCTGGCGCTTGAACCGCTCACCGGCCGCACCCACCAGCTGCGGCTGCACCTGATGGCGCTCGGCCACCCCATCGTGGGTGACCCGCTGTATGCAGAGCCGCCCTTTCAAACGCTGGCGCCGCGCCTGCTGCTGCACGCCTGCAGCCTGCGCCTCGCCCACCCGGTGAGTGGCGAGCCGCTCGCCCTGTCACTTGCGGCACCGTTTTAGGTCGCTCTGATCCGGAAAATAAGCATTTACCCAGCGGAGACACGCCATGACCCACGCGCTCTACATCCTGACCGGTGCCTCACGCGGCATGGGTCTGGCCATGGCCCAGCGGCTGCTGCAGCCCGGTCACAGCCTGTTGTGCATTTCGCGCCACGCCAACGCCAAGCTGGCCCAGGCTGCTCAAAAAGCCGATGTGCCGCTGGCCCAATGGACGCACGATCTGGCCGACGGCCAAGGCGCCAGCGAACGTGTACGCGACTGGCTGCAAAGCCAGAGCGCAAGCGACTACAGCAGCGTCACCCTGATCAACAACGCGGGCGTCATCCCCCGCATCGCCCCGCTCAGCCACAGCGACCCGGCTGAACTGGCGTGGGCCTTGCGTGTGGGGCTCGAAGCCCCCATGCAACTGTGCGCCGCCTTTCTGGGTGCAACCGAAGCTTGGCCTGTGCCCCGCAAGGTGCTCAACATCTCCTCTGGCCTGGGCCGACGCGCCATGGCATCGCAAGCGGGCTACTGCGCGGCCAAGGCCGGCATGGACCACTTCACCCGCTGCATGGCGCTCGACGAGGCCCTCAAGCCCCACGGCGCGAAAGTGTGCTCGCTGGCCCCTGGCGTGATCGACACCGACATGCAGGTGCAGCTGCGCGGTGCGGCCGCCCAAGACTTTCCGGACCAAGAGGGCTTCAAGCAGCTCAAAACCACGGGCATGCTCAGCACGCCCGAAGAAGCGGCCGCCAAAGTGCTGGCCTATCTGGACCGGGCGGATTTTGGTGCGCAAGCGGTTGGCGATGTGCGCGAGGCCTGAAGCCTGCTGTGTCAGTCCTGTGTAGTCATTGGCACGGACACTGATTCACTGAACCCAGACCCGAAACCCTTTTTTTCAATCCCTGGAGACATTCCCATGAGCCGTGAAGTTGTTGTTGTCAGCGGTGTGCGCACCGCCATTGGTACCTTTGGTGGCAGCCTCAAAGACATCCCCCCCACCGACTTGGCCGCACTGGTGGTGCGCGAGTCGCTGGCACGCTCGGATGTGGACGGCCAAGATGTCGGCCATGTGGTGTTTGGCCACGTGGTCAACACCGAACCCAAAGACATGTACCTCTCGCGCGTTGCAGCGATCAACGGCGGCTGCGCCGAAGGCACACCTGCATTCAACGTCAACCGCCTGTGCGGCTCGGGCTTGCAGGCCATCGTCTCGGCCAGCCAGGCCATCTTGCTGGGCGACACCGACATCGCCATCGGCGGCGGCGCAGAAAACATGAGCCGCGTGCCCTACGCCAGCTTGAACGCTCGCTGGGGTGCCCGCATGGGTGACACCAAGATGGTCGACATGATGATCGGCGCGCTGCACGACCCCTTCCACAACATCCACATGGGCGTGACCGCCGAGAACGTGGCCGCCAAGTACGGCATCACCCGCGAGATGCAGGATGCGCTGGCAGTGGAGAGCCACAACCGCGCCGAGCGCGCCACCGCAGCCGGTTACTTCAAGGACCAGATCGTGCCCGTCATGCTCAAGAGCAAAAAGGGTGACGTGGCCTACGCCACCGACGAGCATTTCCGCGCTGGCTGCAAGCTCGAAGACATGGCCAAGCTCAAGCCCGTGTTCGCCAAGGAAAACGGCACCGTGACTGCAGGCAACGCCTCGGGTATCAACGACGCGGCTGCGGCCGTGGTGCTGATGGAAGCCGGTGCGGCCAAGGCCCGTGGCACCAAGCCCCTGGCCCGCCTGGTGGGCTACGCGCACACTGCGCTGGACCCCAAGATCATGGGCGTGGGCCCGATCTCGGCCACACAAGCCGTGCTGAAAAAGACCGGTCTGAGCGTCCATGACCTCGATGTGATCGAGGCCAACGAAGCCTTTGCCGCCCAGGCCTGCGCCGTGACGCGCGAGCTGGGTCTGGACCCGGCCAAGGTCAACCCCAACGGTTCGGGCATTTCCTTAGGTCACCCCATCGGTGCCACGGGCGCGCTGATCACGGTCAAGGCCATCCACGAACTGCAACGCGTCAACGGCCGCTACGCACTGGTGACCATGTGCATCGGCGGCGGTCAGGGCATCGCAGCGATCTTCGAGCGCATGTGATCTTTGGGCGGTCTCGAGCTTGAACTTCGTTCTTGCTCGTGCCGTCACAGGGTGCAGAGACTCATTGGCGTTTTTGCTGAGACCGCCACAGCCAGGCGCAGCGCAGGGCTCCTCATGGTTCGTGCCTCACAAAATCGTCGCCCTGCGCTGCGCCTGGCTGCGGCTCATGGGTGGTTCGTGCTGCATCGCTCTTGCTGCTTCACAGCGAGATTCTCAGCTCACTGGCGTCCAAAAGTTGTTCAGCGGTCCCTCCCTGTAGGAGCGACGCCCTCGTCGCGAAAGGGCCTCTGCACCCGCCCAGTCACAACAAAGGCCGCAACTCCCGCGCCGCCTCCAGCAGCAAGGGCAGCCACTTGCGCTGCACAGCGGCGTCTGACAGCTGTTCGGCGGTGCCCACCACATTGAGCGCGGCCAAGGTCTGGCCCTGCATGTTGCGCAGCGGCACGGCCAGCGCGTGGATGCCCAGCTCGTGCGCATCGCGGGCCAGGCAGTGGTCGTCGCGGCGCACCTGGTCGATCAGCGCTTTGAACCGCGCCGTGCCCACCTCGGTCTGCGGGGTGATGCGGGCCAGCTCGCGGCCTTTCAGCCAGGCGTTGAACTCGGCCTTGGGCCAGCACGCCAGCAGCATGCGCCCGGTGGACGTGGCATGCGCGGGTAAGCGCGCGCCCAGGTGCAGGCCATAGGCCAGGTGCCGCACGGGCTCGGCCACGCCCGCGCTGCGGGCCACGATCACGCCCTCGCCGCCATCGAGCACCACCGCACTGAAGGCCGCCTGTGTCTGCTGCGCCAAGCGGTTGAGCGTGGGCTGCAAGGTGCGCGGCAGACGCGAGGTGGCCATGTAACTGCCCGCAAAGCGCAGTACCCGTGCCGACAGCCAGTAGTGGCTGCCATCGGTCTCCAGATAACCCAGCTCGGTGAGGGTGAGCAAATGCCGCCGGGCAGCCGCCCGGGTGATGCCCGTGCGCTGCGCGGCCAGCGTGGCGTTCAGGCGCTGACGTTCGGTGTCAAAGGCTTCGAGCACGGCCAGGCCTTTGGCCAGGCCTTCGATGTAGTCCGCTTTGGCGATGGGCATGCATGGCTTTCTTGAGGCACATCAATTGCGCGATCATCGCACAAAGTATCTGTCTTTCGCACAAACTCCCTCAACCGATGCTACCAAGGTCCGGCTTCTTGCCTAAGCTTGCATCCATTGTTTTGAGACCTTTGACGGAGACACCCCCATGACCAAAGCCACCCGCACCCAGGTTGCCATCATTGGCGCAGGCCCTTCGGGCTTGCTGCTGGGGCAGCTGCTCTACAAAGCCGGTATCGACGCCATCATCCTGGAGCGCCAGACCGGTGACTATGTGCTCTCGCGCATCCGCGCCGGGGTGCTGGAGCAAGTCACCATGGACCTGCTCGACGAAGCGGGTGTGGGCCAGCGCATGCATGCCGAAGGCCTGGTGCACGGCGGCTTTGACCTCTTGTTCAAGGGCGCACGCCACCGCATCGACATGCACAAACTCACCGATGGCAAGAAGGTGATTGTGTACGGCCAGACCGAAGTCACCCGCGACCTGATGGACGCGCGCCAGGCGGCAGGCTTGCCCACCGTGTACGACGCACACAACGTGCAGGTGCATGAGTTTGACTCTGCCAAGCCCCGCGTCACTTACGAAAAAGATGGCCAGACCCACACCATCGAGTGCGACTTCATCGCGGGCTGCGACGGCTTTCATGGTGTGTGCCGCGCCAGCGCTCCCAAGGACAAGATCCGCGAATACGAAAAGGTTTACCCCTTCGGCTGGCTGGGCCTGCTGTCCGACACCCCGCCCGTGCACGAAGAACTCATTTACGCCAACAGCACACGCGGCTTTGCCCTGTGCTCGCAGCGCAGCGCCACCCGCAGCCGCTACTACCTGCAGGTGCCTCTGACCGACAAGGTCGAAGACTGGAGCGACGACGCCTTCTGGGAAGAGCTGCGCAACCGCCTGGACCCCGAAGCCCGCCAGCACCTGGTCACCGGTCCCAGCATTGAAAAAAGCATCGCCCCGCTGCGCAGCTTCGTGACCGAGCCGATGCGCTTTGGCCGCATGTTCCTCGCGGGGGATGCCGCGCACATCGTGCCGCCCACCGGTGCCAAGGGCCTGAACCTGGCCGCCACCGATGTGAAGTACCTGTCCACTGCCATCATCGAGTACTACCAGGACAACTCCGAAGCGGGCATCGACGCGTATTCAGAGCGTTGCCTGCGCCGCATCTGGCGTGCTGAGCGCTTCAGCTGGTGGTTCACCAGCCTGATGCACCGCTTCCCCGGGGAAGGCGAAATCTCGCAGAAGTTCCAGGAAGCCGAACTCGACTACCTGATCCACAGCGAGTCGGGCGCCAAAACCATCGCCGAAAACTACGTCGGTCTGCCGCTGGACTTTGGCGACAAGTGACGGTGATGCTTTGAGTGTGGGAACAACGCCCTCGTCGCGATGGAGGGCCCCGCGCCCGTGCACAGGCCCTATCGCGGCGGGGGCGCCGCTCCTACAAAAGACCGGGCCGTTCCCACTATGATCTGCGCATGAGCACCACCCAACCCCTTCGCGGCATCCGCGTCGTCAGCCTGGCCCTGAACCTGCCTGGCCCTGCAGCCCTCATGCGTCTGGCCCAAATGGGCGCGAAGTGCACCAAGATCAATCCGCCCTCTGGCGACCCGATGCAGCACTACACGCCCAGCGGTTACGACTTGCTGCACACAGGCGTCAAGCACCAAACACTCGACCTCAAGACCGCTGCCGGCCAAGCCGCGCTGCACAAGCTGCTGCCCAACACCGACCTGCTGCTGACTTCGTTCCGCCCCTCGGCCCTGACCAAGCTGGGCCTGAGCTGGAAAACCCTGCACAAGCAATACCCCGCGCTCAGCTTGATCGAAGTGGTCGGTGCCCCTGGCCCGCTGGCCGAGATCCCGGGCCACGATTTGACGTACCAGGCCGAAGTGGGCTTGGTCAATGGCATGGACTTGCCCCCGAGTTTGTTTGCCGACATGGGTGGCGCGCTCATGGCGAGCGAAGCCGCGCTCAAAGCCCTCATCTCGCTCAAGACCACGGGCAAAGGCTCACGCCACGAAGTGGCCCTGTCCGACGCTGCCGCCTGGCTGGCCCTGCCCCGGCAGCTGCGCATGACCACACCCGACGGTGCGGTGGGCGGTGCGCACGCGGGCTACCGCATCTACGCCTGCAAAAACGGCCGAGTGGCTGTGGCGGCCCTCGAGCCGCACTTTGCAGTCAGCCTGTGCGAAGCCGCTGGCGTGCAACTGGCGCACCCGGTCAAGGACCTGTTCAAGCCTGCGACCCGCAAAGCCATCGAGACCTTCCTGGCCAGCCAGACCCGGGCCCAGCTCGACAAACTGGCCACAGCCAAAGACATCCCGCTGATGACGCTGCCG
The DNA here is from genome assembly GCF_014837235.1 of Limnohabitans radicicola. Taxonomy (GTDB): domain Bacteria; phylum Pseudomonadota; class Gammaproteobacteria; order Burkholderiales; family Burkholderiaceae_C; genus Limnohabitans_A; species Limnohabitans_A radicicola. The sequence continues at coordinate 45,484 of NZ_JACYFT010000002.1, read as the reverse complement.
CGCTGAACGCGCTCAGTCGGGCAAGGGATCGGGCAAACGCTTCAAAGTGCGGACCTTGGACGCGCTGATGATGATGGCCTGTACGCCAAAGCCCAGCACCACGCACCACAGACTGACCGACACCGGGAAACTCACCCCCACCACACCGCCCAACGCCGCCCCCAGCGGACGCGCGCCTGTGCTGACCACGATGTTGATCGATGTGACCCGCCCGATCATGGCGCGGGGTGTCACCGTCTGGCGCAGCGTGGTCGAGGTGATGGTCCAGATGATCGGCCCTGCCCCGAACAAAAAGTAAGACAACGCGGCCAGCCAGCCGTGCGGCCAGAACAAGGTCAGGGCCATGGTGAACGCCGCCAGCACCGAGAAATAAGGCCCGAGCAAAATCGCCTGCCCGAACGGCAGCGCCCGCACCACACGCGGCGCGAGCAAGGCCCCCACGATCATGCCCACGCCGTAGCACGCGAGCGTCACCCCCACACCGCTGGCGTCCAGGCCCAGGTCGTGGATCGCATAGGGCACATACGCCGCCTGCAGCATGAACCACGATATGTTCCAGGCGATCGAGCAAAACACGATGGGCCGCAGCAAATCGCTCTGCCACACCCACTTGGCACCGTCCTGCAGCTCCAGCAAAGGGTGGCGCGCAGGCATGGCGGCGCGCTGGGGCTCGGCAATGCCACGCAGGCACAGCACGGCCGACACCGACAACATGCCCGACAACACAAACGCTGCAGACGCCCCGGTCCACGCGATCAAGGCCCCGGCCAAGGCCGGGCCTGCCGCAAACGCTGCACTGCGTGCCAGCTCCAGCCGCCCATTGGCCTGCGCCAAACCATCGACCTGCACCAGCGCGGGCACGAGTGAGGGCGCGGCCACGCTGAACGCCACCGTGCCCACCGCCGCCAAAAACCCGATGACCGCCAGCGCCGTGATCGACACATGGCCTGTGATGATCAGCGCCAACAAAAGCAACAAGGCCACCGCCCGCAGCGACTCGGCCAACGCCATCAAGCGGGTGCGCGAGGTGCGGTCGGCCAAGAGGCCCAGCGGCATCGACAGCAGCAAAAACGGCAGCGACTGGATCGAGGCCAGCAAACCGATCTCGCCCGGCCCGGCTTGCAAAAGCAGCACCGCCACGATGGGCACAGCGGCCAGGCTCAGCTGCTCGGCCGATTGAGCCAGCAGATTGGACCAGGCCAACCGTTTGAATGAGGGCGTGAAAAATGAGGACATCCAAGGCCTTTCGATGCCCCCATCGTAATGTGCAGGCCGCCCAGAGCAGGTCGCGTGGGCATCACGCTGACACTCAGACCTTCATGACCAGACAGACGTCGATTCAGCGCGGGGAAAGGCCAGGGAAAGTTGGCTGAAGTTGGGCTTGGTCTTTTCCTGACCGATCCAATAGCAGTCACACACCCGTGCCTCCAAGGCCTGGCGATCGACCACATCGATCACACCGCGTTTGACGAGGATGTGGCCACGCTCCATCAATTTGCCCAAGGCCAGCGTGATCGCTTCGCGCCGAAAGCCCAGACGATCTGCAATTTCCTGGTGCGTCATCGGGATTTCGGACTCAAATGTGCGGTCCAAGGTGATGAGCATCCAGCGCATCATCTGTTTCTCGACCGAATGGTGTTTGCAGCACACAACGGCCTGCGACAGCTGCGCGATTGCCCGCCCCATCAAGCGCATCGCCGACTGCACGAACATCGGGCAAGTGGGCATCAATCGGTGCAGTGTAGAAACCAATAGCTTGTACGCCAGGCCACTGCTGCGCACGTTGGCTCGGTAAAAACACGGGCCGAAAACCGCGCAATGCCCCACCATGGAGGACTTGCCCAACATGTAGGTTTCGACGCTGAAGCCGTCCTCCATGTCTTTCATGACCGAAACCATCGCCCCAATGGGGAAATACACATGGCTGGGCAAATCACCAGGTTGAAACAGGTCCTGCCCTTTGGACAAACTGGTCAGCTCCAGATGGGGCCTGAACTGCTGGTATTCACTGTCGGGCAATTGTGCAAGTAACTCGTTGGCGCGTGGTGGCATAGGGACACTTTTCGAACGGTTTTTAAAATGACAAAACCACTCTAAAACTTCAAATGCACCAACTTTGTGTGGAACAACACATAGGCAAAAATTTATTAACAAAAAATTGTTTTGACATTTTTGCCATGAATCGGTGTGTCCCTTGCTCACAAGAAGTGTCCATCGATCAGATGTGAACTTTGAGACAGCAAGTGCCAGAAAAACAATACCTCTGTCAAAAAACAAAGCATTCAGACACGCGTTTGATTTGTCGCCAAGGTGGCTGCGAACGCAGTGCACGCAGGCCGTTCGCGGGTCAGCACCCTTGTCGCAAAGACGCAAATCCTGTTGAATCCAGGCAACAACTTCAGACCACTGCCCAGACAGGACACCCACATGAGGCCCATCCATCACAAACTGTTCGGCGCCGCCTTGCTCGCTTTGATGGGCCACACCGCCCAAGCCCGCGTCACCCGCATCGTGATCGACGACACCCGGCCTGTGCCTAGCGTGCCCGGCAAACCCGCAGGCATCGCATACGAGCAAGTCGTTGGCCGCGCCTTTGGCGAACTGGACCCCAAGCTCGCGCAAAACGCCATCATCCAGGACATCGAACTGGCCAAAGACACCGACGGCAAAGTCCGCTACGTGGCCTCGTTTGCGATCTACAAACCCGTAAACCTCCAAGACGCCAGTGGCCTCATGTGGCACGACGTGCCCAACCGGGGCCGGGTGGGCTTGCCTGCTGAGCAAGAACTGGCTGTAGGCGACATTGGCCTGTTCAGCGCCTGGCAAGGCGACAACGCAGGCGCCACCACCGTCAAGCCCAAGGCCAGCATCGACGGCATGCAGTTTTTGCAAGTGCCTGTGGCCCGCAACCCCGACGGCAGCCCCGTCCAGGGTCAGGTGTTCGCACGCATCGTCAACCGCACAGGTGCTGCATCGCAGCCGCTCATGGTGCAGACCAACCCCGTACCCTACAAACCCGCGAGCCTCGACACCGCCAAAGCCACCCTGGTCTCACGCGGGCGCGAGAACATGAATGGCGAAGTCTTTGACGAGCAAACCATCGCCCCCACCGACTGGGCCTGGGCCAAATGCGACGCACAAAATCCATTCCCCGGCATGCCCGACCCCACACAGATTTGCCTGAAAAACGGCTTTGACGCCAAGCGCCTGTACCAGGTCGTCTTCACCGCGCAAGACCCCTATGTGTTGGGCATCGGGTTTGCAGCCTGGCGCGATGTGGCCGTGTTCTTCAAGCACGCCAAGGCCGACGACGCGGGCACCCCCAACCCGGTGGCCAACACGGTGACGCACAGCATTGCAAGGGGCATTTCGCAGTCGGGCAACTACCTGCGCGGCTGGCTGCACCTGGGCTTCAACCGGGACGAAACGGGTCGGCAAGTGCACGAAGGCTTGTGGCCCATCATCGCGGGCCGCCGCATTGCACTCAACTTCCGCTGGGCGCAGCCTGACGGCGTGCTGGAGCTGTACCAAGCGGGCAGCGAAGGCCCGCAGTGGTGGCTGCCCCGCCCCGACCCAGTGCGCGGTTTGCCCGCAGCGGGCATCCTGGACCGCTGCACCCAAACCCGCACCTGCCCCAAGATCATGGAACACTTTGGCTCGGCCGAAGTCTGGGCTTTGAAGCTCACGCCCGAATGGATTGGCACCGACGCCAAGCAAGACCTGCCCCTGCCCGCCAACGTCAAACGCTATTACATTGCCAGCAGCAACCACGGCGGTGGCGCGGGCGGCTTTGACACCAGCATTCCCGGCGCAGGCTTGCCCAAGGCAGGCCCCATGTGCCCCGGCAACAACTTTGGCCAGGGCCTGCTGCCCGCCAACCCCGTGCCGCACAAGGAAACGGTCAATGCTCTGCGCCTGCACTTTCGCCACTGGGTCATGAAAGGCACCGAGCCCCCCGCCAGCCGTTACCCCATGCTGAGCAAAAACCAACTGGCGGTGGCCGAAAAAACCGCGCTGGGCTACCCCACCCTGCCGGGCCTGCGCCCCACGGTGCCCGAGCGTGACTTCATCATGCCCGTGCACGACTACGACTGGGGCCCCGGCTTCAAAGCCATTGACGGCTCGGGCGTGCCCAGCAACGCGCCGCCCAAGATCAAACAGGTGCTGACGATGTACGCCCCCAAGGTGGATGCCGACGGCAACGAAGTGGGCGGCGTGCCCGTGGTGCTGCTCGATGCACCGCTGGGCACCTACCTGGGCTGGAACGTGACCGCAGGCGGTGCGCGCCCCTTCCACCAGGGCGAGATCTGCAACTACGTGGGCGGCATGGTGCCCTTTGCCAAGACCGCTGCCGAGCGTCAGGCCAACAACGACACCCGCCTGTCGCTGCAAGAGCGCTATGGCTCACATGAGGGCTATGTGCAAGCCGTGCGCCAAGCCACCGAACGCGCCATGAAAGAAGGCTTCCTCTTGGCCGAAGACGCCCAAGCCCTGATCGACGCCGCCCAAAAGAGCGCCGTGCTGCGCTGACACCCTGGCCGAACTGGCCAGGCAGGCCAAGTCCAAGCCCGGCAATCCACGCCGAATGATGCTCGCAGCTGGCATGCCCACCTGCTCGAGCGGCTATGATCTCGGCACGGGCATTTCACATGCAAGGGCCACTGGATGACCGCATCGCCTTGCTGCTCATCGCACCGGATCTTTTGTATCCCGCTTGAATCCCTTTGACCAAGTGTGCGTGATGTCGTCAACGACCGTTTCAAGGACTAGTTCAACGTGGATTCCTTCTTTTTTGGCATCAATGTTCAAAAACTCTCCCAGATGGGATTGCTTGACAGCCATGGCTTGCCTCTGACCGACGCCGAACAGGACACCAAGCTCAGCAGCGAGGAGCACCTGTTTTCACGCCTTCGCTCCTCGAGTTTTCTGCGCAGTGCCATTTTCAGCAAAGGCCACACCCTGTTCAATCAGGGCGATCTCGTGGACGAGGCACACATCATTTTCCAGGGACAAGTGCGGGTGACTGCTGGCGAGACTTCGTTTTACATGGGCCCCGGCGCGGTGATCGGCCTGGCCGAGGGCATTGCACAAGTGCCCATGCCCTGGACGCTCCAGGCAGAAACACTGCTCAACACCCGCATCATTCCCATCCAGCGCGCGGCCGAAGAAATCCGCAACACCGATGCAGGACTGCGCAGCATTTGCCGCGTAACGGTCATGCGTGCCATTGGCCTGGTCAATACGCCCGAAAGTCTGCGATGAGCGAAGCCTATTTTCCGGTCCAGAGTTACAAGGCTGGCGACGTGCTGTTCTCGCGTGGGGAACAAGCCAATACGTTTTTCATGATCGAGTCGGGCGAGGTCGATCTGTTTGTCCCCCCCGCAAACACGTTCCTGGTTCGCTTGGGCCCGGGAGAAGCATTCGGAGAACAAGCCATTTTGACCAGTGGTGTGCGGGGCGCTACGGCCATTGCAGTGACCGATCTGATTTGTGTCCAGATGACGGCCGAATCGCTGCAGGAAATCGTTCAAAGCCAGACCTCACTGATCCGGCCGGTCCTGGAGGCACTGTTTCTGCAGCTTTACTTGAACAACTCGATCCGTTCAGCGATCCCGGAGCTCAATTTGCGTCGCGATCCGACGTAGACGTCCAGTGAAACAAGGCCCGGTCCAGCGGGCGGCGCAAACGGTACAGCTGTGCATCCGAGTGAAGATCCTGGACCAGCGCATCGAAAAACACCATGGTGGCCGACGGCAAGCGGGGCATGGGCAACCATTCCTGGTCATGGATGTTGCGCAAGCCCAGCACGGCATCCACTTTCAGCATCATCGGGACATCGGCATCGGTGGCGCTGTAGACGACGCCCATCGGACCCTCAGCACCATGGCTTTGTCCAAAAAAAGCTTGCACAGGCACCGAACTCAGGACCTGTTCACGCCACTGGACATGGTCGCCCTGGCCACCAACGGCCAGCGCTTCCAGACTCAGCACTTCATGCACACCCAATGCATCCAGCAAGAGCTGCAATTTGCCAGCTTGAACATGAAGGTAGATGGCCATGGTCGTCAGGCCGCCGCAGCCAGGCTTGGCAATGGCATCTGGTTGCCAATGTTTTCAGCCAATCGGTAAATGGCTGGGCCATCCAGGATCAACACCACGCGACCATCCCCCAGGATGGACGCACCTCCCACACCAGGCAAAGCTGCCAGACGGGGATGAATGTCTTTCGTGAACAACTCCTGGCGACCCACAAATTCGTCCACCGTCACACCCAAAGTGCGCTGACCGTCGGACAGGACCACCACAAAGCGATGCGGTTCATCACTCACTTGCTTGAAGCCCAACAACTCTTCCAGGCGCACAATCGGCAAGAAGCTGCCACGCAAGATGATGGCCGTGCGGCCTTTGACGGTCTGGACATCGGTCTCATTGATCTCGACCAGCTCGGCCACATAGCGCCCGGGCACGGCCAGGGTCTGATTGGCGGTGTTGACCAGCAGCACCTCTTGGACCGCAGCGGACAACGGCATTTGCATCGTGAATGTGGTGCCACGACCCAACTCTGAATCGAGGTGGATGTTTCCACCCAAGCGCATCACATTGGTTCGAACGACGTCCATGCCCACGCCACGGCCTGAAGTTTCTGTGACCACGTCGGCTGTGCTGAAGCCCGCACGGAAAATGAACTTCAGAATGTCATCACGGCTCATCAGCAAGCTGTCTTCGTGCTTGACCAGGCCGCGCTCCACGGCTTTGCGTCGGACACGCTCGGGATCGATGCCTTTGCCGTCATCGCTCACACGGATGATGATTCGGCTGCCTTGTTGCTCGGCCTGAATGCGGATCACCGCCTCTTCGGGCTTGTCGGTGAGTTTTCGTTCGGCCATGGTCTCAATGCCGTGGTCAGCGCTGTTGCGGACCATGTGAAGCAATGGATCGGCCAGGGACTCCACCATGGCCTTGTCAATCTTGACCTCCTGGCCCGTCAATTCCAGGCGAATCTGCTTGCCTTGCGCCTGAGCGAGGTCACGCACCATGCGGGGGAATCGCTTGAAGACCAATTCCACAGGCACGACCCGCAAGCCCATCACGCTGTCCTGCAAACGTGACAGTGCCCCCTGAATCAGGGCATCGGTCTCTTGCAAACGGCGGTTTTGTTCATCAATCAGGTCGATCAGGCGCTGGAACTGCGCCACGCCAGCCATGTCGGCAAGGCCACTGTCGCTGGAGCGGCGAAGCGCGATGGCCTGTTCGCGCAGGCGCTGGTCGGCAATGACGTGGGCCAACTGGCCGCGAACCAACACCATTTCACCAATTTGGTTCATGAACTGATCGAGCATCTCGCCCGGCACACGAATCACATTGGAAGCTGCAGCAGCGGGCGCAGGTGCACGTTTGGCGGCCTCGGGTGCCGCGGCCGCCGTGGGGGCGGTTTGCACAGCTTGCGGTGGCGCAGCTGCCGGGGCCGCGGTCGTCACCTGGCTGACTGGCTCTGTCTTTTCTGCTGGCGCAGCCTGAGCGGCAGGGGCACTTTGAACAGGAGCCACCACTGGGGCTGAGGCTGGCGCAGGTACGGGTGCGGGATCGTCGAGCACTTCAGCAGGGTACTGGATCGCCGCGGGACCACTGTCCACACCGAACTGCCCCAGCAACTTGATCAAATTCTGGTCAGCATCCAGCTGTTTGATTTCGGCATCGATGTCGTCAAAGTCACCCGTCGAGATGAAAAGCATCTCGTACCAGCTCTCATCGTCCACAAAGACCGAACGGTTGGTGATGATGCGTCCACGCTCGGAGACCCATGACAGGAACGAAGTGGCAATTTGCTCTGATGACTCCAGGTGTGCAACCACCAGGTAAGCCTTGGAGCCGCCGTCGATCAAATCCTTGAGTTCGCGTGTGTTCTCCGAAGACAACAGCTGCGCCAATTCGGCACGGATGCCCAAGGAGGCATGGAAAGCCTCGATTTCCTGGGGCGACATGTCACTGGCATTGTCATGCGCCCAGACACAGTCCTTGATGCGCTGTGACAAGGTGTCTTGTTGCTCGACAAAGCCGGCATTGAGCAGCGGTTTTTTCTCCTTGCTCTGACAAACACCGCGGATCAAGGCCACGGCGTCCCGAGCGACTGCGATGATGTCCGCGTCGAGTTTCAGATCGGATCGCGCCGCCCGTGCATAGGCATCCTGCAAAAACAAAGGCAGGTCGCAATGTGCGTCCGGGAACAACGACATCAGGTAGGTGTGCACGCGTGCGAATGCATTGGACACATTGCCAGCCACCGATTCATCCACCTGACCCAGGCTTGCCTCAAGCACTTGCAAGTTGTCGACCACGCTGCTGAGCAAATGGTCCAGACTTTCACGCAGGGTGCGCGACAAGACTTGTGCCAGAGACTCCCCACCCAAATCGCTCCCGGTGGTTTCACCCAAGGTCCGCAAGTCGCTGAGGAAAGCCACGATGGTGTCCACAACGGTTTCGCCTTGCGCCCGGTTGATGTTTTCATCTGCAGGCAAGGCTTCGGAAATGTCTTGAATCCTGCGGGTGATCCCCAGGTAACCGAGCTTGTTGGAAGCCCGCATCATCCAGATCAATGGTCGACGGATGTCGTTCGCCACGGAAAAAATGTGCTTTGGATCTTCGTTGGCTGCAATCGACAGTGCCAGCTGCTCCAGAATGGGCAAACCGTTGGCGAGCAGGCGCAAAAAGATGGACTGGTCATCCGGTGCATCCTCGTCTGTACCAGACGCAGAAATTTTGACCAGCTTCTTGGCTTGCGGAGGTGGTGCTTTTTTGGCAGGCGCTTTGGGCGCTGGTTGGGCGGCAGATGCAGCGGGCGCAGCCGGGGCAGAGGCTGCGGCAGGTGCAGGCGCTTCAGGCTCAGCTGCTCCACCGGTGGCCTTTCGGAATGCCTGCTCCAGCTCTTCGCACAAGGCGGTGGGTTTTTGACCATCGGAACGCTCAGCCACGGCAATGTCACGCAGCCCTTTGATGGCGTCCAGTGCACGCAGCAACAGGTCCACCGTGGATTTGTTCAGACCCGTCACGCCCTCGCGCACCAATCCCAACAAATCCTCGGCACGGTGGGCGACGGCCTCGAGCGCGCCCAACTCCATCACGCGACTCAAGCCTTTGAGCGAATGGAATGCACGGAACAGGCTGGAAATCTCTTCGCCTGAGAGCTCTCCACCATCGGCACGGACCAGGAGTGATTCGATGCCCTCAATATGCTCTTCAGTTTCTACCGAATATTGAGCCCATATGGTCTCGATAAAGTCATCTGACATTGACTTGTGCCCCTTGTGCGCTGATCAGCTCAATCGCGTGTTGTTTTGGTTGTTCGAAAAAATCAGATACCCAGCACTTTGCGGGAGGCTGTCACGATTTCGTGCCCCTTCTTGGCGTTCAGATCCAGGCTCATCGCACCAGAAGGCTTGGCAATCACTTCAGCTGCGCCCAGTTTGCGCGTCTCCAGCGCCTGTGGTGAGCCTGTTTGCGCCACGGAAGACACAATGATCACGGGCACATTGCTGATCAAGCGCAAACGCTTGAGGCACTCGATACCATCCATATGGGGCATTTCAATGTCCAGCAGCACCAGATCGGGGTTGAGTTCCTTGATGCTTTGCAAGGCCTCCAGTCCGTTGGTGGCCTCACCCACCACCGCCAGGTCTGGGTCAGCACTGATGATGCCGCGCAACAAGGCACGCATCACAAAAGAATCGTCAACGATCAGGATATTTTTCTTCGACATATCAATTCACCTCCAAAAATTAAACAACAGGGGTGCTCAGCAGACCACCCACACCCGCCATCCGTGCCAATCGGGTCCCCAGCGCGGCAGGCGCCAAAACCGCTGTGGCCAATCCCGCCTCAATAACCGAAGATGGCATGCCATCGACAATGCAGGTTTCGGGGCTTTGAGCCAATACCGGGCAAGCTTTGCGCGCGACCAGCTCTTGCGAGCCTTTCATGCCATCTTTGCCCATGCCGGTCATCACAACGGCAACCACCGGACAAGAGACCGTCGCCGCCGAGCGGAAAAGCACGTCAGCGTTGGGGTGGATGGGCGCCTCATTGCTGGTGCGTTCGTAGAGCATGATCCGTCCAGGGAATGGTTCCCGGATGACATAGTCGGTGCCCCCCTTGATGATGATCACCATCCCTGGCTTGGCCTCCATGCCATCGGAACTCTCCACCACTTCCAGGCCCGTCTCGGAGCTCAGATGGCGTGCAAATCCACTGGTGAACATGGGCGGCATGTGCTGCGCGACCACCACAGGGCATTTCAATTTGCCCATCGCCTTGAGTGTCTGCGGCAAAGTGGCTGGACCGCCGGTGGAGATGCCCAGAACGACCAATCCGGGGACGCCCTGGTTCTCGGTTTTACGCTGAGACACCGGACGGGAAATGTCCACGCCAGACGTGTCCGGACGCAAGCCGCCCGCGCTGAAACGCGAACGCTTCTTGGCCCAGTACCGGAGCTTGTCCACCAATTCATCGCCAATTTTGACAATGTCCAGTTGCACGAAAGAAGACTTTTTGGCAATGAAGTCCACGGCGCCCAATTCCAGCGCCTTGATGGTGGTCACCGAATTGCGCTCGGTCAGACTGCTGAGCATGATGATGGGGCAAGCGCAACGCGCCATGATCTGACGCGTGGCCTCCAGGCCATCCATGACCGGCATTTCGACGTCCATGGTGATCACGTCGGGGCGCAAGGCTTCGGCCATTTCCACACACATTTGACCGGTGCGGGCTTCCCCGACCACTTCGATGTCGGCATGCCCTTCCACCATCTTGCGAATGGCGATGCGCATGAAAGCGGAATCGTCGGAGATCAGAAGTTTGATCATACGGCCACCCCATTGCGCACGTACCAAGGCCCACCGTTGCCCAAGCGCTGTTCAAAATATTCGGGCACCAGCATCTGAACCGACGCCCCCATGACCAAGACACCGCCGGGGGAAAGCGAGCGGGCCAGCATGGTCTGCACCGCTTTTTTCACGGTGTCATCGAAGTAAATCAGGACGTTACGGCAGAACACCAGGTCCATGCCTTGCACAGGCGGACGGCTGTTCATCAAGTTGAAGCGCTCAAAGCGCACGCAGTTCTTCACCCAATCGCGCACCTTGTGGTAGCGCACACCGGGCATCGCGTTGGAAGGGGCCAGGGAAACCTCCTGGAACATGGCCTTCCAGTGTGCAGGCAGATTGCGGAACGAGCCCATGCCCAACTCGCCATACACACCTTCGCGGGCGGTACGCAGGGCTTGGTTGGACACGTCGCTGCCCATCACGAACAGGGACCAGCCCGGATCCAAGATCACCTGACCATCGGCTTGCTGTCTGGCTTTGCCCGCTTTTTCCAGGCCGCGCAGACACATGAAAGCCAGGTCATACACTTCTTCACCGGTCGAGCTGGCCCCCGACCAGACCTGGAACTGGCGGTTCTTTTCGCGCGCCGCGATCAAATTGGGCAAGATTTCTTTGCCCAGCATCTCCATCAAATCCGGATCACGGCAGAAGTAGGTTTCATGGACTGTCAGGTTCTCCACCAGGGATTGCCACTCGGGGTGCTCGGAAGAACATGTCCCCATGGAGTTGACCCAGTCACGCAAGACCGAGATCGGCATTTCTTTCAAAATGCGCACCAATTTGCGCTCAACCAAGGTCCCTGGCTTGATGCCGAAGCGCGACTCCACGCCCAGCATCAACTGGTTGACGATCTCCAGCTGCGTCGCTCTTTCCGAGCGCTGCTGGGCTGAAATCGGTGCAGCCGCTGGCGACAGCATGTTGTTGGACAACGCCGCTGTACTGCCTTTGGCGCTCTGCACCGCAGAGTGCATTTGCGAAATCAGGTCAGAGATGTCTTTTTTGGACAATGGAATTCCTTTATGTTCAGGCAGCCTTCGACAAAGGCTCCAGAGAAAGCAACGACACCAGCTCGCCATCCAGGCGACCCACTTCGGTCAAATAATCGTTTTGGCTGGTACGCACGGGAGTGATGTCTTTTTCGGCGATCTCGATCACGCGATCGACCTTGTCAACCACCAAGGCCCAAGGTGCCCCTTCGATGCGAACCACCACGTAGGCCGAGGTGTCACGGGCCTCCACGCCCAGCATCTGGCGCATGTCCAGAACCGGCGCAACTTCACCTTTGATTTGAACCACACCGGCCAGCGAGTCATCGCCCTGAGGCAAATTCACGGCAGAGCCGTATTCCTCCACTCGGTCCACCAGCGAAAGCGGCAATGCGCAGCGCTCACTGCCCAGGCGGAAAGAGAGCAAGCGGCGCACCGTTTTCATTTCTTGACCTGTCACTGCAGCCATGTCTATCCCGTGTTGAATCAAATAACCGCGAAATTTCGTCATGTTGTCGACAGAGATCAAGCCGCTCAATGCGACCAGCCCCGTCATGCGACTGTCATGCGAGCCGTAACCGGGCAGATACCCTTCCAACTGGGAGTCTCCGCCAGAGATGGCCTGCAACGCTTCCTTGTCGAAATGCTCGATCCCGACAATGTCCGCCACAGCGATGCCCAAACGCGAGCCATGGGCCGACACAACCAGGACAAATTTGGGCGCTGTCTTGTCCTTGCACTTGAGCAAATGGGACAGCGACAAGACCAGCAAGGCAGACCCTCGCAACTGCATCAAACCTGCCACCTCGGGACCTGCGCCGGGCATGGCCGTCAGCTCACGGATTTCGACGATTTCCATCACGTCTTCCATGTGGAAGGCATAGGTTTCATGCCCATCCTGCACGGTCACGGTCGGCATGTCCTTGCCCAGCGACTCGGCTGCAGCGGTGGCCCCATTGAGCTCCAGCCGACCCACCAGACCGCCGCCGCCCTCAGGCACCCCGACCGGCTCCATGTTTTGCAGCCCCAATGAAGCTTCATTGAGCAGCAGCACCATGCCATCGGGCAAAATGAATTCGCCACAAACCAAGGCCTCCGAATCACCATACATGTGAATCGCTTCAGGCTCGAGGCTGATTTTGTTGAACACACGATCGACCTGCACCACCACGGTATCCTGCCGCGCGGTCACCATCAGCAAATTGCCCTCAGGGTCAGCCGAGCGGTCTCCCAAGCCCAAACGCGATGCCAGGTCCACTTTGAGGTAAACGGCCCCTGCCACATTGACCAGGCCCTCCACGTCGGCAGGCGCATAGGGCAGCGGGGTCACCGGCAAATTGTCCAAAACCTTGCTGACACCAATGGCGGAAAAGGCGAATCGCCCTTTGCCGACCTCAAAAAGAACCAGTTCCATAGCGTGTTCCGTCAGATCTTGAATTTTTCTATTTCTCGACGCGTAGAGTCCGCCACACCCGACAACTCGATCATGCTGGCCGCCAGCTCTTCCGAAGCGGAGGAGTTGGTGTGAGCGATCTTCTCCAGGTTGGAAACACTGTTGTTGATTTCCTGCATGGTGCGGGTTTGCTCTTCGACTGCAGCAGAAATGCGCTGCAGCATGCCATCGGTTTGGGTCGAGCTTTGGACAATGCGCTCCATGTCGCCACTGACCTCACGCACGGCAAACACCGCGCGATTGGCTTCCGAAACGGCTTGCTGGATGAGCTGGGTGATCTCTTTGGTGCTGTCGGCACTGCTGGCCGCCAGCTTGCCCACTTCATCAGCAACCACGGCAAAACCTTTGCCGTGTTCACCCGCACGCGCCGCCTCAATGGCGGCATTGAGTGACAACAAATTGGTTTTGTTGGCGATCTTTTCGATGACGTCGGTGATCTTGTTGATCTTCTCGGAGTTGCGGGCGATGCCATTGACCACCTCGACCATTTGCTCCATTTTTTCGCGACCTTCGCTGACGATGTTCGCAGACTGCTGGGCTTGGGCGCTGGCCGACTCCGTGCTCTTGGAAATGTCACTCACCGCAATCGAGGTTTGACGGATCGCAGTCACCACTTCACTGATGTAGTGGGTCTGACTTTGAGCGCCATCGGCCAATTGCCCAATGGCCGTGCTGGTGTCGTTGGCCGCACCCGCCACTTGCTGGGCATTGTTGCCAATGCTGCGCATCGATTGGGCCAGCGCATCGAGGGAGCGGTTGATGTCATCCTTGAGCTTGGCCAGGCTGCCTTCGCTTTGCGCATGCACACGGCTGGTCAGATCACCACGCACCATGGCATCCATGACGTGCACCACATCGCCGAGCACTGCATCCAGAGAACTCACGGCCATTTGAGCGTGCTCCAGAATCAGCTTGTATTCGCCCTGGTCGTTGCTGGCATCCAGACGAACGGAGAAATCACCACGTGCCATTGCAGACATCGCAGAGCGAAGCGCGGCCACTGTGCGTGACACGCTGTTTTGCGCCTCCGCCATTTTGTGCAGAACTTGGGGATAGATGCCTTTGAGACCTGCGGGCTGAGGTTGGCGAGAAAAGTTGCCCGCACTCATCCGGGACACCACCGTCAAAGACTCACGGAACACCGCCTCAACCTGGTCCAGAACCTCGTTCAGATTCCAGGCGCAATCGGCCAGTGCCCCAGTGCTGCGGATGTTGGTGACACGCGGTTCCAAAACTCCGTTGGCGGCGCCGCTGAGCACTTTGTTCATGCGCTGAACCAATGCATTTTCACTCATGTACCCGCGAACAGACAACGCCAGCACGATGGCGATGGCAACCGCCAATCCAATCGTCAGGGGTGACAAGCTCTCGAGCAGCAGCAAACCAACAGCCACAGCACCCAAAAGCGCTTGCAGCCACACACCTTTGGCCGGACTCAACTCAAGCCGACTGAAGAGAGAGAACAAACTGTTCATAGCTCATATCCTTTTCGCCCAAAAACTTTTCCATGAGTTGAGTAGAAGCCGCGATCGCATCGCGAGTGCCAACCCTGCGCTCCTCCTCCAGCATCTGACGGTACAACTCGGAGATCACCGGGATCGCACGCGGGTGAGGCTTGCGACGCACCGAGTAATAACCCAGCACCTGCCCGGATGCATCCACCGAGGGGGTGACGTTCGCGATCACCCAGTAGAAGCTGCCGTTTTTGCAGATGTTTTTGACGTAAGCAAAGATCTCTTTGCCGTCCTGAATGCTTTGCCACAGCAACTTGAACACGGCCCGGGGCATGTCAGGGTGACGAATCACATTGTGCTGAATGCCCAGAATTTCTTTTTCCTCGAATCCGGAAAACTCGATGAAGGTTTTGTTTCCGTAGGTGATTCGGCCCTTCAGGTCCGTCTTGGACACGATGAAGTCATCCTCACGCATCACGATTTCCTTGTCCGTCGGGACAATGTCACGCAAACCCATGGTTGGTCACTCCTGAAAAAGTTGGATGGTTGGCAGTCACATCAAGCCATTGCATTGATTTTGGCTCCCACGAAAAACGTTTCCACCTGCCCCAGGCTCTTGACTTCGATCATGCCACGGGGTTCCAGCTCGAATTTGCCAGCCAGCAAATCCGCAGTGGCCGATGACACATGGATCTTGCCGGGCTGACCCGTCGACTCCATTCGGCTGGCCACGTTGACTGTGTCGCCCCAGAGGTCATAGGTGAACTTGCGGATACCGATCACACCAGCCACCACTGGACCACTGTGAATGCCAATGCGCATGTTCAAAGCACCATTGGTGCGCTCGTAGAGTTCCTTGAGGGCTTCACACATGTCCTGGGCAGCCAAGACAGTCGCCTCGGCATGGTCATCGCGCGCCTCAGGCACGCCACCGGCGAGCATGTAGCAGTCACCGATTGTTTTGATTTTCTCGAGCCCATGGCGTTCGGTGATCAAGTCAAACCGGGAGAACAAGTCGCCCAGCATTTCGACCAACGCGGTCGCCGTGATGGTGCGGGTCATTTTGGTGAAGCCCACCATGTCCGCAAACAAAACACTCACCGAAGGGCACGCATCTGCAATGCTGGCCTCGCCTTCCTTGAGACGGGTGGCAATTTTTCGCGGCAAGATGTTCAGCAACAAATCTTCGGTTTTTTGCTTTTCCTGACTCAATTGCTCATGCTGCTTTTTCAGCTGGCGCATGCGGAACGCGTTCTGGTCACTCAGCCGTTTCTTGTCGATGCAGGTGGTGACACGGGCACGCAACAACACCGGATTGAACGGTTTGGGCAGGTAATCCTCCGCACCCAACTCGATGCAACGCACAGCATCATCAATGCCTGAGCTGCCCGCACCACCGGAAATCACAATCACGGGAGGCCAAGCTTGGTAAGGCGTCTCCCGAATCACCTCCAGCACCTCCATGCCACTCATGACGGGCATTTCCATGTCCAGGAGCATCAGATCGAAAGGCTCACGCATGAGGATTTCAATCGCTTCCTTGCCGTTGTTCGCTTCGCGGATGTTCTTGAGACCGACCTCTTCGAGCGAACGGCGCAGACCCATGCGCAGCATCACACTGTCATCAACCAGCAAGACGCGCGCACTCTCCAGACCCTTGCGGCCCGTTGCAACGGCTTCCAGAACCAGGTCGGAACTGGATGGTTCAGATGCAAATTTCAGATTCAACGACGACATGGGCAGTGTTTCTCACTCATCCTCAGGCAGGCAGCAGGGACTTGACTTTTTCCAGCAGCTGTTTGGCCGTGAATGGCTTGGTCAAGCTGGCATTGGCACCCGACAGCAGGGCCGAATCAAGGCCAAAGCGTGCGCTGACCACACGGCTACCGCCTGAAATCGTCAAAATTGGCACATCTGGGAACATTTCGCGCAATTTTGTGACGAAGTCCACGCCATCCAGATTGGGCATGACGATGTCTGTGATGACCAAATCCACCTTGTCCGCCAAAGCGAACTGACGCAAGGCTTCCTGACCATCAGGCGCTTCAATCACGGAAAAATCAGACATTTCCAGAATTTCTCTCACACCTTCACGCAACAGGTCTTCGTCATCCACCAGCAAAATCGTCGCCATGGCTAGCATTCTCCATTTGTTTAAAACTTAACAATTCAAGTCTTTTTTAGCAAATTTAGCAATTAGATCACAAGTCCTTGGCGATTGCATGAGAAACTCATAGCAGTTTTGTTATTTCGACGCTTGGTGGATCCAAACGGCGTCAAGGCCCCTCTTGCATGAATAAGCTGTTCAAAAATCCCACCTTCACTTTTGGCGGCGCCCTGCGCTGGATGCGCGCAGGCCTGCTCATGCTCACGGTGGCTTTGGCCTATCTGGCTGGCTCACGCATGCATGCGCTGGAGGCATCGATCGCGCAAATTCATGACAAAAGCATCGTTTCATTGGAAAAAATACAGTCCATGCAGCAGTCCTTGCAGGACTTTGGAGAGGCGCTGACGACCTCCACCGTCTCACCAGCCACTTTGGAACGTTTGGCGCGCAAGATGCAAGCGGCACAGTTGGCACACGAACGCATTCATGGCGCATCGGCCAAGGGCGGGATCGAGCCGGAATTGCAACGCGCTCGCGATGGCTACGCATCCGCCTACGGACAGTGGCAACGTGACATCCAGCAGCGGCTCGGCGACATGCGCGAAGCCAACTCACCCAGCCCTTCCAAGTACGAAGAAATCATCACATCGCACGCGCGCCACGGGGCCACGCTTTCTGCCACGCTGGACGCATTGGTCACCCAGAATCTGGCTCAAGCCCACCAGGATTTTGACCAGATCCACACAACGCAGCAGCGCATGGCCCTGCAGTTTTACGCCCTGCTCGGCTTCATCATGGTTTTGGTTGCGCTCTCATGGCGCTGGTTGACGCAAGGGATCAGGACACTGATCGGAGGCGAGCCCCAGTACCTGGTGGGTGTGACACACCGCATCGTGCACGGCCAACTGGACCAGCCCATCATGGTGGATGCAGATGACCAAACCAGTGCTTTGGCGAACATCCAGGCGATTGCCGAGAACCTGAAAGAAAACCAGGATCAACACCGGCACCGGCTTTGGATCGATGAGGGCCTGGCCTTGATCAATGAAACCGTGCGCAACGAAAACTCCACCTCGCAATTGGCCACAGAGATCAGCCGCAAAATGGCCGACTACCTGCCTTCGCAGACCTGTGCCCTGTACGGTTTTGCCTTTGGTGTGGTCGACGACTCCATGATCCAGCGTCAAAAACTGGTTTTACTGGGCAGTGCGAGCCATGACCCCGTTCCTCTGCCTGCTGAGCTGCCTTTGCCCAGCCAGTTGCTCAAAAAAGCAGCGGGACAAGATCGGATGCTGCGCAACCAGGACTTGCCACCCAACTGTCTGCAGGCACTTGGAACGTCGGCCATCGAGTCCTCGCCGCATTTTTTGATCATCCCTTTCCAATTCAAAAGTCAGGTCCGGGGCATTTTTGTGGCCAAGTCACGCAAGCCCCTGCCGGACCATGTGGCCGAATTGCTGCTGCCGGGTCTGGTGGCGGTGGGGGTAGCTTACGACTCTGCCCAGAACCGTGAAAATTTGCTGGCCTCGCTGATGGACTCGCACAGATTGACCAATCAGTTGCAGGAAAACCAAGAAAAATTACAGGAAAGCCAGAAATCCATTGAACAACAGATTCAATATGTGAACGGGCTGTTTTCCTCCATGCAAAGCGGCCTGATCGTGGTCGACGATTTGGGCAACATCCGAGACTGCAACATCGCCTTGCTCAAACTGGCAGGGCTGAGCCGTCAGGAAGTTATCGGACAGCACAGCGACATCCTGTTTGACGACGACCAGGACAGGTTGTCACAGTTCCTGAAAAGCCTGAGCAACAGTTTGCTGCGTCTCGAACTGATGGAGCCTGGCAGTTATTTGAACCTCCTCAACCAGACCCCCTTGGCTTGCATTCAGATGGACGAGGGGGGCCGAATCCAGTTTGCCAATTCGCGCTCCAACCAGATCACGGGCTATTTCGGGGATGAATTGATCGGGCAACCGTTTTCGGTGCTTTTCCCGGCCCCGTTCGCTGAACAGCAGGCGCAACTGCTCCAGGGGTATCTGTCCAGCCAGGACGACCGGAAAACCGGCTACAGCGGCCTTGTCTACCTGCAATCCAAATCTGGTCAGCAAGTCGCCGTCGAGCTGGGCCTGGTCAACCACAGCGCCGGAGCCAAGCGCACGGTTCTGGCCTTCATTCGCAACCAATTCGATCTGCCCTGGTCTGTGACCATCACCACCACGCTGAACCGCCTGGTGCATGACGACGACGAATCGGTTGTGACATTGCTGAAGAACAAAAATGGCCCCAGCACCCCCGTGCGGATTTCTTCCTCCATCATGTTCAGCACCCGTGGCATCGCGGAGCAGACCGTCATCAACGTTCATGACGTTTCGTCACTCATCCACAAAAACGAGCAGATCAAACTGCAACACAGTCTGCTTGAAAAAACAATGGACGCCATGCACGACGGTGTCTTGCGCATCGATCGCTCTGGCGCTTTGCTCAGTGCCAACCCCAAAGCACTGGAATTGCTGGGGTATGCCAAGGTCCATGTGCTGGGACACACCCTGAGCGCCTTGTTGCCTGCCCATGATCAACCGCTGCAGCTGGATCATTGGGTGCCGGAATACCACGCCGATGTTGTCCAGCGCTTGTATGACTCGGACCCCACACACTTCTGGCAACGCCTGTCAGAAATGCCTTATCCGGTACTGGGGTTTGACGGATCGGAGCGCGTGAAGTTCACCAACGCTGCCAGCCAGGCGTTGCTGGCCTATGAAAATCAGGGTTTACATGGTCACCATTTGCTCTCCATCCTGAGCAAATCCAGCCTGGATGAATTGCCACAACCGGTCAGTTTGCACAGCCTCACCACGCAGGTCACCGAGGCCAAAGTGTTGCAGTGGCTCAAGTCAGACCAGACCGCGGCGACAGAAAACACACGTTTTTTCACAGTCAACACCGAAACCGAACTGTGGGTGATCGCCTGCCTCGGCAACAGCGTTGAAGAGGTCAAGGCCCAGGCCATGCGTGCGGTTCAAAACGTGGAATGGACCATTGAGCAGCAACACGGGCTCAAGGTGCCTGTGGTTCTGACTGCGGCCCCGATGCGCGACAACGAGGGCTACATCACTGGCGCCGTCATCACCATGAGTGACATCCGCGAAATCAAGGAAAAGGAAAACGAAAACCTTCGGATGGTCAAGAAAATGGAGCAATCCCAACGCCTGGACGCTCTGGGTCAATTGGCGGCGGGTGTGGCCCACGACTTCAACAACCTCCTGGGCATGATTCAAAACCATGCCGAATTGGTCGAAATGAAAATCGGCGAAGGCTCTCACGTTGCCAAAAACCTGAGCGCCATCATGCAAGCGACCACCCGCGCACGCGACATCGTGGTCAAACTCAACGGCTTGGGCCGCGAACGCCCCCCGGAAGAAGAGGAAGAAAATCAATCCACTTTCGATCTGGCGCCCGTCATCGAGGAAACGAAATCTCTGTTGCAGGCCAGCCTGAAAGGCATTGAGATTGCCATCGAACCGAAGACGCCTGATGCCGCCGACGTGAAACTGCATGGTCAAAGCGGAAATTTGCAGCAGGTTTTGGTCAATTTGTGCGTGAACGCCAGCCATGCCATTGGCGAGAACCGCCATGGGCGCATCACCATCACCGCCTCCAGACCCACCGAAAAAACCGTGTCGGTCGCGGTGATAGACAACGGCAGCGGTATTCCACCGGAGACACTGCCCCGCATTTTTGAGCCTTTTTTCACCACCAAGGAGGTCGGAAAAGGCACCGGTTTGGGCCTGGCCATGGTGCGCAGCATCATCACCCGCATGGGCGGAACCATCGAGTGCCAGTCGGAGTTGGGTGTGGGCACCCATTTCATTGTCACCCTGCCCTGTTCAGGGTAGACCCCTAATTTCAGCTGACCCATTTATCGAACAGAATCCAAATTCACAGATAAACTATCGTTTTTGTCAATTTAAACAATTTTTGATACACAATGCTGCGGAATGAGTTCGTACCAATCCACCGCAGTGGGATACCACTCCAAAGCGGTTTGGCTGTAGCGAACACGGATGTGATCACGCCTGACATGAGCAAGGAAATAACGTGCTGAAAAATTTGAACGTCGCCAAACGATTGATGCTGCTGGTCTTGCTGCTGGGCCTCTTGTCCGTATCGATCGGCATCAACGGCCTGATGAATCTGGCCGACAGCGTCAAGAGCATGCAAACTGTGTACGACGATCGCGTGGTCCCCTTGCGCGACCTCAAGGTCATTGCCGACATGTATGCCGTGAACATTGTTGACACCTCCCACAAGGTGCGAAACAGCAATATTTCATGGGAAGAAGGTCGGAAAAATCTGGCGGATGCCGAGCAGCAGATTGCCGAAAAGTGGAACAAATACAAGAACACGGTGCTGGTGCCCGAAGAACAACGCTTGGTGGCTGAAATTGAGCCCATGTTCAAGAGCACCCAGGTCGAACTTGACCGCATGCGCGACATCCTGACCCGCGAAGACCGGCATGCGATGGCCGAATTCACAGCTGGCCCCTTGTACCCTGCCATCGACCCGATCAGTGGCAAATTTTCCGACTTGATTGAAGTCCAGCTCAAAGTCGCCAAGCAGGAATACGAAGATTCGATCGACCGTTATGAGTCCAACCGGATTTTCAGCATCGGCCTGATCGTGCTGGGACTGGCCCTGGGCGCGGCTTTCGCACTTTGGATTGTTCGCTCGGTCAGCGGTCCTCTTGAGAAGGTCCGCAAAATGGTTCACGAAGTGGCGAAAAGCGCCGATTTCTCCAAGCGCGTCAAGGTCGAGAGCAACGACGAAGTGGGACAGACCGCCAAAGCGTTCAACGCACTGATGGATTCGCAGCAAACAGCCATTCAAGAAGTGAACCGCACTGTCACAGCCATGGCCCAGGGCAACTTCAGTTTGCGCGTCACAGCCCAACTTGAAGGCGATCTCAAGACCATGAAGGATGCCATCAACACCTCTGTCGAGAGCATCCAGTTGACCATCCAGGACATCGGTCAAATGCTGAACGCCCTGTCCAATGGCAACTTCTCTGCACGCTCCAGCGCGCAGGTGCAAGGCGAATTCAAACAGGCGCTTGACCAAACCATCACGGCCATGGCTTCACTGGAGTCCATGATCGGAGACGTTGGGCAAGTGATGAGCCATGTCGCCCGAGGTGATTTGTCACAGCGCGTGGTGGCCGAGGGTCATGGCGATCTGATCACGCTCAAGGACAACATCAACAGCTCACTCGATGCGATGAGCCAGGCATTGCGCGCCATCCACGGCAACACACGCCAAGTGGCCACGGCCGCCAATGAAACGAGCAATGCCATTGCCCAGATTTCGGACGGCGCACAAAATCAGACACATGCCATCTCGCAGGTGGCAGCAGCTGTTCGTCAAACAGCCACCTCGGTCAGCGATGTGTCCCGCAACACCAGCATCGCCAGCCAAAAGTCGCATGAGTCGATCGCCATCATCCGCGACGGCATGCAAAAGATGAGCGACATGGTCAATGTGGTCAGCAACATTGCCACCAATTCGGACAAGATCAACAAGATCACAGAAGTGATTGAAAAGATTGCCAACAAGACCAACCTGCTGTCCCTGAACGCCGCCATCGAGGCTGCGCGCGCAGGCGAACACGGCAAGGGTTTTTCCGTGGTTGCGGAAGAAGTGGGCAAATTGGCTGCCAACAGTGCAGAAAGTTCTCAGGAAATCGCACAACTGGTCCAACAGGCTGTGACCGAAACCGCCAAGGCGGTGGCCACCGTGAAAGAGGTCAGCGAAGACATGAGCCGCATTGAGCTCGCCTCACGTGAGACAGATCAAATGCTGCAACGCATCTCCGCCGCGCTGGAACAGCAAAGCAGTGCAACAGAAGAAATCAACGCCAACGTCTTCAACCTCGATCGCATTGCCAGCAGCAACGCTTCTGCGGCCGAGGAAATCACAGCCAGTGTGATGGAACTGTCCAAGATCGCCGATGGCACCCGCCGCGAACTCGAGAAGTTCTCGATGACCGACTGATTGGCCACCTGACTGTTTTTTAAAAGAGAGGACCTCGACATGATTCAAAGAAAATTTCTGACCACAATGCTCACCCTGGTGCTGGCATTGGCACACACTTCCGGTTTTGCCGCCGGTGACCGGGCCACCAAAGCAGATGCTGAAGCCATGGTTGCCAAAGGCGTTGCAGCGGTCAAAGCCAAAGGCGAAGCCGCCTATGTGGACTTCACGGCCCCAAGCAAGACCTTTGTGGACCGCGATTTGTACCTGGTGATTTACGACATCACGGGTAAATGCCTGGCACACGGACAAAACCCCAAGCAAGTGGGCAAGGACCTGATCAACCTCAAAGATCCTGATGGCAAAGAATTCGTCAAGGAACGCGTCACCCTGGCGGCCAGCAAAGCCAAATTCTGGCAAGACTACAAATTCACAGACCCGCTGACCAAAACGGTGCAAGCCAAACAGGCTTACTGCGAAAAGCTGGGCAACCTGCTCATTTGCGGCGGCATCTACAAACTGTAATGCCGACCCATGGGCGAAGTGCGTCAAATGCACTTCGCCTTTTTTCATCCATTTTGACTGCGCACGATGATTTCCAACTATAAGAAAATGGGCATTTCAAAGAAGCTCATGATGGCACCGCTGCTGGTCGCAGTTTTACTGCTGTGCTTTGGGGTTTTCAGCTACGTCAACCTGCAATCGTTTCAGAGCAGTGTGAACCTCATGCTGGGCAATTCTGTGGCGACGGAGCGCATGGCGCAAGAGACAGAAGCCACCGTCAACGCCACGCATGCTGCGGCTTACCGAAGCCTGGCCTTGCTCAACCTCAAAAGCGAGAAGGCCGCCCAGTCTGCAGAGCAGATGATGACCGAACAGCTCACCGCCATGGGAGATGTGGGCCGCGATCTGGACGCCAGCAGCAACCCCCAATTGCGCAACCTGATCAAGCCCCTGCAGACTTACGACGCAGCCGTTCGTGAGGCATATGACTCGGCCACATCGGACACCAACTTGGGGGCCATGATGATGCAAGATGCTGATTTGGCCTACGACCAGTTGATTGAAGCTCTTCGGAAAGAAGGCGCGGCCAGCAGGATCGCCGCATCGAACGCCCAAAAAGAGCTCAACGACGGCATCGATCTGCAGCAAAAATTGCAGATCTTCGCTTTGCTTTTGGCCATCGCCATTGGTTTGCTTCTGGCCAATTTTGCAGGGCAAAAGATTGCCTCACCGCTGCGCGCCATGCAAAAGCAAATCGCCGCCATCGAGGATCGTGCAGATTTCTCCCTGCGCATCAAGGTGGAAAGTGAAGACGAAGTGGGGCAAGCGGCCAGATCGCTGAACGCGCTGCTGCAATCGCTCCAAAGCGCCGTGCAAGAGGTCAACCAGGTGGTGACTGCCGTTGCTGCAGGTGACTTCAGTCATCGCATCGAGGCACCACTCAAAGGTGACATGGGCGTGATGAAGTCCGCCGTCAATGGCTCCGTCGAGAGTGTGCGTGCCACCATGCATGGGCTCAACAGCATCATGCAAGCCTTGCAAAACGGCGATTTTTCCAAACAGATCCAATTGGATGTGACGGGCGAATTTCAGCGTGCCATGCTGCAGGCCAGCGAAGCCATGCGCTCCCTCAACAGCATGATGAGCGAAGTGGGCAGTGTCATGAAAGGCGTCTCGCAAGGCGACTTGAGTGCACGCATCCATGCACAAGGCCGTGGCGACCTCCTGACACTGAAAAACGACATCAATGCGTCACTGGACGCCTTGAGTGCCACTTTGCGCCTGATCAATCAAAACGCGCGCCAAGTGGCCACAGCCTCTTCACAATCGAGTCAGGCCATTGGCCAGATTTCCGATGGCGCGCTCAACCAGACCCACGCCATCAGTCAAGTGGCCACAGCGGTCCGTCAAACCGTCACTTCGGTGGCGGAGGTTTCGCACAACACCGAGATCGCCAGCCAGAAGTCCAAGGAATCCGTCCAGATCGTGCGCGATGGCATTCGCAAGATGGACCACATGGTCGAAGTGGTTGGCAGCATTGCAGCCAACTCAGAAAAAATCAACAAGATCACTGAAGTGATCGAAAGCATTGCCAACAAAACCAACCTGTTGTCTTTGAACGCCGCCATTGAAGCGGCCCGTGCCGGTGAACATGGCAAAGGCTTTGCTGTGGTGGCCGACGAAGTGGGCAAGCTGGCCATCAACAGCGCCGAGAGTTCGCAGGAAATTGCACTGCTTGTGCAACAAGCTGTGGAGGAAACCCGTCTGGCCGTGGCAGCCGTTCAAGAAGTCAGCTCAGACATGGCACGCATTGAAAGCGGCTCCCAAGAAACCGACAACATGCTGCAACGCATTGCCGCTGCGCTGGAAGAGCAAAGCACCGCCGTCGAGCAGATCAATGCCAATCTGGCCAGCGTCGATGGCATCGCGCGCAGCAACTCCTCTGCTTCCGAGGAAATCACCGCAACCGTCATGGAACTGTCCAAGCTCGCGGATTCCACGCACCGTGAGGTTCAGAAATTCATTCTCTGAAACGCCACATGGATCTGCCGTACTTGATCGCCTCCTTGAAAAACCTCCGGGACAAATGGCCAGATGGTTGGCCAGGCCTGGATCTGGTGGTTCGCAATGCCTTGGCTCAGTTGGGCCACACCAAGCAAACCCGATTGACGCCACGACATCAGGCACTGCACGATTGCATTTTTTCGGTGATCCAGGCCATTGAGACGGATGGGGTCAAACGCGCGGCCACGCAAGCAGAACCGGCGTATCACAACCGTTTGCACTTTTCCGACACCGTGGTTTCCCTTTGCGTGCTGCTGTGCAATGAGCGCATGATTTCAGGCCGCCCGTCGTCCGCTGCACTGAGCCATGCCGAATGGCTGGGCATGCTGACCATGGTGAGCCATGATTTCATGCACAACGGACGGGTGAATGCCTTTCGCTCTGAAATCGAGACCTTGACGGTACAGGCGCTGTTGCCGCACATGTCACAGCACCGTGTGCATGAAGAAGATCAAGCCCTCATCAGCAGCTTGATCCTGAAAACCGATCCGGCGTTTGTCGCAGAATCTCACCAGGCGATTCAAGGACTGCCGTTCGACATCGCGGACCCACGGTGCATGCTGGTATTGATACAGGAGTCCGACATCCTGGCGAGCGCGCTGCCCGCCACGGGAGGCGGTCTGACAAAGCAACTGTCCCGCGAGTGGTCGACCGTTGCCCCCAAACTGTCGCAGTCCTTGCTGCCGCCCGAAGGTCGCTTGATGTTCTTGAAACATGCCGCCCTGTTCTCAAGTCCCGCCAGCCGCCGGTTGGGCGTGCAAGCCATCATCGACCAGCAAATCGAAGCTCTTCAAGCCATTTGAAGCCAGGAAATACTCCGGGTATTTCCTGGATCGGCGACATCAGATCTTGAACTGATCCACCTCGCGACGCGTGCTGTCGGCAATTTTGGACAACTCAATCACCGTTGCAGTGATTTCCTCGCTTGCAGATGCATTGGATTGGGCGATCCGGTTCAATGTGGAGACATTGGCATTGATCTCTTGCACCGCATTGCTTTGCTCTTCGAGGGCCGCGGAGATGCGCTGCATCATGCCATCGGCCTCGGTGGCGCCAGCTTCAATGCGCTCCATATCGGCACTGACCTCTTGCACGGTGGCCACCGCACGGCGCGCTTCAGCAACGGCTTGCTGAACCAACAAGGCGATTTCCTGCGTGCTCTCTGCGCTGCTGGCGGCGAGCTT
This sequence comes from Limnohabitans radicicola, assembly GCF_014837235.1. Classification (GTDB taxonomy): domain Bacteria; phylum Pseudomonadota; class Gammaproteobacteria; order Burkholderiales; family Burkholderiaceae_C; genus Limnohabitans_A; species Limnohabitans_A radicicola. The sequence continues at coordinate 18,828 of NZ_JACYFT010000002.1, read as the reverse complement.
ACCCACCTCCTCGGCCACCACAGAAAAGCCCTTGCCATGCTCCCCGGCACGGGCCGCTTCAATGGCGGCGTTCAAAGACAACAGGTTGGTTTTGTTGGCAATGCCTTCGATCACTTCCGTGATCTTGTTGATTTTCTCTGAATTGGCTGCGATGCCATTGACCACTTCGACCATGGTGGCCATTTTGGCTTTTCCGTTGCGCACAATCGCCACAGACTCGCGGGAACCGCTGCTGGCCGCCTCGGTATTGCGCGAGACATCGGTGACCGATGCGGCCGTCTCTTTGACAGCGTTGGCCAATTGGGCGATACCGTGCATTTGGTTCTGGGCACCATCGCTGATCTGGCTGATGGCTTGGCTGGTTTGATTGGCAGCTGCCGCAACTTGTCGGGTGTTGCTGTGCACGTTGCGCATCGTCTCTGTCAGTGCATCAAGCGACTGGTTGATGTTGGCCTTGAGACGGGCCAGTTCACCGCGTCCGTCGGCAGTGATGCGCCCAGTCAGATCACCGGCTGCGACATCGTTCATCACCCGCGCCACATCGCCCAGCAGCGCTTGCATCGCCTCCATGGCCTGATCCACTTGACCACGCAAATCGCCTTTGACCTGGCTGGACATGCGCTGACTGAAATCACCGTTGTACAACGCCGACATCACTTCCGCCAAAGCCGCCATGGTCGCTCGCACACTTTGAGCGCTGGCATTCACAGCATCTTTCATCGTCCGCAGATCACCTTGAAGACCTGCCGTGATTTCCACATCGAAATTGCCAGCTGCCAAAGCCTCAACGGCTTTGTTGACCTCGACGATGGCCAGTTGCTGCGCGGACATCAGTTGATTGAAGGCGCGGGCTGTTTGGCCGACTTCATCGTCAGAGATGTCTTTGATGCGCCTGGAAAAATCAGAACTGGTTTCCACAGCCGTGACCATGTTGCGCAAAGCCTGCAAGGGTTTGATGATGCTCTTGATTTGCCATTGGATGACGGCCCCAATGACCAACATGACCAGCAAGACCAGGATCGAAAACTGTGTCGCATGCTGCCAGAAAATCACCTCAACATCGTCGATGTAAATGCCGGTGCCGACCACCCAATTCCAGCCATCCACTTTTTTCACATAGGACAGCTTCTCATAGAGCTCGGTCGTCGTCCCGCCTTCGGCTTTGGGCTTGGGCCAGTTGTAAGTGACGAATCCCTGACCGGCTCGGCTGGCCACTTCATTGAACGCCACAAAAATATTCTTTTTCCCATCCGTTTTTTCTACAGGTGCATCCACCCCGAACTGTTGGCTGGTCGCCGAATTGAAATTGGGCGCATCCAGAACCTTGCCGTCCAGTGCCGGGACAGTGGGGTGCATCAGCATGCGAGGTACCGGCTGGGTCTGGTCATTGATCCAGAAATACTCTTTGGTCTCGTAACGCAAAGCTTTGAGTGCGCCCATGGCGGCGGCCTGGGCATCCGACTCGCTCATGGTGCCCGCTTTCTGCTGCGCCTGGAAATGGTTCACGACCGCGTGCACGGTTTCAACCAGGTGCCGGGTTTTGATCTTGCGGTCTTCCAGCAGCGTGGATTTTTCGATGTAAAGAGCCACCACCGACACCAACACCAACCCCACCAGTGAGCAAACCCCACCCATGATCAGCCGTGACTTGACGTTCATTGAGAAATTCCTTGTTTGTTTTCTGCTGCTGCGTTGAGATGATTTTAAATCGTCAAAGTCATCAAATCGCCAGATAAACGACAAAATCAATGGTTTGCAATGCACCGAACGCGCCCAGAAAAGGATGCCATGCAGCCCTGGCGCAGGGCTGACGGCAGGACGATCCTGGAATGACACCAGCACGAGAAGCTGGCCAGTGCCTGCGCAATCAGCCTGTGCGAACGACAGGCTTGGCAGGTCATGGTTGGAAAGAAGGAATGGTAGTGGGCGGCTGGCCACTGACCAACTTTCTATTCACGTTCCATCATGCTTGGTAGCGCTAGAGAGTGAATGAGAGGAGGCAACTGTACCGGCCAACGCCCTGTCTACGGCCCTGCCGGGCATAGAGAGCGGATTCTCTCGACTTTTCGGCCGAAGTACGCGTGAATGCAGCTCCGTCATCACAAGGAGCATGAAGCTTGTTTACCACCCTGAGCGAAGTCGATCTTGCCGTCCGATGGGGCATGAGCCCCAAGACCCTGCAGCGTTGGCGAACCACGAAACAAGGCCCGGAATATCTCAAGCTCGGCAAAAAGGTCCAGTACCCGCTGGCAGCCATTGAGCAATTCGAAAACCAGGCTAGGACGAACGTTGCATTTGAAGGTGCCGATGAGATCTTGCTGTACCTCCAGCAAACGGGCCAAGCCACCCTCGCTCAAATCCAGGCCGCTTGCATGGGCGGCCAAAAATCATCCAGCCAAATCCAAAACCAGCTTTATCGATTGGCGAATGCCACGCCACCCAAGATCAAAACCCGCTTGGTTCCTTTGGACCCGACTTCCCCGGTCATGACCGCCGTCTACAGCCTCTACACCACCGATGAGCAGTAGACCGCTGTCAACCCAGGAACTTGCTGACCGATTGGGGATTCCCAGCGATGAACTCGCCAGATGGCGACAGCACGGCAAAGGACCCTGCTTCATCAAAATTGGGCGTTGTATCCGCTACACCTTGGCAGAGGTCGAGCTGTATGAGCAACGCTTCAAAAGCAGGACGGACTGGGTGGTTGGACAATTGGCGACCGAACCGGCGCAGCGTGCTGTCAAGACCATCTGCGGGAGATTGCGACGATCAGAATTTTCTGAAAAGCGCGTCGAGGCAATCATCAAGGCTTACCTGAACCATGTGTTCAATCCCAACAAAATCACCCTGCAAGCCAGGGTCATCGAAGACTATGCCAGCCTGATGACTCTTAAGATCACTGCTCACGACCCCATTGACGGACAGATCGAGATCGGCAGGGAACAACTGACCCCTGAAATTTTGTTCGTTGATCTGTTGAACACGCTCGACAAATTGACCGCAAACATCAACACAGTCCTGATTCATGCGCGACGCCAATTGACAAGCTTTGACCCCATTGCCCTACAACGAGCCGTGGACCAGTTCGCTGACATGTCAACCCGCAAAACCATACGGAATTGGGCTGGCGTTCCTTCGATTTGACCGCGTAGATTGTCGGGCATCCCTACCGCCCCACTGCAGCTTTCGCTCAATCCGGTCTTTGAGTCATTCGAGAGCTTTGCGGTTGTAATGCGCTGGGAGCCATTACTTTGAATGGCGTGCAGATGCTTCGACACCAATTTCCAAACGAGGGCCGTCGAGGTGGCCACCTGGTTCACATCCTTATTAAAAATCCAATACCCCACCGACAGTAAATTTCCAAATGTCCCAGCCACGCAATGCACAGGCTTTATCGCGATATGCATCAGGCCGACACACACAAAGATGCACTTGACCCGGGCGTTTTCGTCTGGTAGTTGATGTCATTGCGCAGGTGCAGGACTGCTCAGCCCAAGACCTGTCTTTTTACATTTTTGACAGGTGGGCTCACTCACGCCGAGCCTCCTGCACATCTCGTCGACCTTGGCGCCCCGTCGACTCCTTGCTGAATTGCAACGATCTGGCTTTCACTGAATCTGGATTTCTTCACGTCGGAACTCGGTCACTTGGAATTGACTACTTCCAGCCGACTCAGGTTTCAGGGAGTGCTTCAACCACTGTACGTTTCTGCCAAAAAAATAGATAAAACATGCAGTTAGCGTGACGCAAATTTCGTCATGAATTTGCCTCCACCGTCTCAGTTCTAACAATTGATCAGCAAATCATCAATTAAACGGAAAAAATTTCCTAAGCAAGATTTTCCCATTAATCATAAAAAGTTTACATAGATTAAATTTTCAATCAATAAATTCCAATTTTGCATAAATTCAGTCTACATCCATGAGTCAATCAGATTTTTCAGCAATTCCTCACAACAAAACTGCTTCGATTTCGACAGGCGGAGACCCGGCATGGGCCCGTTCTCGCCGCAGAATCATCTGGGGCAGTTGGGCCGCTTTGGTCTTGGCACTGACGCTGCTCTCACTGTTTTATTGCTTCAGCCTCAAAGATGCGGCGCAAAAAAGTGCCTGGAAAGAAGGGCAAGCCGCCGCTCGCATGCTCCAGTGGCAAATGCAAAGCCAGATACAACACCTGGATGACGTGTTGCTGCACACCTGCGAATCCTTTGAGCGGCTGGGCGCATCGATGACCGAGAAAGATGCCTTGTTCAAAGGCCGCACAGCCAGCACACAACTGCCCTATGACCATTTGTTTATCCTGGGACCCGCAGGCGAATCGATGCTGTCCCTGCCCGCAGGCACATCGGCATGGGGACAAGAAGAATGGCTGACGCAAGCACGACAACTCCCCCTCGGACACATCTTCACCTCGTCTGCACCGGGCAAAAACGGCCCAGGCCTGGCACGCGTGCTGCCCGTTTGGAGTCCCCAAGGCGAATTCAAGGGCGCGGTGGTTGGCATATTGCCCATGCGGCCCCTCAGCCAATGGTTGACAGACACCTCACAGGCATACGGCCTGAGCGTGACCCTGAACCACCAACAACAACCTGTACTGAGCACGGCGACAACACCGGTGGCGCTGCGAGACCTCGAATTTGTGGAGCGCATTGAGCTGCCCGAACTGGACTTGACGCTCGACACCAGCTTGTCGCAAGCGGCCACGACAAAACGCTGGTCGACCGCCTGGCAATTGCTGATGCTGATGCTGATCATCACACTGATCACCCTCACAGCCGGTGCGATCTGGCTGTCGCGGGTTTTGACCCGCCAAGTCAACTCGGCCGCCAAGCTTCAATCCGAAAAAGAATCGGCACAAGTGCGCGCCCGGCTGCTCGCCAACATGAGCCATGAACTGCGCACCCCCCTCATGGGGGTGCTGGGCGCCTCCGAACTGCTGGAACACAAGCAGCTGCCGCCAGAACAAGCGCGTTTTGTCCGCATCATTCAAAACTCCGGCCAACACCTGTTGGGGCTTTTGAACAACGTCCTCGACTTCGCCCGACTGGACGCACACGCCATGCCGCTGGACGCGCAAACGATCGAATTACTGCACTTGCTCGAAGAAGTCAGTCAGACTTTTTGCCCTCACGTCGAATTGGGCCAGATTGACTTCTACAGCACACTGGACATCCCAGAAGGCCTGGAGGTCAAGATCGACGGCTTCAGGTTGACGCAAGTTCTGACCAACTTGCTCGGAAATGCCTTCAAATTCACCAAACAAGGATGGGTCCGCCTGCATGCACAGTTGTCCACTCAAGATGACGCAGCACGTCTGAGCATCAAGATCACCGACACCGGTATCGGAATTTCAGAACCGGCACAACAACGGCTGTTCCAGCCCTTTGAGCAAGCAGACACAGGCAACAGCCGTCAATACGGAGGGACAGGCCTCGGTCTGGTCATCGTCAGGCAACTGGTCGAACTGATGGGCGGGAAAATCACCATGCGCAGCACCGAAGGGCTGGGCACAGAATTTGAAATCGAATTGCCCATCACCATCGTTCAGCCAGCAGCAGCGCCATCCAAACACCCGCAGACATGGCATGTCAACATCGTCAATGACCTGCTCCGAAGCAGCGTCTTGAACCACCTCCAAAAACTGGGAATCCCCTACTGCACCGAGCCTGCAGGCCTGAGCAGTGCAACCGTCTGCGTGCACGACGGAAACAGGCCCAACCAGCCCGCACACCCACACATGGTCATCGAAGTGGGAACCCACCCCGAACACCACCATGATGACCAAGCACTCTTCATCCTCGAGCCAAGCACCCGCAAACAATGGAACGAAGCGCTGACCGCAGCCCAGCAACACACTTCAGCCATCACCCTCGCAGATGCGCCAGCGCAGACAACAACGGGCCACAACAACCTGTTGCGCGTCCTTTTGGCTGAAGACAACCCCATATCCATGCAAATCCTGCAATCCTTTCTCAAAGACATGGAGATTGAGGCCGACTACGCCCTCAATGGCGCCATCGCGCTCGATTACTGGCGAAAAAACAAATACGACCTGGTGATCCTGGATTGCCACATGCCCGTGATGGATGGCTTTGAAGTCTCACGCAAGATACGGGCCGAAGAACCCTCAGGCCAACGCCAGAAAGTCGTGGCACTGACAGCGGCCACGCTCGACGAAGACGTGACCAGCTGCTTGAGCTCGGGCATGGATGCCGTGTGGCCCAAACCCATCTCACGCCACACACTCACCGAAAACATCCAATCCTTACTTCAGTCCGTTCCTCACTGAGCACAAACCCAGCCCCTGACGGCCTGAGGCCACAGCCATGCTGGCCTCGACCTTGGCGCAGGGCTGCAGAAATGGAGGCGCCAGAAATAAAGGATTTAATTTCCCACATAAATCGCAATTCTTGGAAAAAACATGGCACAAGCATGAAAATTTAAAAATGATTGTTTTAGTAATATACCATCATCCGATTGCAAGCGATATGGTATCAATGCTCATACTTAGGGTATGCCCTGCGGCCAAAATTTTCACAGCCAATACATTCAATCAACTGGATGCATTGATGAGAAAACATCATGAACCGGATTTCATATTCATCGAACCGCAATCCACTGGGTTTTCAGGCAACTTAAGCCTAGATTACATCGCCAGAACTGCACCTAACGCGAAAATCATCGCCGTTACAGATATTAACTCAGTTGGCAATCCGACCTCAAACATCAGCCAAGGATTTTTGCAAGTTCTGGACAAAACTTCAAACACAGCAGAAGTTATACTCGAATTAGAAAATATAATAAACCCAGAAAACAACAATTTGCGCACAGAAGATGTTTCAGCCGACCACCTTAGAATCTCAAAACGGCATCGTCAATTGATACACCTTTTGGATAAAGGCCTTACCAATCGTGAAATTGCAAAATATTTAGGAATTAACGAAAGCACTGTAAAAGTTCATTTTGCCAGGATGTTCAAGATTTTGAATGTCAAAAATCGCCTTCAAGCACTTCATTTCGCCAAAAGAAATGGTTTGATTTTGTGATAAACGAGTTGCTCATTTTTTTCAATTTCAGTCAAGTTAAACTCCATTTTCATGCAATAAATTTGAAAAACTCAACCAAGAAATGAATAAACTCACCTCACCACCTAATCCATCAGCTGATCATGCTGATGATTATTGCGGAACGACTTACGCTGCCAAATTACTAGGCCTTTCTGTTGGCTCCATTCAGCATCTGGTTGAGCAGGGCGAATTGGCAGGATGGAAAACACAGGGGGGACATCGTCGCATCTCTTTGTCGTCTGTACGCGCCTACCAAGTTAAGCACAATATCAAAAATACCACTCAAAAAACAGCACCAGACAAACGATTGCGTGTTTTATTGGTTGAAGATGACACATTGACTCGTGAGATGCTTCAGCAGTATATGGACAACACAAGTCCATCCATTGATTGCACCGCAGTTTCATCCGGTTTGGAAGCATTGATGGAGATTTCAAACATCAAGCCGCATCTCATGATTTCGGATTTGAAAATGCCCGGCATAGATGGCTTTGAACTGCTGCGGACACTGCGTCAAAACCCCCAATTCAAAGGCATGAAGATTTTGGCACTCTCCGCCCTGAATTCGGATGAAATAGAAAGTCGGGGGGGACTTCCCATCAACGTCATTTACAAATCCAAACCCGTCAAGGCCGACTGGTTTGACGGTTTCTTTTTAGGATTGAGCATTGACCTAACGGGCTCGTAAATACTGGACTCCATTCATACGAACCAATTCAAATCAGAATGACCAAGCATCCGGTCGAGATCCATGCGATGGCCATGAACCCGTCCTTAGGAATCCTGTCATGCCCAACAGCAACGACCCCCTGGCAAACCTCCCGTCACTGGTGCTAAAGCTCGCACGGCTCGAACGCGAAAACGAACTCTTGCGCACCGCCCTGGACGAAAGTCCTGATGTCGTCGTCCTCAAAGATGCCCAAGGCGACTTTCTGCTGTGCAACCGCACCGTGGCCGACCTCTACGGCACCACCCCGGACGCCATGATCGGCAAGTCCGATGGCGACTTCAGCGCCACCCCTGAACAGGACGCATTTTTCCGCGAAAACGTGCTGGGCATCATGCGCTCGGGCATCACGCAAATCGTCATGGAAGAGTCCACCGACGACCGCACCGGCGAAGTGCGCTACTTCAAATCCATCAAAAAACCCTTCAAGAACAAGGACGGTGACAACTGCATCCTGGTCATTGCCCACGATGTGACCGACATCCGTACCGCCCAGGCCCGCGTGGAAGCCAGCGAACGTCAGCTCAGCCTCGTCATGCAAGCCACCGGCGAAGGCCTGTGGGACTGGCGCATCGACACCGGAGAACTGCGGCACAACAGCCGCTGGTACGACCTGCTGGGCTACACCGCACAGGAAATGACGGGCACCCTGCAAGACTTCACCCGTCTGCTGCACCCCGACGAAAAAGGCCAGATTGAACGGCTGCTGCACGACAGCCTGCAACACGGACGCCCCTACCACCACGAACACCGCATGCGCCACCGCGACGGGCACTGGATCTGGGTGCTCGACCGGGGCGAAGTGGTCGAACGCGACAACCAGGGCCAGCCAATGCGCATGGTGGGCAGCTTCTCCAACATCCAGCAACGCAAAGCAGTCGAATTCGACCTGGTCGAAGCCAAGCAGCAGGCCGAACTGGCCAGCAAAGCCAAAAGCGTTTTCCTGGCCAACATGAGCCATGAAATCCGCACCCCCATGAACGGCATCATTGGCATGCTCAGCCTCTTGCAGGCCTCGGGGCTGCAAGCTGACCAGGCGGACATGGCGCAGATGATCCAGCAAAGCGCCGACGCATTGACCCGACTCATCGACGAAATTTTGGACATCTCCAAAATCGAAGCCGGCAAGCTCGAACTGCGCAGCGAACAGGTCAATCTGCATCAACTCATTCAGAGCTGCACCCAGCTGCATGCAGCCGCCGCAGAAGCCAAAGGTCTGCGGGTGGTCACTCAACTTTCCTGCTGCTTGCCCACGACCCTCCAGGCAGACCCCTACCGGCTGCGGCAAATCATCAACAACCTGCTCAACAACGCCATCAAGTTCACCCCTGCCGGTCAGATACAACTTGAGGCCCGCAGCGATGGCCAGCACTGGAAGTGTGAAATCCAGGACTCGGGCATCGGCATCTCGGCAGCCCAGCAAGCCCGGCTCTTCAAACCATTCTCCCAGGTTGATGACTCCAGCACACGCCACCACGGCGGCACCGGCCTGGGGCTGTCCATCAGCAAACGCCTGGTCGAGGCCATGGGCGGCGAAATAGGGCTCGACAGTACCCTTGGCCAGGGCTCGTGCTTCTGGTTCCGGCTGCCGCTGCACGCGGGCACCAACCTGCCTGAAGACACCCAAGGGGCATCCCAGCCATCGGGCGACACAGCCCGGCCAAGCCATCACCTGCCGGGGCCCGAAGTCCTGGTGGTGGAAGACCACCCCCTCAACCAGAAAATGATCCTGGCCATGCTCGACAAGCTCGGGCTGCGCCATACGCTGGCAGAAAACGGCCTGGCGGCATTGCACGCACTCCAAAAACGCAGCTACGACATCGTCCTGATGGACTGCCAGATGCCGGTCATGGACGGCTACGAGGCCGTGCGCCGCATCCGCAGCGGCGAAGCAGGGGCGGCGGCCGCTCGCACCCGCATCCTCGCCCTCACGGCCAATGCCATGCCCGAAGACGTACTCCGCTGCGAACAGGCAGGCTTTGACATGCATTTACCCAAACCCGTCACCCTGGACACCGTCCGTGCGGCACTGCAAAAGTGGATGTCTCCAAGCTCACTGCAGAATCCCCACAGCAGCCGAGAATGACGTCCACTGTCTGTCGTCCTCGCGAATACGGGGACCCAAGGGCTCAGCCCCAGCTGCGGGTCAACACAACTGTAAAGATTTTGCGCACCACCCCATAAGGTGGACATGGCACTGAATATAGAAACCTTGTTTACTGAACCGGATTGCAGTTGGCTATGATCGACAACAGATTCAATCGCCGACCCAAGAAACGGTTTCGGCTTGGCTCCGGGGCTACCCGCGAGGTATTGCATGCCTCGTTAAATCGTGTTGGACTTCGTTATTGAAGCCACCGTGCCATCGGCAGAAATACGTCTCGACAGCTCAACCTCCATGCACTCCTGGCACGAAGACCTGCTCAATTTGCTGGTGACACCGGTCACCAGCCCACAGGCCATCTTTGCGGACATTGAGCGCGCCGCCTACAAGCTGGGGTTTGAACACGTCGCCTACGGCTTTCAGGCGCCCTACCCGGTCACACAACCCACCGTGACGACGATCAACAACTACCCCACCGACTGGCAGGCGCACTACCACCGCTCGGGCTACATGCACACCGACCCGGCCGTCCTGCACGGCAGGCGCAGTACCCAGCCACTGCTCTGGACCCGACAAACCTTTGCCGACAACCCGGCGCTGTGGCAAGACGCACAGGACCACGGCATCCGTACAGGGTGGGGACAGTCGAGCATCGAAGCCAACGGCTCCGGCAGCCTCCTGTGCGTGTGCCGAAGCCACGAACTGGTCACGCCACGTGAACTGCAGGCCAAAGAGCAGCAAATGCGCTGGCTGGTCCAGGTGGCGCACATCAGCCTCTCCCGCGCCCTCGTGGCAGCACAAAGCGCCTGCGCCTCGACGCTGACAGCGCGCGAACGGGAAACCCTGCAGTGGACCGCCGATGGCAAATCGGCCCAGGACATCGCCGACATCCTGACCCTGAGCAAAAGTGCCGTGGACTTTCACATCGCCAACAGCCTCAAAAAACTCAATACGCCCAACAAAACCGCTGCCGTGGCCAAAGCCGTGCAGCTGGGCTGGCTGCGCTGATCCACTTTTTTGAGACCGGACGCGCATACGGGCATGAAAATCACCCAAACCGGACAAGTCCACACCAGCATGCAGGAGCTGCTGACGCTGCGCCTGACGCATTTTTTTTCAGCTCTGGACACCCCTGACCCACGGGTCCAGCCCGCACAAACCTTGAGCGTCAACCAAGTGTGGAGCGGCTACACCGAATGGCTGGGCCAATGCCACCTGCCCGTCAGCATTGGCTGGGACTGGCAAGTAACCGCCCGTGACCGCCAATTGCATTGGCATCGCGAGGCTCTGCCCAGAACCAATCTGCAGCTCATCAATCATCACGGACAGGCCCTGAGTTGGCACGACAACCTCATGGTGCTGGCCAGTTGGATCGACGCACACAGCTGGCAAACCGAAGTGGCTCAAGCCGTGAACTGTCAACCTGTTATTTTTGGCAGCTTACAGCTGCACTGACCTCTCCCTAGCATGCATTCCTTGTTCAACCCAAGACCAAGGAATGACATGCAACACTACAGCGCAGGCACCCGGCAGCAACTTCCCAGCCCGCTCTTCGAGCAAATGGGTCACTACCGCCGATCCGTCTTCATTGAGCAACTCGGCTGGGAACTGCAGACCACCAACGGCATGGAGCTCGATGAGTTTGATGGCCCCAATGCCGTCTACGTCTGCTCGCACGACGACATGGGTCAAGTCAGCGGCGTCGCCCGACTGCTGCCTACCACAGCGCCCTACCTCATGGAAAAAGTGTTCCCCGAACTCTGGGCAGGCACCCAACTCCCGCATGACCCGAGCATATGGGAACTTTCGCGCTTTGCCGCGGCCGCCTCCACACAGAACCAACAGGCAAGCACACACCAGGCCTCGGCCTACCACGCCGAAGAATTGCTGCTCAGTGTCATGCGCACCAGCCTGGCGCTGGGGGCCCACACGCTGGTCACCGTCTCGCCAGTGGGCATGGAACGCCTGCTACGGCGCAACGGCTACCGTGTGGAGCGTGCCGGCTCCCCGATCATCAACCATGGGCTGCCCATCGTGTCCCTGCTCATTGACTGCAAGCAAGCACGCAACTGAGGACCCGTCATGCAAATCACACAAATCCCCTCCTCATTGGTCACGCCGCTCAGCCAGTTTCTGTCAGACCCGGAAACGGTGCTGCGACAAGGTGGCACATCGGCGGTGACGGTTTTCCATCACAACCAGCCCTACTTTCATGTGCTCACACCAGAAGGCTGGACGCACCATTTTCGTGCTGACGACGAGCCTGCTGAACCAGTCACTCCAAGCGCTCGAAACAAAAACACCGAAAAAATTGAGCAAAACAACTTTCAATTTTTGAGTCATCTGCTCGTCAAAGCAGAAACGCATCGCAGCCAACGCGGAGAAGTCAGTCGTGACAGCGTCAACATTCTGAAAAACCGGCTCACAGCGCATGTTTTGCCATTTTTTTCTAACCATGCGCCATCAATGACCACCGAAACCGTACTCGAAAGCTTCGTCGAATACCTGTGCGAAAAAAAATTCAGTACAACCACCGTCTCACAGTATTTGGTCATTGTGAGAAAACTACTCAAGCTGGCCGTTCGTCAAAAACTGCTGCATGAACTGCCGCAGATTCCCAAGGTACAAATCCTTCACCGACCACGCAGCATGCTGTCTGTCGCAGAGTACAAAACCATGGTAACCACGGCTCACCGCCTGACTCGCCAGAAATTGATCGCCCCCAAAGTCAAGCGAACCGGCCCAACTGCGGGGAAATTCTGGATTGCGCAAAAGCACCTCACGTTAATGCCTGACATGGCGTGGGCCATCCGTTTCATGGTCAACAGCTTTATCCGGCCAGGAGACCTTCGCCAACTCAAACACAAACACATACAAATCTGCCGTGGCGAACACCTCTACCTGAAACTGAATGCACCAGAAACGAAACGGCATGATGCGACCATGGTCAGCCTCAGACCTGCAGTACATGTTTACGAAAAATTACTGCAAAGCGCCCAGCTACAAGGCTTTGGGAACCCAGACGACTATGTATTCCTGCCTGCAGAACAGGATCGTGAGTACGCACTGTCAGTGCTCGGATTCTGGTTCAAGTGGGTCATGCGCGAGGCGGGATTAAACACCGAAGACACCTGGGCACGTCCGCGCACACTTTATTGCCTGCGCCACACCGCCATCATGTTCAGGCTTTTGTACGGACAAGGCATTGACATGCTGACCCTGGCGCGTAACGCACGAACCTCCATACAGGTCATTGAACGCTTTTATGCTTCATCACTGAACGGAGAAATGAATGTGGGGATATTGCAAAGCCGCCGCAACAACAACCAACAGCGCAAGCGTGATCAAGTGATTTGATTTTGCCGTTGGTCCACCCTAACGTACACAGCTAGCCTTGCCGATGGCGGGGCACTGCCGGGGTGGTTGTCGTTTGATGCGGACACCCGAACCTTCAGCGGCAACCCCACCGGCGCAGGTGCCACCACCGTGCGCGTCACGGCAAGCGACGGCAGCCGGACGGCGTATGACGACTTTGTCATCACCGCTGTGGATGCGCCGTCTTTGTCCACCACGCTCAGCAGCGCTGTGACCAACTTCGACGTGCGCTCGAGCATTGTGCTCAGCGTGGGCGAGACCGTCACTGCCAAGGCCGGGGGCACCATCACCCTGACCGATCTGGGCGGCACCGGCTACCAGGGCGAGAGCACCACCCACACCCAGACCTTCAGCGTGACCGACACCAGCCGCGTCACGATCGTGGGCAGCGGGGCCAACACCAAGATCATCATCAACCCCGGTTTTGATCTCGACCTGGCCTCCAACTACAGCCTGGCTGTCTCCACAGGGGCTTTCACCGGCGTCACCACCGGCCAGGACACACAAGCCTTCACCACGGTCAACTTCAGCACCGTGGCACCGGGCGCGGGCTTTGCCAACGCCGTTCAGGCCCAATCCATGAACACCACCACCGGTGCCCTGGAAAACGCCCTCAAATGGTTTGATGCCACGGGCGTGGGTTCACCTACTGGTGCCCAGACCACCCTGGATCTGGCCAGCGGTGACTTCGCTGCCGTGGTCAAAGGCGTGATTCTCACCTCCGGGGCCCAAGCCAACACTGTGCTGCAGGGCGCGGGCAACATGCTGCTCAACAACTTCGGCATCAACGACCTGCTGTATGTGGACAACCAGGACCACACCAACACCGACCCGCAGGCTTCGCTCAATGCCAACGTGTTTGCCGGGGGACAGGGCACTGTCAGTCAGCCTTTGCAGCTGGCGGTGGAAGGCACCGATGCGGTCAATGGGGGGGCCTACTTCATTGACTTTGTCATTGCCAGCGGCATCACCCTGCCGGCATCGGTGGTCACTGACCAGTTGCTGCAAAACGTCATCTCCAACAACTGGAGTAACACCGGCATGGTGATTGCCGCTTAAGGCCTTGCAGCCCCCTGACCCGCAGGGCTGTGCCAGGCGCAGCCTTCCGGGTCTCCAAAACAAACAAATTCAGAGGAACACACCATGTCCACCATCCTTCGTTACTTCATCAGCGGCTCCTTTGCAGACTTGCTCGATCTGCGCACCCCGGGGGCCGAATACGCGCTGGCCGAACAACAGCTGATTGCCACCGGCAGCGGCGGCGTCAACACCGTCTGGGCGGCTGCAGGCGTGGACCTGGATGCCCGTAACCTCTTTGGTGGCACCGATGTGGTCCTCTTCAACCACCGCTGGGACCAGTACACCAAAGACATCACCAGCGTCTCGGGCGCCATCGTCTTCAGCTACACCGACAGCACCAGCGGCCTGACCGAGAAAGTCACCGTGGCCAACGGCGCCACCACCCTGGGCCGCGACCAGCTCATCTTTGCCGACGGCGCCGTGGGTACCCAGCAGGCCAACGCCGCGCTGCAAGGCAGCCTGACGGCAGCGCTGGCCAGCGTCTCGGGCGTCAACAACAGCCTGACCAGCGCCGCCTACAGCCCCACGGCCCCGGCGGGCAACACCCTGCGGGCCTTTGCCTCGACCACCAGCACTACCACCGGCGCCACCTTTGCCATGACCGAAGCGGGCCAGACCACGGTGGCCACCGGCACGGGCCAGGTGGACAAGGTCTACGTCAAGGCCGGCGCCACGGTGGATGCGCGCAACCTCTTTGGGGGAGAGGACCAGATCTACCTGACGGGCAACTGGGCCGACTACACCAAGAGTCTGACCGAAGTCTCGGGCGCCATCACCTTCACCCGCAGCATCAATGGCGGGACAGAAAAAGTGACCGTGGCCAACGGTGCCACCACCCTGGGCCGGGACAAACTGGTCTTTGCCGACGGCGCCGTGCTCACCCACAACGCACGCACAGCACTGACAGCCGATCTCAACGCCGCCTTGAGCGCCGTCACCGGCTTTGACACCGCCACCCAAACACCTTTCCTGGCCTTCGACTTCAGCAACAAGACCCCCACTGAAATCGCCGCCTACCTCAACAACCCGGCCAACGCCGCCAAACTGGGCACCCTGAGCACCGCACAAGGCCAGCAAACGGGTCCGGACGACCTCGACCAGGTCAACACCACCGCCTTTGCCGCCCTGTCCACCGACTTCATTGACGGCTTGTCGGCCCAGGTCGTGGCCAGCCTGCCCAACGAACTGCTGGCCGTCATGACCAGCGCCCAGGCCGCCGTGGCCGACCTGAGCGGGCTCACCGGCCCCCAGGTGCTGCAGCTGCGCCCTGACGCCATCGACAGCGTGCCCAACGCCGTTCTGTCGGCCCTGACTGCCGCGCAAGTCGCAGCCCTGAGCAACGAACAACTGGCCGCGTTCAGCGACGCCCAAGTGGCCCTGCTCAATTTGTCGCTGATCAACAGCGACCAGGCCGCCGCCATGGCCACTGCAGGCAACCTGGACAACCTGAGCGCAGCCCAGGTTCAATCGCTGGCGCCCACCGCCATCGACAGCGTGCCCAACGCCGTTCTGTCGGCCCTGACTGCCGCGCAAGTGGCAGCCCTGAGCAACGAACAACTGGCGGCGTTCAGCGACGCCCAGGTGGCCCTGCTCAACTTGTCGCTGATCAACAGCGACCAGGCCGCGGCCATGGCCAGCGCAGGCAACCTGGACAACCTGAGCGCAGCCCAGGTTCAATCGCTGGCGCCCACCGCCATCGACAGCGTGCCCAACGCCGTTCTGTCGGCCCTGACTGCCGCGCAAGTGGCAGCCCTGAGCAACGAACAACTGGCGGCGTTCAGCGACGCCCAGGTGGCCCTGCTCAACTTGTCGCTGATCAACAGCGACCAGGCCGCAGCCATGGCCACTGCAGGCAACCTGGACAACCTGAGCGCAGCGCAGGTTGCACAGCTCAGCCCCGCAGCCATCGACAGCGTGCCCAACGCCGTTCTGTCCGCCCTGACTGCCGCGCAAGTCGCAGCCCTGAGCAACGAACAACTGGCCGCGTTCAGCGACGCCCAAGTGGCCCTGCTCAATTTGTCGCTGATCAACAGCGACCAGGCCGCCGCCATGGCCAGCGCAGGCAACCTGGACAACCTGAGCGCAGCCCAGGTTCTCTCGCTGCTGCCCGAGGCCATCGACAGCGTGCCCGCAGGCGTCATCGACAACCTCTCGCCCACACAAGTGGCCAATCTGTCCCTGCAGCAAGTGCAGGCCCTCACCGGAGCGCAGCTGCAAGCCCTGGCAGAGGCCGGCCTGCTCGACAACCTCTCGCACAGCCTGAGCGCACAGCAACTCACTGACCCGGCCAGCGGCCTGGGTCTGGACCTGCAAACGGTCAGCCAAACCGCGCTCATGAACAGCGTCATCGACAGCGTCAATGATGCCAACCAGGCGCTGATCGACTCAGCCGCCAAAATCAACGGCATCGCCGATGTGGTCCAGAGCCTTTCTGCATTGGCCGCCATGGACCCCACGGACCCCAACTACGCCATGGACCGCGATGCATTGGGCTTGACCGATGGTGACTTTGCAGCGCTGGGCATCAGCGGCGTCACGGCCGACAACCTCAATGCCGTGCTCTACCAAATCGCCGTCAGCGCCGATAACGGCAGCGGCATCGCCAGCCTGAGCGCCATCCGCACCCTGATAGCCCCTGACGCCATCACCAACCTGAGCCTGAGCGTGGGTGACACCGGCGCCAGCAGCAGCGACCGCCTGACCAACGCGGCCAGCCTGACCTTCTCGGGCACCGCCCGCCAAGGCGCCAGCGTCAGCGTCTGGGTGGACGCCGACGGCGACAACGTGGTCGACAACGGTGAAACCCAAACCGTCACGGCCGACGTCAACACCGGCGTCTTTACCGCCACCGCCACCGCCACCGTGGCCAATGGCCTGGTGCGCGCCACCGCCACACAAACCGACGGCACCGGCACCAGTCCGGTCAGCCAGACCTTGGTGATCGAGCGTGACACCGCAGTGCCGACATTCCAGGGCGCTACGGTCAATGGTGACCAGCTCGTGCTGGCCTACAGCCACCCACTCGATGCCACCAACCTGCCAGACTTGAACAAGTACAGCGTCCGCCTCGAAGACGGCACCATTGCGCCTCCTTCCATTGCAGTCAATGCCCGCAGCGTCAGCGGTAACATCGTGGTGCTGACCCTGGCCACCCCGGTCAATGCCGGGCAGGTCATCAGCGTGAGCTATACCGACGCAGACAACACTGACAACGCCACGGGTGCCCTGCAAGACCGAGCGGGTAACGACGTGACCAACCTCGTCAACCAGGCTGTGACCAACGCCACGGGCGACACCCGCACTTTGGCCGCCCCCACCATCAGCCTGGCAGGCGAGGTGGCAGGGGCCCTCAACGCCACCGAAGCCGCCGACGGCACCACCGTGGTGGTCAACCTGGCGGGCACCGGCGCACGGGCCAACGACACCGTACAACTGCGCTGGGCCAAAGCCGGTGGCAGCACCGAAACGGTGACCCTGTCCCTCACAGGCACCCACATCAGCAGCGGAAGCGCCACCGTCACCGTGCCGCAGTCGGCCATCCTGAGCGTGGGCGACGGCACCGTGAGTGTGGATGCCCGCCTGGTCAAGGCCGGCTTTGACGCCACCGCCAACGGCGCGGCCAGTGCTTACTCCTCAGCGCAGAGCCTGACCGTGGCGGCACAGCCTTCGGCCATTGGCCTCACCTTTGACCTGCTGGCCGCAGATGACCTGGGCAACAGCAACAGCGACAAACTCACCAGCATCACCACTGGCCTGACCCTCACGGGTACCACCGCCAGCGGCAACACCGTGGAGTTTTTTGACGACTTCAACAACAACGGACAGCTCGATGCTGGCGAAAGCCTGGGCAGCGTCACTGCCGATGCCACTGGCATCCAGCGCGACATCACTCTCAGCAAAAACGGCCTGGTCAATGGCACCGACAGCGGCAGCCTGAACGGCGTGCACAACATCCGGGCCAAGGTGACAGACACGCAAGGCAACTTCGTCATCACCAACCCGCTGGCCATCACCATCGACACCACCCGCCCCGCAGCGCCCACCGCCATCAACCTGGCCGCAGCAGACGACAGCGGCGTGCTGGGTGACCTGATCACCAACCAGACCACGGGCTTGACCCTGACCGGCACCACCGCCGCCAACGGTGCGGTGCGTGTCTTCAAAGACAGCAACAACAACGGCCAATACGACGCAGCCACCGACACCCTGCTGGCCAGCGGCACCGCCAACGGCAGTGGGGCATTCAGTGTGGATCTGTCGGGCAGCTTCACGCCCGGCACCCACTCCGTGCTGGTGCAGGGTGCAGATTCCGCAGCAGGTGCCCAAAGCCAGGCTGCTGTGGTCAGCCTGAACATCGACACTGTACTGCCCACCTTGCAATCTGTGGCGGCGGCGGCGGGTGGCAACACCATCACACTGCAGTTCAGCGAGCCGATCGACACCAGCAACACCGCGCTGACAGGGCTGGCCAACAGC
>NZ_JACYFT010000017.1 GCF_014837235.1 Limnohabitans radicicola | reverse complement strand
ATCGACACTGTACTGCCCACCTTGCAATCTGTGGCGGCGGCGGCGGGTGGCAACACCATCACACTGCAGTTCAGCGAGCCGATCGACACCAGCAACACCGCGCTGACAGGGCTGGCCAACAGCTTCACATTGGCGGGCACAGGCCTCAACGGTGCAACCATCTCGTCCGTCACCGGCAGCGGCAGCACCTTGGTGCTGAACCTCAGCGGCAATCTGGGCAGCAGTGGTGACGTGAGCGTGGCCTACACCGATGCAGGGGGTAACCAGACCAGCGCTGTGGCGCAAGATGCAGCAGGCAACGACCTGGCTACCATCAGCACGCCCATCAGCACCAACCTGGACGCTACAGCACCGCTGCTGGCCAGCACCAACGTGGTCACCAGCACCACAGCTGCGGGTGAATACGGTGTGGACGACGTCATCACGTTGCGCGTGGCTTTCGACGAAGTCATGAAAGTCAGCGGCGACACTTCGGGCTTGACACTGACGCTGGATGTCACAAACGGCGGAACACCTGTCACAGCCCAATACGTGGGCACCTCGGGCAACGACCTGGTCTTCCAGTACACCGTGAGCGCAGGTGACAGCACGGTGGCGGGCAACTCCATTGGCGTCACGGCCCTCAATGCCGGCGCAGCCACCATCAGCGACGCGGCGGGCAACCTCTGGACCGCTGCTTCAGTCAGCCTGGCCGACGTGACCAACGGTGGCAACATCACCGTCAACAGCGCCAAGCAAGGGGGGCTGAACATTGCAGCGGCCATCAACGGCAACACCCTGTGGCTGGATGCGGCCGATACCAACACCCTCACCCGCGACGGCAGTGACAACGTTCAAGCCTGGGGCGACAAGTCAGGGCAAAGCAACAACGCAGCGTTGGATGCTAACGGGACGCTAAACACAAATGCTAACCACAACCCAGACTATGTGGCCACTGGATTGAATGGCAAGGCGACGGTTCGCTTCGATACAGCCAACGGCACTGATCTGCTGATTTCCAACGTTACCGTCAGTGCACGCAATTCAGAAGTTTTTGTCATTAGTGACAAAGATGCGGATACGCGCACTGCCTTATTACAGGCGTCAGCCAGTGTGTCCAATGCCACATATCCCAACCCGTGGGATCGATGGGGGGTCTATAACTGGGA
>NZ_JACYFT010000016.1 GCF_014837235.1 Limnohabitans radicicola | reverse complement strand
GCCGCCCAGGTTGGCCGCCGACTGCCCGGCCACAAAGCCGCTGTAGCTCACGCCGCCATAGCCTGCCGCATCGCTTTGGCCAATGATCTTGGAGTCTGCGTTGGCCGTCACGGTCAGTGGTGCGGGTGTGATGTTGGCGCTCAAACCCGTGGGCTGCGACAAGGTGTAGTTGGCTGCAGAAGCGCCAGCCAACGCATTGCCCGCCACCGTCACCGCAATGCCGTTGGCCACGTTGGCGCTGGCGAATGTGCCGTAAGCACCCGAGGCGTCCAGCGTGACCGCATCGCCATTGACCACACCATTCAGCGTCGCGCCACTGGAGTTGAGCACGGCCGATGTGGTGCCATCGTAGGTCTTGTGGTTCACCACCTGACCACCCAAGGTGATCGGCTTGGGGTTGACCGTCAGGCCAGCGGCCACATAGCTGATCGCATAGTTCGTGGTGTTGAAGCCACCCGAACCTGTGGCCGCACTGGCCACGATGCCGTTGGCATACGTCGCGGCATTCGTGGTGCCAGGCACCGTGGCGTTGCCGTTGTACTGCAGCGTCACAGCGGTCACCGCATCGCCACTGGCCAGCGTGCCACTGCTCAATGTGTAGGCGCTGGTGCCCAGGTTCAAGGGTGTGCCATAGGTCGTGTTCTGTGCCGTCGCGCTCAGCGTGACAGGCCGTGGTGTGATCGTCAAGGTGCCGTCCACCAGCGTGTTGAAGTTGTAGTTGCTCGCCGTCAATCCGGCCGCGCTGGCACTGATCGTGGCCGTGCCAGCAGCCGTGGCGCTGCTGGCGGTCGTACTGGCGTTGGCACTGCCCGTGACCACGCTGATCGTGTCACCGTTGAGGAACCCGCTGATCGTTTGGGTCAGTGCCGGGTTGGCATCGCCATACACCCGGCTCTTGTTGTCTGCCGTCACGGTCAAGGTGGCCTTGTTCACCGTCAGGTTGGCTGGGCTGTAGCTGATGGCGTAGTTCGTGGTGTTGAAGCCGCCTGTGCCTGCGGCCGCACTGGCCACGATGCCGTTGGCATACGTCGCGGCGTTCGTGGTGCCAGGCACGGTGGCGCTGCTGTTGTACTGCAGTGTCACCGAGCTGATCGCATCACCAGCGGCCAGCGTGCCGCTGCTCAGGCTGTAGTCAGTGGTGCCCAGGCTCAGGCTTGTGCCATACGTGGTGGTGCGGGCATTCGCTGCGACCGTGATCGGCCGTGCATTCACAGTCAACGCCGCATCGACCGTGCTGAACTGGTAGTTCTGTGCCGCCAGATTACCTGCCGCAGTCGTGATCGCGTAGCTGCCCACGTTCGAGCCCGCCGTGGCCACCGTGCTGATCGCAGGCGCACCCGTC
>NZ_JACYFT010000015.1 GCF_014837235.1 Limnohabitans radicicola | reverse complement strand
AGAAGTTTTTGTCATTAGTGACAAAGATGCGGATACGCGCACTGCCTTATTACAGGCGTCAGCCAGTGTGTCCAATGCCACATATCCCAACCCGTGGGATCGATGGGGGGTCTATAACTGGGAGTCAACGGCATCGGTAGGTGCCGAGCGTAGTATTTTTGGTTCGGTTATGCCCTGGAATAATGGCTCTTCTGTTAGGACTGCGATTTCGGAAAATGAAGTCCGCCTCGCCCCGACTTTGATTAACTATGCGCTGGCACAGGATCAGAATATCGTCGTGAACGGTAAATTTGAAGATTCTCTTTTGTCATCTAATAATCCAATTAATCCGGCTTACTCTACTGGCTACGAAGGCGCGGGGATGATTATTGGGGGGTACGGACATGATCCCCTGATTGGTGGTATTTCCGAAGTGATTTATTTCAACCGCGCACTGAGTACAACAGAGCGCCAGGCAGTGACTTTGTATCTCATGGAGAAATGGGGGGTAGGTACATTGGGTGCAGTGGTCGCGGCCGACACCTTGACCAACATGAGCAATGTGGGCAATGCTGCAGCACTGGTCGATCAGCGCAGCACCGGAACATCGGCGCAAGAGAGCTTTGTTGTAGCGGGGGCGGATTTGGTACGTGCAGGTGCCGGCAATGATGCCATCACGGCCAATGACGCGAACTTCCGCCTCATCGATGGTGGGGCAGGTAACGATACCCTGCATGTGAACTTTTCCTCAGGCCAAGCACGATTTGTCAATCTGTCGGCACATGTGAGCAACTATCTCAATAACGCTGAAGGTTTACACAAACTTGAGCGTATAGAGAAAATTGATTTGCGTGGTCAGGCTATAAGTTATTTGCAATTATCAGAAGCAGATGTGCTTCAAATGTCTGACAATGATAGCCTTATTGTGAGGGGAGACGCTAATTCTCGCATCAGTTTTGCCGACTCCGGCTGGACGCTTGGCGCTATTAATATTCAAGGCTGGGATGGCGGGACTTACAGAAATTGGACTAAAGGGGCTGCATCAGTTCTCGTGGATACATCGATTGAATCATCCAACATAACAGCATCTACGGCATCCCTCCCATCGGTTAGGAGCATCTCTATCAATGATGACACTGGTATCAGTGCAACGGACCGTGTCACCAGTGATGCAGCTCTTGTTTATTCATTTGAACTTAGTCAAGCCCTAGCAGGTGCACAACAATTACAAGTGGAGATTGATGGAAGTCCAGTAAATGCACAAATCACTCAAGTTGGTAATTCAGCGAACTACACACTGGATATGACAGGTTACCCTCTGTCCATCGGCAAACATGTGGTAGTTGCAAGGGTTGTTGACGGTGGCAGTGTTGGCAGTTATTTATTTTCCGAAATAAATGTTGTCGGATCTGATGTGCCAACATCCCCGACAAACATGGATTTGATTTCTGATCGACTTACGAATGGTGCAGCAGCAGAAACAGCATTTTCTGATAATACAACCATCGGCACACAAAACCTTATTTTTGAGGTGCAGGTTTCTGGCCAATATCAAGACGCACGTGTTGAATTTTATAGACAGGCTTCTTCCGATACTAGCTTGAACCCAATCCCCCAAAACCGAGTCGCTGTTTGGCATAACTCTTATGCAAAGGAGTCCACAGACTTTGTCCTGGCTGCAAATGGCAAAGCAAGAGCCGTCTTGGATTTGCCCGTGGGCGAACATAAAGTATATGCTGTACTGATTGATCAGTTTGGTAACCGTTCTAATCCCTCTGCAGCATTGACAGTATCTGTGTTGGCCGACACTTCTCTGTCCGTGGTGGACTATAGCGCCCAAAACAACAGTGTTTCAACTCATATTTCTGGTACGGCGAATAAAGGGTCATTGACGCTTGTCTGGTCAGATACAAATTCGGATGGGCTTTACGATCAAACATCTGAAACGTTGATTGGTTGGGCAAGTGCCTCTGTGGTTGATGGTACCTGGACTGTGTCGACTGGTGATCACGGTACGGTTTACAGCAATGTCAGAGCGATGTCGATGCCAGAAATTGATCGTACGTTTGTTACCAATCGGTTTATTGGTACCGGGGCTGTCACCGCTCCCATTACCCTGACTGTGGACAAAGCAGGGCCACTGGTATCGGTTCCTCAAGCTGATGTAGTGTTCAGCGCACCCAATGGATTCATTGCTGGTGAGACGGTTAGCGTGACGGTGACATTCAACGAAGCCGTCAAAGGTGTGGTTGGAAGCAGCGGTTTGTACCTTAACTTTGATGGCGTTAACCGACTTGCCGCACTTAGCAGCACCAATACGGCGAACAAAACTGCCACTTTCAGTTATGTGTTGCAGCCCACCGATGTGGACTCTGACGGTATTGAAATCGCTGCCAACCCTTGGGTCAACATCACCGATCTGGTGGGCAATGCCGCCGTCAGCTTCACCCGTGCCGATGACCCCAGCACAGCGATCGACACTGTACTGCCCACCTTGCAATCTGTGGCGGCGGCGGCGGGTGGCAACACCATCACACTGCAGTTCAGCGAGCCGATCGACACCAGCAACACCGCGCTGACAGGGCTGGCCAACAGC
>NZ_JACYFT010000014.1 GCF_014837235.1 Limnohabitans radicicola | reverse complement strand
GGGCGATAAAGTTTCCTTGGAAGAAACGTACTCAACAACTTGTGCGTCTGGACCGCCTCTCTTGGACAGCCTCAGTTGATGAACTGCTCCGAGCCCACAATCCCCAGCTTCGTCAGCCCATTGCTCTGCGCGCTCGCCATCACCCCAGCCACCGCCTCGTACTTGGCCTTCGCATGCGAGCGAATGTGGATCTCCGGCTGCGGGTTCATCCCCGCCGCCTCCTTGACCTTCAGCTCCAGCTCCGCACGACTGCCCACCGGCTTGCCGTTCCAGTTCACCACGCTTTGCGCATCCACATCCACCTTGATCACCACCGGATCGGCCTTCTTGGGCGCATTGCTCGGCAGCGGCATGTCCAGGTTCACCGAGTGCAGCTGCGCCGGGATCGTGATGATCAGCATGATCAAGAGCACCAGCATCACGTCAATCAGCGGCGTGGTGTTCATGTCCACCATCACCTCCGGCTCGTTGCTGCTGCCCGTTCCTACGTTCATTCCCATCTCTGACTCCGTTCGCTTTCTTTGCCTCAGTTGTTCGGCTCGGTGATGAAGCCCACCTTCACGATCCCCGCACGCTGCACCGAGTACATCACCCGGCCCACCGCCTCAAAGTCGCTCTTGCCGTCCCCGCGGATCTGCACCTCGGGCTGCGGCTTCATCACTGCAAACTTCTTCATCCTCTCCGACAAGTCCGCCGTGTTCTTGATCGGCGTGTCGTACAGGTAAATCTTGCCCGCCTTGTCCACCGAGATGATCACGTTCTCCGGCTTGGTCTCGCGCACCACGTTCTTCTCTTTGGGCAAGTCCACCTTGATCGATGTCGTCACCACCGGAATCGTGATCAGAAAGATGATCAGCAGCACCAGCATCACATCCACCAGCGGCGTGGTGTTGATCGTGCCAATGATCTCGTCATCGGCTTCGCCTACGTTCATGGCCATGTTGGCTTCTCCTGTGTTCGCCCCGGGCGTGCGGGCTGTGTGTTCACCCGCCCACCCGCTGCGAGGGGATTACTTCTTGGCCGAGGCCAGCAGCACCGAGTGCAGGTCCGAGCCAAAGGCGTTGATCTCTTCCATCGCCGCCTTGTTGCGACGCACCAGCCAGTTGTAGCCCAGCACCGCTGGCACCGCCACCGCCAGACCAATGGCCGTCATGATCAGCGCCTCGCCCACGGGGCCCGCCACCTTGTCGATCGAAGCCTGACCAGACATGCCGATCTTCACCAGCGCGTGGTAGATGCCCCACACGGTACCGAACAGACCCACAAAGGGGGCTGTGGAGCCAACCGTCGCCAGGAACGCCAGGCCGTCTTGCATGCGGCTTTGCACGTTGCCAATGGCGCGCTGCAAGCTCATGGTCACCCAGTCGTTGAAGTCGATGGTGCCCAGCATGCCCGTGTGCTTGGAGGCACCTTCCAGGCCCTTTTCTGCAATGAAGCGGAAGGCGCTGCCTTCGGCCAGGGCGTCTTTGCCCTGGGCCACGGAGCCTGCGCTCCAGAAGTTGTCTTGCGCTTCACGCGCTTGTTTGTTGATCTTGGCCTGTTCAGCGAACTTGGTGAAGATCACGTACCACGAGCCCATGCTCATGATCACCAGGATCAGCAGCGTGCCCTTGGCCACGAAGTCGCCCTGGTTCCACAAAGCGCTCAGGCCGTAGGGGTTTTCTTCTTCGGCCGCAGGCGCAGCCGCCGCCGGCGCAGGAGCGGCCACAGGGGCTGCCACTTCAGATGCCGCAGCCGCAGGAGCGGTCACAGGCGCGGGCGCTGCCGCAGCAGGCGCCGCCTCTGCCGCCTTGGGCTTGGCCGCCAGCGCAGTGCCGGCGCCCAGCAAGCTGGCCAGCAGGCCAGCACAAAGAACGATGGTTTTAATTTGCTTGAACATGATGAGGGACTCCTCTGGGGTTCTTTTGAATTCAGTTGATAGGGTTAGTAGGCTCTGGGCAACGCTGGCCGCATCACTCCAGGCGCCAGGTGTATTTCATGCTCGCCCAAGCTTGCTCAGGCTTGCCGTCCACCGTCGCAGGCTTGAACTGGCACTTGGCCAATCCCGCTCGCGCCGCTTCGTCCAGGCGTCTAAAGCCCGAGCTCTTGTCCACTTCGGCCTGAATCACTTTGCCGTCCACACCCACCAAGAAGCGCAGGCTCACCGTGCCTTCTTCTTCCAGGCGGCGCGAGGCGCTGGGGTATTCGGGTTTTTCGCAGTTGGCCGAGTTCACCACCGCGCCTGTGCGCACGGGTGCAGCGGGGGGCGCGGCCACCACCGGCGCGGGAGACGGCGGCGCAGGCGGCTGGGGCGTGTTGGACACTGCCGCGATCGCGTTGGCCGCGGGCGGCGCAGACACGGGCACATCCACGGGCGGCACGTAAGACGGCGGCGGCGGTGGCAGGTTCTTTGGAGGCGGCGGTGGCGGCGGGGGTGGAATGTCGGGCTTTTGCTCTTCGAGCAACACCGCTTCCACCGGACCTTTGAGCTTTTTGACGAACGAACGGGCCAGGCCCGAGTTGATCGCCCACAGCAGCAACAGGTGCAGCAGCACCACCAGCCCCAGACCCACCAGGTGCTTGGTCGGCTTTCTTTGCCGGCTGGCGTAGTCTTGCATTGTTTG
>NZ_JACYFT010000013.1 GCF_014837235.1 Limnohabitans radicicola | reverse complement strand
GCCCCACTGGGTGCGCTGCTCTTGCCAGCGCAGCACCCATTCGCTGCGCCCTGGCATGGGGGTGGTGGCCTCCGGCTGCCAGGCCAGCTCCAGGCTTCTCATGGACGTGCGGGCCTGGATGTCGGCATCAAACCCCAAAGAAGGCGCAGACAAGCGCGCACCCGATGCGCCCCCCAGCGGCTCCAAGGCCTGCACACGCCAGCGCCACTGCGGCGCCGCTTGCCACTGCAGCCCCACGCCTGCCAGCGCGTTGTGCTGGCGCATGTGTTCCCGGTACTGGCGCAAGTCGCGCCTTTGCGTCTGCGCCTGCAAAGCCCCCGACAGCAGCAGCTGCCAGCCGGGCCGCATCGGCCAGGCCGCCTCCAGCTGCGCCATCGCCTGCGCGCTGCGCCAGTCGTTGCTTTGCTGCCAGGGCTGGGTTGAGCCATCGGGGTATTGCTTGAAGCCCGTGTAGTCGCTGGCCCACTGCTGCCCCAGGCCAGACAGATGCCAGCGCACCGTGGCCCCCGCCAGCGTGCCAGCATGGCCTTGCAGGCCCCAGGCCAGCATAGGGCCCTGGCCCGATTCAGACACCGGCAAATTGCCCGTGCCCGTGCCCGTGTGCTCGTGCCAGCGCTGCTGGGCCATACCTACCCCCAGCGAGGCACCGTCCAGTGTCCAGGCCATGGCGCCGCAGGCAGCTGCCCACCCCAGCACCACCCATGACAAGGCCCCCACCAGCTTGCCGCCATGCGCACCTGATGCCGGTCGATTCATCACAGCACCACCTGGCTGTGGTACACCGCATCGCCCAGCAGCACCTGCGTCACCCCCCGGGTTCCCGCCGCTGCGGCAAAGCCCACCAGCAAGTCGCTCAGGCCGTCGCCGTTGACATCGCCGCCACCGGCCAGCGCCATGCCTGCTGCGCCGTCGCCTGCCGCTTGCCCGTGGTAGACCAGGCCACTGCCATCGCCCAGGCGCAGCTGGGTCACATCCAGGCTGGCGCCCCACCGGGCTGTGGCCTTGCCAAACACCACATAGGCCGCCCCGGACTGCGCACCCGCCGGGCCGTCGGTGCCCGGTGCGGCCAGCACCAGATCGGCAAACCCATCGGCATTGAAGTCACCGGCCGCCGCCACCGCATAGCCCAGTTGGGCCACATCGTCTTGCCCATTGAACAGATAGACGGCGCGGTCGCCGGGGTTGCCCAGCTCCAGTGCTGTGTCGTCTGCACCGCCCCACACCAGCCAGGCCCCGCCGCGTGCAGAGGCATGGTCGGGGGCGCCCACCACCATGTCGGCATAGCCGTCGCCGTTCACATCCCCCACCACCGCCACCGCGTGGCCCAGCGATTGGCCTTCGGCAAAGCCGTTGATCAGGCGTCCACCGGTGCCCGAGCGCACATCGGCCAGGCTGGCCATGCCTGTGGCACTGCCGTAGACCACATACACCTGTCCGGCATCGGTCAGCGTGTCGCTGCCCACCACCACATCGGCATCGGGCGCAGCCAGCAGCACATCGGCCAGGCCGTCGCCATTGATGTCGCCGCCACCGGCCACCGCAAAGCCCAGCCAGTCGCCCGCGTTGGGGCTGCTCCAGACGGTGCTGGCGCCTGCCGTGCCGTCGGCCCTGCCGCGCACCAGCATCACCTGGCCTGCGTCCAGCGCATCGGCACTGGCGTCGGCATAGGGCGCGGCCATCAGCACATCGTCATAGCCGTCCCCGTCCACATCACCGGCTGCCGCCACGCTCCAGCCCAGGGCGTCGCCCTCGGCCAGACCTTGCATGGCCCAGCCACCCGTGCCGGCCGCCACATCGGCCAGTGAGGCACCGCTTTGCAGCAGCACCCACACCTGTCCGGCATCGGCACCAACGCCTGCATCGGCATAGGGTGCCGCAAAGGCCAGGTCCTGACGGCCATCGCCATTGACATCGCCCACGCGCAACGTTTTCCAGCCCAGGGCCGCTTCGGCCTCGCCCAGTGTCCACACCCCGCCTGCGAGCGGCTCCAGCGCAGACAAGTCCAGGTCTGAAGTGGCCGTGCGCCCCAGCACGCCATGCACCGCGCCTTCGGCCCACTCGGCCTCGTCGCTGCTGCGCCAGTTGGGGCTGCCAATGAGCACCCCTTGCTTGGCGTCGTTGGCATCTGCTGCCCAAGCATTGCCCGCCCAGCCCACCGACGCGCCGCTGTAGTCGCCCACCCGGGCGCCGGTGATCGCAAATCCCCGGCTGGCATCCAGTGCCACGGTGTCCACATCAAAGGCCGAACTTTGTGCCCCCGTGGGACCACTGCGGCCAGACAAATCTACGTACGCCCCCTGCAGCGTCAGGCGAACGCCCGTGGCCAGGGTCATGGCCGCTGGGCTGAGCACACCGGTCCAGGTGGTGCCGCCATCGCCGCTGGCCCAGCCCGTGACCGTCGCGCCGGTCACGGCGATGTCATCCGCGCTCAGTTGCGCTACCGGTTCATTGAACACCAGCCGCACCGTGCTGGTCTGGCCGGGCTTGAGCAACAGGGCATTGCCACCGTTGACGGTCAAGCTGCTCACCTGCGGCGGCGCATCGTCCACCTGCCAGTTGATGCCGTTCCTGCCGCTGGTGCTGGTGTTGCCGGCCCGGTCGGTCTGGCGCACCTGCACCGTGCCGGCCAGGTACTGCCCCGGCGCCAAAGTCCAGCCCGTGCCGCTGCCCGCCTGCCAACTCGCCCCGCCATTGACCGAATACTCCCAGGTGGCGTCTGTCTCCAAGCGATTGACCAGCAAGCTACCGTTTTGGGTGTAGCCATCGCTGGCACTCACCCCGGTGTCTTGACTGAAGCGCAGGGCCGGGTTGGTGGGCCAAACCGTGTCGATGGTGAATGCGCCCATCATGGCCTCGGCGCTGAACACGCCGCTGGCATCTCTTTGGCGTACCTGTACCTGCCCGCTCAGGTAGGTCGCGCCCACCAAACTGACCGCCGTGCCTGTGCCATTGATCCAGCTGCCTGTGCTGCTGGTGCGGTACTGCCAGGTGGCCCCTTCGAGCAGGCCAGAGATCAACAACACCGCATCCTTGGTCACGCCATCGCTGCCATCGCGCCCGGTATCCGCACGCAAAGCCACCGTGGGCCGGGTATCGAGCAGCAAGTTGACCGTGGCCGCCGCGCCCACATTGCCCTCTGTGTCTGCATACGCCACGCTCAGGCTGCGCGATGCCGTGCTGGCGCTGCTGCTTTTGAACAGCAGGGCCGCCAGCGCATCATCCAGCTGGTTTGCAGGAATCGCCCCACCGCCTTGCTGACGCAGCACCAGGGTGCGACTGCTGGCGGTGTACTGGCAAGCCCAACCGCTCACACCGCCCAGGCTCACGTTCTGGGCGCTGAAGTCGGCATTCAAGGACCGTGCGCTGTCCAGCACCATTTGGTCCGCCCCGGCCTGGGTTTGCCAGCTGCCGCCCAGTACCAGGCGGACTTCACCCACATCGCTGGCTGCAGGCACCTGCACACCAGACAGCAAAGCCTTGCCTGTGCGCAACTCTGAGGCATTGAATGCCACATCGGCGGTGCTTTGCACCCCCGGATTGGCCGACAAGTCCACGGCATCGGGTGGCGTTGTATCGGCCACGGCGGCACTGGGGCTGCTGGCAAAGCTGGTGCCGTTGGCCGTGCCGTCGTTGGTGGCGGTCACCACCACCCGCAGGAACTTGCCCAGCAAGCTTTGGCCTGCGGCAATGCTGAAGCTGCTGCTCGTGGCGTTGCTGATGTTGGTGTAGCTGCCGTTGGCTGCGTCAGCCATCTGCCACTGGTAGCTGAAGGTCAGCGCTGTCCCATCCGGGTCGAGGATGCCACTGGTGTTGGCTGTGAGTGTGCCGCCTTCTTGTGCGCTGCCGCTCAATGCGGCACTGCCCGTGGCCGCGTCGTTGACGTTGGCCACCGCTGCGCTGGGGCTGCTGGTAAAGCTGGCGCTGCTGGCGGTGTCGGCGTTCGTGGCCGTCACCACCACCCGCAAGAACTTGCCCACTTCACTTTGGTCTGGTGCTATGGCGTAGCTGCTGGTGGTGGCACCGTTGATGTTGGTGTAGTTGCCGTCGGCCGTATCGGCCACCTGCCACTGGTAGCTGAATGTCAGCGCTGTCCCATCCGGATCGATGATGCCGCTGGTGTTGGCTGCGAGCGTGCCGCCTTCTTCTGCGTGGCCACTGAGCGCCAGAGTGCCCGTGATCTGCGGCCTCAATGGATCGACCAGCGCCTGGATCTTGGCCACGGTATTGACCGAGCCGCCCGCATCGCCCTGAGCGACCAAGGCATTGAGGAGCTCTGGCCAGAGGCTGGCACTGACCCCCCGGATGCCCAGCAAGGCCAGGTCCTCTGGCGTCAGTGCCACAAGCGGCTGCCCCCCGGCGACGGTGAGCATCAGCCGGTCCACCGCACTGGCCAGCGCCTGCAGCTGCGCCAGAGTGTTGA
>NZ_JACYFT010000012.1 GCF_014837235.1 Limnohabitans radicicola | reverse complement strand
AATCAATTCACGTTGGACCTCTTGTATCGGCTATGAGGGTTGTGAGGGTTTGAGGGGAAATCCAGAAAAACTTCTATACATACTCCCTCGCGCGTGACTTTTTAGAAAAGCACCCAAACCATCACAACCCTCATAGTTATGACTGGAAAAACGGCAGAGTTGGCTGCAGCAGTGCCAAACCGTTCCAGACAACCTTAGCACCGGATTTCTTTGTAAATCCACGTTCAGACAAGCGACGTCCAAAAGTGGTTTGATTACTGACTTGATGTCCATTACTCCTGCACCAGTTGCCATAGTCGTTGTACAGCGCAGCAGCCGACTCTTTCTCGCCAACCTGAACATTGCAGTTCTCGGATAGCCATTGACCAATGATGTCTGACTCAGAGCGGTACACGTCGGCTTCCTTACGCATGGTGTCCGGCACCTTCAAGCGCCTGTTTACTTGCCATGCCTCTGCACCCTTGATGGCCCAGTTTAGGATGCCACTGAGTTCAGATTTCAGTTTTTTCACTAAATTGGGGTCTTGCTCATGCGGAGCAAAAGTACGGTTAAACGGCAGCATGTGAAGACGCCGCCAGATGCCTGTATCAGTGCCACGAATGACTGGTTTGTGGTTACCAACGATGGCAATCTTGAAATTGGGGCGATATTCAAATACGTGCCCATATTTGTGAGCAGCCGCAATGGTTTCGCCGCCAGTCAGTTCCTTGATGGTGTTTTCTGCTAAACGTTGCCCATCGGCGGTTTCATTGGCAAGAACAAATCGTGCTCCGGCCAGTCTTGCGAGAAGATACGATTTTGGCCCCTCGTTGCCGTTGAGCATGAATGTGTCAACAGGTGCAGTGATAGCGTATGTGCCAAACATCTCGGCTAGAACGGAGAACAGCACTGATTTCCCATTGGCACCAAGTCCATAGGCGAACAGTATCTGTTGCTCTGCAATAGAGCCTGTCAGACAGTACCCCACCCACTGCTGGAGGTAGTCAATCAGGTCATGGTCGTTCTGAAAAACATCCAAAAGGAAGGTCTGCCATTGAGGGCATGGAGCGTACGGGTCGAATTCACAGCCAACTGTCTTGGTGACCAGATGGTTCGGCTCCATGTCAAAGACCATGCCAGTCCCCAGATCCATGCACTGCCCATTTTTCAGTCCCAACAGCATTGGGTTCGCATCCAATTCATGAGTATGTATTTCGACACCCGGTTGGCCTTTGAGCAGTGTGACGGCATTCGCCAAACTGGTTGCATTTAACGACTTGGTGATGTGGGCGGAAAGGCGCTTCAAATTCTCTGGAGACATTCGCTCCATACCGACGCTTCCCAAATCGCGCATTGCCAATTCGGCCAGATGCAGCATTTGCGCATCAGACTTGATCGACCAGCCATCACCAGGCACAAAGATGATCCATTGGTTTTGCTTGGTCACGAATCGCACGCTACCTTGTAGGTACCGGAGCAACCACTTGGCGTTTCCTGAATCCGTCGGATCCAGTACAGGTACAGGTTGGAAATTGCTGCTGTCAGCGATGTTGGCTGCAGGCGCAATCGACGAAGCCATGACAGCTATCTGCCCCTTGTTGGCTGCATATTTTTGTGCTGCGTGTATTGGGCTTGAGACTTTGCCGTTGTACGAACAGATGTTGCAGGCTGATTCGCATGCCTCGTTTAACGCAGCCATTTGTCCACAAGACGTTGGTCCGGAATTGCTGGCCTCCTTCTGAGACAGTTTTCTACTGACCTCAGTAGGGTTATACGCTGGGTATGCCGACGACCATACCTGCGCAGCGTCTTGCGGGTCTTTGGTGAATTTCGCCGTGTTCACAATGCCAAGACTCCACGCTTCCTCGGTCACGCCGCCTGTTGCAGCTAAAGACCTGATTGCTGCGCAGGCGATCTCTACATCCTGACTACTCGGGGCCGGTGGATTTGAGAAGAGTTGGATGTTCGAGGTGGCGCTTTGAAGGTAGGTCGGGACAGGGAACGGTAATGCCGCCTGCACTGCCTTACGGACTGCTGGTGCCTTCTTTGGCATCCTGCACAACGTCGAACATAGAAGCTCGTTGGCCGACTGGATCATTTCAAGGCTGATAGTGTTATTCATAAATCCTCGCTACGCGGTAAGGGTGGTTTTCAATTTCGATGCCACGGCGTGCCAATGTGCCGGGTAGTTTGGTGACGCGACTGGCGTTTGATACTGAGGTGTCGACGCTCAGACCATTGCCTGAGAATTTCTCTTTTAGGTTGCGCAGTAGCTCACGGACAGCGTGTGTAACCTCGTCGGTATTGGGTAGATCGTCCAGCGGGTAGACCAAGTGATAACCATTACCAGACATCACTCGTACAGGATTTGGCCAGCCAAGATCATTGAAGTATCGATTGATTTGGTCGGCAAGCACCCACGCTGCTTGAATCTGTGCATCCGATGCTGGGTGTTCCTTACCTTGGTCACGGTCAATATCAATCAGCAGCCGACGCCGACATGTGACGTCCTTGTCAACTGCACAATGACTTTGACTCAGTCCTGACCGCAGTGGATTCAACGTCGCATACATGTTGTAGCCACGCTGGTTCATTTCGGTCACGTAAGCTTCAACAGCCAAACGGAACGCTGCCAAGTCATAGTAATGCTCCGAATCGAAGCATCGGGACAGTGTTCGCTGTATGGGCGTAATATCTTTAGGCCAAATTGACCGAACCTCAATGACCAACGGCCCGGGCTCATTGAACACTGACCACATTTCATCGACATACAATTTTGGGGATGTGGCTGCAGTCATGCTGCACTCCCCGAGTTGCCCGACGCTTTATAGGCGCGCTGAAGGCCCGCAAGAACCGTCCGTATATTTGGCACCTCCTTACCGGAAATAACTTGATGTGACAACTCCTGAAGTAGACGGCCCTCAGGTGTTGCAAGGTTCACATCCAAGGCATGTGCAATCCTGCCGTTCGACAATTTCAGCTCGTCAATTGCAAGGCCTGTATACCCAGCGTTCATGACCGCAACGGCAATTCCCATGATCGGATGCAGATCATCCGTGTGCGGGATAGCGTCACTGTCGACAATATGGACATCACCTGATCGGCTCAAGTGAGCGACAAGCGAGGTACTCATGCTGCACCTCCCTCATCGGCGCGTGCCAACAACCAGCTGTCAATGTCGCCAACCAACCATCCTGAGGCCCGACCTCCGGGCGCGATCTTGAACGGTGCTGGAAACCTACCGGTTTGGACCATCGCGTAGATGGTGCTGGGTTGCAAAGCAACCTTGTCGGTCACTTCTTGCATGCGGATGATCCGCAGGGGATTGAGATTTACATCCATGTCTGTTGCCCTCCAATAAGGCTTGATTGACGATGGACGAAGTGTGCTGGCAGGCCACCTACCTTGGCCAGCGACTTGATAGTTATTGCCGATTTTTCGGTTGTACGTACCAGTCGAATGTTCCGTTATTGATCTGATTTTTCCATAAGTTCATCGTACGCACCGATACACGGTAACCTGATGCGATCATCGCTGCGCGGATGGTTCGGGGTTTGGGGAAACTGTCTGCCCCGTGTTGATACTGGTGCTGTTCGACCTGCCTCCCGTAAAAGGCTTTTGCATCCAGTTTTGTCGGTCGACTTCCAAGCCGTGGCTTGCCACTGTTCACAGCAACAAGTCCGTACGTTATTCTTGTCTGTATGACGTAATGCTCAACGTCATCACATAAATCCCACAGGCAAAACGCAAGGGAAAGCTGGTCGGCTGACTTGATTGAAGCAGTGCACCGCAACTTAAAACTAGCAAGTAAAGGCAATAAACTATTTGCGTTTTTAAGGGCTGCAGGTGCGCCCGATTTTGCGTGATTCGTCGTCTTGTCTATTACAGTGATGACTTGCCTGTGAAATTTCGCAACACACGTTGCAAGTGGAGAAGGCATATGTCCCGCAGACCAGACTTGCTCTGCTTCTCGCGCACGAGCACACAAAGCTTTTTCAAGTTGCCGTATGAAGAAGATGCTCCACTTGGCGCGTTCGACACGATCAATTTGCTGCTTGGCTTGCTGTCTCTTGCCACTGACAACTGTTGTAACACCGCTTTTTGTCGCTCCAAGTATCCTACGTGTTTGTTGTGGGGATGGTGAAATCCACGGGTTTGATTGGATGTGGCTCCTTGCATGCATCTGCCTTTTATGCGCTTTGCAATGGCACTTGTCAACCGTGGATCAGCAACACCTGCAAAGATGTTTGTGAGTATTTGCGTGCCGGTAACCCCACCCCAGAGGCACCCCAAATTTTCTATCAGGAGTCCCGGATTCCAGGTGAACTGTGTTTCACGCGTCCGACGACATACACAAAAAAGGCCCACCGCAGGTGGTTAAGTTTTGGACGTGAATCACCCCACCAGCAACACCACATTCCCCGCCTGTGGCACACCTACCACCAGCACTTCGGTGGGTTGGCCTTGCTCACAAGACCCCCCCCGGCTCTAAG
>NZ_JACYFT010000011.1 GCF_014837235.1 Limnohabitans radicicola | reverse complement strand
GGGCGGGACCAGGTCAATCAGGCTGGCCTGCAGGGCCAGTATCTGTGCGTCGCTGAGCGCCTGCATGGCCCCGGCTGCGGCAAACTCTTGCCCCTGCGCCCGGCTGAGCGCGGCCAGTTGTGGGCCGCTGAGCTGGACCATTCTGGAGGCGTTGATGTCGGTGTTGATCCCCAGGCTGCTGGAGGCGAGCGCAGTGGCGCTGTGCGTGAGGTCAGCCACTTGCTGGGTGGCGCTCAGCAGAATCTGCGCCCCGTTCAGGCTCAAGGCGTTGGCCTGCACGCTCAGGCCCGTGGGGGCCGCGTCGCCTGCCTGCACGGTGTAGCTGAACTTGATCTGCTGCACCTGTTGCCCACCCTGGCCAGTGAGGGCCTCGCTGTAGTCGGCCCACACGGTGCGCTCGCCCAGGCGCAAGGCCAGCCGGGGTTGGCCGCCTGTCGTGTCGATGTTGACCGCTTCGGCCAGGCTCACGCTGAACACCAGCACGTTGCCGCTGTACCAGCCGCCTGAGCCAGGGGTCATGCTGCGCCTCAGGTCCACGGCCATGTCCTGCACCTGGCTTGGGTTGGTGCTCACCTCCACGTCTTCTGTTTGTGGCGCATTGTCATTGGGAGTGAAGACAATTTGTACCCGAGCCGTTGAAGGGTTGGAGCCTGTATTGCCCTGGCTCAAGGTGTTGAAGCTCATCTGCCCATCGGCAAAGTGCAGGCGATCGCGTCCAAAGCTGGTGGCCCCATTGGAGACGATGACCCTTTCCGTGGCACCGTTGACGGTGCGGGTGAAGGTGATGGCGCCCGAGATTTCAGTCAGGCTTCGGGTGTAGTCCAGCCAGTTGCCTGTCAGGTAGATCTGGTCTTCACCGGCAAAGAGGTTGCGCGCATCGACCTGGGCGCCGGCCTTGACGTAAACCTTGTCAATGCGGCTTGTGCCCGTGATGATGGTGCTCTGGCCTTCTTCGGCCATGGCAAAGGTGGCCCCGGTTGTGGCGCTGGTGGTCGAGGCAAAGGCGCGCAGTTTGTTGCCTGCAGGCTCGGGCGGGCTGTAGGCTGTGCTGCTCAGGCTGCTGTCCTGTCCTGCAACGCTGGAGAGGGCCGCACCCAGACTGCCTTGCAGGGCCGCTCGTGCGTGGTGGGTGAGCACCGCACCATCGGCAAAGATGAGCTGGTCCCGGCCCAGGGCGGTGGCCCCGTTGGCCACCGTGACCTTTTCCGAAAGGCCGCTGCTGCTGTCGGTGTACGTGAAGACGATGGCGCCCGAGACGCTGCTGATGTCTTTGGTGTACTGGTCCCAGCGGTGGTTGAACACCACCACGTCGGTGCCGCCGAGCAAGTTGCGAGCGTCCAGCTCCACCCCCAAAGCCGCCCAGACGGTGTTGACGCCACCGCTGCCGGTGGCCACCACCTGCTGGTCGGTCAACACGTAGTCGCTGGCAGCCGCACCCAGATCAAGCCTGTCTGCGTACAGGCCATTGATGAAGTAACGAAGGATGGTGGGCATGTCAACATGCCTCGGTCAAGAAATGAACCACGTGTCTGATCGGTAATAGGGGGCTGGCCAAGGCATCAGCTTTTCATGAAACCCAGGTTGGCCGTGCCAAAAAGAGGCAGCTCAGGAAAAACTGAGTTCAATGCCGCATCACCCACCCCAAACCATTTGGACAAGGTGGCCGCATACTGCTGCACCGATATCGAAGGAATGATGGACATTTGTTCGTAAGGTGAAATATCTTCGCTGCCCGCTGTCCAGTCGGCGTCGCGCCCGTACACCCCCCCTCGCACAGCGGCCCCCCACACCATGTTGTGCGAAGCCCAAGCGTGGTCGGTGCCATTGCTGGCATTCATCCGCAGGGTCCGGCCAAAGTCCGAGAGCGTGAACGCCGTGACCTGGTTGGACAGCCCAATGGCCTGAACCGCCGTCATGAAAGCATCGACCGCCCCATCCAGATCAGACAACAAGGAGGCATGTGTCGAAAATTGCTCGGCATGGGTGTCAAAACCACCGATACCGACAAAGAAAATTTGCCGCGATGGTGCATTCAGGCTTTGGCGAGACTCCAGGAATTTGGCCACCGCCAAAAGCTGACCATACAGGCCATGCGACCGACCTGCGGAACCGCCTAAAAACGCCTGCTCCGCCGTACCCGAGTGCGCAGAAAAAATCGCATTCACTTTACCCGCATCGGCATAAGCTGCGGCCATTTGCTGGGCATAGGCCTTGGTGAACGGGCGACTTGAGCCATTGCCTTGAGCAATCAATGCAGCCATTGGTCCGGCTTGCACAATCGGAATGATCTGGTTGGCCCCCGTGACCAATGGCGACTGCGTGGGCGACTGCATCCAACGGTTCACACTCTGGAACGAAACTTTGGTGAAGCTGTTGCCTTGCAGATTCATGCTCTCGATCATGCGGCTGCCCCAGCCACGCTCTGTACCAGCGCCTTGTGTTTCAGCTGTGGTCAGCATCGAAAGTTCTTGCTGCGTATCGTGCGCCAACAAGCCGATAGGCAACCGTTTGCTGTTGTAGCTTGAGCGCGTGACTGGCTCCACCAGGGTGCCCACATTTTTGAGCAAAGCCACCTGCCCGGAACCAAACCGGGCATGCGTGCGCGGCATGGACGGGTGTAGTCCCATTTGTGGTGAGCCCATGCCCTGCACAGACAGCGGCAACAAGGCATTGCGCGCCACGCCAACGCCCTGGCGGGTGCTGCTGTTGTACTCTGGCCGGAAGGTCAGGTAGTTGGCGTGGGCCGCTGTTTCGTAGGGCACCAGCATGTTGTAGCCATCGTTGCCGCCAAACAGGTAAATGCACACCAGCGCCTTGTAGTCTTGCGACTGGCTTTGCCCCACTGAATGGGCCAGCAAGGCACTGGCAGGAATGCCTGTACGCAATCCCCAGGCAGAAAGGGCCTGAATCAATCGTCTTCTTTGCATCACAATCACCTGTGTGTCATGAATTGGGGTGATGAATACACCAGGAACGTCGCCAACCTCAAACGCTCCAGACGCTGTGCTTCGGTCGTCGCGGGCAAAGACTGCACTTGGGCTGCAATGTGATTCTTTTGTGCGGCGGTCAATGTGCCCCCGGTCAAGCGGACATTCAGCATTTCAACCAAAGGAGCTGCCTGCCCCGCAGCCATTTGCAGCCAGGCTGCGGGCCACTGCAAACGGGTGCCACGCGCATAACCCACTGGCAAGCCCGCCTCGGCAGGGATCGAGCCGGCCCAAAGAAAGTTTTGCGCATGCTCCAGGCGTTGTGTCAAAGTGGACATGGTCAAAATGCCAAACTGCGGCGCCACCAGCTTGCTACCAGCTAAAGGCAATGCAAAATCCGGCGGATAGAAATTGAATACCGAAGGTGCTGCAAAGGGGCGCTGCTGCATGGCTGCTGCGGCCTGGTCCAGATAAGCACCATCCGTGGTGCCGCCAATGGCGCGCACCAAGCCTGTCATGGTGAGCACGGGCTCGAGCAGTCGCCCGGCGTTGTCCGGGGGGCTCAGCGCTTCTGAGTCCAGCAATATGGCGCGAACCACAGCGCGCATGTCGCCACGTACGCCTTGTCCATTGTTGTTGAACACCCGCACCACACGGGCCACATAGGCTGGGCTGGGGTTGCTGGTCACCAAAAACTGGATGAGCTGTTTGACGACAAAAGGCCCAGTATTGGGATGGTTGAACACATTGCTGATGACCGTTTCCAGATCTTGCTGTGCTGATGTGCCCGCGGGAATAACTTGCCCATTGAGTAAGATTTTGGGAGTCTTGTCATGACGGCTTTCATCCACCACCATGGCCTCAGAGCTGTAAAAACCAGGAGGAAAAACCCAGCCTGTCAACGCCTTTGAAAACGCTTCGATATGGGCTTGTTTATAGGTCTCGATCCGGCGACCTTGGGCATTCAAGACATAGGTCCCATCCTGATTCATCAAAAACGTACCCACAGAAAACAACTGCAACAGTTCACGAGGATAGTTTTCGTTGGGACGTGATGCGTGACTCCCACCTAAATTCAGCCAAGCGCCCATATACGGGTGCTTGGTGACCTTTACCAGGATGTCTCGGTAATTGCCGAAAGCATTCTGTCTGAGCATTTGTTGGTAACTGCGCATCCCATAAGCGTGTCGTTCATCTGAATTGACAGATACCACCAACATCTGGCTCAAAGCAAAGGCCATTCGTAAGCGTAGCTGATCGGCATCATGGACAGCACTTCTCAAAAAAATAATGGAAGGTGCGCGTCCACGGTTGTATATCCAGTCGTAGCAGCGACCGGCCGATTCATTGGGATATGTGGTTTCACAAAACTTAAACTCAACGTTTCCGGCATTGGGCGCCCATTTGTCCAGCAAATAATCGCTGTATGTACCCGTTGCTAGGCCCAACTGCTCATCGACAAACCGCGCATAGCCCAGCTGCCGCAGCCGTGCAATCGATTCGGTGGTCGGCCCAAACGAGCTCTTCCACAAAAACCGCACCGCCTGCGCCTCGGTGATGGGCGCGGCCAGCAAGCCGGCCACGGTGCCATCGCCTGTGTCGGCGTTGGCCTGGCCTTCAGTGCCCCCACCGCCACCGCAAGCGGTCAAAAGCGCGCAAGCCAGCAGCAACAGCACCGCCTTGCATCTGTTCCATGAATCCATGCGTCTTTCTGGCATCACGGCTTCCTTGTGAGGGTCTGCCCTTGCGCCATCGGCGCAAGGGCAGTCTTTCGCGATCACTCAGACCGGGAACACTGGGTTGGCTGCGTAGAAATGACCGTTGAGGTCTTGCTGTGCCAACGTGTTTGCAGTCATGTAGCCAGTCAGCACCACAGCGGCAGCTGTTGTTTCTTCGCCGCTGTTGGCTCCCACGTAAGCGTCCATGGCGGATTTGGCCAAGGCCACACCCGGCGCCAGTGAGTTGCTCAGCTTGGCATCGGTCACGGCGC
This sequence comes from Limnohabitans radicicola, assembly GCF_014837235.1. Lineage (GTDB taxonomy): Bacteria > Pseudomonadota > Gammaproteobacteria > Burkholderiales > Burkholderiaceae_C > Limnohabitans_A > Limnohabitans_A radicicola. Next base: position 36 of record NZ_JACYFT010000011.1, on the reverse strand, counting down.
CGTTGCCGTCTGTCACCAGTTGCAGGTGAGTTGCGG
>NZ_JACYFT010000010.1 GCF_014837235.1 Limnohabitans radicicola | reverse complement strand
CCGCAACTCACCTGCAACTGGTGACAGACGGCAACGGCGCCGTGACCGATGCCAAGCTGAGCAACTCACTGGCGCCGGGTGTGGCCTTGGCCAAATCCGCCATGGACGCTTACGTGGGAGCCAGCAGCGGTGGAGAAACAACAGCTGCCGTTGTTGTGCTGACTGGCTACATGACTGCAAACACGTTGGGACAGCAAGACCTCAACGGTCATTTCTACGCAGCCAACCCAGTTTTCCCGGTCTGAGCGATCGCGAAAGACTGCCCTTGCGCCGATGGCGCAAGGGCAGACCCTCACAAGGAAATCGTGATGCCAGAAAGACGCATGGATTCATGGAACAGATGCAAGGCAGTGCTGTTGCTGCTGGCTTGCGTGCTTTTGACCGCTTGCGGTGGCAGTGGGGGCACTGAAGGCCGGGCCAACGCCGACTCCGACGATGGCACCATTGCCGGCTTGCTGGCCGCGCCCATCACCGAGGCGCAGGCGGTGCGGTTTTTGTGGAAGAGCTCGTTTGGGCCGACCACCGAGTCGATTGCACGGCTGCGGCAACTGGGCTATGCAAGGTTTGTGGATGAGCAGTTGGCCATGCCGGCGGGCGTGTACAGCGACTACATGCTGGGGTACATTGCGCCGACCAATGTCGCGGCTGTAGAACCGCGAGAGGCTTATTGTGCTCAGTTTCCGACCGAGACAATGACCGCTTGCACTTATTGGGCTTACTGGACCAATAGCGGACCGTCTACCAATTTTTTCAAAAGTGCATTGACTGACAGTGATCAATTGCGTTTGAGGGTGGCTTGGGCTTTGAGTCAGATCTTGGTTGTAAGTAATTCGCTATTACCGAAAGAAGCGTATGGCATGCGTCTTTATCAGCAGATGCTACGCGACCAGGCATTTGGAAACTACAAAACTCTTCTTGAGAGGGTGTCCAAAAGTCCACTGATGGGAGCGTATTTGAATTTGGACTCCTCTCACAAGGATGCTCCTAACCAAAATTACGCCCGAGAATTGCTCCAACTCTTCAGTGTCGGGGCATTTGCCAGGAATCCTGATGGAACATTTAAGTTGGGGGCAAATGGAAACCGCGTTGAAAACTATACCCAAGAACAAGTTAGAGATTTTTCTCGTGCATTGACTGGCTGGCGGGCCAATCAACGATGGGTGAGGGACATGGAGCCGTTTGGTGACGCACATGACTCAGGTTCTAAAGTTTTGCTCAATGGTGCATCAATTCCTGCAGGAACAAGCGCGTCGCAAGCCATGAGTCTGGTACTGACCAATGTGACTCAACACCCGAGCACGGCACCCAATATTTCACGTCAGCTGATTCAGTTTTTGGTGACATCACACCCTAGTCCTGCCTATGTGGCTCGTGTGTCCAGAGTTTTTAGCAGCACCGGCGGTGACCTGAGACTCGTTACCCGGGCTATATTGTTAGATACAGAAGCACTGAATCCACCCGAACAAAATGGCAAGTTGATCGAGCCCGTACTGTTTTTAACCGGTTTGCTCAGAAGTGTGGGATTCGTATCGGATGGGTATGCGCTCGACCAAGCAGCAAGTGCGATGGGACAGCGTCCTTTTGCAGCGCCTTCGGTGTTCAACTATTACTCACCAGAATTCGAGTTGCCACTCTCCTCTCGAAAGCTCAAGGCTCCCCAATTCGCATTGTTGGGATTCCAGTCCACTTCGGCAAAGTCGCAGTGGCTCAATACCCTGATCTATTCAGATGCGATACCTGCTCATTCACTCATGCCCAAGGCTCTCGCTACAGGGACCAGGCTGCTTTGGCCAGATGCATGGCTGGACTTGGCGGGCAGCAACCCGATGGGCTTGGTAGCGATGCTAGACACTCGACTGACAGGCGGGACTTTGTCAGCAAATGTAAAGCAATATATTGCCACCCGTGTTCAAACAATTTCAGGCTCAAGCAGCAGTCAGAAAATTGAACGACTGAGATTGGCTGTTTTCTTGATTTTCTCTTCCCCTCAGTTTTTGGTCAGATGATTGGATACAAAATGGACAGAAGAAATTTCTTGAAGACCATGTTGTCCTCTGGGGTCGGTGGCCTTTCTGCTTCGACTGTGCTGCTGAATTCTGGTGCTTCCGCCCAAAGTTTGTCAGATTACAAAGCGTTGGTTTGCCTTTTTCTGTACGGAGGCAACGATGGGTACAACGTGTTACTACCTGCTGACCAGTCGTTGCACACCCAGTATCTGAGTATGCGTCCTGTCTACAACGCTACCAGCAGAACTGGAGTAGGGGTTCCTTTCGATCAAGTTATTCCGCTGAATGGCCCTTCAGGTCAAAGTTTGGGCTTTCACCCTTCATTGGTCAGAATAAAGCAGCGGTGGACACAGGGACAGGTAGCGGTCATTCAAAATGTTGGCAATTTGGTCGAGCCTGTCAGTCGATCCAATCTCATGGTACGACAGCGTCCTACAGGATTGTTCGCTCACGACGAACAACAGGAAATAAGTATGCTGGCACGTTCTGATTCCCAAGGGGCGGGTACCGAGCAGGGATGGGGGGCCAGCGTTTGGAGCGCCTTGAATGGTAAATATGGATTGGCTTCGGCTGGAGTTAATTTTGCGATGGTCAGTTTCGGCGGCGCCAACCGTTGGCAAACTTCTCCGCTTATGCTGTATGACAACTTGCCTCCCAACCAGACGTTGAACTTTGCTCATTTGGACCATACGTCAGGTCTTTTGGGTTTAGGGCAGTCTTCAAGTCAGCCTTATGTGCGGAGCTATTCTAATCAGTTGGCGCATTTTCAGACGCAGTCCACGGCGCTGAACAGCATGGTAAGCAACCTAAACAGTCCGGGTTATCAAGCGTTTGCGACTACTGCAGGCGGGCAGAGTAGTAGCCTTCACAACCAATTACTTGCGGTGGTGCGGGCCATTGAAGCCCGTCAGCAATTGCAGGCACCGGGTCGACAGATTTTTTTTGTAGGCATGGGTGGCTTTGATACCCATGTGGATCAATATCTTATTCACTCTCAGTTATGGAATCAGATTGACAGTGCAAGTCATGCCTTTTTGACGGCTTTGGAAAGCTTGGGTATGGCTTCGCAAGTGACCCTGTTCACTATGTCGGAATTTGGACGCTCTCTAAGGATGAATGCATCAAATGGAACTGATCACGCTTGGTCTTCGCACCAATGGGTCATGGGCGGTGCGGTGCGAGGTGGTTTGTATGGCCGTGCAGCTGACATTACGCCTACCAGCGAAGACGTTGCGCCGTTTTCCACTGATGTTGTTATCCCTTCGACATCCATCAACCAGTACGCTGCCACCTTGGCCGCCTGGATGGGCTTGAACCCGACCGACCTCAACGCGGTGTTTCCGGATTTGCGCAATTTTGCGCAACCTAACCTGGGTTTCATGAACAGCTGATGCCTTGGCCATGTCCCTATTACCGATCAGACACGTGGTTCAATTCTTGAGCGAGGCATGTTGACATGCCCACCATCCTTCGTTACTTCATCAATGGCCTGTACGCAGACAGGCTTGATTTGGGTGCGGCTGCCAGCGACTACGTGCTGACCGACCAGCAGGTGGTGGCCACCGGCAGCGGTGGCGTCAACACCGTCTGGGCGGCTTTAGGGGTGGAGCTGGACGCTCGCAACTTGCTCGGCGGCACCGACGTGGTGGTGTTCAACCACCGCTGGGACCAGTACACCAAAGACATCAGCAGCGTCTCGGGCGCCATCGTCTTCAGCTACACCGACAGCACCAGCGGCCTGACCGAGAAAGTCACCGTGGCCAACGGCGCCACCACCCTGGGCCGCGACCAGCTCATCTTTGCCGATGGTGCGGTGCTCACCCACCACGCACGTGCAGCCCTGCAAAGCAGCCTGGGGGCGGCCCTCTCCAGCGTTGCAGGACAGGACAGCAGCCTGAGCAGCACAGCCTACAGCCCGCCCGAGCCTGCAGGCAACAAACTGCGGGCCTTTGCCTCGACCACCAGCGCCACAACCGGGGCCACCTTTGCCATGGCCGAAGAAGGCCAGAGCACCATCATCACGGGCACAAGCCGCATTGACAAGGTCTACGTCAAGGCCGGCGCCCAGGTCGATGCGCGCAACCTCTTTGCCGGTGAAGACCAGATCTACCTGACAGGCAACTGGTTGGACTACACCCGAAGCCTGACTGAAATCTCGGGCGCCATCACCTTCACCCGCACCGTCAACGGTGCCACGGAAAGGGTCATCGTCTCCAATGGGGCCACCAGCTTTGGACGCGATCGCCTGCACTTTGCCGATGGGCAGATGAGCTTCAACACCTTGAGCCAGGGCAATACAGGCTCCAACCCTTCAACGGCTCGTGTGCAAATTGTCTTCACTCCCAATGACAATGCGCCACAAACAGAAGACGTGGAGGTGAGCACCAACCCAAGCCAGGTGCAGGACATGACCGTGGACCTGAGGCGCAGCATGACCCCCGGCTCAGGCGGCTGGTACAGCGGCAACGTGCTGGTGTTCAGCGTGAGCCTGGCCGAAGCGGTCAACATCGACACGACAGGCGGCCAACCCCGGCTGGCCTTGCGCCTGGGCGAGCGCACCGCATGGGCCGACTACAGCGCGGCCCTCACTGGCCAGGGTGGGCAACAGGTGCAGGAGATCAAGTTCAGCTACACCGTGCAGGCAGGCGATGCGGCCCCCACGGGCCTGAGCGTGCAGGCCAACGCCTTGAGCCTGAACGGGGCGCAGATTCTGCTGAGCGCCACCCAGCAAGTGGCCGACCTCACGCACAGCGCCACTGCACTCGCCTCCAGCAGCCTGGGGATCAACACCGACATCAACGCCTCCAGAATGGCCCAGCTCAGCGGGCCACAACTGGCCGCGCTCAGCCGGGCGCAGGGGCAAGAGTTTGCCGCAGCCGGGGCCATGCAGGCGCTCAGCGACGCACAGATACTGGCCCTGCAGGCCAGCCTGATTGACCTGGTCCCGCCCGATCGTTGGGCACAGATGCAAGCGCCCAGCCTCTCGGGCCTGAGTGCCAGCCAGGTGACGGCCCTGAGCGCCGGGCAGGCCGCCCGCATGGACAGCCAGCAGCTGCTGGCCTTGGGCAGCAAGCTCAGCTGTCTCTCGGCCGATGCCATCGCGGCGCTGGATCTGGCCAGCTTGAGCCTGGAGCAGACGCACACACTCACGGGGCTGCAGCTGCACGCACTGCTGCAGCGAGGGCTGCTGCAGGCGCTGGCGCACCCGCCAAGTGCGCTGCAGTGGCATGCGCCCGACCCCCAGGGGCTGGGGCTGACCGAGCTGGGCAACAGCGCAGGCACCGACGATGCCGAGAGGGCCTTGCTGCACGACCACCTGGGCCAGCGCCAGAGCTTGCAGATGGCGCACATCAACACTCTGGCGCAGCTGCAGGCGCTGGCCAGTGCGGTGGACCGGCTGATGCTCACCGTCGCCGGGGGGCAGCCGCTTGTGGCACTGACGCCAGAGGACCTGGCCTTGCTGGGCATCCGGG
>NZ_JACYFT010000001.1 GCF_014837235.1 Limnohabitans radicicola | reverse complement strand
CAATGGGCTGACGAAGCTGGGGATTGTGGGCTCGGAGCAGTTCATCAACTGAGGCTGTCCAAGAGAGGCGGTCCAGACGCACAAGTTGTTGAGTACGTTTCTTCCAAGGAAACTTTATCGCCCCGGCCCGCAAGGGTTGGGGCATCTTTTCAAACACAGATGTTTTTGATTTGTTCATGAGCACCAACACCCTGTACCCCCGCTTGCTGGGTGATGTGGGGGGAACCAACGCCCGCTTTGGCTGGCAAAGCCACGAAGGCGCAGCGCTGGAGCACATCCATGTATTGCCTTGCGCTGACCACGCGGACATCGCGCTCGCCATTGAAGCCTATCTGGCGCGTGCTGGCGTCGGCACGCCTGCGGCGGCCTGCATCGGCATCGCCAACCCGGTCACCGGTGACCACATCAGCATGACCAACCACCATTGGTCGTTCTCCATCCAGGCTCTCCAAAAACGCCTGTCACTGCAAAAGCTCAAAGTCATCAACGACTTCACTGCCCTGGCCCTGGCGCTGCTGTCACTGCCAGAAGAACAACGCACGCAACTGGGTGGGCAAGCACCTTGCGCGCATTCGGCCATTGCCCTGATCGGGCCGGGCACCGGGCTCGGTGTGTCGGGCCTGATTCCGCACGGCGACACAGGCTGGTCGGCGATCTCGGGCGAAGGAGGACACATCACGCTGGCTGCACACTCGGCACTCGAGTACCAGGTGATCGAACACATCCGCCAGCAATACGGCCATGTCTCGGCCGAACGCGTGCTGTGCGGCCAAGGCCTGGTGGATTTGCATCTGGCGCTGGCGGCTGTACAGCAGCAAGGGGTTGCTGCGGACCTCACCCCCGTGGACATCGTGCAGCACGCATTGACAGACAAAGACCCGGCCTGCCTGCGGACCTTGGACATGTTTGCCGGATTCTTGGGCTCGGTGGCGGGCGATCTGGCCCTCACCCTGGGCGCACGTGGTGGCGTTTACCTGGGTGGCGGCATCGTGCCCCGCCTGATGGGCTGGTTTGAAAGCTCCAGCTTCCGGGCCCGCTTTGAGGCCAAGGGCCGCTTCGCCAGCTACCTGCAAAAGATCCCGGTCTGGGTGATTCAGGCGAGCGAATCGCCCGCCCTGTGGGGCGCGGCCAATGCGCTGGACAACGAATGAGGCCTTGAGCCCTGCCCCCAACAAAAAAGCCGCTGACGCGGCTTTTTTGTTTTTGAAAGAACGGCCGTGTTCAGTCGGCGTAAACGCCTGCGGCCTTGATGATCGGGCTCCACTTGGCAATTTCAGCGGCGACAAACTTCTTGTGCTCCGCAGGTTCTGTGCGCTTGTCGGTCACCACCACCGCGCCCAGACCTTCTTGCTTCTTTACGAACTCGGGGTCCTTCAAAGCGGCTTTGAGTGCCGCATTGATCTTGGTCAGGATGTCGGCAGGTGTGCCTTTGGGGGCATACAGCCCGTGCCAAATCGTGACTTCAAAACCCTTGAGTCCCGAATCGTTGAGGGTGGGCAGATCCTTGAGTGCAGGCGTGGTCAGACGCTTGGTCGTCGTCACGGCAAAGGCCTTGATGCTCTTGCCTTCGATCTGACTGGTGGTGTTCGTCGTCTGATCGCACATCAGGTCGATCTGACCGCCAATCAGGTCGGTCATGGCAGGCGCCGTGCCTTTGTAGGGCACCGTGGTCATGTCGATTTTGATGGCGTTCTGGAACAGCAGACCGCACAGGTGCGATGCAGAACCGATGCCCGCATGACCCAGGTTGACCTTGTCCTTGTTGGCATTGATCCAGGTGCTCAGGTCTTTGTAGTTGGCTGCAGGCAAGCTGGGCTTGCCCACCAGGGTCATGGGCACATCGTTGATCATGCCCAGGTATTCGAAGTCGCTGTCGACCTTGAAGGGGATGTTGCGCACCAGGGTGGGCATGGTGGCCATGCCGATGTGGTGCAAGAGCAGTGTGTGGCCATCGGGTGCAGCTTTCGCCACCTTGTTGGCACCGATTGAGCCGCCCGCACCCGCGGCGTTGTCAACCACCACCACGGCGCCGCCCAGCGGCTTGCGCAAGGCTTCGGCCAGGTCGCGCGCCACACGGTCGGTCGGCCCGCCCGCAGTGAAAGGCACCACGATGGAAATCGGTTTGGTCCCGGGAAAGGCCTGCGCTTGCACGCCTGCAGAGACACAGGCCACAGCGGCCAAGGCAATCCATTGCTTCATGTTCAAACTCCTAAAATCAATTCAGGCAGTCTAGAACCAAAGTTGGGGCTTGGAATCGCGGAAATTACTTACCGCCAGACCCCATGAAAACCCTGACCAACAACCAGGAGTTCACTGGTAACTGCGGGCGTCCTCGATCACCTTGCCGTCGTTGGGCAGGCTGCCAGGGGCCATCAGGCTGACATCGCTGCGCAACTTGGTCACATCGCGCACCGCATCCGCGATGCGGGCTTTCAAGCCCTCGTCGGTCAAGGCATGGGTTTCCGCCTTGAAAGCCATCTGGTCATTGGCCATTTCACCGCTGACCACCAAACGCGCCTTGTTGACCTCGGGGAAACGCTTGACGATATCGGCAACTTGGCCCGGGTGCACGAACATGCCGCGCACCTTGGTGGTCTGGTCTGCACGGCCCATCCAGCCCTTGATGCGGGTGTTGGTGCGTCCAGTCGGGCAAGCCCCCGGCAGCACGGCCGACAAATCGCCCGTGCCGAAACGGATCAGCGGGTAATCGGGGTTCAGCACCGTGACCACCACTTCACCCACCTCGCCTTCAGCCACCGGGTCACCCGTGCCCGGGCGAACGATCTCGACAATCACACCCTCGTCGATCACGAGGCCTTCACGGGCCTGCGTTTCGTAAGCAATCAAACCCACATCGGCCGTGGCGTAGCACTGGTAACCGGCAATGCCGCGCTCAGCCAGCCAGTCACGCAGGGAAGGCGGGAACGCCTCGCCCGACACCAATGCCTTGGTGATGGACAGTTTCTGATTCGCCTCAGCCGCTTTTTCGACCAGGATCTTGAGGAAGCTGGGCGTACCCGAATACGCCACAGGACGCAGGTCGGCAATCGCAGCGAGCTGCTGCTCGGTGTTGCCAACGCCTCCCGGAATCACGGCGCAGCCGAGGGCCTGAGCGCCGCTTTCCATGATCCAGGCACCAGGCGTCAGGTGGTAACTGAAGCAGTTGTGCACCAGGTCACCAGCCTCAAAGCCGGCTGCCGCCATGGCGCGGGCAGCGCGCCAGTAGTCGGGCGCGTGGCCTTCGGGCTCGTAAATCGGGCCGGGCGACTGGTACACGCGGCGAACGCCCGCAGAGCGAACCATGCCCTTCCAGCCAATGCTCGCAAAACCACCAAACGGGTCTTGGGCACGCTGCGCTTGCTGGCGCTCCAGCAACTCGTATTTGCGCGTGACCGGCAGTTGGGCGAGTGCAGCGCGGGAGTTCACCGCTTGGGCGTCTACGCCCTGGAGGATGTCCGCAAAAGCCGCGCTGTGTTGTTGCGCATGTGCGATCTGTGCAGGCAAAGCCGCCATGAGCGCCGCTTCGCGGACTTCGGGGACGCGGGTTTCCAACGCATCGAGATGATGGGTCATGCGATTCTTTCGGGTACTTCTGAGAAGATGATGGCGAGGGTCAATGCATGCGCATCAAGCCAGCCAGCGCTTGCGGCGCTTGTAGCTCTTGACGTCCTTGAAGCTCTTGCGCTCGCCGCCGCCCACACCCAGGTAGAACTCTTTCACGTCTTCGTTGGTGCGCAGGTACTCGGCAGCACCATCCATCACCACGCGACCGGACTCCATGATGTAGCCGTAGTCGGCGTACTTGAGTGCCATGTTGGTGTTCTGCTCGGCGATCAGGAAAGTCACCTTTTCCTTCTCGTTCAAGTCCTTCACGATGTTGAACACCTCTTCCACGATCTGAGGAGCCAGGCCCATCGAAGGCTCATCGAGCAAGACCATGTTGGGGTTGGACATCAAGGCGCGACCAATCGCGCACATCTGCTGCTCACCGCCGGAGGTGTAGGCCGCTTGCGAGGTGCGGCGCGTCTTGAGGCGTGGGAAGTAGTTGTAGACCTTCTCAAGGTTGGCCGCGATTTCGCCCTTGTCGGTGCGGGTATAGCTGCCGGTCATCAGGTTTTCTTCGATGGTCAGGTGGGCAAAGCAGTGTCGACCTTCCATGACCTGCACCACGCCGCGGTTGACCAGGTCGGCAGGCGAGAGGTTCTCGATGCGTTCGCCACGGAACTCGATGGACCCTTTGGTCACCTCACCGCGCTCGCCCTTGAGCAGGTTGGAGATGGCACGCAGCGTGGTCGTCTTGCCCGCACCGTTGCCGCCCAGCAAAGCCACAATGCCTTGTTCGGGCACCTGCAGGGACACGCCCTTGAGCACCAGGATGACGTGGTTGTAAATGACTTCGATGCCGTTGACGTTCAGAACAATGTTTTTGTCGCTCATGGTCTTTGCCTATTCAACTTTCAAGGGTTCACCCAAACGGAAACCTCGCACGCGGGACTTCCATTTGGTGGCTGCACACAGAGCAGCCACTGCCCCACCGCTGGCGCGGTGGGGTGGATGCCATCAGGACTGGCAGTCCGCAGGCGTGCGGCGTGTCAGCTTTTTCTCTGCGGCGTACTTGTCGGCGTATTGCTTGACCAGAGGCTTGATGATGGAGGTATCGGCCTCGATCCAGTCAGACACGTAGTTCCACTTCTTGCCGTCCCAGGTATGCAAACGGGCAGAGCGCGAGCCTTCATGGTCCAGGCAAGATGTGCTCAGAGGCTGCATGACGGTGCCCAGGCCCAGCTTGTCCAGCGCTTTTTGGTCCAAGGTCAGGTTCTCCAGGCCCCAACGGATCTGTTCACCCGTCATGACCTTGCCCTTGCCGTAACGCGACTGGGCTTGACGCACAGCCTCGACGGCCAAAGCAGCGCTGACCAGACCACGGTTGTACAAAGTGGTGCCCACTTCTTCGGCAGGACCTGTGCCTTGCTTTTTGCCGTGCACATGGGTTTTGATGTCGGCAATGACCTTGCCGCCTTCGCCAGTGGCCACCAGACCGGTGTAGCCCTTGGCGGCTTCGCCCACGTCCTTGACATCAGGCTCGGCTGCCGACCACCACACACCATACATTTTTTCGCGGGGATAGCCGGTGGCCACAGCTTCTTTCAGGGCAGCAGAGTTCATCACGCCCCAGCCCCAGAGCAGCACGTAGTCAGGACGGGCCTGACGCACTTGCAGCCAGGTGGCTTTTTGCTCCACGCCTGGCGCAGTCACAGGCAGCAACTGCAGGTCAAAGCCTTGCATCTTGGCGCGCTCCTGCAGCAGCGGGATGGGTTCTTTGCCGTAAGGGCTGTCGTGGTACACCAGCGCAATCTTCTTGCCCTTGATGTTGCCACCTTCCTTCTTGGTGATGTGCTGCATGATGATGTCAGCACCCGACCAGTAAGTGCCTTGCAGCGGGAAGTTCCACTTGAACACTTGACCATCGCTGGACTCGGAGCGGCCGTAGCCGCCAGTGATCAGCGGGTTCTTGTCGGTGGGCGCTTTTTCAGTCAGGGCGAAAGTGATGCCGGTCGACAGCGGCTGGAAAATGCCGCCCTGGGCTTTGCCCTTCAGGCGTTCGTAGCACTCCACACCACGGTCGGTGGCGTAGGCGGTGTCGCACTCTTCGAAAGTGATCTTCACACCGTTGATACCGCCATCGCGGGCATTGATCAGTTTGAGGTAGTCGGCATAGCCGTTGGCCCATGGCACACCGTTGGGCGCATAAGCACCTGTGCGGTAAGGCAGCACGGGGAAGAACTGTTCCTTGGCTTGCGCGGATGCGAGCGAAGGCACCAGTGCGCTGGTCACACCAGCGGCAGCCACAGCAGCGGCCAAAACGAGTTGACGAAACTTCATGGATTTGTCTCCTGTTAGAAAAGTTGAAGCGAAGGGAAAAAGGAACGACTGGAAATCAGTGAGGGAAAGGCCAGAGACGCAGCTTTTGTTTGGCCACGGACCAGAGTTTGGCCAGACCGTGCGGCTCCACAATCAGGAACCAGACGATCAGTGCACCGAAAATGATCTGCTCGGCATGCGTCAAAGCCGCCGTGCTGACCTCAATGCCCACCATGCTGCCCAGCAATGGCAACACCAGATTGATGGCGATCGGCAAGATCACGATAAAGGCCGCACCAAAGAAGCTGCCCATGATGGAGCCCATGCCCCCCAGAATGACCATGAACAGCAGCTGGAATGAACGGTCCACCGAGAACGCCGCAGGCTCCCAGGAGCCCAGGTGCACAAAGGCCCACAAGGCACCCGCCACACCGACGATGAACGAGCTGACCGCAAAAGCGCTGAGCTTGGCGTACATGGGACGGATGCCGATCACCGAGGCGGCCACGTCCATGTCGCGGATAGCCATCCACTCGCGGCCGATGGCGCTGCGCACCAGGTTCTTGGCCAGCAGGCCGAACACCACCAGGAAACTCAAGCAGAACAGGTATTTCTGAAGAGGTGTTTGCACAGGCAAACCGAACACACTCAGGTCCGACACCGAAGCGGTGCCCGAAGCCGAATCGTTGGTGAACCACTTGATGCGCAGGAACGCCCAGTCGCAAAAGAACTGCGCCGCCAAGGTGGCCACGGCCAGGTACAGGCCCTTGACGCGCAAGCTCGGAATGCCGAAGAAAATACCCACCAGCGTGGCAAATACCCCACCCATGAGCAGCGACACGATCAGGGGCAAGCCCTCCACGCGCACAAAGAAGTTGTAGGCCGCATAGGCCCCCACCGCCATGAAGGCGCCAGAACCCAGCGAAATCTGACCGCAGTAACCGACCAGGATGTTCACCCCCAAAGCCGCCAGCGACAGAATCAGGAAGGGGATCAGGATGGCGCGGTACATGTATTCGTCGGCCACAAACGGGACGGCAATGAAGGCCAGCGCCACCAGCAGCAGCACACCCCAGCGGTCCTGCGCGATCGGGAAGATCTGCTGGTCCGCGTTGTACGACGTTTTGAATTGACCGTTTTCTCTGTAGAACATATTTTTCCCTTACACGCGGTCGATGATTTTTTCGCCGAACAGACCTTGTGGGCGGATCAGCAAGAAGCCCAGCGCCAGCACATAGGCAAACCAGATTTCGATGCCACCACCCACATATGGGCCGAGGAACACTTCGGACAGCTTCTCACCCACACCGATGATCAGACCCCCGATGATGGCGCCCGGCACCGAGGTCAGGCCCCCCAAAATCACCACGGGCAAGGCACGCAACGCCACCGTGGACAGCGAGAACTGCACACCCAGCTTGGAGCCCCAAATCATGCCGGCCACCAAAGCCACCACACCCGCCACGCACCAAACGATGACCCAGATCCGGTTGAGCGGAATGCCAATCGACTGCGCCGCCTGGTGGTCATCGGCCACCGCACGGAGCGCACGACCTGTACTGGTTTTCTGGAAAAACACACTCAGTGCTGCCACCAGCGCCGCCGCGATCACGGCCGCCACCAGGTCTTCCTGGCTGATGAGCAGACCGCCTTCGAACACACTCTGGAACGCCATCAGCGGGTCCTTGGGCATGCCCACGTCGATCTTGTAGATGTCGCTGCCAAAGATGGTCTGACCCAGACCGTCCAGAAAATAAGTGATGCCCAATGTGGCCATCAGCAGCGTGGTGCCCTCCTGGTTGACCAGGTGGCGCAACACCAGGTATTCAACCACCCAGGCCACGAGGAACATGACGCCTGCGGCCAGCACAAAAGCGATCAGGTTGGCCGCCAGTGGGCTGGTGATGCCGGCATACAGGGGCACCCACTCGGCAAAGCGGGCCATGGCCAGCGCTGCAAACAGCACCATCGCACCCTGCGCGAAATTGAACACCCCCGAAGCCTTGTAAATGAGCACAAAGCCCAAAGCCACCAGCGAATACAGCATGCCGGCCATCAGACCGCCAATCAATGTTTCAAGAAAAAATCCCATGATGTCTCCGCTCAGTGAGAGGTGCCGAGGTAAGCCCGGATCACGTCTTCGTTGTTGCGCACTTCTTCGGGTTCGCCGTCACCGATCTTCTTGCCATAGTCGAGCACGACCACACGGTCCGAAATGTCCATCACCACGCCCATGTCGTGCTCGATCAGCACGATGGTGGTGCCAAACTCGTCGTTCACGTCGAGGATGAAGCGGCACATGTCCTGTTTTTCTTCCAGGTTCATACCGGCCATGGGCTCGTCGAGCAAGAGCACTTGGGGCTCCATGGCCAGGGCACGGCCGAGGTCCACGCGCTTTTGCAGGCCGTAGGGCAACTGGCCCACGGGGGTTTTGCGGAACGCCTGGATTTCAAGGAAATCGATGATGTGCTCGACTTTTTCGCGGTGCGCCTCTTCTTCGCGGGCTGCTGGGCCCACGCGCAAAGCCTGCATCAGGATATTGCTTTTGATCTTGAGGTTGCGACCGGTCATGATGTTGTCGATCACGCTCATGCCCTTGAACAAAGCCAGGTTCTGGAACGTGCGGGCAATGCCCATCTCGGCCACCTGACGGCTGTTCATGTGGTCAAAGGTCTGACCACGGAAAGTGATCGAGCCTTCTTGCGGCGTGTACACGCCGTTGATGCAGTTGAGCATCGAGCTTTTGCCTGCACCGTTGGGGCCGATGATCGAGCGGATCTCGTGTTCCTTCACGTTGAAGGAAATGTCGGTCAAGGCTTTCACGCCACCGAACCGGAGGCTGATGTTCTGGACGTCGAGGATGACGTCACCAATCACTTTACTCATGCTGCTGCCTTCACAGGGGTGAATGTCTTCGCATCCGAAATCTTGAGCGTGGCGCTCACGCTGCCGGTGCGACCGTCTTCAAACTTGACCACGGTCTCAATGAACTGCTCGGTCTTGCCGTCATACAGGCCGTCAACCAGTGGCTGGTACTTCTCGGCGATGAAGCCGCGGCGAACCTTGTTGGTGCGGGTCAACTCGCCGTCGTCGGCGTCCAGTTCTTTGTGCAGCACCAGGAAGCGGCTGACCTGGCTGCCCGCCAGCAAGGCGTCCTCGGCCAGATCGGCATTGACCTTTTCGACGCAGTCCTTGATCAGCTGGTACACCTCAGGCTTTTGGGCCAGATCGGTGTAACCGGCATAAGGCAGGTTGCGGCGCTCGGCCCAGTTGCCCACGGCGTCGAAGTCGATGTTGATCATCACGCAGGCTTTTTCGCGCTGGTCACCGTACGCCACAACCTCCTTGATGAAGGGGAAAAACTTGAGTTTGTTCTCGACGTACTTGGGCGCGAACATGGCGCCATCGTTGGCGCCGCCTTTGAGGCGACCCACGTCTTTCACACGGTCAATGATCTTCAAGTGCCCATGGTTGTCGATGAAGCCTGCATCGCTGGTGTGGTACCAGCCATCGGCCGTCAACACTTCGGCCGTGGCTTCGGGGTTCTTGTAATAGCCTTTGAGCAAGCCTGGCGACTTGACCAGGATCTCGCCGTTGTCGGCCACCTTGATCTCCACCCCTTTGCACGGCACGCCCACGGTGTCGGCACGCGCTTCGTTGTCGGGTTGCAGGCAGACAAACACGGCAGTCTCGGTCGAGCCGTACAACTGCTTGATGTTCACGCCGATCGAGCGGTAGAAAGTGAACAAGTCCGGGCCAATGGCCTCGCCCGCGGTGTAGGCCACGCGCACTCGGCTGAAACCCAGGTTGTTGCGCAGCGGGCCGTACACCATGAAATTGCCCAAGGCATATTTCAGGCGATCCACCAGACCCACGGATTGGCCATCCATGAGTGCGGGGCCGACTTTCTTGGCCACGTTCATGAAGGCATGGAACATTTTGCGCTTGAAAGCACCTGCATCTTCCATACGGATCATGACGCTGGTGAGCATGCCCTCGAACACGCGGGGAGGCGCAAAGTAATAGGTGGGGCCGATTTCTTTCAAATCGATGGTCACCGTGGCACCCGACTCAGGGCAGTTGACCACATAACCACACACCAGCCACTGGGCGTAGCTGAAGATGTTCTGACCGATCCAGGCGGGCGGCATGTACGCCAGCACGTCTTCCGCGCTGGTCAGTTTGTCGAACTCGGCACCGGCTTGCGCACGGTCGATCAAGGTGCCGTGCGTGTGCACCACGCCTTTGGGATTGCCCGTGGTGCCCGAGGTGAAAAACATCGCGGCGACATCGTCGCTGCTGCCCTTTTCCACTTCGAGGTGGAAAAACTGGGGATGCTGCACCATGAACACCTGGCCCGCAGCGATCAGCTCGTCGACCGAACCCAGGCCATCTTCCACGTAGTTGCGCAGGCCGCGCGGGTCGTCATAAAAAATGTGTGCCAGCTGCGGGCATTGCTCACGCACTTCCAGCATCTTGTCGACTTGCTCCTGGTCTTCCACCACGCAAAAACGCACTTCGGCATTGTTGATGGGGAATACGCACTCGGGCGCTGCCGCGTCCTGGTACAGGTTCACGGGAATGGCGCCCAGCGACTGTGCGGCCAGCATGGTGGCCGACAGACGGGGTCGGTTGGAGCCCACAATGACCATGTGCTCACCGCGCTGCAAGCCCGCCTGGTGCAAGCCGCAGGCAATGGCCTCGACCAGTTTGGCCAAATCCGCCCAAGGGGTGGTTTGCCAAATGCCATATTCCTTTTCACGCAAGGCGGGCGCCGCTGGGCGCTCCGCAGCATGCTTGAGCATCAATCGGGGAAACGTTGTTTGCATCACGTAGCCTGTCTCCAAAAGCACTGCAGAAAAAGTGACTGCAGCTGAACTTGAACGGATGCTATGCCTCAGTTTGACGTCAAGTTGTCGTTTCGACGACAATTCAGGGTAGACCCCTAGCGCAACTGACAGCCGACTGACGCGGCCACACCGCCCATGAGCACCCCACCCAGCGTTTACCAACGTCGCAGACCTCCTACCCCCAGCGAATTGACCCAAATTCCCTGGCTGGCCCTGTTGCAAGCCGATGAACGGGCGCAGATCGTGCCCCAGCTGGTGGTGAGCGATCCGCAGGCGGGCGACTATGTGTGCCGCGTGGGGCGTCCGGTCACCTATTGGTTTGGCGTCATCTCGGGTCTGCTCAAGATGAGCAGCGACAACGAACAAGGTCACACCATGACCTTCACCGGCGTGCCGCCGGGCGGCTGGTTTGGCGAAGGCACGGCACTCAAGCGCGAGAGCTACCGCTACAACATCCAGGCCCTGCGCGCCAGCGTGGTGGCGGGCTTGCCGGTCGACACCTTCCACTGGCTGCTGGACCACTCGATCGGCTTCAACCGCTTCATCATGAGCCAGCTCAACGAACGCCTGGGTCAGTTCATTGCGGCCCGTGAGGTGGATCGCCTGAACAACCCCGAGATCAAGGTCGCCCGCAATCTGGCGGCACTGTTCAACCCCGTGCTGTTTTCCGGTGTGGGCGAGGTGCTTCGCATCACGCAGCAAGAGCTGGCCTATCTGGCGGGGCTGTCGCGCCAGCGGGTGAACGAGGCATTGCGCGTGCTCGAAGCCCAGCAGCTCATCCGCGTCGAATACGGTGGCCTGCGCATCCTGAACCTGGACGGCTTGCGCCAGACCGTGTTCAAGCAAAGCGGCGACAATCCTTGAAGTTTTTCCAGCACCACCCCCTATGAACCCCACTCCGGCTTTCAAACGCGCACCCCGTCCTGAGGGCAAAGGCGCCGACGCCTCGGCCACAGGCACCCAGCGGCTGAACAAACGCATGGCCGAGCTGCGCATGTGCTCGCGCCGCGAGGCAGACGCCTGGATCGAGCAAGGCTGGGTCAAGGTCAACGGCCAGCCCGCCAGCATGGGCCAGCAAGTCACCCTGTCGGACCGCATCACCGTGGACAAAGCGGCCGAGCAGCAGCAAGAGCGGCGGGTCACCATCTTGCTGCACAAACCCATGGGCTATGTGAGCGGCCAGGCCGAAGACGGGCACGAACCGGCCATCACCCTCATCAACCCGCGCAGCCACTGGATGGGCGACCCGTCCAAGCTGCGCTTCACACCGCCGCAACTTCGCGGCCTGGCCCCGGCCGGGCGCCTGGACATCGACTCCACCGGTCTTTTGGTGCTGACACAGGACGGCCGCGTGGCACGCCAGCTGATTGGCGAAGACTCCGAGATGGAGAAGGAATACCTGGTGCGCGTGGCCTACACCGGGCACGAGAACACCGCCGCCGCGTCAGCAGCGTCCGCCACCTACGGCGGCAAGGCCACACAGCTGAG
Organism: Limnohabitans radicicola; assembly: GCF_014837235.1. Classification (GTDB taxonomy): domain Bacteria; phylum Pseudomonadota; class Gammaproteobacteria; order Burkholderiales; family Burkholderiaceae_C; genus Limnohabitans_A; species Limnohabitans_A radicicola. The sequence continues at coordinate 1,569,973 of NZ_JACYFT010000001.1, read as the reverse complement.
CAGCATCGACGAGAACGATCGCGTGACCAGCAATGTGCAGGCTGTGTTCCCGGCAGCCCAACTGGAGCGCCTGCGCCACGGCCTGAGCCTGGACGGCAAGCCGCTCAAGCCTGCCAAAGTGGAGTGGCAAAACCCCGAGCAGCTGCGCTTTGTGCTGACCGAAGGCAAGAAGCGCCAAATCCGCCGCATGTGCGAACAAGTGGGCCTCAAAGTCGTCGGCCTCAAGCGCATCCGCATGGGCCGTGTGCAGCTGGGCCAGATGCCTGCGGGCACTTGGCGGTATCTGGGGCCCAACGAGTCGTTCTGACCCCCTCTTGAAACCCTGCCAGACGCCCCCAACTGCGGGGCGTTTTGGTTTTTTGATCTTTTGTTTTTGACCTTTTGAATCGATATGAGCAAGCAAACCCATGCCTTTCAGGCCGAAGTCGCACAACTGCTGCACCTGGTCACCCACTCGCTGTATTCCAACAAGGAAATCTTCCTGCGCGAGCTGATCTCCAACGCCTCGGACGCCTGCGACAAGCTGCGCTTTGAAGCCCTCAACAACAACGCCCTGTACGAAGACGCGCCCGAGTTGCAGGTGCGGCTGACCTTTGACCAGACGGCCAAGACGCTGACCATCAGCGACAACGGCATCGGCATGACAGCGCAAGAAGCCATCGACCACCTGGGGACGATTGCCAAGAGCGGCACCAAAGACTTCATGAGCAAGCTCAGCGGCGACCAGAAAGCCGACGCACAGCTAATCGGCCAGTTCGGTGTGGGCTTTTATTCGGGCTTCATCGTGGCCGACAAGATCACCGTCGAAAGCCGTCGCGCAGGGGCCAAACCCGAAGACGGCGTGCGCTGGATCAGCGGCGGCACGGGAGACTTTGAAGTCGAAGCCATCACCCGCGCCGAGCGGGGCACCAGCGTGATCCTGCACCTGCGCGAAGACGCACTGCAATACGCCAACACCTGGAAGCTCAAGGAAATCGTCGGCAAATACTCCGACCACATCAGCCTGCCCATCCTGATGGAAAAGGAAGAGTGGAAAGATGGCGAGCTGATCGACCCGAACGATGAAAACGGTGGGCGCAAACCCGGCGGCATGGTCAAGACCGGCGAATGGGACACCATCAACCAGGCCAGCGCCCTGTGGACCCGCCCCAAGAAAGACGTCACCGACGAGCAATACGCCGACTTCTACAAACAGATCAGCCGCGACTTTGAAGCGCCGCTGACCTGGACACACAACCGCGTGGAGGGCAGCACCGAATACACGCAACTGCTGTACATCCCGAGCAAGGCACCGCACGACCTGTGGAACCGCGACAAGAAGGCGGGCATCAAGCTGTACGTCAAACGCGTGTTCATCATGGACGATGCCGAGGCGCTGATGCCCAGCTACCTGCGCTTTGTCAAAGGTGTGGTGGACTCGGCCGACCTGCCCCTGAACGTGAGCCGCGAGCTGCTGCAGGAAAGCCGCGACGTCAAGGCCATCCGCGAAGGCTGCACGAAACGCGTGCTGTCGATGCTGGAAGACCTGGCCAAGCACGACAAGGCCCCTGATAGCACGGACGGTGTGACGGATGTCCTGAGTGAAGAAGACAAAGCCAAACTCGGCCAATACACCCAGTTCTACGCCGAGTTCGGTGCAGTGCTGAAAGAAGGCCTGGGTGAAGACTTCGGCAACAAGGACCGCCTGACCAAGCTGCTGCGCTTCGCGTCGACCACCAGCGACACCGTCAGTGTGAGCCTGGCCGACTACAAGACCCGCATGAAGGAAGGCCAGGACGCGATTTACTACATCACCGCCGACACCCTGGCGGCCGCCAAGAACAGCCCGCAACTCGAGGTCTTCAAGAAAAAAGGCATCGAAGTGCTGCTGATGACCGACCGCGTGGACGAATGGGCGCTGAACTTTGTGCACGAGTTCGACGGCACGCCGCTGCAAAGCGTGGCCAAGGGTGCGTTTGACCTGGGCAAGCTGCAGGACGAAGAAGAAAAGAAAGCGGCCGAAACCGCCGCCGAAAGCTTCAAGCCCGTGCTGGCCAAGCTGAAAGAAGCGCTGAAAGACAAAGCCGAAGACGTGCGCGTGACCAGCCGCCTGGTGGACAGCCCCGCTTGCCTGGTGGTGACCGATGGCGGCATGAGCATGCAACTGGCCCGCATGCTCAAGCAGGCCGGGCAACAAGCCCCTGAAGTCAAGCCCGTGCTGGAGGTCAACCCCGAGCACGCGCTGGTCAAGAAGCTCGACGGCTCGGTGCACTTCCATGACCTGGCCCACATCCTGTTTGACCAGGCCCTGCTGGCCGAAGGCGGCTTGCCCGAAGACCCGGCGGCTTATGTGAAGCGGGTGAATGCGCTGCTGAGCTGATCCGCGCGCACCTCCAACAAAAGGGGCCGCACCTTTGGGTGCCGCCCCTTTTGCTTTGCTGCTTTGAAAGTCAGGCTTTCAAAGCGTCCTTGTAGACCGAATTCACAGGCTGGGCCATCACCTTGCGCAACATCGGCTCAAAGCTTTCGATGGGCAGGGTGTCGTAATGGGCATCAAACGCCGGGTCGTCGTAGAGCGCGATGAACTCTTCGGTGCGGGCGTAGTGGGGATGGCCTTTAAACATGTCACGCATGTTGCGGTCCATGCCGATGTGGTGGAAGAAGTTGTAGCCCTGAAAAATCCCGTGGTTCTGCACCATCCAAAGATTGGCTTCAGACACGAAGGGCTTGAGGATGGCGGCGGCGATGTCCGGATGGTTGAAGCTGCCGAGCGTGTCACCGATGTCGTGCAGCAAGGCGCACACCACGTATTCGTCGTCACGCCCATCGCGCAGGGCCCGGGTGGCGGTCTGCAGGCAGTGGGTGTAGCGGTCCACCGGAAAGCCGCCGTAGTCACCGTCCAGCAGCTTCAAATGCGCCATCACCCGATCGGGCAGCGTCTTGGTGAACTGCATGAACTCGCCTGCGATCAGCTGCCAGTCCTGCTGGGTGCTGTCCTGCATGCGGGTAAATTGGGCACGGTCGTTCATGGGGGCTCCTGCATTTGAGACGCCCAGCGTACAGGTTGATCCATGCACAAACTGTCAAGCACAAGACACTCTGGCACAGGGCGCCATCCAAGGCTCAGACCACCAGAGCCGACTCCTGCATCGCGTCGATCTGGTCTTGCAGCATGAGCACCTGACCGCGCCAATAGTCGGGTGTGCCAAACCACGGAAAGTTGATTGGGAAGATCGGGTCCTCCCAGCGCCGCGCCAACCAGGCGCTGTAGTGGATCAAACGCAAGGTGCGCAGTGGCTCGATCAGGCGCAGCTCTGCACGGTCAAAATCGCGCACCTGCTCGTAGCCGTCGAGCAGCGCCGACAGCTGCTGCGTGCGCTGCCCCCGGTCGCCCGACAGCAGCATCCACAGGTCCTGCACGGCCGGGCCCATGCGGGCGTCGTCCAGGTCCACAAAGTGCGGGCCTCCGCCAGGCAACTCGGCGGGTGTCCACAAAATGTTGCCCGGGTGGCAGTCGCCATGCAAGCGCAAAATGCGACGCTCAGAAGCGTCATCTGCAAACGCCTGCTCGATCAGGCCCAGTGCCTGCTGATAGACGGTGTACCACTCGCGTTCGACCTCCAGCGGAATCATCTGGTGCGTCTGCAGCCACTCGGCGGGCTCTTTGGCAAAGGTCTGTACATCCAGCGCTGGACGGTGCGTGAAAGCTTGCGCAGACCCCACGGTGTGGATGCGGGCCAAAAAACGGCCGATCCATTCGAGCACCTCGAAGTCATCCAGCTCGGGTGCTCGCCCGCCACGCAAGGGGCTGAGCGAAAAATCAAAGCCATCGGCATGGTGCAGGGTGCGCCCCTGTATCTGCAATGGCGCCACCACAGGCACCTCACCCGCCACCAGCTCAGCGGCAAAGTCGTGTTCTTCCTGAATCTGCTCGCGACTCCAACGTCCCGGGCGATAGAACTTGACCACCACCGCGCTGTGCCCTTGCTCGGGCTCGTCCAGGTGCACGCGGTACACACGGTTTTCGTAAGAGCTCAGCGCCAGCAGCCGACCATCGGGCCACAAACCCAGTCCTGACAAGGCATCCATCACCTTGTCGGGGGTGAGTTCAGCATAAGGGTGGCGCGCAGAGGGATCTTGGGTCATGCACCGATTGTGGCGCAGCCAGGCGCATCACCTGCCCAACAGCTCAAAAGGCAGGCTTTGCTTGACCAGGATCACCGTGCAAGGCGCTTCCATCGCCACCTTGATCGGCACCGTGGCCACCAAGCGCTGCATCTGCAGGCCATGCGTGGCCGCCCCCATGATGATCATGCTGACCGCGTTGCCTCCGGCGTACTTGACGATGGCATCGGCCACATCGCCTGCTTCGAGCACATGAAAAGACGTCTGGTGGTCCGCCAGGTCGAGTGGCTGCGCCCACTGCTGCAAACGCGTGAGGTGCCAGCGGTGCACGGTCGTCTCACTTAGCGCGTTGTCGGTGGCGTTGGTGTCGCCGGGCGAGATGACGGTGACGCACGCCAACCGCGCCCCGGGGCGGATGCCCAGCGAACGCGCCACCGCTTCGCGCAGGGAGTACAGCGTGGCATCGCTCACGTCCTTATAGGGCACTGCCACCATGACGATGGGCACCTGCTCGATTTGCTGCGAAGGCAGCGGACTGGGCTGGTACTGCATGCCTGCCGCACGCAACCAGCGCTTGAAGTGAACCCAAAAACCAGTGCCTTCGGTGCGGCGGCCCCGGTCGGTGACGCGAACGTCGTCGGGGTGCGTCAGGTCAAACGCCAAATGCGCCGCCGACGGGTAACGCTGCGCGGCCACAGGCTCCAGGCATCGCAGGATGACCTCCTGCAGCCACTCGGGCAGATCGGGACGGCGCTGGCGCGGCGGCACCGGGTCCATCCACAAGCGCTGTCGCATGCCTGCGGCCGTGGCAGGTTCGCCAAACGGCGTCTCGCCCGTGGCCAGCTGGTACAGCATCACGCCGATGGCAAACACATCACTGCGCGGGTCGCCACGCACCCCCACCACCTGTTCGGGCGCGATCCAGATCGGTGAGCCCACCGCCTTGCGCAGGGCTTCGGCCAGCAGGTCGGGGTAGTGGGCGTGGCACGACAAACCGAAGTCCAGCAGCAGTGCCGAGCCATCGGGTCGGATCAGCACGTTGGCAGGCTTGAGGTCCAGGTGACACACGTTTTGCCGATGCAGGCTGTGCGCGGCCTTGGCGACCGCTGCGCCCAGACGCGCCATCTCCTGCGGGCTCAAAGGCTCAGGCCTGTCAAGCCAATGGTCCAGGGTCTGGCCCTGCACGTACTCCATCACCAGGTACGGGGTGCGCGACAGGTCACCCGCCGCCACAAAGCGCGGCACATGCGGGCCCGTCAGCGCAGGCATGATCTGGTGCTCGACCTCGAAGCTCACGATGTTCTCAGCCCCGTCACCCGCCGTCATGCGCGGGATTTTCATCGCCATCGGGAACTCGGCCTCGCGGCGTGTGCCATCGGCACCCGGTGCGTATCGCACCTTGTAGATGTGCGCCATGCCGCCTGCGTGCAGGCATTCCTCGATTTCAAAGCCGTCGATCAGCGCGCCAGGGTCCAGCAGTTTCAACGTCCAGTCTCCAAGCGTTGGGCAAAAAACTCAGGCAAACCCGCCTGCCGGATGGCTGCCGCCGCCGCTGCGTGGTCATAGGCCACCCGGTGAAAAGTCAAGCGCCCGGCGGCCAGGTCGTACACGGCGTACATGGCCCGTGGATCGCCGTCGCGCGGCTGCCCGACCGAGCCCACGGTGGCCACGCAAGCCCGCAGGCGCGGCACAGGCACACCCACACCCACGGTGGGTTTAAAGGGCATCAGGTCGCGGCCAGCGCCCTGGTAATACAAAGTCTGGTGGTGCACATGGCCCACCAGGATGTGGTTTTGAACCACCCCTGCCACCGTGCCCCGGCTGCGGGCCGCATCCAGGCAAACCGAGGCTGCACGCTCGCTGTCCACATAGCGCCAGGTCTCAGGCTTGTCGGCGCTGGCGTGCACCAGCAAGAGGTGCTCCAGCGATGCGGTCAATGGCAAGTCGGCCAGAAATCGGCGGTGGTCAGCCCCCAGCTGGCGGTGGGTCCAGTCGGCGGTGCTTGAACCCATCGACACCTCGCCTTGTGGGGGCGTGACCGCCATGGCGTCGTGGTTGCCCTGGATCACCAGCGCCCCTTGCGCCTGCAAAGCCATCACCTGCTCCATCACCCAGACCGGGTCGGCACCATAGCCCACCAGATCACCCAGAAAGGCATGGCAGTCCACGCCCTGCGTCCGGGCGTGGGCCAGACAGGCGCTGAGCGCTTGCCGATTGGCGTGCAGGTCTGACAGCAGGGCCAGCCTCATGAAGTCTCCTGGGGGTCTTGTGATGGGCACATCATCCACGATGTGTCTGAGCCCAAGCTTGCACTGCCCAGGCGGTCCCGGTCTTGATGCGCATCAAGACACAGCAGGATCACGCTGAGCTCGTCATCTTTTGAGGATCACTGGCCGGTGAAGCGGGCCGGACGCTTTTCGACAAAGGAGCGCACGCCTTCGGCAGCGTCTTCGCTGTTGGACAGCGTTTTCTGAACGGCAATGAAGTCGTGCATGGCCACCAGGGGACCTTGCTCCACACCCTTGAGCACGTTCTGGCGTGTGGCCACCACGGCCAGCGGTGCTTGCGCGGCAATCATCTCGGCAATGCGCATGGCCTCGGCCAACAAACCTGCTGCGGGCACCACCTTTTGCACAAAGTGCAGGCGCAAGGCTTCTGCACTGTCAAACACGTCGGCCGTCAGCAAATGCAAAAGCGCGTTGCCCATGCCCGCGCGCTCGGCCATGCGCAGCGTGGCACCGCCCGTGGCCATGATGCCGCGCTGCACCTCCAGCTGCGAGAACCGGCAGTCGTCGGCCGCGACCACGATGTCGGCGGCCAGCATGAGCTCAATGCCCAGCGTGTAGGTGATGCCCTGCACCGCCACCACCATGGGTTTGGTGCGTCGCCGGTAGCCTTCCATGCCCAGGTTGAGCGGGTCCACCAGACCCAAGGGCACGGCTTTTTCGCCGCGCTTCATGAGCGGTGCGATGGTGGGCAAGTCCAGCCCGGCCGTGAAATGGTCACCCGCTGCGCACAGCACACCCACGCGCAGGGCGGGGTCGTCGTCAAGCCGGGTGTAGGCCTCGCCCAGCTCGCGGTACATCTTGGGCGTGAAGCCGTTGCGCTTGGCCGGGCGGTTGATGCAAATCTGCAGGACTGCACCTTGCACGGTGCAGTCGATCTGGCCTTCGGGGTGGTGCGTGGTATTCATGCATGGCATGGTAGGCCGTCAACCGCCCACACCACATTCACCGACGCGACAGTTCAGTACTTGTAAACGCCCTGCCCGGTCTTGCGGCCCAAGCGGCCTGCGGCGACCATTTCTTTGAGCAAGGGGCTAGGGCGGTATTTGCTGTCGCCGAACTCCTTGAGGTAGACCTCCATCACGGCCAGGCACACGTCCAGCCCGATCATGTCGGCCAGCGCCAGCGGGCCAATCGGCTGGTTGCAGCCGAGCTTCATGCCCGCGTCAATGGCTTCGGCTTCGGCCAGACCTTCGCCCAGCACGAAGAAGGCTTCGTTAATCATGGGCACCAGGATGCGGTTGACCACAAAGCCGGGGGCGTTCTTGACGGTGATGGGCGTCTTGCCCAGCGCCAGCGCCAGCTCGTGCACCGCGTCGTGGGTGGCGTCGCTGGTCTGCAGACCACGGATGATTTCGACCAGCGCCATCATCGGCACGGGGTTGAAGAAGTGCATGCCGATGAAACGGTCAGCACGCTGCGTGGCGGCGGCCAGTTGCGTGATCGAGATCGACGAGGTATTGGACGCGATCAGCACGTTGGGAGCCAGCATGCCGTCGAGCTGCTTGAGGATCTTGACCTTGAGTTCATGGTTTTCGGTGGCGGCTTCGATGACCAGCTGGGCCCCCTGAAGGTCGTCATAGCTGGAGCTGCCCTTGATGCGGCCCAGCGCAGCGGCCTTGTCGGCTTCGCTGATCTTTTCCTTCTTGACCAGGCGGTCCAGGCTGCCCGCCACGGTGGCCACACCCTTGGCCACGGCCGCGTCCGAGATGTCGACCATCACCACTTGGATGCCCGAAACAGCGCACGCCTGTGCGATGCCATTGCCCATGGTGCCTGCGCCAATGATGCCTACGGTCTGGATGCTCATGTTCGTTCCTTCAAAACGGGATAAAGATCGGAATAAGGGGATTCAACAGCCATCTTAACGGGGCCGAAAAACGCCATCCTGACACCGCGCCCGCAGGCCGCCAGGCATGCGATGATTCAACCCGGATTCGAGCACCATGAACATCCTTTTCGTCCACCAGAATTTTCCCGGCCAGTTCAAGCATCTGGCCCCCGCCCTGGCGCGGCACGGCCACCGTGTGGTGGCGCTGCACATCAACGCCTGCCCAAGCCTGCCCGGCGTGCAGCTGGCGCGCTACCAGCCCCAGGGCCGCCCTGGGCAAGGCACCCACCGTTGGGTGAGCGACCTCGAAATCAAGACCATCCGGGCCGAAGCGGCCTACCGCGCCGCCCGTCAGCTCCAGCAGGACGGCTTCACACCCGACGTGATCGTGGCCCACCCCGCCTGGGGTGAGAGCCTGTTTTTGTCGCAGGTCTGGCCCACGGCGCGCATCGGCATCTATTGCGAGTTTTTCTACCAGGCCCAGGGGGCCGACGTGGGCTTTGACCCCGAGTTCCCCGGCGCAGACCCCGATGTGGGTTGCCGCCTGCAAATGAAAAACGCCAACTACGAGCTGCACTTTCCACGTGCGCAGGCGGGCATCGCGCCCACGCACTGGCAGGCCTCAACCTTTCCTGAACCCTTTGCCTCGCGCATCACGGTCATCCACGACGGCATCCGCACCGATCTGGTCTGCCCTGACCCCAAGGCGCACATCCGCTTGCAAACCGCGAATGGCGTGCTGCAACTGGACCAGGACGACGAAGTCATCACCTTCGTCAACCGCAACCTGGAGCCCTACCGGGGTTACCACCAGTTCATGCGGGCACTGCCTGCGCTGCAAAAAGCGCGGCCCAAGGCCCGCGTGGTCATCATCGGTGGCAACGAGGTCAGCTACGGCGCCGCGCCGCCCGCAGGCCCGAGCGGCCAAGCCCAAACCTGGCGCGAGATATTCCTGAACGAAGTCAAGGGCGAGCTGGACCTGTCACGCGTGCACTTTGTCGGCAAGGTGCCCTATGCCGACTACCTGCGCGTGCTGCAGGTGTCCACCGTGCATGTGTATCTGACCTACCCCTTTGTGCTCAGCTGGAGCCTGCTCGAAGCCATGAGCGCAGGCTGCGCCATCGTGGCCAGCGACACCGCCCCGGTACGCGAAGCCATCCGCCACGGCGAGACGGGGCAACTGGTCGACTTTTTTGACCCGGCAGCGCTGGTGCAACAGGTGCTTGCGCTGTGCGAAAACCCGGCAGAGCGCGCGCGGCTGGGGGCTGCTGCGCGAGCGTTTGCGGTGGAGCACTACGATCTGGAAACGCGTTGTTTGCCGAGGCAAATCGGATGGGTGCAAGGGTTGGCAGAGGGTTAACGCCCGCGAAATTTTGTCGACAGCGTTGACAAAAAGAAACCCCACACTGTCGATGCAGTGCCATGCATCGCGGATGAGTTCGCCATCCAAATTATCCCATATCGTCGGTGTTTATTGAAAACTACCGACATTATGAAATAATGCTTGGCATGATCATGCCCACCTCAGACTCCACCAGCAAAGCGCTGCTGCGCCCCAGCGACGCGCTAGCGCATGGTCGTTCGCGCCAATATCTGGCGCAACTCGCCCGAAAAGGTTTGCTCCAAAAAGTGGCACGCGGCTTGTACGCGCTGCCACAACGCCAAGCCACTGAATTTGCGAGCTTGGCCGAAATCGCCAGCAAATACCCGCAGGTTCAGGTGTGCCTGCTGTCCGCCCTGGCCTTTCACGGACTGACCACACAGGCGCCTTTTGAAATCTGGATCGCCGTGGGAAACAAAGCCCGCGCGCCCCAACCCGACTACCCGCCGGTACGCACTGTCCGATTCAGTGGTGCAGCCCTGACCGAAGGCGTTGAGGTTCACCACATTGAAGGCATCCCAGTCCGTGTCACGAGCGTGGCCAAAACCATTGCCGACTGTTTCAAGTACCGCAACAAGATTGGTTTGGATGTGGCACTGGAAGCGCTGAAAGAAGCGTGGCACGCCAAGCGGGTCACGATGGACGAGCTATGGCACTTTGGGCAAATCTGCCGCGTGCACAACGTGATGCGTCCCTATCTGGAAGGGCTGAGCGCATGAACAACACGGCAGCATCGGTCAGGGCTCGGCTGCTCAACAAGGCCAAGGCCGACAAGCTGGATTTTTCGCTGGTGCTCACGCGCTACGGTCTGGAGCGGCTGCTCTACCGGCTGAGCACCTCCCCCAGCAAAGATCAGTTTCTGCTCAAGGGCGCGCTGCTTTTTGATGTGTGGTTCGATGTGCCCCACCGCCCCACCCGCGACATCGACTTGCTGGGCTTTGGCCTTGCTGAAGAACCCTTGGTGCACCAAACCTTTCAGGAAATTTGCGGCATCACATGCGATGACGGGGTGGTGTTTGATGCCAACAGCATCCGCGTGGCCGAAATACGCAAGGAGGCCAACTACTCGGGCTTGCGGGTCACACTGATTGGCCATCTGGATGGCGCACGCTGCCCGGTGCAAATCGACATTGGCTACGGCGATGCGGTCACGCCTGCGCCAGAGTTGGAAGACTACCCGGTGATGCTCGAAGGGTTGCCCGCACCACGCATCAGGACCTACCCGCGTTACACCGTGGTGGCCGAAAAGTTCGAGGCCATCGTGTCACTGGGCATGGCCAACACCCGGCTCAAGGACTACTTCGACTTGTGGGTCATGCTCAGCACCCAGGACTTTGACTCAGCGCTGCTGAAAGCCGCCGTTGCAGCAACATTTCAGCGTCGTCAAACGACCTTGCCAGCATCAGCCCCGGTGGGTTTGTCTTCTGCCTTTGGTGAAGACGCACAAAAGATCAAGCAATGGCGATCCTTCATTCAAAAAAACCAGCTTCAAGCGCCTGAGTTGAGCAGGGTCGTTGCACTACTGCAAAGCAAGCTGGTGAATTGAAACAAGCCAACGCGCAATCCGCAGCGGGAACGAATCAATCTCATGGACCTTTATCTTCAGTAACTGCCAGCGCTGTCAAACTTGAGGACAGTGCCTTCCGCATCAACTCCTGAACCGCTTCCTCGTCAAGGCCAGCGCCACCCAGAACGACGCCACAGAGAAGACCACCAGCACCAGCCCATGGCGCAGGGCGTGTTCGGGCCAGCGGTCCATGAAGAGCGGGCGCACCAGCTCCACCGCAGCCGACAGCGGCAGCCAATCGGCGATCGCGCGCACGATGGGCGGCAGCTGGTCACGCGGAAAGAAGATGCCCGAGAGAAACATCATGGGCGTGAGGAACAGGGTGAAGTAATAGGTGAAGAAGTCGTAGCCTTTGGCCAGCGCGTTGAAGATCAGCGCCATGCAGCTGAAGGTGATGCCCACACCCAGCAGCACGGGCCACGCCACCAAAAGCTTCCAGCTGTGGCTGATGCCCAGAGCCAGCATCACGCCCAGGATGGCGGTGACGGTGAACAGCGACTTGAAGGCGGCCCAGAGCATTTCAGCGAGCACTACGTCATCGAGGCGCACCGGGGCGTTCATGATGCCGTCCCAGGTTTTTTGCACGTGCATGCGCGAAAACGCCGAGTACAGCGCCTCAAAGGTCGCCGCGTTCATGGCGCTCATGCAGATGCTGCCACTGGCCAAGAAGAGGATGTAAGGCACCTTTTCGCCGCCCAGCTCGATCTGACCGACCAACGAGCCCAGGCCGTAACCAAAGGCTACCAGCCACATCAGCGGTTCGGCGATGTTGCCCACCAGGCTGGGGATGGCGAGTTTTTTCCAGACCAGCCAGTTGCGCTGAAACACAGGCCACCAGCGCATGGACAGGCGCGGCGCGGCCCAAAGATTGTTTTGAATTTGGCTCATGGATCAGCCCTCCTCGCGGATCTGGCGTCCGGTCAATTTCAAGAACAGGTCTTCCAGGTTGGAAGGGCGGTGCAGCGTGCGCAGCGCGGGCCAAGCCTGCAAAGCGTTCAACAAGGAACGGCTGTCGTGTGTGTAGAAAAACACGGTTTCGCCACTGACTTCAACGCGCTGCGCCAGCGCCTTGAGGCTGGCTTCTTGCGCCAGCGCCACAGCACCTTGGCCAAATACCTCCACCACTTCGGGCTCCAGGTGTTGGGCAATCAAATCTCGCGGTGTGCCTTCGGCGATCTTGCGGCCTTGGTCCAGCACCAACAGGCGTGAGCACAAACGCTCGGCCTCGTCCATGAAGTGGGTGGTGAGCAAGATGGACTTGCCTTCTTGTAATAGCACTTGCAGGCGCTCCCACATCAGGTGCCGCGCTTGCGGGTCCAGGCCCGTGGTGGGCTCGTCCAGCATCAAGAGGCGCGGCTCATTGATCAGTGCGCGGGCCAGGCTCAAGCGCCGCTTCATGCCGCCCGACAGCTCGCCCGGTTTGGCCTTGGCCTTGTGGCTGAGGGCCGCGAACTCCAGCAGCTTCGGAATGCGCTCACGGATGGTGGCGTCTGGCAGGCCAAAGTAGCGGCCAAAGACCAAGAGGTTTTCTTCAGCAGTGAAGTCGGGGTCCAGCGTGTCCATCTGCGCCACCACGCCCAGCCGCGCCTTGATGGCCAGGGCGTCTTGCGGCATCTGTTGACCGCCAAAGTAGGCGATGCTGCCGCTGCCCGGCTCAGACAAGCCCAGGCACATGCGCAGCGTGGTGGTTTTGCCCGCACCATTGGGGCCGATGACGCCCAGGCATTCGCCCGGGTTGATATGGAAAGACAGGTCATTGACCACCGTGGTCTGGCCGTAGCGCTTGACCAGGTGATCGACCGAAAGCAAAGGGGTGTTCATGCCAGGATTGTGCCTGTGTGAGCATCGGCTTTCAGCCCGTGGATGACAACCTCTTCAGAGTTTCCGGCCCAATCGCTTTTCAACCTGCGCTTTCTCCCATTGGGCCCCGAGAGGACTCCATCGTTCAAATACACGCAGGGCATGCAACAAAACCCCAATGCCCCAACCCAGAGCAGGCCAAACCACCCAGAGGTACTGAGGGCGAGTGAGCAGGTTGATGACAAGCAAGGCCAACATGATGATGAGGTACTGCGCCAGATGGATATAGAAACCCTTGAGCTTGCGCACATGCCGTAATGCCAGGATTTCTTCGGCGCTCTCATTTTCAGGTGGGTGGGGCAAGGGGGTGATTTCGGTGGCGGACATGGCAGGCTCCTTCAGGTCAGTGAACGGAATTTCAAAAACCGCTGCCAGGGATTTGAGAGACTCTGGACTGGCCGGCTGGCCCTGCTCGATGCGCTGGATGGTGCGCACGCTCAGACCACTCAGGTCAGCCAGTTGCTGCTGGGACCAGCCTTTTTGCAGGCGCAATTTCTGAATCAACATCTTTTTCCTCCTGGACAACTGGATTTGCATTTTGTTGCCGCCCCACCGTCCACGCCACGTCAGGGCCACGACACGGACACGACAGCTGCCTGACAAACATGCGCTATCTGCTGGCGCACCGGGGCTGACACGGTACCACCGATAAAATCAGGGCATTGTCCTGAACCGCTTTGGCGGCCCCCTCATGTCCAGCTCCTTTTCTGACCGCCTGGCGGTTTTGCCGCAGTACTTGATCCCCAAACAAGCCCTGACCGCGTTCGCGGGCTGGGTGGCGGGCAGCCAGTGGGGTGGCGTGACCACCGGCATCATTGACCGTTTTGTGCGTCGCTACAACGTGAACATGAGCGAAGCCGCCAACCCGGACACGGCCAGCTACAAGAGCTTCAACGAGTTCTTCACCCGCCCTTTGCGCGGCGATGCGCGCCCCCTGGCGACAGCGACTTTCGTCAGCCCGGTGGACGGCGCCATCAGCCAGTGCGGTCCGATCGCAGGTGATCAGGTGTTTCAGGCCAAGGGGCACAGTTACAGCACCCAGGCGCTGGTGGGCGGCGACGCCGCACTGGCTGCGCAGTTCCAGGACGGCGAATTTGCCACGCTGTACCTCAGCCCACGCGACTACCACCGTATCCACATGCCTTGCGCGGGACGGCTGACGCGCATGATTTACGTGCCGGGCGACCTGTTTTCAGTGAACCCGACCACGGCACGCGGCGTGCCGGGTTTGTTTGCCCGCAACGAGCGGGTGGTCTGTGTGTTTGAAGGCGCGCACGGCCCATTTGTGATGGTGCTGGTGGGCGCCACCATTGTGGGCAGCATGGCCACCGTGTGGCACGGGGTGGTCAACCCACCGCGTCCGGGTACGGTGCGCGAGTGGGCCTACGAGATGGGCAACATCGCCCTGGCCCAAGGCGAAGAGATGGGCCGCTTTTTGCTCGGCTCCACCGTGGTGATGCTGTTCCCCAAAGGGGTGATGCAGTTCAACAAGGACTGGACACCCACCCGCCCCATCGTGATGGGCGAGGCGATGGGTTCGTTGCGTTGATTGGGCTCTGACCCCGATCAAATTTCGATCTTGGAGCCCAGCTCGACCACCGCGTTGGTGGGCAGGTTCAGAAACTCGGCCGCAGCGCTGGCATTGTGGTGCATTTGGGCAAAGAGTTTTTCACGCCACTGGGCCATGCCCCCGCCAATGGTGGGGATCACGATGTCGCGTGACAGGAAGTAGCTGGTCAGCATGGGGTCCAGCTTGTAGCCGTCGCCCTCGATGGTGGCCAAGGCCGAGGGCAGATCGGGGTTGTCCTTGAAGCCGTAGTTGACGATGACTTGCCAGCAGTCATGCCCCAGCGAGGTCACGTCCAGGCGCTTGTCGGCATCCATGCGCGGCACTTCGTGGCTGCGCACAGTGACAAACAGATTGCGCTCATGCAGCACCTTGTTGTGCTTGAGGTTGTGCAGCAGCGCGTTGGGCACCGCACCTGTCTCGGCCGTCAAGAACACCGCAGTGCCTTCGACGCGCGTGGGGGGGGCGATGAAGACGGCTTCCAAAAAGTCCGTCAGTCGCAGCGCATCGGAGCGCAACGATTCATTGAGCAGGCGTCGGCCATCGTGCCAGGTCAGCATGAGCGTGAACACGGCTGCGCCAATTAGCAAGGGGAACCAGCCGCCGTCAAACAGCTTGAGCAGGTTGGACGCCCAGAAAGCCAGATCGACCACGAAGAAAAAGCCGGTCGCGCCTATGCACAGCAGCAGCGGCATCTTCCAGGCGTATCGGATCACGAAGAAGGTGAGCACCGTGGTGATCAGCATGTCGGTGCACACGGCAATGCCATAAGCTGCAGCCAGGTTGCTGGATGACTTGAACATGACCACCGCCATCACGATGGCGGCAAACAGGCCCCAGTTCACAAAAGGCATGTAGATTTGGCCCGTGTCGGTCTCGCTGGTGTGCAGCACCTGCAGGCGCGGCAGGTAGCCCAGCTGGATGACCTGCTTGGTCACGCTGAAGGCGCCCGAAATCAGTGCCTGCGAAGCAATCACCGTGGCCATGGTGGCCAGGCCCACCAGGGGCAACAGGGCCCAGTCCGGAGCCATCATGAAGAAGGGGTTCTCCTTGGCCTCAGGATGTGCGAGCAGCAATGCGCCCTGGCCAAAGTAGTTGAGCGTCAGGCTGGGCATGACCACGCTGAACCAGGCCAGACGGATGGGCTTTTTGCCAAAGTGGCCCATGTCGGCATAAAGCGCTTCGCCGCCCGTGACGCAGAGCACCACCGCGCCCAGGATGATGAAGGTGATGCCCGGCTGGTCCCAGATGAAGCCCAGCGCATAGTGCGGGCTGATGGCCAGCAAAATTTCTGGGCGTTCGACGATGTGCGAGACACCCAGCACAGCAATGGCGGCAAACCAGATCAAGGTAATGGGGCCAAAAAATTGGCCAATGCCTGCCGTGCCACGCTTTTGCACCCAGAACAGCAGGAACAGGATCACCAGCGTGAGCGGGATGACCGATTTCTTGAAATTGGGGGAAATGACTTCCAGGCCTTCCACGGCCGACAAGACCGAGATCGCCGGGGTGATGACGCCATCGCCGTAAAACAGGCACGTCCCGAAAATACCGACCGCCAGCAGCAATTTGCGCAATTCCGGTTTGTCCTTCACCGCCTGGGACGCCAACGCCAGCATGGCCACCAGGCCGCCCTCACCGTGGTTGTCGGCCCGCAGCACCAGCAACACGTACTTGAGCGAGACGATGGTCGTCAGGGTCCAGAAGAAGATGGAAAGGATGCCGTAGACGTTTTCTGGCGTGAAGGGGACGTGACCCGAGCCGAAAACCTCTTTCATCGCGTACAGCACACTGGTGCCGATATCGCCGTAAACCACGCCAATGGCCCCCAGGGTCAGGGCGGCGAGTGAGGATTTTGTAGAAGACACACTAAAAAGCCCGGACCAGGCCGGGCCATCAAAAGACAAGTCTCAAATTGTGCGCTTGTCAGGCATCGCTGTCACCGATTGCCCTGAAAAATGTTGCAGCGCAACAACTGAACCTGAAAGACTTAATCGTAGACCTCGGCCTCGGGGTCGGTCGCTTCCAGCTCGTAACTGGCGGCCAACATGGCCAGGCGGCCCACCACGCCGTACATGTAAAAGCGGTTGGGCACGCTCGCACCGGGCTTGATGCCAGGCTGAGGTAAGTGCGCACTCTCTGCAAAAGCCAATGGCACAAAGCTCGCGCCCGGGGCGTTGAGGTTTTCGTCCACACCGCGCTCGGCGTGGACGCGGTAGAAGCCGCCGACCACATAGCGGTCCATCATGTAGACCACGGGCTCGGCCACGGCGTCATTCATGCGCTCGTTGGTCAGCACGCCCTCCTGGATGATCACGTCGTTGACGGTCTGGCCGTCCTTGATGACGCTCATCTTGTTGCGGGTCTTGCGGTTGAGCTGGTCCAGGTCGGCCACATCGCGCACGGTCATGATGCCCATGCCATACGTCCCGTTGTCGGCCTTGACGACCACAAACGGCTTTTCGTTGATGCCGTATTCCTTGTACTTGCGCCGGATCTTGGTCAGCAGCGCGTCCACGTTGCTGCGCAGGCACTCGATGCCCGTGCCTTCGGCGAAATTCACATCGCCGCACTGGTTGAACATGGGGTTGATCAACCAGGGGTCGATGCCCAGCAACTTGCCAAAGCGCTTGGCCACCTCTTCGTAGCTTTGGAAGTGGCGCGTCTTGCGGCGCACGCTCCAGCCCGCGTGCAGGGGTGGCAACAAAAACTGCTCGTGCAGCTCTTCCAGAATGCCCGGCGCGCCCGCAGACAGGTCGTTGTTGAGCAGGATGGTGCAGGGGTCGAAATCCTTGAGGCCCAGGCGGCGCTTGGTGCGCACCACGGGTTCGAGCCGGATGGTCTCGCCATTGGGCAGCAGGATGTCGGTGCTTTCCTTGATCTCGGGGTTGATCGAGCCGATGCGCACGTTCAGGCCCGCCATGTGGAAGATGCGCTGCAGCTGCAGCACGTTGGTCAGGTAGAAGGTGTTGCGCGTGTGGTTCTCGGGAATGATCAGCAGGTTCTTGGCCTCGGGGCAGATCTTCTCGATGGCCGCCTGCGCCGCCTGCACCGCCAGGGGCAACATTTCGTGGGTCAGGTTGTTCCAGCCGCCTGGGTAGAGGTTGGTGTCCACCGGGGCGAGCTTGAAGCCCGCATTGCGGATGTCGACCGAGCTGTAGAACGGCGGGGTGTGCTCCATCCATTCCAGACGGAACCAGCGCTCGATGGCGGGCATCGAATCGAGAATGCGCTGCTCCAGCTCATTGATGGGGCCGTTCAGAGCGGTGACGAGATGCGGGACCATGGGCGACCTTCAGAACAAAAACAAAGGGATCATATGGGGGCGGTTTGGCGCAAGGCAAGCGCCAACCGGACAGGAGACCGCCGCTCAGTGGCGAATTTCACCTTCGCCCAGCACCACGTACTTGAGCGAGGTCAGGCCTTCGATGCCCACCGGACCCCGGGCGTGGAACTTGTCGGTGCTGATGCCGATCTCGGCCCCCAAACCATATTCAAAGCCATCGGCAAAACGCGTGCTGGCATTGACCATGACGCTGGACGAGTCCACCTCGCGCAAAAAGCGCTGGGCGTGCATGTGGTCGCGGGTCAAGATGGCTTCGGTGTGGTGGCTGCTGTAGTGGTTGATGTGGGCAATCGCCTCGTCCACCCCTTCGACCACCTTGACGCTGATGATGGGTGCCAGGTATTCCTCGGACCAGTCCTGCTCGGTGGCGTCTTTCAAATGGGCCCCGGCGACTTGGCTGAGGATGGCCTTGGCCTTCGGGCAGCAACGCATCTCGACGCCTTTGGCGGCATAGATGGCGCCGATCTTGGGCAGGAACTCAGCCGCCACGCCCTTTGCCACCAACAGGCTTTCGCTGGCATTGCAAGGGCTGTACTTTTGCGTCTTGGCGTTGTCGGCCACGCGGACCGCCATGTCGATGTCGCAGGGCTCGTCCACATAGGTGTGGCAGTTGCCGTCCAGGTGTTTGATGACGGGCACCTTGGCTTCGGCGCTGATGCGCTCGATCAAGCCCTTACCGCCGCGCGGGATGATGACGTCCACAAACTCGGGCATGGCGATCAGCTGGCCCACGGCCGCACGGTCGGTGGTCTGCACCAGCTGCACCGCGTTGACGGGCAGGCCGCTCTCGGTCAGGGCCTGCTGCACCAGCAGCGCCAGCGCCTTGTTGGACTCGATGGCTTCCGAACCGCCGCGCAGGATGCAGGCGTTGCCGCTCTTGATCGACAGGCTGGCCGCCTCGATGGTCACGTTCGGGCGGCTCTCGAAAATCATGCCAAACACGCCAATCGGCACCCGCATCTGGCCCACACGGATGCCGCTGGGCATCTGCTTCATGCCCAGGATCTCGCCAATCACATCGGGCATGGCCGCCAACTGCTCGCAGCCTTGGGCGCAGGTCTCCAGCACCTTGGGGGTCAGGCGCAAGCGGTCGACCATGGGTTCGGCCAAGCCATTGGCCTGGGCACGGGCCAGGTCTTTGGCGTTGTCGACTTGCAAGGCGTCGGTGTTCTCGCGCAAAAGTGCAGCCAAGCGGCGCAGAGCGTTGTTCTTGACAGCGGCAGAGGCCTTGGCCATCAGGGCGGACGCCTGTTTGGCTTGCAGGCCCAGGGCCTGCAGGGTCTCGGTGGTGTTGGAGGCGTTCATGCCCCGATTTTCGCAGATGCCCGGGGTGGGCGTTCAGCGCGCCATGCACATGCGCGAAAAACGCAGCGCCAGGCGTTGCAGCGCCTGCCAGCCATCGGTGGGCCATTCGGGCACTTTGAGGCCTTTGACGATGCCGTCCACCTGGTGCGCCGACTGCAGCAGGTTGTTGAGCCGCGCTTCGCTCAGGCAGGGCAGCACGCGCTCAAACAGGCGCTCACGCGGGCCCCAGATGCGTTGCTCTTTCAGGGCCATGGGCAAGGGTTTGCCTGCGGCCATGGCATCTTTCACACGCTTCAAGGCGCGGATGTCTTCGGCCAGCGTGTAGTGCACCAGCACGGCGGCCTCGCCCTCGGCCTGCAAACCATCGAGCATGCGCTGCACCCTGGCCACCTGGCCCGAGAGCACGGCCTCGGACAGCTTGAAGACGTCGTAACGGGCCACATTGAGCACCGCCGCCTCGATCTGGTCCCAGCCGAGCTCGCCCGGCGGGTACAGCAGGCCGAGCTTTTGCACCTCCTGGTGGGCCGCGAGCAAATTACCTTCGACCCGGTCGGCAAAGAACTGCAGCGTGCGCTGACCTTCTTCTCCCGCCACCACGCTCTGGCCTTGCTGCTGCAGGCGCTGGGCGATCCAGGTGGGCAGGGCCTGACGCTCGATGTTGTCGACCGGGATGGTCACGCCCATGTTGTCGAGCGCGCCAAACCAGGCCCCCTTGCGGGTCGCGGCGTCGAGCCTGGGCAGCATGAACAGGGTCAAGGTTGAATCGTTGCCCTGGGCCGATTCGGCCAATTGCTGGATGGCCGGGCTGCCCTCCTTGCCGGGTTTGCCCGAAGGGATGCGCACTTCAACGATTTGCTTGTCGGCAAACAGGCTCAGGGAGCCGCCTGCAGCCAGCACCTCGCTCCAGTCAAAATGCGCGCCCTGCACCGTGTGCACCGTGCGTTCGGTGTAGCCCTGGGCGCGGGCAGCTGCACGGATGGCATCGGCCGCCTCCTGCATCAACAGGGGTTCATCCCCGTGCAGGGTGTAGAGGCTGCGCAGGCCCTTTTGCAGGTGGGCGCCAAGCTGGGGAAGGGCCAGTTGCATGGTGCGTCAGGGTTGGGACGCTGCGGCCGCAGGAGCAGCCAGCGGCTTGCGCGGTTTGACGGCAGCCAATCGGCGCATGATCTGCTGCACGATGTCGAGCTGCATGTCACGGAACAACATGGCTTGCTCGATTTCCTTGGACAGGGCCGCCACTTCGGTGAAGCTCAGGTCGCGCTGCTGGTACATCTCGACCGGCTCGATGAGTTCATCGCCCGAGGGGGTACGCAGCCGGAAATTCACACGCAAGCGCAGCTGCATCTCGCGCACCTGGCCGGAGGCGTTCAGGCCCACCACCACGGGCTGGCGCACCTCGCTCAGGATGTCGAGGATCACATCGGCCTTGGACATCTGGGCAGGGTCGGTCAACAACTCGATCTTACCCGTGCCCAGCAGGTTGCGGCGCAACTCGGAGCCCAGCGGTGAGTTGAGCTGGAAGTTGGCGTACAGGCTTTTGAACGGGTAGTCGCCCGTCTGGCGCAGCTTGAAGCCGCAGCCCGTCAGGACCGCAGCCATCGCTCCCAGCGAGAACAGGCGACGACGCATCACGTCAGAGCACCACGTTGACCAAGCGACCGGGCACCACGATGACCTTCTTGGGCGCAGCGCCTTCGGCCTGCTTGACGAAAGCTTCACTGGCCAGTGCAGCCGCTTCGATCTGTGACTTGTCGGCACTGGCAGGCACCAGGATTGAGCCGCGCAGCTTGCCGTTGATCTGCAGCATGAGCTCGATCTCGTCGCGCTGCAACGCAGACTCGTCCACGCCGGCCCAGGCCACGTCGAGCAGGTCGCCGCAGCACGCGGCGTAGCCCAGTTCGTTCCAGAGCTGGTCGGTGATGTGCGGACAAGCCGGATACAGCACGCGCAGCAGGATCGAGAAACACTCGGCCAGCGCAGCGGCGTCCTCGGCGCTGTCAGCCAGCTGCACATCTTCGAGCGTGTTGAGCATCTTCATCACCGCCGAGACGACGGTGTTGTACTGCATGCGCTCGTAGTCGTAGTTGGCCTGCTTGAGCACGGTGTGGATGTCCAGGCGCAGCGCCTTGGCGGCCTTGCCGAAAGCCACATCCTGGCTGCGATCCACGGCAATGCCCTTCTTGAGCAGGGCTTCGTTCTTGGCCGCGAAGTTCCACACGCGGCGCAGGAAGCGGTAGCTGCCCTCCACGGCCGCATCGTTCCACTCCAGCGTGGCTTCGGGCGGCGCGGTGAACATGGTGTACAGGCGGGCCGTGTCGGCGCCGTATTTTTCAATCAGGTCCTGCGGGTCCACGCCGTTGTTCTTGGACTTGGACATGGTGCCCACGCCTTCGTAGTCGATGGCGGTGCCCACGGGTAAGCGGCCATCGCTGCTCTCGGCCTCGTTCTTGAGCTTGGCGCCCACCACTTTGCCTGTGTCGTCCAGCACATGCTCGACGTCGTGCGGCCAGAAGTAGTCTTTGCCACCCTTGGCGGTGCGGCGCGAATAGATGTGGTTGAGCACCATGCCCTGCGTCAGCAGCTTGCTGAAGGGCTCGTCCACCTTGACCAAACCCAGATCGCGCATGACCTTGGTCCAGAAACGCGCGTACAGCAGGTGCAGGATCGCATGCTCGATGCCGCCGATGTATTGGTCCATCGGCATCCAGTAATCCGCACCTTCGGCCACCATCTTGTCGGGGTTGGTCGGATCACAATAGCGCATGAAATACCAGGACGAATCCACAAAGGTGTCCATGGTGTCGGTCTCGCGGCGGGCAGGTTTGCCGCACACCGGGCAGGTCACGCCCGCGTGGAAACCTTCGTGCTTGTGCAGCGGGTTGCCCGAGCCGTCAGGAATGCAGTCCTGCGGCAGCACCACCGGCAGGTCTTTTTCCGGCACCGGCACCGCGCCGTGTTCGTCGCAATGGATGATCGGGATCGGCGTGCCCCAGTAGCGCTGGCGGCTGACCCCCCAGTCGCGCAGACGCCAGGTGGTTTTCTTCTCGCCCAGGCCTTTGGCAGCGAGCAGTTCGGCCACCCTGGTGACGGCGGCCTTCTGGTTCAAGCCATCGAGTTCGCCGGAGTTGACACATACACCGTCCTTGGTGGCGTACCACTCGGACCATGCGGTCGCATCGAAGACCTCAGAGGCCTTGGCGTTGCCTGCGTTGGGCAACGATGTTGAGCTTGCGTCTGAGGCGCCCGACGCAGGCGACGACAAGGCCGGAGCACGTGCACCGACAACCTGCTTGATCGGCAAAGCGTATTTCAAGGCAAACGCAAAATCGCGCTCGTCGTGCGCAGGCACGCCCATCACGGCGCCGTCGCCGTAGCTCATGAGCACATAGTTGCCCACCCACACTTCGACCTTCGCGCCCGTCAATGGGTGCGTGACGAACAAGCCCGTGGGCATGCCCTTTTTCTCTTGCGTGGCCAGCTCGGCTTCGGTGGTACCGCCGGTTTTGCATTCTTCGAGGAAGGCAGCCAAGGCCGGGTTGTTGGCCGCAGCATGCAGCGCCAGAGGGTGCTCTGCAGCCACCGCGCAAAACGTCACACCCATGATGGTGTCGGCGCGGGTGGTGAAGACATACATCTTACCGTCGCCAATGAGCTGACCAGCGGCATCCTTGATGTCGTGCGTGAATGCAAAGCGCACGCCCTCGGACTTGCCGATCCAGTTTTCCTGCATCAGGCGGACCTTGTCGGGCCAGCCGTCCAGCGTCGCCTTCTCGTTACCGATCTGAACATGGTCCAGCAGCTCTTGCGCGTACGAGGTGATGTTGAGGTAGTAGCCGGGGATTTCGCGCTTTTCAACGGGCGCGCCCGTGCGCCAGCCTTTGCCGTCGATCACCTGCTCGTTGGCGAGCACAGTCTGGTCCACCGGGTCCCAGTTGACGATCTGGGTCTTGCGGTAGGCGATGCCTTTTTCCAGCATCTTGAGGAACAGCCACTGGTTCCACTTGTAATACGTCGGATCGCAGGTGGCCACTTCACGCGACCAGTCGATGGCAAGACCCATCGCCTGCATCTGCTTTTTCATGTAGGCGATGTTTTCGTAGGTCCACTTGGCGGGCGGCACCTTGTTCTTGAGCGCCGCGTTTTCGGCGGGCAGGCCAAAGGCGTCCCAGCCCATGGGCATGAGCACGTTGTAGCCGCGCATGCGCAACTGGCGCGTGAGCATGTCGTTGATGGTGTAGTTGCGCACGTGGCCCATATGCAGCTTGCCGCTGGGGTAGGGCAGCATGGAGCAGGCGTAAAACTTCTTTTTGCTGATGTCTTCGGTGACGCGGTAGGCGTCGCGGGCCGTCCAGCGGGCTTGTGCGGCGGCTTCGACGTCGAGGTGGGTGTACTTGTCTTGCATGATGGGCCCAATTGTAGAGGGGCAGGAGGGGCTGAATCGGCTTATTGATGGGTCTCGGGGAGCGCTGAGGGTGTGCGGCTCGGGCGCCTCAGACGCAGGCTCAACATCGTTGCCCAAGCCGCCCACCCTCAGCGCTTGCAGCACTTGCAAGCCGTATTCAACGGGAGGGGGTGGATCGCGGGGCTTCTGCAACGAAGCCGATGCGAGAGAGCCCAGCCTGCTGGGCCAAACCCATGACCTCAACCACGCGGCCATAGGTGATGGCCTGGTCAGCGCGCAGCTGCACTTCGGTCTCGGGGTTGCGTTGGGCGGTTTCTTGCAGGCGGGTGCGCAGTTCGTCGGAGGTCACCGGCTGGTCATTGAAGAACAGCGCGCCTTGGGCATTGACCACGAGCGTGACCGACTGCGGGGCCTGGCCGGACTGGGTGGCCTCTCCCTGGGGCAGGTCCAGGCGGATGGCGCTGGTCAGCAGCGGCGCGGTGAGGATGAAGATCACCAGCAGCACCAGCATCACGTCCACCATGGGAGTGACGTTGATGTCGCTCATGGGCGCAGGGTTTTTGGAAGACTCCAGGCGACCGAACGACATGGCTCAGCTTCGTTCTTCGGTCAGCAGGCCCCGCACGTCGTGGGCAAAGCCTTCGAGTTCGGCCTCGATCTGACCGATGCGTCGTCCCAGCAGGTTGTAGCCGAGCACAGCCGGAATGGCCACCGCCAGGCCCACGGCGGTCATGACCAGAGCTTCGCCAACAGGTCCGGCCACTTTGTCAATGGTCAGCTGCCCGGCTTCGGCCATGCCAGTCAGGGCGTTGAAGATGCCCAGCACGGTGCCCAAGAGGCCAATGAAAGGTGAGGTGGAGCCCGCCGTGGCCAGCAGCAGCTGGCCCCACTGCAAGCGCCGCACGACGGCATTCAGAGCATCGCGCAAGACGCGGGTGAGTTGCTGATGGCGGTCCGCAGCGCTGGCGAGTGTGCCGCCCACGGGCAAGAGCGTGGCGTCGAGCAAGGGCGCCACGCAGGCGTCGCGGTCAAACTGGCCCACCCGTTGGCGGGCCACATCAAAAGCCGGGGCCTGCCAGAACGCGGCGATGCTGCGGCGCACATCGAGACTGGCGCGTGAGAGCAGGCGCCACTTCCAGACCATCACCACCCAACTGGCCACCGACAAAGCCAGCAGCAGCGCGGCCAAAGTCAAGGTGACGGCATCGCTGTGGGTGAGGAAGTCGTTCAGGTTCATGGCCAGCGGCACTCTGACAAAGGATCAGCGCAGGCCGAGCACGTCGAACATGTCGAACAAGCCACGCTGTTGCTTGGCCAAGAAACGCACGGCGCGCAGGCTGCCCTGGGCATAGGTCGCACGGCTGGAGGATTTGTGGGTCACTTCAATACGTTCGCCGATCCCGGCAAACAAGACCGTGTGGTCGCCCACAATGTCGCCGCCCCGGATGGTGGAAAACCCGATGGTGGACGGGTCGCGCTCACCTGTGTGGCCGTAGCGCTCGTAGACAGCGCACTCTTTGAGGTCGCGGCCAATGGCTTCGGCGATCACTTCGCCCATCTTGAGGGCGGTGCCCGAAGGCGCATCGACTTTATGACGATGGTGGGCTTCGATGATTTCGATGTCGTAGCCGGTAGAGAGGGCCTGCGCCGCCATCTGCAACAGCTTCAACGTCACGTTCACACCCACGCTCATGTTGGGCGCCATGACGATGGCGATGTCCTTGGCGATGTCGGCGATCTCGGCCTTTTGGGCATCGGAGAAGCCGGTGGTGCCGATCACGGCCTTGACGCCCAGCTCGCGGCAAACCTTCAGGTGTGCCAGTGTGCCTTCGGGGCGGGTGAAGTCGATCAGGAAACGGGCGTTTTTGAGGCCTGCATGCAGATCCGACGACACCGCCACGCCCGAGGTCTGTCCGAGCCAAGCCGAGGCATCTTGCCCGAGCGCCGGGCTGCCGGCGATGTCGAGCGCACCAGCCAGGCGGGTGTCGTCGGCGGCCAGGATGGCCTCGATCAGCATGTGGCCCATGCGACCCGTGGCACCGGCCACGGCAATGGGCAAATCAGGAATTGCGGTCATTTGGAAAAAGGAAAAAGGTCAGAAAACCCCGCCGCCCACCAGATCAGCGGGCGGGGGCTTCGAGGGGCGGGTAACTGGCAGGCAGCGCCGGAGCGGTTTGTGGCTGAGCCACTGGGCGAGCAGGCGGGAATTTGCTCAGCTGCTCTTCGCTGGCCTGCAGGGTGGGCACCCTGGCCGGTTTGCGGCCGCTGGACAGACGCTGCACGAATTCGGCCTCGCTGGGCAGCTCATCGCCTTCGATGTCAGCCAGGGCTTCGTTTTTGAATGTGACCGTCAGGTGAAATTTCTGTTCAGGCACACCCTGGCGCTTGATGCTGAAAGCGTAGTCCCAACGGTCGGCATGGAACAGGCTGGACACCAGCGGGGTACCGAGCACATCGCGCACTTGCGAGCGCGGCATGCCGATGCGCAGCGCCTGGCGCTGCTCTTTGGACACAAAGTTGCCTTGCACCACCTCGGGCACATAAGGCTTGAAGGTGTCCTGACTCCAGGGGTTTTGGAAGCCGCCGCAGCCCACCAGGCCCGCCGTCAGGCTAACGATGGCCACACAAGCGCCAAAGAAGCGAAAAGTCCGTATAGCTGTCATGTTTGGAGGCACACCGATATGATCCGGTCATTGTAGCGGCAGGATTCAAATTCAGCGGCCCCTTTCAGGAAACCCGAAACCCATGATCCAGATCGAAGAACTCAAAAGCAACGGGCTCAAGGCCACCGTGCCGCGCATGAAAATTCTGGACGTTTTCCAGCGCGGGGGGCAGCGGCACATGACTGCGGAGGACGTGTTCCGGCAGCTGCTCAATGACAATGCCGACATTGGCCTGGCCACTGTCTACCGGGTGCTGACCCAATTCGAGCAGGCGGGCATCCTGAGCCGCAACCATTTTGAAAGCGGCAAGGCCGTCTATGAACTCAACGAAGGGCAACACCACGACCACATGGTGTGCCTGGACTGCGGGCGGGTGGAGGAGTTCTATGACCCCGAAATCGAGCAGCGGCAGCAAGCGGTGGCGCAGGCCAAAGGTTTTGTGATCGCGGACCATGCGCTGAGCCTGTACGCCCACTGCACGCAAAACCCCTGCCCGCACCGCCAGCGTTGAGCGGGCTTATTCCATCGCCCGGCGCTGGCGATCGATGAAATCCTGGTACGTGTCGATGCCGCGCATCTGCAAAATGGTGTTGCGCACGGCAGCCTCCACCAGCACGGCGATGTTGCGCCCAGCCACCACCTGGATGACCGCCTTGCGCACAGGCACTCCCAGAACCACCTGGGTCAGCGGCTCGGTGGGCAAGCGTTCGTAATCTCGCTCCAGGGTTTCGCGGCGCACCAAATGCACGATCAGCTTGAGTCGCATCTTGCGGCGCACTGCCGTCTCGCCAAAGATGGCGCGGATGTCCAGCAGACCAATGCCGCGCACTTCCAGCAGGTTTTGCAGCAAGTCGGGGCAACGCCCCTCGATGGTGGTCTGATTGATGCGGTACAGGTCAACGGCGTCGTCAGCCACCAAGCCGTTGCCGCGAGAAATCAGCTCCAGCCCCAGCTCACTCTTGCCCAAACCCGACTCGCCGGTGATCAGCACGCCCAGGCCCAGAATGTCCATGAACACTCCATGCATGGTGGTGCGGTCGGCAAAGTGCTTGGAGAGGTAAGCACGCAGCACGTCGATCACAAACGCCGATGACTCCTGGGTGGAGAACATCGGGATCTGGGCACGCTCGCACATGGACAACAGGGCATCGGGCGCTGTCTGCCCATCGGACAGCACCAGCACCGGGGGCTCCAGCGTCACGATGCGCGCAATGCGCCGTGCGCAGTCTTCCGGGGTCGAGTTGGTGAGGTAGGCCACCTCGCGGGGCCCCAGGATCTGGACCCGGTAGGGGTGGATGTAGTTCAGGTAACCGACCAAATCGGCGCCCGACGTGGCTTCACGCACAGCCACCTCGTCAAAACGGCGCTCCGAAGCCCCCAGACCCGCCACCCACTGCCATTTGAGCTGGGCTCGGTGGTCTTCAAACAGGACATCGGCACTGACCACGGTGGGCTTCATGGCGCAAAGTCCGGCGAACGGTTCAGGCGGCCTGGGCCGAACGCCACTGGGCGATCAGCTGGTGCAGCACTTGCTGTGAAGCGCTGGACTTGATGTTTTCGCGCAAAGCGCTGTCAGACAGCAGCTCGGCGATTTCTGACAGGATTTCGAGGTGCTTTTGGGTGGCCGCTTCGGGCACCAAAAGGAAAATCAGCAAATTCACCGGCAATTCGTCCGGGGCATCAAACCCAATAGGCTGCGCCAGCTGGAAAACTGCGGCCATGGGTGCTTTCAGGCCTTTGATGCGGCCATGCGGGATGGCCACGCCATGACCAAGGCCGGTGGAGCCCAGACGTTCGCGGGCAAACAGGCTGTCGGTGACCAGTGCGCGGGACAAGCCGTGCAGGTTCTCGAACAAAAGCCCGGCTTCTTCAAAAGCACGCTTCTTGCTGGTGGCCTCAACCCCGACAAGAACTTGGGCGACGGGCAGGATGGACGAGAGTCGATTCATGGTCGAGGCGGATTATGCACCTCTTGCCAGCTCCCCCATAGAAATATTTAATAAATCAATTCTTAGGTATTCATTATTGAATTTTCATGCAAACAAAAAGGGCTGCGCGTTGGCAGCCCTGGTTTCAAATGTGGGGTTTTTCACATCATGCGCTTGGGCGCGTCGTGGTGGTGGTCGGTGATGCGGGTCTTGTGTTTGACCACCTGGCGGTCGAGTTTGTCCATCAATTCGTCCACGGCGGCATACAGGTCCTCATGGGCGCTCTCGGCAAACAGGTCATTGCCTTTCACATGGATATTGCACTCGGCGCGCTGTCTTTTTTCCTTTTCCTTTTGCTTTTCCACAGTCAACAGCACTTTGACATCGACCACCTGGTCGAAATGTCGGGTGATGCGATCTAGTTTGCCGGTCACATACGTGCGCAGGGCGGGTGTAACTTCAAGGTGGTGACCGCTGATCGTCAGGTTCATAGACATAGCCTCCTGTTGCTTGGGATGAAAGCCCTTTTGGCGGGGCCCAACAGGCCTTTTCAAGGCCCGTTGGATTCACTATGCGCCTGCCGATCAGCAAAAGCAAGGCCCCTCAAGGTAACCCCCTAGAAGCCCGGAAATCCTCTTGGCAATCTGTTGGCGGGGTGCTATCTTTCGATGGTTGACTCATAAGCACCTTGCCCGGCCTGGGCATTCAGACCAAGGTCACACGGCCGTCACTTGGCGGCCTTTGAATCGCCCCTTTCGGGTGCGATAATCCATTCTTCTTTTATTGGAGATCCCACCGTGGAAAGCTACCCGAGTCGGTAGCTTTCGGACGCCTTGAGCATGCCGCCAGTCGTTCGAAAGCCGCCGCAACACCCCAACGCCGCCCTCTTTTGAACCTTTGGCATCTGGCCTTACGGAGAACGCCATGCTCAACATCTTCACCCTCGCCAACGGCCGCCTGTTCCAGGAAGAAATCGAATCCCTGGAAGAGCTGTCACGCTTTCAGCCGATCTGGGTGGACCTGGAGTCGCCCACACTGGAAGAAAAACGCTGGATCAAACAGTACTTCGGCCTGTCCATCCCGGAAGACGCGATGGACGAGGACATCGAGGAATCCGCCCGTTTCTACGAAGAAGACAATGGCGAGTTGCACATCCGCTCCGACTTTTTGATCGCCGACGAAGAAGAGCCTCGCACCGTGCGTTGCGCCTTCATCCTGAACCAGCACAACGCCGACCTGAAAAGCCAGGGCGTGCTGTTTTCCATCCACGACGAAGACGTGCCGGTCTTTCGACTCTTGCGCATGCGCGCGCGCCGCGCACCGGGCCTGATTGAAGACGCCAAGGAAGTGTTGCTCAAGCTGTTTGATGCCGACGCCGAGTATTCGGCCGACACGCTCGAGGGCATTTACGACAAACTGGAAACAGCTGGCAAAAAAGTGCTGTCGGGTGATGTGACCGACGCCATGGCCGGCGAAGTGCTGGGTGCCATTGCGCGCCAGGAAGACCTGAACGGCCGTATCCGCCGCAACGTCATGGACACGCGCCGCGCCGTGAGCTTCATGATGCGCTCGAAAATGCTGAACGCCGAGCAGTTCGAGGAAGCCCGTCAGATCCTGCGCGACATCGACTCGCTCGATTCGCACACGGCCTTCCTGTTCGACAAGATCAACTTCCTGATGGACGCCACTGTTGGTTTCATCAACATCAACCAGAACAAGATCATCAAGATCTTTTCGGTGGCCAGTGTGGCCTTGCTGCCGCCCACGCTGATCGCCAGCATCTACGGCATGAACTTCCAGTACATGCCCGAGCTGAACCAGACTTGGGGCTACCCGATGGCGATTGTGCTGATGGCCGCCAGCGCCGTGGTGCCCATGTGGTACTTCCGTCGGCGTGGCTGGTTGAAATAAGGCTGAGGCTTAAGCCCGGCTGTTGGTGGTTATCTGTCGGACTCGGGCTGCGGCGGGTTCCTCAGACGCAAGCGCAACATCGTCACCCGCCACAGCCCGAGCCCGACAGATGCGGGCGTCAAGGGGTTTTCAGCCATTGTGACAACATCGCCACGCTGTAGCGGCTGGCCACCTGGCGAATGAAACGGCTGAAATCGGCATGGGCGTCGTCGTCGGCGCGGTCAGAAATAGTGCGCAGAGCCGCAAAAGGCACGCCGTAATCGGCACAGACCTGCGCCACCGCTGCCCCCTCCATCTCGACCGCCAGCGCCTCGGGCAAAGTTTGCTGCAGGCTGCGGCATTCGGCGGTGGTGGAGACAAAACGGTCGCCGCTGGCGATCAGACCTTCATGCAGACGAGGCGACTGCAAGCCAAACTCGGCAATGGCTTCAAAACCGACATGCGGGGCCACATCGACCAACACCTCTTGAGACGCCCGCTGCAACGCATCGGACAAACCGGGATCGGTATCAAAGCGGCTGCGGCCATACAAAGGCACCTCATGCCGTGGAAACAGCGGCGAAGCGTCCATGTCGTGCTGCACCAAGCTGCGGGCCAACACCACATCGCCCACCTTCACGCCTGACCCCAGACCGCCCGCCACACCCGTGAAAACGATCTGGCCGACACCAAAGCGCTCGATGAGGGCCGTGGCCGTGGTGGCAGCCGCCACCTTGCCAATGCGCGAAAGCACCGCCACCACCGGGCGGCCATGCCAATGCCCTTGCCAGAAATCCCGCCCGGCCACCTGCACGCGTTGTTCATCGGGCAGTGCTTGCAGCACAGCAGCCAGCTCTTCGTGCATGGCACTCATGATGCCGATGGGGGTCATGTCGTGGCCCCCGCCGGGCCGCCCCAAGGAGGGCACAGCCCCCTCGGGGGGCAGTGAGTACACGAAGTGACGAACATGGGGGCCATGTTTTCCAGAAGAAAGCGGCCCGCAAGGGCCGCCTGAAACCATGCGTACAACCAGACCACGTTCACGTCGGGTTGCGCAGCTCACGTCGAAGGATTTTGCCTACTGGGGTCTTGGGCAATTCATCGCGGAACTCCACCACGCGCGGCTGCTTGTAGGCCGTCATGTTCTCACGGCAGTAGGCTTGAATCTGCTCGGCAGTCAGCGCCGGATCTTTTTTGACCACCACCAACTTGACGGCCTCACCGGTCTTTTCATCCGGCACACCGATGGCCGCGCACTCGAGCACGCCGGGGCAGGCCGAAGCCACTTCCTCCACCTCATTGGGGTAGACGTTGAAGCCACTGACCAGAATCATGTCCTTCTTGCGGTCCACGATCTTGAAAAAGCCTCGCTCGTCCATCACACCCACATCGCCCGACTTGAAATACCCATCGGCCGTCATGACCTTGGCGGTTTCGTCCGGTCGCTGCCAGTAACCGGCCATGACCTGCGGGCCCTTGATGGCGATCTCGCCGTGCTGGCCAGGCGTGGTCACTTCGTGGCCATCGTCGTCGAGCAGCTTCATCCAGGTGCCGGGAATCGGCACACCGATGGTGCCGGTGAATTCGGTGCTGGTGGTGGGGTTGCAGCTGGCCGACGGGCTGGTTTCCGACAAACCATAGCCTTCGCAGATGGGGCAACCTGTTTTTTCAAGCCACAACTTGGCCACGTTCGGCGTGACGGCCATGCCGCCGCCCACGGACACCTTGAGGTTGGACCAATTGACAGTGTTGAAATCAGGGTGATTGGCCAACCCATTGAACAGGGTGTTCACCGCCGGAAAGCTGTGGAAGGTGTGCTTGGACAATTCTTTCAGCACCGCAGGCAGGTCGCGAGGATTGGGAATCAAAATGGTCTTGCCGCCCGTGCGCATGCTCAGCATCATGTTCACCGTGAACGCGAAGATGTGGTACAGCGGCAGCGCGCAAACCGAGGTAGGCTGCTCGCCCGCAGGCACGCGTTTCATCACAGGCTCGTTCCACGCCTCGGACTGCAGCACGTTGGCCACCACATTGCGGTGCAGCAGCACCGCACCCTTGGAGACGCCCGTGGTGCCGCCGGTGTACTGCAGCACGGCGATGTCGTCGGGGGTGATTTCAGGGCGGCGCAGTGGCAAATGGCGGCCCCGGCTCAAGGCCTGGTTGAACGAGACCGCATCGGGCAGCTGGAACTCCGGCACCAGCTTCTTGACCTTGCGCACCACGTAATTGACCAGCGTGCCTTTGAGCCAACCCAGACGGTCACCCATGGTGGCCAGCACCACATGCTGCACGGGTGTTTGAGCGATGCACTTTTCGAGGGTGGCCGCGAAATTTTCGATGATGACGATGGCACGGGCTCCAGAGTCCTTGAGCTGGTGCTCCAGCTCGCGGGCGGTGTAGAGCGGATTGACATTGACCACCACATAGCCAGCGCGCAGGATGGCCGCGACAGCCACCGGGTATTGGGGCACATTGGGCATCATCACGGCGACGCGGTCGCCCTTGCTCAAGCCCAATGACTGCAGGTAAGCCGCCAACGCCTGGCTTTCTTCGTCAGTGCGGCGGTAGGTGATGTCCTTGCCCATGAAGCTGTAGGCCGTGCGGTCAGCGTAACGGGCAAAACTCTCTTCCATCAAACCCACCAGGGAACTGTACTGGCCGGGATCAATGTCTGCAGGAACGCCTGCAGGATAGCTGTTGAGCCAAACGCGATCGGGGGTCATTGCATGGTTTTCCATGCGGATCAGTCTACCGCATAACTGACTGATAACTGACGCAAAAAAATGCAGGATTTCCCGAGGTTGACGGCATCGCCTGTCACCTGTTTGTGCCGCAGGGCATGGCCTCACAGAACGGCGCCCTGTTCACGCAAGCCCCAAGAAAAACGCCCCGGACTCGCGTCCAGTGCGCATGGCCAACGGGCGATGGATGCTGTAGCGGTCAGGCTTTGAGTGCCACCAGCACTTCATCCAGCATCTTCTTGGCGTCTCCGAACAACATGCGGTTGTTGTCCTTGTAGAACAGCGGGTTGTCCACACCTGCGTAACCGCTGGCCATGGAGCGTTTCATCACAATGCTGGTGCGGGCTTTCCAGACTTCGAGCACCGGCATGCCCGCAATCGGGCTGCTCGGGTCGTCTTGCGCGGCAGGGTTCACGATGTCGTTGGCACCGATCACCATGGCCACATCGGTGTCCGGGAAATCGTCGTTGATCTCGTCCATCTCCAGCACGATGTCATAGGGCACCTTGGCTTCGGCCAGCAGCACGTTCATGTGGCCCGGCATGCGCCCGGCCACCGGGTGGATGCCAAAGCGCACCGTCACGCCCCGCTCGCGCAGGGTTTTGGTGATCTCGTTGACCGTGTGCTGCGCCTGGGCCACGGCCATGCCATAACCCGGCACGATGATCACGCTCTTGGCCTCACGCAGCAGCTCGGCGGTCTCGGCCGCACTCACAGGCACCACCTCGCCTTGGGGCTCGGCGGCAGCACCGTCTGCCTTGGGCGCGGCAGGTGCCCCACCCCCAAAACCGCCCGCAATCACGCTGATGAAGTTGCGGTTCATCGCATTGCACATGATGTAGGACAAGATGGCCCCCGACGAGCCCACCAAGGCACCGGTCACGATCAGCAGGTCGTTGCTGAGCATGAAACCGGTGGCCGCAGCGGCCCAGCCGGAATAGCTGTTGAGCATGGACACCACCACCGGCATGTCGGCGCCGCCAATGGCCATGACCATGTGGATGCCGAACAGCAGCGCGATCACGGTCATCACGATCAGTGGTGTCATGCCGGTTTGCACATCGTGTGCGTTCACAAACTCACGGCCAAACCAGACCACGACCAAAAGGCCGAGCAGATTCAGCCAATGGCGTGCGGGCAGCAAGAGTGGCTTGCCGCCGATCTTGCCGTTGAGCTTGCCAAAGGCAACGAGCGAGCCGGAGAAAGTGACCGCACCGATCAAAATGCCGACGTAAATCTCCACTTCGTGGATGACTTTTTCGGCCCCCGTGAACTGGATCGAGGTGTCTACATAACTGGCAAAACCCACAAGACATGCCGCCAGGCCCACCAGGCTGTGCATCAACGCCACCAGTTCGGGCATTTGGGTCATCTTGACGGTTTTGGCGGCGTACAGGCCTGCACTGCCACCAATGGCCAGCGCACCGATGATCCACGGGATGCCCGCAGTCGCCACACGCGGGCCAACGATGGTGGCGATCACCGCCAGCGCCATGCCGACAACCCCGTAGAGGTTGCCGCGGCGCGAAGTTTCCGGGTTGGACAAACCACCCAGACTGAGGATGAAGAGGATGGCTGCGCCGATGTAGGCGACCGTGGCCAGGCTAGGGGAGATGAGACTTTGGGGCATGTTCGTCATTCCTTGTTTTTATGGTCTCAGTTCACTTGCGGAACATGTCCAGCATGCGGCGGGTGACTGCAAAGCCACCAAACATGTTGACGGCCGTCAGCACAATGCCGGCAAAAGCCAGCCACTGAATCAGCTGATCAGGTCGCCCATTCGCGCCCGCCTCGGGCGGCAGGATCTGCACCAGGGCACCAATGACAATGATGCTGGAGATCGCATTGGTCACACTCATCAGCGGCGTGTGCAGCGCAGGCGTCACGTTCCACACCACCATGTAGCCGATGAAGCAGGCCAGCACGAACACGGTGAAGTGGCCCAGGAAGGCCGCAGGGGCATACGCACCAATGGCCCAGAAGGCCAAAGCCCCCGCGCCAAAGACACCCAACAGGGTTTTGAGCGGCATGGGACCGCTGCTGCCGTGGCCATGACCGCTTTTCTTCTCGACCGCAGCCACGGGCTTGGCTGCAGGTTTGGGCGCAGCGGCGGGCAAGGCCGGGGCGGGCCAGGTGATTTCACCGTCCTTGATGACCGTCAGGCCCCGGATGGCATCGTCTTGCATGTTGACGTTGATGATGCCGTCCTTGGTCTTGCACAGCTCTTCCGTCAAACGGAACAGGTTGGTGCCATACAGGGTGGACGACTGGCGCGCCATGCGTGAAGCCAGATCGGTGTAGCCGACGATGGTCACGCCATGCTTGACCACGGCCTTGCCGGGCTCGGTCAGTTCGCAGTTGCCGCCTTGTTCGGCGGCCATGTCCACGATCACGCTGCCGGGCTTCATGCTTTGCACCATCTCGGCGGTGATCAGCCGGGGCGCGGGTTTGCCGGGAATGAGCGCGGTGGTGATGATGATGTCGCACTCCTTGGCCTGCTGCGCGTACATCTCGCGCTGCGCGGCCTGGAAGCCTTCGCTCATGACCTTGGCATAACCGCCGCCGCCCGAGCCTTCTTCCTCATAGTCCACTTTGACAAATTCACCGCCCAGCGACACCACCTGATCGGCCACTTCGGCGCGCGTGTCGTTGGCACGCACGATGGCACCCAGGCTGGCAGCAGCACCAATTGCGGCGAGCCCCGCCACGCCAGCACCAGCAATGAACACCTTGGCCGGAGGCACCTTGCCTGCGGCCGTGATCTGTCCGTTGAAGAAACGGCCAAAAGCATTGGCCGCTTCCACCACAGCGCGGTAACCGCTCACGCCCGCCATCGAGGTCAGCGCATCCATCTTCTGGGCGCGGCTCAATGTGCGGGGCAGCGCGTCAATCGACAGTGCGGTGACCTTCTTGGCCGCCAGCTGTTGCATCAAATCGGGATTTTGGGCAGGCCACAAAAAGCCAATCAAGGTCTGGCCTTCGTGCATCAACGCCACTTCGTCGGCGGTGGGGGCACGCACTTTGAAAACAATATCGCTGGCGCTCCACAGCTCGGCCGCGCTCGGTGCGATGGTCGCTCCAGCTTCGACATAAGCGTCATCGGACA
Source organism: Limnohabitans radicicola (assembly GCF_014837235.1). Classification (GTDB taxonomy): domain Bacteria; phylum Pseudomonadota; class Gammaproteobacteria; order Burkholderiales; family Burkholderiaceae_C; genus Limnohabitans_A; species Limnohabitans_A radicicola. Next base: position 1,533,997 of record NZ_JACYFT010000001.1, on the reverse strand, counting down.
GATCGGCCAGCTCGCCAGCGCCCCGTTCCACCACCACGGCAAAACCAAGTTTGACCAGCTTGGACACCACATCGGGCACCGTGGCCACCCTTTTTTCGCCGGGGAATATTTCTCGCGGCACGCCAATGCGCTGCGGCGCGGATGCGGATTCGCCTGTCTGCATGAATGTCTCCTCGCTGTGTCCACTGAACGGAATGTTTCAGCTTAACCGATGTCAGCGTCATCCCAGACAGGGCAAGCCCTGCCTGCACCGGAACGATCTACGGGTTAACCATGAGCCCAGCCCGGCATTCCACACCCCACCCATCAGGTCACGCACCCATCACAAATGGGCAGCGCCAATGCCGATAATCTCCCCATGGACACACGCTGGAAACCCAATGTCACCGTGGCCGCCATCATCGAGCGCGATGGCCGCTACCTGCTGGTCGAAGAACACACCCAGGAGGGCCTGCGCCTGAACAACCCTGCCGGGCACCTGGACCCCTTTGAGTCGCCCGCCGACGGCTGCGCACGCGAAGCACTTGAGGAAACCGCCCACCCCTTCACCCCCACCGCCCTGGTCGGGGTGTACCTGTCGCGCTTCCAGAGGCCCGCCACGGGCGAAGACATCACCTACTTGCGGCTGGCCTTCTGTGGCGATCTGGGCGACTTCCAGCCCGAACGGTCCCTGGACGACGGCATCGTGCGCACCGTCTGGATGACGCCTGAAGAGGTGCGCGCCAGTGCCGACCGCCACCGCAGCCCGCTGGTGCTGCGCTGCATCGAAGACCACCTGGCCGGACAACGCTACCCGCTGGGCCTGATCTACACCGATGCCGCCGTGGCGACGCTGCCGCCTTTGCCCACCCCGCGGTCAGCATGATCGCCGACACCTCGGCCACCTGGGCACTCACGGGCGCAGCGGCGCTCGGCGCAGGTGTGCTCAACGCCATCGCGGGCGGGGGCAGCTTCCTCACCTTCCCGGCACTCGTGTTCGCGGGCGTGCCACCGCTGGCGGCCAACGCCACCAGTGCCATGGCCGTCAGCCCCGGTTACCTGGGCAGCACCTTGGGCTTCAAGGCCCAGCTGCGCGAGCTGCCGCCGGCCCTGCTGCGGCGCGAAATGCTGACGGCCGCGCTGGGTGGGCTCGTGGGCGCAGCCCTCTTGCTGATGACGCCTGCACGGGTGTTCTCGGGCATCGTGCCCTGGTTGCTGCTCTTGGCCACTGGGCTGTTTGCGCTGGGGCCACGCATTTCGGCCCTGGGACATGGCCAGGGTCACCCTGGCATGCGGCAGCCCGGGCTGCTGCTGGTGGCAATTTACGGCGGCTATTTCAATGGTGGCCTGGGCATTTTGCTGATGGCCCTCTACACGCTGGCGGGTGAATCGCGCCTGTCCACGGTCAACGCCTTGAAAAACCTCAACTCGCTGGTGCTGTCACTGCTGTCGGTGATCGCTTTTGCCGCAGCAGGCGCGATCGTCTGGCCGCAAGCGCTCTGGATGATGGCCTGGGCCACCCTGGGCGGCTGGCTGGGCGCGCGACTGGCGCAGCGCCTGCCTGTGCTGTGGGTGCGGCGCCTGGTCATCGCCGCGGGACTGGCGATGAGTGCGGTGTTCTTCAGCCGTTTGTGAAACTCAGCGGACGTCGGGCCACAGGCGCTCGACCTGCCAGCCCATGTCCTGCGCGAAGCGCTGCGCCAGACGCTGGTAGCCTGGCACCGTGAAGTGGATCAGGTCACGGGCCATCAGGGGCGGGTTTTGCCCCACCCAGCGGTAAGCCCCACCGGCACCGCCCATGGCGTCGAGCATGCTCCAGAACCGACACCCTTGTTCGGCGGCCACCTGACTTTGCAATCGGGCGATCTCCAGATGCACCCGCGTGAAGCGCAGCAGATCGGTGCCAGTTTTGGCCGCAGCAGCCGCTTGGCCCTTGCTGGGCTTCGCAGCCTTGCGCGGTTTGATTTGTTGGCCTTTGGCGCTGCGCCCCGCAGGCTTGGCTTTCTGTGATCGCCGCACCAAAATGCCACGGTCCCCCGGCCCGATCAGCACACAGGCGGCCTGCGGAAACTGGGCCCGCCAGGCCGTGACCGATGCGCGCAGGGTCTGGGCATAGGCTTGCGCGTCAAAAGGCTGAACATTGCCCTCGTTGGTGCCGAACTCCAGCATCACGAGGTCGTAGCCCACATCGCGCCACCAAGATGCCAATGCATCCGGTCGCGCACGCTGCCAGGCAGCCACCGTGGCACCGGGGTAACCGAACACATCCAGCTGCAATCGGGTGGATTCGGGCACAGGCCACTGCATCCCTTGCCAGCGCAAGGCCCCCGCCAACAGGCGCAGGCGCACCACCGACATCGGGGCATCGGCAACCAGCTCCAGCGCGGCCGGACCGGGCGCACCTTGCAACGCCAGCACTTGCTCCGGACCGTCGTCCACCGCGATGGCAATCTGCACCGGATCGCTTGTTTGCTGGTAGAGCAGACGCAGCTGCGGCTTGTCTGCCTGGCCACTGACGTTGCGCACATCCCAGGCCAGGCTGGCGCCCTCGCGGCTGCTGCTCAGGCTCACCAGTGCCGGGCCGGGGGCTGCAGCAGCGCCCGCATCGGCATAAGCGGGCTCGTGCTTCCAGTTCGGGCCGATGCAGCCTTTGCGCAGCCAGGGCATGCGCACACCGGGTCGGTTCATGTGGGCGCCGATGAACTGCGTGGCCACCTGGTCGGCAGACCAGGGCAGCAACCGAACCAGTTCCGAGGTGAAAAATCCGGCGGCCAAATGGCTGTCGCCCCAGATCGCCACACGCAGAGGCTGACCGGGTCTCGCCTGCGGCCAGGCACCACGGGCTGCGCCCGCAGGCTCAGCCTCACGCTCTGGTTGGAGAACGCTCAATTGCGCCTCCACTTCCTGGGCGTCCGGTGGCTCCTGAGGGTCGGGATCAACCGGCGCAGGTGCCACAGGCCTGGCCGGGGCCGGGCTGCACTGCAAGTCAGGCACGCCGGCACGGGCCTGCACCGCCAGCCGCGTCACCGACAGGCCAGGCGCAGCCTGCGCCAGCGCATCTGCGCCCATGAGGGCCAGGCAAAAACCACCCCACACCAACAGAGGCATCTTCATGGCCGGATCTCCCCTTCAAGGTGCTGCAGCAAGGCCTGCTTGATCCTGTGCAAGCCTGCGGGCGTGAAATGGATGCCGTCCCCGGCCCGCAGGTTCACGGGTTGCCCGGCATCGTCGGGCATGAACTTCTGGAAAGGCTCGGACAACGCGCCAATCAAGGGCTCGGTCGCCAGGTAGTCCGTACCCCAGGCCTTGGCCCGGTGGTAGAAAATCTGGTTTTGCACCACCGCACCCTGCTGCACACGGCCTTCGCGCATGGCGGGCAGGCCGAGCCAGATCACCTTCACGTCGCGCGCTTTGGCGGCCGACAGGATCTCGTCCACGCGCAAGGCGTACTGCTGCGCCCATTCGGGCGAAGGAAAGACATGGCGGCGCCCATCCACCACCAGGTCCCAGGGATCGTTGGGCCCCAGAAAGATCACCACCAGACTGAGCTTTTTGGCATCCATTTCTTCGATGATGCGGGTGGGCCAATCAAAATAGCGTCGCACGGTCAAACCGGTGCTCTGGCGGCTCAGATCGAGCATGAACCAGTCGGGGTAACGCCTGCTCAACTCGCGCGAGACCAGCGGGGCCACGCCCTGCATCATCGAGTCGCCTGCAAACAGGATCCGTTGTGGGCCCGGGTTAAGCCGCTGCTGGCGCAAGGTGGGCCAGCCTGACCCGACCGCCGCCTGCAAAGGCACGATCCCTGGCGGGGCTGGTGGGCGCCATGGCGTGCCCGTAACCGCCCCCTTTCGCTGCGGCGCTGCCACCACAGGCGAATCAGGCTGCCCAGCTTCTTCCTCGTCACGCTCAACAGCGGTCCACGCGCGCAAGCGCTGCGATGCGCTCAGGATCGGTGTCGCCCATCCGGCAGGCAGGACCGACTCGAGTTCGGCCTCCAGACTCCAGTGGTAACGCGCCGTCAAATAGCGGTCGAACGAGGTCAACCACAACCAGGACAGCAACGCTCCACCGAGCCAAAGGCCCACGGTCAAACGCCAGGAAATGCTGGGGGCAGTCATATCAGAAACGGTAATAAATGAAGCCCGGCACGCCCTCAGGGCCCAGCGCGATCACCACAAACATCCAGACCACCATGGTGGCCATGGTCACCCACAGACCCACACGGTCCAGCGTGGCCACGACCCACTGCTCCACAAGCTCGGCCCAGAAGCTCAGGCCCCAGAAAACGGTGCACAGCAAGCCCAAGGGCCACCAGGGCACCGCCGCCAATCCCTCTTGAGGCATGTCGTCCAGGAGGCGCGACAACACCAGCAAAGCTTGATCGAGCGACTCCGCACGGAAGAACACCCAGGCCAAGGTCACAAACAGGAAAGTGCAGGGTATCGCCAGCCAGCGAGGCCAGGCATCGAGCCCCAAGGCCTTGCCCAGGTTGTAGGCCACCACAGCCAGGCCATGAAGCAAACCCCAGACCACGAACGTCCAGCTCGCGCCGTGCCACAACCCGCTGATGAGCATGCCCAGCACCACATTGACCTGGGTGCGCGCCCAGCCGTCGCGGTTGCCGCCCAGCGGGATGTAGATGTAGTCGCGGATAAAGCTCGACAGAGACACATGCCAACGGGTCCAGAAGTCCTGCACATTGAGCGCCAGGTAGGGCTGGCGAAAGTTGACTGGCAAGGTGTAGCCCAGCAGCAGGGCCAGACCGGACACAATGAGGGTGTAGCCGCCGAAATCCAGAAAAATTTGCAGGCTGTAACCCAACATGGCCGCCGCCACCGACCCGCCGGCAAACTGCTCGGGCCACTTGAAGACCGGGTCCACCACTTTCTCGGCCAGCCACGAAGCCAGCACCATTTTCTGAAACAACCCCAGACCGATCCAGTACAGCGCGCGGCTGACCTGGCGCGGCTGACCGGGCTGATCCGAGTCTTCCTGGGCAAAAAAAGATTCAGCCCGCAGGATCGGGCCTGCAAACAAGGTGGGCCAGAAGCTCAGGAACAGCATCACATCGCTCCATGAGCGGGCTTTGTGCGGCGCTCGTCCCACCCAGACCAGATAAGTGACCGCCTGGAAAGTGAAAAACGACACCCCCACCGGGGCCACCACATCCACGGCAGGCAGGACCGAGGCCATGCCCAGCTTCATCAGCAAGGTTTGACAGGTGGCACGCACGAACTCGTAGTACTTGAGCAGCACCAAAAAGGAGCCACACAGCCACAGCCCCAGCACCATGGGCCAGCGCACCACACGTCGCTGGCGGAACTCGAACTGCATCATCGCGCCCAGCCACCACACCACGGTGCTGTAGACCGCCAGCAGCAAGGCGAACTCGGGCACCCAGGATGCGTAAAGCGCGTAACCTGAAACGATCAGCAGCGATTTTTGCTGGCTCGTTTGCCCTGCCAGTGCCCAATACAAAGGAAAGAACAGCACACACAACAGGCCAAACTCTGGCGAAACGAAACTCATGCCGCTCCCATCACTGCACCGGCACCTTCACGCCAGCAGCCACCTGGTCCAGGCGGGCCTGTTCGGCCAGCACTTTGGCCACATACCCACCATCGTCAGAGACGGCATCGCCCCCCAGGTAAAAGCGCAAGCCTTCTTCAATTGACCCTCCCTTGAGCTTGATGCCGTCAACCAGCACCGCCACACCTACGCGCATGTTGGTGCGAGGGTCAAAGGCGGCCATGTTGCCGCCATAGGCTTCATAGCGTTTGGCGTGGATGCCGGTCATCACCTGCATCAGGCCCTGGGCACCAGCATGGCTCTGAATATAGGGGTGAAAACTCGACTCGACCGCCATGACGGCCAGAATCAAGTTGGCTGGCAATTTCGAAGACCGGGAAAGGGCATGCGCCTCCAGCACCAGCGCCGCCACCGGCTCGGGCGCCACACGGTATTTGCGCGCCAGCCATTCCGCCACCGCCGCCTGCTTGGGCGGCAACTCACCCAAATCGATCGCTGTGGCCCGGTCCAGCCGGTTCTCCGGCAGCCAGGACACCAGCACCTGCTGCTCTCGCAGCCAGCCCAAAACCCAGTTCTCCGTGGCCTTCAGCCATTGGGGCTGCAGCCACAAAGCCAGCACACAGGCGGCCGCAGTCACGCCGACCATGGCCAGACTGCTGTGGGTGACCAAAAACAGCCCGCGCGCAGCGTCGCTCAGGATCATCCTGAGGATTTGGCGCATGGATTGAGGCGTAGACATATCGGTTGATGGGAGCGTCTCGATTTTCGCACTTTCCAACTGGCGGGATAATCGCGTCATGTCTTCCAAACCCCGTGTGGTCGTCGGCCTGTCCGGCGGCGTCGATTCCGCTGTCACCGCTCACCTGCTCAAGCAACAGGGCCATGAGGTGATTGGCATCTTCATGAAGAATTGGGAAGATGACGACGACAGCGAATACTGCTCGTCCAACATCGATTTTGTCGATGCAGCCGCCGTGGCGGACGTCATCGGCATCGAGATCGAACACGTCAACTTCGCCGCCGACTACAAGGACCGCGTGTTTTCGGAGTTCGTGCGCGAGTACCAAGCCGGGCGCACCCCCAACCCCGACATCCTGTGCAATGCCGAGATCAAGTTCAAGTCCTTTCTGGACCACGCCATGCGCCTGGGTGCCGAGAAAATTGCCACCGGACATTACGCCCGTGTGCGCCTGAACGAAACGACCGGCCGCCACGAGCTGCTCAAGGGCCTGGACCCGTCCAAGGACCAGAGCTACTTTTTGCACCGCCTGAACCAGGCTCAACTGGCCAAAACACTGTTCCCCGTGGGTGAGCTGCACAAAACCGAGGTGCGCCGCATCGCCGAAGAAATCGGTCTGCCCAACGCCAAAAAGAAAGACTCCACCGGCATCTGCTTCATTGGCGAGCGGCCTTTCCGCGAGTTCCTCAACCGCTACATCAGCAAGGAGCCCGGCCCGATCAAGGACCCCACAGGCCGCACCATCGGCCAGCATGTGGGCTTGAGTTTTTACACGCTCGGGCAACGCCAGGGCCTGGGCATTGGCGGGGTCAAGGCCAAGGGGGCAGAGATGGAAGCACTCCGCGCCCGCGGATTGCGAGGCGCGGGTGAGCACACCCCCTGGTTCGTGGCGCGCAAGGACATCGAGAACAACACCTTGTGGGTGGTGCAGGGGCATGACCATCCCTGGTTGCTGTCCGAAAGCCTGCAGGCCGATGACGCCAGCTGGTGCGCGGGCGTGCCACCCACACCCGGCCACTACGCGGCCAAGACCCGCTACCGCCAGGCCGACGCCCTCTGCCAGCTGCTGGCAGGCGCTGACGGCAGCACTGCGCCCGGTTTCGGCCTGCAGTTTCCAGAAGCGCAATGGGCCGTCACACCGGGCCAGAGCGCTGTGCTGTACGACGGCGAGGTGTGCCTGGGCGGCGGTGTGATCTCGTCCGCCTCCGCACTGCCCTGAGCGCAGGAGCCGCGCTTGAAAATCGACTTCGACGGACTGCAAGCCTTTGTCTGCGTGGCAGAGCTGGGCAGCTTCGTCAAAGCCGCGCAGCAGCTGCACCTGACGCAAACAGCGCTCACGCGGCGCATCCAAAAGCTCGAAGGCCTGTTGGACACACGGCTGCTGGACCGCACCACCCGCAAGGTGGAACTCACAGCCACAGGGCGCGAGTTTTTGCCGCAGGCCCGGCACCTGGTGCTGGACGCCACCCGCACGCTGACCCGTGTGCGCGACAAGGCGCAAACCGGCGGTGGTCACTTCACCCTGGCCTGTGTGCCTTCGCTCACCACCCACGTCCTGCCTGAACTCATCCGCGCTTATGCCCAGCAATGCCCCGGCAACACGCTGCGCCTGCTCGACGCGTCTTCGCACGATGTGCGTGCCGCCGTGCTGGACGGGCAGGCCGAGCTGGGCATCGCCATCAATGGCGAGCCGCACCCCGAACTGGAAGAGGTTGCGCTTTTTGAAGACCCGCTGACCCTGCTTTGCCCCACGCCCCATGCCCTGCAGGACAGGCGAACGGTGAGCTGGACCGATCTGCAAGGCATCGAACTGATCGTGGTCAGCAGCTTCATGGCCACGCGCATGTTCCTCGACTACCAGCTGGCCCAGCGCGGCATCCGCCTGCATGGCCACTACGAAGTGCAGCACCACGCCACCGCCATCAACCTGGTGGCCGCGGGCGTGGGTTGCGCTGTGCTGCCTTCCTCCACATTTGAAAACGGCGACCGGCCGAACGTGGTCAAGATCCCCCTGATCGGCCCAGTGGTCAAGCGGCGGGTGACCCTGCTGCGCCGCAAGCAGACCAGCCTGTCGGCCGCAGCCGAAGGCTTTTTCCAGCTGAGCTTGCGGCACTTTGGCAAGCGACATCGCCAAGATTAATGCATCAATCGCAATAAAACGTCCAAATATTTCATTTCACAAAATTTGAAGTTTCACCGACACTGCGCGGTCAATTGACAAACAAGGATGTGAGATGGGCACGGACGTGCTGGTGATTGGCGGCGGCAATGCCGCCTTGTGTGCGGCCCTGATGGCCGCCGAAGCAGGTGCCAGCGTGACGCTGCTTGAAGCCGCCCCACGCGAATGGCGCGGTGGCAATTCGGGCCACACCCGCAACCTGCGCTGCATGCACGACGCACCGCAAGATGTGCTGGTGGACGCCTACCCCGAAGAAGAGTTCTGGCAAGACCTGCTCAAGGTCACGGGCGGCATCACCAACGAAAAACTGGCCCGCCTGACCATCCGCGCCTCCAGCACCTGCCGCGACTGGATGCGAAAACATGGCGTGCATTTCCAGCCGCCGCTGTCGGGCGCGCTGCATGTGGCGCGCACCAACGCCTTCTTCATGGGCGGGGGCAAGGCCCTGGTCAACGCCTACTACCGCAGCGCCGAAAAACTCGGCGTGCAAATCCGTTACAACGCGCCTGTGGAGCGGCTGGAAATCGAGAACGGCCGCTTTGTGGCCGCCTGGGTCGGCAACGAGCGCATCACCGCCAAAACCTGTGTGCTGGCCGCCGGGGGCTTCGAGTCCAACCGCGAGTGGCTGCGCCAAGCCTGGGGCCAGAACGAGCGCGGCGAGTGGCCTGCTGACAACTTTTTGATCCGCGGCACCCGTTTCAACCAGGGCGTGCTACTCAAGCACATGCTGGCCCAGGGCGCTGACCCGATCGGCGACGCCACGCAAGCCCACATGGTGGCGATCGACGCCCGGGCACCGCTCTATGACGGCGGTATCTGCACCCGCATCGACTGCGTCTCGCTGGGCGTGGTGGTCAACACCGAGGCCCGGCGTTTTTACGACGAAGGCGAAGACTTCTGGCCCAAACGCTACGCGATCTGGGGTCGCCTGGTGGCCCAGCAACCCGGCCAAACGGCTTACTCGATCATCGACAGCAAAGCGATTGGCCGTTTCATGCCCCCCGTGTTCGAGGGTGTGCAGGCACAGACCCTGCCGGAGCTGGCCCAGAAAATCGGCCTGGATGTGGACACCTTCATGCAAACCCTGAACGACTACAACGCGGCTTGCCGCCCGGGCACTTTTGACCACACGACCCTGGACGACTGCCACACCGAGGGTGTGAGCCCGGCCAAGACCCATTGGGCGCGGACCATCGACACCGCACCGTTTTATGCTTATGCCGTGCGCCCCGGCGTGACCTTCACCTACCTGGGTCTGGAAACCGACGAAACCGCCGCCGTGCGTTTTGGCGGCGTGCCCAGCGACAACCTGTTTGTGGCGGGCGAGATGATGGCGGGCAATGTGCTCGGCAAAGGCTACACCGCAGGCGTGGGCATGTCGATCGGCACCGCCTTTGGCCGGATCGCGGGCACACAAGCCGCTCGGGCCGCCCTGTCCGGGGGTGCGCAATGACCTCACTGCAACAACTCACACAAGAGGCCAAAGCCCTCGCCAACGGGCAGTGGGCGCCGACTGAAGCCGAGAGCGAAACTGCACGCCAGCTGCAGATCTGCAACGCCTGCCGCTACTGCGAAGGCTTCTGTGCAGTCTTCCCGGCCATGACGCGCCGGCTGTCGTTTGCGCAGGCCGACATCCACTTCATGGCCAACCTGTGCCACAACTGCGGCGCCTGCCTGCACGCCTGCCAGTACGCACCACCCCACGACTTTGCGGTGAACATCCCCAAAGTCATGGCGCAGGTGCGAGGCCAAACCTACGCGCAGTACGCCTGGCCAGCCCCCTTGGGCCAGCTGTACCAGCGCAACGGGCTCACGCTCAGCCTGGCGTTGGCTGTGGGCCTGGCGCTGTTCCTGTGGCTCGCGCAGCAGGGGCAGGCGAGCTCAACGGGCAACTTCTACAGCATCTTCCCGCACAACCTGCTGGTGAGTATGTTTGCCCCGGTGTTCCTGTTCGCGGTCCTGGCGCTGGCCTTGGGCGTGCGCCGCTTCTGGCAAGACATCACCCCGGCCACCAGTGGGACAGCGCTCACCGCGCCAGCAGCAGCCGAAGCCACGCACGACGTGCTGCGACTGAAGTACCTCGACGGCGGTCACGGCGAAGGCTGCAACAACGCCGACGATGAATTCACGCTGGCACGTCGACGCGCGCACCACTTGACCTTCTACGGCTTCATGCTGTGCTTTGCAGCCACCAGCGTGGCCACGCTCTACCACTACGCACTGAACCTGCCTGCACCCTATGACCTGCCCAGCCTGCCCAAGCTGCTGGGCGTGGTGGGCGGCATCAGCTTGACCATGGGCACAGCGGGTCTGTTCAAGCTCAAGCTGCAGCGCCACCCCGAGCAAGGCGATGCCGCGCAAAAACCGATGGACCTGGGCTTCATCGCGCTGCTCTTTTTGATCAGCGTCAGTGGCCTGGGCCTGTGGCTGGCGCGCAGCCATGCATCCATGCCCACCTGGTTGGCCGTGCACCTGGGCGCCGTGATGGCCTTGTTTGCCACCTTGCCCTACAACAAATTTGCCCACGGCATTTTCCGCACAGCGTCCTTGCTGCGCCACGCCGTCGAAAAACGCCAGCCCAACCCCATCGGCTTGGGCAGTGACTGAACTTTGAGGAGAACCCCATGACAAAACGCAACACACTCCAGGCCATGGCCTGCATGGCGCTGGCCTGCATCGGCCTGAACGCTTCGGCGCAAACCTTTCCACCCAAAAAGACCATCACCATGGTGGTCGGCTTTGCAGCAGGCGGCGCAGCCGACACGGGTGCGCGCATCATTGCCAAGAAGCTGGGGGAGAACATCGGCGCATCGGTCGTGATCGACAACAAACCAGGGGCTGGCGGCAACATCGCTCACCAGTTTGCAGCCCAAGGCCCTGCTGACGGCAGCGTGATTTTGTTCGGCTCGGTCGGCCCGCTCACCATTGCGCCGCACATGATGAAGCTGCCCTACGACCCCGTCAAAGACCTCTCACCCATCACCATGGGCGTGAACTTCCCGAATGTGCTGGTGGTGGGGGCACACACCGGCATCAAAACCTTCAACGAGTTTGTGGCTTATGCCAGAAAGAACCCGGGCAAGATCGACTTCGCCTCTACCGGCGCGGGTTCTGCATCGCACCTGGCGGGGGAACTGCTCAACGACATGGCCAACATCGACACCGTGCATGTGCCCTACAAGGGCGGCGCACCGGCCATGCAGGACCTGATTGGCGGTCGCGTCGCAGCTTATTACTCGACCCTTTCCACCTCGCTGCCACACATCGAAAGCGGCAAGCTGATCCCACTGGCGAGCACCGGCTCCATGCGCCTGCCGGCACTGCCCAAGATCCCGACGATTGCCGAATCCGGTTTTCCTGGCTTTTCTGCCACCAACTGGTATGCGTTTGTGGCTTCCTCCAAAGTGCCTCAGCCCATCCTGGACCGCTGGAACACCGAGCTGGTCAAGGTACTCAAAAGCCCGGATGTGGTCGAGCAACTCAACAGCCACGGCCTGACACCCCAGCCCGGCACACGTGAGGAATTTGCCAAATACATGGCCAAGGAATCGGCGACCTGGGGACGCGTGATCCGCGAGCGCAAGATCACGGCCGACTGAAGTTGCACCCACCAGGCCAGCGCTGCCGACGGCAGCCCAGCTGGCCTGCGCCCAATTCAGGCTATCAGGGTGGCGTCAGGCGCACGCCGCTGGATGTCTTCCGAGAGGTATTCGTGAAAAATGGCTGCGGCAGGACGCATGGCAGCGCCCTGCCTTGTGAGCAACCCAAGATGGCGTGAAATCACTGGATTTTTCAAAGGGATACCCACCATGGTGGCATGCCCCAAAGGCAGTGCCATTCTTGGCACCACTGCCAATCCCAAGCCCGCCTCCACCATCCCAAGCAGCGTGCCGATGTGACTGACTTCGAATGCATAGTCAGCTTGCAGACCTGCCTGAATCAGCACCTCATCGATCAGCTGCCGATTGCCACTGGTGCGCGCCACCGCGATCAGTTTTTCACCTTGTATTTCGGCCCAGGAAATGTGCTTTCGCTTGGCCATGCGATGCTGTCGTTGCATGGCCACAACAAATGAATCTGCGTGGATAGGATCAAACTTGATGCCCGGCACAGGGCTGTTGATGAATCCAATTCCAAAGTCCGCTTCCCCTGACAGCACACTTTGCAAAGTTTCTCCCATACCGCCATCGATCACACGGATGCGGATGGCGGGGAAACGGCCTGTGAAGCTGCTGATGACATTGGGCAAAAAGTAAAGTGCTGCCGATGGCACACAAGCCACGGCCACGCGGCCGCTGCGGGTGGCGGCGATGTCCGAGATGCCCAGCATCGCGGCTTCCAAATCATCCATCGCGCAACGCGCACGCTCCAGAAAAACCCGCCCAAGACTCGTCAGTTCAACGTCACGCGTCGTTCGATTGAACAGCCGGATACCGATCAAGGATTCCAGCTTCTCAATGCGCCTGCTGATGGCGGGGGCAGAAAGATGGATGAATTCTGCCGCAGCGCGAAAGCTGCCTTTATCGGCCACTGCAATGAAGGCCTGAAGCTGTTGCAGATCGAAATTGATGTTCGCCATGCATCAATCATATAAAAAATTGCAATTCATTAAATTCTGATTTTCATGGACGATCAACTTGTCGTTTGAAACCCTGTTTCTGACAGGTCTATGCATTTCCAATGGAATCCACATGAAAACATCATCTGCTCTCAACAAAATCGCCTGCGCGGCTGCCATCGTCTGCTTTACCTCGCTCTCCCACGGACAAAGTGCTGTCGGCATTTATGGTGTCGCTGATTTGGGTGTTCGTCACACCTCAGGAATGGATGCATCCAACGCGCCTGCAACGGCCAATGCCAACGCCATGGGCAGTGGCATCGACACCACAAGCCGTCTGGGTTATCGCGGCACCGAAGACCTGGGTGGCGGCTTGAAAGCCGAATTCAATTTCGAAACCGGTCTCAACGTCGACACTGGCACTCCGGCAAACGCCAAATTTTTTGACCGAGCCTCCGTTGTCGGTCTGAGCGGTGCGTGGGGCACCGCATTGGGCGGTCGTCAAACCACCTTGCTGGCCGACGCTGTGGGCGTGGTTGACCCTCTGGGTAACCGCTATGCCAGCTTCAACCCCAACATCCAGATCGCCGCATTGAGTGGACACAAACTGGGGCAAGAATACGGCTCGGCAGGCTCTTCTTCGGGCTCCTATCGCCTCGATAACGCCATCAAGTACATCGGGAAATTCGGCAACTTTTCTGGTCGAGCCATGTACGGCTTTGGCGAACAAAACGGCAGCAACGCCAAGTTGTCCAGCACCGGTGCCAGCCTGGCCTATGAAGATGCCCGATTTGCCGCAACATTGGCTTACAGCCAATTCAAATCGATTGCCAACCTGGATTTGAAAGCCTACTTCGGCGGCGTCAGTGCCAAACTGGGCGACAGCAAGCTGAATTTATCCTACGGGCAACACGAGGCACAAACTTCTCTTGTTGCCAAGACGGAAAACAAAACCCTCGGTCTGGGTGTCAACCACCCCTTGTCCGACAGCCTGAGCCTGATCGCGACGTATTACAAAGTGGACCGCTCGCGCACAGGACTGACGGCAGATGGATTCAACCGCATGGTGACATTTGCAGAGTACAAACTCTCCAAGCGTTCGCTGGTTTATGCTGAGCTTGATTCAACCAAGTGGAAAAACAACTACCAGGGTACAGGCAACGCCAGCACCGGGAAAGGCTTCTCAATGGGCGTCAAGCACACCTTCTGAAAGCTTTCTAGCACACCTTCTGAAAGCTTTCTAGCACACCGCCGAAAGGTTCTACATGATGTTCTCCAACACCCTCACCCGCCGTGGCCTGATCGCCAGTGCCTTATTGGCCTTCGCCTCCTTGGCCGCACAAGCTGCCGAGATCCGCGTCATCACCTCGGGCGCCTTCACCGAGGCCTACAAAAAACTGGTACCCATCTACGAGGCCGCCAGTGGCCACAAGGTCATCAGCGCTTATGGCGCTTCGATTGGCAACGCACCCGACTCCATCCCCAGCCGCTTTGCGCGCGGCGAAAAGTTCGATCTGGTGATCCTGTCCGAAGGCGGCCTGGAAGCCCTGATGAAAGACGGCAAGCTGGTGTCCGGCAGCCGCGTGGATTTGGTGCGTTCGCAGATCGGTGTGGCCGTGCGCAAGGGCACGCCCAAACCCGACATCAGCACCGTCGAAGCCCTCAAGCAGACCCTGCTGAACGCCAAGTCGGTGGCCTACTCGGCCAGCGCCAGCGGCACCTACCTGTCCACCGAGATGTTCCCCAAACTGGGCATTGCCGAACAGATGCAAAAAACCGCCAAAAAAATCATGAGCGAGCGCGTGGGCGCGGTGGTGGCGCGCGGCGAGGCCGAGCTGGGCTTTCAGCAAGTGAGCGAACTGATCTACTTCAAGGAGCTCGACTTCGTGGGCACGCTGCCCGACGCCGTTCAGCAAACCATCTTCTTCTCGTCAGCGCTGGTGCAAGGCTCAGAGCAACAAGAAGCGGCCAAGCACCTGGTGCGTTTTTTCACTTCACCCGCTGTGGCCGACATTGTGCGCAGCACAGGGGTGGATCCGGTCAGCAAATAAGCCCGTCAGCGGTCAGTGACCGCTGGCCCGGTGCAGCCTGTCGTGGATGCGCTGCACTGTCTTCCACACCCCCCACAGCACCAGCGGAATCGACAGGCCAGCCACCATCTCTGGGTGCAGCGGCAGGCCCAGTTTGGCGAGTGCCTTGGCACCATACAGCAGCAAGCTGACCACGTAATAGCTGATGGCCGCGATCGACAGGCCTTCCACGGTGGACTGCAGGCGCAACTGCAGATCTTGCCCGCGGGTGAGCTTGGCGAGCAGCTGCTGGTTTTGTGCTTCGGTGGCGATGTCCACCCTCGTGCGCAGCAAAGCGCTGGTGCGCGACACCCGCTCTGATAAATCCGACAGGCGCTGCGATGTGGCGACAACGGTGGCCATGGCGGGCGAAAGACGCCGCTGCATGAACTCACCCACCGTCTGTGTACCTGGCAAAGGGCGTTCACGCAATTCGGCGACGCGCTCGCTCACCAGACGGTCATAGGCCCGTGTGGCCGCAAAACGGTACCCGTGCTCGGCCGTGGCGCGCTCCACCCGTGCGGCCAAACCCACCAAATCGTCCAGCAGCGACTGGTCCCCGTCCTGCTTGTGCTCCAGCCGCGCCGTGATGTCGGCCAATTGCGCCTCGGCCTGCGACAGCACAGGCGACAGTTGCTTGGCCACAGGCAGGCCACGCAAGGCCATCAGACGGTAGGTCTCCAGCTCCAGCACACGCTGGGAAATGCGCCCCGCTCGGCCTTCGGGCGTGTCAGCAGGCGCCAACACCAGCATGCGCTCGAAGCCGTCTTCGCCAATGCGGAAATGCGTGAGCAAACACGAATGCGACTGCCCTTCGCTGGTGTGGCCCATGCGCGAACCGACGACCGCGCCATCGCCCAACCAGGCCTGCGCTTTGGGCAACCAGTCCGCCGGCTCCAAGCCGACAGGCAGCATGGCCAGCGCAATGGCCGCCACGGTCTGGCCCGGAAGGTCTCGCAACCAAGAGGTGCCCGTGGCCACATGCGGCGTCAGGCTCGGCAAGGCCGCGCCCCAGTCGGCGTGCGCAGGCAGCGACTGCACGATCGAATAGCGTGTGAATTCGGTGTGCCGCTCCCACTTGACCGTGAATCCCTCGCAGCGCAAGCGCAAAAAGTTGCCTTGCAATTGTTCAGCCGTCAGATCAGCATGCCCGGGCAGGCTCTGCAGATGCGCCAGCTCCTGCGCACGGGACACCCCCTCGTTCAGAACGGCCACGTAAACGATCAAGGCCGGCAAGCGCACCCGGGCCGATGGCCGGGCATGGATTTCGTTGTGCAAGACCCGGCGCAAGGGATCGTCTGGCGGCAGGCTGCGGGAGTTGATTTCGTTCATGCAACCATTCTGAACCGGCGATGCACCCCAAACACTCCCTGACGGTTCGTTTCAGTTTCAACCGCAATGAGTGCAATGTGACCCAGACCACAAAAAAACCCGCAGTCTTTCGATCTGCGGGTTCACTGGGCGGGGTAAGCCGAACTCAGAAAGGGATGTCGTCGTCCATGTCGTCAAAACCGCTCGGGGCGGGAGCAGCAGCCGGGCGTGCAGCAGGCGCAGCAGCGGGGCGCTGCGCAGGTGCTGCAGGGCGGGCATAGCCACCGCCACCCGAAGATTCACGCGAGTAACCGCCGTCCTCACCACCGCTGCCGCCCATGCCCTGGCGCGAGCCCAGCATCTGCATGGTGTCGGCACGGATTTCGGTGGCGTACTTTTCCACGCCGTCCTTGTCGGTGTACTTGCGGGTACGCAGACTGCCTTCGACATAGACCTGCGAACCTTTTTTCAGGTACTGGCCCGCGATCTCGGCCAGCTTGCCGAAGAAGCTGATGCGGTGCCATTCTGTGGCTTCTTTCATTTCGCCGGACTGCTTGTCCTTGTATCGATCGGTGGTCGCCACCGTGATGTTGGTCACGGCATCGCCCGACGGCATGTAGCGGGTTTCGGGGTCGCGGCCCAGATTGCCGACGATGATGACTTTGTTGACGGATGCCATGGTGAACTCCTCAGATATTCCGCAATTATGCGTCCTGTCGGACCGGTACGGTTCGACCAGGGGCCTGCATCGGCAAGGCGACCAGCCACCAGATCAGCATGGCGCCTGCACAGCACAGGAACAGCGCCGGACTGCCCCAGGACTTGACCAACCAGCCACCCAGCCAACCGCCCACAAAAAAGCCCAGCGACTGCAGCGTGTTGTACAGACCCATGGCCGCGCCACGCACAGGCATGGGGGCCAGGCGGGACACCATGCTCGGCTGGGTGGCCTCCAGGATGTTGAAGCCGCAAAAGAACGCAAACAGCAGCCCTGCCAGCGGCCACAAACGGGCTGAGCCCCAGGCCTGCACGAGCAAGCCCAGCTGCACCAGCGCGATCAGGGCAATCGCCGCCAAAAACACCTTTTTGAGGTGCCCGCGTCGCTCCAACGCAAACATGCCCCCCATGAGCACAAACGACGCCAGCACGGCCGGCAAATACACCTGCCAGTGGTGGTCTTTGGGCAAACCGGCCTGCACCAGCAAAGCGGGCACCGCCACCCACATGGCCAGCTGCACAGCATGCAGAACAAACACGCCCAAATTCAGGCGCATCAGCCCGGGGTGACGCAGGACATCCACCAGACGGCCACGCGCCTGGTGGGCCATGTTCGGCGCAGCAGGCGCGCCCCAGACCACCACCCCCACACCCAGCAAAGCCAGAACCCCGGTGATGCCAAACAAGCCGGCCAAGCCCACCGCCTGCGCCAGCACCGGGGCCAACACCAGCGACACAGCGAACATCAGCCCGATGCTGGCGCCCACCAGGGCCATGGCCTTGGTGCGCACCTCGTCGCGGGTCAAATCGGCCAACAAGGCCGTCACGGCCGCCGAAACCGCGCCTGCGCCTTGCAGGCTGCGCCCGATCAGGAGGCCCTGCAAGTCGGTGGCCGCCGCCGCCCAAAAGCTGCCTGCTGCAAAAATCAGCAAGCCCAGCACGATCACGCGCTTGCGGCCAAAACGGTCCGAGGCCATGCCAAAGGGCAGCTGCAACACGCCTTGCGTCAGGCCATAAATGCCCATGGCCAGCCCCAGCAGGGCGGGGTCGTCGCCGCCAGGGTATTTGCGCGCTTCCAACGCGAACACAGGCAACACCAGAAACAAGCCCAACATGCGCAAGGCAAAAATGGAGGCCAAGGAGGCGCTGGCGCGACGCTCCAGAGGCGTCATCGCGCTGGCAGGGGCAGCAGTGTGAACTTGAACAGGATCGGACACAGAAAAAGCAAGGCGCAGCTGTCGGAAAGGTCCTCATTGTCCCCGATTAGGCCCGGCGCTCCCTCAAAACAGCGCCAGACCGGATAATCAAAGGTTTTGCCGACCGAGCCCGCCCGTGACTTCTGCACCGCACTCCCCGCTGACCGAGACCGAGAACGACCGTTATCTGGGCGCGGCTTTGCGCCAAAGCCACATCAGCGTGCGGGGCGCACGCACGCACAACCTCAAAAACATCGACCTCGACATCCCGCGCAACCAGTTGGTGGTGATCACCGGGCTGTCGGGTTCGGGCAAGTCCAGCCTGGCCTTTGACACGCTGTACGCCGAAGGCCAACGCCGTTATGTGGAAAGCCTATCGGCCTATGCGCGACAGTTTTTGCAGCTGATGGACAAACCCGATGTGGACCTGATTGAGGGCCTGTCGCCTGCGATTTCCATCGAGCAAAAAGCCACCAGCCACAACCCGCGCTCCACCGTGGGCACGGTGACCGAGATCCACGACTACCTGCGCCTGTTGTATGCCCGCGCAGGCACGCCGTACTGCCCCGACCACAAGCTGCCCCTGCAAGCCCAAACCGTCAGCCAGATGGTGGACGCCGTGCTGGCCCTGCCCGAAGACACCAAGCTGATGGTCCTCGCGCCCATTGCCCGCGAGAAAAAAGGCGAGTTTGAAAAGGTGTTTGAGCAGATGCAGGCGCTGGGCTATGTGCGCTTTCGCATCAATGGCCAGACCTTTGAGGTGGAAGACCTGCCCACCCTCAAGAAAACCGAGAAGCACAACATCGACGTGGTGGTGGACCGCATCAAGATCCGCTCGGAAGAAGATGCCAAGGCCCGCGATGCCCTTCGCCAACGCCTGGCCGAGAGCTTTGAGGCCGCGCTGCAACTGGCCGAACACCGTGCTGTGGCACTGGAGATGGACACCGGCAAAGAACACCTGTTCAACGCCAAGTTCTCCTGCCCGGTGTGCAGCTACTCCATCAGCGAGCTGGAGCCGCGCTTGTTCTCGTTCAACTCGCCCATGGGCGCATGCCCCAGCTGCGATGGGATTGGCACCATGGCGTTTTTTGACCCGGAGCGGGTGGTTGCTTTCCCTAGTCTGAGCCTGGCCAGTGGGGCCATCAAGGGCTGGGATCGGCGCAACGGCTTTTACTTCAGCATGCTCGAAAGCCTGGCCAAGCATTACCAATTCGACATCGAAACCCCATTTGAACAACTCGCCTCCGCACACCAGCAGGTGTTGCTGCACGGCTCGGGCGATGAAGAAATCAAGTTCAGCTATGTGATGGAGTCAGGGGCCTCACAGGGCAAAAAGGTCAGCAAGAAACATCCGTTTGAGGGGATCATCCCCAACATGACGCGGCGCTACCGCGAAACCGACTCGCCCGTGGTGCGCGAAGACCTGGCCCGCTACCGCAACACCCAGGCCTGCACCGATTGCCACGGCACACGATTGCGGCGCGAGGCACGCCATGTGCGCATTGGCGAGGGCGCTCAGTCCCGCGCCATTTACGAGATCAGCCACATCACGCTGGGCGAATCCCAGCAGTACTTTCAGAGCCTGAAGCTGCACGGCTCCAAGGCCGAGATCGCCGACAAGGTGGTGCGTGAAATTGCGCTGCGTCTGAAGTTCCTCAACGATGTGGGCCTGAACTACCTGAGCCTGGACCGCAGCGCCGACACGCTCTCGGGCGGCGAGGCCCAACGCATCCGCTTGGCCAGCCAGATCGGCTCGGGCCTGACGGGCGTGATGTATGTGCTCGACGAGCCCAGCATCGGCCTGCACCAGCGCGACAACGACCGCCTGATCGGCACACTGCAACACCTGCGCGACATCGGCAACAGCGTGCTGGTGGTCGAACACGACGAAGACATGATCCGTGTGGCCGACCATGTCATCGACATGGGGCCGGGCGCTGGCGTGCACGGTGGGCGCGTGATGGCGCAAGGCACTTGCGCCGACATCCTGGCCGCACCCGATTCGGTCACGGGCCAATACATGTCGGGCCGCAAAAAGATCGACATTCCCAAGCGCCACAAGGCGGGCAAGGACTTCATCGAGATCGTCGGTGCCTCGGGCAACAACCTGAAAAACGTGAACGTGAAGTTCCCCGTGGGCCTGCTGACCTGTGTGACCGGGGTGTCGGGCTCAGGCAAATCCACACTGGTGAACGACACGCTGTATGCCGCCGCTGCCCACCAAATTCACCGCGCCCACGACGAAGCCGCCAAGCACGAAGCCATCTTGGGTCTGGAGCACTTTGACAAAGTGATCAATGTGGACCAGTCGCCCATTGGCCGCACCCCGCGCAGCAACCCCGCCACTTACACGGGCCTGTTCACCCACATCCGCGAGCTGATGGCCGAGGTGCCTGCTGCACGAGAGCGCGGTTATGGCCCGGGGCGCTTCAGCTTCAACGTGACCGGCGGCCGCTGCGAAGCCTGCCAGGGCGACGGCATGGTGAAAGTGGAGATGCACTTCTTGCCCGATGTGTACGTGCCCTGCGATGTGTGCCACGGCATGCGCTACAACCGCGAAACACTGGAAGTGCAATACAAAGGCCAGAACATCGCGCAAATTCTGAACATGACGGTGGAAGCCGCACACCAGTTCTTCAGTGCCGTGCCCACCATCGCCCGCAAGCTGCAAACCCTGCTCGACGTGGGCCTGACCTACATCCGCCTGGGACAAAGCGCCACCACCTTGTCGGGCGGCGAAGCGCAACGCGTCAAGTTGGCGCTGGAGCTGTCCAAACGCGACACGGGCCGCACCCTCTACATCCTGGACGAACCCACCACCGGCCTGCACTTTGCCGACATCGACCTGCTGCTCAAGGTGCTGCACCAGCTGCGCGACGCGGGCAACACCATCGTCATCATCGAACACAACCTCGACGTGATCAAAACGGCCGACTGGCTGATCGACATGGGGCCAGAAGGCGGTGCGGGCGGTGGTACGGTGCTGGGCGAGGGCACACCCGAGCAATTGGCCAATAACAAGGCCAGCTTCACCGGGCACTACTTACAGCGGCTGCTGCCAAAGGCATGAGATCCGCATGGAAACCGAACTCAAACTCTGTCTGACCGAAGCAGATTTGCCACGGCTGCTGACACACCCGCTGCTGGCCGCAGGTGCACGCTCTCAACGCCTGCTCAACACCTACTTCGACACGCCCAACCTGGCGCTGCAGCAGCGCCGCATGGCGGTGCGGGAACGGCTGGCGGGAGATCAATGGCTGCTGACGGTCAAAACCGCAGGTCAAAGCACCCACGGACTGTCACGGCGGCAGGAGTGGGAAGCACCGGCCACACCGGGTGCCCTGCAATTCGACATCCTGGTGGACGACACCACCCTGGCTGCCGAGTTGATGGCCATGAAACCGCATTTGAGTGCCCTGTTCTGCACCGATTTTGAACGCCAGCGCTGGGTCATCCACCACGCTGGCGCACGGGTCGAAGTGGCGCTGGACCAAGGCCACATCCATGTGCCTGGCACCGACTTGAGCGAATCACTGCTGGAGCTGGAGCTGGAGTTGCTGAGTGGACCCGAAGAAACGCTGATGGCCCTGGCCAATCTATTGCGTCAGACCCCGCAAGGCCCCGTGAGGCTCACACCCAGCGATGTCAGCAAGGCGCAAAGGGGCATGGCGCTTTGGCAGCGCACCCACTGACGCGGCAAACCGAAACCCGCAGACTCAACAAACTCATGCGGCCTGAACCACCGTGAGCAAAGTCTGACCGTTGGCCACCAGTTTTTCGCCCTCCGAGTCCACCGCCAACAAGTCGCAACTGGTGAACACCTGCGCTTTGCCCGGCTTGACCACCCGAGCCCGGGCAATGAACTTTTGTCCCACCGCAGGCCGCAAGCAGTTGACCGAGAAGTTCGCAGCCAGCAAATTCGGTCCCGCCACAGTGCCTGCTGCGAACCCGCACGCGGTGTCGATGAGTGTGCCGATCAAACCCGCATGCAAGAACCCCGAATACTGTCCAACTTCGGGCCGCCAAGGCATCTGGATTTCGACAAAGCCGGGTTCGGCCACGGTGACTTCGATGCCGCACCAGCGGTTGAATTCGGCCATGGCGTTGATTTTTTTCAGCATGTCCAGTGGGCTCATGGTTTTCTCTTGGTTTGGGCTTTGAACCACCCAATGTGGTCCATCAGTTTTTTGCGCAGAGCTTTTTGCTCGATCACGAGCTGGTCTATCTCGGCTACACGCCGATGGATCGCCTCGATCATCTCTTTCGCCGACAACTTGCCCGCCTTGAAGCGCGGCAAATACTCCGCGATGAATGAGAGCGAAAAGCCCATCTCCCGCGACATGGCGATGAAGATGACATGCTTGACGGTTTTCTCGTCGTACTCTCGGTAGCCATTTGGCAATCGCTGGCTTTCAATGAGTCCGTCAGCTTCATACCGCCGCAAGCGGTGCACCGACACCCGGGTCTTGGCTGAAAGTTCTGAAATGCGCATGAATTCAGTCTAGCAACGCTCGCACAACGCCAAGGTTTCACGCGTTGACGCATGGGCGACAGGCCTGAAAGGTGTCTGCGCCGCAAGTGATACCCCGCTGCGCGATGCTGGTGTACAAAATGCGCTACTCCTGGAGCGCCCCATGACCCTGCACCCCGCTTTGCCCTTCGCCCAACCTGCCGATGTCGGTTTGTGCCCCGAACGCACGCAGCGCCTGATGGATGTGCTGCGCCGAGAGGTCGCCAGCGGCAGACTGCCAGGCGCAGTCGCCATGGTGGCCCGCAAAGGCCAGATCGCCCTGTTCGAGGCCGTGGGCCAGCAAGACCCCGCCACGGGCACGCCCATGCAGACCGACAGCATCTTCCGCATCTATTCGATGACCAAGCCGGTGGTCTCTGTGGCGGTGATGATGTTGGTCGAACGTGGCCTGTTGCTGCTCTCCGATCCGGTCAGCCGTTGGTTGCCTGAATATGCCCACCAGCAAGTGGCCACCGACCGCGGGTTGGAACCTGTCCGGCAAGAAGCCACCGTGCAGGACCTGCTGCGCCACACCGCCGGGTTGACCTATGAATTTCTGGGCGATTCGGTCGTGCAGCGGCAATACGCGCAGGTCAGGATTGCCTCTCGCGAGCGCAGCAACGAGGAGTTTTCGCAAACTCTGGCCGCCTTGCCGCTGATGTTCCAGCCTGGCAGCGTGTGGGCCTACAGCCGCGCCACAGATGTGTTGGGGCGACTTGTCGAGGTGATCAGTGGGCAATCTCTGGGGGATTTCTTGCAATCCGAACTTTTTGAGCCGCTGGGCATGGTGGACACCGGCTTTTGGGTGCTTCCAGAACAAGAACACCGCATCGCCGAGCCCTTTGCACACGACCCCGACGGTGGCATGCCCATGAAAGTACTCGAACCCCGCGATGTGCCCGCCATGGAAGGCGGCGGCGGAGGCCTCATGTCGACCGCCATGGACTACACCCGCTTTTTGCAATTCTTGCGTAACCGCGGCGAGCTGAACGGCGTTCGCCTGCTGGGCCCGCACACCGTGGACTTCATGACCACCGATCACCTGGGTGGTATCCCGGTCGATGGCACCTTGCTGCCCCCGGGCCACGGCTTTGGCCTTGGGTTTGCGGTGCGCACCCATCTGGGTGTATCACCCGTACCCGGCTCGGTGGGCCTGTATTACTGGGGCGGCATCGCGGGCACCACCTTCTTTGTGGACCCGGCGCTCGACATGTATGCGATGTTGATGATCCAGGCACCCAACCAAAGAGACTACTATCGCCCCTTGTTCCGCGACCTGGTGTACGCGGCTCTGCTGTAAAAAATTCAAATCACTGGAGACTTCCGGCATGTCCACATCTGGCCTCATGATGACCCGCCCCCTGCTCATTTCGGGCATCCTTGAACACGCCGCCGCACAGTTCGGCGACCAGGAAATCGTCTCGCGCGAGACGCACGGCCCGCTGCACCGATACACCTACGCCGATGCGGCCACCCGTGCGCGCCAGCTGGCCAACGCCCTGGCCCACATGGGCCTGAAAGCAGGCAGCGCGGTCGGCTCGATCGCCTGGAACAACCACCGCCACCTGGAAGCGTATTACGCCGTCTCGGGCAGCGGCATGGTCATGCACACCTGCAACCCGCGCCTGCACCCCCAGCAGCTGATCTATGTGATCAACCACGCCGAAGACGAAGTGGTGCTGTTCGACGCCACCTTCGCGCCGCTGGTCAAAGGCATTGCCGCGCATTGCCCCAAAGTGCGCGCCTGGGTCTGCCTGGCCGACGCGGCCAACACCCCTGCCATCGAGGGCGTGGCCCATGTGATGAACTACGAAGGCCTGATCACCGGTCACAGCGACCGCTTCGATTGGCCTGAGCTGGACGATCAAACCGGCGCAGCCCTTTGCTACACCTCGGGCACCACGGGCAACCCCAAAGGCGTGCTCTACACCCACCGCGCCATCGTGATGAACGCCACCATGGCCTGCCTGCCCGATGTGCTGGGCCTGTCCACCCAAGAGACCATCTTGCCCGTGGTGCCCATGTTCCACATCAACGCCTGGTGCATCCCCTATGCCGCGCTGGTCGCAGGTGCCAAACTGGTCTTGCCTGGCCCCAAACTCGACGGCCCGAGCCTGTTTGAGTTGATGGACACCGAGCAGGTCACCATCAGTGCGGGCGTGCCCACCATCTGGATGGGCCTGATCCAACATGTCGAGCAAAACAACTTGCGCTTTGCCCACATGAAACGCACCTGCGTGGGCGGTTCGGCCATGCCCATGGCGCTGATCGCCAAGTTCATGGACACCTATGGCGTCGAAGTGCGCCACGGCTGGGGCATGACCGAGACCACTGCCGTGGCCACCATGAGCAACCTGAGCCGCGCCGACCGCCAAAAGCCCGCCGCCGAACAGCACGCCATCGTGGCCAAGCAAGGCAAAACCGTCTCGGGCATCGAGATCAAAGTGGTCGATGACAACGGTGCCACCTTGCCCCGTGACGGCACCTCACAAGGCGAGTTGATGGTGCGCGGCCAGTGGATCGTGGAACGCTACTACAAGGCCGACAAAACCGCATTGGTGGACGGCTGGTTCCCCACAGGCGACATCGCCACCATCGACGCACACGGCACCATGCAGATCCGCGACCGCACCAAGGACGTGATCAAGACCGGCGGCGAGTGGATCAGCTCGATCGACCTGGAAAACGCCGCCATCGGTCACCCCGCTGTGGCCATGGCCGCCGTCATTGGCGTCAAGCACCCCAAGTGGGACGAGCGCCCCTTGCTGTTCATCGTGCGCAAGCCGGGGCAGTCGCTGGAAAAGCAAGAGATCCTCGACTTCCTGACCACCGAAGTGGCTAAGTGGTGGGTGCCTGACGATGTGGTGTTCCTCGAATCGCTGCCCGTGGGCGGCACTGGCAAGGTGCAAAAGAACGACCTGCGCAAGGAATACGGTGGCGTGTTCAGCTGATCAAGCTCTCACCATCAAACCTTGGCACTTGGCCGCTCATTCATGCGGTCGCGCCAAGCCTGCAAGGCGCTCATGCCCTCGTCGCCGGGCACAAACTTCATCAGGCCACGCGCAAACTCCAGCGCGCAAAATGCGGTGATGTCGGCGATGGTGAAACGCTCGCCCGCGATTCAGGGCTGGCTTTGCAGGCGCTGGTCAAAACCCCGCGCCACCTCGCGCACCTTCTCGGCTTGCGAGCGGCCGAACTCAGGGAACTGCGGTTTTTCTAAAGCGGCCAAGCCCGGGTGGCTGTGGCGGATCGCATTGGCAATGCCACCCAACAAATACAGCTCCACCTGCCGGTCGGCCATCTCGATGAAGCCGCGCTCGTCACCGTCCACACCCATCAGGTTGGGCTCAGGAAAGCGGCCTTCGAGCAAGGTGCAGATCGCCCGTGTCTCGGTGATCACGCGGCCATCATGGAGCTCCAGCGCAGGCACCTTGGCCAGCGGACTCTTGGCCAGGTACTCGGGCTGGCGGTGCTCGCCACCATTCAAGTCCATGTTCACCATCTCGATGCCGGTGATGTTTTTCTCGACCAAAAACATCAGCACCCGGCGGGGGCTGGGGGCGCGGTGGGCGGTGTAGAGCTTCATGACGCATCCTTTTTGTTTTGCCCCATCTCGACCATCTTGCGGGCTTCTTCTGAAAATTTCTTGGCGGCATCGTCGCCGTCTTTGGTGAGGTTGATTCTGGAAGGCGGCGCTTCGATGCCACGCTGCACAGCGGGGCGCTGGCGGATCGCTTCCAGCCAACGCTTGAGGTGCGGCAAATCATCCACCGCCACGCCCGACCAGCGGTGCGTACGCACCCAGGCCCAGTTGGCGATGTCGGCGATCGAGTAATCCCCCGCCAGGTACTCGTGGTCCTTGAGGTGGCCGTCGAGCACCGTGAACAGGCGCTTGCTCTCGCCTTGGTAGCGATCGATCGCGGGCTGGATCTTTTCCGGAAAGTAGCGGAAGAACACATTGGCCTGCCCCATCATCGGCCCGATGCCGCCCATCTGGAACATGAGCCACTGCAACACGCGCGAGCGGCCCTTGGCATCGGTCGGCATGAGCCGTCCGGTTTTTTCAGCCAGGTAAATCAGGCATGCACCCGACTCGAACACCGCAAAGTCTTCGGCCTCGCGGTCAACGATGGCCGGGATGCGGCCATTGGGGCAGATGGCCAAAAAGTCAGGCAGCTTTTGCTCGCCCTTGGACAGGTCGAGCACCTTGAGCGTGTAGGGCAGCGCCAACTCTTCAAGCGCAATGGAGACTTTGTGCCCGTTGGGCGTGGCAGCGGTGTAGAGGTCGATCATGGGCTCAGGCTAACAGCCGCACCCGGCGTGCACTGGCACGCAGATGACAGTCCACAAAAGATTCAGGCCTTGGCCGCTTCCAGCGTGTCGCGTGTCTGCATGGCCACCTGACGGGCCGCCGCTGCAAAGTCTTCACCGCTTGATGCGTAGAGCACCGCACGCGATGAGTTGACGATGATCGGGCCTGAGCTGGAGCCGTCGGCATTCGCACGCCAGCCGGCCTTGACGGTGGCCACAGCGTCGCCGCCTTGCGCACCCACACCAGGGATGAGCAGAGGCAGGGTGGGTGCCAGTTCGCGCACGCGCTCGATCTCGGTGGGGTAAGTCGCCCCCACCACCAGACCCAGCTGGCCGTTCAGGTTCCAGGGGCCTTGGGCCAAACCAGCGATGTGTTCGTACACACGGGGTTGGCCATCGACCGAAGCCAGGCGCTGGTTTTGCAAGTCGTCACCGCCGGGGTTGGAGGTGCGGCACAGCAAGAATGCGCCTTTGCCTTCGTATTTCAGGTACGGGGCCACCGAGTCCCAGCCCATGAAGGGCGAGAGGGTCACAGCGTCGGCGCCGTAGCGCTCAAAAGCCTCTTTGGCGTATTGCTCGGCCGTACTGCCGATGTCGCCGCGCTTGGCGTCCAGAATGATCGGCACATGGGGCGCCACGCGGCGCATGTGTTCCATCAGGCGTTCGAGCTGGCCTTCGGCGCGGTGCGCGGCAAAGTAGGCGATTTGGGGCTTGAAGCTGCTGACCAGGTCGGCCGTGGCATCGACGATGGCGGCGCAAAAGTCGTAGATCTTGTTCGCATCGCCCTTCATGCCCGCAGGGAACTTGGTGGGCTCAGGGTCCAGGCCCACACAAAGCATGGAGCCGTTTTGGCGCTCGGCGGTGCGCAACATGTCGAGGAAGGTCATGAACTTGATTTTAAAGGGGCGGGCTAAGATGCCCGCCATGCACAAGCTTTCACCTCGCCAATGGACCGTTTTGATTTTGCTCACCGTGGTCTGGGGCATCAACTGGCCCGTCATGAAAATCGGCGTCACGGGTTTCCCGCCGCTGACGTTCCGCATGCTGTGTCTGTGGTTGGGCACCCCGGTGCTGGGGCTGGCCTTGTGGGCGATGAAGGTGCCGTTTCGCATCGAGCGCAAACACTGGCGCGAGCTCTTGGTGCTGGCGGTGTTCAACATGTTCATCTGGCACGCGCTGATCATCATCGCGGTGCAGTCGCTCTCGAGCGGTCGCGCTGCGATTCTGGGCTACACCATGCCGATGTTTTCGGCGGTGCTGGGTGCGCTGGTGTTTGGCGATCAGCTGGCCAAACGGGCTTGGGGCGGGGTGGCGGCGGCGGCGCTCGGCGTGGTGCTGCTGCTTTGGCATGAAATGGCCAATCTGAGCGGTAGGCCCGCAGGCGTGCTGTTGGCCCTGGCCGCCGCCAGCACCTGGGCGCTGGGTACGCAGCTGCTGCGGCGCACCACCTTGCCCGTGCCCACGCTGGCAATTTCTTTCTGGATGACGTTCATGACGGCGGGCGTGATCACCGTCCTGGCCTTCGTGTTCGAGCGCAGCCAGTGGGTGGCGCCTTCGGGCAGCAACTGGTTTGCCATCGGCTTCAATGCGGTGCTGGTGTTTGGCTTTGCCCACGCCGCCTGGTTTTACCTGGCGCGCAGCCTGCCGCCCGTGGCCTCGACCCTGAGCGTGATGCTGATCCCGGTGCTGGGCGTCTTCAGCGGCGCGCTGTGGCTGGGCGAGGTGCTGCACTGGCAGGACTGGGCGGCCGTGGGCCTGATGCTGTTGTCGATCGCGGCCGTGCTTTGGCCCAAGCGGCAGGCGGCGTGATCGCCCCGGGTGCGGAGCGCCTGCAGCTTCAGCCCTGAAGACTCTTGAGCGCCAGCAACAAGTCGGCCCAGGCCTTGGCCTTGTCGGCCTGGTTGCGCAGCAGGTATTCCGGGTGGTACGTGACGACCACTGGCACCCCTTGGTGGCTGTGCAAACGGCCACGCAATTTACCCAGAGGCTCTGCCGTCTGCAGCACGGACTGCACCGCAAAGCGGCCCATGAGCAAGATGACGCGCGGCTGCACCAGTGCAACCTGACGCGACAGATAAGGCGCACAGGTGGCCAGCTCTTGTGGCTCGGGGTTGCGGTGGCCCGGCGGGCGGCATTTGAGGGGGCTGGTGATGTACACGCCGCCGCCATCTGACGTCTGGCGGCTCAGGCCCAGCGCCTTGAGCATGTTGTCGAGCAGTTTGCCCGAGGGGCCCACAAAGAACCCGTCCTGCGGCTCTTCGCTCTCGGCAGGGGCGTCGGCGATGACCATCCAGTCGGCGCGGCGTTCGCCCACGCCAAAAACCGGGCTCTTGCGACCCTTGCAGAGGCCACAGGCACGGCACTGGGCCACCGTGGCTTGCAGGGTGTCCCAATCCATTTGGTCCACACCCGCAGGCAGGGGCGCCGCATCGTCGGGCAAGGCGGCCACAACAGGGACCACAGGGCGCGGCGCCGGGGCGGGTCGCGCGGGTGCTTGCGCTGCCGGGGTGGCGACCGGTGCGGGCTTTGGCAGCGCTTGGGCAAGTTGCGGCGCAGCGGCTGCGGGCGCTGACGCAGTCAGCGAATCGGCGGCGGGTTCATCGACCGGGCTTTGTGGCCACCACACGCGCACGCCCATCTCGGCCAGCATGGCGCGTTGGCGTTCGTCCAGGTCAAATCGGGTGGGGTCGCTCATGTCGGGGCTCGCAAATCGGGGCTCACAGTTTCAAACTCATCACCACCGCATGCTCTCGCTGCTGGCGGCCTGCTGGATAGTAATCCTTGCGGATGCTGATCTGGCGAAAGCCATAGCGCTCGTACACCTGCAGAGCACGCACATTGCTCTGACGCACCTCCAACCAGAGCCATTGCGCACCCTGGCTGCGCGAGATCAGCGACAGGGCGTCCAGCATCATGTGCCCCCAGCCCTGACCTTGGCGCGATGGGGCCACGGTGATGTTGAGCAAATGCATTTCTTCCACGCCGTGCATGGCCAGAAAGTAGCCCAACAGCTCACCGTCGAGCCAAAGGCAGTGGGCGTCAAACAGCGGATTGAGCGAGTCGCGGAAATTGCCCCGTGACCACGGGTGGCTGTAAGCGGTCTGCTCGATCGCCATGACGGCATCGAGGTCCTCGGGGGTCATGGTGCGCAGGGTGGCCGCGTTGCGGGTGTCTTCGCTCACCCGCTGCGCATGGGTGGTTTGCGGCAGCATGCTCATGCCTGCCCCGGCAACGGTGGCACGGCTTTGAGTGCTTCACGCTCGGCCGTGGTCTGGGCCACCTTGTCACGGATGTACAAAGGCATGGCCTCATCGGCAGGCACGGCATAACCACTCGCCCACAGGGCGGGCGCCAGCCGCAGCAGGGCCGCCGCCGTGGGCAGTGCCTGCACGCAGCGGCCAGCGGGCAAACGCGCACCATAGGCATCGAACACATTGCCCGCCAGCAGCACATCGGGGCCCACAGGCACCGCCACGCGTTCGGGCGCACCCACCTGCAGCTGCGACAGCAAGGTCCAGGCACCAGCCGACCAGCGGTACACCGCGCTGTAGACTTCGTCCATGCGGGCGTCGAGCATGGCCAGCACGGTCAGGCTGTCGGGCGATGCCGCCTGCAGCCGCGCTTCTTCGGCCACGGCCAGCAGCGTGTCCACCGGCAGAACGGGCAACTGCGCGCCCAGCGCCAAGCCTTGGGCCACCGAGCAGGCCGTGCGCAGGCCCGTGAACGAACCCGGCCCGCGTCCAAACACGATGGCGTCCAGCGATGCGAGCGGCATGCCGGCCTGCGCCAGCAGGTCCATCACCGACGGGATCAGGGTGGCCGAGGCCTGGGCACCGCCGGGCAAGGTCTTCGCCCAAGTCTGTTCGCCTTGGGCCACGGCCAACGACAGCACATCGGTGCTGGTGTCAAATGCCAGCCAGCGGTTCATGGGCGATCTCCTTGGGGTACAGCGGCTGGTTTGACCTGACGCACACCAAACAGGATGCCCCCCGTCACCAGCGCCAGCCCAGCCAGCAGGTTCCAGTGCATGGGCTCCCCCAACAACCAAACCGCGCCCATGGCCGAGAGGCCCGGCACCAGCGCAGTGAGCATGGTCGAGCGCACCGGGCCAAAGTGGCGCACCATCTGCGTGAAGGTGATGCCCGAGATCACCACCGAGCCGCCCCCCTGGAACGCCGCCTGGAACAAGAACTCGGTCCACGGGGCCTGGTGCAGGTGCGTGGGCAAGACGCCCAGAGCGGTCAGCGCCAGGTAGAGCGGCACAAAGCCCACGAAGGCAAACGCCGTGATCGCCATGGTGGCGCGCACCGCGTCCAGCCCATGGCGTCGCACGGTGACGCTGTAGCCCGACCAGCAGAGGGCCGCGGTCATGAACAACAGATCGCCCTTCCAGACCTCGCCACCTTCAAACGCCTTGAGCAGGCTCACGCCGCCCACCAGCAAGTCACCCAGCACGATGAGCCCGAGACCCACAGCGCGTGCGGGCGATACCTGCTCACGCAGGACCAGCCAGGCGAGCAAAGTGGTCCACAGAGGCAAGCTGCCCGGCATCAAGACCGAGGCATGCGCAGCTGGGGCATAAAAAAAGCCGCTGTAAGCCAGCACCGCGTACAGCAAGCCGCCCAGCACACCCGCCTGCGCGGTGATGCCCAGCGGCAAAGGCGACAGGCCCAGCAAGGACCCCACACGCTCGCCGCGCTGGCGGGCCGGGCGCATCAGCCACCAGGCCCAAGGCAGCAAGACCGCACTGGCGCCCAGGATGCGGGCCAGCGCGATGTCGAGCGGCAGCAAACCACGCGAGGCCGAGGCCCGTGCAATGACAATGAAAAAGGTCCAGATCAGGACCGTGGTGACCGCCGAGGCCAGGCCCACGGTTCTTGGAGAAAATCGCATGGGGTCGATGATACGGCCCCCATGCCCAGATACCGCCCATTAGACTTTGCACATGAAGTTTTGCCCCCCACTGCTGACCGGTCTGCTCTGTGCACTGGTGTGCTCGGCCCCCATGGCCCAAACCCGTCACGCCCAGGCCTTGCCCGCGCCTGTGATCAAGGCCTTGCGGCAAGCGCAGGTGCCGCCTCAAAGCCTGAGCGTGCTGATCGCGCCCCTGCCGTCCGCGCCCAACGAAGCTTGGCGCCCCAGACTGGCGCAGCATGAGCAGGACGCCGTCAATCCCGCCTCGGTCATGAAGCTGTTCACCACCTACGCGGGCCTGCAGCTCTTGGGGTCGGACTTCACCTGGCGCAACCGCATTTACACCGACGGGCCGATCAAGGACGGTGTGCTGCAAGGCAACCTGATCGTGCGCGGCAGTGGCGACCCCAAACTGGTGATCGAGCGGCTGCAGGACCTGATCGGTCAGATCATGGCGAAAGGCGTGCGCGAGGTGCGGGGCAACATCGTGCTTGACCGCAGTGTCTTTGATCTTGCGCCACGCAAAGACCCCTTTGACGATGAACCCCTGCGCCCCTACAACGCGAGCCCCGACGGCGCGCTGCTGAATTTCAAATCGGTGATCTACACCTTCACACCCGACCCGGCCAGCGGCAGGGCGCGGGTGCGCAGCGAGCCGCCGCTGACGGGTCTGTCCGTGCCCGCTGACGTGCCGCTGCGCAGCGGCCCTTGCCAGGACTGGCGCAGCGAACTCAAGGCCGACTTCAGCCAAAACCTGCAGACCCGGTTTGCCGGCAGCTACCCGGCCAGCTGTGGCGAGCGCGCCTGGCCCGTGGCCTACCCTAACCCCGAAGACTACGCGCCCCGGGTGTTTCAAGCCCTGTGGCTGCAGGCCGAAGGCCAACTCACGGGCCAGACCGTTTACGGCCCGACCCCGGCCAAGGCCAAGTTGTTGCTCGAAGCCCGCTCCTTGCCACTGGCCGAGGTGGTGGCCGACATCAACAAGTTCTCAAACAACGTGATGGCGCAGCAACTGTTCCTGACGCTGTCGAGCGAGCTGGGGGCGCCGGGACGTTTTGAAGCCAGCCGACTGCGCCTGGACCAATGGTGGCGCAACCAGTTCCCCGGCTTGCCCGCCCCTGTGCTGGACAACGGCTCGGGCCTGTCACGCAGCGAGCGCAGCACCGCCCGATCGCTGACAGCGCTGCTGCAGTTGGCCAGCCAGGGGGAGGCGGCGCCAGCCTTCCGCAACTCGCTGTCCATCGCGGGCGTCGATGGCACCGCAGCACGCCTCAAAGATCGGCAGCCCAACGCGGCCGCCATCGGCAAAGCCTGGCTCAAGACAGGCTCCTTGCGCGATGTGGCCTCGATCGCGGGCTACGTGCAAGGCGACAGCGGTCGCATGTACACCCTGGTGGCCGTGCTCAACCACGCCAACGCCCAACAGGCCCGGCCCGCGCTGGACGCTTTGCTGGAGTGGACGGTGCGGGACAACGGGTCGGTATCCGCAGCCAAAAAGTAATTCGGACATGCGCCAGAGAACCTAGCGTTTACCCGCTGCCAGCGGGAGGTGTATATCTTCTAGGATAGAAAAAAGCACGATCGTTTTTTTACAGGAGACAACACATGGCGCATTTCAAACTCGGTTTATCTCTCGTCGGCGCAGCCGCATTGCTGGCCGCTTGCGGAGGCTCGGACTCCATCATGGGCAAGCTGGTCGAATCTCCCACCGTGGTGACCACCATCACCAAAGCCCAGCTGGATGCAGGCCCACTGGTGGCGCTGAGTGGCAAGGCCAAATGCGATGTGAAGGTGGTTGCACTGAACTACTACACACCAGGCGTCAAGGGCGAAACATCCAATGCCTCCGGAGTCATGCTGGTGCCCACGGGCGACGGTTGCACCGCAGCCGCACCGCTTGTGGCCTATGCCAAAGGCACCGATGTGCAAAAGCCACGCACACTGGCCAACCCCACCGATGGCGAAACCGGTTTGCTGGCTGCCATGTACGCAGCGCAAGGCTATGCGGTGGTGGCCACAGACTACCTGGGCTTTGCCAAATCCAACTACAGCTTCCACCCCTATCTGCACGCCGATTCCGAAGCCAGCACGGTGATCGATTCGATCCGTGCCGCGCGCGCCGCGTCCGGGTTTGTGGGTGCCAACCTCAATGGCAAAGTGATGCTGACCGGCTACTCGCAAGGCGGTCACTCGTCGATGGCCGCTCACCGTGAGATCGAGAAAAACCTGGCCTCGGAAATCAACGTTGTGGCCGGCGCCCACCTGGCCGGACCTTACAACCTGTCAGGCTCGATGAAACTGACCGATGCGATTGCGGGATACCAGTTCTTTGTGCCTTACCTGGTCACCGCATGGCAAAAGATTTACGGCAACCTCTACAGCGATGTCAAAACCGCATTCAAGGCACCGTATTCAGACTGGATCGAAACCCTCTTGCCCAACCCCACGCTGACCTACACCACGCTCGTGACCAGCGGCAAGTTGCCTGGCATCAACGGCGAAACGCCAAACCAGGCCCGCGATGCCTTGTTCCAGTCCGCATTCATCTCGGACATCACCGCCAACGCCAACAATGCGGTGGTGGCTGCAGCCAAGAAAAACGACCTGCTGGACTGGAGTCCCAAATCGCCCCTCATGCTGTGTGGCGGCGCAGGTGACCCCACTGTGCCACCAGCCATTCACCAGGCTGTGATGAAAGCCGCATTCGATGCGAAAGGCCTGAAAAACGTGACCTCGGTGGACGTCGATCCTTATGTTGCAGCGACTTATGGTCCGGTGACCCAGGCCAATGCCGCCACCTATTACGGCAACTACCACGGCACATACGAGCCACCGTTCTGCCACGCACAGGCCAAGGCCCTGTTCGACACAGTGAAGTGATTTTGGCCAACACAAAAATGCCCGCTTGAAGCGGGCATTTTTTTGATCTCAAGAGCCAGGCACCAGCGTCAGGCCGCCGCCCTGTGCAGGCGGTCGCGCACACCTTCCCATTCGGGCGTATCGGGGGGCAGCTGCACCCAGATCTGCTGCACGCCTCGTGCATCCAGAGCGCGCAGCACGCTGAACAGATCGTGCGCGGCGTGCTCGGCGCTCTGCGGCTGTGCGCGCCAGACCACCCCGGCCCCGGCATCGGGCTGCTGCGCCGACCACACGCCCAGGTTGTTGGCGTGCGGGCCCAGGGCCTGCAGTCTCGCGTCGATGTCTTGCGCCGACATCAAGCGCACCTTGGCGCGCGGCGCGTAATGTGATTCGAGCGTGCCCGAGGCGCGGGGGGCAGGTTGACTGACCGCGTCCTTGTCCAGCACCGCATGACCGCAGGCGGCTTCGATCTGCGCACGGGTGATGTGCCCCGGGCGCAGCAGCACCGGCTCGCCGCGTGTGCAGTCGATGATGGTGGACTCGATGCCCACCGGGCACTCGCCACCATCCAGAATCAGCAAGTCGTGACCCAATTCCGACTGCACATGCGCGGCCGTGGTGGGGCTCACACGGCCAAAGCGGTTGGCGCTCGGCGCGGACACGCCCTGCACGCCCAGGGCCAGGCCTGCACACAGCAGCGCCTGCGCCACCGGGTGCGATGGGCAGCGCACACCGATCGAGTCCTGTCCTCCGGCCGAAGCCGTGGCCACACCGTGCTGGCGCGGCAGGATCAGCGTCAAGGGGCCGGGCCAGAAGGCATCGATCAAGGCTTGCGCAAAGTCAGGCACCTGCGCGGCAAAGACCGGCACCTGCGCAGCGCTGGCCACGTGCACGATCAGCGGGTGATCGGCGGGACGGCCCTTGGCCACAAAAATTTGGGCCACTGCCTCGTCGTCGGAGGCGTTGGCCGCCAAGCCGTAGACCGTCTCGGTGGGCAGGCCCACCAATTGGCCATCACGCAAAGCCTGTGCGGCTTGCGCGATCGCGCGGTCGTCTGGCTTCAGGATCATGGCCGACTCAGAACGCTTCGATGCCCAAGAGCGCCGCCGCCTGCAAGGCGGTGGCGCGCACGGCCTCGGGCGTGGCCCCCGTGATGTTCAGGTGCCCCATCTTGCGACCGGGGCGCGCCGACAACTTGCCGTACAGGTGCAGGTGCGTGCCGGGCAGCGCCAGCACCGCGTCCCAAGCGGGCGCGCCGCCTTCGGGCCAAAGATCGCCCAACAGGTTGAGCATGATGGCCGGCGAGTGTTGGCGCGGCTGCGTGAGCGGCAAGCCTGCCA
Organism: Limnohabitans radicicola; assembly: GCF_014837235.1. Classification (GTDB taxonomy): domain Bacteria; phylum Pseudomonadota; class Gammaproteobacteria; order Burkholderiales; family Burkholderiaceae_C; genus Limnohabitans_A; species Limnohabitans_A radicicola. The sequence continues at coordinate 1,497,783 of NZ_JACYFT010000001.1, read as the reverse complement.
GCGTGCTGACCTGAAGGTCAAACTGGGACTGGTCACAGGCGTCCAGGGTGTAGTGGCCGCTGTTGTGCGGGCGCGGTGCCATCTCGTTGACCACCAGCTGGCCGCCTTCGAGGATGAAAAACTCCACACACAACACACCCACATAGTGGATGCCTTCGGCAATGGCCCGTGTCGCGGCCACCGCCTGCGCGGCCAGATCGGCGGGCACCGCGCCTTCGTTCACGGTGGTCACGGCCAGAATGCCCTCGCGGTGCAGGTTCAGCTGCACCGGGAAATGCACCATCTGCCCGTCGGCACCACGCGCCACGATGACCGAACACTCGGCCTTCAGCGGCAGCATTTTTTCGAGTACGCAGGGCACGTTCTTGAGCTGATCCCAGGCGGCAGCCAGTTCATCGCGGGTCTTGACGCGGATCTGGCCTTTGCCGTCGTAGCCCATGCGCGCGGTCTTGAGGATGCCGGGCAGCAAGTCTTCGCCCACCGCAGCCAGCTGCGCGGGCGTGGCGATGACCGCGTGCGGTGCTACCGGCACACCGCAGTGCACAAAATGGGCCTTCTCGGCGGCGCGGTCCTGCGCAATCGCCACGGCCTCGGCGGCTGGGGCCACCGGGCGGTGTGCGCCCAAGGTGACCAGTGCCGGGGCGGGGACGTTCTCAAATTCGGTGGTGATGGCCGCGCAGCGTTGCATCAACTGAGCCAGGCCCTGCTCATCCAGGTAATCGGTCTGGATGTGGTGGTGGCTCACCAGCCCGGCGGGGCTGGCGGTGTCGGGGTCGAGCACGGCGGTGAAGTAGCCCATGGCCTGTGCCGCGTGCACGAACATGCGACCCAGCTGGCCGCCGCCCATCACACCCAGGGTGGCGGGCTGGCCGTTGACGACCGAGCCGGGCAAGAGTGCTTTGTGAAGGGGCTTGTTCATGCTGCGCTCACAGGTGGCAGCGTCATGGCGCGGGCCATGGCCGTCTGCTCGGCACGGAAGGCTTCGAGCTTGCTGCGCAGGGTCGCATCGTGGTTGGCCAGCATGGCCACAGCAAACAAGGCGGCATTGGCCGCCCCGGCTGCACCAATGGCAAAAGTGGCCACCGGCACGCCCTTGGGCATTTGCACAATGCTGTGCAGCGAATCCACGCCCGACAGCGCCTTGGTCTGCACCGGCACGCCCAGCACCGGGACCACGGTCTTGGCCGCGATCATGCCCGGCAAATGGGCCGCACCGCCCGCGCCCGCGATGATGGCCTGCAGGCCACGTGTGGCGGCTGTCTGTGCATAGTCAAACATGTCGTCAGGCATGCGGTGGGCCGAAACCACGCGTGCTTCGTGGGGGATGCCAAACTGTTGGAGAATCTGGACTGCGTGCTGCATGGTGTCCCAGTCGGAGCTGGAACCCATGACGACGCCGATGAGCGCTTGAGTCATTGGGTGCTTTTCGTTGTCAAGACCGGATTTTAAGGTTTTGCCCCCCGCTGCCTTTTTGCCGCACCCTTTTTGTACTGAGTTGCCCCCACCATGATCGATGTCACGCTAGAGAATTTTGAACCCGAGGTGATCGCCGCCTCCCTGGTCACGCCCGTGCTGGTGGACTTCTGGGCCGACTGGTGCGGCCCCTGTAAATCGCTGGGCCCGGTGCTCGAAAAACTCGAAACCGCCTACGCTGGACGCTTCAAACTGGTGAAGGTCAATGCCGACGACCAGCAACAGTTGACCCAGGCTTTTGGCATCAAGAGCCTGCCCACCTGCATCCTGATGGCAGGCGGCAAGCCCGTCGATGGCTTCATGGGTGCGCAGCCCGAAGGCCAGATCAAGCAATTCCTCGACAAGCACCTGCCCAGTGAAGAGTTTTTACAGGCCCAGGCTGCTGCCGAGGAGGCCCAACAGCACCTGCAGGCAGGGGACCACGGCGGTGCACGTGCTGCGCTCGAAAATGCCCTGGCCAACGACCCGGGCAACGATGATGCCCGCTTCGACCTGATCAAGCTGCTGCTCAACGCTGGCGAACTGAACGAAGCCGCCGCCTTGCTCGCCCCGGCCATGAGCCGCATCCCGGTGCCGCTGCGCTTTGAGGCTTTGCAGCAAATGCTCAATGCCTTGGAATTCGTGACCACCGACCCGCGTGGCCAGTGGCCCCTGGAAAAGTTCGACGAGCTGATCGGCCAGAACAAGCGCGACTTTGAAACCCGTTTCGCCAAGAGCCGCCTGCTGATGGCCGCCGGCGACTGGACCGCAGCCATGGAGGAGTTGCTCGAAATCATCATGCGCGACAAAAAGTGGGACGAGGAAGCCCCGCGCAAGACTTTTGTGGCCATTCTGGAATTGCTGACACCCCCCGCCCCCAAAGCCGCGCCAGATGCCGGCAAAAGCGCGGGCGGCATTGAACTGACGGGCAAAGCGGCTCTGCAGGAAGACCCGCAAGCCGCGCTGGTCGCCAGCTACCGCCGCAAGCTCAGCATGGCGCTGAACTGAGGGTCAGACCGCTCAGCGCACCGGGCCAGCTTGTCGCTCGATGGCCCGGTGCAGGTTGCCCAGCAACCCCAGCGCCATCATCGCCTCACCCACCACAAACATCGGGCCCACCAACAGGCCCACGATGTCGTCGACAAAAGCGGGTTTGCGGCCCTCGTAGTAGTGCCCGATGAACTGGAAGACCCAGCCGATCACAAACAAGGCCACGCCCATTTGCCACGCCACCATGCCCCAGGGCAGGGGCATGGCCACCAGTTGATGCGCCAGCGCGATCAGTGCGCCATTGACCACGCTGGTGGCCAGTCCCAGCAGCCACTGTCCACGGCTGAGGTACCAGACGCTGGTGATGCCCCACATCAGCCAGGCCGGGGTCAGCGCCAGCCCACCCACCGACCAGACGGGCGCCGCCAGCAGCACGCCTATGGCCAGGAAGATCAGGGGAATGCCCACAAAGTGGGTGACGATGTTGCGGCGGTCCCGGTGGTAGTGCGCATATTGCACCATCAGGACTTCGGCAGAGCGAAAAAAACTCAGCATGGGGAGTTGTACTTTGGTAACAGTTGCAGGGGGTTTTCGTCGATTTTTGAATTTTTAATGCCCACTGTCCACAGTGTTTGCCCTTAGAATCAATAAATCAATTAAAAGTATTCATTTTATGATTCACAGCAAGCCATTGGTCACAGCAGAAGAGCTTCGTTGCCTTCTGGGCGATGACGAACCGGCGGGCACACCCAGCCTGCCCATGCGCCTGGCGGCGGGCACCAGCTGGTTGCTCAACCGCATCAAAATGTTCACGCTGCGCAGCTGACACGCAGCGTCATCCAACGACTCGACCGCACCTGTGTCGGGTCAAACCGCGCTCAGGCGGTCAAACGCTGCAGCGCTTCGCGGTACTTGGCCGCGGTGTGCTCGATCACATCCTGCGGCAAGCGCGGTGCCGGGGGTGTCTTGTCCCAGGGCTTACCGCCCACCTGCGCGGTTTCGAGCCAGTCACGCAAAAACTGTTTGTCAAAGCTGGGCGGGTTGGAGCCGGCTTTGTAGCTGTCGGCGGGCCAATAGCGCGAAGAGTCGGGCGTCAGCACCTCGTCCATCAGCACCAGGGTGCCATCGGCATCCAGACCGAACTCAAACTTGGTGTCGGCAATGATGATGCCCTTGGTGGCCGCGATCTTGCTGGCCGCCTTGTAGATGGCGATGCTGATGTCACGGATGCGGGTGGCCAGATCGGCGCCAATCATCTCCACCGTGCGCTCGAAAGTGATGTTTTCGTCGTGCTCACCCACCGCCGCCTTGGCCGCTGGTGTGTAGATGGGCTCGGGCAACTGGCTGGCGTTTTGCAGGCCTTCGGGCAGCGGTACACCGCACACCGAACGGGATTCCTGGTACTCCTTCCAGCCACTGCCCGCCAGATATCCGCGCACCACCGCCTCGACCGGGATGGGTTGGAGGCGCTTGACCAGCATCGAGCGGCCGGTGACCTGGGGCACTTCTTCTGCCGAGACCACGCTCTCCGGTGCGTCGCCCGTCAGGTGGATGGGGCAGAGGTTCAGCCCCTTGGGGCCAAGCTTGTCGAACCAGAACAAGGCCATCTGCGTGAGCAACACGCCTTTGCCGGGGATCGGCTCACCCATGATCACATCAAACGCGCTGATCCGGTCCGACGCCACCATCAGGATGCGGTCATCGCCCACGGCGTAGTTGTCGCGCACCTTGCCACGCGCCAGCAGAGGCAAGGAGGTCAGGGCAGAGGTGTGCAGCGCAGAAGTCATGGCAGGAACAGTTCAGGAAAACAAAAGAAAAAAGGCCCGTTGAACAGTCAACGGGCCATTCAGGCAGATTATCGCAGGCTCAGCGCCTGTTGGGCGGCTCAGTTCACCACCTGGGCCAGCTCGCCCTTGGCGTATTTGGCGGCCACCACCTGCAGGCTGTCGCCCTTGATCTTGGGGGCTTGGCCTTCGCAACCGAACTCCAGATAACGCTGCTTGCACAGTTGCTTGGCTGCTTCCCGGGCAGGCTTGAGCCACTCGCGGGCGTCGAACTTGTCGGGGTTCTCCACCAGGAACTTGCGGCAAGCCGCCGTCATGGCCAGTCGGATGTCGGTGTCGATGTTGATCTTGCGCACGCCGTGCTTGATGGCTTCCTGGATTTCCTCGACGGGCACGCCGTAGGTTTCCTTCATCTTGCCGCCGTACTGGTTGATCAGGGCCAGCAGCTCCTGCGGCACGCTCGATGAGCCGTGCATCACCAGGTGGGTGTTGGGGATGCGCTGGTGGATTTCCTTGACGCGGTAGATCGCCAGGATGTCGCCCGTGGGCTTGCGGCTGAACTTGTACGCGCCGTGGCTGGTGCCAATGGCAATGGCCAGCGCATCCAGGCCTGTGGCTTTCACGAACTGGGCGGCTTCCTCGGGATCGGTCAGCATCTGGCTGTGGTCCAGCTTGCCTTCGGCGCCGATGCCGTCTTCCTCACCGGCTTCACCGGTTTCCAGATTGCCCAGGCAACCCAGTTCGCCCTCGACCGACACGCCCATCTTGTGGGCCATGTCGACCACTCGGCGGGTCACGTCGACGTTGTACTCAAAACTGGCGGGGGTCTTGCCGTCCTCCATCAGCGAGCCGTCCATCATCACGGACGAAAAGCCCAGATCGATGGCGCCGTGGCACACCGCCGGGCTTTGGCCATGGTCCTGGTGCATGACCAGCGGGATGTGCGGCCACTGCTCGGTAGCGGCCTGGATCAGGTGCTTGATGAAAGGCTCACCTGCGTATTTGCGTGCGCCTGCGCTCGCCTGCAGGATGACCGGGGCACCGACTTCGTCGGCCGCGGTCATGACCGCCTGAACCTGCTCCAGATTGTTGACGTTGAAGGCCGGAATGCCGTAGCCATTGACGGCTGCGTGGTCCAGCAGTTCGCGCATCGAGACGAGTGCCATGGTGAAATTTCCCAGAAAGTTTGAAAACTGGCGAGCCGGTTGGTAACCAGCCTGTAACTGACCGGGATTTTAAAGGGTGGCGTCTGACGCCGCCCTGAACCCACGCCAAGGCAGTGGGCGTATCACTCGACGCGGCAGATCTTGAGCATGTTGGTGCCCCCGGGCGAACCCATGGGCTCACCACAGGTGATGGCGTACACGTCGCCAGTGCTCACGATGCCACGCTTTTTGAGGTGGCGCTCGGCCTGTTCCAGCGCGGTGTCACGGTCGGCGCTGGTGTCCATCAGCAGTGGGCGCACGTTGCGGTACAGCGCCATCTTGCGCTGCGACGACAGCTTGGTGGTCAGCGCGTAAATTGGCACATGCACGCGGCGGCGGCTCATCCACAAAGCGGTGGAGCCCGATTCGGTCAGGGCCACGATGGCCTTGGCACCCAAATGGTGGGCGGTGAACAAGGCCCCCATCGCGATCGATTGGTCAATGCGGCTGAAGGTCTGGCCCTTGAAATCGGCGTCCAAAGCGGGGTCCTCGGCGCTCTCGGCGGCAGCGCAGATCTTGGCCATTTCTTGCACCGTCTCCAGCGGGAACTTGCCTGCGGCGGTTTCGGCGCTCAGCATCACGGCGTCGGTGCCGTCCAGCACAGCGTTGGCAACGTCAGACACCTCGGCACGGGTAGGCACCGGGTTGGTGATCATGCTCTCCATCATCTGGGTGGCGGTGATCACCACCTTGTCGTGCTCCTTGGCCAGCTTGATCATGCGCTTTTGCAGGGCTGGCACGGCGGCATTGCCCACCTCCACAGCCAGATCACCACGGGCCACCATGATGCCGTCACTGGCACGCAAAATTTCCTCCAGACGGGGAATCGCCTCAGCACGCTCGATTTTGGCGATCAGATCCGCCTTGTGGCCATGCTCGGCACCGGCCACATTGCACAGCTGACGGGCCATTTCCATGTCGGTGGCATTTTTCGGAAAGCTCACGGCCACATAGTCGGCCTTCAGGCTCATGGCGGTCTTGATGTCTTCCATGTCCTTGGCCGTCAGGGCCGGTGCCGTGAGGCCGCCGCCTTGCTTGTTGATGCCCTTGTTGTTGGACAGCTCGCCGCCGAGCTTGACGGTGGTGTGCACCTGTTCGCCCTTGACGGCGTCCACGGTCAGCACAATCAGGCCGTCGTTGAGCAACAACACATCCCCGGCCTTCACATCGCGGGGCAATTCCTTGTAGTCCAGACCTACACCCTGCAGGTCGCCCAACTCGGTACGTGAGGCGTCCAGCACAAAGGCGGCACCGGGCTCCAGCATCACCTTGCCTTCGGCGAACTTGCCCACGCGGATCTTGGGGCCCTGCAAGTCGGCCATGATGGCCACTTCACGGCCCGCACGCACGGACGCCTCGCGCACCAGCGTGGCGCGGTCGATGTGGTCCTGTGCCTTGCCGTGACTGAAGTTCAGACGCACCACATTGACGCCTGCGCGGATCATGGCTTCGAGCAATGCGGGATCGCTGGAGGCAGGGCCCAAAGTGGCAACAATCTTGGTGGCGTGGCGGGGCATGGGAAAGGTCTCCTTGTAACTTGGTTTCAATTTTCACATGGAATCGGTTACATGGACGGTTCTTTCGACACACCACGTCGCGGTAAAAGCACCCTTTAGACCGCTGTCCAGCGATAAAATCACCGCATCCCTCGCCGTCCCCATAAAAAGCGGGGATTTGATCCTTGTCAGCCGAGCGCAGGCCTGCGAGCACTAAACTCCAAGGATTCAGTGTTTTCCCTGATGCACAGCCCCTGTGCGCAATTCCATGACCGAACTTCATACGCCGAGCCCCGACCAACCCATACCTCTGGACCAACCCCTGCCGCACCGCAAGATCATCCGCGGCTGGCTGGTGCCGCTGTCCGAGCGGACCACTTTGCGGGCGTTTGTCCTACTGGCCATCGACTACGCCTTGTTTTTTGCGCTGATCGCAGGCACTGTGGTGTTCGATGCCGTCTGGGCCAAACTGCTGTGCGGCTTGGCCGCTGGTTTCGTGATCGGTCGCCTGTTCATCATCGGCCACGACGCCTGCCACCAAAGCCTGACACCGCACCGAGAACTCAACAAAGTGCTGGGCCGCATCGCGTTCCTGCCCTCGCTCACCCCCTACAGCCTGTGGGACACGGGCCACAACGTGGTACACCACGGCTACACCAACCTCAAAGGCGTGGATTTCGTCTGGACCCCGTTGACGGCAGCCGAGTTTGAAGCCCTCTCGCCCCTGCAAAAGCTGCTGGAGCGCGCCTACCGCAGCGGCTGGGCGCCCGGTCTGTACTACATGATCGAGATCTGGTGGAAGCGCGAGTTCTTCCCCAACAAAACCCACATGCCCACACGCCGCCCGATCTTCTTCAAGGACAGCGCGCTGGTGACGGTGTTTGGCGCTTTCTGGATCGCCACCATCGCCGCTGCCGCCGTGGCCACAGGCCAGTCGGTCTGGCTGTCACTGCTGCTGGGCTTTGCGGTGCCGTTCTTCTTCTGGAACAGCATGATCGGTTTTGTGGTCTATGTGCACCACACCCACGTCAAGGTCTCCTGGCATGACAACAAGGCCGCCTGGACCAAGGCCGCGCCCTTCGTGTCGACCACGGTGCATCTGACCTTCCCGTTCAACATCGGCGCACTGATGCACCACATCATGGAGCACACCGCCCACCACGTGGACATGAGCGTGCCCCTGTACCGCCTGAAAAAGGCCCAGGCCAAACTTGAAGAAATGCTGCCCGGTCGCATCATCGTGCAGCCCTTCTCCTGGAAGTGGTACTTCGAGACGGCCAAGAATTGCAAGATGTACGACTTCACCCGCGAGTGCTGGACCGACTTCAAGGGCAACATGACCAGCCCCGTGCGCGGCAACCTGCCGCCCGCAGCTCAGGCCTGATCGGGCCCTGAGGTCAGACAACAAAAAACCCCGCAATCCGGGGTTTTTTTATTGGGCAATGAAAGCGGCAGCCCAGGACCACCGCCTTGCACAAGCTCAACCGGCTGCGCGCTTGGTCAGGATCTCGAAAGCAGGCAGGGTCTTGCCTTCCAGGATTTCGAGGAACGCGCCGCCCCCGGTCGAGATGTAGCCCACCTGCTTTTCGATGCCGTATTTGGCAATGGCGGCCAATGTGTCGCCGCCGCCCGCGATGCTGAACGCGCTGGACTCGGCAATCGCCTGGGCGATGACTTTGGTGCCGTTGGCAAATGCTTCGAACTCGAAGACACCGACCGGGCCGTTCCAGACGATGGTGCCTGCAGCCTTGAGCTGAGCGGCCAGTTTGGCGGCCGTCTCGGGGCCAATGTCCAAAATCATGTCGTCATCAGCCACCTCGGTGGCTTTCTTCACCGTCGCAACAGCGTCGGCCGCAAAAGTCTTGGCCACCACCACATCGGTCGGGATCGGCACTTCGGCGCCACGCGCCTTCATGGCTTCGATCACGGCTTGGGCTTCACCCACCAAGTCGGCCTCGGCCAGGCTCTTGCCGATCGAAAGGCCCGCCGCCAGCATGAAGGTGTTGGCAATGCCGCCGCCCACGATGAGCTGGTCCACGTTTTGCGACAGGCTTTTCAGGATGGTCAGCTTCGTTGAAACCTTGGAGCCCGCCACGATGGCCGCCAGCGGGCGCTTCGGGTTGGCCAGGGCCTTGCCGATGGCATCGATCTCGGCTGCCAGCAAAGGGCCCGCACACGCGATGGGGGCGAACTGGGCGATGCCATAGGTGGTGCCCTCGGCGCGGTGGGCAGTACCAAAGGCGTCGTTCACGTAGATGTCGCAGAGCTGAGCCATTTTGCGGGCCAGGTCTTCGTTGTTTTTCTTCTCGCCTTTGTTGACGCGGCAGTTTTCGAGCAACACGACTTGCCCTGGGGCCACGGTCACGCCGTCCACCCAGTTGGCGACCAGAGGCACATCACGGCCGAGCAATTCACCCAGACGCTTGGCCACCGGGGCCAGCGAGTCTTCGGGTTTGAACTCGCCCTCCGTCGGGCGGCCCAGGTGGGAAGTGACCATCACCGCAGCGCCCGCGGCAAGCGCCATCTGGATGCAGGGCACGCTGGCGCGCACACGGGTGTCTTCGGTGATGCTGCCATCATCGGCCTGGGGCACGTTCAGGTCGGCACGGATGAAGACGCGCTGGTTCTGGGCTTTGCCCTGGGCGCACAGGTCGGAAAAACGGATGACGTTCATGAGTGGACTCGCATGGGGTAAATGACTGAGCGAGATTTTAAAAGCCTGCTCTGACAGGGGCTGACGTCGGAGCCGGTACGAACCCCGAACAACGCCCGAATCCACGTTACCAGCCGAGGCCCAAGTGCAGCGGCAAATACACCGCCATGCCCGCCAGGATGGTCAAGAGCACATCGCGCCGCCAAAAATACACCCCTGCACCCATGAGCGCGGCAAACAGGCGGGCGTCCTGCCAAGTGGTGATCAAGGTACCCTGCACCGTGATGATTTCAGGCACCACCACCGCCGACAGGGCCGCGATGGGCGCGTATTGCAGGCCGCGCTGCGCCCAGTGGGGCAGCTGCCAGTTTTTACTGGAAATGAAAAAGAAGCTGCGCGTGAGCACGGTGACCAGCGCCAAGCCGACGATGACGGCCAGGGTCCAGAGGTCGGTACCGTTCATGCCGCCACTCCAGGGGCCGGACGGATCTTTTCGACCGTCAGACACAGGATCACCGCCACGGCAATCGCCACCACGATGTTGAGCTTGAGCGGCAGGCTGTAGGCCACCACCGCCGCAGCACCAGCGACAGCAGCCGACAGCATGCGCATGCGCGAGCTGGCCAGCGAACACTGGATGCCCAGCAGGCACAAAATGCCCGCAAAACCCAGGCCCCAGCTGGGCGGGATCAGGTTGGCCAGCGCGATGCCGACAAAGCTCGCCACGATCCACGACAACCAATTCAAAAAGTCGTTGCCCGCCAAATAGGCCTCTTGCTCCAGCCGTCCCTCGACAGTCTCGGCCGGGTGGGCATACTTGCGCACGAACAGCACATAGCTGATGTCGGCCGTCAGGTAGCCGTGCAACATGCGTTGCCAGCGCGGCAAGTGGATCAAGAACTGGCGCAAATGCAGACTGAACACCACAAAGCGCAAGTTGACGCAAAAGCCGGTGGCCAGGATCACCCAGGCGGGTGCACCCGCTACGATGAGCGGGATGGCCGCCAACTGCGAGCTGCCCGCGAACACCAGCAGCGTCATGGCACTGGCCTCGAACACGCTCATGCCCGACTTGACCATGGCCACGCCCGTCATCAGGCCCCAGGCGGCGATGCCCGGCGACTGCGGAGACACCTCGCGCATGCCCACCACAAAAGCCGGGTGACGGTACAGGCGCGAGAGGAAAAACATCAGGCCACCACCAGGCGCTGGCCCGCCTTCAAGGGGCAACCGCGCAGGAAGTCGGCCGCACTCAATCGCTTGCCGCCGGGGCGCTGCAGTTGCGTCAGGCACAGCTGGCCCTGGCCACACGCCACGCGCACGCCTTGCGCATCGGCCTGCACCACGGTGCCGGGCTCGGCCACCGCCTGCAAAGGCTCGGCCACGGCCTGCCAGAGCTTCAGGGTTTCGGTGCCCGCCTCGGTCGTGAGCGGCACGGTCATGCCCGGAAAGGGGTCAAAGGCCCGGATGCGCCGCGCCAGCAGCTCGGCGCTCAAGGTCCAGTCGAGGGCAGCTTCGGTTTTTTCAATCTTATGTGCGTAGTTCACGCCTTCGCTTGGCTGAGGCTGGCGCTGCAACTGGTCGATACCCGCCAGTGCCTGCACGATGGCCTCGCCGCCCAGGGTTGCCAAGCGATCGTGCAGCACCGCGGTGGTGTCGGTCAGCAAAATGGCCTCGGTGCGCACCAGCAGCATGTCGCCCGTGTCCAGTCCCGCGTCCATCTGCATGATGGTGATGCCGGTTTGCTTGTCACCCGCCTCGATGGCGCGGTGGATGGGCGCTGCACCGCGCCAGCGCGGCAAGAGGGAGGCATGGATATTGAGGCACCCACGGGGTGGCAAATCCAGCGTCCACTGCGGCAGGATCAGGCCATAGGCAGCCACGATCATGGCGTCGGCTTTCGCAGCCAAAAGGGTGTCGCGTGCAGCAGCCGCGTCTTCGGGGTATTTGCCATCCAGGCGCAGGCTGCGCGGCTGGGCCACGGGCACCTGGTGTTCGAGCGCCCATTGCTTCACGGGCGAGGACTGCAGCTTCATGCCCCGCCCGGCAGGGCGGTCGGGCTGGGTCAGCACCAGCACGATCTCATGCCCGGCAACGTGCAGGGCCACCATGGCTTCGCGGGCGAATTCGGGCGTGCCCGCAAAAATCAGTCGCATCGCACTGCCTTCAAGCCTGCTCGGCTTTGAGCGCTTTGACCAATTTGGTCTTGATGCGGCCTTGCTTGAGGGGTGAAAGGTATTCCACAAACACTTTGCCCTTGAGGTGGTCCAGCTCATGCTGAATGCAGATGGCCAGCAAGCCATCGGCTTCGATGGTGCGGCTGCGGCCTTCGCCGTCGAGCGCCGTGACCTTGACCTGCACTGCGCGCTCCACGCCGTCGTAGATGCCGGGCACCGACAGACAGCCCTCGTCGCCCTTGACGCGCTCGTCGCTCATCCAGGTGATCTCGGGGTTGATCAGCACCAGCGGCTGGTCGCGCTCTTCGGAGGTGTCGATCACGACCAGACGCTCGTGCACATCGACCTGCGTGGCCGCCAAGCCAATGCCATTGGCGTCGTACATGGTCTCCAGCATGTCGGCGATCAAAGTCCGGATACGGGCATCGACAGCTTGCACAGGCTGGGCCACCTTGTGCAGGCGGGGGTCGGGGTAACGAAGAATGGGAAGCAGGGCCATGATTGAGAGATCCACTAGAAGCCCTATTTTCGGTCAAATCAGCTCTGTTCGATGGATCAGGCAGATCAAATCCCTTCAGGCTCGGCACAGGATGGCGGAACCCACAGGCTTGCCGCCCCCCGACCTTTGCCACAAAATCTCCTCAAAAGCCGCAAAGGCATCGACAGGGAGGAGACACATGCTTGCATCAGAGCAAGAGCTGGGGCATTGGTTGCGCCTGACGCTCACAGACGGCATCGGCAACGACGCCGCACGCCGCCTGCTCAGCGCTTTTGGCCCGCCTGAAAACCTGTGGCACCAAAGCCCAAACGATCTGCGGCAAGTGGTGTCGGCCAGGCAGAGCGAGGCCCTGCAACGCGAACCCCAGGGCTGGGCCGCGCTGCTGGAAGCCACCTGGCAGTGGCTGCAAGACAAGCCCACCGAACGCGCCATCGTCACCCTGGGTGACAACGACTACCCCGCCGCACTGCTCGACACCGCCGATCCGCCCTTGTTGCTCTATGCCATGGGTCAGACCGCACACCTGCACCCGCTGCAGGCCCACCACGCCATCGCCATGGTCGGCAGCCGCAACCCGACGCCGCAGGGCAGCGTCAATGCGCGTGAATTCGCACGCAGCATGGCCGCTTGCGGACTCACCGTGGTCTCGGGCATGGCACTGGGCATCGATGGCGCGGCGCATGAGGGTGCCTTGCAAGGCGCCGAGCCGGGCCAACTGGCGACCATCGCCGTGGTGGGGACAGGCCTGGACCGGGTCTACCCCAAGCAACACCTGGCACTGGCCCACAGCATTGCAGCGCAGGGCCTGATCCTGAGCGAATACCCGCTGGGCACGCCGCCGCTCAACGCCAACTTCCCCAAACGCAACCGCCTCATCTCGGGCTTGTCGCAGGCCACCCTGGTGGTCGAGGCTGCACTCCAATCGGGCTCGCTCATCACCGCCAAGCAGGCCCTGGAGCAAGGCCGCGACGTCTTCGCCATTCCCGGCTCGATCCACTCACCGCAGTCCAAGGGATGCCATGCGCTCATCAAACAAGGCGCCAAACTGGTGGAGTCTGCACAGGACGTGCTGGAAGAACTGCGCTGGCCCGATGCACCTGCCCAGTCACATGAGGATCGGCCGGAGACGGCCGCAGCAGACTCAGGTTTGCTAGCCCAAATGGGGCACGATCCGATCGGACTCGACGCGCTGCAGACCCGATGCGGCCTGGCCACCGCCCAGCTGCAAGCGCAATTGCTGGAGCTGGAACTTGCCGGGCAACTCGCGCGTTTGCCCGGCGGTTTGTTTCAACGGCTGGTCAAGGCTTGATCAAACCACCGCGCCGCGGTTCTCGTCGCTCGGGTCACCGTCGTCTTTCTTGACGGGCTTGATCAGGTCTTCGCGGGTCACGCCCAGCCACATGGCAATGGCGGCAGCAACGAACACCGATGAGTAAATGCCAAAGCAGATGCCGATGGTCAGCGCCATGGCGAAGTAGTGCAGCGTCTCGCCACCGAACAGCAGCATCGACAACACCATGATCTGGGTGCAGCCGTGGGTGATGATGGTGCGGCTGATGGTTGACGTGATCGCGTTGTCGATCACTTCCACCGTGCTCATCTTGCGGAAGCGGCGGAAGTTCTCGCGGATCCGGTCAAAAATCACCACCGACTCGTTGACGGAGTAACCCAGCACCGCCAGCACAGCGGCCAGCACAGCGAGAGAGAACTCCCACTGGAAGAACGCAAAAAAGCCCAGGATGATGACCACGTCATGCAAGTTGGCAATGATGGCCGACACGGCGAACTTCCACTCGAAGCGGATCGCCAGGTACAGCACGATGCCCACCACCACAAAGGCCAAAGCCTTGAGGCCGTCCACCGCCAGCTCGTCGCCCACTTGCGGGCCCACAAACTCGGTGCGGCGCAGCGTCACGTCAGGCGCGTCGGCCTTGAGGGCCGCCATCACCTTCTCGCTTTGCTGGGCCGAGCTCACACCCTTTTGGGCAGGCAGGCGGATCATCACATCCCGCGCTGTGCCGAAGTTTTGCACCTGCACTTCGCTGAAACCCATCGTGGCCACCGTGCTGCGCACCTTACCCAGGTCAGCGCTCTGGGTGTAGCTGACTTCCATCAGCGTACCGCCCGTGAACTCGACCGACAGGTGCAGGCCGCGACTGAACAAGAAGAACACCGCCAGCGCAAACGTCACGAAAGAGACCGCGTTGAACACCAACGCGTTCTTCATGAACGGGATGTCTTTTTTGATTTTGAAGAATTCCATCTCTGATCTCCCGTTCAATCGGCTTTGACGGCCGAAGAGCCTTCGGGGCGCCACACGGTCCCGATGGACACGCCCTTGAGCTTTTTCTTGCTGCCGTACCAGAGGTTCACCAGACCACGCGAGAAGAACACGGCCGAGAACATGCTGGTCAGAATGCCGATGCAGTGCACCACGGCAAAGCCGCGCACCGGGCCGGAACCAAAGGCCAGCAGGGCCACACCTGCGATCAGCGTGGTGATGTTGGAGTCCAGGATCGTGGCCCAGGCGCGGTCGTATCCGGCGTGGATGGCGGCTTGCGGGCTGGCTCCGTTGCGCAGTTCTTCACGCACACGCTCGTTGATCAGCACGTTCGAGTCGATGGCCATGCCCAAAGCAAGCGCCATCGCGGCCATGCCCGGCAGCGTCAATGTGGCTTGCAGCATCGACAAGATGGCCACCAGGAACAGCAGGTTCACGCCCAGCGCGATGCCCGAAAACGCGCCGAACATCATGTAGTAAATGCACATGAAAGCCACGATCACCAGGAAGCCCCAGGTCACGCTGTTGAAGCCCTTGGCGATGTTCTCGGCGCCCAGGCTGGGGCCAATGGTACGTTCTTCGATGATCTCCATCGGCGCGGCCAGCGAGCCCGCACGCAGCAGCAGCGCGGTGTCGTTGGCTTCGACAGTGGTCATGCGGCCCGAAATCTGCACGCGACCGCCACCGATTTCGGAGCGGATCACGGGGGCCGTCACGACTTCGCCCTTGCCTTTTTCAAACAGGACGATGGCCATGCGCTTGCCAATGCTCTCGCGCGTCACGTCCTTGAAGATGCGGGCACCCTTGGCGTCCAGCGTCAGGTTGACCACCGGCTCCTGCGTCTGGCTGTCAAAGCCGGGCTGGGCGTCGGTCAGGTTGTCGCCGGTCAGGATGACCTGCTTTTTCACGATCAGGGGCTGGCCGTTGCGCTCCAGGTAGCGGTCGGTGCCAAAGGGCACCAGGCCACCTTCGCGCTCGGCGGCACGGGCTTCGGTGCTCTCGTCGACCATGCGCACTTCGAGCGTGGCGGTGCGGCCCAGAATGTCTTTGGCCTTGGCCGTGTCCTGCACACCGGGCAGCTGCACCACGATGCGGTCCAGGCCCTGCTGCTGGATCACCGGCTCGGCCACGCCCAGTTCGTTGATCCGGTTGTGCAAGGTGGTGATGTTCTGCTTGAGCGCCTGCTCCTGCACCTTGCGGGCGGCTTCAGGCTTCATGCTGGCGCTGAGCTTGATGTCGGCGCCATCGACCGCATCGGTCACCAGCAGTTCGGCAAACTGGTTACCCAGCACGCTCTTGGTCAGCGCCAGTTGCTGCGCATCGCGCAGGCGGATTTCCAGGCTCTGGCCGTTGCGCACGATGCCGCCGTGGCGGATGTCTTTTTCACGCAGTACCGCACGCAAGTCGCCCGCCAGGGCGTCCATGCGCTGGGTCAGCGCCGCCTTCATGTCCACCTGCAGCATGAAGTGCACGCCACCGCGCAAGTCCAGACCGAGGTACATGGGGGCCGCGTGCAGGTTGCTCAGCCACACGGGCGAGCGCGACACCAGGTTCAGCGCCACCACGTACTGCGGATCGGCCGGGTCGGCGATCAGGGCTTTCTGGATCGCGTCCTTGGCCTTGAGCTGGGTGTCGGTCGATTCAAAGCGGGCACGGATGGACGCGCCCTCCAGCGAAACCACTTGCGCCGTCACCCCGGCCGACTTCAGGGCGTCCTCCACCCGTTGCAAGGTCGATGCATCGACCTTGACAGTGGCCTTGCCCGAAGACACCTGCACCGCAGGCGCTTCACCAAAAAAGTTGGGCAGGGTGTAAATCACCCCCAACAACAAGGCGATCACGATGATCGCGTACTTCCAGACCGGGTAACGGTTCATAGTGGCTCGCGTGAAAAGGTGAAGCGCAGACGGTGAATTACTTCAGGGAGCCTTTGGGCAACACCTGGACCACAGCGCTGCGCTGCAGCTGGACTTCAACGCCCGAAGCGATTTCCACGCCGATGTTGGCGTCGCCCAGCTTGCTGACCTTGCCCAGCAGGCCGCCAGCGGTCACGACTTCGTCACCCTTGGCCAGGGCGTCGATCATGGCGCGGTGCTCTTTCTGCTTTTTCATCTGGGGGCGGATCATCACGAAATACAGCACGGCAAACATCAGCAGCAAAGGCAGCATGCTCATCAAGGTGGACTGCATGTCACCACCGGCAGCGGCAGCAGCGGGGGCGGTTTGGGCAAAGGCGGACGAAATGAACATCTTGTGACTCCACAAATACGGAATAAGAATCTCCGGCAAACAGGCCCTGGAGGGGCGCTTGCAGACCAACGGGGGATTGTATGCGGCGCTATCATCCCCCCGGCAATGCACCTGCCCTGCGCAGGTTTTGTGCCTTTTGGCTGTTTTTCACCCCCAGAAAGCCTGATTTGTCCTTTCCTGTATGGCCCGTGGCCGCCCTGATGGGCTCTTTGGTGTCGCTGTGCGTGGGCTCCTCTTTTGCCAAAACCTTGTTCCCAGCCATGGGAGCCGAAGGCATGTCGGCCTACCGCATCGTGCTGGCCACCGTGATGCTGATGCTGTTTTTCCGTCCCTGGCGCAGGCGCTGGGAGGCGGCCGACCTCTGGCCACTGGGGATCTACGGGGTCACGCTGGGCGTGATGAACCTGCTGTTCTACAAATCCATCGAGGTCATTCCACTGGGGCTGGCGATTGCCATTGAATTCACCGGGCCGCTGGCAGTGGCGCTGTGGACCTCTCGCCACGCCCGCGACCTGCTGTGGGTGGCACTGGCGGCTGCCGGGCTGGGCCTGATCTTGCCGCTGCAAGGACTGGACTCTCCGCAAGCACTCAACCCCGTGGGCATCGCCTACGCCCTGATCGCCGGGGTGTTCTGGGCCATGTACATCGTCTTTGGCCAAAGGGTCGCCCGCCGTTACGGGCGCGACGCCACGCCCATGGGCATGCTGGCCGGGGCACTGGTGGTGGCCCCGATTGCACTGCTGCAGTCGGGCACGGCGCTCTTCAATGCCGACTGGCTGGTGGGCGGGCTGGCGGTGGCGCTGCTGTCGAGCGCCTTGCCCTATGCGCTGGAGATGTACGCCCTGAACCACCTGCCCAAAAACACCTTCAGCATCCTGCTGAGTCTGGAGCCCGCGGTGGGCGCTGTGGCTGGCTGGCTGGTGCTGGCCGAGCAGCTGAACCCACAGCAAATGCTGGCCATGGGCTTCATCATCGCGGCCTCCATGGGCAGCGCCTGGTCGAGCGGGCAACGGCGCAGCAACTGATCCCCGGCATAGGGCGCTAGACTCTGCGCATGAGCCAAACCGCCTTGCTGACGGCCCTGCTGATCGGGGCCTACTTTGTGCTGCTGACCTACGGGTTGCGCAAGCACACGCACCTGGTGCAGGGGCCTTGGCTGTTTTTTTTCCGGGCGTTTTTTCCAAATTGGAAGTTCTATCACGCCGCTGGCCACGCACCACGCCTGTACGTGCGGGCGCAAACTGCTGCAGGCGACTGGACCGACTGGCACCGCGTCTACGCCCGCGTGCCGTTTCGCATCACCCGTGTGCTGCACAACCCGGAAGTGAACCTGGCGCTCAACCACCAGAACCTGGTGGACCACCTGTGGAGCGACATCCAGGACCTGCCTGAAGACGGCGACATCACCCAGCGGGTCACTTACCAGCTCGTCACGCGCCTGGCGCACGAGGCCGTGCGCGGCGGGCGCTGGGGCGAGGCGCTCATGCTGCCCGTGATCTTGACCGGGGTGCCCAGCCACTTCCAATTTGAACTGCGCATGGACGCGCTGCAGGAGCACCAGCGCGTGCCCGCCAGCAGCGAACTGGTGCTGCAATCTCCGGTGCTGCCCACATGGCACTGAGCCTCGCCATCCGCGCTTTTGAGTTGCTGCTCGGGTTCAGCCTGGCGCTGCAATCGCTGGAATACCTGCGCATCATCCGCCTCGACAAAGTGAACGACTGGGCCATTTTGCGCAACGAGATCCCCGACCGCCCCCGCTGGGTGCGACCGCTGCTGGACCGTCTGCTTGCACCCCGCGCCTACCGTGTGTTGATAGCGCTGCGCCTGGCGCTGGCGCTGGGGCTGATGTCGGGTGGCCTGGGCTTGAGCGGCGCCCTCATGCTGTTTGGCATGGCGCTGGTATTGCTGCTGCGCTGGCGCGGTGCGTTCAACGGCGGCAGCGACTTCATGACCCTGGTGGGACTGACGGGGCTGCTCATCGCCCACACTGTGGGCGCTTTCACCACGCCCGAGCTGGGCTGGCGCGCAGGCCTGTGGTACGTGACACTGCAGTCCATCACCTCGTACTTTGTATCGGGCTGGGTCAAGTTGCTGCACCCCTCGTGGCGCACAGGACGGGCGTTGCCACAGTTTCTGGACACTGGCATCCACGGCCCACTGGTCACCAACAGCGTGTTTCGCCGCCCCGGGGTGGCGCGGGCGGTCAGCTGGTCATTCACCGTGTGGGAAGGCCTGATGCCTCTGGCTCTGCTGGACCCGCGCCTGGCCATGGTGCTGTGCGCGGTGGCGGGCGGCTTTCACTTTCTGGTGTTCCGCTTCTTTGGGCTGAACCGCTTTTTCTGGGCATGGATGGCCAGTTTCCCGGCCATCGTCTGGTGTGCGGGCAACCGCTTGTGGTGATCAGCGTCCGCTGAACACCGGCTTGCGCCGCTCGGCAAAAGCGGCGCGGCCTTCGGCAAAGTCGGCACTGTGGCTGGTCATGTCCTCGCGCTCGCGCAGACGGGCTTCGTTGTAGTCGCCTCGGGCGATCTCGTTGATGGAGCGTTTGGTCTCCTGCACCGCCAGCGGGGCCAGCGCCAGGATGTCCTGTACCAGCCCGTCCTGCGTGGCTTGCCAGTTGTCGCTGGACGCCACCGCCTCGAACAGGCCCATGGCCTGCAACTGCTCGGCGCTGAACGGCCGTGCCGTCAAAAACGCGCGCATGGCACCGTTCACGCCCAGGCGGCTCACATAGCGCTGCAGGCCGCTGGGGTAGTAATGCAGGCCCAGCGCCGTGGCGGGCATGCGCCACTCGATGCCCTGCAGACCGATGCGCAGGTCACACGCCAGCACCACATCGGTAGCACCGCCGTACACGCTGCCATTGAGCGCGCAAATCGTCACCGGACGCAAGCTGGCCAGCGCGTCGGGGATCTGCTCAAAAAAGGTCGAGCCGTGCCCGGGCTGGTCAAAGCCGCCAATGTCGTAGCCTGCGCAAAACACGGGCTTGGGCTGCCCGGTGGTGTTGGCCGTGAGCACCAGCACGCGCACGCTGGCGTCGGACTCGATCTGCGCAAAGTGCGCCAACAGCGCCTTGAGGTCGCCGTTTTCCAGCTTGTTGCGCTGGCCCGGGCGATTCAGGGTGATGGTGGCCACGCCTGCCGCGATCTGCAAGACGGGCGCACTGGGCTGGGCAAAGGGGTTGGACATGGTGGCGAGTGTGTGGATCACAAAAAAGAAAAAGGCGTCCGAAGACGCCTTTTGCAGCGGGCTTCACCGAAGATTGTCGGTGATCAGCCTTGTGGGGCTCAGGCCTTGGCTTTGGCCTTGGCGATGGTGGACTTCACAGCGGTTTCGGCTTGGGCAGAAGCGGCCTTGAAGTTGGCTTCAGCGGTGTCAGCGGCTTGCTTGGCCACTTTTTTCAGGGTTTCAGCAGCGGTCTGGCTGGCTTCGAAAGCGGTCTTGATGGCGGCCACTGCGGCGTCAGAGCCAGCAGGCGCGTTCTTCAGGTTGGTTTCGACCAGGTTCTTCACAGCGGCTTGGCTTTCGGCCACTTTTTCTTCCACGGCCTTGGTGAACTCGGCGCCTGTGCTGGAAGCGATGTCATACAGGTGACGGCCATAAGACACCGACTTTTCGAAGGCGGGCTGCACCAGGGCGGCTTGAGCGGCCAGCAGGTCCTGGGGGGTCTTGGCAGACAGCAGGCCTTGCACGTTGGAGAAAGACTCGCCCACGGCGGCTTTGCCAGCGGCCATGTTCAGCTCGACCAGGCGCTCGAAACCGGCGAAAGCGGTTTGCGACAGGCCGGCAGCGGCTTCCAGGTTGGCTTTTTGAGCGGAGACGAATTGGTCAGCGTTGAAGTTGGTCATGGTATTTCCTTGAAGGGTTGGAAAATTTGTTGCAATGCAGCAATTGGACACCAGCCCTTTGCTCAAGGCAAGGGAAAACCCGCACTTTAGAGTCTGCTCTCCAAAACGATGGTGGGCGGGCGCACTGACTACACTTGGGCATTGCCCCCACAGGGCCTTTTTGACCCCACAGGTGTGTTTTGGAACTGATTGAAATCCTGAGTCTGCTCATGCTGCTGGCTGCGGCCCTGCACTGGGGCAACACCCAAAGCCGCCGCCAGCGCACGACCCTGCTGGCCGAGCACCTGCAACCTTTTCAGATCGAAAAGCGCATGCAGCAGCTCACCGAAGCCTATATGCGCGCCCTGGGCGAGACCGACCTGCAGCGCCAATCGCAAATCTGGCAAATCCAGGAGCCGGTGGAGCAGCAGCTGAGCGAAGAATTCAAGGCACTGGCCCAATCCTTCGGTCAAGTGCCCGCGCCGCAGGCCCGCACGCTCAAACTGGCCCTGCCCGGCATCGACAAACTGCTGCCCCAGTCCACCTTTGACACACGCCGCGCCTTGCAGATCCACGCCGAAGGCATTGAGCGCGCCGTGCGCAACGAGGCCGGCCTCGCGCCCCGGGACAAGGCCTTCACCCTGATGGCCGAGATGTTTTTGATGCAGCACAGCTGCCACTGGTTTTGCCGCAGCCGGGCCATCGCCTCGGCCCGCATGCTGGCCCAGCACCAGACCCACTACGCGCAGGCACTGAACGGCGTGAGCCCCGAAACCCGGCAGGCTTACCTGGCCTTGGTCAACGGCCCGGCACTGGGCTGAACTGCCGCAGGAAAGCGCCCACCTGGGCCATGGGCGTGCGCTGCAATGCCATGAGCAAGCCCGCGTTAACCTCGCTGCAGTCATGGCGCTTTTCCAGATCGCGTTGCATGCGCGCCAGCAAATGCGCGGCCACCTCGGCATCGGCCAGGGCGCGGTGGGCACGGCCACTGACAGGCAAGTCAAACCACTCGGCCAAGGTGCCCAGCTTGTGGTTGGGCACATCGGGGTACAGCCTGCGCGACAGCAGCAGGGTGCAGGCAAATTCATGCCCGGCCGCCAAGCCGCAATGCGCCAGCTCGCTGCGCCAAAACTGCCGGTCAAACGCAGCGTTGTGCGCCACCATCGGGCGTGCGCCCACAAACGCCGCGGCCTCGCGCATCACCGCCTCTGCGGGCGGCGCATTGGCCACCATCTCGTTGGTGATGCCTGTGAGCTGGGTGATGAAGGGCGGAACGCGCACCCCGGCGTTCATCAGGCTGACAAAGCGGTCCACAATGCGCCCGCCTTCAAGCAAGCAGATGGCCACTTCGGTCGCCCGTGCGCCTTGAGCGGGCGTGGCACCCGTGGTTTCAAAGTCGATGACGGCGATGGAGGTCATACCAGGACGTGACAGAACTCAGAATTGCCGCAACAGCACGTCATTGAGTGCCACATTGACGTAATAATTGGCGCGTCCTATTTTTTGTTTGTGCAAAAAACCGCTCTCGGTCAAGGCATCCAGATAACGCGCAGCGGTCATTCTTGAAACATTCAAATCCCGTTGCACAAACTCAATCTTGGTGTAAGGGTGGCTGAACAAGTTGTTGATCAAATCCTGGCTATAGAACTTGTGTTCCGCACGAATTCGGTGTTTGTAGTCCATCAGTCCCGCCTTGATGGACTGAACAGTGACCAGCGTTCTGGTCGCCGTCTGTTCAACCGCATCCAGCATGTACAACACCCACTCTTCCCAAGCATCATGCATGCGCACGGTTTGCAATAACTCGTAATAGCGGGTCTTGGTTCTGACCACATGTTGGCTGAGGTAAAGCACAGGAATATCGAGCAACCCTTCCTTGACCAGGTACAGGACATTGACGATCCTGCCTGTCCTGCCGTTGCCATCGTAAAAAGGGTGGATCGATTCAAACTGATGATGAATTAACGCCATCTTGACCAGCGGGTCTGCATCGAAGCGATTGTCTTCATTCATGAAGCGCTCAAGATCCGTCATCAACGCCACAATCTCTGCAGGCTCCTGTGGTGGCATGTACACCGTTTGACCGGCGCCATCCTTCAGCGCTGTTCCGGGCAATTTGCGAAAGCCTGCGTTGTTTCGCTCAAGTTCAGCCTGCACCTGGATGATGTGGTTATTGGTCAACAGACCGGTGTCTTTGACCAATTCAAACCCCACACGCAGCGCCTGCCGGTAACGCGTCACCTCTTTTGCGGCAGGGTTGGCAAAGGCTTCTGGCAACACATCATCTTTGAACAATTCATCATGTGTCGTCACGATGTTTTCGATCTCAGAACTGTCCTTCGCTTCCTGCAGACCGAGCGTATTGATCAAAATCCCCTGATTGGGAATCGACGCAGCAACCCCTTTGAGTTCTGCCAACTTACGGCTGCTGGCGGCCAGCTTTTTCAAAATCTCGGGGGTTTCAAACCGCCTGGGATCAAGTTGTTCGAGTGACGTTATTTGATTCATTTGTATTTATTTTTACGCCCACATGCACAAAAATCAAATTTTTTGAGCATATCAACCATCATATGCACAAAACGCGCTTATTTTGAGCATGCAACCAACCGGCTAAGCAGGAACAAAAGAACGGCCTTGCGAGTACCGCACAATGTGAATCCACTGCTTAAAAAATCATGACTCCCGGCCCCATCCTCTTCTGTGGCGACCCGCACGGCCAATGGCAGCACATCATCGATGCGGCCGAGCAAACCCACGCCCGTGCCGTGATCCTACTGGGCGATCTGGAGCCGGCACGCCCACTGCACATCGAGCTGGAAGCCATTTGGGATCGCGTCTGGTTCATCCACGGCAACCACGACACCGACCATGCGGACAACTTTGCCAATGTGTGGCACCCCGATCTGGCCGAGCGCAGCCTGCACGGCCGCGTCGTCACACTGCCTTGCGGCACGCGCGTGGCTGGGCTGGGCGGTGTGTTTCGCGGTGCGGTGTGGTACCCCAAAGACGCACAAGCGCCCAAGTTTCGCAACCGTGAAGCGCACGCCCAAAAGACGCCGCGACAAGACCGCTGGCAAGGCGGCGTGCACCTCAAGCACTGGTCCACCATCTACCCCGACGAGGTGCAACAACTGGCCACGCTGCAAGCCGACATCCTGATCACCCACGAAGCGCCCGGCTACCACATGCACGGCTTTGCTGAGCTGGACACACTGGCCCGCCGCATGGGCGTGCGCATGACGGTGCACGGCCATCAGCACGACTGCATTGACAGCAGCGCCCAATGGGACGCGCAGGGCTTTGCCAGTTATGGGGTTGGGCTGCGGGGGGTAATGGCGAGAGATTCTCAAGATCAAGTGCGGACCTTGGTACCTGGCGATTTGGACGATCAAAACTGTCGGCAAGAGACATCATCAAGCTGAGTCGACCCAGGCAAAGCCCTGGTACACAAGCTCACCCCGCATCTTTAATCTGGTGGCTTCATTCACACGGAGGCCATATGAACACAGACACCACCAACAAACTAGAACCCATACACAGCATTGCGCGCCAAAAACCCGGCATGTATTTGGGCTTATTCCATGGCCGAGACACGCCCAATGAAGTCATGAACGACTGGGGTTTTGATGGCCCCGCCCTTGGCCCGCTCAAACACGTTCACACCACATACGCAAGCAACATGCATATCCAGTTCAACTGCCTGAGCGACGCCCACTTGCTCACCGGTAACAACGACACGTATTTGGAACTGCAACTCGACGGCGGCCTCTTGTGCTTTGACGGCAAGCTGTATGGCGATTGGACCGTTTACATGGTGTCGCCCGAAGAATTTTTCAGACCACCCAATACATTCCGACAAGACACCCGTCCCGACGATTTACGCACACAAGCACGCCCCATCCCAATAGATGACTAAATGCTGTAAATCGAAATTTCCGAGCTACAAACAATCAAGTGAAGCTTGCACGGTATGTAACGGGGTCTAGGTTGCAATGCTGTCCAATCGACCCACGTAACGAAAAAATTTTGGGAGATTTTCTAAATTCAAAAACACGCGTTAAGTGGAATTGACTTTCGGCAACTTGTGAAAAATTCAACTCACGATCGGTCACGAAAAACGGTGTATCCCGCCCAAAAGATGTCGTTTTTACTTCGATGAACTTCTCTTTGCCATTAGCGTCAAAGGACAAAATATCATAGCCAAGCCCATCACCTTTTGTTTTGGAAACATGCTCAACTTTGTCCGCCAAGTTCTTATGGCCCAGCGAAATGAGTCGCCAATGTTCATATTGAAGAACAAACTCTTCACCTGCCAAGCCAAGTGATTGATTCCTGGCTTCTTGTGCCAGATAGTCACGTTTAACTGGCGCCAATTCTTTAAAAACTGAACTCTCTGCCGCCTTGTGCGTCTTGGATGGTGGATCGACAGACACGTGCGAAAAGTCCTGAAGATCTGGAACCTGCGCTGGCTGCACGGCAGCTGATTGAGCTGCAGCATCCAGCGTGGGCAGCCATTTAATCTGCTCAGTCGCAACTTCTAATAGAAGACTCTGGTAATTCCCTCGCGGCTGATATCCACGAATGTATGGGAACCCAAGCTCAATCATCACGGCGCTAATGTTGCCGTGTTTGAACTCGATTGAGCCATCAGAACGCTGACTCAACTTTTGCTTCAGCGCTTTTCGATGTGCAGATTTATTGAATGTCTGACCCGAAAGCTCCAGTGCGAGCATCTTCAGGTAATCGGCAACAATGGCTTCAACCTCGAATCTGGACCATTCCATAAATTTCAGAATTCAACTGCGCCAACTCAAACGTCAATATTCCCCGCCCGCAGCGCATTGGTCTCGATGAAGTCGCGGCGCGGCTCGACTTCGTCGCCCATGAGCATAGTGAACACGCGGTCGGCTTCGATGGCATCGTCGATCTGCACCCGCAGCAAGCGGCGCACGTTCGGGTCCATGGTGGTTTCCCACAGTTGCTCGGGGTTCATCTCGCCCAGACCCTTGTAGCGCTGGCGGCTGGTGGTGCGTTCGGCTTCGCTGATGAGCCAGTGCATGGCCTGGCGGAAGTCGCCCACTTTTTCTTCTTTTTGTTTCTCGCCTTCGCCACGCATGGCTTTGGCGCCGTCGGCCAGCAGGCCACGGAAGGTCTCAGCCGCTTCGGCCAGAGCCGCATAGTCGGCGCCGTGCACAAAGTCTTGCGTGAGCACGCTGCTCTTGATGTTGCCGTGGTGGCGGCGGCTGATGCGCAGCAGGGGCTTGTCGGTGCGCACGTCAAACTCGGCAGCCACTTCGGCCGGGATGCCGGTGGTGTTGAGTTCGCGCAGTTTGGCTTGCAGCGCAGGCGCGCATTCGGCGGCTTGCTCCAGGGTGTCGAGGTTGAGCGACACGCCGTCGGCAATGGCGCGCAGGGCTTCGGCGTCCATGAAGTTGGACAGGCGGGCAATCACGGCCTCGGCCACCTGGTGTTTGCGGGCCAGGGCTTCGAGCGTTTCGCCGCTCAGCACTTGCGGTGCTGCGCCGCCTGTGCTGATGCTGGCGTCCTTGAGCGCAATGCGCAGCAAGAAGCCGTCGAGCGCCGGGCCGTCTTTGAGGTACAGCTCTTCTTTGCCCGCCTTGACTTTGTAAAGCGGTGGCTGCGCGATGTAGATGTGGCCGCGCTCGACCAGCTCGGGCATCTGGCGGTAGAAGAAGGTCAGCAGCAGGGTGCGGATGTGCGCACCGTCCACGTCCGCGTCGGTCATGATGATGATGCGGTGGTAGCGCAACTTGTCGGGATTGAAGTCGTCGGTGTTGCTCTTGCCACTCTCGGCGCTGGCCTTGCCGATGCCGGTGCCCAGGGCCGTGATGAGCGTGATGATTTCGTTGCTGGTGAGCAGTTTTTCGTAGCGGGCTTTTTCGACGTTCAGGATCTTGCCGCGCAGGGGCAGAATGGCCTGGAATTTGCGGTCACGGCCTTGCTTGGCCGAGCCGCCAGCGGAGTCACCCTCGACGATGTAGATTTCGCACAGGGCCGGGTCTTTCTCCTGGCAGTCGGCCAGTTTGCCGGGCAGGCCCATGCCGTCGAGCACGCCTTTGCGGCGTGTCATCTCGCGGGCCTTGCGGGCGGCTTCACGCGCGCGGGCGGCTTCGACGATCTTGCCGCAGATGATCTTGGCGTCGTTGGGGCGCTCTTCCAGAAAATCGGTCAGCGCTTTGGCCACGATGTCTTCCACCGGGGCGCGTACTTCGCTGGACACCAGCTTGTCTTTGGTCTGGCTGGAGAACTTGGGCTCGGGCACTTTGACGGACAGCACGCAACACAGGCCTTCGCGCATGTCGTCGCCGCTGACTTCGACTTTTTGCTTCTTGGCAATTTCGTTCGCCTCGATGTATTTGCTGATGACGCGGGTCATCGCCGCGCGCAAGCCGGTCAGGTGGGTACCGCCGTCACGCTGGGGGATGTTGTTGGTGAAGCACAGCACGCTCTCGTTGTAGCCGTCGTTCCACTGCATGGAAACTTCCACACCAATGCTGGTGCCAGGGATACCGCCGTAGCTGTCGGCAGGGCGCTCGCCCATGGCGTGGAAGGCGTTGGGGTGCAGCACCTTTTTGTTGGCGTTGATGAAGTCGACAAAGCCCTTGACACCACCCGCACCCGAAAAGTCGTCTTCCTTGCCGCTGCGTTCATCTTTGAGGCGAATGCGCACGCCATTGTTGAGGAAGGACAACTCGCGCAGGCGCTTGGCCAGGATTTCGTAGTGGAAATCGTTGTTCTGCTGGAAGATGTCGGTGTCGGGCAGGAAGTGCACTTCGGTGCCGCGCTTGTCGGTGGCGCCGGTGACCTTCATGGGCGAGACTTCCACGCCATCGACTTTTTCGATGATGCGGTTTTGCACAAAGCCGCGTGCAAATTCAATCTGGTGCACTTTGCCTTCGCGGCGCACCGTCAAGCGCAGCCACTTGCTCAGAGCGTTCACACAAGACACGCCCACGCCGTGCAGGCCGCCCGAGACCTTGTAGCTGTTCTGGTTGAACTTGCCGCCCGCGTGCAGCTCGGTCAAAGCGATCTCGGAAGCACTGCGCTTGGGCTCGTGCTTGTCGTCCATCTTGACGCCCGTGGGAATGCCACGGCCGTTGTCGGTCACGCTGATGGAGTTGTCAGAGTGGATGGTGACGACGATGTCGTCGCAGTGGCCGGCCAGCGCTTCGTCGATGGAGTTGTCCACAACCTCGAACACCAGGTGGTGCAGGCCGGTGCCGTCGGACGTGTCGCCGATGTACATGCCGGGGCGCTTGCGCACGGCTTCCAGGCCCTCCAGGATCTGGATCGCGCCTTCGCCATAGCCTTCGGATGCACCGGCTTGGTTGGTGTCGATCTTGGGCTGGACGGTGGTGAAGGACTCTTCGCTGGGCTTGTTTTCTTCGGTCATGTTCAATTTTCTCTGTCGCTTGAATGGCCGAAACCCGCGACAGGTCGCGGGTTTCGCTAGGGGTTGGCCTTGTGGGCTTTCGCCTTAAATGCGCATCGGCATCACCACGTATTTGAAGTTGTCGTTCTCGGGGATCGTGATCAGCGCCGAGCTGTTGGCGTCGGCCAGATCGATGCGGACCATGTCCTGGTCCATATTGCCCAGCACGTCGATGATGTAGGTCACGTTGAAGCCGATCTCGATGCTGTCACCACCGTAGTCGATGTCGAGTTCGTCCACGGCTTCTTCCTGCTCGGCGTTGGTGGACGCCACGCGCAGCGTGCCGGGGTCCAGGTTCAGGCGCACGCCTTTGAACTTGTCGCTGGTCAGAATGGCGGTGCGCTGCAGGCAAGACAGCAGGGCCTGGCGGCCCAGCGTGACGTTGTTGCGGTGGCCCTTGGGGATCACGCGGTTGTAATCAGGGAACTTGCCTTCGACCAGCTTGGTCACGAACTCCATGCCGTCAAAACTGAACTTGGCCTGGTTGTTGGCAAACTGCATTTCGATCGCGCCTTCGGCGTCAGACAGCAGGCGCTGCAGTTCCAGCACGGTCTTGCGCGGCAGGATGACCTCCTGTTTGCTGGGCACTTCGGTGTCAAGCGTGGCGCTGGTGTAGGCCAGGCGGTGGCCGTCGGTGGCCACCAGCGACAGCTTCTTGCCTTCGGCCACAAACAAGATGCCGTTGAGGTAGTAACGGATGTCGTGCACCGCCATCGCGAATGAGACCTGACCCAGCAGGGCCTTCAGGGTCTTTTGCGGCACGCTGAAAGCGGGGCCGAAGCTGGCGGCTTCTTGCACCAGCGGGAAGTCTTCGGCGGGCAGGGTCTGCAATGTGAACTTGGACTTGCCACCTTTCAAGATCATCTTGGACTGCGAGGACTCCAGGCTGACGGTCTGGTCAGACGGCATGGTGCGCAGGATGTCGATCAGCTTGCGTGCGCCCACGGTGGTGGTGAAGTCGCCGGGGTCACCATCCATCTCGGCGGTGGTGCGGATCTGGATTTCCAGATCGCTGGTGGTCATCTGCACCGCACGACCGGACTTGCGGATCAGCACATTGGCCAGCACCGGCAGGGTGTGGCGGCGTTCCACAATGCCGGAAACGGATTGCAAAACGGACAGCAATTTGTCTTGTGTGGCCTTCAGGACGATCATTTGTCTACCTTTGGTGGTTTTTCAGGCGTCGGGCCCGGTTGGGCGACGGTTTGCAGATACAGGCGACATTTTCGCCGTTTTTTGGGTGTTTTTACCCGCCAAAGCGGCCCGGAGGCCATTCTTTTGCAGGGGTGCCCGGGTGCGCATGCACATCAGCCCTTGAGGGTCTGCTCCAGCACGTGCAGCTGCTGGTTCAACTCGGTCAGTTGCTGGCGCTCGCCACCGATCTTGCGCACGGCGTGCAGCACCGTGGTGTGGTCACGCCCACCAAAAAGCTCACCAATCTCGGGCAGGCTTTTTTGGGTCAGCTCCTTGGCCAGGTACATGGCGATCTGGCGCGGGCGGGCGATGCTGGCCGGGCGCTTTTTGCTGTACATGTCCGCGACCTTGATCTTGTAGTAGTCGGCCACAGTTTTCTGGATGTTCTCGACGCTGATCTGGCGGTTCTGGATCGACAGCAGGTCACGCAGCGCGTCGCGGGCCAGCTGGATCGAGACTTCTTTTTGGTTGAAGCGCGAGTAGGCCAGGATCTTGCGCAGCGCGCCTTCGAGTTCGCGCACGTTGGAGCGGACGTTTTTGGCCACGAAAAACGCCACTTCTTCGGGCATTTCGCTGCCTTCGCTGATGGCCTTGTTGATCAGGATGGCCACACGCATTTCGAGTTCGGGCGGCTCAATCGCCACCGTCAGACCGGAATCGAAGCGCGAGACCAGGCGCTCATGGATGTCGGTCAGGCCCTTGGGGTAGGTGTCGCTGGTCATCACGATGTGTGACTTTTTGGCCAGCAAGGCTTCAAAGGCGTTGAAAAACTCTTCCTGTGTGCGGTCCTTGTTGGCAAAGAACTGCACATCGTCGATCAGCAACAGGTCAAGCGAGTGGTAATGCTGTTTGAACTCGTCAAAGGTCTTGCGCTGGTAGGCCTTAACCACATCCGACACAAATTGTTCGGCGTGGATGTAGAGAACCTTGGATTCCGGGCGGTCGGCCAGCAGTTTGTTGCCGATGGCGTGCATCAAATGGGTCTTGCCCAGGCCCACACCGCCGTAGATGAACAAGGGGTTGTACAAGTGCCCGGGCGATCCGGCCACGTGCATGGCGGCGGCGCGCGCCATGCGGTTGGCCGTGCCTTCCACCAGGGTGTCAAAAGTCAGCGCTGGGTTCAGGCGGCTGCGAAAGGTGTTGGGTGCCGCCTCGTCTACCGCATCGAGCGACTCCACCGGGCCACGCAACGCGGAAGAAACGGACTGAACCGCAGGCTTGACGGGGGTTTCTTTGAGAGTGATGGCCAACTCAATTTGCACCGGATGGCCTTGCAAGCGCTCAGCCAGAGCAGCCAGACGACCGGCGTATTGCGCCCGAACCCAGTCGAGCTTGAAGCGGTTGGCCACGAAAAGGGTCAGTTTGGAATGGTCGTCGGCCACCTGAGCGACCAAGGGCTTGATCCAAGTGTTGAACTGCTGCTCTGGCAGTTCGCGGGACAGCTCGTCCAGGCAGGCCTGCCAGAGCGAGGGCTCGGCATCGGCATTGAAATCAGGAGAAAGTCCCTCGGCCATTGGCAGTCTTCTTATTGTGGATATTTAAGGCGTTTGACTGCGGAAAACCTGAATTATCAAGAGCTTATCCACATGCCAGCCGGCTATGAGAAGGGATGATAAACCACATCCTGCAGGTTTGCGCCCCGGGCAATCCCCGAGCAGCAAAAAGAAAGTCCTGGCGTCGCAAATCCGATGAAGTTTGCCGTGGTCACAAAAGTTTGCGATAATCATGGGCTTCGCTCAAATTGCCTTGCACGTTTTCGGCTTTATGCCGGGGCAGGCTTTGGGCTTTAAGGAAAAGTCATGAAACGCACCTACCAACCTTCCAAAACACGTCGCGCCCGTACCCACGGCTTCCTGGTTCGCATGAAGACCCGCGGTGGCCGTGCTGTGATCAACGCACGCCGCGCCAAAGGCCGCAAGCGTCTGGCTGTCTGATGCCATTGCAGCCGTCAGCGTCTGACCGCGCGTCAGGCCAGACGGCTCAAGCCAGGGCCTGGCCGCCGTGCAACGTCTGAAGACTCGCCCGCAATTCCAGGCCGCCCTGGCTGGCGGCACGGTCTCGCGCACGTCTCACTTTGCCTTGCACCGTTTGTCACTGACACCCGCCGCATCCGTTGCCCCTGTGGATCACACCGACACCAATGGGCCTGCACCCTCCGGGGAGCAGGCCCTTTTTGGCTTGGTCGATACCTGGATGGGCGCCATGGTGCCCAAACGCTGGGCACGCCAGGCCGTGACGCGCAACACCATCAAACGCCAGATTTACGCTGTGAGCCAGGGTTTTGCCGACCAACTGCCCGACGCCGCCCATGTGGTGCGTCTGCGTTCGACTTTCGACCGCAAGCAGTTTGTGAGCGCCACTTCCGAGCCCCTCAAACAGGCCGTGCGCAGCGAGCTGGAGCAACTGTTTGAGCGCGCCTGCCGCCCACCCCAGGAGGTGCGCCATGGTGCGTGATGCCTTGATGGGTCTGGTGCGCGCGTACCGATTGCTGCTCAGCCCCTGGCTGGGCTCGGCCTGCCGATTTGATCCGACCTGTTCGGTGTATTCGCTACAAGCCCTCGAAAAACATGGCGCTGCGGCAGGCTCTTACCTGACCGTGGCCCGGCTGCTGCGCTGCCACCCTTGGTGTGCAGGCGGCCATGACCCTGTTCCTGAAGAGGCTCCACGCCTCTTCAGCCGACTGATCCCCCCCACTTCTTCCAAGAAGACCACATGAACGACATTCGCCGCACCATCCTCTGGGTGATCTTTGGTTTCTCCATGGTCCTGCTGTGGGACCAATGGCAGATCCACAACGGACACAAAGCCACCTTTTTCCCCAAAGTCGAGACCCAGGCCAAAGCCGCCGCGACGCCCGCGTCCGCAGCGTCGGCAGGCCCGGCTGCGGTGC
The DNA here is from genome assembly GCF_014837235.1 of Limnohabitans radicicola. Taxonomy (GTDB): domain Bacteria; phylum Pseudomonadota; class Gammaproteobacteria; order Burkholderiales; family Burkholderiaceae_C; genus Limnohabitans_A; species Limnohabitans_A radicicola. Next base: position 1,465,632 of record NZ_JACYFT010000001.1, on the reverse strand, counting down.
CCAGCGCCAGCGTGACCCCGGTCGCGCCCGGCCAGGTCCCTGCCAGCGTGAGCACCACGCCTGCAGCGGCCCACGAGCGCATCGAAGTTTCTACCGACGTGCTCAAGCTCAGCTTTGACACCGAAGGCGGCTCGCTGGTGCGCAGCGAGTTCACGCGCCACGCCGACATGGCCGACGCGAAAAAGCCCTTTGTGCTGTTCGACGAAAGCCGTGACCGCGTTTACGTGGCCCAGACCGGCCTGATCGGCGGCAACTTCCCCAGCCACAAGGCGGTCATGCAGGTCAGCGGCGAGCGCAGCCTCAAGGACGGCCAGAACGAGCTGACCGTGCGCTTCGAATCAGCTCCTGTGAACGGCGTCAAGCTGGTCAAGACCTACACCCTGCAGCGCGGCAGCTACGCCATTGGCGTCAAGCACGAAGTCGTGAACACCGGCTCCGCCGCCGTGTCGCCCCAGCTGTACATGCAACTGGTGCGTGACGGCAACAAGCCCGCAGGCGAGTCGTCTTTCTATTCCACCTTCACCGGCCCTGCGGTCTACACCGAGGCCAAGAAATACAACAAGGTCGAGTTCTCCGACATTGAAAAGAACAAGGCCGAGATCGACAAGACCTCCACCAACGGTTACGTGGCCATGGTGCAGCACTACTTCGCATCGGCCTGGTTGCTGGGCGAGGGCATCGCCCGCGAGAATTTTGTACGCAAGGTCGACAACAACCTGTACGCCGTGGGCATGATCACCCCTGTGGGTGAAGTGGCCCCCGGCCAGTCCAAAGCCGTCGAGAACAAGCTCTTTGTCGGCCCGCAAGAAGAAAAAATGCTCGAAGCCCTGGCCCCCGGCCTGGACTTGCTGAAAGACTACGGCTGGCTGGCCATGCTGGCCAAGCCTTTGTTCTGGTTGCTGGACAAGCTGTTCGGTGTGCTTCAAAACTGGGGCTGGTCGATCATGGCGCTGGTGCTGTTGCTCAAGATCGCCTTCTACTGGCTCAATGCCAAGGCCTACGCCAGCATGGCCAAGATGAAGGCCATCAACCCCAAGATCATGGAGATGCGTGAGCGCCTGAAAAACGACCCGCAAAAGATGCAGCAGGAGATGATGAAGATCTACCGTGACGAGAAGGTCAACCCCATGGGCGGCTGCTTCCCGATCATGATCCAGATCCCGGTGTTCATCGCGCTGTATTGGGTGCTGCTGTCCACGGTCGAGATGCGCAACGCGCCCTGGACTGGCTGGATCCACGACCTGTCGGCCCCCGATCCGTATTTCATCCTGCCGCTGGTGATGACACTCACCACACTGCTGCAGACCGCGCTGAACCCCGCGCCACCCGATCCTATGCAGGCCAAGATGATGTGGATCATGCCGCTGATGTTCTCGGTCATGTTCTTCTTCTTCCCGTCTGGCCTGGTGCTGTACTGGATCACGAACAACGTGCTGTCGATTGCCCAGCAGTGGATCATCAACACCCGCATGGGCGTGCCACCGCAGTTCAATCTGCCCAAGTTCAAATAAGAACGCCAAGGGCCGCGCAAGCGGCCCTTTTGCATTGAGACCCCGCAAATGCTCGCCCGCCACCAAGAACCCATCGTCGCCATCGCCACCGCACCCGGTCGCGGGGCTGTGGGCATCGTGCGCGTGTCGGGGCGCGGCCTGAGCGGTCTGATCCAGGCGCTGTGCGCTCGCCCGCTCAAAGCGCGCGAAGCGACTTACCTGCCGTTTCGCGACCAGGACGGCAGCGCCATCGACCACGGTCTGGCGATCCACTTCCCCGGACCGAACTCCTTCACCGGCGAAGACGTGCTGGAGTTGCAGGCCCACGGCGGCCCCGTGGTGCTGCAGCTGCTGGTCACGCGCTGCCTGCAGGCAGCAGCCGAAACGGATGCCGCCACAGGTCAGCCGCGCCTGCCCGGCCTGCGCGTGGCGCAACCGGGCGAGTTTTCCGAGCGGGCCTTTTTGAATGACAAGATCGACCTGACCCAGGCCGAAGCGATTGCCGACCTGATCGACGCCAGCACCGAGGCCGCCGCACGCAGCGCCAGCCGCTCGCTGGCGGGCGACTTTTCGCGCGAGATCCACACCCTGCGCGACGCACTCATCCACCTGCGCATGCTGGTGGAGGCGACGCTGGACTTTCCCGAAGAGGAAATCGACTTCTTGCAAAAAGCCGATGCGCAAGGCCAGCTCGACCGGCTGGAGGCGCACCTGGCCACGGTGCTGCAACGCACCCGCCAGGGCGCGCTGCTGCGCGAGGGCATCCGCGTGGTGATCGCAGGCCAGCCCAATGCGGGCAAAAGCTCGCTGCTCAACGCGCTGGCCGGTGCCGAGCTGGCCATCGTCACGCCGATTGCCGGCACCACCCGCGATGTGGTGCAGCAGACCATCCAGATCGAAGGCGTGCCACTGCACGTGATCGACACCGCAGGCCTGCGCGAAGGCGAAGGCGTGGATGAAGTCGAGCAGATCGGCATCGAACGCGCCTGGGGCCAGATCGAGCAGGCCGACGCGGTGCTGTTTCTTCATGACCTCACCCGCACGACCGACAACGCGTATGCGGCGTCGGACGCCGAAATCGCACAAACCCTTTTGCAGCGCCTGCCCCAGGGTGTGCCGGTGATCGACATCTGGAACAAGGCCGATGCCGCACCCGCGCCCCTCGTGCAGGAAGGCATCACCCTCTCGGCCCGCACGGGCGAAGGCCTGCAGGCCCTGCGCCAGCGCCTGCTGCACGAAGCGGGCTGGCAAAGCGCCAGCGAAGGCCTCTACATCGCCCGTGAGCGCCACGTGCAGGCCCTGCTGCGCGTGGGCGAACACCTGAACATCGCCCAGCAACTGCTGGCCGCTCAAGCCCAAAGCCTGGACCTGCTGGCCGAAGAACTGCGCCAATCCCAGAATGCACTGAACGACATCACCGGCGAATTCAGTGCCGACGACCTGCTGGGCGTGATTTTTTCGAGCTTCTGTATCGGCAAGTGAGCCCTTGACAGGCTGCAAGGCCGCGTTTTCGTCACGCGAGCGACTGAAAGGTTCCCCGTTTGGTCTGAAGATGGTGTCATCCGCCTATGGGCGCAGCCGATCCAGACCCCATGCCAGACGCTCCCAAACCGCAACTGACCGCCGAGCAGGATGCGTACCTGCGAGAACGCTCCGACCTCATGGGCGCCTGGCTGGTGCTGCACGCCTGGGGCGTCATTGCGCTGGCCATGGCGCTGTTCGTGCGCTGGCCCAACCCGCTCACCTTCATCGTCGCCATGGTCCTGATCGGTGGCCGCCAGCTGGGGCTGGCCATCCTGATGCACGACGCAGCGCACCGGGCTTTGTTCAAGAACACACGGCTGAACGACACCCTCGGGGCCTTCCTCTGCGGCTGGCCCGTGGGGGCCAGCCTCACGCTGTACCGGCCCTACCACCTGAGCCACCACCGCCACACGCAGCAAAAGGACGATCCCGACCTGGTCCTGTCGGCACCCTTTCCCATCACGCGTCAGAGCTTCTGGCGCAAGATGCGGCGCGACATCCTGGGCATCACCGGCGTCCAGCGCCGCCTGGAGTTCTTCCGCTACGAGATGGGTGACGACCCCAGCCGCTGGCAGCGCTGCAAAAACCTGTTCCATGCAGAAAAATACTTCCTGCTGACCAACCTGGTCCTCTTCGGCATCACCGCCGCTGCGGGCGTGTGGTGGGCTTACTTTGTGCTGTGGCTTATGCCTTTGCTCACCTGGTACCAGGTGATCAGCCGCATCCGCAACATCGCCGAGCACGCGGTGGTGGGGGACAACGACGACCGGCTGCGCAACACCCGCACCACGCTCACCCACTGGGGCATGCGCATGGTGGTGGCACCGTACTGGGTCAACTACCACCTGGAGCACCACCTGTTCGTGTTCACACCTTGCTGGAAGCTGCCCGCCGCACACCGCATGCTGATTGCGCAGGGCCTGGGCCCGCACATGGAGCTGGCCAAAGGCTACCTGCAGGTGCTGCGCAAGGCCACTGCCAAAAACACCGATGGGCCAGATGGCCACAGCGCCAGCCAGCGCAAGAGTCCGGCCATGATCTGAGCCCCTACAAGCCAAGGAATCCGCCATGAGCCACCGCCTCGACCAGCAAGTCGCCATCATCACGGGGGCCAGCCGCGGCATTGGCCGTGCCATCGCCGAGGCCTACGCAGCCGAAGGTGCCAGCCTGTGCCTGGTGGCCACCGATGTGGCCCGGCTGACCGAAGTCAAAAATGCCTTGGGGCTGCCCGAAGACCGCATCATGACCGTGGGCTTGAACGTGACCGACCGCGACGCCTGCTTTGCGGCCGTAGCAGCAGCAGAAAACCATTTCGGGCGCGTGGACGTGCTGGTCAACAACGCCGGGGTGTACCGGGCCAAGCCCTTCATGGACTACGCGCCGCAGGACTTTCAAGACATGCTGGACGTGAACCTGTTTGGCGTGCTGCACTTCACGCAAGCCTGCCTGCCAGGCATGCAGGCGCGCCAGCACGGGCGCATCATCAACATGGCCTCCACGGCAGGCAAATGGGGCTCGCGCAACCAAAGCGCATACAACGTGAGCAAGCACGCGGTGGTGGGCCTCACGCGTTGCCTGGCACTCGAAGCGAGCCCCTACAAAGTCACCGTCAACGCCATTTGCCCGGGCTTCATCCAGACCGACATGGTGGAAGAGCTCAAGGCGCAAGTGGCCAAGAGCTCGGGCATCAGCGACGATGAGATGGTCAAGGCGGCGCTCGCGCGCGTGCCGCTGGGCCGCGTACTTGACCCCGACGAGATCGCCAACTTGGCCGTTTACCTGGGCTCGCACGAGTCGCGGGGCATGACCGGGCAGTCCATTCACCTCGATGGCGGCATGGTTTTGAGTTGAGGTTTTTTCAATCGAATATTGAAGACGGTTAACAGCACAGACACATGAGAGACAAGCGTTCGGGATAACCATTACAGCCTGTTCTGAACGCAGAACCCAGAATGCAGATGGCTTTGACGCATTTTTTGCAGAAGGGCCATCAACCGGAACCTTGTTCACAAGTCATGTCCAAAGATTTCATTCTCGAAACCCGGGAACTTGTCAAAGAGTTCAAAGGCTTTGTCGCCGTCAACAGCGTCAATCTGGGTGTGCAACGCGGGCAGATCCATGCCTTGATCGGGCCCAACGGTGCGGGCAAGACCACGGTCTTCAACCTGCTCACCAAATTCCTGATCCCGACACGTGGACAGATCCTGTTCAACGGCAAGGACATCACCGCAGAAAAACCCGCACAGGTGGCTCGCCAGGGTCTGGTGCGTTCCTTTCAGATTTCGGCGACTTTCCCCAACCTCACGGTGCTCGAGAACGTGCGCATCGCACTGCAACGCAACACCGGCATGTCCATGCATTTCTGGCGCTCGGAGCGCATCCTGGACCAGCTCAATGGCCAGGCCATGGCGCTGCTCGACGAGGTAGACCTGGGCGACATGGCGGACCTGACCGCGGTCGAGCTGCCTTATGGTCGCAAGCGTGCGCTGGAGATCGCCACCACGCTCGCCATGAACCCCGAGTTGATGCTGCTGGACGAGCCCACCCAGGGCATGGGCCACGAGGACGTGGACCGCGTGACGCAGCTCATTAAAAAAGTCGGTGCCAACCGCACCATCCTGATGGTGGAACACAACATGAACGTGGTCTCGCGCATCGCCGACACCATCAGCGTGCTGCAGCGCGGCCAGATCATTGCCGAAGGCCCCTACGAAGTGGTCTCCCAAAACCCGCAAGTGCTGGAAGCCTACATGGGCACGGTCGCGACCGAACTGGAGGGCGCCCATGGCTGAGTCCACAGAATTCCTGCGCATCAGCAACCTGCACGCGTGGTATGGCGAGTCGCACATCCTGCATGGGGTGGACCTGACGGTGCACAAAGGTGAAGTGGTCACGCTGCTGGGGCGCAACGGCGCCGGGCGCACCACCACCGTCAAGTCCATTGTGGGCCTGGTGGGCAAGCGCACCGGCTCGATCACGATCAATGGCCGTGAATCGATCGACATGGCCCCGCACAACATCGCCAAACTCGGCATCGGTTACTGCCCGGAAGAGCGGGGCATCTTTGCCTCCCTCAGCTGCGAAGAAAACCTGTTGCTGCCCCCCGTGATCGCCGAGGGCGGCATGCCCATCGACGAAATCTACGAGATGTTCCCCAACCTGCTGGAGCGCAAAAACAGCCCTGGCACCCGCCTGTCGGGTGGCGAGCAGCAGATGCTGGCGGTAGGCCGCATCCTGCGCACCGGGGCCAAGCTCTTGCTGCTCGACGAAATCTCCGAAGGTCTGGCACCTGTGATCGTGCAGGCACTGGCGCGCATGATCCTCTCGCTCAAGGCCAAGGGCTTCACCATCATCATGGTCGAGCAGAACTTCCGTTTTGCCGCCCCGCTGGCCGACCGCTTTTATGTCATGGAGCATGGCCGCATCATCGAAGGCTTTGCCGCCAGCGAGCTGCAGGCCAAGATGCCCATGCTGCACGAGTACCTCGGCGTCTGATTTTTTTCACCGTTCATTTCAACAGGAGACATCACCATGAAACGCAAACTTCTCGCGACGGCTGCATTGGCCGCATGTGCATTTGCAGGTTCGGCACAGGCCCAGATCTCTGACGGCATCGTCAAGATCGGCGTGCTCAACGACATGTCCGGGCTGTACTCCGACATCACCGGCCCAGGCTCTGTGACTGCGGCCAAAATGGCTGTGGAGGATTACATCAAGGCCACCAAGAGCACCTTGAAGGTGGAAGTGGTTGGCGCAGATCACCAGAACAAGCCTGACGTGGGCTCCAACATCGCCCGCCAGTGGTACGACACCGACAAGGTCGACATGATTGCCGACGTGCCCACATCGTCTGTGGGTCTGGCCATCGCCAAAATCTCTGGCGACAAGGGCAAACTGCACGTGAATTCGGGCTCGGCCACCGCCGACCTGTCGGGCAAAGCCTGTAACGCCAACACCATCCACTGGGCTTACGACACCTGGATGCTGGCCAACGGCACCGGCAAAGCGATTGTCAAAAGCGGTGGCGACACCTGGTTCTTCCTGACTGCCGACTACGCCTTCGGCCACGCACTGGAGCGTGACACCGAGGCGGTCGTGCTCAAGAACGGCGGCAAGGTTGTGGGCAAAGTGCGCACCCCTTTCCCCACACAGGACTTCTCGTCATTCCTGCTGCAGGCACAAGCCTCCAAGGCCAAGATCATTGGTCTGGCCAACGCTGGCGGCGACACCACCAACTCCATCAAGCAGGCTTTCGAATTCGGCATCACCAAAGGCGGTCAGAACCTGGCTGGCTTGCTGGTCTTCCTGCCTGACGTTCACTCGCTGAGCCTGGAAAAAGCCCAAGGCTTGATGCTGACCGAAACTTTCTACTGGGACTTGAACGACCAGACCCGCGCTTTTGCCAAGCGGTTCAGCGCGGCCAACGGTGGCAAATACCCATCGATGGTGCAAGCTGGCGTCTACTCCAGCGTGATCCACTACCTGAAGGCGGTGGATGCAGCCAAGACCGATGACGGCACCAAGGTGGCGGCCAAGATGAAGGAGCTGCCCACCGACGATCCGCTGTTCGGCAAAGGCTCTGTGCGTGCCGACGGTCGCAAGATCCACCCAGCCTATCTGTTCCAGGTCAAAAAGCCATCGGAATCCAAAGGTCCATACGACTACTACAAGCTGGTGGCCACCATTCCTGCCAACGAAGCTTTCCGTCCATTGGCCGAGAGCGAGTGCCCGCTGGTCAAGAAGTAAATAGATCCCTGTTCACGCAAGCCGAAACATCACCATGGAAATCTTTGGCATCCCCTCTCAAGCGCTCTTCGGGCAGCTGCTGATCGGGCTCATCAACGGGTCCTTTTATGCGCTGCTCTCCTTGGGCCTGGCCGTGATTTTCGGCTTGCTGAACATCATCAACTTCTCACACGGTGCCCAGTACATGCTGGGTGCTTTTGTGGCCTATCTGGGCCTCAACAAACTGGGCATGAATTACTGGCTGGCATTGATCGTGACCCCGGTGGTCGTGGGGGCCAGTGGTGTGTTGATCGAGCGCACCATGCTCAAACAGCTCTACAAGCTCGATCATCTTTATGGTCTGCTGCTCACCTTTGGACTGGCCTTGATCATTCAAGGCCTGTTTCGCAACGAATTCGGTTCTTCCGGCATGCCCTACGCCGTGCCTGAAGTCTTTCAGGGTGTTTTCAACACCGGCTTCATGTTCCTGCCCAAGTACCGGGCCTGGGTCATCGTGGCATCGCTGGTGGTGTGCTTGTCCACCTGGTACGTGATCGAGCGCACCAAGCTCGGCGGCTACCTGCGCGCCGCCACCGAGAACCCTAGCCTCGTGCAAGCCTTCGGCATCAACGTGCCACGCATGATCACGCTCACCTATGGCTTTGGCGTGGGCCTGGCCGCATTGGCAGGCGTCATGGCTGCACCGATTTACCAGGTCAACCCGACCATGGGCGCCGACCTGATCATCGTGGTGTTCGCCGTGGTGGTGGTGGGCGGCATGGGTTCCATCATGGGCGCCATCCTGACGGGCTTTGGCTTGGGCCTGATTGAAGGGCTGACCAAAGTGTTCTACCCCGAGGCCTCGAACGTGGTCATTTTCGTGATCATGACCATCGTCCTGCTCATCAAGCCTGCCGGTCTGTTCGGCACACAGAAGTAAAGCCATGTCCAACGCGATTTCTGCCTCCGCTTCGGCCAAATCCTACAAACACCAGTGGGTCGCATTCGCCCTGATGGCGGTCATCCTCGCGGTGGCCCCCATGTGGGTTTACCCGGTGTTCCTGATGAAGGTGATGTGCTTTGCCTTGTTCGCCAGCGCCTTCAACCTGCTGCTGGGTTTTGGCGGGCTGCTGTCTTTTGGTCATGCCATGTTCATGGGCTCGGCCGGTTATGTCGCGGCCCACGCGGCCAAAGTCTGGGGCCTCAACCCTGAGTTGTGCGTGCTGCTGGGCACCGCGTCATCGGCCACGCTGGCACTGGTGGTGGGGCTGTTGGCCATCCGCCGCCAGGGCATCTACTTTGCGATGATCACCCTGGCCCTGGCGCAAATGGTGTTTTTCTTCTGCCTGCAAGCCCCATTCACGGGCGGCGAAGACGGCATCCAGGCGGTGCCGCGCGGCAAGTTGTTCGGCCTGGTCGATCTGGCCGACAACTTCAACATGTACATCTTCGTGCTGACCATCTTCCTGCTCGGCTTTCTGCTGATCTGGCGCGTGATCCATTCGCCCTTTGGCCAGATCCTCAAGGCCATCCGCGAGCATCCTGACCGCGCCACGTCGCTCGGTTACGACACCGACACCTTCAAACTGCTGGCCTTTGTGATCTCTGGCGCGCTGGCGGGCACCGCTGGCGGCACCAAGGCGCTGGTGTTCCAGCTGGCCTCGCTCACCGATGTGCATTGGTCCATGTCGGGCGAGGTGGTGCTGATGACGTTGGTGGGGGGCATGGGCACGTTGTTTGGCCCATTGGTCGGAGCCACTGTGATCATCAGCATGGAGAACTACCTGGCCCATCTGGGCGCTTGGGTCACCATCATCCAGGGGGTGATCTTCGTGATCTGCGTGCTGGCCTTCCGCCGGGGCATCATGGGTGAGATCGCCCACTGGATCAAGAAGCCGCTGTAACAGCAACCGCCACCCCAAAGCAAAAGGCCCGCGCATGCGGGCCTTTTGCTTTGGGAAAGCCGTTGGATCAGCGCATGAAATTCTTCACATAGTCCGCCCCCAACCCCACGTTTTCAAAGTGCGCACGGTATTTTTCGATGCGCGTGAACACGTCGTCGTAGCCTGTGGCGTTGCCCTGGGTGTCTACATACATGAGCGCGCCGTGCACGGTGAACATCGTCACCATGTCCTGACAGTCGTCGGGCACCACCAGGGTGTGGGTCTCGCCCGGTGGCTCAAACACATAGCCGCCGGCTTCAGCCACCCAATCGTGCTCCAAATACAGCCATTTGCCGCGCAGCACATAGGCGTGGACCATGCCCGAGTGGCGGTGGCGCTGCAGCAAGCCCGAACGCTTGACCTTGAGCAAGTGAACGTAAAAACCACCCGAGGTGTTCAAATGCAATGGCCGCGACCAGATGCCCGGGGCGATCGGTGCCCACAGACGCTCATCGTCGCTGTCCACATCGGGAATCACCATGTCGGGTGACATGCCCCAAGGCTGAGGCTTGGCATAAGGCACACGGTCATCAAGGCGGGGGGCGGGGCTGGCAGAAGCAGTCATGGCAAGGTCTTTCAATGTTGACCGTGAGGGTAAAACGTCTGCCGCCAGGTGTCAGCTTTGTGCGCGACAGTGCCACCAACCGGCACTAGACTGGCAACCCGTCACGTCAAGCACTTTCTTTTCATGAAAACACACACCCCTGGCCTGTGGCTGATCGGTCTGGCCGGTTTCAGCAGCATGGCCTCGATGCGCGTTTGCGACCCCATGCTGGTGAGCATGGCCGCTGAATTCCAGATCAGCGTTGGCGACGCCTCCCGTGTGATTTCAGCGTTTGCCGTGGCCTATGGCCTGATGCAGTTGTTTTACGGGCCGCTGGGTGACCGCGTGGGCAAGCTCAAGGTCATCACGTCGGCGGCGCTGGCCTGCGGCGTGTTCAGCACCATCACCGCGCTGGCGCCCAGCTTTGACTTGCTGGTGCTCTCGCGAGCGGCCATGGGTGCGGCGGCGGCTGGCATCATCCCCTTGTCATTGGCCTGGCTGGGTGACCAGGTGCCCTATGACCAGCGCCAGGAGACATTGGCCAAGCTGATGAGCGCCACCGTGACCGGCATGATGGCCGGGCAATGGTTTGGCGGGTTGGCGGTCGAAACGCTGGGCTGGCGCAGTGCATTTGGCTTGTTGTCAGCGTTGTTCCTGACAGCCAGCAGCCTGCTGTACTTCAAAACCACCGCCTTGCGACAAGCCGCCATGCTGACCACAGAGGGATCCTATTGGCAAGCCGCTTTGGGCAGCCTGAAGCTGCTGACCATCCCCCGCGTGCGCTGGGTGCTGTGCGTGACCGCCATCGAGGGCGCGCTGGCGTTTGGCACACTGGCTTTTGTGCCCAGCCAGCTGGTCCAGCACATGGGGTTGAGTGCCTCGGTCGCGGGTGGCCTGATGGCGCTTTACGGCATCGGCGGTCTGGCCTACAGCCAGCAAGCCAAACGCTGGTTGGGCTGGCTGGGTGAACGGGGACTGGTGGTGGTGGGCAGCTCTTTGGTGGCGCTGGGCTTGCTGCTGCTGGCCTGGACGCACCACATCGTGCTGGGGGGCACGGGCTGTTTGCTCGCGGGTCTGGGCTTTTACATGATGCACAACACCCTGCAGACACAAGCCACCCAGATGGTCCCCGAGGCCCGAGGCAGCGCGGTGACGCTGTTTGCCTGCATGCTGTTTTTCGGGCAATCGACAGGTGTGCTGGTGGCGGCGCAAAGTGTGGACCGAGGCTGGATGGACTGGACCTTCACACTCGCAGCCGCAGGCATGGTGGTGCTGGGCCAGGTCGTCTCTCCCCGGGTCAAACCCAAACCACGGAACGAGTGAGCTGGACCAAGGGGGCGTCAATGGCCCTCGAACGCCACCAAGGTAAACAGCTGCAGTCCGCCCTGGCGCAACTTGTCTGAGCCGCCGAGCTCAGGCAGGTCCACAATGGCCGCGCCTTCCATGACGGTGGCACCGAGTTTTTCGAGCAGCTTTTTGCCCGCCATCATGGTGCCGCCCGTCGCGATCAGGTCGTCGATCAGCAGCACACGCTGGCCGGGCTTGACCGCATCGGTGTGCAGCTCAACGGTGGCGCTGCCGTATTCGAGTTCGTAGGTTTCTTCCACGGTGGTAAAGGGCAGCTTGCCTTTCTTTCGGATCGGCACAAAGCCCAGACCGAGTTCATAGGCGATGACCGAGCCCAGAATGAAGCCGCGTGCATCGAGCCCGGCCACCACATCGGGCCGCAGTGCAGGGTCCATGTAACGGTGCACGAACGCATCGATCAGCACACGGAACACGCGCGGGTCCTGCAGCAGCGGGGTGATGTCACGGAACTGCACACCGGGCGCGGGCCAGTCGGGCACGGTGCGCATGTGGCTCTTGAGGTAGTCGTTCACATTCAGGGCCGTCATGGGCTCATCCTCGCATCAATTTTTCTTCGGCCACGGCCAGAGTCTGGGCGGTGCCCGACAACACCAGGGTGTCGCTCATCTGCAGTTCGGTGTCGTCCTGCACGGGTTCGGTCGCGCCGTGTGCGCGACGCAGACTGACCACACGCACGCCCATGGCATGAAAAGCCAGATCCCCCACGCGCTTGCCCAGCCAGGGCGAGGCCAGTGGCAAGGTGACCGTGGTCAGGCGTTCGTGCTCCAACTCGTCGATGGTGTCATCGTCCGCGCCATGAAAGTAGCCTTTGAGCAGGTTGTAGCGGGCATCACGCTGGTCCTGCACGATGCGGATCACGCGGCGCATCGGCACGCCCACCAGCGCCAGCGCGTGGCTGGCGAGCATGAGCGAACCCTCGAGGGCTTCGGGCACCACCTCGGTGGCTCCGGCCTGCTGGAGTTTTTCCAGATCCAGATCGTCCTGCGTGCGCACGATCACGGGCACCTGGGGGGCATGGCTTTGGGTGTGGCCCAGCACCTTCATGGCCGCGGGCACATCGAGGTAAGTGACCACCACGGCGCTGGCACGGGCCAGGCCTGCGGCCATGAGTGCCTGCAGGCGACCGGCATCGCCAAACACCACCGAGTCGCCCGCCGCTGCGGCCAAACGCACACGGTCGGGGTCCAGGTCGAGTGCCATGTAGGGGATGTTTTCCTTCTCGAGCATGCGCGCCAAGTTCTGACCACAGCGGCCATAGCCACAAATGATGACGTGGCGGCTGGTGTTGATCGACTTGCGCGCAATCGTGGTCATCTGCAGCGACTGCTGCAGCCATTCGCTCGCCACCAACTTGAGCACGATCTCATTGCTGCGCATGATGATGAAAGGCGTGGCCAACATCGACAGGACCATGCTGGCCAGCACCGGGTTGAGCAAGGCGGGCGGAATCAGGTTGTGCTGGGAGCTCAATGTCAACAGCACGAAACCGAATTCACCCGCCTGCGCCAGGTACAGGCCCGTGCGCAGCGCCACACCGTGGCTGGCGCCATAAACCTTGGCCAACCCGGTCACCAGCACCAGCTTGAAGAGCACGGGCAACACGGTGAGGATCAGCACCAGCGGCCAGCGGCCGATCACGATGTGCCAGTCCAGCATCATGCCGATGGTGATGAAAAACAGGCCCAACAGCACATCATGGAAAGGCCGGATGTCCAGCTCCACCTGGTGCTTGTATTCGGTCTCCGAAATCAACATGCCTGCGATGAAGGCCCCCAGCGCCAGACTAAGGCCCGCCAGCTCGGTCAGCCAGGCCAGGCCCAGTGTGACCAGCAGCAGGTTGAGCACAAACAGTTCTTCGCTCTTGCGGCGGGCCACGATGGTGAGCCACCAGCGCATGACGCGCTGACCGCCCGTGAGCAGCAGCGTGATCAATGCCGTTGCCTTGAGGCCCGCCAGCAGCAGGGCGCCAAACAATTCTTCGGGTCGCGAACCCAGCGCCGGGATCAGCACGAGGAGCGGCACCACCGCCAAGTCCTGGAACAGCAGCACACCCACCACCCGCTTGCCGTGCTCGGATTCGAGCTCCAGGCGATCCGCCATGAGCTTGATGACGATGGCCGTGCTGCTCATGGCCATGGCCCCCGACAAGGCCAGCGCGGTCTGCCACTCCATCTTCCACAGCGTGGGGGCCAGTGTGGCCAGAAACAGGGAGCAAACCGTGACAATGCCCAGCGTCAGCACCACCTGCAGCAAGCCCAGTCCGAACACGTGGCGGCGCATGGCACGCAGCTTGGGCAGGTTGAATTCAAGCCCGATCACGAACATCAGGAACACGATGCCGAACTCGGCCAAGTGCTTGATGCCCTCGGAGTTCTGCGCCAGCGCCAGCGCGTTCGGGCCGATGACCACGCCCACCGCCAGATAACCCAGCATGGGCGGCAGTTTGAGCATGCGGCAGCCCACCACGCCCAGCACGGCGGCGAACAAGTACAGCAGTGTCAACTCCAAAGAACTCATGCCTTGATCGTACCAAGGCCATGTGACGGTTTCCTTCGGGAAAACGGTCTATTTCTTCCCGGTTTTCCCTGTGCCCCGCAAAGGGAGCCCTGCCCGATAAAATGAGCCCATGACCCTACAAGCCCAATCCATCCTGCAGCTCGCACGCGACACGCTCGACATCGAAGCGGCCGCCCTGCAGGACCTCAAGAGCCGTCTGGACGAACGCTTTGTCCAGGCGGTGGAGATGATGCTCCACGTCAAGGGCCGCGTGGTGGTCACAGGCATGGGCAAAAGCGGGCACATTGGCCGCAAGATCGCGGCCACATTGGCCTCCACAGGGACACCTGCGATGTTTGTGCATCCGGCCGAGGCCAGCCACGGCGACCTGGGCATGATCAAGCTGGTCGACGTGGTGCTGGGCATCTCCAACAGCGGCGAGAGCGATGAGCTGGTCGCCATCTTGCCCGTGCTCAAGCGCCAGGGCGTGCCACTGATCGCCATGACCGGGGGGCTGGACTCCTCGCTGGCGCGCCACGCCGATGTGGTGCTCGACAGCTCGGTGGCCAAGGAAGCCTGCCCGCTCAACCTGGCGCCCACCGCCAGCACCACCGCGCAACTGGCCCTGGGCGATGCGCTGGCCGTGGCGCTGCTGGACGCGCGCGGCTTCAAGCCTGAAGACTTTGCGCGCTCGCACCCCGGCGGCTCTCTGGGTCGCCGCTTGCTGACCCATGTGAGCGACGTGATGCGCTCGGGCGACGCCGTGCCCCGCGTGTTGCCCGATGCCAGCTTTTCGGATCTGATGCGCGAGATGAGCCACAAAGGCCTGGGCGCGTCGTCGGTGGTCGATGCCGACGGCAAGGTGCTGGGCGTTTTTACCGACGGCGATTTGCGCCGACTGATTGAAAAAGGCCAGGACCTGCGCTCGCTCAAGGCCAGCGAGGTGATGCACGTCCAGCCGCGCACCATCCGCCAGGATGCCCTGGCGGTGGAAGCGGCCGAGATGATGGAAGCGCACCGCATCACCAGCATCTTGGTGGTCGATGCCTCGGGCCGTCTGTGCGGCGCCCTCAACACCAACGACCTGATGCGGGCCAAGGTGATCTGACATGCAAGCCTTGATCCCGGCACTGAATTACGCGCCCGAGCTGCTGCTCAAAGCGCAGGGCATCCGCGTCGTCTTTTTCGACGTCGACGGTGTATTGACCGACGGCGGACTTTATTTTTCCGAAGCGGGCGAAACGCTCAAGCGCTTCAGCGTGCTCGACGGGCAAGGCATCAAGTTGCTGCAAAAGGCGGGCATCACCCCTGTGGTGATCACCGGACGCGATTCGGCCCCCCTGCGCCTGCGCATGAAAGCGTTGGGCATCACCCATGCCCGTTTTGGCACCGAAGACAAACGGCCTGCGGCCGAAGCATTCCTGCAGGAACTCGGCCTCGACTGGTCGCAAGCAGCGGCCATGGGCGACGACTGGCCGGACCTGCCGGTGATGCAGCGCGTGGCTTTTGCCTGTGCGCCCGCCAACGGCCATGCGCAAGCCAAAGCCCTGGCCCACCACGTCACGACCGAACGCGGTGGCGAAGGTGCAGCCCGTGCCTTGTGCGACCTTCTGCTGGTTGCAGGTGGCCATTACGCCCGCCTGCTGGTCCAGGTGGGTGTCAACGTGAACGTGGGCCCTTCGGCATGAACGCATCGCCCGTGCTGCGCAAGGCCTGGGACCGTGTGACCCTGTATTTGCCGCTGCTGGTCATGCTGGTGCTGGCCTTGGGCAGTTGGTGGCTGGTGCGCAGCATGCCCGACCTGTGGAGCGCGCCCAAGGACAAAGTGGTGCGCAAGGACCCCGATTACAACCTGCGGCAATTCGTCGTCAAGGTGTTCGATGCGCAAGGCCGTCTGGTGCGCGAGGTCATGGGCGACGAAGGCCGACACTACCCCGACACGGACGAGCTGCACATCGAGCAGGTCACCTTCAAGGCACAGACCGAGGCCGGACAACACCTGAACGCCGTGGGGCACAAAGGCATTGCCACAGGCGATGGCGAACGCGTGACCTTGCTGGGGGACGCACGCGCCGTGCGGGAAGCCACCGATGACCTGCCGCGCATCGAGCTGCGCGGAGAAAAAATCATCGCCTTGATCAAGGCAGAAAAGCTGCTGTCTTCCGATCCAGTGCAGATCACACGTGGCGCGGATGTGTTCACGGCCAACAACATGGACTTTGACATCCAGTCCGGTCACTACCTGCTCAGCGGTCGTGTGCGCGGCACGCTGGCACCCACTTCACAGGCACATCAACCATGAACACTTCTGCGCCACTGGTCTTGATCACAGGCGCTTCCAGCGGCATCGGTCAGGCGCTGGCGCTGGCTTATCTGCAACGCGGCTGGCGAGTGGTCCTGCTGGCACGTCGCACCGATGTGCTGCAGCAGTGGCTGGGCAGTTTGCCTATGGCCTGGCCCCCAGGCCAGACCTGCATTCTGGGCGCCGACGTTGGCGACGCGAACAGCATGCTCGGCGCAGCACAGCAGTGCATCGCACACATGGGGCTGCCCGATGTGGTGGTGGCCAACGCAGGCATCAGCCTGGGCGTGGACACTGCCGAGCGCGAAGACCTGGAAGTCTTGGAGCAGGTGCTGCGCACCAACACCCTGGGTGTGGCACACACGTTTCACCCCTTCATCCGCGCCATGCAGGCACGGGGACACGGCAAGCTGGTGGGCATTGCCAGCGTGGCGGGCATCCGGGGCTTGCCCGGGCACGCGGCCTACTGCGCCAGCAAGGCCGCCGTCATCAGTTACTGTGAGAGCCTACGCGGCGAGTTGCGAGCCAACGGCGTGGAGGTCATCACCATCGCCCCAGGCTACATCGCCACACCACTCACGGCCCGCAACCGTTACCCGATGCCCTTCCTCATGAGCGCCGAGGCTTTTGCGCAATCGGCAGTGCGCGCCATTGCGCGCGGTGACCGCTACCGGGTCATCCCCTGGCCGATGGCCATCGTCGCCAAAATCCTGAAGGTCTTGCCCGACGCCTTGTTTGACCGTTTGCTCAAAGGCCAGCCGCGCAAACACCGCCATAAGGACTGAAGCTGCGCCTATTGCATCCGCCCAGAAACAACAAAGCCCTGCATTGCAGGGCTTTGTTTTGGGGAGGCTCGGTCAAGACCGAGCCAGCCAGCGCAGATCAGTAACCGCCGTAGCCGCCACCGCCTTCACGGCGACCGCCACCACCAGCACCGCCGCGAGGGCCGGAGCCGTAGGGGCTGCGGAAACCACCGCCGCCGCCTTCACGGCCACCGCCGTAACCGCCGCCGCCTTCGCGACCGCCGCCGTAGCCGCCACCGCCTTCACGGCCACCACCGTAGCCACCGCCGCCTTCGCGACGGCCACCACCGTAGCCACCACCGCCACCGAAACCACCGGTACGGGGAGGACGAGCTTCCATGGGACGGGCTTCGTTCACCACGACGTTGCGGCCACCCAGAGGCTGACCGTTCATGCCGTTGATCGCGGCTTGGGCTTCGTCATCGCTGCCCATTTCCACAAAGCCGAAGCCTTTGGAGCGGCCCGTGTCACGTTCCATCATGACCTTGGCGCTGGTGACCACACCGAATTCACCAAAAGCTTGTTCCAGATCGCCGTCACGAACCGAGTAAGGCAGGTTGCCGACGTAAAGTTTGTTGCCCATGAAAGGGACTCCTCAAAACACACAGAAAAAACGCGATGGAGTTCCGAAAGCGCATTCAACAAACCTGAAAAACACCGGAAGGAAAGCGAAACTGACCTGTTCACCGCAAAAAACCTCTCCCTTTGGGGGAGGCTCGGCCATTATGCGCCATAAACATGGCAGGCATGCAAGGGGAATCCCCGCAGATTCGTTGTATATGTGCCGAAAATAACAAAAGGCCGGGTTTGAAACCGGCCTTTTGTGCGAGAACTGTGCGCTGTTTCTCGAAATTACCAGCTGACTTCGCGGTCGGGCGTTGCGCTGATCTTGTGCACAGTGAGGTCGGCGCCTTCGTACTCTTCCTCAGGACTGAGCTTGAGGCCAATGGTCAGTTTGAGCAGGCCATACACCACGATGCCCCCGAGCACGGCCCAGGCCACACCCATGGCCGTGCCAATCAGCTGGGCCGTGACATTCACACCACCCAGACCGCCCAGTGACTGCGCGCCAAAAATGCCTGCAGCAATGCCACCCCAAGTGCCACACAGACCGTGCAGAGCCCAGACACCCAAGACGTCATCGATCTTCCACTTGTTCTGGGTCAACGTGAACATCACCACGAACAGGGCCCCGGCCACAGCACCCACC
The DNA here is from genome assembly GCF_014837235.1 of Limnohabitans radicicola. Classification (GTDB taxonomy): domain Bacteria; phylum Pseudomonadota; class Gammaproteobacteria; order Burkholderiales; family Burkholderiaceae_C; genus Limnohabitans_A; species Limnohabitans_A radicicola. The sequence goes on along the minus strand of NZ_JACYFT010000001.1, from coordinate 1,447,227 downwards.
GCCAGCGCACCAAACGGGTGCATCAAGTCCGAGCCCGCGCACACGGCCACCAGGCCCGCCAAAGGACCGTTGTGCACAAAGCCCGGGTCGTTCTTGCCCAGCAGCAAGGCGGTCAGCGTGCCGCCCACCATGGCCATCAGGGAATTCACAGCCACCAGACCCGAGATTTTGTCGAGGGTCTGTGCGCTCATCACGTTGAAACCGAACCAGCCCACGATCAAGATCCAGGCACCCAATGCGAGGAAAGGGATGCTCGAAGGCGGGTGGGCAGAAACCTGGCCGTCCTTGCGGTAACGGTTGTAGCGTGCGCCCAGCAAAATCACCGCAGGCAAAGCGATCCAGCCGCCGACAGCATGGACCACCACGGAGCCTGCAAAGTCGTGGAACTCGTCTCCGGTGAAGGCCTTGATCCAGGCCTGCACGCCAAAGTGCTGGTTCCAGGCAATGCCCTCAAAGAAAGGGTAGATGAAACCCACAATACAGGCGGTGGCGATGAGCTGTGGCCAGAACTTGGCACGCTCGGCGATGCCGCCCGAGATGATGGCGGGGATGGCTGCGGCAAAGGTCAGCAAGAAGAAAAACTTCACCAACTCATAGCCATTCTTGGCCGCCAATTGCTCGGCCCCGATGAAAAAGTCGGTGCCATACGCCACGCTGTAGCCCACGACAAAATAGACCACGGTCGACACAGAAAAGTCGACCAGGATTTTGACGAGTGCATTGACCTGGTTCTTTTTGCGAACCGTGCCCAACTCCAGAAAGGCAAAGCCCGCGTGCATGGCCAAAACCATGATGCCGCCGAGCAAAATAAAAAGCGCATCCGCGCCCTGTTTCAGTGCTTCCATGTGTGTCTCTAAACAGTTATGACTTGATTTGGTGCATAAAAGGCTTGAAAAGCCTTTGCGCACCAAACGTAAGCAATTTTCAAGCCAAATAAGTGCCTGGCACCCAAACAAGAACAGAAAAGCACCAATTCAGGGAGCAGCACACCTGCCGTCATGCCGCCAGCGTCATCAGGCTGGCATTGCCCCCAGCCGCTGCCGTGTTGGTGCTGATGCTGCGCTCGCTCACCAGGCGCGCCAGTGGCACGGTGGCATCACTTGGGCGCAGGGCCGTGAGCGTGACGATGGCCCCCGGGCGTTGCGCCAGTTGCGCTTGCCAGTGCAGTGTGGTGGCCTCGTCGCCGTGCAGCAGGGCCGCATCCATTGGCTGGCCATGGGTGGGGTCTTCCAGTGTCACCTGGCTTTGCACGGCTGCAGGCAGTTGTGCATGTTGCGCTTGTGCGCTCAGGGGCCACACCGCTCGGCTGCCCACGGCCAGCACGGCGGCCAATTGGGTCAGGCGGTCGGCATCAGCCCCGGGCTGCGTGCCTGTCAGGCACAGCACCCGCGCACGGGCTTGCACGCGGTACACGTTGCGTTCGCCCGTGGGGCCGCTCAAGGTGGCTTGCAGGCCTGTCGGGCTGGCGGCTGCAAACTGCGCACAGGCATGCGCCAGCGGCAAACGGCCTTGCGCCACGGCCCAGTCGTGCAGGGCTTGCAGCGCAGGCGTGGGCTGGGGCAGCGCAGCCGCGCCACTGGCCTGCACGCTGCGCAAGGCGGCATCGGGCGGGCAATGGGCCAACAATCGCAAAAGGTACAGCGGGCCACCCGCCTTGGGGCCGGTGCCCGACAGGCCTTCGCCGCCAAAGGGCTGCACACCCACCACCGCGCCCACCATGTTGCGGTTCACGTAGACATTGCCCGCATGGCTGTGGTCTATCACTTGCGAAATGGTTTCTTCGATGCGGGAATGCACGCCCAGGGTGAGGGCATAACCCGTGTCGTTGATGCTTTGCAGCAGCTGAGGCAGTTCACTGCGGGCATAACGCACGATGTGCAGCACCGGGCCGAACACTTCGCGTGTCAGTTGCGCGATGCTGTCGATCTCGATCAACGTGGGTTGTACGTAGGTGCCTGTGGGCAAAGTGTCCGGCGCGTTGCGTGAGATGCGGTGAACTTTGCAGCCGCTTTGCGCCATGGCGAGCACATGCGCCTCGATGCCTGTGCGGGCCCGCGCGTCGATCACGGGCCCTACATCCACCGCCAAGTGCGCGGGCGCACCCATGCGGATTTCGGCCATCGCGCCTTGGAGCATCTCGATCAGCCGGTCGGCCACATCATCTTGCACGCACAGCACACGCAGGGCCGAGCAGCGCTGGCCAGCGGCTTCAAAGGCCGAGGCCATGACATCGGTCACCACCTGCTCCAGCAGGGCCGACGAATCCACCACCATGCAGTTCTGGCCGCCAGTCTCGGCAATCAATGGCACAGGCTGGCCATACGCGTTCAGGCGTTCGGCCAGGGCCGCTTGCAGCACCCGAGCCGTTTCGGTGGAGCCGGTGAACATCACGCCTTGCACGCGGGCATCGCGCACCAGCTGCAGGCCCACCTCGCGGCCCTCACCCGGCAGCAGTTGCACCGCGGCCCGGGGCACGCCCGCCTGCCACAAGGCCTGCACGGCCAGCGCCGCCACGGCAGGCGTTGACTCAGCGGGCTTGGCCAGCACCGGGTTGCCCGCCGCCAGCGCTGCCGCCACCTGCCCCACAAAAATCGCCAGCGGAAAATTCCAGGGGCTGATGCACACCACCGGGCCCAGCGGTGTGTGGGTGTTAGGGTCAAAGTCGCGGCGCACTTGTGCGGCGTAGTAGCGCAAAAAGTCTACCGCCTCGCGCAGCTCGGCCACGGCATGGCCCCAGGTTTTGCCCGCTTCGCGCACCAGCAGGGCCATCACGCGGGGGGCGTCGGCCTGCAGCAGATCAGCGGCCTGCTCCAGCATCGCAGCGCGTTGTGCGGGTGGCGTGGCGGCCCAGCCGGGTGCGGCTTCACTGGCCGCTTGCAGGGCAGCCTCCACATCGGCCGCGCAGGCGTATTGCACCGTGCCCAGCACATCGCTGTGGTCGGCGGGGTTGCGCAGGGTGATGCGTTCAGCGCCCACAAAAGGCGTGGCCATCAGAGGTGTCACCGCCACCGTTTGCACCTGCGCCTGCATGTCGGCTGCCAGCTGGCGCAGCGTGGGCTCATGCGCCAGATCCGGTCCGCTGGAGTTGCGGCGGGCCGCGCCATACAGCTGCGCGGGCAGCGCGATCTGCGGGTGCGGCTGGCCTAGGGGGCTGTCTTCACGCTGGGCATCTTCTTCGGTGCGCAACACCGGGTCTTGCACCAGATCGCTGACCGACACGCTGGCATCGGCCATGCGGTTCACAAACGAGCTGTTGGCCCCGTTTTCGAGCAGGCGGCGCACCAGGTAGGCCAGCAGGGTTTCGTGTGTGCCCACGGGGGCGTAGATGCGGCAGGGCCGCGAGAACTGTTGTCCCCCACGCAGGTGCACCCCGTGTAGCCCGCTGTCCCCCGAGGGGGCGTTCGCACCTTGGGACGGCCCGGCGGTGCTCGCTCGCCCCACCACCTGCTGGTACAGCGGCTCGCCCATGCCGTGCAGGCACTGGAACTCGTATTGGCCCGGCGCGTAGTCGCCGTGCATGTCCTGCGCCATGTGCACGATGGCCGCCAGCGTGTGCGCGTTGTGGGTGGCGAATTGCGGGTACACCGCATCCGGTGCGGCCAGCAGCTTTTGGGCGCAGGCCAGGTAAGACACATCGGTGTGGTGCTTGCGGGTGAAGACCGGGTAGTCGCTTTGCCCGTCGAGCTGGGCGCGTTTGATTTCGCTGTCCCAATAGGCGCCTTTGACCAGGCGCACCATGAGCCGGTGGCCTGTGCGGCGTGCCAAGTCCACCACAAAATCGATCACCAAGGGGCAGCGCTTTTGGTAGGCCTGGATCACAAAGCCGATGCCGGGCCAGCCCTGCAGACTGGGCGCGTGGCACAGCGCTTGGAGCAAGTCGAGCGAGATGTCCAGCCGGTCCACCTCTTCGGCATCGATGTTCAGGCCAATGTCGTAATGCTTCGCCAACTCGGTGAGCTTCAACACCCGTGGCAACAGTTCGTCCATCACGCGCTGGTGCTGTGCGCGGCTGTAGCGTGGGTGCAGGGCCGACAGCTTGATCGAGATGCCCGGGCCGTCCACCACGCCTTGTCCGTTGGATGCCTTGCCAATCGCGTGGATCGCATTTTCATAGGCGAGCATGTAGCGCTGCGCGGCGGCTTCGGTCAGCGCCGCTTCGCCCAGCATGTCGTACGAGTAGCGAAAGCCTCGCGCCTCCATGGCGCGGGCGCGGTGCAGCGCCTCGTCAATCGTTTCGCCTGTGACGAACTGCTCGCCCAGCATCTGCATGGCCAGTTGCACGCCCTGGCGGATCAGCGGCTCACCACTCTTGCCGATCAGCCGGGTGAGCGAGGCCAGCATCGCGCCCTCGCTGTGCGTGGCCACCAGCTTGCCTGTGAGCAGCAGGCCCCACGACGCAGCGTTGACAAACAGCGAGGGGCTGCGGCCCACATGCTGGTGCCAGTCGCCCTGACCGATCTTGTCGCGGATCAGCGCATCGCGTGTGGCCACGTCTGGGATGCGCAGCAGCGCTTCGGCCAGGCACATCAGCGCCACGCCTTCTTCGCTGGACAGCGCGTATTCCTGCATCAGGCTTTGCACGCGGCCTGCGCGGCCGCCCTGCTGCGGGCCTTCGCGCATGCCTTGCACCAGTTGGCGGGCCAGCGCGTCGGTGCGCTCGGCTTGCGCGGGGCTCATGCGGGCTGCAGTCAGCAATGGGGCCAAGGCCTGTGCTTCGGGCAGGCGGGTGGCACGGGCGATGGCTTCGCGCAGGGCGCTGCGCTCGGGCAAGGGGCCACCGGGGGTAAAGCAGGCCCCGGTGGGCAAAGGCATAGGGGTGATGGCGGTACTCATGGGGGCATCCTTGGATGACATGAATCGCCATCATCCAGATTGATGACCGAATATTTATCCAAAATTTATTGGCTTCAATGAATAATATGCAGCATGAACGCCGAATCCATGGAAATTGACCGCATCGACCGCCGCATACTCGATGTGCTGCAGCGCGACGGCCGCATCAGCAACTTGAAGCTCGCCGAAAGCGTGGCGCTGTCGCCCACGGCGGTGCTGGCGCGGGTGCAGCGACTCACACGCGAAGGTTTCATCCTGGGCTATGAGGCGCGCCTGAACCCGCTCAAGCTGGGCGCCGGGATGATGGTGTTTGTGGAAATCCTGCTCGACCGCACCAGTCCCAATGTGTTCGAGCAATTCAAGGCGGCGGTGCAGGTGCGCCCCGAGATCATGGAGTGCCACATGGTGGCCGGGGGTTTTGACTACCTGCTCAAAACCCGCGCCGCCGACATGAACGCCTACCGTGAATTTGCGGGCACCGTGCTGTGGCAGCTGCCCGGCGTGCGCGAGACACGCACTTACGCGGTGATGGAAGAGGTCAAGAACACGACGGCGCTGGCTTTGTGATAGACCCCTTCAGGCGTTGAAGTTCAGCGCCAGCCCTGCTGTGGGCCAATCGTCCACCGCGATCAGCCGACCCGTGGCCGACAGGGTGATGAACGCCGTGCGATGGCCCGGCCCGCCAAAACAGATGTTGGTGGTCATCGGGTCGGGCAGTGGCACGTGCTGCACCGCCTGACCATCGGGACTGACCACCGAAATGCCGCCATGCATCAGCGTGGCCACGCAGATGTGGCCCTCGGCATCGACCGCCATCGAATCAAAACGCTGCCAATGTTGGCCCGGCGACGCCGTCACCAGCCGTGCGCCTTGCGGTGAGGGCCAAGGGTCTTTGCGCACCTGACCGGGCGTTGTCACGTCAAAGGCCCAGACGCGCGCACCTTCGGTTTCGGCGTAGTACAGGGTCTGCCCATCGGGCGAGAGGGCGATGCCATTGGGCGTCATGACCGGCCGCGCCACTGCGTGCACGCCCGAACCATCGGGCTGGGCATAAAAGACACCCCCGCGGTCCATCTCGTGCGCACGCACCTTGCCCAGGTCGGTGAAGTAAAACCCGCCATGCGCATCGAACACCAGGTCGTTCGGCCCCCGCAAACCGATGCCGTCCACGCTCTCGTACAAACGCTCGGTGCGGCCCGTGTTCAGGTTGACGCGCTCGATGCGCCCGCCCGAGTAGTCGTGTGCCTGACCGATGGGGCGCAGGTAATTGCCCGGGTCACGCGTCCATTCAAAGCCGCCGTTGTTGCAGATGTAGACCGCGCCGTCGGGCCCAATGGCCGCGCCGTTGGGGCCACCACCCAGATCGGCCACCACCTTCACCCGACCGTCTGCGGTGACACGCGTCAACGTGCCGCGCGCGATTTCAACCAGCAACACCGAGCCATCGTCCATGGCCACCGGTCCTTCGGGGAAAAGCAGTCCCGTGGCGAGTTCCCGAATCTTCATGTGCGCGCTCCTGATGAGGCTTCCAATGTAGCGAGGGCATGGCGCTCAACAAGCGGGGATTCCCTGAGTGCATGCCTCGCAAGCAGCCCATCTACACTGCGGCATCCAGACCCTTCAAGGCACGCGAACCCATGTCCTCTTCTGCCATCCTCGATGCCCACCAGACCGCGCAGGCCTTGCCCTACCTGGCGCTGACCCAGGAAATCGAAGCACTGCTGCAAGACCCCACGGTGGCCGTGCCGCCGCGCATCGTGCAGGCCCTGCACGGCGGTGGCAGCCTGTTCGTGATGCCCGCGGCCGATGCGCGTGTGGCCATCACCAAGCTCATCAGCTTCATCCCCACCAACGCCCAGCGTGGCTTGCCCACCATCCAGGGCGACATCGTGGTGTTTGACGTGCAAACGGGGCAACGCATCGGCTTGCTCGACGGCCCCACCGTCACGGCGCGCCGCACGGCAGCGGTGTCCCTGCTGGCTGCGCAGCACCTGGCCCCACGGCGCGATGGCCCGATGCTGATCGTGGGCGCTGGCGTGCAGGGCCGGGCGCATCTGGAGGCTTTTCATGAAGGCCTGGGTGTGCAGGAATTTTGGATCGCCTCGCGCAGCGCCAGCAGCGCCGATGCCCTGGTGGCGCACGCACGCTCACTCGGTTTGCAGGCCCAGCGTGTGGACGACCCCAACGCGGCACTCGCCGATTGCCCATGGGTGGTGAGCGCCACGCCTGCGCAGGAGGTGGTGCTCTCAGCACCGCCGCACAGCGACGCTTTTGTCGCGGCTGTCGGGGCGTTCACGCCCCGCATGGTCGAGTGGTCGGCCCCGGTGTGCCAGCACCTGGCCCGCACAGGCACGCTGGTGGTCGACACGCGTGACGCCGACCACGAAGCCGGAGACCTGTTGCAGGCGGGCATCGATGTCGCAGCCCTGCCCACGCTGGCCGATGTGGTGGGTCAGACCGCACGCTGGCAAAACGCCCACCGCCCGCAGGGCGGACCGGTGTTTTTCAAGAGTTGCGGCTGGGGCGGTTGGGACCTGGCAGCAGCCCGCTGCATGGCCCAGGGCATCGCGGTCAGCAGCGCGCCCCAAGGCTGAGAAGCTACGATGGCGCCTTTTCAAGCGCAAAGGAAAGCCCCATGGTTCAACGCATCGACGTTGGCGCCCGCATGTCGGAAGCCGCCATCCACAACGGCACGGTCTATCTGGCCGGTCAAATTGCCGAAGACGCCACGCAGGACACTGCCGGACAGACCCGCCAGGTGCTGGCCGCCATCGACACCCTGCTGGCCAAGGCGGGCACCGACAAATCCAAGATCCTGATGACCCAGATCTTTTTGAAAGACCTGGCCGACTTCCCCAGCATGAACAGCGTGTGGGACGCCTGGGTCGTGCCCGGCCACACCCCGCCACGCGCCACGGTGCAGGCCCATCTGGCTAAGCCCGAGTGGAAACTCGAAATTGTGGTGACAGCAGCGGTTTGAAGCCTGTCGTGCACCATCTGCTGGCAGAATGAAGGCGTGGAATACACATTCGCCTCTGCCACGGTTTTGTTGCTGCTGATCACCGATCCGTTTGGCAACATCCCCGTTTTTGCCAGCGCACTCAAGCATGTGCCGCCGCAGCGGCGTGCCCGTGTCATCCTGCGCGAGAACCTGATCGCGTTTGGCCTGCTGCTGGGCTTCATGTTCGTCGGCGAAAAGTTCCTCAAACTGATGAACCTGCACGAGACCTCGCTGCAAATGGCCGGGGGCGTGGTGCTTTTCATCATCGCAATGCGCATGATCTTTCCGCCACCGGCCTCGCAGGACCTCGAATTGCCAGGCGAACCCCTGGTGGTGCCGCTCGCTATCCCCGCCATCGCCGGGCCGTCGGCCTTGGCGACCGTGATCCTGCTGGTCAGTCGCGCACCCGAGCGGCGTCTGGAATGGATTGGCGCACTCACCGTCACCATCGTGATCGATGCCATCGTGTTGCTGCTGGCCGAGCGCATCCAGCGCTTGCTCGGTGACCGCTTCGTGATGGCGATGGAACGCCTCATGGGCCTGATCCTGATTGCGGTGGCCGTGGAAATGCTGGTCAGCGCCTTTCAAGCCCTGCGATGAACACGCCAGCCCCAGGAGGAAACATGAAACACCCGATTGTGCGCACGCTGATGGCCCCTCTGTTCTTGACACTCGCATGGCCTGCCTGCGGCGCAGGTCAAGCCCAGTGGGAGCAGGTGGTGACCGACGTCCAAAGCAGCTATTACATAGACAGCGCATCCATCCAGCGCCAAGGCTCTGTGCGGACTTTCTGGAGTTTGCGCGATTACAAAACCGTCCAATCCACTTACGACGGCAAAGCCTACAAGTCCGCCTTGCTCAAAATCGAACTCGATTGCAGCAGCCAGGAAGCCACCGCACTCGAAATCACCTACTTCACCGGCAAGATGCTCAGCGGCGACAAAGCCCAGCGCGAGAGCAACTTCCACAACCCCCAACCGATTCAGGCCAATACACCGATCAGCCGCTTTGCCCAGCGCCTGTGCAAATGAGCCCGTGCACTTGACGCACTGTCCCGCGTCTGCAAACCATTCTTTCGTGCCCCCCTCTTTGGCATTCACCCTGCAAGCAGCACGGCCCGTGCTGATGTGCCGCAACACGTGCGTACTGACCCTGCGACGCTCACGCCAGCGGACCCGGTGACACCCAGGCAGGGACCCACTGTCAAACCCGTCAAGGCCCACTCACCCAGCGGGCCTTTTTTGTTTGTGCCCTCCAACGCCCCCAAGGAGGCTCTCATGATCAAGCCGCTGAACATCCACAGCATTCAACCGCAAGATGCCTCTGCCATTGCCCAACTGATGGCCGATCCCGAAGTCTTTGGCAACATGCTGCAATTCCCTTACCCCACCGAAGAGGCTTGGGCCAAGCGTCTGAGTACACCTCCAGCAGCCAACCGCCTCCATTTGGTGGCACTGCAAGACAGACGGATCGTTGGCAGTAGCAGCTTGCATGGGACGAAGTTACAGGTGCGGCGCAACCATGCAGTGGGTCTGGGCATTTCCGTAGCCCGAGAGGCGCAAGGTCAAGGCGTGGGCACCGCCCTGATGCGCGCATTGACCGATTACGCCGACCAATGGGGCCACATCCTGCGCATCGAGCTGACGGTGTTTGCCGACAACGCCCGGGCCATTGCACTGTATGAGCGCTTTGGCTTCGCGCACGAAGGCCGACACCGTGGCTACGCCCTGCGAAACGGCCAATACAGCGATGTGTTGTGCATGGCCCGCTGGCATCCCAATCCACCGGGCAGATCGTGAAATGATGACTTTGAAAATTCAGCTTGTGCCAGCAAAAATACTTGTGATTTCCGTTGCTCGGCATGCATAAAAAAACCTGTCTCGCCAGGCAAGACAGGTTCAAGGTTTGCAATGAACTTAACAGGCTAAACAGCCATCAGAAGGTGGTTCTGATCCCGAGGTCGTAGCCCGTGACTTTGCCATTGATGCTGCTCACGGCACTGCCCACCGAATAACCTGCCGTTGGCGTATTTCGGTAATTGGCATTGCTCACATGGCTGTAAGTACCGTACAGCGCGGTGCGCTTGGACAGGTTGTAGACATAACCCAAGGCCAACTGTGTGACTTGCCCGGCCGTTGTGTTGTCGGCGGTGCGATCCACCTTGCTGTAGGAGAAACGGGCCTGTCCAGTGCCCACGGGCGCTGTGGCACCCGCGAGATAACCCTTCTTCACAGCGTTGGCACCTGCAGCACCCAACTCATCGCGACTGTACTCAAGCATGGGCTTGATGGCGCCGAAATCATAGGCCGCACCGATCGATGTGGTCTTGATGTCGCCAGAGGAAAGCAGCTTTGTTTTGGCCCAAGCCGCGTCAGCCATCAATGATCCATTGACATAGCCAATTTTCACGCTGGTGACGCCGCCTTCTTTGGCCGCTGTGCTGACGGTCTCACTCGGAGCCACAGCCACCATGGCGCTGAGACCCGTGCTGTTTGCCGGTATGGTGTAGGTGATCAGGTTAGAGGCGCGCAAGTGGTTCACACTGCCTGCAGCATTGAAATAGGCTGACGTCATGGTCAACAAGCTGGCACCCGCACCGTTTTCGCCAAACGGGTCATAGGCGAAATCCAGCAAGAATGTGGGTGTGTAGTTGCGCCCTGCAGTCACAGAACCCCAGCCGCCGGAAAGACCCACCACGGATACGCGATTGAACTGAAGCCCGCCATTCGCACTGGCTGTCTTGTTGTCTGAAGATGACCAACCTGCAAAGGGTGTCGTTACGCCAGTGCCTGTATCGGCCGCGATGTCTGCCTCGAACATGAAGTTGGCTTGCAGACCACCGCCGAGATCTTCAGCACCGCGGAAACCCAGACGGGAAGACATGTTGCGGCCAGAAGCCAGTCCTTTCCAGCTGGCCACATCTCCTGAGCCACTGACAAAACCCACATCCATCACGCCATACAGGGTGACATTGGACTGGGCATGAGCCTGAGTGGCCATCACAGCGGCCAGAGCGATCCATTTCAATTTCATCGTTATCTCCAAGTTTTCAGTTGAAAGTACATGATTCGATTTCTGCTTGAGACAGGCTGCTTCGAATCAAATGTTGCAAGCCCGAATTGGCCAGTGACCTGCTGAAGGCCTGCCGCAGACTTTAGGTGGACATAAAAAATTCAACTTTCCATTTCACGACAAACAATTTCCAATCCGCGTCAAATGTTCATGTGTAAGGGTATCCACCATCAGTGCTCAGTTGCTGGATCAAAGTTATGCCCATCGGCCACTCGCCAAAGCCTGAAGCCGGGTTCAGGTGCCCCACTGCGCCCAGATCCACCGTCTCACTGCCCCAGTCTCGCGCGAGCTGCAGTACCCGCTCATGCGCAGCCAGGGGGTCGTTGTCGCTGGTGGCGACCAGGCTGCGAAATGGCAGGGGCTGGCGCGGCACCGGCAGCCAGCCACCGGCTTGCAATGTCGCCAGCGTGGGGTAGCCCTCGGGCATGGCTTGGTCAAAGTCGGGGGGTGTCGCCAGCAGTGCACCCACCACGCGGTGCGCATGCTGGCTGGTGTGCGCCCAGTGCGCGACCATCACGCAACCACCGCTGTGCGCCACCAGCACCACAGGGCCGTCGATGGCGGCCATGGCCGCTTCGATGGCCTGCACGCGCTTGGCACAGTCGAGGTCTTCGCGACCCATGGGCGGTACGGTGTGGACCTTGGTCAGTTGGGCGGCCAGCAGCGTTTGCCAATGGGCTTGCACATGATCGCGCAGACCGGGAACGATCAAGACAGTGGGTGACATGGAAAAGCTTTCAGTCGGTGGTCTCACAAGCAAGCTGCATGGCTGAGAGCAAGACGGCCGGAGGCTGTGCGCCAGACACGGTCTGGCGCAGGTTGAAGACGAACAAGGGCACACCGGATGCTTCATCGGGCAAAGCCCAGACCGGGGGTGCATCCAAGGCTTCGGCTTCGGCGCTGCCCACACCATGGGCTTGCGCCAGAGATGCCAAAACTTGGTCGTTGCCGATGTCAAGGCCCTGCACAAAGTAGGCTTCAAACAAGGTGTCCAGCAAGGCTTCGTGCTGTTCCGGGTATTGCTGCGCGGTGTGGGCCAGCAGCTGGTGCGCACGCCAGGTGTTGGGGAACACGGCGATGCGTTCGTGGTGGATCGTGAGACCTGCGCGGGTCGCAGCGGCCTGCACCTGGGCGCGGCGCGCACGCACCGCCTCGGGGCCGCCGAGACGGTGTTCGTAGAAAGCCTGGTAAGGCCAGCCCTGCGGTGGCGTCTGCGGGATCAGCTGCACCGAATGCCAGCGCAGCTGAACTTGCATGCCGGGCTGGCGCTCGGCCAGCTGGCGGCGTGCGGTGTCCAGGTGCGTTTTACCGATCCAGCACCAGGGGCAGATCAGGTCGAAATAAGCATCGACCTGCACCGGGGCGCTTGAGACAACAGACATCAGGCGGCTTTGCGCAGGAAGCCCTGGTTGCCGCCATTGCGGTTGGGCGAGAAGCCGTTGGCGGCCAGCGATTCTTCAACGGTGTCGTAGAACACGCCAATCTTCAGGAGTTCGCGGGCTTCTTTGCCCGTGGCGATCTCGCGACCAAACTCACGGCTGATGCGCACCAGCTGCTCGATCTGCTCGACGGTGGTCATTTTGGCGGTGCGTGTCTGATTCCAGAGGTTGTCTTCGATGCCGCAGCGCACATGCAGGCCCATGGCGATGCCCATCATGTTGATCGGCAGCACATTGCGCATGCTGCTCTCCACCGTGAGCTTGGCACCGTCAGGGATGGCGCGCAGGAAGTTGGCCAGGTTGTAGACGTTGGGCGCATCCATGCCGCCGCTGATGGCGACCCAGTTGCAGACCAGCGGGCCCTTGTAGACGCCACGGCGCATCAGGCGCTCGACGGTCTCGAAGCTGTTGAGGTTGTAGAACTGGAAGGCGCTCTGGATGCCGGCGGCGCTCAGGCGGCGGATGTGCTCTTCGTACCAGGCGGGGTTGGAGGGCACCACCATTTCGCTGTAGGCGCGACGGCCTTCGGGCGTGGCCATGGAGGTGCCCGCGATGTCGGCTTCTTCCATGTGCTCGATCACGTTCATCTGCACAGTGTTGATCGTTACCGTGACTTGGTCGGGCTTGGGGTCCAGCTCGGCCAGCATGTGGCGGGTATCGTCGGACAACCACTTGGCGATCTCTCCTTCACCGACCGGTGCGAACGAGATCGAACCACCGACCTGGATGACCATGTCGGGCACGGCTTGGCGCACGCCGGCGATCAGTTCATTGAATTTGGACAGGCGTTTGCTGCCCTTGCCGTCAAGTTCGCGCACATGCAAGTGCAGCACGGTGGCACCGGCGTTGTAGCAATCCACCGCTTTTTGAATCTGCTCTTCCATCGTGACCGGGATGTCTTCGGGGTAGTCCTCAGGAATCCACTCGGGGCCATAGGGGGCTGCGGTGATGATGAGTTTTTCCTGGTTTTCAGGATATAGGTGGCCGTCGAGAAAATACATAAGGGGTCTCCAAAAAATCAAGAATCAAAAAGGTTTGGTGCCGACGATGCCTGCGCGTTCCATCTTGCGGTGGCAGGGCGGGTAGTCCATGACGGCGTAATGCTGAGTGGCGCGGTTGTCCCAGATGGCGACGCTGTAGGGTTTCCAACGCCAACGCACCTGGTATTCGGGGATGTAGGCCTGGCTGATCAGGTACTGCAGCAGATCGCCCGCGCCCTGGTTGAAGTCCTGGCCGTAACGCACCTTGTCCTTGTTGTGGAAGTTCACAAAGTGCGTGGTGAAGCCGTTGACAAACAACACTTTCTCGCCGGTGTCGGGATGGGTGCGGATCACCGGGTGTTCCGAATCGGGGTATTGCGCTTTCATCGCCAGGCGTTTTTCGATCGGCATGGCCGCCGCGAAGGTCGAGTTGAAGCTGTGGTTGGCGATCAGGCCTTCGATCTGCTGCTTCACGGTGTCGGGCAATTTTTCGTAGGCCAGTGCCATGTTGGCCCAGATGGTGTCGCCACCCACGGGTGGGCATTCGATGCAGCGCAGCACGCAGCCCAGCGCGGGCTTTTCGCGGAAGGTGCCATCGGTGTGCCAGGAGTTTTCGTAGCGGTCGGGCGGGTTTTCGGGCGTCTTGTAAATTTGCACCAGACCAGGGGCTTCAGGATGGCTGGGCACCATCGGGTGGGTTTCCAGCTCCCCCAGTTTCTGGGCAAATGCCATGTGGTTCTGGCGAGAGAGTTTGTCCAGCGTCTGGTCTCGCGCAAACAGCACTTTGTGCTTGAGCAAGGCAGCGTAAATTTCCTGGAACAAACCATCGTCACGCACGGCGTCGGCGAGATTCACATTCACGAGTTCTGCGCCGATGGCGCAGGTCAAAGGTTCGATGCGCATGGGGTGTCTCCGTTGTTGTTCGGTCAGCCGTTCAGATGACAAAGATCGACGAGCCAATCGTCTTGCGGGCTTCGAGGTCGCGGTGGGCCTGCACGGCGTCCTGCAGGGCGTAGCGCTGGTTGATCTCGATCTGGATACGACCCGCGGCGATGTGGCCAAAGATCTCCTCGGCCAGTTCGGCCTTCTCGGCCGGATCAGCGATGTAGTCGGCCAGGGCCGGGCGTGTGAGGTAGAGCGAGCCTTTCTGGGCCAGCAGGTTGGGGTTGAAGCCGTCGATGGTGCCGCTGGCGGTGCCCACGCAGACCATCAGGCCCCGGCGGCGCAGCGAGTCGAGCGAGGCGATGAAGGTGTTCTTGCCCACGCTGTCGATCACCACATCCACACCTTGGCCGCCCGTGAGTTCGCGCACCCGTTTGGCGATGTCCTCGTGGCTGTAGTTGATGGTGTGGTCGCAACCGTGCGCACGGGCCACGGCGGCTTTCTCTTCGGTCGAGACCGTACCGATCACGTTCAGGCCCAGCAGCTTGGCCCATTGCGACACGATCAGGCCCACGCCACCGGCGGCGGCGTGCAGCAAGATGGTCTCGCCTGTCTTGAAGTCATGGATGCGGCGCATCAGATACGCCGAGGTCAAACCGCGCATGGTCATGCCCGCAGCCGTTTCGAAAGGAATGGCGTCGGGCAGCTTGATCAACGGTGCCGCGGGAATGAGGCGCTCTGTGCTGTAAGCGCCCAAAGTGTTGATGAAGCCGGTGTAGGTGACGCGGTCGCCCACGGCCACGTTGCTCACATCGGGGCCCACTTCTTCGACAATGCCGGCGGCTTCCACGCCCATGCCGTTGGGCAGCGGGATCGGGTAGGTGCCGTTGCGAAAGTAGGTGTCGGCATAGTTGAGGCCGACGGCCACATGGCGCAATCGCACCTGGCCTGGACCGGGCTGGCCGACTTCAGCATTGCCGTATTGGAGTACCTCGGGTCCGCCGATGCGGTCAAATGTCACGGCCTTGGCCATTGGGGTGTCTCCTGTATCTGGATGTGTGTGGATGGTGAAATTTAGAGGTCACAGGACGAATCCTGTTTGCCAATCCGTGACTTTCAGTTAGCATTTCATGACATGCATGCCTTTGCGTGCCGTGCAGGCGCATTCACCCAGGAGATTCCATGAGCACACGCCATACATTGCAACTGCGCGCTGCCGTGCTATCGCATTACGACGAAGTGGCCAAACGTCTGGGCTTGAATCCTCCGGTCATGCTGCGCAAGGTCGGTCTGACCCCGCGCATGCTGGCATCGCCGACACAGTTGATCCCTCTGGAAAGTGCCCTGCGCATCCTGGATATTTCTGCCAGGGAAAGCGGTTGCGACACGTTTGGACTGCGCATGGCCGAGGCCCGTTTGCTTTCAGACTTTGGTCCCATCAGCTTGCTGCTCACGCACCAGTCATCGATGCGCATGGCGCTACAAGTGATCGCGCAATATCGGCATTTGCTCAACGAATCCCTGGGCATGCACATCGAAGACGTTGGCAAGACCACGCTGATCCGCGAGGAAATCATCAGTGACTACGCTGGCAGCACGCAGCAGTCCACCGACATGGCCATCGGGGTCCTGATGCTGATCTTCCGGGCCATTTTGGGTGAACATTGGCGCCCTCAGGCCGTGCATTTCACCCATCCGGCCAACAATGATCTGCAGGTCCACCGACGGCTATTTGGTTGTGCCTTGCATTTCAACAGCGACTTCAATGGCGTGGTCTGCCTGAAGACAGACATGGACCGGCCCAACGCCCGGGCTGACGCCACCATGGCCAGTTACGCCCAGTCCTTCATCGAAGCCATGCCCCAACGTGGGCAAAGCTCGTTGGTGCACGATGTGCGACGCTCGGTTTATTTGCTGCTGCCGATGGGGCGTGCAAGCGTGGATCAGATTGCCTCTGGGCTGGGCATGAATGTGCGCACGCTGCAGCGGCGACTGGATGAGGAGGCTGTGAGTTTTTCCGAGGTGCTCAACGATGTGCGCAGTGAACTGGCCCAGCGTTACATCACCCACACCCCGCATTCCATGGGCCGCGTGGCTGAGCAGCTGGGCTATTCCAACCTCAGCTCCTTTACCCGCTGGTTCAGCGCGCAATTCGGGTGCGCGCCCTCGCAAATGCGCGAACGGGCCCTCGCACAAACCCGATCGGTGTGAACCCGATGTGACATGCAAAGGTAAACAGTTGTCGCGATTGGATAAGCGACCTTGGACGGCTTTGAGAACAATCGCCCCATCGATCAACCGATGGGCACAAGGTGCCCGATACACCCACAACTGGAGACAAAACATGTCACTGTGCCTGCACACACGCCGGCTTCGCCGTGCCACCCTGATGGCCCTTTTGGGCAGCATCGTCATGCCTGCGGCCATGGCCTGGACGGACAAACCCGTCAAGATGCTGGTGCCTGCACCGGCAGGTGGCAACATCGACGTGATCGCCCGCCTGGTCGCCGACCAGCTGAGCGCCGACATCGGCCAGCCCGTGGTGGTGGAAAACCGGCCGGGTGCCGGTGGTGCCATCGGGGTGCAGGCCCTGCGTGCGGCACCGGCCGATGGCCAGACCGTCATGATGATCGCCAGCAACGTTCTGACCGAAATTCCCCACGTGCTCAAGGGTGGCTTTGACCCGCTCAAGGACGTCAAACCGGTGGGCATTGTGGGCCGTGGCAACCTGGTGATGATTGCCGCGCCCAACGTGCCCGCCAAGGATTTCAAGGGCTTTGTGGCCTATGCCAAAAAGAACCCGGGCAACCTGGGCTTCGCCTCCTACAGCCCAGGCACCATTTCGCACTACGCCGGCATGATCCTCAACCAGAAGGCGGGGCTGGATCTGCAGCATGTGCCGTTCCAGGGTTCGCCACCGGCGCTGGCCCAGGTCATGGGTGGACAGATCCCGGTCATGTTTGACGGCTTTGCCACTTCACGCAACTTGATCTCGACCGGCAAAGTGCAGGCTTATGCGGTGGCTGCAAAAACCCGACTCAGCCAGCTGCCCGATGTACCGACTCTGGCCGAACTGGGTTTCCCCGATCTGGAATTTTCGAACTGGATGGGCGTGATCGTGGCCTCTGGCGTGCCTGCCGAAGTGCAGGAAAAAATCCACAAAGCCATACGCCAGGTGGCACTCAACCCGAAGTTCCGTGGCCGCATGTTTGCCACAGGATTTGAAGGTGCCGAGGACTGGAACATCCAGCAGTTGAACCAGTCCGTCAAAACCGAATTCGACCGCAACGCCGCCATCGTCAAGCAGTTCAACATCCAGCTGAACCAGTGAAGCTGCACCACCAGGAGTCCGGGAAGTGAGTGCCCTGTATGCCCGCTGTGCCACGCTTTGGCCGGGACTTGCAATGGCGGCCGTGGTGGCGGTGGCCGCCCAGTTTCTGGCCGAACACTACGGCGCACCGGTGATGCTCTTCGCCCTGCTGCTGGGCATGGCCGTCAACTTCCTCTCTGACGACAACCGCTGCAAGCCCGGCATCGAGTTTGTGGCGCGTCAGGTGCTGCGCTGGGGCGTGGCCCTGCTGGGCCTGAAGATCACCACCGACCAGGTGCAGGCCCTGGGCTGGCCCTCGGTGTTGATGGTGGTGCTGACGGTGTCACTCACCATCGTGCTGGGCATCGTGGTGGCCAAATGGATGGGCTTCAAACCCTTTTTTGGTTTGCTCTCGGGCGGCTCGGTCGGCATTTGCGGGGCTTCGGCTGCCATGGCGATTGCCGCTGCATTTCCCAACCATCCACAAAAAGACCGGGCCACCCTGTTCGTGGTGATCAGCGTGAGCACTTTGTCCACCGCCGCCATGGTGCTGTACCCAATGCTGGTGCGCGGACTGGGACTTGATCCACAGCAGGCGGGCTTCTTTCTGGGCGGCACCATCCATGATGTCGCGCAGGTGGTGGGGGCAGGCTACAGCATGGGGCAAGCAACGGGCGATGCGGCTACGGTGGTCAAACTCATGCGCGTGGCCATGCTGGTGCCCGTGATCATGGTGGCGGCCTGGATGACGCGGGCCGCCCATGCCCGGACAACCAACGCTGCAGCGAGCGATGCCCCCGTGAGCCGACCACCCCTGCTGCCCTGGTTTGCCGTGGTGTTCGTGGTGCTGGTGTTGACCAACAGCCTGTTACACCTGCCCGACAGGCTGGTGGATGCGGGCCATGCTCTGTCGCGTGCATTTCTGGTGGCCGCCATGGCGGCGATCGGCATCAAAACCCACCTCAAGGACATCCTGAGCGTGGGCTGGAAACCCGTGGCCTTGATGGTGCTGGAGACCTTGTTCCTGGCCACTCTGGTATACCTCCTGCTTCTGAACCAGGCACGCTGAGCACGCATGACCTGCCATTAAGATGGCGCTTTTGCTTTTTGCATGCCTCGCATGTCTGCATTCTTCATGGAAGCCTTCCTGATCTCTACCGGCATCGTCGCCCTGGCCGAAATGGGCGACAAGACGCAATTGCTGTCGCTGGTGCTGGCCGCACGTTTTCGCAAACCCTGGCCCATCGTGCTGGGCATCCTGGTGGCCACACTGGCCAACCATGGCCTGGCCGGAGCCGTGGGCAACTGGGTCACCACCGTGCTGGGGCCCGACGTGCTGCGCTGGGTGCTGGGCGGCTCGTTCATCGCCATGGCGGTGTGGATGCTGATCCCGGACAAACTGGACGACGAAGAAGGGGATGAGGCGCCACGCTTCGGTGTGTTTCTCACCACCGTAGTGGCTTTTTTCCTGGCCGAAATGGGCGACAAAACCCAGATCGCCACCGTCATGCTGGCCGCCCAGTACCAGGCCTGGGCCTGGGTGGTGGCAGGCACCACGCTGGGCATGATGCTGGCCAACGCCCCGGTGGTCTGGCTAGGCGACGCGATCACCCGTCGGGTGCCGCTGCGCCTGGTGCACACCGTGTCGGCGGTGATCTTTGCCATTTTGGGCGCGCTGGCCCTCTCGGGCTGGGGCTGATTTATACTTGCACTGCGCCGATTTGCTCCAGCTTGCGGGCGCAGGGATCCCAAGGATTCCAAAATGCAGCTAAAGAGGTAGAGCCCGACCCGGTATCGCTTCTTGAGCGTCACCGGGTTTTTTCATTTTCGCCATGCGTTTGATTGCCACGCCACAGTCGATGACCTTTGAGGCCCCTTTGCCCCTGCAAAGCGGTGCGTCCATCCGTGGCTACTCGCTCAGCTACGAAACCTACGGCACGCTCAACGCCGACAAGTCCAACGCGGTGCTGATCTGCCACGCGCTCAACGCCTCACACCATGTGGCAGGCGTGTACGCCGACCAGCCGGACAATGTGGGCTGGTGGGACAACATGATTGGCCCCGGCAAACCGCTGGACACCGACCGCTTTTTTGTCATTGGCGTCAACAACCTCGGCTCCTGCTTTGGCTCCACCGGCCCCATGCATGTGAACCCCGACACGGGCCGCGTGTACGGCACCGACTTTCCGGTGGTCACGGTGGAAGACTGGGTCAACGCCCAGGCACGTCTGCTCGACGCTCTGGGCATTGAACAGCTCGCCGCCGTGATGGGCGGCAGCCTGGGCGGTATGCAGGCGCTGAGCTGGACGCTGCAGTACCCCGCGCGCATGAAGCACGCGGTGGTGGTGGCCAGCGCCCCCAACCTGAACGCTGAGAACATCGCCTTCAACGAGGTGGCGCGCCGCGCCATCGTGACCGACCCGGACTTCCACAACGGTCACTTTTACGAGCATGGCGTGGTGCCCAAGCGTGGCCTGCGCATCGCCCGAATGATTGGCCACATCACCTACCTCAGCGACGATGTGATGAACGAGAAGTTCGGCCGTGAACTGCGCAGCGCCGCAGGCAGCGCGACCGGCTACAAGTACTCCACGCAGGACGTGGAGTTCCAGATTGAGAGCTACCTGCGCTACCAGGGCGACAAGTTCAGCGAGTACTTTGACGCCAACACCTATTTGCTGATCACCCGCGCGCTCGACTACTTCGACCCGGCCCGCGCCCATGGCGGTGACCTGTCGAAGGCGTTGGAGCGGGCCGTCTGCAAGTTTCTGCTGATCAGCTTCACCACCGACTGGCGCTTCTCGCCTGCGCGCAGCCGAGAAATCGTCAAAGGCCTGATCGACAACCGACGCGATGTGAGCTACGCCGAGATCGACGCGCCACATGGCCACGACGCTTTCCTGCTCGACGACGCGCGCTACATGAATGTGGTGCGGGCCTACTTCGGGCAGATCGCCCAGGGCCTGACCCCCGCCGCCGGAGGTGCCGCATGAGCGACCCGCTGATCATGCAAGCCATTGCCCGCCTGGTGCCGCACGGCGCACGCGTGCTCGACCTGGGCTGTGGCGATGGCGCGCTGCTGGCCTATCTGCAAAAGCACAATGGCTGCACCGGCTACGGCGTGGAACTCGACGACGCCAACGTGCTGGCCTGCGCCCAGCGCGGCGTGAACGTGCTGCAGCTCAACCTCGACCAGGGCCTGAAAGTCTTTGCCGACCAGTCCTTTGATGTGGTGCTGCAGATCGACACGCTGCAACACCTTCGCAACGCAGAAGTCATGCTGCGCGAGACCGCTCGCGTCGGCCAAATCGGCATCGTCGCCTTCCCCAACTTCGCGCACTGGTTCAACCGGCTGAGCGTGCTGCGTGGCCGCATGCCCGTGACCAAGCGCCTGCCCTACCAGTGGTACGACACCCCCAACATCCGCGTGGGCACCTACGCCGACTTTGCCGACCTGGCCCGCAAGAACGATCTGCGCATCCTCGACGCGTTTGGCCTGCAGCACGGCCAGGAAGTGCGGCTTTGGCCCAACCTGATGGCAGGCACAGCGGTCTTCAAGTTGCAACGCCTCTGAGATGACGGCCAGGGCCTCGGCGCATTCCCCCTGGCTGATCGCCAACCTGCTCGCCCAGATTTCGTTTGGCCTGCTGGCCATGACGCTGTGCCTGCCCTCGATGCAGGAATGGGGCACGATTTTTGGCACCGACCAAGCGCATGTGCAGCTGACTTTCAGCGGCTACGTGATCGCTTATGGTCTGCTGCAACTGGTGTACGGCCCACTGTCGGACCAACACGGCCGCAAGGCCATGCTGATCACGGGCCTGGCTATCGCGGGCGGGGCCTCGGTGATGGCCATGCTCGCGCACGACATCACCACCCTGACCCTTGCCCGTGTGCTGCAAGGCGCGGGCAGCGCGGCCAGCATGGTGGTGGGCCGCTCGATGGTGCAAGACCTGTTTGAAGGCCCGGCACGTACACGGGTGATGGCCTACATCGGCATGGCGCTGGGTTTGTGCCCACCGCTGGCGTCGGTGATTGGCGGGCACATCCATGTGTGGCTGGGCTGGCAGGCCAACTTTGTGCTGCTCACCGCCCTTGCAGTGGCGCTGCTGCTCGCGGCATGGCGTGGCCTGCCCGACCACCGCCCGGCCAAAGTCGCGCACAACAGCCATGGGCTGCGGGGCATGCTGCAGGCTTATGCACGCTTGGCGCATGCGCCGAGCTTTGTGCTGTACGTGACGATCCTCGCAGCCACCACGGCCGCGTTTTATGTCTTTCTGGGCGGCGCACCGATTGTGCTGGGCAGTTATGGCATCGGGCCCGACGGCATTGGCTGGTTCATCATGGCGGTGCCGCTGTCTTACATCGTGGGCAACTTCCTGACGGCGCGGATCATCCACCGCGCAGGCGAGCGCCGCATGATGCGCTGGGGCCAGGTGTTCACGCTGAGCGGCATCACGCTGATGCTGGCGCTCGGTCTGGCGGGCATCCGTTCACCCCTGGCTGTGGCCTTGCCTTTGCTGCTGACTGGCTTGGGTCACGGACTGCTCAACCCCCCTGCGCTGGCGGGCACAGTCGGCGTGATCCCCGCACTGGCCGGTTCGGCCGCCGCCGTGGCGGGCCTGATGCAGCAACTCACAGGGGCCACAGGCGGCTACCTGATCGGTCTGGTGCCGCACGACGGCGCCGTCAACATGGGCTGGATGATGCTGGCGTTCAGTCTGGTGGCGCTGGCAGCGCAGCTGTGGCTGCACCGCCGCCATTGAACCGCTGCTGATCCGCCTTCGACAGCGCAAGCACACGCTCAGTGCGTCAATTCCTGCTCGTGCATCCAGGCCGCATGCTTGGGTGCGCGCTTGGTCTGAGCCCACTCGTTGAGCATGTCCCATTTGCACGCGTCGAGCTTCTGGTACATGTCGGGCGTGCCGGTGTTGACGGCCAGCTCCAGCCGATGGCCGTTGGGGTCAAAGAAATAGATGCTCTTGAAGATGGTGTGGTTGGTCGGACCCACCACATCGATGCCCGCATCGAGCAGACGTTGTTTGGCCTCTTCGAGCGTTTGGAGGCTGTCCACTTCGAACGCGATGTGCTGCACCCAGGGCGGGGTGTTTTCATCGCGCCCCATGGCGGGCGAGTTGGGCAACTCAAAAAAAGCCAGCACATTGCCTTGCCCGGCGTCGAGGAAGACGTGCATATAAGGATCGGGCGCTTTGGTCGAAGGGACCAGGTCTTCGGCAATCGCCAGCACAAAGTCCATGTTCAGGTGCTTGACGTACCACTCCACGGTTTCCTTGGCGTCCTTGCAGCGGTAGGCGACGTGGTGGATTTTGCTCAGTTTCATGGTGAATGCTCCAAAAGATTCAGGCGGCGGCCTTGGCCGCTTGCAGCGCCTCGCGCAGCACGCGCAAGTCGCCAATGTGGTTGGCCAGCAGCAAGATCAAACGGGCATTGAGCGCTTCGCTTTGTTCGTCACTCAGGCCGTTGTGCGCGTCGATCAGGGCTTCGTAAAAATCGTCGCCGGGCGAGAAGTCGCGAAAGAATCGGCGACCGGGCTCGTGGAAGTTAGGATCGGTTTTGAGCAATGGGGTATTCATCGCAGGCTCCCTGTTCAGGCTTGGCAAGTGGCGCGGGCCACGGCTTGCTGGATCTTGGCCGCATCCAGTTGACGCCAACGGGCGGCCACATGCTGGTCAGGACGCAGCAGGTAGGTGGTTCCGCTCTGGCCGTCGTAGCGTTTGGCCATCAGGCCCTGTGCGTCGACGATGACCTTCATGCCCCGCACATCCAGCGCACGGGGGGAAACGATCCACGGGGTCACCGGAAGCGGCCCATTTGCCAGGGTCTGCAGCTGCGCCAGCACCTCGGCAGAAGGTGCGGCATCGGCAAACAGCAGCGCAGCAAAACCGTTGCCCACCTGGTCGAGCAGCCAGCCGTCTTGCCCTTCGACCTGCACAGGTGCATCGTCCATCGGCGCACCGGGGACCATGTTGCCCTCAAAGGCGTCGGCATCGGGCGTGTTGAGCAGGGACTGCGTGAGGAAGGACGGCACCGACAGGCGGCCCGAGTTCACCAGCTTGCGCGCAAATGGGTAATGTTTGGCCAACGCCAGCACCTGGTTGCGGAAAGTCTTGCTGGTGCGGCTCTTGGGCGTGATGAAGTCGGTCGAGCGCGTCGAGTTCATGATGTTCTCGTCGGCCGCGAACTGGCGGTCGTGCGCGTAGGTGTCGAGCAGTTTGTCAGGCGCCTGGCCCTTTATGACCAGCGCGAGTTTCCACATCAGGTCGTCCGCGTCCTGAAAACCCGAGTTCGCCCCGCGTGCGCCAAAAGGCGAGACCTGGTGCGCCGCGTCGCCCACGAACAGCACGCGGCCGTGGCGGAAGTCGGTCATGCGGCGGCACTGGAAGGTGTAGATGCTCACCCACTCCAGCTCGAAAGGGCGGTCGTCGCCCAGCATGGCCTGCAGGCGCGGGATGACTTTTTCAGGTTTTTTTTCTTCTTCGGGGTCGGCGTCCCAGCCGAGCTGGAAGTCGATGCGCCAGACGTTGTTGCTCTGCTTGTGCAGCAGCACGCTCTGGTTGGGGTGGAAAGGCGGATCGAACCAGAACCAGCGCTCGGCGGGGTAGTCGGCCTTCATGATCACGTCGGCGATCAAAAAGCGGTCCTGGAACACACGGCCTTCGATGTCCAGCCCCAGGTGGCGGCGGATCGGGCTGCGTGCGCCGTCGGCCACCACCAGCCAGTCGGCCTCGATGTCGAAGGTGCCATCGGGTGTTTCCACCGTCAGCGTGGCGTGGTCTTCGTGGCGGGTGACGGCGGTGACCTTGTGCTGCCAGCGGATGTCGGCACCGAGTTCGAGCGCGCGGGCGATCAGCATTTCCTCGATGTGGTACTGCTGCAGGTTGATCATGCCCGGGCGCTTGTGCCCCGCGTCGGGCACCAGGTTGAACTGGTAGACCTCGTCTTGTTCGAGGAAGGTGCGGCCGATGTTCCAGCTCACGCCCAGCTGGCAGGCGGGATCGGCAATGCCCAGCCGGTCGAGGATTTCGAGCGAGCGTTTGGCATAGCAAACGGCACGCGAGCCGACCGAGACGGTCTTGTCGTCGTCGAGCACCAGCACATCGAGCCCTTGCAGGCGGGCGTCCACTGCGGCGGCCAGGCCCACCGGGCCCGCGCCAATGACGATCAACGGTTTGCGCAGCGGCGGCGTGGCCTTCAGGTCGGTCGGCGCCTTGTACGGATAAATCGGGTTGACGTAAGCCCCCATCGGCTGTCTCCTGTTTTCAAAAACGCGGCGGTGGGATCCGGGTCAACCACCAGACAGTAATTTACTATAGATAAACGAATTCACCTAATCGTAATTTTATTGACCATGCAACATGTCCTGCCGTCGCCACGGGCACCCACTGGTTCGGCAATCAGGAGCAAGGTATGCTTGGCCTGTTTTTTGTATGACAACTGCATGAGCCAAAACTTCACCCCCGTGTCCTCAGGTGCCCGGCTGTCTGACCAGGTGGCCGAGCAGCTGGAGGCCGAAATCCGGCGCGGCGCTCTGGTGCCCGGCGACAAACTGCCCACCGAGGCCCGGCTGGTGGAACAGTTCCACGTCAGCCGCACCGTCGTGCGCGAAGCCGTCTCACGGCTCAAATCACTCGGGCTGGTGGATTCGCGCCAGGGCAGCGGCGTGTTTGTCAGCACACAGGCTTCGTTTGCCCCCCTGCATTTCGAGGCGCACCACGCGGCCTCCAAAGAGGCGGTGATCCAGATGGTGGAAGTGCGCCGTGCCCTCGAAGCCGAGGTGGCCGCACTGGCCGCCCAACGCCGCACCCCGGCCGACCTGCGCCAGATCGACCAGGCCATGCAGGCGCTCGATGCCGCTGTGCGAGCAGGCGGGAACGGCGTGGCGCAAGATGTGCAGCTGCACCGAGCCATTGCCGATGCCGCGCGCAACCCTTTCCTGATTCAGACCCTCGAATACCTGGGCCAGTTCCTGCTGGGTGCGACCCAGGTGACCCGCGCCAACGAAGCGCGCCGACTGGACTTCGAGGCGCAGGTGAAGTCCGAGCACCAGGCCATCGTGATGGCCGTGCAGGCGGGCGACCCGCAAGCGGCACGTGCCGCCGCCGCGGCCCACATGGGCAACGCGATCACCCGCATCGAAGGGGCCGACCCGGCCTTCTGGCAGCAAGAGGGCGAACGCCTGGCCCAGCCGCTGGTGCGCAGCCTGAAAGCCGCGCCACGCAGACCCTGAGGCCCGGGCCTGCAGCGCCGATCACTCGGCCTTGATGTTGGCCGCCTTGACGACCTGCCCGTAGCGGGCCAGGTCGCGTTTCATCTCTTCGCCAAATTTATCGGGCGCGCCGGGTGTGACCGTGATGCCCATGCCGCTCAGCTTCTCGCGCACCTCGGGGTCGTTCAGCACCGCATTGAGTTCGGTGTTGAGTTTGTCCACGATGGCTTTGGGCGTTTTGGCCGGGGCCAGCAGCGCCACCCAGGAGTTGATTTCAAAATCGGGCAGACCGTTTTCGATGAAAGTCGGGACATCGGGCAACGAAGAAGCCCGCTTGGCACTCGACACCGCCACCGCATGCAGCTTGCCGGACTTCACATGCGGGATGGCCCCGGCAATGGCGGTGTACACGAGCGGGATGTTGCCGCCCAGCACATCGGTCATGGCTTGGCCGCCACCCTTGTAGGGAATGTGGGTCAGGTTGGCGCCCGTGCGCAGCTTGAGCAGCTCGCCAGCGATGTGCGGTGTGCCGCCCGTGCCCGAAGTGCCATAAGACAGGCCACCGGGCTGGGTTTTGGACAGAGCGATCACGTCTTTGAGGCTCTTGGCGGCAAAGCCCGGGTGCGCCACCAGGATCAACACCGCGTCGCCGATCTTGCCAATGGGGGCAAAGTCTTTCACCGTGTCAAAACCAACTTTGGCAAACACGTGCGGGTTGATCACCATCGTGCCGTCAAAGCCCAGCAGCAAGGTGTGGCCATCGGGCTCGGCCGCCGCCACCATCTGCGTGCCGATGTTGCCCGAAGCGCCCGGCTTGTTGTCCACGATCACCTGCTGGCCCAGCCGCTTGGACAGCTGCTCGGCGATCAGGCGGCCACTGGTGTCGGTCACGCCGCCAGGCGTGAAAGGCACCACCAGACGGATCGGTTTAACGGGATAACTCTGCGCTTGTGCCGCCGTGCCCCATGCGAGCGCGGCTGCAGCGACGAGCGTGGTCGTCAGCCAGGAACGGCGAAGGTGCTTGTGCATGTGTGTCTCCTGTGGTGTTTATCTGATCATTCGGTTTCGGCGTAGCGTTTTTCAAACGCCCACACCTCTTCAAAACCCATGAGATTGGTGAGCTCGCCGAAGTCGTAGAGCGGCGTCTGCCCACCTGCAGACGAGCCGTGCCGCTTGAACTGCTGGTACACCGCGGTCATGGCCTGCACCGAAGCGAGCAAGGCCGTGACCGGGAAGATGGCGATCTTGTAGCCGATGGATTCGAGCTCGGCCTGCGAGAGCACAGGGGTGCGCCCGCGCTCGACCATGTTGGCCACCAGCGGCACATCGAAACTTTGCCCAATGCGGCGCATCTCTTCCTCGGACTCGGGCGACTCGACAAACAAAATGTCGGCCCCGGCTTGGGCATAGGCCTCGGCGCGGCGCAAAGCTTCGTCCAGGCCCAGCGAGGTGCGGGCGTCGGTGCGGGCAATGATCAGGAAGTCTTTGGACTCGCGCGAGTCGGCCGCCACGCGGATTTTGCGCACCATGTCTTCCATCGGAATCACGCGCCGACCCGGGGTGTGGCCGCACTTTTTGGGGAACTCCTGGTCTTCGAGTTGGATGGCCGCAGCGCCAGCGGCTTCGTAACCACGGATGGTGTGACGCATGTTCAGCAGGCCGCCGTAACCCGTGTCGGCATCGGCAATGAGCGGCGCGCGGGCCATGCCGGCCATGGCCGTGACGCGGCCCACCATGTCGCTGTAGGTGGCCAGCCCCGCATCAGGCAGGCCCATGTGCGAGGCCACGGTGCCATATCCCGTCATGTAGAGGGCGTCAAAGCCGAAGGTGTCGGCCAAGCGCAGCGAGACCATGTCGAACACGCCAGGGGCCACGACCAGGCCGGGTTGGTTCAATCGCGCACGCAGCGCAGAACGAGCATCTTTCATGACAGCAAGGCCTTGGGTTCAGTGGTTAAATATTTGAGAAGTTCCGCATTTCAACAAAAGAGCACCCCATGGACCTGCACCTTCGCGACAAGCACATCCTGATCACTGGCGGCAGCAAAGGCATTGGCCTGGCCTGCGCGCACGCCTTTCTGGAAGAAGGCGCCCGGGTCAGCCTGGTCTCGCGCCAAAGTGCCCACCTGGACGCGGCACGCCAGGCGCTGCTGGCTCAGTTTCCGAATGCACAGGTCAGCACCCACGCGGCCGACCTGCGGGACAGTGCAGCCGCCGTGGACGCGCTGCAAGCGGCCGAAGCGGCGCTCGGCCCGGTGGACGTGCTGGTCAACTCCGCAGGCGCGGCCAAGCGCACCCCGGCCGAAGAGCTGACACCCGCCGCCTGGGCAGACGCGATGCAGGCCAAATATTTCAGCTACATCCACATGATCGATCCGGTGATCAAACGCATGGCCGCGCGCGGCACGGGCAGCATCGTCAACGTGGTGGGCAATGGCGGCAAGGTGGCCAGCCCCATCCACATCCCGGGCGGCGCGGCCAACGCGGCCCTGATGCTGGCCAGCGCCGGGCTGGCCGCAGCCTATGCCCCGCAGGGCATCCGGGTGAACGCCGTCAACCCGGGCCTGACCCTGACCGACCGATTGCAGGAAGGCCTGGCCGCCGATGCCCGTCTCAAAGGCATCAGCCCCGAAGAAGCGCTGCAGCAATCGGTGGCGCGCATCCCGCTGGGCCGCATGGCCCAACCCGAAGAAATCGCCCACGCGGTGGTCTTTTTGGCGTCGAGCAAGGCCAGCTACATCACCGGCGTGTGCATGAGCATGGACGGCGCGCTCAGCCCGATCGTGGTGTGACCATGCGCCACATCTTGATGAAACTGTTCTGGCTGATGGTGTTCGGCCTTGGCGCTCCAGCACAGGCGAGCACCCCCTTGACGCCCATCGCGTCGCTCGACGTGCCGCGCTACATGGGCACCTGGTACGAGATCGCCAAATACCCGGCGTGGTTCCAGCGCAAATGCGTGGGCAGCACCAGCGCGCAGTACAGCCTGCTGGAGGGTGGCCGGGTGCAGGTGCTCAACCGCTGCAAGATGGCCAACGGCGAATGGAACGAAGCCCTGGGCCTGGCGCGGCAAATCGGCAGTGCCACATCGGCCCAGCTCAAGGTGCGCTTTGCGCCCGAATGGTTGTCCTTCATCCCCATGGTCTGGGGCGACTACTGGGTCATTGCCCTGGACCCGCAGTACCAGTGGAGCATCGTGAGCGAGCCTTCCAGGCAGTACCTGTGGATCCTCTCGCGCACACCGACCTTGCCACGCGCCACCTACGAGCAGCTGCTCCAGCAACTGGGCACCATGGGGTTTGATCTGAACAGGATCGAGGCCAGCGCACCCTGAGCCATCAGGGCCGTTTGAACCCGGTGCGCTCAAACACCACCGTGGCCTCAGGCGTCTGCAGGTGGCGAATGAACGCTGCCGCCGCAGGCTTGGCCTGCGCACCCGTGCCCAGCAGGGCCGAGTAGGTGGTGATTTTTTGCAAGCTGCCCGGCAATGGCCCCACCAGCACGGCACCTTGCACCGGCAAGATCTCGGTGATCTGCTGGATGCCGATCTCGATCTCGCCCTTGGCCACCGGCTCGACCACAAAACCCACATCGCCCAGCTTGGTTTTGGCTTGCATTTGGTTGGCGATGCCCAGCTGCTCCAGCACAGAGGCAAAGTGCTTGCCGCTGGTGCCTTTTTGCGGGTCCATGTAAGTGATGGATTGGGCGCTGAGCAGCGTCTGGCGCAGGGCCTCAGGACTGGAAATGTCGGGTTGGGCAGCGCCCGCCTTGACGGCCACGCCGATGCCCACACTGCCCACGGGCACAGCAGAGCCCACCACGGCCCAGTTTTGGCGCTCGACCTCGGCCACGACTTCGGCTGAAACCAGCAGCACGTCGGGCCTGCCGCCCGCGGCCAGGCGGCGCAGCAGCACGCCCACCGGGGCGTAATCGACGGTCAGTTGGTGACCCGTGCTGGCCTGAAAAGCAGCCACCAATGGCTCCATCGGGGGTTTCGTGGCCCCGGCACTCCAGACCGTGAGGTCTGCCGCCTGAACCCCATGCGACAAGCCGCACAACAACAGGGGCAGGATGCACCTGCGCCAAACAACCACCAGTGACTTGGGCATGCCGTGCCTCCTCATGCGAGCAGGTCGACCTCAAGAGCGGGTCGACCTTGGCGTGCAGTCTACCTTGGCAGGCCGCCGCATGTGCAAACAGGGTCGCTCAAGCCTGCGGCCGCTGTGGCAGGCGTGTGCCGGGCTGCAGGCCCCAGGGCAGGCGTCGGTGCAAGGCCATCTGCTGCACCGTGATGCGGTGGCTGCTGAGTTTGCGCTGTGGCGATGCTGGCATCACCGATGGCTGCGCAAGCGTCTGCGCCCACGAAGTGCGGGTCACTTGCAATACACGGGACACCACATCGCGGCTGAAGTTCGGGTCGGTCATGTCTCTGGGTCTTTCTGTGAGGCCTCCGATGATGAAGAACCCCCAGGCCAGGGTCTGTGCGCCAACACGCCAAAATCTGCAACCCCGGCTCACTCAGTTCAGCGCACCCCCCGTGACCTGCACATCACCGGCTCGCGGCGCCGAGCCATCGAGCAAACTGCCCAGCGCACAGGTCAGCGCGGCCACTTGGGTGCCCAGTGGCATGCTGGGCATGGGCGGTCCGGGCCAGTGCGCGGCCTGCTCGGGCAAGAGGGGCAGGTGCACAAAACCGCTGCGCACAGCACGCCCGGCCAGCGCATGCTGCAAGGCATAAAACACCTGGTTGCAGACAAAGGTGCCTGCGGTCTGCGACACCGACGCCGGAAAGCCCGCTGCGCGCAAGCGGCTCACCAGGTGCTTGATCGGCAAGGTGCTGAAGTAAGCCGCAGGTCCACCCGACACCACCGGCTGATCGATCGGCTGAGCGCCTGCGTTGTCGGCGATGCGTGCGTCCATGACGTTGATGGCCACGCGCTCGACCGAGATGTCGCTGCGGCCCTCGGCCTGGCCCAGCGCCAGCACGATATCGGGCTGAAGCTCGTCCACAGCGCGTGTCAACGCGGCCGCGGCTTGCGCAAACACGCAGGGCAACTGGATGGACCGCACCTGGGCCTGCGGCAAGGGCAGCCCCTCCAGGGCCCGCGCCACTTCCCACGACGGGTTGATGCTTTGCCCGCCAAAGGGCTCGAAACCGGTGATGAGGATGCGCATGGTTTCATCCAGGTGACATGAGGGACTTGTACAGTGACGGCGAACCCAAGACACTGTCCATCCAAGTCACAGGAGCATAACGCGATGGCCAAAGATTTCTCGACCATGGAAGACAGCAACCGCTCGGGCAACCGCTCGATCCACGAGGTGCTGGCCGAGCGCCGCGCGGTGCTCAAGCTGGCGGGCGTGTCGGCATTGGCCAGCTTGCTGCAACCCTTGAGCGGTTGTGCCAGTATCGGTGCGGGGGGCAACGCGAACGCCGCACCTCGTCTGGGCTTTGTGGCCATCCCGCCAGGCGTGGGCGACGCGCTGCAAGTGCCTGCGGGTTATGTGGCGCAAGTGATCGCCGCCTGGGGCGAACCCATCGGCATCGCAGGGCAGATGCCCGCCTTCCGCATGGACGCCAGCAACAACGCCGAGGACCAGGCCGTGCAGCTGGGCATGCACCACGACGGGTTGGCGTTTTTCCCGTTGAACGGCGCGTCCACCCACGGCCTGATCGCGCTCAACCACGAGTACACCGACGACGGCCTGCTGCACCCCGACGGCTTTTTGCCCATGACCCCGGCCAAGGTGAAAAAGTCGCAGAACGCGCACGGCCTGTCGGTCTACGAAGTCCGACTCAACGGCCAGCAGTGGGAGATGGTGCGCCCCTCGCGTTACGCCCGCCGCTTCACGCTGGGCACGCCCTTTGCCCTGTCCGGCCCGGCCGCCGGGCACCCACTGATGCGCACTGAGGCTGATCCGCAAGGCCGCACCGTGCTGGGCACTCTCAACAACTGCGCCAGCAGCCAGACGCCCTGGGGCACCTACCTGTCGGGCGAAGAAAACTGGGCGTTTTACTTTGACGGCGGCAAAGACATCAGCCCACACCACCGGCGCTGGGGCGTGCGCGACAAAGGTTTTTACGGCTGGGGGGCACACGACCCGCGCTTTGACGTCACGCGCACACCCCACGAACCCAACCGCTTTGGCTGGGTGGTCGAAGTCGATCCGATGGACCCCACCAGCACCCCCGTCAAGCGCACGGCGCTGGGCCGCGCCGCGCACGAAGGCGCCTGGGTGGCCCTGACCCGTGACCAACGCGCCGTGGTGTATTCGGGCGAGGACGCGCGCTTTGAGTACATCTACAAATTCGTCAGCACGGGCCGCATGCAGCCGGGTGGCGCCCAGGCCAACCGCGAACTGCTCGACCACGGCACGCTGTATGTGGCGCGCTTTGACGCCGACGGGCGCGGCGCTTGGCTGCCCCTGGTGCACGGCCAGGGCCCGCTCACGGCAGCCAACGGCTTTGCCGACCAAGGCGAGGTGCTGATCAAGGCGCGCCAGGCCAGCGACCTGCTGGGCGGCACCAAGATGGACCGCCCCGAGTGGCTGAGCATCGACACCGCTTCGCGCTGGGTCTATTGCACGCTGACCAACAACAGCCAGCGCGGCCAAGCCGGTCACCCGGGCGTGGACGCGGCCAACCCCCGCGCCAACAACACCATGGGCCAGATCATCCGCTGGCTCGAAGACGGCGACCACGATGGGCTGCAGTTCTCATGGAACCACCTGGTGCTGGCGGGCGATCCGGCCAACGAACGTGCCGAGGCCAAGGGCAATGTGAAAGGTGATATTTTTGGCTGCCCCGACGGCCTGGGCTTTGCGCCCAACGGGCTGCTGTGGATCCAGACCGACGCCCACGCCACACAGATGTACAAGGGCGAGTTCAAGAACATCGGCAACAACCAGATGCTGGCCTGCGACCCGCAGACGGGCGAGATCCGCCGCTTTCTGACCGGCCCGACCCACTGTGAGATCACGGGCATCGCCTTCACCCCCGATGGCCGCAACCTGTTCATCAGCGTGCAACACCCGGGCGAAACGCCCACCGATCGCAGCGACCCGAAAAACCCCAGCCAGTATTCCAGCTGGCCGGACTACCAAAAAGGTGGGCGACCCCGCTCGGCCAATGTGGTGATCCGCAAGCGCGACGGTGGCGTGATCGGCACCTGAGCGCCAGCGCACATTGGCCGTGAGGCATAGACCTTGCGGTGGATTCCCCAAGGCCTGCGGGCTGCCTAGCATGGGACTTCCTGCACCACAGCCCGTGGCGCAACCCGATCCCTGCGATGGAGACCCTCATGCCCCAGTTCAAGAAAATCCTGGTTCCCGTGGATGGCAGCAGCACATCCAACAAGGCGCTGGACTATGCCCTGCAAATGGCCAAGGATGGCCACAGCCAGGTGCGCTTCGTCCACGCCATCGACGAACTGGGCTACCTCAGCAGCTACGAGTACTCCGGCGAATTGATGGCCACCGCCCACAAACACGGCACCGAGATCCTGCAGGCGGCGGTACTGGCTGCGCAGGCCGCCAACGTCCCGGCCGACACGCGCCTGATCGACACGCCCGGCCAGCGCCTGGGACAAACCGTGGCCGACGAGGCCGCCAGCTGGAATGCAGACCTGATTGTGCTGGGCACCCATGGCCGGCGCGGGGTCGGCCGTGTGCTGCTGGGCAGTGGTGCAGAACAGATCATCCGCATGGCCCCCACCGCCGTGCTGACGGTGCGCAGCGATTGAACCCGTGAAGGATGCGAAAATACTGTTTATATATACAGTATACTGGCGCTGTCATGGCTTTTTGCAGTTGCCTGACTTTCCCTTCATGCGCCCCGCCCGGGGCGCATTTTTTTGGCGCAAAAAAAGCCTGACCGGTGAAGGTCAGGCCGGGTGCTCACGCCCCTCGCATCACTGGGCAATGGCTTCCAGTGCGATGTCGATGCGCACCTCATCACCCACATAAGGCACGTACTTGCCGGCGTTGAACTCGGAGCGCTTGATGGTGGTGAAAGCGTTGGCGCCGATGGCGGGCTTCTTCATCATCGGGTGCGGCATGGCCTGGAAGCCGGTCACCGTCAGGGTCACGGGCTTGGTCACGCCCTTGATGGTCAGGTTGCCTTCCACGGTCTTGGGCTTGTCACCCTCGAACACCACTTTGGTGGACTTGAAAGTGGCGGTGGGGAACTTGGCGGTGTCGAAGAAGTCCTCGCCTTGCAGGTGACCGTCAAACACTTCAAAGCCGGTGTTGACCGCTTTCATGTCGATGGTGATGTCCACGCTGCCGGTCTTGGCTTCGGCGTCAAACACGACCTTGCCGGTGGTGTTCTTGAAGCTGCTCAGCTGGGTGGAGTAACCGAAGTGCGAATACGAGAAACGCGGGAAGGTGTGGCTGCCGTCCACGCCGTAGGTCACGGGGGCGGCGATGGCGCTGCCGGCCAGGGCGGCGAACAGGGCGGTGGCGAGGGACAGTTGCTTGAAGGATTTCATGAAGACTCCAGGTTGAAAAATCATTTGAGGTTGAGGTTGAAATTCACGGTGATCTCGTTGGCCACGACATCGAACTTGGCCCACATGCCTTCGCCGATGCCAAAGTCAGCCCGCTTGAGCACGAAGCTGCCGGTGAGTTGACCCTGCGGCGTGAGCTTGAGGGGGGCATGCAATTCACGCGTCTGGCCCTTGATGGTCAGCTGGCCTGTGGCTTCGTACTGGTTGGCACCGCTGGCCTTGAGGCCCTTGAGCACAAAGCTGGCCTTGGGGTGCGCGGCCACGTTGAACCAGGCCTTGCCGACCACTTCCTGGTCCGCCTCGCTGGAGCCGGTGTCGATGCTGGCCAGGTCGATGTCGATGCTGCCCTTGGCTTTGTCCAGCTTGGTGGTGTCCAGGCCCACTTGTGCGCTGAACTTCCTGAACTTGCCATCCATGGCCACACCCATCTGTTTGTAGCTGAAGGTGATGGTGCTTTTTTCGGGGGCCACGGCCGAGTAGGAGGCAGCGTGGGCGCTGCTCAGTGCAAGGGCGCTGAGCGCCAGGAGGGTGATGAGGTGTTTCATGGTGTTTCTCCTCAGCGCATGCGGCGCAGGGTGTCGTCTTTCAAAACAAAGTGGTGCCACAGGGCCGCGGCCACGTGGCCCGCGAGGGTCAGCATCAGCAGCCAGTTGAGGGCCTCGTGCATTTCCTTGAGCAGGTCGCCCAGGGCCTTGTCACGCCCGATCAGGTCGGGGATGGGCAGCACGCCGAACCACACCGTTTGCACGCCCTTGGCCGAGCTCATGAGCCAGCCGCTGAGCGGGATGACGATCATCAGACCGTACAAGGCCGCATGACCGGCGTGGGCCGCCAGGCGCATGAAGGGCGACATGCCTGGCGGCAAGGCGGGCGGGCGGTGCGTCACACGCCAGGCCAGGCGCAGCCAGACCAGCAGGAACACGGTCACGCCAGCCCATTTGTGCCACGAATACAACTGCAGCTTTTCAGGCGACAGCGGCAGCTCGTGCATGTAAACGCCCAGCACAAACAGGCCAATGATCATCACGGCCATCAGCCAGTGCAGGCCTTTGGCGACGGGGGTATAGGTTGTGTTCATTTTTTCTCCCTGGATCAGTCCCACACACTCAAATGAAGGCGTACCCGTCCATGGCGATCACATGGTCGTAGATGCCACGGTAAAACGCTTCCGGCCGGGCATTGGCACCGGCTGCGCCCAATGCGGTGAACAAGGGCAGCAAATGCTCGTCGCGCGGGTGGGCCCGGCTGCCGGCACTTTGGGTCTGGCGGTAGTTCAGCAGCGCATCGGTGTGCCCCCCGACCATCTGCGCGTGCACCCAGTCGGCGAACTGCTGCACATAGTCGGGCGTGGGCTGGCCGGTCATGCTGATGATCTGCCAGTCGCGCAGGTTGTGCGTGACGTTGCCCGAAGCCACGATCAGGAAACCCTGCTCGGCCAGAGGGGCCAGCGCCTGGCCCACACGGTAGGCGTGCTGCGGGCCGCCATGGTGCTGCACAGACAGCGGCACCACGGGCACATCGGCATCGGGGAACATCTGGCGCAGCGGCACCCAGGCACCGTGGTCCAGGCCGCGTGTGGCGTCGGTGGCCACGGGCAAACCGGCGGCCTGCAGGGCCGCCACGACGTGCTGGGCCGCTTCAGGGCAGCCGGTGGCCGGGTACTGGATCTGGAACAAACGCGGGTCAAAACCGCCAAAGTCGTGGAGGGTCTCCAGCCGGGTGGCGGTGCCCACGGTGGGCACGCTGGTTTCCCAGTGCGGGCTGACGACCACGATGGCGCGGGGCGTGGGCAGCTGGCCCACCACATCGGTCATGGCCGTGCCGGCCGCGCCCGGTTGCAGCGCAAACATCGGTGAGCCATGGGGCACAAAAAGGACGGAGCGGTTGGTGTTCATGGCGTGAACTGTAGGCCGCCAGATCAGATAGAAAAACCATCCAATCACAACAAGTTTGTTGCACAATCAGCAACAATGGACAAACTCGATGCGATGCAAACCTTTGTGCGGGTGGCCGAGGCCGGCAGCTTCATTGCCGTGGCCAACCAGCTGCAAGTCGCCCGTTCGGTGGTGACGCGCCAGATCGCGGCGCTTGAAAAACACCTGGGCACCAAGCTGATCACCCGCAGCACCCGCAGCCTGGCGCTGACAGCCGCCGGCTCGGCTTACCTCGAAAAATGCCGCGTGATCCTGAACATGGTGGACGCTGCCGAATCGAGCCTGGCCGAAGAGAAAACCGTGCCACGGGGGCGCATCCGGCTGGGTCTGCCGCTGTCTTATGGGCTGCAGGAACTGATGCCGGCACTGTTGGACTTTGCACGCGACCAGCCCTTCATCGAATTGATCATGGACCTGTCTGACCAGCGCGCCAACCTGATCGAAGAGGGGCTGGACCTGTCGATCCGCATCACGGCAGAACTGCAGCCCGGCGACATCGTGCGCAAATTGGGTGAGTGCCAGCTGCTCACCCTGGCTTCGCCCGGCTACCTGGCGCAACACGGCGAGCCACGTCACCCCAGTGAACTGCGGCACCACGACTGCCTCATTTACGCCAGCGACAGCGCCACCACACAATGGGCCTACCGCGAAGGCGCACAGGGTCTGCAAGTGCCGGTACGCGGGCGCATCGTGGCCAACAACGGCAGCGCCCTGACCGAGGCGGCGGCGCGCGGCATGGGCATCACGCGACAGCCGGATTTCATCGCAGCGCCCTATCTGGCACAGGGCCGGATCAAGTCCGTGCTGCAGGACTTCGAGATCGCGCCACTGGGCATTTATGCGGTGCTGCCGAGCAACCGCTACATCCCACACAGGGTGAGCGCACTGATCGAGCACCTGGCCCAGGCGCTGCAAGTGCCATGAACAACCAGGTCATGCATCTTGTCTTCAACGCGCGGCCACCACGCCATCGCGCAACAGGCGCTGGATTTCGGACTTGAGGGCCTCCACCGAAATCGGTTTGGACACATAGCCGTTCATGCCCGCATCCAGATAGCGCTCGCGGTCGCCCTTGAGGGCGTTCGCGGTGACGGCGATGATGGGCGTTGGCCTGCGCGCCAGGCGCCGCTCCATGTCGCGGATCGCCTGCGTCGCCTCGATGCCGCCCATCTCGGGCATCTGGATGTCCATCAGCACCAGATCGAATACCCCGCCTGCAAACGCCTCCACGGCTTCGCGTCCGTTGTTGGCCACGGTGACCTCACAACCCATGCGGGTGAGGATGATGGTCGCCAGGGTCTGGTTGATCGGCGTGTCTTCTGCCAGCAGCACCTTGGCGGACAACGCAGACCACTGCTCCTGCGATGGCGCGTCATCGGTCGGCGGCAGTTGCACATGGGTCCTTGACCAGCGGTTGAGGATGGCCACCAGCTCGTGCAAGTCGATAGGCTTGACCAGGAACCCCTGGATGTCATGCGACTGCAGCAACTCTTGAGGCGTTTGCTCGCTGAGTGCGCCCATCATGATGATCGTCATTTGCGCTGCCGTGCGTGTTTTGCGCAGCTCGGTCACCAAGGCGTAACCGTCGATGTCAGGCAAGCCCACATCGATCAGGGCGTAATGCGCATGCAGCAGTTGCGGTGAGTGCAGCGCCTGCGCTGCGCTGTCACAAACGACCGCGTGCAGCCCCGCCGATGTCAGGTTGCGCGCCAGGATCTGGCGGCTGCTGGCGTTGTCATCGACCACCAGAACCGTTTGGCCAAGCAAGTGCCCACTGAGCTCGCCCCGAACCACCGGCACGGCGCTCGCGTGTCCCAGATGGGTGGTGAAACTGAAGGTGCTGCCCTGTCCCAGTTCACTTTTCACATCGATCTGGCCGCCCATCATCTCCACCAGGCTGCGGCTGATGGCCAGGCCCAGGCCCGACCCCCCAAATCTGCGCGCCGTGCTCGAATCGGCCTGGGTGAAGATGTCAAAGATCAGCGCCTGCTTGTCTTCGGAAATGCCGATCCCGGTGTCCTTGATCTGGAACTTCAACCAAACGCCGTCGGGTGTTGGTGGCGATGGCAAGCGTTCCACCGACAACACGACCTCGCCTTGCGCCGTGAACTTGATCGCATTGCCCAGCAAATTCGTCAGCACCTGTTGCAGGCGCAGGGCATCGCCCACCACCAGTTCAGGCACATCAGCGGCGATGTCGCAAATCAGCTCCAGCTCCTTTTCCACGGCCCGCAGCGACAGCGCCCGTGTTGACTGCCGCACCAGGCTGTGCACCGAGAACTCATGCGGGTCCAGGTCCAGCTTGCGTGCCTCGATCTTGGAAAAGTCCAGGATGTCATTGATCACCGACAGCAAGGACTTGGCAGAGGTCTCCACCATCTCCAGGTAGCTGCGCTGCTCGTCGGTCGTGCGTGTTTGCAGGCACAACTCGGTCATGCCCAAAATGCCATTCATTGGCGTGCGGATTTCATGGCTCATGTTCGCCAGAAAGTTGCTCTTGGACGCATTGGCCGCCTGCGCTTCATCGCGCGCTTGTGCCAGCAAACACTCGGCCCGCAAACGCGCCGCCATGAATTCGTTGAAGGCCTGCACCACCGTGTGGATTTCCTGGCTTCCGAGCTCAGGGATGGGCGTCACCGGCTTGCCGTCGCGCATCCGCGCCGCGGTGTTGTGCATGGCCTGCGCCAGCTGCCCCAAAGGCCGCACCAGACGCGCCGCAAATATCCACAGCAAAGGAATCACCGCGCCCAGCAACAACAAGGTGACCAGCAACATGCGGTGGTAGAGGTAAGTGATCGGGGCAAACGCTTCTTCGGTGGGGATCACCGAGCCCACGATCCAGTCGGTGGTCTTGAGCTTTTTGAACGTGAACAAGGCCCGCAGACCTCGCGTGGTCTGGCCTTCTTTGGTGCCCTCAAATCCCTCCATCGCGGCTTCAAACGGGAGGTTGATGCTGTTGGGCGGCACCGCTTTGAGGATCAGTGACGGGTCTGGGTGCGCGATGCGCACCCGGTCATTGGTCACCAGGTAGTAGTAGCCGGTGGCACCATTTTTCTTGGTGGCAATGGTGCCGAGCAAATTGGGTTTGTAGAGGTTCAGCACCCCGCCCACGATGCCCAGCAGGCGGTTCTGTCCATCCAGGATCGGCGCAGCCACCACCACAATGGGCTGCCGTGTGGCCTTGCCCCAAATGGGTTTGGAAATGACCGTTCGATGGGTCTTGATCACCTCCTGGATGTAATCGCGCCCCGACATGTCCAGCATCCGCCTGCCGGGCTTGACCGGCCAGTCCACCAGCAACACGCCCTTGGCATCGAACACATAGAGGTCATCAAACACCGTGAGCAGGGCACTCTCACGCTGCAGGGCTGTTTGCAGGGCCTGCGGGTCGTTCAGCGGCTGCGCACTGATGTTGGGCGCAATGCTGGTGAGCATGTCCATGCTCTCCTCCAGCTTTTCGTCCAGGTACTCGGCAAAGTCCGTCAGCTGCCTGAATTCATGCCGCTCGATCCGCTGAACGATGTCGGCGCGCAGCACATAGAACTGAATGCCCAGCTGCGCCAGCAAAAGCAGGATGCCCAGCGCAATCGCGCTCAAGGCCAATTGAAGCCTGATGCTGAAGTACTTCATGGATCAACGAAACGTCACGCGGCTAAAGCTGAGGGGTCACGGCGGCAAAGGACAAGACGGCGCCCTTGCAACACCAGGCTTCATTATCGTTTAAAAGTGTTTTAATTGAATTAAGATTGAAACTTTAATACCAAATAACAGAAAACACCCTGACACGGCCTCACCACCGGACACCCGAGCATTACCGCATCCAAGACCGTGAATACAACCCCGCAGTCCATGACGCCCACCCGAATGGCGTCGGTTTTTTTGGCCTTGGCGTTCGCGCACTTCTTTTCCACCCTGATCCGGGCCATCACGGCCACGCTGGCACCCACATTGAGCGCTGAGCTGGGCTTGCACGCCCACGACCTGGGTTTGCTGGGCAGCGGTTATTTCTTCGGTTTTGCCCTGATGCAAATCCCGCTCGGGTCCTGGCTCGATCGGCACGGGCCCCGCACGGTGCTGCTCATCTTGCTGGCTCTGGCGGTGATCGGGTGCGTGGGCTTTGCCGTGGCAGACAGCTTCACCGGCTTGCTGCTTGCCCGCGTGCTGTGCGGCGCAGGGGTCAGCGCCTGCCTGATGGGTGCACTGACCGGCTACCGCAACTGGTTCGACACCAACGATCAACTGAGGGCCAACGCCTGGATGCTGATGGTCGGCTCGGTCGGCATGCTGTTTGCCACCTTGCCAGTTCAGTGGCTGGTGACCTCCTAGGGGTGGCGTCAGTTGTTCACGGCAATAGCGGCCAGCCTGCTGCTGGTCATGGTGTGCATCTACGCTTGCCTGCCGCCATGGACAGCCACACAAAGGCATGTGACAACCAAAGCGAGCTACCTGAGCATCTGGAAAAACCGCAAATTCTGGCGAGTGGCACCGCTGGGATTTTTTGGTTTTGGTGGGTTGGTCGCCATCCAGACGCTGTGGGCATCGCCCTGGATGGTGGAGGTGGGTGGCTGGACCCCTGCGGAATCGGCGGCTGGCCTCTTCAGCATCAACCTGACCATGCTGCTGAGTTTCTGGATCTGGGGCTGGATCACGCCCGAGCTGCACCGCCATGGTGTCACTGTCGAACGCTTGATCACCTGGGGCACCCCCAGCACCCACCTCACCATGGCGTGGCTGGTGCTTCAAGGCCCCTCCACACCGTCATGGATTCCCGTCATGCTGACCCTGTTTTGCGTCTGCAGCACCTTCGTGTCCATGAGCCAGTCGTTGATCGGCCTGTCATTTCCTGCGCAATTGGCGGGCAGGGCCTTGTCTTCCTACAACCTGGTCATCTTCACTGGCGTCTTCACCATCCAAGGGTCCATCGGTTACTGCATCGACACCCTCCAGGACCATGGCTTCTCGCTCGTCAGCGCGTACCAATGGACATTTGGCACTCTGGGCGTCTGCTCCTTCGCGTCGTGGCTGTTTTTTCTGGCCTGGGCACCGCGTGAGCGCCAGTAACGCACCAAAGACTCACCAATGACGTACAAGCCGGCCGCCATGAACCGGCACGCCATGCGGCAAAATGCTCCCCTTACACAGGAGCCCTGACATGCCGACAACCCACCCTGCACTCACCCGCCGAGATTGGCTGACCCACACCGCGGTCACGGGCCTGGCCATGGGCACCGGGCTGGCACAGGCCCAAAGCACCTGGCCGAGCAAACCGCTGCGTCTGGTGGTGCCCTTTGCACCAGGTGGCAGCTCCGAGATCGTGGCGCGCGCCGTGGCGGGCGAGATGGCCAAAAGCCTGGGGCAGAACGTGTTCGTCGACAACAAACCCGGGGCTGCGGGCAACATCGCCATGCAGGAAGTCGCCCATTCGAGCGACGAGCACACCCTCATCCTGGGCCACATCGGCACGCTGGCCGTGAACCCCTACATCTTCCCCAAGCTGGCCTACGACGCGAACAAGGACTTCGTGCCCATCACGCTCGTGTCCAAAGTGCCCAGCCTGTACGTCGTGCACCCCGACTTGCCGGTGAAAAACCTCAAGGAGTTTGTCGCCTACGCCAAAGCGCGCCCCGGGCAGCTGAACTATGGCTCGGCAGGCAACGGCAGCGCAGGCCACCTCGCGTTCGAGTACCTGAAGATGGCGACCGACACCTTCATGCTGCACGTCCCTTACCGGGGCACGGGTCCGATGCTGACCGACCTGATGGCAGGGCGCCTGCAAGCGGCCGCCGTGGGCGCTCCGGCCCTGCTGCAATTCATCAAGGCGGGCCGCCTGCGCTGCATTGCCACAGGCACCAGCACGCGCCTGCCCCAGTTGCCCGACGTGCCCACTGTGGCCGAGCAGGGTTACAAAGGCTTCGAGATGACGCAGTGGTATGGCCTGATGGCCCCCAGCAGCTGGCCCAAAGCCCACATTGATCGGCTCGAAGCCGAAGCCATCAAAGCCGCACGCGGCAAGGTGGTGGCCGACAAGCTCAGCCAGGACACGGCGCTGGCCGTGGGCAACACACGCGCCGAGTTCGATGCCTTCATCAAGCAAGAGCAGGCGCGCTGGAAACCGGTGATTGCCCGCGCCAAGATCCAACCCGAAGGGATTTGAGGGACCTGCGCCCGTGCATTGGCCTCGCGGGCTGCGGCCACCACGTCTTGCGAGACGATGGTCTTGCCCACAGGTGCCCATGCGATGCCCGTGAGCTGGAGGCCGAACGGGATGCCAATGCGGGTGACACAGCAGGCACGGCCCCTATGATCCGAGCCATGGGCCATGCGCAACTCACGTCCTTGCCACACCAGATCGACCCCGACGCGCTGGCGGCCTTGCCACGCACATCCGGGGTGTACATCTTCCAAGGTGAAGGCACCTTGCCCCTGTACATCGGCAAGAGCGTCGACATCCGCAGTCGCGTGCTGGCGCACCTGAGGACCCAGGACGAAGCCGAGATGCTGGCGCGGTCGCGCCGGGTTGACTTCATCGAAACAGCGGGCGAGATCGGGGCACTGTTGCTGGAGGCGCGCTTGATCAAACAACAAAGCCCGCTCTACAACATCCGCCTGAGGCGACTGCGCAAACTCTGCTCGATCGCGCTGCCGCCCGGCCCAGGCGGGACGCTGCGCTTTGT
Source organism: Limnohabitans radicicola (assembly GCF_014837235.1). GTDB lineage: Bacteria > Pseudomonadota > Gammaproteobacteria > Burkholderiales > Burkholderiaceae_C > Limnohabitans_A > Limnohabitans_A radicicola. The sequence continues at coordinate 1,404,369 of NZ_JACYFT010000001.1, read as the reverse complement.
CACGGACAAAGACGTGACCATCGGCCAAACCGCCGGGCTTTTTGGTCTCTTCAGCTCGGTGCACGCAGCGCAAAGCAAGCTGCGCGAGCTGGCCGATCAGCACCGCCTGTGTCTGGGCTTGCTGGGACTGGAAAAACTCGGTCAGCGCGGCTGCTTTGGCCTGCAGGTCAAAACCTGCCTTGGCGCCTGCGTGGGCCGCGAGGACAGATCGGTCCACGACCAGCGGCTGCTGAACGCCCTGCAAGACATGCAGGTCCATGCCTGGCCTTTTGCAGGGGCCGTGGACCTGATCGAGCAAAACGGCGACTGGCAGCAACGGCACCGCATCCACCACTGGCGTCACCTGGGCACCTGGTGCTCACGCACCCAGGCATTCGAGCCCCACGCGCAGCAGGGTTTTGACCTCGACACCTACAAGATTCTGGTCAAACCCGTCATGATGAACACCGCATTGCTGCAAGCAGTGCCCTGACCCGATGGGCAGGACTGAGTCCCCCACACACCCTGCACCCCATGCAAGACACGCGACTGAGCAGCCCGGCCCTTGACGACGCCGTGGCCCGTCTGGACGGCTGGACACTGGCCGCAGACCACGGCCACATCGCCCGATCATGGACCTTTGACAGCTTCGCCACGGCCATGGCGTTTTGGAGCCAAGTGGCCGCGCTGGCCGAGCAGCATGATCACCACCCGGAATGTTTGTCGCTGTACACCCACATCCGCCTTCGCTTGTGGACACACGATGCGGGCGGTTTGACGCACAAAGACGTGGCCTTGGCCAAAGACATCGATGCGCTGATCCTTGGCGAATTTTCAAACAAGCTGAAATCGTGAATCCACTCATCCACATCCAAAAACTGACCCTGTGCGCCATGTGGCTGCTGGCCTCGGTCTGGGCACAAGCGGGCGATCTGGCCCAGAAACTCCAGTCGGCTGACCATGTGCTGCTGATGCGGCACACCCTCGCACCGGGCGTGGGCGATCCCGACAACTACACCCTGGCCGACTGCAAGACGCAACGCAACCTCAGCGCCGAAGGACGCCAACAGGCCACCACCATTGGCCAGTGGCTCAGAAAGCAAGGGATCGGCCAGGCCGAGGTCTACAGCAGCCCCTGGTGCCGCTGCAAGGACACGGCCGCACTGTTGAAATTCACGGACTGGCGGGTAGAGCCTTCACTGGCGTCGTTCTTTGATGACATGCGCCAAGCCCCAGCCAGCACGCGGGCACTGCAGGGTTTCATCGCGGAAAAAACCAAGACCAAGGGCCACAAGGCGCTCATCCTGGTGACCCACCATGTCAACATTTTTGAATTCGCCGGAGAAAACATCGCCTCCGGTGACATGGTGCTGGCCAAGGTCAATGCCCAGGGCCAAATGGTCTCTTACCAGCTCATCCCACGGCCTCACTGAGCCGGGTCATCGGCGCCTGCAGACAGCGCGTTGTGCTCGGCCTGACCCTCAGGGTGGGCCGCCTGCGCCGGCTTGGGAAAGCACATTTTTTCGCCATCCCATTGCTGGCCACACCAGCAAAATCCATCGGCATTGATGATGCAGGTTCCCGTACCGCAGCAGCGAATGTCATCGGTCATCGAACACTCCTCAAGACGTTGAATTTCAGACGTTGGCACGGCGGTGGTCGGCCACAGCGTGGTCCCCGAATTTCATGTCCGGGCTGCGCAGTGCCCGGTGCTTGGTGACCCGGCCTCGCGTGCGTTGACGCCACATTCTGAAAGAACTGGGCCGCAACTCGGCGCGCATGAGGCGGACCACCTCGGGATCGCTCAGGCCCGTGCGCTCCCGGATGGTCTCGAACGTGGTCCGGTCTTCCCAGGCCATCTGGATCACGGCCGAGATGTCGCCCGCCGTCAGGTGTGCAAGGCGGTCAAGGGGGTCTTTGTTCATGGGCTGGGCAGGTCGCAAAATCCGTCAATGGCCCAAGGTTAACCGAGCATCCAAAATCGGGTGTGCCCGGTTTGAAAGACACTTCTCAAGCTGTGCCATGACTGGCCCGCCTGTGCTGCGTGCGGTTTGTCACAACGCTTTTCACCGGGACCCTTTCAGAATCCAAAAACCATGAGCCAAGATGCTTTGAATGTGCTGGGGACGCCGCTGGTGCCCTGCTCCTACGACCCGCTGACCGGTTATTACCGCGATGGCTGCTGCAACACGGACGCGCACGACCACGGCAGCCACGTGGTGTGCGCCAAAGTGACGGCGGCATTTCTGGCGTTTTCGCGGCAAAGGGGCAACGACCTGGTCACGCCGATCCCCGAATACCGATTTGCGGGCCTCAAACCCGGGGACCGCTGGTGCCTGTGCGCCCGCCGCTGGAAAGAAGCGCTCGATGCCGGCGTGGCGCCCCCCGTGGTGCTGGCCTCCACACACATCAAAGCCCTCGAATTCGTGACCCTGGCCGAGCTGCAAGCACACGCGCAGGGCTGAAAGCCTTGGATGCTTGCAGGCTACCAGCAAATACGTTGTTGATTTTGTTGAGCTCCTGGTCTTGAGGCGTGTTCGTGGATGCACTCAAGGCTCATCCAACTTTGCAGTTGGATCGAATCAGGTCTTTCAAGTCTTGTTTAACCGTTGTTCGCCTGAGACGGCTGGTTTGGCTTTCACACACGCGGCACTTCATCCCATGACGTTGTGTAGTTCGGCGACCTTCGCTCCTGCCGCATCTGCCAGTCCTTGAACGCTCCCTGCGTTGACACCTTCACAGTGCCGCGGCCGTAGCGCTGGTTGAGCGAGTCCAAGGCCAGCATCAATCTGGAGTTGCTCGTGGTCTCTGGCTCCAGCAAATCACCTTGCCGGTGCGTGATAGGGCTGATCTCGCTGAGCATGATCCCGGCCTTCTTGTATTGGTACTCGGACTTGAACATGCGCTCGCACAGGTAGCTCGCCCAGCGGTTGACCTCCAGACTGTCGTTGGTGGCGTACGGCAGTGGCACCGCCAAGCTGGGCATGTACTGCGGCAAGTCCTTCCGGAATCTATTGGTTTGCAGGAACACCTGAATGACAGCTGCATGGCTGTCTTGCGCACGCAGCTTGGCGCAGGCATTGGCCACAAAGGTGGACAGCGCATCCTGCAGCACGGTCAGTTCCGTCACCATGCTCCCGAATGACCGGCTGGAGATGATCTGCTGGCGGTCGGGCTGGATTTCCTGCAACTCGATGCACGCAACCTCTTGCAGTTCGCGCTGGATCTTCTCCATCACCACGCCGAACTCAGCCCGCAGTGTGGGTACATGGGCATGCCGCAAATCGTGTGCGGTGCGCACGCCATGCGCTGCGAGCTTTTGCGTGAGCTTTCGGCCCACTCCCCAGACTTCCTCCACGGGTATGCGCTGCAGCAGTCGGGTTTTCTGGTCCTCGTTGAGAGCGTTGTAATTGAACACACCACGCGAGCGGGGGTGCTTCTTGGCCACATGGTTGGCCAGCTTGGCCAGCGTCTTGGTCGGGCCCATGCCCACGCACACGGGAATGCCGCTCCACTTCGTTACCCGTTCACGCATGGCGTAGCTCACCTCGCGCAGTTTGGGGATACCTGTCAGGTCCACAAAGCATTCGTCAATCGAATACACCTCGTGCCGTGGTGCAAACTGGCTCAGGATGTTCATGACCCGGTTCGAGAGGTCAGCATACAGCGCGTAGTTGCTGCTCATGGCCAGGATGCCGTGCTCTTCGGCCAATGCTTTGCACTCGAACCACGGCTGACCCATGCGGATACCCAGGGCCTTGGCCTCGTTGGAGCGGGACACCACGCAGCCGTCGTTGTTGGAGAGCACCACCATGGGCACTCGCCTGAGGTCAGGCCGGAACACCCGCTCGCAGCTCACATAGAAGTTGTTGCAATCGACCAGCGCCAATTGCTGCACCGCTGTGCCCATGCGCTGCCCTCAATAGAGCTTGTGCAGGTTGTAGGTCACCACGCCCCACACATCGAAGTCTTCCCCGTCCTTGACGGTGATGGTGGGGTAGATCTTGTTTTCTGGGACGAGCTTGATGACGCCACCGCGTTTGTGCAGACGTTTGACTGTGAAGTCGTTGTTGAGCACCGCCAGCACGATGTTGCCGTGCCGGGGCTCGATGGATCGGTCGATCAGCAGGGCATCACCGTCATAGATGCCCGCATCGATCATGGAGTCACCCTTGACCTTGAAGATGAAAGTCGCATCGCCATTGCGGATCAGATGTTCGTTGAGGTCAATGCGCTTGCGGGTGTGGTCGGCTGCCGGAGACGCAAAGCCGGCCGGCACCTTCCAGCCGCAGACCTCCAGCCAGACCTTTTGGTCTGGTACCAACATGGGCACTGGGGTGGAAACAGGCAGTGTGTGCATGCCTTTAATATACTGTATGTATATACAGTACTTTAAGACCTCCAAACCCGATCTAGAGGCGAACTTTCGGATCAGGCCCGAGGTGCAGGCATGGCCACCAGCTCGGGCATGTGCTGCCAATGCATCAGTTCGGCCGCCTGGGCGATGCCTGCACTCAGCCAGGCGTCATGCAGTTCGGGGGCCATGATGACGGGGGTGCGTTTTTCATCGCCGGGCTTATGAAACTGGTTCATCACCGGGTGTTCATCGGCATTGACCGTGAGCATCGAAAAGCTCACCACCCGCTCGCCAGATGCTGGGTCGGTCCAACGGTCCCACAGGCAGGCGATGCCAAACGGGTCGCCACTGGCCAATGCAATTTTCCAGCGCACCGCCTTGCCGGACGCGTAACTGGGTTCGTAGAAGTTATCCACCAGCACCAAGCCATATTGGCGCTGTCGCCATGCAGTGCGGTAGCTGGGCTTCTCGGCAGCGGTCTCGCTGCGGGCGTTGTAGGTGTGGCGACTGATCCTGTCGTCCTTGGCCCATGCGGGGATCAGACCAAACCGTGCGAGCCCGCACGCCACCCGACCCGTCTGATGGCTCTTGACCACGATGGGCGAAGCAAAGCCTGGGTACGACTCTTCAGGATAGCCTGCAGGCAAGTCAACGCCGAGCTTTTCCTTGACCCACTGGGCGCGTTGGGTTGGGGTGAAATTGGTGCACACCCAGGAAAGTTTATCGCCAGCCTTGGTTGCGCCGCAGGCCAAACGATCGTTTTGTGACGTTGATGGATCTTTACTTGCCAAACGGACATCAACTGCGAACAGTGCTCAACCGGTTGCTGTGACAAAGTGGATGACTGAAATGCAGCGATTGCTGACCTTGGAAAAGTTCATGTGGCTAACTATGTCCAACCAAGAACGGCCAATCGAACGCTTCGGTCCGACGCCATAAAGCAGCCGCTCACGTCACTCGTACGTATTGGATAAATTATTCCATCAGTTCGCCACTTAGACGTCCAAACATGGAACGGACAAACGTCAGAGCCTCAGTGTCATCCATTAATAGCTTTCGAACCGCGGACTCGTACTGCTCGCGTCCTTGAAAACCGAGTTTCTTAGAAATTTCACTGAGTGCAGGTGTTTCCCGAATGGGGTATCTTTCGATCACAGCCTGCAGCTCTTTCCGCTCTAAGAAGCCGTTCAGAGTGGAAAGCTCGGTCTCGACTGCTGTTCGAACATCGATGGTCACCGATATCGGATTACCGGATGCAATGTCCTTGCTCGTCGGGAAGTGCCGCTCCAACTCGTCGCGGAGAGCGTGCTCGACCACCCTCTCGGAGAGACGGCGTGCATGAGGACGTAACGCTGCACTCGCACGTTCGGTCGCTTCAGCGACCAGCGAAGTTGCATCCGATCCAGTAACTGCAGCATGACGAGCAGCTACAAGAGACTGTATCTTTGGATGGTAGTAAATCGACTCGACCGAGAAAACTGGCAACGCATACACGCCCTGCTCTCGAAGTTGATCGACTTCGGAAGAGGATCTTCGGTCGTTATCAATTAGTCCGAAGACTCGCAGCCAATGCAGTGAGGCTGCTCCCCTCACACCGTTTACGGCATGAATGACCTCACGGCAACTTGTCTTTGGAACAACCGAAGCGTTAGGAAAGACCAGCGCGTATAGAGACGCATCCAGACTATGAGACTCACCTTCGACAAACAACACAAGTCTCCGCGCTCCAAGGATGTCACGCTTGAGAGATTCGTCAACGTGCTCAGCGCTGTCAAGCAAATCAACGTCCCATCCACTCACGACGTTTCCGGAGTATGTGCATCCCCGCACAAGCAGCGTCTTTGCTGTTGGATTATCTAGTGGCAGCATAACATCATGTGTAGACACTACAAATGCGCAGTCTGGACGCTTTGAAAAAAGTAGCGTCAGAAGCGGGGAGATGATCGACCGATGCAGATGGCGTTCTGGCTCATCTATTAGGAGAAGCGTTCCAGGCGGTACTGTCAGCACGCTCGCTGCGATCAGCAACGCATTACGCTCTCCGTCCGAAAGCTCCGCAACGCTGTAAGTTGGACTTCCGCACCTGCTAGCCAGAACTTGCTCGTTTTGATGAATCGAAACTTCTATGGAGATGTTCGATAGGCGCAAAAGTTCATTGATGACTTTTAGAGGTGCATCCTTGAGTGAGAGGTCTTTTGCCAAATCAATTTGACCTTTGTCGACTGCCCCGGCGATTGATCTCGCGCGTACGTTCTCAGCATCGATCAGGTCATAAATGGCGATGCTGGCGCGCTGAGCAGAATAGTCGTCCTTCCAACGTGCCTGTGGGCTTGTGTCGATGCCCTTGATGGTTGACTCTGTTTGCCTCTTCTGCTCTGGCGAAAGCGTGATTGCGTTCGATGAGAACCAAGTTTGACGGTGCGCCGAGATTCGACGTGAGTTCGCGTGATGCGCGCTGTAGAACTGATGCATCAGACTTGACTTACCTGTCCCATTCGCGCCGACCAAGAATAGGACTTGACCCTTATCGAGTTGGATAGTGAGCCCTGATCCAGCAGGGGTTGGAATCGTGGTTACAAATGCCATACAGTCTGCGCCTCCGCTAAATGGCATGATTTTGAATGATGCCTGACCCACTTTCTTGCGTAATCACGTTTGGGATGGAACCGAAGGCTGTGCAGTCTGACATGAACTGTTGGAGATGATAGGAGTCTGCCCCTCAGCCGTTCAAAGCCAAGGTCCGCTTCCAGCCTGGACCCGTCTTTGACCGTGCCTGACAGCACCCCATCCATTGGGTATTCACCCCAATGCGGAACCGGCAAATAATTTGTATGATGACCTGATCAATTTACATCAGGAGTCCCCATGAACCGACGAACTTTGTGGGTCACGCTGGGTGCAGTGGCGACCACGATGGGCCTCGCTTTGCCAGCAGCCGCCCAGACATGGCCGACTCGCCCGATCAAGCTGGTGGTGCCTTTCCCGCCGGGTGGGCTGATCGACAACATGGCGCGGCTGGTCGCGCCCAAACTGGCGCAGGAGCTGGGCCAGCCGATCGTGATCGACAACAAGGCCGGCGCGGGCGGCAACCTGGGTGCAGGCGAAGCCTCGCGGGCCGCCCCCGATGGCTACACGCTGCTGATGGCCTCGCCCCCGCTGACGATCAACCCGGCGCTCTACAAGAAGTTGCCTTACGAGCCCAAGCAGATCGTGCCCATTGGCCTGCTGGGCCGTGTGCCCAATGTGCTGGTGGTGAACCCGGCCTCGGGCATCCAGTCTCTGGCGGACCTGACTGCCCGGGTCAAGGCGCGGCCAGGCCAGCTCAATTACGCCTCCAACGGGCAGGGCACCTCGCTGCACCTGAGCGCCGAGCTGTACAAAAGCCAGGCGGGCGTGTTCGTCACGCACATCCCTTACCGGGGCGCCGCAGCGGGCCTGACCGCCGTGATGGCCGACGAGGTGAGCTTCATGTTCGACAACCTGCCGTCTGCACTCGGCCTGATCAACGGTGGCAAGCTCAAGGCGCTGGCCGTGACCACGCCGCAGCGCAGCAGTGCCTTGCCGGGCGTGCCCACCATGGAAGAAGCGGGACTCAAGGGTTACCAGGTCTTTGCCTGGTTTGGCCTGGCCGCACCTGCAGGCCTGCCTGCGGCCGTGCAACAGAAATTGGAGCAGTCGCTCGAACGCGTGGCGCAGCAGCCCGAGGTCAAAGCAGCCATGCAAAAGGCCGGGGCCGAGCCCACCTGGGTCAACGCGCAAGGCATGGCCAGCTTCATGCAGGCCGACACCGCGCAATGGAAAAAAGTGGCGGACTACGCCCGCATCTCACTGGAGTAAACACATGAGCACCGTTGGTTTGATCGGTTTGGGGGCCATGGGCTCGGGCATGGCGCAGTCTTTGCGCCGCGCCGGGCACAGCGTGCAGGTGTTCGATGTGCGCCGCGAGGTGGCGCAAGCCTTTGTTGCCGAAGGCGGCGTGGCGCACGACACCTTGGCGTCGCTCGGCGCAGCGTGTGACGTGGTTGTGTCGGTGGTGGTCAATGCCGCGCAGACCGAGAGCGTGCTGTTTGGCGACGGCACCACACCCGATGGCATGTCCGGTTGTGCGGCCAGCATGAAGCCCGGCAGCGTGTTCGTGATGTGCTCCACCGTGGACCCGAACTGGTCGGTTGCGCTCGAAGCACGGCTCGAAGCCATGGGCCTGCGTTACATCGACGCACCCATCTCGGGCGGCGCGGCCAAAGCGGCCTCAGGCCAAATGACCATGATGACGGCGGGCAAGCCAGATGCCTATGCGCTGGCCGAACCGTTTTTAAACGCCATGGCCGCCAAGGTCTACAAGCTGGGCGACAGCGCGGGCGCGGGCAGCAAGGTCAAGATCATCAACCAGTTGCTGGCGGGTGTGCACATTGCCGCAGCGGCCGAAGCCATGGCCCTGGGTTTGCGCGAAGGTGTGGACGCAGCGGCACTCTACGAAGTCATCACGAACAGCGCAGGCAACAGCTGGATGTTTGAAAACCGCATGGCCCATGTGCTCGCGGCCGACTACACACCGCTGTCGGCCGTGGACATTTTTGTGAAGGATCTGGGCATCGTGCTCGACGTGGCGCGGGCCAGCAAATTCCCGCTGCCGCTGTCCAGTACCGCGCACCAGATGTTCATGCAGGCCAGCACGGCGGGCTTTGCCAAGGAAGACGACAGCGCCGTGATCAAGATCTTCCCGGGCATTGAACTGCCGAAAGGCAAGGCATGACCATCCAACTCGGTTGCATTGCCGACGACTTCACCGGCGCCACGGACCTCGCCAACAACCTGGTGCGCTCGGGCATGCGGGTGGTGCAGACGATCGGTGTGCCCACGTCCCCGCTGGCCGCTGATGTTCATGCCGTGGTGGTGGCGCTCAAGTCGCGCACCATCCCTGCGGCCGAGGCCATGGCGCAATCGCTTGACGCTTTGAAGTGGCTGCAGGCACAAGGTGCACAGCAGATTTATTTCAAATACTGCTCGACCTTTGACAGCACACCCGAGGGCAACATCGGCCCGGTGACCGAGGCGCTGATGGACGCGTTGAAGACGGACTTCACCATCGCCACCCCGGCGTTCCCCGATAACGGCCGCACCGTGTTCAAGGGTTACCTGTTCGCGGGCCATGTGTTGCTCAACGAGTCGGGCATGCAAAACCACCCACTCACACCGATGACCGATGCGAACTTGGTGCGCGTGATGCAGGCGCAAACGAAACGCAAGGTGGGCTTGATCGACTACAAAACGGTGGCGCAGGGCGAAGGCGCCATCCGTGAACGCATCGCAGCGCTGCGCACCGAAGGCGTGGGCGTGGCCGTGGTGGACGCAACCAGCAACGACGACCTGCATCGGCTCGGGCCTGCCTTGAAGGGCATGCCCCTGGTCACTGCAGGCTCGGGCGTGGCGATTGGCCTGCCCGCCAACTTTGGCCTCCAGCCTTCGCTGCAGGCCAGCCAGTTGCCTGCCGCCAAAGGGTCACGGGCGGTGGTATCGGGCAGTTGCTCTTTGGCCACCAACGCGCAGGTGGCGCACTTCAAAGCCAGTGGCCGACCTGCGCTGGCCATTGACCCCGCCAGCTTGATGAATGGCCAAAGTGACGCCGTGGTGCAGCAGGCGCTGGCCTGGGCCGCGCCGCTGCTCCAAGACGGTCCGGTCCTGGTGTACTCCACCGCCGAGCCCGAAGCCGTCAAAGCCGTGCAGGCGCAGCTGGGTGTGGCCGAGGCGGGTGCTTTGGTCGAGCACGCGCTGGCCGCCGTGGCCCGGGGCCTGGTGGGCCTGGGTGTGCAGCAGCTGGTGGTGGCCGGGGGCGAGACCTCGGGCGCTTGTGTGCAAGCGCTGGGCATCGCGCAGCTGCAGATCGGCCCGCAGATCGACCCGGGGGTGCCGTGGTGCCATGCGCCCGGCGACCACGGGGGTGTGCACATCACGCTCAAGTCGGGCAACTTCGGCACCGAAGACTTTTTCACCAAAGCCTTTGCCGCCTTGCCATGACCCATGCCCCCTGTAGGAGCGGCGCCACCGCCGCGAAGGCGCATCCGCAGCCCGCAGACATTCGCCCCGAGGGCGAGGCTCCTACAATGAATCCATGCCCTCTGGAGACCGCGCATGAATGAATCCCAGGCCCGCGAAGAAATCTGCCGTGTTGGCCGCAGCCTGTTCGAGCGCGGGTATGTGCACGCCACGGCGGGCAACATCAGCGTGCGGCTCGATGACGGCTTTCTCATCACGCCCACCGATGCGTGTCTGGGTTTTTTGGACCCGGCGCGCCTGGCCAGGCTGGACCTGCAAGGCCAGCAGGTCAGCGGCGACAAGGGCAGCAAGACCATCGCCCTGCATCGCCAGATTTACGCTGCCGCTTGTGAGACCGATGCCGACACGCGTTGCGTGATCCACACCCACAGCACGCACTGCGTGGCCCTGAGCCTGAACGCCCACGGGCCGGAGTTGCTGCCGCCCATCACGCCCTACTTTGTGATGAAGGTCGGCCATGTGCCGCTGGTGCGTTACCACCGCCCGGGCAGCCCCGAGGCCGCCAAAGAGGTGGCCGCCTTGATCCGCAGCCACGCCGCGCAAGGCACACCGATCCGCGCCGTGATGCTGCCGCGCCTGGGGCCCAATGTGTGGCACGACACGCCTGCAGCGGCCATGGCCACGCTCGAAGAACTCGAAGAGACCGCGCGGCTCATGCTGCTGCAACCCCACACCCCGCCGCTGCGCGCCACCGACCTGGACGAACTGCGCCAGAGCTTTGGTGCCCGTTGGTGACCTAGTAGGAGCGGCGCCCTCGCCGCGATTGAATCCATTGCACACCGAAAGAACCCCATGCCCCGCTTTGCCGCCAACCTCTCGATGATGTACCCCGATCTGCCGTTCCTGGACCGCTTTGACGCAGCGGCCAAGGACGGCTTCAAGGCGGTCGAATATTTGTTCCCCTATGCGTTTGCCAAAGCAGACATCGCGGCACGCCTGAAAGCCAATGGCCTGCAGCAGGTGCTGTTCAACACCCCACCCGGCGGCAGCGATGTGGCGGGCTTTGACGCAGCCTGGGCCGCAGGCCAGCGCGGCTCGGCCAGTGTGCCTGGGCGCGAGGCCGAGTTCCGTGCAGGCTTTGCGCAGGCGCTGGACTGGGCCGAGGTCCTGGCTTGTCCCCGCATCCACGCCATGGTGGGCCTGCGGGCCGAGGGCGCGAGCGCAGATATCGCAGATGCCACGCTGATCGGCAACCTGCAATGGGCCGCAGCCGAGGCCGCCAAGGCCGGGCGCGATGTGCTGGTCGAGCCGATCAACACCCGCAGCATCCCGGGCTTTCACCTCAACCGGCAAGACCATGCGCACCGCATCGTGCAGGCGGTGGGCGCAGCCAACGTGAAGGTGCAGATGGACCTGTTCCACTGCCAGATCGTCGAAGGCGACCTGAGCGCCAAGATCGCTCAATACCTGCCCACAGGCCGCGTGGGCCACATCCAGATCGCCGACGTGCCCGCGCGCCATGAACCCGGCACAGGCGAAATCAACTGGGCGCACATCTTCCAGACGATCGACCAGGTCAGCGCCGAATGCGGCTGGGATGGCTGGATCGGTTGTGAGTACAACCCGCTTGACACCACAGCAGGCGGGACTTCCCGTGGCCTGGCCTGGATGCAAAAATACCGTTGAACCGTTGACAGGAGCCCATGATGAACGCCCCTCTGCCCCGCAAAGCCCTCGACAGCGCCCAGGCCCTGAGCCACGTGACCCAAGCCTGGGACAGCACCATCCTGCCCGAGCTGAAAAAGTACATCGAGATCCCGGCCAAGTCACCCGCATTCGACGCCGACTGGGCCGCGCACGGCCACATCGAGACGGTGTTGCGCCATGCGGCCGACTGGGTGCTGGCGCAAAAGGTCGAAGGCCTCAAACTCGAAATCATCCGCCTGCCGGGCCGCACGCCGGTCATGTTCTTTGAAGTCGACGCCACGCGCAGCGCGGGCGAGGGCAGCGGCCAGACCGTGCTGATGTACGGCCACATGGACAAACAGCCTGAATTCAACGGCTGGCGCAACGACCTGGGCCCCTGGACCCCGGTGCTCGAAGACGGCAAGCTCTATGGCCGAGGCGGTGCCGACGACGGCTATGCGGTCTATGCCAGCATCGCGGCGGTGCAGGCCCTCAAGGCCCAAAAGACACCGCACCCGCGCATCGTCGGCCTGATCGAGACCTGCGAAGAGTCTGGGTCGTACGACCTGCTGCCCTATGTGGACGCGCTGCGCACGCGCCTGGGTGATGTGGGCCTGGTGATCTGTCTGGACAGCGGCGCGGGCAACTACGACCAGCTGTGGCTCACCACCAGCCTGCGCGGCATGGCCAGCGGCACACTCAAGGTGCAAATCCTGACCGAGGGCATCCACTCGGGCGACGCCTCGGGCCTGGTGCCGTCGAGTTTCCGCATCATGCGCCAGGTGCTCGACCGCCTCGAAGACAGCGCCACCGGCCGCCTGTTGCCCGCCAGCTTCCATTGCGAAGTGCCGCCCGAGCGGCTCGCGCAAGCCCAAGCCACGGCGGCCATTTTGGGCGAGGAGGTGTACAAGCGTTTCCCCTGGGCCCACTACGACTGTGGCGGCTCGACCACCTTTGCCTTGCCCACCACCACCGACCCGGTGCAGGCCCTGCTCAACCGCACCTGGACACCCACACTGAGTGTGACCGGGGCCGAGGGCTTCCCTTCACTCAAAGACGCGGGCAATGTGCTGCGGCCCTACACCGCCTTCAAGCTCAGCCTGCGCCTGCCTCCGCTGGTGGACGCGGCCCAAGCCGTGGCCGAGATGAAAGCCTTGCTGGAAGACAACGCACCGTATCAGGCCCAGGTGACGTTCGAATCCAACGGCGGCGCCACCGGCTGGAACGCACCCGACACCCTGCCCTGGTTTGAACAGGCGCTCAACGCTTCAAGCCAGGCGCACTTTGGTGCAGGGGTGGGCTACATCGGCCAGGGCGGCACGATCCCGCTCATGAACATGCTCAGCGCCGGTTTCCCCCAGGCGCAGATGATGGTGTGCGGTGTGCTGGGCCCCAAGAGCAACGCGCACGGACCGAACGAGTTTTTGCACGTGCCCTATGCCAAGAAGCTGACCGCGGCCGTGGCCGAGGTCATGGCGCGCATGCCATGACGGCAGCACGGGCACAGCCTGCGCGGTCTGACCTTGCGGGTGAAGCTGGCACTTTGGCCATGTATGACTGGCCTGTGCCAGAAGTACCGGCGCTCGGTACCGTGGTGCTGGTGCACGGCCTGGGCGAACACGCCGGAAGGTATGGCGAACTGGCAAGCCATTTGCGCGACTGGGGCTTCATCGTGCGTGCTTACGACCAGCAAGGCCACGGCCAGTCTGCAGGCGCGCGCGGCGACATGCTGCGCCCCGGCAGCCTGCAGGCCGATCTGGGCCATGTGATCGATGCCACACGGCAACGCCCATACAGCGCAGACCTGCCACTGGTGCTGCTGGGCCACAGCATGGGCGGCCTGGTGGTTGCTCGCGCCTTGGCCGAGCAACTGCGCTATGTGGATGCGGCGGTGCTGTCTTCGCCCGCACTTGGGGCCTCGCCCAACATCGTGCAAAAACTCTTGCTGGCCACCTTGCCCAAGCTGGCACCGCACCTGCGTGTGGACAACGGACTGAATGCGCAATTTGTGGCGCGCGATGCAGCCGCAGTACAGGCCTACCTGGCCGACCCGCTGGTGCACCGCCGCATCTCGGCCGGGCTGGCCGCATGGATCTTGCAAGAAGGCGCACGCACCCTCAGCCAGGCCGCCGACTGGGCCGTGCCCACTTTGCTGCTGTACGCGGGAGACGACCACCTGGTGCACGCCCCGGCCAGCGCCGAGTTCGCCCGATCAGCCCCTGAGGCACTGGTGCAGGCACACTGCTTTGAAGCGATGTACCACGAGATCTTCAACGACCCCGAGCGCGATCAGGTGCTGGCTGTGCTCAAGGCCTGGTTGCTCACGCGCTTTTCTGCTTGAGCGTGAGCCACACCAGCGCCACTGCGGTCAGGGCCACGGGCAGGGTGGAGCCGATGTTCAGCCAGGTCCAGCCCTGCGTGGTGACCAGGGCCCCCGAGGCGAACGAGGTGAAAGCCATGGTGGCGAACACCAGGAAATTGATGGCGGCCTGACCCCGGTCTTTTTCTTCGGGCGTCCAGGCCTTCATCGACAGCGTGGTGCTGCCCGTGAAGAGGAAATTCCAGCCCACACCCAACAAAAAAAGCGCCATCAGGAACTGGTGCAGGTCCACACCCGACAGCGCCACGGCGATGCACAGCACATTGAGCAGCACGCCCACGGCCATGATGGGCAATGTGCCGAACTTCTTGATCAGGTGCCCAGTGAAAAAGCCCGGCGCGAACATGCCGATCACGTGCCACTCCAGCACCAGTGCGGCATCACTGAAGGTGTAGCCACACACCTGCATGGCCAGCGGCGTGGCGGCCATGAGCAGGTTCATCACCCCGTAGCTGAGCGCGGCCGCTGCAGCCGACACGATGAACACCGGCTGGGCCATGATCTCGCGCAAAGGGCGACCACCCGATGTGCCCACCGCTTTGGGGGGCTCGGCCGGGAACCGAATAAATGCCATGAGCCCCATGGCCAGCAAGGCCACCGCCATCAGCGCCAGATAAGCGCCCATAAATGGGGTCTCGAACAGGCCCTTGGTGCGCGAAGCCAGGTTGGGGCCAACGATGGCACCGATCAGGCCCCCGGCCATCACCAACGAAACGGCTTTTTCCCGAAATGGTGCCGGTGCCAACTCGGCCGCGGCAAAACGGTAGAGCTGCCCATTGGCGCTGTAATACCCCGCGATGACGGTGGCCGACACCAGCAGCCAGAAGTTGTGGCTGAACGCCGCATACGCGGCCAAGAGGGCCGAGAGGAATGCCACCAACAAGCCCAACTGAAACGACACTTTGCGCCCCCAGCGTGACTGGCTTTTGGCCACCAGTCCGGTGGACAGGGCACCGCCCACCACATAGCCCATGACGGGCAAAGTCGCCATCCAGCCCAACGGGGCCAGGCTCAGGCCCACCAGGCCGTTGATGGCGATGAAGGTGACGTTGTTGGTGAGGAACAGGCCCTGGCACAGGGCGAGCAACAGGAGGTTGGCATTCATTCGGGCAGTGTACCTACCCAACGCGCCAGCCCCAGTCGCCCGTGTGCGCCGCAGCAGGGCAGCGAGCGTCAGGGTTGCTTGCCCAGGTCTTGCAGCAAACGTGCGGTCAGGTACAGGCGAGGCACGATGGAGTCGATCTCGATGTACTCGTCGCGCGCATGAAAGCCCCAACCGGCCAGACCCAGGCTTTCGAGCACCGCGGCCTTGCCCGAGCCACTGGCAAAGCCCGCGTCGGTGCCGCCGCCCGTGACAGGGTGGAAGAACAAGGGGCGGCCGTCGAGTTCGGCGTAAATGGCTCGGGCACGTTGGGCCAGGGCCATGCCGCGCTCACCCGCCACATAAGGTGGGCGGCCCACTTCGAGCTTGACGTGCACATGGGTGTCGGGCACACGGCGGCTTTCCTGCGTTTTGGCGACCAGGGCCGCTTGCAGTTTTTCGGCTGCATCGGGTTTGAGCAAACGCACATCGGCCGTGGCCACGGCGCTCTCGGGGATCTGGTTGCGCACCGAGCCCGCTTGGGCATAGGTCCAGTTGAGCTGGGCACCGGCGATGCCTTTGGCAATGCCTTCGGTGGCCAGCATCTGGTGCGACAACTCGATCAGTGCGTTGCGGCCCTCATCCGGCGCAGCGCCCGCGTGAGAGGCTTTGCCCTTGACTTCCATGGTGGCCATGGCGGTGCCCGCAGCGGCCAGCAAGACACCTTCGACTTTGGCCATGCTCTTGGCCGCCGTGGGCTCGTACGACAAGACCACATCGTGCTCGGCGGCCAGCGACTGGATCAAGGCGCCCGAGCCACCGGAGCCAATCTCCTCGTCGGGGTTGAACAAGACGGTGAGGGTGGCGAAGTCGTTCCAGCCTTGCGATTGGAGCACCGCCAGCGAATGCAGGATGACGGCGATGCCACCCTTGTCGTCGGCGATGCCGGGGCCATAGAGGCGGTTGCCGTCAAGCTTGTAGGGCTGCGTGGCCAGGATGCCGTCGGCATACACCGTGTCCATGTGCGCGATCAGCATGGCTTTGAGGCGCCCCTGGCCTTTGAGCACGCCCTTGACCATGACGCGCTCGCTGTTGCTGGTCTTGATGCGCTCGGTTTTGGCGCCCAAGGCGTCAAGGCGTGCTTGCGCAAAGTCGGCCACGCGCGCGATGCCTGCGATGTTGGCCGAGCCCGACTCGATCAACACCAGTTTGTGCAGGGTGTCAATGACCGCAGGTTGCGCCGCCTGCGCGGCGGCAAAGATGGCGTCATCGCGTTTTTGTGCCAAGGCGCCGAACGACAAAGACAGGGCCACGGCGGCCAGGCAGGGCGTCAAAAGGAACTTTTTCATGAGGTGCATGTATCCATCTGGGAGATGGTGCATCGTATGCGCTCAAGGTGCGCGTGCAAACGCGCAAAAACCCGCACCGCGAGCGCCTTGGCGACAGGCTCAGCTCAGAGCACGGTCAAGGCCGACAGCAAAGCCAAGGGCGCTGTTTCGGCCCTCAGCACGCGTGGCCCCAGGGTGACGGGCTGAAAGCCTGCGGCCAACGCTGCGGCTTCCTCGGCAGGTGCCAGGCCACCTTCGGGGCCGCTGAGCACGACCACGGGCTGGACACTGGTGTTGACCACCGCCAAGGGCTGTGTGCCCTGCGCCAGCGACAGGACCCAGCGCTGCCCATCGCCCTTGGGCTGCGCCAGCCACTCTTTGAGGTTGACCGCGGGGTGAATGGTGGGCACGCGGTTGCGACCGCACTGCTCGGCAGCCGCCACGGCCACGCCTTGCCAATGGGCCAGCTTTTTGTCGGCCCGCTCGCCCTTGAGCTTGAGCACGCTGCGCTCGGCCATGAGCGGCGTGATGCTGGCCACGCCCAGCTCGGTGGCTTTTTCGACCAGCCAGTCCATGCGCTCGTTGGCGGTGATGCCCGCCAACAAGTGCACGGCGCGGGCGGCTTCGCGCTCCAGCGGGCGGTGTTCGCCGACTTCCACGTCCACATCGCTGCGGCCCATGCGGGTGACGGTGGCATCAAACTCACCACCTTCACCATTGAACAAGGTGATCACATCGCCCGGCTGCAGGCGCAGCACCTGCACATGACGCGCAGCGCCAGCGGGCAGACTGAGCGCCAAACCGGTTTGCAGGGGGGCAGGGCAGTAAAAACGCGGCATGAATGACTTACATGCGGCCGTAGGCAAAGCCGACCTGCGGGGTCGTGCCTTCGATCTCGTCGATCACCTTGAGCAGGGGGCCGAGTTCACGGTAGCGGTCGCAGGCCTTGCGGATGTACTGGATGAAGCGCGGCGCATCGGCCAGGTATTTGGGCTTGCCGTCGCGCAAGGTCAGGCGCGCAAAAATGCCCGCAACCTTGAGGTGGCGCTGCAGACCCATCCACTCGACGGCGCGGTAGAACGCGCCAAAGTCGCTGTGCCAGTCTTCAAAGTCCATCAGCCCGGCCTTGCGGGCTTTTTCCCAATAGCGGATGGTGATGTCGAGCACGAAGTCTTCTTCCCAGGTAAGAAAGGCGTCGCGCATGAGGCTGGCAATGTCGTAGGTGATGGGGCCGTAGACCGCATCCTGGAAGTCGAGCACGCCGAGTTGTTCGCTTTGAGGACCTGAGCCGCGGGGCATCATCAGGTTGCGCGGCATGAAGTCGCGGTGCACATACACGCTGGGCGCGGCCAGGTTGCGCTGCACGATCAAGGCAAATGCCTGCGCCAGCGTCTCTTGGTCTTTGCCTTGCAGCTGCACTTTTTTGTGCTGGCCCAAATACCAGTCGGGAAACAGGCTCAGCTCGCGGTTGAGCAGCGCGGTGTCGTAGGGCGGCAGCACGCCGGGGCGTGAAGCCAGTTGCCACTGCACCAAGGTGTCGACCGCCTGCATGTACAGACCATGGTTGGCCTGAGGCACTTCGGGCTGGATGGCCGACATCATGGTGGCGTCGCCCAAGTCACTGAGCAGCATGAAGCCATGGGCTTCGTGCCAGTCCAGCACCACAGGGGCGTTCAGGCCCGCGTCTTTCATCAAGGCGGCAATGCGGACAAAGGGCTCCGAGTTCTCTTTGTCGGGCGGGGCATCCATGATGATGCGGCTGTCGCCACCGAGCGTGTCGACACGCAGGTAACGGCGAAAACTGGCATCGGCCGAGGCGATGCGCACGCTGCCTGGCTGCAGCTGGTGCGTGCTGGCCACCTGGCGCAGCCAGGCATCAAAAAGGCTTTGGCGGACCGGGTCGGTCCAAACCACGGTGGAAGTAGGGCTGGAGGTTGGGCTCATGGATAATCCCATTCTACAAAGCCTGTACTGGCCGCTGGTGGCGGGTACGGGTCTCACCGCCCTTGTTTCTCCCCTGACGTGCACCGCCATTCCATCTCTTCGCTGACCCCGGTCGCTCTGCGGACCACCGCCGCTTGGGCGGTGGCGCTGGTCGTGGGCCTGGCCGCCTGGCCTGCGGGATCGGCCTGGGGGCAAGGCACAGGCGTGAAGCTCCGCACCAGCCCCAAGCTCGAAGAAAACCTGTCACCCAAGGAAAGCACCCAGAGCACCGTCTATTCAACGGCCGACAGCATGGTGACACGGCCCGACATGGACCTGGTACTGCAGGGCAAGGCCGAAATCCGCAAGCCTGGCATGAACATCAAGGCCGATCGGATCGACTACGACCAGACGCAGGACATCGTCAACGCGACAGGGCAGGTGCGCATCAACCGGATTGGCAACATTTTTGAAGGCCCCCGGCTGACACTGCAGGTCGACAGCTTCACCGGTGCGATGGACAAGCCCCGTTTTGAGCTGATCCAGAGCCAGGGCTACGGTACCGCGGAGCGCATCGACTTTCTGGACAGCAACCGCATGGTGGCCCACCAGACCCGCTACACCACCTGCCGCCGCCAGCCCGGCCCCGATTGGCTGCCCGAGTGGCTGCTCAAGGCCACGTCTTTGAGCACGGACAACGAAGAGTCGACAGGCCGCGCCGAAGGGGTTCAGCTCGAATTCATGGGCATGAGCACGCCCACCCTGCCTGCGGCCAGCTTTGCCCTGACCGATGAGCGCAAATCGGGTTTTCTGGCCCCCCTGTATGGCATCGACACGCTCAACGGCATCGATGTGATGCAACCGTATTACTGGAACATCGCCCCGAACCGCGATGCCACCTTCACGCCTCGGGTGATGACCAAGCGGGGCGCTGCGCTCGAGACCGATTTCCGTTACCTGGAAAACAATTACAACGGTCAAGCCCGGTTCAATTACATGCCCTCCGACAGCCTGCGCCAGCAATCGCGCTGGGGCTTGTCAACGCTGCACAACGGCAGTTATGACACCGGGCTGGACTCTGTTGGTCGCATCGGGCTGGGTTTGACGCTCAACCGGGTCAGCGACGACAACTACTGGCGCGACTTTCCGCGAACCGGCACGGGTGCGACCATGGCTCTGACCCAGCGCTTGCTGCCATCCACGGGTTCGGTGTCCTGGGGGCGCGGCAATTTCTCGATGACCGCGCAGGTGCAGCGCTGGCAAGCGCTGCAGGATGTCAGCTCCCCCATCACGCCGCCCTACGACCGGGCACCGCAGCTGACCCTGCGTTACAACGAGTGGAATCCCAGTGGCCTGGACTGGTCGATCACTGGCGACACCACCCGCTTTGAGGCTGATTACTCGCGCATCCCGAACAGCAGCGCCTTGCCTATGAACGGCGAGCGCAGCTATGTGCTGGGCCAGGTCAGCCACCCGTGGGTGCGCCCGTGGGGGTTCTTCACACCCAAGATGCAGTTGCACGGCACGCGCTACCAGATGGACCGCCCGCTGAGCGATGGCACCGCGGTCGCCAACCGGGTGCTGCCCACCTTCAGCCTGGACTCGGGCCTGACCTTTGAGCGGGAGACCGCCTGGTTCGGTCGCAGTCTGGTGCAAACGCTGGAGCCCCGCGCCTTCTATGCCCGAACGCCCTACCGCAAGCAGGACATGCTGCCGGTCTACGACACGGGCATCACCGACTTCAACCTGTCCACCATCTACAGCGAGAACCCCTATGTGGGTCAGGACAGGCTGGTGGACAACAACGCCCTCACTCTGGGCGTGAACAGCCGCTTTTTTGATGCAGGCAACGGGGCCGAGCTGCTGCGCTTGGGCGTGGCCCAGCGCATCCGCTTTGCCGACCAGCAGGTCACGCTGCCCGGCCAGACCGCCGACAAATCGGGTTTCAGCGATCTGCTGCTGGGCGCGGGCATGCGCTGGGACGACCGCTGGAGCGTGGACTCGCTGGTGCAGCTGAACCCGCAAACCAGCACCGTCAGCCGCACCACGCTGCAGACCCGCTATAACCCGGGCCCTTACCGTCTGCTCAACCTGGCTTACCGCGTCAACCGCAATGTGAGCACGGGCACCACGGCCAGCGAGATGGTGGATGTGGGCTGGCAGTGGCCCCTGAGCAGCTTCACCTGGGGCGACAAACCCGATGACTCCGGCGTCGTCAAAGGTGGTCAGGGCCTGGGGGCTGATCGCTGGTACACGGTGGGCCGCATGAACTTCAGCGTGACCGACCACAAGCTCGTCGACACCCTGATCGGTTTCGAATACGATGCGGGCTGCTGGCTGGGCCGGGTGGTGCTGGAGCGTCTGCAAAGCACCGTGACCACGTCCTCTGCGCGCCTGCTCTTCCAGCTCGAATTCGTGGGCCTGGCCCGTGTGGGCTCCAGCCCGCTGCAGTCCCTCAAGAACAACATCCAGCGTTACCAGTACCTGCGTGACGACAAGGCCACAACCAGTCGATTCCTCCAATATGAATAAATTGCGCCTCAGCACCCGCTCTGTTTTGCTGACTTGTGCCATCGGCCTTCCCGCCCTGAGCGGCGTTGCCCCGGCGGCGGCGCAAGCGCCCAAGGCGATTCAGCAAGCGGACTTCATCGTCGCGGTGGTCAACTCCGAACCGATCACCAACAACGAGGTGCAAACCATGCGCCTGCGCCTGGCCCGCGAAGCCGCAGCCCGGGGTGGTGAACGCCCGAGCGACGAAGAGCTCAACCGCTTGGCGCTGGACCAATTGATCAATGAAAAAGCCCAGCTGCAGCTGGCCCGTGAAAACGGCATCAAGGTCGAAGACGATGCGGTGGACCAAGCAGAAATGAATGTGGCCAGCAGCAACCAGATCACCCGCGACGAGCTGCGCAAGCGCGTAGGCCAGGAGGGTTTGTCCGCCAGCCAGTTCCGCGAGCAGTTGCGCACCCAATTGACTTTGACCAAGGTGCGAGAGCGCGAGGTCGAGTCCCGGGTGAAAGTGTCCGAGCAGGAGATTGACCAGTTCTTGCTGGAGAAGTCCAGCGGGCCACGTGCAGCAGGCGAAGCAGAAATCAACCTCGCCATGATCCTGATTGCCGTGCCCGAGAACAGTTCGGAGTCTCAGCTCAAGGCGCTGGAGCAACGGGCCCAGGATGTGGCGGCGCGTGCCCGACGTGGAGAGGCCTTTGCCGATCTGGCCAAATCTTTCTCGGAAGCTTTTGACAAAGGCGCCAAAGGCGGTGAGATGGGTTTGCGCGGCACAGACCGTTACCCCGAGCTGTTTGTCCAGGCCACAGAAAAATTGCGCCCCAACGAGATCACCGGTCCCATCCGATCCGGTGCGGGGTTTCACATCCTCAAATTGCTGGAGCGCCGCGAGCCTCCGCCTGCGGGTCTGACGGTGACACAGACACGCGCACGCCACATTTTGCTGCGCGCCAGTCCCAGCATGAACCGTGACCAGGCCATGGCCAAACTGTCCGATGTGCGCAAGCAGATCCTGGCAGGGCGCATTTCTTTTGCACGCGCTGCGCAGGACATCTCGCAGGACGGCAGCGCCAGCCAGGGCGGTGATCTGGGTTGGGCCGCACCCGGCATGTTCGTGCCCGAGTTCGAAGAGGTCATGAACCGCCTCGGTCCTGGCCAGCTCAGTGAACCACTGGTCTCGCGTTTTGGTGTGCACATCATTGAGGTCATGGAACGGCGCAACATGGCCCTGAGCGAGCGCGAGCAGCGCGAAATGGCCCGCGGTGCCTTGCGTGAGAAAAAACTCGAAGAAACCTACACACGCTGGGTCGACGAAACGCGTGGCCGTGCCTACGTCGAGATGCGCGAGCCGCCGCTGCTGAACACAGCCCCTGCGCGATGAAACACATTCCACGCAAGCGCTTCGGTCAGCACTTTTTGTCTGACGGCGGCATCATCGATGCCATCGTCGACGAGATCCACCCCGAGCCCGGCCAGCCCATGGTTGAGATCGGCCCGGGTCTGGCGGCGCTCACCCAGCCGCTGGTGGAACGCGTCGGCCACCTCACCGTGGTCGAACTGGACCGTGACCTGGCGGTGCGCCTGCGCCTGCACCCGCATTTGACGGTGGTCGAATCGGACGTGCTCAAGGTCGATTTCACGGCCCTGTCGCAGCAAATGCTCACGGGCCACAGTGCCACCAAAATCCGCGTGGTGGGCAACTTGCCCTACAACATCTCCAGCCCCATCCTGTTTCACTTGCTGGAGCATGTGGCGGTCATCGAAGATCAGCACTTCATGCTGCAAAAGGAAGTGATCGACCGCATGGTGGCGCGGCCCGCCACCTCGGACTACGGACGTCTGTCGGTCATGCTGCAGTGGCGCTACGCCATGGACAATGTGCTGTTCGTGCCCCCCGAGAGCTTTGACCCACCGCCCCGGGTCGACAGCGCCGTGGTGCGCATGGTGCCCCTGGCCACACCGCCGCAAGTGAACGTCAAAACACTCGAAACACTGGTGCAAGTGGCGTTCAGCCAGCGCCGCAAAATCTTGCGCAACACTTTGGGCAAATGGCTCGACGAAAAAGGGTTCAGTGGCACTTTCGATCTGCAGCGCCGGGCCGAAGAAGTGCCTGTCGAAGAATACGTGGCACTGGTGCAGGCACTCTGAGGACAAGCCAGCGCCCACAAAAAAGCCCGTCACATGGACGGGCTTTTTTGTGCCGGACCCGAAGGTCCGAATGGGGAGATTACGCGGCAGCGAGCCAGTAACCTGCATTGAAAGGGCTGCTCATGCGCAGCGCCAACGGAGACACGTCAACCAGCTTGTCGGTTGGCATTTTTTCGCCTTCCTCCACCAGCTCAGCCGCTTCACCGCTTTCAGCCTCAACCGCCCGTCCTGCTTGGCTATTTTGCGCAGAACGGGCTACAGAAAAGAATAGAAACACCGGAAGGGTATCTTTCGGTCCCCCCAGTAATCTGCGGTGTCGCGGAAGATGTCGAGCAGTTGCTCGCGTGCTTCCTTGTCAAATTTCACATTGGCCGGAATCTGTTCGAGCACCACGATGAAGCCGGGCTGAGGACCCGACTTGTGCAACGGATCGGTCATGCAGTCGTACAGAGCGTCGAAGTTCTTGCCGAAATGCGTGGGCAGCGTGAACTGGCCACCGATCATGTCCAGCACGTCCTGCTTGCTCTGGGCCTCGGCCAAATTGGCATACAAAAAATGGTGACCCAATTGTTGGGCCGCCTCTTGCAAATCGCTCACGCGGTAGGCGCGAATCGACTGCACGATGTTGGACCGGACGCCTTTCAAAGGCACCTCCTGGTCCGTACGCAGCAGCGTTTCCATGTCCGTGATTCCTCAAGTCCAATACAAATCAGTTCTTATCGACAATCACGCGAAAACTCGCGTAATGGTCGGCGGTGTAGTAGCAAGCCACCGGCTGGACCGGAACTTCTCCACCACACACGATGCGTCGGGCGCCGCGATCCCGCGATCCGGGGGTCTTGACGGTGTACTCTCGGTAGTAACCACGGGCTTGCCGAGGCAAAATCCGCTCGCGGTTGCCAAACACCACCCCGTCCTTTTCGTATGGAAAAGGACCACCCTTGCGGATGAGTTGGTAGGTTGTCTGGCCTTCGCGCGGCAGATCGGTCACCGACATACCGGGCAGAGGCTGCACTTCTGAAGCAGGATTTGAATGCACCAAAAAAGTGCAAAAAGACCATGCTAAACCTGCAAAAACTGGTATCCAGCGTTTGAAAGTCGCAGTTTTATGCTCTACCGGCATGAAAAACACCTTTCAAGAGCACCGGGTTAACCCGAACACTCGAAGGCGTTAGTGTGGGGTAAACCACGGAAAAAAGCAATAGCCTGCCCAAAAATCAGGCAAACCCAGAAAGGGTTTGCCATTCAAAAGTTAGCGCTCGCTGTACGCGGTGAGCGCTCAGCGATGCGCGTTGGCGTCCGCAACCGTCAATGCCGTCATGTTCACAATTCGGCGAACGGTGGTGCTCGGCGTCAGGATGTGGACCGGCTTGGCTGCCCCCAAGAGGACCGGGCCCACCGCGATGTTGCCACCCGCCGCGGTCTTGAGCAGGTTGTAGGCGATGTTGGCCGCGTCGATGTTGGGCATGACCAGCAAATTGGCATCGCCTGCCAGGGTGCTGTGGGGCATGATGGACTGGCGAGCCGCGGCATCGAGCGCCACATCACCGTGCATTTCACCATCCACTTCGAGTGACGGTGCGCTCTGCCGCAACAGTTCCAGCACTTTTCGCATTTTGACGGCGCTGGGCTGGTCGGAGGTGCCGAAATTGGAGTGTGAGAGCAAGGCCGCCTTGGGCTTGATACCAAAGCGTCGCATTTCATCGGCGGCCATGACCGTGATCTCGGCGAGCTGCTCAGCGCTGGGGTCGTAGTTGACGTGGGTGTCCACGATGAACACCTGGCGACCAGGCAGCATCAAACCGTTCATGGCCGCAAATGTGGTCACGCCGGGCCGTTTGCCAATGACCTGGTCAATGTAAGTCAGGTGCATGGTGTTGTGGCCCCAGGTGCCGCAGATCAAACCGTCGGCATCCCCCTTGTGCACCAGCATCGCACCGATCAGCGACAGGCGGCGACGCATCTCGATCTTGGCAATCGACTCGGTCACGCCTTTGCGCTCGGTCATGCGGTGGTAGGTCTGCCAATAGTCGCGGTAGCGATGGTCAAGTTCGACATTGACGACTTCGTAGTCCAGCTCCTCGCGCAGGCGCAAACCGAACTTCTCGATGCGCTCGGCGATCACCGCAGGTCGACCGATCAGGGTGGGGCGGGCAATGCCTTCATCGACCACGATCTGCGCCGCGCGCAGCACGCGCTCTTCTTCGCCCTCGCTGTAGGCCACACGCTTTTTGAGCGCCCGTTTGGCGGCCGTGAAGATGGGCTTCATCGTCGTGCCCGAGGCGTAGACAAAGCTTTGCAGCTGGTCGCGGTAGGCGTTCATGTCCTTGATCGGACGCGAAGCCACACCGCTGTCGACGGCTGCCTGGGCCACGGCCGGGGCGATCTTCATCATCAGCCGTGGATCGAACGGTTTGGGAATCAGGTACTCCGGGCCAAAGGCCAGGGGCTCGCCCGCATAGGCCGCAGCCACCACCTCACTTTGCTCGGCTTGCGCCAGCTCGGCGATGGCGTGCACGGCAGCGATTTCCATCTCCAGCGTGATGGTGGTCGCGCCACTGTCGAGCGCGCCCCGGAAAATGTAGGGAAAGCACAGGACGTTGTTGACCTGGTTGGGGTAATCGGTGCGCCCGGTGGCCATGATGGCGTCGTCACGCACAGCCTTGACATCGGCCGGGTCGATTTCGGGGTTGGGGTTGGCCAGCGCAAAAATCAGCGGCTTGGCCGCCATCTTCTTGACCATGTCCTGCTTGAGCACGCCGCCCGCCGACAAGCCCAGGAACACATCCGCACCGTCGATCACTTCGGCCAGTGTGCGCTGGTCGGTTTTCTGCACGAACTGGATCTTGTCTTCGTCCATCAGCTCGGTGCGGCCTTCGTAGACCACACCCGCCAAGTCGGTCACCCAGATGTTTTCACGCGGAATGCCCAGCTTGACCAAGAGGCCCAAACACGCCAGCGCCGCAGCGCCCGCACCCGAAGTGACCAGCTTGATCTTCTTGGGGTCCTTGCCCACGACCTTGAGGCCGTTCAAGATGGCGGCGCCCACCACGATGGCGGTGCCGTGCTGGTCGTCGTGGAAGACCGGGATCTTCATGCGCTCGCGCAACTTGCGCTCGACGTAGAAGCAGTCGGGTGCCTTGATGTCCTCGAGGTTGATACCGCCAAAAGTGGGTTCCAGCGAAGCGATGATCTCCACCAGCTTGTCCGGGTCCTTCTCGTTGATCTCGATGTCGAACACATCGATGCCCGAGAACTTCTTGAACAGCACGCCCTTGCCCTCCATGACCGGCTTGCCAGCCAGCGGGCCGATGTCGCCCAGGCCCAGCACGGCGGTGCCGTTGGTCACCACGCCCACCAGGTTGCCCCGGCTGGTGTATTTGAAGGCGGCAGCCGGGTCCTTGACGATTTCCTCGCAAGGCGCGGCCACGCCAGGGGAGTAAGCCAGGGCCAGATCGTGCTGGTTGACCAGCTGTTTGGTGGCCGCGATGGCGATTTTGCCGGGGGTGGGGAACTCGTGGTATTCAAGTGCCGCTTTGCGCAACTGGGCGCGTTTGTCATCCGCAAGGACCTTGTTGGTCATGTGTTTCTCCTGAAGGCCGGGGCATTGCAAGCACTGCAATGCGGCGATTTTTTCATTGTAGACCCCGCATCACCACCTACAGAGTACGTAAATACGCGCAGCAAGTGGCTTGGGTTTTTACTTATGCGCACAAATCAGCGCAGGTGCTTCCAGGCTTTGTGGCGCAAGGCATTGGCAACAGACGTCACGCGCTCACCGGGCTGGAGAGTGAAGGCTTCACCTGCGGAAACCTTGCCGGGCTGGTCGACCGCCAGGTAAAAGCCGCAGCGGCCGCTTTGCACCATATCGCGGCCCGCCTGGTCGTAGCCCATGACCGCATTGAATTTGCCGCAGGGCTGGCGAGGCTCGGTGACGCGCAAGACCAGATCCGCAAAGTGCAAGGTATCGCCAATGAAGACTTCTGCTTCCGAGAGGCCTTGCAAACTGAGGTTTTCACCCAGATAGCCTGGCGCCAGGGCTTCGTCAAACAAGCTGACGCCACGGTTGTCGCGCTGCGTCTGCCACCAGGCCAGGTGCTCGAAGGGCAACGCATAGACGGCCTTGGACAGGCCGCCGTGCACGCTCGGGTCGGCCTGCTCGTCGCCTGCCAGCCCCAGGGGGCCGACCGACAGCGGACCGTTGACCGTGACTTTGCCGATGGCCGACATCAGCTTGCGCTCGCCCACCTGCAGGGGGCGCACCCGCCCGACCTGGATGGACAACACGCGGCCTGTCAGCAGCACCGTGTCAGGCCCGCATCAAAGCTTCGATCTCGTCGGCGCGCACGGGCACGTCGCGGGTGATCAACTCACACCCGGTGGCCGTGACCACCGCGTCGTCTTCGATGCGGATGCCGATGTTCCAGAACTGCTCGGGCACACCCTCGCCCGGGCGCACATAAATGCCCGGCTCGATGGTCAGCACCATGCCCGGCTGCAGGATGCGGCTGGGGCGGTCCTTGATCAGCTCGCCGCTCAGGGGGTCCTTGCGCTCGCTGAACTGGCCCACCTGCGAGGGCTCGACATAGCTGCCGCAATCGTGCACGTCCATGCCCAGCCAGTGCCCCGTGCGGTGCATGTAGAACTGAAAGTAACTGCGGTTGGCGATCACGTCCTGGGCCGAACCGACCTTGTTCTTGTCGAGCAGGCCGACATCGAGCATGCCCTGCGCCAGCACCGCCACCGTGGCGTCGTGCGGGTCCACAAAACGGGCGCCTTGCCGGGTGGCCGCGATGGCCGCCTCTTGCGAGGCCAGCACCAGGTCGTACAACGCGCGCTGCGGCCCGGTGAAGGTGCCGTTGGCCGGGAAGGTGCGGGTGATGTCGCTGGCATAGCCGTCCAGCTCGCAGCCGGCGTCGATCAACACCAGGTCGCCGTTCTGGATCAAGGCCTTGTCGGCGCGGTAGTGCAGCACGCAGGCGTTGGCACCGCCCGCCACGATGGAGCCATAAGCCGGGTACTGCGAGCCGTGGTTGCGAAACTCGTGCAGCAACTCGGCGTCCAGGTGGTACTCACGCACCTCCTGCCCGGCGCGCAGCATGGCTGCGCTGCGCTGCATGGCGCGGATGTGGGCACGGGCGCTGATCTGCGACGCGCGCCGCATGATGTCCAGCTCGTGTCCGTCCTTGACCAGGCGCATCTCGTCGAGCAGGCCGCACACGTCGCGCTGCTGGTCGGGGCACAGCGCGCCAAAGCGCACACGCGCACGCACGGGCTGCAGCCAGCCGTCCACACGGCTCTCCAGCCCGGGGTGAGTGGCGAACGGGTACCAAACCGTGCTGCGGTTTTCCAGCAGCTTGGGCATTTGCGCCGCCAGCTCGGTCACGGGCAGGGCTTTTTGCACGCCCAGCGCGGCCGGGGCTGCATCGGGGCCCAGGCGGATGCCGTCCCAGATTTCGCGCTCCAGGTCCTTGGGCTGGCAAAACAGCGTGGCCTCACCCTCACCGGTCAGCACCAGCCAAGCGTTGGGCTCGGTGAAACCGGTCAGGTAATAGAAGTAGCTGTCGTGGCGGAACAGGAAATCGCTGTCGCGGTTGCGCTGCTGCTCGCGGGCGGTGGGGATGATGGCGATGCCGCCAGCGCCCAGCTGGGCGGCCAAGCGGGCACGGCGTTCGGCGTAGATCGTGTTGGCGTTCATGCGGCCATTGTAGGAGCGGTTCTTTGTGGGAGCGGCGCCATCGCCGCGAATGGGCTTGCGCAGTCCACAAACATTCGCCCCGGGGGCGGGGCTCCCACAAGGGGATCATGCGTTCAGTTGCATCAGCCGCTCTGGCGTGCCCACATCGGTCCAGGCACCACTGTAGACCTCGCCGCTGACCGCGCCCCGGTCCATGGCCGCACGCAGCAAGGGTGCAAGCGCCAGCGCAGTGCCTTGGGGGTTGCCTGCGGGCAGCCCACAGTCGGCAAAAAAGGCTTTTTTGTACAGCGCGATGGTGCTGAAGGTGTGGTCACGACCCGCCGCCCCTTTGGCGAGGTTGAGCAGCTGGCCCGTGGCCGAGAGGCCAAAGTCGCCGCCCGGGTTGTGCGCGGGGTTGGGCACCAGCCACAGGTGGGCCAGCGCCGGGCTGGCGGCAAAGTGCTGCACCGCCTCGGGGGTGAACACGAAGTCGGGCGCGAACACATCGCCCGCCACCACCCAGAACACCTCGGCCAGTTGCGGCAGGGCGCGCACGATGCCCCCGGCAGTCTCCAGCGCCTGACCAAAATCCTGCCCCTCATGCGAGTAGGTGATCTGCACTTCGGGCAAGCCGGGCCAGCTGACGCGCTCGCCAAAATGTGCAGGGATCTGCTCACCCAGCCAGGCGGTGTTGACCAGCTGGCGCGTGAACCCGCCCCGCGCCAGGGCCTGCATGGGCCACTGCATGAGCGGCTGGCCGCGCACGGTCAGCAAGGGTTTGGGGGTGGCGTCGGTCAGGGGACGCATGCGTTCGCCACGGCCTGCGGCGAGGACCATGGCTTGGGCAAGGGGCTGGGGGCTGGCTGTCATGTGGCGATGTTGCCATGAACGGCGGGTGACACGGCACCCCCGGCGGCGTATCGCAGCGGGGGCGCCGCTCCCACAGGCAGTCCAGCGGGTTACGTACCGTTGTAACCGCCCAGCCTGCGCCAGCGGGCGGGGCTGGGGGTGCTCGGCCGTTAAAATAAGGGGTTTTCCCGAATTTATTACCGGAGTTGCCCCACATGGCCAATACACAGCAAATGGCGAACGCCATCCGCGCCCTCGCAATGGACGCCGTTCAACAAGCCAACTCCGGTCACCCCGGCGCCCCCATGGGCATGGCCGACATGGCCGTGGCGCTGTGGGGCGATCACCTGCAGCACAACCCCAAGAACCCCGGCTGGGCCAACCGCGACCGCTTTGTGCTGTCCAACGGCCACGCCTCCATGCTGATCTATTCGGTGCTGCACCTGACGGGCTATGACCTGTCGATCGGTGACCTGAAGAATTTCCGCCAGCTGCACAGCAAGACCGCCGGTCACCCCGAAGTGGGCATCACCCCCGGCGTGGAAACCACCACCGGCCCGCTGGGTCAGGGCATCACCAACGCCGTGGGCATGGCCCTGGCCGAAAAGATGCTGGCCGCCGAGTTCAACCAGCCTGGCCACGCCATCGTCAACCACCACACCTACGTGTTCCTGGGTGACGGCTGCCTGATGGAAGGCATCAGCCACGAAGCCGTGGCCCTGGCCGGTGCCTGGAAGCTCAACAAACTGATCGCCCTGTACGACGACAACGGCATCTCCATCGACGGCAAGGTGGCGCCCTGGTTCATCGACAACACCCCCCAACGCTTTGCCGCCTGCGGCTGGAACGTGATCGACGCGGTGGATGGCCACGACGCGGCCGCCATCTCCAAAGCCATTGCCTCGGCCAAGCACAGCGCCGACAAGCCCACCCTGATCGTCTGCAAGACGGCGATTGGCAAGGGCTCACCCAACCGCGCCGGGACCTCCAAGGCCCACGGCGAACCGCTGGGTGCTGAAGAAATCAAGCTCACCCGCGAAGCCCTGGGCTGGAGCCACGAGCCTTTCAAGATCCCCAAAGAGGTCTATGCCGACTGGGACGCCAAGGCCGCTGGCAAGGCCCGCGAAGCCGAGTGGAACAAAACCTTTGCCGCTTACAAAGCCGCATTCCCCGCGCAAGCCAAAGAATTCGTGCGCCGCATGAAGGGCGAACTGCCCAAGAACTTCAACCAGGTGGCGTTCGACGCCGTGGTTGCTGCCCACACCAAGGCAGAGACCGTGGCCAGCCGCAAGGCCAGCCAGCTGGCGCTGGAAGCCTTCACCGCCGCCCTGCCTGAAATGCTGGGCGGCTCGGCCGACCTGACCGGCTCCAACCTGACCAACACCAAATCCACCCCCGCTTTCCGCGTGGACCTGGCGGGTGACGTGGTCAAGACCGAAGGCCAAGTGGGCCGCCACATCAACTACGGTGTGCGCGAGTTCGGCATGGCCGCCATCATGAACGGCGTGGCCCTGCACGGCGGCTACATCCCCTACGGCGGCACCTTCCTGACCTTCTCAGACTACTCACGCAACGCCATCCGCATGGCCGCGCTCATGAAGCAGCGCGTGGTGCATGTGTTCACACACGACTCCATCGGTCTGGGCGAAGACGGTCCGACCCACCAGTCCATCGAGCACGTGGCCAGCCTGCGCCTGATCCCCGGTCTGGACGTGTGGCGCCCTGCCGACACAGCCGAAACCACCGTGGCCTGGGCCGTGGCCCTGCAAAACGCCCACCGCCCCAGCGCGCTGTGCCTGTCGCGCCAGAACCTGGCCTACGCCCCCAAGGCGGACTTGGGCGACATCAGCCGTGGCGGCTATGTGCTGGCCGAACCCAGCGAAGTCGGCATGACCAAGACCCATGGCGTGATCATCGCCACCGGCTCCGAGGTTCAACTGGCCCTGGCCGCACAAAAGCTGCTGGCCGAGCGCAAGATCGGCGTGCGTGTGGTCTCCATGCCCAGCACCAACGTCTTTGACCGCCAGAGCGTCGAGTACAAGCAAAGCGTGCTGCCCGCAGGCCTGCCCCGCGTGGCGGTCGAGATGGGCTCCACCGACGGCTGGTGGAAGTACGGCTGCGCCGCCGTGGTTGGCATCGACACCTACGGCGAGTCGGCCCCGGCCCCTGTGCTGTTCAAACACTTCGGCTTCACGGCCGAGAACGTCGCGGACACGGTCCACGCCGCACTGCTCAAGGCCTGACCAGGCCACCGACCGGTTCCGGGCCTGCTTTCCGCACACGGAAAGCAGGTTCCGGGATCAGGCTCATGCAAGGGTCCTGATTTAAAAACCGGTTACGTAACGGTTTAGTAACTTTCTCCCAAGGCACTCACCATGACCATCAAGGTTGGCATCAACGGATTCGGCCGCATCGGCCGCCTGGCCCTGCGCGCTGCGCTCAAGCACGGCTACAACGACATCCAGATCGTGGGCATCAACGACCCCAAGCCCTCCGACTACCTGGCCTACATGCTCAAGTACGACAGCGTGCACGGCCGCTTTGACGGCACGGTGGACTTCACCGACGACGCCCTGATCGTCAACGGCAAGAAGATCAAGCTCTCGCACGAGCGCGACGCGCACAACCTGCGCTGGGGCGAAATGGGCGTGGACATCGTGCTCGAGTGCACGGGCCACTACCTGACCGAACCCACCAGCCAGATGCACCTGCAGGCTGGCGCCAAGAAGGTCGTGATCTCCGCCCCGTCCAAGGACACCGTGCCCATGTTCGTGTACGGCGTGAACCACAAGAAGTACGCGGGCGAGGCCATCGTGTCCAATGCGTCCTGCACCACCAACTGCCTGGCCCCGGTGGCCAAGGTGCTCAACGACAAGTGGGGCATCAAGCGCGGCCTGATGACCACCGTGCACGCCGCCACCGCCAGCCAGGCCACCGTGGACAGCTCCTCGCGCAAGGACTGGCGCGGCGGCCGCGGCATCCTGGAAAACATCATCCCCAGCAGCACGGGCGCTGCCAAGGCCGTGGGCAAGGTGATCCCCGAGCTCAACAAGAAGATCACGGGCATGGCGTTCCGTGTGCCGACGTCTGACGTGTCGGTGGTGGACCTGACCATCGAGCTGGAAAAGGAAGCCAGCTACGAAGAAGTCTGTGCCGAGATGAAGGCGCAAAGCGAAGGCGCGCTCAAGGGCATCCTGGGCTACACCGACGAGAAAGTGGTCTCCACCGACTTCCGTGGCGAGCCCTGCGCCAGCGTGTTCGACGCCACCGCCGGCATCGCGCTGGACAAGAACTTCATGAAGATCGTCGCCTGGTACGACAACGAATGGGGTTACGCCAAGCAGTGCCTGGAAATGATCCGGGTGGTGGCCAAAAAGAAGTGATGCGGGGGGGCTGAGCGGGCGCTTTTTTCATGCGCGGGCCGTCTGGCGGATCAAGTCTGCAGCCCTCTCGGCCAGCATGATCGTTGGCGCATTGGTGTTGCCGCTCACCACACGCGGCATGACCGAGGCATCCACCACGCGCAGGCCCGGCACGCCGCGCACACGCAGCTCGGGGTCGACCACGGCCAGCGCGTCCTGGCCCATGCGGCAGGTGCCCACCGGGTGGTAGATGGTGTCGGCGTTCTGGCGGATCCATTGCTCGATCTCGGCATCGGTCCTGGCATGGGCCGACGCAGCCCACTCGCGGCCATGGGCCGCCAGCGGCGCTTGCGCCAGGATGCGCTGGGCCTGCCGGACACCGGCCACCATGCGCTGCAGGTCTAAGGGGTCTGCCAGAAACTGCGGGTCGATCAGCGGGGCACTGTGCGGGTTGCGGTCGGTCAGCTGCACGCGGCCCCGGCTGCGCGGTTGCAGCAGGCACACGTGCAGCGAGTACCCATGCCCGGGCGTGATCTTGCGCCCATGGTCGACCAGCTTGGCCACCACAAAGTGCAGCTGGATGTCGGGGTGCTGCGCCTGCGGCGAGCTTTTGTAGAACGCCCCGGCTTCGGCGAAATTGGTGGTCAGTTGCCCCGTGCGCTGGCGACGCCATTCAAAGATGGCTTGGAGTGTTTTCCACGCGCCCTTGAGAGACAAGCCAAACAACTCGGACTGGCCCGGCGCATCGGCCACCAGCACCACGTCCGGGTGGTCGTGCAGGTTGTCGCCCACACCGGGCAAGTCATGCAGGACCTCGATGCCCAGGCCTTGCAGGTGCGCCGCCGGGCCAATGCCCGAGCGCATCAGGATCGCGGGTGACTGGAAAGCGCCTGCACTGAGGATGATTTCGCGGCGCGCGGTCAGTGTCTGCCTGGCGCCGCCCTGCACGGTGTGCACCTCCCGCGCCACCCCTTGGACCAAACCCACACGGTCCACGGTGACGCCGGTCATGACGTGCAGATTGGGCCGCTCCCGATGGGGCGTGAGGTAAGCCTTGGCCGCGCTGAAGCGCTCGCCCGCCCTCTGGGTGACCTGGTACAGGCCCACACCCTCCTGGGTGGCGCCATTGAAGTCCGGGTTGTGCGGCAACCCGGCCTGGATGCCCGCCTCGACAAAGCGCTTTGAAAACACGCTGGGGCTTTGCACATCGGCCACATTCAGCGGGCCCTGCTGGCCGTGCCAGGCATCGTTCAGGCGTTCGTTGTGTTCGGCCTTGCGAAAGTAGGGCAGCACATCGGCCCAGCCCCAGCCGGGGCAGCCCATGTCGGCCCAGGTGTCGTAGTCGGCATGCTGGCCGCGGATGTAGACCATCGCATTGGTCGAGCTGGAGCCCCCCAGGGTGCGGCCACGCGGCTGGTAGCCGCTGCGCCCATTCAGGCCGGGCTGCGGCACGGTGTTCAAACCCTGGACCACGCTTTGGGTTTGCACCAGCAAGGCAATGCCCGCCGGGCAATGGATGAGTGCACTGGTGTCGGGCGGCCCGGCTTCGAGCAAGGCCACCTGCACCGCCGGGTCTTCGCTGAGGCGGCTAGCCAGCACGCAACCGGCTGAACCACCGCCCACGATCACATAGTCAAATTCCATGCCCGCTCCGCTTGGCTGTCGATGCATGCAATGTAATGCCTGCCGCAAGCCGCCACTGTCCTAGCGGCGTCAGCGGAACAAGCGGCGCTTGATGAACTCCACCAGCGTCAGGTACACCGCCACCATCACGGCCAGCACCCCGTTAAACGCAGCAGGCGGGGGCGTGAAGCCAAAGGCTGCACCCAGGGCGGTGTAGGGTAGCGCCATGGCCACGGCCACCACGGTCAAGGACGTCAGCGTCAACAGCGGGTGAGGGCGGCTGCGCAAGGGATGGCCGTGCGTGCGGATCACAAAAATCACCAGCACCTGTGTGCACAGCGACTCGACAAACCAGCCGGTCTGGAACAGCTTCTCGTCGGCGTGGAACACCTGCAGCATCACGTAGAAAGTCAAAAAGTCAAAGAGCGAGCTCACCGGGCCCATGGTGAACATGAAGCGCCGGATCAAGTCCATGTCCATGACACGCGGCAAGCGGGTTTCTTCGCTGTCCACCGCGTCCAGGGGGATGGTGATTTCCGAGATGTCGTAGAGGATGTTGTTGAGCAGGATCTGCGTAGGCAGCATGGGCAGGAAAGGCAGGAACAGCACCGCCCCAGCCATGCTGAACATGTTGCCGAAGTTCGAACTCGTGCCCATCATGATGTACTTCATGATGTTGCCGAAGGTGCGGCGTCCTTCCAGCACCGCCTCGTGCAGGATTTGCAAGTCCTGGCGCAGCAGGATCATGTCGGCCGCCGCCTTGGCCACGTCCACCGCCGAGTCCACCGACAGGCCCACATCGGCCGAGTGCAGCGAGGGCGCATCGTTGACACCGTCGCCCAGATAGCCCACCACATGGCCTCGCGAACGCAAGGCCTGGATCACACGGTTCTTTTGCGGCGGATTGACCCGGCAAAACAAGTTGACCGCCTCCACGCTGGCACGCAAGGCCTCGTCGCTCATGGCGGCGATGTCCTGCCCCGTGAGCACCCCGATGATCGGCAGCTTCAGTTCGTGGCAAACATGGCGCGTGACGCGGTCACTGTCGCCAGTGACCACCTTGATCGCCACGCCATCGGCCTGCAGGGCCTGCAAGGCCAGGGCCGCACTGGCTTTGGGCGGGTCCAGAAATGCGGCAAAGCCGGCGAGGACCAGTTCGCTCTCGTCGTCCACACGCGCGTGGTCATGCTGAGGCCCGACACGACGCCAGGCGATGGCCAGAATGCGGAAGCCCTCGTCTTCGAGCGCATGGTAGGTGCTGCGCGCACGCGCGAGTGCCGCCGCGTCAAACGGCCCAGGCGCCAGAGGGTCTGCGCCTTCGCAGTGTGTGCACAGCGCCAGAATGTCGTCCGGCGCGCCCTTGACCACCAGCCAGCGTTCATCGCCGCGCTGCAGCAGCACCGAGACACGGCGGCGCTCAAAGTCGAACGGTACCTCGTCGATCTTGGTCCAGGCGCTGACGTCGCGCTGGCCGGACGCGAGGATGGCGTCGTCCAGCGGGCTCTTGAGGCCACTTTCAAAATGGCTGTTGAGGTAGGCCAGCTCCAGCGCCCGGTCGCTGTCGTGGCCCCAGGGGTCGACATGCCTTTCCATGCGGATGCGCGCCTCGGTCAGGGTGCCCGTCTTGTCGGTGCACAGCACATCCATCGAGCCCAGATCCTGGATCGCCGTCTGGCGCTTGACGATGATCTGCTGCGCCGCCATCCGCATGGCCCCACGCGACAAGGTGACCGACACCACCATGGGCAGCAGCTCCGGTGTGAGGCCCACAGCCAGCGCCACAGCAAACAAAAAGGACTCCAGCAAGGGGCGGTGCATCAAGCCGTTGACCAGCACCACAAACATGACCAGCAGCACCGTCAGCCGCATGATGAGCATGCCAAAGCGGCGCATGCCCAGTTCAAAGGAATGGGCCCGGGCAGGCCGCGACACGCTGTCGGCGATGCCGCCCATCTCGGTGTCGGCGCCGGTCTTGATCAACAGCACGCGGGCGCTGCCACTGATGACCGAGGTGCCCATGAAGACCGCATGCGTGGCGTCCTGCACATCGAGCGCCGCATCGGGTGTGCCCAGGTGCTTCTCGACCGGATAGGGTTCCCCCGTCAG
This sequence comes from Limnohabitans radicicola, assembly GCF_014837235.1. Lineage (GTDB taxonomy): Bacteria > Pseudomonadota > Gammaproteobacteria > Burkholderiales > Burkholderiaceae_C > Limnohabitans_A > Limnohabitans_A radicicola. The sequence goes on along the minus strand of NZ_JACYFT010000001.1, from coordinate 1,367,368 downwards.
CAAGGCCTGGTTGACAAAGAAATCGCGGGCCTCCAGCACCAGGCCATCGGCAGGCACCAGATCGCCCGCCGAGAGCAGCACCACATCGCCCGGCACCAGTGCGGTGACGGGGCATGCACAGGCGGCACCGCCGCGTAGCACGGTGGCGCGCACCATGACCGACTGCCTGAGTTGCTCGGCCGCACGGTTGGCACGGTGCTCCTGCACAAAGTCCAGCGTCACGCTCATCAGCACGATGCAGGCGATGATGGCGAAGTTGACGGCATCGCCCGACAGCGCCGACACGCCACTGGCCCCCAGCAGGATCAGCACCAGCGGATTCCTGAAGTGCAGCAGGTACTGCCAGACCAGCCCCGGCTCCCACCGCTGCCCCAGGCGGTTGGGGCCATGGCCTTGCAGCTGCGCCTGCGCCTGCTCGGCCGTCAGACCCTGTGCACACGCAGGGTTGCGGGCCTGCGCCAGCACCTGCGGATCGGTCCACCATGCTCCTTCGCCAGGCGCCGGCTTGTGTTCTTTGCTCATGGGCCAGACTCTAGAAGCAAGCGCCCGACCTGTGGGGACTGTCTGGCCCCTTCTTGACCGACATCAATTCGGGCCAGGGCGGCTTTTGGTGCGCCAGACCGCACCAAAGCAGGGAAATCCATGAGCCATGAGGCCTCGGCGCACACCTATGATGCACCAATCTTGAATACAAGATGCCGAAACAAGTGGCACGGTATTCGCTAGAGCGTGAGTCAAAGGAATCCCCCGCCCGTGAACTCCAAAGACATTGCCGACCGGATCGTGGAAGCGATCCTGGCCCAAAAGCTGATGCCCGGCGCGCGCCTGGGCGAGCAGGCTTTGTCGATGCTGTTTGACTGCAGCCGCACCCTGGTGCGCGAAGCGCTGATGCAGCTGGCTGCCCGTGGCATCGTGCAGGTCAGCTCGCGCCGGGGCTGGTTTGTGGTGCAGCCCTCCAAGACCGAAGCCCGCGAGGCCTTTGAAGCCCGACGGGTGATCGAGACGGGCCTGATCCGCAGCGCCGGGGCCATGGACAAGACCACACTCAAACGCCTGAAGCAACACATCCAGCAAGAAAAAACCGCGCTCAAGCAAGACGATGTGGGGCGTCGCAGCTTTTTGCTCGGCGACTTCCATGTGTGCCTGGCCGAATGCCTGGGCAACCAGCTGCTGGCCGACACGCTGCGCGACTTCACCGCACGCACTACCCTGATCGCCATGCTCTACCAGTCCAGCCATGACGCGGTGAAGTCCTGCCAGGAACACATCGAGATCGTGCAGGCATTGGAGCGTGGCGACAAGGAAACGGCCGAGCGGCTCATGGCCGAGCACATCGGCCAGGTGCAGTCGGCCTTGCAGATCAACGCCGCGCCTGCGGACCCACTGGCCGAGTTGCGTTTGGCGCTGGCCCCCATGAGCCCCGCCAGCACCGTGGCCAAAAAGCAGACCAAGAGTACTTCCAGATCCCCTTCATCTTCACCTTCCACTTACCTAGGAGCCTTGCTATGAAACTCTCGAAACGCCTTGTGCTGTCCACCGCCGTGGCCGTCAGCCTGCTGACCCTTGCGGGCAGCGGTCATGCCGAGACCGCGCTGGACAACATCCAGAAAGCCAAACTCATCAAGATCGCCATCCCAACCGACTTCCCGCCCTACGGCTTTGTCGGCATCGACCTCAAGCCCCAGGGCCTGGACATCGACATGGCCAACTACATCGCCACCAAGATGGGCGTGAAGGTCGAGCTGATGCCCGTGACCAGCGCCAACCGCATCGCCTACCTGCAGACCAAGAAGGCCGATCTGGTCATCTCCACCCTGGGCAAGAACCCCGAGCGCGAAAAAGTCATCGACTTCACCTCGGCCTATTCGCCTTTCTTCCAGGCCATCTACGGCGCCAAGACGCTGAGCGTCAAGTCCATGAACGACCTGGCCGGCAAGACTGTCGCCGTGACGCGGGGTGCCATCGAGGACCAGGAGCTGACCAAGGTGGCCCCGGCAGGCGCCGAGCTCAAGCGCTTTGAGGACAACAACGCCACCGTGTCGGCCTATGTATCGGGCCAAACCCAGCTGCTGGCCACGGGCGCCTCGGTCGCGGGCGTGATGATGCAGAAGAACCCCCAGCTCAACGCCGAATACAAGCTGCTGCTCAAGGACAGCCCCAACTTCATCGGTGTGGGCAAGGGTGAAGACGCGCTGCGCACCAAGGTCAACGCCATCATCGCCGAAGCCAAGAAGTCCGGCGACATCGACAAGATGGCGCAGAAGTGGCTGGGCCGCCCTGCCGGCCAGTTGCCTGAATAAACACGACAAGGTCCGATGCCATGGCGATTGAGCTGGATTTTGTTGCGGTTCTGACCGAGTGGCCCTTGCTGCTCAAGGGCGTGGCGTGGACGATCGGCCTCACGGCCGTGTCTGCGGTGCTGGGCGTGCTGCTGGGCATTGGCTGCGCCTGGGTGCGCACGCAGGGGCCGCGGTGGTCGCGCCCGGGCGTGGCCGCTTATGTGGAGCTGATCCGCAACACGCCTTTCATCGTCCAGCTCTTTTTCATCTTCTTTGGCCTGCCCGCCCTGGGGGTGCGCCTGAGCCCTGAATGGTCTTCGGTGATCGCCATGGTGATCAACCTGGGAGCGTATTCGGCCGAGATCGTGCGGGCGGGCATCCAGACCACGCCTGCAGGGCAGATCGAAGCGGCCATGAGCCTGGCGCTCTCGCGCATGCAAACCTTCGTGCACGTGGTGCTGCCACCGGCGCTGCAACGGGTGTGGCCTGCGCTGGTCAGCCAGATCATCATCGTGATGCTGGGCTCGGCGGTGTGTGGCCAGATCTCGACCGAAGAGTTGAGCTTTGCCGCCAACCTGATCCAGAGCCGCAACTTCCGCGCCTTTGAAGCCTTCATCGTCGCCACAGCCATTTACCTGCTGCTGTCGATCGCCACCCGCGCCACGCTGAACTGGTTCGGCCAGCGCTTCTTGTTCGGAGGCCGCCGTGGTTGAGTTTTCCCTGTGGGACATCGTCAGCAACTTGTTGTTGGCCGCGCGCTGGACGCTGGTGCTGTCGCTGATCGCTTTTGTCGGCGGCGGGCTGGTGGGCCTGGCCCTGTTGGTGGTCCGCACCACGCCCAACCGCAGCCTGCAACAAGCCGTCGCGCTGTATGTACAGCTCTTTCAGGGCACACCACTGCTGATGCAGCTGTTCCTGGCCTACTTCGGCATGGCCATGCTCGGCGTGGAGACCTCGGCCTGGACGGCGGCTGCCGTGGCTTTGACGCTGTACAGCAGCGCCTTCCTCACCGAAATCTGGCACGGCTGCGTCAAATCCATTGGCAAAGGCCAGTGGGAAGCGGCTCAAAGCCTGGCACTGAATTTTGGCGAGCAACTGCGCTACGTGATTTTTCCGCAGGCGGCGCGCATTGCGGTCGCGCCCACCGTGGGCTTTCTGGTCCAGGTGGTCAAGGGCACGGCACTGGCCTCGGTCATCGGCTTTGTCGAGCTGACCAAAGCCGGCACCATGATCACCAACGCCACCTTCAAACCCTTTGTGGTCTACAGCTGTGTGGCTGTTTTGTATTTCCTGATCTGCTACCCGATCAGCCTGTATGCACGCTCTCTCGAAGGCAAATTCCATGTCCAACGCTGATTCTTCCACCGCCGCTGTCGCGATCACGGGGCTGCGCAAGTCCTACGGCAGCAACGAAGTCCTCAAGGGCATCGACCTGCAGGTGCAGCCGGGCGAGGTGATCGCCATCATCGGCAAAAGCGGCTCGGGCAAAAGCACGCTGCTGCGCTGCATCAACGGGCTGGAGACCTTCCAGCACGGCAGCCTGACCGTGCAGGGCCAGCCCCTGGTGTACGACGACCCTGCGGCCATGCGGACCCTGCGCCAGCAGGTGGGCATGATCTTCCAGTCCTTCAACCTGTTCCCGCACCTCACGGTAGGCAAGAACATCCAGCTCGCGCCCGGCCTGGTCAAGCGACTGGCTGCCACCGAAACCGAAGCCACTGCGCGCCGCCTGCTGGCCCGTGTGGGCTTGGCCGAAAAGTTCGACGCCTTTCCCGACCAGCTCTCGGGCGGGCAGCAGCAGCGCGTGGCGATTGCACGGGCGCTGGCCATGTCGCCGGGCATCTTGCTGTGCGACGAAATCACCTCGGCGCTCGACCCCGAGCTGGTGGGTGAAGTGCTGGCCGTGGTGGAGTCGCTCGCGCAAGAAGGCATGACGCTCTTGATGGTCACGCATGAGATGAACTTTGCCCGCAAGGTGAGCGACCGTGTGATCTTCATGCACCAGGGACGGGTGCACGAACAGGGCGCACCTGACGCCTTGTTCTCGAACCCACAAACGCCGGAGCTTCGGCAGTTCCTGGCGTCAATCCACTGAACAGGTGGTCAGCGCGGAAAACGCTGCAAGCGCTTGGCGTCTTTGGGCACCTGGTACTCGGCCGCGTTCATCTGCATGGCCAGCGAGGTGTAGTACGCGTTGATGGCCGTCAGGTCCACCACGCCTTGCTTGCCAAAGCGTTTTTCCGCACGCGCAAAGGTGTGGTCCGAGACGTGCTTGTTCTTGTGCAACTCGGTCGAGAAGTCATAGACGATTTCCTCGTCATCGCTCATGCCCTGGGGTCTGCGCCCTTGGGCAATGGCATCGGTGATCGAGGCCTTGATGCCCACCTCCACCGCGATGGGTTGGTGCACCATCCACTCGTAATCCTGCGTCCACTCTCGCGCCACCACCAGAATCACCAGCTCGCTCAAGGTGGTGCCAATCGCCGACTTGTAGCGCAGGTAGTCGCCTGTGGAGCGCATCAGCGTCATGACCTGCGGGCTGTGCAGCAGGGGCTGGAACGGGCCGCGCAGTGCGGCTTTTCTCACCGTTTCAAAGTCCTGCACCGCCTGCTTTTGTTCGGGCGTGTACTGCTCGGGCGGGATGGTGGGTAAACGGCCTTGAGCAATAACCAGCGATGAAAAGGTCAAGGCACACAAGCCTGAAAAGAAACGGATGGCATTCATGTTGGCAAGGAACGATGTGTTGCAAAGGTTTTGACAGTAGTGGATTTGCGTTCACTGTGCAATGCAACACGCGACGACCCGATGTCAACGCATCCACCCCTGGTTTGCGACCGGTTACAAAACCAGAACAAACCCATTTCAGTCCAGGGCTATGTAATAAAGTTTCACAAATTCGGTACCATGGTTACATCCTCGGTTGCGCAGGCTTGCCAACCGCTTGAACACATCCAACGAAAGTGAGACCCCCATGACCACCAAAATCGGTATCAACGGATTTGGCCGCATCGGCCGCATGGTGTTCCGCGCTGCGGTGCAGAACTTCAATGACGTCGAGATCGTCGGCATCAACGATTTGCTGGAGCCCGAATACCTGGCCTACATGCTGAGCTACGACAGCGTGCATGGCCGCTTCAAGGGCACCGTGGCCGTGGAAGGCAACACCCTCGTGGTGAACGGCAAAAAAATCCGTCTGACGCAAGAGCGCGACCCGGCCAACCTGAAGTGGAACGAGGTCGGCGCCGATGTGGTGATCGAAGCCACGGGCTTGTTCCTGGACAAAGACAGCGCGGGCAAGCACCTGGCGGCAGGCGCCAAGAAGGTGGTGATTTCGGCCCCATCCAAGGACGACACACCGATGTTTGTGTACGGTGTGAACCACAACACCTACGCAGGCCAGGCGATCATCAGCAACGCCAGCTGCACCACCAACGCGCTGGCCCCGATCACCAAGGTGCTCAACGACAAGTGGGGCATCAAGCGCGGCCTGATGACCACTGTGCACGCGGCCACGGCCACCCAAAAGACCGTAGACGGCCCGAGCAACAAGGACTGGCGCGGTGGGCGCGGCATTCTGGAAAACATCATCCCCAGCAGCACAGGCGCAGCCAAGGCGGTGGGCGTGGTGATTCCCGCCATCAAGGGCAAGCTGACTGGCATGGCGTTCCGCGTGCCCACGTCGGACGTGTCGGTGGTGGACCTCACGGCCGAACTGGACAACCCCGCCACCTACGCCGAGATCTGTGCCGAAATGAAAGCGCAAAGCGAGGGCGCGCTCAAGGGCGTGCTGGGTTACACCACCGACAAAGTGGTCTCGACCGACTTCCGTGGCGAGGTGTGCACCAGCGTGTTCGACGCCGATGCGGGCATTGCCCTGGACAGCACCTTCATCAAGGTCGTGGCCTGGTACGACAACGAGTGGGGCTACTCCAACAAGTGCCTGGAGATGGCCCGGGTGGTGGGGCACTGAGCGCCGGCACCACTGGAGTGGTGGTGCTTGTCACTGAGGCGGCAAAAGCACGGTCGCCTGCTCGCTAACATGGGGCTCGCCATCGCCGATGGCTTTTTGCAGTCACCTCCCATGCACCTGAGCACCACCACCGCGGTCCAGTCACTGGCGCACATCCGTCAGATCGAGCAAACGCCCCTGGACCAGGCCATCCCCTGGCAAAGCACCTATGCGCTGATCGCGGCCAGCGCCCAAGCCCACGCCGAACGGCCAGCGCTGACCTTTTTGGAAACCGGGCAGCCTGGCGGCCCCAGCACCAGCTGGACCTACCGCGAGCTGCTGCAAAAAATCCACCAAACCGCCAACGCCTTGTTCCATCTGGGTGTTCAGTCAGGCGATGTGGTCGCCATCTTGCTGCCCGGGGGACTCGCCTACCACCTGGCCCTGTGGGGCGGTGAGGCGGCGGGCATCGTGCAGCCGCTGAACCCTTTGCTGAGCGAAGAAAAGCTGCTGTCGCTGCTGCGGGCCAGTGGTGCCAAAGTACTGATCGCACACGGCGACGACGATGACGCACACATGCGTGCCAAAGCCCTGCGGCTGCAGGCACTGCTGCCCTCACTGCAGAAGGTGCTGCTCGTCACGCCAAGGAACGGTCCCGTTGCATCGCCAGAGAACCTGCCTGCCGGGGTGCTGGACTTCCACGCCTTGGTCAATGCAGAGCCTTCGGATCGCTTGCTCAGCGAGCGGGTGTTCTCTGCCAGCGACATCGCCGCCTACTTCCACACAGGCGGGACCACAGGCGCACCCAAACTGGCACGGCACAGCCACGCCGCCCAGGTCTTCACCGCCTGGGCCAACGCCACCGTGCAGGGCTTTCAATGCACCGATGTGACCCTCAATGGTTACCCCTTGTTCCATGTGGCGGGCGTGTTGCCCGGGGCCTTGTGCTCGTTGGCAGTGGGCATGCATGTGATCATTCCGACGGCGGCGATGTTCCGCAACCGCGAAGTGATCCAGAACTATTGGCGTCTGGTGGCGCACCACCGCTGCACGCTCATGTCGGGTGTGCCCACGGTGCTGGCGGCCCTGGCGGCGGTGCCTTTGGCCGGGGCAGACATTGCCACACTGCGCGGCGTGCGCACAGGTGCAGCACCGTTGCCGCCCGAGCTGTCGCAGCGCTTCAGGCAGACTTTGGGTCTGCACATCAACGAGAGCCTGGGCATGACCGAGACCGCAGGCTTGAGCACGGTGGCCCCACCGGGCATGGACGCACCAGCAGGCTGCGTGGGCTGGCCTTTGCCACACGCCCGTGTGCGCATCGCGGCCCTGAATGCCGACGGGCAAGCCACCGGCACCGAGCTGCCTGCGGGCGGCAAGGGCATGGTGCTCTACCAAGGCCCCAACCTGTTTTCGGGCTACCTGGACAGCGCCGAGACGGCTCGCAGTTTCACCCCCGATGGCTGGCTGATCACCGGCGATGTGGGCTTTGTGGACGAGCAGGGGCGTTTGCACCTGACAGGGCGTGCCAAGGACCTGATCATCCGGGGTGGACACAACATCGACCCCAAGGTGATTGAAGACGCGCTGGGTGCGCATCCGGCGGTGGCGCTGTGCGCTGCGGTGGGCGCGCCTGACGCCTATGCGGGCGAGTTGCCCGTGGCCTTTGCCACCCTCAAAGCCGGCTGCGAGGCGAGCGAGGCCGAATTGCTGGGTTTCACCGCCGAGCGTGTGGACGAGGGCCCCGCCAAACCCAAATCGATCACCATCCTCAGCACCATGCCCGTGACCAATGTGGGCAAGATTTACAAGCCCGAACTGCGCACCCTGGCCACAGGGGCCGTGGTGCAAGCACTGGTCGATCAGGCGTGCAGCGCAGCCGGGCTGCCCCAAGACCAACGCCCACGCGTGGTGGCCGAGGGCGATGGGCCCGTGTGGGTGGACAGCCACGGCCCAGGCTGGGCGCAGGTACACGCCCGGCTGCAGCCCTTGCTGGAGGCTTTGCCCGTGAAGGTCAACATCCGGGGTTCTTGAGATGGACTGAAGCACGACCCGCCAGGCAGCAGGTCGCGCGCTATGTCAGCTCAGGTGCTTGCCGATGATGCCCGCCAGCTCGAACATCGTGATCTGATCCTTGCCAAACACTTCCTTGAGCTTGCCATCGGCATTGATGGCGCGCTTGTTGGCGGCGTCCTGCAAGTTGTTGGCCTTGATGTAGTCCCAGATTTTCTTGACCACTTCGGTGCGGGCGTAGGTGCCGTCGCCGATCACCGCCATCAGGGCGGCGCTGGGCTTGAGCGTGCCCACGGCGGCTTTGCGCGGGGCCTTGGGCGCTGCTGTTTTAGCGGCCTTTTTCGCTGCCGGGGCTTTGGCGGTTTTCGTCGCGGCCTTGCCGAAAGGCGTCTTCTTGGCTGCCGTTTTGCGCGGCGGGTACTTCTTGCCGCCTTCACGCTGCTCGAACTCGAAACCCACTTTGCCTTCTTCCGCGTTCCAGGCCAGGAAGGCCTTGAAGGTGCGGCGGGTGCGGTTGCTCAGGAACTTGTCGAGCAGGTCGGTTTTGCCTGTGGCCAGCAGCTTGCTGACCTGTTCGCGCTCCACGGGTTGCTGCAGGATGACCTTGCCGGTCTTGAAATCGCAGCTGGGTGTGGGTTGCGCATGGGTGGGTACGGCCTTGCTGCAAACGTAGTTGCTGCCATGCTCGTGCACCGGGCTGCCGCACTTGGGGCACACGCCCAGCGACTCGTCGGTGAATTCGACGATTTCGCCGCTGTCCTCGTCTTTCTTGTCGTCCCCGAAGTCGAACTCGAGTTTCCAGTTCTGCTCTTCTTCGTTGAACTTGAGCGCCATCTCGGCCACAAAGGGCCAGCCCGCCTTGGAGCGAAAGCCTTCGAGCGGGCCGATCTTCTTGTCGCGCAGGAACTGGTCGGCTTCGTGCGTTTCAAAGGTGCGCCCGCCGGGCGACTTGCCGAACGAGAAGCCGCAGCCTTCGCTCGCGCCGTCAGCGCCCGTGCAGGTGTAGCGACGGTAGTTTTCCTTGACCACACCGCCGCACTTGGGGCAGGGCGTGGTGAGCGTGGCGTAGTCACCGGGCACGGTGTCGCGGTCGTACTCTTTGGCTTTCTTGACGATGTGCTCGGTCATGGCCGCGATTTCGGCCATGAACTGGCCACGGCTCAACTTGCCCTGCTCCATCTGCGCCAGCTTGTATTCCCATTCGCCCGTGAGCTCAGGCTTGGAGAGTTCTTCCACCTGCAGGCCGCGCAGCAGCGTCATGAGCTGGAAGGCCTTGGCCGTCGGGATCAGCTCGCGGCCTTCGCGCAGCATGTATTTCTCGTTCAGCAGGCCTTCGATGATGGCAGCGCGGGTGGCTGGCGTGCCCAGGCCTTTTTCCTGCATGGCTTCGCGCAGCTCGTCGTCGTCCACCAGCTTGCCCGCGCCTTCCATGGCGCCCAGCAGCGTGGCTTCCGAGTAGCGAGCGGGCGGCCGGGTCTTGAGGCCCTTGGCTTCGACCGACTCGACACCCACCTGCTCGCCCGGCTGCACCGGCACCAGGTTCTGGCCCTTGTCGCCGTCTTTGGCGTCTTCCACCTCATTGGCCGCTTCCTTGCCATAGATGGCGAGCCAGCCGGGTTTGACCAGCACCTTGCCCACGGTCTTGAAGCTGTGGCCAGCAGCCACGCTGATGCGGGTGGTCACCTGGTATTCGGCGCTGGGGAAGAACACCGCCATGAAGCGGCGCACCACCAGGTCGTACAGCTTTTGCTCGGCCTCGGACAAGCCGCTGGGCGCTTGCAGCGTAGGGATGATGGCGAAGTGGTCCGACACCTTTTTGTTGTCGAACACGCGGGGGATCTTGCGCACGTAGTTGTTGTTCAGTGCCGTGAGGGCGTGCGGGGCCAGGTGCTTCATGCCGCTGTCTGCCAGCATCTCGAAGGTTTGCTTGGCCACGGGCACGTAGTCTTCGGGCAGGTGGCGCGAGTCGGTACGCGGGTAGGTCAGGGCCTTGTGGCGTTCGTACAGGCTTTGGGCCAGCGCCAGCGTGGTCTTGGCCGAGAAGCCGAACTTGCCGTTGGCCTCGCGCTGCAGGCTGGTCAGGTCAAACAGGCCAGGGCTGGCTTGTGTGGTGGGTGTGGCCTCTTCGGTCACCGTGGCCTTTTGGCCGCGCACCGCGTCAACGATGGCTTGCGCCTCGGCAGCGGTCCATTGGCGGTCGGCTTTCTTTTCGGCGTCTTCTTCTTTTCGCCAGGCCGGGTCAAACCACTTGCCGGGGTAGGTGCCAGCAGCGGCAGCAAACTCAGCGTGGATTTCCCAATAGTCGCGGCTGACAAACTTGCGGATTTGCTCTTCGCGCTCGACCACCACGGCCAGCGTGGGCGTCTGCACCCGGCCCACAGTGGTCAAGAAGAACCCCCCGTCACGCGAGTTGAAGGCGGTCATGGCGCGCGTGCCGTTGATGCCCACCAGCCAGTCGGCTTCAGACCGGCTGCGGGCGGCGTCGGCCAGGCCCTGCATCTGGGTGTCGCTGCGCAGGCTCTCAAAACCGTCACGGATCGCTTGTGGTGTCATGGACTGCAGCCACAGGCGTTTGACAGGTTTGTTCAGCGGCTTGGCGCCGCCCGCGTACTGCTCGATCAAACGGAAGATCAACTCCCCTTCACGGCCCGCGTCACAAGCATTGATGAGGGCGCTCACGTCCTTGCGCTTGGCCTGCTTGACCACGGCACTCAAGCGGCTCTTGGTCTTGTCCACGGGTTTGAGGTCAAAGTGCGGCGGGATCACGGGCAAGTTGGCGAAGCTCCACTTGCCGCGCTTGACGTCGTACTGCTCAGGGGCCTGGATCTCGACCAGATGACCCACGGCACTGGTGACCACATAGGTGTCGCTCTCGAAATGGTCATCGTGTTTCTCGAACTTGCCCGCCACAGGGGTCAGCGCCCGAACAATGTCCTGGGCCACCGAAGGCTTCTCTGCAATGATCAATGTTTTCATGTCTATACAATCCGTTGTCTCGCGTGCGCACGCGCGCTCGCACACATGCACGCCCGGGCGCGCTCACGCGCACGCCCACATGAATTCACCATAACAAATTTTTCAACGCCGTGGCCAAAACCCCTGTTTCTTCTTCCGGTTCATCGTCCAGCCGACGCATCCAGGTTCGCCGCTCCGGTGTGCACGGCAAGGGCGTGTTTGCACTGCAAGACATCGCCGAGGGCGAGACCATCATCGAGTACGTGGGCGAGGTCATCAGCTGGGACGAAGCCCAGGACCGCCACCCGCACGACCCCAATGACCCGAACCACACCTTCTACTTCCATGTGAATGAAGACAAGGTGATCGATGCGCTGCACGGCGGCAACTCCTCGCGCTGGATCAACCACAGCTGCGACGCGAACTGCGAAGCCGACGAAGTGAACGAGCGCATTTTCATCAAGGCGCTGCGCAACATCAAAGCGGGCGAAGAGCTGAACTACGACTACGGCCTGATCATCGACGAGCCCTACACCAAAGAACTGTTGGCAGAGTACCCCTGCTGGTGCGGCAGCACCAACTGCCGAGGCACACTGCTCTCGCCCAAGGACCGCGAAGACACACCCCCGATCCCAAGCCAGAAAAAGAAGAAAAAGGCCAAAACCAAGGCCGACGTGAAAGCCGACGCCAAGCCCAAGGCCAAGAAAGCGGACAAAGCCAATAAAGCCGACAAAGTGAAGGCCGCCGACAAGCCCAAAGCCAACCCCAAGGCGAAGACCCAAGCCAAAGCCGAGGCCGCGCCCAAAAAGAAGTCCAAAAAAGCCTGAGCCAGCCGCCGATGACACCGCCCACCCGCTGGCACGCTGAAGCCATTTGGGAGCAGGTCTGGCCCTTGTTGCCAGGCTTCACGGTGGAGGTGCTGCCCGAAATCGATTCGAGCAACACCGAGCTGATGCGCCGTGCCCGCCAAGGGCAAACCGAGGCCACCTTGCTGGTGGCCGAATCGCAAACCGCAGGGCGTGGGCGCATGGGCCGGGTCTGGCAAGGCCAGCCGGGCGACTCGCTCACTTTTTCGCTCAGCCTGCCGTTCGCCCCCCAAGATTGGTCAGGCTTGTCGCTGGCCGTGGGGCTGTCGCTGGCCGAGAGCCTGCACCCGGGCGTCCGACTGAAGTGGCCCAACGACCTGTGGTGGCAAGAGCGCAAGCTCGGCGGCATCCTGATCGAGGCGGCCAGCATGGGCGGGCGCAGCCAGGTGGTGATCGGCATGGGCATCAACATCCGCCCCCGTCCGGCCGACGGCCTGAACACCCCGCCCGCCGCGCTGACCGAAGCCTGGTCCGAAGCCACCGCCCCCGCCGCACTGGCCCGTGTGGTGCTGCCACTGGTGCAGATGCTGCAGGACTTTGAGCGCCAGGGCTTTGCCCCGCTGCAGCAACGCTTTGAGGCGCGCGATGTGCTGCGGGGCCGACAGGTCACCACCAGCGACGGGCTGCAGGGCCTGTGCCTGGGGGTGAGTGCAGCGGGTGCGCTACGATTGGCCGATGAACAAGGCACACACGACATCCACAGCTCGGAAGTCAGTGTGCGCCCCCTGAAACAAGACAAGGACGGATGCTGATGGCCCGCTGGTGGATCGGATTGTTGCTGCTGCTCAACGCGGCCTTGCTGGCCTGGAACATGGGCGCCCTGCAGCCTTGGGGCTGGGGCACTGAGCAGACGCCCAGCGGCCCGGTGGTGACGCTGCCGATCCAGCCCCCTGCAGCAGAACCGGCTTCCGCGCCTTTATCGTCGGCATCGGCTTCTCCAGCGGCTGGCGCATCGGCTGCCTTGGCATCACCCGCCAAGCCTGCCGCCAGCGCACCGCGTCCCAAGCCTGCTGCCCCTGCAGCGTCTGCCCCCGATTCCAATTGATCCTTTCCGGAGACCTTCCCGTGAGCCTGAAACTGTATTTTTCCCCTGGCGCCTGCTCGTTCGTGCCCCATGTGCTGCTGGAGATGAGCGGCGCCGCCTTTGAGCCCAGCATGGTCAAGCTGCACAAGGGTGAGCAAAACAGCGACGAGTACAAAGCCATCAATCCGCGCGGCCAAGTGCCCGTGCTGGTCAACAACGGTCAACCGATCACGCAAATTCTGGCCATCGTGCTGCACCTGGACCAGGTGTTTCCGCAAGCGCATTTCCTGCCCACCGAACCGATGGCCCGTGCGCAAGCCCTGTCGACGCTGGCCTGGATGAACAACACGGTACACCCCACGTTCACCCACATCTTCATGCCGCAGAAATTCTCGGACCAGCCCGAGGCCCAGGCGGCGATGAAGACCTACAACACCCAGCTGTTTCGCGGCATGTTGGGCGAATTGCAAACGCTGGTCCTGGCGGCTGCAGCCAAAGGCCAGACCTGGCTGACCGGCGAGCACTTCAGCCCGCTCGACGCCTACAGCCTGACGCTGACCCGCTGGGGCACCATTGCGGGCATCGCGCCCGAAGCGCACCCCGATCTGTGGGCCTTTGTCCAAAAAGTAGCGGCCGTACCTGCTGTGGCCCGCGTGATCGAACGCGAGCGGCTGCAGCTGGACATGGGCCGCCCTGCGGCCTGATCAGCACACAAGGCTCTCAAAGCGGTACCGCAAAGCGCAGCGTGAAGCAGGCCCCGGGCGGCGTGTGCCCGGGATGCGCGGCATCCACCGTGATGCTGGCACCGTGGCGCTGCGCGATCTCGCGCACGATGGGCAGGCCCAGACCCGAGCCGTCCACATTGGTGCCCAAGGCGCGGTAGAACGGCTGAAAGACCAGCTCGCGCTCGGAAGCCGGAATGCCCGGGCCGTTGTCCTCGACCTGCATGACCAGCGCCTGGCTGTAGGGGTCCACCAGAATCCGCACCGTCACCACACCCGGACGCTCGGCCGTTGAGGGCGTGTAGTGGATCGCATTCTCGACCAGGTTGCGCACCATTTCCTTGAGCAGCGTGGGGTTGCCCGTGAGCTGCGCACCCGGGGTGTCGCTGGACGCGCCGTCATAGCCCAGATCGATGCCCTTGTCTGCCGCACGAGGGAAACAGTCCTGCAGCACCTCGCTGGCCAGCTCCACCATGTTGCACGGCTGCGCGGGCACGTTGCTGCCACCGCCTTCGGCGCGGGCCAGCGCCAGCAACTGGTTGACGGTGTGGGTGGCCTGCACGCTGGCGCGGCCAATGTGCTGCAGCGAGCGTTTGAGGTCTTCCTCGCTCTCGCCGTGGCGCTGCGCCAGGTCGGCCTGCATGCGCAGGCCTGCCAGCGGCGTCTTGAGCTGGTGCGCCGCATCGGCCAGAAAGCGCTTTTGCGTGGCGATCGAGTCTTTCAACCGGGTCAGCAGGTCGTTGACCGACACCACCAGCGGCGCCACTTCCATGGGCACGGCCTTGTCGTCAAGGGGGCTCAGGTCGTCGGGCTTGCGGGCGCGGATGCGCTCTTCAAGTTGGGACAGCGGCTTGATGCCGCGCACCAGCGCCAGCCACACCAGAAGCACCGCCAGGGGCAGGATCGCGAACTGGGGCAGCATCACCCCCTTGATGATCTCGGCAGCCAGCACAGAGCGTTTTTCGCGCGTTTCGGCCACCTGCACCAACGCCGGGCGGTTGCCGTCGGTGTCCAGTCGGATCCAGGTGTAGGCCACGCGCACTTCCAGCCCGCGCATCTCGTCATCGCGGATGCGCACCTCGTAGCTGTTGCCTTTGTCTTCTTCACGCGGGGGTTCGGGCAAATCGCGTTCACCGCTGAGGAACTCGCCCCGCGTGCCGCGCACCTGGTAGTACACGAGGTCGGTTTCATCGGCCCGCAGCAGCTCGCTGGCGGGCTGGGGCAGGTTGAACTGGACTTTGTGGTCAGGTCCGACCCGCACCTGCTGGGCCAGAGCCTGCACGTTGTAGACCATGGCCCGGTCGAAGGGCTTGTTGGCCAGGCCCTGCGCCACCAGCCAGGTCAGCGCCAGGCTGATGGGCCACAGCAGCAGGAGCGGCGTGAGCATCCAGTCCAGGATCTCGCCGAACAGCGAGCGCTGCTCGCGTTTGAAAATTTGTACGTTCCAGCCCCGGGACTTCATGGCTCAGCAGCGCGGGGCAGGCAGGACGTCAGCCCGGAATTTTTTCGAGGCAGTAGCCCAGACCGCGCACGGTGGCGATGCGGATAGGGCCTTTTTCGATCTTTTTGCGCAGGCGGTGGATGTAGACCTCAATGGCGTTGTTGCTGACCTCTTCGCCCCACTCGCACAGGCGCTCGACCAGCTGGTCCTTGCTGACCAGGCGGCCTGCACGCTGCAGCAGCACTTCAAGCAAGCCGAGTTCACGCGCCGACAATTCAACCATCTTGCCGTCGATGGTGGCCACGCGACCCGACTGGTCATAGATCAACGGGCCGTGCTTGATCTGCGAGGTCGCGCCGCCCATGCCACGGCGGGTGAGGGCGCGGACGCGGGCTTCGAGTTCCTGCAGGCTAAAGGGTTTGGCCATGTAGTCATCAGCACCATAGTCCAGGCCTTTGACACGCTCTTCGACACTGTCGGCGGCCGTCAAGATCAGTACCGGCAAGGTGGAGCCCCGTGCACGCAGGCGTTTGAGCACTTCCAGACCATGCAGTTTGGGCAGGCCCAGGTCCAGGATCAGCAAGTCGAACTCGTTGTTGGTCATCAGGGCCGCATCGGCCTCAGAGCCGCTGGCCACGTGGTCCACTGCGGCACCTGCGCTGCGCAAGGTGCGCAGCAATCCGTCCGCCAACACCTGGTCATCTTCGGCAATCAGAATTCGCATCGCTGTCTCCTGCACTCGGGCGGTCCGTTGGAGGTACTGCCCATTTCACCCTGTTTTGTCAGGTTTTGATTCTAGTGTGCTTCAGGCAGGGCACGGCCACGATCGGGCCTTACCCGCAACGGCGCACTCAACTGGCATAAGCCTCCAATCCCAGCGCCACCACAGTGGCCACCTCAGCGCCCACCGCTTCACGAAACTCCTGCTCGGCCTGGGCCACCGCGTCCTTGAACGCCTGCAGCCAGGCCAGACCGTCAGGGGTGAAGCGCACCTGTCTGGCACGGGCATCCAGCGGATCGTCCTCTTTGACCACCAGCCCCCAGGCCTCGCACTGGTTCACCAGATTGCCCATGGCCTGCTTGGTCATACCTGCGGCCTGTGCCAGCTCGGTCAGGCGCGCGCCCTCCAGCCCCAGATGGCGCGTGATGTGCACATGGGCGGCAGTGATCTGGTCACGCGCTGCCAGGTTGGCTAAGGCCAGCGGCACGCCCTCGTTGCTGGCCATCAAGGTCAACACACGCTCATCGAAGCGGCGCATGGCATGGCCAAGCAGCCTGCCCAGGTGGGTCTGGCGCCAGCGTTCATCGTCGGGTAGGGTCATGCCCAAATGGTAAATCAAACTGACCAAAAAAACTGTTTTCAACAACTTACTGTACGTGTACAGTACTGTTCAAGCATCCAGCAAACGCAGCAATGGCCAGCTTGCAGATGCGCCAACCCATTGATATTCAAGGAGATTCCCATGAGCGACGTCAACAGCGAAAAGTCCAAAGCCCTGCAAGCCGCCCTGGCCCAGATCGAGAAACAGTTCGGCAAGGGCACCATCATGCGCCTGGGCGAAGGCGAGGTGATCGAAGACATCCAGGTCGTCTCCACCGGCTCGCTGGGCCTGGACATCGCCTTGGGCGTCGGCGGCCTGCCCCGCGGCCGCGTGATCGAGATCTACGGTCCTGAGTCGTCAGGCAAAACCACGCTGACCCTGCAAGTGATTTCTGAAATGCAGCGCCTGGGCGGCACCTGCGCCTTTGTGGACGCCGAACACGCGCTGGACGTGCAGTACGCCCAGAACCTGGGTGTGAACCTGCAAGACCTGCTGATCAGCCAGCCCGACACCGGCGAGCAGGCCCTGGAGATCGTCGACAGCCTGGTGCGCTCCGGCGCGGTGGACCTGGTTGTCATCGACTCGGTGGCGGCCCTGACCCCCAAGGCCGAAATCGAAGGCGACATGGGCGACAGCCTGCCCGGCCTGCAAGCGCGTCTGATGAGCCAGGCCCTGCGCAAGCTGACCGCCACCATCAAAAAAACCAACTGCACGGTCATTTTCATCAACCAGATCCGCATGAAGATCGGCGTCATGTTCGGCAGCCCCGAAACCACCACGGGCGGCAATGCGCTCAAGTTCTACGCCTCGGTCCGCCTGGACATCCGCCGCACCGGCACCATCAAGAAGGGCGACGACGCGATTGGCAACGAAACCAAGGTCAAAGTGGTCAAAAACAAAGTCGCGCCCCCGTTCAAAACGGCCGAGTTCGACATCCTGTTCGGTGAAGGCATCAGCCGCCATGGTGAAATCATCGACATGGGCGTGAACGCCAAAGTCATCGAAAAATCCGGAGCCTGGTACGCCTACAACGGCGAAAAAATTGGCCAGGGCCGCGACAACGCCCGCGAATTCCTGCGCGAAAACCCCGACCTGGCCTTCGAAATCGAGAATAAAGTGCGTGACTCACTGGGCATCCCGCTGCTGGCCGCCACCACCGAAACCGCCGAGAACTGATGAACCGGCCCGGCTTCCAGCCCTCGCTCAAAGGCCGCGCCCTGCGGCTTTTGAGCCAACGCGAGCACTCCCGCGCCGAGCTGGAACGCAAGCTCGCCGCACATGAACAGGAACCGGGCGAACTGGCCAAAGCGCTGGACGAGCTGCAGGCCCGCGACTTCATCAACGATGGCCGCGCCATCGAATCGGTGATTCACCGCCGCTCGGGCAAGCTGGGCGCTGCGCGCATCAAACAGGAACTGGCCGCCAAAGGCCTGTCGGGTGAAGCAGTGGCCAACGCTTTGGCCCAACTCAAAGACAGCGAGCTGGAAAGGGCGCGCGAGGTGTGGCGCAAAAAGTTTGGCGCGCCAGCGCAAGACGCACAGGAGCGCAGCAAGCAAATCCGTTTTCTGATCACCCGGGGCTTTACCGCCGAAGTCGTGCGGCGCGTCGTGCAAGGCGCAGACGACGCGTGAATGCACCGGGCCAAACCCGGTCAGCCAACCGGGCAGCCCGTTGCGCGGGTCACAAACCCAGCATCAACTGGATGTTCTGCACCGCTGCGCCACTGGCACCCTTGCCCAAGTTGTCCAGGCGGGCGATCAGCACGGCCTGGCGGGCCTCCTCGTTGGCGAACACGCGAATTTCCAGCTTGTTGGTGTCGTTGAGCGCCAGGGCATCGAGCTTGCCGTTGTCGGTGGCCGGCTCCACACTGACCCAGCCGCCCGCCACGTGGCTGGCAGCATAGTGGGCACGCAGGGCTTCGTGCAGGTCGGCCGCTTTGGGACGGCCCGGCAGTTCGTCCAGGTGCAAGGGCAATTGCACCAGCATGCCCTGGCGGAAGTTGCCCACGGCAGGCACAAACAGAGGGCGACGGCTCAGCCCGGTGAACTTCATGATTTCCGGAATGTGCTTGTGTTTGAGGCCGAGGGCATAGGCTTCAAACAGCGGCGCCTTGCCCGCTTCGTAGTCTTCGATCATGGCGCGACCACCACCGGAGTAACCACTCACTGAAGGCAGACACACCGGGAAATCAGGCGGCAGCAGCCCGGCGTCGACCAAAGGCCGCAGCAAGGCGATGGCCCCGGTGGCGTAGCAGCCCGGGTTGGCCACGCGCTCGGCAGCCTGCACGGCCGCGCGCTGATCGGCCGCCAGCTCGGGGAAACCGTACACCCACTCGGGGTGGCAGCGGTGGGCGGTGGACGCGTCCACGATGCGGGGCTTTGGGCCCGTCAAGGTGTCGATCATGGCCACGGATTCGATGGCAGCATCGTCGTGCAGGCACAGCACCACCAGGTCGGCGGCGGCCATGAGTTCACGCTTGGCTTCGGGGTCTTTGCGCCGGGCCGGGTCGATGCTCAGCACCTGGACCTGGGGCATGAGCGCCAGACGTTCACGGATCTGCAAACCCGTGGTGCCCGCTTCGCCGTCGATGAAAATTTTGGCCATTTCAAGGATTTCCTGTTCCGTTCTGGCTCTTTGCGTCATGTCAATGTAAGACGCAAGGCTCAGGATTGATGCATTGCAGCATGATACAGTCCAAGGCTGCAGTGTCCAGAGCCTGCTGGCGTACACCCTTTGATACAGGGGCCCCGGCGGACCGGTCGAATTTCCACCCCTCTGAGAGAAGACCTCATGAAGATTCACGAGTACCAAGGCAAGGAAATCTTGCGTCAATTCGGTGTGCCAGTTCCCCGCGGCATTCCAGCGTTCACCGTTCAAGAAGCTGTCGAAGCCGCCCAAAAACTGGGCGGACCAGTGTGGGTGGTGAAAGCCCAGATCCACGCCGGTGGCCGTGGCAAAGGTGGCGGCGTCAAGGTGGCCAAAACCATTGACGACGTCAAGCGCATTGCTGGCGAGATCCTGGGCATGCAGCTCAAGACGCACCAGACCGGTCCTGAAGGCCAGAAAGTCCGTCGCCTCTACATCGAAGACGGTGCCGACATCAACAAAGAGTACTACGTGTCCATCGTGACCGACCGTGCCAGCCAGAAAGTGGCTGTGATCGCTTCGAGCGAAGGCGGCATGGACATCGAGGAAGTGGCCCACTCCACCCCTGAAAAAATCATCACCGAGCTGGTCGACCCCTTGACCGGCCTGGGCCAGGCACAAGCCCTGAAGATCGCCAACGCGGTGGGTCTAACTGGCGGCTCCGCCGACCAAGCCGCTGACGTGTTCCAAAAGCTCTACAAGTGCTACATGGACACCGACGCTTCGCTGGTGGAAATCAACCCCCTGAACTGCGACAGCAAGGGCAACATCATGGCCCTGGACGCGAAGTTCAACTTCGACTCCAACGCCCTGTTCCGTCACCCTGAAATCGTGGCTTACCGCGATCTGGACGAGGAAGATCCTGCCGAGGTGGAAGCTTCCAAGTTCGACTTGGCCTACATCAGCCTGGACGGCAACATCGGTTGCCTGGTCAACGGCGCAGGCCTGGCCATGGCCACCATGGACACCATCAAGCTGTT
Source organism: Limnohabitans radicicola (assembly GCF_014837235.1). Taxonomy (GTDB): domain Bacteria; phylum Pseudomonadota; class Gammaproteobacteria; order Burkholderiales; family Burkholderiaceae_C; genus Limnohabitans_A; species Limnohabitans_A radicicola. Next base: position 1,347,174 of record NZ_JACYFT010000001.1, on the reverse strand, counting down.
CGGCGGCGAGCCAGCGAACTTCTTGGACGTGGGCGGCGGCGCGACCGCCGAGAAGGTCACTGAAGCCTTCAAGATCATGTTGGGCAACAAGAATGTCAAAGGCATTCTGGTCAACATCTTCGGCGGCATCATGAAGTGCGACACCATCGCCACCGGCGTGATCACGGCCTGCAAGGCCGTGAACCTGTCCGTGCCACTGGTCGTGCGCATGAAGGGCACCAACGAAGAGCTGGGCAAGAAGTTGCTGGCCGAATCCGGTCTGCCCATCATTGCTGCAGACACCATGGCTGAAGCAGCCACCAAGATTGTTGCTGCTGTTAAGTAAGCCAGGAGAACCACATGTCGATCTACATCAACAAAGACACCAAAGTCATCACCCAAGGCATCACCGGCAAGACCGGTCAATTCCACACTGAGAAGTGCCAGGAATACGCGAACGGCAAGAACTGCTTCGTCGCGGGTGTGAACCCCAAGAAGGCTGGCGAGTCCATCTTCAATATCCCAATTTACGCATCGGTCAAAGAAGCCGCCACGCAAACTGGCGCGACCGTGTCCGTGATCTACGTGCCCCCAGCAGGCGCTGCTGCTGCGATCTGGGAAGCCGTCGAAGCCGACCTGGACATGGCCATCTGTATCACCGAAGGCATTCCAGTGCGTGACATGCTCGAAGTGCGCAACAAGATGAAGGCCAAGGAAGCCGCTGGCGGCAAGCGCACCCTGCTGCTGGGCCCCAACTGCCCCGGCCTGATCACGCCCGACGAGATCAAGATCGGCATCATGCCCGGTCACATCCACCGCAAAGGCCGCATCGGCGTGGTGTCCCGTTCGGGCACTCTGACCTATGAAGCCGTGGCGATGCTGACCGAAGTCGGTCTGGGCCAGTCCAGCGCTGTGGGTATCGGTGGCGACCCGATCAACGGCCTCAAGCACATCGACGTGATGAAGGCGTTCAACGACGATCCCGACACCGACGCCGTCATCATGATCGGTGAAATCGGCGGTCCGGACGAAGCCGAAGCTGCTCAATGGTGCAAGGCCAACATGAAGAAGCCCGTGGTCGGCTTCATCGCCGGTGTGACTGCCCCTCCCGGCAAGCGCATGGGCCACGCAGGTGCCCTGATCTCTGGCGGTGCCGACACGGCCGATGCCAAGCTGGCCATCATGGAAGAGTGCGGTTTCGTGGTGACACGCAACCCCTCCGAACTGGGCAAGCTGCTCAAGGCCCAGCTGAAGTAAAGTCATTGGGGACAGCTCTTCAAATCTGTCCCCAATGCATCTGCAGCAACCTGGTCGTGTCACCGAAGGCTCGGCCATAAGGGCTATTACGCACCCCCTGGCAGGCCTGGCCCGGTAAACTCGGGCCTCCTGCACATCAAAGCGCTGTCAACGCAGGTTGTCAGCGCTTTGGTTTTTATACCTACGGAGAACAACATGGAACTGCTGCAAAGCACCGAATTCTGGATCGGTCTGATCAAGATCATCTGGATCAACATCATCTTGTCAGGCGACAACGCCGTGGTCATCGCCCTGGCTGCCCGTTCACTGCCTGTCGAACAGCAAAAGAAAGCCATCATGTTTGGCTCGGGTGCTGCTGTGGTCCTGCGCATTGGCCTCACGGTGGTCGCTGCCAAATTGCTGGAACTGTCTTACCTGCAAATCATTGGCGGCATCTTGCTGCTGTGGATCGGTACGCAATTGCTGCACGAAGAAGATGAAGGCGAAGACGGCGATGGTGAAAAAGCCGGTCTGTGGGTCGCCATCCGCACCATCTTGATCGCGGATCTGGTGATGAGTCTGGACAACGTGATTGCCGTGGCCGCCGCCGCCAAAGGCAGCATGACGCTGCTGGTGTTGGGTCTGGCCATCAGCATCCCGCTGGTGATTTTTGGCAGCAAACTCATGATCAAGCTCATGGACCGTTTCCCGATCATCATCATTTTTGGCGCTGCCCTCATCGGCTGGGTCGGTGGCGAAACCATCGTTAGCGACGTCGCTCTGAAGTCCATCGTCGAAGCCAACACCTGGCTGCACTACGCTGGCCCCGCTCTGGGCGCCGCACTGGTTCTGGCCATTGGCAAGATGTCGGGCGCCAAAAAGGAAGAAGTGGCCCAAGCCTGACGGCCTGCCCCGGGAGTGGAGCAAACAGGTGGTTTGATTTACCATCGAGCTCCATTCACCAGGGAGGCAATGCCATGCAAAAAAGGCAACAAGGTTTGACATTGATCGAGCTGATGATCGTGATTGCGGTCATCGGCATCCTGGGGGCGCTGGCGCTGCCCGCCTACCAGGACTACACCATCCGCGCCAAGGCATCCGAAATGCTGCTGGCGGCCAATGGTTGCAAGACCGCTGTGACCGAAGCCATCAGCTCATCGTCTGACAGCAATGTGTCGGCCCAACTGCCCAAGGCCTGCGAAAGCCAGAGCAGCAAATACGTCAGTGGCATTACCGTCGACGGCAATGGTGTGATCACCGTGACGGGCAACCACGAAGCTCTGCGCGGCAGCACCAGCGCATCGGCCAATGCCATCGCGCTCACACCCCTGCAAACCGGTGACACCGCCATCAATGGCAGCACCGACGGTGGCAAGCCGATTTCAGGCTGGCGCTGTGGCCCGGCCAGCAGCAATGGGCTGCCCGTGAAGTACCTGCCTGCCTCATGCAAGGCATCCTGAACACCCAGCCCTCACACCCACGCCCTGCTTGCCCCAGGGCGTTTTTTCTGTTCGGCGTGGCATGGTGCTGAGCCCAGACCACCGCACGCTCACAGACAGGCCCAAGGTCTGGTCGCACATCTGGGTCAGTGTGTTGCTGGTCTTGCCGTGGGTACACCCCTGGGCACCATCGCCCCAATCGAACACTGTGCCCGTGCTCATCAGCTGGGCCTGTCTGTGCCTGCTGGCCCTGAGCGAGCAGATGCCCAGCCCCTCGGCCGTGGCGCGCGCCTGGGCCTGGGCAGCACTCATCAGCAGCGCCATGGGTCTGACCCAGTATTTCGGCCAGGCCCACCTGTTGGGTGGCGTGGTCCACGTGCCCGCCTACCTGGGCGACGCGGTGGGCAATCTGCGCCAGCGCAACCAGCTGGCCACGCTCACCAGCATGGGCGTGGTGGCGGTGCTGTGGTGGCAAACCCAAGGCCTGCGCCAGAGCCACGCCTGCTGGATGCTCGCGCTGCTGGCCGTGGGCAATGCCGCCACGGGCTCGCGCACAGGCCTGCTGGAGCTGGTGCTGGTCACGCTGCTGTGCGTGGCCTGGTCACTGAGCCGAGGTCCAACCCCAGTCAAGCTCTCCTGGCGCTGGAGCCTGGCCACACTTGCTGTGTGCCTGCTGGCCAGTGCGTTGCTGCCCAAGGCCCTGTCGGCCATCACCGCGCAAGACGTGGCAGGCGCCGTCAGCCGGCTGGGCCACGACGAAGGTTGCGGCAGCCGCCGGGTGCTCTGGGGCAATGTGCTGCACCTGATTGGGCTCCAACCCTGGACGGGCTGGGGCTGGGGTGAACTCAAATACGCGCACTACATCACGCCTTACCCCGGTGAGCGTTTCTGCGACATCCTGGGCAACGCGCACAACCTGCCGCTGCACCTGGCCGTGGAGTTGGGCGTGCCTGCGGCAGTGGGCATCGTCGGCGCCATGCTGGCCCTGGTCTGGCGGCTCAAGCCCTGGCGCATCGAGCGCTCTGAACACACGCTGGCTTGGGGCGTGCTGGCCGTCATCGGTCTGCACAGCCTGCTCGAATACCCGCTCTGGTACGGCCCGTTTCAGGTCGCCACCTTGCTGTGCGCCTTGCTGCTGTGGCCTGCCTGGCCCAGCGTGTCACGGCGCTGGTCGCAAGGGGTGCAGTGGATCGGTCTGGGCGCTCTGGTGCTGGGGCTGCTGGTCGCTGCCGACTACTGGCGCATGCGGCAGATCTACCTGCCGGCAGCCGAACGCTTCCCACTCTGGCGCGTGGACCCTTGGGACGCGTCGCGTCACACCGTGTTCTTCGAGCCCGCTTACCGCTTTGCGCAGCTCACAACCACGCAAGTGAGTGCAGGCAACGCCGTCTGGGTGCTCGATACCAGCCTGGAGATGCTGCACTACTCGCCCGAGCCGCGCATCGTTCAGGCCGTCATCGACAGCGCTCGCCTGTTGGGGCGCGATGACTTGGTGGCGCTGCACCGGCAACGTCTGCAACAAGCCTTCCCTAGCACCGCCAGTTCACCCCATTGAATTGGGTTAACCTTGAACCGACTGACCACTTGCACACACACGCCAAGACACCATGAACGCACTCACCACCTGGCTCGGACAAAACGGGCACCTCTGCGCCGTGGCCCTTCTGATCGCTCTGGTCGTCATCCATTACCTGACCCAATTTGTGGCCCCGGCCATGCGGTTGAAGCGCACACTGGCCCAAGCCATTGAGCGGCTCGGCACCATCAAGGCCAGCGCGGCCAGTCAGGGTGTGGACTTGGCACAGATCGATCAAGACGTGATGACCGAGCCGCGCCTGGCACACCTTTGGAGCCAGTACGCCAACGGCCTGCACCCGCACTGGGGGCAGGGCCAGACAGCAGCGCCTGCATCTGTGCAACAAAGCCGCGTACAGGCTTTGTCCGAAACCTTTTTTGCGGCCATGAAAGCCAAGACCGGCACCGCCGTGGTCAACCTGACAAACATCGAACAGCAAGTGCTGGGCGATCCGCGCCTGGCGAGCCTCTGGGCCGAGTACTCCGAAGCGCTGCAAGGCATGCCTGCCGTTACCCCCGCCGAGCCTGCACGCGTCAAACAGTGGCGCTCTGCGGCGCTGGCTGAGACCTATTTCTCGGAACACGCGCTGGTGGACTCGCCGCTGCAAACCGACTTCTACAAACACGTGCCCGGCATCCTTACAGGTCTGGGCATCATTGGCACGTTCTCAGGCCTCATCATGGGCCTGGTCCACTTTGACGTGTCCAACCCTGAAACCACGCAAACCCAGCTGAGCCTGCTGGTGCAAACCGTGGGGCAGGCGTTTTGGGTGTCGGCCGCAGCCATCACCCTGGCCATGCTGTTCACCTGGATAGAAAAGTCGCTGCTGACCGCCCGCTACGCGCAGGTCGAAGCGCTGCAGCACCTGATCGACAGCCTGTTTGAAGGCAGCTCGGGCGAAAGCTACCTGGAGCGCCTGGTCGCCGCCGCCGAAGCGCAGGCCGCCGCCTCACATGAGATGCTGCGCGAAATGCGCCGCACGCTCAGCGAGTTGAGCGGTAAATGAGCGCGGTCCATTGAGCGCCCGACCATGCTCCGCCTGAAGACCCCCCGACACCGCCGCGCCAAAGACGAGGCCGAAAAACCGTTTTGGATCTCGTTTTCGGACCTGATGACCGCACTCATGGTGCTCTTCCTGGTCGCCATGGCGGTGGCACTGATGGGCGTCACCCAGGGCCTGCGCAAGATCGAAGAAACGCGCAAGGACCGCGAGGAAACCATCCAGTCCTGCATTGCCGACATCGACCAGATCGCGCAAAAACCCGAGTTCAAAGGCGTCAAAGTGCGCGGCCAGACCATCGACTTTGGCCCATTGGCCGAGTTCCGCAAGAATGGCAACGAACTGAGCCCCGAGCGCATGGCCTTTTTGCGCAACTTTGTGCCCCAGGTGCTGGAGGTGGCCCGCCACCCGAACTGCCAAAAATGGCTCAAGCGCTTTGTGGTCGAAGGCTTTGCCAGCCAGGAAGGCTCCTACCTCTACAACCTGAACCTGAGCCTGGCGCGCTCGCAACGTGTGCTGTGCGTGCTGCTCGACGCCAGCGCCCCCGATGCCCCGAGCCAAGAAGACCGCCGACTGATCCGCCAACTCTTCCTGGTCGGCGGCTCGTCCTTCAACGCCGCCATCCTCGACCAACCCGAAAAAAGCCGCCGCGTGGAACTGCGCCTGGAGTTCAAGGAACTGCGCCAAGACTGCCGGGCCGGCGACACGGCCTGCCAGTCAGAAGCACCGCCACCGATTCCTTGGGATGAGGATTTCAAGTGTCCTGTGGCGGGGCAGTGACCAACGCGCCACAAACGCCCGCTCTTGCCCCCGTGCTTTTCCAGCAGCGTGATGCCGGTCATGGTCATGGCTCGATAATGCTTATTGCAGATTCGCAGTACAGGCTGGATTTGAACGAGGGGTAAAACCCGGCCAACCGATGTACGGATCGCTACCGTAGCATTACCTTGTCATGAAAACGATCATTGATGACGACACTTTCAGCCTGTCTCGGATTGGGAATTCGCTCTGACCTGATGCTTCTGAAGAAAAGCGGTCTCGTTACAGAACACCCTGATGGTGTATGCGTCATTTCGCCAGGCAACCCTGACTTCTATTTCGGCAATTTTTTTGCCCCTTTCACACATCCAACGATCGAGACAATTCCCGATGTGCGTAAACGCTTTACCGAACTGATTGGCTGCCATCCAGGCATTGAACATGAAAGTTTTGCATGGAGTTGTCAGCATGCTGACGAAAAAACTCTTGAAGTATTTGCACAAAATGGTTTTCGTGTTGAGCAATCGCTTGTCTTGACTTGTAGGCCAAAGCAGCTTCTCTCACCAAACAAAACTGTGCCAGATCTGGTCATCCGAAATGCTTCGCAATTCGATATTGCCAGTCTGTGGCAACTTTATGCACGATTTACGCGTGAACAATCAAACGGTAAATTACCGCCTGCAGAACATCGGTTTCTAAGCGCCCGCATTCATGAATTCATCGAGCTGATCAAAACGGGAATGGGAAATTGGCACGTGGCAGTTATCAATGGCCGAATTGTCGCTGCCTTAGGTTTGTTTTTCGAAGGACCAATTGGTCGTTTTCAGGAAGTACTCACTGATTCACGATGGCGAAATCGCGGCATTTGCGCAGCACTTGTTCATAAGGTATCGCAAGATGCGTTTTGTAACGGAGTACAAGACTTGATCATGGTCGCGGATTCAACGTACCATGCACTGCGCGTGTACCGCAACCTCGGATTTCAAGACATTGAAAGCCTGATCACTGTGTGCAAGCCATCACGCCAAGATCAGAACACAAAATGAGTTCTCAGCAAGAAGACGTTAATCCGCCTTTACTTGCCAACAACCCACGACCCCGACTTCCCCCCATGCTTTTCCAGCAGCGTGATGCCGGTCATGGTCATGCCGCGGTCCGCTGCTTTGCACATGTCGTAAATGGTCAGCAGGGCCAACTGCACGGCGGTGAGGGCTTCCATTTCCACGCCGGTCTGGCCCACGGTTTCGGCGGTGGCGGTGCAGACGACTTCGCTGCTGTCGGCCAACACTTCAAACTCGACCGCTACGCGGGTCAAGGCGATGGGGTGGCACAGGGGGATCAACTCGCTGGTTTTCTTGGCGCCCATGATGCCGGCGATGCGGGCAATGCCCAGCACGTCGCCCTTTTTGGCGGTGCCCGACTGGATCAGCGCCAGTGTGGCGGGTGCCATGCCGATGCGGCCTGTGGCGACGGCCACCCGGTGGGTGCTGGTTTTGGCCCCCACGTCCACCATGTGGGCCTGGCCCTGGGCATCGAAATGGGTCAAGGGGGAAGAACTCATGCTTTACCTGTAGAAATAGAGGTTTACAAAAACTTGTCAAGAATGGCGCATGATACGGCCAACGATGCCCCGCACGCCTGAGGATTTGCCCGCTTGAACCGCCCTTTGTCCCACCGTTCTTTGCCCCCTTTAAAGCGCTTGTGCGCAGCACTGCTGGCCTGCGCGCTGTGCATGCCCCCGGCCTGGGGGCAACGCAATGCCTTGCCGTCTTTGGGCGAGGGCGAGGGCATTTCACTCAGCGCCGAGCGACAGTTGGGCGACCGGATTGCCCGCGAGCTGTACCGCGACCCCGATTACCTCGAAGACCCCGTGCTCGACGAGTACATCCAGCGGCTGTGGGCGCCGCTGGTGCAGTCTGCCGCCGCACGGGGTGAGCTGTCGCCCGAGCTGCGCGAGCGCTTTGCCTGGCGTTTGCTGCTGGGACGCGACCGCTCGGTCAACGCCTTTGCGCTGCCCGGGGGTTATCTGGGGGTGCATCTGGGCCTGATCGCGGTGGTGACCTCTGACGACGAGCTGGCCTCGGTGCTGGCGCACGAGCTCAGCCACGTCACGCAACGCCACATTGCCCGCTCGATGGAAAGTCAGGCCAAGATGACGCCCTGGATGCTGGGCAGCCTGATTCTGGGCGCGCTGGCCGCCAGCAAGAGCCCGCAGGGCGCACAGGCGCTGATCGTGGGCGGGCAGGCGGCGGCCATACAGTCGCAGCTGAGTTACACGCGCGACATGGAGCGCGAAGCCGACCGTGTGGGTTTTGGCGTGATGAGCGAAGCAGGTTACGACCCGCGTGGCTTTGTCGGCATGTTCGGCAAGCTGCAGCAGGCCGCTGGGGTGAACGACAACGGCGCTTTTCCTTACCTGCGCAGCCACCCGCTGACCACCGAGCGCATTGCCGACATGCAGGGGCGACTGCAACTGAACCTGCCTGTGCGCGGCGCTTCGACCCATGAATTTGTGCAGGCCTTGCTGGCCGCCCGTGCAAGGGTGCTCTCGCAAAACGGTGTGGATGCCTTGCGTGCCTGGATCACAGGTGCGCAAAACCTGAGCGACAAGCTGCCACCACGCGAGCGTGCTGGTCGGCTGTACGCCGCGACGCTGGCGCACATGCAACTGCGCGACTGGGCGGGTGCAAACCCATCCATGCAAGCGCTGGAGCAAGCGGTGCAGCTGCGCCCGGATGCTGTGCGGCTGGTGCGCCTGCTCAAGGCCGAAGCCGCCGCCATGCAAAACGATTTTCCGCAAGTGGTGCAGCTGCTGACGGTGCCGCCGCCTTCAGGTCCACTGGCGCGGCCTGAATTGATCGCCTTGGCGCAAGCCCTCACACAGTTGCCTGCACACACCGGGCACGCCGAGGTGATCCGGCATCTGCGCGAGCTGATCGTGACATCACCCGCCGACGCCCAGGCTTGGCAGGTGCTGGCGGGCTTGCTGCGCTCGCAAGGTCAAACCGTGGCGGCGCTGCGAGCCGAAGGCGAATCGCAGTGGGTCAAAATGGACGTGACAGGCGCGATCGACCGTTTGCGGGCCGCCCAGGACCTGATGCGCAATGACCGCCGTCAGGCGGTGGACCACATCGAGGCGTCCATCGTGGACGCCCGTTTGCGGCAGTTCCAGACGCAGCTGCGCGAGATGCAGCTGGAACAGCAGCGGCGCGGCGCTTTGTAAAAAAGCCCCGCGCCTGCCGACTTCAATGGGACAAGGTGGCGCTGTTCGAGCGCTTGGCTGCCCAGCTGCCCAGACCGAGCACACCCGCCACAGCCAGACCATACACAGACCACTGCAACCAGGCGTTGCCAGGGGCATCGAACACAGCATCGAGCAAGGGCTCGCCAATCACCATCTTGGCAGCGGTGAAAGCCAGCACGGCAGCACCCAGCTGGATGATGACCGGGAAGCGCTCGACCAGTTTGAGCACCACCGAACTGCCAAACACCACAATCGGCACGCTGACCAGGAGGCCAATGATCACCAGGTCCCACGAGCCGTGTGCAGCGCCAGCCACACCCAGCACGTTGTCCACACCCATCAGGGCGTCGGCCACGATGATGGTTTTCATGGCGCCCCAAAAGGTCGATGCCGCAGGCCCATGGTCATCGCCCTGGCCCGTGTCGGCCAGCAGCTTGTAGGCGATCCACAGCAGGCCCAGGCCACCCACCAGCATCAGGCCGGGGATTTGCAGCAGCCAGACCACGCCCAATGTCATGACGCTGCGCACGGCGATGGCACCCACGGTGCCCCAGACAATGGCTTTCTTTTGCAGTTCAGGCGGCAAGCTGCGTGCGGCCAGCGCGATCACGATGGCGTTGTCACCCGCCAGCACGAGGTCAATCAGGATGATGGCCAGCAAAGCGGACCACCAGGGGGCAGAAAAAAGTTCCATGCAAACACTCCGAGTTGTTGAAATCAACACCTGCGCAAACGCTTGGGGCCAAACTGGATGTTCGCCTTCGACCGCCTTGCACAGGCTCATGTCGAAGGTCTTGCTCAGTACAAAAAGACTTTGTACCCGACAGACCGGAGGCCTGCAAGGCCACGTATTGACGGACTGTCGTGATCGCAGCCGAGGCGGCTGCAGGCGGGAGCTACTCCCCTTCAGAACCCGTATTGGAACCGATTCGGCATTGCCCATGCAAAAGTTGGGGATATTGTCCGACGCGCGCTGCGCCTGAATGCGCCCTGAACCCGCTATGATCCCCCTCCCACACCCCAAGACCATGGCCGGAATCCACATCACCGACATCGAAGCCGCCATCAACCACTGGCGCGCCAAGAACCCCTCACCTGACGGGGTCACGCTGCCGCGCGAGCTGCGCGCGCTGGCCGAGGTGTACGCGCTGATGGTCTACTACAAACATGACTTGGCCGACGAGTTCACGTTGCCGCTGGCCGCAGCCGAGGCTTGGCAAGACTGGTACGCCACCACGCCCGACACCCCCTGCATCGCGATTTGCTCGACCAGCCAAGGGGACGCTAACTGCAAAGGCTGCGGTCGCAGTTTTGAAGAAGTGCAGCTGTGGACCGAGATGACACCCGGTGAAAAACGCGCCGTCTGGCACCGCATCACGGTGGAAGGTACATCCTGGCGCTTCAACAAATACGCTGAACGCGCCGCCGAAGACCGCCACTGGGCCAAGGCCGCCGCAGAGGCCCAGGTAACGCTGGACCTCAAGCCTGCAGCTTGATCACTTCCAGCGTGTCAGCTCAATGTGCACGCTGCCTTGGTCGCTGCTGAAGGTGACTGACCCCTCCTGCACCGTGGCTTGCAGTTGCATGCTGCGCTCGGCCAGTTTGGCCAGCTCCTGAGAGCCTTCGGTCGGCACGCGCCAGACCTGCAGCTTGTCCAGGCGGGTGAGTTTGGTCTCGATGCCCTTCCACCAGACTTCGGCCGCGTGGTTGAAGCAGTACAGCAGCACCTCATCGGCCTTCTGGCAGGCTTTCATGATCGGCTTGTCTTCAGGCTGACCGACTTCGATCCACATGCGGGTCTGCCCAGTGAAGTCGCGCAGGCTCACATCCGGATCGTCAGGGTCAGACAGGCCCGCGCCAAAGGCCAGCTTGCCGTCGCCGTTGCACACGGCCTGCAGCTTGTAGGCGTTGATGGCCAGCGCCAGCAGGCGCATCATCATGCGCTCATCGGTCTCGCTCGGGTGGCGGGCCAGCGTCAGCGCGTGGTCTTCGTAATAGCTGTGATCGATGTCAGCGATCGACAGGTTGGCTTTGTAGATGGTGGATTTGAGGGCCATGTGACCCCATCAAACCCTGCGGGCCAACTCGGCGGCCTTGCCGACATAGCTGCCGGGCGTCATGGCCAGCAGACGGTCCTTGTCGGCCTGCGGGATCTCCAGGCTTTCAATGAGCTTGTGGAGATCGGCCGCGGTCACGGTCTTGCCGCGCGTGACTTCCTTGAGCTTTTCGTAGGCGCCCTGCACACCGTAGCGACGCATCACGGTCTGGATCGGCTCGGCCAGCACTTCCCAGGCGGCATCCAGGTCGGCGGCCAGCGCTTCTTCGTTCAGTTCGAGTTTGTTCAAGCCGGTCATGAGCGAGGCATAGGCCAGCGTGGTGTAACCCAAGCCCACGCCCATGTTGCGCAGCACGGTCGAGTCGGTCAAGTCACGCTGCCAGCGGCTGATCGGCAGCTTCTCGCTCAGGTGCTTGAGCACGGCGTTGGCCAGGCCCAGGTTGCCTTCGGCGTTCTCGAAGTCGATCGGGTTGACCTTGTGCGGCATGGTGGACGAACCAATCTCACCCGCCTTGAGGCGCTGCTTGAAGTAGCCCAGGCTCACATAGCCCCAGATGTCGCGTGCCAGGTCGATCAGGATGGTGTTGGCGCGGGCCGTGGCATCGAACAGCTCGGCCATGTAGTCGTGCGGCTCGATCTGGATGCTGTAGGGCTGGAAAGTGAGGCCCAGGCCCCAGTTGGCGTCTTGCGTCTCGCCCAGTTCAGGCGTCTCCACGACTTTCTTGGCAAAAGCTTCCCAGTCAAAGTCGGGCCAGGCCGACAGGTGCGCGTTGTAGTTGCCCACGGCGCCGTTCATCTTGCCCATGAGCTTGACGGCGGCGATCTTCTCGCGGCAGGCGTTCAGGCGCATCACCACGTTGGCCATTTCCTTGCCCACGGTGGTGGGACTGGCGGTCTGGCCGTGGGTGCGGCTGAGCATGGGCACCTCGGCAAAGGCGTGCGCCATCTCGCGCAGTTTGGCAATGATGCCGTCCAGGCCCGGCAACATGACTTCGGCACGGGCGTGCTTGATCTGCAGGGCGTGGCTGGTGTTGTTGATGTCTTCGCTGGTGCAGGCGAAGTGCACAAATTCAGCGTTCTTTTCCAGCTCCGGTCGGTCCTTGAACTTGGACTTGATCCAGTACTCGACGGCTTTGACGTCGTGGTTGGTGGTCTTCTCGAATTCCTTGATGGCCACGCCATCGGCCTCCGAGAAGTTCTTGACCAGCCCCGTGAGGTAGCTGCGTGCGCCGGGCGAAAGGGGCTTGAACTCGTCAAAACCCGCGTCCGACAGGGCGATGAACCACGCCACCTCCACCTGAACACGGCGGTGCATGTAGCCCAGCTCGCTCACCAGAGGGCGCAAGGCGTTGAGTTTGCTGGCGTAACGGCCATCCAGCGGCGACAGGGCGGAAATGGGGGAGAAATTCATGCCCCGATTGTAAGTTGCGGGCCTTTCAGGGCCGTGACACGGCCTGCGAGGCAGCCGATCGCTGCTTACCCTAGAATCCCAACCGGTTTTCCCCTAAAGTCACTGCATGAAACTCATCGGCTCACTCACCAGTCCTTACGTCTGCAAGGTTCGCATCGTCCTTGCCGAGAAAAAGCTGGATTACACCTTCGTCACCGAAGACGTCTGGTCGGCCGACACCCGAATTTCCGAGTCCAACCCCTTGGGCAAGGTGCCTTGCCTGATCATGGAAGGCCACGAGGCCGTGTTTGACTCGCGCGTGATCGTGGAGTACCTGGACACCCTCTCACCCGTGGGCAAGCTGATTCCGTCAGGCGGGCGCGAACGCGCTGCCGTCAAGACCTGGGAAGCTCTGGCCGATGGCGTGATGGACGCGGCCATCCTGGCGCGCATGGAAAGCATCTGGCCCGGCCGCGCTGACAGCCAGCGCAGCCAGGCCTGGATCGACCGCCAGATGGGCAAAATCGACACCAGCCTGCGCGCCATGAGCGCTGGCCTGGGCGACAAGCCTTTTTGCTCGGGCGTGCACATGAGCCTGTCGGACATCGCCGTGGGCTGTGCCCTGGGCTATCTGGACCTCCGCTACAGCCAGATCGACTGGCGCGCAGCGCACCCTAACCTGCACAAGCTCTACGACAAGCTGAGCCAGCGCCAGAGTTTCATCGACTGCATGCCCAAGGCCTGAAGCGGCCTGTGCTGCAAGCGCAGGGGCCTTATTTGTAGAAGGCCTCGACTTGGCCCTTGAGCTTGATCATGAGGGGGTTGCCCTTGCGATCCACCGTTTTGCCTGCGGGCACCTTGATCCAGCCTTCGCTCACGCAATACTCCTCAACGTCCGAGCGCTCCTTGCCATTGAAAAGGATGCCGATGTCGTGCTCAAAGATGGCGGCCACATGGTGCGGGCTGCGCGGGTCAATCGACAGGTGATCGGGCAATTCGGGACGGGCGGTCGGTTCGGTCATGGGCTGAAACAGTCGGTGAGACAAATGAAGCCGCCATTGTCCACGCTTTTGTCCATGCTTCTTCCCCCACATGGGTCCACACATGGCGCGCACCCCGCCCCAGAAAAACTGTAGGCCCAACTGACGCCCCAAGGCCCTTTCCGTGGCGGCCTGCGGTATGCTTCGCGCTTCATTCAGGGTGCGCCTGCACCTGCCGCAGACCGGGCTGTGCCCTGCCGTTCATTGGCCCCGTCTGCACCAATTTAAGGGAATAGTCATGTTGTCCAAAGCGCTGGTGTGTTTGTGCCTGGTGGGTACTCTGGTGGCCTGCAGCAAGCCGGCCACCGAAGAAAAGAAAAGCGAAACCACTGCCGCCCTGAGTCTGGGCCAAGAAGACGTGCTGGTGCTGGACGCGCTGGAGCATGGCAGCGGCCCCGTGATCACCGGCTCGGTGCAGCCTGAGCGCCGCGCCGACCTGCGTGCCGAGGTCTCGGCCGTGGTGCTGCGCGTGTTCAAGGAGAACGGCGACACCGTGCGCCAGGGCGACTTGCTGGTGAGCCTGGACGATGCGGTGCTTCGCGACAACCTGTCCTCGGCCGAAGAGGGCAGCCGCGCCGCAGGCCAATCGTTTGATAGCGCCGATCGGCAGTACCAGCGTCAGAAATCATTGCAGGCCCAAGGCATGGTGTCGATGCAGGCCCTGGAAGAATCCGAAGTGCGCCGCAACACCGCCCAAAGCGAATGGGTGGCCGCCAAGGCCCGTGTGGCCGCCGCGCGCCAGCAACTGGACCGCACCCTGGTGCGCGCACCGTTTGACGGCATGGTCAGTGCACGCAAGGTGTCGGCAGGCGACACCGCCCAGATCGGCAAGGAGCTGGTGCAGATCATCGACCCCGCCAGCATGCGCTTTGAGGGCATGGTCTCGTCTGACCAGATGCATGTGCTCAAGCCCGGACAGCGCGTGAGCTTCCGCATCAATGGCGTGGAAGGCCAAACGGCCACAGGCAAGATCCGCCGCATCGACGCCTCGGCCAACCCGGTCACGCGCCAGGTCTCGGTGCTGGTGGACTTCACAGGCGATGCCCGCCCACCCATTGTGGGCCTGTATGCCGAAGGACTCGTGGAGACACAGACCGCACCCGCCCTGATGTTGCCCGAATCCGCCCTGGTGCGTGAAGGCGACAAGGTCTCGGCCTGGGTGCTGGACGGCCAAACCGTGCGCAAGCAGGCGCTGGAGCTGGGTGCGCGCGATGCACGCCTGGGGCGCTGGGTGGTCCGTTCAGGGCTCAAGAACGGCGACCGCGTGGTGCGCAGCCCGGGCAGCAACCTCAAGGACGGTCAGGCCTTCACGCTGCGCTCTGAAAAAAGCGGGAGCTGATCCATGTTCCTGTCCAATTTCAGCGTCCGCCGCCCGGTGGTGACGGTGGTCATCATCATCATGCTCATGGCCCTGGGGCTTCTGGCCATCAAGAAGCTCAAGGTCAACCAGATTCCCGACGTCGCGCTGCCGCTCCTGGTGGTGGACATCAACTACCCCGGGGCCTCGCCCGACACGGTCGAGCGCGAAGTGCTCAACCGGGTAGAAAAATCCCTGCAGTCGGTCAGCGGCATCAAGGAACTCAAAACCTCGGCCAACGAAGGCAACGCCAATTTTCTGGTGTTTTTCGAGTTCAAGAAAAACCTGATCGAGGCCACCGACGAGGTGCGCAACGCCATCGGCACGGTGCGCTACAAGCTGCCCACCGAAATCCGCGAGCCGGTCATCTTGCGCGTGGACCCCTCTGCGCAGCCCATCATGCAGTTGGCGCTGTCTTCTTCCAGCCAAAAGCACGCCGAGATTTCGCGCCTGGCCGAAGACCAGCTGGCCGACAAATTCCGCGCCATCCCGGGCGTGGCCCAGGTCAAGGTCAACGGCTCGCTCAAGCGCGAATTGAGTGTTTTGCTGCATTCGCAGAAGCTGCGCGAAGTCAACGTGTCGGTGGCCGAAGTGGTCAACGCCCTGCGCAACCAGAACATCGCCGCCCCGGTGGGCAAAATCCGTGGCGAGATGCAGGACCAGAGCATCCGGCTGCTCGGGCGCATCGAGTCGCCTGCCGATTTCCAGCAGATCGTGATCCGCCGCAGCGGCAACGAACTGGTGCGGCTGGGGCAGGTCGCCACCATCGAGGACGGCTTTGCCGAAATGAACAACCTCAGTGTGCGCAACGGTCACCCCAACGTGGGCCTGGCCGTCACCCGCACGCGTGAAGCGTCCACCGTGTCGGTGGCCAACGAGGTGCGCAGCCTGGTCAAGAGCATCAACGAGACCCTGCCCAAAGGCACCCAGATCGACATCACGCAAGACGGTGGCAAAGACGCCGAAAACAGCCTGAACAACGTGATCGAAGCCTTGGTGTTTGGCGCGGTGCTGACCATTTTTGTGGTCTATGTGTTCCTCAACTCCTGGCGCTCAACGCTGATCACTGCCCTGTCGCTGCCCACCTCGGTCATCACCGCCTTCATCGCGGTGTGGCTGTGCGGCTTCACGCTCAACTTCATGAGCCTTTTGGGACTGTCGCTGGCCATTGGCGTGCTGATCGACGACGCCATCGTGGTGCGCGAGAACATCGTGCGCTTCATGGAGCGGGGCTTCAACCGCCGTGAAGCGGCCCTGCAAGGCACCGCTGAAATCGGTCTGGCCGTGGCTGCGACCACGTTCTCCATCGTGGCGGTGTTCATCCCGGTGGCCTTCATGCCGGGTGTGTCCGGCGAGTGGTTCCGCCCCTTTGGCCTCACGGTGGTGGCTTCGGTGCTGGTGAGCCTGCTGATCTCGTTCACGCTCGACCCCATGCTGTCGGCCTACTGGGGCGACCCACCCGGGCACCACGAGGTGCCCAAGCAAGGCATCAGCCTGTGGCTGGCGCGCTTCAACACCTGGTTTGACCACCAGGCCGACCGCTATGGCCGCGTGATCGCCTGGGCGCTGCACCACCGCCGCTGGATGTCCGCTTTTGCGCTCATCAGCCTGGTGGGCGCACTGGCCTTGCAGGCCAAGTTTGGCGGCTCCAGCTTCCTGCCCGCCACCGATGGCAACACGCTGGCCATCGATGTGCGCACCCCGGCCAGCAGCAGCCTCGAATACGCCCGCCTCAAACTCGACGCCGCGGCAGCACTCGCGCGCTCGCTGCCCGAAACCCAAGCCACCAACAGCAACATCAACCCCGGCGGTGGCCGCATCTATGTCGACATTGGCAAGAGCACTGAGCGCCAACGCTCGGCGCAAGAGATTGGCGCCGAGCTGCGCTCGCGCATCGGCTTGCTGGTGGGTGCCGAGTTCACCGTGCTCGACGACCTGAACAACGGCGCGGCCAAGCCCGTGCAGATCCAGTTCACGGGCACCGACTCGCGCAAGCTGCTGGAGATCACCAACGACTTCATGGCGCGTCTGCGCAAAGTGCCCGGCGCGGTGGACGTGGGCCTGTCGCAGCAAGACCCGCAAAACGAGCTGCGCATCGAACTGGATCGCGGTCTGGCCAACTCGCTGGGCATCTCGGCCGCCGACGCGACCAACGCACTGCGTGTGGCGTTTGCGGGTGTCGAGGTCGGTGACTGGGTGGACCCCACAGGCGAAGCCCGTGACGTGGCCGTGCGCCTGGCCCCCGAAGACCGCACCGACGCCAGCAACATCGAGCGCCTGCCCATCGCCGTGGCGGGCACCAGCACCATCGTGCCCTTGGCCCAGATCGCCAAGGTCACGCTGGGGCAAGGTCCTTCGCGGATCGAGCACGCCGACGGCAAGCGCACCATCGCTGTCTCGGCCAACGCCCAAGGCCGCTCCAGTGGCGAGGTCACGGCCGATGCACTGAAGATCGCGCGTGAAATGAACTTCCCGCCCGGCTACGGCCTGCAGCTGGCAGGCGCCTCCAAAGACCAAAAAGAAGTGTTTGGCGACATGGGCGTGGCGCTGGTCTCGGGCATCGCACTGATGTACCTGATCCTGGTGATGCAGTTCAGCTCTTTCACGGCACCTCTGGCCGTGATGCTGTCGCTGCCGCTGTCGCTCATTGGTGTGGTGCTGGCCCTGCTGCTGACAGGCGGCACGCTCAATCTGATGAGCTTCATCGGCGTGATCATGCTGATGGGTCTGGTGGCCAAAAACGCCATCTTGCTGCTGGACGCCGCCCGCACCGAAGAAGCGCGAGGCGTGGACCGCGAAGAAGCCCTCATGAACGCCGGACGCAAGCGCCTGCGTCCGATCCTGATGACCACCTTCGCGCTGATCGCGGGCATGCTGCCCGTGGCCATCGGCATGGGCGAGGGCGGCGAGTTTTACCGCCCCATGGCGGTGGCCATCATCGGTGGCACCATCACCTCCACGCTGCTCACGCTGCTGGTGGTGCCCAGCTTCTACGACAGCATCGAGCTCAAGCGCGACCACCTGTTCGCCAAGTTTCGTGCGCGTGAAGCGCGCTGGAACACCGCCGTGTCGGTGGTGCTGACCGCGCTGGAAGTGCTGATGACCCTGCTGATGCTGCGCATGGTCTACCGGGGTGTCATGCGCCTCCTGGCCTGGAAACGCACCCGCACGGCCTGAGCCGACGCACGCGCCATGTCTGCACCGAACCCGGGCACGCTCGGCATTGACTTTGGCACGTCCAACTCGGCCATGGCCTGGGCCGACGCGCAAGGCGCGGCCCGGCTGATCCCGCTCGAAGGCACAGCGCTGGCCATGCCCACCGCTGTGTTCTACAACGCCGAAGACGGGGGCACCCACTTTGGCCGCGACGCCATCGCGCAGTACCTCGAAGGCACCGAGGGGCGCCTGATGCGTTCGCTCAAAAGCCTGCTGGGCAGCCCGCTGCTGATGGAGACCACCCAGATCCACCACCAAGCCGTGAGCTTTCAGGACATCATTGCGACCTTTTTGGGAGCGCTGCGCGAGCGCGCCACGCAGGCCCTGGGTACAGCGCCGCAGCGCGTGGTGATGGGCCGCCCGGTTCACTTTGTGGACGACGATGCCGAACGCGATGCGCTGGCGCAGCAATCGCTTTTGCAAGCGGCGCAGTCGGTGGGTTTTGCCGAGGTGTCGTTCCAGCTCGAGCCGATTGCCGCAGCATTGGATTACGAGCGCCGCCTGAGCCGCGAGAGCACCGTGCTGGTGGTGGACATCGGTGGCGGCACCTCGGACTTCACGGTGGTGCGGTTAGGCCCCGGACGCATGCACAAAAGCGACCGCACAGGCGATGTGCTGGCCACCACAGGCGTGCACATTGGCGGCACCGACTTTGACCGGCGACTGAACCTGGAGCAAGTCATGCCACTGCTGGGCTTCAAACACATCGGCCCCCAGCAGCGCGAAGTCCCCAGCCGTGTCTTCTTTGACCTGGCGACCTGGCACCTGATCCACTGGCAGTACCAAGCCAAAGCCATCAGCCAGGCACAGGCCCTGCGCAGCAACTACAGCGATCTGGCGCTGCACGCGCGGCTCATGCAGGTGCTGCACGAGCGGCTGGGGCACCACATCGCCCACGAGGTGGAGCAAGCCAAGATCCGCTGCTCGCAAGCGGGCAGCGACACCGCTGTCGGCTTGTCTATGTTGCAAGCGCAGCTGAGCGCCCCCATGGGTGTGGCCGACATGCGCGAGCACCTGGCCGAACTGCTGCAACGCACGGTGGCTTGCGCGCGGGAATGTGTGCACCAGGCCGAGCTTCAGGCCTCGGGTCTGGACGGCATTTACCTCACGGGCGGTTCATCGGCCCTGCGGCCATTCCAGCAGGCCCTGCAGGCCACGTTCACGGGTGTGCCCTTGATCGAAGGCGATCTGTTTGGCGGTGTGGCCTCGGGCCTGGCCTACAGCCGCTGAAGTCGGCGCATGGCTGGGCTCTTGGCTCGCCGATGGGCTCAACAACAGATCACTGGTTCGCTTGCTTTTTGAGCCAGCGCATCAGGCCACCCAGCACGGGGAGTTTTTCGTACAGCTCTTCGGCCGCGTCCCAGTAATCGCGGTGCAGGGTGATCAGGCCCTGGGCGTTGAACTGCAGGTGGGTGCTGCCACGCACGGTTTGCCAGGTGGTGGTGTCAAAACGCTTGAAGCGAAAGCGGAAGTCCCAGACCAAAAAGGCCTGATCGCCATCGACCAGCTGGTGGGTGACCACAAAGTGCGGCTGATCGAGTGCGACGTACATGTGGCGAAAAATCCGATCGATCTCGGGCAAGCCCCGCACATCGTTGAACGGGTCCTTGAAGCGGGCGTCTGCCGCGTAGAACTGCGGCAACTGTTGCACGCTGTCTGGCGTCAGTTGCTCAAAGAAGGTGGCCACATGGGCGGTGTGTTCTCGGGCGTTCATGGTCGGGCGTTCAGGGTTCAGATCAGAGGCCAGTGAAGCGGCGCACCAGCGGAAAGTACAGCCGGTACGGCAAGAGTTTGAGCAGTTTGAGCCACAGCGTGAAGCGGCGCGGAAAATGGATGTCGAACTGCCCGCGTGCCCAGCCGCGCAGCATCTCGTTCGCGGCCTTGGCCGGGGTGATGAGTGCGGGCATCTCAAACTCGTTTTGGGCGGTGAGCGGCGTGGCCACAAAGCCCGGGTGCACCACGCTCACGCCGATACCCTGGTCTTGCAAATCCACATACAGCGTTTCGGCCAGGTTGGTCATGGCGGCCTTGGTCGGGCCATAGGCCAGGCCGTTGGGCAAACCCGCCCAGCCCGCCACGCTGCTGATCAGGCTGATGTGGCCTTGCTGCTGCGCCAGCATGCCCGGCAGCACCGCATCCAGCACATGCAAAGCGCCCTGGTAATTGACCTCGTTGTGCTGCAGCATCTGGTTCAGATCGAAGGCCGTGGCGCGCTGCGCCTTGTAGTAGCCTGCGCAGTACACCACCAGGTCGAGCGGGCCGCTGGCCAGGACCTCGCGGGCGGCGGCTTGCACATCGACCACACGGGTCACGTCCAGTGGCAACCAACGCACACCCGCGTCTTGCGTGGCCCAGGCCTGCACCTGCTGAGGATGCCGTGCCGACACGGTCACCTGCGCGCCTGCGGCACGCAGCGCCTGCGCACACGCCAAGCCAATGCCCGACGAAGCCCCGATCAGCCAAACACGGCGACCGGTCCAGTCCACCATTGGCGTGTTGGGCTGATACCAGCGGCGGGTCGCGCTGCTGGTGGTCAACACCGCCGCTTGTTTGTGCGTGGGCTGCGGCAGGACCGCACCCGGCTCGGTCCAATCGTTCATGGCTTGCCTTGCACGGGGGTTCTGCGGCTGAACGACAAAGTGACCTCGCCCAAGCGAATGCCCCACTTGCTCATGACCGCCTTGTTGAGCATCACGCGGTCGTCCATCAGGTACATGCGGTCGTCGAACTCGACGTTCCAGACGCGCCCGTCGACCGGCAAAGCGAGGGTGTAAGCCCACGAAAAAGTGTTGCCACGCACCTGCCCGGAGGCCTCGCCCAC
The DNA here is from genome assembly GCF_014837235.1 of Limnohabitans radicicola. Lineage (GTDB taxonomy): Bacteria > Pseudomonadota > Gammaproteobacteria > Burkholderiales > Burkholderiaceae_C > Limnohabitans_A > Limnohabitans_A radicicola. The sequence goes on along the minus strand of NZ_JACYFT010000001.1, from coordinate 1,326,061 downwards.
CACATCGTCGGCGCGGCCTGTGTAGCGGCCATCGGGCCCGGCTTTCAGTCGCCAGATGCGGCGCTGCGTGCTGCCATCCGAATAGGTGAAGGCCTCATCCAGAACACCCTCATCGCCCTGCCAGCGGCAGTCCATCACCACGGTGAAGCGTTTGACCACTTCGCCGCTGCGGTCGGTGAAGATGCCCCAGGCGTCCACCGTGCCATTGAAATACGTGCGCAGGTCCAGCGCAGGTTTGTCTTGAGACACATCGCGCACGGGCGAGCCCGCACAAGCGAGCAGGGTGGCAGGCATGGCCAAAAGGGCCACACGGCCAAGAGCGTGTCGACGAGACAATGAGGTGTTCATGGGGTCAAGCTCCGTGAGGGATCGGTGATGCCAAATGCGCCGGATGACTGGCGCATCAGGCCAAAGTACAGGCCGGCCATGGCCAGGAATTTCAGAAGACAGGGCAGCAAGCCATAGGCCAGACTCAAGGTCAACAGTGCAGCGGGTTCGCGCTGGCCCGGGGCATAACCGCCCAATGCCAACAAGGGCAGGGCCACACCTGCGGCCAATGCCAAATTGAGTTTGGTGACCAGATTCCACCAACCCATGAAGGCGCCGTCTGTGCGGCCACGCTCACCACTGTGGTCAATCAACTGGTTGAGCAATGCACCAGGCACCGTCAAGTCAGCGCCCAGCGCCAATCCAGAGGCGATGCAAATGACCAGAAATTCAGCGCTGTCGCCCGGCCCCAAGGTGAGCACACCTGCAAACGCCAGGATGGACAATGCCATGCCCAGGCACCAGCTGCGCATCAGGCCGAGGCGGTCGATCAAACGCAACCAGGCCGGGAACGACAGCGCCCCGGCAGCAAAGTACAAGCCCAGAAACAAGGGCTGCATGACGGCAGGGGCTTGCACGCCATCCTGCACAAAAAAGAGCACCAGCGTGGCAGGCAACGCACTGGCCAGACCATTGACCAAAAACACCGCCACCAAACGCGCAAATCCAGCGGTGCGCCACGGGCGCCACAAGCCTGTGTTGTGGGCTGTGGCGTGTGGCGTGGTTGCACCGCCATGCGGCACCCGTTGCTGGGCTTGCCGCCATGCCCACAGGCCAAGCAACAGTGCCAGCACCAAAACCGCCGCCGTGGCTGGCCAGCCAAGCCAACTGGGCAAGGCCGACGCCAACAGCACGCCCACCAGTCCCCAGCCTTCGCGCCAGGCGACCCAATGGCTTTGGGCCAATGCGCCACCGCCTTGGCGTGCGGCCCAGGCCTGGTGCAATATCGTCAAACCGCTGTAACTCACATGGCTGAGCGTGAGCCCAGCTGCCACCCACACCAGCAAGGTCTCGGGCGAGAGCGCAGGCGGGAAGAACAAGCCGACAAAGCCGCACGCCACACCCAACGCCAGCAGGGCGGCACACCACCACACCGCCAGCCATGAGCGTCGGTACAGGGCATCGCCCATGCGTCCCAGCCACGGGTCGATCAAAGCATCTGCCGCACGGCTGGCCAACAGTACGCCCCCCAGCGCAGCCAATGGCACGCCATGCTGCTGCGCATACAGGTTGGGCAAATGCACATACACAGGCAAGGCCACAAAAGCCAGTGGCAAGCCCAGCAAACCATAGCGGGCGGTGGGGACCACGCTGTGCTGGCCACTCATGGCTTGAGGCCTTTGATCAAGCGCGTGCGCAGCTGTGGCTCGGAGCTGCGCTCGTCAAGCCAGATGCCAAAAAACAAGCGCGCAAATTGCGGGTCGGCCACCTGGCCTGCGCGTCGGCCATTCACCCAGAACTCGGCCCCTTGGCCGGGCAGGTGAACACCCGTGATGCGGTCACCCTGCGCCACGTCAGGAAACATCTGGCGCATGGCCTGCAACCACTCCTGTGCCTTGGCTTGGCTGAGCTGACCAATGCGGCGCATCTCGTCGATGGAGCGCTCGGCAATCGCCTGCCCTTGCAGCTTGCGCAGGTACTGCAGCTCCAGCGCAAAGGTGTGGCGCGCGTAATGTTTCACTTCAAAGTCAGGTGTCGTCCACAGGCGGGCGTCATAGACTTCAAAGCCCCACACCGCAAAGCGGTTGACCGTTTGCGGCTGCACGCCAGGCACACCCGACAGCTCGAGGCGTGCGTCTTGCGCATGCCCGAGCAGCGCCGCGAGCGCCCAGGCCCAACCCACCGCAATGTGTGCACACCGCATGTCAGTGGCTCATTCGGGTTTGAGGAGCGTGAACTGCAGCACGTCGATGTTGGCCTCGTCAAACGCCGCTTCGCAGTACGCCAGGTAAAACTCCCACAAGCGGATGAAGCGGTCATCGAAGTTCAGCATCTTCACTTCATTCAGGCTGGCCATGAAGCTGGCACGCCAGCGTCGCAGCGTTTCGGCATAGTCCGGTCCGAAGGCAAAGCTGTCGACCACCTGCAAGCCTGCGGCCTCGGCCTGCTTTTTGAATTCGCTTGGGCTGGGCAAACAGCCCCCCGGAAAGATGTACTGCTGAATGAAGTCGGTCGAATGCAGGTAGCGGTCAAACAAGGCATCGTCGATCACGATGCTCTGGATGCAGGCGCGCCCGCCGGGTTTGAGCAAGCGGCTCACGGTCTGGAAGTAGGTGGGCCAGTATGCCTGGCCAACGGCCTCGACCATTTCGATCGAGCAAATCGCATCGAACGAAGCGTCCTGGATGTCGCGATAGTCCTGCAAGCGCAAATCGGCCTGGGCCTTGACGCCGTGCCAGTTCATGCGCGCATTGGCAAACGCCAGCTGCTCGGTCGAGAGCGTCACACCCGTGATGTGCGCACCGAACTCGGTGGTGGCCGCCTCGGCCAAAGCGCCCCAGCCGCAGCCGATCTCCAGCACACGGTCACCGGACTTCACACCCGCCATGCGCAGAGCGCGGCGCACCTTGGCTTTTTGGGCCTCGGCCATGTCCCGGGTGTGGTCGCCCTCGAACCAGGCCGACGAATAGTTCATGGTCTCGTCAAGCCACAGTTCGTAAAACGCGTTGCCCAGGTCGTAATGCGCGTGGATGTTCTTGCGGCTGTTGGTGCGGGTGTTGCGGTTGAGCCAGTGCTTGACGCGGTAAGCCAGGCGCCCCAGCCAGTGGCCGTAGATCGCGCCTTCGATCTCGCGGCGGTTGGCGATCAACAGGCGCATCAGGTCGGCCAGCGCAGGCGTGGTCCAGTCGCCCGCCATGTAGCCTTCGGCAAAGCCGATGTCACCGGACTTGAGCACCTCGGCGCACATTTCCCAGCGGTGGATGTGGATGGCGGCAAACGGCGCCTGGTGGGTGCCAAAGACCTGCGCATAACCGTCAGGTCCGTGCACATGCAGTGTGCCCACGCGCAGGCGCTGGAGCAGGCTGAGCACACGCTGGGCAGCGCGGGGCATGTCCTGCTTTTGAATCGGGGCAGTCACAGTGTTCAAGGTGGTGGTCATCGGCAAATCTCCATCCGAAAAATCATCGGGTCACAAATTGGGCGGGCGGCGCGGGCTTGCGCCAGAAGGGCACTTTTTTGGCCCACAGCAGCAGGGCATGCCAGTGGATGCGCAGCACCACGCCCAGCGTCAAAAGCGGAAAGCGCCACATCACGCGGCGCATCGCCGCAGCAGTGGCAGGTTCGAGCTGACCGCTCCAGCTGGTGTCGATCAGGGGGCCTTGCGCGTCAGCGTGCTCCACACGCGCCACGATGCGGTCTTGCCCGCCATGGATCGTGCGCATGAAGCGAAAACGGTAGTGCCCTTGGACATCACAAAACGGCGACACATGGAACACCTTGTCTGCGCTCAAGGTCTGGCCGTAATGGGGCGAAGGCAGCAAATAGCAATGCCGCTCGCCAAAGGTGTTGTTGACCTCGGCCACGATGGCGGCCAGCGAGCCGTCGCTGCGGTGCGCGTACCAAAAGCTCACGGGCTTGAAAGCATGGCCCAGGATGCGCGGGAAGGTCTGCAACCAAACCTCGCCCGTGGCGTCGGTGATGCCCTCGGACTGCAACAGGCCTTGCAGCCAGGCCAGCGCACCACCTTGCTCGGGGCCACGCCCGTCGCCATGGTCGCGGTCATGGAAAGCCCACCAGGCGCGGCGGTTGACCGCCAGATCGGCCTGCTGGCCTTCGGCCTGCAAGCGGCGCATGGGCAGCATCAAAAATGCCGTGGGATACGCAAACGCGTGGCGCGCCGGGCGCAGGCGGGCATGCCGCACCACCCCCCAGCCGATCAGCGCGCCTGCGGTGCTCATGCGGCTGAACCCGCCTGGATGCGCTGCAACAAAGCACGGCCCACGTTGAGGCCGGACTTGAGCCCGTCTTCGTGAAAACCGTAGCCCGCCCAAGCCCCGGCAAACCAGGTGTGTTGCTGGCCCTGCAGCAAAGGCAGGCGCTGCTGCGCCTCGATGGCGGGCAAATCAAACACCGGGTGCGCGTAGTCGTATGTGCCCACGATGGTGGCCGGGTCGATGGCCTGCACCGGGTTGAGCGACACCACCACGGGCTGCGTGAACGGGATGCGCTGCAATCGGTTGAGCAGGTAGTGCAAGCACACGCGAGAGGACTCGCGGTCATCGCTGGCGGCGCGTTCGTAGTTCCAGGCCGCCCAGGTCTTGGGGTTGGCGGGCAGCACCGAGGCATCGGTGTGCAGCACAGCGCGGTTGGCCTGGTAGCGGATGGCCCCCAGCATCTGTGACTCGTTGGCGCTGGGCTCGCGCAGCATGGCCAGGGCCTGGTCGGTGTGGGTGGCGATCACCACCTCGTCAAAGCGCTCGGCATGGCCATCGGTGATGATGCGCACGCCTTCGGCGTTGCGCTCGATCAAACGCACCGGGGTGTTCAGGCGCTTGTCGGGCACATGGGTCAGGATCTTGTTCACATAGTGGCGCGCACCGCCGAGCACACTGAACCACTGCGGGCGGTTCATCACCTGGATCAGCCCGTGGTTGTGGCAAAAGCGGATCATGGTCGCCACAGGGAACTGCAGCATTTGGTCGGTCGGGCAGCTCCAGATGCAGCCCATCATGGGCAGGAAATACCAGTCACGGAACTCGTCACTGAACTTGTGCGTGCGCAAAAAGTCACCGAGCGGCTGCTGCAAGGCGGCTTCGCGTTGCTCTTTAGCGATGCGGGTGCACAGCGCATTGAAGCGCAGCACATCGGCCAGCATGCGCCAAAAGCGTGGGTTGATCAGGTTGCGGCGCTGCGCGAAGACGGTGCTCAGGTCGGTGCCGCTCCACTCCAGCGTGCGGCCCCCCACAGCACCCGGCACCTTGACCGAAAACGACATGTCGGACGGCGTGGTCTCGACCTGCAAGTCGGCAAAGAGCTGGATCAGGTTCGGGTAAGTGCGTTCGTTGAACACCAAAAAGCCTGTGTCCACCCCGTGGGTGACCAAACCCTCTGGCGTGGGCAGCGTCACGTCCACCGTGTGGGTGTGGCCACCAAAATAGTCCCCGGCTTCAAACACGGTGATGTCGGCTTGCCCCTTGAGTGTGTGCGCCACGGCCAGACCCGAAATGCCCGAGCCGACGATGGCCAGTTTCATGCGGCTCATGGTTTGGTCCCCAGGCTTTTTTCAATCGCGCCGACCAGACTCTTGCTGTCAGGGGCGGTCATGCTGCTGTAGCTCTCCACCAACTTGCCGTCACGCCCGATCAGGTATTTGTAGAAGTTCCAGCGCGGCACGGTGGCCCCCTGCGCGGCCAGCTGTTTGAACAGCGGGTTGGCCTGCTCGCCTTTGACGCTGGAGGCGGCAAACATCGGGAACTTCACCCCAAAGGTGTTCTCACAGAAGTCGGCGATGTCTTTGTTGTTGGCCTTTTCCTGCGCGAAATCGTTGGACGGGAAACCCAACACGACCAGACCTTGGTCTTTGTACTTGGCGTACAGGGCCTCCAAGCCCTTGTATTGCGGGGTGAAACCGCAGTAGCTGGCCGTGTTGACCACCAGCACCACCTTGCCCGCGTACTGGCACAGCGACTGGGGCTTTTCGTCCTGCAGGCGGGGAATCGTGTGGTTGAGCAGTGCAGGGCACGCGGCTGCGGGCGTCTGGGCCTGTGCAAGCCCCATGGACACCACGCCCCAACCCAAGGCCAGCAGCACGGTTTTTACCAATCGGTTGATCATTTGGACTTTTAAATCTGATTTGTGACTGATCAGTCTAAACGTATTTGGTCCGGCTGTCATCCGACTTTTCCGGGTTCCCCAAGGGAAATAGGGGGCGACGCACACCAAAGTACGCACGCCGCTTACGGGGTGTGTCTTTCAGATGGAGAAGACTCAGCCTGCCCGGCTGAACAAAGGATCAGACGTCCATGCTCCGCATCAAGCGCTGCCGCCCCTCCAGCACATGCTTTTCGGCCGCTGACCGGGCCTTGCTGTTGGCGCCTTTGACGATGGCGTCGTAGATCTGGCGGTGCTCGATGTTGGAGCGGCGCATGTTGCCCGGGGCGTTGAAGTACTTGCGCCTGAAAAGGTGCAGCTCCTTGACGTAGTCGTCATACGCAGCCTGGGCACGCTGGTTGCCTGACAGGCGCATGATCAATTGGTGAAAGCGCAGGTTCAGCTCGTAGTAGCGGCTGCCGTCTTCCTGCTCGCAGGCTTCGTCCATGCCTTGGAGCAACTCTTCAAACTGCAATTTGTCAGCCTCGGTCAGGTGTTCGCTGGCGTGCTCGGCCCCAAAGCCGAACATCAGGGCGCGCAACTCGTAGGTTTCGAGCATCTCGCGCAGCGAGAACTGGCGCACAAACACGCCCCGGTTGACCACGGCCGTGACCAAGCCCTGCCCAGTGAGGATGCGGATGGCTTCACGCACCGGGCCACGGCTGGTGCCCATGCGCAAGGCCAGTGCGGCTTCGTTGAGCCGCGAACCAGGCGCCAATTCCCCGGTGTAGATCCATTGCTTGAGCTGCTCCGCCACCCACAGGGGGAGGTTTTGCTCGGGTTTGTCGGCCGGGGAGGTCATGCGGATGGGGCTGTTGAACGCTGGGAATGGAGGCCAGATGGTACAGGAGCCGCCTGCGCAAATGAGCAGCAACCCCGCTTTTGTGTCGACAATATGGTCGAAGTGTTGACACTTTAAGCCCGATTCGGTGACACTTTGGGCTGATTTTGGCTCTTTGCAGGACACCCGCCATGCCCCACATTCCCGCCTCTGCGGCGCTTTCTCACTTGCGCGTGATCGACCTGACCCAGGTGCGCGCTGGCCCCACTTGCTGCCGCCAGCTGGCCGACTGGGGCGCCGATGTGGTGCAGGTGCAGATGCCCGAACACATGCGCGGTGACGACACGCTGGGCGGACAGGAAGGCTCGGACTACCAGTACACCCACCGCAACAAACGCTCGATCACGCTCAACCTCAAGGAAGCCGAAGGCATTGCACTGCTCAAGCAGCTGATCGCCCAAGCCGATGTGGTGGTCGAGAACTTCCGCCCTGACGTGAAGTTCCGCCTGGGCATCGACTACGACAGCCTCAAGGGCGACAACCCGGGGCTGATCTACGCCAGCATTTCGGGCTTTGGGCAAACCGGCCCACTGGCCCAGCGCCCGGGCTTTGACCAGATCGCCCAAGGCATGGGTGGCCTGATGTCGGTCACCGGTCTGCCCGGCGAAGGCCCGATGCGCGTGGGCATCCCGATCGCCGACCTGTGCGCAGGCATTTTTGCGGCGCAAGGCATTCTGGTGGCGGTGATCGAACGGCAAAAGTCGGGCCAAGGCCAGTGGCTGCACACCTCGCTGCTCGAATCGATGGTCTACATGATGGACTTCCAAACCTCGCGCTGGTTGATCGACGGCGAAGTGGCCACGCAGGCGGGCAACTTTCACCCAACCAGCATCCCCACGGGCGTGTACAAAGCGCGCGACGGCTATATGAACATCGCGGTCTTCGGCTCCAAAATCTGGGAGCGGTTTTGCGACATCCTGGGCGCGCCGCAATGGGTCACCGACGAACGCTACAAAGACAAGCCCAGCCGCTCGGTCAACCGCGATGCGCTCAACGCCGAGATCAACGAACGCCTGGCCGCGCAAGACTGCGCTTACTGGATCCAGCGCCTGAACGAAGGCGGCGTGGCCTGCGGTTTGATCAACAGCATGGACGCGGTGTTTGAAGAGCCGCAAGTACAGCACCTGAAGATGGTCAAAGACGTGGTCTCGCCCCACCAAGGGCCACAACGGCTGGTGGGCCAGCCCGTGCAGCTCGAGCGCACGCCCAGCACCATTGCCCGCACCACGCCACGGCGCGGCGAGCACAGCGAAGAAATCCTCGGCGAGCTGGGCGTGAGCGCCGCAGACCTGGCCCGCCTCAAATCCACCGGAGTCTATTGATGAGTGACATCACCTACACCTCACCCACCGAACGGGTGAACACCTGGCTGGACGGCAGCACGCTGTTCATCGAGTTCAACAACCCCGCACGCCACAACGCGCTGAGCGTGGACATGTGGGAGGCCGTGCCCGTGCTGCTGGCTCTGGCCGAACAGGACAGCCGTGTGCGCCTGGTGGTGTTCAAGGGCGCGGGCGAAAAGGCTTTCGTGTCGGGCGCCGACATCTCGCAGTTTGAAGACATGCGCGCGGCCCAAGAAGCGGTGACGCGCTACGAGGCCATGGCCGAAGCCGCGCTCATGGGCATCTACAACTTCTCCAAACCCACGCTGGCTTGCATCCGCGGCTACTGCATTGGTGGCGGCATCAACGTGGCCATCAGCTGCGACATGCGCATTGCCGCCAGCGACGCGGTGTTCTCGGTGCCTGCAGGCCGCCTGGGTCTGGGTTACCGTTACTCGGCCATGAAGAACCTGGTCGACCTGATCGGCCCCGGTGCGGCCAAGGACTTGTTTTTCACGGCACGCCGCATCGACGCGGCCGAGGCGCACCGCCTGGGCCTGGTCTCGCGCATCGCCAGCGTGGAGGCCCTGCCCGGGCTGCTGGCCGAGTACACCCGCGCACTCGATGAAAACGCGCCGCTGACCATCCAGGCCGCCAAGTTCATCACGCGCGAAATCCTCAAGGCCTCACCAGAGGCCGATTTGGCGCATTGCCAGCAACTCATTCGCGGCTGCTTTGACAGCGCCGACTACGCCGAAGGCCGCAAAGCCTTCATGGAAAAACGCAAACCCGCTTTCAAAGGCGTCTGAGCGTTCAGACGCGCCACGGAGAACACACATGAAGTCATATTGGATGGTGTCGGATGACACCGGATCACGTCTGGAGCTGCGCGACGTGGACACCCCCCAGCCCGGCCCAGGCCAGGTGCTGGTCAAGATGCACGCGGCCTCGCTGAACCGGGGTGAGTTCATCCACGGCCACGGCTTGCACGCCGCAGGCAGCGCCAAAGCAGCAGGCATGGAAGGCGCGGGCGAAATCGTGCAGCTGGGCGAGGGCGTCACGGGCTGGAAAGCGGGAGACCGTGTGATGGGCCGCTGCCCCGGCGCGTTCTCGCAATACGCCTTGATGGATGTGCGCGAGACGATGCCTGTGCCCGCACGCCTGACACTCGAAGAAGCCGCCTCGATCCCGCTGACCTTTTTGGTGACGCACGATCTGCTGGTGCTGCAAGGCCAACTGCAAGCGGGCCAGTGGCTGCTGGTCAACGGTGTGTCGTCGGGCGTGGGCGTGGCCTCTTTGCAAATGGCCAAGGTGCTGGGCGCCAAGGTCATCGGCACCTCGGGCTCGCAAGCCAAACTCGACCAACTCCAAGCCCTGGGACTGGATGTGGGCATCTGCACCCGCGCACCGGACTTTCATGACGCGGTGATGCAAGCCACCGAAGGCAAGGGCGCCAACCTGGCCGTCAACACGGTCGGCGGCACGGTGTTTGCCGAGAGCCTGCGCAGTCTGGCGTTTCAAGGCCGCATGGGCATCGTGGGTTACGTCGACGGCACGCTCACAGCGCCGATTGACCTCGAAACCCTGCACGCCAAGCGCTTGGTGGTGTTTGGTGTGTCCAACAAGCTGCGCACGCCTGCCCAGCGGGCCGACGGCATCGCCAAGTTTGCGGCGCAGATCCTGCCCGCGTTTGCCGATGGCCGCATCCAGCCGATGATCGATCGGGCTTTCGAATTTGACGCCATGCCGCAGGCCAAGGCGCACATGGAAAGCAACCAGCACACGGGCAAGATCGTGCTGCGCATCGGCTGACCACACCCCCACACGGAGGAGACACACGATGAACAAAAGAAAAGCACTCGCCGCCTTGGTCTGGGCCCTGGTGGGCACAGGCGTGCACGCGCAGTCCACCGCACCCTACCCGAACAAACCCGTCAAGCTGCTGGTGGGCTTTGCCCCCGGGGGCGCTGCCGACCATGTGGCGCGCTCGATGAACGACGCCTTTGGCCGCGCCCTGGGCACCAGCGTGGTGGTCGAAAACCGCGCAGGGGCGGGCTCGAGCATCGCCGCCGAAATCGTGGCCAAGGCCCCCGCCGACGGCTACACCGTGCTGATCGCCAGCCCCAGCAGCATCTCGGTGAACCCGGCGCTCAACCCCAAGCTGGGTTACAGCCCCAAAGACCTGGCCCCGGTGACCAAGATCACCACCTCGCCTTTGGTGATCGCGGTCAATCCCAACATCGGCATCAACTCCTTGCAAGACCTGATGGCCCGCGCCAAAAAGGAGCCCGGTCGCATCAACTACGCCACCTCGGGCAATGGCTCGGCGCCGCACCTGGGCGGTGCGCTCTTCACGCAGCTGGCCAATGTGGACCTCACGCACATCCCGTTTCGCGGGGGTGGTCCGGCCATCCAGTCGCTGATCGCGGGCGACACGCAAGTGACCTTTGGCACACCGCCTTCGGTGCTGCCGATGATCCAGGCCGGACGCCTCAAAGGCCTGGCCGTGAGCACCACAGAGCGCACACCGCTGGTGCCGGGAGTGCCCGGCATGCGCGAGGCGGGTCTGCCCGAATACAGCATCGAGTTTTGGTATGGCATCTTTGTGCCTGCGGCCACGCCCGCCCCGGTGGTCAAAAAAATCTACGAAGCAGCGCAGTGGGCCATGGGCCAGCCCAACGTGAAGGCCGCACTGGCGCGTGAAGGCACCGATGTCGATCTGTCCAAATCGCCCGAGCAGTTCGCGGCCTTTTTGCAGGAAGACGCGAAGTTCTGGGTCAAACTGGTCAAGAACGCGGGCGTCAAACTCGACTGACAAGGAGTGTGCAAGATGGTGAAAGACGGTGTTTTGCAAATTGAATCGATGAAGGACCGCTGCACAGCCGCCGAGTGGCAAGCGCGCGTGGACCTGGCCGCCTGCTACCGGCTGGTGGACCTGTACGGCCTGTCGGACATGATGGCCAACCACGTGTCGAGCCATGTGCCGGGCGAGCCCGGCGCGTTTTTGATCAACGCCTACGGCATGATGTACGAAGAGATCACGGCGTCCAGCCTCATCAAGATCGACATCCACGGGAACATCCTGTCCAAGCCCGACTTTGGCGAGCTGAATTACGGCATCAACAAAGCCGGCTACGTGATCCACAGCGCGGTGCACAACGCACGCCCCGAGATCGCCTGCGTCATCCACACCCACAGCTGGGCCTCAATGGCGGTGTCTGCCCTCGAATGCGGGCTGCTGCCGATCACGCAAACCGCGATGCGTTTTCTCAAGATCGGCTACCACGACTACCAGGGCGTGGTGCTGAACGAAGAAGAACAAGCCTCGCTGCTCAAAGACCTGGGCCAAAGCGAAGCCTTGATGCTGCGCAACCACGGCGCGCTGGTGGTGGGCCGCTCGGTGGGCGAGGCCTTCAACTGGATGCATCGGCTGGAGCTGTCTTGCCAGACACAGCTGGCGGCCATGGCCTGCAACACCCCATTCGCCAAGGTGCCGCAACCCATCCTCGAAGAAACCTGGAACAACTACCAGCCCGGCACGCGCAGACCCTACGGCCTGATGGAATGGCCCGCCTTGCTGCGCAAGCTTGACCGCCTGGACCCCAGCTACAAAACCTGAACCGGGCAGCCATGCCCCAACGCACCCCGGCGTTCAAGCGTTGGGACACAGCATTGCAAGGAGACAAGATGATCCGTTTATCCTGGCTGCACATCCGCAGCGTCGTGTTGGGTGGAGGGCTGCTGGCCCTGGCCAGTTTGACCGCCTCGTCGGCGCTGGCACAAAGCTACCCCAACAAACCCGTCAAGGTGGTCGTCGCCTTCACCGCAGGCGGCACCACCGACATCCTGGCGCGCATGGTGGCGCAGCAGCTGACCGACAAGCTCAAGCAGCCCTTTGTGATCGACAACAAGCCCGGCGCTGGCGGCAACCTGGGCACCGAATTGGTGGTGCGTTCGCCTGCCGACGGCTACACCCTGCTCGTCAACTCGGTGGGGCCGATCGCGGTGAACCCCACGCTGTACGGCAAGCTGCCCTACAACCCGCTCACCGACCTGGTGCCCGTGGTGCAGATCGCCGATGTGCCCAATGTGCTGGTGGTCCACCCCAGCGTGCCTGCGCAAAACATGGACGAGTTGGTGGCGTATGCCAAAGCCAACCCGGGCAAGCTCAACTACGGCTCCACAGGCATCGGCACGTCGTCGCACCTGTCGAGCTTCATGCTGGGCAAGCGCGTAGGCTTTGACGCCACGCACATCCCCTACAAAGGCGCCGATGCGCTCAAGGACCTGCTGGCCGGGCGCATCCAGTTCATGTTCGCCACCATCCCCTCGGTCATGCAGCACATCACCGCAGGCAAGCTCCGCCCGATGGCGGTGAGTAGCCTCAAGCGCTCGCGGGCTTTGCCCGATGTGCCCACCGTGGTCGAAAAAGGCTTCCCCAACTTTGAGGCCGGTTCGTGGTTCGGCTTCTTCGCCCCCAAGGGCACCCCCGAAGCCGTCATCACTGCGGTCAACAAAGCCGTCAACGAGATGCTGACCCTCCCAGCAATCGAGCAGCAAATGGTGGCGCAGGGCGCAGACCCGGCAGGGGGCACGCCCGCCCAATTTGGTCAGTTCACCCAACGTGAGCACGACAAGTGGCGCGTGATCGTGCGCGAGTCTGGCGCACGCGCCGAGTGAGCAAACGCATGAGCCATCCACGGCGCTTGATGCTTTCGCAAAAGATGCTGGACCAGCTCGGGCCACGCATCCTGCAGCACACGCAGGGCCATGCCGTGGAGCTGGTCTCGATCGAGTCGGCGGTGGCCGCGCAACGGCGCGACATCGATGCGGTTTTCATCTCGCGCGAAGTCACGGGCACCTCGACCAAGCACGAGGTGCACCCCGAGCTGCAGGCCTGCTACGACCTGATGCTGGCCAACGCCGGGCTGCAGTGGGTGCACATCCACTCGGCAGGTGCCGACCGCCCGGTGTACCAGGCGCTGCAACAGCGCGGCGTGCAGGTCACCACCTCGTCGGGGGCCAACGCCCGCGTGGTGGCGGCCATGGCGCTGGCAGGTTTGCTCGCGCTCAACAAACGTTTTCCGATACTCTGGGCGCAGCAACAAAGGCGCGAGTGGGTGCCCCTGCTGGGTGCAGGACGCATGCCCCGCGACCTGCCCGGGCAAACCGCCACGATCGTCGGCTGGGGGCCCATCGGGCAAGAACTGGCACAGCTGCTGTCGACGCTGGGCCTGCATGTCATCGCGGTGCGCACACAAGACGCCCGGCCGCAAGGCGGTGTCGAGATGGTGCGCTTTGAGCAGATGCACACGGTGCTGCCACGCACCGACTGGTTGGTTCTGGCCTGCCCGCTCACCGCCACCACACGCGGCCTGGTCAATGCCCAGGTGCTGCAGGCGCTGCCGCAAGGCGCGCACCTGATCAACGTCGCACGCGGCGAAGTGGTGGTGCAGGACGAGTTGATCCCGGTGCTGCAAAGCGGGCACCTGGGTGGGGCGTTTCTCGATGTGTTCGAACACGAACCCCTGCCCGCCACATCCCCGCTGTGGACCTTGCCCAATGTGATGGTCACGCCGCACGCCGCAGGCCACTCGGACGGGAATGCGCAGCGGGTCAACCAGATGTTTCTGGACAATCTTCAGCGCTGGGTGGGCGATCAGGCCCTGAGGCAGGTGGCCACATGATCACTGCGTGGCAGCGCCGCCCATCACGGCCCGCCACAGTGCCAGCACCGCATCGCACTCGGCCTGCAGCGTGACCGCATCCACATCGGTGGGCTCTTCGTTCAACCGCGCGCGGTGCTGCACACGCCGCAGTTCGCGGTAGGCATTGGCTGCAGCCTGACCGACCCCAAGGGGCAACAGGCCCACAGCTTCGGCACGCTGCAGCAGCGCGATGTTGCCCACGTTGTCGGCCAGCTCGGGGTGGGTGGCCGTGTGCATGAGCACCAGGTACTGCACCACAAATTCGGCGTCCACCATGCCTCCGGGGCTGTGCTTGACATCAAAGCGCCCAGGCTTGACCGGGTGACCCAGGCGCACGCGCTCGCGCATACTGGCAATCTCGGCCTTCAGGCCCGCCGCATCGCGGGGCGCGCTGATGACCGCGTGGCGCACCGCATCAAATCGAGGTGCCAGCGTGGGCAAGCCCATGACAAAGCGCGCCCGCGTCATCGCCTGGTGCTCCCAGGTCCAGGCGGTGTTGCTGCCACGCTGCTCCTGGTAGTCGGCATAAGCCTCAAAGCGCGTGACCAGCAGGCCCGAATTGCCGTTGGGGCGCAACGCGGTGTCGATCTCGTACACATCGCCTTCGCGGGTTTTGACGGTGAGCCAGTTGATGAGCTTGCGCACATAGGCCGCGTAGACCTCCTGGGCACGTTCGTCCTCGTCGTCGTACACGAACACGATGTCCAGGTCGCTGCCGTAGCCCAGCTCCTTGCCCCCGAGCTTGCCGTAACCGATGACAGCAAAACGCGGTTCGTCGCGGTGGCGGTTTTTCATGCGCTGCCAGCACCAGCGCGCCGTCACGCGCAGCACGGCATCGGCCAGGGCGCTCAGGTCGTCAGCCACCTGCTCCACGGTGATCACCCCTTCGACATCGCGCGCCAGCGTCCTGAACTGCTCGGCATGGTGCGCACGCCGCAGCAAGTCGAGCAGGCTTTCCTCGTCGTCTTCGCCTGTGCGCTGCAAGGCAGCCAGGCGCGCGTCCAGGTCGGACTCGAATTCGGCCGCATCAAAGCGGGTGGTGAAGAGGTTGCCCCCCGCCAGCTCGTCGATCACGCCAGGGTGCTGCACCAGGTAACGCGCAGGCCAACGGGCTGCCCCCAGAAGACGCAGCAGGCGCTCATGGATGGCGGGGCGCTCCAGCAACAACGAGAGGTAAATCTCGCGGCGCATCAGGGGTTCGAGCCAGTCGGCCATGCGCAGCACGGCGCCTTCGCCAATGCGACCCTCGCTGAGCCATTGCGCGCTGCGTTGCAGCAAGCGCATCAGGCGACCGCGGGCATCGTCGCGCAAAGCCATCACACGCGGGTTGTCGGCCCATTGGGCCAAGCGATCGCGCACCGCGCCGCTGAAGTCCGCCAGGACTTTTTCAAGCTCCGCATGCTCGCGACCGTTTTTGCCATTGCACCCTTTGCACTCGCGGTCCCCGCCAAGCAAGGTGTCGAATTCCTGCGCCACCAGTTCTCGATGTGTGTCCAGTTCGCTCAAAAAGGCACGCACATGGGCACACCCCATGGTGCTGGCGATCCAGGCCAGGTCGTCGTCGGCGGTGGGCAGCACATGGGTCTGCTGGTCGTCCAGGTATTGGATGCGGTGTTCAATCTGACGCAAAAACACATAGGCACGGCTGAGCGCATCGGCCGTGGCCTGAGGCATGAGCCCGGCCTTAGCCACGCGCTGCAAGGCGTCGAGCGTGGGCCGCGTGCGCAGCTCGGGGAACTGCCCACCGCGCACCACCTGCAGCAGCTGGACGGTGAATTCGATCTCACGGATGCCGCCGCGCGAGAGTTTCACATCGTTGGCGCGTTCAGGGTGTCCGGCGCTGCGCTTGGCCGCATGGTCGCGGATCTGCTGGTGCAGTGTGCGCAGCGATTCGAAGACGTTGTAATCGAGGTAGCGGCGAAACACAAAGGGCAACACCACCCCGCGCAAAGCCTGGGCTGAACCGCTGAGCACCGCACTGCGCGGGGCCACCACACGGCTTTTCATCCAGGCAAAGCGCTCCCACTCGCGACCCTGGACCAGCAGGTACTCCTCCAGCGCAGCAAGCGAAACCACGCTCGGCCCCGAGTTGCCGTTGGGACGCAGTGCCAAATCGACCCGAAACACAAAGCCATGCTCGGTGGTGTCACCAATCAAGGCGTACATGCGCTTGACAACGCGGCTGAAGTATTCCTGGCATGAAATCCTGCCACGGCCCTCGGCGTTGCCCGTGGTTTCTCCGTCTTCGTCGTACACATAAATCAGATCAATGTCGCTCGAGACATTGAGCTCGCGCGCACCGAGTTTGCCCATGCCCACGATCCACAGTTCGGCCTGCTGGCCTTGGGCAGTCAGGGGTGTGCCATGCAAACTCTGCAAATCGGTCTGCACTTGGGTACAGGCCGCGTCCAGCGTCACTTCAGCCAGCCAGGTCATGGCGCGGGTGACTGTGTCCAGGGACACGCGCTGCTCGACGTCGAGCACAGCCAGGCGCTCCAGCGTCAACTGGCGCAACACCCGCAAGGCCGAGGACAGATCCAGCCCACGGGCGGTCAAGGTCTGCAGGGTCTGGGTGAGCGTTTCACGGTTGGGCGCTCCTGGCGGCAAGGCCGAAAACCAGTCGCTGTAGCGCCTGCGCAAGCGCTGCACAAAGCGGGAATGGGAGGCATGCCCCGCAGCAGGCAGTGAATTGGCTGAAGGGTCCTGATCCGGGGCTCCGCTGCGGGTCATAATTCCTGCTGACTTTCTGATGCTTTGGTTCGTGCCGTCTTTGCCCACATTCTCAGGATCCACCACCATGTGGGCCTGCCTCCGCCGACTGGCCCGCTGGGCCTGCTGGGCCTTGCTGGCTCTGGGCCTGATGCTGGCCGTCGCCTGGGGAACCCTGCATTTGTGGATTGTGCCGCGAATCGGCGAATTCCGTCCTGCGCTCGAGCAACTGGCCCAGCAAACCCTGGGGGTTCCCGTGCGGGTGGGCGGCATCGAAGCGCGCTCGACCGGCTGGGCCCCGTCTTTCGAGCTGCGCGGTATCCAATTGCTCGACAGCGAAGGACGCCCCGCACTCTCCCTTCCGCGCGTGGTGGTGGCCATCAGCGTGCGATCGGTGCTGCGCCTGGGCCTGGAACAACTGGTACTGGACCAGCCCTCGCTGGATGTGCGGCACACCGCTACGGGCCAGTGGCTGATCGCAGGTCTGAGCCTGGGCTCGGCACACAGCGACAACAGCGCCGTGGCCGATTGGCTGTTTGCGCAGCGCGAAGTCATCGTGCGCGGCGGCACCCTGCGTTGGGTGTCGGAGCGGGCACAGCCGAGCCCTGCGGCACCGCCCACCGCGCTGGCCCTGGCCGATGTGGACATCGTCCTGCGCAACGGCCACCGCGACCATGCGCTGCGTGTGGACGCCACACCACCTGCCGAGTGGGGCGAACGCTTTGTGCTGATGGGGCACTTTCACCGCCCGCTGCTGGCCACGCATGCCGGGCATTTCGCCAGCTGGTCTGGGCCGGCTTACGCGTACTTTCCACACGTCGATGTGTCCCAGTTGCGCCAGCATGTGCGCCTGGGCGTCGATGTCGCCTCGGGGCAGGGCCGCTTGCGCCTGTGGTCGGACATCCAGAACGGCGAATGGACAGGTGGCGCCGCCGACATGGACCTGCGCGCGGTGCAGGCCACACTGGACCCGACACTCGGGCCGCTGGGCTTCGCGCAGCTGTCCGGTCGGCTGGCGGGCCAGTCCAACGCCCTGGGCTGGCGCCTGTCCACCCGCGACCTGGCCTTTGTCAGCGACCAAGGCCTGACCTGGCCCGGTGGCAATGTGTCGGTGCAAATGACACACGCGAGCGCCAAACAAGCTGAAAAAGGCGAGATCAAGGGGGACCGCCTGGACCTGCAAGCGCTGCGCGATGTGGCCTTGCGCTTGCCTTTGCCCGAGCACTGGCACACCCACCTGCAGCAACACCGCATCGAGGGGAGGGTGTCTGCGCTGCGCTTGGCCTGGCAAGGCTCCGGACAAGCGCCCGACAAATACGAAGCACAAATCAAGGCCGATGGCCTGCGTGTGCAGGCTCTGAGCGAGGACGCCGACCGCCTGCCCGGGGTGGACGGTGCGCGGCTGGAACTCGACATGAACCAGCAAGGTGGACGGGCGCAACTGCACCTGGACCACGGCGGGCAGCTGGCGTGGGCCGGGCTGCTGGAAGACAAGTCGCTGACGCTGCGCGAGCTGCACGCCGATGGCCGCTGGCAGTGGCAAAACGGCCGCCTGCACGTGCCGCAGTGGAAGGTGCAAGTGGCCAGTGATGACCTCGAAGGCGAAGCGCATGGCCAGTGGCACGCCAGCGCCGAAGGTGGCCCCGGCGTGCTCGACCTGCAAGGACGCTTCCCGCGTGTCGAAGCACACCGGGTGTACCGCTACCTGCCGCTCAGCTTGCCCGAAGAGGTGCGCCACTATGTGCGCGACAGCGTGGTCAAGGGCACGGCAAGCAAAGTACAGGTGCGCATCAAGGGCGACCTCAAGGACCTCCCTTTCACCCAGCCCAAGCAGGGCGAGTTCCATTTCGCCGGGCGTCTGCGCGATGTCGACATGGTCTGCGTGCCCACCCGCCTGCTGCCTGCGGGCAGCTTGCCCTGGCCACGCATCAGCGGCCTGAGCGGCGATGTGGTCTTTGACCGCCTGGGCATGAAACTGACCAATGCCAGTGCCCGCCTGGGTGAGGGCAAAAACGGCCCACAGGTGAGCAACCTGAAAGCCGAGATCCCCGACATGGCCCACGATGCGCGCGTCGATCTGTCGGCCGACCTGCGCGCCAGCACGGCTCAGGCGCTGGGCCTGATCCAGCAGTCGCCCCTGAACAAACTCCTGCAAGGTGCGCTGGGCAAGGCCGAGGGCACAGGCAACCTGCAAGCCAGACTCAAGCTGGCCATTCCCGTGCTACATGTCGAAGACAGCAAGGTCCAAGGCAGCGTGACGCTGGCGGGCAACGACCTGGCCATCGTGCCTGGCCTGCCCGTGCTCGAAAAGATCCAGGGCACGCTGACCTTCACCGAATCGGGTTTTCAGGTTCCCAATGCGCAGCTGCGTTTGCTGGGCGGCCCGGCCCGGCTCGAAGGCGGCACACGGGCCGCCAATGCTGACGCCAAAGAACCCGCACTGCTGTTCAAGGCGCAAGGCCAGGTGAGCGCCGAAGGCCTGCGCCAGGCCTCGGGCCTTCGGCCCCTGGACCTGCTGGCCCAGCACGCGCGGGGCAGCGCAGCCTACAGCGCCAGCCTGGGCTGGCGCCTGGGCCAGCCCGAGCTGTCGGTGCGCAGCACGCTCGAAGGCCTGGAGTTGAACCTGCCCGCACCGCTGGGCAAACCCAGCCAGCAAGCCATGCCGTTGGTGATCCACTCGCAGGTTCTGACGGCAGAACGCAGCTTGCGCGACCAAATTCAAATCGGCTTGGGGGGCATCGCCTCGGCGGTCTATGTGCGTGACCTGAGCGGCACGGCGCCCACCGTGCTGCGCGGCAGCGTGACCATCGGCGCCCAGCCCAACAACGCAGCGCCCTTGCCTGACAACGGTGTCTCTGCCAAGGTGGTGCTCGATCAGTTCTCGGTGGACGCATGGCAAGCCCTTTGGCCCACCCAAGCCGCTGAAACCATGACCCATGGACTGAGCGAGTGGGAAAGCTACCTGCCCAACCGCCTGACCGTGCAAGCGCAAACCCTGACCACCGACGCACGCACGCTGCACCAAGTGGTGGCGGGCATCACGCGCGAACGCAGCACCTGGAGGGCCAGTGTGGATGCGCGCGAGCTGAGCGGCCAAATCGAATACACACTGCCTGGTGCCACCCAGTCCGGCCGGGTGTACGCGCGTTTGAGCCGCCTGAACCTGCCGCCGTCCAGCATCGGCGATGTGGAGTCCATGCTGGAGGCGCCGCCTGTGTCCATGCCGGCCCTGGACATCGAAGTCGCGGACCTGGAGCTGCGCGGCAAAAAGCTCGGCCGCGTGGACATCGAAGCCGTCAACACCGAACTGCGCAGCGTCGCGGCAGTCCCCACACGCGAGTGGCAGCTCAAGAAGTTCAACATCACCGTGCCCGAGGCCAGCTTCCGCGCCACAGGCCGCTGGGTCACTGCGCTCGAAGCTGGGCGCTCGCGCAAGACCGACATGAACTTCAAACTCGACGTGGCAGACGCAGGCGCGCTGCTCACCCGCCTGGGCACCCCCGGGGCCTTGCGGGGGGGCAGCGGCCACCTGGAAGGACAAATCGATTGGTCAGGCTCGCCCTTGGCCCTGCATTACCCCAGCATGAACGGCCACTTCACGGTGCAAATGGGGCGCGGGCAATTCCTCAAAGCCGATGCGGGTGCCGCCAAACTGCTGGGGGTGTTGAGCCTGCAGGCACTGCCCCGGCGTTTGCTGCTCGACTTCCGCGACGTGTTCTCGGACGGCTTTGCTTTTGACACGGTGCAAGGTGATGTGCGCATCGCCAAAGGCATTGCGGCCACGCGCAACCTGCAGATCAAAGGCGTCAATGCCCTGGTGCAAATGGACGGCTCGGCCGACATTGCACGCGAAACCCAGCAACTGCGCGTGCTGATCCTGCCCGAGCTGGATGCAGGCACCGCTTCGCTGGTGGCAGGCATCGCCGTCAACCCGGTGGTGGGGCTGACCTCATTTCTGGCACAGCTGATGCTCAAGAAACCACTGGCACGCGCCTCGATCCAGACCTTCACCATCGATGGCAGCTGGTCTGACCCGCGCGTCACCCGCACCGACAATCCCTCGCCCACGCCAGCTGCAGCGGGCACAGCTGCACCATGAGCCTGATGAGCACGGCCGCACGCTGGCAAGAACGCTGGCACCTCTGGCGACAAGACCGCTTGCAGGCGCACCGCTGGGGTTCGATGCGTCTGGCCCTGTGGGCTGCGCTGATTGGCCTGGTGCTGTCGGTACTGATCACGCTGGTGTGGCTGGCCGGGCGCTATGAAGCCAGCCAGGTGCAGGCCGAGCTGGAGCGCGACACGGCCGATGCCATCAATGATTTGCGCACCAACCTCTCGCGCGATGTGCAGTCGCTGCAGGGCATCCTCTCCTCCCAACCCAGCACCGATGTTTGGCAACCCCAGGTGCTGGGGCTGCTCGGTCAACACCGGGAGTGGCTGCGGGTGGAATGGCGTGACACCCAAATGGCGCTCCAGGTCGGCATCGATTCGCCTTTGCGTGCCCCGGTGTTTGAGCGCACACCCCGCACCGAAACGATCGGCGAAGTCCTGCAGTCCTGCCAGCGCGCCAAGCGCTCCAATGGCCCCGCCTATTCGGGCAGCTACTACCTGCCCCAGCACGACGGCCTGGGCATGGAGGTGATGGAGCTGTGCCTGCCCATGACGCACGAGGGCATCCTCAAAGGCTACACCTTGGTGACCTACAGCCTGCAGGAGCTGCTCACCGAGCGGCTGCTGGCCAATTACGGTCGACGCAACGAAATCTCTTTCACCGAAGCGGACGGCACCCGACTGGCCATGGTGGGCTCACAGCGGCGTGGCCAACGCCTGTTCACAGCCCAGCAACTGCTGGACCTGCCGGGCACCACCATGGTGCTGCGCATGGACGGTCGCCGGGGTGCCCCCGAGCTGTTCCCCAATTTGCTCACCGCACTGGTCACGGCCATGTCGATCGCCCTGATCACGGTGCTCACCATGCTGGTCAAGGACTCGCGCCGCCGTCTCAAGGCCGAGCGCGAATTGGCCGAAGCCCTGGCGTTTCGCAAAGCGATGGAAGACTCGCTCGTCACAGGCCTGCGTGCACGCGACCTGCATGGCCACATCACCTACGTCAACCCGGCTTTCTGCGAAATGGTGGGCTTTGACGCCCAGGAGCTGATGGGCCGCAGCGCCCCAATGCCTTACTGGCCTCCCGAAATGGTGGGCGAATACCAGCAGCGCCAGGCCATTCGCCTGGCAGGCAATGCACCGCCGCGGGAAGGCTACGAATCGGTCTTCATGCGCAAGGACGGCACGCGTTTTCCGGTGCTGATCATCGAGGCCCCTCTGATCAGCACCCAGGGTCAGCAGACGGGCTGGATGAGTGCGATCCTGGACATCAGCGAGCAGCGGCGCGTGGAGGAAATGTCACGCGCCAGCCAGGACCGCCTGCAGGCCACCGCACGTCTGGCCACGGTGGGCGAGATGGCTTCCTTGCTCAGCCACGAACTCAACCAGCCGCTGGCAGCCATCGCCAGCTATGCCAACGGCTCGCTGAACCTGCTGCATGCACCCACCAGCGACACCCTGGAGGATGTGCACATGGCGCTGCGCCGCATCGCTGACCAGGCCGGGCGCGCCGGGCGCGTGATCAACAGCGTGCACGACTTTGTGCGCCGCCGTGACCAGGCCCGGGAAGCGGTGCCCGCGCAGGCGCTGCTGGACGCCATCGGCCCATTGATCAACCTGCAAGCGCGCAAGCTGCAGGTGCGGGTGCACTTGCGCGTTGACCCCCGCCTGCCCCATGTGCTGTGTGACCGCACCATGGTCGAGCAGGTCTTGCTGAACCTGGCGCGCAATGGCATGCAGGCCATGGACCGCCCGGACTGTAAAGAACGCGCCCTGGTCATCCACGTCAAGCGCGCGGCCTCGAATGCACAGCAAAGCTGGCTTGAATTTGTTGTGGCCGACCAGGGCTCGGGCATCGATCCGGCCGTCGCCGACCAGTTGTTCACGCCGTTTTTCACCACCAAGGCCGAAGGCATGGGCCTGGGGCTGAGCCTGTGCCGCACCGTGATTGAGCAGCACGGCGGCCACATGGGCTTTGAAGCCAACAGCCCCAGCGGCACACTTTTCCGCTTCACGCTGCCCGGTGTGACGCCCGGCCAGAACACTGCCTAAAATCGCGCCATGCACAGCCACACCGATGCCACCGTGTTCATTGTTGATGACGATGCCAGCGTACGCGAAGGCATGGCCTGGCTGCTGCGCACACGCCGCCTGCTGAGTGAAGCTTATGACAGTGCCGAGGCCTTTTTGCAGATGCTGGCCAACACCTCACCCGCTTGGGGTGCCGCTGGCCTGCCCACGCAGGCGGGCTGCATCCTGCTGGACGTGCGCATGCCCGGCATGAGCGGCCTGGCGCTGTTTGAGCAATTGCTGGCCAGCGGTCTGGCCCAGGCTTGGCCTGTGATCTTTCTGACAGGCCACGCCGATGTGCCCACCGCCGTGGACAGCGTCAAGCGCGGCGCCTTCGACTTTTGCGAAAAACCTTTTTCAGACAATGCCCTGGTCGACCGGATCGAGCAGGCACTGACCCTCTCGGCGCAACAACTGGCGCGCCGCAACCTCAAGACCCTGCGCGAGCGCCAACTGCAGGAACTCACCGAACGCGAACGCGATGTGATGCGCCTGGTGATCGAGGGTCTGCCCAACAAACTGATCGCTGACCAACTGGACATCAGCGTTCGCACAGTGGAAGTGCACCGCTCGCGCGTCTTCGACAAGATGGAAGTCAAATCGGCGGTCGAGCTGGCCAACTTGCTGCGCGAGGTGACATGAACGACTGGGCACCCCCACTGCATGCGCGAGGCACCACACGGCACGCCTGGGCCTGGCGGGTGACCGTGCTGCTGGTCGCATTGGTTTTGGGCGCTTGCACAAGCACACCGCCACAGTCCAGCGCCACACCAGACAAGCCAAGCAACGCCAGAGCCAACCCGGTGCGCAGCGACATCGCCCTGTATGCCCTCTCGCTGCTCGACACACGCTACAGCTGGGGTGGCAAAGGTCCGGCCACCGGGTTTGATTGCTCGGGTCTGGTGAGCCACATCTACCGCGAGGCTGCCGGAGTCCAGGTGGCTGGCAGCGCTGTCTCCCTCGGGCAAATGTCGCGCCCCATCGATCCAGAAAAGAAGCAACCGGGTGACCTGGTTTTTTTCAACACGCTGGGCTCACGCCACTCCCATGTGGGGGTCTACATCGGCAACGGCCGCTTCATTCACGCCAGCAATCCACGCTCCGGTGTGCGGGTTGACCTGCTGAGCAACCGCTATTTCGCTCAACGTTTCGAGGGCGTGCACACCCTGCTGGATTGATTCAGGATTTTGGATCGTCTGGAGGGGGCAACTCCCCTTTTTTGCGCCCCGAAAACATGGTCCACCAAACAATCGCGATCAGCACGACCAAGGCCAGCAAAGCTTCCAGCAAAATCAGACCCATGTCACTCTCCCTGTCGACGCCATCGGTGTTCAAACGCTCGGCCTTCGCCACCCGATGGTGGGGGGTGTCAGCGGCCTTGTTGCTCGCCATTCTAGGCAGCCTCCCGGGCTGCTCGTCGACGCCCCCGCTGGATGAGCCCTCTTCCGCAGGGACTTCGGCTGGCACGCCCCCCGCCGACACGCGGGCCCTGCCGCCGCCCATCACCCAAAGCAAAAGCCGTTGGGTGGCCGTGCCTTGGTCGGACCTGCCCGGCCTGGAGCAGGACGCGCTGCACGAGGCTTGGCCCGCCTGGCTGCGCAGCTGCGAGCGCAACCAGCCCGTCTGGGCGCGCCTGTGCCCCGAAGTGCGCGAGCTGGCCAAGGCAGCGCCCGAGGCGCAACGCGACTGGATGCGCCAACGCCTGCAGGCTTACCGCGTGGAGTCGCACGAAGCCCAGACCAGCGGACTGCTCACGGCCTATTACGAGCCCCTGCTCGACGCCAGCCGCCTGCCCAAAGGTGACTTTCGCGTGCCGCTGTACGCCGCCCCCAGCGACCTGGGCAAACGCAAGCCTTGGTACACCCGGCAAGAGATGGAGACCCTGAGCGCGGCCAAAGCCGCGTTGCGCGGCAAGGAACTCGTCTACCTCAACGACCCGGTGGACGCGATGGTGCTGCACATCCAGGGCTCGGGCATCGTGCGCGTGAGCGAACCCGATGGCCGTCAGCGCCTGGTGCGCATGGCCTACGCAGGCACCAACGACCAACCCTACAAAAGCATTGGCCGCTGGCTGCTCGACCAGGGGCTGGTGCGCGATGCCTCCTGGCCCGGCATCAAGGCCTGGATCGCCCGCAACCCTGCACGCGTGCAGGAGCTGCTGTGGAGCAATCCGCGTGTGGTGTTCTTCAAAGAAGAGGCGCTGCCCCCGGGCAGCACACCGCCTGGCCCCAAAGGTGCGCAGGGCGTGCCGCTGACGGCGGGGCGCTCGATCGCGGTGGACCGCGAAAGCATCCCCTACGGCACCCCGGTATGGCTCAGCTCACGCGGACCGCAAACCAGCCTCAACCGCCTGGTGCTGGCCCAGGACACGGGCACCGCCATCGTGGGCGCGGTGCGCGCCGACTATTACGCGGGCTCCGGCCCCGAAGCGGGTGAGCTGGCCGGACGGCTGAAGCAACCGCTGCAGCTGTGGGTGCTGTGGCCCAGATGACTGCACCCATCGCATGTCGACCGGGCTGCGGGGCGTGCTGCACCGCGCCGTCCATCTCTTCGCCTATCCCGGGCATGCCGCAGGGCAAACCTGCAGGCGTGCCCTGTGTGCAGCTCGACGCCACACTCGGCTGCAAACTCTTTGGCCAGGCCTCACGCCCGGCGGTGTGCGGACAGCTGCAGCCGTCCCTGGAGATGTGTGGCGCGCGCGATGATGGCGGTCAGCATGCCCGGAAGTACCTGATGCGACTCGAAGCATTGACACGGCCCGATGGATGCCCAAAGATCGGCGTTTGAAATCGGCTCTACACCATGACACTGCCACCACAGACCATCGCCCTGTTTTTCACGGTCGCCTTGCTGGCCGTCACAGCCTACTTTCTGCTCGGCTCGGTGCCCCTGCTGGTGCTCAAACACGACAACCCGGTGGACGCGAGCTTCATCAAGTCCTTCTACACCACTTACTACCGCATCGCCCTCATCACGGCTTTGGGCACGGCCATCTGTTACGCGCTGGCCGGACGCACCGCACTGGCGCTGGGCGCAAGTGGCATCGCCTTGCTCACGCTCTTGTTGCGTGCCCGGTTCATCCCCATGATGGACCAGCTGGCCCCCCAGATTCAGGCCAACGAAGCCTTTGCCATTCCGGCATTTCGTCAACTGCACAAATCGGCCATCCTCATCAACACAGGCCAGTTGCTGGCGATCCTGGGCAGCCTCAGCATGATTTGACCGGGTGTTCTTTGTGCGACTGAGTGCACCCGCCAATGCGGGTTAAGCTGAGGCCAACCACGAGGAGACCCCATGAGCATCCCCACCACCATGCACCCCGACGAATGGCAGCTGCGCGTCGACCTGGCCGCCTGCTACCGACTGGTCGCGCTCTACGGCTGGAGCGATCTGGTGTTCACCCACATCAGCGCCAAACTCCCCGCGTCGGTTGCAGGTGACGAGCACCAGTTCCTGATCAACCCCTACGGCCTGATGTTTGACGAGATCACCGCGTCCAGCCTGGTCAAGGTGGACATGGACTGCAACAAGCTGGGTGACAACCCCCACCCGGTCAACCCGGCAGGCTTCGTGATCCACAGCGCCGTGCATGCGGTGCGCCCGGATGCGGGCTGCGTGTTGCACACCCACACCCGTGCGGGCGTGGCCGTGAGCGCGCAAAAGCACGGTGTGCTGCCCATCAGCCAGCAAAGCACCTTTGTACTGGCCTCGCTGGCCTACCACGGCTACGAAGGCGTGGCGATCCGCGACGACGAAAAAGCCCGCCTGCAAGCCGATCTGGGGGAAGCCAATTTCCTCATGCTGCGCAACCACGGCTTGCTCACCGTGGGCAAGACGATCGCCGATGCATTCCTGTCGATGTACACCTTCGAAAACACCTGCCGCATCCAGGTTGATGCGCTTGCCGGACAAGCCGGGGCGCAAGACCTCACCGCCGTGGACCCGCAAATCGTGAACGGCGTGGCCCACGCCATGCGGGTGCAAACCGGCGGCATGGGCGGCGCGTTTGTCTGGCCATCCCTGCTGCGCAAACTGCAACGCGAAAACCCGGGCTACGACGTTTGAAACACCACCCCACCTGCCACCATGAGCACCTTGTTTGAACCTGTTACCGCGGGCGCACTGCGCCTGTCCACCCGCATCGTCATGGCGCCGCTCACGCGCAACCGCGCGCCGGGTGCACTGGCCAATGCCCACATGGCCGCGTATTACCGCCAGCGTGCCAACCCGACCACCGGGGCGGGGCTGATCGTCACCGAGGCCACCGCCATCAGCCACCAGGGCCAGGGCTATGCCGATGTGCCCGGCATTTGGAGCGCCGAGCAGGTGGCCGCCTGGAAACAGGTGACCGATGCCGTCCATGCCGAGGGCGGTCAGATCGTCATGCAGCTGTGGCACGTGGGCCGCATCTCGCACACCAGCCTGCAGCCGGGCGGCGCGGCCCCGGTGGCCCCTTCGGCCATCGCCGCCAAAGCCAAAACCGTGCTGCTCATCGAGGGCAAGGCGCAGTTCGTCGAGACCTCTCCGCCGCGGGCGCTCGATGCATCCGAGCTGCCCGGCATCGTGGCCGACTACCGCCGCGCCGCAGCCAACGCCATCGCTGCAGGTTTTGACGGTGTGGAGGTGCACGCGGCCAACGGTTACCTGATTGACCAGTTCCTGCGCCGTGGCAGTAACCAGCGCAACGACGCCTACGGCGGCAGCATCGAGAACCGCGCCCGCTTTTTGCAAGAAGTGATGCAGGCCGTGGTGGCCGAGATCGGTGGTGATCGCACCGGCATCCGCATCTCGCCCGTGACGCCCGCCAACGACGCGAGCGACGACGCACCGCAGCCCCTGTTCACGCATGTGGTCAAGGCACTGGCCCCCCTGGGCCTGGCCTTTGTGCACGTGATCGAAGGCTCCACAGGTGGCCCGCGTGACCACCAGCAAGGCCCGGCACCGTTTGACTATGCCGCGCTGCGCCAGGCCTACCGCGACGCAGGCGGGCAGGGCGCATGGATGGTCAACAACGGCTATGACCTGCCACTGGCCAACCAGGCCCTGGCCGAGGGTGCTGATCTGGTGGCCTTTGGCCGCCCCTTCATCGCCAACCCCGATCTGGGTGCGCGGCTGCGGCAAGGCGGGCCCTTCAATACGCTGGACCGCGCCACGCTGTACGGCGGCGGCGAAGCCGGTTACCTGGACTACCCGACCCTGGGCTGAGTCGCAAAGACCAGACTGACGCGCAGGCCACGGCCTTCCTCGCCCGTGTCCAGGGTCAGCGTCGCACCCAGGATGCGGGCGTATTCCGACACGATCGCCAAACCCAGGCCCGAACCCTGCTTGAGGGCTTCGCCCGCGCTGCCCTGGCCCCAGCGGCTGAGCACCCGTGCGCGCTGCGCCTCGGTGATGCCCGGGCCGTTGTCGAGCACCGACAGCACCACCTGGGCCGTGCGCGGGTCATGGGCAATTTCCACAGTGACATGACGCTCCTGTGGCGCATCCGGCAAGCCATAACGCAGGGCGTTGTCGATCAGGTTGTCGAGCACGCCTTCGAGCAAGGCGCGTTGGGCCAGCACAAACACAGGCACATCGAGTCCGCGTGCACCCAGGTCCACACCCAGCGTATCGGCGCGGTGCAGGTGACGCATCAGCGTGTCGCGCACCACCTCGTCGAGCGCGATGCGCTGCGGCTGCAAGACTTGCTCGGCTTCTTCGGCCAGCGCCAGGGCCAGCAACTGGTCAATCAGGTGGCTGGCCCTCTCCTGGCTTTGGGCGATGCTGCGCAACTGCTCTTGCCAGACCCTCGGGTCCGACTGGGACAACGCGTATTCGGCCAGCGCACGCACCCCCGCCAGCGGTGTGCGCAGCTCGTGCGCCACGTTGCCAGCAAACTCCCTTTGCGCCCGCACACTCTGGCCAATGCGCAGCAGCAGGGCGTTGACCGCTTCGGCCAGGCGCTGCACATCGCGCGTTCGGCTGGACACCGCCACGGGCGTGAGGTCACGCGCATCACGCTGTGCCACGGCTTGCTCCAGGTCCATCAACGGCTGCACGTCCTCCTGGATCACGCGACGCAGCCACAAAGCCAGCCAGATCAGCAGCAGCACCTGAGGGGCCACCGAGATGAACAGCAAGCGCTGGAACAGACGGTCCTGGCTGCTGGTGGTCTGGGCCACCACCACGGTGAAGGGTTGCGGACGCTGGCGGTCCAGCACCACCGCGCGCAAAACGCGGTTCTGGAAACTGATCTCGGAAAACTGCGGTGACGCCAGCGACCCATCCGTGCTGGCCTTCAAACCCGGATGGCCCGCCAGCAAGCGGCCATCGGGCAGGTAAACCGCAAAATAAAGCGACTCGTTCTGGTCAAACAGCAGGGTACTCATCTCTGTGGCCGTCAGCCCCAGGGTCAAGGTGTCCTGGTCTGCCGCACGCACATGGCTGGCCACCGCATACGCATCGTCAAGCAGGGCACGGTCAAAGGCCTGCTGCGTGAAGTAACGCGCCACCGCCAAAGCCAGCAAGGTGCCCAGGAGCCAGGTCACGGCCAGCGGCACGATCACATGCCGCAGCAAACGCGTGCGCAAAGAGCGTGGTGCGGACGCAGAGGTGTTCAAGGCCGCTCTTCTTCCATGAGGTAGCCAATGCCACGCAAGGTGCGGATCGATGCGCCCGAATGCGCCAGCTTTTTACGCAGGCGCGAGATGAAGGCTTCGAGCGCGTTGTCGGCGAGCGCGCCGTCAAAGTCCGAAAGCTTGTTGGACAGGTCTTTCTTGCTCACCGTGCGCCCCGGCGGGGTCATCAGCTCCCAAAGCACTTCCAGCTCACGCGCAGGCAGAACCAGTTCTTCGCCCTCCACCAGCGCACGGCGGCCCTTGCGGTCCAGCACCAGCTGGCCCACCTGGGTCTGGTCGTCCGCGCCCTGGCTGCGGCGCACCAGCGCACGCAAGCGGGCCTCGACCTCGGCCAATTCAAAAGGCTTGCCCAGGTAGTCGTCGGCCCCGGCATCGAGCCCGGCAATGCGCTCATCGGTGCGGTTGCGCGCCGTCAGCACCAGCACCGGGGTTTTGTCGCCCTTGGCGCGCATCTCGCGCAGCAGCGTGAGGCCACTGCCCATGTCCGAGCGCTGGCGCTCGCTCAGGGGCAGGTTCAGGTCCAGCAGCACGGCGTCAAAAGCCTGCACACGCCACAAATGGGTGGCGGTGGCCAGGTCCGAAGCGGGATCCACCCGGTGGCCGGCATCGACCAGGCTGCGCAGCATGACCGCCTGCAGCACCGGATCGTCTTCCACCAACAGAATGCGCATGCCTCTGAACCCCGTCGTTGCCCTGTGCGTCGCGCCTGGGACACCCCGAGTCAGGTGTTGGTCAGGCCGCATCGCGGATAAACAAGCCATGAGCATACGACACTTGTTTTTGATGGGCGCCCTCCTGGGCGCCGCTACCCCCTGGGCGCAGGCCGCTGACACACCATCTGTTCCCGCTGCGGCAGCGTCTCCTCTGACCCTGCAGCAGGTGCTGGAGGCCGCCCGCCAGAACCCCGACACGGTGGCTGCGCAGCGCGCGGCCGACGCCGCGCGCGCCGACGTGCAGGCCGCCAACCGCGCACCCGCGCCCACGCTGTCGGCCGGGGTCTCATCCATCGACCTGCAAAACGGCGCTGGCAGCGGCCCATTCTGGACGCAAAAGCGCCTGGACAAATCGCTGGGCCTGGACTGGACCTGGGAGCGCGGCAACAAGCGCGCCCTGCGCACCGAAGTGGCCGAGCGCAGCGCCCGCGCAGCCCAGGCCGACGGCACCGACATGGCGGTCATGCAGCAAATCGGGGCGCAAAACGCGTTTTACGACATGCTGGCCGCGCAGCAGCGGCTGCAGACCGTGCAGGCCATCGCCCAAAGCGCCCAGCAACTGGCCGACACCGCCGCCCGCCGCCTCAAAGCGGGCGACCTGTCGTCGCAAGAAGCGGCCCGCACCCGCATCGAGGCCGAACGCGCCCGCGCCGATGTGCACAGTGCCCAGCGGGAACAACAGCAAGCCGCGCAGCTGCTGTCGACCTGGACCGGGCAAAAGCCACCCGTGGGCGGCTGGACCGCGCAAGGCACCTGGCCCACAGCGCAGCCAAACGCCGCGCAAGCCGAAGACGCCATCGATGCCCTGGTCGAGCAACGCCCCGATGTGGTCGCCGCGCGCGAACGCGTGGCCGCCGCCCAGGCCGCCTTGCAGGCGGCGCAGGCCCTGCGCAGCGCCGACCCCAGCATTGGCGCCACCTTCGACCATTACCCCGATGGCACCCGCACCAACCGGCTGCTGGGCTTGCGCATCTCGATACCCCTCAACGGCTGGCAACGCTTTGACGGCGAAATCGGCCGAGCCCTGGCGCAAGAGCAGCAAAGCCAGGACCTGCTGCAAAAGACCCGTGTGCAGGCACGCAGCGAACAGGTAGCCCTGATGCAAGGCTGGCAAGCCAGCGCCGGGCGCCTGAAGATTTACGAGGAGCAAATCATCCCACAAGCCACGCAGGTGGCTGCGCAGGCCGAGCTGGCCTACAGCAAAGGCGGTCTGACGCTGACCGACCTGCTGGACGCGCGCCGCACCCTCAAAACCACCCAACTCGAAGCCCTGGCCGTGCGCAGCGAACACGCCAAGGCCCTGGGCACCTGGCAATTGCGCAGCGCCAGCCCCGAGGCCCTGCAATTGCGCAGCGCCACCACCCCACCTTGATGGCAGCAGCCCATCGCACAGATTGAGCACACCATGTCTTTGAAAAAATTCCCCACCCTGATCGCCATCGTGAGTTTGGTGGGCCTCACGGCCTGCCAGGACAAAGCCGAGCCCGTCGCGGGCACGCCCATGCCCATCATCCAGAACGACCAGCTGCGCTACCCCGCCGGGCACCCGCAACTGCCTCTGCTGGTGAGCACCCCCGCCACAGCCGCCAAAGCGATTGCCATCGAGTTGCCGGCACGTCTGGTCTGGAACGAGGAAAAAACCCAGCGCATTTACCCTGCGTTTGCCGGTCGCGTGACCCATATCACGGCCGATGTCGGCCAGTCGGTCGGTGCAGGCCAGGTGCTGGCGCAACTGGCTTCGCCCGAGTTTGGCGCCGCCCAGGCCGACACCTCACGCGCCGTGGCCGATGCCACCCTCGCGCGCCAGGCCCTGCAGCGCCAACGCGAACTGTTTGAGGCTGGCGTGGTCGCCCGCAAAGACCTGGAGCAGGCCGAAGCCGATGCCGCACGCACCCAGGCCGAGGTGGCCCGCGCGCAGGCCCGCACCAGCCTGTACGGCAGCGCCTCCGGCGTGAACCAGCAGCTGGGCTTGCGCAGCGACATCCGTGGCGTGGTGGTCGAGCGCAACCTCAACCCCGGCCAGGAAGTGCGCCCCGACGGCACCGGCCCGGCCATGTTCGTGGTGTCCGACCCCAGCACCCTGTGGGTGCAAATCGACGCCCAGGAAGCCGATGTGGGCGACCTGCGCCCGGGCGTGAAAGTGGGCTTGGTGGTGCCGACCTTGTCCGATCAAAAATTCGAAGCCACTGTCCAAGCGGTGACCGACCAGATTGACCCGACAACCCGAACGATCAAGATCCGGGCCACCGTCAGCAACCCCAAGCGTTTGCTCAAAAACGAGATGCTGGCCAAGGTGCGCTACGAACGCAAAGTGGGTTCGGGCCTGGAAGTGCCCGCCACTGCGGTGTTCCTGCGTGGCAACCAGCACTATGTTTTTGTGCAAAGCCAGGCGGGCGTGTTCGAGCCCCGTGATGTGACCGTGTCCTACGAAGGCCCCAAACAGGTTTTGCTCAGCAGTGGCCTGAAAGACGGCGAACAGGTCGTCAGCCAAAACGGTCTGCTGCTGGCGCGTGAATTGCGCATTGCCCAGGAAGCCGCCCACGCAGCGACACAGGCCAAACCATGAAAAAGCTCATCCATTACGCCCTGAACCAGCCGCTGTTCATCGTGCTGGGCACGCTACTGTTCGTGATGGCGGGCGTCATCGCATTCAAGAACCTCTCGGTCGAAGCCTTTCCGGACGTCACCGACACCCAAGTGACGGTGATCTCGCTGTACCCTGGCCGTGCGGCCGAAGAGGTGGAAAAGCAGGTCACCCTGCCCATCGAGGTCGCACTGGCGGGTCTGCCCAACTCGATCCGGGTGTTCTCACACACCCAGTTTGGCCTGTCATTCACCGTGGTCACTTACAACGACAACGCCGATGTGAACATCGCACGCCAGCAAGTCAACGAACGCCTGCGCGGGGTCGATCTGCCCCCGGGCGTGGAGGCGAACATCGCCCCCAACGCCACGCCCGTGGGCGAGATCATGCGCTACCGCCTGCGTGGCGATGGCCAGACCACCACCGAGCTGCGCACCTTGCAAGACTGGGTGGTCGAGCGCGCTTTGCGGCAAGTGCCCGGCGTGGCCGATGTGGTCGCCATGGGCGGCTTCATCAAGCAATACGAAGTGCAGCCCGACCTGGAAAAACTGCGCGCACACAAGCTCACGTTCCAGAACCTGCTTGACGCGCTGGGTCGGGGCAATGCCAACGCGGGCGGCAGCTATGTTGCGCAAGGTCTGCAGCAGTTCGCCATCCGGGGCATTGGTCTCTTGCGTTCGCCCGAAGAAATTGGGCAGGTGGTGGTCGCCACGCGCAACGCCACCCCGATTCTGATGCGCGATGTGGCGAGCGTGAAAATCGGCGCCGTGCCGCGCCTGGGCACGGTGGGCCAGGACTCGGACAACGATGTGGTCACCGGCATCGTGGTCATGCGCAAGGGCGAAAACCCCAGCGTGGTCCTCAAGGGCGTGAAGGAAAAACTGAACGAACTCAACACCCGCGGGCTGCCGCCTGGCGTGCAGGTCGTGCCGTTCTATGACCGCGCCTGGCTGATGGACAAAACCCTGTCCACCGTGTTCAAAAACCTGGTCGAAGGCGCGCTGCTGGTGTCGCTGGTGCTCTACATCTTCCTGTCCAACCTGCGCGCCAGTTTGGCCGTGGTGGCGGTGATTCCTCTGGCGCTGCTGTCGACTTTTCTGGGCCTGAAGATCATGGGCATCCCGGCCAACCTGCTGAGCCTGGGCGCGATGGACTTTGGCATCATCGTCGACGGGGCGGTGATCGTGATCGAGAACATCATGCACCGCCTGGCCGAGCGCGGTGAGGGCATGAACGACAAGGAGCGCAAGACGCTCATCACCGAAGCCACCAACGAGGTGGGGCGTCCCACACTGTTTTCAATGCTGATCATCATTGCGGCGCACATCCCGATCTTTGCGCTGCAACGCCACGAAGGCCGCATCTTCCAGCCCATGGCGCTGTCGGTCACTGCGGCACTGATCGGATCGCTCATCTTCTCGCTCACGCTGGTGCCATTGCTGGCCTACTGGATGTTGCGCAGGAAGTTGCCCCATGGTGACAACCGTGTGGTGGCCAAAGCCAAGGCCTTGTACCGTCCCACGCTCGAGTGGGCGCTGGAACACCGCCGCAAGGTGGTGGGCATCGCCATCGGCTGCTTTGTGCTGTCGATGGGCGTGGCTTCGCGACTCGGTTCAGAGTTCTTGCCCGAGCTCAACGAAGGCACGATCTGGGTGAACGTGCGTTTGCCCGCCAGCGTGTCCAACGAAGAGGCCACCCGCATCCTGCGCCAGGTGCGCCAGACACTGATGACCGTGCCCGAAGTGCGCACCACCGTGTCCAAGGCAGGCCAGCCCGAAGACGGCACCGATCCCAAGACCATCAGCATGGCCGAGGTGTTTGTTGACATCAAACCGCAAGAGCAGTGGCGCAAAGGCCTGACCCGCGAAAAACTGATCGACGAAATGGACCAGGCGGTCTCAGCGCTGCCTGGCATGGAGCCGACGTTCTCGCAGCCGATCCGGGACAATGTGCTCGAATCCATCTCGCAGATCGACGGCCAGATTGTCATCAAGATCGCCGGGGACGACCTGGTGCAGCTCAAGCAGACCGCCGAAGCCATCGAACGGGAAATCAAGCAGGTCAAAGGCGTGAGCCGTGCCGAAATCGACCGCCAAGGCGAGCTGCCCCAGTTGCTCATCCACATCCAGCGCGAGCAAGCCGCCCGCTATGGCCTGAACGTGGGCGATGTGCAGGATGTGATCGAAGCCGCACTGGCGGGCAAGGGTGCCACCACGCTGTGGGATGGCGAGCGCCGCTTTGACGTGGCCGTGCGCCTGCCGCAAGAGCGCCGCAGCATTTCGGAGTTGGCCGCGATCCCGATTCCACGCCCCGACGGCGGCTATGTGAACCTGGGTGCTGTCAGCACGATTGAGCAAGCCAGCGGCGCGATGAACATCGCCCGCGAACTGGGTCGGCGCACCATGGCCATTGGTATTTTCATCAAAGGCCGCGACATGGGCTCGGTGGTGGCCGACATGAAGCAACGGGTCAATGCCAACGTCAAGATTCCCGCCAACTACAGCGTCAACTGGTCCGGCGAGTTTGAAAACCAGGAGCGTGCCATGCAACGCCTGTCAGTGGTGGTGCCTATCTCGCTGCTGCTGATCTTCGTGCTGCTGTTTGATGCGTTCAGTTCGCTCAAGTCCGCCGTGCTGATCCTGCTGAATGTGCCTTTGGCCCTGATCGGCGGCTTTGTGGCCCTGTGGGTGTTCGACATCCCCTTGTCGGTGTCGGCCGCGATCGGCTTCATTGCCCTGTCAGGCCAGGCCGTGCTCAACGGGGTGGTGATGCTGTCGGTGTTCCAGCAGCTGCGCAACGCGGGTTATTCGGTGATCGAGGCGGTCAAGGAGGGGGCCCAACAACGCCTGCGTACGGTGCTGATGACCGCCATGTTGGCCGCATTGGGCCTGCTGCCCATGGCCATGAGCCACGACATCGGGTCGGAAACCCAGCGGCCATTGGCCATTGTGGTGATCGGTGGCCTGATCACCGCCACCTTGCTGACGCTGGTGGTGTTGCCGGTGCTTTATGCCTCCTGGTTCGCCAAGAACTTGCCTGCCAAAGAAGCGGAATGATCCCCTGACGTGTTCCCCAAAGCATGGGCTTGGATGGCCCATGTGGCGGGGTTGAGCATGGGCACCGACGCCTCCCACCCCTGTGGGCCCGCCTGTTCAGCCCAAACCAATCGGCGCAGGTGCTCGCGCCACGATCAGGCTGAAGAGCTTTTCGTATTCGGCAGGGGGCGGGTAGTGGCCGGTGAGCGGATCGGCGTTTTCGGCAAATGCCGCGTCCAGCCCGCGCCAATCTTCTTCGGTCAGGCAGCGCTCGGCTTCGGGCAGGATGACGCTTTCTTCCAGGTGCATGTGGTCCAAGTAAAAGTCCACGTACTTCTTGAAGGCCTCTTCAAATGCCGTGCGCCGTGACGGCCCCAGCAGCTCCCACGAGAGCAGCAGGTGCTGCAGTTCCCGGGCTGCTTTTTCGCTGTACATGTGGTCACGCTCCAGCTTGTCGATGGCGCCCAGCACCTTGGGCGCGGCCTTGACCACCTTGGGAAACAGCAGGTTGGACTCCTTGGGGTGGTGCAGGCGCTCCGGAAACTCGTCGATGTAGAAGAGCATGGCACGCACCACGTCGAAGAAATTCGTGCGGCTCTCGGCGGGACCGCGCTCGATCAGCATGCGCATGGATTGCAGCATGGCGGCGAGCGAAGCGTGCTCGTCACGGATGATTTGCAGGCTGCGGCGAACAGTCATCGGAATGCTCCTGAGGTGAATGTCGCCAGTGTGCGGACTTTGCGCGGCCCGCACCGTGACGAAAGTCAAGAAAAGCGCATTTCCCGGCCCGGGCCATGGGGGTGTTCAGCGTGACGGCTTCCAGCGTTTGAGCAAGAGCGCGTTGCTCATGACGCTCACCGAGCTCAGCGCCATGGCCCCGCCCGCAATCACCGGGTTGAGGTAGCCCAATGCGGCCAGCGGGATGCCCGCCACGTTGTAGGCGAAGGCCCAGAACAGGTTCTGCCGGATCTTGGCCACGGTGCGCGCCGAGATGTCGAGCGCCGCGCCCACCAGCGCCACATCGCCGCGCATCAGGGTGATGCCTGCGGCGTGCATGGCCACGTCGGTGCCGTTGCCCATGGCCAGGCCCACATCGGCAGCGGCCAGGGCCGGGGCATCGTTCACACCGTCGCCGACCATGGCCACAATGCGCCGCCCCCCAGGTCCACCCTCGCGCAGCTGCAGCACCCTGGCGGCCTTGTCGCCGGGCAGCACATCGGCCAGCACCTCGCCGTCTTCAGGGCGCAGGCCCAGACGCCTCGCCATGGCTTCGGCCGCGGCCTGGTTGTCGCCCGAGATCATCACCAGCTTCAGGCCACGTGAGCGCAAGGCGGTCAACGCCTCGGCCGCACCCGCTTTCGGCTCGTCGCCAAAGGCCATGAGCAGCAGGCCCTGCACACCGGTCGTGGTGCGCTCGGCCAGCGCCGACAGCGTGGCCCCTTGGGCGTGCAAGGCTTGAACATCGGCCGCCCACAACGCGGCGTCCATGCCCTCCTGCTGCAGCCAGCGCAAGCTGCCCAGCAGCAGGGTGCGGCCCGCCACGGTGGCCTGTACACCCCGACCCGGCACCGCGCTGACGTCGCTGGCCGCAGGCACGTCCAGTGCCTGGCCTTGGGCTGCGGCCACCACAGCGCGGGCCAGCGGGTGTTCGCTGCCGCTTTGCACGCTGGCCGCCCAGCGCAGCACGGTGGCTGCGTCTTGTCCCGGCGCAGGCACATGCTGTGTCAAGCGCGGCTGGCCCACGGTGAGGGTGCCCGTCTTGTCAAAGGCCACGGTCTGCACCCGGTGCGCTGTTTCCAGCGCCTGCGCGTCCTTGATCAAAATGCCATGTTTGGCTGCCACCCCCGTGCCCGCCATGATGGCCACCGGGGTGGCCAGCCCCAGCGCGCAGGGGCAGGCGATCACCAGTACCGCCACCGCGTGGATCAGGGCTGTCTCAAAACCGGCCCCCATGAACAGCCAGGCCAGCAGGGTGAACACGGCCACCAGCAACACCACAGGCACAAAAATCTCGGCCACCTTGTCCACCAGCCGTTGGATGGGAGCCTTGGCCGCCTGCGCGTCTTCGACCAGGCGGATGATGCGCGAGAGCACCGTCTCGTGACCCACCGCCGTCACGCGCATGAGCACGCGGCCGTCGCCGTTGATCGAGCCGCCCGTGAGCGAGGCCCCCGGCGCTTTGGACACCGGCAAGGGCTCACCGGTCAACATGGATTCGTCGACCTGGGTCTGGCCTTCGACCAGCTCACCGTCGAGCGGAAAACGCTCCCCCGGGCGCACCACGATCAGGTCCCCGGTCAGGATTTCGTCGACCGGCACATCGACCTCGCCCTCTTCACCGATCCAGTGCGCCTTGTCGGGTCGCAGGGCGTGCAGGGCACGGATGGCTTCGGTGGTCTGGCGCTTGGCGCGGGCTTCGAGCCATTTGCCCAGCAGCACCAGCGTGATGACAACGGCCGAGCCTTCAAAGTACAGGTGCGGTGCATGGTGACTGCTCGTGGTGAGCCACAGCCACACCGACAGCAGCCAGCCCGCCGTCGTACCCAAGGAAACCAGCAAATCCATGTTGCCCGTGAACGCCTTCAGGGCGTGCCAGCCGGCCCTGTAAAAACGCGCCCCCAGGATGAACTGCACCGGCGTGGCCAGCGCGAACTGCAGCCAGGCGGGCAGCATCCAGTGCTGGCCCCAGAGGTCGCCCAACATGGGCAAGACCAGCGGCGCGGACAGCAGCAAGCCCCACGCGACGGGCGCAAAACCAGCCCAGGGTGAGCTGTTGTTGGCTTCGGCCTCGGCGGTTTCCATGGCGCGTGGCTGATAGCCCGCGTCGCGGATGACGCGGCGCAGGCGGGCATCGGTCAGTTCTGGATCGGCCACGGCGATGCGGGCCGATTCGGTGGCCAGGTTGACGGTGGCCGAGGTGACGCCAGGCACTTTGTTCAGGGCTTTTTCGACCCGCGCCACGCACGAGGCACAGGTCATGCCCCCAATGCCGATGTCGATGGTCTGGTTTTCTGGCTTGATCTGTGTCATGTGGCTTGTCTTTTTTTCACTTAAGCTTGTGGCACGCCCTGAGGGCTGCAATTGCAAGGATGCGCCATGAAGCAGATTTTCACCGTGGAAGGCATGAGCTGTGGGCACTGCGAAAAAGCCGTGACCCAAGCGCTGCTGAATCTGGATGCCCAGGCCAAGGTCGTTATCGACCGCAGCCAAAACAAAGTCGAGGTCGAATCCGAACAGCCTCGCGAAGCACTGGCCCAGGCCATTGTCGAAGAAGGTTACCGGGTGCAATCTTGATCTGTGTCAATCGACCGTAAACACTTTGAATTTGCGGCATCATTGGGCACATGACCGAGTTTGTTGAAAACCCCCGCCGCCTGGAAACCCTGGTGGCTGGCCGCGCCACCCGTGACGGTG
The DNA here is from genome assembly GCF_014837235.1 of Limnohabitans radicicola. Classification (GTDB taxonomy): domain Bacteria; phylum Pseudomonadota; class Gammaproteobacteria; order Burkholderiales; family Burkholderiaceae_C; genus Limnohabitans_A; species Limnohabitans_A radicicola. Next base: position 1,286,803 of record NZ_JACYFT010000001.1, on the reverse strand, counting down.
CAGGCGTGCGGCTGACCCGCGTGCTCACCGGCGAATGGCAACAACGCCTGGACCCGTTTTTGATGCTCGACCAGTTCGGCAGCGACGACCCCAAGGACTATGGGGCAGGCTTCCCAGACCACCCGCACCGGGGTTTTGAGACGGTGACCTACATGATCGCAGGTCGCATGCGCCACCAGGACAGCACCGGTGGCCAGGGGCTGTTGCAAAACGGAGGGGTGCAGTGGATGACCGCCGGGCGCGGCGTGATCCACAGCGAAATGCCCGAGCAGGAAGAGGGGCGCATGGAAGGTTTTCAGCTGTGGCTGAACCTGCCATCGCATCAGAAAATGTACACGCCCTGGTACCGGGACATCCAGAGCGACAGCATTCCGGAAGTCACCACCGCTGAGGGCGTGCTGGTGCGGGTCATCTCCGGTCACAGCCACGGCGTGCAGGGTGCCATGGCCAGACCCGCGAGCGACTACCCGACCGATCCGCTTTATCTGGACCTGCATTTTTCGGGTGACCAGACCTTCAGCCAACCCTTGCCCATCACACACAACGCCCTGGTGTATGTTTATCGGGGAGACTTGCAGGTGCTCGATGCACAGGGCCAGGCTCAGGCACTTGGCCTGCACCGCATGGGTGTGTTGCGCAACGAGGGTGACGGCGTGAGGTTTCGGGCCACCGCCGGGACCCGGGCCTTGTTGATCGCGGGACAACCGCTGGGTGAACCCATTGCGCAGTACGGCCCGTTTGTGATGAACACCCGTGACGAACTGATCCAGGCCGTCGAAGACTTCCAGGGGGGGCGCCTGGGAAGGTGATGCACCCGCATGAGGTGCACCCATGAGAGGCACTGACAAGTTCTCACCGAACTTTACAAACTGTGTGTGCCCGTGCATGGTGACTTTACAGAGGCTGTCCACAATGAATTCTGACCTCAGCGCCTTGGCTGCAGGCCTTCTTTGAAAGGACCCCCCATGAAAATCACCCACCGTCTGTTGATCACCACCAGCCTGCTCGCCACCCTGACAGGCACGGCTTGGGCCCAACCTGCACCCATGGCCGACGGCCAGTCGCCTGCCCGCATGGAAAAGATGCGTGAGCGCATGGCGGAGCGCCACAACAAGCACCTGAATGAACTCAAGGGCAAACTGCAGTTGCAAGCATCGCAGGATGGGGCCTGGACCGCTTTTGCACAGGCCATGCAAGCCCCCGCCAAGCCATTGCAGCGGCCCGATCGCGCTGCGCTTGAGAAACTGACCACGCCCGAACGCATCGATCAGATGATGGCGTTCAAGGCACAGCGCGATGAACACATGCGCCAACGTGCCGAGGCCACCAAGGCCTTTTATGCCGCGCTGAATGCGGACCAGAAAAAAACCTTCGATGCCGAAACTGCCCGTTTCATGAAGCACCGCATGGATCAAGGCATGCACCAGGGCCACCCCATGCGCCCTTGACCCACCACGGTGGCAAGGCCAAAGTGTTGAAAAGGGTCCTCAGGGACCCTTTTCATTTTTGACATGCATCAATTTGCCATTCAGACGAAAGGACTAAGCTTGATGCATGTCTGATCCGCAAAACCCACCCCCTCCGTTTTTGCCTGAAGTGCGTGCCATCGCGCTGGACCAGCCCCTGCAGTGGCTGGTACTGGGCTGGAAAGACATGGCCCGCTCACCCCTGCTGAGCATGGGTCACGGTCTGTTGATGGCCCTGTGGGGAGCATTGCTCACATGGCTGGCACACGACCAGTTCTGGCTACTGGCAGGCTCTGTTTCGGGATTTTTGGTCATTGCACCTGTGCTGGCCACCAGCTTGTACGCCATGAGCCGGGCCATGGAACGGGGTGAGACGGTGGACTTGGCACTTTTGGTCAACACCTGGACCCAATGGCAACTCAAACTGCGCCAGCAACCTGACAGTTATTGGAGCCTGATCCGCTTTGGCCTGCTGCTGGCCCTGGCAGCCACAGGCTGGGTGCTGACTTCGTCGGCGCTGATCACTTTGCTGGCACCCGTGCCCATCCATACCCCCATGGATTTTGTGCGCCATGTGGTATTGGCCAATGACAACTACTTGTTTGAGCTGTGGCTGGCCCTGGGGGGCTTGATGGCAGCGCCCATGTTCGCGTCCAGCGTCGTGTCGATGCCTTTGCTGCTCGACCGCCGTGTCAGCGTGTTGCAGGCCGTTTTGACCAGCTGGAAAGCCGTACTCACCCACCCGGTACAAATGGCCTTGTGGGCCTTCCTGATCATGGGTTTCAGCCTGTTGGGCATTTTTTCGCTGTTCATGGGACTGGTGTTTGTGGTGCCCATGCTGGGGCATGCCAGCTGGCATGCTTACCGCGACCTGGTGGACACCAGCGAGCTGCAAGAACGCTTGAGCCCACAGGAGACCCGGTCATGATGGGGTTCTCCGAGGAGCAATTCGCATGGTTTGGGCTGACCATCGGTGTTGGGGCCTTCATGCTCTACATGCTGTTCATCATTGGGCAACTGGCTTGGGAATCCAAAGCTGGAAAGTTCGGTACTTTTGTGATTTTTCTTGGTTTAGCTTTTGGCATGGTCGGCTTTGTGGCCAAAGGCATCATCCAATGGGTGATCGAAAAATGAGCGCATGAACAAAGCTGTGGATAAAAAAAGAGCAACACCTGAGTTATCCACAAGTTGGGCCTTGGTCACCAAGTTGTTCATGTGGAGCGCGCAAACACAAAGCAAGGGCTTCCACAGGGCTCAAAATCAGGCAAACTGTTGTCACTGAACAGAAAAAAAGCCTTGTCCACAGCAGCAGTCTGCCCTTATCTACTACGACTATTTAAAGATATAAAAATATAGAAAGACAGCCAAGAACAACTGGACTGTTAAGATTTCGCCCATTTCCACACCTTCAGGCCCCATGTCGCTCGCTTCAGCAGCTCCTTTGTCCCATTGCTACGACATCAAAAGTGCCGATTTGCCACTTTTGGCATTGCTGCTGAAAACCACCGACATCCACGCCGTGGAAGCGGCGCTGAAGGCACAACTGGCAGAGTCGCCAGGGTTTTTTGACCACGATCCAGTCGTCATTGATGTGAGCGCACTGGAACTGGATGAAACCTGTCCGGTGATGGACTTTGCCGGTTTGACGGACTTGCTCAGGCAGCAAGGCTTGGTGCCTTTGGCCATCAAAGGCGCTGAAGGACTGCAAAAAGATGCTGCACAGGCCTGTGGGCTGGTGGATGCTTCTGACTTGCGGGTGCGCAGGCCGATGCCTCAACAAGCGGCACCAGAGGCTGTACAAGCCGCAATCGAACCCGAACCCAGGGTACCCCCCCCAGCACAGGCTGTTCCTACCCTGGTGATCGATAAACCGCTGCGCTCGGGTCAACAGGTCTATGCCAAAGGCTCGGATCTGATTGTGCTGGCCATGGTCAACCCGGGTGCCGAGGTCATTGCCGATGGCCACATCCATGTTTATGCCCCTTTGCGTGGCAAGGCGATCGCTGGCGCAAGGGGCAATACCCAGGCCCGGATCTTTGCCCAGTGCATGGAGCCCGAACTGGTGTCCATTGCCGGCATTTACCGCACCACCGACAAGGAATTGGCCTCTGAAGTGCGTGGCCGTCCAGCACAGGTGTTCCTGCAAACCGGGCCGGACGGCGAAAAACTGTTGATCCAGCCCTTGTCGGCCTGAAAATCCATTCTCTGATCTTCATTTCATTCCAGAAAGAAAATACCCATGGCAAAAATCGTTGTTGTCACATCCGGCAAAGGCGGTGTGGGCAAAACCACCACCAGCGCCAGTTTTGCGACGGGTCTGGCCCTCAAGGGCTTCAAGACCGCTGTCATTGATTTTGACGTGGGTCTGCGTAACCTGGACCTGATCATGGGCTGTGAGCGCCGTGTGGTGTATGACTTCATCAATGTGATCCAGGGTGAAGCCAACCTGCACCAGGCGCTGATCAAGGACAAGCAGTGCGAGAACCTGTTCGTACTGGCGGCTTCTCAAACCCGTGACAAGGATGCACTGACGCAAGAAGGCGTCGAGAAGGTCCTGAAAGACCTGGCTGAGATGGGTTTTGAATACATCGTGTGCGATTCGCCTGCGGGCATCGAAACTGGCGCCTTGATGGCCATGCACTTTGCCGATGAGGCCTTGGTGGTGACCAACCCCGAAGTGTCTTCGGTGCGCGACTCAGACCGCATTTTGGGCATGCTCAGCAGCAAGACCAAGCGGGCGATTGAAGGCCAGACACCGATCAAGGAACACCTCCTGATCACGCGTTACAACCCCAACCGTGTGGAAGACGGCCAGATGCTGTCGCTGCAAGATATCCAGGACATCTTGCGCATTCCATTGATCGGTGTGATTCCCGAGAGCGAAAACGTGCTGCAAGCTTCCAACCAGGGCACACCAGCCATCAACATGTCGGCCACCGATGTGGCCGAGGCTTACAAGGACGTGATCGACCGTTTCCTGGGCGAAGACAAGCCCATGCGTTTCACCGAGGCTGAAAAGCCTGGTTTCTTCAAACGCCTGTTCGGAGGGAAATGAGCATGTCCTTCCTGTCTTTCCTGCTGGGTGAGAAGAAAAAGACGGCCAATGTGGCCAAGGAGCGTTTGCAGATCATCCTGGCGCACGAGCGCAGTGGCCGCAACGCCGCTGAACCTGACTACTTGCCGGACCTGCAGCGTGAATTGGTCGCCGTGATCAGCAAGTACATCAAGATCAATCCCAACGACATCAAGGTCAACCTGGAACGCCAGGACAACCTCGAAGTGCTGGAAGTGAAGATCGAGTTGCCTGAGCCCCGCTGAGCGGTTTCATTCATCAGCAAAACCCTGCAAGCCACAAGCTTGCAGGGTTTTGTTTTTCAGGACTGCAGCAGTTGTGCCCAACGCTGGCGCGCAGCGGCCAGGTTGCGTTCCTTGACGTGGCCAAAGCCTTTGATGCTGTCAGGCACATGGGCAATCTCGACCGCACGGGCATGGTTGTCGCTGTTGAGCGATGTGATCAGCTGTTCAACGATGTCGGTGTACTCGGTGATCAACGCTTTTTCGGTCTGGCGTTCTTCGGTGCGGCCAAACACGTCAAATGCCGAACCCCGCAGTGCTTTGAGTCGGGTCAGCAACTTGAATGCAGTGAGCATGCCTGGACCGAATTTTTGCTTGACCAGTTGGCCCTTGTCGTTGCGCTTGGCGATCAGGGGTGGTGCCAGGTGGTAGTGGACCTTGTAATCGCCTTCAAATTGGTCAGCAATGCGCTGCAAAAAAGCCGGGTCGGTGTGCAGTCGAGCCACCTCGTATTCGTCCTTGTAGGCCATCAGTTTGAACAGGTTGCGGGCCACGGTCTCGGCCAGCAGTGTTTTGTTCAAATGGCTTTCGGCCAGATGAACCTTGTCGACGAAATGGCTGTAGCGCGCGGCATAGGCTGCATCCTGGTAATCGGTGAGGATCGCCACCCGTTTGTGCACTATGTCCAGCAGTGTTTCACGTTTGTGAAAACGCACAAGCTGTGAGGGTTGGAGCACTTGCATCACTGCAGGCAAGTGGTGGGCCGCATGACGGCCCCATTCAAAGGCCAATTGGTTGTTCTTGACCTGCACTTCGTTGAGTTCCATCGCCCGCATCAGCGATTCACGGTGCAAAGGGACCCAACCTTTTTGCCAGGCGTATCCCAGCACCATGGGGTTGACGTAAATGGTGTCGCCCATCAGTTGTTTGGCCAGGGTTTCGGCATCGAAGCTGCCAACCTTGTCGTCACCGACTTGCTGCACGATTTCGGCCACGCATTGTTCGGCCGGGTTTTGCCAGTTGCCGTTTTTCACAAATGCTGCGGTGGGGGTGCTGTTGGCGTTCAAGGCCACATGGGTGCGGCCATGGCGCATGCGCAGCAGGGTTTCCTTGCTGGCAGTCACGATCGGGTCGCAGCCAAAGACCAGATCTGCCGTGGCCGTGCCCACACGGGTGGTGCGAATGTCATTTTGCGCGTTGGCCACCAGCACATGGCTCCAGGTGGCACCGCCTTTTTGGGCCAGGCCTGCGGAGTCCTGCGTGACGATGCCCTTGCCTTCCATGTGCGCAGCCATGCCCAGCAATTGACCGATGGTGATGACCCCTGTGCCGCCTACACCTGCCACCACCATGCCCCAGGGCTGATGCAACGCAGGCAAAACGGGTTCAGGCAGCTCTCCGAGAGCTGCAGGTGATGCGGCCTGGGAACCAGTCTTCTTCTTGAGCTGGCCCCCTTCGATGGTCACAAAGCTGGGGCAAAAGCCTTTGAGGCAACTGGTGTCCTTGTTGCAGGTGCTTTGGTTGATGGTGCGTTTGCGACCGAAGTCGGTTTCCAGCGGCTCCACCGACAGGCAGTTGGACTGCACGCCACAGTCGCCACAGCCTTCGCACACGGCTTCGTTGATCATCACGCGCACCGCAGGGTCGACCAGGGTGCCACGCTTGCGGCGGCGGCGTTTTTCGGTGGCGCAGGTCTGGTCGTAAATGATGACCGTGGTGCCTTGGATCTCGCGCATCTCGCGCTGGATGCGGTCGAGCTCGTCGCGGTGGAACACCTGCACGCCCTCGACCAGGGCCACGCCCCGGTATTTGTCGGGCTCGTCGGTGAGGACCACGATGCGCTGGGCACCTTCGCCGCGCATGCTTTGTGCGATCTGCACCACGCTGTGGCCTTCGGGGCGTTCGCCCACGGGTTGGCCGCCGGTCATGGCCACAGCGTCGTTGTAGAGGATCTTGTAGGTGATGTTCACCCCAGCCGCCACGCTTTGGCGAATGGCCAGGATGCCGCTGTGGAAGTAAGTGCCGTCACCGATGTTGGCAAACATGTGCTGGTCATGGCTGAAGGGTTGTTGGCCGACCCAGGGCACGCCTTCGCCCCCCATTTGGGTGAAACCGACGGTACTGCGGTCCATCCAAATGCTCATGAAATGGCAGCCAATGCCTGCCATGGCGCGTGAGCCTTCAGGCACTTTGGTGGAGGTGTTGTGCGGGCAGCCCGAGCAGAACCAGGGCATGCGCTCGGCCGCAGCGCCCAGGGTGAGCGTTTGCATGGAACGCTCTTTGGCGTCGAGCACCGCCAGATGGGCGTCCATGCGGGCGGTCGTGTCGGCATCGATGCCGAGTTTTTTCAGCCGTTTGGCAATGGCCCGCGCAATCATGGCCGGGCTCAAGTCGGCGTTGGCGCGCAGCAGCGTGTTGGCGCTGGGGTTGGGGATGGACCATTCGCCACCGCCATCCACGTCGTCGAATTTACCGACCACGTCGGGGCGCACATCGCTGCGCCAGTTGTAGAGCTCTTCTTTCAGTTGGTATTCGATGACCTGGCGTTTTTCTTCCACCACCATGATCTCGCGCAGCCCGGCGGCAAACTCGCGGGTGGTCTGCGCTTCCAGCGGCCAGACCACCGCCACTTTGTGCAAACGGATGCCCAATTGTCTGCAACGGTCGTCATCGAGGCCTAAATCCAGCAAGGCCTGCCGCGTGTCGTTGTAGGCCTTGCCGCTGGCCATCAGGCCAAAGCGGTCTTGAGGGCCTTCGATCACGTTGTGATTGAGTTTGTTGGCGCGGATGTAGGCCAGCGCTGCATACCACTTGTAGTCAAAAAGCCGCTGCTCTTGTTCCAGTGCGGTGTCGGGCCAGCGGATGTGCACACCGCCCGGTGGCATCGCGAACTCGGGCAGCACGATCTGCACGCGCTCGGGGTCGATGTGCGCCGTGGCACTGGACTCGACGATCTCCTGGATCGTCTTCATGCCCGCCCAGACGCCCGCAAAGCGGCTCATGGCGATGGCGTGCAAGCCCTGGTCGAGGATGTCCTGCACGCTGGCCGGGAAGAACACGGGCAGGCCACAGGCCTTGAAGATGTGGTCGCTCTGGTGTGCCGCTGTGGAGCTCTTGGCCACGTGGTCGTCACCGGCCACGGCCAGCACGCCACCCCATGGGGTGGTGCCCGCCATGTTGGCGTGCTTGAACACGTCCGAGCAGCGGTCCACACCGGGGCCCTTGCCGTACCAGATGCCGAACACCCCATCGAATTTGTTGGAACCTGCGGGTGCAAAGCCCAGTTGTTGGGTGCCCCACAGTGCGGTCGCCGCCAGCTCCTCGTTCACGCCCGGCTGGAACACGATGTTCTGGGCCTGCAGGTGTTTCTTGGCCTTCCAGAGCGACTGGTCGTAGCCGCCCAGCGGTGAGCCACGGTAGCCGCTGATGAAGCCGGCCGTGTTCTTGCCTTGCAGGGCGTCGCGCTGGCGTTGCAGCATGGGCAGTTTGACCAGGGCCTGCACGCCGCTCATGAAAGCGCGACCCACATCGAGGCTGTATTTGTCGTCCAGGGTGACGGTTTCCAGGGCCTGGCGGATGCTGTCGGGCAGAGGGGCGTTCATCGCGTTTCTCCAAAGGTGCGGCTGCTGTCAGTGTAGGGCGATGTGCCTGACAGATGCTTGCTTTATGCGACAGGATTTGCCCTAGGATTTGAAAGAATCTTGCTCAATAATGTGGTTTATGGAAACACTTGACAAATTTGATTGGCTGATACTGAATGAATTGCAGCGCGACGGCCGGCTGTCGAACGCCGAGCTGGCCGAACGCGTGGGCCTGTCGGCCGCGCCTTGCTGGCGGCGGGTGCGGGCGCTGGAAAAAGCCGGGGTCATCACCGGCTACCGCGCCGAAATCGACAGGCACAAGGTGGGCCTGGATGTGCTGGCCTTTGTGCGGCTCGATGCGGAGCGCAACCGGGGGGATGTGACGCGCGAGCTGGAGGAGGCGATCCGCAAGATCCCGGAGGTCATCTCCTGCCACTACATCAGCGGCACGGGCACCTTCGAGCTCCAGGTCATCAGCAAGGACCTCAACACCTTCAGCGCGTTTGCGCGCGATGTGCTGATCAACCTGCCCAATGTGAAAGACCTGCACACCAGCTTTTCACTGGGCGAAGTCAAGGCGTCAGGGGCATTGCCGCTCCAGCCTTGAGCCACAGCGGGCCACGGAGGATCAGGGGTAGAGCCCGCGCAGCTCACGCGCCTGCAGGATGCGCGTGCAGGCGATGATGAAGGTGGCGGTGCGCAAGCTCACGCCGTGCTGCTCGGCGGTGTGCCAGACCGCCGCAAAGGCTTCGCGCATGATCCGCACCAGCCGCTCGTTGATCTCGTCTTCGCCCCAGAAGAAGCTGGAGAAATCCTGCACCCATTCGAAGTAGCTGACCGTGACGCCGCCTGCATTGGCCAACACGTCGGGCACGACCAGAACGCCGCGTTCGCGCAGGATGTCGTCGGCCTGCGGGGTGGTGGGGCCATTGGCGCCCTCGATCACCAGGCGCGCCTGGATTTGGGGGGCATTTTCGGGCGTGATTTGCTGCTCCAGCGCCGCGGGGATCAGGATGTCGCAAGGCACCGACCAGAAAGTCGGGTCCGTGATGACCTCAGCCCCTGCAAACCCTCGCACACAGCCGTGCTCGGCCACATGGGCCAGCAAGGCAGGCACGTCCAGGCCGCTTTCGCGGTAGATGCTGCCACCGTGGTCCTGTACCGCCACCACGCGGCTGCCTGCTTGTGCAAACAGCTTGCCTGCGATGCCGCCGACGTTGCCAAAGCCTTGCACGGCGATGCGCGCGCCTTTCAGGTCCAGCCCAATGTGCCGTGCCGCTTCCTGTCCGACGGTGAAGACCCCGCGCCCTGTCGCTTCACGCCGCCCCAGTGAGCCGCCCAATGCCAGAGGCTTGCCGGTCACCACGCCCGAGGCGGTGGCCCCCTCGTTCATCGAGTAGGTGTCCATCATCCAGGCCATGATCTGTTCATTGGTGTTGACGTCGGGCGCGGGGATGTCCTTGGTGGGGCCGATGACGATGCCGATCTCGCTGGTGTAGCGGCGGGTCAGGCGTTCAAGTTCCCCACGCGAGAGGGTTTTGGGGTCGACCCGGATGCCGCCTTTGGCCCCGCCAAAGGGCAGGTTGACGGCGGCATTTTTGACCGACATCCAGGCCGACAGCGCCATGACTTCGGACAGCGTCACATCCTGGTGAAAACGCACACCGCCCTTGCCTGGGCCCCGGCTGGTGTTGTGTTGCACGCGGTAGCCCTCGAAATGGGCCATGGTGCCGTTGTCCAGCTCGATCGGCACGTCCACGATCAGGGCACGTTTGGGGCGTTTGAGTGTTTCAACCCAGCGCGACAGTGAACCGAGAAAGGGCGTGACGCGGTCAACTTGTTGCAGGTAGATGCCCCAGGGGCCGAGGTGTTGGGCGTCCAGGTAAGAAGGCAGGGGGTGGGTCATGGCGCAGTCCTTGAAAAGCAAAACCGGGCTTGAGCTTAGGCGGTGTGTCAGGGGATGTCCAAGGCCGGTTGGCTGTTGAGTTATGCAAGCCGCGCATAACCCGGCGGCCGGGCGCTGCCAGTAAAATAAGCACTTTCGACCCAACCCGATGGCAGGGCGGTCATTGACCTCGGCGCGGGCTCCGGGGTCCTCATCCCTGGGCGGACTTTTTCATGCTTTACCCTCAAGAATTCGACGTGATCGTGGTCGGTGGCGGCCATGCCGGCACGGAAGCGGCTTTGGCTGCAGCGCGCATGGGCAGCAAGACGCTTTTACTGAGCCACAACATCGAGACCTTGGGGCAGATGAGCTGCAACCCCAGCATTGGCGGCATCGGTAAGGGCCATCTGGTCAAGGAAGTCGACGCGCTGGGCGGCGCCATGGCTCTGGCCACCGATGAGGGCGGCATCCAGTTCCGAATCCTCAACTCGTCCAAAGGTCCGGCCGTGCGTGCCACCCGCGCCCAGGCCGACCGCATCCTTTACAAAGCCGCGATCCGCCGCATGCTGGAGAACCAGCCCAATTTGTGGCTCTTCCAGCAGGCGGTGGACGACCTGATGGTGGAAGGCGACCGCGTGGTCGGTGCCGTCACGCAGGTCGGTATCCGTTTCCGTTCGCGCACCGTGGTGCTGACGGCTGGGACATTTTTGGACGGCAAGATCCACGTCGGTCTGCAGAACTACTCTGCTGGCCGCGCGGGCGACCCGCCGGCGGTGAGCCTGTCGGCGCGCCTGAAGGAATTGAAGCTGCCGCAAGGTCGCCTGAAGACCGGCACGCCACCGCGTCTGGACGGCCGCACCATCGACTTTTCCCAATGCACCGAGCAGCCGGGTGACGGCATGCCCGGGGGCATGAACGAGCAGGGCGGGGTGCCCGTGTTCAGCTTCATGGGCAAAGCCAACATGCACCCGCAGCAGATGCCCTGCTGGATCACCCACACCAACGAGCGCACGCACGAGATCATCCGCTCCGGCTTTGACCGCAGCCCCATGTTCACCGGCAAGATCGAGGGCGTGGGCCCGCGTTATTGCCCGAGCGTGGAAGACAAGATCAACCGCTTTGCCGACAAGGACAGCCACCAGATTTTTCTGGAGCCCGAAGGCCTGACGACGAACGAGTACTACCCCAACGGCATTTCGACCAGCCTGCCGTTCGACATCCAGTACGACCTGGTGCGCTCGATGAAGGGCCTGGAAAATTGCCACATCCTGCGCCCCGGGTACGCCATCGAGTACGACTATTTTGACCCGCGCTCGCTCAAGAGCAGCTTCGAAACCAAGCAGATCCACGGCCTGTTCTTTGCGGGCCAGATCAACGGCACCACGGGTTACGAAGAGGCGGCGGCCCAAGGCCTGTTTGCTGGCATCAATGCCGCGCTGCAGTGCCGGGGCGAAACCGCCTGGACGCCCAGCCGCGACCAGGCGTATTTGGGCGTGCTGGTGGATGACCTGATCACCAAAGGCGTGACCGAGCCCTACCGCATGTTCACCAGCCGCGCCGAATTCCGCCTGCAGCTGCGCGAAGACAACGCCGACATGCGCCTGACTGAGATCGGCCGCCAGATGGGCCTGGTGGATGACGCCCGCTGGGACGCCTTCTGCCGCAAGCGCGATGCGGTTTCACGTGAAACAGAGCGCCTGAAAGCCACCTGGGTGAACCCCCGCAACCTGCCGGCCGAAGAGTCGACCCGTGTGCTGGGCAAGGCGATTGACCACGAATACAACCTGTTCGACCTGCTGCGCAGACCAGGTGTCGGCTATGCTGATCTGACATCGATGAACGGTGGTTGCTACACCAGTCCCGATGTTTCACGTGAAACGCTGGGCGATTTGACCGACGCAGTCATCGAGCAGGTCGAGATCGCTGCCAAGTATTCCGGCTACATTGACCGCCAGAAGGAAGAGGTCGAGCGCGCCGCTTATTACGAAAACCTCAAGCTCCCGGCCGATCTGGACTACATGCAGGTCACCGCCTTGTCGATCGAGGCGCGTCAGAAGCTGGCCAAGCACCGTCCTGAAACCCTGGGCCAGGCTTCGCGCATCTCGGGCATCACCCCGGCGTCGGTTTCGCTGTTGCTGATCCACCTGAAAAAAGGCGGCTTCAAAGGTTTCCGGGCCCCTGCCCAAGAGGCCCAGCCCGCATGAGTGACGCGCTCGCCACCCTGAAAGCAGGCGCTGCCGAGCTGGGCCTGGACTTGTCGCCCGTCCAGCTTGACCAGCTCATGGCCTACCTGGGCCTGATCCAGAAATGGAATAAGGTCTACAACCTCACCGCTGTGCGTGATCCGCAGGAAATGCTGACCCACCACCTGCTCGACAGCCTCACCGCCATCGCGCCGCTGGTGCGCCACACCCAAGGCCAGGCCGCCAAGGTGCTGGATGTGGGGTCGGGCGGCGGCTTGCCCGGCATTGTGCTGGCGATCTGTCGACCAGAACTCGATGTCAGTTGCGTGGACACGGTGGGCAAAAAAGCCGCCTTCATCCAGCAGGTGGCGGCCACGCTCAAGCTGCCGAACCTGCGCGGCATCCATGCCCGCGTCGAAACCTTGACGGGCCCGTTCGATGTGATCTGCTGCCGGGCCTTTGCGTCCTTGCCGGACTTTGTGAATTGGTCGCGCAGTGCGTTGGCAGGGCAGGGCGTCTGGATGGCCATGAAGGGCAAGCATCCTCAAGCCGAGATTGATGGCCTGCCAGCCGACGTGGACGTGTTTCACGTGGAACCACTCACCGTGCCGGGTTTGGAAGTGGAGCGTTGCATGGTCTGGATGAAGCCTTTGACCACGGCCTGACGGATTGGCGCAAGCGGGCTTTGGTTTTTGCGTGGCGGGCGTGTGTCGCCCCCAAATGCCTTGGCGTACACTCGAACCCCCGACCCGGCTGTCGGTGTCTCCCTCTGGAAAGTTTCGATGTTCTTCGGTATCTCGGATTACGGTGCTTTTGTCGCAGCGATTGTGTTGTTCCTGGCCATTCCCGGCCCGGGCAATCTGGCGCTCATCACCTCCACCAGCAAGGGCGGCATTGCCGGGGGCCTGGGCGCCACTTTGGGCGTGATTGCCGGAGATCAAGTCCTCATGTGGTTGGCCGTGGCCGGTGTGGCCACGGTGTTGGCCACTTACCCGGCCGCGTTTGCTGCGGTGCAGTGGTTGGGCGCGCTGTACCTGGCCTGGCTGGGCTGGAAGATGTTGTCCGCCAAACCCGGTGACGCGCCCGTGCTGAACATCCGGCCTCGCCACTATTTTCAGCAGGCGGTGGCCATCACCTTGCTCAACCCCAAGGCGATTGTTTTCTACATGGCGTTCTTTCCCTTGTTTGTCGACCCTCAAACCCACCTGGGCCTGATCAGTTTCGGTGTCATGGCGGCCACCATCGCGGCCCTCACGTTCCTTTATGGTCTGGGCATGACGTTGTTGACCCATTACTTGGCCGAGCGCATGCGGGCCAACCCACGGATCGGTCGCGTGCTCGAGAAGCTAGCGGGTATTTTTCTCATCGGCTTTGGCATCAAGCTGGCCATTTCCAAATAAACCGGACGCACCACCATGGCCAAGATTTTCTGCATCGCGAACCAAAAGGGCGGCGTCGGCAAAACCACCACCACCGTGAACCTGGCGGCTGGTCTGGCCAAGGTCGGGCAAAGGGTGTTGTTGGTGGACCTGGACCCCCAAGGCAACGCCACCATGGGCTCGGGCATCGACAAACGTCAGCTCGAACTCAGCGTGTACGACGTGCTGCTGGAGTCGGCATCGATTGCTGAAGCCGCGATCAAGCCAGAAAAATGTGGCTACGACGTGCTCAGTGCCAACCGCGAGCTGGCCGGTGCCGAAGTGGAACTGGTGCAGCTGGCACACCGCGATCAGCGCCTGCGCCATGCCCTGGCGGCGGTAGACAACCAGTACGACTTCGTGCTGATCGATTGCCCACCGTCGCTCTCGATGCTCACACTCAACGGCCTGTGCGCTGCGCATGGCGTGATCGTGCCCATGCAGTGCGAGTACTTTGCGCTCGAAGGCCTCACGGACCTCGTGAACACCATCAAGCAGGTGCACGCCAACCTCAACAAAGACCTGAAAATCATTGGCCTCTTGCGCGTCATGTTTGATCCGCGCATCACGCTGCAGATGCAGGTCAGCGACCAGCTCAAGGCCCACTTTGGCGACAAGGTGTTCGACACGGTGATACCGCGCAATGTGCGCCTGGCCGAAGCCCCCAGCTATGGCCTGCCCGGGGTGGTGTTTGACGCTTCGGCCAAAGGCAGCCAGGCCTATGTGGAATTTGCCCGCGAACTGGTTCGCCGCGCTCCGACCCTTTGACCATGGGCCTGCACACCGTTCTGATCCTGCCCGGCTGGCAGGGCAGTGGCCCGGACCACTGGCAAATGCACTGGGTGCGCCAGCACGGTGGCGTCTTGGTCGAGCAGGACGACTGGATGCGCCCGCGCCGCGGTGACTGGCTGGCCCGGCTCGACGAGATGGTCATCGACACGCCGGGCCGACTGGTGTTGGCCGCGCACAGCTTGGGTTGCATCCAGGTGGCGGCGTGGGCGGCGGTGTCGCGCCACACCGCGCGGGTGGTTGGTGCCTTGTTGGTGGCGCCGGGGGATGTGGAAAGGCCTGAGCTGCACGAGCAGTTGCCCGGCTGGAGCCCCATCGTGCGCCAAAAGCTGCTCTTTGCCAGCATCCTGGTGGGCAGCCAGAACGACCCGTATTGCAGCGCTGCCCGTGCCCAAGACCTGGCCCGTGACTGGGGCGCCGAATGGGTGGACCTGGGTGAAGCCGGGCACATCAACGCTGACACACAACTGGGGGACTGGCCTGCGGGCCGGGCCCTCTTGAACCGTTTGACGAAGGAAACATGACCATGGTCACCAAAAAACCCAAGGGCCTCGGCCGCGGACTCGAAGCCTTGCTGGGCCCCAAAGTCGAAGACGCACCCGCCACCTCGAACGCAGCCAACACCGGCGTGCCCACCCTGCTCAAACTGGAGCAGATGGTGGCGGGCATCTACCAGCCACGTACTCGCATGGACGAGGGTGCCCTGTACGAACTGGCCGAGTCGATCAAGGCTCAGGGCATCATGCAGCCGATCCTGGTGCGCCAGCTGACCGATGGGGACAACGCGGGCAAGTACGAGATCATTGCCGGTGAGCGGCGCTTCCGCGCCAGCAAGCTGGCGGGTCTGGAGAGCGTGCCGGTGCTGGTGCGCGACGTGCCCAACGAGGCCGCAGCTGCCATGGCGCTGATCGAGAACATCCAGCGCGAAGACCTCAACCCGTTGGAAGAAGCGCAAGGCCTGCAACGTTTGATCAAAGAGTTTGGGCTCACTCACGAAACGGCCGCGCAGGCCGTGGGCCGCTCGCGCAGCGCTGCCAGTAACCTGTTGCGCCTCTTGAACCTGGCCGATCCGGTGCAGAGCATGCTGATGGCCGGGGACTTGGACATGGGCCACGCCCGCGCCCTGTTGTCGCTCGACAAAGCGGCGCAAATCACCGCCGCCAACCAGATTGCGGCCAAAAAACTCTCGGTGCGCGAGGCCGAAAGCCTGGCCAAAAAACTGGGCGCCGAATTCAACCTGGTGCACCAAAAGCCCAAGAAGGAAAAGTCGCGCGATGTGCGCCGGGTGGAAGAAGAGCTGTCTGACCTCCTGATGGCCGAGGTCGAGGTGCGTGTCAAAAAACGCGTCAAGCGCCTGGGCAAGATCGAGGAAATGGGCGAGCTGAGCATCCAGTTCGGATCGCTTGACGAGCTCAACGGCCTGATCGAGAAACTGCGCGGCTGAGGGGTTCCACACCATGGCGGGCATCGGGAGACTCTGGACGCTGCGCGCGCAGCTGAGCAGCTCCTTGTATTTCCGGCAAAGCCTGTTGGCGACCTATCTGTTGGCCGTCAGCCTGACCTCGCTCATTTTTTACCTGATTCCACCGGGCAACTACGCCCGCAACGCCAACCTGGTGTTTTCGCTGCTGACCATGGGCATGCTGCCCTTGGTTCGGGTGCGTGCGCTGTTCGTTCCCCTGATCCATCTGGTGACCTTTTTGAGCCTGGTGCTGGTCACTTACATCTCCAGCCAGACGGGGGCGATCAATTCCTCTGGCCTGGTCTGGCTCAATGTGCTGGCTGTGCCAGTGCTCTTGTTGCAGGGGCCACGCCCGGCGGTCGTGTGGATCGTGATCGTGCTGACCACCATCCTGGCGCTGCTGGTGGGTTCGGTCACGGGCCATCTGGACAGCCACATCCACTTTTCGCAGCAAGCCGTGCCCTGGGCGTTCATGAACCAGGCCATGGCCATGGCCAACCTGATGCTGGCGGTGCGCCTGTACGACCACTTGCACGAGCAGCAGATGCAGCAACTGCAAGAGCGCAATGCGGAACTCCAGCGCACCCACGAAGCTTTGCTGCAAGCCCAGGCCCACAAGGACGAGTTTGTGGCTGCGGTGGGGCATGAACTGCGCACACCGATGAACGCGATCCTGGGCTTCAACGGCGTGCTGCGCCAGGAGTTGGCCGACAGGCCTGAGCAGGTCGAGGTGGTAGACCACATTCGCCGCTCGACCGGCCATTTGCTGCAGGTGGTCAACGACATCCTGGACTTTTCGCAGCTGCAGGCGGGCAAGCTGATGCTGCACCTCGAAGATTTTGAGTTGCAGTCCTTGATGGACGAGGCCTTGCAGGCCGACCGCGACAAGGCGCTGGAAAAAGGCATCGCCTGGCAAGGCACTTTGGACCCGGTGCTGCCTGCGCGCGTGCGCGCCGACCGCCAGCGCTTGTTGCAGATCTTGCGCAACCTGCTGGGCAATGCGCTCAAGTTCACCACCCAAGGCGAGGTGCTGCTGCGCATCCATGCAGGCCATGACCGTCTGAACTTCGAGGTGCGCGACACCGGGCGCGGCATTGCGCTGGACCAGCAGGCCCACATCTTCCGGCGTTTTGAACATGCCGATGTGCAGACCACCCGCGCCTACGGGGGCACGGGTCTGGGCCTGTCCATTTGCGAAAAACTCGTGCAGTTGCACGGCGGCCAGATGGGCGTGCGCAGCATCGAAGGGCATGGCGCCACTTTCTGGTTTCATGTGCCCTTGCTGGCGGCCCATGCGGCGCCCACCGCACCGCAGTCAGACGAGACACTGCCTGAGCAAGAGGCCCTGCGCATCCTGGTGGTGGACGACAACGCCATGAACCTGATGGTGGCGCGCTTGCAGCTTCAAAAATGCTGGCCCCGCGCCGAGATCGTCACTCTCGACAGTGCCGCCAAGGCGTTGGCCCTGCTGGATGAGCAGGCGTTTGACGTGGCCCTGGTCGACATGGTGATGCCCGACATGGACGGCATGGCCTTGACCCGTCAAATCCGCCATCAGTTCCCGGCCATCACCGCCCGCATGCCCATCATCGCGCTCACTGCCAACACCAACCCGGTGGAGCGCCAGCGCTGCAAGGATGCGGGCATGGACGATGTGCTCGACAAACCGATGGATCTGCAGACGCTGGTGCGCTGCGTGAGTCGCCACGTGCTGAAGGCGAGGGCTTGAGCATGCAGATCAAAAGCATTTTGCAGCAGGGGTTTGACCGGTTGGTGGCCCGTTTGCCTGCGCCTTACCGCGAAGGCAAGATGCCCTACATCGTGTTCTTCGTGACGGTGGTCATCACCATCTTGCTCTTGTACTCGGCCATCAGCCCGTATCAGAATGCGACGCCCTTGTTTTTGTCGATGGCCGGCTGGTTGTCGTTGCTGCTGTTGCTGATCAACTTTGGCATGCCCCTGTCCTGGGGTGTGCACATGGGCACGCTGGCCGGTGCGGTCATGCTGACCTACGCGGTCTGGAATGCGGGCGGGGTGTTCTCTCCGCGCTTGACCTGGCTCCTGATCCTTCCCCTGACGCCTTTTTATGTGATCAGCCGACGCGCGGGCATGGCCTGGCTTTTGCTGGTGTGGCTGGGACAGTCGGCCATGGCCTTGGCCAACCATCATGGGCTGGTACCAGCCTTTGAGCCGGGCCCCGAGCATGCCGTCTCTTCGTGGGCGACCTTCAGTCTGGTCACGGGCATGCTCATCATCGTGCCGTTGATTTACGACCGCTTGCACGTCATGGCCTTGAAGAAAAGCCTGAGCTACCAGCGTGAACTCGAAGCCAAACGCCAGGAGCTGGAGCTGACGCTGCAAATGCGCGAGCACTTCATTGCGACGGTGAGCCACGAACTGCGCACGCCCATGAACGCCATCCTGGGCTTCAACGCCTTGCTGTTGTCCAACGTCGAGGGCAAGCCCGAAGCGCTCAAAGTGCTCAACCACACCCGCCAGTCGGCCGATCACCTGATGACGGTGATCAACGACATCCTCGACTACTCGCAGCTGCAGGCGGGCAAGCTGGTGGTGCAGCCCGAGACCTTTGAGCTGCGCCGCGTGGCCGAACACGCGTTTGAACTCTTCAAGCCGCGCGTCAACAGCATGGAGCTCGACTACCGGATCGAGCTGGACGGACAGTTGCCCGCCTGGGTGCACACCGACCGCCATCGCCTGATGCAAGTGCTGGTGAACCTGCTGGGCAACGCGCTCAAGTTCACCCATCAGGGCTCGGTGGTGCTGCGTGTGCAATGGCTAAACCCCGGCGTGCTGTTCTCGGTGCAGGACACGGGCATTGGCATCCCCAAGGCGCGGCAGCTGCACATCTTCAAGCGTTTCAGCCAGGCCGAAGACGACACACAGGCCCGCTACGGCGGCAACGGCCTGGGCCTGGCCATCTCGCAAAAGCTGGCGCATTTGCTCGGCGGCGACATCGGCTTTGAAAGTGAGCCCGGACAGGGCTCACGCTTTTGGCTGCGTTTGCCACTGGCGGCCGTGTCCGCTCCTGCACAGAAAAAAACCTCCCACAAGATCGAGGTTCAGACCGCGCAGATGGCCTGGCGCTTTCTGGTGGCCGATGACCATCCGATCAACCGTTTGCTGGCCAAGCAGGTGCTGTTGAGCGCCTGGCCCAACAGCACCGTTCTCGAGGCCGTGAATGGACAGCAGGCACTCGATGTGCTGCATACCCAGGCGGTGGATCTGGTGCTCATGGACATGGTGATGCCCGTCATGGATGGCATTGCATCCACGGCTGCGTTGCGCATGGATGCCGATCCTCGACTGAGCAGCTTGCTCGTGCTGGGCCTGACGGCCAACGTCAACCCGCAAGACCTGGACCGTTTCAAGGCTGCCGGCCTCAACGAGGTGATGCTCAAGCCGTTTGAGCCGGTGCAGCTGTGCTCGCAAATCGAGGCCTTGCTGGCTGGCCGCAAGGCCGGCTGATCGGGGCCTGGGGTGTCGTCTGTCTAAGGGTTTTCCAGTGTCCTGAGAAGGCTCGACAGGCGGCCATCAAATACCCAAAATGGTCTGAACCTTTTGGAGTTGTGCACATGGTCTCAAGTCGACTGCGCTTGCTTTTGCTCACCTGTCTTGTGGCACCCTCACTGAGTGTGTCGGCGCAAACCTGGCCCAACAAACCGATCAAGGTGATCACTTCTGCTGCGCCCGGCGGCATTGTCGACATCTATGCCAGAAGACACCAGCCACACCTTCAAAACGAGCTGGGCCAGCCCGTCCTGGTTGAAAACAAACCAGGTGCATCCGGGGCCATGGCCGGTGATGCGGCGGCCAAATCCGAGCCTGATGGTCACACCCTGTTCATGGGCACCCAAAACGAATTGGGTCTCATCGGGCACCTGGGTGTGCCTGTTCGCTATGACCCGGTGAAGGACTTTTCCGTGGTGGGGTTGGCCATCGCGGGTTATCCCATCCTGATGGTCAATGCGCAGTTGGGCGTCAAAACCGTTGCCGAGCTGGTTGCCTACATGAAGGCTAAAAATGCAACGCTCGATTGCGGGGGCAGTGGCACCGCCACCATCGGGCACTTCGTGTGCGCGGCATTTGCCGTGCGAACGGGTACGAAGATTCAGTATGTGCCCTACAAATCCAACGTGCCGGCCATGACCGACGCGGCATCGGGCCAGGTGCAACTGGTCTCGGCTTTCTACAGCGAGGTGGCACCCTTCATCGGCAACGGAAAATTGATTCCTCTGGGCGTGTTCGGTGCCAGCCGCTTGCCTTTGTTGCCCCTGGTCCCGACCATGGCCGAGCAAGGCCTCAAGGATCTGGAATTGCAAAGCTACACCGTCTATGCTGTCCCAGCGGGAACCCCTGTGGAGGCCCAAAGAAAGCTCCACGCAGCCATTGTGAAAGCCGCCAACCACCCTGACGTCATGGACCGCGTCAAGTCGGCCGGCGGGGTGTACTTTGACATGAATCTGGAAGAAACCCAGTCGTGGCAAAAGCGCATCCAGTCACGCTGGAACAACATTGTTCAGGAAACCGGCATCAAGCTGGAAAAGTGAACGCCCCACACCCAGGGGCTGTCTGCCATCGTCATCCTCTTGGGTTCATCTTCACATCGAAAAAATCTTCCCCGGATTCATGATGTTGTGCGGGTCCAGCGCCCGCTTGATGGTGCGCATCATGTCCACGGCGCCTTCGCCGGTTTCGGTGCGCAGGAAGTCCATCTTGTGCAGGCCGATGCCGTGCTCACCCGTGCAGGTGCCGCCCAGGCGCAGGGCGCGGCTGACCAGCTGCTGGTTCAGCGCTTCGGCGGTTTCGCACTCTTGTGGGTTGTTCGGGTCGATCAAATAGCCGAAGTGGAAATTGCCGTCGCCCACATGGCCCACCAGGAAGTAGGGAATGCCGCTGGCGTCGGTTTCGGTGACCGAATCCAACAGGCAGTCGGCCAGGCGGCTGATGGGCACGCAGGTGTCGGTGCTGATGGCGCGGCAGCCCGGCTTGCTCTGTACGGCGGCAAAGTAGGCGTTGTGCCGGGCGGTCCACAGGCGGGTGCGCTCTTCGGGGGTGGTGGCCCATTCAAAGGCGTTGCCCCCGAATTCGCTGGCGATCTCTTGCACCGTTTCGGCTTGTTCCTTGACGCCCGCAGGCGAGCCATGGAACTCCATCAGCAGCAGCGCTTCTTCGCGCAGGCCCAACTTGGCGTAAGCGTTGACCATGCGCACGGTGTTGTGGTCGATCAGCTCCACACGGGCAATCGGTACGCCCAGCTGGATGGTCTGGATCACGGTGCGCACAGCGGCCTCAATGCTGGGGAAGGAGCAGATCGCGGCCGAGATGGCTTCGGGCAGTGGGTACAGACGCACGGTGATTTCGGTCATCACGCCCAGCGTGCCTTCACTGCCCACCATCAGACGCGTCAGGTCGTAACCGGCGCTTGACTTCTTGGCTCGGGTACCGGTGCGGATCACTTCGCCCTGCGCGGTGACCACTTCAAGCGCCAGCACGTTCTCGCGCATGGTGCCGTAGCGCACGGCGTTGGTGCCGCTGGCGCGTGTGGCGCTCATGCCGCCGATGGTGGCGTCCGCACCCGGGTCGATCGGGAAGAACAAGCCGGTCGATTTGATTTCTTCATTCAGTTGCTTGCGTGTCACGCCCGGCTGCACCGTTACCGTCAGGTCTTCGGCGTTGATGGACAGCACCTTGTTCATGCGCGTCAGGTCGATGCTGATGCCGCCTTGCACCGCTAGCAAATGGCCTTCGAGCGAAGAGCCCACGCCAAATGGAATCACGGGCACCTGGTATTGCGCGCACAGCTTGACCGCATCGGCCACATCTTGTGTGCACTCGGCAAACACCACCGCCGCCGGGGGCGGCACGTGCGTGAACGCCGATTCGTCGCGGCCATGCTGCTCACGGATCACCAGTGCGGTGGAGCAGTTGTCGCCAAAGCGGGCCTTGAGGGCCACCAAAAAGGCTTCGGGTACGGCGCGCTGGGCCACTTCGGGGGCCAGGTGGGCGGTGGTGGTGGGGGCATTCATGGGAGGATCTCCTGGTGCGACGAGCGCGACTGATCGGGATTTTTTGCGCCAGTTTACGCGGATGGGGCCAGGCCGCTTGTCCTTTGTCAGACAGCAGGAGGCCACATGGCGGAGAATGGCACCAGAAAATCAACCCTTTCCAGAGACAGTGACATGGGCAACCGACTCACACAAATTGCCACCCGCACGGGCGACAACGGCACCACCGGCTTGGGCAACAACCAGCGCGTGTCCAAAAACAGCTTGCGTGTGCACGCCATGGGCGAGGTCGACGAGCTCAACTCCCACATCGGCGTGCTGTTGTGCGAAGACATGCCGCAAGACGTGCGCGATGTGCTGGTTGAGGTGCAGCACCAGCTGTTCAACCTGGGCGGCGAGCTGTCCATCCCCGGGTTTGAGTTGCTTAAGGAGGAAGCCGTGGCCGCTTTGGACGAGGCCCTGGCCAAATACAACGCGCAGCTGCCCAAGCTCGAAGAGTTCATCCTGCCTGCGGGCACCCGTGGTGCGGCGCTCGCCCACGTGTGCCGCACTGTGGCGCGCCGTGCTGAGCGCGCCTGTGTGGCGCTGGGCAACGAAGAAGCCCTGAACGACACCCCGCGCCAGTACCTGAACCGCCTGTCGGACTTGATGTTCGTGTTGGCCCGCGTGCTCAACCGCATGAACGGCGGTGACGACGTGTACTGGAAAAGCCAGCGTATGGGCCAGGGCACGGGCACGGCATGAAACGCCGTCTGGCCGCGCTGGTGCTGGCCTGTGCCAGTCAGGCCCAGGCGGCACCGCAAACACTGACTTTGTCTTGCGCCGTGGTCTACATGCCTGCGCGCAGCACCTGGGTGCGGGAGGTTCAGATCCAGTGGGACGGTGACACCCTGAGCAGCGTGCGCATTGACGGGCTGACGCCGCACAGTTTTTCGGTGGATGCCGACAGCATGGCCACTGCCATTGACAATGAGCGCATCCAGATCGATCTGCGTCTGTCCCGATGGACCAGTGACTTTCGTGGCCTGGCTTCAGGGCAAGGGCGCTGCGACACCGAGGCCCCCTGAGCTGGCCACGGAGCCTGTCACCAAGGTGCGTGTTGGGAGGGGTGCCGCTCGTGACAGCCGGGTGCTGGCGCTGCTACCCTCGGCCCCATGAACACCGCAGTCACACCGAACCGCGCACCGAATGTGCCCCAGATCCGCCTGTACCAGAACTGGTTGCGCGACCAGCGCGGCCTGACCTTCGACACCTACAACGACCTCTGGCATTGGTCGGTCAGCGAGCTGGATGCGTTCTGGCAAAGCATCTGGGACTACTTTGAAATGCAGTCCCCCACGCCGCACACGGCGGTGCTGGCCAACAACGTCATGCCCGGTGCCAAGTGGTTCCCCGGCGCCAAGACCAACTACGCACACCAGGTGCTTCGCCATGTGCAGCCTGCACACGCCGCGGGGTTTCCGGCAGTCATCAGCCTCAACGAAAAAGGCTTGCGCCGCGAGATGGGCTGGCCCGAGCTGCGCCGCCAGGTGGCAGCGATGGCCCTGCACCTGCAGGCCCAGGGCGTGCAGCCGGGTGACCGCGTGGCCGCCTACCTGCCCAACATCCCCGAGGCCATGGTGGCGTTTTTGGCCACCGTCAGCATCGGAGGCGTATGGAGCATCTGCGCGCCCGACATGGGCACCAACGCCGTGCTCGACCGCTTCAAGCAGATCGAACCCAAGGTGTTGATCGCGGTGGACGGCGTCACTTACGGCGGCCGCGACTTTGACCGCATGACCGTGGTGCAGGAACTCAAGGACGCGCTGCCCAGCGTGCAGCACGTCATCATCCACGACAACCTGGGCACGGTGGACATCGCCCAATGTGACGTGGCCGCCAGCGTGCCCATGTCGGTCGTCACCGCCCGTGATGACGATCAGGTGCAAGCCTTCGAGCCCATGTGGCTGCCTTTTGACCACCCGCTGTGGATCGTCTATTCGAGCGGCACCACTGGCCTGCCCAAGCCCATCGTGCACGGCCACGGGGGCACCGTGATCGTGGCGCT
This sequence comes from Limnohabitans radicicola, assembly GCF_014837235.1. Lineage (GTDB taxonomy): Bacteria > Pseudomonadota > Gammaproteobacteria > Burkholderiales > Burkholderiaceae_C > Limnohabitans_A > Limnohabitans_A radicicola. Next base: position 1,262,652 of record NZ_JACYFT010000001.1, on the reverse strand, counting down.
GGCCAACAAGATCCTGCACAACGACGTGGGCTGCAGCTACCACCCCAACAACTTTGGCGAGCGCTTTCATTGGTACAGCTCCACCGGCTGGGTCATGTGGAACGCCCAGGTCGCAGGCTTGCTGAACGGCGTGACTTGCGTGATTTACGATGGCAACCCCGGTGGCAGCAAAGAGAGCCCTGACTGGGGCATTTTGTGGCGCATGGCCTCGGAAGAAAAAGTCACTTTCTTTGGCGCGGGCGCGGCCTTCTTTGCCAACTGCCAAAAGGCCGGTGTTGACCTTTCGCGTTGCGGCGACCTGTCGCTGATCCGCGCCTTGGGCACCACCGGCTCGCCCTTGTCGCCCGAAACGCAAAGCTGGGGCACCGAAGAATTCAAAAAGATCGGCACCGACATTTGGTGGTGCAATATTTCAGGCGGCACCGACTTTGCGGGGGCCTTTGTGGGCGGCCACCGCGAGCTGCCGCAAGAACCCGGCGTCATGCAGTGCCGCATGCTGGGCGCGGCTGTGGAGTCGTGGAACGAAGCCGGCGAGCCCGTCAAAGGCGAAGTGGGCGAGCTGGTCTGCACCCAGCCCATCCCGTCCATGCCGCTGTTCTTCTGGGGCGACAAGGACAACGCCCGCTACCTGTCCAGCTACTTCGAGATGTACCCCGCAGGCCACGGCCGAAAGCCCGGCGGCGGTGACGGCCCGGCCAGCATGGGCGGTGTGTGGCGCCACGGCGACTGGTTGCGCATCGGTAGCGGCGATTCGGAAACAAAGGGCGAGGGCGAAGGCTGCGTGATCTTTGGCCGCAGCGACGCCACCATCAACCGCCACGGCCTGCGCATGGGCACCAGCGAGTTGTACAGCGCTGTCGAAGCCCTGCCCGAAGTCATGGATTCGATGGTCGTGGACCTGGAGTACCTGGGCAAAGAAAGCTACATGCCGCTGTTTGTGGTGCTGCGCCCGGGCACCACGCTGGACGACGCGCTCAAAACCAAGCTCAACAACGCCATCAAGGTGGCGCTCAGCCCGCGTTTCATTCCCAATGAAATCTTCCAGGTCGCCGAGATCCCGCGCACCCTCTCAGGCAAGAAGCAGGAGTTGCCGATCAAGAAGCTGATGCTCGGCCAGCCGCTGGAGAAAGTCGTCAACAAGGACGCCATGGCCAATCCGGGGTGTTTGGACTGGTATGTGGAGCTGGCTAAACAGCATTTGGCCAAGGCCTGATCAGGCCTTGGCAGGTCTGCGCAACAGGCTCTGGCGCAGCCATTGACCCAGGGCCTGCGCCCAAGCACGCACGCGGGCCACAGCGCCACGCCAGCCACGGTGTGCGTCGGCCGGGTTGGGTGGCAGTTCCCAGCGTTTGACCGGATCGTGCAGGGTGCTGCCCACCAGACACAGCGCCAGGACGATCAGCTCGGTCATGCCCGCAAAAATCAGCACCAGAATCCAGGGCGCTTCGTGCCAGACGAAATGGGCCACCACGGGCGCTCCGATCAGCCAGATGGCGCTGATCGACCCGACCGCGATGGCTTTTGCTCTCGACGAGGCCACGCTCAGTTCTTGTGCAACTCAGCGTTCAACTCGCCCCAGCTCTTGTTGCGTGGAATCGCGTGCAACGCGCCCGACTGTGAATCGCGGCGGAACAGGATGCCGTTTTTGCCGGACAGTTCTTTGGCCTTGAGCGTGCTGCCGTCGGGCAGTTGCACGCGGCTGCCGCCGGTGATGTAGCAGCCCGCTTCGACCACGCAGTCGTCGCCCAGCGAGATGCCGATGCCGGCGTTGGCGCCCAGCAGGCAGCGCTTGCCCACCTTGATGACTTCCTTGCCGCCACCCGACAGCGTGCCCATGATGGATGCGCCGCCGCCGATGTCGCTGGCGTCATCCACCACCACGCCCGCGCTGATGCGGCCTTCGACCATGCTGGCGCCCAAGGTGCCGGCGTTGAAGTTGCAAAAACCTTCGTGCATCACGGTGGTGCCGCTGGCCAGGTGCGCGCCCAGGCGCACGCGGTCGGCGTTGGCGATGCGCACGCCAGACGGGATCACGTAGTCGGTCATCTGCGGGAACTTGTCCACGCCTTTGACTTCGAGCAGGCGGCCAGCGGCGCGGGCCTTGAGGCGGGCGGCGGGCACGTCAGCGATGGCGCAAGGGCCAAAGTTGGTCCAGGCCACGTTGGCCAGCAGGCCAAAGATGCCGGTCACGTTCGCGCCGTGTGGCTGGACCAGGCGGTGGCTCAGCAGGTGCAGGCGCAGGTAGGCGTCGTGCGTGTCGGCAGGCGCGTCGGCCAGCGATTTGATCTCGGTGCGCACAGCCACCACGGTGGTGTTGCGCACGGCGCAGCCTGTCAAGGCTTTGGCCACGTCAGCGCCCAGGGCAGCCACGGCTTCGGCTTCCGTCAGGCGGGTGCTGCCGCTGGCGGCCACATCGCCTGCCAGTTCGGGGGCCGGGAACCAGGTGTCCAGAACGGTGCCGTCGGCGGCCAGAGTGGCCAGGCCGGTGGCGCGTGCGCCGGTGGTGACAAAAGTGCTCATGTGTTGTTCTCCGCTGCGGATTCGTGAAACCTCCGATTATCGGGGAGAGTGCGGAGGACAGGCGTGCAAATGGGGAAGTCCCTGCGGCACGACGGTGTGTCACTTTTTGCCAATGCCTTTGACCCTTGAGGCGATTGCCGCCAGCCCGGCGTCACAGTGCAATCAGACCATCGCGCTGGCCCGCATACAGGGCCGCGCCCATGGAGACAAAAGCATGTACCTCACCGCTGGCCTGCATCGCTCGATGCAAAGGCACCCCGACAAGATCGCCACCGTCACCGGCACGCGCCGCCAGACCTACCGGCAGCTGGTGGACCGGGTGGCCCGCACCGCATCGGCATTGCGCGCCTTGGGCCTGCAGCCCGGCGAGCGGCTGTCGGTGCTGGCGCTCAACAGCGACCGCATGGTCGAGTTGCTGCTGGCCGGGGCCTGGGCAGGGCTGGTGATCAACCCGGTCAACACCCGCTGGACAGCGGCCGAAGTGGCCTACGCCCTGAACGACTGCGGCGCCAGTGCGCTGGCGGTCGACGATGGCCTGATGGCCACCGCGCAAGCCATGACCGCGCCCTTGCCCGCCTTGCGCCACCGCCTCTACATCGGAGAAGCGCAAACCCCGGCGGGCTATCTGCCGCTCGAAGCGCAAGTGGCCGCTGCCGTGCCCATGGAAGACGTGCGCAGCGCCCCCGACACGCTGGCGGCCATCGTCTACACCGGCGGCACCACCGGCTTTCCCAAGGGTGTGATGCTCTCGCACGGCAACCTCTGGGCATCGCTGCTGGGGCGCATGGCCGAGGTGCCCAACCCGCCGCATTACGTGACCTTGCTGACCTCGCCCATGTTCCATGTGGCGGGGCTGGGCCGCATGCTCGGCCAGACCATTGTGGGCGGCACCTGCGTCACCGTGCCGTCCTTCCAGCCCCAGCAAGTGGTCGAGATCATGGCCCGCGAAGGCGTGAACGATCTGGTCATCGTGCCCAGCATGCTGCAGATGCTGCTGGACACTCCTGGCTTTGACCCGCAAGGCCTGCCCAAACTGGAGCGCATTTTGTGGGGCGCGGCACCGATCACGCTGCCGCTGCTGCGGCGTGCGCTGGCGGCATTTCCGCAGGTGGACTTCATCCATGTGTACGGCATGACCGAAACCTCGGCGGCCGTCTCGACCTTGCCGATTTCCCGGGACCCGGCTTTTCTGGAAAGCGAGCGCATCCGCTCGGCTGGCCCCGCAGGCCTGTCGGCCGAAATCCGCATCGCCGACGCCGAGGGCCATGAGCTGCCCGCAGGCACGCACGGCGAGATCCTGGTGCGCGGCCCGGCCGTGATGATGGGCTACTGGGGCCGGGAAGAAGACACGCGCAAGGCCCTCGCGGGCGGCTGGCTGCACACGGGCGACGGCGGCGTGATGGACGAACACGGCTACCTGTACGTGATCGACCGCATCAAGGACATGGTCATCACTGGCGGCGAAAACGTCTATCCGGCCGAGGTCGAGAGCACGATCACCAGCCACCCGGCCGTGTCCATGTGCGCCGTGATCGGCCTGCCGCACGAGAAATGGGGCGAAGCCGTGCACGCGGTGGTCGTGCTCAAGCCGGGCATGCAGGCCACAGCCGAAGAACTCGCAACCCACTGCCGCGAACGCATCAGCGGCTACAAGTGCCCCAAGAGCTACGAGTTCCGCGACAAGCTGCCACTCACGGCCGCAGGCAAGGTACAAAAAACCGAGCTGCGCAAAACCGCCCAGGCGTCTGCAGGAGGCCAGGCATGAGCACGAACCAAGGCGCGCCGCTGCGAGGCGTGCGCGTGCTCGACCTCACCCGCCTGCTGCCCGGCCCCATGTGCACCCTGCACCTGGCCGACCTCGGGGCCGACGTCATCAAGATCGAAGACCTGGGCGCGGGCGACTACGCCTCGCCCCCGGTGCGCGAAATGCTCAACCGCAACAAACGCGGCATGCGCCTGGACCTCAAACAGCCTGAAGGCGTTCAGCTTTTGCTCCAGCTGTGCGAAACCGCAGACGTGCTGGTCGAAGGCTTTCGCCCCGGCGTGATGGCACGGCTGGGTTTGGGTTACGACGCGGTGCGCGAGCGCAACCCGCGCCTGGTGTACTGCAGCATCAGCGGTTACGGTCAGACCGGGCCGCTCAGCCAAAAGGCCGGGCACGACCTCAACTACTGCGGCTATGCCGGTGTGGCAGACCAGGTGGGCACGCCCAGTGGCGAGCTGGCCCTGTCCAACCTGCCCATGGGCGACTTGCTGGGCGGCACCATGCCCGCCGTCATGGGTATCCTCGCGGCCTTGTTTGACGCGCAGCGCACGGGCCAGGGGCGGCATGTCGATGTGGCGATTGCCGACGGCGTGCTGGCCCATGCGGTCATCCCGCTGGCGGGCCTGCAAAGCCGGGGGCACGTGCCCGCGCCCGGCAGCGACAAGCTCACCGGGGCGCTGCCCTGCTACGGCCTGTACCCCACGCAAGACGGCCGCTACCTGGCCGTGGGCGCTTTCGAGCACAAGTTTTGGGACACCTTTTGCACCCTGCTGGGCCGCCCGGACCTGGCCGAGCACCACATCCCCAAAACGCGAGAGTTGTCCGACTGGGTGCGGCGCGAAGTGGCCCAGGCGGTGCAGGCGCACCCGCTGGCCCATTGGGCGCAGCTGCTGGATGGCGCGGACTGCTGCGTGACCCCCGTGCTCAAGCTCGATGAAGCGCAACAGCTGCCGCATTTTCAGGACCGGGGCATGTGGGTGCAGGTGCAGACCGCGCAGGGCGAGACCATGACCCAAATGGCCATGCCGGTGCAGATGAGCGGCTACACCTTCGCCGTGCAGCGCCCCGCGCCCCTGCAAGGCCAGCACACCCACGAGGTGCTGACCGCTGCGGGACTCGACGACGACGCCATTGATGTTTTGTGCCAACGCAAAGTCGTAGGATAGGGGCTCTGCCCTTCCCGACCGCGCCATGAACCGCACGCCAAGCGCCATGCCTATCCAGCACACCATTGCCGTCTACCAGGTGGTGCAGATGCTGCTGGCCATCGAGCACGAAGACCAGCGCGCCGCCGTGCTGCGCCGGGCGGGCATCCAGCCTGCGCTGCTCGAATCCAAGCTGGCGCGGGTCACGCAGACCCAGTTCGCCCGCCTGATGACGGCGCTGGTGCGCCACCACCGTGACGAGTTCTGGGGCCTGAGCTCCAAGCCCCTGCCTTTGGGCTCGTTTGCCGTGGGCTGCCGCATGCTGGTGGGCCACCGCAAGCTGGGCGACGCCCTGCGCGCCGGGCTGCGTTACTACCATGCGCTGCTGCCTGACTTTGTGCCGCGCCTGGTGGTCAGCGGTGGCGTGGCCTACTTGCGCATGAGTCCGCGGCATGCCCTTGACGACCGCCAGGCCTACGCCGTGCGGGTTTTCATGTTCCTCAGCTACGGCGTCATGTGCTGGCTGGCGGCGCGGCGCATCCCGGTGGACGAGGTGGTGTACCAGGACAGCGACATCGCCCGCCGCAGCGATGCGTCCCGCTTGTTCCAGGCCCCTATTCAATTGGAGGAAGGGGAATGGGGTTACCGCTTTGACGCCAAATGGCTCGACCTGCCTGTGGTGCAAAACAAGGAAAGCGTGGAAGAGTTTCTGCACCTGGCGCCGGCCTGCCTGCTGGTCAAGTACCGCGACCAGGCCAGCCTGACCGAGCGCATCCGCCGCATGTTGCGCCGCTACTTGGCCGAAGAAATGCCCTCGCTCGAAGAAGTCAGCGACATGCTGGCCACCACGCCCCAGACCCTGCGCCGCCGCCTGCAGCGGGAAGGCCAGGGTTACCAAATGATCAAGGACGCCCTGCGTCGGGACGTGGCTGTCGAGTACCTCACCCAGTCCGACCTGCCCCTGCTCGAAGTGGCGGCCCGCGTCGGGTTTTCAGAAGCCAGCACCTTCCACCGCGCCTTCAAGGCCTGGACGGGCCTGACGCCTGGGGCGTATCGGCAGGCGCACAACGAGCCGGGTGAAAACGAAACGTTGGCTTGAGCGGAGTGGGCTTCTTTGTGGGAGCGGCGCCCTCGCCGCGATAGAACGCCCGCAGTTCAGAGACATTTGCTCCGAGGGCAGGGCTTCTCAAAACCTTGTCACTTTCTGGCACTGTAGGGCAGTGCTTAAACGGTGTGTGGCTATGAAATACGATTTCGCAGTAAATAAAATAATATAGTTATAAATTTCTTTGTTTGAAGCTATATTTAGGTCATAAGAGCTAGTGTAGCCCTGATCCACCAAACACCAAGGGGTATAAAAATGTGTCTCCGCTTTCTCACCAAGTAGTGAAATGGCAAAGCAAAGTTCCGAGGTCTACCGAGGTCAGCGCGGAAAAGAGAAGCGCGCCTTGTTCGCCTGCTTTCGAGTCCGGGTGATTCAAGATGCCTACAGAGCACGCTTCTTCGAACTTTTCGAGGGCCGCCGCTTCAAGTGTGGCCTCCCGGAAAAACTTGAGCCTGAGCTTGATAAACCACCAGTACTTTGTATAGATCACCATATACCAATGGCGCTTGGCGGGCATCTTGTTCCAGGAAATCTGGTTTCACTTTGTCGAAACTGCAATACTCGCAAACTTGATAGTCCGCCTGAGGCTTTCTATATACCCGAAGAGTTGAGAAAATTAAAGCCACTCTTGGAAACTCAGAAAGCACTATTTACCTTTCGTTTCGACGAGGATAGATGGATGAGTGATCGAGAAACTTATCTTCTTGATCTTGGTGTACACCCCACAATAGTCAGGAATGTATTGAATGACGAGAATCATCGCCATTACGTTGGTTATCCGTGCGAAGAATCTCGAATCGGTATCACCTTAAGCTTTGACTCGATTCGGAATTCAAGTTTTATCCATAAGAAAGACGACTCGTGTGATTATGAAAATAGCGATTCCCACTAAGCGTAGTTCACACAAAATTGTCATTTCCTGCCAATCATCTTGACCTGATTGGCGATTGGTGAAGCCCTGCTCCCGCTTGATACTTTGTCCGTATCGAAGCCTTTCAAGGAGCAAGCATGGCTGTCAGCAAGCGCGCTGTTCACGTCGTTGGCGTGGGCATGATCCCCTTCACCAAACCCGGGGCCAGCGAGTCCTACAACCTCATGGGTGCGCGTGCGGCCAAGCTGGCGCTCGACGATGCGGGCGTGCCTTACGACGCCGTGCAGCAAGCCTATGTGGGCTACGTTTACGGCGACTCCACCGCCGGGCAAGCGGCGATCTACGGCGTGGGCTTGACCGGCATCCCGGTTTTCAACCTCAACAACAACTGCTCCACCGGTTCGAGCGCGCTGTTCCTGGCGCGCCAGGCGGTCGAGAGCGGCATGGTCGAATGTGCCATCGCTCTGGGCTTTGAGCAGATGCAACCCGGCGCGCTCAAAGGGGCTTGGGACGATCGGCCGTCCCCCATGACCCGCTTTGCCGAGGCCATGACCGCGCACCAGGGATACGACCCTGCCGCGCCCCGTGCCGCCCAGTTCTTTGGCGGTGCGGGCATGGACTACATGAAGGAATACGGCATCCGCGCTGACACCTTTGGCCGCATCTCGGTCAAGGCGCGCCAGCACGCGGCGCGCAACCCGCTGGCCGTGTTCCGCCAGACGCTCACGCTCGAAGAGGTGATGGCATCGCCCACCGTGTTTGGCCCGCTCACGCGCTACCAGTGCTGCCCACCCACCTGCGGCGCAGCTGCCGCCATCGTCTGCTCGGCCGACTTTGCCAAAAAGCACAAGCTGGACGCCAGCGTGGTGATCGCCGCGCAGGCCATGACCACCGACACCCCCAGCACCTTTGACAGCGATGACATGCGCCGTGTGGTGGGTTACGACATGACGGCCAACGCCGCCAAACAGGTCTACGAGGCCGCAGGCATCGGCCCTGAAGACCTCGACGTGGTCGAGCTGCACGACTGCTTCACCGCCAATGAACTCATCACCTACGAAGGTCTGGGCCTCACGCCCGAAGGCACCGCCGAAAAGTTCATTGTCGATGGCGACAACACCTACGGCGGGCGCATCGTCACCAACCCTTCGGGCGGCCTGCTGTCCAAGGGGCACCCGCTCGGGGCCACCGGTCTGGCGCAGTGCTACGAACTGGTGTCGCAGCTGCGCGGCCGAGCCGACCAGCGTCAGGTCGAAGGCGCACGCCTGGCGCTGCAACACAACCTGGGCCTGGGCGGCGCGTGCGTGGTCACGCTCTACCAAAAGGTCTGAAAGCGAGGTCGACATGATTGATCGCCAATACATCGGCCACACCATGCCGAAGTTTTCGGTGGCGGTTGAGAAAGGGCGCTTGCGCTTTTTCGCCAAGGCCACAGGCCAGACCGACCCGGTCTACACCGACGAGGCAGTGGCCCAAGCTGCTGGGCATCCGGGGCTGCCCGTGCCGCCCACGTTTTTCTTTTGCCTGGAGATGGAGTCGCCCGATCCGGCGGCGATCCGCAATCTGTTGGGGCTGGACTACCGCCGTGTGCTGCATGGCGAGCAGGGCTTCACTTACCACCGCATGGCCTATGCCGGTGATGTGTTGACTTACGAGCAGCGCATCGAGGACATCTACGACAAAAAAGGGGGCGCACTGGAGTTCGTGGTGCGCAAGACCCGTGTGACCAACCAGCGCGGCGAGCATGTGGCCGACCTGCGCAGCATCACCGTCCAGCGAAACGCTTGAGGCATCCACCATGAGCACAGCCATGAAACGATTTGACGACCTCCAGGTGGGTGACAAGATCCCAGCGCTGGAGTTGCCTCCCCTCTCGCGCCTGACGCTGGCGCTGTACTGTGGCGCTTCGGGCGACCACAACCCCATCCACGTCGACACCGACTTCGCCCACAGCGCAGGCATGCCCGACGTGATCGCGCACGGCATGTTGTCCATGGCCTGGCTGGCGCGCCTGCTCACCAACTGGGTGCCGCAAACGGCCATCCGCGACTACAGCGTGCGCTTTGCCGCCATGACGCAGGTGCATGAAAAGATCACCTGCACCGGCGAAGTGACCGAGAAATTCGAAGTCAACGGCGAACGCCGCGTGCGCCTGACTTTGACCACCGCCAATGCCGAAGGCCAGGTGAAGCTGGCGGGTGACGCTGTCGTCGCCCTGGCCTGAACCCATTTCCCAAAAATATTTCAAAGGATTCCTCATGACCCGCAAACTCGAAGGCCAGGTGGCCCTGGTGTCTGGCTCCGGCCGCGGCATCGGCCGTGAAATCGCGCTCAAGCTCGCCAGCGAAGGCGCCCGTGTCGTCATCAACGACCTGGACCAGGCACCGGCCGAGCAGACCGTGGCCGACATCGTCGCCAGCGGTGGCCAGGCCGTGGCCTGCATCGGCAGCGTGACCGACACCGACTTTGGTGACCGTTTCGTCAAGACCGCGCTCGACGCCTTTGGCGGCATCGACATCATCGTCAACAACGCCGGTTACACCTGGGACAACGTGTTGCAAAAGATGAGCGACGAGCAGTGGGAAGCCATGCTGGCCGTGCACCTGACCGCGCCGTTTCGCATCCTGCGCGCCGCATCCAACTTCATCCGCGAGGCCGCCAAAAAAGAAGCCGAAGCGGGCATATCCAAGCACCGCAAGGTGGTCAACATCTCGTCCACTTCGGGCGTGTACGGCAACGCAGGCCAAGCCAACTACGCCGCAGCCAAAGCGGGCATCAACGGCCTGACCCGCGCCATGGCCAAGGAGTGGGGCCGCTACAAGGTCAACGTCAACAGCGTGGCCTTTGGCCTGATCATGACGCGCCTCACGCAACCTCTGACGGCAGGCGACGCCAGTGTGGAGATTCAAGGCCGCACCATTGCAGTGGGCGTGCAGCCCGACCGCCTCAAAGCTGCCGAATCCACCATTCCATTGGGTCGGGGCGGCACACCCGAAGAAGCCGCGGGCGCGGTCTACATGTTCTGCATCCCCGAGTCCAACTACGTCAGCGGCCAGGTGCTGGTTTGCGGCGGCGGCCGTCCTTGAGGCGCGTATGGACAGCATCCTGACCTTCCCCCGCAGCGTGTTCCGCGAAGACCACGAAATGCTGCGCGCCACGGTGCGCCGCTTTCTGGAGCGCGAATGCAAACCCCGCCAGGCCCAGTGGGACAAGGACGGCCGTGTCGACCGCGAAACCTGGCTCAAGGCCGGACGCGAAGGTCTGCTGTGCGCCACCATGGACCCGCAATGGGGTGGTGGCGGTGGCGACTTTGGCCACGCGGCCGTGATCGTTGAAGAGGTTGGCCGCTCTGGCGTGGGCGGCCTCGGCTTTGGTCTGCACTCTGACGTGGTGGCACCCTACATTGAGCGCTTGGGCACGCCAGAACAAAAAGCCCGGTGGTTGCCCAAATGCGCCACCGGCGAAGTGATCCTCGCGATCGCCATGAGCGAGCCCGGTGCGGGCAGCGACCTCAAAGCCATCCGCACCACGGCGCGCCGTGACGGGGGCGACTACGTCATCAACGGTGCCAAGACCTTCATCTCCAACGGTCTGAACTGCGACCTGGTGGTGGTGGTGGCCAAGACCGAGCCTGAACTCGGAGCCAAGGGCGTGTCGCTGATCCTGGTCGAAGCCGACCGTGCCGGTTTTCGCAAAGGCCGCAAGCTCGAAAAAATGGGCCAGGAAGCGGCCGACACCGCCGAGCTGTTTTTTGAAGACGTGCGCGTGCCGGTCAGCAACCTCCTGGGCGAAGAGAACAAGGGCTTTGCCTACCTCATGCAAGAGCTGGCACAAGAGCGCTTCGTGATCGCGCTGGGCGCAGCCGCCAAGATGGAGGCCATGTTCGACGAGACCGTGCGCTACACCAAGGAGCGCGTGGTCTTTGGCAAGCCGCTGTTTGATTTTCAGAACACCCGCTTCAAGCTGGCCGAGATCAAGGTGCGCACCACCGCCGTGCGCATGATGGTGGACCAGTACCTGGGTGAGCACCTGCGCCGCAAGCTCACTGTGCAGGAAGGGGCCATGGCCAAACTGTTCGCGACCGAAGAGCTGGGCAAGGCCCTGGACGAGTTGCTGCAACTCTACGGTGGCTACGGTTACATGATGGAGTACCCCATCACCCGTGCTTTTGTGGACTCGCGTGTGACCCGCATCTACGGCGGCACCAGCGAGGTCATGAAAGAGCTGATTTCGCGAAGCCTGTGATGGCCCAGATCCCTTCACCTTACTGGCCCAAGGGCGTGCCGCGCGCCTTGTGTCTGCCGCAGGTGCCGCTCACGCATTACCTGCAGGTCGCGGCCGAGCGCTTTCCGAACAAGCCCGCTGTGATTTTTTGTGGCAGCACGCTGAGTTACGCGGCGCTGCTGGCGCGCGTGGAGGCGCTGGCGGGATACCTCACACAGCGCCTGGGCGTTCAGCATGGCGACCGCGTCTTGCTGATGAGCCAGAACTGCCCGCAATACATGGCCGCTTACTACGGCATCATGCGCGCCGGGGCCGTGGTGGTGCCGGTCAACGCCATGTGTACCCGCGAAGAAATTCGCTATTACATGCAAGACAGTGGCGCACGCGTGGCCATGGTCGCGCAAGAGTTGTTGCCGCAAGTCATGCCGCTGCTGCAGTCGGGCGAGGGTGATGCCTTGCAAGCCGTGCTGGTGCATGCGTATTCAGAAGGCCTGCCTGCGCAGCCAGCCAGCGACGAAGTGCCCGACGTGGTGCTGGCCCCCCGCCAGTGGGCCGACGCCCCAGGCTTGCACGGCCTCGAAGACGCGATTGCGCAGGCCTTGCCCGCACCTGCAGATCACCCGGGCAGCCATGACCTGTGCGTGCTGCCCTACACCTCGGGCACCACAGGCCACCCCAAGGGTTGCATGCACACCCATGCCACGGTGCTGGCGTCCAACATGGCCTCGCAGGTCTGGCGCGGGCTGCACATGGACTCGGTGTTCCTGGCCGTGGCACCGCTGTTTCACATGCTGGGCATGCAGGGCGGCCTGAACGTGCCGGTCACGCTGGGCGCCACCGTGGTCATGATGCCGCGCTGGCATGCCGCTGCTGCCGCCCGCCTGATCGAACACCACCGCGTGTCGACCTGGGCTGCACCCCCAGCCATGCTGATCGACTTCTTCTCCAACCCGGCTGCTTCTGAGCGCGACCTGAGCAGCCTGACCGTGCTGTCGGGCGGCGGCGCGGCCATGCCGGAAACGGTGGCGAATTTGCTGCAAACACGTTTTGGCATCGCCTACAACGAGGCCTACGGCATGACCGAGACCGCCTCGTTCCTGCTCGGCAATCCGCTGGCACGCGGCAAGCGCCAGTGTCTGGGCGTGGTGACGCCGGGGGTGGATGCCCGCATTGTGGACCCGCAAACCCTGCGCGAATTGCCGGTGGGCGAGGTGGGTGAACTGGTGGCGCGTGGGGCCCAGCTGATGCGTGGCTACTGGCGCAATGAACAGGCCAACCAGTCCTCGTTTTTCGAGCTCGATGGCCAAACCTTTTTCCGCACGGGCGACCTGGCCAGCGTGGACGAAGAGGGTTACTTTTTCATGCGCGACCGCCTCAAGCGCATGGTCAACGTCTCGGGCTTCAAGGTCTGGCCTGCCGAAGTTGAAAACACCCTGTACGAGCACCCCGCGGTGCATGAGGCCTGCATCATCGCCGTGCCCGACGCCAAGCGCGGCGAAAACGTGATGGCCCTGCTGGTGCTCAAGCCCGACTTCAAGGGCCAGGTCAGCGAGCAGGACATCATCGACTGGAGCCGCGAGCGCATGGCCGTCTACAAGACCCCGCGCATCGTGCGCTTCATGGACAGCCTGCCCAAGTCGGGCACGGGCAAGATCCTCTGGCGTCAACTGCAGGAGCAGGAACACGCCAGGCTGGCCACATCACCCGCACAGGAGATCCCATGAGCATTCCTTTGAGTTTCAAGGGCCAGTCGGTCTTTGTGGCCGGTGGCAGCAGCGGCATCAACCTCGGCATCGCCACCGCGTTCGCCCAGGCCGGAGCGAACGTGGCGATTGCCAGCCGCAACGCCGAGCGTGTGGCCCAGGCCGTTGCGCAGTTGCGCCAGCACGGTACGCAAATCGAAGGCTACAGCGCCGATGTGCGCGACGCCGCAGGCATTGCCGCTGCGCTGCAGCAAGCGCGTGACGCTATCGGCCCCTTCGATGTACTGGTCTCGGGCGCGGCGGGCAACTTTTTGGCGCCTGCTTTGGGCATGTCGGCCAACGGCTTCAAGACCGTGGTGGACATTGACCTGAACGGCACCTTCCATGTGCTGCGTGCAGGTTTTGAGCACCTGCGCCGCCCGGGCGCGTGCGTGATCAACATCTCGGCGCCGCAGGCTTTCAACCCCACCAGATTCCAGGCCCATGTGTGCGCGGCCAAGGCGGGTGTCGACATGCTCACGCGGGTGTTGGCCATGGAGTGGGGGCCTGAAGGTGTGCGTGTCAATTCCATCGTGCCCGGCCCGATCGGCGACACCGAAGGCATCCGCCGCCTGGCACCCACGCCCGAGGCGCTGCAACGCATGACGCAGTCCGTGCCCTTGCAGCGCATGGGCCGCGTCGAAGAGATCGCCGACATGGCGCTGTTTCTGGCATCGACACATGCCTCGTTTGTCACCGGCGCCATCCTGGCGGTGGACGGTGGCAGTTCCCTGGCCGGTGGCCGCGATTACTCAGGAAGCCTCTCATGATCATTCCCTCCAAGAGCAATCCTTCATTGTTGCAGTTCGATGTGACCGACCAGGTCGCCACCCTCACGTTTGACAGCCCCAGCAAACGCAATGCGCTCGAGCCCGCCATGCGGGACGAGCTGGCAGCGGCCTTGCACCACATCCAGCAAGACAAGGCCATCCGCGCCGTGGTCCTGACCGGAGCGGGAGGGCACTTCTGTTCTGGCGGTGACCTGAAAAACATCGCGGCGGCCAACCTCGACAACGGCGGCTGGTTGGGCCGCATGCAGACCCTGCACGAGTGGGTGCAGGTCTTGTTGACGCTCGACCGCCCGGTGATCGCCGCCGTCGATGGCGCTGCCGCAGGTGCAGGTTTTAGCCTCGCCTTGTCGGCCGACTTCGTGCTGGCCACGCCGCGTGCCTGGTTCAACATGTCCTTCCTCAAGGTCGGCCTGGTGCCCGATGTGGGCGCGCTCTACACCTTGCCCCGGGTGGTGGGTGTGCAGCGTGCCAAGGAAATCATGCTTTCGGCCCGCGACATTGACGCGCAAGAGGCCTTGGGGCTGGGCATCGTCATGGAGCTGCACGCGCCCGAGCAGCTGCTGCCCCGCGCGCAAGCCCTGGCCCGCAGCTTTGTGGGCGCATCGCCTGCCGCCGTGGCGCTCATCAAGCGCAGCCTGAACAACGCCCTGGGCGGCGGCTTGCAAGACATGCTGAGCTCAGAAGCGCAAGCCCAGGCCCTGGCCGCTGGCACCGCCGAGCACCGCGAAGCTGTGAACCGATTCCTGAACAAGCAGGCACCGCTGTTTGCCTGGCCCAAGCAGGACAAGGCCTGAACCGAGGGGAATCCCTGAGTTCGGCAATCCGAAAGCCCCGCTTCAGCATTGGCAGATTGTCCTCAGCGATTGGACGCAGCAACATACATCAACCCGCATGGTCACAACCATGTCGTCAAGGAGAAAAACATGAGCAGTACAGGTTTGGTCAAAGACAAAGTCGTGGTGGTCACCGGCGCAGGTGGCGGCATTGGCCGCGACATCGCGCTGGCCATGGCCCGTGAGGGCGCCAAGGTGGTGGTCAACGACATCGGTGCATCTGTCTCGGGCGAAGGCAACGATGCCGGACCTGCACAAGCCGTGGTCAACGAGATCAAGGTGTTCGGTGGCGAGGCTGCGGCGAACACCGACAGTGTGTCCGACGCCGCAGGTGCAGCCCGCATCATCCAGACCGCGCTCGACAGCTTTGGTCGCATCGACGTGGTGGTCAACAACGCGGGCATCCTGCGTGACCGCTTCTTCCACAAAATGAGCGTGGACGAATGGGACGCCGTGCTCAAGGTCCACCTGTACGGCGCTTACTACGTCAGCCGCGCTGCGTCCACGCACTTCAAGGAGCAGCAAAGCGGCAACTACATCCACATGACCTCGACCTCGGGGCTGGTGGGCAACTTCGGCCAGGCCAACTACTCGGCGGCCAAGCTGGGTGTGGCGGCATTGTCCAAGTCGATCGCGCTGGACATGCAGAAGTTCAATGTGCGCTCCAACTGCATCTCGCCCTTCGCCTGGAGCCGCATGATCGGCTCGATCCCGACCGAGACGCCCGAAGAGCAGGCCCGTGTGGAGCGCATCAAGCAGATGACGCCCGCCAAGATCGCGCCCATGGCCGTGGCCCTGGCCAGCGACAGCTCGGCCCATGTGAACGGCCAGATCTTTGCCGTGCGCAACAACGAAATCTTTTTGATGAGCCAGCCGCGCCCGGTGCGCTCGGTGCACCGCAGCGAGGGCTGGACCCCGCAGAGCGTGCTCGACCACGCCATGCCCGCGCTCAAGTCGAGCTTCTTTGACCTGGAGCGCTCGGGCGATGTGTTCAGCTGGGATCCGATCTGAGCGCAGGAATGACAGCCATGAGTGATACAAAAAGCGGTGTGCTGGCGCGCCACCAGGCCGAGCTGGACGCAGGCCGCTTCCTGATCCAGAAGTGCGGCGATTGCGGTCAGCACATCTATTTCCCGCGCGAGGTCTGCCCGCATTGCGGCAGCAGCCACCTTGCGCTGGTGACCCCCACAGGGCTGGGTACGGTGTATTCCGTGACCACGGTGCGCCGCAAGCCCGATGCGGGCGGCGACTACAACGTTTGCCTCATCGATCTGGACGAAGGCGTGCGCCTGATGAGCCGGGTCGAGACCAGCCCGGTCGACGCTGTGGAAGTGGGCCAGCGTGTACAGGCCCGTGTGGTGGTCGACAAAGGCCAGGGCGTGGTGGTGTTTGATCCGGTCAGCACACCGATGACCTCTGCCAAGCCTGTGCCCCGTGGCCCGGCCGCATCCGCAGCGGTGCACACGTCCACCGGCCTGAAAGCCTTGCGCGGCAGCGCGGTCATCGCGGGGGTGGCCACTTTCGGTTGCGGCGAGGCCACGGGCTTCACCGAGATGGAAGTGCTGGCCCGCGCCGCGCACGCTGCGGTGGCCGATGCCGGTTTGAAGATGAGCGATATCGACGGCTTGTGCACGGCCAGCGTGCTCTCCACCATGTGGCCCATGCCGGTCACCGAATATCTGGGCATCAACCCCCGCTACATCAATGGCACCATGCTCGGCGGCTCCAGCTTTGTGGCGCACCTGCTGCCCGCGATGATGGCTTTGCAGTCGGGTCAGTGCAATGCGGTGCTGGTCTGCTACGGCAGCACCCAGCGCACCTCCACCTTTGGCCGCGCCGAGATCGCTCAGGCGCGCCGCGTGATGGACCCGCAGCCTTACGAGACGCCTTATGCGCCCATGCAGCCGCTCAGCGCTTACGCGCTGGCCACGCGTCGGCACATGCACGAGTTCGGCACCACGCGCCGCCAGCTGGCCGAAGTGGCGGTGGCCGCACGCGCCTGGGCGCAGCGCAACCCCGAGGCGTTCATGCGCGATCCGCTGTCGATCGACGATGTGCTGAAAGCCCGCATGATCAGTGACCCGTTATCGGTACGCGACTGCTGCCTGGTCACCGACGGCGGCGGTGCCTTTGTGCTGACGCGCGCCGACCGTGCGCGTGATTTGCCCCAAAAACCGGTCTACGTGTTGGGCAACGCGACCGCCAACTGGAACCGCCAGGTCTCGTCCATGCACGACCTGACCGTGACCGCCGCCAGCCAGTCCGGGCGCGAAGCCTTTGCAATGGCAGGACTCAAGCCTGCCGACATGGACGTGGTGCAGCTGTACGACGCCTTCACCATCAACACCTTGCTCTTTCTCGAAGACCTGGGCTTTTGCAAGAAGGGCGAAGGCGGTGCCTTTGTCGAAGGCGGTGCCATCGCGCCCGGTGGCCGCCTGGCGGTCAACACCAACGGTGGTGGCTTGTCATGCACGCATCCGGGCATGTACGGCATCTTCACCGTGATCGAAGCCGTGCGCCAGTTGCGCGGCGAAGCCGGCGAACGCCAGGTGCAGGGCGTGAAGACGGCTCTTGCGCATGGCAACGGCGGCACGCTTTCCAGCCAGTCCACCGCCATCCTGGGCACCTTTGAAACTTTGTAAATACGCCACGACTTCACCATGATCCGAGACCCCGAAACCTTTGAAGCCCTGCTCGACTCCGTGCGCCGTTTTGTGCGCGAGCGTCTGGTGCCTGCCGAGAACGAAGTCGCCGACACCGACGAGATCCCTGAAGCCATCGTGCAGGAGATGCGCGAGATGGGGCTGTTTGGTCTGACGATCCCCGAGTCCTATGGCGGCCTGGAGCTGACCATGGAAGAGGAGTCGCGCCTCTTGTTTGAGCTGTGCAAGACTTCACCCGCTTTCCGCTCGGTGATCGGCACCACGGTGGGGATCGGCTCGCAGGGCATCCTGATGGACGGCACCGAAGAGCAGAAAGCCTATTACCTGCCCAAGCTGGCCACAGGCGAGTTGTCCGCCTCGTTCGCGCTGACCGAGCCCGATGCGGGTTCGGACGCCGCCTCGCTGCGCACCACCGCCATCAAGGACGGCGACCATTACGTGGTCAACGGCACCAAGCGCTACATCACCAACGCACCGCACTCCAAGATCTTCACGCTCATGGCGCGCACCAACCCGGCCGACAAGGGTGCGGGCGGCGTGTCGGCCTTCATCGTGGACGCCAAAACGCCCGGTATCAGCCTGGGCAAGATCGACAAGAAGATGGGTCAGAAGGGCGCCCACACCTGCGACGTGATTTTTGACAATGTGCGCGTGCCCGCTGCCAACCTGATCGGCGGTAAGGAAGGTCAGGGCTTCAAGACCGCGATGAAGGTGCTCGAAAAAGGCCGCATCCACGTCGCTGCCGTGTGTGTGGGCGTGGCCCAGCGCATCCTGGATGACGCACTGCGTTACGCGATCGAGCGCAAGCAGTTTGGCCAGTCGATTGCCGAGTTCCAGTTGGTGCAGGCCATGCTCGCCGACAGCAAGGCCGAGCTGTACGCGGCCGAGTGCATGGTGATTGATGCCGCACGCAAGCGTGATGAGGGCCGCAACGTCTCGACCGAGGCCTCGTGCTGCAAGATGTTCGCGTCCGAGATGTGCGGCCGCGTGGCCGACCGTGCGGTGCAAATTTTGGGCGGCGCGGGTTACCTGTCGGAGTACGGCATCGAGCGCTTTTACCGCGACGTGCGCCTGTTTCGCCTGTATGAGGGTACGACCCAGATACAACAAATCATCATTGGCCGCAACATGGTGCGCGAGGCCCGTGCTTGAGATTTTTCGGCGCCAATTCACGACAACACCCCCAAGGAGACAAGGCATGACAAAGACATTCACACGCCGCATGGCCCTGGCCACGTTGGGCAGCTTGGCGTTGATGGGCTCGGCCCAGGCGCAGACCGCCTACCCCAGCCAGCCGATCAAGTTCATCGTGCCTTACCCCGCAGGCGGTGCCACCGACGCATTGGCCCGCATGGTCGCGCAAAAGCTGCAAGACAGCTGGCAGCAGACGGTGGTGGTCGAGAACAAGCCTGGCGCGGGCGGCACCATCGGTGCCAACCTGGTGGCCAAGGGGCCTGCCGACGGGCACACCGTGCTGTTCAGCATCGTGGCCTTGCTGCAGCAAATTTCGCTGATGAAACTGCCCTACGACCCGATCAAGGACTTTGCGCCGATCAGCCGCGTGGCCATCAGCCCCAGTGTGTTCGCGGCCAGCACCAGTTTGCCGGTCAACAACCTGGCCGAGCTGGTCAAGCTGGTCAAGGCCAACCCCGGCAAGTACAGCTTTGGCACCTATGGTCCGGGCACCTCGGCCCACCTGCAAGGCGAGCTGCTCAACATGCAGACCGGCATGGACCTGTTGCATGTGCCGTTCCAGGGCGCAGCGCCTTTGGTCACGGCCATGCTGGGTGGCCAGTTGTCCACCGCCTTCATGGACGCAGGTTCATCGCGCCAGCACTTCCCCAAATTCAAGTTGCTGGGCGTGACGGGCAGCGAGCGCCTGTCGTGGTTGCCCCATGTGCCCACGCTCAAGGAGCAAGGTCTCCACTCGTTCGAGCCCCTGGGCTGGTTTGGTTTGTTCATGCCCGTGGCCACGCCCAAACCGGTGGTGGACAAATTCTCGGTCGAGATCCAGCGCATCCTGAAGCTGCCCGATGTGCGTGAAAAAATCGAAGCCATGGGGCTGATCCCGGGCGGTGAGACGCAGGAAAATTTTGCCAAGGTCATCAAGACCGATGCCGAAATCTATTCGCGCATCGTGCGCGACGCCAAGATTTCCCTGAACTGATCGCGGCATGAAAACACGCGTCACCGAAGCGCTGGGCATCCGCTACCCCATCATCCAGGGCGGCATGCAGTGGGTGGGAAAGGCCGAGCTGGTGTCGGCCGTGTCCAATGCGGGCGGTCTGGGCGTGCTCACGGCGCTGACCCAGCCCACCCCCGAAGCGCTGGCGGCCGAGATCGCCCGCACGCGCGGCATGACCGATCAGCCCTTCGGCGTGAACCTCACCATCCTGCCTTCGATCAATCCGCCGCCGTATGCCGAGTACCTGCAGGCCATCATCGACAGCGGCGTCAAGATCGTCGAGACCGCAGGCAACAGCCCCAAAGACTTCATTGGTCGCATGAAGGACGCCGGCATCACCATCGTGCACAAATGCACCTCGGTACGCCACGCCCTGTCGGCCGAGCGCAATGGCGTGGACATGATCAGCATCGACGGCTTTGAATGCGCGGGCCACCCTGGCGAGGACGATGTGCCCGGCCTGGTGCTGATCCCGCTGGCGGTGCGTGCGCTCAAAGTGCCTGTGATCGCTTCGGGCGGCATTGCCGACGGGCGTGGCATGGCCGCTGCCATGGCGCTGGGTGCCGAGGGCATCAACATGGGCACGCGCTTTCTGGTCACACAAGAAGCGCCTGTGCACGACAACATCAAGCAGGCCCTGGTGGGTGCGACGGAGCGCGACACCAAGCTCATGTTCCGCACGATGCGCAACACCACGCGGGTCTGGAGCAACGCCGTCTCGCAAGAGGTGGTGGCCACCGAAAACCGCGAAGGCGGCTGCACTTTTGAAGACATACGCCACTTGGTGGCAGGCCAGCGCGGCAACCAGGCCCTGCAGTCGGGTGATGTGGATGGCGGCGTGGTGGCGGCAGGGCAGGTGATCGGCCTCATTGACGATGTGCCCACCTGCGCCGAACTGCTTGAACGCATGGTGGCCGAGTGCCGTCAACAACTGGCCCAGGCCACCCGCTGGGCCGCGCCTTGAACCAGGAAGTGCCCATGAGCGCAGCCGACACCTCGACACTTTATGACAAGGTGCATTTCGCCAAACTGCTGGGTTTGCGCCGTGAGTTTGCCGAAGCGGGTGTCTCGCGCATGGTGCTCGACACCCGGCTGGAGCTGTGCAACAACTTCGAAAACACGCACGGTGGCGTGATCATGACGATGCTGGACATGGCCATGTCCAGTGCCGCGCTGTCCAAGGCCGACTTCAAGAAAGCGGTCATCACCGTGGACATGTCCACCCACTTTCTGAGCCCGGGCAAGGGGCGTCTGGTGGCGCATGGCCGTGCCAGTGGTGGTGGCAAGAGCATCTGTTTTTGCGAAGCCCACATCGAAGACGAAGCCGGGCGCGTGGTGGCCCGCGCCATGGGCGCATTCAAGTACGTGGACCCGAAAAACTGAACCCCCAACACCACAGGAGACAAGACATGAAAACAAGCAATCGCATACCGGCCAGGCGTGGCTTCATGGCGGTCACGGGTGCCGTGCTGCTCAGTGCGGCGGCCAGCAGCTGGGCGCAGGGCCAAAGCACAGGCCAGGCGGTCAAGCTCATCGTCGGCTACGCTGCCGGTGGTCCGGTGGATGCCGCTGCCCGTGTGTTCGCGCCGGTTTTCAGCCGCGAGCTGGGCCAGCCCGTGGTGGTGGAAAACCGTGTCGGCGCTGGTGGCGCTGTGGCGGGCCAGTCGGTGGTCAAGGCCCCGCCGGGAGGCCAGGAGATCTACTTCGCGGCCAGCCCCACCATGACCATCAGCCCGCATGTGCTCAAAGCGATGACCTTTGACCCGCTCAAGGACCTGACGCCGCTGGCCCCCATCCTGAGTTACGCCAATGTGCTGGTCATCAACCTCAACCAGCCCTTCAAGACCCTGCCCGAACTGGTGGCGTACGCCAAGGCCAACCCGGGTCAGCTGGCCTACGGCTCGGCGGGCATGGGCGCGTCCAACCACCTCAGCGGTGAACTGTTTGCCCGCCGTGCGGGTATCAGCATGACCCATGTGCCCTACAAGGGCAACGCCCCGGCCATGACCGATGTGATGGGTGGTCAGATCCAGATGATGTTCGACATCGTGGGCGGTGCCAAAGCCTACCTTGATGGTGGCAAGGTGCGTCCGCTGGCCGTCACCTCCAAAGAGCGCAACCCTGCGCTGCCGCAAGTGCCGAGCATGGCCGAGCTGGGCATCCGCGATTACGACATCGGTGGCTGGTATGGCCTGTACGGCCCGCTGGGCATGAACGCCGAGCTGGTGCAACGCATCGGTGCGGCCACCACGCGGGCCCTGCAGGACGCCGAGCTGCGCAAGCGCTGGGTCGACCAGGGCTACGTCATCTGGAACGCCAAAGCCACCGACCTGGCCGACCGCATGCGGCGCGAGCACGCGCTGTGGGCCGAAGTGACCAAGGGCATGACGTTCGAATAAGCCATGTCACACACCCGCATCCACCAGCTGTTTGACGAACGCGCCGCACAGGCGCCGGACCACCCCTTTCTGTTCCTGCGCGACGGGGTGATGACTTTGGGTCAGCTGGCCGTGCAGGTGGACGCGCTCGAAGCCGAGCTGCGTGAAGCCGGCGTGCGCCTGGGTGACCGCGTGCTGGTGGCCGCAGAAAACTGCCCCGAGCATGTGGCCCTGGTGTTGGCCTGCAGCCGTGTGGGCGCCTGGGCCTGCGGGGTCAATGCCCGCATGACGGCGTCCGAGCTCGCAGGTTTTGCCGCCAAGGCCGATGCCCGGCTGCTGTATTTCACGGTGGGCGTGTCCGAAGCCGCGCGCCATCATGCTGCCCAGCACGACACGCGGCCCAGCGTGTTGCTTGCCTTGCGCCACACCCTGGCCGACCCGCAAGCCGTGGCACAGACGGGTGAGCTGGCCGAGCGCGTGGCCGCCATCATCTTCACTTCGGGCACGACCGGCCAGCCCAAGGGCGTGATGCTCACGCACGCGGGCCTGTTGCAGTTCGGCAAGGTCTCGGCGCAGTCGCGACAGTTGCTGCCCACGGACCGCTCGTATGCCTACCTGCCGATGACGCACATCTTTGGTCTGGGCACCGTGCTCATGGCCTCGCTGCACGCCGGTGCGGGCCTGCTTATGCGCAGCCAGTTCGACCCGGCCGATGTGTTCGATGCGCTGGCCCACCAGGGGCTGACGCAGCTGCAAGGCCCGCCCGCCATGTTCACCCGCTTGCTGGCCTGGCTCGACAGCCAGGGCATCGAGCACCCCGAAGCGCCAGACTTGCGTTACGTCTACACCGGCGCCGCGCCGCTGGACCTGAGCGTCAAGAAAGCCATTGAGGCGCGCTTTGGCCAGCCCCTGCACCACGGCTATGGCCTGTCGGAATACGCGGGCGCGCTCACGCTGTGCCGCAAGGGCGAATGGCGCGACGACACCAGCGCCGGTTACCTGGTCGATGGGGCCGAGCTGCGCATCGTCGGTCCAAACGGACAAGACCTGTCCGCAGGCGAAACCGGCGAAATCTGGATGCGTGGTGTGGGCCTGATGCCCGGTTACTTCCGTGACCCCGAGATCACCGACCAAGTCATGAAGCCCGGCGGCTGGTACGCCAGCGGCGATCTGGGCCGACAGGACGCCGACGGGGCCTTGCAGGTGGTGGGGCGGCTCAAAGAAATGATCATCCGCTCCGGCTTCAATGTGTACCCTGGCGAGGTCGAGGCCGTGTTCCTGGCCTGGCCCGGTGTGCAGAAAGCCGCCGTGGCTGGCCGCAAAACGGCCGATGGCAACGAAGACATCCTGGCCTTCATCGAGCCCAAGCCCGGCGCACACATTGACCTGGACGCCCTCAAGGCCCATGCCCATGAACACCTGTCGCCCTACAAACGGCCTTCGGTGGTGACGCTGGTGGCCGAGATGCCCATGACCCTGAGTGGCAAAGTGCTCAAGCGTGAGCTGGTCGAAAAGTATGCTCAGCCTTGAAACCACAATGACTTCCCCTGTAGGAGCGGCGCCCTCGCCGCGATGGGCTTGCGCAGACCACGACCGATCGCCCCGAGGGCGGGGCTGCCACAAATCCATGCACCCTTCGTACTCGCCAAAGATGGACTTTCACAAAGACAGACCCATTCAGGCTCAGGCGGCCTTGATCTGCGCGAAGATACAGCCATGAACACACCCACCACCCTCGACGCCGCCCAGGTGGCGCATTTGCGCAGCTGGGAAGGCCGCAGCGAAACGCTCGAAGACGAGATCAGCGCCGCACCCTTGCGCGGCCAAAGTGCCTTGCTCGACCGCGATGACCCGCGTCAAAGTGCTGGCAGCGAGGTGCCGCCGCTGTGGCACTGGCTGTACTTTTTGCCGCAGGCCCCGCAAAGCCAGATCGGGCCGGATGGCCACCCTTTGCGCGGAGGCTTCTTGCCACCCGTGCCGCTGCCGCGCCGCATGTGGGCCGGTGGCCGCCTGCAGTGGCAGGTCGACAACCCGCTGCGCGTGGGTGACGCCGCGCAAAAGCGCTCGCGCATTGCCTCGGTCAAACACAAGTCGGGCCGCACGGGCGACCTGCTGTTTGTCGAAGTCGAGCACGCTTTTCATAACGCCCAGGGCCTGTGCCTGACCGAAACGCACGACATCGTTTACCGCGCAGCCGCTGTGCCGGGTGCCCCCGAAGTGCCGCCCACTGCCGCCGAAACCGGCGCGCCCTGGCAGCGCGAGTTCGTGCCCGATCCGGTGTCGCTGTTTCGTTATTCGGCGCTCACCTTCAACGGCCACCGCATCCATTACGACCGCAGCTATGTCACGCAAGAAGAAGGCTACCCCGGTCTCATCGTGCACGGCCCGTTGATCGCCACCTTGCTGGTGGACCTGGTGCGCCGCCAAGTGCCTGAGGCGCGTGTCGCCTCGTTCCAGTTCCGCGCCGTGCGCCCCACGTTTGATCTGCACCCTTTCCGGCTGAACGGGCGGCCGTCTGCCGACGGTAAAACCATAGACCTTTGGGCCTGCGACCACGAAGGCTGGCTCACCATGCAGGCGCAAGCCACCTTGGCCTGAAACCCTTGAGCAAATCACCACCATGCACACCACACCCGATCTCTACCAGGACATCCGCGACGCCGTGCGCGACCTGTGCGCCCAGTTTCCTGACGAATACCACCGCAAGGTCGACGAAAAACGCGCTTACCCCGAGGAGTTCGTTGATGCCTTGACCAAGGCGGGCTGGATGGCCGCGCTGATTCCGCAGGAGTACGGTGGCTCGGGCCTGTCCATGGCCGAGGCCTCGGTCATCATGGAAGAGATCAACCGCTCGGGCGGCAACTCCGGCGCCTGCCATGGCCAGATGTACGTGATGAACGCCATCGTGCGCGGCGGTTCGCAGGCACAGAAGGAAAAATTCCTGCCCCGGATCGCCAGTGGCGAATTGCGCATCCAGTCCATGGGCGTGACCGAGCCGACCACCGGCAGTGACACCACCAAGCTCAAGACCAACGCCGTCAAAAAGGATGGCCGCTGGGTCATCAACGGCCAGAAGGTCTGGATCTCGCGCATCCAGCACAGCGATTTGATGATTCTCTTGGCCCGCACCACGCCGGTCGATCAGGTCAAGAAAAAGTCCGAAGGCTTGTCCTGCTTCCTCATTGACCTGAAGACCGCGATCGGCAACGGCCTCACGGTGCGCCCGATCCTGAACATGGTCAACCACGAGACGAATGAGCTGTTCTTTGACAACCTCGAAATCCCCGAAGACGCGCTGCTGGGTGAAGAAGGCCAAGGCTTCAAGACCCTGCTCGATGGCCTGAACGCCGAGCGCACCTTGATCGCCGCCGAGTGCATTGGCGATGGCTACTGGTTCATTGACCGTGCCCGCAAATACGCGAGCGAGCGCGTGGTGTTTGGCCGACCCATCGGCCAGAACCAGGGCGTGCAGTTCCCGATTGCCGACGCCTTCATCGAACTCGAAGCCGCCAACCTGATGCGCTGGAAGGCCTGCGAAAAAATCGACGCCATGCAAAACGCCGGCGCCGAGGCCAACATGGCCAAGTACCTGGCCGCCAAAGCCAGCTGGGAAGCGGCCAACGTCTGCCTGCAAACGCACGGTGGGTTTGGCTTTGCCTGCGAGTACGACATCGAGCGCAAGTTCCGCGAAACGCGCCTGTACCAGGTGGCACCGATCTCGACCAACATGATCTTCAGCTACGTGGCCGAGCACATCCTGGGCTTGCCCCGCTCCTTCTGACATGACATCGCCTAGACCCCTCGACGGCATCACCGTCATTTCGCTTGAACACGCGATTGCTGCGCCGTTTTGCACCCGCCAGCTGGCCGATCTGGGCGCACGCGTCATCAAGGTCGAGCGCCCCGGCGCGGGCGACTTTGCGCGGGCCTACGACACGCGGGTGCGCGGCCAGGCTTCGCACTTTGTGTGGACCAACCGCTCCAAAGAAAGCCTCACGCTCGACCTCAAAAACCCCGAGGCCATGGCCGTGCTGCGTGAGCTGCTCAAGGACGCTGACGTGCTGGTGCAAAACCTTGCGCCCGGTGCGGCCGCCCGCATGGGCCTGTCGTTCGAGGCCCTCAGCCCCACCCACCCGAAGCTGATCGTTTGCGACATTTCAGGCTACGGCGAAGATGGCCCCTACCGCGACAAGAAAGCCTACGACCTCCTGATTCAGAGCGAGGCGGGTTTGTTGTCGATCACGGGCACGCCCGAGGCCCCGTCCAAGGCGGGCAACTCGATGGCCGACATCGCGGCGGGCATGTACGCCTACACCAACATCCTCTCGGCCCTGCTGCTGCGCGGCAAGACCGGTCAGGGCAGCCACATCGACGTGTCCATGCTCGAAGCGCTGGGCGAGTGGATGGGCTACCCGCTGTACTACGCTTTTGAAGGCGCAGCGCCGCCACCGCGCACCGCCGCGTCGCACGCCAGCATCTACCCCTATGGCCCGTTTGCGGCGGGCGATGGCGGCACCGTGATGCTGGGCTTGCAAAACGAGCGCGAATGGAAGGTGTTTTGCGAGGTGGTGCTGGCCGATGCGGCGCTCGCCAGCGATGCACGCTTTTGCACCAACGCCCTGCGCAACGCCAACCGCGCCGAACTCCAGCAATTGATTCTGGGCATGTTCGCCACCATGAGCACGGCCGAGGTCGAGGCGCGGCTGGACCAGGCGCAAATCGCCAACGCCCGCATGAACGACATGGCCGGTGTCTGGGCGCACCCGCAGCTCAAGGCCCGCCAACGCTGGCAACAGGTGGGCTCGCCTGCAGGCCAGATCCCGGCCCTGCTGCCGCCCGGGCGCAACAACCGTTACGACTACCGCATGGACGCCGTGCCTGCGGTGGGCGAACACACCGAAGCCATCCTGCGCGAGCTGGGAATGGACGATGCGGCGGTGCAGGCTTTGCGCGAGACTAAGGCCATTTGAGGCACAAGACCAGGAGACAGTTATGACATCCAACACCGCCCAACTCGCGGCCTTTGCAGCTGGCCTGCGCTTCGAGGACATCCCTGCGCCCGTGGTCAGCAAGATCGAAGACCTGCTGGTCGACTGGTTTGGCTCGGCCGTGGCGGGCCACGGCTCGCGTCCGGTGGAGACCATCACCCGCTTTGCGCAGGCCATGGGCCCCACGCAGGGCCCGTCTGAAGTCATCATCAACGGCTCACGCACCACGCCCTATCTGGCCGCGATGGCCAATGCAGCGGCCTCGCATGTGGCCGAGCAGGACGATGTGCACAACGGCTCGGTGTTCCACCCGGCCACGGTGGTGTTTCCACCTGCTGTGGCGGTGGCCCAGGCCTTGGGTGCGAGCGGCAAGCAGTTGTTGGCCGCTTCGGTGGTGGGTTACGAAGTCGGCATCCGTGTGGGTGAATTTTTGGGGCGCTCGCACTACCGCGTGTTCCACACCACAGGCACCGCAGGCACGCTGGCCGCAGCAGCGGCCGTGGGCCATTTGTTGGGTCTGAACGCGCAGCAAATGCAGCACGCGCTGGGCTCGGCGGGCACGCAGTCGGCAGGCCTGTGGGAGTTCTTGCGCACCGCCGCCGACAGCAAGCAGCTGCACACCGCGCACGCGGCGGCTGCGGGTCTCATGTCGGCGTACCTGGCCAAAGACGGCTTCACCGGCGCGGCTGAAATTCTGGAAGGCCAGCAGGGCATGGCCGTGGGCATGTCGAGCGACGCCGACCCGAGCCGCCTGGTGGATGGCTTGGGCACGCGCTGGGCCACGGCCGAGACCTCGTTCAAGTACCACGCCAGCTGCCGCCACACCCACCCGGCGGCCGATGCGCTGCTGCACGTCATGCAGACGAATGGCTTGAAGCTCGATGACCTCGCCAAGGTCGTCACCCATGTGCACCAGGGTGCGATCGACGTGCTGGGCCCCGTGGTGCAGCCCACCACGGTGCACCAGAGCAAGTTCTCGATGGGCACGGTGCTGGCCCTGGTGGCGCAACATGGCCATGCGGGCCTGACCGAATTTGACCGCGACTTTTTGAGCCAGCAGACGCAGGCTCTGCGCGACAAGGTCACGATGGCGCTCGACGCCGAAGTGGACAGCGCCTACCCCAAGCGCTGGATCGGCAAAGTGACGGTCACCACCACCGACGGCCGCGTGCTGCACGGTCGCGTGGACGAGCCCAAAGGCGATCCGGGCAACACGCTCTCGCGCCAAGAGATCACCGACAAGGCCCTGCGCCTGGCCGCCTTCAGCGGGGGTGCAAAACCCGAAGCCATGCGCCAAAGCGTGGACGCGCTCTGGCAAGTGGCCACTTGGCCCAAGGTGGGTGCTTTGCTCTCATGAGCGGGCCGGTGCCATCGCCACTGTCGCTGGCGCGCAGCTTTTTGTTTGTGCCCGGCCACCGGCCTGAGCGCTTTGCCAAGGCCTTGGCCTGCGGCGCCGATGCGGTGATCGTCGACCTCGAAGACGCGGTGCCGCTGGACGCCAAGGCCGCAGCGCGTGATGCGCTGGTGGCGGCCTGGCCCGCGCTCGATGCGGCGCAGCGTGCACGCCTGCTGGTGCGCATCAATCCCGCAGGCACGCCTTGGCACTTGGCCGACCTGGCTGCCGTGGCCCATCTGCCCGGTTTGGGTGCGGTGATGCTGCCTAAGGCCGAGAGCGTGCAGCAGATTGGGGCGGTGTGGCGTAGCACGCAGCGACCCGTGCTGCCCCTGATTGAAAGCGCCGAAGGCGTGGGCCAGATGGATGCCACAGCCCGCGCACAAGGCGTCTTGCGTTTGGGGTTGGGGCACATTGATTTGCAGGCCGATTTGGGGCTCAGCTGCGGACCCGATGAAGCCGAACTCGCCCCCATCCGTGTGGCGTTGGTTGTGGCCTCCCGCCGTGCAGGCTTACCTGCCCCGGTGGACGGCGTGACCGCCGCCACCACCGACGCCGATGTGCTGGCCACTGACGCCCAACGCAGCCGCCGCTTTGGCTTTGGCGCCAAGCTGTGCATCCACCCCGCGCAGGTGGCCGGCGTGCACCAGGCGCTGGCCCCGACCGAAGCCGAATGCGCCTGGGCCGAGCGCGTGCTGGCGGCCGAGGTGCAGGCCCAAGGCGGCGCGTTCAGCGTGGACGGCAAGATGGTCGACCCGCCTGTGTGGCTGCTGGCGCGCAAGATCCTGCAATGGCACGAGCGCTGACTGCGACAAGAGAGAGACGGCCAAAGCAGACTGGCACAATCGTGCCATGACCGTGCACTTTGATCTGGTGGACCTGCGCCTCATGGTGCGGGTGGCCGAAGCCAACAGCCTCACCAAGGGGGCCGAGGCCTCGCACATCTCGCTGCCTGCGGCCAGCACGCGCATCAAGAACCTCGAAGAAAGCATCGGCGCCAAGCTGCTCAACCGCCACAGCCAGGGCGTGACGCTCACGCCGCCGGGGCAGGCTTTTGTGCACCGGGCGCGGCTGGTGCTGGGGCAGATCGAACACCTGCGCGGCGACCTGCAGGAATACGCCAGCGGCATCAAAGGCCACCTGCGCGTGTACGCCAATACCACCGCGCTGGGCGAGTTCCTGCCCGAGGTGCTCAAGCGCTACCTGGCCACCCACCCTGATGTGAACATCGACCTGCAGGAAAAACTGTCGAATGAAATCGTGCGCGCCGTCATAGACGGCAAGACCGACATCGGCATCGTGGCCGGGTCGGTGCGCACCGAAAGCCTGCAGACCTTGCCTTACCGCTCGGACAGCCTGGTGCTGGTGGTGTCCGACGGCCACCCCGTGGCCGACCTGCCCAGCATGCCGCTGATCGACGCGCTGGAGTTTGACCATGTGGGTCTGCACGAAGCCAGCGCCTTGCACGCTTTCCTCAACCGCGAGTGCGAACAGCTGAACAAGCCGCTCAAAGTGCGCATCCAGGTCAGCAGCTTCGAGTCGGCTTGCCGCATGATCGAAGCCGGTGTGGGCGTGGGCGTGCTGCCCGAATCGGCCGCCCGCCGCCACACCCGCAGCATGGCCATCCGCCTGGTGCCGTTGTCGGATGCATGGGCGCTGCGTTCGATGCAGATTTGCGTGCGCAACTTCGACGAACTGCCCAACTTTGCGCGTGATCTGATTGATTTGCTGTCAGAGGATGCGAGGGTGGCTGTGGCTTGAGTGTTGATTCTGCTTTTCCATGATGTCAATGCAGGTGCTGCTTGCAAACCCCTAATGTCTAATTTTCAGCGCTAGTTAAAACCTAATCACCAAGGATGCAGACAGACTTTAGCGCTTGCGCAACGTAGGCGGCCACTAAGCGAAGCCTCACCTGGGTCTTCAACTCACGGTAGGTGACGATCCTGAGTCGCCCCGGGAATGAACTGACCCCCTGAAGTTAGACGGTTGCTGTTCCGCCCACTAAGCGGTGTTTCTCAGCAGGTACTCCACCGGGCTGAGTCCTTTCAATCTGAGATTTATGCGCTCATTCCTTTATACCTTCGCGAGGTATTTGAACTGTCTGCAAACAGGTGCTTGGCTGCACCCAACTGCGTGTTATCGATCTTTCAGAGCAAGCAACACAGCGTGCTGAAGCTGAGCATTCACCGCTTTGACTTGAGCAGTCGGCATGCCTTGCAGCATCAACTGCACCACCACATTGGAGGCTGCAACCACTGTTTGCGCAGCCTGTTGAGGCGAGACAAGTAAGGGCTTGATTTGATGCAGCCTTTCCAGTCGACCCATCGCAATAGCTTCAGCCCCCATGCGCAGGCGTGCACTGATGGCGGGTGACTGCTGCAGGGCACCGATCAGCGCCGAGTGCTTGCGCGCAAAGTCGATCCACTGATCCCAGCCCTTAAGCAAGTCTGCTTCCGGATCGCTGGTTTCAGGCTGCCTTTTCTTGCCTTGGAAGAACGAGAGCATCTTGCGCTCAGCGACGGCGAGCATCAGTCCTTCCTTGTCGCCAAAGTGATGGTAGAGCGTGGGCGCAGTGACGCCGGCCAGTTCGCACAGCTTTCGGGTGGTGGGGAACTCGCCCGGGTGGTCATCCATCCACGCAATAGCCAGCGACAGGATTCGCTCGGCTGTCTCAGATAAGCCTGAAATTTGTGTGGTCATGAAGTCGTCATTATAGCGCCGCTATACTTATAGCAATGCTATACAGGAGCGGCGCATGAAAGTCTTTGTCACGGGTGGCAGTGGGTTTGTGGGTGGACACGCCATCAGACGGTTGTTGGCTGACGAACATACCGTGGTCGCACCTGCCAGAAGAGAAACGGCTTGTGACAAATTGCGGGCGCTTGGGGCTTCATCTTTTTCGATCGACTATGCGGATCCCGTTGCACTGGAACAAGCCATGGCAGGGTGTGATGCGGTGGTTCATATCGCTGCGCATCTGAAGATGTGGGGACCTTGGGCGGATTTCGAAGCAAGCAATGTGACCTTGACCGATCAGGTTTTGACGGCAGCGAAGGCCTGCGGCGTCAGACGTTTTGTGCATGTCAGTGCCGCATCGGTGGTCATGCAAGAGGCGATACCGGTCATCCATGCAGATGAATCCGCGCCATTGACCGCGCTGCGCCATCTCCCTTACTCGGCAACCAAAGCCATTGCGGAGACGCATGTGCTGGCGGCGCATTCGGACACCCTGAAGACGGTGGCTCTGCGGCCGCCCTTGATCTGGGGCTTGGGGGACACGGTCGATGGTGATCTTGGAGATCAGGTACGAAAGGGTCAGTTTGCCTGGATTGATCGGGGCGACTATCCGTACGCCACCTGCCATGTGCAGAACCTGAGCCACGCCATCGCGCTGGCCTTGTGGTCAGAGGTGACCGGGGCGTTCTTCTTGACGGATGGAGAGGACATCACGCTGCGTGACTTTTTGACCCAACGCCTGCTTGCGAGTGGACTGCAGGTGCCGCGCATGTCAGTGCCCGCCAAGGCTGCGTGGTTGTTGGGTGGCGCGATGGAGAAGCTGTGGGCGACTGGTTGGATGCCCGGCGATCCGCCGCTCACGCGCGAACTGGTCCGCCTCATTGGCTACCCGTTCTCCTTGGACATCAGCAGGGCCAAGTCGGTGCTGGGATATTCGCCAGAAGTCACCATCGCGCAGGGGATGACACTGTGCAAAAAATGATGCAACGACTGATCTGGATCGGCGGTGCTGTGGTGTGTAGCCTGCTCGTGGCTTGTGCCAGTTTGACCCCGCGAATCAACCCCGACTATGACGCCAGCAAGCCACACCATCGCCCGGACGGCTTTGTCAATCGCTATGCTGAGCGGTCCGATAAGCCGGGCTTGTGGCGCTGGCAATGGGAGCGCCTGCGCGATGGTCTGCCCAAACCACCTTCAGCGCCGGTTCTGGGCGTGCCAGCTGACCTGACCTTGATCCACGGCGACAACCCACAGCCCAAAGTCACCTGGGTGGGGCATGCCACCTTGCTGGTACAGGTCGACGGAGTGAACCTGCTGACCGATCCCCATTG
The DNA here is from genome assembly GCF_014837235.1 of Limnohabitans radicicola. GTDB lineage: Bacteria > Pseudomonadota > Gammaproteobacteria > Burkholderiales > Burkholderiaceae_C > Limnohabitans_A > Limnohabitans_A radicicola. The sequence goes on along the minus strand of NZ_JACYFT010000001.1, from coordinate 1,229,982 downwards.
GGGACGTCGAGCTTCACCTTTCAGCTTCGCGGGTCCCAAACGCCATCAAGATCCGGGTATTCCGTTTGAAAAACTACCAGCCATTCATGCGGTGGTGATCTCCCACAACCATTGGGACCATCTGGACAGGGACACGGTCCAGGCCCTGCTGGACGCACACCCTGGAGTCCGTTTCTACGTGCCCTTGGGATTGCAGCATTGGTTCAAAAAGGAGATTCGCGGTGCCGTGACAGAAGGTGAGGCGCGCAATGTCATGGCCATGGACTGGGATCAAAAGGTGAGCCTCAAGGGCAAGACGCAAGCGCTGGAACTGCATCTCTTTGCCGTACAACACTGGAGCGCAAGGTCACTTGGCGACCGATACGAGACGCTCTGGGGCAGCTGGGCCATCATCCACCCAGACCTTCGGTTCTGGTTCTCAGGAGATCTCGGCTACTCGCCTGACACCCGAGACATCGGCGAACGCATGGGTGGATTTGATTTGGCTGCCATTGCCATCGGCGCCTATGAGCCGCGCTGGTTCATGAAGGACTCGCACTTGAACCCTCAGGAAGCCTTGCAGGTCATGCGGGACGTCAAGGCCAAGCGTGCGATCGGCATTCACTGGGGGACCTTCGAGGGCATCAGCGACGAGCCGATTGACCAGGCGCCCAAGGATCTTGAAGTGGCGAAATCAAACTCTTCGGTGCCGATGGACTTCTTTGTTCTGAAGCATGGTCAGACGTGGTTCAAGACACCACAGTGATGAGCATTGACCCGGTTTACCATTGAGTTCGGTGATTGCCTCTCCGATATTTGATGTCCGTCCCGTTGACACAAAATTCAGGACAGGCTCGAAATTGAGAACTATTTTGAAAAACTATTTATTCTCAGAGTTGAAATCATTTTGGGTATTCCTCATTTCCCCAATTGAATTTAAGCAACAACTACAACAAAGCACGAAATCTCGCTTCAAGAGAAGTTTATTGATGGCCATGCTGGCATTACCTATGGGATGGGCTTTGTGGAAGTTTGTTACTTGGCTGCCAGAATTGGGTTTTTACTTACCACTTAAAGATAACGACCCTACTCTTCATCGAGGTGCGGCGGTCATATTGCTGAGTTCTTTGGTGGTGGCGCCCATTCTCGAAGAATGGGTCTTTCGATGGCCATTGTTACCTTTGGCTCGACTTCGGTACTTTCGAGCCATTTTTTATGTGATCGCTTTGATGTTTGGCATGATTCACATGGCTAATTACGAGGCCGATAGAGCACATTGGCTGTTCAGCTTACTGATTGTGTCGCCACAGCTTGTCGCTGGACTCTGCTTCGCCTATGTGCGGCTAACTTGTGGAATATGGTGGGCTGTCGGTTCGCATGCACTGTACAACGCAATAGGCTTAATGATTCAGGATTGAATTGCAGAAATTTCTGCAGCTGGACAGCTTACCGCCCTGTCGAAGCCGCTCGTAATTTATCTTGAGCCTTCGCCAGCAGACCGTATGCGTGACTTTGTCCTTCCAAAGGACATCCTCTCAATGGCGGTGCTGTCTCCGTGACGACTTATACACACCATGCTGACTTTGCCCAATAAACTATTGATCGTCCAGCAACGGAACGATTGGTTGGCGGGTTCAGCGGCAATGATTGAGCGGCACTACAGCAAGTTGACAAAGACGATGGCTGCTGACAGGTTGGCTTGATCGTTTTGTTTCGGGACAGTTGCCTGCATACACTTCGTGCTGGCGAGCCCAGTCGTTTAGGGTTTGCGACACGCAGCCGATCTTTGGGGCAATGGACTCAATGGTGGCCCAAAGGGATGGGTACTCGCCTCGGTGTTCGAGCACCATGCGGACCGCGCGTTCGCTCACCTCGGGTGAAAAACGGTTTGATTTCTTGCTCATGGCTCCATCTTCTCAGAGTAAGGAGCCTCTTCGATTCCCGGGGCGATTCAGCATTTTGCTACGCGCGTCGCTGAAGGGCCGATAATACTCAGCATGAAAGTCGAGTCTCTAGACCATGTAGTCCTGACCGTAGCGAGCATCGGAAGAGCGATCGCGTTCTACGAACGAGTGTTGGGTTTTGAGGCAAGAGAGTTCAAGCCAGGCCGCTTCTCTTTGCACTTTGGCCGGCAGAAGATCAACCTCCATGAAGTTGGCACAGTCGTAGATCCCAATGTACGACATGCCACGCCAGGGTCAGCTGACCTTTGCTTCCTGACACGAACCCCGATCGAAGAGGTCATGCAGCATCTCCGGACGCACGGGGTTCAAGTCATTCAGGGTCCAGTCACGGCGACAGGCGCGCGCATGAAGTTGCTCTCGGTTTACTTCTATGACCCGGACGAAAACCTTGTCGAGGTAAGCAATGAGGTTGACCATTAGCAACCAACGATTGCGCCTAGCCTGCCCCGCACTTGCCAAGTAAATCTTCAATCTTTCAACCGCGGCCGACAAGCTGGTGGTCAGATTGACTTTTATCGGTCAATCCCAGATGCGACTTAGAGGTCTAAGCGCCGCAGTAAACTGAAACGTTGAAGACGCTTTCACAAGCCACTGGACACATGCAGCGCAAAAGCCTGCACTTTCACTGAGCTGCGCCGTTGAGGCGGGCAGACCAGTTGAATAGGCAAAGGGGGCGCAGGCCAGTCGGGCAGCAGCACTTGCAATTCTCCGCTGGCGATTTCTTCTTCGAACAGCCAGGTGGGTGAATAGCCTATGCCCATACCCGAGAGCACTGATGTGCGAATGACCTCGCTACTGTTGGTCTGCAGATTGCCTTGTGCACGAATGGTCACTTGAGTGCCTTCGGGCTCGTTTGCTCCGGGGCCTGCAGTGAATGTCCAGGCGTTTTGTGTGGTGAGTTCCGAGTAGACGATGCAGTTATGGGCCAGCAGGTCCTGAGGAACCCGCGGTAGTTCCAAACCCTGAGGCAGCGTGTTCAGGTATTGGCGGCTGGCCAGCAGCACACGCTGAGTCGTGCCAATGCGCCTGGCCACCAGTGAACTGTCGGCCAGTTCGCCAATCCGTACGGCCACATCAATGCCCGCTTCCACCAGGTCGATGAAGCCATCGTTGAGCCGTAAATCGATCTTCACCTGCGGGTGTGCAGCCAGGAAGCTTTTGATCAGCGGCATCAGCTTGAGTCTGCCGTACCCCACCGATGCGGCGACGCGTAGCCAACCGCTCAGTTGCTGCTCGCCCTGCAACAGTGTGGCCTCTGCCTCGGCGATTTCTGCCACAAGCCGCCTGGCCTGAGCGAAGTAGCGTTCACCCGCCTCGGTCAATGCCAATGACCGGGTGGTGCGGCTGAGCAGCTGGGCACCCAGCTCACGTTCAAGCGCTGCGACTTGTTTACTTACGCCGCTTTGAGTGCTGCGTGTCTCGCGGGCCACGGCCGAAAAACTGCCGCTTTCCACTACCCGCACAAAGGTCTGCATGGCTGTCAATCTGTCCATGGTTCTTCTTGATTAATTCTAATTTGGAATAAATCATAGTCTCTTGACATACCTAGTGCAATTTTTTGGATCGAATCACACTCCATGACATCGATTCACATCCTAGGAGGACTTCATGAGCACTTTCAACATTCCGACCCACGCCACCGTGACCCCTGCCAACCAGGCGCTGTTCGACAACCTGAAGAACAGTCTGGGCATGGTGCCCAACCTGTACGCGACGCTGGCCCATTCCGAAACGGCCCTGGGCAGCTACCTCACTTTGCAGAACGCCAAGAGCAGCATCACCGGCAAGGCCCGGGAGGTTGTCAACCTGGTGGTCAGTCAGGTCAACCGTTGCGAATACTGCTTGGCCGCCCACACAGTCATTGGCGGCATGGTGGGCTTCACGCCTGAGCAGATCATCGAAATCCGCCAGGGTCGCGCTTCTTTCGATGCCAAGCTCCATGCCTTGGCCCGCTTGGTGCGCAGCATCGCCATGGAGCGCGGCCATGCCGATCCCGCGCTGGTCGATGCCTTCCTCGCTGCAGGCTGGACGCCTGGCCATCTGGTCGACGCGATCGTTGTTATTGGTGACAAGACGGTCACCAACTACCTGCATGGCACGACCAAGGTGCCAGTGGATTTTCCGCCTGCACCTGCGCTTCAGGCCTGAGCGTTCCATCATTCACACGAAGGAGTCTTGCCCTATGAATGCCGTCACCGCGCCTGTCATACAAACGGCTCCAACCGATCGGGCCCAATTTTTCAAAGGCATCGCCGTTGGCCTGGTTGCCGCCAGCATTGGTGCCCTCTACACCGTGTATGCCCGCTGGGGAATCGCCCGCGGCTTGTCTTCTCCAGACCTCACGGTACTTCGCTTTGGAGTCGCGGGAATATTGATGCTGCCGGTGTTCGTCCTTGCCTGTCGGCGCGACCTCGATCAGTTCACCACCCGCTGGCGGACCTGGCTACTGGTGGCATTACTTGCTGGAACGCCTTTTGGCCTTTTGATGTTCGGCGCCCTCCAGTTTGCGCCACCCAGTCACGCAGCCATCTTTCCATTCACGGCCATGAGCGTGATGGGCATGGTGCTCGGTGCTGTGGTTCTGGGCGACCGCATGACGATGCGCCGGGTGTTGGGTATTGCCGTGGTTTTGAGCGGACTGGTTCTGGTCTCAGGGGTGGAGGCTTCCAGCTTGACCCTGCGAGCTTCGTTGGGGGATGTCATGTTTCTTGCGGCAGGAACACTGTGGGCGGGTTTCGGCATCGTGCTTCGCAAGCATCGGCTAGATCCGCTTCTGGCGACTGCCGTGATCTCCATCAGCGCTTTGCTCACCTACGTGCCAGCCTATGCATGGTTCACCGGGGGTGAAGGTCTGACTGCGGCCGCCGCACAAGTCTTCTGGGTCGAGGTGTTGGTACAAGGGGTGATTGCTGGCGCTGGAACGCTCTACACCTATTCCAAGATGGTGTCGCTTCTCGGGCCGTCGCGTGCGGCGGTTTTTCCGGCACTGGCGCCTGGCTTGGCCGCGCTGATGGCTTGGCCAGTCTTGGGCCACGTGCCAGCGGTTTTGGAGACCATTGGATTGCTTTTGGTCATGACGGGCCTGATCATTGCCGTCACAACTTCAACCAGTTCAGCTCAAAAAGCTTGAGTGTTTGGGCACTCTCGCAAGCGGCAGGCAGAACGTGGCCCTGGCTTAAAGTCAGAGGCCAGTTTTCAGCCCCGCGCAAGTCGTCCGATGTCTTTGGCTTCAACGGTCACACGCCCACCACGCTGTCGCGCAGCATTGAGCATCGCGTTGCCAATGTCGTCTGTGGTCACGATGGCGCTGGGCATCCAACGGCGGATCAGCGAGAGCACGGGGCCAGCCCAGGTATAGAAGTGTCTGTAAAGAGGCGTTTTGGACTGAATGCCATGCAGAGGCGCAATGATGCCGGGCCGAAACAGATAGACACTGTGCAGGGGCAGTTTCTTCAAATCGTTTTCGGTCTTGCCTTTGACCCGCGCCCACATGCTGCGCCCTTGTTCGCTGCTGTCGGTGCCCGCACCCGAGACGTAGACAAAGGTCATGTCAGGGTTCAAGCGGCACAAAGTGTTGGCGACTTTCAGCGTCACATCGCAGGTCAGTTCCCGATAGGCTTCTTCACTCATGCCTGAGGATGAAACGCCCATGCAATAGAAGCAGGCGTCCAAGCCCTGCAATGCGCTTTCGTGCACGTCCAACGCCATGAGATTTGCAACGGTCAGTTGCTGGAGCTTGGCATGCACTTGGTCGACTGGGGTACGCCCCAGGGTCAAAACCTGCGTGACATCGGGTGCAGTCAAGCATTGATGCAAAACGCCCTGGCCCACCATGCCTGTGGCACCCGTGATCAGAATTTTCATGGGCTTTCTTTCTTTGGCCTGAAGATCAGCAGAAATGAACAGGGGTAGACATTCATTGCGGATCGCGTGTTCACAATTCAGCCTTGGAGCTTCTGCAAATAAGCATCCAGCTTCACAAACGTCCCCCCAAAGCCCACTTCCATCCCCGGCCGTGCCATGTCAAAGGTTTGGCGGCCAACGTCGTCACTCTCATGCGGTAACCAGGTGATCGTCACACGGGTGTTGTTGCCATCGACAACTTCAAACATGGTGGTGACATGCATGTACTTGGGCCAGGTCGGTGCCATGGGGTGTGTGCCCAGGCCGCCCTCGCGGGTTGAGAAGCTTTGCAGGTGCACCAAGCGCTCCGGTGCAGCGATGTCCAGGAACTCTTGCTTGCCCCACATCTCCATGCCTGCTGGTCCCTGGATGCCGTAGTGGTAACGCCCGCCGACGCGAAAGTCCATGTCGGTGTGGATGTTGTGAAAGCCCTCGGGGCTCAACCATTGCGCCAGGTGATGTGGCTGTGTGTAGACCTCGAACACCAGCGGGCGAGGTGCATGAAAAACGCGGGAGATGATGAAGGGGGTAACAGTGTTCATGGGGTATCCGTTGGGTGTTTGGTGAGATTTGACCAGCCGATGGCTGACGTATTCTGGTATTGGCTTGTCGCACGAAAGTGCGAGCCTGAGATCAAGAAGGCATTGCGCGATGCCTGCAATTTTTTCCTTACCGCCCCTTTCGCAGCATATAAAGATAAAGGCTCTCCACTTTTTCGCGTGCCCAAGGCGTTTTGCGAAGAAATTTCAGACTGGAGCTGACGCTCGGGTCGTGCGTGAAACAGCGGATGGGGATTCGGCTGGCCAGTTCACGCCAGCCGTAATGCGCTTCAAGAGCGCAAACAATGGCTTCCAGTGTCAAACCATGCAGAGGATTGCGCGGTTGTGCCGGTCGTGGTGGAGCGTCGTTCATATGGAGAATTTTGCCTGTGACGCATTGCCTTGGCATCTTTTGCCAGCGGTTTTGTGCTTTTCAGCCATTTGAGCGTTGGCCTGCCGCCCTTAATCTGAGGCCATCGAAGGAGACGCACCATGAACGAATTCCCGGTTGACCGCAGGCAAGCATTGGTTACTTTGTCGGCCATGGCGATGGGGGGCTCGGCGCTAGCCCAAAGTCGGCCCGCAGACGCTTTCCCGTCCAAGCCGATCCAGCTGGTGCTGCCCTTTCCGCCCGGTGGTTCGATGGACCCGATCTTTCGCACACTGGCCGAAGCCGCTTCCAAGGATTTGGGCCAGCCCGTGGTGCTGATGCACAAGCCGGGCGCGGGCGGTGTGATGGGCACGGCCGCGCTGGCCTCCATGCCCGAGTCCGACGGCTACACCATCGCCGTGATGCACAACTCGGTGATCCGCGCACCGCTGGTGCAAAAGGTCAACTTCGATCCGCTCAAGGACTTCACGTATTTGATCGGCCTGTTCAACCTGACAACCGGCATTTGCGTGGCCGCCGACGCGCCCTGGCAGACGCTGGGCGACTTGCTGGCCGACGCCAAAAAGCGCCCTGGCGCCATCAGCTGGGGCACGGTGGGGGCCATCAGCATCAACCGCATCGTGGCCGAGCGGCTGGCCAAAATGGCGGGCACCTCTTTCAACATGGTGCCCTTCAAGGGTGGCAGCGAAGCCTTCACCGCGCTGATCGGGCGGCACCTGGACGTGTACGGCGACCCCGGCTTTGGCGCGCAGGTGCGCGGCGGGAAGGCCCGGCTCTTGGCCACCTTCACCCAGGAACCGCTTAAAGGCTATCCGGGCGTGCCCACCGTCAAGGCGTCGGGCTTTGACATCACCATCGACTCGCCCATGGGTCTGGTGGCCCCCAAAAACCTGCCGCCCGCCATGGCGGCCAAGCTGGCGGCGGCCTTCCGCAAAGCATCGGCTGATGCAGCACACCAGGCCCAGCTCGAGAGCTTTGACATGCAGCCCAACCTGATGACGGGCGAGGCCTATGCCGCCTATGCCCGCACGGCCTACGAGCGCGACGCCAAGATGCTCAAGGACATCGGCTTCAAGCCCGACTGAAAGCGCGTCCATGAAGCCCGTCACCTCCGACGACCCGCTGGCAATTTTTGCGAAGACGCCGTTCACGCGCCTGCTCGGCATGCGGCGTGACCACTCCGAAGGCGGCCGGGCGCAAATTTCGCTCGACCCGCATGCCGACCTGGGCAATGTGATCGGTGCCGTGCACGGTGGCGTGGTGGTGACCTTGCTCGATGTGGTGATGGCCAGCGCAGCGGTCTCGCGCGTGAACTTTCAGAAAACCGTGGTCACGCTGAACCTGGACACCAGTTTTCTGGAGCCAGGCCGAGGCCCGCTGACCGCGCAAGGCGAAGTGGTGCGCTGCGACGACGATGTGGCCTGGTGCCAGGCCAAGGTCTGCGACGCACAAGGCCGTGTGGTGGCCAAAGCACACGGCAGCTTCCGCTATTTGCCCCGTCCGCAGTGACGACACGACAAGGGCCAGCATGAGCGACAACGTTTCACAAGCCGCACGCATCGCCGCCATGGCCCAGCTTGACGAGGCCATGGTGCAGGTGGCGCTGGGCCGCGTCAACGCAGGGGGGCAGGCTCCGCGCGAGGTGGTTGCGGTCGACATGCACCTGTCTTTCATGCAACCCGCTGCCGCGCCGCTGGTGGCCACGGCCCAAGTGGTGGGCGGCGGCAAGACCATGGTGTTTTGCGAGGCACAGCTGCGCAGCGCCGAAGGCCGTGTGGTCGCGCAGGCGATGGGCACTTACCGCGCCCAAGCGCGCTAGCTTGGCCGTGCGCTAGCATGGCGGCGTCTGAAAGGTTCGCCATGCGTGTTGTTCACTCTTCGCTTGTTGTCCTGCTGATCGGGTGCCTGGGTCTGGCGTCGGCCGTGGCCGCGCCCGACGAAGCGGCCCTGTGCAAAGACCAGGGCTACCCGGTGGGCACGCCGCGCAACTGGTTTTTTGACGAATGCGTGCGGGTGGGCTCGTTCACCCACCACGCCGAAATCCCAGGCCTGATGGGCGGGCGCGCCAACGCCATGGCGCCTGCCGCGCAGCCGCTCGCATTGCCCCAAGCCGCGCAAGAGCCCGCCTACCGCTGGGGCATCAGCCATGAGAGTGGCTTGACCATCGATGACTACATGAACCGGCAGCGCGTCATGGCCTTGCTGGTGATCAAGGATGGTGTCATCCAGGTCGAGCGTTACCAGTACGGGCGCAACGCGGGCCACCGCTTTTTGTCGAACTCGATGGCCAAGACCATCACCGCGATGGCCGTGGGCCTGGCCTTGCGCGAGGGGCGCATCCAGTCGCTCGACGACCGGGCCGACCGCTATGCCCCGACGCTCGCGGGCACGCTTTACGGCGAGACCACGGTGCGCCACTTGCTGCGCATGTCTTCTGGTGCCAAGTTTGAAGAGCGCTACGACGGCAAAGACGATCTGGCCCGCTACGGCATGGCCGCCTACCGGGGCGGGGCGGCCGAAGGTGCGCGGGTCATCACCGAGCGCCTGCACGCGCAAGGCGAACGCTTCAACTACGCCAGCGCCGAGACCGACATGCTGGCGCTGGTGCTGCAAGGCGCCACGGGCGAGACGCTGAGCAGCTACCTGCAAACGCGCCTGTGGCAACCCATGGGAGCCGAGACCTCGGGCCTGTGGCGGGCCGGTGCCAATGGGCTGGAGCGCGCCAGCGGCAACTTCAACGCCACCGCCCGCGATTACGCCCGCCTGGGGGTTCTGCTGGCCAACGATGGCACACGGCCAGACCGCCCGGATTTGGGCGAGATCTTGCCGCGCGAGTACGTGCTCGAAGCCACCGATTGGAAACGCCACCCGTCGGCCTTTGCGCCGCTTCGGGCCACGCCGTATTACGGTTACGGCTACCAGGTCTGGACCTTCCCCGGTCAGCAGCGCCGCTTTGCACTGCTTGGCGTGTACGGCCAGGCCATTTTTGTCGACCCGGCGCAAAAGCTGGTGATGGTGCATCTGGCCGCCAACGCCACCGCCAAGGCCGGGCAGACCAGCATGGGGCGCGAGATGGGGGCGCTCTGGTACGGCCTGGTCACGCACCAGGGCCGTTGGTGAACACTTTCAGCGTTTGTTGACCAGCACGATCCCAGTCGCCACCAAGGCCAGTGCCGCCAGCAGCGTGGGGGTGGCCGCTTCGCCCAGGCCCAGCGTGCCAAACAGCAGCGCAAACAAGGGCGTGAGGAAGACGAACACCGAAATCTTGGTGGCCGGGTAGCGGCCGAGCATCCACATCCAGACCAGGTAGCTGGCAAACGCGCCGATGACGGTCTGCGCCAGCATCGAGCCCCAGGCCATGGGGCTCCAGTCGAACGACCAGGTCTCGCCCAGCGCGAACGAGATCCAGGGCACGGCCACGGCGGTGGTGGCGATTTGGTAGAACAGCAGCTTCTCGGGCGAGATGCGGGTGAGGTTGGTGGCGCGGATCGACACCGTGGTCAGCCCCCACAAAGCCCCTGCCGCCAGGCCCAGCAGGTCACCCGTGGCACTGGTGCCGGTGGCTTGGCCCAGGCCTTCGCGCATGGCAAACACCACGGCCACAAACGCGCAGGCCAGCCCCACCCACTGCAGCGGGCGCAGGCGCTCGGACTTGACGAACAGTGGCACCAGCGCCGCCACCCAAAACGGCGAGGTGTACAAAAACACCGTCAGACGGGAAGCAGCGGTGTGCCGCAACCCCAGGTAAATGCAGGCGAACTCGGCGGCAAACAGGCCGCCTGCCAGCAGTCCGGCCCAGAGGCTGCCGTCGCGCTCGAACAGGCGCACCCCGCGCACGCGGCACCACACCATGAGCAGCACGCAGGCGCCGATGCAGCGTAAACTGGCCTGAAACAGTGGTGCCACCTCGTTCATGATGGCTTTGACCAGCACCTGCTGCAGGCCCCAGAACATGCAGCACGCCACCAAGAGGCCGATGGCCAGGGTGTCGAGGTGGTCTTTGCGTCGGACGGAAGAAGTCATCGCCGCATTGTGCCGCCTCGGGGTCCCGGTGCGCTGTCACCCCCAAGGCAGGCTGGGGCGCAAAGTTGGCGCGGGTAACATGCAGGCTGGATTTTTGTGGATGGCCACGCATGTTTTTGCCCCATTTCACCGCGCTGGGCGCGGGCCCGCTTGTGTTGTTTCTGCATGGTGCCGGGGGCGGCTACCGCAGCTTTGCGCCGCAGGTCGAGCACTTTGCCCATGCGGGTTTTCGGGCGGTGGCCTGGGACATGCCCGGTTATGGCCACAGCACCCCTGTGGAGCCCTATGGCGTGCGCGGCCTGGCGCAAAGCTGCGTGGCCCTGATTGAAGCCTTGCTGCCCGACGAAGCCACAGGTGTGGCGCGCAGTGTGGCGCTGGTGGGCCACGGCCTGGGCGGCATGGTGGCGCAAGAGGTCGTGATGCGCAGGCCCGAGCTGGTCAACCGGCTGGTGCTCTGCGGCACCACCAGCCAGGCCGATGTGGCCTGGCGCGAAGACGCCCAAGCCCAGCTGCAGCACCTCGATACCACCGCGCAGGGCGACATGGCCCGCTTGAGCGAGGCCGTGATGGCCACACAGATCGGCCCACTGGCGCTGCCCGAAGGTGTGCAATTGGCGCGCCACTGCATGGCGCAGCTATCCCCCATCACCTACCGTTTGGCTTTGCAGGCGCAGGCCAGCTTTGACCGTGAAGCGGTGCTGTCGCACATCCATGTACCCACGCTGCTGCTCACGGGCGAGCACGACCGCAAGTCGCCCGCCAGCACACTGGAGCGCATGGCCGCGCAGATCGAGGGCAGCCGTTGGGTGCAGCTGCCCGGCATTGGCCACCTGCAAAACCTGGAAGCCCCCGACGCCTTTGATGCGCTGGTGCTCGACTTCTTGCGCGAACCGCTCACCTCGCGGCTGCATTGACGCCGCCGCACCGATGGAACACCCCCCACATGTCTGATCAGGATTTTTTCAAGGCTTCGCTCACCCGCCGCGACTGGAGCCGCCAAGCGCTGGCCCTGGCGCTGGCGCCCTGGAGCTTGCCCACCGCACAGGCTCAGCCTACGGGCAGCGGCGATGCGGCCAAAGGCCCGCGCTGGCAGGTCGACCCGTTTGCACTCGGCGTGGCCAGCGGCCAGCCCCGACCCGACAGCGTTGTGCTCTGGACCCGTTTGCTGATCGCCGAAGCCGATGCCGCCCACAAGGCCCAGCCGCAGGCGGTGTTGTGCGAAGTGTTTGCCGACGAAGCCTTGCGCCAGCCCGTGCGCCAGTGGCGGGTGCAGACCGACGCCAGCCGCGCCCACAGCGTGCATGTGATCGCGACCGGCCTGCAGCCGGGGCGCAGCTATTGGTACCGCTTTGCCTCGGGCAGCGCCAGCAGCCCGGTGGGCCGCACCCGCACCAGCCCGGGCGACCACGACAAGGTGGCGCAGCTGCGCATCGCGCAGACCTCGTGCCAACACTTCGAGCAGGGCTACTACGTGGCCCACCGCGAGATCGCCAAACGCGATGTGGACTTTGTGCTGTTCTTGGGCGACTACATCTACGAGAGCAGCAACCCGCGCTACCTGGTGCGAAAGCATGTGGGCGGTGTGCCGCAGACGCTCGACGAATACCGCCAGCGCCACGCGCAGTACAAAGGCGACGCCGACCTGCAGGCGTGTCACGCCGCGCACCCCTGGGTCATGACCTGGGACGACCACGAGGTGGTCAACGACTACGCCAACGACCGCGACATGAAGTTCACCGACCCGCAGGTGTTCTTGCGTCGGCGTGCGGCGGCGTACCAGGCGTACTTTGAGCACATGCCCGTGCGCCTGGGGCCGGACCCAGCGCAACCGCACCAGATGCGCATCCACGACCAGATGCGTTGGGGGCAGCTCGCCGACATCTGGACGCTGGACTGCCGCCAGTACCGCAGCCACCATGCCTGCCCCGATCCGAACCGGGGCGGCGGCCGGGTGGTGGTGGGCTGCACCGAGCTGCAAGACGCCGAGCGCAGCATGCTGGGGGCAGCGCAAGAGCAATGGCTCTACCCGAGCCTTGCCCAAAGCACCCGGCGCTGGAAGCTGCTCGCGCAGTCCACGCAGATGAGCTCCTCGGGCATCGCCACGCCGCTGGGACGCAGCAGCTTCACCGACGGCTGGGACGGTTACCCGCTGGCGCGTGAGCGCCTTTTGAACACCATCGCGCAGGCGCGGCTGCAGGACGTGCTGGTGCTGGGCGGTGACGTGCACATGAACGTGGCGGCCAACTTGCGCGTGCGCCCGAATGACGAGAAGTCGCCCATCGTGGCCAGCGAAGTCGTCACCACCTCGATCAGCTCGCGCGGCATGTCCGAGACGCTGCTGGCGCAGATCCGCGACAACAACCCGGACATCGTGCACGCCCGCGCCGACGAGCGCGGCTACACCTATGTGGAAGTGCAGCCCTCGGGTGTGCTGGCGCAGATGCGCACCACGCCCCACCCGGCCATGCCTGACAGCCGTTTGCAGACCCAGGCCCAATGGGCACTGGCCAGCGGCGTGCCGGGTTGGGTGAAGGCCTGATGCGAGGGAGGGGTGAAATGTGACGCGCCAGTCGTGGCTTGAACGGCGTGCATACAATGTGATCTCATGAGCGCAAACCCATCGGCCCCACCCAAAAAGTCTTTCAAGCAGCAGATGCTCGCGGCACGCGAGACGGCCATCATCCAGTCGGTCAATCGGCTGCTGGCCGAAAAAGGCTTTGAGGCCATGACGGTGGACGAAGTGGCAGCCGAAGTGGGCATTGCCAAGGCCAGCCTCTACAAACACTTTGCGAGCAAGGAAGACCTGGCCTGCGCGGCCATGGTCACCGCCATGCAGCGGGCGCAAGCCTTCATCCAGGAGTTGCCAGAAGACGCCTCGCCGCTGGACAAGCTCAAGCGCGTGACGCGCTGGACCATGGGCCTCAAGATCCAGGGCCTGATGCCTTCGCTGCCTTCCCAGAACTCCAGCTTGCGCGCCACGCTGATGGCCAGCAAGGACTACATGGACGGCCTGATGGAGGTCAGCGACGTGTTGGGCGGCTGGATCGAGCAGGCGCAGGCGCAAGGTCAGATCAACCCGGCGTTGCCCGCTGTGGCGGTGCTCTACACCTTGTTTGCGCGGGCCTGCGACCCGGTGATCGAATTCCTGCAAATGGGTGAGCAGCACACGGACGAGGAAATCCTGGATCTGGTGATGAGCACCTGCTTTGACGGCTTGCGCGCCCGCTGAGCGTTCTTCAACGCACCAGCAGCACGGGCACCTTGCAACGCGCCAGCACTTGCGTGGCCACCGAGCCCATCACCAGGTTGCCCAAAGCGCTGTGGCCGTGCGAGCCCAGCACCACCATGTCGAACTTTCCGCTTTCGGCCGTTTTGGCAATGATCTCGCCCGCATGCCCCACCTTGGACAGGCTCTTGGCGTCGATGCCGTGGCGCAGCAAAAACTTCACCACAGGGCCCAGGACTTTTTCGGATTCCTCGCGGTGGTAGGTGTCGACCGCTTCCTTGCCGACCACGCTGCGGGCATGCGCCGGCAATTGGGGTTGGACGGTCAACAAGGTGAAGCGGTGCGAGGTGCTGAACAGCTCTTCGTGTGTGGCCAGGTAAGCCAGCATTTTTTTGGTGTAGTCACTTCCGTCGACGGCCAGCAGGATTTTCATGAGGAGCTCCTTGTGAATGAGGGGGGATGCATTCACTGTAGAGCAGCTCGGGTGCGCCGGATTTGACGGCGGTCAAGGTTTGCTGCGCCGTCGCCGTCTTTCAGACCTGCACGGTGCGCTGGGCCACAAAACCCAGGTGTTCCTGTTTCTTGTCGTAGCCGCGGGGGTTGGCCACCACACGGCAGCCTGCGTGTTCGTAGTCGCTGGGGCAATGCAGGTGGCCGTGCAGCCACAGGTGAGCGTGTGCCAGCAGCGGGTCGAGTGCGTTGCAAAAACCCGCTGTGCCCGGCACCAGGCCGTAGCGCGGGTCGCTGCTGCGCAGGCTGGGCGCAAAGTGCGTGACGACCACGGTGCTGCCATCAAACGGCGTGTTCAGGGTGCGCTGCAGCCAGGCCTGGCACACCAGGGCCTGCTCGCGCACCTGCTCAGCCAGCCAGGGCTCGTCCGCGCGGGTGGTGCCGGTTTTGCGCAGGTAGTAGTTGGCGGCACGAAAAGCCTTGTCGCGCGCCTTGAGCTGGCGCGTGTACTGGCTGTTGGGGTGGTGGAAGTGCGCCGGGAACTTGTCCGAGCTGGGGTCGGGCAAGGGCTGCCCTGCCAGTGGCCCCAGCGCGTCAAAGTCGGTCCACAGCGTGGTGCCCACAAAGCGCACACCGCCAAGCTGTACCACTTCGCGCTCGAGCCAGGTGATGCCCAGCCGCTCACAGGTGTCGCGCAGCCGGGCGTGGGCTTGGTCAAAGTCCAGGCCGTCGTATTCGTGGTTGCCGGGCACAAACAGCACGGGCGTGGGCCAGCCGTGGTGTGGCGAAAAGCGCTGCAGCCCAAAGTTGGCGTCGCCTTGTGCCTGCAAGGCCGAGCCGGCCTGGTAGGAGCCGATGTCACCGGCCAGCACCAGCACGTCGGCCCCAGGCGCAGGCTCGGGCGCCAGGTGCGGGTGCGACTCCAGGTGCAGGTCCGACAGCAGTTGGATGTTCATGTGGCCTCATCTTGCCCGAAGGCTTCGCGGGCCACTTGCAGCAGCGCTTCGCGCAGCCACTGGTGGGCGCTGTCGTGCTGCACGCGGCGGTGCCACAGTGCCTGCACATGCACAGGCGGCACATCGAGCGGCAACTCGTGCAGCACCAGCTGGTCGGCCATGCCCGTGGTGGGCACAAAGTGGCGCGGCAGCACGGTGAACAGGTCCGAGTTCACCACCACGCGGCCCGCCGTGAAAAACTGGTTGACGGTGAGCACGATGCGCCGCTGTCGCCCGATCGATGCGAGCGCTTCATCGACAAAACCGTAGGGCCGCCCTGAAAAACTCACCAGCAGGTGGCGTGCGGCGCAATAGGCATCCAGCGTCAGTGGGCGATCGGCCAATGGGTGGCCACGCCGCATGACGCAGACGTATTCCCCGGCGTACAGGTGCTGGTGTCCGAAGGTGACCGCCTCGCCCGACTGGGCACGCGCCGTCAGGTCGGTCAGCACCGCCGGAAAGTAGCCCAGTGCCACATCGGCCACGCCGTCGGCCAGCAGCTGGCGCGGGTCACGCGTGGTCAGGGGCAGCACCCTCAGCGAGACGCCTGGCGCGTCCCGCTCCAGTCGGCTGGCCAAGCCGCCCATCAGCTCGGCTGCGGTGGCGTCGGCCATGCCCAGCACAAAGGTGTTGCTGGCCTGGGCAGGCACAAAGGCGCTGGGCACGATGACCGATTCGAGCTGGCGCAACGCCTCGCGCACGCTGGGCCACAGCGCCACGGCGCGCGGCGTGGGGGCCAGCCCCTGGCCTTGCCTGCGCACCAGCTCGTCGCCCAGGGTGTCCCGCAAACGGCGCAGCGCGTTGCTGACGGCTGGCTGTGTGAGTGACAGGTTGTGCGCCGCGCGGGTCAAGCTGCGCTCGGCCATGACTTCGTCAAAGACCCGAAGCAGGTTCAGGTCCAGAGAGCGAAAAGACAAGGCGGGTGTGGCGTTCATGGGGTATTCATCACTGTTGTGAATGATACACATCATGAATATAAAGTTGAACAACACAGGTATTAACCCTAATATTCGCCTCATGGTTTTGTTAACTTGAATTCACAAAACTGCAAATGAATCGAAAGGGAATAAAAAATGAACTCGCAAACACACACTTCCATGAACCCGCTGGCGCAGGCGCAAAAGCCCGCCACTTCTTCCAAAGCACTGGCCAGCCTGTTGCTGAGCGCAGGGGTGGCCACTTTGGTGGTCATGGCCGATCAGCTCATGGAGCCTTGGGCTGAAAGCCACGTCATTGCCGCCTGGATCGCCCTGTGGGTCGTGGCCGTGGTGGCGATTGCTGCACTGCGTGGTCTGTCGCGCCACTTGGCGCAAAACGTGATGCAAAGCCTGGACAGCTGGTCTGCGGGCGTGGCCCAGCGCCGCTCGGATCGCCGCCTGTGGGCCATGGCCCAGAGCGACAGCCGCATGATGGCCGATCTGCAAGCCGCCTTTGACCGCGAAGACAACGAAGACGCCCCTGCCCAGGATGTGGTGGCCCTGAGCCACCGCCGTGCCGCCCGCATCGTGCGCAACCGCCTGCATTACATCTGACCCGCCTGTCGGCGCTCAGCATCCAGGCCGCCTTCGGGCGGCTTTTTTTCGCGTGTGTTCAGGGTTCAGGGGTCTCGGGGGCTGTGCGCGAAGCCAGGTAGATGCCGGGCAGGATCAGCCCTGCGCCTATGATGTGGTGCCAGCCCATGGGTTCGCGCAGCACGGCCCAGGCGGCCAGGCCGCCATACAGCGGGCCGAGGTAGAGGCTGGCGGCCACGCGGCTGGCCCCCAGGACTTTTTGCGAAAAGCCGTAGGCCCAATAGGCGCCCATGCCCGGCAGCAAAGCGGCCGACAGCACCAGCAGCGTGGCCTGTGCCGACCAGGCCGGGCGGTCTGCCTGTGACCACTCCATCAGGGCAAAAGGCAGAAGTACCAACGAGCCGCCAAGCGCCGTGGCCGCCAGGCGTGCGGTGCTGCCCAAGGGGCTGGGCCATTTTTTGAGCAGCAAGGCATAGGCAGCCCAGGAGACCATGCACAGCACGATCCAGCCGTCGCCCGCGACCCATTGCACTGCACCCAAAGACAGCCATTGGCCTTTGACCACCACATGGAAGACCCCCGCCATGGCCACCAGCACCCCCAGCGCCTGCTGCCACGAAAACCGCTCTCCCAGCCAGAGCACTGCGCCCAGCGCAATCAGTACGGGCGAGGCGGCGTAAATCAGGGCGATGTTGATGGCCGAAGTGGTCTGCGCACCCTTGTACACCCAGGCTCCGCAAATGAGCATGCCCAGCGTGCCCAGCACCAGGTACTGCCAGGCATGGCGCAAGGTGTGTCGCCAATGGCGTGTCAGTTCGTGGCGCGCCAGCACGGCCAGCGCCGTGGCCGCCAGCCCCCAGCGCCCCAGGGCCAGCACATGCGGTTGCACCACACCCGGTGCTGCGCGGGCCACGATGTAATTGACCGACCACAGCGCAGGTGTGATCCACAGCAGCCACAGGGCCAGGCGCGCGCGTGATTCAGGGGTTTTCAAAAATGGCATAGGGCCTGGATTGTGCCGCCAGAAAACCAGGCCTTTCTGCTGGTAGACGCCCCGACTGCGCTGGTGGATTGGCATTCACCACGACTTTGAGCATTCTGGCCGTCTTGTTGCGCAAGCAGCTGGGGCATGGATTGGACAAGATGAATATACAAAAACATACTTTCTGAGATACAATCATCAACTTCAAAAGACAGTTTAAGTGTACAAATGCTGGACCCCAACGATGCAATCATCCTGGCCTGCGCCGCCCGGCAAGGGGCGTTGGCCAGCGAAGCCACTGCACAAACCGGCTTGTCGCGGGTGGCGGTGTCGCGCCGCATCCAGAAACTGGCCGACGCGGGCTACCTGCAGCGCCACGGCAGTGGCACACGGCAGACCTACAGTCTGGGCGCACGCCGTTTCTGGCTGGGCGTACAGACACGGCAAAGCCTGTTGCAAGGCGGCGGCGAAATGGCCGTTTGGGAAGTGCACCTCGCTCCCTTGCTGCTGGATTTGCCGCGCAACATCAAAAGCCTGGCCCAGACGGCGTTCACCGAAATGCTCAACAACGCGCTGGACCATTCAGGCGGAGAGCGCGTGCTGATGGGCTTGCACCTGGACGCCGGGCAACTGCAGATGCTGGTGGCCGACGACGGCGTGGGCATTTTTGGCAAGGTCGCGCAAGCGGCGCAGTTGTTCGATCCGCGTCTGGCGATTCTGGAGCTGTCCAAAGGCAAGTACACCACCGCTGCAGAAGGCCACTCGGGCATGGGCATCTTTGTGTCCTCGCGCATGATGGACGGCTTTGCAATTGAATCGCGTGGCCTGCGCTTTGACCCGCACGAGGCCACCCAACCCCTGCCCCGGTTCGACTGGATCGACTCGAACGCCCAGCTCAAACCCTTGGGCGCGCAGACCGTGGTGCGCATGGGCATTGCGGTGGACAGCACGCGCAGCCCCAATGACGTGTACCTCAAGTATTTCGACCCCGATGAAGTGGGCGGCCAGGCCTTTCACACCACCGAAATCCCGGTGCGCCTGGCCCAGCTCAGCAGTGAACTGGTCTCGCGCTCCCAAGCCAAATGGGTCATGGAGCGCGCGACCCAGTTCAAGACCGTCGTTCTCGACTTTGAAGGCGTGGTGTTTGTGGGGCAGGCCTTTGTGGACGAGGTGTTCCGCGTCTTCGCCACGGCCCACCCCGAATTGCGCATCAAGACCATGGGCTTGACGCCCGAGGTGGAGAAATTGGTGCGGATGTTTGGCGGCGCACAGGCTGTGCAGCCGTAAAAAAACCGCCCCGGTTTGTGGCCGGGGCGGTTTCAAGATCCGGCGCCGGGTGGGCGCTGAACCTGATCTGGTGTGGATGTTCAGGCGGCCAGGCGGGCTTCCAGAGCGGCCTTGGTGTCCAGCAGTGCTTGGGGCAGGTGGTAGCTCAGTTGGGCGAAGTGTTCGTCGTGCAGCTTGAACTCGGCTTGCCAGGCGGCTTTGTCGATGCTGGTGACGGCCTTAAACTGCTCGGCGCTGAACGCGATGCCGTTCCAGTTGATTTCGCCGTATGTGGGGGCCACGCCGAACATGGTCTGTTCGCCTTGGGCTTTGCCTTCGAGGCGATCGATCATCCACTTGAGCACGCGCATGTTGTCGCCGTAGCCAGGCCAGACAAACGAGCCGTCTTCGCCTTTGCGGAACCAGTTCACGCAGTACATGGCGGGCAGCTTGTGGCCAGCGGCCTCAGCCTTGGCGCCGGTGTCCAGCCAGTGCTGGAAGTAGTCGCTCATGTTGTAGCCGCAGAAGGGCAGCATCGCGAACGGGTCGCGGCGCACCACGCCTTGCGCGCCAAAGGCGGCAGCGGTGGTCTCTGAGCCCATGGTCGCGGCCATGTAAACACCTTCGGTCCAGCTGCGAGCCTCGGTGACCAGCGGCACGGTGGTCGAGCGGCGGCCACCGAACATGAAGGCGTCGATCGGCACGCCCGCGGCGTCGTCCCAGGCGGGGTCGAGTGCGGGGTTGTTGGTCGCGGCTACGGTGAAGCGGGCGTTGGGGTGGGCGGCTTTGGCACCGGTTTCCTTGGCGATCTGTGGGGTCCAGTCCTTGCCTTGCCAGTCGATCAGGTGATCGGGCAGCTTGCCGGTGTCCTTTTCCATGCCTTCCCACCACACGTCGCCATCGTCTGTGAGGGCCACGTTGGTGAAGATCACGTCCTTGTGCAGGCTCAGCATGCAGTTGGGGTTGGTCTTCATGTTGGTGCCGGGTGCGACACCGAAGTAACCCGCTTCCGGGTTGATGGCGTACATCTTGCCGTCGGCGTGGGGTTTGACCCAAGCGATGTCGTCACCGATGGTGGTGACCTTCCAGCCTTCAAAGGCCTTGGGCGGCACCAGCATCGAGAAGTTGGTCTTGCCGCAGGCGCTGGGGAAGGCGGCGGCGACGTGGTACTTCTTGCCCTCGGGGTTGGTCACGCCCAGGATCAGCATGTGCTCGGCCAGCCAGCCCTGGTCACGGCCCATGTTGGAGGCGATGCGCAGCGCAAAGCACTTCTTGCCCAGCAGCGCGTTGCCGCCGTAGCCCGAACCGTAGGACCAGATCTCGCGGGTCTCGGGGTAGTGCACGATGTACTTGGTGGTGGGGTTGCAGGGCCAGGAGGTGGTGTCCTTCTGACCGGCAGCCAAAGGCGCGCCCACGGTGTGCATGCAGGGCACGAATTCGCCGTTGGTGCCCAGCACGTCGAACACGGCTTTGCCCATGCGGGTCATGATTTTCTGGTTGACGGCCACGTAGGCGCTGTCGGTCAGTTCGATGCCGATGTGGCTGATGTGCGAGCCCAGCGGGCCCATCGAGAACGGCACCACATACATGGTGCGGCCAGCCATGCAGCCGTCAAACAGGGGCTGCAGCGTGGCGCGCATCTGCGCGGGTTCCATCCAGTTGTTGGTGGGGCCGGCGTCTTCCTTTTTGGCCGAGCAGATGTAGGTGCGGTCTTCCACGCGGGCCACATCCGACGGGTCTGAGCAGGCCAGGAAAGAGTTGGGGCGCTTGGCGGGGTTGAGCTTTTTGAAGGTGCCCGCAGTCACCAGTTCGGCGCACAGCCGGTCGTATTCTTCCTGGGAGCCGTCACACCAGTAGATGTTGGCGGGCTTGCACAGGGCGGCCATTTCGGCGACCCAGGCGATCAGTTTCGCGTTCTTGACGTACGCGGGTGTGTTGAGGTTCAGGCCCTGCATCACGGGTGAGTTCATGGGGAAAGCTCCAAGTTTGAAAATCGTTTTTTCAAAAGACCCGGGCAGACCCTTTGAGAAAACGACCGCGCTGCTGACATACTCCCGTCATCAGCCCCCTGTAACAGCGTGGTAACTGGCAGGGAACCCGATTTTAGGGAGGCCACCCCAACCGTGCCTGTCAAAAGCCTGAAAATCTATGCAAAAGATGCATGACTTTATGCGGAGCCTGTTTTGGCGGGCCGGAACACCTGCCAGGCGGCGGGTCGTGCTGCTGGCTTGGGGTCTGGTTTGGATGGGCGTTGGCCCCACTGCGCAGGCACAAACCGCCACGGCCGGGCCGCTCAAAGTGGCGGCGGCGGCCAATTTGAAGTTTGTACTGGCTGACATTGAAACCCAATACAGGCAACAAACCGGGCAGTCGGTGCAGTTCAATTTCGGGGCGTCGGTGCAATTGGCGCGGCAGATCCAGCAGGGCTTGCCGGTGCAACTGTTCATCTCGGCCGACGAAGAGCAGGTGGCCTGGCTTCAGCAAAATGGCCTGACCCAAGACAGCGGCCAGCGCTATGCCATCGGACGCTTGGCGCTGATCGGTTTGCAGGCCCACCCGTTGGCCAAATCGGCCAGCCCCGAAGCCGCCCTGCGCGCTTTGGCCCCCGCCGACAAGCTGGCGCTGGCCAACCCCCAGCTGGCACCTTATGGTCTGGCGGCGCAGCAGGTGCTGCACAAAACCGGTGTGTGGCCCCGTCTGCAAAAGCAGTTGGTGCTGGGCGAGAACATCGGCCAGGCCACCCAATACGTGCTCACGGGTGCGGCGCCCCTGGGCTTCACCGCCTACGCCCTGACGCTGGCGCCCGAGACCGCCGGGCAGTTCAAGGTCTGGCCCGTGCCGCCAGATTGGCACGCGCCCTTGAACCAGCGCATGGTGCTGCTCAAAGGCGCCAGCCCGCAGGCGCAGGCCTTTCGGGATTACCTGCTGGGCCCGCAGGCCAAGGCGCTGTTTGTGAAGCACGGCTACGCCCTGCCACAATGAGCTTCTTTTGACTGGACCCGTTGAGCCTTCATGGATTGGTCTGCCCTCCAGGTTTCACTGCTGCTCGCTGCCTTGACCACGCTGGTCCTGTTGCCGCTGGGGCTGGCGCTGGCGCGCTGGCTGGCCGTCACCCGTTGGGTTGGGCGTCCGCTGGTAGAGGCTTTGCTCTTGCTGCCTTTGCTGCTGCCGCCCACCGTCATGGGTTTTTATTTTCTGGTGGCGCTCGGCCAGGGCAGTGCCTTGGGCAGCTGGCTGGCCAGCCATCTGGGGCTGCGGCTGGTGTTCAGTCTGCAAGGGCTGCTCTTGGTGAGCGTGCTGGTCAACCTGCCTTTCATGGTGCAGCCCATTCAGCGCGCCTTTGCCGCCGTGCCGCACAGCTTGCGTGAGGCGGCCTGGGTGTCGGGTCTGTCGGCCTGGCAAACCTTCTGGCGCATCGAGCTCCCATTGGCCTGGCCGGGTCTGTTGGCGGGCATGGCGCTCACGGTGGCGCACACGCTGGGCGAGTTTGGCGTGGTGCTCATGGTGGGCGGCAACATCCCGGGCGAGACGCGCACGTTGTCGGTCTCGCTGTACGACAAGGTGCAGGGGCTTGAGTTGCAATCGGCCCATGTGATGGCGCTGGCGCTGGTGGGCGCCTCGGTGCTGGCGCTCACGGTGGTGCTGGCTTTTGACCGCATCGGGCAGCGCCACCGCGCCCTGCAGGAGCGTTG
Source organism: Limnohabitans radicicola (assembly GCF_014837235.1). Classification (GTDB taxonomy): domain Bacteria; phylum Pseudomonadota; class Gammaproteobacteria; order Burkholderiales; family Burkholderiaceae_C; genus Limnohabitans_A; species Limnohabitans_A radicicola. The sequence continues at coordinate 1,207,061 of NZ_JACYFT010000001.1, read as the reverse complement.
ATGAGCGGCTTGTCTGTGCGCCTGCAGTCCTGCACGCCGATTCGGCTGCAGGCCGAGTTCGACTGTGCACCGGGCGAGCTGGTGGCGCTGGTGGGCCCTTCGGGCAGCGGTAAGACCAGCTTGCTGCGGGCCATGGCCGGTTTGTGGTCCGCGCCCGATCTGCAGGGGCAAATCGTTTGTTCAGGGCAGTCCTGGCTGGATTCGGCCGCTGGCGTGCGCACCCCCCCGCAGCAGCGGCGCGTGGGTTTGGTGTTCCAGCATTACGCGCTGTTTCCGCACATGGACGTGCTGGCCAACGTGGCTTTGGCCGCAGGTGCCGCCTGGTCGCCCCCGGCGTTGACGGGCTTGCTCGAACGCCTGGGCCTGTCGGGCCTGCTGCAGCGCAGGCCTGCGCAACTGTCGGGCGGGCAGCAGCAGCGTGTGGCGCTGGCACGGGCCCTGGTGCGGGTCATGCCCGCGCCGGGCCAGGGGCCTGAGGCCGCCTCGGGCGTGTTGCTGCTCGATGAGCCTTTTTCTGCGGTGGACGCGCCCACCCGCCAAACCCTTTACCGGGAGCTGGCCGCTTTGCGTCAACAAGTGGCCGTGCCCATGGTGCTGGTCACGCACGACCTGCAAGAGGCCCGCCGCCTGGCCGACCGGGTGGTGATCATGGACGCGGGCGAAACCCTGCAGACGGGCACGCCCGAGCGCGTGTTCGCCAGCCCACGCAACGCCCGCGTGGCCGAGCTGGTAGGCATCCAGAACCACTACAAAGGCCGTTTCTTCAAGCAGTCCCCGGGGTGGGGGCGCCTGGCCTGGCAGGGGCAGAGCGGGCAGATCGATGTGCGTGTGATCGACAAGAACAAGATCGACGAGGGCATGCCTGTGACCTGGGTGCTCAATGGTGAAGGGGTCGATGTGCTGCCGCACGATGCCCCGGCCAGTGCCGACCCGCGTCTCAATTGCATGCGTTGCCAGCTGCGCGAGGTCTTGCCCCTGGGCGAGATCAGCCTGTGTACGTTGGTGCCCGAAGGCCTGCCTGACCAGCGGATCACCTTGAACCTGACAGGGCGGGTGCTGCACCGCTTGGGTGCGGGCCCGGGCCAGTGGGTGCAGCTGGAGCTGGCGCCCGAGGCGCTGCACATCATGCCCGTGCGCTGAGCACCCGAGGCGCCGCCCAGCGGCAGGCACAAAAAAACCCGCCAAGGCGGGTTTTTTGTGGGGGCCTGAAGGATCAGGCCATGAACACGGCGATGAAAGCCAGCAGGAAGATCAGCAGGGCACCGACGACGGGGATCACCACCGGGATGTGCTTGACCACGGCTTCGACCGGATCGTTGGACGTTTGTTCGTTGTGAGCAGACATGGTGTACCTCAAACTCTGTGATGGACGCTATTGTAGCCAATCGGGCGTTTCGTCAGCCTGACGGTCGGCCCGGCAGCTGTTGGGGCGTTCATTCGGCCACGATCTTGCGCTCGCGGATCACGCGGCCCCACATCGCGGTTTCGCTGGCCATGTAGCGTGCCAGCTCGTCGCGCGTGCCCGGCATGGGGGTCAGGCCATGCTTGTTGAGCTGCTCGACCACGTCGGGCGTGGTCAGGACCTTGACGAGTTCGGTGTTCCAACGCTCCAGCACGGGTTTGGGCACTTTGGCCGAGGTCACGAAGGCGTACCAGTTGGTGGCGTTGAAACCCGCAAAACCCGACTCGGCCACGGTGGGCAACTTGGGCAAGGCGGCCATGCGCTGCGTGCCCGTGCTGGCCAGCGGGATCAGCTTGCCCGCTTCGATGTGCGGCGCTGCGGTGGCCATGGTGGCAAACCAGCCGGTGACGCGCCCGGCCAGCACGTCCTGCAGGGCCGCTGCACCGCCCTTGTAGGGCACATGCAAGGTGTCCAAATTGGCCATGTCGTTGAGCAGTTCACCTGCCAGGTGCGAGGCCGAGCCCGGCCCGGTGGACGCGAAGGTCAGCTTGCCGGGGTTCTTGCGGGCGGTGGCGACGAAGTCGGCAAAGGTCTTGATGCCTGCGCCCGGGTGCACCACCAGCACGTTGGGAAAGTTCACCGCCATGGTCAGGGGCGCGAGGTCTTTGACCGGGTCGTAGGGCAGCTTCATCATGTGCGGCGCGATCGACAGCGGCCCCACCGAGCCCAGCAAAATCACGCTGCCATCGGCCGGGCCAGTGGCCGTGAACTGGTGCGCGATGTTGCCCCCGGCCCCGGCCTTGTTGTCGACCGTGACCGACACGCCCAGGTTTTCGCCCAGCCGTTTGGCGATGATGCGCGCACCCGTGTCGGCCGCGCCGCCCGCCACAAAGCCCACCACCATGGTGATGTTCTTCTTGGGCGGAAATTCTTGTGCCAAGGCCTTGGGCGCTTGCAAGGCCAAAGCCCCAGCCAGCAGACCGGCGCTGCCCAGCACAACGGCGCGGCGCAGGGTCAGTGGGTGTGATGCAAAGAGGGTGTTCTTGTGTTTCATGGGAAGCCTTCATCAACAGAGCCGCCACCTTAGCAGCGTTGGAAAAACCGGGCAGTCGCGCGGGTGGCGAGCCCCCGGTTGCAGGGGGTCACATCAGTGCATAAGTCGTGCTCGCACGGAAGACGCTCTTGCCGTCGTCGGCGCCACGCAGGTCGATTTCGCCAAAGGCCATGCTCTTGCCCGCCCGCAGCACACGGGCGGTGATGAGGGCATCCTGGCCCGACAGGGGTTTGAGAAAGGTGCTCGACAACTGCACCGTGCTGCACGGCTTGAAGCTGCCAAAGTGGCTGATCAGCGCCAGCACCATGGCGGTGTCGGCAGCAGCCATCATAGCCTGCCCGCACAGCATGCCGCCCACGCGCGAGAGCTGGTCGCTTTGCGGCAGGCGCAGCGTGGCTTCGCCCGGGCCGAAACCTTCTACGCGCAGGTTCAGGGCCTGCACCCAGGGCGCAAACAGCTCGGCCAGGGCTTGCTGCAGTTGTTCGGTGGTGACGTGGGTGGGGTGCATGTGGGGCGGTTGTGTGCTTTGGACAGACCCATTTTGACGCACAGTGTTGATCGGGCAGTCACGCCTGTGGCTCGGCACGCTATGCAGCCCCTGACGTCTGCGCTAAGGTGTCTGCACGGCAACCACAAGAGCAAGCCACCATGAGCGATTCAGAAGTTCGGGTCACCCGGCAAGGCCCGGTCACCATCGTATCGATCAACCGCAGCCAGGCGCGCAACGCGGTCGACCGCGTGACGGCGCAGCAGCTGGCCGACGCGTTTCGCGCCTTCGATGCCGACCCCGATGCGGCCGTGGCCGTGTTGCACGGCGAGCACGGCACTTTTTGTGCGGGCGCTGACCTCAAGGCGCTCAACGACGATGCGCGGCGCAACCGCCTGGACCCCGAGGGCGATGGGCCCATGGGGCCGTCGCGCATGCTGCTGTCCAAGCCGGTGGTTGCGGCCATCGGCGGGCATGCGGTGGCGGGCGGGCTGGAGCTGGCGCTGTGGTGCGACCTGCGCGTGGTGGAGCGCTCGGCGGTGCTGGGTGTGTTTTGCCGCCGCTTTGGCGTGCCCCTGATCGACGGCGGCACGGTGCGCTTGCCTCGGCTCATTGGCCTGTCGCGTGCGCTGGACTTGATCCTGACGGGGCGCGCTGTGGGGGCCGAAGAGGCACTGGCCATGGGCCTGGCCAACCGCGTGGTGGACGACGGCCAGGCGCTGGCCGCCGCCGTGGCGCTGGCCGAGCAATTGGCGGCCTTGCCGCAGACCTGCCTGCGCAACGATCGCCGCTCGGCTTATGAGCAGTTCGGCATGGGGTTGGACGAGGCCTTGGCCCACGAATTCGCTTTGGGCCAGCAGACCCTGGCCAGCGGTGAAGCGTCGCGTGGGGCGCGGCTGTTCGCGTCGGGGGCGGGGCGCAGCGGTCAGCGGCTGGACGGCGCCTGAGTGGGCATGAAAAAAACAGGCACCTGGTGGTGCCTGTTTCAAACGGAGATGCCCCAGCGCTCAGGGGCGGTGCTTCTCAATCACAGCCTTGACCGCATCCGACAGCGCAAAGCCAGCGCCGTAGCGCGCGGCCAACTCGGCGCTGCGCTGCGTGAAGCGCTCCACGCCTTCAGAGTAGATGAACTGCATGGCGCCGCCCGTCCAGGCCGGAAAGCCGATGCCGAAGATCGAGCCGATGTTGGCGTCGTGGGTGGAAGTCAGCACGTTCTCGGCCATGCAGCGGGCGGTCTCGATCGCCTGGCGGTACAGCAGGCGGTCTTTGAGTTCGGCCAGCAGGGCTTGCGGGTCGCCCGTCAGCGGTTTTTCAAAGGACTTGAGGCCGGGCCACAGCTGCTTTTTTGCCCCTGCCGGGTAGTCGTAGAAGCCGCCGCCCGCAGCGCGGCCGGGGCGGTTCAGTTGCTTGACCATTTTTTCGGTGAACAGCTCACCGCGTGTGGCGGTGTAGGTCTGGCCGTCGGCGGCGAAGTCGGCGCGCGTCTGATCGAGCACATGCACCGACAGCGAGAGCGAGGTTTCGTCCATCACCGCCAGCGGGCCCACGGGCATGCCTGCAGCCAGGCCCGCTTGCTCGATCAGCGGCGCGGGAATGCCTTCGTCCAGCATTGCCGCGCCTTCCATCACAAAGGTGCCAAACACGCGGCTGGTGAAAAAGCCCCGCGAGTCGTTGACCACGATGGGGGTTTTGCCGATGGCCAGCACATAGTCGTAGGCGCGGGCCACCGACTCGTCGTCGGTGTCCTTGCCGCGGATGATTTCCACCAGCTTCATCTTGTCGACGGGCGAGAAGAAATGGATGCCGACAAATTTGGCAGGCCGCTGGCTGGCCTGGGCCAGCCCGGTGATGGGCAAGGTGGAGGTGTTGGACGCGAAGGTGCCGCCAGCGGCCATCACCGCCTCGGCCTCGCGGGTGACCTGCGCCTTGAGGGCGCGGTTTTCAAACACGGCTTCGATGATCAGGTCGCACCCGGCCAGCGCCGCCACATCGGCGGTGGGCTCGATCAGGCCCAGCAGCGCGGCTTGCTTGCCCGCGTCCATGCGACCCTTGGCCACCTGCTTGTCGGTGATCTGGCGGCTGTAGTCGCGCCCGGCCTGGGCTTTGTCCAGCGTGACGTCGCGCAGCACGCTCGGGATGCCGCGCGCGGCGTTGGCATAGGCGATGCCTGCACCCATCATGCCCGCGCCCAGAATGCCGACCTTGGCGGGTTTCCAGGGCGCGATGCCGGCAGGGCGTGACTTGCCTGCCTTGATGGCGTTCAGGTTGAAGAAGAACGCGGTGATCATGTTCTTGGCGTTCTGCCCCACCATCAGTTTGGCCAGCTTGCGGCTTTCGATGCGGCAGGCGGTGTCGTAGTCGACCTGCGCGCCTTCGACCATGGCCTCCAGAATGGCTTGCGCTGCCGGGTACAGGCCATGCGTCTTGTTGAACATCATCGCGGGCATCACGGTCAGGCCTTGCGCGATCTTGGGCGACGAGGGCGTGCCGCCGGGCATCTTGTAGTCCTTGCGGTCCCAGGGCTGGTTGATCTGCGGGTTGGCCTCGATGAAGGCCAGACCCATCTGGTGCAACTCGTCGGCGCTTGCGGCCAGGCCGTTGACCAGGCCCATCTCGAGCGCCTGGTGCGGGTTGAAGAGCTTGCCTTCCATCAGGTAGGGCTGTGCACCCATCAGACCGAGCAGGCGCGTCATCTTGGTGATGCCTGTGGCGCCGGGCATCAGGCCCAGCGACACCTCGGGCAGGCCGAGCTGGATCTTGGGGTTGTCGAGCGCAAAGCGGGCGTGGCCGATCAGCGCAACCTCCCAGCCGCCGCCGAGCGCGGCGCCATTGACCAGCGAGACCACGGGCACGCCCAGGGTCTCGATGCGGCGAAAGGCTTTTTTGAGTTTCTCGATGCCCGTGAAGCCTGTGGCCGCATCGGCGGCTTTGAGCTGGAGCACGCCTTTGAGGTCAGCGCCTGCAAAAAACGTGGTCTTGGCCGAGGTCAGCAGCACACCGCGCAGCTGCTCGCGGTCTGCGGTCAGGCGCTCGGCCAGCGTGACCATGTCGGCCTGCCACTGCGGCTTCATGGTGTTGACCGGCGAGCCGGGTTCGTCGAAGGTGACGGTGGCGATGCCTTGATCGAGGGCGTAGCGGATCGTTTCCATGTTCATACCCGTTCAATGATGGTTGCAATGCCCATGCCGCCACCCACGCACAGGGTGACCAGGCCGCGACGCAGCTGGCGGCGTTCGAGCTCGTCGAGCACAGTGCCGATCAGCATCGCGCCTGTGGCGCCCAGGGGGTGGCCAAGCGCAATCGCGCCGCCGTTGACGTTGACCTTGTCATGCGAGACACCCATCTCGGCCATGAACCGCATGGGCACGGCGGCAAAGGCTTCGTTGACTTCAAACAGGTCGATGTCGTCGATGGTCAGGCCCGCCTTGGCCAGCGCCTTGCGGGCCGCAGGCATGGGGCCCGTCAGCATGATGGTCGGGTCTGCGCCCGACAGGGCCGTGGCCACGATGCGGGCGCGGGGCGTGAGGCCCAGCTCGCGGCCCTTGGCCTCCGAGCCGATCAGCACGGCTGCTGCGCCGTCCACGATGCCTGATGAATTGCCTGCCGTGTGCACGTGCTGGATGCGCTCGACCTGTGGGTAGCGGGCCAGCGCCACGGCGTCAAAGCCCATGGCACCCAGCTCGCTGAACGAGGCCTTGAGGCTACCCAGCCCTTCGAGGGTGGAGCCGGGTTTGATGAATTCGTCTTCTTCGAGGATGGGCAGACCCATGTCGTCGGCGACGGGGATGACCGATTTTTTGAAGCGGCCTTCAGCGCGTGCAGCGGTGGCGCGGCGCTGGGATTCGAGCGCGTAGCTGTCCACATCGTGCCGCGAAAAGCCGCCCAGCGTGGCGATCAGGTCGGCGCCGATGCCTTGAGGCGTGAAGCCGGTGTCGCAGTTGGTGGCCGGGTCTTGCGCCCAGGCGCCGCCGTCCGAGCCCATGGGCACGCGCGACATGCATTCCACGCCGCCTGCGATGACCAGGTCTTCCCAGCCGCTGGCGACTTTTTGGGCGCCCAGGTTGACGGCCTCCAGGCCCGATGCGCAAAAGCGGTTGACCTGCACGCCCGAGACGCGAAAGTCCCAGCCGGCTTTGAGCAGCGCTGTTTTGGGCAGCACCGCGCCTTGGTCACCGATGGGCGTGACGCAGCCCATCACCACGTCGTCGACCTGGGCCGAGTCAAAGCCGTGGCGCTGGCGCAGTTGTTCGAGCAGGCTGCCGAGCAAGTCGACGGGTTTGACTTCGTGCAGGCTGCCGTCTTTTTTGCCTTTGCCACGGGGCGTGCGCACCGCGTCAAAGATGAACGCATGGGTCATGGGTTTCTCCAGGGTGGGCCGGGTGGCTCAGGGCAAACCCGGCGATTGACAAAGCCATTATGGGTGTGCACACTGAACAAAGCAAGTGCTTGGTTGACAACTTTGGGGAGGCGTTTCAGCCCCGAAAAGCCAGCACATCACGGAGAGCGTATGGGCTACAAAAGTGTGTTCCGCCCCGGCCTGTTTCAGGGTCAGGCGGTGATCGTGACGGGCGGTGGCTCGGGCATCGGGCGCTGCACCGCGCACGAGCTGGTCAGCCTGGGGGCGCGCGTCGCGCTGGTCGGGCGCAAGAACGAAAAACTCCAGGCCGTGCAGGCCGAAATTGCCGCAGTCGGCGGCACAGCGTCCGTCCATGTGTGCGACATCCGCGAAGAAGCGCAGGTGCAGGCCACCGTGGCCGATGTGCTGGCCGCGCACGGCCGCATCGACGGGCTGGTCAACAACGCGGGCGGTCAGTTTCCCTCACCCCTTGAAAAAATCAGCGCCAAGGGCTGGGACGCGGTGGTGCGCAACAACCTCACGGGCGGCTTTTTGATGGCGCGCGAAGCCTACACACAGTGGATGGCGCAGCACGGCGGTGCCATCGTCAACATCATTGCCGACATCTGGATGGGCATGCCCAGCATGGGCCACTCGGGTGCGGCGCGGGCGGGCATGCTCAACTTCACCGAGACCGCCGCCCTGGAGTGGGGCCCGGTGCGCGTCAATGCGGTGGCCCCGGGCTGGATCGCGTCCAGCGGCATGGACCAGTACCCGCCAGAGATGGGGCCACTGATCCGCAGCATGGGCAAGATGGTGCCAGTGCAGCGCATGGGCACCGAAAGCGAAGTCTCGGCCGCCATCGTGTTCCTGCTGTCCGAGGCTGCGGCCTTTGTGTCGGGCGCGTGTTTGCGTGTGGACGGTGCCGCGCCCAACGCCAAGCGCGTCTGGCCCGAGGTGGGCAAAGGTGGCCAAACGGCGGCCTTCAATGGCTTTCACCTGGCCACCACGCCTCGGGTACTTCAGGACGCGCCATGAATGCCAACAGGGAACACATGCTGGCGATGATCGCGCAGTGGCGCGGCATCGAAGCGCGCACGCGTGCGCGCAGCGCACAGGCGGGTCCGCTGTATGCCAAACGCGACCAGCTGCTGCCGCGCGAGCGGGTGCAGCGCCTGCTGGACCCGGGCACGCCGTTTCTGGAACTCTCGTCGCTCGCAGGTTGGCTGCAGGACACGCCCGACCCCGACAAGTCCACCGCAGGGGGTGGGCAGATCGTGGGCATCGGCCTGGTCTCGGGCACGCGGGCGCTGGTCGTCGCCGACGACGGCGGCATCGACGCGGGCGCGCTGCAGCCCATGGGGCTGGAGAAGCTGCAGCGCGCGCAGCAGATCGCGCTCGACAACCGCCTGCCCTTCATTCACCTGGTCGAGTCGGCCGGGGCCAACCTGCTGCAGTACAAGGTCGAGCAGTTCGTCCACGGCGGGCGCAATTTCTACAACCTGACCCGCCTGTCGGCAGCGGGCATCCCGGTCATTGCCGTGGTACACGGGCCGTCCACCGCAGGCGGTGCGTACATGACGGGCCTGTCGGACTACGTGATCATGGTGCGTGGCCGGGGCCGCGCCTTTCTGGCCGGGCCGCCGCTGCTGAAAGCGGCCACGGGCGAAGTGGCCGACGACGAAACGCTGGGCGGTGCCGACATGCACGCCAGTGTGTCGGGTCTGGCCGAGTACGTGGCCGAAGACGATGCGCACGGCATCGGCATGGCGCGTGAACTGGTGGCGTCGCTGGGCTGGCAGGCGCAAGGCACGGTCTGGCCCGATGGTGCCGCGCCGCTGCAAGACCCCGAAGGCCTGCTGGACCTCTTCTCGCCCGACCTCAAGACCCCGGTGGACATGCGGGACGTGATTGCCCGCATCGTCGACGCCTCGGCCTTTCTGGAATTCAAGGAGGCCTATGGCAGCGCCACCGTGTGCGGCCATGCATCGATTGCCGGGCAGCGCGTGGGGATCGTCACCAACAACGGTCCGATCGATCCGGCGGGCAGCACCAAGATCACGCACTTTGTGCAGTCCTGTGACCAGAGTGGTTTGCCCATCGTGTGGCTGCAAAACACCACCGGCTTCATTGTGGGCAAGGACGCCGAGCAGGCGGGCATGATCAAGCACGGCTCCAAGCAGATCCAGACGCTGTCGAACGTGCGCGTGCCGCAGATCACCATCCAGTGCGGTGCCTCGTTTGGCGCAGGCAACTACGGCATGTGCGGGCGAGGCTTTGGCCCGCGCTTCTTGTTTGTCTGGCCCAACGCCCGCACGGCGGTGATGGGGCCGCAGCAGGCCGCAGGCACCATGGGCATCGTGCTCGAAGACGCGGCCCGGCGCAAAGGCGAAGCGCCCGACCTGGCCAAACTGCAGTCCCTGCAGGACAAGATCGTGCAGACGTTTGAACGGCAGATGAGCGCTTTCTACACCTCGGGTCTGCTGCTTGACGACGGCGTGATCGACCCGCGCGACACGCGCCGCGTGCTGGCGCTCACGCTGAAGATTTGCGCAGAAGCCGAACAGAAAAACCTGCGCCCCATGCAGTACGGCGTGGCTCGCCCCTGAACCTTTTCCACCCTATCGCCCAGGAGACTTCTCATGCAATTGACCCATGAACACGAAGAGCTCAAGCGCAACCTCAAGCGCTTCATCGACGACGAGATCAACCCGCATGTGGACGAATGGGAAAAGGCCGAAATCTTTCCGGCCCACGAAGTCTTCAAGAAGCTCGGTAACTTGGGCTACCTGGGTCTGACCAAGCCCGAAGCCTATGGCGGCTCGGGCCTGGACTACTCGTACTCGGTGGTAATGGCCGAGGCGCTGGGCCACATCCACTGCGGCGCTTTGCCCATGGCCATTGGCGTGCAGACCGACATGTGCACCCCAGCGCTGGCGCGCTTTGGCTCGGACGCCTTGCGCGCCGAGTTCCTGGCGCCCGCCATTGCGGGCGACATGGTGGGCTGCATCGGCGTGTCCGAGCCGGGCGCGGGCTCGGACGTGGCCTCGGTCAAGACCACCGCCCGCAAGGACGGGGACGACTACATCATCAACGGCGGCAAGATGTGGATCACCAACAGCCTGCAGGCCGACTGGATGTGCCTGCTGGCCAACACGTCTGATGGCCCGGCCCACAAAAACAAGAGCCTGATCATGGTGCCCATGAACACGCCGGGCATCACGGTGGCCAAGAAGATCCGCAAGATCGGCATGATGGCCAGCGACACCGGGCTGATCCACTTTGACGATGTGCGTGTGCCCCAGCGTTACCGCATCGGCGAAGAAGGCATGGGCTTCACCTACCAGATGCAGCAGTTCCAGGAGGAACGCCTGTGGTGCGCGGCCAATGCGATCCAGTCGCTCACCAACTGCATCGAGCAGACCATCGAATACACCGGCGAGCGCATGGCCTTTGGCCAGTCGGTGCTTGACAACCAGAGCGTGCATTTCAAGCTGGCCGAACTCAAGACCGAGGTCGAAGCCCTGCGCGCCCTGACCTACATGGCCACCGAACACTACCTCGCGGGTCAGGACGTGACCGAGTGGGCGTCCATGGCCAAGCTCAAGGCCGGACGCCTCTTGCGCACCGTGCCCGATGCCTGCCTGCAGTACTGGGGCGGCATGGGCTTCACCTGGGACAACCTGGTCTCGCGCCTGTACCGCGACGGCCGCCTGGCCTCCATTGGCGGCGGCGCCGACGAGGTGATGCTGGGCATCATCTGCAAGTACATGCACACCTTGCCCAAGAAGCGGTGACCCCATGCTGCGCACCGAACGCGATGGCCCCTGGTGGGTGCTTTGGCTCGACGCCCCGGCCAGCCGCAACGCGCTGACCGACGCGATGGTCAGTGGCCTGCAACAGGCCTTGAACGACGCCGCGCAAGACCCCTCTGTGCGCGCCGTGCTGCTGCGCGGCGCGGGCGGCACCTTTTGCGCAGGCGGCGACTTCAGCCGCTTTCGCACCCTGATGGCCGAGCCTGCGCCTGCGCAAGGCCCTGACCCCATCGCGGTGTTCAACCGGGCCTTTGGCGCGATGCTCGACGTGCTGGCGGGCAGCCCCGTGCTGACGATGGCCTGCATCGAAGGCGCGGCCATGGGCGGCGGCTGTGGCCTGGCCGCAGCCTGCGATGTGGTGCTGGCTACTGACACAGCGGTGCTGGCCACGCCCGAAGTCACGCTGGGCCTGCCCCCGGCGCAGATTGCGCCTTTTGTGGCGGCGCGGCTGGGCGAACGTCAGGCCCTGCGCCTGATGGCCAGTGCGCAGCGGGTGAACGCGACCGAGGCACAGCGCATCGGCCTGGTGGACGAGGTGGTGCCGCAGGCTGAACTGCCGCAGGCTTTGGCCGCCTGGCAAGAACGCTTGCGGCGCGCAGAACCGCAGGCCTTGCGCGCGACCAAAGCCATTCTGTCCCGTCGCAGGGTCAGCAGTCTGGGCGAAACGCTGGATTTTGCGGCCGAGGCCTTTGCCCGGTCCCTGCGCAGCGGCACCGCCAGCGAAGGCCTGGCCGCTTTGGGGGCCAAACGTGCGCCCGCCTGGGCCACACCGAAAGGCTTGCCATGAGTGCTTCAACCTTCGCCAGTCAGTTGCCCCTGCGGCCCTTTGACACCTTGCTGATCGCCAACCGGGGCGAGATCGTGGCCCGGGTGGCGCGCAGTGCGCGGGCGCTGGGCATCCGCACCGTGGCGGTGTATTCCGACGCCGACCGCGATGCACCCTTTGTCCACAGCTGTGACACGGCGGTGAGCATCGGCGGTGAGCGCCCGGCCGACAGCTACCTGCGCATCGACGCCATCCTCGACGCCGCACTCAGAAGCGGGGCGCAAGCCATCCACCCCGGCTACGGCTTTTTGTCCGAGAACGCCACGTTCGCGCAGGCCGTGATCGGCGCGGGGCTGGTGTGGGTCGGGCCACCGCCTGCCGCCATCGACGCCATGGGCGACAAGGCCAGCGCGCGCCGCCGCATGCAGGCCGCGGGGGTGCCCGTGCTGCCCGGCACCGTGGACGCGAGCGAAGACCTGGCCGCCTTGCAGGCGCAGGCCGAGCAGCTGGGCCTGCCGCTGATGGTCAAGGCCTCGGCCGGGGGCGGCGGACGCGGCATGCGCCTGGTCCAGGACGCCGCCAATTTGCCCGAGGCCTTGCAGGCCGCGCACGCCGAAGCCCGCGCCGCCTTTGGCGATGGCCGCTTGCTGCTCGAGCGCGCCCTGCTCGCGCCGCGCCATGTGGAGGTGCAGGTGCTGGCCGATGGTCATGGACAGGTGCTGCACCTGGGCGAGCGCGACTGCACCGTGCAGCGCCGCCACCAAAAGTTGATCGAAGAAGCGCCGTCGCCTGCGGTCAACCCCGCGCTGCGCCGCCGCATGGGCGAGGCCGCTGTGCAAGTGGCCCGCAGCGCGAGCGAAGCGGGCTATGTGGGGGCGGGCACGGTGGAGTTTTTGCTCGACGCCGATGGCAGCTTCTGGTTCATGGAGATGAATACCCGCTTGCAGGTCGAGCACCCGGTGACCGAATGCCTCACAGGGTTGGACCTCGCGGCCTGGCAGTTGCGCATCGCGGCAGGCGCGTCACTGGACATCACGCAGGACGAGGTGCTGCAGCGCTTCGAGTCGGGGGGACACGCCATCGAGGCGCGGCTGTGCGCCGAAGACCCGACAAACAACCATTTGCCGCAAGCGGGCAGCTTGCTGCGCTGGCAAGCGCCTGCGGGCTTGCGCTGCGATGCGGCGCTGCAATCGGGCATGCCAATCAGCCCGTTTTACGACTCGATGCTGGGCAAGCTGATCGCACACGGCCCCGACCGTGCGAGCGCCTTGCGTCAGCTGGCTGATGGGCTGGACCGCACCCAGTGCATCGGTTTGCCGACTAACCGCGCCTTTTTGACGCAGGTGCTGCGGCACCCGGTGTTTGCGGCGGGGGACTTCAGCACCGCCTTCTTGGGCCAGCACCTGCCAGCGCCTGTGGCGGCCAGTGCGGTGCACCTGCATGGCCTCTTGGCCGTGTGCCTCGCGGTCACGTCCGACATGCCACTGCCTGCGCTCTGGGCAGGCTGGCAGTCGGCGGGGCGTGTGGACACGGCGCTGCCCTTGCAGCTGCAGGGCGAGCGGCAAGTCTGGACGGTGCAAGGCCAGGGCGGTGCGTGGCAAGCGCACGGGCAAGACCATGAGGTCGCCATCACCGACTTGCGCAGGGCGGCTGACGGTCAGGTGTCGGCGATCGTCAACGGACAACCTGTGGAGGCGGTGCTGGTGCGCCAAGGTGATCAGTTCTGGTTGCAAGTTGGCCCTCTGGAGCTGCACGGCGAAGACCTGCGCTGGCAAGCGGCCAGCCGCGCCCAGACCGCCAGCAGCGGGGCGGTGCTGGCCCCCATGCACGGCCGCGTGGTGCGCGTCGAAGTGGCACCGGGCCAGAGCGTGCAGGCCGGTCAAACCCTGCTGGTGATGGAGGCGATGAAGATGGAACACCGCCTGCTCGCGCCCATTGCCGGGCAGGTCAAGGGCCTGCATGCCCGGGCGGGCGAGCAGGTGGCCGCGCGCCGTGTGCTGGCCGAAATCGAAGCGGCCGCTTGAGCACGGAGACGCCACCATGAGCCCCTACACCGCTGCCCACGAGGACTTCCGCGCCACGGTCCGGCAGTTTGTCGAGCGCGAGATCGCGCCCCATGTCAACGACTGGGACGAAGCCGCCGAGCGTGGCGAGTACTTTCCCCGTTCGCTGTACAAAAAAGCCGCCGACATCGGCCTGCTGGCCATCGGCTACCCCGAAGCCTATGGCGGCATCGCGGCCGACAACCTCTACCGCCTGATCGTGAGCGAAGAAGTCGCCAAGGCGGGCTCGGGGGGTGTGCTGGCGAGTCTGTTTTCGCACACCATCGGCCTGCCGCCCGTGGTGGCGCTGGGCTCGGAGGCCCTCAAGCAACGCATCGTGCCCGAGGTGCTGGCGGGCCACAAGATCGCGGCGCTGGCCATCACCGAACCCGGTGGCGGCTCGGACGTGGCGGCCATCCGCACCACCGCCCGGTTGGACGGTGGGGAGTGGGTGCTCAACGGCGAGAAGGTGTTCATCACCTCCGGCCTGCGCGCCGACTGGATCACGGTGGCGGTGCGCACGGGCGGGCCGGGGGCCTCGGGCCTGTCGCTGATCGCGGTGCCGGGCGATGCGCCGGGCCTGTCGCGCACGCCGCTGCGCAAGATGGGCTGGTGGTCCAGCGACACCGCGCACCTGCGCTTTGACGATTGCCGCGTGCCACACGACCACCTGATCGGCGAAGAAGGCGCGGGCTTTCGCGCCATCATGACGAACTTCAACACCGAGCGCCTGACGCTGGCGGTGGGGGCCTGGGCCTTTGCCAAGGTCTGCTACGACGATGCACTCGACTGGGCGCGCCAGCGCAAGACCTTTGGTGCGCCGCTCATCGAGCGCCAGGTCATCCGCCACAAGCTGGTCGATATGCAGATGAAGATCGCGTCCTGCCAACCCTGGCTGGAGCAGCTGGCGCAAAAACTGGACGCGGGCGACCACAGCCCCCGCACGGTGGCCGAGCTGTGCATGCTGAAAAACCACACGACGCAGACCATGCAGTTCTGCGCCGATCAGGCGGTGCAGATCCTGGGCGGCATGGGCTTCATGCGCGGCACGCGGGTGGAGCGCATCTACCGCGAAGTCAAGGTGATGATGATCGGTGGCGGCGCCGAAGAGATCATGAAAGAACTCGCGGGCAAGCAGCTGGGCATTTGAGCGCGTCATCCGCAGGCGTGCGTCAGCCCACCGACACGCGAAAAGGTTTTGGCCACCATGGGACCCTCATTCCGAGGAGTTCCACATGCACTTGTTCATTCGTTCCGTGACCGTCAAGCACGCCGCTTCGGCGGCGGCAGCCCTGCAGTTTGCCGGTGATGTGTGCGCTTATGTCAACAAGACCTACCAGGTCAACATGCGTTGTGGCATGGAGGTGTTCGGGCATTTGCGCATCCATTGGCTGCTGGACATGGACAGCGCCGACGCGGGTATGGCCATGAACCAGAAAATGATGGGCGATGCGGCCTACCAGGCCTTGCTCGGCAAAGGCAAGGATTTCTGGGTCAAGGGCAGCCTCAAAGACAAGCTGATCCGTTTGCCCCGTTGATGTGCGGATGAACCTGTCCACCCACCCCACGCCGCCCGCAGCGCTGTCCGACACCGCCCTGGTCTGGGACCGCAAGGTCAAGGCCCCTTGGGTGGCCATGACCGGTGGCCTGTCGCCCATCTCGCTGGGTTTGGCGCTGGCCGATTGGGCTTGGCATTTGGGCACATCGCCGGGCACGCGCATGCGCTTGCAGAGCGAGAGCGTGGACCACTGGCTGGCTTCGCTCAAGCAGGTGGGGTGTCAGGAACACCCGCATCCGGACAAACGCTACGCCGATCCGACCTGGGCGATGTGGCCGTTTTGCGCGCTGGCCAGCACGCACCACACCGCCGAGCAATGGTGGGCGCACGCCAGCCACCTGCGGGGCATGGAACACCACCACCAGGACGTGGTGCACCTGATGGCGCGGCAGTGGCTGGACATGCTCTCGCCCAGCAACTGGCCGCACACCAACCCCCAGGTGCTCATGACCACGCTGCAGACCCGGGGCGACAACCTGCGCCAGGGCTGGCACCACGCCTGGCAGGACATGCAGCGGCAGATCCATCCGCAGACGGCGATGGACGGCGACGCCGCCTACCGGCCTGGCATCGAGGTCGCCTGCACGTCCGGGGCCGTGGTGCACCGCAACCACCTGGTGGAGTTGATCCAGTACACGCCGACCACCGCGCAGGTGCAGCGCGAGCCGGTGTTCATCGTGCCCTCGTGGATCATGAAGTACTACATCCTGGACCTGTCGCCGCACAACTCGCTGGTGCGCTACCTGGTCGATCAGGGGCACACCGTGTACATGCTGTCTTGGCGCAACCCGGACGCCAGCGACGCCTTGCTCGACATGGAAGATTACCTGCGCCTGGGCGTGCTCAACCCGCTGGCCGTCATCACCGAGCGCACGGGCGGCGTGCCCATCCATGCGGTGGGTTACTGCCTGGGGGGCACGCTGCTGTCCATCGCTGCGGCTGCGCTTGCGCGCGATGAACCGATGCAGGACGCGCAGGCCATCGCCCCCTTGGCCAGCTTGACCCTGCTGGCCACGCAGCTGGATTTTCAGGATGCAGGCGAGCTGGGGGTGCTGCTGGACGAAGCGCAGGTGGCGGTGCTGGAAGACAGCATGGCCGAAAAAGGCTTTTTGACCGGCAGGCAGATGGGCGGCTCGTTCCAGTTCCTGCATGCGCAGGACCTCATCTGGTCGGCCCGCATGCGCGAATACTGGCTCGGCGAGCGCATCAGCGCCAACGACCTGATGGCCTGGAATGCCGACGTCACGCGCATGCCCGCCACCATGCACAGCCAGTACCTGCACCAGATGTACCTGCACAACGACCTGGCCAATGGCCGCTACAAGGTCGAAGGCCAGCCTGTGTCGTTGGGTGACCTACGCATGCCAGTGTTTGCCGTGGGCACGCAAAAAGACCACGTCACGCCCTGGCGGTCGGCCTACAAAGTCCACAGCCTGACCCGTTCGGATGTGACTTTCGTGCTCACCAGCGGTGGCCACAACGCCGGCATCGTCTCCGAGCCCGGGCATGCACACCACCACTACCAGCTGCTGCACACGCCCTTGACCGCCGAGGCCACAGCGCCGGAAGTCTGGCAGCGCAAGGCCCCCCGTTTCAGCGGCTCATGGTGGCCCGCCTGGCATGCATGGTTGCGCAGCCACGGCGGCGAGCATGTGCTGGCCCGCGAGATCAGCCCGGCCGATGTGCTGGAGCCCGCACCGGGCAGCTATGTGCAGGTGCGCTACGGGGATTAGAGAGGCCAGTCAGGCTGCAAGCGTGGTGGCCATGACCGCTGCTGGCACCAGCGTGACTCTGGGACCAAAACTGGAAATGCTCGACAGGTTCACGTTGTGGTGCGCAATGATTTGCTCGGCCGATAACACCGTGTTGTCCAACGTGGTGTGGCCATCCGAAACCAGCGAAATGGCGTAGCCCAACGCCAATGCCCGGCGTATGGATGTGTCCACACAAAAATCGGTCTGGATGCCACCGACGATCAATTCCGTGATCCCTCGCGCTTGCAGTTGCGCATGCAGCGTAGTGTTGTGGAAGGCATCGGCGGTATTTTTATGAACCACAGTGTCTGCAGGAGACACTGTCAGCAGATGGGCAAATGCCCAGCCTGGCTCGCCGTACGCAAGCGGCCCTGACGTGGCGGCGTGTTGCACCATGAAAACGGGAGTTTGGGTCTGTCTTGCAGCTTGCGTGATCTGATTGAGCCGGGCGATCACTTCCGCGGCCTGGAAGGCTTGGTGAGGGCCGTCCTCAAAAACACGTTGCACATCAATGATCACGACTGCGCGATGCATCTTGATCCTTCGTCAGGGATTTTGTTCAATGATCATGGCGCGACCACCGCGCCATCAATCCGGTGCTGCGTGAGGGCATCGGCCACAAAGCCACTGGCCTTCATGTCGCTCACAAACCGGCTGAGCCGCTCGTGGGCGCTGGCGCTGCGGCTTTTGGGCAAGCCCATGGCCTGATCAATCACCATGAAGCGCCCGGGCAGCAGGCGCACACCAGGGGTGTGGCGCGCATCGGATTCGAGCTGCTGTTTGACGCCAGCCGCCACGTCGTAGGGGCCTGCCATGAAAAACGACACCACCTCGGGCGATGTCGGCGCGCGCACCAGCTGGGCCTGCTTGAGTTCGCGCGTGAGGAACAGGTCGTAGGCACTCCCCTTGCCGACCACCACGCGGTGTGCGGGGCGATCCACGTCTTCGTTTTTTTGCAAGGGCGAGTCTTGCCGGACGAGGTAGCTGCCTTCGATCTGCACATAGGCTGCAGTGAAAGCGATGCCCTGCCCACGCACCGGGTCGATGGCGAAGAAGCCGACATCGGCCTTCTCTTGCGTGACGAGTTCGACCGATTGGCCTGCCGAGCTGACCGGGATCAACTGCAGCGGCAGTTTCAACTGCGCAGCCAAGGCACGGGCCAGGTCCACCGACACGCCCACGGGCTCGCCCGTGGAGGGGTCTTTGCTGGCGAGGATGGGGTTGCCCTGGTTGATGACGGCACGCAAAGTGCCTGTGGGCGCGATGTCGGCGCGGGCAGTGTCTGTGGCAGATTGGGCCCAGGCGCTAGCGCACAGCGCCAGGCCCAGCACGGCGCAGGCCCGGCGGGTCAGCTTGTGCATGGCGCTCAGAACTCGACGCTCTGGCCTTCGGTCATGGGCACCACTTTCACACTGCTGCCCTTCATGGCGTCCTGGAACTCGGCCAGGGTGCCGGGGGTCAGCGGGTTGGAGTTGTAGTGCATCGGGATCACCATCTTGGGCTGGATCCAGTTGCGCGCCGCAAAAGCCGCGTCGTCGGGCGCCATGGTGAAGTTGCCGCCAATGGGCATCAGCACCAGATCGGGCTTGTAGCGCTCGGTGATGAACTTCATGTCGCCGAACAGACCGGTATCGCCCATGTGCCAGATCTTGAAGCCGTTTTCCAGCTCGATGATGTAGCCCACGGCTTCGCCCGCAGGATGCGACTCGTTTTTGTTGGTGGCGGGGTTCTTCCACACCAGCAGCGAAGAGTGCTCGGCCTGGACGGCGGTGACTTTGATGCCGGGCAGGGGCTTGACGCTGCCGGTCTTGTTGAAGCGGTGACCCAGATCGGCGGGCAGCACGCCCAGGGTGATCAGTGGCGTGACCATGTCGGCCGGGCCATAGAGTTTGGTGTTGTGCATTTTGGCCAGATCGGGGGCGTCACCGATGTGGTCCACGTGCGCGTGGGTGACCAGCAGCAGGTCCACCTTGCCCAATGCGGAGATGTCGGTCTTGTAGGGCGCAGGCGTTTTGGGACCGCCGGTGAGCCAGGGGTCAACCACAATGGTTTTGCCGCCCGGGGTCTTGATGCGAAAGCTCGCCTGGCCCAGCCAGAGCAGTTCGGTTTTGCCTGTCGCGGCAGATGCAGCAGGTGCTGCAGCGGTCTGGGCCGATGTGTGGTGTGCGCCAAAGGCCAGCAGGCCAGCCAACAGGCAAGCAGCGAAGCTGCGGGGTTGCAAGCGTTTCATCGAAAGTCTCCGTGGATGGACAAGAGGACCGGCGCTTGAGCCGGACAGGGCAAACCCATCTTAGGAGCAGGCAGAGACCTCGGTCAATCCGTGGGTATAACGTGGGTGACTCGCTCAGAGCCACCCATGCCAGATTCAGGTGCGCGCAGGCAGCACGGTGCCCACGCATTCGCCAAAGCCGATGCGGGCTGCGCCTTCGCGCTCGCACCAGCCGCGCAACACCACACTGTCGCCGTCTTCCAGCCAGGTGCGCTGCTCGCCGCCCGGCAGCGCCACCGGGTTTTTGCCACCCGTGGTCAGCTCGATCAGGGCCGCCGCCTGGTCGAGCGTAGGGCCAGACAGGGTGCCGCTGCCGAACAGGTCGCCCGGCTGCAGGTTGCAGCCGTTCACCGTGTGGTGTGCGACCATTTGCGCCACCGTCCAGTAGGCGTGGCGGTAGCTGGTGCGGCAGATGCTGGCGTCCGCCTGGCCTGCGGCGCGCATCTGCGCGGTTTGCAGACCGACTTGCAGCTGAATGTCGAAAGCGCCTTCGGCCCGGTTGGCCGCAGAGTCCAGATAGGCCATGGGCTGCGGATCGCCCTCAGGGCGGGTGAAGGCCACGCGGTAAGGGTTCAGCGCTTCGAGCGTGACGACCCAGGGCGAGAGGGTGGAAGCGAAGTTTTTCGACAGAAACGGGCCTAGCGGCTGGTATTCCCAACCTTGAATGTCACGCGCCGACCAGTCGTTGAGCAGGCAGATGCCGAACACATGGTCTTCGGCTTCGGTGATCGGCACCGGCTCGCCCAGGGCATTGCCGCTGCCAATGAAGATGCCCAATTCGAGTTCGATGTCCAGACGCTTGCAGGGGCCGAATGTGGGTTCGGTGGCCCCGGGGGGCATGGTCTGGCCCACCGGGCGGCGGAACTGCTGGCCCGAGATGCCAATGCTGGACGCGCGGCCGTGGTAGCCGATGGGCACCCATTTGTAGTTGGGCAGCAGCGGGTTGTCGGGACGGAATTGCTTGCCGATGTTGGTGGCGTGGTGCACCGAGGTGTAGAAGTCGGTGTAGTCGCCAATGCGGGCGGGCACGTCGTATTCGGCCTCGGCTTGCGCCACCAGGCACGCTTGCAAGGCCGCTTGTTCGGCAGCGCCTTCGCGCAGGGCGCGTGACAAGGCCAGGCGCAGTGCGCTCCAGGCCGAGCTGCCCAGCGCCATCAGGGCGTTGAGTTTGTCTTGCGCACCCGCTTGTGCGGCTGCTGCTGCTTCGCCTT
This sequence comes from Limnohabitans radicicola, assembly GCF_014837235.1. Lineage (GTDB taxonomy): Bacteria > Pseudomonadota > Gammaproteobacteria > Burkholderiales > Burkholderiaceae_C > Limnohabitans_A > Limnohabitans_A radicicola. The sequence continues at coordinate 1,186,367 of NZ_JACYFT010000001.1, read as the reverse complement.
TCAGCACGCCTGATTGGGCGAGTGCCGCCAAGTCCACGATCTGGTCGCCAATGGCCACACCGCCCCTGAAGGCTTCAGCCGAGCCTTGGCGGCGGAACACCGCGAACGGCAGGTTCTGGATGGGGAAGTCGCAGCCTGCGGTGTTGGCCGAGCCGACCCAGCTCTTCAAGGCGGGGTCATGGGTTTCGTTCAGGGTCGTCATGTGGGTCTTGTTCCGGCGTGGGTGTTCAAAGGTCTTGCAGGGCGGTGTGGACCTGCTGGCTAAATTGCGCTTCATCACCCAGCGCGTTGGCCTGGAGCAAGGCGAGCTTGACCAGAAACAGTTCGGCCTTGTCCGGGCCTGCCTGGTCAATGGCGGTGGCCAGTGCATCGTAGACGGTCTCGAGGCCGTCAATGGACAGGGGTGTCTTGGACATGCTGTTTTCCTTATTGAGGCAGTGCGGTGGTGAGTGCGGCTTGCAGGCGTGTGGCGTCGAGGGTGAGCCAGCGGGCGCAGACGTGCTGGTCGGGGCGCAGCAAATATGCGCCGCCACTGGCAGGCACGCCGTAGCGCGCGCGCAGGTGGCCGTCGGCATCGAGCAGGTGCTTGTCGGCGCCCGCCACAGGCTGGGCCGCGCCCACCGCGATCACGTTCAGCGGCATGCCTTGTTGCCGTGCGTTCTGGATGACCTGTTGCAAGGCCTCAGGTATTGCGGGTGCATCGGTGAAGTACAGCAGGTCAAAGCCGCCGCCCAGGTGGTCGAGCAAAAAGTCGTTCGCACCCAAGCGCACGTTTTGTGGCGGTGCCCCGTGCGCGGGACCGCTTTTGAACAGGGCGTTGTCGTCGCCCGTGCTGTTGAGCAGGGAGTGGGTGTACTCATGCGGGCGCGAGGTGCGCCAGTGGTAAAGAGGGCGCACGAATTCTTGCGTGAGCGAGAGCGAGAGCACCGCGTCGCGCAGCAACCTGAAGCCACGGCTGGGGGGTGTCATGAAGCGGGTGCTCTTGCCCGCTTCTGTGATGATTTCGCGGGCTGCACCCACACGTTCGGCACTGTGGTTGGCCAGCAAGGTTTTGCCCGCCAGACCCTTGACCACAAAGGCCAGGTGCCAGCCCAGCGACTGCGCGTCTTGGAAGGCGGTGTTGGCCCCGCGCACGCCAAAGATGGGCAGCAGGTGCGCCGCGTCGCCGGTGAAGATGACGCTGCCGTGCACAAAGTCGGGCAGCGTGAGCGTGCGGGCCGAGTAGACCGAAGACCAGTCCATTTCCCACTTCAGACCGGCGTGGCCGATCATGGCCAGCTGAGCATCGATGCGGGTCTTGAGCGATTCGGGGCGCAGCGCCTCTTCGGGTGTTTCGCCGGGGGGCAATTGGTAGTCCACGCGCCAGATGCCGTTCGGTTCGCGGTGCATGAGGATGGTGTTGCCGGGGTTCCACTCGGGGTCAAAAAAAGCCAGCCGTTCTGTGGGGTAAGGCAGGTCAATTTGGATGTCGGCGATCACGAAAAATCCTTCGTAAGACGCGCCTTCCATCCGCAGGTTCATGGCCGTGCGGATGCCCGAGCGCCCGCCGTCAGCGGCGACCACCCAGTCGCTCTCCAACGCATAGGGGCCTTCTGACGTGTCGACTTCGAGCACGGCGTAGCCGTCCTTCTGGTCCACTTTGTTCACCTTGTTGCCCCAGCGGAAGTCGATCAGCGGGTTGGCTTTGCAGGCGTCGTGCAGGTACTCCTCCATGAACTGCTGCTGCACGTTGATGATCGGGAAGAAGCGATCATCGGCATCGTGCGGCGCTTCCATGCGGAACACGCGCTGGCCCCGGTAAAACGAGTTGCCAAAGCGCCAAGGCAGGCCGCCTGCGGTCATGCGGTCGGCCACGCCGACTTGCTGCAGGATCTCCATCGAGCGGCGTGTGAAGCAGATCGCCCGGCTGCCTTGCGAGAACTGCAGCTCGGCCGACAAGACCACGCTGGGTACGCCGTGGCGCGCCAGTTCGAGCGCAGTCACCATGCCGGCCGGCCCCGAGCCGACGATCACGACTTTTTTTCGGTCTTGTTTCGGATGCGCTGATGCCAGCCAAGGCTGGAAGACTTGGTAGGTGTAATAAATCGAAGGGCGTGCCTCGGTGCTGGGGGTGTGCATGTGTGTCCTTGTGGGCGGTCAGATGCCCAGGTTGTGGGCGATCAGGCGGTCCAGCAGGCGACTGAGGGTGGCCTGCTCCTGGGCGTTGAGGCAGCCGAAGATGTCTTCGTTGCGTTGCTCGATCAGGGCCATGGCTTTTTTCCAGAGCTTGCGGCCTTCGGGGGTGAGGCTGAGTTCAACCCCACGTCCGTCCACGGGGTGTTCGGTTTTGTGGACCCAGCCTTTGTCCACCAGGATCTGCGCGGCCCGGCTGGCCTGGCTTTTGTTGAGGTTGCCTTTGTCGGCGAGTGCCACGACCGACATGGGCTGGAATGCGCCAATCGCAGCCAGGCTACGTGCTTCGCTCAGCGACAGCCCCAGCGTCTGCAAATACGACTGGTGGCTGCCCTGGTCAGAGACCTTGTGCAGCAGGTGCAGGCGGTAGGTGAACGAACGCTCAAGCGGGGTGGTCATGGTGCCATCGTAACCGCATTTGGTTGCGTGCGCAACCAAATGACGGCACGGTGGATGGCGTGAGCAGACATGAAAAAACCGCCCGAAGGCGGTTTTTTCAGTGCGTGTGACAGGCTCAATCGAGCTTGTAATAGTCGGACACGATCTTCCACTTGCCGTCCTGGATTTGCGACAGGCGCGACTTGTTGGAGCCCAGGTGCTGGGTGGGTGTGAACTTGCCTTCGGGGCTGCCGAAGATGTCGGAGGGCACGGTCAGCTTGTCCATGGTGGCGATGAAGCTGTCGCTGGTCAGGTTGGGACCGGTTTTTTGAGCGGCCTGGATGAAAGTGTCCAGAATCACGTAGCCATAGACCGAGAAGACGGTGGGGTCTTCGTTGAACTTGGTCTTGTATTTGTTGGCCCAGAAGCGGATCGGGTTGGAGGCTTCGTCCAGGTAGGGGTGTGGCACGGTCATGGTGGCGTACATGCCGTCCATGGCTTTGCCGCCCAGTTTGTGGATCAGGTCGGTGTAGGCTGCGCTGGAGCCAATGAAAACCGGGTTGAAACCGGTCTTGCGGGCTTCGGCAATGGTGCCCACGGTCTCGCGGATGATGGTGCCCAGCACCACCATTTCGCAGCCAGCAGACTTCATGCGCGCCACCTGCGAAGAGAAGTCGGTCGCGCCGCGTTTGTAGGAGGTTTTCTCGGCAAAGTCCATGTTGATGGCTTTGAGACCCGCTTCGGCACCGCGCAGCACTTCGAGGCCAAATTCGTCATCCTGGTAGATGGCGCAGACCTTGGAGGACTTCTTTTCCTTGACCAGGGCAGGCACGGCGGCACGCATCTGGTCAAAGTAGGTGGCGAACAGGGCGTACTTGAACTTGCTCAGCGGCTCGTACATCTCACGAGCGGCCGTCACGGGCAGGAAGTTCACAACCTTTTTCTCGAACTGCACCGGCATCGCGGCGTTGTTCTGCGCTGTACCGATGTGGCCAGCCATGATGAAGATCTTGTCCTGGTTGACCAGTTTTTGCGCGGCCAGCACGGCACGCTTGGGGTCGTAACCGGAGTCTTCGGTGATCAGCTTGAGCTTGCGGCCATTGACGCCGCCTTGCTCGTTGGCCTCGTCGATGCGCAGCAGCATGCCGTTGCGCACCGCCTTGCCGTAACCGGCCAGCGGCCCGGACAAATCCTGGATGGTGCCGATGGTGATCTCGGTCTTGCTCACGCCTTGCTGTTGGGCAAGGGCTGCGCCACTCACGGCCAGAGCGGCCAGTGTGGTGATGATCTGAAGTTTCATGGGGCGGTCTCCTGGGTAAAAACAGTTCAATCGCGGTACATCGCGTCGATCTTTTCGCTGTACTTCTTTTCCACCAGTTTGCGTTTGAGCTTCATGGTGGGGGTCAATTCCTCGTCCTCGGCCGTCAACTGGGTGTCGAGCAGGAAGAACTTCTTGATCTGCTCGACACGCGCGAACTTTTTGTTGACCCGGTCGATCTCGGCCTGGATCAGGGCCTGCACTTGCGGGGCGCGTGTCAAAGAGGCGTAGTTGCTGAAAGGCACATCGGCATCCTGGGCGAATTTCTCCACGTTTTCCTGGTCGATCATGATGATCACGACCAGGTAGGGCCGCCGGTCACCAATCACCACCGCATCGGTCACATAGGGCGAGAACTTCAGCTCGTTTTCGAGTTCACTGGGCGTGATGTTCTTGCCGCCTGCCGTGATGATGATGTCTTTCATCCGGTCCGTGATGCGGAAAAACCCTTCCTCGTCCACCTTGCCCACATCGCCCGTGTGGAGCCAGCCATCCGCGTCGATGGCTTCGGCGGTCTTGTCGGGCAGGTTCAGGTAGCCCATGAACACATTGGGGCCACGCACCAGGATTTCGCCCGTTTGCGGATCCAGGCGCACTTCGTTGAATTCGGCCGCTGGCCCGATCGAGCCCGGTTTGATGCGGTCGGCAGGTACTCCGGTGGCGGCGCCACAGGTTTCGGTCATGCCCCAGACTTCGAGCATGGGCAAGCCCAGCGCCAGGTACCAGCGCACCAGCTCGGGCGAGATGGGGGCGGCACCCGTGACCAGAAAGCGCGAGCGGTGGATGCCGATGAGCTTGCGCACGTTGTTGAGCACCAAGAGGCGGGCGATGTGGAATTGCAGCTTGAGCGTGGCAGGCACGACTTGTCTGGCCAGCACCTTGTCGGCCACGCGTTCACCGACACCGATGGCCCAGGCATAGGCGGCTTGCTGCAGGCCGCTGGCTTCCTTGAGCGTGATCATGACGCCCGAGTAGAACTTTTCCCACACGCGTGGCACCGCAGTGAAGACGGTGGGTGCGATCTCGCGCACGTTTTCGGGCACGGTTTCGGGGTTTTCGACGAAGTTGAGTTTGGCCCCGGTGTAGAGTGAAAAGTACTCGCCGCCCATGCGTTCGGCGATGTGGCACAGCGGCAAAAAGCACATGCACTCGTCGGTTTCGTCCCGGGCGATCAGTGTGTTGTAGCCGCGCACCGAATACACCAGGCCCCGGTGGCTGTGCATGGCACCCTTGGGTTTGCCGGTGGTGCCCGAGGTGTAGACCAGGATGGCCAGGTCTTCGGGGCGGCAGGCAGCCACCCGTTCGTCCAGTTCATGGGGGTGGGCCTGGCCGTAAGCGCGTCCCAGCGCCCGCAGCTCGTCCAGGCCGATGACCTGGGGGTCGTTGAGGTTCAAGAGGCCTTCCATGTCGAAGACCACGATCTTCTTGAGCAGGGGCAATTGAGCGCGCACTTCCAGGGCTTTGTCCAGCTGCTCGTCGTCTTCGACAAACAACACGGTGGTCCGTGAGTCTTCGCTTAAAAACTGCACCTGCGCGGCCGCGTCGGTGGGGTAGATGCCGTTGGCCACGCCGCCACTGCTGAGAACGGCCAGGTCGCACAACACCCATTCGATGTTGGTGTTGGAGAGGATGGAGGCGGTCTCGTGCGGCGCAAAGCCGAGCGACAGGAGGCCGTTGCCGATCTCGCGCACCGCCGTGGCGGTCTGGTCCCAGGTCCAGCTGCGCCAGATGCCAAAGTCCTTTTGCCGCATCCACACGTTCGGACCTCGCGCCCGCACGGCGTTCCAGAAGATGGCCGGGATGGTGTCGCCCGCCATCACCACCTCTTTTTGAGGCTGGATGTCCGAGAGGTTCCACAAATTGCTCATGGGGTCATCTCCAGTTCTTCTTTTTCTTCCAGCGGCGGTCGGCGCGCACGCCTTCTTCCTTCATGCCGAGGTAGAACTCTTTGATGTCCTCCTTCTCGCGCAGGTTGGCACAGGTGTCTTCCATCACGATGCGGCCGTTTTCGAGCACATAACCGTAATCCGAGGCGTTGAGCGCCATGTTGGCGTTCTGCTCGACCAGCAAGATGGTGGTGCCGCGCTCGCGGTTGATGCGCACCACGATCTCGAAGATTTCCTTGGTCAGCTTCGGGCTCAGGCCCAGGCTGGGTTCGTCCAGCAAAATGAGGTCGGGGTTGGCCATCAGCGCGCGCGAGATCGCCAGCATCTGCTGCTGGCCGCCCGACAGCAGCCCGGCGTCCTGCGCGGAGCGCTCGCGCAGGATGGGGAAGTAATTGAACACCGCTTCCATGTCGCGGGCTACACCGTCGCGGTCCTGGCGGGTGTAGGCGCCCATGAGCAGGTTGTCCCGGATCGACAGCAGCGGAAACACCTCACGGCCCTCGGGCACATGCATCAGGCCGCGCTGCACAATCAGCGAAGGGTCGCGCGCCGTGATGTCTTCGCCTTTGAATTCGATGGAGCCTTTGCGCGGATCGATGATGCCGCTGATGGTCTTGAGGATGGTGGTCTTGCCCGCGCCGTTGGAGCCCAGCACCGTGGCGATCTCGCCTTGTTTGACCTGCAGACTGACCCCACGGATGGCCTTGATGGGGCCGTAGGCGCTCTCCACATTGGAGAGCTTGAGCACAATGCCGTCTGTTGTCATGCCGACTCCTTCGCGTTTTCACGGCGCAGGCTCGACACGTCATCGACGGTGCCGAGGTAGGCCTCGATCACGCCCGGATCGCTTTGCACTTGCGCAGGTGTGCCGGTGGCCAGCTCCATGCCCTGGGCCATCGCCAGCACGCGGTCCGATACTTTGGAGACCAGCGTCATGTCGTGTTCGACCATCAGCACCGTGATGCCCAGCACGTTCTTGATGTCGCTGATCCAGAAGGCCATGTCTTCGGTTTCTTCGACATTCAGGCCCGAGGACGGTTCGTCGAGCAGCAACAGTTTCGGTTCGGTGCACAAGGCGCGGGCCAGCTCGACCACCTTGCGCACGCCGTAGGGCAGACCTGCGACCATCGATTCGCGGTGGTGCTGCAGGTCCAGCAACTCAATCACCTGCTCGACCTTTTCACGCGCTTCGATTTCTGCCGCACGCGTCTTGGCTGTGAAGAACATTTCGCTCCACAGGCTGGTTTTGCGGTGCGTGTGTCGACCGATCAAGAGGTTCTGCAGCACGGTGGCGTGCTCGAACAGTTCGATGTTCTGGAAGGTGCGTGCGATGCCCAGGTTGGCCACCGCATGCGGCGGCACATCGGTGAGCACCTGGCCGTCGTACAGGATCTGGCCCGAGGTGGGGGTGTAGATGCGGCTGATCAGGTTGAACACCGTGGTCTTGCCCGCACCGTTGGGGCCGATCAGGGTGAAGACTTCGCCGCGCTGCACGTCGAAGCTCACGTTGTTGACCGCCAGCACGCCGCCAAAGCGCACCGACAGGTTTTGTGCAGAAAGCAGGATGTCGTTCATCATTTCAGCCTGTCCGATTTCTGGAAGCTCTTTTGCCGCTTGAACATGCCCTTGCGGTAGAACGGGAACAATTGGAACCAGGTGCGGACCTTGAGCCAGCGGCCATACAGCCCCATGGGCTCGAACATCACAAAAGCGATCAGCACCGCGCCATAAACCACCGCTTGCAGGCCTGGGGCCTGACCGATGGCCGCGGGCAGGTAGTCTTTACCCAGCGAAATCAGCTGCGGCATGGTGATCAGGAAGATGGCCCCGAGGAATGCGCCGTGGATCGAGCCCAGCCCGCCAATGACCACCATCAGCAAGAGGTCCACCGACTGCAGGATGTTGAACTGGTCGGGGCTGATGAACTGCAGCTTGTGGGCGTAGAGCGCACCGCCCATGCCCGCCAGCGCCGCCGAGATCATGAACGACAGCGTTTTGTAGCGCGCCAGGTGGATGCCCATGCTTTGCGCGGAAATTTCCGAATCGCGGATGGCGACAAAGGCCCGGCCAGTCGAGCTGCGCAGCAAGTTGAGTACGGCCAGGGTGCTGAGCACCGTGACCACCAGGCAAACCATGTAAAAGGATTCGCTGGTGTTGGCTTCCCAGCCGAACATCTGGATGCCTTTGACGTGCATGCCTGCGTTACCGCCCGTGACGCTTTCCCAGCGTGCCAGGCCCTCTTCGACGATGAAGCCGAAGGACAGTGTGGCGATGCCCAGGTAGATGCCTTTCACGCGCAGCGCAGGCAGCCCCACCACTGCGCCCACGGCGGCCGACAGACCGGCTGCCATCGCCAGCGACACCGGGAACGGCCAACCTCTGGCGGCCAGCACGGCTTCGGTGTAGGCCCCCACACCCAGAAAGGCGGCGTGTCCGATCGAGAACAGTCCGGTGAAGCCCGCCAGCAGCATCAGCCCCAAACCCACCACGCTGTAAATCAGCACAAAGGTCAGCTGGGCCAGCCAGTATTCTTCGATCAGCCAGGGTGCGGCCACCAGGAAGGCCAGCAGCAGGCTGTACCAGAAGACATGGCCGCCGTGCTTGGCCAGCCGGATGTCCTGGTCGTAGTCGGTCTTGAAGATGAAGCGCATGGATCAGACTTTCTTGCGCAGGTTTTCGCCAAACAAGCCATTGGGCTTGAGCACCAGCATCAAAAGCACCACAATGTAGGCCGCAATGTCCTTGAAGCCTTCGGGCAACCAAAAGCCCGACAGGGCCTCGACCACACCAATGATCACGCCGCCCACTATGGCACCGGGCAGGCTGCCAAAGCCGCCCACCACCGCCGCCGGGAAGGCCTTGAGGCCGATGAAACCCATGTTGGCGTGTACAAAAGTGATGGGCGCCAGCAGCAAGCCCGCGATGGCGGCCACTGCTGCGGCCAAGGCCCAGACCAAGCCGTTGAGCTTTTGCACCGGGATGCCCATGTAGTACGCGGCGAGCTGATTTTGGGAAGAGGCCTGCATGGCGATGCCCACCCGCGAGTAGCGGAACACGACGTACAGCACCAGCGACAGCAGTGCAGTGGCCGTCACGACGACCACCTGGGTGGCACCGATGACCACCCCTCCCAGGTCGAAGGACGTGTCCTTGTAGGGCACCTGCAGGGTGTGGGTTTCGGTGCCGATGTCGGGGATCATGGTGATCAGGCCACGCGCCACGTAGCCGATGCCGATGGTCAACATCACGATCGAGAAGGCCGGTTGTCCCAGTACCGGCCGGATGACGGCGCGCTCGATCAGCCAGCCCATGATGGCCATGGCCAGCATGGACGAGGGGATGGCCAGCCAGAACGGCAGGCCCAGCCAGTTCACGCAGGCCAGGCCACAAAAAGCCCCCAGCATCATGAGTTCGCCTTGCGCAAAGCTCACGGTTTCAGTGGCTTTGTAGATCAACACAAAACCCAGCGCGATCAAGCCGTAGATACAGCCTTGTGCGACCCCACTGAAGATGACTTGCAACTCCTGCATCCTTGCCTTCCTGCCTGTTGAGGCGGGTGATTTCAAAGGGAAGTCAGTTCATTGACAGCAAAATCGAATCCACTATCATGACCAAACAAGCACTTGCTTTTCATCTTAGGCCGTGAACCACACGCCGCAATTTGGGGAAACCCCTAGGCCATGGCAGAAACCCGTAAACAAGTGAAGCGTTCCGTTGCCGATGGGCAAGACGAGGCCAACCGCAGGCAAGCCCTGATCCGGGCCTCGGCCCGCCTGTTCCGCGAAAAAGGTTTTGAGGCCACCACGGTGCGTGACATCGCGGGCGCCGTGGGCATGCGCTCGGGCAGCCCGTTCTACCATTTCAGCAACAAGCAGGAAATACTCAAAGCCGTGATGGAGGAAGGCCTGCGTCAGGGCCTGGACCGCACCGAGGAGGCCCTGAAGGCGGCCACCACACCGCAGGAGCGCTTTCGGGCCATGGTGCGCACGCACTATGGCATCCTGCACGACGAGGGCAGCGAGTTCATTGCGGTGTTGTTGTACGACTGGCGCAGCCTGCCCGACGAACACAAGCAGGACATCATTGCGGTGAAGGACCGTTACGACCTGCTCTGGCAGGCCTGTCTCCAGGAAATGCTGAGCCTGGGCTTGCTGGGTGCCAATTCCGACCACGACAAGGCCGCGGCCGACGATGTGAAAACGGCGCGCCTCATGATCATGGGGGCCATCAACTTCACCGTCACCTGGTACAAGCAGCACACAGGGCGTGGGGCGATGGACCTCGATGCGCTGTCTGATCGCACGGTGCGCTTCTTCATGCGCGAGGCCCCATGAAAACCATTCGCATCGCTGCTGGCCTGGGCTTTTATGGCGATGCCTGGGCCCCGATCCGTGCGGCCATTGAGCATGGCGATGTGCAGTACGTCTGCTCGGACCACCTGGCCGAGTTGACCCTGGCGATCCTGCAAAAGGACCGACAGCGCGACCCGGCGACCGGTTATGCCAAAGACCTGATCCCGATGCTGGCCGAGCTGTGGCCATTGGCTGCTGCGCGCGGCGTGCGCTTTGTGCTCAATGCGGGTGGGCTCAATCCCCAGGGCGCGCGCGATGCGCTGGTGCAGCTGTTCAATAAACGCGGCTGGAAAGCCAAGATCGCCGTGGTGACGGGTGACGCCGTGCTGGACCGAATTGATGCTTTGCAGCAGTCGGGCGAGGCCCTTGCCCACATGGACAACGGCCAAGCCATCGACACTGTGCGCGAGCAGCTGGTGTTTGCCAACGTGTACCTGGGCGCACGCCCGATCGCGCAGGCCTTGGACCAGGGGGCGGACATTGTGATCACCGGACGCGTGGCGGATGCGGCGCTGTTTCTGGCGCCCATGCTGCACGAATTCAACTGGCAGGCCAATGAACTCGACAAGCTGGCCCAGGGCATCGTGGCCGGGCATTTGCTCGAATGTTCAGGCCAGGGCGCGGGCGGCAACTTCGGCTCGGCCGGAGCCTGGCAGCGCATGCCCGACTTTGCCCACATCGGCTACCCCATGGCCGAGGTCAGCGAAGACGGTCGGCTCTTCATCACCAAAGCGCCGGGCACGGGCGGGCGCATCCACTTTCACACCGTGCGCCAGCAGTTGCTGTACGAGGTGCACAACCCACACCGCTACGTGACGCCCGATGTGGTACTGGACATGGGGGAGATGGAGCTGTTGGACGCGGGGTCGGACCGTGTGGAGGTGGTGGGCGCCAAAGGCCACCCTGCGCCAGAACAATTCAAACTGGTTGCCGGTTACCAGAAGGGTTGGATGGGGCACGCCGTGGTCGGTTTCAGCTGGCCCGATGCCCTCACCAAAGCGCGGGCGGTGGCCGAGAACATCGAGCAGCAGTTGCGCGACAAGCAGATGCCGCACGACGAGGTGTGCGTGGAGTTTTTGGGGCACAACGTGTTTTTGGGACCGCACGCGAGCCAGCCTGCCAGCGAAGACGACATCAACGAAATCTGGCTGCGCATGGCGGTGCGCACACCCGACAAACGTGTGGCCGACGGCTTTGGCCGACTGTTCCCATGGCTGGCGCTCTCTGGCCCGCCTTACATGGGGGGCTTTCACGGGATCGAACCGGCCAGCCAGTTGCTGGGCCTGTGGCCTTCGCTGGTGAGGCGCGAGGCGATCGAGCCGCACATCCTTGTCGATGTTCAGGAGATCGCATGAAACTGCGTCTGGCGCACATCGCCCACGCCCGCAGTGGCGACAAGGCCAACCGGGCCGATATCGGCTTGTTCGCCTGGGAGCCCTTGGGTTATGCCTTGCTCCAAAAATACGTCACGTCTGAGCGCGTGGCTGCGCACTTTGCGCATGTGATGCAGCAGCCTGGCGCTGAAGCGGTGGAGCGCTATGAGTTGCCGCGCATTTTGGCGATCAAGTGGGTGCTGAACGACGCCCTGGGCGGCGGTGCGGCGTCGAGCCTGCGCAGCGACAACCTGGGCAAGACCTTCGGCGCGCTGCTGCTGCGCATGGAGATCGAGGTCGAAGACGCCGCAGGCGATGCGGCCGTGCGGGCCGCTTTGGACGCGCAGCAAGCGCTCTGACTTGGCTTGTGTCCTCAGGCTGTCACAAGGCAGCCTTTAAACTCACCGCAATTTCACCGGTGATTTTTCATGCTCTCCACCCAAGACAAAACCCGCATCGACGACACCCGCATTGCTTCGGTGCGCCCCTTGATGACACCCGCGCTGCTCGAAGAGCGCTGGCCCGCATCGCCGCAGCACCTGGCGCTGGTGGAGCAATCCCGTCAGGACATTTCTCATGTGCTGCAAGGCCAGGACGACCGCCTCGTGGTGGTGGTGGGGCCGTGCTCCATCCATGACCACGACCAGGCCATCGACTACGCCCGCCGCCTCAAGGTCGAAGCCGACAAGCACGCCCAAGACTTGATTGTGGTGATGCGTGTGTACTTTGAAAAACCGCGCACCACCGTGGGCTGGAAGGGCTACATCAATGACCCGCACCTGGACGGCAGCTTTGCCATGAACGAGGGGCTGGAGATGGCGCGCAAATTGTTGCTCGACATCATTGGCCTGGGCCTGCCTGTGGCGACCGAGTTCCTCGATCTGCTCAGCCCACAGTACATCAGTGACCTGGTGACCTGGGGCGCGATTGGTGCACGCACCACCGAAAGCCAGAGCCACCGCCAGCTCGCCAGCGGCCTGTCGTGTCCGGTGGGCTTCAAGAACGGCACCGACGGTGGCGTCAAAGTCGCGGCCGATGCGGTGGTGGCGTCCAAAGCCCCGCACGCCTTCATGGGCATGACCAAGATGGGCCAGGCCGCGATTTTCGAAACACGTGGAAACCAGGACGTGCACATCATCCTGCGTGGCGGCAAGCAGCCCAACTACTCGGCCGCCGATGTGGACGCGGCCTGCAAAGCGCTGCAGGCCTCAGGCCTGGCACCGCAGGTCATGGTCGATGTGTCGCACGCCAACAGCAGCAAGCAGCACCAAAAGCAGATTGAAGTCGCACACGATGTGGCCGGGCAAATCGCCGCAGGTGACACCCGCATCATGGGCCTGATGGTCGAGAGCCACCTGAACGAAGGCCGTCAGGACCAAAAACCCGGTGTGCCGCTGCAGCACGGCGTGTCGATCACCGATGCCTGCATCAGCTTCGAGCAGACCGTGCCTGTGCTCGACGCGCTGGCCAACGCGGTGCAGCAGCGCCGCGCCCGGCGCTGAGGCTCACTGGCTGAGCAGACCGGTCAGCCTTTCGGCCACGATGGCCCAGTCCGAATCCTGGGCGATCGCCTCTTTCAGGAAGTGCCGCTGGCTGTCGTTCCACAGCGGTGCGGCCACCAGGGTGTGCTGACGGCAGACGCCCCGATGCTGACGGATGAACTGTTCGATGGCCTCGGCGTCTGAGGGCAGGCCCAGCTGCTCAAACAGGTCGGTCATGGTGAAAAAATTCCCGTGCATCTGGTGCCCCTTTCGTGTGTGGACGCAGACATGGAGCATGCGCACCTGACGAGAGACCCTCAGTGGTTTGGTTCACAGACCGCTGATATTCGGCACCTCAATCCAGTTTGGTGCCTGCTGCCTTGACCACGGCGGCCATGCGCACGTAGTCGGCGGCCAGGAGTTTGCCAAAGTCCGCATTGCTCATGGCCTGGGGCTCGATGCCCTGCTTGTCCAGGCGCTCGAGGATGGCCGGGTCCTTGAGCAGTTTGCCCACGGCAGCGTTGATGCGGTCGGCCTGTGCAGGAGGTGTTGCGGCGGGCCCCACAAAGCCAAACCACGAATCGAACTGGTAACCGGGCAGGCCGCTGTCGGCCAGGGGCGGCAGATCGGGCAGGTATTTGCTGCGCTTGGGCGAGGTCACACCCAGCAGGCGCAGACGGCTGTCCTTGGCGAAGGCCAGCGCGCCGATGCTCGCGGCAATGACGGCCTGGGCCCGTCCCGAAATGACTTCGTTGATGGCTTCGCCCGTGGCCTTGAGCGGCACATGCACCATGTCGATGTTGGCCAGTCCGCAGAAGTAGGCCATGGCCAGGTGTGTTGCGCTGCCCACACCGGCCGAGGCGTAGTTCATTTTGCCGGGGTTGGCTTTGGCGTACCGGATGAACTCGGCGGCCGTTTTGGCGGGCACGTCCGGGTGGACCATCATCACGTAGCTGGCGTGCCCGATGTGGGCGTAGGGCGTGAAGTCTTTCTGGGGGTCGTAGCTCAGTTTGTTGTAGAGCGAACCTGCGATGTTGTGGCTCACGGCGGCGGCCACCATGACCGTGCCATCGGCTTCGGCGCGTGCCACAAAGCCCGTCCCGATGGTGCCGCCGGCACCCGCCTTGTTCTCGACGATCACGGTTTGACCCAGGGCGGCACCCAATTCGTTGGACAGTGCGCGGGCCAGGATGTCCTGCACGCCACCTGCCGCAAAAGGCACGACGATGCGCACTGTTTTGGACGACTGGGCGCGGGCCAGGTCAAAGGCAGACAGCAGGGCGGCGCCCAGGCTGGAGGCGATCAGTTCACGGCGTTGCATCATGTCGATGTCCTTTCAGGGTTCAGTTCACACACAGTTGATCGGCCAGGCGGCGCATGAAGCGCTCGCACCAGGCCAGTTGCTCCAGCGTCACCCACTCATTGGGTTGGTGCGCTTGGGCGATGTGGCCGGGGCCACACACGATGGTGGGCACACCCGCCTGGTGGAACAAAGCAGCTTCCGTGCCGAAAGACACCTTGCCTGCGCCGCTTTGAGGGTCGACATCGGCGCAGTGAAAGCACAACTGTGCGATCTCGCTGTCGGCCTCGGTGGCAAAGCCGGGCAGCACCGATTTGAGCTCGTGTGTGATGCCCGTGCCAGGGGCCACGGCCTGCATGGCGGGCACCAGGCTGTCGGCAAAGTCTTTGGCCTGGGCGAACAGGTCTTCGGGGCTGTTCATGTGGTGGTGGCGGATTTCCCAGGTTACTTCGCATTCACGCGGGATGATGTTGAGTGCCGTGCCCCCGGCGATCACGCCCGTGTGCACCGTGGTGTGCGGCACGTCGTAGATCGGATCGAAGGGACCGTTGGCCGCCAGGGTGCGGTGCATGGACTTGAGCTTGGCCACAAATTCGCAAGCGATTTCGACCGCGTTCACGCCCAGTGGTGTGAGCGAGGAATGCGCCTCAAAACCGTGCACGGTGGTCTTGTAGGCGTGCTTGCCCTTGTGCGCGATCACCACCTGCATGCCCGTGGGCTCACCCACGATGCAGCCCGCAGGTTTGAAGCCTTGTGCCACCATGTCGGCGATCATGCGGCGCACGCCGATGCAGCCGACTTCCTCGTCGTAGCTGAAGGCCAGGTGCACCGGGCGTTTGAGTTGGCGCTTGAGCAGTTCGGGCACCATCATCAGGGCGGTGGCACCAAAGCTCTTCATGTCGGTCACGCCACGGCCGTACATCTTGTCGCCGATGACGGTGACCTGGAACGGGTCGGTGTTCCATGGCTGACCGTCGACCGGCACCACGTCGGTGTGGCCCGACAGCACGATGCCGCCGACCTTGGTTTCACCGTCATGCGCAGGCAAAGTGGCCCAGAGGTTGGCCTTTTTGCCGCTGTCGTCGTAGGTTCGGCTGCACTGGATGCCCAGGTCGTTCAGGTACGCCTCGGTCCAGTCGAGCAAAGCCAGATTGCTGTCACGTGAGACGGTGGCGAACGAAATCCACTTTTCAATCAAGGGCAGGGCTGCCAGGTCGCTGGCCTGGACGGGGGCGAGTGCCGAATGGGGGGTCGGTGCGTTCATGGAATGGGGCTCCAGAATCGAAAAAAACCATCATACCTGCGCGCATTTCTCCCCTTGCCAAGGGCGGGGATGGGCCTGTCACCCGCATTACTGGGGTCATGCGGGCTTGCCGCCTATCATGGCCAGCCGTGCCCGAGGGAGCATCTCGCAGGCGCAGCCAAGGGCCAATGAGGAGACACAGATGCACACCACCTTTTGTTTCATGCGCCGCCGCACGGCGCTGGCCGTGCTGACCAGCGTGCTGGCGCTGGTGCCCGCTGTTCAGGCGCAGGACAAATACCCCTCACGACCCGTGACCCTGGTCGTGCCGCAGTCTGCCGGGGGGGCCAACGACGCGATTGCCCGTGTGCTGGCACAAAAGCTCAGCGAGCAGACCGGGCAGTCCTTTGTGGTCGAGAACCGCACGGGCGCAGGCGGCAATGTGGGCATCGCCTACGCGGCCAAGACCCGGCCCGATGGCTACACCCTGATGCTCACGGCCGACAGCGCGCAGGTCATCAATCCGGCGCTTTACCCCAAAACCGGCTTTGACCCGGTCAAGGACTTCGATCCGGTGGCCCCCGTGGCCAAGGCGGGCTATGTGCTGGTGGCCCATCCGTCCTTCCCGGGCAACAACGTGGCCGAGCTGGTGCAGCAGGCCAAAGGCCAGCCCGGCAAGTTCTCGATCGCCTCGGCGGGCAACGGCACGCTCAACCACTTGATTGGCGAGATGCTGCAAAAAGCCACGGGCATCCAGCTGACCCACATCCCCTACAAAGCGTCTGCCGCCGCCGCGGCCGATGTGGTGGGTGGCCAGGTGCCGCTGTCGGTGCAGAGCACGCCATCCTCGCTCGCCTTCATCAAATCCGGCAAGCTCAAGGCGCTGGGCGTGGTCAATGAAAAGCGGCTGGCCCAGTTGCCCGATGTGCCCACCATTGGCGAGACCATCAAGGGCTTTGGCACCACGCCTTGGTATGGCCTGTTTGCACCTGCGGGCACGCCCAAAGCGGTGCTGGCCGCGTTGCAAGACGAGATCGGCAAGGCGCTCGACAGCGCCGATGTCAAAGACAAACTGGCCACACTCGGCTGTGAGCCTTTCAAGGGCACGGGCGAGCAGTTGGGGGCCATTGTCCGGTCCGATCTGGTGCGCTGGGCGCAGATCGTCAAGGACTCGGGCGCCAAGATCGACTGAACCGGAGCGAGCTGGCCATGACACACCCTCTGCCTGAACGTTTGGCGCAACTCACCTACGCATCGCTGGCGCCCGAAGTCCGGCCCCTGGCCGATGACATCCTCAAGGTGTCGAGTGCGGCGCTGGGCGGCCCTTACAACGCCTTGTTGCGCAGTCCCGAGATGGCGCGGCGCTGTTTTGATTTTCTGGACTACCTGCGTTTTCGCACTTCGGTCAACAAGCGGCTCAACGAATTCGCCATCCTGATCCAGGCGCGCATCTCGAACGCCCAGTACGAGTGGTGGGCGCACGAAATCATTGCCCGCAAGGCGGGGTTGTCCGATGCCGTGATGGACGATCTGCGTGCCTGCCGCCGCCCGACCAGCATGCAGGCCGATGAGGCCCTGGTGTACGACTACTGTGTGCAACTCTCGCTCAACCACCGCGTGCCCGATGCGCTGTGGCAAAAAGCGGTGGACGCCATGGGTGAGCAGGCGGTGGTGGACCTGACGGTGCTGTCGGGCACCTATGTGATGGTGTCCATGCTGCTCAATGCCACCCAGGTCGGTATTCCGAATGGCGGCGCTTTGCCGCTCGAAGTGCTGCACCCGATCGACATCCGAGAGCGCCTGCTCCAATGAACCGAAAGCCTTTCATGAAAACCCCGATCACCCACCTTCTTGCCTTTGTCGCTTGTGCCTTGTCTTTTCAGGTGGCTGCGCAGGATTTCCCAAGCAAGCCCATCACCATGGTCATGCCCTATGCCCCAGGCGGGCCGGGCGACACCATCACGCGGGTGTTTGCCGGGGCCATGCAAAAGGTGCTGGGTCAGCAAATTGTGGTGGACAACACCGCGGGTGCTTCGGGCTCGATCGGTACGGCCAAAGTGGCGCGTGCCAAGCCCGATGGCTACACACTGCTCATGATCCATGTGAGCCACGCGACAAACATGGTGATGTACAAAAACTTGCCCTACCACCCAGTGGACGATTTCGAGCCAATTGGCCGTGCCACCAGTGGTCCGATGCTGATCGCGGCGCCAACGAGTTCCCGTCGAAAGACCTGAACGAGTTTGTGGCCTATGTGAAAGCCAACGCCCCCAAAATCAGCCTGGCCCACGCGGGTGTGGGCTCGGCCTCGCACCTGTGCGCGCTCATGATGATGAGCACGCTGGGCGTGAAGTTCAACGAGATCCCCTACAAGGGCACAGGTCCGGCGCTCAACGACCTGATGGGCGGACAGGTGGACCTGCTGTGCGACCAGACCTCGGGCACGGTGCCGTCCATCAAGGCGGGCAAGATCAAGGCCTATGCCGCAGCAGGCAAGACGCGTTTGCCTTCGCTGCCCCAGATGCCGGCGATGTCCGAAGCCGGTGTGCAGGGCTTTGACATCAACATCTCGTTTGGCCTTTACGCCCCCAAGGGCACCCCCAAACCGGTGCTCGACAAACTCACGGCGGCGCTGCAAGCCTCGGTGGGTGACCCCGAGGTGCGCCAGCGTCTGGAGAGCATGGGCATCTCGGCCGTGAGTGTCGATCTGGCCCGACCTGATGCTTTGCGGGCCCACCTCAAACATGAAATCGACACCTTGGGGAGCTTGCTGACCAAAGCAGGTGTCAAGCCAGAGTGAGCGCCTGGCTCCCGCTTCTGATCACGCTGGTGATCCAGGCCATGGTGTCCATGGCCTTGCTGACCTTGCCCGTCATGGCCCCAGTGGTGGCGGAGGCACTCCAGGTCTCGCCCGCCTTGGTTGGGATGTACGTTTCGATCACCTACGCGGGGGCCATGACCGCCAGCTTGCTGGGCGGCGCCACCGTGCGGCGCCTGGGCGCCATCCGTGTGAGCCAGTGGGGCTTGCTGCTGTGCGCAATTGGCCTCTTGCTGTGCATGGTGCCCTGGCTGCCTGCGATGGTGCTGGGGGCGGTGTGCATTGGCCTGGGTTACGGGCCGATCACGCCCGCCAGCTCGCACCTGCTGGCGCGCACCACGCCCAAAGACCAGATGTCGCTGGTGTTCTCGATCAAGCAAACCGGCGTGCCCGTGGGCAGCATGTTGGCGGGGGCCGTGGTGCCCAGCTTGCTGCTGCTGGTGGGTTGGCAGCTGAGCATGACGGCGGTCGCGGCGGTTTGCGTGGTCTGCGCTCTGGTGTCGCAGCCCCTGCGCCGTGAACTCGACGAAGACCGCGATGCAGGCCACCGCGTGCATCTGGGCAGCCTGATCCAGCCGATCCGTTTGGTACTGGCGCACAAGGCACTCACCACCATGGCCGCTTGCTCGTTCATGTTTTCGATGGTGCAGATGTCACTGACCACCTATCTGGTGACCTACTTGCATGACGATTTGCGTTTTGGCCTGGTGCTGGCCGGGCTGCTGCTGTCGGTGACCCAGATGGGCGGCATCGGTGGCCGCATTCTGTGGGGTTTTGTGGCCGACCGCTGGCTGGGTGCACGGCGCATGCTTTTTGTGCTGGCGGGCTTGATGGTGGGCGGTGCGCTGTCCACCGCCCTGCTGTCGGACGACGCGCCACGGCTTTGGATGATCCTCGTGTTGGTGGTCTTCGGTGCCTCGGCCATTGGCTGGAACGGCGTGTACCTGGCCGAAGTGGCCCGCCGTGCGCCCGAAGGCATGGCGAGCCTGGCCACAGGCGGCACGCTGGCGTTCACGTTTTTGGGCGTGGTGCTCGGCCCGCCCGTGTTCGGTTTGCTCTCGACCGTGTTTGGCACTTACCGTGCGGGCTTTCTGGCCCTCATGGGGGTGGCCACTTGCAGTGCGCTGGTGTTGTGGTGGAGTCAGAGGCGTCAGACAGCCACGGCTTGAGCCGGCGGCCTGCTGAGCGTGGTTCACGGATTTCCCCTACCATCGTCAACAATTTTTTCACGAAGGCCTCACCTTGTTCCGTTCCCTCCAACACCCTGGCGTGGTCGCCATCACGCTCGCCGCAGCGGGCATCTTGATGATCACCAATGGCATCCGTCTGGCCAATGGCCTGTTTCTGGGGCCGATCAATACCTCCACCGGTTTGGGCATTGCCAGCCTGAGTTTGGCCATGGCGATTGGCCAATTCTTCTGGGGCGCGGTGCAGCCGGTGACGGGCGCATTGTCGGACCGCTTTGGGCCCCGTCCGGTGCTGTTGGGTGGCGTGGTGCTGATGGCCGTGGCCACCGCGATCACGCCTCTGATGAACAGCACCTGGGGCCTGGCCTTGACACTGGGCGTGCTGTCGGCGGCGGGTTCGGGCGCGGCGAGTTTTTCTGTCTTGATCGGTGCGGCGGCCCAGCGCATGCCGGCCGAATCGCGTGGCACCGCCTCGGGGGTGATCAATGCAGGCGGGTCATTTGGCCAGTTTGTGTTTGCACCCATTGCCCAAAAACTGATCCAGTCCCTGGGCTGGATGGGGGCCATGTGGTCGATGGCGCTCATCACCCTGGCCGCTTTGCCGCTGGTGGGCAAGCTCACCGCCAACACCCAGGCACCCCAAGCCAGCGCCACGCCCGACGGTGGCATGCGCCAGGCGCTCAAGGATGCGTTCCGTGACCCCAGCTACGGCTTGCTGCACCTGGGCTTTTTCACCTGTGGTTTTCACATCGCATTTTTGGTCACCCACTTGCCCGGTGAGGTGGACCTGTGTGGCCTGCCGCCTTCGGTGGCGAGCTGGTCGCTGGCCATCATTGGTCTGACCAACATCGCGGGCAGTCTGTACGCTGGTGCATCGGTCACCAAATACCGCAGCAAGTACGTGCTGGCCGTGATGTACGGCTCGCGCGCTGTACTGGTGGCCGCTTACCTGCTGCTGCCCAAGACCGAGTGGACGTTCTACGCCTTTGCGGCGGGCCTCGGGTTCACCTGGCTGGCCACGGTGCCGCCCACGGCGACGCTGGTGGGCAAGTTGTTTGGCACGCGCTACCTGGCCACGTTGTTTGGCATGACGCTGCTGTCGCACCAGATCGGCGGCTTTTTGGGCGCATGGCTGGGCGGTTTGGCGATCACCCGCATGGGCGACTATTCGTGGATGTGGTACGCCGACATGGCGCTGGCGCTGGGCGCGGCGCTGGTGAACCTGCCGATCCGTGAAGCGGCCATGCCCAAACCTGCTGTGGCCTGACGCTTCAGCGCACGCGCTGCTGCAGCGCCTCGAACGACAGCAGCTCCCCCGCCAGCGCACTGGCCATCACCGTGGGCGGGCTGGCCAGCCAGACCTGGCCCGGCCCCGAGCGACCCGGAAAATTGCGGTTGATGGCGCTCACCGTCACCTGCGTCGCATCGGTGGACGAGCCCGGCCCACAGTTGGCGCAGGCCCCACACGAGGGCTGCAAAATCCGCACCCCCATGGCCGCGAAAGTCCTGTCGTAGCCTTTGTCAATGCAGTAGTCCCGCACGGCGGTGGTGCCGTACTGCAAAAACACCTGCATGCCCTCGGGCACCTTCAAGCCGTGTTGCAGGCCCCAGGCCAGCACCGCGTGGTAGTGGTCAAAATCTTCGCGTTTGCCTGCGGTGCATGAGCCGCCGTAGGCGATGTCGATGCGCACCCGCTCTTTCAGCTCCGACAGCGCCAGGCCCTGGCCCGGATCGCCGGGCCGTGCCACCATGGGCTGCAGCTGGCTCAGGTCCACCGCGATCTGGTGCGCAAAGCGGGCGTCTGCGTCGCTGTGCATCCAGTCCTCGATCTGAAAATCCACGCCCCGGCGTTCCTTCAGGAAGCGCATGGTTTCCTGGTCTGGTGCCACGATCCCGGTCAGGCCCCCCAGCTCGGCGCACATGTTGGTGAGTGTGGCGCGTTCGTCGATCGACAGATGGGCGATGCCCTCGCCCGCAAACTCGAACACCTTGCCCACGCCCTGGCCCTCGCGGATGTAGGGCAGGGCCAGCAGGTGCAGCATCAGATCCTTGGCGGTCACGCCTGCAGGCAGGCGGCCTTGCATTGACACCCGCACACTGTCGGGCCAGCGCAGGCGCACTGCACCGGTCACGAAAGCGTTGGCCATGTCGCTGGTGCCCACACCAAAAGCCACGCAGCCCAAAGCGCCGCTGTGCGGTGTGTGCGAATCGGTGCCCACGACCACCTGGCCCGGCAGTGCGTAGTGCTCGGCCACCATGGCGTGCGAGATGCCGGCCACATTGCTGCCGTCGTCCTGCAGCACTTCGGCATCGGTCAGCGTGCGGTGCATGCGCAGACCGTGACGCCTGGCGAAGTCCCGCTGCGCCTGGCTCATGGCGTGCATGGGGGCGATCAGGCCGCCGCGCACATGCGCCGGGCTTTCGTCGACGTAGGAGGTGTGGTCTTCAAACACCACGATCTGTTCGGGGCGTTGCAGGGTGAAGTTTTCGCCCAGCGCGCGCTTCATGAGCGTGTCGGCCATGCCGGTGTAGTACTCGTGGATGAAGCGCCAGTCGGCCTGCACAAACAGGCCGTCACCCGTTTGCGGGGCGGCAGGTGTGAATGCGGTGGGCAGCAGGTGGCGCGAAAGGATTTTCTCGAACAGGGTTTGGGGTGAGTTGACTTGCGGGTGTGGCGCCCCCGCATGGACAGCAGCGAGGTGCTGCTGCCCCCAGCGCAGCAGGCCACCGGCGCGCAGCACCGCTGCCGCCAGGGGGTCGCGGTCGGCCACCAGGTCATCCACGCTCAAGGTCTCGCCCCGTGCGATGCGGTCCAGCAGGCCGAAATCGGTCGAGGTGAACAGACCGATGTTGTCCGCGTTTTGGCGGTAGATGCGCTCAAAGCTTTCGGCGATCACCAACCGCACGCCGGCCAGCTTTTCAGCGGTGGGGCTGTGTTCACGCGATGAGCCTTTGCCGTAGCGGCGGCCCGCCACCAGCACCGCAAATCTGGCTTCGCGCAAGCTTCGCCACCCGATGGGGTTCACGCCTGCGCAGCGCAGCCCGGTGTGGGCAAAGTCACCCAGCGTGTCGTCGTGATGGCTGAGGATGTGAACGGGCGTGATCTCGTCGGTCGAGACATCGTGGCGCAGAGGCCCGGCCTGTTCGCGTGTCATCGCCTCACCGGCCAGTTGACTTTGGATCAGGGTCGGGTCCTGACTGAGATACAGGATCTTCCAGTCGGTGGTGTTCATGGGCTTGCGGGTGTGTGGGCGGCCGACAGGGCATCGAGCAGCTTCAAGGCCGCGGGGGTGAGGACTTCTTCCCCCCGGTGACAAAGCACAAAGCGGCGCCGGGACCAGGGTTCTTGCAGCGGCAGTACGGCCAGCCCGTAAGCCTCGGCATACAGGCCGGTCACTTCGCGTGGCACCAGGGCAATGGCCAGTCCGGCACGCACCACGCGCAGCGCAGCTTCAAAATTGGTGACGATCACGCGGTGCTGCAGGCGCTTGCCCAACAGGCCCGCTTCGCGTTGCAGCATGACTTCGACGGCCGAGTTGATCGGCATGATCACGTGTTCAAAATCCAGGGTGTCTTCGAAGCGCAGTTCCTTGAGCGCGCACAGCGGGTGGCCATGGGGCACCGCCACACACAGGTGGTCGTGGCGGTAGGTGCGGGTGTGCAGCAGGCCGGTTTCGGCCGCGTCCCAGCAGATGCCGATGGACGCCACGCCGTCGCGGATGCCCCGCACCACCTCAGGGCTGATGCGTTCTTCAAGGTCGATCTGGATGTTCTGGTGTTCGGCTTGTTTCAGGAACTCGGCGATCTCGTCGGCCAGCGATTCGGCCATGACCGAGGCGGTGGCCAGCACATTGACCCGGCCCTGGATGCCTGCCGCGTGGCTGGCCATGTCGCGCTCGATGCGGCTGGCGCTCAGCAGCATGCTGCGGGCGTGCTCCAGCAGGGTTTCGCCAGCGGCGGTCGGGACCACGCCGTGCTTGCGCCGGGTCAGCAGGCTCGCGCCCACGGTGGCTTCCAACTGGGCCAGCCGTTTGCTCACGGCCGAAGCGACCATGTTGGCCTTTTCGGCGGCACGGCTCATGTTGCCCGTGTCGCAGACGGTCACGAACAGGCGCAGCGAGGTCAGGTCGAGGTCACGCATCAAGTTATTCCTTTTTGGAACAAATAGGCTTCCAAAATTGAATTGTATGATCGATTGGAAACCTTAAACTCGCTGCACACTCTCCCAAAGACATTGAACATGAACGCATTTCACTGGCCCCAGCGCGTGACGGTCCGCGAAGTCGGTCTGCGTGATGGGCTGCAAAGCATCGCCCGCACATTGCCCACAGCGCACAAGTTGCAGTGGATTCAGGGTGCCTACGATGCCGGTCTGCGCGAGATCGAGGTCGGCTCTTTTGTGCCGCCCAAACTGCTGCCGCAGCTGGCCGACACGGCCGAGCTGGTGGCCTTTGCCAAAACCCTGCCGGGGCTGGTGGTGTCGGTGCTGGTGCCCAACCTCAAAGGGGCCGAGCGCGCCATGGACAGCGGGGCCGACTGGATGCTGCTGCCCCTGTCGGCCAGCCACGCGCACAGCCTGGCCAATCTGCGTAAGACGCCCGACGAGGTGCTGGTCGAGATCGCCGCCATGGTGGAAGCGCGCCGCGCACGCGGCTCGAACATCCGCATCGAAGTGGGCATGAGCACCGCGCTGGGTTGCACCATCCAAGGGCGGGTGGAGGTCGATGAAGTGCTGCGTCTATTGAAGGCCGTGCTGGCGCTGGGGGTGGACCGCGTGGGCCTGGCCGACACCGTGGGCTATGCCGACCCGCGCCAGGTGGGTGAGCTGTTTGCCCAGGCCCGCGAAGTGGCGGGTGACAGGCTGGCCTGCGGGCACTTTCACGACACACGCGGTTTGGGCATGGCCAACGTCATGGCCGCGCTGCAAACCGGCGAGACCCGTTTTGATGCGTGCCTGGCCGGCATCGGTGGCTGTCCGCACGCCCCGGGGGCCAGCGGCAATGTGGCCACCGAAGACTTGGCCTATTTGTTTGCCAGCATGGGCATCACCACCGGCATCGATTTCGGTAAGCTCATGGCTTTGCGCGCCCAGGTGGCGCAGTGGCTCGCAGGCGAATGCCTGCACGGTTCGATCGCGCAGGCAGGCTTGCCCAAGACCCTGCGTACCTCAGAAGTGATGGCATGAACAATTTGGACAAGAAACTCCCGCTCGAAGGCCTGCGCGTTGTCGAGTTCACTCACATGGTCATGGGCCCGACCTGCGGCATGGTGCTGGCCGACATGGGGGCCGAAGTCATCAAGGTCGAACCCATCGAGGGCGACCGCACACGGCATTTGTTGGGCTCGGGTGCGGGCTTTTTCCCGATGTTCAATCGCAACAAGAAGAGCATCCTGATCAACCTGCAGTCTCCAGAAGGCGCCGAGATGGCGCGGCGCTTGTGCGCCACGGCCGATGTGGTGGCCGAAAACTTCAAGCCCGGCTCCATGGTCAAGTACGGTCTGGACTACGCCAGCTTGTCGGCAACCAACCCCAAGCTGATTTACGCCAGCCTCAAGGGCTTTTTGCCCGGGCCCTATGACCACCGCACGGCGCTCGATGAGGTGGTGCAGATGATGGGGGGCCTGGCCTATATGACGGGGCGCCCCGGCGACCCGCTGCGCGCAGGCACCAGCGTGAACGACATCATGGGCGGCATGTTCGGCGCGATCGGCGTGCTGGGCGCGCTGATCCAGCGTGGCATCACCGGGCGCGGACAAGAGATCCAGTCGGCCCTGTTCGAGAACAATGTGTTTTTGGTCGGCCAGCACATGCTGCAATACGCCATCACCGGCAAAGCGGCCGAACCCATGCCCAACCGCATCTCGGCCTGGGCGGTGTATGACGTGTTCACAGTCAAGAATGGGGAGCAAATTTTCCTGGCGGCAGTCAGCGATGCGCAGTGGGCCACCTTCTGCGATGTGCTGGGCTTTGCTGACCTCAAGGCCGATCCGCGCTATGGCGACAACAATGCCCGCGTGTCGCAGCGCGATGTGATGATGCCCGAGCTGCGCCGCCGTCTGGAGGTTTTCACGGCCGCCGAGTTGACGGCGATTTTTGAAAAAGCCGGCTTGCCTTTTGCGCCCATCGTCAAACCCGAAGAACTGTTCGACGACCCGCATCTGAACGCCACGGGCGGCCTGGCCGAAGTGCGCCTGACCGATGGCCCCAAAGCCGGCCAGACCGCGCGCGCAGCGTTGTTTCCTTTCACCATGGATGGGCAACGACTGGGGGTGCGCCACCAGCCACCCAAGCAAGGCGAAAATACCGACGAGCTGTTGCAGGGCCTGGGCCTGAACGCGGCAGAGATCGAACGCTTGCGTGCCGCCAAGGCGGTGGCCTGATGGGCTGACGAAGCCCCTGTATCCCATCCACCAGAGAGAGACCAACATGAAGCCACACATCACACGCCGCACCGCCCTGACCGCGCTGGCTTGCGCTGCATCGGTCGCGCCGGGCCTGTCGCTTGCGCAAAGCGAGCGGCCTGTCAAATTCATCTTGCCCAATGCCACGGGCTCGGGCGTGGACGCGATCACCCGCGCTGCCGCCCCTGCACTGGGCAAGGCGCTGGGCACCACCGTGGTGGTGGAGAACCAAGCAGGTGCCGGTGGTGTGGTGGGCCTGCAGGCCCTGACCAAGAACCCCCCCGATGGCTACACGCTGTCGGTGGTGTCCAACAACGTGGTGATCTTCCCCAGCGTGCTCAAGTCACTGCCGTTTGACATGCCCGGTGACTTCACGCCGATTGCCATCGTGGGCAGCACACCCATGGTGTTGGTGGTCAACCCGCAAAAAGTGAGCGCGACCAACGGCCGCGAATTCATTGCCCAGCTCAAGGCCAAGCCTGACAGCTACAACTTCGGTTCGGGTGGCAACGGCACCATCCTGCATCTGGCCGCCGAGATGTTCCTGGACGAGGCCAAGGTCACGGCCCGCCACATCCCTTACAAAGGCGTGGGACCGATGGTGACCGACCTGCTGGGCGGTCAGATCGACTTCGCCGTGGTGGCCACACCCAGCGTGCAGCAGCACATCAAGTCCGGCGCACTGCGCGCCATTGGCATGTGCGGCGACAAGCGCACAACGGCCTTGCCCGATGTGCCCACGTTCGTGGAGCAGGGCTTGCCCGGTTACGTCATGGAGGCCTGGTTTGCGGTCGTGGGGCCGAAGGGCATGACCCCGGCGGCGGTCAAGAAGGTGCACGACGCCGTGGTGGCCGCCTTCAACGATGCGGGTGTGCGCGAGACCATGGCCAAGCAGGGCAACACCATCAATGTGAGCAGCACCGAACAGGCGCAAAAAGGCTTTCGCACCGAGTTGGCCAAATACGCCGCGCTGGTGAAAAAGGCAGGCATCACGCCCGAGTGATGCGGCGGGGGCGCTTGCCAAGCTGGCGGGCAACCCTGACAATCGCGCCATGTCCATCCAGGTCCTGATCGTCGGCATCCACCTCGCGCGCAGCACGCGGGGCAAGCCTTGCGCGCCACCAGCAGCCTGACCGGGCACTGCCCGGTTTTTCTTCTTCCCTTTTTGTTTGTTTGCGCGCACCCTGTGGGGGTGCGGCGCATGCCATTGCATGGAGAAAAGACATGGCTGATCTGTTTGACAACCCGATGGGTTTGTGCGGTTTTGAGTTTGTGGAGTTTGCTTCGCCTGTCGCAGGCGTGCTGGAGCCCCTGTTTGAAAAAATGGGGTTTTCATTGGTGGCCAAACACCGCTCCAAGGACGTGGTGCTGTACCGTCAGGGCGACATCAACTTCATCGTCAACCGCGAGCCCAAAAGCTTGGCCGGTTACTTTGCCGCCGAGCATGGCCCTTGCGCCTGCGCGCTGGCGTTCCGTGTGAAGGATTCGCACAAGGCCTACGAACGCGCACTGGACATGGGTGCGCAACCGGTGGAGATCCCCACCGGCCCGATGGAGCTGCGCTTGCCCGCCATCAAGGGCATTGGCGGTGCACCGCTGTACCTGATCGACCGCTTTGAAGACGGCAAGAGCATTTATGACATCGACTTTGAATTCATCGAGGGCGTGGACCGCCACCCCCCCGGCCATGGTTTCAAGACCATCGACCACCTCACGCACAACGTCTACAAGGGCCGGATGGCCTTCTGGAGTAGTTTTTACGAGAAGATTTTCAACTTCCGCGAAATCCGTTATTTCGACATCAAGGGCGAGTACACCGGTCTGACCAGCCGTGCCATGACCGCGCCCGATGGGTTGATCCGCATCCCGCTCAACGAAGAGTCGGGCAAGACCGGCGGGCAGATCGAAGAGTTCCTGATGCAGTTCAACGGCGAAGGCATCCAGCACATTGCCCTGCTGACGGACGACATCCTGAAAAGCGTGGACGCCTTGCAGATGGCTGGCATCCCGCTCATGACTGCGCCCAACGACATCTATTACGAGATGCTCGAAGAGCGCCTCAAAGGCCACGGCGAGCCCGTGCCCGAGTTGCAGGCGCGCGGCATCTTGATGGACGGCTCCACCGCCAACGGCGAAAAGCGTTTGCTGCTGCAGATCTTCAGCCAGACCCTGCTGGGCCCGGTGTTCTTCGAGTTCATCCAGCGCAAGGCCGACGAGGGCTTTGGCGAAGGCAACTTCAAGGCGCTGTTTGAAAGCCTGGAGCGCGACCAGATCCGGCGTGGGGCGATCACGGTGGACGCGTCCTGAAAGTCTGCGCGCTCTTGGTGGGCGCGACGCCCTCGCCGCGAGGGCGTTGTCCTCACAAAGCACCGCGACGATGTGCACGTCAGCGCGCCAGATTCTCCAGCGCATCCATCACGATGCCGGTGCCGACGGCGATCAGCAAAATGTCGGTGGCGACCCGCACGTACCTGTAGCCCGAGGGTGGTGGGCCGAGGTGGATTTCCAGCGGGCGAGGCAAGTCATAAAACACCACTTCCCGGGACAGGGGGTGCCCGATTCGCCACTTTTTGGCCTGCCCCGGAGGCATGCCCCCTTTGCTGACCAGGCCCGGAGGCACAAAGCCCCGGTGCTCAGGCATGTCGAAGTAGTCGCGTGCCCGTTCGTGGTGGTCCGGCGTGAAGTAAGAGCCTCTGCCGGGTGCCCAGTGGTGCGCGTCTGGTGCGCTGGTGCGTGTGTCACGGTCTTCGCGTTCGCCGCAACGTGGGTGTTGCATGGGGGCATGCCCTTGCGGGCGCATGGCACGCGACTTCTCTTGTTGCTCAGGCGGTGTGCCGAAGTGGTCTCGCGGTGCGGCCTGCACGCTGGACACCAGAAGAATCAGAGACAAGGCCTTCGCCAGCGGTGAAAACGTGAACATGACAGGCTCCTTGTGCGGTGAATGCATGCGGTCAAAGATCCGCGCAAGGCCAGCGTAATGGCGGGTGCCGGGCCTGTCTGTGGGCTGACCCGCACAAGGGGGTTCAGTCTTGGCAGACCTTCAGCACCTGCGCGCCGTAGGCTTCGAGTTTTTTGACGCCCAGACCGCTGATGCCTTGCAGGTCGGCAAGGGTTTGCGGCGCGGCTTCGGCGATGGCGGCCAGTGTGGCGTCGTGGAAGATCACATACGCGGGCAGGTTGTGCTCTTTGGCCACTTCGGCGCGCCATGCTTTGAGGTTGATGTAGCGCACCATCGCATCCTGCCCCAGGTTGGCCGCCGCCGGGCTGGGCGCGCTGCGCGAGCGGCTGCGTTTGTCGGCGCGCTGGCTGGTGCTTTCTCGCAGTTGCACCGCCACCTCGCCGCGCAGCACAGCGCGTGAGCCTTCGGTCAGGTGCAGGGTGCTGAAACCGTCTTCGGTGTGCACGTGCAGTGCGCCAATGGCGATCAGCTGGCGCATCACGGCGCGCAATTGCTGTTCGCTGTAGTCCGCGCCCACACCAAAGGTGCTCAGCGTTTCATGGCCGCGCTGCACCACCTTGTCGGTCTTCTTGCCCCGCACGATGTCCATGGTGTGGCCTGCGCCAAAGTTGTGGCCGCTGCTCTGGTGGCAGCGGTACACGGTCGACAGCAGCTTGCGCGCCGCGTCGGTGCCGTCCCACACCTCGGGCGGATTCAGGCAGTTGTCGCAGTTGCCGCAATACGGCATGTAAATGCCTTGTGTGCTGTCCTGCTGGCCTGCGTAGGTCTCGCCAAAGTAGCTGAGCAAGCGCACGCGGCGGCAGTCGGTCGCTTCGGCCAGACCCAGCAGCGCGTCGAGTTTGCCGCGCATGACCTGCTTGAACTCTTCGCCCGCCGGGCTCTCGTCGATCATGCGGCGCTGGTTGACCACGTCCTGCAGGCCATAGGCCATCCAGGCGTCCGACGCCAGGCCATCGCGCCCGGCGCGGCCCGTCTCCTGGTAGTAGCCTTCGATGTTCTTGGGCATGTCCAGGTGCGCCACAAAACGCACATCGGGTTTGTCGATGCCCATGCCGAACGCGATGGTGGCGACCATCACCACACCCTCTTCGCGCAGGAATTCGTTCTGGTGGCGCTGACGCACCGCTGCGTCCAGGCCCGCGTGGTAGGGCAGCGCACGCACTCCGGCTTCAACCAGCATGGCGGCGATTTCTTCGACCCGCTTGCGCGACTGGCAATAGACCACGCCCGCTTCTTCGGGGTGCTCGCGCTCGATGAAGCGCAGCAGCTGCGTGCTGGCGTCTTTTTTCTCGACGATGGTGTAGCGGATGTTGGGCCTGTCAAAGCTGCTGATGAACAGCTGTGCGCTTTCCAGTTGCAGCCGCTCGACGATGTCAGCACGCGTCAGCGCATCGGCCGTGGCCGTGAGCGCCACACGCGGCACGCTGGGGTAGCGTTCGTGCAGCACCGCCAAGCCCCGGTACTCGGGGCGGAAGTCGTGGCCCCACTGGCTCACGCAATGCGCTTCGTCGATGGCAAACAGGCTCAACAGCCCGCGCTCGAGCAGCGAATCCATCTGCGCCAGAAAGCGGGCGTTGGTCACGCGTTCGGGCGCGGCGTACAGCAGGGTGATTTCGCCGCGCAGCAGGCGGCGTTCAATGTCGCTGGCTTCGTCGCTGGTGAGGGTCGAGTTGAGGAAAGCCGCGTTCACGCCCGCTTCGTGCAGCGCACCCACCTGGTCATGCATCAGCGCGATCAGGGGCGAGACCACCACCGTGATGCCGTGGCCCGCCCGCTGGCGCGCAATCGCCGGGATCTGGTAGCACAGCGATTTGCCGCCGCCAGTGGGCATGAGCACCAGTGCATCACCGCCCGCAGCCACATGGTCGATGATGGCTTGCTGCGGACCGCGAAAGGCGTCGTAGCCAAAAACTTCGCGCAGGATGGGCAGGTGGGGGGACAAAAAGGGACTCTGTGACGGCAAAACAGCCGATATTGTGCGCTACCGATTACCATTGCCGCCCATGCACACCTCCGCCCTTGTCTTGTTCTCCGGTGGTCAGGACTCCACCACCTGCCTGGCCCATGCCTTGGCCCGCTACGAGCGGGTCGAAACCCTGGCGTTTGATTACGGCCAACGCCACAAGGTGGAGCTGGACGCCCGCCTGAACGTGCTGGCTGCGGTCCAGAGCCGCTTCCCGGCTTGGGCCGACAAAATGGGCGAGGATCACCTGCTGGATGCCGGCATCCTGGGCCAAATCAGCGAAACGTCTTTGACCCGTGACACCGCGATCGCGATGGAAAGTTCGGGCCTGCCCAACACCTTTGTGCCGGGCCGCAATCTGTTGTTCCTCACGTTGGCGGCTGCGCTGGCCTACCGCCGGGGCTTGCAGGTCATCGTCACGGGGGTGTGCGAGACCGACTTTTCAGGTTACCCCGACTGCCGCGACGACACCATGAAGGCCATGCAGGTCGCCTTGTCGCTGGGCATGGACCGCAAGCTGCTCATCGAGACACCGCTCATGTGGATCGACAAGGCCCAGACCTGGCAACTGGCTTATGACTTGGGCCAGCGCGCCGATGCCTCGGGTGGCGGTCAGGCGCTGGTGGATCTGGTTGTTGAGCACAGCCACACCTGCTACCTGGGTGAGCGCACGCAGCGCCACGCCTGGGGTTATGGCTGCGGCCAGTGCCCGGCTTGCCAGCTCAGGGCCGCGGGCTTTGAGCGTTACCAAAAAGCCTGAAAAAGACCTGAAGCCCGGACTTTTACAATAGGGGCCATGAAAGCCCCTGTTTACACCCGCGCCCAAGCGCTGCCCGAGATCCTGAAAACCCGCATCGCCATCCTCGACGGCGCCATGGGCACCATGATCCAGCGCTTCAAGCTGACCGAGGCCGACTACCGGGGCGAGCGCTTCAAGGACTTCCCCAAGGACGTCAAGGGCAACAACGAGTTGCTGAGCCTCACGCGCCCCGACGTGATTCGCGACATCCACGAAGGCTACCTGGCCGCCGGGGCGGACATGATTGAGACCAACACCTTTGGCGCGACAACAATAGCCCAGGCCGACTACGACATGCAGCACTTGGTGCGCGAGATGAACCTGCAGTCCGCAAAATTGGCCCGCGCTGCCTGCGACAAGTTCTCCACGCCCGACAAGCCCCGTTTTGTGGTCGGCGCCTTGGGCCCCACGCCCAAAACCGCCAGCATCAGCCCCGATGTGAACGACGCCGGTGCCCGCAACGTGACCTTTGAAGAACTGCGCGCCGCCTATTACGAGCAGGTCGAAGCCCTGGTCGAAGGTGGCTCCGATGTGCTGCTGGTCGAAACGATTTTTGACACCCTCAACGCCAAGGCCGCGCTGTTTGCCATTGAAGAATTTTTTGAAGCCAGCGGCCAGCGCCTGCCCCTCATCATCAGCGGCACCGTGACCGACGCTTCGGGCCGCATCCTGAGCGGCCAGACCGTCACGGCGTTCTGGCACAGCGTTCGCCACGCGCAGCCCTTGGCCATTGGCCTGAACTGTGCCCTGGGTGCCACGCTGATGCGCCCCTACATCCAGGAGCTCAACAAGGTCGCGGGTGACACCTTCATCAGCTGCTACCCCAACGCCGGCCTGCCCAACCCCATGAGCGACACCGGCTTTGACGAAACCCCGGAAGTCACCAGCCGCCTGCTGCACGAGTTTGCCGCCGAAGGCCTGGTCAACATCGTGGGCGGCTGCTGCGGCACCACGCCCGACCACATCGGCGCCATCAGCAAAGCGGTGGGCCCTCTGGCGCCGCGCAACGTGCACGGCGGCTTTTTCTACAAAGAAGCGGCCTGACCCAAGCCCGCGCGCTCGGTTGGCGCTGCGGGTCTTCCCCTGGGCAAAGGTGACTGCCAGGCGGGCGCGGGGCTTGCACAATGGAGACCGTGTTCTCTTGATCTGAAAGTCCGCCATGCCCATTCAGTTCCGCCGTTCCTGGACCGACCCCGATCTGGACCAGTACCGCGACACCGTGGTCCGGTTCCTCGAAGAAGAAATGCAGCCCGAGGACGAGGCCGCCCGCAAGCGCGGCCACGTTGGCCATGAGATGTGGCGCAAAGCCGGGGCCCTTGGCCTTTTGTGCACCGATATCCCTGAATCGTGGGGCGGCGGCGGTGGAGACTTCCGTCACGAAGCCGTGCTCTATGAAGAAATGGCCCGCCGCAGCCTGACAGGCATGAACTCGTCGGTGCACTCCATCGTGGCGCATTACTTCTTGAACCACGGCACCGAAGAACAAAAACGCCGCTACCTGCCGCGCATGGCCACGGGCGAGTTGGTGGGGGCGATTGCCATGACCGAGCCCGGCACCGGCTCAGACCTGCAGGGCATCCGCACCCGCGCCGAGCGCACCGACAGCGGTTATCTGATCAATGGCTCCAAGACCTTCATCAGCAATGGCTTTCTGGCCGGGGTGGTGCTGGTGGTGGTCAAGACCGATCCGGGCCTGGGCGCCAAGGGCACGTCCATCCTGATCGTCGAGACCGAAAACTGTCCCGGCTATCGCGTGGGCCGGGTGCTCGACAAGATTGGCCTCAAGGCCCAGGACACCTCCGAGCTGTTTTTTGACGATGTGCGCGTGGGCGCGGAGCAGCTCTTGGGTGGCAAGGAGGGGCAGGGCTTCTTCCAACTCATGGCCGACCTGCCCTACGAGCGGCTCATCATCGGCCTCACGGCTTTGGCGGCGATGGAAGGGGCGTACCAGATCACGCTCGACTACGTGCGCGAACGCCAGGCCTTTGGCCAGACGGTGGCCGACTTCCAGAACACCAAGTTCAAGCTGGCCGAAGTGGCCACAGAAATCCAGGTGGGCCGTGCCTTCATCGACCGCTGCGTCGAAGACCTGGTGGCGGGCAAGCTGGACACCGCCACCGCGTCCATGGCCAAGCTCTGGGGCTCGGAAGCGCAAGGCCGCGTGATTGACACCTGCCTGCAGCTCTTTGGTGGCTACGGCTACATGAACGAGTACCTGATCGGCCGCATGTACACCGACGCCCGCATCCAGCGCATCTATGGCGGCACCAGCGAAATCATGAAAGAGGTGATTTCGCGGGCGATGTGAGCCTTGCCTGCCAGCACTCAAAGTGTTTGGGAGGCGCTCCCCCGATGGGCGGCAGCAAGCTATTTGGCATAGCGTTTGCTTGTGCCTCCGCATGTGTACAGACCTCCACAAGCTTCAACCCCCGGGCCTGGGCGTGGCCGACGCCTGGCGTGACCCGCTGGGTCTCATGCTCGCTTCGACCGGCGAAGGGGTTTTTGGCGTAGACCTGGAAGGTCTGTGCGTCTTCATCAACCCGGCAGGGGCCCGGATGATCGGTTTTGAGCCGCAACAGGTGCTGGGGCAGAACATGCACATCCTGACCCACCATTCGCATGCGGGCGGGGCACATTACCCGATGGACGACTGCCCCATCTACAACGCTTTCCGCCAAGGCAACTCGTGCCGCATCGACACGGAAGTGTTCTGGCGGCAGGACGGCAGCAGCTTTCCCGTGGAGTATTCGAGCTACCCGGTTTTTGACAACGGTGTCGTGCGTGGAGCAGTGGTCACCTTTGTCGACATCACCGAGCGCAAGCGCGCACAAGAGGCTTTGCACCAGGCGAAAAACGACCTGGAGCTGCGCGTGACCGAACGCACCCATGCGCTTGAAACCGCTTTGCAGCAACTGCGCGAACTGGCGGCCTGGTCCGATGCGGTGCGCGAAGAAGAGCGCACCCGCATCGCGCGTGAGGTGCACGACGAGCTGGGCAGCTTGCTGGTTGCTCTCAAGATGGATGTGGGCTGGCTGGACAAGCGCCTGTCCGAGCAGGAGCAGCGGGTGGCCGAAGAAGCCCAAGCCATGCGCGAGAAGATGCGGGGCAAGTGTCAGAACATGAGCCGCCTGATTGAGAACGCGGTCGTCAATGTGGGCCGCATCATCACCGATCTGCGCCCCAGCATCCTGGACCACCAGGGCCTCTGGGGCGCACTGGAGTGGCAAGCGCAAGAGTTTGTCCAATCGGCCGAGCAGCGGCTGCAGTGGCGCATGGAGGTCAATGAGCGCATTGAATTGCCCGAGCCCATGGCCATGGCGGTGTTCCGCATCTTTCAGGAAATGCTCAGCAACGTGGGTCGGCACGCCCGGGCGCGCACGGTTGACATCGACATCGCCCTGCGCGAGGGCTGGCTCCATCTGTCTGTGGAGGACGACGGCTGCGGTGCCTTACCGCAAGCGTTTGAGTCGCCTCAGGCGTACGGCATCATGGGCATGCGTGAGCGGGCACGCCACTTTGGGGGCCTGATCGAGGTCGACAGTCAGCCGGGACGGGGCACCTGCATGCGCTTGTCCATGCCCTTGCCGCAGGTGCAGCCATGATGACGACCACTCGGGGGGCACTGCGCGTGTTGCTGGGCGATGACCACAAGATCGTGCGCGAGGGCCTCAAGATGGTGTTGGCTGATGACCCGCAGGTTCAGGTGGTGGCCGAAGCCGACACCGGTCCTGCCGTACTCGATGAAGTCCAAAAGCTGCAAGGTCCCCTGGGCATCGACGTGGTGCTTTTGGACATCGCCTTGCCTGGCATGGACGGTCTGGACGTGTTGCAGGTTTTGCGTAAGAGCTGGCCTGAACTGCCTGTGCTCATGCTCAGCACTTACCCCGAAAAACAATACGCGGTGCGCTGCATCAAGTTGGGCGCTTCGGGTTACCTGAACAAAAGCACCGACCCCGATGAACTTCTGGCGGCTTTGCACCGTGTCGCTGCCGGGGGCATGCATGTCACGCCCGCCACTGCCGAGGCCTTGGCCAGCCTGGTCAGCCTGGGACGCACCAAAACCGGGATCGAGTTGCTCTCGCACCGCGAGCACCAGGTCTACCTTTTGTTGACCCAGGGCCGCACAGTGAGCGAAATTGGTGCGCAGCTCAATCTGGCACCCAACACGGTGAGCACTTACCGTGCACGCATCCTCGAAAAGACCGGGACCAAGAACGATGTGGAGCTGGCCTTGTATGCGCAAAGCCATGGCCATGGTCCCGGAGCCCCCAGGAACTGAGGCACTTGTGGTGCCTGGCGTGCGGGAGATGTAGGGGCAGCCCTACACCGCATCGACAACGGCATCGCGATTTTGCGCAAGTCAACCGGTTGGCCACGGGGGTGGCATTTTCTGGCCCGCAGCTTGCAAGGTGACAGGCATCTTTCATCCACGAGGTTGCCATGTCTGAATTCTTTGATCCGTACAACGCCGACCGCCCCCTGATGCTCAAATGCAGCTGCGGCCGCGACCATTCGCCCGCAGACCACCATGCCGAGGTGGTGGCCGATGCGGCAGCGGCCCAATTGCGTGCGCGTTCCGAAACGGCCGAGTTTGAGGCCTACAGCCAGGAATTCATCGAGGCCACGCTGGTCAAGTCCTTGTTCCCGCACGACCACGAGCGCCGCATGTTCTTGCGCGCCGTGGGCAAGAAGACGGCCATGGCGGCCATCGCCAGCGTGCTGCCCGTGGCCAGCTTGCAGGCCATGGCGCAGGAAAAAGGTCCGCTCGAAAAAACCAGCCTCAAGATCGGCTTCATCCCGATCACCTGCGCTACGCCGCTGATCATGGCCCACCCCCTGGGCTTTTACAGCAAGCAGGGATTGGATGTTGAAGTCACCAAGACCGCCGGTTGGGCCTTGATCCGCGACAAGATGATCAACAAGGAATACGACGCCACGCATTTCTTGTCGCCCATGCCACTGGCCATCAGCATGGGGCTGGGCTCCAACGCCACGCCCATGAACGTGGCCACCATTCAAAACGTCAACGGTCAGGCGATCACGCTGGCTGTCAAACACAAGAACAACCGCGATCCGAAAAACTGGAAGGGCTTCAAGTTCGCCGTGCCCTTTGACTACTCGATGCACAACTTCCTGCTGCGGTACTACCTGGCAGAAAACGGCATCAACCCCGACACCGATGTGCAGATCCGCGTGGTGCCACCGCCAGAGATGGTGGCCAACCTGCGCTCGGGCAACATCGACGGCTTCCTCGGCCCCGATCCGTTCAACCAGCGAGCGGTGTTCGACGAAGTTGGCTTCATCCACATGCTGACCAAGGATCTGTGGAGTGGCCATCCTTGCTGTGCCTTTGGCACCAGCACCGAGTTCATCCAGAAGAACCCCAACACCTTTGCGGCGCTCTACCGCGCGGTGCTCACGGCGGCGGCCATGGCGCGCCAGCCAGGCAACCGCGAGCTGATCGCCAAGGTCATCGCGCCTGCGCAGTACCTCAACCAACCCGAGGCGGTGCTCAGTCAGGTGCTGACGGGCAAGTTTGCCGACGGCCTGGGCAAGGTGCAAAACGTGCCTGACCGCGCCGACTTTGACCCCATGCCCTGGCAGAGCATGGCGGTGTGGATGCTCACGCAGATGAAGCGTTGGGGTTACATCAAGGGCAACGTGGACTACAAACAGATCGCTGAAAAAGTCTTCCTGATCACCGATGCGCGCAAGCACATGAAGGCGTTGGGCCAGGACTTTGCCGCCACCACGCCTTACCCCAAGCACAAGATCATGGGCAAGGAGTTTGATCCGGCCAAACCCGAGGAATACCTCAAGAGCTTTGCGCTCCACAAGATGGGTTGAGCTGCCATGAAAACCACGCACCTGAATTTGCGCGCGGCCATGGTCTCGCTGCTCATGTTCCTGGTCTTTCTGGGGGCCTGGCAGCTGTCGGCCACGGCGCCCTCGGTAGGCGCCGCCGCCAAGGCGGGCATGAGCGCCGAAGAGATCGAGTACCAGAAGATGATGGGTAAGGACCCGGGCGCCGTCAAAAGCACCGGATTTCCGCCGCCCATCGAAGTGGGCAAGGCCATGATCGGGCATCTGGCCGACCCCTTCTATGACAAAGGCCCCAACGACAAAGGCATCGGCATCCAGCTGGCGCATTCGCTGGGCCGTGTGGGCCTGGGCTTTTTCCTGGCCGTGCTGGTGGCGCTGCCTGTGGGTTTCATGATCGGCATGTCGCCCCTCATGCGCAAGGCGTTTGACCCGTTCATTCAGGTGCTCAAACCCATCAGCCCGCTGGCGTGGATGCCACTGGCGCTGTACACGCTGAAAGACTCAGAAGTCAGCGGCATCTTCGTCATCTTCATCTGTTCGGTCTGGCCCATGCTGATCAACACCGCCTTTGGCGTGGCGGCGGTCAAGCGCGATTGGCTAAATGTGGCCAGCACACTGGAAGTGCAGCCGTTGCGCAAAGCCTTCTTGGTCATCTTGCCTGCCGCAGCGCCCACCATCGTGACGGGCATGCGCATCAGCATGGGCATCGCCTGGTTGGTGATCGTGGCCGCCGAGATGTTGGTGGGTGGCACGGGCGTGGGCTACTTCGTGTGGAACGAGTGGAACAACCTCTCGCTGGTCAACGTGATCTTTGCAGTGCTGGTGATCGGTGTGGTCGGCATGTTGCTGGACCTGGCCTTTGCCCAGGTGCAAAAGGCGGTGACCTATGTGGAGTGACGCCAGCGACCGCGAGCTGATCGCACCTTTGCCCACAGAGACTTTTGCACCTCAACCCAAGGCCAAAGCCATGAACGCTTTCCTCAAAATCGAAAAACTGGGCAAGGCCTACCAAAGCGACAAGCCGGTGTTTTCGGACGTGTCCTTCAACATCGACAAGGGCGAGTTCGTCTGCATCATCGGCCACTCTGGCTGTGGCAAGACCACCATCTTGAACGTGTTGGCGGGCCTGGACACGGCCAGTGAGGGCCACGCCTTCATGGACGGGCGTGAGATTGCAGGCCCCAGCCTGGAGCGCGGTGTGGTGTTCCAAAGCCACGCACTCATGCCCTGGCTCACGGTGCGGCAAAACATCGCGTTCGCCGTCAAGTCCAAATGGCCTGAATGGAAAACGCCCCAGGTCAATGTGCATGTGGAAAAGCACGTCGGTATGGTGGGACTGTTGCACGCCATCGACAAGAAACCCAGCCAACTCTCGGGCGGCATGAAGCAGCGCGTGGGCATTGCCCGGGCCTTTGCCATTCAGCCCAAGATGCTGCTGCTTGACGAGCCCTTTGGCGCGCTGGACGCATTGACACGCGGCACGATCCAGGACGAGCTGATGGGCATCGTACGCCAGACGCAGCAGACGGTCTTCATGATCACGCATGACGTGGACGAAGCCATTTTGCTGTCTGACCGCATCCTGCTCATGAGCAATGGCAACGCATCGGGCGGCAGCTATGTGCCCGGTGGCTTGGCCGAGGTGGTGGTCAACCCGCTGCCGCGTGAGCGCACCCGCGCACAGCTGCACCACCTGCCGGGCTACTACGACATGCGCAACCACATCGTCGACTTTTTGGTGTCCCGCGCCAAAGCCCATTGATTTGTTTCACCCCGAATTTTCATCAACCCCCCTCAAGAGGTCTTTCATGAACCGTTTAGAAGTCACCGAAAAAATCATCTCCACCAAAGTGGCCAAAGGCATCAAGTGGAGCGATGTCGCCGACAAAGTCGGTTTGTCCAAGGAATGGGTCACTGCGGGCTGCCTGGGCCAAATGACCTTTGATGCCAAGCAGGCCAAGGTCATCGGCAAGATTTTTGGCCTGACGGCCGACGAGATCAAGTGGCTCCAGGTGGTGCCCTACAAAGGCTCGTTGCCCACCCCGGTGCCCACCGACCCGCTGATCTACCGCTGGTACGAAATCGTGAGCGTGTATGGCACCACCATCAAGGAGCTGATCCATGAAGAGTTTGGCGACGGCATCATGAGCGCCATCGACTTCAGCATGGACATCGTGCGCCAGCCCGACCCGAAAGGTGATCGGGTCAACGTGGTGCTGTCGGGCAAGTTCTTGCCCTACAAACAGTATTGACCACTCAGGCTTGCAGCAACCAGTCGCGCAAGTCTTGCACCTCGTGCGTGTCCAGGCCAATGGGGCCATGCAAGTAGTCTTGCATGCCGCCTTGTTGGTCCACCGCTTCAAATGCCGCATGCAAAAAAGCCGGTTGCACTTGCCAGAGTACTTTCATCACATGCGCAGGACCCTTGCCTTCGATGTGCGGGTCGCGGCGGTACAGCTGGTTGGTGAGCAGGTAGTCGTGCTCGATGGTGGCGCGGTCCACCCCCAACGCTGACAAGAGCAGGGCCGCAGCAAAACCTGTCCGGTCTTTGCCCGCGGTGCAATGGAACACTTGAGGTGTGGAATGCGCCAGCAAGTGCTTCAAAAACCGACCAAAGGTGTCGGCGTTGTGGTTGACGAAATCCCGGTAAGTGCCGCGCATCAGCTCCACCGTCTCTTCGGTGGTGGGCTCAATCCCTTGGGCCACGAGCGCTTGCATCTTGGCAATCACGCTGGGCTCGATGCTCAAGGCGACGCGTTGAACGCCCGCGATGTCATAAGGCGTGGCCGCACATTCCGCCACGCCCCGAAAATCCAGGCTGTGCGTGAGGCCCATGCCTTGAACTTGCAGCACATCATCGGCCGTCAGTCCCGCCAGGTGGTCTGAGCGAAACACCTGGCCGCGCTTGACACGGCGGCCGTCTTGGGTGATGTAGCCGCCCACATCGCGAAAGTTGGAGGCGCCTTGCAGCGGGGAGGTCATTGCAATGGGGGGCTTCATGGCCGGATGGGTTCGATGTCTAAGGACTGGATGGGGCCCATTTTGGCATCGAACGTGATGAAAAATGCTCCGGTTAAAATCTCAACCCTCCCAAGGAGCGTTGCAGCCCGCCACCGTCCAGGTGCCGCAGGTCAGGCTTGGGGCCTTCAATTCCTGATTGTTTTGCACAACGACGCTCACCTGTAGCCCCAAGGTGAGCCTGTGTCTGTTGTCGCGTCTGAAATCGTGTCTGTTCCCCCCATGAAGCTGTCCGGTCTGGAGCCTGTCTCCATCGGCACGGGGTCTCTGTTTGTCAACGTGGGCGAGCGCACCAACGTGACCGGTTCCAAAGCCTTTGCCCGCATGATTTTGAACGGCCAGTACGAAGAGGCTTTGGCCGTGGCGCGTCAGCAGGTCGAAAATGGTGCGCAGGTGATCGACGTCAACATGGACGAAGCCATGCTCGACAGCCAGGCGGCCATGGTGCGGTTTTTGAACCTGATGGCCGGTGAGCCCGACATCGCCCGCGTGCCGGTGATGGTGGATTCGAGCAAATGGACCGTGATCGAAGCTGGTCTGCGCTGCATCCAGGGCAAGGGCATCGTCAACTCGATCAGCATGAAAGAGGGTGTGGAAGAGTTCAAGCGCCAGGCCAAGCTGGTCAAGCGTTATGGCGCGGCCGCCGTGGTGATGGCGTTTGATGAAAAAGGCCAAGCAGACACTTACGAACGCAAGATCGAGATTTGCGAACGCGCTTACCGCGTGCTGGTCGATGAGGTGGACTTCCCGCCCGAAGACATCATCTTCGACCCGAACATTTTTGCGATCGCCACCGGCATTGAAGAGCACAACAATTATGCGGTGGATT
The DNA here is from genome assembly GCF_014837235.1 of Limnohabitans radicicola. Classification (GTDB taxonomy): domain Bacteria; phylum Pseudomonadota; class Gammaproteobacteria; order Burkholderiales; family Burkholderiaceae_C; genus Limnohabitans_A; species Limnohabitans_A radicicola. Next base: position 1,145,066 of record NZ_JACYFT010000001.1, on the reverse strand, counting down.
TCATCGAAGCCACGCGCTGGATCAAGCAGAACTTGCCGGGTGCCAAGGTGTCGGGCGGTGTGTCCAACGTATCCTTCAGCTTCAGGGGCAATGACCCGGTGCGCGAAGCGATCCACACCGTGTTCCTGTACCACGCGATCAAAGCCGGCATGGACATGGGCATCGTGAACGCAGGCATGGTCGGCGTGTACGACGACCTGGAGCCCACGTTACGCGAGCGGGTCGAAGACGTGGTGCTGAATCGCCGCCCTGACGCGGGTGAGCGTTTGGTGGAGATTGCCGACAGCGCCAAAGGCGCGGCCAAAGACGAGAGCACCAAGCTCGCCTGGCGCGGTACGCCCGATGCGCCTGTGAGCGTGGCGCAGCGCCTCTCGCACGCGCTGGTGCACGGCATCACCGACTTCATCAACGAGGACACCGAAGCGGCTTATCAAGAGGTACTGGCGCAGGGCGGTCGCCCGCTGCATGTGATCGAAGGCCCGTTGATGGACGGTATGAACGTGGTCGGCGACCTGTTCGGCCAAGGCAAGATGTTCTTGCCGCAAGTCGTCAAGAGCGCCCGCGTAATGAAGCAAGCCGTGGCGCATTTGCTGCCCTACATCGAGGCCGAGAAATTGGCCCAAGAAGCGGCGGGCGAAGACGTGAAAGCCAAGGGCAAGATCGTGATCGCCACCGTCAAGGGCGATGTGCACGACATCGGAAAGAACATCGTCACGGTGGTCTTGCAGTGCAACAACTTTGAAGTGGTCAACATGGGCGTGATGGTGCCCTGCCACGAAATTTTGGCCAAGGCTAAGGAAGAAAACGCCGACATCATCGGTCTGTCGGGCTTGATCACGCCCAGCCTCGAAGAGATGCAGTACGTGGCGGCCGAGATGGAAAAAGACCCGTATTTCCGCGAACGCCAGATGCCGCTGCTGATTGGCGGCGCCACCTGCAGCCGCGTGCACACTGCTGTGAAGATCGCGCCTAACTACAGCGGCCCGGTGGTTTATGTGCCCGATGCCTCGCGCAGCGTGGGTGTGGCGCAGGGTTTGTTGTCCGAGCAAGCCGCCAAGTTCATCGCCGACTTGAACACCGACTACGACAAGGTGCGCGAGCAGCACGCCAACAAAAAGCAAACCCCCATGTGGACGCTGGCGCAGGCACGCGCCAACAAGACGCCGATCGACTGGACGCAAGGCGTGCCCTCTGCGCCCAAGTTCATTGGCCGCCGTGTGTTCAAGAACTACGACCTGGCCGAGATCGCGCAGTACATCGACTGGGGGCCGTTCTTCCAGACCTGGGACTTGGCCGGTCCATTCCCCGCGATCCTTGACGACGAGGTGGTGGGCGAGCAGGCGCGCAAGGTCTATGCCGACGGCCAAGCCATGCTGCAAAAAATCATCGACGGCCGCTGGGTCACGGCCAACGCGGTGCTGGGCCTCTACCCCGCCAACAGCGTGAATGACGACGACATCGCGCTCTACACCGACGCATCACGCCAGCAAGTCGCCATGACCTGGCGCGGCCTGCGTCAGCAGACCGAGAAACACATGATCGATGGTGTCATGCGCCCCAGCCGTTGCCTGGCCGACTTCGTCGCGCCGCATGGCACAGCACCCGACCACGTTGGTGTGTTCGCCGTCACCGCAGGCATCGGTGCCGACAAACGTGCCGCCGCTTTTGAGGCCGCACATGATGACTACAGCGCCATCATGCTCAAGTCACTGGCCGACCGCCTGGCCGAAGCGCTGGCCGAATGCCTGCATCAAAAAGTGCGCACCGACCTGTGGGGTTACGCCGCTGGTGAGGCGTTGAGCAACGAAGAGTTGATTGCCGAAAAATACCAAGGCATCCGCCCTGCACCCGGCTACCCCGCCTGCCCCGACCACAGCGCCAAAAAGGCCATGTTCGAGCTGCTGCAATGCCACGACATTGGCATGGGCCTGACCGAGAGCCTGGCCATGACGCCTGCGGCCAGTGTGAGTGGTTTTTACATCGCGCACCCCGAGGCTCAGTACTTCAACGTGGGCAAGGTCGGCGATGACCAGGTGCAAGACCTGGCGCAGCGCAGCGGTGTGGAAGTCAAAGACCTGCAGCGCTTGTTGGCTCCCAACCTGTAAACACCATGCAAACCTTCTGGACCGCCTGCGGCCACCAACATCTGACGCGCAACGAGCGGGGTTGGCTGGTGCCCAGTCCAGACTACTGGCGCCTGTGGTTGCAGCGCCCCGAAATGGCGCTGGTGCCCGAATCGTGCAAAGAAGAAATGCGTCTGCACCAGGCCCTGCTCGATGCACCGTTGATGCAGGTCTCACCCGCACAACTCCATGCCTTCAAGGACGATGATGCGCGCGAGAACTACGAACTGTTCCTGCGCTTTCGGGACGATGTGGAAAGCGCGGGTTCCCTGGAGTCGGCCTACATGGCCTGGCAGCGCAATGGCAACATCCAGATGCCCCCGCTGTTCATCGACGTGGTGGTGCAGGCCATCGTGTGCAATGTCTTGGCCGATGAGCCAGACGCCTGGATCTGGCGCGCCGCCGAGCTGCTGTTTCGCCGCCAGCGCATCACCATCGAAGGCGGTCGTGTGCTCGCAGGTGACAGCGACACGCTGGACGCTTTGAAGGCAACGGGCGGTCTGGGCGAGATGGGCCGCTTGCTGTTGGAAGGCGGTGCGCCGCTCAAAGCGGTGGATGTCAAAGTGCTGCACAAAGACAACGAAGACCGCTATCTGGCGCAGCGCGAAGGTCTGGGCCGTTACGCGTTTTTGCTCGACATGACGCACGAGGTCCGGAACGAACTGCCGCACGGTCTGATTCTGAAAATGGTCAACGCCCGCTCGGGCCTGAAAGCCTTGTCGGTGGTGTTGGCCCGCTGGGTGCAGCACTTTCTGGGCGTATCGGTCAGCATTGAGCCGGTGCAAAAAGTCGACGACCCGGCCTGGCGCTGGCATGTGGGGCTGGACGTCACGGCCACCGCCTTGCTCAACGATCTGTACCAGGGCCAAGCGCTGGATGAAAAGCGCCAGCAGCAACTCATCAGCCTCTTCACGCTGCGCTTTGACAACCCACAAGACATGCGGGCCGACGTTCAGGGCAAGCCGGTCTATTTGGGGCTGGCCATGAACGATCAGCGTCTGCTCAAACTCAAACCGCAAAACATCTTGCTCAACCTGCCTTTGGCCAGCGCTGTTTGAGTCTGTACGGTCTGCGTCGTTTTACCAGCGCAGTAAACGACTGCCCAGCAGCGCGCCCAACGCACTCACGATCAGCATGCCACCGCCATACCACGCGGCGAAGAAGGCAAAGGTCGTCTCGGTGCAGTGCAGTGAATAAAAGCCCGCTGCCACACAGCCGGCCATGGCACCCGCTGCGGCACCCGCCAGCGCTGGCCGGGTGGGCGCCAGTTGGCGCAGAGCCCACAGCAGTGCGCCGAGCACCGGCAGTGCCAGTGCCAGTATGCTCAGCGCGCAGGTCTGCCAAGAGCTGCCCATCCACAGGGCCATGCGGCTGTCGGGGTTGGCCTCCAGCGATTGCATCAGACCCAGACTGCCCATGGCCAGCAGGGCGAGCGCGAGCCCCCAGAACGTGGACCCCACACCCATGCCCGGGCGCGACAGGTGCAGCAGGCCCCGGGCACTGAAGACGGCCAGCGCCAACAGCCACAGCATCTTGGTGGCAAAAGCTGGGTGGATAGCCATCGTGCCCATGTCAGGGTTCAAGCCCCAGAACACCAGCAGCCATGTCCCGCTCACCAGCGCCGAACCGAGCAGAGCCTGGCTCAGTTGCTGGCGCACCGGAGGCGCCGCAGGCATCGGGTCTTGAGCCAGCAGGCCGATCAGGTCTTGTGTTTTCATTTTTGGACTCCCCATTTGGCCATCAAGGTTTTCAGGCCTCGGTGGACATTGACTTTGACGGACGCTTCGCTTTGCCCGGTCAGCTGTGCGGTTTCGGTGATCGACAGGCCTTGTAGCCGCGTGTGTTCGATGGCGGCACGTTGTTTCGGCGGCAGGTCGGCCAGCACCTGGGCCAGATCGCGCTGAGCATCGCTCGTTTCGGTGTCGCTGTCCACCGTCAGGGTGTCGGCCCAGTCGTCGATGTCGTCGTGCAATTTTTCACGACGGCCATGGACACGCAAGTGGTCCACCCACTTGTAGCGCGCAATCGCAAACACCCAGGCGGTGAGTGGCTGATCACTTTGGTAGGTGTGGCGCTTTTGATGGATGGCCATCAGGGTTTCTTGCACAAGGTCCTCAACGTCGCTGAGCTGGGACTGCAGGCGCTTTCTGAGAAAGCCGCGCACATAAGTACTGAGCAGCGTTAGCACACGCTCGTAGCAGGCGCGGTCGCCTTGCAGTGATTGCATCCACAAGGCGTGCAGCTGGGATTCGACAGTGTGCAGGCTTTCGCTCATGCAAAGAGTTCGTGTGTGGGGTTGGAAAAGTTACAGATAACAAAATGCATAAAAAATTTGGCTTTGTGTAACTTTCAAATCGGTTGCGGCGGATTACACCATGACCCTGATGAACAAGCACCTTCAAGGCGTGGTTTCAGCGGGTCGTATCCAAGCACCAACCTTTCAGGAGATTTTCATGAACAAGCAACAACTGTTGACCATCGCTTTGGGCTCTGCATTCGCCGCTGTCGCGGCATTGCCGGCTCAGGCTGCCGGCAACCCATTTGCCGCCAAGGCGCTGGACGCTGGCTACCAAGTCGCTCAGGCCGACACCAAGGCCAAAGATGGCAAGTGTGGCGAAGCCAAGTGCGGTGCTGAAAAAAAGATGGACAAGAAAAAAGACGGCAAGTGCGGTGAAGCCAAATGCGGTGCTGACAAGAAAGCCAAAGAAGCCAGCTGCGGTGCCGATAAGAAGAAAGACGCTACTTGCGGCGCCAAAAAGTCTTGATCCCAGCTTGAGCCTGTCACAGCAGGCCTGCGCGCACAGTGCGCGCATGGCTTTCAGGACCCCACACACCCAAAGCCATGACCTTGAACAACGCTTTCCCCACCTGTGCGGGTCTGGGTTTTCGGCGCGAGTTGACCCCTGCACTTCAGCAGGCGGTCCCGTCCGAGATCCAGTTTTTTGAAGTCGCTCCCGAAAACTGGGCTGGCATGGGCGGTCGTTCGGCCCATGTGCTGCGGGCCTTCACCGAGCGTTACCCGTTTGTGTGCCATGGACTCTCGCTCTCCTTGGGCGGACCAGGCGCTTTGGATGAAGTCTTACTGCGGCGCACCCGTGACTTCATGCGCACGCACGGAATGACGCTGTTCACCGAGCACCTGTCCTGGTGTGCGGATGACAGCCACTTGTATGACCTCTTGCCCATCCCCATGACCGAAGAGGCGGTGCGCTGGACGGCCGAGCGCATTGGCCGTACACAAGACATTTTGGGCATACGCATCGGTGTGGAAAACGCATCGACCTATATCGCCCCCCCCGGCGCCGACATGAGTGAGCCCGAATTCATCCGCGCGGTGGTTGAGCGCGCGGATTGTCTGCTGCACCTGGACGTGAACAACATCCATGTCAACAGCTGCAACTTCGGTTTTGACCCCCACGCTTATTTGCGGCAGTTGCCATTGGAGCGCACCTGCTATGTGCATGTGGCGGGGCACTGGGTTGAGGACGACGGCCTGGTGGTGGACACCCATGGCAGTGACGTGATCGAGCCGGTCTGGCAATTGCTGCGTGAGGCGTATGCCCGCATTGGTCGTACGGTACCCACATGCCTGGAGCGTGATTTCAACCTGCCCGATTTGCACACCCTCACGCAAGAGGTGGCGCAGGTGGTGCGGTTGCAGCAAGAAGCGCATGACGCGCATCGGTTGGTAAACAGGCGGGTGGCCTGATGCTAGCGTTCCAACAATTCCAACACGATTTGGCGCGGCACCTGCGCGACCCACACCACACGCGCCGTCCCGCAGGCGTGCCTGCGCGCCGCATGGCGGTGTACAACGAGCTCTTGTTCAACAACATCTGCGGTTTTGTGGACAGCTGTTTTCCGGTGTGCCGCCAGTTGCTCGGTGACGGCCGCTGGCGCAGGCTGTGCCGCACCTTCTACCGTGACTGGCCTTTGCACACACCTTGGTTTCGCGAGATCCCGCGTGAGTTTGTGCGCTACCTCGATGAAGCCCACATTGCCCAGCCCTTGCCGCACTGGCTGGCCGATTTGGCGCGGTACGAATGGGCGGAGTTGGCAGTGGATGTGATGGATGTCGCGGCACCCGTACACGACGCGCAGGGTGACCTGATGGCCTGCGCTGTGGTGCTTAACCCGGCGCGCATCGACGTGGTCAGTCCCTGGCCCGTGCACCGCATCGGCCCGACCTGGCGGCCGCGTCAGTCGGAGCCCACTTTTCTGGTGGTGTTTCGCGATGCACAGCAGCAGGTGCAATTTTCTGAAATCAATGCCGTCACAGCCCGTGTGCTGGCCCTGCTGAATGAAAGCCGCACGGGTCAGCAGGTGTTTGAGCAACTGGCCCGCGAGATGGCGCATCTTGATCCACAAGCATTGGTGAGTTTTGGGCAGCAACTGTTGATCAGCCTGCGTGGGCAGGGCGTCATTTTGGGAACAAAACCATGAACAAAGCGCAGCACATCGCCCGTCAGGGGCTTAACACCCTCGACCATGTCGGTTTGTGGCTCGGACTGCTGAGTTTGCGCCTGCTTTTGGCCTGGGAGTTTGGCGAAGCCGGCTTTGAAAAGCTGCACGGCAGCAATTGGTTTGCCGACATCCAGAACCAGTTTCCCTGGCCATTCAAGCTGATCCCGCCAGACATCAATTGGGCGCTGGCGCTGGGGTTCGAGGTGGTCGGCGCAGTGGCCTTGGTCATTGGCCTGGGCACGCGGTTTTTCTCGGCCTCTCTCATCGCCTTGACCATCGTGGCCATGCTCAGCGTGCACTGGCCTGAGTCGTGGTCTAACTGGAGTGAACTGCTCAGGGGCTATGCATTGACCAACGAGGGTTTTGGCAATTTCAAACTTCCGGTGATCTACATTGCAATGTTGTTACCGCTGGTGTTCATGGGGCCTGGGCGCTTGTCGCTCGATTACACCATTGCGCGTCGCTTGCCTTGACTCAGGCCTAGGGTCTGTGGCGTTTCAAGGCCAGGTGCTGCGCCGCCCACAAGGCACCCATACCCAGGATGCTCGCGCCAAGCATCCACCACAGGCCGTAGGTGTAGCCCGCTGTGGGTGACCAGAGCACGCCCAGCATCAGTGGCGCTGCCGCACGGGCCAGTGCCACGGGCATGCCCAGCACACCGTTGAGTTGCCCCACATGCGCAGCGCTCACGTACTGCGCCATGGCCGTGCCCTTGACGATGGTGTTCAGGCCATTGCCCAGACCAAAGAGCACCACAAACAGCAGCGCGGCCCAGGGGGTGACGCCGCCGACCACCAGTGCAAGCAAGCCCATCGGAATCAGACTCGGAATCCAGCGGTTCGCGGTGTGCACATTCCAGTGCCGCTCGAACACGAACAGTACGAAGCGGCCAATGACCTGGATCACCCCGATGGCCGCAGGAATGGCCACCACCCAGGCGGGTGAAAGGCCAGCTTCTTGCAGCAGGTTGATCATGTGCGCAGGCAGGGCCGAGGTGACCGACATCATCAGCACCATGAAGAGGGCCAGCAGCCAGAACGGGGCCTTCAGGTGTTGTCGCACCGGACCCAGGGGCTGGTGTGTTGTGTGGTGGGGGTGGTGTGTTCGAGCCCCTTGCAGCAGCCAGGCGTGCAGCGGGGCGCACAGCAGCAGCTGGATGGCCGCCAGCGCCCACAAAGCGCGGCGCCAGCCCCACAGTTCAATCCACCAGCTCGACAGCGGGATGAACACTGTGCTGGCCAGCCCGCCCAGAAAGGTGAGGGTGATGATGGCGCGGCGAAAGTCTTGCGGAAATCTGCGCGTGACCACCGCAAACGCTGGCGTGTACAGCGTGGCGGCCAGGCCCAGGCCCAGCCAGAGCCACACGGCATAAAACCCCCAGAGCGTGGCGATGAAGCTGTGCGCCAGCAAGCCCGTGCCCACCCAGACCGAACCCAGCGCCATGACCGCGCGCTCGTGGCCCCGGTCGATCCAGCGGCCCACCAGCCAGGCGCCCGCGCCTTCGGCCAGCAAGGCCAGGCTGAAGGCCACGGAAGATTGGGCGCGCGTCATGCCTAACTCGGCTTCGAGCGGCGTGACCAGCAAAGAGAAGGTGTAAAAAACGCTGCCCCAGGTGATGAGTTGGGGCAAAGACAACCAGCCGCTGAAAGCGCCCAGACGGGAAACGGGCGATGATGGGGACGAAGGGTGCATGGGTCAGGCGGTGCGCGGATGGCCTCATTTTGACCGGTCCGCATGTCCGCCAGCATGACGCAAGTGGCGCCCCCGGCCTGTCGCCTGAGGGCGCTTGCACCGGATAAGCCGGTCAGCGGTAGGCAGGTTGCACCAGCTGCCAGCCTTCAGGGCAGTAAGAGGTGTAGGGGTAAAACTGGCCAGACGACGCGCAGTAATAGGAGGCACTGGGCGCCGGTTGCGGCGGGTAATAGGTCACCGGTGGGGCGACATACGTGGGGGCGGGGCGCGCGGCAGCACTCCAGACGGCGCCTGCCACACCCAAAGCGATCAGAGGGGCGACCCAGTTGCCGCCTGATCGGTGGCCATGGCCACCATGGCGCGGATGCTCCCAGCCGTGGTGACCCCCATCGGCCAGCGCTTGGCCGCTCACACCGGCCATCGCGATGACCAGACCCAGGGTTTGCAGGATTTTTTTCATAAGGCACCTCGTTGGCAGGGTTGTGCGTGTTCAACGTGCCAATGGCCGGTGCGTTGACGCTCCCCTGCCGATGCCTCGCAGACCTGTAACAGGGTGTGCTGCGCGCAGCCGTTCAATGCGCCTTGAGCACCCGGCGGTATTGCACAGCCTCGGCCACATGGGCGGGCATCACCTGTTCACTGCCTGCCAGGTCGGCGATGGTGCGGGCCACCTTGAGCGCTCGGTGGGTGCCACGCCCGCTCCAGCCCAATTGGGTGGCGATTTTTTGCAGCAAGGCGGTGGCGGCTTCGCTCAACTGCACTTGTGCGTCCAGTGCCTGACCTTGCAGCGCCTGGTTGCTGCAGCCTTGCCGCGTCAGAGCGCGTTCACGGGCTGCCAGCGCTCGCGTGGCGATGGCCTGGGTGCTTTCGCCGGGCACCGCTTCAATGAGTTCCTGAGGCCGCAGGCTGCTGACTTCGATGTGCAGGTCGATCCGGTCGAGCAAAGGGCCGCTGAGTTTGCCTTGGTAGCGGCTGACCTGATCGGGTGAGCAGCGGCACGCGCGCACCGCGCTGCCCAGGTAACCGCAGGGGCAGGGGTTCATGGCGGCGATCAGCTGAAAGCGCGCCGGAAACTCGGCCCGCCGGGCCGCCCGGGCGATGGTGATCTGCCCCGTTTCGAGCGGTTCGCGCAAGGCTTCCAGAGCGGGGCGAGGGAATTCCGGCAGCTCATCCAGGAACAGCACGCCGTGGTGCGCCAGCGAAATCTCGCCGGGCCTGGGCGGCGAGCCGCCACCTACCAGCGCTACGGCACTGGCCGAGTGGTGGGGCTGCCGGGTGGGGCGCTGCGCCCACCGGCCCAGATCAAAGCAGCCCGCCAGGCTGGCCAGTGCAGCGCTTTCGAGGGCTTCTTCGGTCTGCATGGGCGGCAGCAGTCCGGCAAAGCGCTGGGCCAGCATGGATTTGCCCGAGCCTGGGGGGCCAACCATCAGCAGCGAATGACCTCCAGCAGCGGCGATCTCGAGCACCCGTTTGGGGCCCGCCTGACCTTTCACATCAGCCAGGTCAGCGTAGCGTGGAGTTTCGGCCGGCGCAGCGCTGGCCAGGCGCGCCCAGCCTTCGCTGGACTCAGGAGGCGCTTCGCCGGACGGGGGCAGGAATTGCTGCACCACGTCCAGCAGGTGCCGGGCCCTGAAAATGATCGCATCGGGCACCAGTGCCGCCTCTTCGGCACTGCCCGGCGGCAAGACCAGGCGAGTGTGGATGTGCTGCTGGCGCAGGGCCAGGCTCATGGCCAGGGCCCCGCGCACCGGGCGCAACTCGCCAGACAGTGAGAGCTCCCCCGCGAATTCATGGCCTGCGAGCTTGGAGGCGTCGATTTGTCCGCTGGCCGCCAGGATGCCCAGGGCGATGGGCAAATCCAGCCGTCCCGAGTCTTTGGGCAAGTCGGCGGGGGCCAGGTTCACGGTGATGCGCTTGTTGTGGGGGAATTCCAGGCCGCTGTTCTGCAGGGCCGAACGCACCCGTTCGCGGGCCTCCTTGACCTCCACATCAGCCAGCCCGACCAGGGTGAAGCTGGGCAGGCCGTTGGCCAGGTGCACCTCCACGGTGACGGCGGGGGCGAGCAGACCCACCAGGGCGCGGCTATGCACCAAAGAAAGACTCATTTTGAACTCCCTGCCCCATGCTGGTGCATGGTGTGTGCTTTGGCACGCTGTCAAGGCGTCCCAAGCTTGTTGGAATGCCATTGAAGCACCCATCGGGGGAGGCATGCACTGGTGAATCCCCGGAGTCCTGCCTTTCAATGACTTGGCACGGTATCTGCTAGATGGAATTGTCACTCAACCCATTTATCGGAGTCCCTATGAAAAAAATCCTCGTTCCATCCCTGATCGCACTGGCCATCGGTTCCCTGTCTTCTGTGGCACAAGCCCAGACCGCACCTGCGCCAGCAGCCGAGCCAGAAAGCACCCTCGCCTTCAATGCAGGTGTGGTCAGCGATTACCGTTACCGTGGCATTTCCCAGTCGCGCCTGAACCCTGCACTGCAAGGCGGCGTGGACTACACCGACAAGAGCGGTTTCTATGTGGGCGCTTGGGGCTCCAGCATCAAGTGGATCAAGGACGCGGGTGCCAGCGCTGGCGCTGTGGAAATTGACCTGTACGGTGGCTACAAAGGCACAGCGGGTGATGTGGCCTACGACGTGGGTTACCTGCGTTACCAATATGCGGGCAACAAGCTGGGCAAAGTGGCTGGCTTTGGTAATGCCAACACCGACGAAGTCTATGGTGCTGTCACTTTGGGTGCATTCACTGCCAAGTATTCACACGCCTTCTCTAACCTCTTCGGTAACCTCAACAGCAAGGGCAGCTATTACCTCGACCTGAGCGCCACATTTGACTTGGGCGATGGCTACTCCTTGGTGCCACACGTGGGCTACCAAAAAGTGGCCAATACGCCAGATGCCACCTACACAGACTACGCTCTGACTCTGGGCAAAGACCTGGGCAACGGCCTGAGTGCTACAGCCGCTGTGATTGGTACCAACGCCAAGAAGTCCTTCTATTACACCCCTGCAGGCAAAGCCACGGGCGATGCTGGTCTGGTCGTGGGCCTGAAGTACACCTTCTGATCCCCAACCCCTCAACACAAGGAGCCATCATGAAACTGGTGACCGCCATCATCAAGCCCTTCAAGCTGGACGAAGTGCGTGAAGCACTCTCGGGCATCGGCGTGCAGGGCATCACCGTGACCGAAGTCAAAGGCTTTGGTCGTCAAAAGGGCCACACCGAGCTGTACCGCGGTGCCGAATACGTGGTGGACTTTTTGCCCAAGGTGAAAGTCGAAGCCGCTGTGGACGACGCCATCGTCGACCGCGTGATCGAAGCCATCGAGTCCGGTGCCCGCACCGGCAAGATCGGTGACGGCAAGATTTTTGTGTACGACCTCCAGCAGGTGGTTCGCATCCGCACCGGCGAGACCGGCACCGAAGCCCTGTGACCATCACGAAAGAGAGTTCAACATGAAAAAAATCATGAAACCCCTGGCCGTCGGTCTGGGATTGTTGGGTACAGCCGCTTTGGCTTGGGCCCAGTCTGCCGCCCCCGATGCCACGGCGGCCGTGGCCGATGCGGCAGCCACTGCGGCGGCTGCCGTGCCTGTGCCCAACAAGGGCGACACCACCTGGATGATGGTGTCCACCTTGCTGGTGCTGATGATGGCCGTGCCGGGTCTGGCCCTGTTCTACGGTGGTCTGGTGCGCAGCAAGAACATGCTGTCGGTGCTCATGCAGGTCATGGTCACCTTCTCGCTGATCTTGGTGCTGTGGTTCATCTATGGCTACAGCCTGGCGTTCACCGAGGGCAATGCCTACATCGGTGGTTTTGACCGCCTGTTCATGAAGGGCATCTGGGACAACGCAGCGGGCACTTTTGCGAATGCCGCGACCTTCTCCAAGGGCGTCTACATTCCGGAAATCTCGTTCGCCGCATTCCAGGCCACTTTCGCGGGCATCACTTGCGCGCTGATCGTGGGTGCCTTTGCCGAGCGTGCCAAGTTCTCCGGCGTGCTGCTGTTCATGGTGCTGTGGTTCACCTTCAGCTACCTGCCGATCGCACACATGGTCTGGTTCTGGATGGGTCCTGACGCCTACGCTTCCAAAGAAGTCGTCGACGAGATGACTGCCAAGGCGGGTCTGCTGTGGCAGTGGGGTGCGCTGGACTTCGCTGGCGGTACCGTGGTGCACATCAACGCCGCTGTCGCTGGCTTGGTCGGTGCCTTCATGATTGGCAAGCGCGTCGGTTACGGTCGCGAATCCATGGCGCCTCACAGCCTGACACTGACCATGGTGGGCGCTGCCCTGCTGTGGGTGGGCTGGTTCGGTTTCAACGCAGGTTCCGCCCTGGAAGCCAACGGTTTCGCTGCCCTGGCCTTCATCAACACCATGGTGGCCACTGCAGCAGCCGTGATCGCCTGGTGCATGGGTGAAGCCCTGATGCGTGGCAAAGCTTCCATGCTGGGTGCGGCCTCGGGTGCTGTGGCTGGTCTGGTGGCCATCACTCCTGCGGCTGGCAACGTCGGCATCGGCGGTGGCGTGATCATTGGCTTCATTGCAGGTTTTGCCTGCCTGTGGGGTGTGAACGGCCTGAAGAAGCTGCTGGGCGCTGACGACTCGCTGGACGTGTTCGGCGTGCACGGTGTGGGCGGCATTCTGGGTGCCTTGCTGACCGGCGTGTTCAACTCGCCCAGCCTGGGTGGCCCTGGCTTCGTGGCCGACTGGGTCACCGCCACCATGGTGACACCGGCTGACTTCTCCATCGGTGCCCAGGTCTGGGTGCAGGCCAAAGCGGTGTTGGTCACTGTGGTCTGGTCTGCTGTGGTCTCCGTGGTCGCCTACAAGATCGTTGACCTCACTGTGGGTCTGCGTGTCTCGGAAGAAGATGAGCGCGAAGGCTTGGACATCACCTCCCATGGTGAGTCTGCCTACCACGGCTGATCGACCAATTCATTGCAAAGGTGGCGTGAGCCACCTCCTTTCAAAGCCCGCTCACTTCGGTGTGCGGGCTTTTTTGCGTGGTCTCAGGCTGAGCGACTCTTCCAAACCGTGTGGGCTTGTGCCAAAGCTTCGGGGGTGTCCACGTCCAAAATGCAGCCGAGGTCATCCAAGTCCAGCCGCCAGGGCGCGTGCGTTTGCATCACGCTTTTGGCCCCCTGATCGCCCGACAAGGCCAGCAGCGCTTCGCGGCATACGGCGCCAAAGCCCACCGGGTGCCCACGCTCGCCCTGCACCCAGGGCACCACCACGGTGTGGTGGGCCAGGGCCTCAGCCACGCGGCGCAGGGAGTCGGCTTGCACCAGGGGCAGGTCCGCGGGCAGGATCAGCCAACCTGGCGCCTCAGCCGTGGCGGCCACGCCCGTGGCGATGCTCGCGCCCATGCCTTGTGCGCTCAGGTGCTGGGTGTGTTCGCGCTCCACCACGTGCCAGGGCAGGCCGCTGGCCTGGGTGGCGGCCACCACATGGTCGCGCACGCGTTGCGGGCCCATGGGGGCGAGCAGTTTGTCGTGTGTGCCGCCCGCTTGCCGAAAGCGCTCACCCTGCCCTGCAGCCAGGATGACGACGACTGGCAGCGGTGGTCGATTCAAATCGCGCAAGCCGGGCTGCGCCACTCGGTGGGCGCGGCATCGGCCTTGATTTGCACCATGGCGTCGGACACGCCTTTGTTCTTGACCTGCACGATTTCGGCAATGATCGAGACCGCGATCTCGGAAGGCGTCTTGGCGCCCAAACGCAAACCCACAGGGCCGTGCAAGCGGGCCAGGGCCTGCTCACTCAGGTCAAAGTGTTCGGCCAGGCGTTCCTTGCGCGCTTGCTGGTTGCGACGCGAGCCGAGTGCGCCCACATAAAAAGCGGGCGAGTTGAGCGCTTCGAGCAGCGCCATGTCGTCGAGTTTCGGGTCGTGCGTCAGCGCCACGATGGCGGTGTGCGCATCGGGCCGCAGGGCCAGCACTTCGTCATCGGGCATGCCGCTCAGGTGGGTCACACCGGGCAGGCTCCAACCTGCGGTGTATTCCTGACGTGGCTCGCACACCAGGATCTCAAAGTCCAGCATTTGCGCCATCTGCGCCACAGCTTGGCTCAGTTGGCCCGCGCCAATCAGCAGCAAGCGCCAGCGGGGGCCAAACAGCGTCGTCAGCGTGCTGCCGTCGAACTGCAAAGCCTCGCCACGTTCGGCTTCGCGCAATTGCACACTGCCGTCACGCAAGGTGAGGGTGCGCGCCACCAGTTGGTGCTCGCTCGTTCGGTGCAAGACCTGTTCGATCCAGGTGGTGTCCAGCACGGGCTCTTGCACCAGCCGCAAGGTGCCGCCGCAAGGCAGACCGAAGCGGGTGGCCTCTTCCTTGGTCACGCCATAGGCGACCATCGAAGGGGTTTGCAGATCGGCGTATTCACCCGCCCGGATGCGGGCGATCAGATCGTCCTCGACGCAGCCGCCCGAGACCGAGCCGCTCACGCCGCCATCGTCCCGTACGGCCAGCAAGGCCCCGGGTGGACGGGGGGCACTGCCCCAGGTTTCCACCACGGTGACCAACGTGACCTGATGGCCAGCCTGTTTCCAGGCCAGCACATCCGACAGAACGCGAAGATCCAGGCTTTCCATCCGGGCCTCCAGCCGATCAGGCCGTGCGCAGCGCGTCGGCCGTGATCGGCAGACGGCGCACGCGCTTGCCGGTCAGGGCGGCCACGGCGTTGGCAATCGCAGGCGCAGCCACGGCTGTGCCGGGTTCGCCAATGCCGCCGGGCTTTTCGGTGCTCTTGACCAGCACGATGTCGATCTGAGGCGATTCGTACATGCGCACCGGCTCGTAGCTGTTGTAGTTGGTCTCTTGCACACGGCCATTTTTCAGGGTGATCTGGTGCTTGAGCACAGCGCCCACGCCGAACACGATGCTCGACTGCAGCTGGGCCTCGACCGTGTCGGGGTTGACCATGTGGCCCACGTCAGCGGCCACGGTGACCTTGTGCACGCGCACGCTGCCGTCCTTGTCGATGCTGACTTCGGCCACTTGGGCCATGTAGCTGTCGTAGCCTTCCATCAAGGCGATGCCGCGTGCACGGCCTGCGGCCACGGGCTTGCCCCAGCCGGCTTTTTCGGCGGCCAGTTTGAGCACGTTGGCAAAGCGGGGCTTGCCGTTGAGCATCTTCATGCGGTAGGCGTAAGGGTCTTGACCTGCGGCCTTGGCCAGCTCGTCGATGAAGCTTTCGTTGGCAAAAGCGTTCATGCTGTGGCTCACGGCGCGCCAGTAACCCACACGGAAACCGCTGTCGTGGATGACCAGGTCGTGCTGCGTGTTGGGGATGTTGTACCCGGCCACGGCCGCTTCGGCCATGAAGGGGTCCAGCGTGTCCTTGGGCAGACCAAAGGCGCGTTGGGTCACCGACTGCGAAGCCACCTTGAAGTGCATGGCCACGGGCATGCCGTTGGCGTCCAGACCGGCTTGCATCTGGTTGACGCCTGCTGGGCGGTAGAAGTCATGCGTCATGTCTTCTTCGCGCGTCCACAGCAGTTTGACGGGTTTGTTGACAGCCTTGGAAATCTCGGCAGCCTGCACGATGAAGTCCAGCTCCAGACGGCGACCGAAGCCGCCACCCAGGAAGGTGGTTTTCAGGGTGATGTTCTCGGGTTTGACGCCCAAAGCACCAGCCACAGCGCCTTGTGCGCCTTGCTGGAACTGGGTTGGGCCAATCAGCAAGACCTTGTCGCCCTGCACATGGGCGGTGAAGTTCATCGGCTCCAGCGGCGAGTGCGATTGCATGGGCGAGACGTACTCGGCCTGCACCACTTTGGCAGCACCCTTGAGGGCCGCAGCCACATCGCCCACAGGCTTGGTGATGGGAATGACTTTGCCACTGCTCAGGGCTTGGCGGGTGCCTTCGATGATCGAAGTGTCGCTCAGGGCGGCCACAGCGCCTTCTTCCCACTGGACTTTGACGGTTTCCATGGCTTTCTTGGCGCGCCACCAGGTGTCAGCCACCACGGCCACGCCGTCGCTGATCTGCACCACAGCCTGCACGCCGGGCATGCCTTTGGCCTGCGCCGCGTCAAAGCTCTTGACCTTGCCGCCAATCACCGGGCACTGCTGCACGGTGGCGTAGACCATGCCGGGCAATTTCACGTCAATGCCGAACTCGGCTGTGCCGTTGGTTTTGGCAGGCGTGTCCAGGCGCTTGGTGCGCTTGCCGACGATGCGGAAGTCCTTGGGGTCCTTGAGCGCGGGTTTCTCGGGCAAAGGCATGCGAGAGGCCGCTGCAGCCATTTGTCCGTAGGTGGATTTTTTACCGCCTGGGCCCGTCAGAATGCCTTTGTCAGCCTTGATGGAGCCCACATCGGTGTTCCATTCGAGTGCGGCTGCTGCCTTGAGCATTTCGCGCACCTGGGCACCCGCTACACGCAGCTTGTCAAAACCCCCGCGCACGGAGGTTGAGCCGCCCGTGATCTGCGCACCCAGCAGGGCGTTCACATACGCTGCATCAGGGGGGGCAATGGCTACCTTGATCTGGTTCAGGTCCACGTTGAGTTCTTCGGCCACCAGCATGGGCATGGCGGTGTAGACGCCCTGACCCATCTCAGAGTGGGCCACCTGGATGGTGATGGTGTTGTCGTCGGCGATGTGCACCCAAGCATTGGGTGTGCTCACAGTGCCTGCGGCCATGGCCTGGCCCAGCGTGCCAGGCAAGTTGATGGCCATCAGCAGGCCACCGGAGGCTGCGACACCGGTTTTGAGGAACGAGCGGCGGGAGGTTGTTGTGTGGATCATGTTTTGTCTCCGCGGTTTCAGGCTTTGCGCATCATGGCAGCGGCATCCTTGATGGCCGCGCGGATACGGGGGTAAGTGCCGCAACGGCAAACGTTGCCACTCATCGCGTTGTCGATGTCGGTGTCGCTGGGGTTCTTGTTTTTGGCCAGCAGGGCAGAGGCGCTCATCAGCTGGCCCGACTGGCAGTAACCGCACTGGGGCACATCGTGCTTGATCCAGGCCACTTGCAGGGGGTGCGTGTTGTCTTTGGACAGGCCTTCCACGGTGGCCACTTTCTTGCCGGCCACAGCGCTCACCGGGGTCTGGCAAGAGCGCACGGCTTCACCGTTGACGTGCACGGTGCAGGCACCGCAGAGCGCTGCGCCACAACCAAATTTGGTGCCGGTCATGCCCAGCTCGTCGCGCAGCACCCACAGCAAGGGGGTGTCGGTTTCGGCATTCGCCTGGGCAGGCTTGCCATTGACTTGGAAATTCACGCTCATCAAGTGCTCCTCAAAGCGGTGTTGTTATGAACAAAAACACTGCAGAGGGTGCCTCAAGGGCCAGACAGGCAAATGCACGTAAACCCTGAGATGGCTGGTTTCTCGCTTCATATTTTCAAAATGAGACACATTCTTTATGTTTCCTGACAAAAACGCCGTGTTGGTGTGGCCAGCAGCACACAGGATTCTTTTGGGTTACATCGCAGGACTGTGCGCATATGGGGCCCACCCGCCCGGGCAAAATGGACGCCCCATACAGACCATCTTCGCGCATGACCCTGATTTCGACCTCCCCCTGGCAAGCCCTGACCGACATGCCCGACGGCCTGGGCGAGTCGCCCTTCTGGCACCCGCAGGAAAACCGCCTGTATTGGGTGGATATCCCGGGTCGCCGTGTGGCGCGCGTGGCGGTCGATGGCCTGCAGGCCCATGGCGCCGCAGAGTATTGGTCGCTGGAGGAAGAACCCGGCTGCATCGCCCCGGTGCAAGGCGGCGGACTGGTGCTGGCCTTGCGCAGTGGCATCTACAGGGCAGGGGATTGGGGCGGCCCGCTGCACTTGCTGTCCGCCGCGCCCTATGACACCGCCAAACAGCGCTTCAACGACGGCAAGTGCGACGCGCAAGGACGATTCTGGGCTGGCAGCCTGTACGAACCCAAAGACCAGGCACTCGGCGTGCTGTACATGCAGAACGACCAAGGGCTGCACCCCATGCAAGGCGGCGTGACGACCGCCAATGG
This sequence comes from Limnohabitans radicicola, assembly GCF_014837235.1. Classification (GTDB taxonomy): domain Bacteria; phylum Pseudomonadota; class Gammaproteobacteria; order Burkholderiales; family Burkholderiaceae_C; genus Limnohabitans_A; species Limnohabitans_A radicicola. Next base: position 1,126,812 of record NZ_JACYFT010000001.1, on the reverse strand, counting down.
TCTGGCCTGGTCGCCGGACGGCCGCACCGCGTATTGGGCCGACACCGCCGCGCACCAGGTGCGCGCATTCGACTTTGACCCGGCATCGGGCCAACTCACCAACGCCCGTGTGTTCTATCAGGCCGCACCCAAACCCGCAGGCTGGGCCTGGGGCAGTGCAACGCCCTATGGTGGCCGCCCCGACGGCGCGGCGGTCGATGCCGAGGGCTGCTATTGGTCCGCCCAATATGAAGGCGGGCGTCTGCTGCGCCTGTCGCCTGCGGGTGAGGTGTTGCAAGTGGTCGAGACCCCGGCCCCTTGCCCGACCATGCCCTGTTTTGGCGGGGCGGACCTGCAAACCCTGTTCATCACCAGCTCACGCCAGGGCCGCAGCGCCGAGGAACTGGCGCAGTACCCCGAGGCGGGCTGCGTCTTTGCCATGCGGGTCGGGGTGGCGGGCTTGCCTGTGAATTTCCACCGGTCCTGAATGGCCGCGTGAACTGCCCGCACACCTGGCATTCAAAAAATTCAAAATCCGGGGTGGTGAGGCGGTTTACCATCGTCCACCATGGATGCACAACTCTCCCACCTCATTGATGCTGTGCGCAGCGCTGCCGCCCAAGGGCTTTGCCTGCGGCTGCGTGGCGGCGGCACCAAAGACTTTTGGGGCCAAAGCCGCAACGCCGAGGTGCTCGACACGCGGGCCTACAGCGGCATCATCAGTTACGAGCCGAGCGAGCTGGTGGTGACGGTGCGTGGCGGCACGCCGCTGGCCGAACTCGAAGCCGCGCTGGCCGCCCAAGGGCAGTGCCTGGCGTTTGAGCCGCCGCACTTTGGCCCCGGTGCCACCGTGGGCGGCATGGTGGCCGCAGGTCTGAGTGGCCCGGCCCGCGCCACCGCTGGCGCTGTGCGCGACTACGTGCTGGGCGCCCGCTTCATCAACGGCAAAGGCGAAGCCCTCACCTTTGGCGGCCAGGTCATGAAAAACGTGGCCGGTTACGACGTCAGCCGCCTGTTGGCAGGCAGCTGGGGCACGTTGGGCCTGATCACCGAGGTCAGCCTCAAAGTCTTGCCCGTGGCCCCGGCCGAAGCCACTTTGATGTGCGCAGGCATTGCGCAGGGCGCGGCGCTGGACTTGTTGCACCGCTGGGGCGGACAGCCTCTGCCCCTGAACGCCAGCGCCTGGGTGCGCGACACCACGGCCCAAGTCGAGGCCGACTATTTGTTTGTGCGCCTGCGTGGCGCGGTGGCGGCCGTGAACTCGGCCATCACCCGCATGAGCGCCGATGCGCAAGCGCTGGGTGCCCAAGTGCAGTGCATGGACAACGCCGAGGCCACGCAAGACTGGTGCGCCAGCGGTGAGCAGACATTGCAGTTTTTTGAGGCCCCGAGCCCCGACGCCTGTCTGTGGCGTCTGTCGGTGCCGCAAACAGCCCCTGTGCTGGACTTGCCCTATGCCACTTACATCGAGTGGCAGGGTGCGCAGCGCTGGGTGTGGGCGCCTGCTTCGGCGGCTCCAGCCCTTCGCCAGGCGGCGCAAGCGGTGGGCGGCCATGCCACCTTGTTCCGCACCAGTGCGCAGCACGGCGAGGCCGACAAGTCGGTGGGTGTGCACACGCCCTTGGACGCGGTGCAGCAGCGCATCCAGCAGCAGCTGCAGCTGCAGTTCGACCCTCAAGGCGTGTTCGCCACCGGGCGGCTGCACGCCAACATCCACGCCCTCTGATTCGGGACGACCGACATGCAAACCCACCTCGCCCCCGAATACCAGAACACCCCCGAAGGCCTGGAGGCCGAAGCCATTTTGCGCAAGTGCGTGCACTGCGGCTTTTGCACCGCCACTTGCCCCACTTACCAGCTGCTGGGTGACGAACTTGACGGCCCGCGTGGCCGCATCTACCTGATGAAGCAGGTGCTCGAAGGCGCCGAGCCCACCCGCAAGACGCAGCAACACCTGGACCGGTGCCTGACCTGCCGCAACTGCGAAAGCACATGCCCGAGCGGTGTGCAATACGGTCACCTGGTGGACATTGGCCGCAAGTTGGTGGACGCCAAAGTCGAGCGCCCCGTGGGTGAAAAGCTGGTGCGCTGGGCGCTCAAAGAAGGTTTGCCTTCACCCCTGTTTGCCCCGGCCATGAAGATGGGCCAGAGGGTGCGCGGTCTGCTGCCCGAAAGCCTCAAAGCCAAAGTGCCCGCGCCTCAAGATGCCGGCGCCTGGCCCACCCGCACGCATGCCCGCAAAGTGCTGATGCTCGAAGGATGTGTGCAACCCAGCATGAGCCCCAACATCAACACCGCCACCGCCCGCGTGTTGGACGCGGCTGGCATCCAGACCGTGACCGCCCCCAAGGCCGGTTGCTGCGGCGCGGTCAAGTTCCACCTGAACGACCATGACGGTGGCAAAGACCACATGCGCGCCAACATCGATGCCTGGTGGCCGCTGGTTGAGTCGGGCGAAGTCGAAGCCATTGTGATGAATGCTTCGGGCTGCGGCGTCATGGTCAAGGACTATGGCCATGTGCTCAAAGATGACCCGATGTACGCCGAGAAGGCTGCCCGCATCGGTGCCTTGACCCGCGACCTGAGCGAGCTGCTGCCCGAGCTGGTGCCGCTGCTGCAGTCCAAGATCAAGCCCGAAGCCTTGCAAGCCTCAGGCCTGCAGGCCTACCACCCGCCTTGCACCTTGCAACACGGCCAGCAACTCAAAGGCGGCGTCGAAAAGCACCTGGGCGATCTGGGCTTCCAGATCAAGGTCACCGCCAACGAGTCGCACCTGTGTTGCGGCTCGGCAGGCACTTACAGCGTGCTTAACCCTGAGCTGTCCAAACAACTGCGCGACCGCAAGCTGGGCCACCTGAGCGCGCTGGAGCCGCAAGGCGTGATCAGCGCCAACATCGGCTGCATCACCCACCTGCAAAGCGGCAGTGGCCTGCCTGTGCGGCATTGGGTGGAACTGCTGGACGAGGCACTCGCCGCATGAAGGAAATCAATTACCGCCATCTGTATTACTTCTGGGTGGTGGCGAAGGAAGGTGGCTTTTCCAAGGCAGCTGATCGCCTGGGCATGGCGATCCAGACCATCAGTGCCCAAGTTCGTGAACTCGAAAAATCGCTGGGGCACCAACTTTTCAAGCCCATGGGACGCAGCGTGACCTTGACCGAGGCCGGGCATGCGGCTTACGCCCGCGCTGAGGAAATCTTCCAGATTGGCCAGCGCATCGCGCAAGAGGTCAAGCAAGCGGCCACCGGGCAGGCCGTGCGTCTGGCGGTGGGTCTGTCAGACGGCATTTCCAAGCTGGCCGCGCACAAATTGCTGGGGCCGGCGCTGGCCACGCCCGAACTCAGGCTGCTTTGTCATGAAGGTGAATTCGAGCCCCTGATGGCCGAGCTGGCCTTGCACCAGCTGGACCTGGTGTTGGCCGGACAGCCCGCGCCCCAAAACCCGAATCTGCGTCTGTCCAGTCAGCTGCTGTCTTCGTCGGCCGTGGGTTGGTATGGCCCGGGCACACAGGTGCACAAGGCGCAGATCGACCAGTTCCCCCACAGCCTGGCGCAACTGCCCTTGCTGTTGCCGACCCACCACTCGCCCTTGCGGGCTTCGTTGGATCGGTGGTTTGAACACCTGGGCATCGAGCCCCGTGTGGTCGCTGAATTCGAAGACAGCGCCATGATGTCCGTTTTCGGTGCGGGTGGCCTGGGGATTTTCCCTGCCAGCCTCACCGGCCAGGACGACCTGGCCTTGATGAAGGGCCTGAAGCTGATCGGTGAGTGCGAGGTGCATGAGGAGGTCCATGCCATCTACACGCGCCGCAGCCGCCACCATCCCCTGGTGCAGGCCATATTGCAGGCCCCATGAACGTGGCTTGGCTTTAGCCGAGCACTTGCTGGTCCCGGATGCGCTGGATGTTTTCGATGTCCACCACCCAGACCAGGCCATCGCCGATCTGTCCCGTGTGACAGGCTTCGATGATGGCGCGCCGAATGGGTTCCACCATGTCAGCCTCCACCAGAACACAGACCATCAGTTTCTCCGAGAAGTCGGTCAGCTCGTCGCGCACCGTGCGTTTGTGAACCGCGGCGGGCGCGGTGAAACCCTCGGCCCGGAAAATGGTCACCCCCGGGAAGTTGGGAATGGCCCGCAGCGTATCGCGAAGGCGTTGCAGCCGGTTGGGTCGGACAATGGCGCGGATTTCTTTCATGGGTGTCTCCTTGATGCTCAGGCTTCGCGTGGGGGTTCATCGAACCAGCGGTAGAGGGTGGGCAACACCACCAGGGTCAGCAGCGTCGACGAGATCAGACCGCCAATGACCACGATGGCCAACGGGCGCTGGACTTCTGAGCCGGGGCCTGTGGCAAACAGGAAAGGCACCAGTCCCAGCAGCGCCACTGTGGCGGTCATCATCACGGGCCTGAAGCGCTGCACGCAGCCTTCCCGCACGGCGCTGACCACGTCCATGCCGTCTTCTCGCAGGCGCCGTATGCAGGTCACCAGCACCACCCCGTTGAGCACCGCGATGCCCCACAAGGCAATGAAACCCACCGAAGCCGGGACACTCACGTACTCACCGGAGACGAAGAGCCCAATCAGGCCGCCAATCGAGGCAAAGGGCAGCACCAGGATGATCAGCGCCGCTTGCTTGACCGAATTGAACAGCACAAACAACAGGAAGAAGATGGCCGCGATGGTCAAAGGCACGATGATGGCGAGCGTGCCCATGGCCCGCTCCATGTTCTCGAACTGGCCGCCGTACTTGAAGTAATAGCCTTCGGGCAGTTTGACCTCTTGCTCGATGCGTTGCTGCACCTCGGCCACGAAGCCGCCCAGGTCACGACCTTCGACGTTGGCGCCCACCACCACGCGGCGTTTGCCGCTTTCCCGGCTGATCTGCGCCGGGCCGTCCACCAGCTCGATGCTGGCCAGGCTCGACAGTGGCACCTGCCCGCCACCGGGCGTGGGCAGCAAGGTGCTGCCAATGGCTTCGGCCGATTGCCGCACGTGGCTCGGGAAGCGCACCACCACGCTGTAGCGACGTTCGCCCTCGTAGAGCGTGGTCACGTCCTTGCCGCCAATGGCGGTTTCAATGATGCTTTGCACATCCGCCACATTCAGGCCTTGCCGCGCGATGGCCTTGCGGTCGATGTCGATGGTCAGCGCTTGCTGGCCAGACAGGCGCTCGATGCGGATGTCGCGGCTGCCCGACACGCTTTTGAGGATGCGGGCCACTTGCTCGGAGATGTCCTTGAGGTCCGCGATTTCGTCGCCGAACACCTTGATGGCCAGTTGTGAGCGCACCCCCGTCACCATTTCGTCGACACGCTCGGAAATGGGTTGCGACAGCACGATCTGCACGCCGGGGATGTTCGACAGGCGCTGGCGGATGTCCTCGTCGATCTCGTCCTGGCTTCTGCCCGATTTCGGGTCCAGCAACACGATGGGGTCGGACTCGTTGGGACCCGCCGGGTCAGCAGGCGATTCGCCACGGCCCAGCTTGGAGACCACCATGCGCACGCCAGGCACCTCGGCAATGGTTTTCATGGCCGACATTTCCATGCGGATCGACTCGTCCAGTGAAATGCTGGGCACCCGGTTGATTTGCGGGGTGAGTGCACCTTCCTTCATGGTCGGCATGAAAGATTTACCCAGCAAGGGGAACAGGGCCATCGAGCCCAGCAGCAAGCCCACCGCCACGCCGAGCGTGAGGCGGCTGCGCGCGGTGGCCAGATCGAGCAGGCGCAGGTAGCCGCCTTTGAGGTAGGCGATCAGTCGCGTGTCTTTGTCAGCGCCACCCTTGAGGAAGTAGGTGCACAGGACCGGCGACAAGACCAACGACACGATCAGCGAAACCGCCAGTGCCATCGCGATGGTCAAGGCCAGCGGTGCAAACATCTTGCCTTCGATGCCCTGCAGGGTCATCAACGGCAGGAAGACCAGGATGATGATGGCAATGCCGAAGATGGTGGGCGTGGCCACTTCTGCGGTGGCCGACAGCACCGTGCGCACCCTCTCGCCCATGCTTTGGCCTGCATGGCCGAGGCGATGGAAGACGTTCTCGACCACCACCACCGTGGCGTCGACCATCAGGCCGATGGCAATGGCCAGTCCGCCCAGTGACATCAGGTTGGCCGAAATGCCATAGCGGTTCATCAGGATGAAGGTGGTCAGCGGGGCAATGATCAGCGTCGCCACCACGATCAGGCTGGAGCGCACATCGCCGAGGAAGACAAACAGCACCACCACCACCAAAAAGATGCCTTCGATCAGCACCTTGCCCACGGTCCACAGCGCGGAGTCCACGAGTTCGGTCCGGTCATAGAACGGCACGATCTGCAGCCCATCGGGCAGCATGCCCTTGCTGTTGATTTCCTGCACGCGCTCCTTGACGCGGGTCACCACTTCCTTGGCGTTGCCGCCACGCATCATCAGCACAATGCCCGAAACGCTCTCGGTGTAACCGCCCTTGATGATGGCGCCCTGTCGGACTTCGCTGCCCATCTGCACCGTGGCCACATCGCGCACATAGACGGGGATGCCGCCTTGCTCCTTGATCACAATGTTGCCGATGTCTTCCAGCGTCTTGATCAAGCCCACGCCACGGATCAGGTACTGCTCGGTGACTTGCGAGAGCACGCCCCCGCTGGCGTTGGAGTTGTTGGCAGAAATGGCCTGGACCACTTGCTGCACCGACAGGTTGTAGTGCCGCAGGCGACCCGGATCGACCAGGGCCTGAAACTGTTTGACGTAGCCGCCTTGCGAGTTGATTTCGGCCACACCCGGGATCGAGCGCAGCAGGGGGCGCACCACCCAGTCCTGCACCGTGCGGCGCTCGGCCAGTTCTTCGGGGGTGAGGGCGCGCTGCCCATCGTCCGGTTTTTCGAGCGTGTACTGGTAGACCTCACCCAGACCCGTGGACACGGGGCCGAGCACCGGCACGATGCCTGCGGGCATGCGGGGTGTGACTTCGATCAGGCGCTCGGTGACCAGTTGACGTGCAAAGTAGACGTCGGTCTTGTCGGTGAACACCAGCGTGATGATCGACAACCCGCTTTTGTTCAGTGAACGCATCTCGACCAGACCGGGCAATCCGGTCATGGCAATTTCCAGGGGTACGGTGACGAAGCGCTCGATTTCCTGGGGCGATCTGCCCGGCGCCTCGGTGGCCACTTGCACCTGCACATTCGTCACGTCGGGAAAGGCATCGACCGACAGACGGGTGGCGGCTCTGAGGCCGAACCCGCACAGGATCAAGGCCAGCACCACAACAATCAGGCGCTGGCTCAGCGCGGCACGGATCATGGAATGGACCATGGTTTACTCCAGTTCTGCGCGTTTGCGTTCGTTGTTCATGTGGAAGGCACCCTCGGTCACGACCTGTGCGCCTGCACTCAGGCCCTTGATGACGGGGCGCAGGCCTCCGCTGAGTGCGCCCAGCTCGACGGGCGTGAGGCGAAAACGCCCATCGCCGGTGCGCACGAACACGTGGTCGCGGTCGTTTTCACGCACCACCGCCTGTGCCGGGATCGCCAGGGACTTGTAGGGCGTGCCTCCAATCCGCATGGTGGCCAGCATTTGCGGCTTGAGTTCACGCTGGGCGTTGTCGACCTGGGTGCGGATCGCCACCGTGCGTGTTTCGGGCGAGACCGTGTCGCCCACAAAAATGATCTTGCCCGAGAGCGTTTTTTGCCCCAAGGCTGGCACTTCGATGCTCACGGACTGGCCGGTCTGCACGGAGCGCGCCACCTGCTCGGGCAAAGCTCCGGCCACCCACACATTGCTCAGGTCGGCCACGGTGAACAAGGGGTCTCCCGGCTGGGCCACCTGGCCTTGACTGACCTTGCGCTCAATCACCACACCCGAAATGGACGCGCTGACGGCTGTCGCGGGGTGCAGGATGCCGTTGTCGCGCAGTTTGTCGATGGCCTGCGCATCGAGTCCGACCTGGCGCAGCTGGTCGTGCGCGGCCCTCAGCTCGGCCCGTGCCACCGATTGCTCTGATTCACGGCGTTGCAGCTCGGCCGAGCCGATCACATCGGCCTGGATCAGCTGTTTGGCACGCTCCACCGCACGTTCGGCTTGGGACGCGGCCGAGTGGGCGCGCAGGTAGTTCATCTGCATGTTGGTCAGTTCATGGCTGGCCACCCTGGCCAGCGGCTGACCCGGACGCACCTTGTCGCCCAGTTCTGACAACACCTCGGTGACCCTGCCCGTCACAGAAGCACCAATCCGCGTCACCAGCCGCTCGTTGGCTTCGATGCGTCCGGCGATGTCCAGCAGCGGCGTGATCTCGACTTCTTCGAGCGGGCTGACCTTGAATTGCGCGCCCATTTCGGCTCGGATCGTCACCTCCATCGGGTCTGGGTTGGCGGCCTTCTGGGCGGTAGGCGCAGGGGCGGGCGCGGGCTTGTTGCACGCAGAAAGGATGACGGCCGATGAGCCGATGAGCAGGGACAGCATCATGTGCTGCAGAGCGGGGGAGAGGTTCTTCATGGCGGTGCTTTCTTGTTCTTTAAATCAGAGGCTGTTGGACAGGCTGTGTTGGCCCGTGAGCTCTTCCAGGGCGATGCGTGCGGCTTGCAGCTGGAAACGGGCATCGATCAGGTCGGTGCGCACGCTGCGCAAAACCCGTTGTGCATCGAGCACATCCAGGATGCCGCGCTCGCCAAACCGGTAGGCGGCTTGCGCCACGCGCAAGGCCGCTTCTGCTTCGCGCAAGGCGCCTTGGCTCAGCGCTTCGATGCGCAGGCGCGCCATCTCCATGGATTTCCAGGCCAGCATCACTTGCTGGCGCAGCTGTGCCTGGTGGCCTTCCAGCCGGATTTGCGCCCGTTGCAGTTCGGCACTGGCCTGCGCGATGGGGCCTTGGCGGGTGTCCAGCAAAGGCAGCTGCACGCCGACACTCAGCTGGTTCTGGCGCCATTCGGCATCGCGCACCTGGCTCAAACGCAGCTCCACCCCCGGTAGGCGTTCGGCACGTGCTTCGCTCAGACGGGCCAGGGCGCGGTCCTGTTCTGCCTGCAAAACCAGCAAATCAGGGTTGTTCTTGAGCACCAGCTCCATCAGGTGCGACACGGCTTGCATTTCGGGGGTTTGGTCGAGCTCACCCGTGAGCTTCCAGCCCGGGGGCAACTGGCCCGCTGCCAGCCGGTTGAGTTCAAGCTGGCTTTGCTGAACCATGAGGCTGGCCGTTTGCAGGCGTTCACGCGCGCTGATGATTTCGGCATCGGCCTTGATGATTTCGTAGCGCGGCGCTTCGCCGGTGCTGACCCGCAGGCGCACACGTTCCCTGACCTGTTCCAGCAGTTGCACTGCATCTGCGGCGGCCTGCGTGTGGGCCTGGTGTTGCAAGCCTTGGTAGTAGATGGACCGCACTTGAGCGATCAGCGCATTGCGTGTCTGCAAGATTTCGTAACCACTTTCCTTTTCCTTGGCACGTGCCACGTCTGCCCGCGCTTGCCGTGCCACCGGGTTTTCCAGAAGCTGGCTCACGCCCCAGCCTCGTACTGGGCCGGTGGCCAGTCCGGGCATTTGCGCCACATTGCGGCCTTGTACCGTTTCGAGGCGGGGGTTGGGCCAAGCCTTGGCCGCGGTGACGCCGGCTTGCGCTGCGCTCTTGCCCATCTCTGTGGCGCGCAATTGCGGGTTGTGTGCGAGGATGATCTGGATGATGTCTTCCAGGCTCAACTGCGCATGGCCAGCGGAAGGTGGCTGCACTGTTGGGGTAGCACTCGGGCCGTTGCCGATGGCGCTGGCCGTTTGAGCCGTTGCCGAAACGGCAGACGCCAGCGCCATGGCCAACACCATCCAACGCGCTGCGTTTTGGCGGGGGTGGCCTTGATGGTTTGGCACAGCCTGTAGAGGCGGTGATGCGAACATGGGGTTTCTCCGAGTCAACAATGACCCGCGAGTTTGCTTGCATCAATGAACAGAAAAAAGAAGATAAAAAATGAATTTAACTTCGTAAAAAACTGAATAAAAGGTGGAAGAGCAGCACGCACAGACGCAAGCGAGCATGCGGCCGATCAGCAGGTTTTTCGGACAGGGCTACGTTGCCTCTGCGCAGAGGCAAGGGAGGTGTTGACGTATCAGGCGGCGAGTGCCGCCTCAATGTCCTTGGCGATTTTCTCCGGCGCTTCCTGTGGCGCGTAGCGCTTGATGACGCGCCCGTCCTTGCCGACCAGGAACTTGGTGAAGTTCCATTTGATGGCCTTGCTGCCCAGGATGCCGGGGGCCTCGGCCGTGAGCCATTGGTACAGCGGGTGGGCACCATCGCCATTGACCTTGATCTTGCTCATCATCTGGAAGCTCACGCCGTAGTTCTTCTGGCAGAAGTTGGCGATCTGTGCATCGTCACCCGGGTCCTGGCTGGCGAACTGGTTGCACGGAAAGCCGATCACGGCCAGGCCTTGGCCACCGTATTGCTGGTGCAGTTTTTCGAGGCCGGTGAACTGGGGTGTGAAGCCGCAGGCGCTGGCGGTGTTGACGATCAGCATGACCTGACCTTTGTATTGGCTCAGCGCCACGCCTTGGCCATCGATGCCCAGCGCTTCAAAGTCATAGATGCTCATGATGTGCTCCAGTGAAAACGCCAGATGCAGGCGTGTTGTTCAGTCTTTGTGCGAATTGCCGATCACCGACAGCAGGGCTGCCAGCAGGATCAGCGCCCCGCCCCAGAGGGTGCGGTCATCCCATTGGGATGCACCCAGTATGACGGAAGACACGCTGGCGAACAGGACTTCGGACAACATGACCAAGGCGGTGGTGTGGGCAGCGAGTCGTGCCGCGCCATACTGCAGCGCCAGATTGCCCAGCAGGAATGAGGTGCCCAGCAGCGCGATCAGCGGCAGCCAGGCCCATGTGGGGCCAGGCCCAGCGTTGACCACGCCCGTGGCCAGGCCCAGCAGGGCGGCGGCCGTGGCCATGACCGCGCCACCGCCAAACATGGCCAGGGTGCGCGATGCGCCGGGGGAGTCTTTGAGTTTGAGCAGCAGTGCATTCGTCACGGCAAAGGTGAAGCCGCTGGCCAGTGCCAGCACATCGGCCAAGCTCTCGGGCACGGGCCAGGGGGTCTCGGGCGGCTTGAGCACGATGACCAGACCGGCCAGCGCCAGCACCAAGCGTGCGAGCGCCATGGGGCGGGGGTGGTCGCCTAGCAGCATCCAGGCCACCAGCACCGACCAGGCGGGCATGAGGTAGAACAGCAGCACCACACGCACCACATCGCCCACCGTCACGGCCCAGTTGAAGCCCACATTGGTCAGGCCCGAGGCCAGCAACAGCCACCACAGACCAGGGTGCTTGCGCCAGCTTTGCAGTCGCCCGCTGTGCCAGAGCGACACGGTGAGGGTGGCGAACACGAAGGCGTAAACCAGTGCTGTGGCCCACAGCGGGTGCAAGCCCAGGGCTTCGAGTTGTTTGAACGGCCACCAGCAAACGCCCCAGACAAAGGCATTGAGCAGCAAACCGGCGACAGCCAGACTTTGGGGAGGGATCGCCACAGGAGAGGGGGCCATGTGGCCGGTGTGGGTGGGTCAGGGCAAATCGGTGGGGGCGACCGATTGGCGTTTTTTCCACCAGCGCCAAGCCAGCCAGGCCGCGCCGATGCCCAGCAGTGCAAAGATGCCGTGCTGGAACTGGCGCAGCACGCCAAACATCCAGTCCCAGTTCTGGGCGCCAAAGTAGCCCAGGTAGACCCAGACGGGCACACTGATGAGGGCGGCAAACCCGTCCATCAGGAACCAGGTGGCAAAGCTGACGCGGTGGCTCATGCCGGCCGAGAAGAACACCGGGGTGCGCAGGCCGGGCAGAAAGCGGGCCACGAACATGACCCACTTGCCATACTTGTGAAAAGCCTCTTGCGCACTGGCAAAGCGCTCGGGGGTGAGTACTTTGCGAAAACCGGGCAATTGCGAAATGCGCTGGCCATAGAGACGGCCCATGGTGAACATGAGGCCATCCCCGATCAGTACGCCCGCCATGCCCACGGCAAACATGGTGTGCACATCGGCATGACCCAACCCGGCGATCACGCCGCCTGTGACCAGGGTCACGTCCTCGGGCACAGGGATGCCAAAGCCGCAAATCAACAGCATCACGAAAACGGCCAAGTAACCGTATTCGGTGAAGATGGGCATCAGGAACTGGAAAATTGCCATGAATGTCTGTATCGGGCCTGAACTCAGGGAAAGGGCGGAAGGCGCCATTGGCTCTGGCCGCGCGCCAGTGTAAAGCATTTGAAAGCCCCCACCGAAAGCCGGTTGGCCGCATGGCGCGGGGCCATTTGTGCTGCTTTTGAGAATCCTTGCGACCCATTTGTGCGCCGTTTGCTGGCACACTTGACCGGTCTTCATTCACGCCCTTCACATTCACCATTCATGCCCCGTCCGATCCAGGCCACCCTCCACCTCTCTGCGCTGCGCCACAACCTGGCCAGGGTGCGGCAAGCTGCGCCCGACGCGCAGGTCTGGGCCGTGGTCAAGGCCAATGCCTATGGGCATGGCATCGAGCGGGTGTTTGACGGTTTGCGCGCCGCAGACGGGTTTGCCCTGCTGGACCTCGACGAAGCTTCGCGTGTGCGGGCGCTGGGCTGGCGCGGGCCGATCTTGTTGCTCGAAGGGGTGTTCGAGGCCCGCGATCTGGAGCTGTGCTCGCGCCTAGGGCTGTGGCATACGGTGCACTGTGACGAGCAGATCGACATGCTGGCCCTGCACAAAACGCACGAGCCGCACCGGGTGTTCCTCAAGATGAACTCGGGCATGAACCGCCTGGGCTTTGCGCCCGAGCGTTACCGCGCCGCCTGGACCCGCCTGAACGCCTTGCCGCAGGTGGACGAAATTTCGATGGTGACCCACTTCAGCGATGCCGATGGCCCCCAGGGCATTGCTGCACAGGTGGCCCGCTTTGAAGAAGCCACCCGCGACTTGCCGGGGGAGCGCAGCCTGTCCAACAGTGCCGCCACTCTGCGCTTTGGGGGTGACGCCGCCGCCAAGGCCGATTGGGTGCGCCCGGGCATTGCGCTTTATGGCAGCTCGCCTGATTTTCCGGCGGCCAGCGCCCAGGACTGGGGTCTGCAGCCCGCCATGACTGTGTCGGCACGCATCATCGGGGTGCAGCATCTGCAGCCCGGTGACAGTGTGGGCTACGGTTCGCTCTTTGTGGCCGAGCAAGCCATGCGCATCGGTGTGGTGGCATGCGGTTATGCCGACGGTTACCCGCGCATTTGCCCCACAGGCACGCCCGTGCTGGTGGACGGCGTGCGCAGCCGCACCCTGGGGCGCGTGAGCATGGACATGTTGGTGGTGGACCTGACCGAGCTGCCCGCTGCAGGGTTTGGCAGCACCGTCACTTTGTGGGGGCAGGCGTCAACAGGCGCGGTTTTGTCCATCGACGAGGTGGCGCAGGCCGCAGGCACCGTGGGTTATGAGCTCATGTGTGCGCTCGCGCAGCGTGTACCGGTGGTGGTGGCCGACTGACGCTTTGCCGCTGGCGGGACAGGCTGCAGGTCCAAGCCCGGCCACAATGGGCCATGCCCCACCGACACCCTGACCACCCTCATCAGCGACTGGCCCTGTTCACGGCGCTGGTGCTGGTGGTCATCTGGGGTGGCAATTTCACGCTCCAGAAATACCTTTTGCACCTCTTGACGCCAGACGGTTTTTTGCTGGTGCGTTACACCATCATGCCCGTGTGTGCTTTGCTGATGTTCCGCTGGCGTTTGGGCCGGTGGTGGCCCCCCCTGCCGCGCAGCGATCTGCGGGCCATGGCCTGGCTCGGATTGGTGGGGCACTCGCTGCATGTGGGCATCGTGACGTACGGGGTGTACTGGTCCACCGCATTTTCCAGCTCGGTCATCCTGGCCTGCGGGCCGATCTTTACGCTGCTGATCCTGCGTTACCAAGGCACGGAGCGACTGTCGCTGGCGCAGCTGCTCGGTGTGGGCTTGGCCTTTGGCGGGGTGCTGATGTTCCTGTCCGACAAGCTGCTGGGCGGTCAGTGGCGCGCCGGTGGGGGTGACCTGGTGCTCTTGCTGGCGGCCAGTCTGTTTTCTTATTACACCGTGGCAGCCAAGCCGATGTTTGACAAGCGCGGAGCGGTGCTCACCATGGGTTACAGCACCATTTTGGGCAGCATCCCGGTGTTGCTGTGGTGCCTGCCCTCGGCAGCTGACATATCCTGGTCTTCGCTGAACCTTTGGGATGGTGCTGGCTTGTTCTGGTCGGTCGTGGTGTCGGCATTCTTCGGTTGGCTGGGTTGGGGCTGGGTCAATGCGGTGCGCGGCGTGGCCCGAACGGCGCCCCTGATGTATTTGATGCCTCCCGTGGCGGGCCTGTTTGCCTGGGCCTTGTCGGGCGAGCACTACACCTGGATCAAGATTGGCGGCGCTGGCGTCATCCTGTTGGGCGTGGCGCTGGCGCAATATGCCGGGGCTTTGCGGCGCTGGGCTACACAGTCCTGAACCAGGTGTCGTAAGCTGTTTTCACAATCAAGGCCAGCACGACCAAGATGAAGACCCGGCGCACAAAGCCTGCGCCGTGCCTTAGCGCCAGGCGCGTGCCGATCAGGCTGCCCACGATGTTGGACACGGCCATGGCCAGCGCCAGATGCCACCACACATGACCCTGCACCGCGAACAGCACCAGGGCCGCAAAGTTGGTGGCCACATTGACCAGCTTGGCCGAGGCCGAAGCGTTCAGGAAGTCGTAGCCCATCAACCGCACATAGGCAAACACCAAAAAGCTGCCCGTGCCTGGCCCGAAAAAGCCGTCGTAAAAACCGATCACCAAGCCCACGCCTGCGGCCACCCAGGCCTCTTGCGCGCCGGCAAAGCGCGGGGCGTGGTGGCGGCCCAGGTCCTTGCGGGCCAGGGTGTAGAGCAGCAGCAGGGTCAGCAAGATGGGCAGCGCCTTGCGAAACAGCGAGGGGTCCACTTGGGTGACCGTCCAGGCACCCACCAGCGAACCCACCAGACCCGCGCCGGCAGCCGGCATGAGCGAGCGCCAGGGCATCTTCACCTTGCGGCTGTACTGCGCGGTGGCAAAGGCGGTGCCCCAGATCGACGCACTTTTGTTGGTGCCAAACAGCGTGGCTGGCACCGCCTGGGGGAAGGTGGCAAACAAGGCCGGCAGCAGGATCAGACCGCCTCCGCCCACAATGGCGTCCACCAAGCCGGCCAGCAGCGAGGCCAGCGAAACAATCAGCAATTCCATGCGGGCGATTGTGGCAGGGCAGGTGCTGTTGCCCTGTCACGCAGTCAGACGCGAGCGAAAAAAAAGCGCCGCAATAAGCGGCGCCTGGGAATTCATCTCGTTCGGATGCTGTTTGGATATTGGAGTTCTTGGGGTTCGAGTTGTCTCCTCGGCCCTCAGGATGCAGTACTGCTTCGCATCGAGTGGGTGAACTGTAGCGGCCCCGATCCCCTGGATTCATCAGGGATTTCCCGATTTGGGGGTATTCCCTGAGTCTGAAACGAGCGGTCTGCTCTCAAAGCCCTCGGGCCGCGTCTTCGGCGATCCACTGGGCGGCTTTTTCCGCAATCATCAGCGTGGGGCTGTTGGTGTTGCCGCTGGTGATGGTGGGCATCACGCCCGCATCGACCACGCGCAAGCCCGCCACGCCGCGCACCTGCAGCCGCGCGTTGACCACCGCCATCGGGTCGTCGCTCCGACCCATGCGGGTGGTGCCGACGGGGTGGAAGATGGTGCTGGCGATATCGCCCGCCAGCTTGGCCAGCTCTTCATCGCTTTGGTATTGCACGCCGGGCTTGAACTCCTCGGGGGCGAACGGCGCCATGGCGGGCTGCGCCATGATGCCGCGCGTCACACGCAGGCTGTCGGCGGCGACCTTGCGGTCGGCGTCGGTCGAGAGGTAGTTGGGCGCAATGGCCGGGGCGTCTTCAAAGCGGGCGCTTTTGATCTGCACCGTGCCGCGGCTGGTGGGGTTGAGGTTGCAGACGCTGGCGGTGATGGCCGGGAAGCTGTGCAGCGGCTCGCCAAAGGCGTCCAAGCTCAGCGGTTGCACGTGGTACTGGATGTTGGCGTGCGGCTGCGATGGGTCGCTCTTGGTGAATGCCCCCAGCTGGCTGGGTGCCATGCTCATGGGGCCGGTGCGTTTGAGCGCGTATTCCAGCCCGATCATGGCCTTGCCCCACAGGCTGTTGGCCATGGTGTTGAGGGTCTTGGTGCCTTTGACCTGGTAAACCGAGCGGATCTGCAAATGGTCTTGCAGGTTGGCGCCTACGCCGGGCAGGTCGCGCTTGACCTCGATGCCTTTACTCTGGAGCAAGTCGGCAGGGCCGATGCCTGACAGCTGCAGGATTTGCACCGAGCCGATGCTGCCTGCGCTCAGGATCACTTCGCGGGTGGCTTTGACCTCGACCATCTCCACACCGGTCCACACCTGCGCGCCCGTGCAGCGCTGGCTGCCGTTGGCTAGGGTCTCAACGATCAACTTCGCCACCTGCGCCTTGTTCCACAGCTCGAAGTTGGGGCGGGCATAGCAGGTGGGGCGCAAAAAGGCTTTGGCCGTGTTCCAGCGCCAGCCTGCTTTCTGGTTCACCTCGAAATAGCTCACGCCTTCGTTGTTGCCTCGGTTGAAGTCGTCGGTGGCCGGAATGCCCGCTTGCTGCGCTGCCTGGGCAAAGGCGTCGAGCACGTCCCAGCGCAGGCGCTGCTTTTCGACGCGCCACTCGCCGCCCGCCACCCGCCCACGCAGGGTGTGCAGGTAGCTGCCTTCGGGCAGATCGGCGGGGGCCAGCAATTCAGACTTGCTGCCTTTGGCGCCATGGAAGTCGTTGGCGCCCTTGTAGTGGTCTTCGTGCAGCTTGAAATAAGGCAGGGTCTGGTCCCAGCGCCAGCTGTCATCACCTGTGATGTGTGCCCACTGGTCGTAGTCACGCGACTGACCCCGCATGTAGATCATGCCGTTGATGCTGGAACACCCGCCCAGCACCTTGCCACGCGGGTAGCGCAGCGTGCGGCCATTCAGGCCCGCAGCCGGTTCAGTTTGGTACAGCCAGTCGGTGCGTGGGTTGCCAATGCAGTACAGGTACCCCACAGGGATGTGCACCCAGTGGTAATCGTCCTTCTTGCCCGCTTCGATCAGCAGCACGCGTTTGCTCGCGTCGGCCGACAGGCGGTTGGCCAGCAGGCTGCCCGCCGTGCCGCCGCCCACGATGATGTAGTCGAAGGTGTTGTCGTTCATTGTTCTGCTCTCCTCCCCCGGATTGTGACTGTTCACACCATCCTCGCATCGTTCAGGCGCAGCGTCCGTGATCCGGGCTGGCCCGTTGGGCCGATTTGCTGGCGCGAAGCGACTGATGAGGCCCGGCGGGCCAGCCCGGAGCGCAGATGCGGCACCGAAGCTGATCCCACTGACCCCAACGCCTTACTTGGCCGTCGGCATCACAAACTCGGCACCCTTGCCAATGCTCTCAGGCCAACGCTGCATGATGGACTTTTGCTTGGTGTAAAAGCGCACGCCTTCTTCGCCGTAAGCGTGCATGTCGCCAAACAGCGAGCGCTTCCAGCCGCCAAAGCCGTGCCAAGCCATGGGCACAGGGATCGGCACGTTGATACCGACCATGCCCACCTGGATGCGGCGCGAGAACTCGCGGGCCACGTTGCCGTCGCGGGTGAAGCAGCTCACGCCGTTACCGAACTCGTGGTCGTTGATGATCTGCACTGCGGTGGCAAAGTCGGGCACGCGCACGCACGACAACACCGGGCCAAAAATCTCTTCCTTGTAGATCTTCATGTCGGTGGTCACGTGATCGAACAGCGTGCCGCCCAGCCAGAAACCTTGCTCGCAACCAACACCGGCTTTGGAGCCATCAAACTCGCGGCCATCGACCAGCAGTTGGGCACCTTCGGCCACACCCGCGTCGATGTAACCCTTGATGCGCTGGCGCGCCGCGTCGGTCACGATGGGGCCCATCTCCGCGGCCAGGTTTTCGCCGTTGAGCACTTGAAGTGCCCGGGTGCGCTCGATGAGCTTGGGGATGATCTTGTCAGCCACATCGCCGACCAACACCGCGACACTGATCGCCATGCAGCGCTCGCCTGCCGAGCCATAGCCTGCGCCGATCAGCGCGTCCACGGTCTGGTCGATATCGGCATCGGGCATGACCACCAGGTGATTCTTAGCACCGCCCAAGGCCTGCACGCGTTTGCCGTGGTGCGCGCCGGTTTCGTAGATGTAGTTGGCGATCGGGGTGGAGCCGACGAAGCTGATGGCTTTCACGTCGGGGTGCTCCAGCAGCGCGTCCACCGCTTCCTTGTCGCCTTGCACCACATTGAACACGCCATCGGGCAGACCGGCTTTTTTCAGCAAATCGGCGATGAACAGTGAGGGGGTTGGGTCGGTCGGGCTGGGTTTGAGTACGAAGGTGTTGCCCGCTGCAATCGCGACCGGGAACATCCACATGGGCACCATGACCGGGAAATTGAAGGGCGTGATGCCCGCGACCACGCCCAGCGGCTGGCGCATCGTCCAGTTGTCAATGCCAGTCGACACTTGCTCGGTGTAGTCCCCTTTGAGCAGCTGCGGGATGCCGGTGGCGAATTCCACGATGTCGATGCCGCGGCTCACTTCACCCTGCGCATCGGTGAACACCTTGCCGTGTTCGGCGGTGATCATGTGGGCCAAGGTGTCTTTGTGCTCGTTCAGCAATTCGAGGAACTTGAACATCACACGGGCGCGGCGCAGGGGCGGTGTGTCGGCCCAAGCAGGGAAGGCCGCTTGCGCAGCGGCCACGGCCTTAGCGACTTCAGCGCTGTTGGCCAGGGCCACGTTACCGGTCACAGCGCCTGTGGCGGGGTTGGTCACGCTTTGGCTGCGGCCCGAAGTGCCTGCAGCGACTTGGCCGCCAATGTAATGGCCGATGTTCGTGATGCTCATGGATGTCTCCTGAAATGGGGGATGTGTGTGCGGTTGCCGTGCGGCATGCCTGCATGTGTGGGCCAGTGTAGGCAGCCTCCTGGCCCTTCACAAGCGCCAAACCGTGAATTGATTGTTCAAAATGGTGAACAATATAGACATGGAAAACCAAAAAATCAACACGCTTTGGACGAACCTGCACTGGCTGAGCGTACTGGCGCAGCAAGGCAGCTACACGGCTGCCGCTGCCCGCCTGGGCGTGAGCAAGGCGGCCATGAGCCAGCGCATTGCCGAGCTGGAGCGTGCGGCCAAAGTCACGCTGGTGCAGCGCACCACCCGCAGCCTGAGGCTGACCGAAGCCGGGCAGCGGCTGGTGGACGACACCCGTGCCTCTTTTGAGCAGATTGAACAGAGCTTTGCCCAGGTGCGGGACCTGGCCGCCCAACCCAGTGGCCTGTTACGGGTCACGGCCCCTGTGGCGCTGGCGCGCCAGCAACTGGTGCCCTTGCTGGCTGAGTTTTTGAAGGATTTTCCTGAAGTGCGGCTCGAGCTGGACTTGTCGGACCGGCTCAGTGCCTTGGCCACCGAAGGCTATGACCTGGCCATCCGCCACACAGCCCGCCCGCCCGACACGCATGTGGCCTGGGCACTGTGCTCGACCGAGTCGGTGTTGGTGGCCACCCGCGCTTACCTGCGCAAACAAGGTGAACCGCAAACCCCCACGGACTTGCAAGCACACAATTGCCTGCACTACCCCCGCTCGCAGGACACCCCGGCCTGGACTTTCGAGCCACGCAATCCGCAGGGGGGCGAACGGGTCACGGTTCCCGTCACGGGCAATTTCGCCGCCAACAACAGCGAAGCGCTGCGCGAAGCTGCCCTCACAGGCGCAGGCATCGCCCTCATGCCCGACTTCAGCGCCCAGGTTGCGCTGCGCCAAGGCAAGCTGGTGCGCGTGCTGCCCGATTGGCGGCCCGTGGGCGCATTTGCCGAAACCATTTACGCCATCCGTCCATATGCACCGCACGTGCCCCGGGCGGTGACGGCCCTGGTGGCGCACTTGCGGCAAGGACTGGCGGCTGGGTTTGGGGTTTGAAGAGGCGCTTGCGCTCGCCAGCGGGCCCCATCCTTTCAAATTCTGTAATACTACGGTGTCGTTTTTGAGGGGTCTTCTGCCAGTATGCTGATCAGAGCGCTTGAACCTGCCGATTGGGAGGAATACCGTGCCTTGATGCTCGAGGCCTTCGAGGTCGATGCAGATGCCTTCACTTCCACGCGCCTGGAGCGGGAGCAGAAGGCGTCGGCCTGGTGGCTGGCGCGGATGAACCATCCGCTCGATTTGGGCCGTGCTTTTGGCGCCTTTCAGGCCGGGCAGATGGTGGGCACGGTGGCCATCGAGTATTCGGACAGGTTCAAGACCCGGCACAAAGGGCATGTGGTGGGCATGTATGTGCGAAGTGCTCAACGCGGCCAGGGGCTTGCGCAAGCTTTGCTGGCTGCTGTCGTGGCCGATGCGCGTGCACGCCCGTCCATCTCGATGCTGACCCTCACCTGCACCCAGGGCAACGAACGCGCACAGCGCCTGTATGCCTCGGCTGGTTTTGAGGTGTTCGGCGTTGAGCCCCGTGCCATCTTCAATGGCCACGACTACACATCCAAGGTGCACATGCACCTGTCCTGGTGAAGCTTTCAAATGAATCCGCAAAACCTTGACTTTCCGGACCAATTCGAGTCGCAGCGCTTGTTGATCCGTTGCCCTCGCCCGGGCGATGGTCAACGGGTGTACGAGGCGGTTTGCGAAACATTGCCCGAACTGCGTGCATGGCCCGCATCGCTGCCTTGGGCGATGTTCGAGCCGTCTGTAGACGCCTCGGAAAACTATTGCCGACAAGGACACGAAGCCTTTGCGGCGCGGCGCGACTTGCCGTTGCTGCTGTTTCTCAAGGGGACTGATGTTCTGGTCGGCGCCAGTGGGCTGCATCGCATGGACTGGCTGGAGCGTCGGTTCGAGGTGGGCTACTGGTGCAGGCGCTCGATGCAGGGGCAGGGCCACATCACCGAAGCGGTCCGGGCCATTGCAGCCTTTGCCGAAAACACGCTGGCGGCCCGGCGTGTCGAGTGTTTCACCGATGTGCGCAATGTGGCCAGCCGCAGAGTGGCCGAACGCGCTGGTTTTGTGCTGGAGTCGATCCAGACACGGGTGTCGCCGCAAGGGGGCGAAAACCAGGCATGTGTCTACGCACGGGTGCGGTGATGCGGTAGGCGTATTGTTTTTCAAAGGGAGAAATCATGAAAAATTGGCTCAAAAACAACCGTGGCTTCATCTTGTTTGTCTTCTTTTTTGGCTTTTTCCGTTTGGCCATTGCCGACTGGAATCCGATCCCTTCGGGGTCGATGCGGCCCACCTTGCTGGAGGGGGACGTTGTGCTGGTCAATCGGGTGGCTTATGACTTCAAGCTGCCACTGACCAATCAAGTGTTGGCCGAGTTGGGCTCGCCCGAGCGCGGTGATGTGGTCACGTTCAAATCACCCAAGGACGGCGTGCAATTGATCAAACGCCTGATCGCTGTGCCTGGCGATGTGGTGGAACTGCGCGATGAAGTGCTCTACCTCAATGGTGTGGCTTCGCAGTACCAGTCACCCGTGCAGGTGAAAGAGCCCATGGGCGGTGGACTGACCATGCCCGCCATTCAGGCGCAGGAAATCTTGTCAGGGCACGCGCACACCGTGCAGGTCCTGCCGCAGGTGAATGCGATGCGCAACTTTGGTCCGGTGCAAGTGCCAGAGGGGCAGTATTTCTTCTTGGGGGACAACCGCGACAACAGCGCCGACTCCCGCTACATCGGCATGGTGCCACGCCACCTGCTGATTGGCCGCGCCCATCGGGTGCTGGTCTCGGCCGACATCAAAGGCAACTGGTGGCCACGTTGGGACCGGTTGGTGCAGGCTATTCAGTAAGCGCAGCGACCAAGCCAGTTCAAACCCCGCGCGCCAGCACAGGAAACAGCTTGTGCAGCCCGTCGGTCATCACCTCCACGGCCAGCGCAGCCAGGATCAGGCCCATCAGTCGGGTCATGACGTTGATGCCGGTGCGGCCCAGCACACGTGCAATGGGCGCGGCCATTGAAAAGCACAGTGCCGTGGCCAGGCCGATGACCACGCCGTAGCCCACCAGGGTGCCCAGCTGGAACATGGTTTTGGCTTTTTCGGCGTAAATCACCACGGTGGACATGGTGGCCGGGCCAGTCAGCAGCGGGATGGTCAGTGGCACCACAGCGATGCTGGCGCCCACAGCGGCTTTGGCCCCGGCGTCTTGCACTTCGTCGGCGTTGGCCCGGGCCTCGGCCGGTTGCGCGTTCAACATGGACAGGGCCGAGGTCAGCAGCAGCATGCCGCCGCCGACCTGGAAGCTGGCCAGTGAAATGCCGAAGAACTCCAGAATCTGCAGGCCCAGCAGGGCGCTGGCTGCGATCACGATGAAGGCGGCCGTGGACGAGACCAGGATGGTGCGCTGGCGCTGCGCCCGGCTGAAGCCCTGCGTGTAGTGGATGAAGAAAGGAACGCAGGCCAGCGGGTTGACGATGGCCATCAGGGTGATGAGCGGTTTGAAATCCATGTGCGCATTGTGGGGCCGGATGGGGCTTTATGGGGTGGCGGGCGTTCTGCGGCGGAACATGCCCCAGCCCTCCATGTGCAGCACCTTGTCGCCGTGCTGGTTGAACATTTCCCACAGGTTGCGGGTCATGCCCACGTCGGGGCGCTTGCTCATGGGCTTGGTTTCCAGCATGGTCGATTGCAGTCGCAAGGTGTCGCCCGGGTAGACAGGTTTGAGCCATTTGATGCCTTCCAGACCCGGCGAGCCCAGGCTGGAGGTGTCGTTCAAAAAGTTCGTCACCATCAGCCGCATGGCCATCGAACAGGTGTGCCAGCCGCTGGCCGACAGGGCCCCAAAGACCGAGGCTTTGGCGGCCTCATCGTCCAGGTGAAAGGGTTGTGGGTCGAACTGTGTGGCGAAGGCAATGATTTCTTCGCGGGTGGGCGTGATGGTGCCCAGGTCGCGCACTTGGCCGGGGGCAAAGTCTTCCCAGTAATACTTGAACTCGGCCATCAGCGACCTCCAGAGACGTCGATCAGGCTCATGGTGGTGTAGCTCGCCGCATCGGACAGGAGCCAGACGATGCTTTGCGCCACTTCGTCGGCGGTGCCACCGCGCTGCATGGGCACCAGGTGCTGCAGGTCTTTCACGCGGTTGGGCAGGCCGCCCGAGGCGTGGATGTCGGTGTCGATCAGGCCCGGGCGCACGGCGTTGACGCGCACGCCTTCGCCCGCGACTTCCTTGGCCAGGCCCAGTGTGAAGGCGTCGATGGCGCCTTTGGCCGAGGCGTAGTCCACATACTGGCCGGGTGAGCCCAGACGTGCTGCCGCGCTCGACACGTTGACAATGCTGCCGCCATCGCCGCCGTAACGGGTGCTCATGCGGCGCACGGCTTCGCGTGCACAAATCAGGCTACCGATCACGTTGATGTCGAACATCCGCTTCCAGCGTGCCACGTCCATCTCATCCAGCCGTGCCGAGACATCGACCACGCCTGCATTGTTCACCAGACCTTGCAAGCGGCCCAGCTTGGCGTCGATGTGCTCGTACATGCGCAGCACCTGCGCCTCGTCGGCCACATCGGCCTGCACCGCAATGGCGTGGCCCCCCGTGCTGCGGATCTGGCGCACCACCTCGTCGGCGGCCAGCGAGTTGGCGGTGTAGTTGACTGCTACGGTCCAGCCTTGGGCTGCCGCCAGCAAGGCGGTAGAGGCACCAATGCCCCGACTGCCGCCGGTCACCAAAAGCACTTTGTTCATCTGAGGTCTCCAGCATGATTTGCAAACTGCGGACACAATCCGCCCTGAAAACATTACACACCGTCAAGGAATCAAGATGGGTCACACAGTGGACTATTACTTCGCTCCCCAAAGCCCCTGGGCTTATTTGGGGCACCAGCGTCTGGCCGAGATCGCGGCGCGGGCAGGGGCTGCGGTGCGGGTCATGCCGATCGACCTGGGCGGTAAAGTGTTCCCGATTTCGGGCGGCCTGCCATTGGGCCAGCGTGCGCCCCAGCGCCAGGCTTACCGGCTGGTGGAGCTGCAGCGTTTCAGCGAGCACCTGAAAGCGTCGCTCAACCTCAAGCCCAAGTACTTCCCTGTGGGCGGCGACGATGCGGCCCGCCTCATCATCGCTGCCGACCTGGCGCAAGGCGCAGCGGCGGCCATGCAGGTGGCGGGCGCGGTGCTGGCCGCTTGCTGGGCGCAGGAGCGCAACATCGCCGACGATAAGGTGCTGGCCGAGTTGCTGGCCGAGCAGGGTTTGCCTGCGGCATTGCTTGAGCAGTCGCACAGCCAGGCGGTGCAAGAGCGTTATGAGGCGTACACGCAAGCGGCCATCGATGCCGGGGTGTTCGGCGCGCCCAGCTATGTGGTTGGTGGCGAGATTTTCTGGGGTCAGGATCGGCTCGATTTTGTCGAGCGGGCTCTGAGCCGTTGATGTGTTGAATTGAACCAAGGAATGAACATGGGAACGATGATTGAATTGAAAGCCACAGACGGCACCGTGGTGCCTGCCTACGAGGCCCGCCCTGCGGGCACGCCCAAGGGCGCGGTGGTGGTGATCCAGGAGATTTTTGGCGTCAACAGCCACATCCGCAACGTGGCCGATGGCTATGCGGCCGAGGGCTATGTGGCTGTCGCGCCAGCGGCGTTTCACCGGGTCAAGCCCGGTGTGGAGCTGGGTTACAGCGACGCCGACATGGGCGAAGGTTTTGGCTACAAGACAGCGGTCGAGGCTTTGCCTGCACCCGGCGTGATGCAGGACATCCAGGCCGCCATTGACCACGCGGCCAAGGCCTCGGGTGGCGGAAAGGTGGGCATCGTGGGTTACTGCTGGGGCGGTTTGCTGACCTGGCGCACGGCCTGCACGCTCAAGGGCCTGAGCGCTGCTGCGCCTTACTACGGCGGTGGCGTGACCACCCCAGAAGAAACCGCACGTCAATCCCACGTGCCGGTGCTGGCGCACTTTGCCGAGGAGGACAAGTGGATCCCGCTGGACACGGTGGAGGCCTTCAAAAAGGCGCACCCTGAGGTCGAGGTGCACACCTACGCGGCACACCACGGCTTCAACTGCGACCAGCGCGGTGCTTGGCATGCCCCATCGGCCCAGCTGGCCCGTGAGCGCACGCTGGCATTCTTTGCCAAGCACCTCGCTTGATTGTGCAGGGTCGGCGTCCTGCCGCGACAGTTTGTGCCTAGCCGCCGGTTCTGGCCAGGTAGCGCTTGCGCCAGAACACCAGCCCCATGACAAGGGCGATGGCGCCCATGCTGCCCAGTGTCCACCAGAAGGCAGAGGCCTGGTGCAGCCAGGGGATGAACTCGAAGTTCATGCCGAAAATGCCCGCGATCAGGTTCAGCGGCAAGAAGATCGCGGTCAGCGCCGTCAGGGTGCGCATGATGTCGTTGGTGCGGTTGCCTTGCACATTGAAGTGCATTTGCACGGCGGTTTCGGTGTTGTGTTCCAGGCGGCGCACGTGTTGCACCACCCGGTCGATGTGTTCGAGCACATCGCGGCTGCGGATCTTGAGCAGTTCGTGCTCACGCTCGGCGGTGCCGTCTTCGGCGACCCGCCAGCTGTCGAGCGACTCGGTCCAGCTTTGCATGGCGGTGTGCTGGTCGTCGCACAGGGCTTCGAGCTGGTGCAAGGCCATGCGGGCGTGCAGCAAGGCGTCCCAGCGGTTGAAGCGGGTGCGTGGGTGCAGCAGCTCGGCTTGCCAGTGATCCAGCTGGCGGCTGAGTTCTCGCCGCAGGTCCAGATAGCCGTCGACCATGTGGCTGACGATGCGCAGCATCATGTCTGCCGGGTTGTGGGGCACCCCGCGTGCGCTAGTCGAGCGCGGGTCGGTCGCGTCGTGGGCCTGCGTGCTGGCCAGCAGGCGGCTGGCATAGGCTTCGCGCACGGCGCAGTCGGCCGGGTGCACGCTGAGCAGCACGCGGTCGAACACCGCAAAGCCGACCGGGCTGGTGTCGATGCGGTGCAGCACAGGTGGGCCGGAGCGTTTGCCGCCTTGCGGGGCTAGGCCATTGTTGGTGAGCGCTGCGGGACTGGCCGCTGCACTGTCTGGCCGCTGGGCCAGACGCCTGAACACCATCAGGTCGTAATGCGAGCTGTAATCAAAACGCGAGGGCAGTTGGGCATTGAGCAGGTCCGAGACATGCAGGTCCACCAGCGTTTGCCCGGTGAGTTTTTCGAGGGTGTTCTGAATCACCCCCAGCTCGGCCAAAAAGGCTTCGCGCGAGCAGGCGATCCAGACGTAACCTTGCTCGGGCAGTTGCTCGGGCAGCGCCAGTCCGGCTTGAACCTGTGCGCCCGAAATGCAGAAGACCCGCATGAACGGTTCAGCCCTGGCGGATCAAACGGGCCGCGTCGCGGGCAAAGTAGGTCAGCACCCCGTCGGCCCCGGCGCGCTTGAAGGCCAGCAGGCTTTCCATCATCACCAAGTCGTGGTCGAGCCAGCCGTTTTGCGCGGCGGCCTTGAGCATGGCGTACTCGCCCGACACCTGGTAGGCGAAGGTCGGTACTTTGAATTCGTCTTTGACGCGGCGCACGATGTCCAGGTACGGCATGCCGGGCTTGACCATGACCATGTCGGCGCCTTCGGCCAGGTCCATGGCGACTTCACGCAGGGCTTCATCGCTGTTGCCCGGGTCCATCTGGTAGACCTTTTTGTTGCTCTTGCCCAGGTTGGCGGCGGAGCCCACCGCGTCGCGGAAGGGGCCGTAAAAAGCGCTGGCGTATTTGGCGCTGTAGGCCATGATGCGGGTGTGGACCAGGCCACGCGCTTCGAGCGCTTGCCGGATCGCGCCGATGCGCCCGTCCATCATGTCGCTGGGCGCGACCATGTCCACGCCGGCCTCGGCTTGGGTCAGCGCCTGCTGCACCAGCACGGCGGTGGTTTCGTCGTTGAGGATGTAGCCGGTCTCATCGAGCAAGCCGTCCTGGCCGTGGCTGGTGAAGGGGTCGAGCGCCACATCGGTCATCACGCCCAGCTCTGGGAAGCGTTTTTTCAGCTCGCGCACCACCCGCGGCACCAGGCCGTTGGGGTTCATGGCTTCGCTGCCTGTCGGGTCTTTGAGCGAGGCGTCGATCACCGGGAACAGCGCCATGACCGGGATGCCGAGCTTGACGCAGTCTTCGGCCACGGGCAGCAACAGGTCCAGGCTCAGGCGCTCCACGCCGGGCATGGAGCCCACCTGCTGGCGCTGGTTTTGACCGTCCAGCACGAAGACGGGATAGATGAGGTCGTGCGGCGTGACCTGGTGTTCGCGCACCAGGTTACGGGTGAATTCGTCACGGCGCAGGCGGCGTGGGCGGCTCAGTGGGAAGGGGGCGACGGGGTTCATGCCAAGCATTGTGGCCCAAGTGGACGGTGGGCGGCTGTACACAGGGGACGGCCAGCGCGGACGGTGCCGACAAATCGTTGCAAAAATGACAAATATGTTCTTGTTATCGGTTTTGTCATTTGGTACATTTCACTTCGGACGGCTTGCCGTTCCCCGCTTTACCTCCCTGAGCGGGCGCCTGGATGCGTCACAGCAAAAAGGCTTCCCACCCTCGGCCTCTGGTCGGGGGTTTTTTTTGCCCGTTCCCCGGGCGATCTGGACAGCCCTGCACGGCTGGCTACACTCCGGTCATGCTCTGGACCAAAGCCCTTCACATCGTTTTCATCGCCAGCTGGTTTGCCGGCTTGTTTTATTTGCCTCGCATTTTTGTCAATTTGGCCATGGTCGAGCCCGGCTCGGTGGCCGAGCGCGAGCGCCTGCTGCTCATGGCAGGCAAGCTCTACCGCTTCATGACCTTGCTGGCGGTGCCTGCTTTGGGTCTGGGTTTGTGGCTCTGGTTGGGCTACGGCATTGGCACCGGGCCCGGCCAGGGTTGGATGCACGCCAAGCTGGCCATCGTGCTGGTTTTGGTTGGCTACCACCACGGCTGCGGCGTGATCCTGCGCAAATTCAAGGCGGGCACCATGCAGCGCAGCCATGTCTGGTTCCGTTGGTTCAACGAAATTCCGGTGCTGATGATGCTGGCGGCGGTGATCCTGGTGGTCGTCAAGCCGTTCTGATCGGTTTTCAAGCATGGTCACGCGCCGCACTGCCGCCTGGCCACTGGCCTGGATCTACGCGCTGCTGATCGTCTACGCCAGCCTTTACCCGTTTGACCAGTGGCGCATCCAGGGGATTGCCCCTTGGTCCTTTCTGCTGGCGCCTTTGCCCCGTTACTGGACAGGGTTTGACGTCATCTCCAATGTGTTGGGCTACGCCCCCTTGGGCTTTTTGTGTGCTTTGGCCATCCACCGCACGCGGCCCCGTGCACCGGCTGTCTTGTGGGCCACGCTGGCTGCTGCTGCGCTCTCGTTGACGCTGGAGTCTTTGCAGATGTTTTTGCCCGCCCGGGTGCCCTCCAATGTGGACGGGGCGCTCAATGTGGCAGGGGCCCTGGTGGGCGCCATGGCGGCGCGGGCGCTGGAGTGGGCCGGGGCAGTGGACCACTGGAGCCGCTTCCGTGAGCGCTGGTTTGTCCCCGAGTCGAGCGGCGCGCTGGCTTTGCTGGCCCTGTGGCCGCTTGCGCTGCTGTTCCCTGTGGCGGTGCCTTTTGGGCTGGGACAAGTTCTGGAGCGGTTGGAGGCGGCGCTGGTGCAGGAGATGCAGGGCTCGCCCTTGCTGGACTTGCTGCCCCTGCGCGAGGTGGAGTTGCAGCCGCTTTTGCCCATCAACGAAGTTCTGTGTGTGGCCATGGGCGTGCTGCTGCCTTGTTTGCTGGCGTACAGCGTGTTGCGCCAGACCCACCAGCGCCTGACCCTGGCGGCAACCCTGATGGCGCTGGGCTTGCTGGGCAGCGCCTTGTCGGCGGCGCTGACTTATGGACCAGCGCACGCGTGGGACTGGGTGGGCAGCGAAGTCTTGCTGGGCGGTGCGCTCGCCGTGCTGGCCTGTCTGGGCTTGTGCCTGGCACCTGCCCGGGTGTGTTTGGTGCTCATGTTGATCTTGCTGGTGTGGCAGTTGGCCTTGCTCAACAATGCCTCGGCCGATGTGTACTTCGCCCAGACCCTGCAGGCCTGGGAGCAGGGGCGGTTCATCCGTTTTCATGGACTCATACAGTGGCTGGGCTGGCTTTGGCCGTATGGTTTGCTGGCTTATCTTGTGGCCAGGCTCTCGCAACCCCCGGCCGCCTAAAATCCGGTCATGACGACCGAAAACCCGAGCCTTTATTTCAAGCGCCACATCTTTTTTTGCCTGAACGAGCGCAAGAACGGTGAGGCCAGTTGCGCCCAGCACGATGCCCAGGCCGCTTTTGACCACTGCAAGAACCGCATCAAGCAACTGGGTCTGGCGGGTCCGGGCCAGGTGCGTGTCAACAAGGCCGGTTGCCTGGACCGCTGTGCAGGGGGCCCCGTGGCGGTGGTGTACCCCGAAGGCACCTGGTACAGCTATGTGGACCAGGCCGACATCGACGAAATCGTCGACTCGCATCTCGCCAAGGGGCAAGTGGTGACACGCTTGCTGACCCCGGAACACTTGGGCCGCTGATGAATTCGGCCACCCAGAAACTCAGCCTGCAAGGCGGCGCCGGAGTCGTGGAGGCCTTGCTGGATGTGCCAGCCGACGCGCCTGTGCGTGGCACAGCCGTCATTGCCCACCCGCACCCCTTGTTTGGCGGCACCATGCAAAACAAGGTGGTCCAGACGCTGGCGCGGGCTTTTGTGCTGTGCGGCTGGCAGGCGGTGCGCTTCAATTTCAGGGGGGTAGGCGCTTCTGAGGGTGTGTACGACGAAGGCCGCGGCGAGGCGGCAGACATGTTGGCGGTCATGACCCAAGTGGCTCCCACCGGGCCATTGGCATTGGCCGGGTTTTCGTTTGGTGCTTTTGTCGCCAGCCATGTGCTGCAACAGCTGGTCGAGGTCCGTCCGCCCGAAAAAGTCGTGCTGGTTGGCACGGCGGCGTCCCGTTTCGAGGTGGCTCCTGTGGCCCCAGCGATGCATGAGCGCACCTTGGTGTTGCATGGTGAGCAGGACGACACCGTGCCTCTGGCCAGCGTGATGGACTGGGCGCGTCCCCAGTCACTGCCCGTGACGGTGATTCCCGGGGTGGAGCACTTCTTTCATGGGCAATTGCCCCTGCTCAAGTCGCTGACGGTGCGCCATTTGCTCTCGCCAGCCTACGCCTGAACTTGGATGGACCCGGCAGGGTTCTGAAAGCCACCCACATGAACCAGATGAAACGCCTTTTCAAAGCGGTCCTGATCGCCCTGTCCTTGTGGAGTCTGGCGGCCCAGGCCCAGATGCCCCAGCCGCCCGAGGTGGCCGCCCGGGCGTATTTGCTGATCGATGTCACTGCCAACCAAGTGCTGGCTGCCAAGGACGCCGACATGGCGGTGGAGCCAGCCTCGCTGACCAAGCTGATGACGGCTTACCTGGTTTTTGAGGCCCTGAAGTCGCGCAAGCTGGACCTCAAGCAGACTTTGCCGGTGTCCGAGCGGGCCTGGAAGATGCCCGGCTCGCGCATGTTCATCGACCCCAAGATGCGGGTGCCGGTGGAGGATCTGGTCAAGGGCATGGTGGTCCAGTCGGGCAACGATGCGACGGTGGCACTGGCCGAAGGGGTGGGCGGTTCGGTGGAGCGGTTTGTACAGCTCATGAACGACCAGGCCAGAGTCCTGGGCATGAAAAACACCAGCTACAAAAACCCGGAAGGCTTGGCCGAGGCCGGGCACACTACCACGGCGCGTGACCTGAGCACACTGGCGTTGCGGTTGATACGCGACTTTCCTGAATATGTGCCTTATTACGCCATCAAGAAATACCGCTACGAGGGCACGCCCGCAGCCAATGAGAGCAACCGCAATCTGCTTCTGTTCCGTGACCCCACGGTCGACGGCCTGAAAACTGGCCACACCCAGACGGCGGGCTATTGCCTCGTGGCCACGGCCAGGCGCGATTTCCCGAATGTGGGCTCGCGCCGCCTGTTGTCCATCGTGCTCGGGGCCGACAGCGAAAACGCCCGCGCCAACGAAAGTCAGAAGCTCCTCAACTGGGGTTACACCGCTTATGACGCCGTCAAGTTGTTTGACGCAGGCCAGGCGGTGGCCACCCCTGCCGCCTGGAAGGGCAAGACCCCCGTGGTGAAGATCGGGTCTTTCTACCCGCTGATCGTCGCCGTGCCAGCAGGCAGTGTGGCCCAGATCAAGACCCAGGTGGTCCGGCCAGAGCCGCTGATTGCCCCTTTCAACAAGGGTCAGATGCTGGGCTCGCTCAAGGTCTTGCGCGGCGAGCAGCCCCTGATCGACGTGCCTTTGATGGTGCTGGAGCCGGTGGAGCAGGCCGGTGTTTTGGGCCGGGCCTGGGACGCGGTTCGCCTCTGGATCAAGTAACAAGTGAGCGGATACAAACTTTAGGTTTATGCCATCCTTGCCAAGGGCCCGCCAGGCGGTTATACTGGCGGGCTTTTCCGCTTTTGGGGCGGAGAAGTTTCTTTTGTCAATTCCAAACGTTTAGGGACGTTTTAAACAATGCCAACCATCAATCAATTGGTGCGTCAGGGGCGCGAGGTCGAAACGACCAAGTCCAAAAGCCCTGCGATGCAAAACTCTCCACAGCGTCGTGGTGTCTGCACCCGTGTGTACACCACAACGCCTAAGAAGCCTAACTCCGCTCTGCGTAAAGTCGCCAAAGTGCGTCTGACCAACGGTTTTGAGGTCATCTCCTACATCGGCGGTGAAGGCCACAACCTGCAAGAACACTCGGTGGTTCTGGTGCGCGGTGGTCGTGTCAAAGACTTGCCAGGTGTGCGTTACCACATCGTCCGCGGTTCGCTGGACTTGCAAGGCGTGAAAGACCGCAAGCAGTCTCGCTCCAAGTACGGTGCGAAGAAGCCAAAAGCCAAGTAAGCCCTTTCGGGTTGAAATTTTCGGTGCTGTTTCCCGCGTGGCGCGGTGATGCAGCGAAGTGACCCGAAGCCCGGAATTGTCCAGGTGGGTCGAGTAAGTGAGTGTTTTGAATAACGCTCGCGGTGTCTGAAAAGATGCCAACTGAAGCAATATGAGGTGAAATATGCCACGTCGTCGCGAAGTCCCTAAACGTGAAATCCTGCCGGATCCCAAGTTCGGCAATGTCGAGCTGTCCAAATTCATGAACGTGATCATGGAAGGCGGCAAAAAAGCTGTCGCAGAACGCATCATTTATGGTGCTCTGGACACCATGGAGCAGAAAACAGGCAAAGACCCTGTGGAGCTGTTCTCCATCGCCATCAACAACGTCAAACCCATGGTGGAAGTGAAATCCCGCCGCGTGGGTGGTGCGAACTACCAGGTGCCTGTTGAAGTGCGCCCTGTTCGTCGCCTGGCCCTGTCGATGCGTTGGATCAAGGAAGCCGCTCGCAAGCGCGGTGAAAAGTCGATGGCCTTGCGTTTGGCCAACGAATTGCTTGAAGCCAACGAAGGCCGCGGTGGTGCCATGAAAAAGCGTGACGAAGTTCACCGCATGGCAGAAGCCAACAAGGCGTTCTCGCACTTCCGCTTCTGATTCACAAGGGCTTCATGCAGAAGCCCGACACTGTCAGAAGCCAGCCCGCTGGCCCCATGAGGGGTGGCGGGCTTTGGTACTTAATCTTTGGAGAAATAAATGGCTCGCACTACCCCCATCGAGCGCTATCGCAACATTGGTATTTCGGCTCACATTGATGCCGGCAAAACCACGACGACTGAGCGTATCCTTTTTTATACCGGCGTGAACCACAAGATTGGTGAAGTGCACGACGGCGCTGCCACCATGGACTGGATGGAGCAGGAACAAGAGCGCGGTATCACGATCACATCGGCTGCCACCACCTGCTTCTGGAAGGGCATGGACAACTCCTTCCCTGAGCACCGCATCAACATCATTGACACCCCCGGCCACGTGGACTTCACCATCGAGGTGGAGCGTTCCATGCGCGTGCTGGACGGCGCTTGCATGGTTTACTGTGCTGTGGGTGGCGTGCAGCCTCAGTCTGAAACCGTGTGGCGTCAGGCGAACAAGTACAAAGTGCCACGTCTGGCCTTCGTGAACAAGATGGACCGTACCGGTGCCAACTTCTTCAAGGTCGTTGAGCAGATGAAGTTGCGCCTGAAGGCCAACCCTGTGCCCGTCGTGATCCCCATTGGCGCCGAAGAAAACTTCAAGGGCGTTGTGGATCTGCGCAAGATGAAAGCCATCATCTGGGACGAAGCTTCCCAGGGCATGAAGTTCACCTTTGAAGACATCCCGGCTGACCTCGTGGCTTCTGCCAACGAGTGGCGCGAGAAGATGGTGGAAGCCGCTGCTGAAGCCTCTGAAGACCTGATGAACAAGTACCTCGAAGAAGGTGACTTGTCGGAAGAGGAAATCACCAACGGCCTGCGCGTGCGCACCATCGCCGGTGAAATCCAGCCCATGCTGTGCGGTACCGCGTTCAAGAACAAGGGCGTGCAGCGCATGCTGGACGCCGTGATCGAGCTGATGCCTTCTCCTTTGGACGTGAAAGCCATCAAGGGCTTTGACGAAGAAGAAAAAGAAGTCACCCGCAAGGCCGACGATGAAGAGAAATTCTCCGCTCTGGCATTCAAGTTGATGACCGACCCGTTCGTGGGTCAGCTGACTTTCGTGCGCGTGTACTCTGGCGTTCTGAAAAAAGGCGACACCGTGTACAACTCGGTGCGCGGCAAGAAAGAGCGTATCGGTCGTATCGTGCAGATGCACGCCAACAACCGTGAAGAAGTCGACGAAATCCGCGCCGGCGACATCGCTGCCTGCGTGGGTCTGAAAGACGTCACCACCGGTGAAACCTTGTGCGATCCTGCATCGGTGATCACCCTGGAGCGCATGGTGTTCCCCGACTCCGTGATCCGTCAAGCTGTCGAGCCCAAATCCAAAGCCGACCAGGAAAAAATGGGTATGGCCCTGTCCCGACTGGCCGCTGAAGATCCTTCTTTCCGCGTGCAGACCGATGAAGAATCCGGTCAGACCATCATTGGTGGTCAGGGCGAACTGCACCTGGAGATCATCGTTGACCGCATGAAGCGTGAATTCGGTGTGGAAGCCAACGTGGGCAAGCCTCAGGTGGCCTACCGCGAAACCATCCGCAAGACCGTCGAAGAAGCCGAAGGCAAGTTCGTGCGTCAGTCCGGTGGTAAGGGTCAGTACGGCCACGTGGTTTTGAAGGTTGAGCCTCAGGAGCCAGGCAAAGGCTTTGAATTCGTTGACGCCATCAAGGGCGGCGTGGTTCCTCGCGAATACATCCCTGCAGTGGAAAAAGGTGTGATCGAAGCCTTGGGTCAAGGCGTGTTGGCCGGCTACCCTGTGGTGGACGTCAAAGTCACTCTGCACTTCGGTTCGTACCACGATGTGGACTCGAATGAAATGGCCTTCAAGATGGCCGCCATCTTTGGTTTCAAAGAAGGTTGCAAGAAAGCCAATCCCGTCATCCTGGAACCCATGATGGCCGTGGAAGTGGAAACACCTGAAGACTATGCCGGTAACGTGATGGGTGATCTGTCCTCACGTCGTGGCATGGTCCAGGGCATGGACGACATGGTCGGTGGTGGCAAGGCCATCAAGGCCGAAGTGCCACTGTCCGAAATGTTCGGTTACTCGACCACCCTGCGCTCCATGTCGCAAGGCCGTGCAACCTACACGATGGAATTCAAGCACTACGCTGAAGCTCCGAAGAACGTGGCTGATGCCATCGTTGCTTCGCGCGCCAAATAAAAACTGTCTGCGATCAGGTGCCACTCTGTGCCCGTGCGGAGTGATCCAGCAACCTGATGCAAACATTAAACCAACACACGGGCATTGCTCTTTTTAAGGATTGAAAAATGGCTAAGGAAAAATTCGAACGGACGAAACCGCACGTGAACGTGGGCACCATTGGTCACGTTGACCACGGTAAAACCACACTGACAGCGGCCATCACCACCGTGCTGGCTGCCAAGTTCGGCGGTGCTGCCAAAGCGTACGACCAGATCGACGCGGCTCCCGAAGAGAAGGCCCGTGGTATCACGATCAACACCGCGCACGTCGAGTACGAAACAGAAAACCGTCACTACGCGCACGTGGACTGCCCCGGTCACGCTGACTATGTGAAAAACATGATCACGGGTGCTGCCCAGATGGACGGCGCCATTTTGGTTTGCTCCGCTGCTGACGGCCCCATGCCTCAGACCCGTGAGCACATCCTGTTGGCTCGCCAAGTGGGCGTGCCTTACATCATCGTGTTCCTGAACAAGTGCGACATGGTGGACGACGCTGAACTGCTGGAACTGGTCGAGATGGAAGTTCGCGAACTCCTGTCCAAGTACGACTTCCCAGGCGACGACACACCGATCGTGCAAGGTTCTGCCAAGCTGGCGCTGGAAGGCGACAAAGGCCCTCTGGGCGAGCAAGCCATCTTCAAGCTGGCCGAAGCGCTGGACACCTACATCCCTACGCCTGACCGCGCAGTGGACGGCTCGTTCCTGATGCCAGTGGAAGACGTGTTCTCCATCTCTGGCCGCGGCACTGTGGTGACTGGCCGTATCGAGCGCGGCATCATCAAGGTCGGCGAAGAAATCGAAATCGTGGGCATCAAAGACACGGTCAAGACCACCTGCACGGGCGTTGAGATG
Source organism: Limnohabitans radicicola (assembly GCF_014837235.1). Lineage (GTDB taxonomy): Bacteria > Pseudomonadota > Gammaproteobacteria > Burkholderiales > Burkholderiaceae_C > Limnohabitans_A > Limnohabitans_A radicicola. The sequence goes on along the minus strand of NZ_JACYFT010000001.1, from coordinate 1,091,255 downwards.
TTCCGCAAGCTGCTGGACCAAGGTCAAGCGGGCGACAACGTGGGTATCTTGCTGCGCGGCACCAAGCGCGAAGACGTCGAGCGCGGCCAAGTGCTGTGCAAGCCCGGCTCGATCAAGCCGCACACCCACTTCACGGGCGAGATCTATGTCTTGTCCAAAGACGAAGGTGGCCGTCACACGCCTTTCTTCAACAACTACCGTCCCCAGTTCTACTTCCGTACGACTGACGTGACAGGCGCGATCGAATTGCCAGAAGGCAAAGAGATGGTGATGCCAGGCGACAACGTGTCGATCACTGTGAAGCTGATCAACCCCATCGCCATGGAAGAAGGTCTGCGTTTCGCGATCCGCGAAGGCGGCCGTACCGTTGGCGCTGGCGTCGTTGCCAAGATCATCGCTTAATTCTTTTGTGGATCAGTGGCGCAGGGGCCTGGCCCTTGCGCTGCGACAAGCAAACACTCACCACAAGGAATTGACATGTCATCCAAGCAAAAAATCCGCATTCGCCTGAAGGCGTTTGACTACAAACTGATCGACCAGTCCGCTGCCGAGATCGTGGATACCGCCAAGCGCACCGGCGCGATCGTCAAGGGCCCCGTGCCACTGCCGACCCGCATGAAGCGTTTCGACATCCTGCGTTCGCCGCACGTGAACAAGTCGAGCCGTGACCAGCTCGAAATTCGCACCCACCAGCGTCTGATGGACATCGTGGACCCCACAGACAAAACTGTGGACGCCCTGATGAAACTCGACCTGCCAGCGGGCGTGGACGTCGAAATCAAGCTGCAGTAATGCGCTTGAGGGCTGTGAAAACAGCCCAAAACTCTTGAAAAATAGCGTGGCTTGCCAGTTCTGGCGAGCCACGCTATAATTTCAGGCTCACCTCAATTTGGGGTGAGATTTATCAACCCTCTTTCATACACCAAACGAAGCTGCCAATTGCAGTGGCTTCGGTGAAAGTTCTGGAGAAAACAATGAGTCTGAGCACCTCACTGGGGTTGCTGGGCCGCAAGGTGGGCATGATGCGTCTGTTCACTGATGATGGGGACGCAGTTCCTGTCACAGTGGTGGATGTGTCCAACAACCGCGTGACCCAAGTCAAAACCCAAGAGAACGATGGCTATGTCGCCCTGCAGGTGACATTTGGTAAGCGCCGTGCTTCACGCGTGACCAAGCCTATCGCTGGCCACCTGGCCAAAGCTGGCGTCGAAGCTGGCGAAATCATCCAAGAATTCCGTGTGACCGCTGACACTGCTGCCCAATACGCAGCGGGTGCTGCTGTGCCTGCGACGGTGTTCGCTGCAGGCCAGAAAGTGGACGTGCAAGGCACTTCCATCGGTAAGGGCTTCACCGGCACCATCAAGCGTCACAATTTCAAATCGCAGCGCGCATCGCACGGTAACAGCCGTTCGCACAACGTGCCCGGTTCGATCTCCATGGCGCAAGATCCTGGCCGCGTGTTCCCTGGCAAGAAAATGTCGGGCCACCTCGGCGACGTGACTTGCACCACCCAAAACCTCGATGTCGTGCGTGTTGACGAAGTTCGCGGCCTCCTGATGATCAAGGGCGCGATCCCTGGTTCCAAAGGTGGTTTTGTGACTGTGCGTCCCGCCATCAAAGCCAAAGGAGCGAACTGATGCAGCTCGAACTCCTGAACGACCAAGGTCAAGCCGCCTCCAAAGTGGACGCGCCTGAAACCGTTTTCGGTCGTGAATACAACGAATCCCTGATCCACCAAATTGTGGTGGCCTATCAGGCCAATGCCCGTCAAGGCACCCGTGCCCAAAAAGACCGTGAACAGGTCAAGCACTCGACCAAGAAGCCTTTCAAGCAAAAAGGTACGGGTAACGCACGTGCCGGTATGACTTCCTCGCCTCTGTGGCGTGGCGGCGGTCGCATCTTCCCTAACAGCCCGGAAGAAAACTTCACACAGAAGATCAACAAGAAAATGTACCGCGCTGGTATGGCTTCGATCTTCTCGCAGCTGGCCCGCGAAGGCCGTCTGGCTGTGGTGGATTCCCTCAAAGTCGAATCGCCCAAGACCAAGGCCCTGGCGGCCAAGTTCAAGGCCATGAACCTCGACTCCGTGCTGGTGATCGCCGAAGAAGTCGACGAAAACCTGTACCTCGCTTCGCGCAACCTGGTCAACGTGCTCGTCGTTGAACCCCGTTACGCCGATCCCGTGTCTTTGGTCCACTTCAAGAAAGTGCTGGTCACCAAGGGCGCGATCGACAAACTCAAGGAGATGTTCGCATGAGCGCCGTGAAGTTTGACGAAGGTCGTCTGATGTCCGTGTTGGTCGCTCCCATCGTGTCCGAAAAGGCCACCATGGTTGCTGAAAAGTCCAACGCTGTGACATTCAAAGTGCTGCAGAACGCTACCAAGCCTGAAATCAAAGCCGCTGTGGAATTGATGTTCAAGGTCGAAGTGCAAGGCGTCTCTGTGGTGAACACCAAGGGCAAGACCAAGCGTTTTGGCAAGACCATTGGCCGTCGCGACAACGTTCGCAAGGCTTATGTCACGCTCAAAGCCGGTCAAGAGCTGAACCTGTCCGGGGAGGCTGCGTAATCATGGCTGTCATCAAGATCAAACCTACCTCCCCAGGCCGCCGTGGCGTGGTGAAGGTTACCCGTGACCATCTGTACAAAGGCGAGGCTTACGCTCCGCTGCTGGAACCCCAGCACCAGAAGGCCGGCCGTAACAACAACGGTCACATCACCACACGCCACAAAGGCGGTGGTCACAAGCACCACTACCGCGTGGTGGACTTCAAGCGCAACAAGGATGGCATTCCAGCCAAGGTCGAGCGCGTTGAGTACGATCCAAACCGTACTGCGCACATCGCTTTGCTGTGCTACGCCGACGGCGAGCGCACTTACATCATTGCCCCTCGCGGCGTTGAAGTCGGTGCCACACTGCTGTCCGGCTCTGAAGCCCCTATCCGCGCTGGCAACACCTTGCCGATCCGCAACATCCCCGTGGGTTCGACCATCCACTGCATCGAGCTCAAGCCCGGTGCTGGTGCGCAGATCGCCCGCTCGGCAGGTGCTTCGGCAACCTTGCTGGCTCGCGAAGGCATCTACGCTCAAGTGCGCATGCGCTCCGGTGAAGTTCGCAAGATCCACATCGAGTGCCGTGCAACCATTGGTGAAGTCGCCAACGAAGAGCACAGCCTGCGTCAATTGGGCAAGGCCGGTGTCAAACGCTGGATGGGCATTCGCCCAACCGTTCGTGGCGTGGCCATGAACCCAGTGGATCACCCGCACGGTGGTGGCGAAGGCCGTACCGGCGAAGGCCGTCATGCAGTAGACCCGTGGGGCAACCTCACCAAGGGCTACCGTACCCGTAACAACAAGCGCACACAGGTCATGATCGTGTCGCGTCGCAAGAAGTAAGGGTTAGACAATGACACGCTCTCTCAAAAAGGGTCCATTCGTTGACCACCATTTGTTGGCCAAGGTTGAAAAAGCCGTTGCCACCAAAGATAAAAAGCCCGTCAAGACATGGTCGCGTCGCTCCATGGTTCTGCCCGAGTTCATCGGTCTGACCATCGCCGTTCACAACGGCAAGCAACACGTTCCTGTTTACGTGACTGACCAGATGGTTGGCCACAAATTGGGCGAATTCGCACTGACCCGCACCTTCAAGGGTCACCCTGCGGACAAAAAAGTCCAGAAGAAATAAGGAAAGACCATGGAAACACGTGCAGTCCTCCGGGGCGTCCGTTTGTCGGTCGATAAAGGCCGCCTGGTCGCCGATTTGATTCGCGGCAAGAAAGTGGATCAAGCTCTGAACATCCTGACCTTCACGCAGAAAAAAGCTGCGGGCATTGTCAAGAAGGTTCTGGAGTCCGCCATTGCCAACGCCGAGCACAACGACGGCGCCGACATCGACGAACTGAAGGTCAAGACCATCTACGTCGAGCAAGGCACCACGCTCAAGCGTTTCACCGCCCGCGCCAAAGGCCGTGGCAACCGCATCAGCAAGCCCACATGCCACGTGTATGTGACGGTCGGCAATTAATCAGGAAGAACTATGGGACAGAAAATCCATCCTACCGGTTTCCGCCTGGCTGTCAGCCGTAACTGGGCAAGCCGTTGGTATGCCAACAACAAAGACTTCGCCGGCATGCTGGCCGAAGACATCAAGGTGCGTGAGTACCTCAAGGCCAAGCTCAAGAACGCCGCGGTTTCCCGCGTGCTGATCGAGCGTCCAGCCAAGAGCGCCCGCATCACCATCTTCTCGGCTCGTCCAGGTGTGGTGATCGGCAAAAAAGGCGAAGACATCGAGTTGCTCAAGAAAGAACTCGCATCTCGCTTGGGCGTGCCAGTGGCCGTGAACATCGAAGAAGTGCGTAAGCCTGAAATCGATGCACAACTGATCGCTGACAGCATCACCCAGCAGCTCGAAAAGCGGATCATGTTCCGCCGCGCCATGAAGCGCGCCATGCAAAACGCCATGCGTCTGGGTGCCCAAGGCATCAAGATCATGTCGGCTGGCCGTCTGAACGGCATCGAGATTGCGCGTACCGAGTGGTACCGCGAAGGCCGTGTGCCACTGCACACCCTGCGCGCTGACATCGATTACGCCACTTCCGAAGCCAAGACCACCTACGGCATCATCGGTGTCAAGGTCTGGGTCTACAAAGGTGACACACTGGGCCGCAATGACGCTCCAGCACTGGCCGAGCCACGTGCCGAAGAAGAGCGCCGCCCACGTGGCCCACGTCGTGACGCCCGTCCTGGCGACCGCCCAACAGGTGATCGTCGTGGCGGCCCACGCCGTCCCGCTGGCACCAACACAGCACCCGCCGATGGCAGCGACAAGCCTGCCGAAGCAGGTGGTGACGCCAAACCCGCCGTTAAGCGCGTACGCAAAGTCGCCGCGCCAGCTGCAGCAGCTGACGGTCAATAAGGAGTAACAACATGCTGCAACCTGCTCGCAGAAAGTTCCGTAAGGAACAGAAAGGCCGCAACACCGGCGTCGCTACCCGTGGTAACACGGTGGCGTTCGGTGATTTCGGTCTCAAGTCCACAGACCGTGGCCGTTTGACGGCCCGCCAGATCGAAGCCGCACGCCGTGCGATTTCCCGTCACGTCAAACGTGGCGGCCGCATCTGGATTCGCGTGTTCCCTGACAAGCCGATTTCCACCAAGCCTGCTGAAGTGCGTATGGGTAACGGTAAAGGTAACCCCGAGTACTATGTGGCTGAAATCCAACCCGGTAAGGTGCTCTACGAAATCGTGGGCGTGCCTGAAGAGTTGGCCCGTGAAGCCTTCAAATTGGCCGCGGCCAAGTTGCCCCTGCGCACCACTTTCGTGGCCCGCATGATTGGCCAGTAATTCAGGAGAGAGAAGAAATGAAAGCTGCTGAACTGCGCCAAAAAGACGTTGCTGGTATTGAAGCCGAGATCAAAGAGCTGCAAAAAGCCCACTTTGGTCTGCGCATGCAAAAAGCCACGCAACAACTCGGCAACACCGGTACGTTGAGCCAGACTCGCCGTGCCATCGCTCGTGCCAAAACCATCCTTGCCGAAAAGCAAGCCGCCAAGTAAGGAGTGACCATGACGGAAGCTAAAACATCCCTCAAGCGCACCTTGATTGGCAAGGTGGTCAGCGACAAGCGTGCCAAGACCGTGACCGTGCTGGTGGAGCGTCGTGTGAAGCACGCCCTCTACGGCAAGATCGTTGCCAAGTCGAGCAAGTACCACGCGCACGACGAAAAGGGTGAGTACCACCTGGGCGACATGATCGAAATCACCGAAAGCAAGCCGATTTCGAAGACCAAAAACTGGATCGCAACGCGTCTGGTTGAAAAGGCTGCTGCCGTTTAAGCCCAAAAAGCTGCAACGCAAGCAAACTTCGGAAAAACGACCCACAATGGTGGGTCGTTTTTTTTCGTCCATTCATTGATCACACAGGAGACCCCATGATCCAAGTCGGAGATACATTGCCCGCAGCCACACTGATGGAATACGTTGAAGTGGAGGGCAACGGTTGCAGCATTGGCCCCAACCCGGTCGATGTGGCTAAAGCCACAGCGGGCAAGACCATCGCCTTGTTTGCCTTGCCCGGCGCTTTCACGCCCACTTGCTCGGCCAAGCACGTGCCGGGTTATGTCGAAAATTTCGATGCCCTGAAGGCTGTTGGTGTCGACGAAATCTGGTGCGTCAGCGTGAACGACGCCTTCGTCATGGGCGCCTGGGCGCGCGACCAGAAGACCGGTGCCAAAGTGCGCATGCTGGCAGACGGCAGTGCCGACTTCACCAAAGCCACAGGCCTCACACTCGATTTGACCAGCCGCGGCATGGGGCTGCGCAGCAACCGCTATTCCATGCTCGTCAAGGATGGCAAAGTGGTCACCCTGAACATCGAAGGCCCTGGTAAATTTGAAGTCAGTGACGCGGCTACCTTGCTGGCCCAAGCCAAGGGCTGACCGCCTCTTTGGCCATTCATTGAAAAGGGCTGCTCAGGCAGCCCTTTTGCATGGCGCCGTCGCGGTGATTCAGTCGATGTCGACCTTCAGGTAATGCGCCCCGGCATGGGGGTTGTGGTAGTAGGGCGGCACCTCTTCAAAGCCCAGGTCTTCGTAGAGCGCACGCGCCGCTTCCATGTCGTCGAGTGTGTCCAGCAGCACGCAGCTGTAGCCCGCGAGTCGAGCCTGATCCAGGATTGCCTCCGCCAATTGGCGGCCAAGTCCAAAACCGCGAAATGCCTTGCGCACATACAGCCGTTTCATCTCGGCGGCGTTGGGGTAATCTGCCGCGTCCAGTGGCCTGAGTGCACAGCAGCCAGCAACAGCCTCGTCCACTTTGGCCAGCAAAAGCGCGCCTCGGGGTGGGGCGTAGTCACCGGGCAGCTGGGCCAGTTCTTCATCAAAGCCCTGAAAGCACAAATCCACGTCCAGGCTACGTGCGTATTCGGTGAAAATGTCCCGCGTCTCGCGCCAGTCGTCGGCGCTGACGGGGGGGCTCAAGGCAATCGAATGCGAGTTCAAGGTCGGTGTGTGGAGTGGCAGAGAGGCAAAGTGTAGCTGGATGTGCAATCGGCAGGCATCAGGCCGTACCCAGGGACAGGGCCCAGCGCACTGCCAGCGCGCAAAGCAGCAACACCACACAGGCGCCCAAGCGGGTGATGAGGTCATCGCGCGATGCAGGCACCGCGCTGTCCACCATTTTGTCGCCGTGCAGCATGGCGCTCATCAGGTTCTGATGCTTGCGCCATTTGTACCAAGCCACAGCGCCCACATGCAACGCGACCAAGACCAGCACCAGCCCTTTGCCAAGGCCTTTGTGCCAAGCGGTGGCGGCACTGACCGCTGCACCCGAGACCAGCGAGGTCAAGGGGCCCGCATTGGCGATTTCGTCGTCACTGATCAGGCCCGTGCCGACCTGCAAGGCCAGCCAGCACAACATGGCCAGCACCGACCAGGAGCCCGCCGGGTTGTGTCCCGTGGTCAGCATTGGCTGGCGCAGACCTTGCCTGTAGGCCATCAAGCTGCGCCAAGACAGCGGCAGTTGCCACCAGCGCGACCAATGCCCGCCCACAAAGCCCCAGCACAGGCGAAACAACAGCAGCGTGAGCACGGCGTAGCCGAAGCGGAAATGCCACAGCATGGCGTCGCCGCCCCATTGGCCAGAGACGACCAAGCCGACCACAGACAAGGCCAACGTCCCGTGAAAAACACGGGTGGGCAGATCCCAAACACGAACTTTCACCATCAAAGGGCACTCCCTGATGCACAAAAAATCAAAACATGCGAGACTGGAAAGTCCACATCATCCACCATTTGAGAGAGACACATGAACAAATTCATCACTTTGGCCAGTGTGCTGGTTGCGGCCCTGGCCATGCCAGCACAAGCCCAATTTGCCAAACCCGAAGACGCGGTCAAATACCGCAAGGCCAGCTTCACGGTGCTGGGCTCACACTTTGGTCGTTTGGCGGCCATGGCCAATGGCCGGGCGCCTTATGACGCCAAGGCCGCTTCCGAAAACGCCGACGTGATCGCCACTGTGGCCAAACTGCCCTGGGCCGCGTTCGGCGAAGGCACCGACAAAGGCGAAACACGTGCCAAACATGAGATCTGGACCGAGGCGGGCAAGTTCAAGGACGCCGCTGACAAGAGCCAGGCCGAACTGGCCAAGGTGGTGGCAGCGGCCAGAAGCGGTAGCCTGGACGCACTCAAGGCCGCCGTGGGCCCGGCGGGCGCCAGTTGCAAGGCCTGCCACGACAACTTCCGCAAAGACTGACGAGGGCTTGGGCCTCAGGCTTCGGCGAGCAGCTTCTCGATGAGGCGGTGCAGCTCGTTGAAGTCCGGTGTCCCTACATAGCGTTTGACGATCTCGCCGCGCTTGTTGACCAGGTAGGTTGTGGGCGTGAGCTTCACATCGCCCCAGGCTTTGGCCACGGCCCCCGTGTTGTCGATGGCCACCTTGAAGGGCAGCTGGCGGGTTTGCGTGAAGTTGACCACATAGCTGGGCGGGTCGTAGCTCATGGCCACGGCCAGGGTGTCGTAGCCTTTGTCCTTGTACTGCTGGTAGGTGGCCACCACCTCGGGCATTTCGGCCACGCAGGTGGTGCAGCTGGTGGCCCAAAAATTGACCAGCGTGACCTTGCCCTTGAGCTGGGACGAGCTGAGCTTGGAGCCGTCCAAGAGCACGAACGAGGACTCGGGCGCCTGTTCCTGGCCGCAGCCTGGCAAAGCCAAGGCGGCTGAGAGCAAGAGGGCAGGAAGGATCAGGCGACGCATGTCGTTCATTGTAAAAGGCCCAAGGGGGGCTGGCTCGCCTGCTGCAGGAAAGCCCGTGGCAACTCCCGCTTTAGGCGATGGACTTCAAGATGCGCACCAGCCCCTCGGGGTCGCTCACCATCGGGTCGTGACCGGTCTTCATTTCCACAATGCTGGACTGGGGCAACCAAGCCCCGTCCCAGAATTTGGGATCGACCATGCGCTGACGGCTGATCTCGATTGTGCCCAGGGGCGGCTCGGTGCAGTTGATGAAGGTGCGCGGCACCGACGCCACGCGCTGCGGATCGAACTGCAGCACGTGCGTGTAAGGTCCCCCGGGGTGGGGCGTCTGGCGCCGTTGCACCCAGGCGTGGTCGGCATCGGACAGGCCAAACACCGAAGCGTCGGGCGCTGGAAAGCTGCGCAGCGGCGTGGCCTCTGACGCTGCGATGCGGGCGTTGCGTGTGGCACTGGCGTGGGTGCTGCTCCAGCTCTCGCCGGGTTTGGGCAGCACGGCATCGAGGTAGACCAGGTGCTTGAGGCGTTCAGGCCGGCGATCGGCCACCGCGGTGCCCAGCATGCCCGCGTAGGAATGCACGACCAGGATCACATCGTCCAGTTCTTCGGTATCCATGGCCATCATCACGTCGGCGATGTGCGTTTCCAGGTCAATGCCCGGGTGCAGCAGGTGCGCGCGTTCGCCCACCCCCGTCAGGGTGACGGCGTGTGCGCGGTGCCCGGCCTGCATCAGAGCGGGCAGAACGCGCTGCCAGCACCACGCCCCGTGCCATGCGCCATGCACCAGCAGGTAGTTCGCCATCAGATCACCCCCTTGGCGCGCAGTGCGCTTTGTTGTTCGGCGCTGTAGCCCAGCACGTCGCGCAGCACATCGCCCGTGTGCTGACCCAGCAGGGGAGGTGGCAGGTCTTGTCGCACAGGTGTGCGGCTCATCTTGATCGGGCTGGCCACCAGTTTCAGGTCGGGTTCGATCGGGTGCTGCCAGGTGTGGACCATCTGGCGTGCCTGCACGTGCTCGTCGGCAAAGACTTCGGCCAGGTTGTTGATGGCCCCGCAAGGCACTTTGGCCGCCTCCAGCGCGGGCAGCCAGTCGGCTTTGGTGCGGGTCATCATGATGGCTTCGAGTTGGGGCACCAGCTCGGCGCGGTGGCGGACGCGGTCGGCGTTCAGCGCGTAGCGCGGGTCTTTGGCCATCTCGGGCACACCCGCCACGGCGCAGTATTTGGCAAATTGGCCATCGTTGCCCACGGCCAGGATCAGGTGGTCGCGGCTGCCCGGGGCGGCACCTGCGGGGGCTTTCACCTCGAACACCTGGTAGGGCACGATGTTTTGGTGGGCATTGCCCGCACGGCCCGGCACCTTGCCGCTGACCAGGTAGTTGGCGCCCAGGTTGGCCAGCATGGCCACCTGGGTGTCGAGCAGGGCCATGTCCACGTGTTGGCCTTCGCCCGTGCGCTCGGCGTGGCGCAAGGCGGCCAGGATGGCCACTGTGGAATACATGCCGGTGAACAGGTCGGCCACGGCCACGCCCACCTTTTGCGGGCCGCCGCCCAGGTCGTCGCGCTCACCGGTCACGCTCATCAGCCCGCCCATGCCTTGCACGGCATAGTCGTAGCCTGCACGCTCGCGGTAGGGGCCAGTCTGGCCAAAACCGGTCACGCTGCAGTACACCAGCTTGGGGTTGAGGACCGACAGGCTGGCGTAGTCCAGGCCGTAGCGGGCCATGTCGCCGACCTTGAAGTTTTCGATGAACACATTGCAATGTTGGACCAGCTCGCGGATCAGCGCCTGCCCCTCAGGTTGGGCGATGTCGCAGGTCACCGAGCGCTTGTTGCGGTTGGTGCCCAGGTAATATGCTGCCTCAGCCGTGTCCTGGCCTTGGGCGTCTTTCAAAAAAGGGGGGCCCCAGCTGCGGGTGTCGTCGCCGTTGCCGGGGCGTTCGATCTTGATCACATCGGCCCCCAAGTCGGCCAGGGTCTGGGTGCACCAGGGGCCCGCCAGAACGCGGGACAAATCAAGAACGCGGATGCCATCGAGTGAGTTCATGCAGCCATTGTCGCGAAAAAGCGCACAGCCGCTTGTCGCCATGGTGGAAGCCGGGCCACCCAGACCGAGGTGACAAGGGGTGGGGAGGTGGCCCCGCATAATCACCGGATGCATAAATTACTGTTGTGGGTGTTGTCGGCCATGGCGCTGATGGGCTGCAGCCCGGACCTCAATTGGCGGCAAACGGGTTTTGAGGGCACCAACTTCAAGGCCGACCTGCCTTGCAAACCCGACCGCACCACGCGCCAAGTGCCGCTGGGCGGTTTGCCCGTGAATTTGCAGGTGGCCGGTTGCGAGTCGGGTTCTGCCATGGTGGCGGTGATGACCGCGGCTTTGCCGTCTGGCGCCGACGCCAATGCCGTGTTGCAAGGCTGGCAGCAGGCGACGCTGGCCAACATGGTGGCTCAGGACCCGCAGCGCCAGGCCTGGGCCCGTCCGGGCATGCTGCCCTTGCCTGCGGCCCAGCGTGTGAGCGCGCAGGGGCTGCGCACGGATGGCCAAGCGGTGAACGCGCAAGCAGCTTGGGGTGCTTTTGTGGAGGGCGACCATGTGCGCCTGGTCCATGCCGCCGTCTACGACCGCCAAGCGCCCACCGAGCTGGCCGACACCTTGTTTGAAAGCTTCAAGCCATGAGCGCCGCTGCACCCACGTCGGCACCTGTCGCCGGCCATGCCCACCTGCCGCGTCGCTTGGCGGTGGCCGTCTTTCTGGCGTTTGCCGTGGCGTACTTCTTTTCGGCTCTGGTGCGCGCCATCACGGCCACGCTCTCGCCCACATTGACGCAGGAGCTGGGCCTGTCGGCCAAAGACCTGGGGCTGCTGGCCGGAGGCTACTTTTTGGGTTTTTCGCTCACGCAGTTACCGCTGGGGCGCTGGCTGGACCGCCATGGCCCCAAAAACGTGATCCTGGCCTTCCTGTCGGTGGCGGTGCTGGGTTGTCTGGCCTTTGCTGCAGCAGACAACTTTGTCGGTCTGCTGCTGGCCCGTATGCTGTGCGGCGTGGGGGTGAGCGCCTGCCTGATGGCGCCGCTCACGGGCTACCGGCGTTGGTTTGACGCCAGCACCCAGCTGCGCACCAACTCCTGGATGCTGATGACCGGCTCGCTGGGCATGCTGTCGTCCACACTGCCCGTGCAGTGGCTGATGCCGATCTGGGGCTGGCGGCCCCTGTTTATCGTGTTGGGCGTGGGCATTGCGCTGGCCATGCTGCTGATTTTGTGGGTGGTGCCGCGCTGGCAAACCAGCAGCCCATCGGCCACAAGCGCTGCAGCGGATGACGACGGCAGTTATCGGGAAGTCTGGCGCAGCCGCTATTTCTGGCGCATGACCCCCATCGGCTTTTTCAGCTATGGCGGTCTGGTCGCCATGCAGACTTTGTGGGCCGGGCCCTGGATGACGCAGGTGGCAGGTTGGACGCCCATCGAGTCCGCTACAGGCCTGTTCGTCATCAACTTGGCGATGCTGGTGGCTTTCTGGGTGTGGGGTTGGGTCACGCCGGGCCTGGCTCGGCGGGGCATTCGCGCCAACCGTCTGATCGCCTGGGGCATGCCGCTCAACCTTGTGACCTTGGCTGGCCTCGTCGTCATGGGGCCATCGGCGGGGGCCTGGGCTGCGGGTGTGCTGTCGGTGTTTTGCGTGACCAGCACCTTTGTCTCGCTGGCGCAACCTGCCGTGGGCATGGCATTCCCACCTCACTTGGCCGGGCGGGCCCTGTCGGCCTATAACCTGGTGATTTTTGCCGGGGTGTTTGTGGTGCAGTGGGGCATCGGCTTGCTGATCGATTTGGCCATGACCCTGGGTTTGGCGCGTGTTGCGGCCTACCAGGCGGCGTTCACGGTCTTTGGGGTGTGTTCGTTCCTGTCCTGGCTCTATTTCCTGCTGAACAAAGCCGATAATGAGGTCTGATATGAACGGCATCCTCATCATCGCCCACGCTCCGCTGGCCAGTGCCTTGCGCGAGTGTGCGCTGCATGTTTTTCCGGACTGTGCAGCCGGGGTGCAGGCCATCGATGTGCTGGCCGACGAAGCCCCCGAAGCCACTTTGAGCCGCGCCGAGCAAGCCCTGCAGCAATTGGGCACAGACGGGGTCTTGCTGCTCAGCGATGTGTTCGGTGCCACCCCTTGCAACGTGGCGCAAAAGCTCAACGACACCCCCAGCACACGCTTGGTCACAGGGGCCAATTTGCCCATGTTGCTGCGCAGCGTTTGCTACCGACACGAAGGCCTGGAGGCGCTGGCCACACGCGCCCAGGCCGGTGGCGCCCAGGGCATCATGCCTGTGGGCAACACCGCGCCTCAGAACCAGACAGGAAAGAGACATGTCCCAAGCCACCACGATCATCAGCAATAAGCTCGGCCTGCATGCCCGTGCTTCAGCCAAGCTCACCAAGCTGGCGGGCAGTTTTCCGTGCGAGGTGTGGCTGAGCAAGGGCGAGCGCCGGGTCAACGCCAAGAGCATCATGGGTGTCATGATGCTGGCAGCAGGCCTGGGCAGCGAGGTGGTGCTGGAGACCATTGGCGAGCGTGAAGATGAAGCGCTGCAGGCACTGCTGGCGTTGATGGCCGACAAGTTCGGCGAAGGCGAGTGAGCATGTCGGCACCCGTGTGCCCGCAAAGCGTGGAGGCCCTGCCATGACATTCAGCATCCACGGCTTGGCCGTGGCCCGGGGCATCGCCATCGGGCGCGCGGTGCTGGTGGCGTCCAGCCGGGTCGATGTGGCCCACTATTTCTTGCAGCCTGAGCAGGTCGAGTCCGAGATTGAACGCATGCGCGCTGCGCGTGACGAAGTGATCGACGAGTTGCAGCGCTTGCAGCGCGACATGCCCAAAGATGCGCCCCATGAGTTGGCGGCGCTGCTCGATGTGCACCTGATGCTCTTGCAGGACGAAGAGCTCAACGCGGGGGTGGTGCAGTGGATCAAGGAGCGCCTGTACAACGCCGAGTGGGCACTGACCAGTCAGCTGGAGGTCATTGCCCGCCAGTTTGACGAGATGGATGACCCTTACCTGCGCGAGCGCAAAGCCGATGTAGAGCAGGTGGCCGAGCGGGTCTTGCTCAGCCTCAAGGGGACTGGCTCCGTGGTGGCGCGTGCGCCCCGACCGGCAAGGCCACAGCAGGAGCTGCAACTCGAAGACACCGACGTGCCCTTGGTGCTGGTGGCGCACGACCTGTCGCCTGCCGACATGCTGCAGTTCAAGCAAAGCGTGTTTGCCGGGTTTGTGACCGATGTGGGTGGCAAGACCTCGCACACCGCCATCGTCGCGCGCAGCTTGGATATTCCCGCTGTGGTGGGCGCGCGCTCGGCCAGCCAGCTGGTCAAGCAGGACGACTGGATCATCATTGACGGCGATGTGGGTGTGGTGATCGTCGATCCTTCGCCCATCATCCTGGCCGAATACAGTTTCAAGCAGCGCCAGGAAAGCATCGAGCGCGAGCGTTTGGCCCGCCTGCGCCACACCCCGGCGGTGACGCTGGATGGCCAAAAAATCGAGTTGTTGGCCAACATCGAAATGCCCGAAGACACCACTGCGGCCATTGCGGCAGGTGCTGTCGGCGTGGGCTTGTTCCGCAGCGAGTTCCTGTTCATGGGTCGGCAAGGCAACTTGCCCGATGAAGAAGAACAGTACCAGGCTTATCGCCGTGCGGTCGAGGGCATGAATGGCTTGCCCGTGACCGTTCGTACAGTGGACGTGGGCGCGGACAAACAGCTGGATGAATCACGCCACGATGCGGCCCACCTCAACCCTGCGCTCGGTTTGCGGGCCATCCGCTGGAGTCTGGCTGACCCATCGATGTTCCTCACGCAGTTGCGCGCCATTTTGCGCGCGGCAGCGCATGGCAAGGTGAACATGCTGGTGCCCATGTTGGCGCACGGCAGCGAGATCCGTCAGACCGTGGCCTTGATCGAGCAGGCCCGCCAGGACCTGGACAGGCGCGGCATCGTGCACGGCCCGATCCGCCTGGGGGCGATGATCGAGATCCCGGCGGCGGCCCTGTCGCTGCGTTTGTTCCTCAAATATTTTGACTTTTTGTCGATTGGCACCAACGACCTGATCCAGTACACGCTGGCGATCGACCGTGCCGACGAATCGGTGGCCCACCTGTACGACCCTTTGCACCCTGCCGTGCTGCGTCTGGTGGCCGACACCATTGCGGCCTGCCAGGCGCAGGGCAAAGGCGTGTCGGTGTGCGGCGAGATGGCAGGCGATGTGACCATGACCCGTTTGTTGCTGGGCCTGGGTTTGCGCAGCTTTTCGATGCACCCGTCCCAGGTGCTGGCGGTCAAGCACAAAATCTTGCGCTCGGACACCAGCAAACTTGCACCCTGGGCTCAAGAGGTGCTCGACAGCGACGACCCGTCCAGCCTGGTCTTGCCGAACTGAGTTGAGCCAATCCGGATTTGTTCCACCAGGCCGGTTCAGTCGACTTGGCTGCGCCCCATCCAGGCTGCACCCACGATCAGCGCTGTGGCCAGCCCAATGCTGGCGTGGGGTGTCTCGCCCCTGGTCCACAGCAGCAACAAAGTCGACAGCAAGGGCGTTACAAAGCTCAGCAGCCCGATCTGTCGCGCATCACCGCGCTTGAGTGCCGCGTCCCACAAAAAGAACGCCGCGCCCAGCGGCCCCAGCCCCATCAGCAAGAGCCACAGAATGTCTGAGGCCGAGACTTGAATCGCAGGCTCCAGCCAGGCATGGCAAGCCAGCGACAACACACCCGAGACGAGCGCAAACAGACCGATGGCCGAAGTCGGGAAGGGGGGCACGCGTTGCGTCAGCAGGGAATAGCTGGCCCACACGAATGCCGCGCCCAGTGCAGGCAGGTAGCCCCAGGCCAGTCCGCCATCCAGGCTGCGCCCACCCGTGATGGCCAATGCGGCGCCTGCAAAACCGAGCAAGGACGCCAGCACTTGGCGGGCCGTCCATGTCAGGCCAGGCAAAAAGAGCGGTGCCATCACCACCATGCCCAGAGGCCAGAGGTAATTGACCAGGTTGGCCTGCACGGGTGGCGCGTGACGCAGCGCAATGAACAGCAAAAAGTGGTAACCGAACAGGCCGTACACGCCCAGCAGTAGGGTGGGCAGTGGCACACGCCATTGGCGCGGGTCCCAACGCGACAAAGGCAGCGCGATCACGCTGCCGATGAGCAAGGTCACGCCGGTCAACCAGAAGGGCGGCAGGTGCGACAGGCGCACGCCCAGTGTGGCCAGGCTGGCCCACAAGGCAATGGCCCCCAAGGCCAGAGGGGTCGGGTGCAGTGCGCTCAAGGCTGGGCTGAGCATTAAGCTTTTTAGTGGCCAGCGTTCAGCGCTGCATGGGCTTGCTGATCTGCGTGGTACGAGCTGCGGACCATCGCACCCACGGCGGCATGGGTGAAGCCCATTTCGTAGGCTTTGGCCTCGAACATCTTGAAGGTGTCGGGGTGCACGTAGCGGCGCACGGGCAGGTGGCTGTTGCTCGGGGCCAGGTACTGGCCAATCGTCAGCATCTCGATGTTGTGCGCGCGCATGTCGCGCATGACATCCAGGATTTCTTCGTCGGTCTCGCCCAGGCCCACCATCAGGCCGCTCTTGGTGGGGACATGAGGGAACAGCGCCTTGAATTTTTTGAGCAGGTTCAGCGAGAACTGGTAGTCCGAGCCGGGCCGTGCTTCCTTGTACAGGCGCGGCACGGTTTCCATGTTGTGGTTCATCACGTCGGGCGGAGCGGCTTTCAAGATCTCGAGGGCGCGGTCATCGCGCCCCCGAAAGTCGGGCACCAGCACTTCGATCTGGGTGGTGGGCGAGAGTTCGCGGGTTTTGCGGATGCACTCCACAAAGTGCCCGGCGCCGCCGTCTCTCAGGTCGTCACGGTCCACGCTGGTGATGACCACGTATTGCAGCTTGAGTTGCGCGATGGTTTTGGCCAGATTCTCGGGTTCGTTCACATCCAGCGGGTCCGGGCGGCCGTGACCCACGTCGCAGAACGGACAGCGGCGCGTGCACTTGTCGCCCATGATCATGAAGGTGGCTGTGCCCTTGCCAAAGCATTCGCCGATGTTGGGGCAGCTGGCTTCTTCGCACACTGTCACCAGTTTGTTGGCGCGCAGCACGTCCTTGATTTCGTAAAAGCGCGTGGTGGGCGAGCCGGCCTTGACGCGGATCCATTCGGGCTTTTTGAGCACTTCGGCCTGTTCGACCTTGACGGGGATTCGCGAGAGTTTGGCGGCGGCTTTTTGCTTGGCCGTCGGATCGTAGTTTTCGACCGTTTGCGCTTCGCGCACGACGTGGCTTTCAGGGGTGGGGTTGCTCATGGTGTGCTTTCGTTTCAGGCCGGGCGCGTGCCGTCACAGACGGGCATCGAGTTGCTCTGCCAGCACCTGGGCCACTTCGTCCCAGGTGGTTTCAACGCCGATTGTAGAAAGGTCGACGGTTTTCAATCCCGCATAACCGCAAGGGTTGATGCGGTCAAAGGGTTCGAGGTCCATGGCCACATTCAGGGCCACGCCGTGGTAAGTGCAATGGCGGCTGACCTTGATGCCCAAGGCACTGATCTTGCCCAGCCCTTTAAACGGGTTGGTGGGGTTCGCTGGGCCGGTCAGTGCAGCATGGCTGAAGGGGTCGTTCAGGCGAACATAGATGCCCGGCGCGCCCGTTACGCGGTGGCCCGTCACGCCAAAGTGGGCCAGGGTTCGGATCACCGACTCTTCCAGCTTGTAAACGTATTCCTTGACGTAATAGCCTGCCTGTTGCAGATTGATCAACGGATAGGCCATCACTTGTCCGGGACCATGGAAGGTGACTTGTCCGCCCCGGTTGGTCTGGACCACCGGGATGTCGCCTGGCATCAACAGGTGGTCGGCCAGGCCCGCCAGGCCCTGGGTGAACACAGGCGGGTGTTCGCAGAGCCAAAGCTCGTCGGGGGTGCTGGCTTCGCGCCCGGCCGTGAAGGCCTGCATGGCTTCATAAGTGGGCAGGTAGGGCACCTGCCCGAGCTGGCGGATCAGCATCAGAGCACGATCTTGACCATGGGGTGCGAGGTGAGGGCGCGGTACAGGTTGTCGAGCTGTTCGCGGCTGGTGGCGGTGATGTTCAGCGTCACACCCAGGTATTTGCCGCCTTTGCTGGGGCGCAATTCGACCGTGGCTGCATCGAAGCTGGGGTCAAATTGCTGCGCCACCTGCACCATTGCGTGCACGAAGCCGTCCTGCTCGGCCCCCATGACCTTGATGGGAAAGATGCTGGGGTATTCGATCAGCGAATCCTTGCGTGGATCGCTGCCAGAGGGGGGGTGGATGGATGCGCTCATGGAGGGATTATCGCCAGACCAGCACGGCTGCCACAGCCAGCCAGCCCAGGGTGAAGTTGGTCAGCACCAGTGGGTGGATTTGTCCCAGGGCCTGTCCGGCAGCTGCCCAGTCAGCTTGGGCGACGGCCTGCTTCAAGCGGCGGAACGGGGCAAACCACAGGTGCGCAAAAATGACGCACATCAAGCTGCCCAGGCCTGCCATGGCGTGCCAGCCGCGTGGAGCGAGCGACAGATCGGCACTGGCAAACATCCAGAAACCGGAGGCCAGGAGCACGGCAATCGAAGCCCAGACCAGGGTGAAAAAGCGCGCCAAAACGGTCGCCATCAGCCTCAGCCGCTCTGGCGCGGCCAGTTGGGCGATGGCCACAGGCCGCACTGCGGCGAGCAGCAAAGTCATGCCACCCAGCCAGATGATACCGGCCGACAGGTGCAAGCATTTGATCCATTCGTACATTTTCGGTGTCCCAACTTGTTCAAAAGTGTGATGTGGTAAGGGCTTCAAGCCGCTTGCCGGCTGGTTGGTGAAGCTGATTTGCCCTGCAACACGCAACGATAGCTCGGAAATAGCTGGCCAGCCACGGGTTTCTACGTATAATCGAAGGCTTTGCGAAACTGCGCTGCGTAACCTCGGTGTAATTTGAGATGAGCACAATCGTCGACGATTCTGACCAGGGCACTGCGCACAACCCGAGAGCCGAGGTTTCCTGGGTGGATGCAGATGTCGCAAATGAAGGCCTGGAACCCGATTTCAAGCCCCTGACCCCCGAGCAGGCGACAGCCTGGCGTCAGCGCAACCCTTTGACCTCGCCCTGGCGGGTTCTGGTTTTGCAGTTGTTGGTGGGGCTTGTTGTTGCAGTGCTGACGGGTGTCGTCAGTGGCCAGTTTCGACTGGCGGCATCGGTGGCTTGGGGGGCTGTGTCCGTGGTGGTTCCCGGTGTCGTCTTCGCCAGGGCTTTGGCTCGGCAAATGCGGCAATCGCAAGCTGGCGCTGCTTTGGTGGGTCTGTTTGTGTGGGAGCTGGTCAAGGTTGTCTTGACGGTGGCGCTGCTTTTGGCGGCGCCTAAAGTGGTCTCTGATTTGAGCTGGCTCGCTCTGGTGGCGGGCTTTGTGGTGACGATGAAGGTGTATTGGCTCGCGATGGCGCTGGGCTGGATGCAGCGCAAAGCGCAAACCTGAGTCGGCACTGAAGAATTTGAATTTGACGGATTGGTGATTTATGTCTGCTGAACACGCTGGCGCACACGCCCCGACTGCTGGAGAGTACATCCAGCACCACCTGCATCACCTGCAGAAGAACTTCGCGTTCGAGAACGTCGAGCAGCACAGCATTGTGGACTTCAGCCTGTTCAACTTTGACTCGCTGGTGTTCTCGACCGTGCTGGGCCTGGTCGGCTGCATTGTGCTTTGGCTGGCTGCCCGCAAAGCCACCTCGGGTGTGCCTGGCCGTTTCCAGGCGGCGGTCGAGATCCTGTCTGAAATGGTGGAGAACCAGGCCAAGGGTGTGATCCACAACGCCCAGAGCCGCAAGCTGATCTCTCCTCTGGCCCTCACTGTGTTTGTCTGGATTTTCCTGATGAACGCGATGGACATGCTGCCTGTGGATCTGATTCCCCAGATCTGGCATTCTGCGGGCCCAGCTTTGGGTTTCAAGGACTACATGCGTGTGGTGCCTACTGCTGATCTGTCGACCACACTGGGCCTGTCGTGCTCCGTGTTGTTTGTGTGCCTGGTCTACAACATCAAGATCAAAGGTCTGGGTGGCTGGGCCCATGAACTGATTGCTGCGCCCTTTGGTGACCACTGGGCCCTGTATCCGATCAACTTCCTGATGCAGATGATCGAATACCTTGCCAAAACCGTTTCGCATGGCATGCGACTGTTTGGCAACATGTTTGCAGGTGAACTGGTGTTCATGTTGATCGCCCTGATGGGTGGCGGCTGGGCCCTGTCTGCCACCGGCATTGGCCTGGCCATCGGCCATGTCATTGCCGGCACTGTGTGGACCCTGTTCCACATCCTGGTCATCACCTTGCAAGCCTTCATCTTTATGATGTTGACGCTGATCTACACAGGTCAAGCGCACGACGCACATTGATGTCAACCCTTTTCTGATTTCGTTTTTACTTTTCCACCAACCTTTAGGAGCATCTCATGGAAAACATTCTCGGCCTCGTGGCATTGGCTTGTGGTTTGATCGTTGGTCTGGGCGCTATCGGCGCTTCCATCGGTATCGCGCTGATGGGCGGCAAATTCCTCGAGTCTTCTGCTCGTCAACCTGAGCTGATGAACGAACTGCAAACCAAGATGTTCATCTTGGCTGGTCTGATCGACGCGGCTTTCCTGATCGGCGTGGCTATCGCTCTGCTGTTCGCCTTCGCCAACCCCTTCGTTCTGAAGTAATTCACGGACCTCTTCACGCAGAAGAAGGACTCTAACCGTGAACATTAACGCTACCCTGTTCCTGCAGGCCATCGTTTTTGCTGTTCTGGTGTGGTTCACGATGAAATTCGTGTGGCCCCCGATCACCAAGGCGCTGGACGAGCGGGCCCAGAAAATCGCTGACGGCCTCGCTGCCGCCGACAAAGCCAAGGCTGAACTCGCCAACGCCAATGCGCGTGTCGAGTCCGAACTGGCCCAGTCGCGCAACGAGACGGCTTCGCGCCTGGCTGATGCCGAGCGCCGTGCACAAGGCATCATTGAAGAAGCCAAGTCACGAGCCACCGAAGAAGGCAACAAGATCATCGCCGCTGCCAAAGCTGAAGCTGAGCAGCAATCGGTCAAGGCGCGTGAAGCCCTGCGTGAGCAGGTCGCCGCACTGGCCGTCAAGGGTGCCGAGCAGATTCTCCGCAAGGAAGTCAATGCAGGCGTCCATGCTGATCTGCTGAGCCGCCTCAAGACCGAGCTTTAAGAAGCTCCAGCCAGAGAAGACCATGGCAGAACTTGCT
This sequence comes from Limnohabitans radicicola, assembly GCF_014837235.1. Taxonomy (GTDB): domain Bacteria; phylum Pseudomonadota; class Gammaproteobacteria; order Burkholderiales; family Burkholderiaceae_C; genus Limnohabitans_A; species Limnohabitans_A radicicola. Next base: position 1,070,233 of record NZ_JACYFT010000001.1, on the reverse strand, counting down.
ACCATCGCCCGCCCTTATGCCGAAGCGCTGTTCAAGGCGCAGGCATCCGATCTCGCTGGCACGGCCGCCTGGCTGGAAGAACTCGCTGCAGTCGCTGACAACGCTCAACTGCAGCAGTTCGCCGACAGCCCCAAGGTGTCCGACGAGCAGGTTTTCGAGCTGATCTCTGGCGTGGTGCGTACCGCACTGCCCGAGGCTGGCAAGAATTTCCTGCGCCTGGTGATTGAAAACCGCCGTCTTGGCGCGCTGCCTGTCGTTGCACAGCAGTACCGTGTCCTCATGAATGCCCAAGGTGGCACCGCTGATGCGGTCGTCTACAGCGCATTCCCCATCGATGCATCGGCTTTGGCCGATCTGTCGGCCACGCTCGAAAAGCGCTTTGCGCGCAAGCTCAATGTGAGCGTTGAGCTGGATGCCTCCTTGATCGGCGGTATTCGCGTGGTGGTGGGCGATGAGGTGCTCGATACCTCTGTCAAGGCCCGGCTGGAACAAATGAAATCGGCCCTCACCGCTTGAGCGGACGAGACCGGACAAATTTAAAGAAAGAAGGAAAGAGTCATGCAACTCAATCCCGCAGAAATTTCTGAACTGATCAAGAGCCGCATCGAAGGGCTGTCCGCCAGCGCCGATATCCGCAACCAAGGCACTGTGGTGTCTGTGACCGACGGTATCGTCCGCGTGCATGGCCTGTCTGACGTGATGCAGGGCGAAATGCTCGAATTCCCGGCAACGGCCGACGGCACCCCCACTTTCGGCCTGGCCCTGAACCTTGAGCGCGACTCTGTCGGTGCCGTGATTTTGGGTGAATACGAGCACATTTCCGAAGGCGACACTGTCAAGTGCACAGGCCGCATTCTGGAAGTGCCCGTGGGCCCCGAACTCATTGGCCGCGTGGTGAACGCGCTGGGTCAGCCGATCGACGGCAAAGGCCCGATCAACGCCAAAATGACCGACGTGATCGAAAAAGTCGCCCCAGGCGTGATCGCACGTAAATCGGTGGACCAGCCTGTGCAAACGGGCCTGAAGTCGATCGACTCCATGGTGCCCGTGGGCCGCGGTCAGCGCGAACTGATCATTGGCGACCGTCAGACCGGCAAGACTGCCGTCGCGATCGACGCCATCATCAACCAAAAAGGTCAGAACATGACCTGCGTTTACGTCGCGATTGGCCAAAAGGCCTCGTCGATCAAGAACGTGGTGCGTGCTCTGGAGCAAGCCGGTGCGATGGAGTACACCATCGTGGTGGCCGCCTCCGCTTCCGAATCCGCTGCCATGCAGTATGTGTCGGCCTACTCCGGCTGCACGATGGGCGAATACTTCCGTGACCGTGGTCAGGACGCCTTGATCGTGTATGACGACCTGTCCAAGCAGGCTGTGGCTTACCGTCAAGTGTCGCTGCTGCTGCGCCGCCCACCAGGCCGCGAAGCTTACCCTGGCGACGTGTTCTATCTGCACAGCCGTCTGCTCGAGCGTGCGGCCCGTGTGAACGCCGACTACGTCGAAGCCTTCACCAAAGGCGAAGTCAAAGGCAAGACCGGTTCCCTGACGGCATTGCCCATCATCGAAACCCAAGCCGGTGACGTGTCTGCCTTCGTGCCCACCAACGTGATTTCGATCACCGACGGTCAGATCTTCCTGGAAACCAGCCTGTTCAACGCCGGTATCCGTCCCGCGATCAACGCCGGTATCTCGGTGTCCCGCGTGGGTGGTGCAGCGCAGACCAAACTGGTAAAGAACCTGTCCGGTGGTATCCGTACCGACCTGGCCCAGTACCGTGAACTGGCCGCGTTTGCGCAGTTCGCCTCTGACCTGGACGAAGCCACCCGCAAGCAGCTCGACCGCGGTGCCCGCGTGACCGAACTGCTCAAGCAGGCCCAGTACAGCCCGCTGTCGATCAGCACCATGGCCGCCACTTTGTTCGCTGTGAACAAGGGCTACATGGACGACATCGATGTCAAGCGCGTTCTGCCTTTCGAGTCCGGCCTGCACGGCTACCTCAAAGACAAGCACGCTGCGCTGCTGGCCAAGCTGGAAGCCGACAAGGCGATGGACAAGGATGCTGAAGCCGAACTGAACACTGCGATTGCAGCGTTCAAGAAGACATTCGCTTAATACCCGCTACTAACGAAGGAGTCCTTCATGGCAGCAGGCAAGGAAATTCGCGGCAAGATCAAATCGGTGGAAAACACCAAGAAGATCACCAAGGCCATGGAAATGGTCGCCGCATCCAAAATGCGCAAGGCGCAGGACCGGATGCGTGCCGCTCGTCCGTACAGCGAAAAGATCCGTACCGTTGCAGGTCACCTGAGCAAGGCCAACCCCGAGTATGTGCACCCGTTCATGCAAACCAATGACGCCAAAAGCGCCGGTTTCATCGTGGTCACAACCGACAAGGGCCTGTGTGGGGGCATGAACACCAACGTGCTGCGTGCAGTGACCAACAAAATCCGCGACCTGCAGGCGCAGGGCGTGGGGACACAGGCCGTGGCGATCGGTAACAAGGGCTTTGGCTTCTTGGGTCGCGTCGGCGCGAAAGTGGTGTCGCATGTCACGCAGCTGGGTGATACCCCGCATCTGGAGCGTCTGATCGGCCCCGTCAAGGTGTTGCTCGACGCTTATGTAAAAGGTGAAGTCAACGCGGTGTACCTGTGCTACACCAAGTTCATCAACACCATGAAACAAGAGTCGGTGGTGGAGCAGTTGCTGCCCCTGTCTGCCGAGTCCTTGCAAGAAGGTGCAGCTTCGGGCCATGCCTGGGACTACATCTACGAGCCCGATGCTCAGGCCGTCATTGATGACCTGTTGGTGCGCTATGCTGAAGCCCAGGTCTATCAGGCCGTGGCTGAGAACATGGCGTCCGAGCAGTCGGCACGCATGGTGGCCATGAAGGCTGCAACAGACAACGCCGGCAACGTGATTGCCGAACTCAAGCTGGTCTACAACAAGACGCGTCAAGCGGCGATCACGAAAGAACTTTCGGAAATCGTGGCGGGTGCGGCGGCCGTTTGACGGCATTCACAAGATTTAAATGATTGGAGCAACCAAAATGGCTCAAGCACTAGGCAATATCGTTCAATGTATCGGCGCCGTGGTCGACGTCGAATTCCCCCGTGACCAGATGCCCAAGGTCTACGACGCGCTCAAAATGGACGGCAGCGCACTGACTTTGGAAGTTCAGCAGCAACTCGGCGACGGCGTGGTCCGTACCATTGCCCTGGGTTCTTCGGACGGTCTGCGTCGCGGCATGCAGGTGTACAACACCAACGCCAACATCACCGTGCCCGTGGGTAAAGCCACATTGGGCCGCATCATGGATGTGTTGGGTAACCCCATCGACGAACGTGGTCCCGTGGATCAGGCTTTGACCGCCCCCATCCATCGCAAAGCGCCCGCTTATGACGAACTGTCTCCTTCACAGGAACTGCTCGAAACCGGTATCAAAGTGATCGACTTGGTCTGCCCCTTCGCCAAAGGCGGTAAGGTGGGTCTGTTCGGTGGTGCCGGCGTGGGCAAGACCGTGAATATGATGGAACTGATCAACAACATCGCCAAGGCGCACAGCGGTTTGTCCGTGTTCGCTGGTGTGGGTGAGCGTACCCGTGAGGGCAACGACTTCTACCACGAGATGGCCGATTCTGGCGTTGTGAACCTCGACAACCTGGCTGAGTCCAAAGTGGCCATGGTGTACGGTCAAATGAACGAGCCCCCAGGCAACCGTCTGCGCGTGGCCCTGACCGGTCTGACCATCGCTGAATCCTTCCGTGACGAAGGCCGTGATGTGCTGTTCTTCGTGGACAACATCTACCGTTACACACTGGCCGGTACCGAAGTGTCCGCTTTGCTGGGCCGTATGCCTTCTGCCGTGGGTTATCAGCCGACACTGGCCGAAGAAATGGGCCGTCTGCAAGAGCGTATCACCTCGACCAAAGTGGGCTCCATCACATCGATCCAGGCCGTTTACGTGCCTGCCGATGACTTGACTGACCCGTCGCCTGCCACCACCTTCGCTCACTTGGACTCCACCGTCGTGTTGTCCCGTGACATCGCCGCTCTGGGTATCTACCCCGCGGTGGATCCACTCGACTCCACCAGCCGCCAGCTGGATCCACTGGTTGTTGGCGACGAGCACTACTCCACAGCCCGTGCTGTGCAGGGGACTCTGCAGCGTTACAAGGAACTGCGCGACATCATCGCCATTCTGGGCATGGACGAACTGGCTCCTGAAGACAAGCTGGCTGTGGCCCGCGCTCGCAAGATCCAGCGTTTCCTGTCTCAGCCTTTCCACGTGGCTGAAGTGTTCACTGGCTCGCCTGGCAAGTACGTTCCTTTGTCTGAAACCATTCGTGGCTTCAAGATGATCGTGGCTGGCGAATGCGACCACCTGCCCGAGCAGGCCTTCTATATGGTTGGTACCATCGACGAAGCCTTCGAAAAGGCCAAGAAAGTCGCCTAAGCGGACCGATGAGGTGGCCTCGGCCGCCTCACCGCTGAAACCACTTTCCCTTTTTGAACTGGAGCAAAAATGAACACCATCCACGTTGATGTGGTCAGTGCAGAAGAGTCCATTTTCTCGGGCGAAGCCCGGTTTGTGGCCCTGCCCGGTGAGTCTGGCGAGTTGGGCATTTACCCACGCCACACCCCACTGATCACCCGCATCAAGGCCGGGTCTGTTCGCATCGAGACGGCTGACGGTGGCGAAGAATTCGTCTTCGTGGCCGGTGGCATCCTGGAAGTGCAGCCCGACTGCGTGACCGTGCTGTCTGACACCGCCATCCGCGGCAAGGACCTCGACGAAGAGAAAGCCAATGCTGCCAAGCAGGCTGCGCAAGAAGCCCTCCGCAACGCCAAGAGCGAAGTGGATCTGGCCTCTGCCCAGGCTGAATTGACCGTGCTGGCGGCCCAACTGGCTGCCTTGCGCAAATACCGCAAGAAATGAGCGTGTGTTCGCTTTGGCGAACCCGTTCTGAACAAACCCGGCGCAGCAATGTGGCCGGGTTTTTTCATGGGCGCTTGCAAAACGCCGCGCAGCCTACAAGTAAACAGGGACTGCGCAAAGCCCTTGAACACGGCACAATGGAGTCCCTTGCCCGTACCCCGCCTCATGAAAAAAGCCAAACTCCAAGCCGCCACGGTCGGTGGCACGCCCGATGACGTCGAGCAGGCGTTTTATGAAGCCCTGCACAACGCCGACATTCAGCAGCTGATGGCCTGCTGGGCAGAAGAAGACGAGATCGTGTGTGTGCACCCTGGCGGCCCCAGGTTGATTGGGGCAGGGGCCATCAGGCAGGCCTTCGAATCCATGTTCTCCAATGGCAGCGTGCAGGCCCATCCGGAGCGCATCCACAAAATCGAGTCGCTGGCGAGTGCTGTGCATCACCTGGTCGAGAAAGTCGACGTGCTCACGCCGCAAGGCGCGCAAACCGCTTGGGTGCTGGCCACCAACGTTTACCACAAGACCCCGCAGGGCTGGCGCATGGTGGCGCACCACACCAGCCCGGGCACGCAGCACGATGTGGCCGACCAAGGCCATCAGGCACCGGTGCTGCATTGAAAAACCACCGTGCCCCTGCCTGGCTGTGGGGTGGGCATGCCCAAACCATCTGGCCGGCTTTGTACGCCAAACGCAGGCTCCATGCCCCCGCGCCCATGCTTCGGGAGCGCTGGACAGCGCCCGACGGTGACTTTGTCGATGTTGATCGGCAAGTCGCCAGCCACCCCTCGCGCCCCTTGCTGGTGTTGTTTCACGGACTCGAAGGCTCGTCCCAGAGCCACTATGCGCAAGCCTTCGCCGACTGGGCTGCGGAGCATGACATCCATTTGGCGCTGCCGCACTTTCGCGGGTGCAGTGGCGAACTCAATCGGGCACCACGCGCCTACCATTCGGGTGACCATGCTGAAATCGATTGGCTGCTGCAACGCTTTCGGACGGACCACCTGGCCGCAGGCGGGCACAAGTTGGTCGCTGCAGGGGTGTCCTTGGGCGGCAATGCTTTGATGCGTTGGGCCGGCGAACATGGGGCCCAGGCCGCCCGGTCTGCCGATGCGGTGGCCTCGATTTGTTCGCCGCTGGACCTGGCCGAAAGCGGCAAAGCCATTGGACGGGGATTCAACCGCCAGGTCTACACCCGGATGTTCCTGCGGACGATGAAGCCCAAGGCCCTGGCCAAATTGGCGCAGCATCCGGGCCTGTTTGACCGTCAAAAGCTGGTGGCGGCGCGGGACCTGTACGAATTCGACAACGTGTTCACAGCGCCCTTGCATGGCTATCGCGACACCGATGATTACTGGCGCAGGGCCTCTGCCAAGCCCGTGATGGCGGCAATCAGTGTGCCTGCTTTGGCGCTCAATGCCAGCAACGATCCCTTTGTGCCCGCCAGCAGTTTGCCTACCGCAGCCGAAGTGTCACGCCACGTGGCGCTGTGGCAACCGCTGCATGGAGGCCATGTGGGCTTTGCGCAAGGCCATTGGCCCGGGCATGTGCGTGGCTTGCCCGACGCTGTGGGGGGCTGGTTGCTTGAGGCGGCAGGGGTGACTGCAGCAGCAGAGGTTTCGCACCATGGATGACATCGTTCGCCAGGCCATGAGCAAGTGGCCCAATGTGCCCGCCTGTGTGGGTTGGTTGGGCCTGGACAGCCGCGGTCAGTGGCACATGCGCGATGACCGTGTGCAGGCGCTGGGGGCTTTTCAAAGCGGTGTGCCGGGTGCCAAAGGCTCGGTGCTGCGGCACGAAAAACTGATCGACTTCATCCAGCGCAACTACGAGGCCGATGCTCAAGGACGCTGGTATTTCCAAAATGGGCCACAGCGTGTTTTTGTGGAACTCGAAGCCGCCCCCTGGATCTGGCGACTGGGGGCAGACCATGTGCCGCTCACGCACAATGGTCAGCGCACCAGCGTGCAGGCCTGCCTGATGGACCAGCATGGCCGCGTGTACCTGCACACCCCACTGGGCCTGGGGCTTGTGCACACGCTGGACGTGGGCCTGGCTGCGCAGGCGTTGGAGGCCGGGGCATGGACACTGCAAGAATGCGATGCAGAGGCATTGCCGCAGCGTTACGGTTTTGTCCTCAGCCCGCAGGCGCAAGCCGCAGCGTTGTAGTGGCTAAGGCCTTGAGTGGCCGGTGCAGACACAAAAAAACCGACCCAAGGTCGGTTTTTTGTGGTGAAGAGAGGGATTACTTCTTCTCGCCTTCGGCAGCCGCAGGTGCCTTGGGCTCTTCGAATTTGGCACCGCCCTTGTTGGCCATGTAGGCTGCAGCGCGGGAGATTTCGATGTCACTGAAATCGCCGCCGCCTTGGGCGCCCATGGCACCTTTGCCCTTGAGGGCAGAAGTGGTCAGGCCGTCCAGACCTTGCTTGATGCGAGGGCCCCAGGCGCCAGCGTCACCCAACTTGGGCGCACCCGCAGCCCCAGAGGCATGGCAAGCCGCGCATTGTGCGGTGTAGACCTCTTCGCCCGACTTGAGAGGGCGATTGGCATCACGCACTTCCACAGCGCCGATTTTCTGGATGCGCACGGCCACAGCTTTGTCTGTGTCCGTGCTGCCAGGAGCTTCCTTGTTGGCCGATGTCACATAGTTCACCAGGCCAATGATGATGAAAACGGGCACCACGAAAGAAGCAATGCTGGCCCAGACGAGCTGCTTGGCGTTCTTGATAGGGCCTGTGTGGGCTTCGTGTGCTTGATCGTGGCTGTTGTCGCTCATGACATCCTCTTGTTGGACAGGTTCGCCTGGAACCGAAGTTTGACCGGAATCAACAGGGCATTATAGCGGCCCACCCTTCACCCACCTTGCAGCAACCCGCCGCCCCGGGAATGCGTGAGATAATTTGCGCCTGCACGGATGATGCGGCTGTAGCTCAGTGGATAGAGTATTGGCCTCCGAAGCCAAGGGTCGTGGGTTCGATCCCCGCCAGCCGCACCAAATGCAAACCCGCCACCGCTTGAGGTGGCGTTTTTGTTGGGGGTCCGGTTCTTAGCGTTCAGTTGCGTGTGCGACTGACCGCTGCCAGCGGCACGTCTTTTCTGGCCCGTGGCAGGCCGATCGGGCGGCTGGTCTGGCCCAGTTGGGTGGCCGCGATGTCTTCTTCGCTGGGGTACTGGCCCAGCAGCCAGTAATCGAACACGCGCCGGGCAATGGGGGCGGCGTGTGCGGCGCCAAAGCCCGCGTTTTCAACGATCACAGCCAGAGCAATTTGCGGGTCATTGGCCGGAGCGAAGGCCATGTAGAGCGCGTGATCACGTTGGTGCTCCGAGAGCTTGGCCGCGTTGTATTTGTCCTTTTGGCCAATGGTCACGGCCTGCGCCGTGCCGGTCTTGCCCGCGCTTTGGTACGCAGCGCCCGCAAACACCTGGGCCGAGGTGCCAGAGGTGGCCACACCGATCAGGCCATTGCGCACCACTTCCAGATGTTCGGGCTTGTAGCCGAGCGAAGTGAAGGGTGCCGAGGCCACGGGCTGCTGCTGATGGGTCAGCGCGTCTTGCGTGGCCTGCACCACGCGGGGTGTGAACTTGTGGCCGCCGTTGGCCAGGATGGTGGTGGCTGTGGCGAGCTGCAGCATGGTGAAAGCGTTGTAGCCCTGGCCAATGCCCAGCGAGATGGTTTCGCCGGCAAACCATTTCTTTTGCTCGGGTCGTTTGTAAGTGTTGCGCTTCCACTCGGTGCTGGGCAGTACGCCGCGCACTTCGCCGGGCAGGTCGATGCCGGTGATCTGGCCGAAGCCCAACGGTTTCATGAAGTCGTGGATGGCGTCCACGCCCAACTCGTTGGCCAGCGAGTAGTAGTACACGTTGCTCGACAGCACGATGGAGCGCACCATGTCCACAGGGCCCAGCCCATGGTCTCCGTGACTGCGGAAGGTGTGGCCACCGAAGGTCCATGAGCCGCTGTCGTTGACGATGGTGCTGGCGCTGCGCTTGCCGGTGGTCAGGGCGCCTAGGGCCATGAAGGGTTTGTAGGTCGAGCCCGGCGGGTAAGTGCCGCGCAGCGCGCGGTTGAGCAGGGGTTTTTCAATCGACTCGCTCAGGGCCTGCCAGTTTTCAACGTCGATGCCTTCCACGAACAGGTTGGGGTCGAAAGTGGGCTTGCTCACAAAGGCCAGCACTTCACCGGTCTTGGGGTCCATGGCCACCAGGGCACCACGGCGCGGGCCGTACAGGTCTTCTACGAGTTTTTGAAGCTGGATGTCGATCGACAGCACGATGTTCTGCCCGGGAATGGCCGGGCGGCTCGACAGGCGCCGGATGGCCCGGCCACCTGCCGAGGTCTCGACCTCCTGCACGCCGGTGATGCCATGCAACTCGCGCTCGTACTTTTGCTCGACGCCGAGCTTGCCGATGTACTCGGTGCCCCGGTAGTTGCCGTCTTCGTCGTCGTCTTCGATGCGTTCCTTGTCCTTGGCATTGATGCGGCCGATGTAGCCGATCACATGGCTGGCCAGCTCGCCATAGGGGTATTGGCGAAACAGGCGGGCCTTGATGTCCACGCCCGGGAAGCGGTAACGCTGTGCAGAAAACCGCGCCACCTCTTCGTCGCTCAAGCGGGTGCGGATCGGCAGCGAGTCAAAGCTCTTGGATTCTTCGCGCAAACGCTTGAAGCGCTTGCGGTCCTTGGGCTGGATGTCCACCAGCGTGGCCAGTTCGTCGATGGTGGCTTCAAGGTCGGGTACTTTGGCCGGCGTGATCTCCAGCGTGTAGGCCGAGTAGTTGCTGGCCAGCACCACACCGTTGCGGTCCATGATGGTGCCGCGCGGCGGCACCGTGGGCAAGATGGCAGTGCGGTTGTCTTCGGCTTGTTCCAGCAGGTCATCGTGGCGGACCACTTGCAGGTAAAACAGGCGGCTGAGCAGCAGCACAAAGCACACCAGCACCACCAGCTGGATGGCCAGCACCCGGTTATGGAAGCGCTGGATTTCAGCCTGGCTGTCGCGCAGTTCGGCAAGCGAAGGGATGCTCAGCGCCATGGTCAGAGCGGCCGGATGTTGTCGCGTTCAAACGGGCGGCGTTGGGGGGCCAGCAGTACAGCGCCCAGCAAGGGCCACAGTGCTGTTTGCAGCAAAGGCGCCAGCAACTGGCTCCAGTGAGGCCATGCGTCCTGCACGATCAAGCGGGTGGTCCACTCCAATGCTGCTGCCGCCACAAACAGGGGCAGCACCTGCAGGGTTTGCTCGCGCAAGGGGAACCATTGGATGCGACGGTGGATGAAGATCGCCATGTAGCTGATGCACACATAAGACAGTGCGTTCTGGCCCAGCAGGGCGGACTCGTGGACATCGAGTGCCAGCCCCAGCAGGAAGGCGATGACCATGCCCACGCGGCGCGGCTGGTAGACAGTCCAGAACACCAGCACCACAGCCAGCACATCGGGCAGCCAGGCCTGTCCAGTGAGGCCCAGCAGCATGTTGGCCAAGAGCGCCAGCACCAGGCTGGCGGCGATGAATTTCGGGTTGGCGGGCAGCAGCAGCGGTTTGCCTGCGGGCATGATCATGGCTTGGCTCCTGCTGCGGACGCTGCGGCTTGTGGCGCACTGGCTTGTGCCTTGGGGGCTTTTTTGCGCGGTGCGGCTTCTTCAACGGGTGGTTTGGCCGGCATGTCCTTGACAGGGGGCAGGATCAGCAAATGCCTGCCACGTGCGCTGGCCATGGGGGTGGCGTAGACCTTGGCGAATGCGGTGTCGATGCGGCGGTCAATGCGCTGCACGCGACCCACATGCAAGCCCGCTGGGTAAATGCCATCAATGCCGCTGGTGGTCAGCAAATCGCCTTGTTGCACATCTGCGCTGGCTGGCACGAAACGCAGCTCCAGCGAGCCGCCCAGCGTGACCGGGTCGCCAAATGCAATGTAGCGCTGGCCTGTGCGTGCGTTCATCACAGGGATGCTCTGGTCGCGGTCGGTCAGCACGGTGACTTCGCTCACGAGCGGATACACCCGCGTGACCTGGCCCACCACGCCTGCGACATCCATCACGGCCGAGCCGCTGGCGATGCCAGAGAGCTGGCCTTTGTCGATCACGATGTGCTGCGTGTAGGGGTCAGCCGTTTCGTACAGCACCTCCACGGCCTTGGCCGGGCTGGCCGTCTGGCTGCGCAAATCCAGCAGTTGCCGCAGGTGTGCGTTTTCCTGCATCAGCTGCTCGACCTGCTGCAGGCGTTGGGCCTGGCCGATGGTGCGGGTCTGGTACTGCAGCGCCACATCGCGTGCTTCGTCGACGCGGCTGAAATACGCGCCCATGGCGGTGGCTGCACGCCCCGGCTGCAGCGACAGCCACTCCAGCGGGGTCAGCAGGATGCTGACGGTGGAGCGGATGGGTTGCGCGATGTTCAGCCGTTTGTCGACCGACATCAGCAAGATGGCCAACAGACCCAGCAGCACCAACTTGGACAAGCTGGACAAGCCTTGCCTGAAGATGGGGGGCGGACTGCGGTCCAGGGTGTCCAAGGCCATGAAGCGTGCGCCGGTTGCTGAAGTCTGTGAAGGGCAAAAAAAGGTGGCCCAACTCGGGCCACCCTGAGGGGCGGCTTTATTCGCTGGTGAAGATGCTGCCCAGCTGGTCCATGCGCTCCAGCGCCATGCCGCAGCCACGGGCCACGCAGGTCAGCGGGTCTTCGGCGACCAGCACGGGCAGGCCGGTTTCTTCGGACAGCAGACGGTCCAGGTCGCGCAGCAGAGCGCCACCACCCGTGAGCATCATGCCGCGCTCGGCAATGTCGGCGCCCAGCTCGGGCGGTGTTTGTTCCAGCGCGGTTTTGACGGCTGACACGATCTGGTTGAGCGGATCGGTCAGCGCTTCGAGGATTTCGTTGGAACTGATGGTGAAGCTGCGGGGCACGCCTTCAGACAGGTTGCGTCCCTTGACTTCCATCTCCTTGACCTCGCTGCCGGGGAAGGCCGAACCGATGTTCTTCTTGATGGATTCGGCCGTGGGCTCACCGATCAGCATGCCGTAGTTGCGGCGGATGTAGTTGATGATGGCTTCGTCGAACTTGTCACCGCCCACACGCACACTGCCTTTGTAGACCATGCCGCCCAGCGAGATCACGCCGACTTCGGTGGTGCCGCCGCCGATGTCCACCACCATGGAGCCCGAGGCCTCCGACACGGGCAGACCTGCGCCGATGGCCGCGGCCATGGGTTCCTCGATCAGGTACACCTCGGAGGCGCCTGCGCCCAGCGCGGACTCACGGATGGCTCGGCGCTCGACCTGGGTCGAGCCGCAGGGCACACAAATGATGATGCGGGGGCTGGGGCGGAAGGTGCTGCGGGGGTGCACCATGCGGATGAACTGCTTGAGCATCTGCTCTGTGACCGTGAAGTCGGCGATCACGCCGTCCTTCATGGGGCGGATGGCTTCGATGTTGCCCGGCACCTTGCCCAGCATGGCCTTGGCCTCGTGGCCCACGGCCTGCAAAGTCTTCTTGCCCTGAGGGCCGCCTTCGTGGCGAATGGCGACCACCGAAGGCTCGTCCAGCACGATGCCCTTGTCGCGCACAAAAATCAGGGTGTTGGCGGTGCCCAGGTCGATGGCCAGGTCACTCGAAAAATAACGACGGAAAGAGGAAAACATGCGGGAATCCTTTGGGTGCAGTCTGACGGCCACAATCCGGGCGGTGAGAGCTGGGCACAGCGGTCAAAAATCAGCGGTTTGCGATGGCCTTGCGGTGTTGCTTGCAGGCGCCTGAAGCAAACACTGGATAATACCCGATCACCCCTGTCCGAGGCGGCTTGGCCGCCTGCACAGCGGGGTAAATATTTGTCGCCAACAACCCTTTTGAACCCATGTCCCTGACCTCGCAGGATATTGACCGGATCGCCAACCTGGCCCGTCTGGAACTGAAACCCGAAGAAAGTGAGCGCATGCTCGCACAAATCAACGGCTTTTTTGGCATCGTCGAAGCCATGCAGGCGGTCGACACCTCGGGCGTGCAGCCGCTGGCGCACCCCGTGGCGGCCATCCAGGACATCGCTTTGCGCTTGCGCGAAGACGTGGTGAGTGAGCCCAACCACCGCGAGGCCAACCAGCGCAGCGCCCCGGCCGTCGAGCGCGGCCTGTTCCTGGTTCCCAAAGTCATCGAGTAAGCCATGAGTGATCTGCACAACCTCAGCGTGAAAGCGCTGGCCACCCTGCTCCAGACCAAGGAAGTCAGCGCCGTCGAAGTGGCGACCCGCTTTTTGGCCCGCATGGGCGGTAACCCGCACAACGCGTTTTTGGACATCGACAGCGCAGCCACGCTGGCGCAGGCCCAAGCCTCCGACGCCAAACTGGCCAACGGCACCGCCGGCCCGCTCGAAGGCGTGCCTGTGGCGCACAAAGACGTGTTCGTGACGCAGGATTTCGCGACCACCGCAGGCTCCAAAATCCTGAGCGGCTATCGCTCCCCGTTTGACGCCACCGTGGTGCAGCGCCTGCGCACGGCGGGCATGGTCACCTTGGGCAAGCTCAACTGCGACGAATTCGCCATGGGCTCGGCCAACGAAAACTCGGCCTATGGCGCCGTGCAAAACCCCTGGGACACGGCCCGCGTGCCTGGCGGCTCGTCGGGCGGCAGTGCAGCGGCGGTGGCCGCAGGCCTGGCCCCGGCCGCGACCGGTACCGACACGGGCGGCTCGATCCGCCAGCCTGCCAGCTTTTGCGGCATCACGGGCATCAAACCCACCTATGGCCGCACCAGCCGCTACGGCATGATCGCCTACGCGTCGAGCCTCGATCAGGCGGGCCCCATGGCCCGCACCGCCGAAGACTGCGCGCTGCTTTTGAGCGCCATGTGCGGCCCCGACCCCGACCGCGACTCCACCTCTCTGGACGTGCCTGCCGAAGACTTCACCGCGCAGATCAACGGCTCGATCGACGGTTTGCGCATCGGCATACCGAAAGAGTTTTTTGGCGAAGGCCTGCAAGCCGACGTGCGCGCTGCGGTGGACGCCGCGCTGGCCGAGCTGACAAAGCAGGGCGCCAAGCTCGTGCCCATCAGCCTGCCGCGCACCGAGCTGTCGATCCCGGTGTACTACATCATTGCCCCGGCCGAAGCCAGCTCCAACCTGAGCCGCTTTGACGGCGTGAAGTTCGGCCACCGCGCCAAGGACTACACCGACCTGGAGAGCATGTACAAAAAAACCCGCGCCGAAGGCTTTGGCAGCGAGGTCAAGCGCCGCATCATGACCGGCACCTATGTGTTGAGCCATGGTTATTACGACGCCTACTACCTGCAGGCGCAAAAGATCCGCCGCATGATCGCCGACGACTTCCAGAACGCTTTCAAGGACTGCGATGTGATCGCTGGCCCCGTGGCCCCGTCGGTGGCCTGGAAGCTGGGCGAGAACGCCAACGACCCGGTGGCCGATTACCTGGCCGACATCTTCACGCTGCCCGCTTCGCTGGCGGGTCTGCCCGGCATGAGCGTGCCTGCAGGCTTTGGCGCGCACAACATGCCCGTGGGCCTGCAGCTGATCGGCAACTACTTCAAGGAAGCCCAACTGCTGAACGTGGCGCACCGCCTGCAGCAAGCCACCGATTTCCACCTCCGCAAACCAATGGGGGTTTAAGAACATGAGCAAACTTGTCCAAGGCTACGAAGTCGTCATCGGCTTCGAAACCCACGCCCAGCTGTCCACGAACAGCAAGATTTTCAGCCGCGCCAGCGTCGCCTTTGGCGCCGAGCCCAACACGCAGGCCTGCGCACTCGACATGGCGCTGCCCGGCACGCTGCCTGTGATGAACAAAGGCGCCGTCGAACGCGCCATCGAGTTCGGCCTGGCCGTCAACGCCCATGTGGCCGAGCGCAGCATTTTTGCGCGCAAGAACTACTTCTACCCCGACCTGCCCAAGGGCTACCAGATCAGCCAGTTCGAGATCCCGGTGGTGCAGGGCGGTGAGGTGTCGTTCTTCCTCGAAGAAGGCAAGGAAACCGTACACAAAACGGTGCGCCTGGAGCGCGCCCACCTCGAAGAAGATGCGGGCAAATCGCTGCACGAAGACTTCATCGGCCAGTCGGGCATCGACCTGAACCGCGCAGGCACGCCGCTGCTGGAAATCGTGACGCAGCCCGACATCCGCTCCAGCGAAGAGGCCGTGGCCTACGCCAAAGAGCTGCACAAGATCGTCACCTGGATCGGCATCTGCGACGGCAACATGCAAGAAGGCTCATTCCGCTGCGACGCCAACGTGTCGGTGCGCAAGCCCGGCGAGCCGCTGGGCACGCGCCGCGAGATCAAGAACCTGAACTCGTTCAAGTTCATGCAGCAAGCCATCGACTACGAAGTGCGCTGGCAGATCGAGCAGATCGAAGACGGCCACAAGATCCAGCAGGCCACGGTGCTCTTCAACCCCGACACGGGCGAGACCCGCGCGATGCGCACCAAGGAAGACTCGGCCGACTATCGCTACTTCCCCGACCCCGACCTGCCGCCGCTGGTGATTGGCCGCGACTGGGTGGAGCGCGTCAAAGGCGAAATGACCGAGCTGCCGCGGGTGATGGCCGAGCGCTTCGTCAAGGACTACGCTCTGCCCGAGTACAACGCCACCACGCTGACCCAGAGCAAGGCCATGGCCGCCTACTTTGAAGCCACGGCCAAAGCCTGCGGCCAGCCCAAGCTGGCCAGCAACTGGATCATGGGCGAAGTGTCACGCCGCCTGAACGCAGGCGAGATGACCATCGAACAAGCCCCGGTGAGCGCCGCGCAACTGGCTGCCCTGATCGGTCGCATCAGCGACAGCACCATCAGCAACAGCGCGGCGAGGCAGGTGTTTGAAGGTCTGTGGAACGGCGAAGGCGAAGTGGACGCCATCATCGAAGCCAAAGGCCTCAAGCAGATGAACGACACCGGTGAGCTGGAAAAAATCATCGACGAGGTGCTGGCCGCCAACCCCAAGAACGTGGAAGAGTTCAAGGCGGGCAATGCCAAGGCCTTGAATGGCCTGGTGGGTCCGATCATGAAAGCCAGCAAGGGCAAGGCCAATCCGGCGCAGG
The DNA here is from genome assembly GCF_014837235.1 of Limnohabitans radicicola. Lineage (GTDB taxonomy): Bacteria > Pseudomonadota > Gammaproteobacteria > Burkholderiales > Burkholderiaceae_C > Limnohabitans_A > Limnohabitans_A radicicola. Next base: position 1,054,270 of record NZ_JACYFT010000001.1, on the reverse strand, counting down.
TCAATGCGCTGCTGATGAAGAAAATGGGCTGACCCAAGACCTGCTGCCCTCTTCGGCCGTTTGCGCTTCAAATGTGAAGCGCAAACGGTTTTTTTACGCTTCACAGGGGTTTGCAGAGCTGAAAAATCGCCGCGAGGGCGCAGCTTCTACAGGGGCAGTTACACCCCGTACCGGTCCCGATAAGCCTGCACTTTGGGCAGGTGTTGTCCCAGCTCGTTGCCGCTTTGTGCGGACAGGTAAGCCAGCAGGTCGGACAGTTGCGCGATGCAGCATACGCCCATGCCCAGGGTGTTGCGAACGTATTGCACGGCGCTGTGGGGCACATCTTTGACGGTGCCGTCGGCTTGCTTCTCGGTGGCCATTTCCTGGCGGTCGAGGGCAATCGCGATCGCGTGGGGCGTGGCCCCGGCAGCCTTGATGAGTTCGATGGACTCGCGGGCAGCGGTGCCTGCACTCATCACATCGTCCACGATCAGCACGCGGCCTTGGAGCGGCGCGCCCACCAGCGAGCCGCCTTCGCCGTGGTCTTTGGCTTCCTTGCGGTTGTAGGCAAAGGGCACGTTCTTTCCCAGGCGGGCCAGCTCGATGGCCACGGCCGCGCCCAGCGGGATGCCTTTGTAGGCGGGGCCAAAGATCATGTCGAATTCGATGCCGCTGGCCAGCAGGGCTTTTGCATAGAATTGCGCCAGTCGGCCGAGCTTGGCGCCATCGTCAAACAGACCGGCGTTGAAGAAGTATGGGCTCATGCGCCCGGCTTTGGTTTTGAATTCGCCAAAGCGCAGCACGCCCGAGTCGACCGCAAATTGCACAAACTCCTGAGCGAGCGCCTGTGTGTCGGCGCCGCTTGCCTGTCCTGTCACCATGGGGAAATCCTTGTTCAAACTCACCAGCCTCAACCTCAACGGCATCCGTTCGGCCACGACCAAAGGGGTCGAAGCCTGGCTGGCGCAAGAGAAACCCGATTGTATTTGCGTGCAGGAGGTCAAAGCCCAGGCACCTGACGTGGCAGGCAAGTTTGAACAATTGGCGGGCTTGAAAGGGCACTTCCACTTTGCCGAGAAAAAAGGCTACTCCGGCGTGGGCGTCTACACCCGCCACGAGCCCAGCGATGTGCTCATCGGCTTTGACGGCGGCGAGTTCGACGCCGAAGGCCGTTATGTGGAAACGCGCTTTGACAAGCCTGGCCGCAAGCTGTCCATCATCAGCGTGTACTTCCCCAGCGGCTCCTCAGGCCCCGAGCGGCAGGAGGCCAAGTACCGCTTTCTGGACAAGATGTACCCGCACCTGATGGCCCTGAAGGCCGAGCGCGATTTCATCGTCTGCAGCGACGTGAACATCGCGCACAAGGAAGCCGACCTCAAGAACTGGAAGGGCAACCTCAAGAACAGCGGCTTCCTGCCCGAAGAGCGCGCCTGGATGACCCAGCTGACCACCGAAGGCGGCATCGTCGACGTGTACCGCCGTCTGCAGCCCGACACCACCGACGCTTGCTACACCTGGTGGAGCAACCGCGGGCAGGCCTACGCCAAGAACGTGGGCTGGCGTCTGGACTACCACCTGGCCACGCCCGCTGTGGCCGATAAGGCCCGCACCGAACACATCTACAAAGGCGAGAAGTTTTCGGACCACGCGCCGATCACCATCACTTACGAGGGTTTGCTCTGAGGCCATGACAGCCTGAAGCTGTTTCAATGTCTGCGCAGCCCCTGGTGGGGCCAGACGGAGGCATGATGAAAAAGCTGTTCGGTGTTCTGGGTGGTTTGGTGTTGGCGGGGCTGGCGTATTTCTGCCTCTGGCCCATCCCGATCGAGCCCGTCAGCTGGGACGCACCTGTCGCGCCAGGCTATGTCGGGCCGCATGTGGTCAACGACAAACTGGCCAAGCTCCACATCATCGACCTCGGCGCCGAGGCCGGGCCGGAGCACATCGCCATCGGGCCGGACGGCAAGCTCTACACCACGGTGGAAAGTGGCCGCATCTTGCGCATGCAGCCCGACGGCTCGCAGCAGGAAGTCTTTGCCCAGACGGGCGGCCGGGTGCTGGGCTTTGACTTTGACGCCAAAGGCCATTTGATCGCGGCCGATGCGGTCAAAGGCCTGCTGTCCATCGCCCCCGACAAGTCGATTCAGCTGTTGACCGACAAGGTGGATATGAACGGCCAGCCCGACCCGATCCGATACGCCGATGCGGTGGTGGTGGCCAAAAACGGCAAGATGTACCTGAGCGATGCCTCCACCCGCTTTGCGCCCAAGGATTGGGGTGGCACCTTCGAGGCGAGCGTGCTCGACATCCTGGAGCAGGCGGCCACGGGCCGTGTGTTGGAGTTTGACCCGGCCACTGGCCGAACCCGCGTGGTGGCCCGGGGCCTGAGCTTTGCGAATGGCGTGGCGCTGAGTCAGGACGAGAAACACCTGTTTGTGAACGAGACCGGCAAGTACCGCGTCTGGAAGATCGATGTCAACGCCCGGGATCTGGACGTGACCCTGGGTGGCGCGCAGGCCCGCGTGCTGTTCGACAACCTGCCGGGCTACCCCGACAACCTGATGCGTGGGCGGGACGGCAGGATCTGGCTGGGCTTTGCCAAGCCCCGCAACCCAACCATCGACAATCTGGCGGCCAAGCCTTTCATGCGCAAAGTCACGCTGCGCCTGCCTCGCGCCCTGTGGCCCATCCCCAAGGCCTACGGTCATGTGATCGCGTTCACCGAAGACGGCCAAGTGGTGCATGACCTGCAAGACCCGAGTGGTCAGTACCCCGAAAGCACGGGCGTGACGGAAACCGCCGACCGGCTCTACATCCAGAGTCTGCATGCCAAGGGTTTGGGGTGGTTGGCGCGACCCTGAGGCAGCAAAGTGGGGACAACGACCGCGTCTGTGCGCTGGCGCACACAAACGCAGGGGTGTTGCTGATCGTTAACCCGGTGATGGCGGCGCTTGGTGGCTTGTGCGCATCAAACGGGTCACCTTTGGGCGAAGGTGTCGATGAAAGTTGTCTTGTGAGCGCCGGGGATGAAACGCAAATAAATAAAGCCAGCGCAGGGTGTGGCTTGCACCCATACTGACAGGGTGTTTCACGTCGACTGCCCAGTGCAGCGCTGCCCATGCCACTTGCCGAGCCCTCAGTTCCCAAGGAATCCAACCGACTTTTCTCTGCTTTGCCACACGCAGATTGGGCTCGGTGGCTGCCCCGACTTGAGCGGGTGGCATTGTCGGTCGGGCAGGTGCTTTTTGAGCATGGTCGCCCGCTGAGCCATGTTTACTTTCCGGTCACCAGCATCGTGTCTTTGCAGTGCGATCTGGAGGACGGGTCTTCGTCAGAGTTTGCGCTCACCGGCAATGAAGGGGTGGTGGGGGTGTTCATTTTCATGGGCACGCGCTCGACCATCAGCAACGCGGTCGTGATTCGCGATGGCATGGCTTACCGTTTCAACGCCGATTTGTTGTTGGACGAGTTCAACCACTCGGGCGCATTCCGGCGCTTGATCCTGCGTTACATGCAAGCCATGATGACGGAAGCTTCGCAAAGGGCGGTGTGCCACCGCCGCCACTCGATTGACCAGCAGTTGTGCCGCATCATTTTGCTGTGTCTGGACCGCACACAGGCCAGCGAATTGACACTGACGCAGGAGCTGATCGCCCGCACCATGGGCGTACGCCGCGAGGCCATCACTGTGGCTGCGCAGAAACTGCAGGCGGCCGGGTTGATCCGTTATACGCGTGGCAGCATCACGGTGCTGGACCGCGCCGGCATTGAGGCGCTCGCATGTGAGTGCTATAAAATTGTCAAAGACGAGTTTGATCGGCTGCTTCCTGAGGAAATCGCCTCATGAAAGACCTTGTTTTTCAACACTTGGCGACCCCAACGAGGTGAGCATGCCTGAAGACATCAGTGGTTTTCGCAAGGAACTGACAGCACTTCAGCAAGAGGTCAGTGGGCTCAAGCTCAGCTACAAAAACCTGCATTTGAGTTACGCCGACACCTTGATCGCCCTCAAGGGGCTGACCCTGCACGCCTCGGAAGCCGCCAAGCGTGCGGTCAAAGCAGCAGAAAACGCAGCCCGTGCTTCGACCTGCTGCGCAAACGCTGCCAAAGAGGCGGCACAAGCCTCTGTGGTGGCTGCGGCTGAGATGGCCGCAGAGGCCGCCAATGCATCTGCCCAGGCGGCCATGGAGGCGGCCGCGTCTGCCGCCTCAGCCGCCGCCGCGACCGCCATGGCCGTGGCACACCACGCAGAAGACGCCTCGGCCCAAGCCTCTGCCGATGCGGCCAACGCCACTCAGTTGGCCACCGAAGCGGCTGCCCACGCTGTGGCCATGTCCAACGCGGCTGCCGAATACGCGCGCGTTGCGCGAGCCACGTCCTCGGACTCTTCCAATTGATTCAAGCGGTCTTGCCGTAATTTTTTTGCAGCAACTGGATCAGTTGCTCGAGTTCCTCGTCACTCAAGTTGGACGCTGAGTCGCGCTCCAGCTTGGTGATCACGATTTCAAGCTCGTGCAATTGCTGCTGGCCCGTCTCGGTCAGCTTGAGGTACACCGCCCTTTTGTCTGATTCGGGTCGGAAGCGCTGGATCAGGTGTTTCTTGGTGAGCTTTTGGAGTATCTTGGTCAGGTTGGGGGGCAGCAAGGCGAGCTCTGCGCACAACTGACCATGAGAGATGTTGGGGTTGTGGCCAATCAGGTTGAGCACCGAAAACTCAACAGGTTTCAATCCATAGGCGCGTGTTCGAGCGGCAAAGATGTCGAAAATTTTCAAGGTCACGCGGCGCGTGTTGTAGCCCAGCAGGCTGCGCAGAAAGCTGCTGTCAACGTTTTCGCATGCAGGCTCGGTGGTTAACTTGGAAGGCATGGGGGGCTATTGTGCACGTCCAAACGACAAAACCCGACCGAAGTCGGGTTTTGCAGGCAGCGGCTGGGACGCTTATTTGCAGGTGAAACTGCTGGCGCTGTCGACGTCACCGGTGCCGTTGTAACGGGCCACTTGGGGGTAAGGGCACAGAGGGCGTGTGCGGCTTGCAGCCCAGGTTGTTGGCACTTCGGCGTTGATCAGTGCCGCGATGGTGCTGGTGCCGGCGCCACGGGCCTTGGCCTGCACGGCTGCTGGCGCAGAACCGTTCTCCACCCAGTTGACCAAGGGCTCAATCATGTCGAATTGATCGGCTGCTGGGCCGCCCGAGCAGTGACCCATGCCCGGGACCGGGTAGAGCTTTGTCCAAGAGCCGGCATCATTGAAATCGGTCTTGACTTTGTCCATCCAGCTCACCGTGTCGTTGTACGAGAACACCGGATCGGCTGTACCGTGATAGATCATCAATTTGCCACCGCGTTGACGCAAGGTGCTCAAGTTGCTGGTGTCCTTGGGGGCCATGAAAGACATGGCCGATTCGGTGTAAATCCCGCTGGTGGCAAAGATTTTGGGGGCATCCACATCCACGTTGAAGCCCATGGCAAACGGCAGGCCCAGGAAGTTGGCGGTGTCTGTTGTCTTGGGGGGCGTCATGAAGATGAAGGCGGTTGCACCGGGGTCGCGGCCCACGCCTGTGGAGTTGCTGAATTTCCAGGAGGCCCACCCAGAAGATGAGATGCCTGCGTCATAGGGGAAGCTGGCATACAAAGCAGCACCTGCGGTGTTTTTGGCACCGCTGTGCACATTGGTCAGCACGGTTTTTTGGGCGGTGGTCAGGCAAGTGCCATCGCGGGCGCCCGTGCAAGTCGGGATGTCGGTACTGACGCTGAATGTCTGCTGGCAAGCGGCGACATCGCCGACCCAGTTGTCGGTGACGCCGTCGAGTGCGTCGCACTTGGCGATGATTTTGGAGCCAATCATGCTGCGCTCTGCGGGTGTGAACGCGGTAGACACATCTGGCAAGGGCTGAGGCAGTGTGACCACGGTGCCCGAGGCGGTTTTGTCTGTGGCCAGTGTTGCCGTAGCCACTGTGGCGTACTGCTGCACACCCCATAACTGGGCCACAGCAGCTTTGGGCAGGTTGTAGCCGGGCGCGCCAGCCAGGATGCCGTCGTACATGTCGCCGTAGCGTGTGGCCGCCACCAGTGCATGACGGCCCCCGTTGGAGCAACCACCCAGGTAAGAGCGGTCAGGTGCCTTGCCATAGACCTTCTTGATCAGGTCCTTGGCCATGGGCGTCAGTTGACCAACCGCGTTGTAGCCGTAATCGATGCGGGCCTGAGGGTCCAGGCCAAAGAAGGGGGTGGTTTGTGATTGGTGCCCAGCATCCGAGCTGAGCACGGCAAAGCCTTTGGACAGGGCCGAAGTGATGGGGCCGCCGCCCAGCGCGCCCACAGCATTGGACACGGCACCGTCCGTGCCGCCGTTGGCCTGGTAGAAGAATCGCCCGTTCCAGTTCTTGGGCAAGCGCATCTGGAATCCAATGTAATAGGTCGCTCCGTCAACGGTGCTCACCCGCTCGTTCATCTTGCCGGTGACCAGGCAATGCTCGGGCATGCTGATGTTGGAAACCAGTGTGCCTGCAGCCACGGTCGATGCGCCTGTGATCACTGTGCCGGTCAGGCCTGTGATGGAGGTTGCCAAAGTGGCGCAATCACCTGCAAAACTGCCTGGCTGTGCGGCAGCCAGTTGTTGAACACTCCAGCCACCACCACAGCCACTGAGCAGCGCCAGCGCGCCTGCTGTGGCCATGCTTGAAAAAAGATGTCGTTTCATTGCGTTGTCTCCAAGTAGTTTCTCGTGGAAATTATTTTGTTTCCATTGGAAACTATGTGAAATTAGGGGATACCCGGTATGGCTTCGGCAGAAACAGCGCATCTGGGCGGTGGTTGGACGGGGCCCGCCTGTATTTCCTCTACCATTGGGTACATGCTTCAGTACCTCACCATTCCTGTCACCCCGTTCCAACAAAACTGCTCCCTGATCTGGGACGACCAGAGCCTGCAGGCGGCCGTGGTGGACCCCGGCGGGGATCTGGAGGTGTTGCTGGACGCTGTGGCCAAACTGGGGCTGAAGCTGGAGCAGATCTGGATCACCCATGCCCATGTGGACCATGCCGCAGGCACGGCCGAGCTGGCCGAGCGTCTGGGTCTGCCGATCATCGGGCCGCATCCGGGCGACCAGTTCTGGATCGATCGTCTGGCTGCATCTGCGCAAAGTTATGGCTTTCCGCCCGCCACGGCGTTCACGCCGACCCGCTGGCTGCAGGACTGCGACACGGTGACCTTGGGCAGCCACACCTTGCAGGTGCGCCACTGCCCGGGGCACACGCCAGGCCATGTGGTGTTTCATTCGCCCGAGATCAAGCGTGCCTTCGTGGGGGATGTGCTGTTCGCGGGCAGCATTGGCCGCACGGACTTTCCAATGGGCAACCACGAAGACCTGATCAACGCCATCGTGCAGCGACTGTGGCCCATGGGCGACGACACGGTGTTCATTCCGGGGCACGGACCTGAGAGCACATTTGGGCGTGAGCGCAAGAGCAATCCCTATGTGGGTGGGACCTGAGCGAACCTGGGCCTCATCGTGGCGAGGGCGCTGCTTCTGCAGAATGGCTTAACGGTCCTGCCGGGCTTGCTCGTACAGGTGCTGCACCTTGGGCAGGTTGGCTTCGAGCTGGTGGATGCGGTTGGTGCCACTGGGGTGGGTGGACAGCCAAGAGGCACCGCCGTTGCCATTGGCCGCGAGCATTTTCTTCCAGAGTTCGACGCTGGCTTCGGGGCGGTAGCCGCCGCGTGCTGCGATCTCCAGACCCACCAGATCGGCCTCGGTTTCATCGTCGCGGCTGAACTTGAGTGACAGCAGGTTGGCACCACCGCGGGCGATCAGGTCGGTGACCCGTGGGTCAATGCCAAACACGCTGGCCGCCACAGCACCACCGATGCGCGACAGACCCTGGGTGGCCATGTTCTTGCTGGCTTGCTCACGCGCATGTTCGCGCAAGGCATGGGCCATTTCATGGCCCATGATCATGGCGACTTCGTCGTCGTCCAGTTGCAATTGATCGAGGATGCCGGTGTAGAAAGCGATCTTGCCGCCGGGCATGCACCAGGCGTTGAGCTGTTTGCTGCCGATCAGGTTGACCTGCCAGCGCCAGTCGCGCGCGCGCGGGTTCCAGGCCGTGGTGTGCGGGATCAGTCGTTTCGCAATCGCATGCAAGCGCAGCAATTGGGGGTGACCGTCAGGGGCCAGGGCGTTTTTGGCGCGGGCATCGGCCAGCACCTGGTTGTACTGCTGGCGGGCGTCGTTTTCCAGGCTTTCTGCGGGCACGAGCTTGCGAATGCCGGAGGCGGCTCCCACATCCACCTGGGCCAATGCCCCCGTGGCCACCATCGCACCCGCAGTCAGCAAAAAGCCGCGCCTTGCCTGCCAACGGTGGGTCGTTTCAGGCGTGTCAAGAGGTGAGGTTTTGAAATCGCAAAGCCAGCACATGGGGGCAATGATAGCCATGAACCAGGGGGGCTTGGCGGCCCCCGATAATCAAGGCCATGACCGAAACCGAGCATTCCACGGCGAGAGCAGAGCGCACCTGGCGCGAAGCCCTGGCTTTTTACCTGCAACCGGCCAGCTTGCGCATGCTGATGCTGGGGTTTTCAGCCGGGCTGCCGCTCTTGCTGGTGCTGGGCACGCTGAGTTTCAGGCTGCGTGAAGCGGGCATTGACCGCAGCACCATCGGCTACTTGAGCTGGGTCGGTCTGGCCTATGGTTTCAAGTGGGTCTGGGCGCCGCTGGTGGACCGGATGCCCATCCCCTGGCTCACGCGCCGCCTGGGGCGCAGGCGCAGTTGGTTGCTCATGTCGCAACTGATGATCATGGGTGGCTTGGTCGGTATGGCCTTCAATGACCCGGCGCAGGTGCTGGGCCCGCTGGTGGGCTGCGCATTGGTGGTGGCGTTTGCATCGGCCACGCAGGACATCGCGCTGGATGCCTACCGGATCGAGTCGTCTGAAATGAACGCACAGGCCGCGCTGGCGGCAAGCTACCAGACGGGCTACCGGCTGGCCATGATCTGGGCCGGGGCCGGGGTGCTGTGGATCGCGGCCCGTGCTCAGGGGGCAGACGCTGTGGGCTATGCCCATGCGGCCTGGCAAACCGCTTACCTGGCGATGGCGCTGAGCATGTTGTTGGGTGTGGTCACGGTGCTGGCCAGTGCGGAGCCGCAGGCCGTGCCTGTGCCGCGAGCGCGCAACCTGGGCGAATGGTTGCGGGGTGCATTGATCGACCCGTTTGCAGATTTCTGGCGCCGTTACCGCTGGCAGGCAGCGCTGGTGCTGGCGCTGATCGCCGTCTACCGCATCAGCGATGTGGTCATGGGCATCATGGCCAACCCGTTTTATGTGGACATGGGCTACACCAAGGACGAGGTGGCCGCGGTCACCAAGGTCTACGGCGTGGTCATGACGCTGGTGGGGGCGTTTGTGGGCGGCGTGCTGTCAGGCCGCTTTGGCGTGATGCGCATCCTCATGCTGGGCGCGGTGCTGAGTGCCGCCAGCAACCTGCTGTTCGCCTGGTTGAGTGGTGTGGGGCACGATGTCACTTCACTCATCTTCGTGATCTCGGCCGACAACTTGGCCAGCGGCATAGCGTCGGCGGCGTTCATCGCTTACCTGTCGTCACTCACCAACATCACTTACTCGGCCACGCAGTACGCGCTGCTGAGTTCGATGATGCTGCTCCTGCCCAAGTTCATCGCCGGGTTCTCGGGCGACTTTGTCAACGCCTATGGCTACAGTGCCTTCTTCCATGCCACGGCCTGGCTGGGGGCACCCGTGCTGCTGTTGGTGGCTTTGGCCAGTCGGGTGCGGCCTGGATCATGAAGGAATCTTGTGAAAAACAGTGATTTCAAGATTGCCACGTATGTGATCAACATGGACAGTGCGCCAGATCGCATGGCCTACATGAAGGCTGAGCTCGATCGGCTCGGTATTCCGTATGTCAGGCAGGTTGGTGTGATTGGTGCTGAACTTGAGCGGCCCCATCCGGACTTTTCGGACTGGTCATACAAATACCTGCATGGCAGATTGTGGGCTCCCAGAGAGTTGGGCTGTTATTTGAGCCATGTCGAATGCCTGAAAAAATTCATTGAATCCGACGCTGATTTTGCTTTGATTTTGGAAGATGACGTCACATTGAATGATGGTCTTGCAAGTCTGATCGACTCAGCCTTGAAACACCGACATGCATGGAACTTGCTCAGGCTCAGCACGGTCAACAGTGGCAAATGGTGGCCCGTGATCAAGTTGGGTGATGAATTCAATTTGGCCGTTTGTTTGACCCGGGAAAAGGGGGCAGGTGGTTATATGGTGGATCGCCATGCTGCCGCCCAGATGGTTCGGCATTTGCTGCCAATGAGGCTGGCGTGGGACATTGCGTTTGACCTGGAATGGTTTTTAGGGTTCAAGACTCTGGGCATTTACCCGATGCCTGTCAGCCAAAAAAGTGATTTTGAGACGCAAATCCAGCAGGACCTGGCGCAAATCAAGATCAAAGGCATGGGCAAATACCTCACGGTCTTTCCTTTCAGACTGTTTTTGGAGCTGACGCGATTGATTTACCGCTCTTTCAGGTTGCTGAAATTAAAGTGGGCGTCATGGCATTGATGCATAAGCTCGACGGACAGTGAGCCCTGGCTGTGCATTTACCGAACTTTACCGGGTTGATGCATCCATGTCAGTTATGCAGGTGATGATCAAGACATGAGCAATTTATTGATGATTGAGGACGATGCCCGCCTGGCAGGCATGGTCTCGGATTACCTTGGCGCTTCTGACTTTGTTGTCAGCCATGCAACCGATGCGCAAACGGGTTTGTCTCGTTTGCAATCTGCGGGCGTGGACTTGGTGATTCTGGATCTGATGCTGCCTGACATGGATGGCTTGCAGGTGTGCCAGCGTATCCGTGCTTTGCCCGGGACATTGGGGCAAGTGCCGGTGCTGATGCTGACGGCCAAGGGTGACCCGATGGACCGCATCATCGGGCTGGAAATGGGTGCGGACGATTACTTGCCCAAACCGTTTGAGCCGCGTGAATTGCTGGCCCGAATCCGCGCGATTTTGAGGCGCAAGTCTGCAGGTGCGAGCAGTGGCCAAGTCCTGCAATTCGGCTCATTGGAGATCGATCGGGACGCACGGCGTGTGAGCGTCAAGGGTCACCCTTGCGATTTGACGTCTTACCAGTTCGACTTGCTGGTGGCACTGGCAGAGCGCGCCGGCCGAGTACTCACGCGTGACCAAATCATGGAGGCTGTGCGCGGCCGTGAACTCGAAGCGTTTGACCGTTCGATCGATGTGCACATGGGGCGCATCCGTGCCGCCATCGAAGTCGACCCGAAAAACCCGCAACGCATCCTGACCGTGCGGGGCGTGGGCTATGTGTTTGCGCGTCAGCAGGACTGAGCCATGTGGTTGAAAGCGGTGTCCCGGCATTTGTACTTGCGCATCTGGTTGGCGGTGGTGGTGGGTGTCGCGGTGCTGATGCTGGTCGTCGGGTGGGCCTGGCGTGTGTCTGTGGAACACAATACACAGCCACCCATGCCACGGGATTGGGTGGTCATGACCCCTCAAGGTGAAGTTTTGGGAACATCGGCACCACGGCGTGAGCCTGGCACGCCGCTCCACTTTGACTTCAAACTGCCCAACGGGCACCCAGTGCAGCTGCAAATGCAGCGCCAATGGGAAGATGGTCGGCCACCGCCACGCATGCGCCGTGAGCCGCCATGGTGGGTGACGCCTCCCTATGGTTTTTTCTGGATGTTGGGTTTGATTGGCGTGGCCGTTGCTTTGGGCTTGTACCCGGTGGTGAGGAGACTGACTCAGCGGCTTGAAGGCTTGCAAAGGGGGGTGCAGCTCTGGGGTGATGGTGATTTGTCAGTTCGTGTGCCCGTGCAAGGCAATGACGAAGTGGCGGATTTGTCGCAACGGTTCAATGCCGCTGCCACGCGTATTGAGGGCCTCATGGCGGCGCAAAAATCGTTGCTGGCCAATGCCTCACATGAATTGCGTTCCCCTCTGGCCCGCATCCGCATGGGGCTGGAACTGATCGATGTGCCAGAGGTCGAGGAGTCCGCTCGCCAGCGCACACGCGATGAAATTCTGCGCAACATGGCCGAGCTGGATCAATTGATTGATGAAATCCTGTTGGCTAGTCGATTGGATGCGCGTGAGGCTGATTTGGGCACTGTAGAGCCAGTCGATCTGGTCGGTTTGTGCGCTGAAGAGTGCGCCCGTGTTGGCGCTGTACTGGACGTGCCTGAAGGCTTGCATGCGCTGGAAGTGCAGGGTGTGGGCAAGCTGCTGCGGCGCATGGTTCGCAATTTGCTGGAAAACGCCAGGCGCTATGGCGATATCTCTGGTGCTGGAGATGCCATGGTGCTGTCGCTGGTACAGGCTCCCTCAGGCATCCAACTGCGCGTTTGTGACCGGGGCCCAGGTGTGCCTGCTCAGTGGCGCGAACGCATTTTTGAGCCTTTTTTCCGCTTGCCGGGTGCCAGTGAGCGTGTCGGCGGTGTAGGGTTGGGGTTGTCACTGGTCAAGTCAATTGCCGAGCGGCACAGTGCGTCGGTACGTTGCGAAGACCGTGATGGCGGAGGCGCGTGTTTTTCCGTGCACTTCCATCCCCGCGAAAAGATGGGCTTCGCAAAAGCACCCTGAACGCAGCGCCTCAGGTCGATGGATCTTGTGCGCGCGCCTGAATGATCACCAGCATGGCGCATAGAGACAACATCACCGCATAGTAATTGTGTGCCAGATTGACGTTGCTCAATGCCGTGGTGGCGTGCACAAAGGCAAGGCCTTGCATTTGCAATCGGGCAGCAGGCTGGCCATGCTGCCAAACTCTGGCGGCACAAACCAAGCCAATGATTGACGCCAAAAAACCGATGAGACCGATGACGCCGCCATCCATGGCGCTGTGCAGGTAGCCGTTATGGACATGGCCCTGCGTGCGTGCATGTGCCAGTTTGCTGGCTTCTTGTTCGGGCAGGTTTTGCCCTAAGTTGTGGATGCGATGCAGCCGCTCTTTGCCGCCCACACCAACCCATGGTGATTCGGAGATCGTCTTTTTGGCCAGTTCATAGAGTGCCAGACGAGCGCCCAACGAAGTATTTTGGTTTTCTGCCTGTCTTGCACTCGTCCAGTCGTTCCAGCCTTCGCGAATGCGAAGCGGGTCTGAAGGCAATCCGGAGGTCAAGCCCATCACGGCAGCCACCATCACGCCGGCGATGGTGATTTGGAGGGGCTTGATGCGTCCCTGCGCATGGGATGGTGACCTGACCCACACATAAATCAACCAGCCCACCACAAGGTATGTGCCGCGGGATTGACTGAGCAGGACTGCCGCCAGTCCCAACATGCTGCAAAACAACCACCATTTGCGCTGGGCAGTGTTCTGGGCGCAGTCCAGTGCTTGTGGAAACAGCAGCACCAAGAGCATTGCGACGGCGGCAGACCAAGGAATGGGGTGAGAGGGCAGTTGCCCTCTCATCAAAACGATCGCCATGACCAGGCTCGTGATACAAGCCAGTGCCAGTCCTTCGTTGATTCGGCACTGCCATTCTGGCTTGACGGGCCAATACTGGGCCCAGAGGAGGGCAGCAAGAGCACCTAGCCACAAGCGCAAACCGGCATTCAGCTCCGAGGAGGGTGTGCAACAGGGCTCTTTCCAGTAAATTGACATCAGCAACCAGCTTGCCAATGTGATGCTGCAAGCTGCCAGCCACCGCAGGGCCGCATGGCGTGCGGAGGTCGGGACTTGCGGAGGGTGACGGAGTGCCAGTGCGAAACCCCACAGGCATAAGATCACCCAAAGCAGTCCGCCCAATTTGGTCTGACTGAGGCTCAGTACCAATAAAACCCAAGCCAGTGAAGGCAGAAGGCCGTAGCGACTCATCTGCGATGCTGGTGCCATGGCAGGGGGGAAGCGGCTTCGGTCATGCAAGGGTTCACGGGGTTCAGTGGCGTGCCTTGCATCAATTGCTGGTAGACATGCAGATAGTCCTGCGCCATCCGAGCTGCGCTGAACAGCGTCACAGCCCTGTCGTGGCAGGCTTGTCGATCAAAGGGTTTTGTCAGGGCTTGCGCCAGCGCGGCTTTTTCGTTGGACAGCACACCACATTCAGGTGGCACCAACTCAGGCAGTGCACCGTAAGGCGTGGCAAAGACCGGGCAACCGAAGTAGAGGCTTTCAATCACTGCCAGCCCGAAGGGTTCGTGCCAGCGGACCGGGAAAACCAGACCCCGAGAGCCTTGCAATAAGTCCAGTTTGGTTTGTCCACCGACCATGCCGGCGAACTGGATGCGCCGCGACCAGGTGTATCGGAAGCCCCGCTGGAAATTCAGGCGATGGCCGCCCAGCACCATCAATTGTTGATGGCCCAGCAAGCAGGTGTCGATGGCGCCTTGAACGTTCTTGACCCGCCATGACGCCTTTCCCAAAAAGTGGAAAGAATCTTTGGTGACTGACAGATCCACCGGGCCATATGCACGCCAGTCGAGTCCGTTGAGGACGTGGGATGCCGAGCCGTGCCGCTGTGCATGGTTGCGCGAGACGAACACGGTGTTGAGAGGCAGCGTTTCACCCACTTGCGAGTTGCCGTGCTGGGTCATCAACCAGGGCAAATCCAGCTTGAGATCCATCCCCGGGTTGAACTGGAAATGCACCAGGTCCACGTCATCGGGAATCTGGCTGGCCCAGTCTTTTTTGTCATCGATCGGCAGCACTTGACCAAACGGGCAACTGGAGCCTTCAGGCACCAGGTAGCTGACGCGGTGACCCATGTCCACCAACGCACGACCCAGATCCCAAATCACCCGCTCGGTGCCGCCGTAAGCGAAAACGGGGATGCTGGCCCGATTGACGAACAGGATGTGCATGGCGTTCAGCGCTTGACGATCTTGTCCAGATGCTCACGGTCGTAGCGCAGCATGGCATAGCGGAAGAAAGCCTCCAGTGCCACAAACAGGCAGTAAAGGAATCCTTCGGGGCCACACAGGAAGCCCCGCCTGAAAATGTAGAGCTGAATGAAGCTGGCCACGCCGGATGCGAAGCCCCGCAGGATGCCACCCCTCTTGCCCTTTTGGGCACGCTTGGCTGCGCCCAGTTGCGAGTATTGGGCCAGCTTCTGGATGCTGGCATAGATGGTTTCACGCGAATGGTGCAGCAAGCGTGCCTTGAAGGTGCGTACAGGCAGTTTGCCGGCCTTCATCTTGGCGCCTTCGTGGACCACGCCTTCAAACCGATCGATGCTGGCGCTGCGGAACATGCGTTGCACGCCGCCGGTCGTTTTCATGCGGCTGAGCGCCCGGCCATAAGCCACCTGATCCCACATGACTTCCCAGATCACATCGTCAGGCGACTGCATGGCCTGCAGGATTTCTTTTTCGAGTGCAGGCGTGATTTCCTCGTCGGCATCCAGGAAGAAGATGAAATCGCCACGGCAGTGCTTGAGCATGCGGTTGCGTTGCTCGGCAAAGCCCTGCCAGTCAGGGTAGTCATGCACCTCGGCGCCGGCTTCTCGGGCCAGAGCTTGTGTCTGGTCCTGGCTGCCACTGTCGATGACCAGGATCTGGTCGGCGAAATGCGCGCTTCGGATGCATTGGGCGATCCGTTTTTCTTCATTGAGTGTGAGGATGCCAATGCAGAGGCTGGGGCGGCTGGCGGAGGTGTTCATGGGCGTGAGCAAGGGTTGAAAAACGACGGGCCCGTTGCCGGGCCCGTGGATCTCAGTGGTGGTGACCCACCACCTCACCCGCCTTGAGTTTGTAAACCGTGCCGCAATAAGGGCACTTGGCTTCACCGGTCTTGGCCACGTCCAGGTAGACCTTGGGGTGGCTGTTCCAGAGTTTCATGTCGGCTTTGGGGCTGGGGCAGAAGACGCCGCCCTGGGCGTTCAGATCAGCGGCCAGCAGTTCAACGGTGTTGCTCATCTTTTTTTCCTTAAACCAGAGTCAGCCAGTGGGCGTATTGCGGGTTGCGGCCATTGACGATGTCAAAGAACGCATTCTGGATTTTTTCGGTGATCGGGCCGCGGCTGCCCGCGCCCAGCTGGATGCGGTCGAGTTCGCGGATGGGTGTGACTTCAGCGGCGGTGCCGGTGAAGAAGGCTTCGTCGGCGATGTACACCTCGTCTCGCGTGATGCGCTTTTGCACGATCTCCAGACCCAGGTCCTTGGCGATGTGGAAGATGGTGTTGCGGGTGATGCCGTTCAAGGCGCCTGCTGACAGGTCGGGCGTGTAGATCACGCCGTCCTTGACGACGAAGATGTTTTCGCCAGCGCCTTCGGACACAAAGCCCGAAGAGTCCAGCAGAAGGGCCTCGTCGTAGCCTTCGTCGGTCACTTCCATGTTGGCCAGAATCGAGTTGGTGTAGTTGCTCACCGCCTTGGCCTGCGTCATGGTGATGTTGACATGGTGGCGGGTGTAGCTGCTGGTCTTGACGCGGATGCCGCGCTTGAGACCTTCTTCACCCAGGTAGGCACCCCATGCCCAGGCGGCGACCATCAGGTGGATGGTGTTGCCCTTGGGGCTGACGCCCAGTTTCTTGTCGCCAATCCAGGTCAGGGGGCGCAGGTAGCAGCTCTCCAGCTGGTTCTCGCGCACCACGGCGCGCTGGGCTTCGTTGACCTGGTCTTTGGTGAAGGGGATCGCCATGCGCAGGATCTTGGCGCTGTTGAACAGGCGGTCGGTGTGTTCCTGAAGGCGGAAGATGGCCGTGCCCTTGTCGGTCTTGTACGCGCGCACGCCTTCAAAAGCGCCGCAGCCGTAGTGCAGGGTGTGGCTCAGCACATGGATCTTGGCTTCGCGCCAATCGACCATCTGGCCGTCCATCCAGATTTTGCCGTCGCGGTCAGACATGGAGGGGATGACTACGCTCATCGAAGTGTCCTTGAAAGTGGGAGGTTTGCAACCTGTCAAAAAGCCATTTTACGGGCTGGACCGGTCTCGGTGGAGGCGGATGGGCTGTTCAGGTCGATGCGCTGATATCGGTGCCTTGGGCGGTCTCTGCGCTGGGACGTTCCAACACCCATTCGCTCAGCTTGCCACCGATGAAAGTGCAGGTGATTTTGGAATCCCCGGCGTCGGTCCAAGTGAAGACCTCGGGTTGCTCGTCTTTGGGTGTTTGCAGTGCCCCCAGCGAACGCGTCATGGCGATCACATGCATCAAGGTCTGGCCTTTTTTCAGCTTGGCGTTGAGCATGACGGCGCTGCCCACATGGCCCACCGGGCTGTTGGCCGCTTTTTTGAGGATGGTCATCAGCCGGGTGAAGTGCAAAAGAATCCACATCACCACGCCCCCTGCAGCCAGGGCAATGCCCGGCCAGCCCATGGCACGCCAGGCACCGATGGTCATGACAATGACCGCGATGGGAACCAGAATTTTGTTGAAGTTCATGGGGCGAGATTGTGCCTTGTGCCGGGTCAGTCCAGCCCCCGCACCACCTGCATGGCCTCTTCGATGCGCTCGACCGGGTAGACGGTGAGGCCCTCAAAGGCCTTGTCGCCTTTTTTGGGCATGTTGGCCTTGGGCACCACGGCAGTTTTGAAGCCGAGTTTGGCGGCTTCTTTCAGACGTTCTTGACCGCGTGGTGCGGGGCGCACCTCACCCGCCAGGCCCACTTCGCCAAACGCAATGAAGCCTTTGGGCAGCGGCTTGCCGCGCAGGCTGCTGGTGATGGCCAGCATCACCGCCAGATCGGCGGCGGGCTCGCGGATGTGCACGCCGCCCACCGCGTTCACAAACACGTCCTGGTCCATGCAGGCCACGCCCGCATGGCGGTGCAGCACGGCCAGCAGCATAGCCAGGCGGTCGCGCTCCAGGCCCACCGACAGGCGCCGGGGGCTCGGGCCGCCCGAGTCCACCAGAGCCTGGATTTCGACCAGCATGGGCCGCGTGCCTTCGAGCGTGACCATGACGCAGCTGCCGGGTACGGGCTCGCTGTGCTGGCTCAAGAAGATGGCGCTGGGGTTGCTCACGCCCTTGAGGCCTTTTTCGGTCATGGCGAACACGCCAATTTCGTTCACGGCGCCAAAGCGGTTCTTGATGGCGCGGATCAGGCGGAAGTTGGAATGCGTGTCGCCCTCAAAGTACAGCACCGTGTCCACCATGTGCTCCAGCACGCGGGGGCCCGCCAGCGCGCCTTCTTTCGTCACATGCCCCACCAGCACGATGGTGGTGCCCGTGGCTTTGGCGGTGCGGGTCAGGTGCGCCGCGCACTCGCGCACCTGCGCCACCGAGCCGGGGGCGCTGGTCAGTTGGTCCGAGTACACCGTCTGGATCGAGTCGATGATGGCGATGTTGGGCTGGCGGGTTTGCAGGGTGTGCAGGATCTTTTCAAGCTGGATCTCGGGCAGCACGGGCACCTGCGAGTCGGGCAGGCCCAGACGGCGCGAGCGCATGGCCACTTGCGCGCCGCTTTCTTCGCCCGTCACATACAGCGTGTTCATGCCGCCGCGCTGCAGCGCGTCGACCGCCTGCAGCAGCAAGGTCGACTTGCCGATGCCTGGGTCACCGCCGATCAGCACCACGCCGCCTTCGACCATGCCACCGCCGAGCACGCGGTCCAGCTCGTCGATGCCGGTGGGGTGGCGGTCAAAATCGGCCGCTTCAATTTGCGACAGAGGCAGCACCTCGCTGGAGGGGGCCAGGGCCTGGTACTGCGCCGAGCCCAGGCGGTTTTTGCCGCCGCTGGCCGCTTCGGCCGCGCTTTCGATCAGCGTGTTCCAGGCGTTGCAGTGGGGGCACTTGCCCATCCAGCGGGCGCTGGTGCCGCCGCACTCGGTGCAGGTGTAAATCGATTTGTCTTTGGCCATGGCCATGGATTGTGACGGCACTGCCGGGCGCACCCCATCATTTGCTTACAACTGATTGGAATAAATTGCTGGACAAATATTTCTTTAAGAAATATACTTGCGGCAGTGCTTGAGCTGGATGTCCGGCTCCAACCACTGATAGCAAGCCTTCATCGGCTTGCACCATGCATCGACTGACCTCGAATCCATTGCTCTGCGGCGCTGCAGACAATTCATCTTCCTCCCCAGCGCCACACCGTGGGTCGAATCCCCCGGCTGTTTCACAAGTTCACTCCCATCTCTGCGGTTTCCTTTTGGAAATCGCTTCTCCCTGCGTTTCGGTGTTTCAAAGTAGGCCCGGGCGCATTCTCTCTGAAAGGCTCTGACATGAGCAGCAAAATTTACGTGGGCAACTTGCCTTATTCCATCGACGACAGCAACCTGCGCGAGAACTTCTCAGCCTACGGTGGTGTGGTCTCGGCCAAGGTCATGATGGACCGCGACAGCGGCCGTTCCAAAGGCTTCGGCTTTGTCGAAATGTCCAGCGGCGAAGAAGCGCAAGCCGCCATCGCTGGCCTGAACGGCATGTCCGTGGGTGGCCGAGCCATCGTGGTCAACATCTCCAAGCCCAAAGAACCCAGCACCGGTTACGGTGGTGGCTACCGCGACAACCGCAGCTATTGATCTGCTGATCGCTCCCCCAGAAAAAGCCGCTTCAAGCGGCTTTTTCTTTGGCTGAGCGGTGCCAGGCCTCAATGGCGTCCTGGGTGATGCGGGTAGCCGGTTCTGCGCGCAAGCCGCTGGTGTTTTGCCCGGCCCACAAGGGCGTGAATTCGCTCGACTGGCGGGCCTCGGCCGCAGCGCGCAGCGGTGCGATGGCCGCTGTGGCCAGCGGAAAGGCGGGCGCGGCGGCACTGATGGGCCCCAGCTCGCGCATCAACCGGTTCACGATGCCCCGCGCCGGGCGACCGGTGAACACATTGGTCAAAGCCGTGTGTCGCGCCGCGCCGGACTGCAATGCCGCCCGGTGCAGCGCGCTGGTGGTGGCCTCATCGCTGCACAAATAGGCGGTGCCCATTTGCACCCCAGCGGCCCCAAAAGCCTGGGCCGCAGCCACGCCTGCGTCGCTGGCGAAGCCGCCTGCCGCGATCACCGGCAGCTTCACCGCCTGCACCATCTGCGGCAGCAGGGCGAAGGTGCCCATCTGGGTGCTCAGGTCATCGCTCAGGAACATGCCCCGGTGCCCACCGGCTTCGAGGCCTTGCGCGATCACGGCGTCCGCGCCATGCGTCTGCAGCCACAAGGCTTCTTCAACGGTGGTGGCCGATGACAACACCAGGCTGCCCCAGCTTTTGACGCGTGCGAGCAGCTCCGGCGCAGGCAGGCCAAAGTGGAAGCTCACCACCGCCGGGCGAAACGCTTCCAGCACATCGGCGGCTTGGTCGTTGAAAGGCACTCGGCCCGGCCCGCTCGGGATGGCGGTGGCATCCAGCCCCAGCTCGGCGTAATACGGGGCCAGTGCCTCGTGCCAGTGGGCTTCGCGCACGGCGTCGGGGGCAGGCGTGGCGTGGCAAAAGAAATTCACGTTGAAAGGCCGCTGCGTCAAAGAGCGCAGCGCGGTCAGTTCGGCCTGCAGCGCCTCGGCGCTCAGCATGGCGGCGGGCACAGAGCCCAGACCGCCCGCCTCGCAGACGGCGGCGGCCAGTCGGTGGTTTTGCGCACCCGCCATCGGGGCCTGGATGATGGGGGCAGCAAGCCCCAACCGGTCAAAAAATGCGTCCATGGCTTCACTGTAATGGTTTGCCCTGAGTCTCTGTTGGGGTTTAATCATTTAACATGTTAAATAAATGAGCGCATCCACTCCCTTCGTCCACCGCAACCTGCCGCGTCTGCTGCTGCAGGCGCGCGAAGCCGTCATGGCTCACACGCGCCCCAGCCTGCGCGAGCATGGGCTGTCTGACCAGCAGTGGCGGGTGCTGCGTGTGCTGGGCGAGCATGCCGAGGATCCGGCGGGCACAGAAACTGGGCGTGTCGCCCGCGAGGCCTACCTGCTCGGGCCCAGCCTGACCGGCGTGCTCTCGCGTATGGAGCGCGATGGCCTGATCGAGCGTGCGCGTTGCCCGCAAGACGCCCGCCGCACTGTGGTGCGTGCGACCGCGCTGGGCCTGCGCAAAGTGCAGGCCTTGTCGCAAACGATCGAGGCGCACTACAGCTGGATGGAGCAACAGCTGGGCAAGGCCAAACTGGGCCAGTTGTACGCACTGCTTGACGAAGTGATTGCGCTCGAAACCCCAGAAACCGAAACGCCAGAGGAGCTGGCCGAGGAAGAAGAACGATGAATCCGAGGATGTCCACATGGACCCCGAATGGCACGGTGTACGGCACCTTGCTCAATTTCCGCCGCGAGTGGGACCTGTGGTCTGCGCGCATGACGCAAGACCCGCACAAGGCCGCGCCCCAAGCGCCCGTGCTCTACGTCAAGACGGCCAACACCTTCAGCCTCGCTGGGCAGGACTTGCTGCTGCAGGACGGCGTGAGCGAAGTGGACATCGGCGCCACGCTGGGGCTGGTGATCGGCCAACAGGCGCAGGTCGTGGGCGCGGTGCTGCTCAATGACTGGAGCGTCCCGCACACCAGTTATTACCGCCCGCCGGTCAAGTTCCGCTGCCGCGATGGTTTTCTGGCGTTGCCTGAGCAGGTGACTCCTGGTCAGGCGCAGGATTGGGCTGGGTTGCAAATCGCTGTGCGCTGCAATGGCGAGTTGGTGCAGACCCTCGACCTGCGCGAGCTGATGCGCGATTTGCCCACGCTGCTGGCCGATGTGGGCGAGTTCATGACGCTGCAACCCGGGGATGTGTTGATGGTGGGCACCGACTGCCTGCCTGACGGCACACGCCCGCGGGCCAAAGCCGGAGACAAGGTGGAGATTTCCGCCCTTGGTTTGGCCTCTGTTGTCACCACCGTGGGAGCCGCTGCATGAAACACGCACGCATCGCTTGGTCGGGCGCCATCCACGACGCCATGGAGTCCGATGGCCAACTGCTCCTGACGCAAGGTCCGCACGCCGGTCGCCGCGTGTCGTTTGACGAGGTCATTTGGCTGCCACCTCTTGCGCCCATCGCGCAGGCGCGCACCGTGATCGCGCTGGGCCTGAACTACGCCGACCACGCCAAGGAACTCGCCTTCAAGGCGCCCGAGGAACCGCTGGCCTTCATGAAAAGCCAGGCCTCGCTGATCGGGCACAAGGCCTTCACGAAGCGCCCCGCTGATGTGAAGTACATGCACTACGAATGTGAGCTGGCCGTGGTGGTGGGCCGCACTGCACGGCATGTGAAAAAAGCCGATGCGTGCGACTTCATCGCGGGCTACACCGTGGCCAACGACTACGCCATCCGCGACTACCTCGAAAACTGGTACCGCCCTAACCTGCGCGTGAAGAACCGCGACACCTGCACGCCCATCGGCCCCTGGCTGGTGGATGCCGCCGACATCCCCAACCCGATGGCGCTGAAATTGCAGACCACCGTCAACGGCCAGGTCACGCAAAGCGGCAGCACGGCCGACATGATTTTCGACGTGCCCACGCTGATCGAGTACTTCAGCAGTTTCATGACGCTCCACCCCGGTGACCTGATCCTGACGGGCACGCCCGACGGCATTGTGGATTGCCAGCCCGGCGATGTGATCGTCACCGAGATCGAAGGCATTGGCGCCTTGACCAACACCATCGTGAAAGCATGAACATGAAAATCGACCACCTGATCAACGGCAAGAGCGTCGCGGGCAGCGACTACTTTGAAACCATCAACCCGGCCACGCAAGAGGTGCTGGCCGAAGTCGCCTCGGGCGGCGAGACGGAAGTGAACGCTGCCGTGGCGGCCGCCAAGGAAGCCTTCCCAAAATGGGCCGCCACACCCGCGACCGAGCGCGCCAAGATCATGCGCAAACTGGGCGACCTGATCACGAAACACGTGCCCGAGATTTCGGAAACCGAGACCAGGGATTGCGGCCAGACCATCAGCCAGACGGGCAAGCAACTGGTGCCCCGTGCGGCCGACAACTTCCATTACTTTGCCGAGATGTGCACCCGCGTGGATGGCCACACCTACCCCACGCCCACGCACCTTAACTACACCCTGTTCCACCCCGTGGGCGTGTGCGCGCTGATCAGCCCGTGGAACGTGCCTTTCATGACCGCCACCTGGAAGGTCGCGCCCTGCCTGGCTTTTGGCAACACCGCCGTGCTCAAGATGAGCGAGCTGTCGCCCCTCACGGCCGCACGCTTGGGCGAGCTGGCGCTGGAGGCGGGTGTGCCTGCGGGCGTGCTGAATCTGGTGCACGGCTACGGCAAGGAGGCGGGCGAGCCGCTGGTCTCGCACCGCGATGTGCGGGCGATTTCCTTCACCGGCTCCACCGTCACCGGCAACCGCATCGTGCAAAGCGCGGGCCTGAAAAAGTTCAGCATGGAACTCGGCGGCAAGAGCCCCTTTGTGATCTTTGAAGACGCCGACCTGGACCGCGCCCTCGATGCGGCCGTGTTCATGATCTTCAGCAACAACGGCGAGCGCTGCACCGCAGGCAGCCGCATCCTCGTGCAGCAAAGCATTTATGCCGACTTTGCGGCCAGGTTTGCAGAGCGCGCCAAGCGCATCACCGTGGGTGATCCACTCGACGAGAAAACCATCGTCGGCCCCATGATCAGCCAAAACCACCTGGCCAAAGTGCGCAGCTACATTGAGCTGGGTCCCAAAGAAGGCGCGACGATGCTCTGCGGTGGCCTGGACAAGCCGTCATATGCCACCGACTTGCCCGCCCATGTGCAAAACGGCAACTTCGTCTGGCCCACGGTGTTTGCCGATGTCGACAACCGCATGCGCATCGCGCAGGAAGAAATCTTTGGCCCCGTGGCCTGCCTGATCCCGTTCAAGGACGAGGCTGACGCCATCCAGAAAGCCAACGACATCGAATACGGTTTGTCGAGCTATGTCTGGACCGAGAACCTGGGCAAGGCCCACCGTGTGGCCGCTGCGATCGAGGCGGGCATGTGCTTCGTCAACAGCCAGAACGTGCGCGACCTGCGTCAGCCCTTTGGTGGCACCAAGGCCAGCGGCACCGGCCGCGAGGGCGGCACCTGGAGCTACGAAGTGTTCTGCGAACCCAAGAACGTGGCGGTCAGCCTCGGTGGTCACCACATCCCGCATTGGGGTGTTTGAGTGCAACACAGTTGATACAGGAGATGACGATGACAGTGAACCCTTTGGCCATTTGGGTGCCGGTGTTTGCCATGATGGCCTTGGTGCTGGTGGTGGCGTATCTGACATTCCGTGAGCGTGTTCGCCAATTCAAGGCGCTGCGCGTGCATCCCCAGAAGGTGTCCACCCGTGGTGAGTTTGCAGCCACCCTCAAGGACACCCGCTGTGCAGACAATTTTTCCAACCTGTTCGAAACGCCGGTCATGTTTTATGTGGCGTGCATCGGTCTGTATGTCACCCAAACGGTCAGTGTCAGCGCGTTGGTGCTGGCCTGCCTCTATGTATTGCTGAGGGTGGGCCACAGTGTGGTGCACTGCGGCCGCAATGTGGTGTTCACACGCTTCAAACTCTTCGCGGCCAGCATGCTGGTCTTGCTGGGGCTTTGGGTGGTGTGGGGCTTGACCTTGTTGCAGCTGATGGGATGACCATCCAGACAGGACTGGCCATGCAGCGTCGCGCATTGATCTTTTCCGCAGTGGCCGCCTTGCCCTGGGCTGGGCAGGCCCAGACACAGACGTGGCCCGCCAAGCCCATCCGCCTGATCGTGCCTTTCCCGCCCGGGGGCACCACCGACGTGGTCACGCGGCTGATCGCCGCCGAGCTCACCAGATCACTCGGGCAGAGCGTGGTGGTGGACAACAAGCCAGGCGCGGGCACGGTGCTGGGCGTGGACCTGGCGGCCAAGTCGCCAGCCGATGGCCACACCCTGGTCACCGTGGCCAACAGCTTCTGTGTCAACCAGACGCTGGTGAAAAACC
Organism: Limnohabitans radicicola; assembly: GCF_014837235.1. Lineage (GTDB taxonomy): Bacteria > Pseudomonadota > Gammaproteobacteria > Burkholderiales > Burkholderiaceae_C > Limnohabitans_A > Limnohabitans_A radicicola. Next base: position 1,029,510 of record NZ_JACYFT010000001.1, on the reverse strand, counting down.
TGCCCTACGACGGTCAGCGCGACCTGCGCCCGGTCGGCCTCATGGGCATGTCCGAGCATGTGCTGGCCACGCACCCCGGTAGCGGCCTCAAGACCGTGGCTGACCTGATCGCAGCCGCCAAAAAGCAGCCCGGCAAGCTCAGCTACGCCTCTTTTGGCGCGGGCACCTCGGCCCACATCTCGGGGGCCATGCTCGAAGCGCAAGCCGGCATCGAGATGATCCACGTGCCCTACAAAGGCCAGGCCCCGGCGCTCAACGACCTGATTGGTGGCCAGGTCACGGTGATGTTCGGCAACTGGCCCGAGTTCCGCCAGCATGTGCAAAGCGGCAAGCTCGTCGCTTTGGGCATGGCGACGGCCAAACGATCGCCCTTGGCACCGCAGATTCCGACGCTGACCGAGCAAGGCTTGGCGATCGAATCCAATTCGTGGAACGGCATCCTCACACGCAGCGGCACACCCGATGCGGTGGTGCAGCGCCTGAACCTTGAAATCAACAAGGCCTTGCAGGCACCCGCTGTGGTGCAGGCCTTTGCGGATGGTGGCATTGTGTCGCTGGCGGGGACGTCCGAGCGCTTTGCCGCCTTCATCCGCAGCGAGACCGACAAATACGCGCAGGTGATCCGCAAGGCGGGCATCACGGCCGAGAGCTGACAAGGAAACACGCAAATGGGACAACTCGAAAATACCAGGAGTGCTCGCTATGGGTAAGCTCGCCCTCGCCGCCAAAATCACCCACGTGCCCAGCATGTACCTGAGCGAAATTCCTGGCCCCCGCTTTGGCACACGCCAAAGCGCCATCGACGGGCACAAGGAAATCAGCCGCCGTTGCCGCGCCATGGGCGTGGACACGCTGGTGGTGTTTGACACGCACTGGCTGGTCAACGCGAACTACCACATCAACTGCGCGCCGCACTTCAAGGGCAGCTACACCAGCAACGAACTGCCGCACTTCATCAACCACATGACTTTCGAGTCGCCGGGCAACCCCGCGCTGGGGCACCTGCTGGCCAAAGTGGCCAATGAACACGGCGTGGAAACACTGGCGCACGACAACACCACGCTCGACCCCGAGTACGGCACCTTGGTGCCGCTGCGCTACATGAACGAAGACCAGCATTTCAAGGTGGTCTCGGTCTCGGCCTTGTGCATGGTGCATTACCTCAATGACAGCGCCCGCCTGGGCTGGGCCATGCGCGAAGCGGTGGAAAAACATTACGACGGCAAGGTGGCCTTTCTGGCCAGCGGCTCGCTGTCGCACCGCTTTGCCCAGAACGGCCTGGCGCCGGAGTTTGCCCACAAGATCTGGAGCCCGTTTCTGGAGCAGCTCGACAAGCAGGTGTTGCACATGTGGTCGAACCGCGAGTGGAAGGCGTTTTGCGAGATGCTGCCCGAGTACGCCAGCAAGGGCCACGGCGAAGGCTTCATGCACGACACCGCCATGCTGATGGGCGCTCTGGGCTGGACGGCCTATGACGGCGGTGTGGACATGGTCACGCCGTACTTCGGGGCCAGCGGTACGGGCCAGCTCAACGCGATTTTTGAAGTCACACCGCAGGACGGCGCGCAGGTGCCTGCCCCGGTGGCCAGCAGCGCCGAGGGCTACACCGCTATCAGCACCCGTTTGTGATTCGGAGAGGAACTTATGCCCCATCTCGTGATCCTCTACACCGGCCAGCTGGACGCTGAAGTCAACATGACCACGCTCTGCCGCCAGATGGCCGACGCCATGCTCACCGTCCGGGACGAACAAGACAAACAGGTCTTCCCCACAGGCGGCACGCGTGTGCTGGCCTATCCCGCGCCGCACTACGCTGTCGCCGATGGCGGCGCAGCAGGGCGCGAAGCCGGGGGCACGGGCGATTACGCCTTTGTGTACCTGAATGTGCGCATGGGCCGTGGTCGCACCGAAGCCACGCAACAGCGCGCCGGGCAGACCCTGCTCGAAGTGGCCAAAACCTTTTTTGCGCCCGTCATGGCGCAGCGCCACATCGGCATCACGCTGCAGATCGACGTCGGGCCTGAGGTGTTCGACGCCAAGCACAGCAACCTCCATCCCTTGTTTCAGAAATAGGGGTCGGATCCCGATTTCGCGCCAGCAAACTCGGGCTCTGACCCCCATTTCTGAAACGCCCGCAAGAGTCAAACCATGTCTATATTCACCGAAGACCAGATCCAGCAGCTCGCGCAAGAGCTCAACCAGTCCGAAAAATCGCGTGTGCAGATCGAGCACTTTTCCAAACGCTTCCCGGGCATGACCATCGAAGACGGCTACCGCATCAACCGCGCCTGGATGCAGATCAAGTTCGCCGAGGGCCGCACCATGATCGGCCACAAGATTGGCCTCACCAGTCGCGCCATGCAGGTGTCCAGCCAGATCGACGAGCCCGACTACGGCACGCTGCTGGACGACATGCTCTACACCTGCACACCCGGTCAGGTGCTGGACATCCCGCACCAGAACTTCATCGCCCCACGCGTCGAGGTGGAGCTGGCCTTCATCCTGAAGAAGGCACTGCGCGGCCCGAACGTGACGGTGGAGCAAGTGCTCGATGCCACCGAATACGTCACGCCCGCCATCGAGATCATCGACTCTCGCATCGAACAGTTCGACCGCCACACCAAGGTCATGCGCAAAGTGTTCGACACCATCAGCGATAACGCGGCCAATGCAGGCATCGTGCTGGGGGCCCAGCGGGTTGATCCATTGACCACCAATCTGCCCTGGTGCGGCGCCATCCTGCGCCAGAACGGCGTGGTCGAAGAAACCGGTCTGGCAGCGGGCGTTCAGGGGCACCCGGCCGTGGGCATCGCCTGGCTGGCCAACAAGCTCGCGCCTTGGGGCGAGCATTTGCAGGCGGGCGAAATCGTCCTTGCCGGCTCCTTCACCAAACCCGCGCCCGCCAAGGTGGGCGATGTGTTTGATGCCGACTATGGGCCATTGGGCCAACTTCAATTCCGTTTTGTCTGAGAGCTACGCCATGCAAACCCCTGTCAACACCTTCAAGCAAGCTCTGCGCGAGCGCCGTCCCCAGATCGGTCTGTGGATGGGCCTGGCCAGTGACTACAGCGCCGAAATCTGTGCGCTGGCCGGATTCGACTGGCTGGTCATCGATGGCGAACACTCGCCCAACAGCCTGAGCAGCATCCTGGCCCAGCTCAAGACCCTGGCCGCCTACCCGGGCAGCCATGCCGTGTGTCGCGTGCCCGTGGGTGAGACAGCGCTCATCAAGCAGTACCTGGACCTGGGCGCACAGAACATCCTGGTGCCCATGGTTGACACCCCTGAGCAGGCGGCCCAGCTGGTGCAAGCCATGCGTTACCCGCAAAACGATGGCCAGGGCGGTGTGCGCGGCATGGCCGGTGCCCGTGCGTCGCGCTGGGGCCATTACGCAGACTACTTCCAGCGTGCCAATGAAGAGGTGTGCCTGCTGGTGCAAGTCGAGTCGCTCGAAGCCCTGAAGAACCTGGACGCGATCGCCGCGACGCCGGGTGTGGACGGCGTGTTCATTGGGCCTGCCGATTTGTCGGCCAGCATGGGCCACGTGGGTAATGCGGCGCACCCCGAGGTGCAGGCGGCGATTGCCGATGCCATTGCGCGCATTCTCAAAGCGGGCAAGGCGCCCGGCATCCTCACGCCCGACCGGCAACTGGCTGCGCAGTACCTGCAGCTGGGGGCGGTTTTTGTGGCCGTGGGTCTGGACACGCAAATCCTGATGCGCCAGACCGCCGACCTGGCCGCGCATTTCAAGCAAGTGGTCGTGCCTGCGGCCACCCCGGGTCAAACCTATTGATGCGGCCATGAGCAACGAGCAGCCGCCCCGAAAATTCCGATCGGCCACGATCTACGGAGGCACGATCCGCGCCACCACGCGCAGTTTTTTGCATGCCCTGGGTCAGGACGAGGAAGACATCGCCCGCCCGCATGTGGGCGTGTTCCACACGGGCGGGGAGATGAGTCCCTGTAACCTCAACCTGCGGGAGCAGGCCCAGCATGCCAAGACCGGCATCTATGCCGCAGGCGGCACGCCGCACGAATGCCCGGTGGTGTCGGTGTCCGATGGCCTGACCATGGCGCATTCGGGCATGCGTTTTTCGCTGATCTCGCGCGAGCTGATCGCTGACAGTGTGGAGGCCTCGGTGCGTGGCCACCAGTGGGACGGCATCTTTGGCATTGGGGCCTGCGACAAGAACCTGCCGGGCCTGATGATGGGCATGGTGCGCTGCAATGTGCCCAGCGTGTTTGTGCACGGGGGCTCGGCCTTGCCTGGCCAGACCCCAGGTGTGCATGGCCGCGACCTGAACGTGGTCGACACCTACGAAACCATCGGCAAGGTGCTGGCCGGTGACGCCACACAGGACGAACTCGACGCCATCAGCCGCGCCTGCCTGCCCACAGCGGGTGCTTGCGCCGGGCAGTTTACGGCCAACACCATGGGCATGGTGTCTGAGGCGCTGGGCCTGGCCCCGATTGGCTCCAGCATGGTGCCTGCGGTCTTCAGCGAGCGGGCGCCTTTGCTGCGCCGCGCCGCCAAAACCCTGATGGCGGCGGTGATGGGCGACGCACCCCTGCCGCGCGACATCGTCACGCGCCAAGCACTCGAAAACGCCTGCGCCATCGTCTCCGCCACGGGCGGCTCGACCAATGCGGCGCTGCACATCCCGGCAATTGCCCACGAGGCGGGCATCCGCTTTCATCTGGACGATGTGGCCGAGGTGTTTGCGCGTACCCCGCTGATTGCCGATTTGCGCCCCGGCGGCCAATACCTGGCGCGCGACATGTTCTACATCGGTGGCGCAGGTGTGGTGCTGCGCGAATTGCTGCGCACGGGCCATCTGCATGGCGATGTGCTGACCTACACCGGCCGCACGCTGGCGCAGGAACTCGCCACGGCCAACGCGCCCGATGACCAGGTGGTGCGCTCGGTGGAGCAAGCCTTGTCGCTGGACGGCGGCCTGGCGGTGCTCAAGGGCAATTTGTGCCCTGACGGTGCACTGCTCAAGACCGCCGGGCTCAAGACCTTGGTGCACCAGGGCCCTGCGCGGGTGTTTGAATCCGAAGAGCAAGCCCAGGCCGCCGTGCAGGCCATGGCCTACCAGCCGGGCGATGTGATCGTGATTCGCAACGAAGGCCCCAAAGGCAGCCCCGGCATGCGCGAGATGCTGGGCATCACCGCCTTGCTGTACGGGCAGGGCATGGGCGACAAGGTGGCCTTGCTCACCGACGGACGGTTCTCTGGTGCTACGCGGGGTTTGTGCATTGGCTATGCGGGCCCCGAAGCGGCAGACCGAGGCCCGATTGCCGCGCTGCCCGATGGTGACCTGATCACCATCGACGCCCGCCCCGAGGCCCGCAGCATTGCCGTGCAGCTGAGCGACGCCGAACTGGCGCAGCGGCTGGCCCGCTGGTCCCCGTTCGCTGCAGCGCAGCGCGGGGGCCTGCTGGAAAAGTATGCTTTGACCGTCCGCCCCAGCCACCAGGGGGCGGTCACCCATTCGGGCGCAGTCCATTGGCTGCGCGATGAATCTTGATTTGTGAGCGTGTATTTCAACTTCAACCAGGAGACTTCCATGAGCATTTCCCGTCGTCAATTCGTTCAATCCACCAGCGCTGGCGCTTTGCTGGCCAGCTTGGGCCAGCAGGTCATGGCCCAGGCCCAGATCGAGAACTTCAAGATCGTCACTGGCTTTGCCGCTGGCGGCACCTCGGACACCACCTGCCGCCGTGTGGCTGCGCGATTGACCGGCAGCTACGCCAAGGCTGCAGTGGTTGAAAACAAGACCGGCGCAGGGGGGCAGATCGCCATCCAGTTCGTCAAGAGCCAACCGGCTGACGGCGCGACCATGCTGCAGACGCCCACCTCGATGCTGACCATCTACCCGCACATCTACAAAAAGCTCAGCTACGACCCAGCCACCGACCTGAGCCCCGTGTCGATCGCTTGCGTGTTCGACTTCGGCTTTGCCGTGGGCCCTGCCGTGCCTGAAAGCGTCAAGAACCTCAACGACTTCATGGCCTGGGCCAAAGCCAACCCCACACTCGCCAACTTCGGCTCGCCTGCCGCAGGCTCCACACCGCACTTTGTGGGTGCTTTGCTGGGCCGCCACGCGGGTGTCGAGATCAAGCATGTGGCCTACCGCGGCACACAGCCGGCCATGCTCGATTTGCTGGGTGGCCAGATCGCGGCCGTCAGTGGCCCCATTGGTGACATCACTCAACACCTGCCCACGGGCAAGGTGCGCATCTTGGCCACGTCGGGCGCCAAGCGCAACCGTTTTGCCCCCGATGTGCCCACCTACGCCGAGCAGGGCCTCAAGGACATGGTGCACAGCGAGTGGTTCGCCTTCTTCCTGCCCGCCAAGGCTGCGCCCGATGTGGTGGCGCGCCTGAACGCCGCGGTCAAGGCCGCACTGGCCTCCAAGGACGTGGTGGACGGTTTGGCCACCTTCGGTCTGGAAGCCCTGTCCAGCACCCCTGCCGAATTGTCCGAGCTGATTCGCAAGGACACCGCCAAGTGGGCACCCATCGTCAAGACCATCGGCTTCACCGCCGAGGCTTGAGTCTTTGATCCTGTCTGGAGTTCGCGCCATGAATGCCGTTTTGAAACCCGCGTCCACCCATGTCCCTGCACCTGCACACATGCACCCCGATGAATGGCAGGCGCGGCTCCAGCTGGCCAGTTGCTACCGCGTGTTTGCCATGCTCGGCTGGACCGAGATGATCTACAACCACATCACGCTGCGCCTGCCCGACAGCGTGACCGGTGGCGACAAGCAATTTTTGATCAACCCCTTTGGGCTGCACTACAGCGAAGTCACCGCCAGCAATCTGGTCAAGATCAACATGCAAGGCGATGTGCTGGACGGCTCGTCCCACAAGGTCAACCCCGCTGGCTTTGTGGTGCATGCCACGCTGCACGGCGGCATTGAGGGCGCGCACTGCGTGATGCACACCCACACCACCGCGGGTGTGGCGGTGGCTTGTCTCAAAGACGGCCTCTCGCAAAGCAACTTTTATTCGGCGCAACTGCACGGCATGGTGGCGTACCACGACTTCGAGGGCATCACCATCCATGCCGAAGAGGGGCCGCGTGTCTTGCAAAGCATCGGCAACAAGCCCGCCGTCATCCTGCGCAACCACGGCCTGTTGTCCTGGGGCACCACTTTGCCGCAGACATTTGCGATCCTGTGGACGCTGCAGCGTGCCTGCGAGATTCAGCTGGCCACACAAAGCATGGGTGCGCCGATCCCGGTGCCTGAAGCCATTGCTGCCAAGTGCACACGCGATGCGTTGCAGTTCAACCCCAACCACGGGGCGGGGCAAGACGTGTTCGATGCCTTGGTCCGTCAGGTGGATCGCATCGACAGTGGGTGGCGCGCATGAGCACACCGGCATTTCAAAAAATCGCCATCGTCGGCGCGGGCGCCATCGGCGGCTGGATGGGGGTGCACTTGGCACGCACAGGCGCGCAGCTCAGCGTGCTGGCGCGTGGCGACACCCTGGCGGCCCTGCAACAGCACGGTCTGCAACTGCACCAGGGCGGCACCCTGCACACGGTGTCGGTGAAGGCGTCCAACGATGCGGCCGTCTTGGGCGTGCAGGACTTGGTGGTGATCTCGGTCAAAGCCCCTGCGCTGTCTTCGGTGGCCGCACAGGTGGGGCCGCTGATCGGCCCGGACACCGTCGTGCTCACGGCCATGAACGGTGTGCCCTGGTGGTTTTTGCAAGGCTTTGGCGGGCCGGTGGCGGGTCGCACGCTCCAGTGCGTGGACCCCGAGGGCACCATTTCCCGCGCCTTGCCCGCGCAGCACATCATCGGCTGCGTGGTGCATGCCAGCTGCTCGGTCGATGCACCGGGCGTGATCCGCCACCACTTTGGCGATGGCCTGATCGTGGGTGAGCTCTCCGGGCAAGCCACGCCACGCGCGCAGGCCTTGCATGCCTTGCTCAAGCAAGCAGGTTTCAATGCCACGCTCTCACCACAGATTCAAAAAGACATTTGGTACAAGCTCTGGGGCAACATGACCGTCAACCCGGTCAGCGCCATCACTGGGGCCACCACCGACCAGATCCTAGACGACGCACTGGTGCGCGGTTTCATTTCGAGCGTGATGCTCGAAGCCAAGGCCATTGGCGAGCGCATCAGCATCCCAATCGATCAGAGCCCGGAAGACCGGCACGCCGTGACCCGCAAACTGGGGGCTTTCAAGACTTCCATGCTCCAGGATGTTCAGGCCCGCAAGCCGATTGAGCTGGATGCTTTGGTGGGCGCGGTGCGCGAATTGGGGCAAATGACGGGTGTCCACACGCCATTCACCGACGCTTTGATGGGTTTAACTCGGGTATTCGTTAAAAATTTACAAAATTAGTACATATGTGTTGTTAAAAAATCTAAAATCACCATTTTAAATAAGATTCTTTAATAGACAGTAAAACTGGTTTTTGCAATAATTCAGCCATCGACATCGCAAAACGCGAGGTCAGAGGAGAAAAATCATGTGGATGTCTGTTGTTGTGGTTGTCTTGTTGTCTTTGGTGGTTTTGGCGCTGTATCTGAAAACGGTGCGTGATATCCAGCAAGAAGAAAAAGAAGAAGCGATGGCGCGCACCGAGCGTTTCCGTCAGCACATCCAGTCCCGCGAGTGGGCTGGCGCCTGATTCGTTTCTAACGCTGGCGCTAAGCTGCAGTCGCCAGCATGTCACCGCCTCCAGGGGGCAGGCGGTTAAATTCTCTGAATGACCGAGTCCCCCTCACGCCCGGCCCTGTCGGCCACCGCCTTCCTCACCCTCTTGCTGATTGCCCTGATGATGGGCGCCAACCATGTGTCGGCCCGTTTGGCCTTCAACCATGGGGTCGATGTGGTCACGGCGGTGAGTTTTCGCAGCGGCGTCACCGCTTTGGTGGTCGGCCTCATCCTCTGGCAGCAGCAGGTTTCCCTGGCGCTGACGTCTCGCCACAAAAAATTCCTCCCCTTGATCGGCGCACTGATCGCCGTTCAGAGTGTTTGCCTGTACTCCTCGGTGGCCCGGCTGCCTGTGGCCCTGGCGCTGCTGGTGTTCAACACTTACCCCCTCTCAACCGCTTTTTGGGCTCGCATGCTCTATGGACACCGCCCTGAGCGCGCCGTGCTCTTGTCCATGCCGGTCATGCTGATCGGTCTGGCCTTGGCGCTCGATGTGCTGGGCGCGGCTTCGGGTCTGGGCGCGGCTGCCCATTGGGGGCAAATTGGCGCGGGCGTGGTGTTTGCCATGGGGGCATCGGCCACATTCGGTTTGGCCATGGTGCTCACGCAATACGAAGCCGGAGACCTCGATGGCCGTTTGCGCACCTTCACCACCATGGCCCAGGTGGCCGTGCTGGCCTCGCTCACGGCGGCGGCGACCGGGGGCTTTCACCTGCCAGTGGACGCGCTGGGTTGGTGGGGGTTGTGCTTGCTGACCTTCCTGTACGGCACGGCCTTCACCATCATGTTCATCGTCCTGCCCAAGCTGGGCGTGGTGGGCAACTCGCCCATCATGAATGTGGAGCCGGTGTTTGCCCTGGTGCTGGCCTGGGCCTTGCTCGGCCAGTCGATCGCGCCGATGCAGCTGGCCGGAGCGGCCATCGTGGTGGGCACCGTGGTGGCGCTGGGTTTGCGCAAGCGCTGACCAGCCCCGTTTTACCTGGGTGCTGTTCCAGCGCCGTCAAACGCCATCTTCTGCGCCTTGCTTGAATTGCAGGGCCCGGTCGTACAACACGTTTTTGGATTCACCTGAAATTTCTGCGGCCAGCTTGACCGCTGTCTTCAGCGGCAATTCGGGCAGCAGGAGCCGGAGCACCCGCTCGCCTTCGCCAGTCGACGTGGTCACGGGGGCGTCGTGCAGCACCAGGGCGAATTCACCGCGCTGGCGTTCGGGTTTTTCGGCCAGCCAGGCGGCCAGGTCTTGTGCTGGCAGTGTTGCGATTTGCTCAAACTGCTTGGTCAACTCGCGCCCGATGGTGATGCGGCGCTCCCCCAGCACACCCAGGGCTTGTGCCAGGGCCTCGATGCGGTGCGGCGCTTCAAGCAGCACCACGGCGCGCGGCTCGGCCGCCAGGGCCTGCACCGCACTTTGGCGCTCTGCGGCCTTGGACGGCAGGAAGCCCGCAAACACAAAACCGTGGTCGCCCGTCATGCCGGAGGCGCTGAGCACGGTCACCACGCTGCTGGCCCCGGGCAAAGGCAGCACGCGGTAACCCGCCGCGCGCACGGTCGCCACCAGCCGGGCGCCGGGGTCGCTGATGGCGGGGGTGCCCGCATCGCTCACATAGGCCACGCGCTGGCCTTGGGCCAGCTTGTCCAGCACCCCTTGGGCGGCTTCGGCTTCGTTGTGCTGGTGCACCGCCAACAGCTGACCTCCAGGACGGTCCAGACCGTAGGCGCGCAGCAGTTGCTGGGTGTGGCGTGTGTCTTCGCAGGCCACGGCATCGACCAGGCGCAGCACCTGCAGGGCACGCAGGCTGATGTCGGCCAGGTTGCCAATCGGGGTGGCCACCACATACAGTGTGTGGGTCGGGTGGTTTTGCGATCCGGCAGCGTCTTGCGCGGCCTCCAGGGCCCGGGCAAACGAAGCGGTCAAGGGAGAAGAAGTCAATGCAATTCCTTCAACAGGGCAAGGCAGGCACCCCTGCCACCACCAAAGCCCGCGGAGATGCGGGCGAAGACGAGGCGCTGGCCTATTTGCAGGACCAAGGCTTGCGGTTGTTGCAGCGCAATTATCGGACGCCCGGGCGCGGTGGCGGCGAAATCGATTTGATCATGCAGTCGGCCGACGGCACGGTGGTGTTCGTCGAGGTCCGCAAGCGCAGCCGCAGCGACTTTGGCGGGGCGGGCGCCAGCATCGGGCGCACCAAGCAGCAGCGCATCGTCTTTGCTGCGCGCCACTACCTGATGCGCTGGCGCCGCATGCCACCCACGCGTTTTGACGTGGTGCTGCTTGAGGGGACGGGCCCGGTCTGGTTGCAAGCCGCCTTTGACGCCAGCTGACAGGCCGACGCCATTCACAAGCGGAAACGCAAAATCTGTCAATTCAAGTGGTACAGGCCAAGGCGGCGGTTATCATCCGCGCCATGTTAGACCTGCGCATCCAGCAACACTTCATCGACAGTGCCGACCTGCATTACCAGGTGGCCGAAGCCTTGGCCAAACCCGTGGACGCGGCGGTACAAGCCGTGCTGGCCAGTGTCACGGGTGGGGGCAAGGTGTTGGTGGCGGGTTTGGGTGCATCCGCTGCGCTGGCGCAGTATTTGGCACATTTGCTGGTGGGTGGTTTTGAGCGCGAGCGGCCCGGTCTGGCGGCGCTCGCCTTGTCGGCCGATGCACTGACGGCCACCGCCTGGCCCGATGACCAGACCCTGGCGCGCCAGGTGCGGGCGCTGGGCCAGACTGGCGATGTGCTGGTGCTCATCAGCCTGGATGGCCAGGAGCCTGCCTTGTTGCAGGCCGTGCAGGCCGCCCATGAGCGCGAGATGACCGTGCTGGCCCTGACCGGCGGCCACGGCGGCGCGGTCGGCAAGCAGCTGCGCGAGACCGATGTGCATGTCGGTGTGCCCCACGAGCGGGGTGCGAGAATACGTGAGGTGCAGCACCTGGTGCTGCACTGTTTGTGTGATGGAATCGATACCCAGTTGCTGGGTGAACAGGAGCCTTTGGAATGAAAACCGCTATGAAACTGCCCTTGCTGTCGTGTGTTTTGGTCGGCGCTGTTTTGTCCGGTCTGTCCGGTTGTGCGCCCCTGATCGTGGGCGGCGCCGTGATGACGGGTGTGGTCGCCACCGACCGCCGCACGGCGGGTACGCAACTCGAGGACGAAGCGATTGAGTTGAAGGTGGCCAGTGCCGTGCGCCAGAACCTGGGCGATCGCGTGCACCTGAATGTGACGAGCTTCAACCGTCAGGTGTTGCTCAGCGGTGAGGCCGCCACTGCCGCCGACCGTGAACGCGTCGAGAAGCTGGCGCAGAGCCAGGAAAACGTCAAAACCGTGGTCAATGACCTGGCTGTTATGGCCCCCAGCAGCTTGACCCAGCGCACCAAAGACACCGTGACCACCAGTCAGATCAAGGCGGCCTTCATCGACGCCAAGGACCTGCAGTCCAACAGCATCAAGGTCGTGACCGAACGCGGCGTGGTGTACCTGATGGGCCGCGTGACCCAGCGCGAAGCCAAGCGCGCCACCGACATTGCCCGCAGTGTGGGCGGCGTGGCCAAAGTGGTGCGGGTGTTTGAAGACATCTCCGAAGAAGAACTCAAGCGCCTGAGCCAGCCGCCCATGGGCAAGTGAACTGTCCACGGCCTGAACGCCCATGAAAAACGGCCCGGTGTTTCCACCGGGCCGTTTTGTTTTGCGGTGAACCGTTTTCAGCGCAGGCGTCGAATCAGGCTGGAGGTGTCCCAGCGGCCGCCGCCCATTTTCTGCACATCGGCGTAAAACTGATCCACCAGCGCCGTCACAGGCAGGCGCGCGCCGTTGCGCTTGGCTTCGTCCAGCACCAGGCCCAGGTCCTTGCGCATCCAGTCGACGGCAAAACCGAAATCGAATTTGTCGTCGGCCATGGTCTTGCCGCGGTTGTCCAGTTGCCAGCTCTGCGCAGCGCCCTTGCCAATCACGTCCAGCACCTGATGCATGTCCAGCCCCGCCTGCTGGCCAAAGGCCACGGCTTCGGACAGGCCTTGCACCAGCCCGGCGATGCAGATCTGATTGACCATCTTGGCCAGCTGGCCCGCGCCCGACTCGCCCAGCAGGGTGAAGGCCCGCGAGAACGCCATGGCCGCGGGCTTGACGTTGTCGAAAGCCGCTGCGTCACCGCCGCACATGACGGTGAGCATGCCGTTTTGGGCACCCGCCTGGCCGCCCGAGACAGGCGCGTCGATGAACTGCAAGCCTATTTTTTGGGCTTGGGCCGACAGCTCACGGGCCACCGATGCCGAGGCGGTGGTGTGGTCTACAAAGATTGCGCCGTGCTTCATGCCGGCAAAGGCACCGTCGGCGCCGAGCACCACGCTGCGCAGATCATCGTCGTTGCCCACACAGGCGAACACGATGTCCGCGCCTGCAGCCGCTTCGCGTGGGGTGGGGGCACTGGCGTTGCCGGGGCACTCGGCCACCCAGGCCGCCGCTTTGGCCGCGCTGCGGTTGTACACGGTGACCTGGTGGCCCGCACGGGCCAGGTGCCCAGCCATGGGGTAGCCCATGACGCCCAGGCCCAAAAAGGCCACCTTGCGGGCAGGGGTGGGTTCGTAGGTTTTGGCAGCGATTTGGCTCATGGACAGTCCCGGTCAGTAGATCAAAAGCTGAGAATTTAGCAGCATGGGCGTCTGCGTGGGGTCGCCATGGTGGCTTGCACCTGGCAGCAGGTCGGGTTTTGGTACGCTCAGGCCATGAACGCTTTCATTGCTGAGAATCTGGCGCAGGTCCACGCGCACATCGAGGCGGCTTGCCAGGCGGCGGGTCGGCCTGCGAGCAGCGTACAACTGCTTGCCGTCTCCAAGACCTGGGGGCCGGACGCCGTGCGGGCCGCCCACACGGCTGGGCAAACCGCCTTTGGCGAGAACTACATCCAGGAAGCGGTGGACAAGATCGATGCGCTGCGCGATTTGCCGCTTGTGTGGCACTGCATCGGCCCGATCCAGAGCAACAAGACACGGCTGGTGGCCGAGCACTTTGACTGGGTGCACAGCATCGATCGCTTCAAGATCGCCCAGCGCCTGTCAGAGCAGCGCCCCGATCACCTGCCGCCTTTGCAGGTGTGCATCCAGGTCAATGTGGACGGCGGAGCCAACAAATCGGGCGTGAGTCCGCAGGAGCTGCCTGCGCTGGCGCAGGCGGTGGCGGCACTGCCGCGCCTGCAACTGCGTGGGCTCATGACCATTCCCGAACCGGCTGAGACCGAGGCGCAGATGCGTGCCGTGCACCGCGAGGCCAAAGACCTGTTTGACAGCTTGCGCGCCCGGGGCTTGCCGCTGGACACGCTGTCGATGGGCATGAGCGCCGACATGAGCGCCGCCATCGCCGAGGGCAGCACCATGGTGCGGGTGGGCACGGCGATTTTTGGCCAGCGCTGACACCTTCAGAATGACCTTGTCCCGAATTTGACCGTGGGCCAGGGGCGGGGCACCCCACAATGGCCCGATGCAAAAAATACATTCCCCCCTTCAGGCGCAGGTGGTGCAGTGGCTGGTCCGACCAGGCGAGCCCGTGGCCGCTGGCGATGTGCTGGTGATTCTGGAAGCCATGAAGATGGAGCACGAAATCCGTGCCGACCATGGCGGCTGTTTGGGGGAAGTGTTCTACCGAGCGGGCGAGGCGGTGGCCGAAGGCGATGTGCTGGCGATGCTGGCCGAGGGCGAGGCCCCCGCGACCGTGGCCGCGAATATTGCTGCGAGTGCCCCCGAGGGCGTTGCTGCTGCCCCTGCTGTGACCACTGCGCCCAGTCCAGGGTCCAGTTCAGTGGCAGCGCCTGTGCAGGCGCCTGCAAAGGCGCGTGCCGACCTGCAAAAACTGCAAGACCGCCAGGCCTTCACCCAGGACGCGCAGCGCCCTGAAGCCGTGGCCAAGCGCCACGCCTTGGGGCTGCGTACGGCCCGCGAGAACATTGCTGACCTGTGCGACGAAGGCTCCTTCATCGAATACGGCGCGCTGGCCGTGGCCGCGCAAAGCCGCCGCCGCACGGCGGACGACCTGATGCGCAACACCCCGGCGGACGGCATGGTCACGGGCATTGGCACAGTCAACGGCCAGCGCGTGGTGGTCATGGCCTACGACTTCACCGTGCTGGCGGGCACGCAGGGCATGCGCAACCACCAAAAGACCGACCGCATGCTGGGCATCGCCTTGCAGCACCAGCTGCCCGTGGTGCTGTTTGCTGAGGGCGGCGGTGGTCGCCCGGGCGATGTGGACATGCCCATCGTGGCGGGCCTGCATGTGGGCACCTTCGCCTCGTTTGCCCGCCTCAATGGCCAGGTGCCGGTGGTGGGCGTGGTGGCCGGGCGCTGCTTTGCGGGCAACGCCGCCTTGCTCGGCTGCTCGGACGTGATCATTGCCACCCGCGACAGCAACATCGGCATGGGTGGCCCGGCCATGGTCGAGGGCGGTGGTCTGGGGGTCTACAAACCCGAGCAGATTGGCCCGAGTGGCGTGCAGCACGGCAACGGCGTGATCGATGTGCTGGTGGAGACGGAAGCGCAGGCGGTGGCGGCAGCCCGGCATTACCTCTCGTTTTTTCAGGGCGTCCAGTCCGACTGGCAGGCACCCCCTGCGTACGCGCTGCGCGACGTGGTGCCCGAAAACCGCTTGCGCGTGTACGACACGCGCGCGGCCATGCAGGGCACGGCCGACGTGGGCAGCCTCTTGATGCTGCGCACGGGCTTTGGCGTGGGCATCCACACGGCGCTGGCCCGCATCGAAGGCCGCCCGGTGGGCCTGATGGCCAACAACCCGCACCACCTGGGGGGTGCGATTGACGCCGATGCCGCGGACAAGGCGGCGCGCTTCATGCAGCTGTGCAATGCGCACGGCCTGCCCATCGTGAGTCTGGTGGACACGCCCGGCTTCATGGTCGGGCCCGACATCGAGACCCAGGCCCAAGTGCGGCACGTCTCGCGCATGTTCATTGCGGCGGCCCATCTGCGCGTGCCCTACCTGAGTGTGGTGCTGCGCAAAGGCTATGGCCTGGGCGCCATGGCCATGACGGCGGGCGGGTTCCACGAGCCGCTGTGCCATGTGGCCTGGCCCACGGGCGAGTTCGGTGCCATGGGGCTGGAAGGTGCGGTGCGTCTGGGCTTTCGCAAGGAACTCGAAGCGGTGCCCGAAGGCGCGGAGCGCGAGGCGCTGTTTCAGAAGTTGCTGGCGCAGCAGTACGAAGGCGGCAGCGCCATCAACATGGCCGCGACGCTCGAAATCGACGCCGTCATCGATCCAGCAGACACGCGCGCCTGGCTGGTGGCAGGATTGCAGGCCGGGCGGGTGACGGACGTCGATCGCCCGCTGGCCATCGACACCTGGTGAGCTGCCCCTCTGGAGGGGGTCAGAACCTGGGCAAGTCCGAGTGCTTGATCTGACCGGCGCGCACCAGCATCTTGCCGTACTCGGCGCAGCGGTGCAGCGTGGGGATCACCTTGCCGGGATTGAGCAGGCCTTGTGGATCAAAAGCGCGTTTGACGGCGAACATCTGCGCGTTTTCTTCGGCAGAGAACTGCACGCACATGCTGTTCACTTTTTCGATGCCCACGCCATGCTCGCCCGTGACGGTGCCGCCCATGGCCACGCTGGTCTCCAGAATGTCGGCACCAAACAACTCGCAGCGGCGCAACTGGTCGGGGTCGTTGGCATCGAAGAGGATCAATGGGTGCAGGTTGCCATCGCCCGCATGGAACACGTTTAGGCAACGCAGCGCGTACTTTTCTTCCATCTCGGAGATAGCCTGCAGGATATCGGCCAGGCGCTTGCGCGGTATGGTCGAGTCCATGCACATGTAGTCGGGGCTGATGCGGCCCGACGCCGGGAAGGCGTTCTTGCGCCCGCTCCAGAATTTCATGCGCTGGGCTTCGTCGCGGCTGACGGTGATGGCGGTGGCCCCACAGCCGCGCAGCACCTCGCTCATGCGGCCGATTTCTTCTTCGACTTCTTCGGGCGTGCCGTCGCTCTCGCACAAAAGAATAGCGGCGGCGCTCAGGTCGTAGTCGGCATGCACAAAGTCCTCGACGGCGGCGGTCATGGGGCCGTCCATCATCTCGAGGCCTGCCGGGATGATGCCCGCCGCGATCACGGCGGCTACGGCGTCACCCGCTTTGCGCACGTCGTCAAAGCTGGCCATGATGCAGCGGGCCAGTTGCGGTTTGGGCACCAGTTTGACGGTGACTTCGGTGGTCACGGCCAGCATGCCTTCGCTGCCCACCAGCACGGCCAGCAGGTCGTAGCCCGGGGTGTCCAGTGCGTCGCTGCCGAACTCGATCGGATCGCCTTCGATGGTGAAGCCTCTGACTTTGAGCACGTTGTGCACCGTCAGGCCGTACTTGAGGCAGTGCACACCGCCCGAGTTCTCAGCCACATTGCCGCCAATCGTGCAGGCGATCTGGCTGGACGGGTCGGGCGCGTAGTACAGGCCGTAGGGTGCCGCCGCTTCGCTGATGGCGAGGTTGCGCACGCCGCACTGCACGACCGCTGTGCGGCTCACGGGGTCCACGGTCTTGATTTGGTTGAAGCGCGCCATCGACAGCGTCACGCCCATGCGGTGGGGCATGGCGCCGCCCGAAAGGCCCGTGCCCGCGCCGCGGGCCACCACAGGCACTTGCAGCGCGTGGCAGGCCTTGAGTACAGCTTGCACCTGGGCCTCGGTCTCGGGCAAGGCCACCACCAGCGGCCGCTCGCGGTAGGCGGTCAGGCCGTCGCATTCGTAGGGCGTGGTGTCTTCGGGGGTGTAGAGGATGGCGTCGGCGGGCAACACTCGGCCGAGGGCCTGCACTACAGCGCGTTGGCGCTCGGCACGTTCGGTGGCGGTCAGTTCACGGGTTTCGGCAGGGGTGTTGGCGCTCATGGGCATTCAAGACCTTGAAGGAATGCCCAACTGTACGCGCAAGCCTGGCGGGCAGGGCTGAAGAATCTTTGATGGACTTGTGAATTTGAACTCAAGCGGTGCAGAAAATGTGCGAGCCCCGCCCTTGGGGCGAATGCCTGTAGGTGGTTGACGTCCTGTCGCGGCTGGGGGCGCTCCTGCAAGGGGCTTCAGGCCAGTGCGCTTTTGAGCCAGTCGGCAAAGGTGGCACATTCCCAGCGCTCCATGGTGCCGGTGCGCCAGCACAGGTAGTGGGCGTGTGGGCTGGGCACGTTGCGGTCAAACAAGCGCACGAGCTGACCACTTTCCAGCCAGGGGGCACCCAGTTTGGTGCGGATCAGCCCGATGCCCAGGCCTTGTGCGGCAGCGTCGCACATCAGTCCGATGTCGTTGAAAGATGAGCCATCGATGGGTTCAGGCCAGTCCAAGTCATGGGCAGCGAACCAGGTTCGCCAGGGCTCCAGTGGGCTGCGCAGCAGGGGCTGGCCTTGCAGGTCTTCCACGCTGGTAAAGGGGCCGTTCTCGCGCAACCAGGCTGGGGAAGCAAGGGGGGTGATGTCATCCTTGGCCAGGCAGACGTGTTCCACATCCGAGTAGCGCCCTGTGCCAAAACGCACCGTCAGATCGGCGTCTTCGGCCACCACGTCCAGCAGGGGAATGCTCACTTGCAGCGTGATATCGATCTCGGGATAGGCATCCAGAAAATGCTTCAGCCGCGGCATCAACACGGAGCGCGCAAAGGTGGGTGTGACCGCCAGTCGCAGTTTGCGGCGGCCAGGGGTGCTGTTGGCGCTGGGAAAGCGTTGGAGTGAGACCAGCCCCTCTCGGACATGGGCCAAATACTCGTTGCCTTCCGTGGTCAGCGAAAAATCGGCCCGACCGAACAGTTTGGTGCCGATGATTTGTTCCAGCTGCTTGACGCGGTGGCTCACCGCGCTGGGCGTCACGCACAGCTCTTCGGCGGCCTGCGTCACGCTGCGCAGACGTGCCAGTGCCTCAAAGGTCAAGAGGCACTGGATGGGCGGGATGCGCGAGGCGTTGCTCATGACGTGGTCGGCAGGGGCTTTTCTGAGAGGGTGACTCTGAAAATATTACTTGAAGATCACGGTCTTGTGGCCGTTGAGCAGCACACGGTGCTCGCTGTGCCACTTGACGGCGCGGGCCAGCACCTGGCTTTCGGTGTCGCGACCGATGGTGGTCAGGTCTTCCACGGTCTTGCTGTGGTCCACGCGGGCCACGTCCTGCTCGATGATCGGGCCTTCGTCGAGGTCGGCCGTCACATAGTGGGCAGTGGCGCCGATCAGCTTCACGCCGCGGTCGTGCGCTTGGTAGTAGGGCTTGGCCCCCTTGAAACTGGGCAAAAAGCTGTGGTGGATGTTGATGGCGCGGCCCGACAGCTTGCGGCAGAGGTCGTCGCTCAGGATTTGCATGTAGCGCGCGAGCACCACCAGCTCGGCGCCTTCGGCCTGGATGATCTCGTACTGCTTGGCTTCGACCTGCGCCTTGGTGTCGGCCGTGACCGGGATGTGGTGAAACGGCACGTTGTAGCTGGCCGCCAGTTGGTAGAACTCGCGGTGGTTGCTCACGATGGCACGGATGTCCAGGGGCAGCAGGCCGCTCTTCCAGCGGAACAGCAAGTCGTTCAGGCAATGGCCTTCCTTGCTGACCATGATCACGGTGCGCATCGGCTGGGCGGTGGTGTGCAGGTTCCACTGCATCTGGAAGGTCTGGGCCAGCGCGCCCAACTGCTCACGCAGGGCCTCGGCCCCGATCTGATCACATGCAAACTGCACCCGCATGAAGAACAGGCCTGTGTCATGGTCGTTGTACTGGGCGGCCTCTTCGATGTTGCCGCCACGCTCCAGCAAAAAACCGGAAACGGCATGCACGATGCCGGTTCGGTCAGGGCAGGACAGCGTGAGGATGTAGGTCGTGGTCATGGAGGCAACAGACGGTGTAACGGTATGGGGGCGTATTGTAGAGACTGCCCCCGAACAGGGCGCATGAAGGGCGCGCATGTCACCTGCGGGCAGATTGCGCAGGGCAGCGGGCGTAAACTGGCACTTTGTGCCTCACCAACAGGAGCCGCCCCGTGGCAGATCACAACTTCAACATGGACAACCAGTGGTTGCCCTTCACCCCCAACCGCAGTTTCCGCAAAGACCCGCGAGTGTTTGTGGGGGCCGAGGGCATGCACTTCACCACCCACGACGGTAAACAAGTCATCGACGGCATCTCCAGCCTCTGGTGTGTGGGCGCGGGCCACAACCGCAAGCCGATCAACGAAGCCATCAAAAATCAGCTCGACACCCTGGACTACGCCACCGCTTTCCAGGCCAGCAACGACAAGGCTTTCCAGGCGGCCGAAATGATCGCCGCCATGGCACCGGGTGACCTCAACAAGGTGTTGTTCTGCAATTCCGGCTCGGAAGCGGCCGACACCTCGCTCAAAGTGGCGCTGGCTTACCACCGCGCCCGTGGCGAGGGCCACCGCAACGTCTTCATCGGCCGCGAAAAGGGCTACCACGGCGTCAACTTCGGCGGCATGAGTGTGGGCGGTCTGCCCGCCAACCGCAAGGTCTATGGCGCGCAGCTTCTGCCGCGCGTAGACCACATGCGCTTCATCCACGACCCGGTGAACCATGCCTACATCCACCACGAGGAACCGGTCTGGGCCGAGGACCCGCTGGTCGAGCTGGAGACCCGCATCCTGGCGCTGCACGACCCGAGCAACGTGGCGGCCATCATCGTCGAGCCCATCGCGGGCAGCGCGGGCTGGTACATCCCGCCCCAGGGCTATGTGAAGCGTCTGCGCGAGATCTGCGACAAACACGGCATCTTGCTGATCTTTGACGAGGTCATCACCGGCTTTGGCCGTCTGGGCGTGAACTTCGGCGCCGACTTTTATGGTGTGGTGCCCGACATGCTGAACTTCGCCAAGGCGGTGACCAATGGCGTCATTCCGCTGGGCGGCGTGATTTGCCGCGACTTCATCTACGACGCGATGATGAATGCCAACGCGCCCGATCACGCGATCGAGTTCTTCCACGGCTACACCTACTCCGGTCACCCCGTGGCTTGCGCTGCCGCCATTGCCACGCTCAAGCTGATGAAGGAAGAAAACCTGTTCGCCCGTGCGGGCCAGCAAGGCCGTGTGCTGGGCGACGCCATGCACAGCGCACTCAAGGGCTTGCCCAACGTCATCGGCATCCGCACGCTGGGTCTGGCAGGCGCGGTCGAGCTGGCCCCTGTGGCAGGCTTGCCTGGCAAACGGGCTTATGACGTCATGCTCGACTGCTTCCACAAGGGCGTGTGGGTGCGTGCGGCGGGCGACAACCTGGTGATTTGCCCACCCTACATTGTGGAAAACAGCCACATCGACCAGATCGTCCAGACCCTGGCCGACAGCATCCGCCGACATGCCTGATTGGCATGTGAACGGCCCATCGGTTCTTCGCATCGCCGGCACCTTGCTGGCCGCCTGGCTGGCGGTGCAGCTGTGCCTGTGGTTGCACACCCCACTGCCGTGGATGCTCGGGCCCCTGGTGGTCACGGCATTGGCTTCGGCGCTGGGGCAACCGACCCGCAGTTCTGACCTGCTGCGCAATGCCGGGCAGTGGGTGATTGGCGCGGCGCTGGGTTTGTACTTTACGCCGCAGGTGGGCGCGTTGGTCACGAACCTGTGGTGGGCGGTGCTGTTGGGGGTGCTCTGGGCGCTGGCACAGGGCTACGCCTTCGGGGCCTGGCTGCAGTGGCGCCACAGCGATGACTTGGGGCACCTGAGCCCGCGCAGCCTGCGGGCCACCACCTATTTTGCAAGCGCCATTGGCGGCGCGTCCGAGATGACGCTGCTGTCCGAGCGCGCAGGCGCACGCACCGACCTGGTGGCGGCTTCCCACACCCTGCGCTTGCTGATGGTGGTGCTCAGCGTGCCTTTTGCCATGCAGTGGGCGCAGGCGCATTGGGGGCTGCATGTGGACGAAACCCTGCGCATGGTCAACCGCACGCCCCAGTGGCCTGGTCTGCTGTGGCTGGCGCTGGCCTCGGGCGCGGGGGCGATGGTGATGCTGGCGATGCGCCGGGCCAACCCCTGGTTCATGGGGGCGCTTTTGGCGTCCATGGGTGTCACGTTGCTGGGCCTGCAGTGGTCGGCCATTCCGCAGGCGCTGACCAATGCCGCGCAGCTGGTCATTGGGGTGAGCCTGGGGGTGAAGTTCCGCAAGGACTTCATCCACACCGCGCCGCAGTGGCTGGTGTCGGTGGCGATCGGTACCTTGGCCATGATGCTTGCTTCGGCCCTGTTCGCCTGGGCACTGGCCTGGGGCACCGATTTGCATGTGGCCACACTGTCGCTGGGCACTTCGCCCGGGGGCATTGCCGAAATGGCCATCACGGCCAAGGTGCTGCAGTTGGGGGTGCCGGTGGTGACGGCGTTTCAGGTCAGCCGCCTGGTGGCGGTGCTGTTGCTGGTGGGGCCCTTGTTCAGGCTGGAAGAGCGCCGCATCGCTGCGGCCTGAAGGCACTTGAGCCCAGCCGTGGGCCGGTCAGTGCACGACGACGGGTTGCTGGGCCAGGCCCACGTAGCCGTCGAGCGTGTCTTCAACTTCTTCCTGGGTGGGGGTGTGCTGCTGCCAGACCTGGATCTTTTGCTGGAACATCTCTGCCCAGGAGCCGTCGAGGTAAACCTCTTTGCCCGAGCGCTTGTCGACGATTTCAAATCCGTGGCGCTCCAGAGAGGGCTTGCCGGGACTCGCGGCGGCATCCTCTGTGGCATTGGCCAGCACATGCATCACGGCAAAGGCGTCAGATTCGTACAGCAGGTTCATGGCTTCATTCTCTCTCAACAAGTCTGGCATTTGGGCATGCCCTGACCAAATTCAAGAGCCTGTGGTTTTTTCGCCAACCGGGGTGTCCAGCGGCAGCGGTGGCAGTGGCTCCATGCTGCGCAGGTTCAGGTCGATGTAGCTGCCGCTGACCTGGGTGATGCGGATGCGCGCGGGCATCCAGGCGTGGCGTGGCGAGAGCCACATCTCGACCCGGGCCTCGTATTGGTTGCGCGGCTGGCATACCCATTTGGTGGTCGTGATGGTTTGGCCCGCCACCGTCAGGGGCTCCTGACCTTCCAGCATCAGCAGCCAAGGCACGGCGTCGCGCAGTGTGGCCGTTTGGATCAGCATGCGGGTGCCCGCCGGGTAGCGTTCGGGGTCGCCTGCCATGGCGCCTGCAAGCTGCAGGTACAAGCTGATCTGGTCTTGCGCGCCAGGCAGCAGCGCGGCCACGGGCGCGTTGCTGCTGAACACGATGCGTTTTTGCTCGCGGTCGAAGTGGGACGCCCGCTCGCCGCGCCAACTGTCGGTGAACTTGAGCGGCGACAAGCCCGAGCCGTCGATCAGCCCCGTGCTGCGCCACTGGCGGCTGCCGATCAGGAAGGCTTTGACCGACAGGCTCAGGGCATAGGCCTGGGGGTTGTGCTGCCAGCGCAACTCGCCATTGGCGTGGTAAGTGAAGCCTTTGTCCATGCCTGTCAGCTGGTAGCTCATCAGGCTGGATGGCGGCAAAGTGCCCAGGGCCATGGTGGGCCAGCTGTTGGCGGGCGCGGCCGTGGACACCGGGGTCAGGGGAGGGGCGGCGGCTGCCTCGGGAGCAGAGGCTGTAGGCTCTGCGCTGGCCACCGCAGGGATCGGCTCCGAAGCAGCGGGCTCGGCCACTGTGGGGGGCAGTGCGGGCGGGCTGGCTTCGGCAGGGGGTTCTGCGTGGGGGGGGGCAGGTGGGGGCAGGCGGCGTGGCGGAGGAGGCAGCCGTGCCGGACGCTCCGCCAAGGCTGTTGGGGGCGGCGGCGCGATCATGCGCGTCTTCATGGGGGCGGTGGCGGTGTTCGGCTGCAGGCTCCAGTCGAGCGTGTGTGTGATGCCCAGCAACAATGCCAGATGCACCAGGGCGATCACCAGTGCCAGCGCCGTGAGCGTGCGTCGCGACGGGCCAGTGCGCTCGGGTGCGTCGTGTGCTGCCGTCATGCTCTTGGGGGGCGTTTGGGGTGTGCGTTGGCCTGGGGCACCATTCAGGGGCCGGTCCAGCCCAGATCGGCAGACAGCTGCTTGGCCATGTTTTTGAGCGCTTGGGCCAGCGGGCCGTTCCAGTCGGTCGAAAACGTGGCCGACGAGCCCATCGACACCACACCCAGCGCCAGGTGCCCATCGGCGTCGAACACCGGTGCGCAAAAGCCCGAGATGCCCGGCAGCAGCACGTTCTCCACACGGCCCATGCCGTGCTGGCGCAGCTCACGCAGCAGGGCGTCCAGTTGTGCGGGGGTGTGGGGCACGTCGTGCCGCCCGGCCTTGCGGGCCTGGGCCATCTCGGCCTCGATCATGGCGCGGGCCTGATCGACCCCGATGCCGTGTCCCATGAAGGCGGCAAAGCAGCGCCCCGTGGCCGAGGTCAGCATGGGCATCACATCGCCCAGGCGCAGGTTCACGGGCACCGCCAGCGGCGATTCTTGCCAATGCACCAGGGTCGGCCCCCGGTTGCCCCAGACGGCCAGTGCCAGGGTGTGGCCGATTTGCTCCATCAGGGCGGGCAGGCGTTCGCGGGCCATCTTGACCGCGTCCAGCCGCGACAGCGTGGCCAGGCCCAGACGCAAGGTGGCGGGGCCGAGTTCGTAGCGGGTGTTGCCGCTGTCCTGCACCACCAGCCCCAGGCGCTGAAAGCTCACCAGGTAGCGGTGGGCCTTGGCCGCGCTCATGCCGGCAGCAGCCGCCAGATCCCGCAGCATCAATGGGCCGGGGGCCTGGGCCAGCACGTCGAGGAGCGCAAAACCGACTTCGACCGACTGGATGCCGGCGCGTTCCTTGTCTTCGGGTGGGGTGCTTGTGGGGGCCATTTGGTCTAGAATGGATTTTCGTTTAGTTAAACGAGTTTACCAATGCGTAATTTTGATCTGCTGCACACTGTAGCCGATCGAGCACCGAGGAAACAAACAACATGAAACTGGCGACCTACAAAGACGGCTCACGTGACGGACAACTGGTGGTGGTGTCCCGCGACCTCGGCAGCGCCCATTATGCGACCGGCATTGCGGACACCCTGCAGCAGGTGCTGGACGATTGGAACTTCCTGTCGCCCCAACTGGAAGACCTCTACCAGACACTTAACAGCGGCAAGGCGCGCCATGCTTTCCCGTTCGACCCGCACAACTGCATGGCCCCACTGCCCCGCGCCTACCAGTGGGCCGATGGCTCAGCCTACATCAACCACGTTGAGCTGGTCCGTGCGGCGCGCAACTCCGAAGTCCCCGAGAGCTTTTACACCGACCCGCTGATGTACCAGGGCGGCAGCGACGATTTTCTGGGCCCCTGTGACAAAGTGGTCTGCCCCGACGAGGCCTATGGCATCGACTTTGAAGCCGAAATCGCCGTGATCACGGGTGACGTGCCCATGCGGGCCACGCCAGAAGAAGCAATCGAAGGCGTGCGCTTGTTGATGCTGGCCAACGATGTGAGCCTGCGCAACCTGATCCCGAACGAATTGGCCAAGGGCTTTGGGTTCTTCCAGAGCAAGCCCGCCACCGCCTTCAGCCCGGTGGCCGTGACGCCCGACGAGCTGGGCGACGCCTGGCAGGGCGGCCGCGTGCACCTGACGCTGCAGTCCACCTGGAACGGCCGCAAGGTTGGCCTGTGTGATGCGGGTCCTGAGATGACCTTCCACTTTGGCCAGCTCATCGCCCACATCTGCAAGACGCGCAATGTGCGCGCTGGCTCCATCGTGGGCAGCGGCACCGTGAGCAACAAGGGTGTGGAAGTCAACGGCAAAAAAGACTGGCCCAAGGGCTACAGCTGCATCGCCGAAAAGCGTGCGATCGAAACCATCCTGGACGGCAAGCCCTCGACCGAATTCATGAAGTTCGGCGACACCATCCGCATCGAGATGAAAGGCAAAGACGGCGAGAGCCTGTTCGGCGCCATCGACCAGCAGATCGCTCAGCTGGCGTAAAGCGTGTCCAGGGAGGCGAACCCCTTGATCTCCAGGGGGTTGCCGAAGGGATCGAGAAAGAACATCGTCCACTGCTCGCCGGGTTGCCCGGCAAAACGCAGCTGCGGCTCAATCACAAAAGCCACGCCAGCCGCCTGGAGCCGATCGGCCATGGCCTGCCAGTCGTCCTTTTGCAGCACCAGACCGAAATGCGGCATGGGCACCATGTGCTCGCCCACACGGCCTGTGGGTGCGGTTTTGAGCGGCTCGCCCAGGTGCAGCGAAATCTGGTGGTTGAAGAAGTCGAAGTCCACCCAGGTGTCGGTGGAGCGGCCTTCCTGGCAGCCCAGGATGCCGCCATAAAAGCGGCGGGCCTCGTTCAGGTCGGTGACATTGAAGGCGAAATGAAACAAGCTGCGCATGCGACAAAGCATAGCAGCCTGCCAGCCTGCAGCAGACTGAAAATCAATGGGTTTTTTCGAACGTGGTCTGGCAGGCAATGCAACGCAAAGCGGCCGGGTGCACCGCCAGACGGGCTTCGGGGATGGTGGCACCGCAGTCCTTGCATTGGCCGTATTGGCCTGCATCCAGCCGGGTCAAGGCTTGTTCAAACGCGCCCAGTTCGGCGGTTTCGTGTTCGTTCATGGCGAACTCGTCGTCGCGCTCGGAAATCGCCTGAGCCCGGTTTTCAAAGTCGCGCACATCGTGCTTGGCCGCCATGTCGGCGCGTGAGACCAGGCCGCCGCGTTCTTCGGCCATGCGTTGCAGCAACTCGGCGCGTGCTTGCAGCAGACGCTCACGGTGGAAGGTGTGGGATGAAGTCATGGCTTCATCCTAGGCGTCGGGGGGGGGCGCGGTATTGATGTGGGTCAATGCCGCCTGCCAAGCGGCTCAAGCCGCTGGCAGGGGCGCAGCGCTGGCCGTGCGCCAGCGAACAGACTCAGCTCTTGGCTTTCATGCGCGCCATCATCAATTCCATATTGGCTTTGCGGTCGGCGTTGATGGTCTGCATGTGGGGGCGCTCGCCCATCATCTTGAGGTACTCGCGAGCGGGCAGCTCGGCCAGAAAGTCTTTGCCGTAAATCAGCTTGGTGGCACCCGAGACCAGGGGCAGGTGCGTGACGGCCGCGCAGTCGGCCAGCGTCAAGCGGTCTCCCGCGACGAATGGCGAAAACTTGGCCAGTTTGGCAAAAGCCGCGACATTTTTCTCCAGCTGCGCACCGACTTTTTCCTTGACCGAGTCGCTCACCTTGCCACCGAAATAGGCTTCGGGGTAGAGGTTGCGTGCGACCAGTTCCAGGTGCAGGTCCAGAAACAGCGCCAGTTCGCGCACCTTGGCAGCGGCAAACGGATCGGCAGGCAGCAGCGGGTTTTGTGGGTACTTTTGCTCGATGTATTCCAGCATCACGGCCGACTCGCACATCGCCCCATCTTCGGTTTTGAAATAGGGCACCTTGCCCAGAGGGCTGGCAGCAGGATCGGTCTCACCCACCCAGGCGATTTCTTCTTCAAAGGGCACGCCTTTTTCGAGCAAGGCCAATTTGACTTTGTTGTGGTAGTTGCTGGCTGCGAAGCCGCAGAGTTTGAGCATGGGTGTCTCCGATAAGGCAGTGAAACCATCAGCCTAACGGCAGTGCAATGGCTGTGCCGTCGCGCAGTTGACGCGAGCAGCCGTCAGGCCACAAGCATTCAGGCACGGGTGAGCGCCAGGAAGGCTTCTTGCAGCGTGGCTTGTCCGGTCTCCGTCAGCAAAGAAGCAACGGGCCCTTCATGGCGCAGTTGCCCTTTGTGCAGCACCACCACGCGCTGGGCGTGCTCCACTTCTTCGACCAGGTGGGTGGCCCAGAGTGTGGCCACGCCACGTTCGCGCTGCAGGGCTTCTACCGCTTGCAGCAGCTGCACACGCGAGGCCGGATCCAGGCCCACGGTGGCTTCGTCCATCAAGAGCACTGCCGGGCGGTGCAAGAGGGCACGCACCAACTCGATTTTGCGGCGGTTGCCGCCAGACAAAGTGCGACAGGCCTTGTTCAGGTGTTCCAGCAGGCCCAGCCTTTGCAGGTCTTCTTCAATGCGGGCATTGGCTTCGCGTGCAGGCAGGCCATGCAGATCGGTGTGAAAGCGCAGATTGGCGCGCACACTCAGGTCGAGGTCGAGCGCGGGTTGCTGGAACACCACCCCCAGATGCGCCAGTGCGCGAGGTGC
Source organism: Limnohabitans radicicola (assembly GCF_014837235.1). GTDB lineage: Bacteria > Pseudomonadota > Gammaproteobacteria > Burkholderiales > Burkholderiaceae_C > Limnohabitans_A > Limnohabitans_A radicicola. The sequence goes on along the minus strand of NZ_JACYFT010000001.1, from coordinate 1,001,774 downwards.
CGCATGGCGCAAATCGTGTCCCATGATCTGGATCTCGCCACTGTCGGGCACAAACAGGCCCGTGAGCAACTGCAGCAGCGTGGATTTGCCAGCCCCGTTGGGCCCCAGCAGTGCCACACGCTCACCCCGGCGCAGACTCAGGCTCACCTCACGCAGGGCGGGGTGTCCTTGGTAGGACTTGGACAGGGACAGCGCCTGCAAAGGCAGTGTTTCGGTGCGGGGCATGTCGGGCATGGGGTGGGCGCTCGGTCGGGTTCAGGTGGAGGTCAGGCGGGTTCTGCCAGCAGTTTCATGCGCTGCAGCAGTTTGCGCTCCCGCTGCCAGGTTTGCTGAAGGGTTTGTTTGTAGCCCGCGGGGTCCAGGTAGCTGGCGTCTTGATCGTAACGCTGCAGCTCGGCCAGGTGCCTTGGGGTGAACATGGCGGCCTTGAAGGCCTCATGCAAAGCGGCCAGTACCGCCGCCGGGGTGCCGCTGGGTGCGACCAGGCCCCAGGGGGAGTTGTAGACGGCCTGCCCAAAACCCAGCTCCTTCATGGTGGGCACTTGCGGCCAACGTGCACTGCGCTGCTCGCTGAACACCGCCAGCAGCCGAAGCTTGCCGTTGTCGATCCAGGGTGCAAAGCCGGTGGAGTTCATGCCGGCCATGATGGTGCCGCTGGCCAGAGCCAGCATCTGGTCGGTGGTGCCTTTGAAGGGCACGTGGGTGTAGCTGATTTGCAGTGCGCCCAACAGCTCTTCCATGGCCAGATGGGGTGTGGAGCCCATGCCCGTGGAGCCGAGCATCAAGGCCCCCGGGTTCTGGCGTGCCCAGTCGAGCAGGTCTTGCACTTTTTGCCAGGGGCTGCTGGCAGGCACCAGCAAACCGAAGGTCGTGCTGGAGACTTGCAGAATCGGGCTCAGATCGGCCAAGGGGTCCCAGCTGACCTTGTTCATCAGGGCGTGGCGCAACACGGGCAAAGGCAATTGCCCGATGGTGTAGCCGTCGGGGGCTGCGGCCTTGAGCAAAGGCGCGACCATCGTGCCCGCAGCGCCAGGTCGATTGAGCACCACCACGGCTTGCCCCAGGCGTGCGCCAGCTTCTTCGGCCAGAATGCGGATACTCAGATCCGTGCCACCGCCTGCGGGCCAGGGGACGATGAGCTGGATGGGCTTTTGTGGCCAGCTCGCCAGTGCCTGGGCGGCCAAGGGCATGCCCGAGCAGCTGACGGCCAAGCCCAGCAGCCATTGCCGTCGGTTCAGACCCGCAGTAGATTCGCGAAACAAGTTCATGTCTTCAGAGCAGCAAAATGTACGCCAACCCCAAGGCCTTGTCTCGCCTCCCGTTTGGCATGGCTCTTGCGCAAATCCTGGCTGTACTGTTCCACTTTGGAACAACTTGGTCTTTGTCCTGGAGAAATCACCCATGAGACGGTTGTGTCGTGTCTTGACCCTGGCCGCGCTGAGCGCGCTGGCGTGCGGTGCCTGGGCGCAGAGCAAGGTGTATGTGAGCAACGAGAAAGACCACCAGATCGTGGTGCTGGACGCTCAGGGACAGTTGCTCGGGCGCATCCCGGTGTGTCAGCGTCCGCGCGACATGAAGTTCAACGCCAGCCGCAGCCAGATCTTGGTGGTCTGTGGCGACAGCAACCAACTGGGCACGGTCGATCTGGCCCAGCAAAAGATGACGGGCACCCTGCCGCTGGCCGAGAGCCCTGAAATGCTGGGCCTGTCGCCCGATGGCAAGACCGCCTATGTCTCCAGCGAAGATGACAGCGCGCTGGTGGCCTACGATCTGGTCAGCAAAAAACAGGTGTACCAGGTCAAAACCGGGGGCGAGCCCGAAGGGGTGCAGCTCATGCCCGATGGGCGCTATGCCTACGTGGCTTCCGAGGCGGCCAACCTGGTCCACCGGGTGGACCTGCAGCAAAGAAAAGTGGTGCAGAACATCAAGGTGGGTGCCCGCCCACGGCGCTTTTCACTCTCGCCGGACGGCAAGCAACTGTGGGTCAGCAACGAGCTGGGTGCCAGTGTGAGCGTGATCGACACCGCCAGCCAGCAAGTGCTGGGCACAGTGCCCTTCCAGATCCAGGGCATGCGCACCAGCGACATCACCCCGGTGGGGCTGGTGCACAGCCCTGATGGACGCAGCGTTTGGGTCGGGCTGGGCCGCGCCAACCATGTGGCCGAAGTCGATGCCGCCACCCGCCAAGTCAAACGCACGGTGTTGGTGGGCAAGCGGCCCTGGGGGCTGGCTTTCAACCCAAGCGGCAGCACGCTCTACGTCACCAATGGCCTGTCGGACGATCTGACGCTGGTGGACACGGCGCAAGGCAAGGCCGTGCGCAGCGTGAGCGCTGGACGCGTGCCGCACACGGTGCTGGTCCATGATTGAGTGGCGTACACCCCTTCTGCTGACGCTGGCGCTGTCGGTCTTTGGCCAACCATGGGCCGCTGCACCGGCCAAACCCGCTGCGCTGCACATGCAGCAGATGGCGGTGGTCTCGGTGGCTGACGATGCGCGCTACGCCCCACGCCGCGCCGAAAAACGCTGGCCCGGCCAGTCCACGGGTCGCCTGCTCACTGCGGCCCGACTGGCTGTTGAAGATGCCCAGGTCGAGTTGCAGGAAGCCGGTCTGCAAGTGAAGTTGCGCGAAGTCCAGGCTGACAACGAGGCCCACCTGGAGAGCACGCTGGCCCAGCTCAAAAAAGAGCAGGTGGCTTATTGGCTGTTGGACCTGCCCGATGCCCTCATGCCCCAGGCGCTGGCGGCAGCGCAAAAAGCCGGGGCACTGGCCATCAATGCCAGCAGTCCGCTGGACGCCTTGCGCACACAGCACTGCAGCGCCCTGGTGCTGCATGCATACCCCAGCCAGAGCATGTTGGCCGATGCGCTGGCGCAGTACCTGGCCGCCAAATCGTGGCGGCAGGTGCTGGTGCTGCAGGGTGTACAGCCAGCCGATGCCCTGCTCGCGCAGGCCTGGCAGCGCGCCAGCAAGCGCTATGGCCTCAAGACCACCGACACCAAAACCTTCAAACTCAGTGGCGATCCGCGTGAGCGCGATGCGGCCAATCCCAAGCTGCTGACGGCCGAGCGCAGCCACGAGGTGGTGGCCGTGTGGGATGCAGACGGTGAATTCGCCCGTGGCCTGCCTTATGCCACCCAGTGGCCACGTCCGGTGCTGGGCAGCAACGGCCTCACCGCCCTGGCCTGGCATCCGCAGTGGGAACGCTACGGCGGCCCGCAGCTCAACCGCCGTTTCACCAAACTCGCCCAGCGGCCCATGACCGGGCAGGATTGGGCTGCGTGGGTCGGCGTCAAATCGCTGGTCACGGCCTGGGTGGCCGAGCCCAAAGCCACGCCCGAACGCATTGGCGCACAGTTGCGCGCGGGGCAGGTGCAGGTCGACGGCTTCAAGGGTTTGCCCCTGAGCTACCGCGCCTGGGACGGACAGCTGCGGCAGCCGGTGCTGCTGGGCCACGCCGATGGTGTGGTGCAAACCGCTCCCATGGAGGGGGTGTTGCATCCGGTCAACACACTCGACACCCTGGGTGTGGACGAGAAGGAAAGCCCATGCAAGAAGCCCTGAGCACCGCACACGTTTCGCCGCCGCTGGGCGCCCATCTGTGGCGCGCGGCACGCGCCGTGGTGGGTCGCGAGATCCACAAGTTCCTGCGCCAGCCTGCGCGACTGGCCTCGGCGCTGGTGCGGCCTTTGCTGTGGTTTGTGGTCTTTGCCACCGGATTTCACAATGTGTTTGGCGTGTCCATCATCCCGCCGTACGAGACCTACATCGAATACAAGGTTTACATGCTGCCTGGCCTGTTGGGCATGATCGCCTTGTTCAATGGCATGCAAAGCTCGCTGTCGCTGGTGTACGACCGCGAGATGGGCCTGATGCGCCTGCTGCTCACGGCCCCCTTGCACCGGGCCTGGCTGCTGGCTTTCAAGCTGCTGGCGGGCACCAGCCTGTCGGTGCTGCAAATGGTGGTGTTTCTGGCCATGGCCTGGCTGCTGGGCGTGGAGGTAGAACCCTTGAACGTGCTGCTGGCACTGCCCACGCTGGTGCTCGCTGCGTTGCTGATGGCCTCGATGGGCCTGGTGCTGTCGGTGCATGTGCGCCAGCTGGAGAACTTTGCCGGCGCCATGAACTTCGTCATCTTCCCGATGTTCTTCATCAGCTCGGCGCTCTACCCGCTGTGGAAATTCGAGGAGGCGGGGGCTTGGTGGCTGTTCATTGCCGCGCAGTTCAACCCCTTCACCCAGGCGGTCGAGACCATGCGCTTTGCGCTGCACGGTCAGACTTATGGACTCGGCTGGGCAGTGGGCGCTTTGGGCAGCATGGTGTTTTTCGCTTTGGCCGTGCGCGGTTATGACCCGCAGCGTGGCGCCATCCGCCAGCGCGGGGCTGCCTGAGCAGGACAGACCATGCGCCCACCGATCACCCGACGCCGCACACTGGCCCAGCTGGGCTCGGCCCTGCTGATCGCGCCTCCTGCCCTGCGCGCCCAGATCAAGGACCCGACCGGGGGCGATCCGCTGGGGTCGATGCAGTGGCCCGCATTGCTGCAAAAGCACATCGGCCAAGCCACTTGGCGTTTTTCGGACGAGGTGTGGGTCAAGGGTCCGGAGTTCGCCGAAGACGCGATGAATGTCCCCATTTTGATCGACGCCCGCGCACTGCAGCGCTCGGTGGGGCCGATCGATCGCATGGTAGTGATCGCTGACCGCAACCCGATCCAGCACATCCTCGATTTCGAGCCTCTGGGCAGCTGGCCCATGCTGGCTTTCCGTTTCCGCATGGAGCAGGGCTCGCCCGTGCGGGCCTTGGTGCGCACCCGCGATGGCCGATGGCACGTGGGCCACACCTGGGTCAATGCCGCTGGCGGCGGTTGCACCGTGCCGGGCCAGACACGGTCCGACGGTTCCTGGAGCCAGACCCTTGGGCAAGTTCAGGCCAAGGTGTTCCGCAACGTGATCGAAGGCGGTACCCGTATGCGCTTGCGCGTGATGCACCCGATGGACACGGGCCTGGTGGCGGGCATACCGTCTTTCCACATCGAGCACCTGGAGCTGCAGGACGCGCAGCAACGCCTTTGCTGGCGCATGGCCCTGCACGAGCCGGTGTCCGAGAACCCGCTGCTCACTTTCGAGCTGGGTGACAAAGTACAAGGACCCTGGCACCTCGTGGGTCGTGACAATGGCGGTAACCGCATCGATGCACAGGTGCGTGCATGAAGCGTTGGCTTGCGCTGGGCCTGGCATGGCTGGCGGTCTGCGCGCATGCTGTCGATGCTTCGCGCAGCGATTACCGGTTGCAGCCCAGGCTCTTGGCACCGGGCGTGTGGGTCATTGAAGGTGCGGTGGAGGATTTCAGCCGCAGCAACGGCTGCAACATCATCAACACCGGCTTCATCGCCACCGATGCGGGCACGCTGGTCATCAACACCGGGCCCTCACGTCTGTATGGGCAGCAGCAGCGCACGGCCATCGCCCGCACCACGCCTGGGCCTGTGACGCGCGTGGTCAACCTCAATCTGCACCCCGACTATTTCTTTGGCAATCAGGCCTGGTCTGATGTGCCCACGGCCGCCTTGCCAGGCACGCGCGTGGGCATGCAGGCCGAGGGCAAAGCCTACGAAGACAACCTTTACCGCCTCTGTGGTGACTGGATGCTGGGCACCGAATCCCAACCGGCGAGCGAGGATGTGCAGCCTGGCCGCTTCATGCTGGGCGCGCGGCCTCTGGAATGGGTGCGATGGCAGGGGCACACCGGGCACGATCTGGTGTTGATTGACCACAGCACAGGCGTCATGTTTGCCGGAGGGGTGGTCTTCATGAACCGGGTGCCCACGCTGCCCCATGCCCGGCTGGCCGAATGGATGGCCAGCCTCCAGCAGCTGCGCCAACGCATCACCTCAGGCGAAGTCCGCACCGTGGTGCCCAGCCATGGCCCGGTGCACACGGGCACCCAGGGGGTGGATCAGACACTTGACTGGCTGCAGTGGTTGGATGCGCGCTTGCGCAGCAGCGCCGAGCAGGGCCTGGACCTGTCGGAGGTTCTGCGTTTGCCGATCCCGGAACGCTTTGCGGGCTGGGCGGCGCTGCAGGCAGAGTACGCGCGCAATGTCACCACTTTGTACCCTGCATACGAGACTGCTCAGTTCACCAAATAGACTGCGCAGGCTGTCACGCCGAGCTGATTCAAAGTTGAACACTGTGACAAACCGTATCCATTCAAGCAGGCCATAAACGTCAGAAATTACCCCGCATTTCTCAGGGTTATTACCGACATTGACCCGGTCAAGCACGGGGCGGTGTTGGCACGGTATTTGCGGAAAGTGATTCCGACGTCACGCCGGGCTGTCTTGCTGCCCGGTCAGCCGTTTCTACATCACCCCAAGTCTGGATCGTCCACTTCAGGAGACAACACTGTGAAACACAAACTTTTGAGCCTGCTCGTCATGATGGCCGCCGCGCAAGTCGGCGCTCAGGTGACCACCGATGCCATCAACAAAGATGCCGCCACCACGGGTGATGTGCTGACCTGGGGTCTGGGCACCCAAGGGCAACGCTACTCTCCTCTGACCGATGTGAACGCCAAGAGCATCAGCAAGCTGGTGCCCGTCTGGTCCATGTCCTTTGGTGGTGAAAAGCAGCGCGGCCAGGAATCCCAGCCACTGGTGCACAACGGCAAAATGTTCGTCACGGCTTCTTACTCACGCATCTTCGCGCTGGACGCCAAGACCGGTAAGAAGCTCTGGAAATACGAGCACCGTCTGCCCGAGGGCATCATGCCTTGCTGTGATGTGATCAACCGTGGTGCCGCCCTGTTTGACAACCTGGTGATCTTCGGCACGCTGGACGCCCAACTGGTGGCGCTGGACCAGAACACAGGCAAAGTGGTCTGGCGCGAGAAGATCGATGACTATGCCGCAGGCTACAGCTACAGTGCAGCTCCCCTGATCGCTGACGGTTTGCTGCTGACGGGCGTGTCCGGCGGTGAATTCGGTGTGGTCGGCCGCGTTGAAGCACGTGACCCCAAGACCGGCAAGATGGTCTGGTCGCGTCCTGTGGTTGAAGGCCACATGGGCTACAAAGACGGCAAGGAAAACGGCATCTCCGGCACCACCAACGCCACCTGGCCGGGTGATACCTGGAAGTCAGGCGGCGCAGCCACTTGGCTGGGCGGCACATACGATGCCAAGACCGGTCTGGCCTATTTCGGCACAGGCAATCCCGGCCCTTGGAACAGCCACCTGCGCAAAGGTGACAACCTGTACTCCACCTCCACGGTGGCCATCGACGTCAAGTCCGGCCAGATCAAGTGGAGCTACCAGAACACCCCCAACGACGCTTGGGACTTCGACGGTGTGAACGAGTTCATCACCTTCGACATGGATGGCAAGCGCGTGGGTGCCAAGGCCGACCGCAATGGTTACTTCTATGTGAACGATGCGGCCACCGGCAAACTGCTCAACGCCTTCCCCTTCGTGACCAAAACCACCTGGGCCAACGGTATCGACTTGAAGACGGGTCGCCCCAACTTCGTGCCTGAAAATCGCCCTGGTGACCCCACAGGCCCTGGTGGCGATGGCACCAAAGGCAAGGCTGTTTTTGCAGCCCCAGGCTTCCTGGGTGGCAAGAACCAGATGCCCATGGCTTACAGCCCCAAAACCAACCTGTTCTATGTGCCTTCCAACGAATGGGGCATGGAAATCTGGAACGAGCCTGTCACCTACAAAAAAGGCGCGGCTTACCTGGGCGCTGGCTTCACGATCAAGCCCCTGTATGACGATTACATCGGCGCACTGCGTGCTGTGAACCCCAAGACCGGCAAGATCGAGTGGGAAGTCAAGAACGAAGCGCCTCTGTGGGGTGGTGTCTTGGTTGCTGGCGATCTGGTGTTCTGGGGCACACCTGAAGGCTATCTGAAAGCCGCCGACGCCAAGACTGGCAAAGTGGTGTGGCAGTTCCAGACCGGTTCCGGCATCGTCGCGCCTCCCATCACCTGGAAAGAAGGCAACGACCAGTACGTGTCCGTGGTTTCTGGCTGGGGTGGTGCGGTTCCGCTGTGGGGTGGTGAAGTGGCCAAGAAGGTCAACTTCCTCGAACAAGGCGGTTCTGTCTGGACCTTCAAGCTGAACAAGTGATATCGGCAACATGCCCCTGAGCCAAGCCGCGTTGGCGGCACCGAAGGGGCATCGTTTCCGAGCCTTGGGCTTGACGGCCTTGGCCTTGATCGGAGCAGGGGTGGTCATGTGCGCACGCGCAGATGACCGCCCTTTTTTACGCACGACCCACGCCATGGCAGCGGACGACGACGAAGCTTGGGAGCTCAGCAGCACACTGGTGGTCAATCGACGAGGTCAGGCGCTGAGTGTGCAGATGGAGCGGGACTTGTCCTCCACGCAAAGGTTGGAAATCGAGTTGGGCAAAGCTACTCGTCCGGATGCGCCAGAGCCTGAACAGGGCTTGCGTTTGCGCAGCCTGTGGGTGTCACCCCAAGACCTGGGGTGGGGCTTGGCGACCAAGTTGGGCGTGGAGCCCAGTTTGGATGGACATGGCGCTCGACAGCAAGCTTTGGCGGTGGTGTCCCTGCCGCTGGCTCAGGAGCGTTTGTGGTTGCATGCGAATGCAGGCTGGCAGTGGCAGCGCACTTCGGGTGTGGGGACACAGCGTGCCCAAGTCAGCACTTTGGCCGCACATTGGGTGTGGACGCCGCAGCGCTGGGCGTATGTCGAAGGCACGCGCACATCGGATGGGCGTGATCGACTGCTTCATTTGGGTGTGCGTCATTGGTTGCAGCACCACAAGCTGGCGCTGGACACGGGCTGGGGCCGACAAAACGGCAACGAGCACCGTGGTGATTTCGTGGCCATCAACTTGAGTTGGTTCGATTTGAATTTTTGAAAACTGGAAAGAGAGCTGAATATGAAAACACTTCGCACTTTGGCCGCCGTGCTGATGGCTTTGGGCATGATGGGTCTGGCCCATGCGGCCGATGGTGAAACCTTGCTCAAGGACAGCGGCTGCTTGTCGTGCCATGCCAAAGCCGAGAAAGTGGTGGGGCCTGCGTTTTTGAGCGTGGCCGACAAATACCGTGGCGACAAAGATGCCGTGGCCACCCTGGTGCAATCCATCCAGAACGGCTCCAAGGGCAAGTGGGGTCGCATGCCCATGCCACCCCATGCGAGCATCAGTCCGGATGATTTGAAGACGCTGGCACGCCATGTGTTGGCGACCAAGCCTTGATGTCCCTCACGTTTATCAGGATCCACAAAGCGCCAGCGCACGTCACAATCTGAGCCATTGCTCTCCTGGGCCAATGCCCTTTGTTGTCATGGACCTTCGCCGAACACTTGTCACTCGCCTGGCGCTGGCCTTTGCTGTCTTGCTGCTGGTGTTTGGTGCGGTGTGGGTGAAGGACTTGCGTGAAGACGCATTGGCAGAACAAAAAGCCACCTCTCGTCTGGTGGCGCTGATGGCCTCGCCATCTGACCGCGACAGCCAGGCGCTTTTGGCGGCTGCACTGGCACCGGGGCAATTCCGGCATGTCAAAGTTCAGCTTGAATCCGATGCCGGGGCGGCTCAGCCATCCCCCGCATCCGGCAGGTTGTCTTGGCTGGGCTTGAATGCCGAAGAGGCCAGGGCCCACCGCATCCGCATCGGCGATCAGATGCTCTGGATCCGGCCCGACCCGGAAAGCGAGTTCCGCGAAAAGCTCAGCGACTCCTTGCAGGTGCTGATGATGTTGGGCTTGTTTTGCGTGGTGTGTTTGAGCATGACTTGGTTGGCCGTGGACCGTGCACTGGCACCGGTGAAAGAATTGAACACAGGATTGAGCCGACTGGCTGCGGGTGAAGACCAAGCCCGATTGCCCCCCTTGGCCCTGCGGGAATACGCCCACATCGCCAGCGTGGTGGATCGTTTGGCGCACAGCTTGTCCCGTGGCCGTGAAAGCCAGCGACGGCTGACCCGGCAGTTGATGGAGGTGCAAGACAAGGAGCGGCGGGAACTGGCTGCCGAGTTGCACGATGAATTCGGTCAATCCTTGACCGCGATCACCGCCACGGCAGCTTACATCGAACACCATGCAGAGAAAGCACCTGCGCACACCTTGACCGAATGCGCTCGCGAGATCGGCAGTGAATCTCGGCGCATTGCAGGGCACGTGCGGCAGATGCTCAGCAGCTTGCGCCCTTATGGGCTCGAAGACAGCGGCGTGCGCGAAGCCCTGCAAGAGTTGGTGGCCGGTTGGCAAACACGCTTACCTGACCGGCGTATCGCCTGGCAGATTGGAGACCTGCCCCCACTCAGTCCCGATGCCGGATTGGCACTTTACCGCTGCTTACAAGAAGCCCTGACCAACTGCGTTCGCCACAGTGGTGCAGACCACATCGAAGTGGCCTGCCACAGCAGGGATGCTCAGATGGTGCTGACCGTGTCCGACAACGGGCGCGGAAGCGCGCAGGCTTTGCAGCAAAGCCCGGGCAACGGCTTGCTGGGCCTGAAAGCACGCTTGGCCATGGTCGGTGGTGAGCTGGACATTCTTGACCGCGCAGGTGGTGGTGTGGTGTTGAAGGCCACATTGCCCATTCACGCAGAGGCGCTGGCATGAGCATCCGTGTCATGCTGGTGGACGATCACGCTGTGGTGCGCGCCGGGTATCGGCGCTTGATCGATGCCGAAGACGATTTGCAGGTGGTGGCTGATGTGGCCAGTGGCGACGAAGCTTGTGCTGCCTTGCGCGACACGGCCATCGAGGTGGTGGTGATGGACTTGTCCTTGCGCGAAGGCAGTGGCCTCGAAGCCATCAAGCGCCTGTTAGAGCGCCAGCCGCAATTGAAGGTTCTGGTCTTCAGCATGCACCAGGCGGTGGGTTATGTCACACAGGCCTTACGCAATGGGGCCTTGGGCTACATCACCAAAAATTCAGAGCCATTGGAGATGATCGCCGCCATCCGCAAAGTGGCACAAGGCCAGCGCGTGTTTTCGCCCGATGTGGCGCACGACATGGCTTGCCAGGCCGTGCAGGGCGACAACCCCTTGGACTGCCTGACACCGCGAGAGTTCGACATCCTTCGCTTGTTTGCTGGCGGTGTGCAGGTGGAACCGATGGGGGATCAATTGCACCTGAGTGCCAAGACCGTGCTCAACCATTTGTCCAACATCCGGCGCAAGCTGGAGGTCCATTCTGAAATGGAATTGCTGCTGTTGGCGGCGCGTCATGGGCTGGTGCAGTGGCCTTCGGTTATGGCAAACGATTGACTTGCACATTGCTCGGGAAAATTTCCCGAGTCCGCAGGGTGCATCTCCCGTGTTTTCATGCGATCTCATCGCTATGCTCAATTCACTTCAAGGGGCCAGAGTCCAAGAGACATGACCATAAGCATTTGAGACAAGCGACATGAAGACGATCCCGCAGCTTTCCCTGTTGACCCTGGCCATGGGGTTGGCTTTCCAGCCCGCAATCGCCGCCAACGCCTCGGACACCGTCACCATCGTGGCCCCGACGCCTTTGCCGGGATTGGACCTGAACGCCAGCCAGATCGCAGCACCCGTGCAGCGCGGCCTGGTCAATGATGCCCACAGCCAGGACTTGGCCGAATGGATGAATCGCCATTTGGGTGGCGTCATAGTGCAGGAGCTGCAGGGCAATCCTTTTCAGGCCGATGTGCAGTACCGGGGCTTCACGGCATCGCCCTTGCTGGGCACGCCACAAGGTTTGTCGGTCTACCTCGATGGTGTGCGCATGAACCAGCCCTTTGGCGATGTGCTCAGCTGGGACTTGATCCCCCGCGCCGCGCTCAAGTCGGTCACCTTGATGCCCGGCTCCAATCCGCTGTTTGGCTTGAACACCTTGGGCGGTGCTTTGGCGCTCGAAACCAAAGACGGACGCAGCCAGCCTGGCACACAATTGCAAATCCAGGCGGGCAGCCATGGGCGCCGAAACCTCTTGCTGGAACACGGCTTTGTGAACGACCAGGGTCTGGATGGTTACGCCATGGCCAACCTGTTTCACGACGGTGGCTGGCGCGCCCAGTCCCCCAGCGATGTGCGGCAGTTCTTTGGCAAGCTGGGCTGGCGCGACGGCCGCACCCGCAGCCACTTGAGCCTGAGCTGGGCCGACAACGATTTGCACGGCAACGGCTTGCAAGAAGGCAGCCAATTGGCCAGCGATTGGAAGAGCGTTTACACCACCCCCGACATCACGCGTCAGCACGCTTTGATGCTCAACTGGACGGGCAGCCATGAAGTGCGCGAGGGCTGGAATGTGAGCGCACAGATTTACATGCGCAGGCAAAAGGGCAGTACGCTCAATGGCGATGTCAATGAGGGTTCACTCGATCAAAGCGTGTACCAGCCCAGCGCGGGCGAGCGTTCGGTGTTGGCTCAAAATGGCTACAGTGGCTACCCCAACAGCGGTGCCAACGCCAGCAATACCCCATTCCCATACTGGCGTTGCCTGGCCAATGCCCTGCTGCCCTATGACAGCAGCAGCAAAGAGCCCGCCGAGAAATGCACAGGCTTGCTCACTTCAGGGCAGACCACCCAAAGCAACCAAGGGTTTGTGTTGCAGTCGAGTTGGGAATCCAAAATGGGTGATGCCCGCACCCAAACCGTGATGGGGGCCGCATTGGACACTTCCCGTGTGCGCTTCACGCAAAGCAGCCAGCTGGGCTATGTGAACCCGGACCGCAGTGTCACGGGCGTGAATGCTTTCGGAGATGGTGTCACGGGCGGCAATGTAGATGGTGAGCCCTGGGACACGGCAGTGGATTTGCAAGGGCGCACCCGTACCCAGAGCGTGTTTGCCAGCAACACCTGGTCTTGGGCGGGGGGGTGGAACCTGACCACTTCGGGCCGCTACAACCAAACCCGCGTCAGCAACCTTGATCTGCTGACACGCCACGAAGGCACCGATGCGTCATTGAGCGGTGAGCACCGCTATGCACGGCTGAATCCGGCTGTGGGCTTGACCTGGGCCCCCTCTGCCCAGCTGCAAGGTTGGCTGGGCTACAACGAAGGCAGCCGTGCGCCTACCACCACCGAACTGGGCTGTGCCAACCCCGAGCAGCCTTGCAAACTCCCCAATGCGATGGCCAGTGATCCACCACTGCAACAAGTGGTGACCCGCACGGTGGAGTTGGGCCTGCGCGGCCGTCTGGCTGACCAACACGCCTGGTCGGTCGGCGTTTTCCGTGCGGTCAACGACCAGGATATTTTGTTCGTGGCCAGCCAGCAAACCGGGTATGGTTACTTTCGCAATTTCGGACAAACCCGCCGTCAGGGTCTGGAGCTCAGTCTGTCTGGCGCGCTCAGTCCCGAATGGAGCTATGGTGTTCACTACAACTGGTTGCAAGCGACTTACCAAAGCGAAGAAACCGTGGCGGGCAACAGTAACAGCAGCAACAGCGCAGGTCCGGGGCTGGAGGGCAACATTGCGGTCAAGCCAGGTGACCGCATTCCGCTGACACCCAGCCAGATGTTCAAACTGCAAGTGACCTGGAAGCCCAATGCGCAGTGGCGTTGGGGGCTGGACATGCAGTCCGTGGGCCGCAGCATCGCCAGAGGCAATGAGAACAATGGCCATGCGGCAGACGGTCGGTATTACTCCGGTGCAGGCGACAACCCCGGTTATGCGGTGTTCAATCTGAGTGGCCAATACGTCCTGCAACCTGGCTGGACCCTGACGGGCCGCATCAACAACCTCTTGGATACGCGCTACACCACGGCCGCGGTGCTGGCTCCCAACGCCTTCAATGGCAACGCCCTGGTGGCCCGGCCATTCGCGGCCAACCCCGATGGCAGTTACCCTTTGCGCCACGGAACGTTTTACGCACCCGGTGCACCGCGCAGTGTTTGGGTCGGCCTGCGCTACCAGTTCAGGTGATGGTGCTGCGTGCGCTCTCAGCGCACCTGCTCGGCGACCAGTTCGCCACCGGTCATGAAGCCGGGGGGGACTTTTTCTGTTCGGGTGAATTTGACCAGACCTACGCCCTGGCAGTACCACTCATGGCTGGTCAGGGGCACATCCGAAAAGCCGTTGACCGGGTCGGTGTACAGGTTGAGGAAGGCTTGACCCACCACATGCAGGCAAGGCGAGAGCACTTCGCCTGAGCGCAGCTTGACGGAGTCGTTGACCGAATCGATGCGCCAGGACATCTGAGCTTTGTGGCTGTGCTTGAGTTCGCGGGGATGCTCGTTCTTGCGCATCAGCAGGTAAGGCACTGTGGTGGTGGTCCATTCGGTGCCCAGGGTGTAAGGCGCCTTCAGCACCCACTGCGGCACTTCATCGGCCAGTGGCTCGCGGTCCAGGTCCGTCTGGTGGGCCACGCGGCGCACCCCTTTGTCGCTGACCTCCAGAAAAAAGGCCACACCTTGCGAATGGTGCCTTTGCATGTACTCATGTCCTTGCCAGCTGACCGGGCCACGGGTGCGCAAGGTCCAGGTTTCCTTGTCCCTGACGGCTTCTTCGTTGTAGCGCACATCGTAGGTGGTGACTTCGCCTGAGCGCAGCGGGAACCAGTCAGTGCCCATGTTTCTGGACGTGCTGACCCATGCCAGGGCGAGCAGCGCAGCCCCGGCGATCACGGAGAACTTGAGGTGCTTCATGGCCATCATTTTTCGGGCAGCTGCGCACGCGGCAGGTCGCTGAGCTTGATCTGCACTTTGTCGTCACTGCCTGGTCGTAACCAGGGCAAACCGCCCTGGCCACGCCGGGGTTCGGTGGTTCCGATCTGGGTGTTGCCGTCGCGCGCCTTTTTGATGCCATCGCCCAGCAGGCTGTGCAGGTCCTTGGCGTAGGGCAGGCGGTAGACGCGGGGCAGGTCCAGGGCCTCGTGGTCCTTGATCTCGTTGACCCAGATGTAAATCGCGCCCGCATGGTGCCTTGCCGGACTGGGCTCATCGAACACCGCCGACAGCAACACAAAGCGTGGCGGTAGCTGGTCGTCGGCGGGCCAGCCGGCAATGCCGCGCAGCACGCTGGCGTGCAGCAGGTAAAACCCGCTGACGAGCACGACGAGCCCGGCCTTGATCCACCACGCCCAGCGGGTGGCCAGGCACAGGATCAGGAGCAGGAAGCCCAGCAGCGCATAGGCCAGACTGAGCCAGAGTAGTTCGGAGGTGGTGGTGGCAATCATGGGGTGGTTCAATGAAATGCTCAGAGGCCTGAGCGCATGACAAGGGGTTTGGGCTGGGTGCTGACTTCGGTCACCTGCCCGGTGTCGGTGATGGAAAAACGCACCAGGGTGCGTTCTTCGCCTTTGGCACCGATCTGCTGGGTGCCGGTGAAGACGATTTCGGCTTGCGGGTTGATCTTGACCACCGTGACGGTCACATCGACAGGCTGGTGATCGACGCTTTCGTAGTAGTGGGCGTTGACCACGTACTCGCCCGCCACCAGGCCCCGGAGGGTGACGATCTCTTGGCGGGTGCCGCTGCTGACTTGTTGGCCGTTGACGACCACGCTGTTGTTTTTGGCCCCCCGGTCATCGCGGTCCAGGTGCAGCAGCCCCACATCACGCTGGCGGAACCACAGCACTTTGCCGCCGGGCTCCAGCACCCAGGTGTCGATGTCATTCGGGTTTTCGTCCGGCCAGGCCACGGTGATCATGAATTCGGCCTTGGCAGGCACGTCGCCCGCTTTCTTTGCCTGTGGGTTGAAGGACATCAGGGCAATGACGAAACAAAAGACGAACGCGATCAACATGTTGAACAACATGTCGTAGAACGGATCGGTCTCGGTGTCACGCGTGCTGCGGCCAATGCCCATGCGTGCTTTCTGTCGGGGTCCGGGAGGCAGCGGCTTCACCGCGCTGCAGGATTTCAGCGACCAGCGTGTCGGCAAAGCGGTCGATGCGCATGAGCTGCAAGCCCAGCAGGATGTTGCCCGACAGCCCGGTGATGGTGGTGAGCAAGGCAATGCCAAGCCCCCCCGTCAGGCTCTTGAGCATTTGCGCCGATTGCTGTGGATCAAACCCGTCCATGCGGCCCAGCTCCAGCGCCAGGATCGAAAAACCGATGACCTTGCCCAGCAGACCCAGCTTGAGCTGGATGCCATTGAACCACCAGGCCATTTCATGTGGGCCATGCGCGCGGTCGCTGAGCACTTGAAGCAAAACCGCGTTGTCGGTGTCGGGATGGTGCCGGGCTTGCAGATAATCTGCGGCCCAACCTGTGCGGCTGTGCAGTGCCTGCCATTGCTGACCGAGCAGCCAGCTGCGATGCCCGGCCCAGAGCGAGCACAGCACAAACAGCAACACAATCGCCAACGTCAGTCCCGTGGGGTCGGCCTGCACCAAACGGTGCCAAATACCGTGCTGCCACATGAGCACGGCACCGAACACCAGGAGGCCCATCCAGCCCAGCCAAAGCAGGAACAGGCCCTGGGGTGTTTGTTCGATGGGGGTGGCTGCAGCCCCTGCGCCCGGGATGCGGCGCACCAGCAAAGCCCCCCACATGCGCAGGTGCGATCGGTCCGGAAGGGGGGGGCGGTTCATGTGTGGCCAGGCTCCAGCGGTGTTCAGGGCTTGCCGGACTGGCATGCCAAGTGCTGACATACTGGAGCAACAAGAATGCCACCGATGCACCTGTCTGATTCGCCTTTTTCTTTGGGGTTTCCCCTGACGCGCCTGCGCCCTGTGTTCCGTTCTGGAGCACTGTTGCGTAGGCTTGTCACATGCGCTTTGTTCGGGGTGACGGCTTCAGTGCAGGCGGGAAGCTGCGGTGCCTCGGGCGTATCGGTGCAGCCTGTGCTGCCGGGCGTCTCTGTGGTGCATGGCCGCTGGCGTGCCGTGGACCCTCTCACGCCCGATCACATCGCCACCACGGTGGTGCTGGGTCAGGGGTCAGAGCTCACGGTGCTCGACCCCGGGCCCACGGTGGCGCAAGGTCGTGGGCTGGCGCGTGCGCTGCGGTGCGTCCGGACGCAACGCGTGGTTCGCCTCGTCAACAGCCATGCCCATGCCGAGCAAACTCTGGCCAATGCGGCATTTGCCGCCCCGATCGCGGCCACAGCGGCCACCCGGGCGGCCATGCAGGGGCGCTGCCCATCGTGTCTGTCATCGATGCGCGTGGACCTGGGGCCAGCGGCCTTGCGTGGCACGCGCATCCGTTTGCCCAACGAGCAGCTGCGTGACGGTGAGTGGCTGCAGGCCGGAGGCCGTGCCTGGCAGGTGGTGGAGATGCCGCTCGCGCACACCGAAAGCGATCTGGTGTTGTGGAACGCCGATGAGCGCATCGCATTGGCTGGCCCGTTGGTGGACGGCGTCCGGCTGGTTTTGGCCCAGGGCTCGGTGCAAGGTTGGCTCGATGCGCTTGAGCGCATGGCATCCATGCGTCCGCAATGGTTGATCGGGCAGCACCTGGTGGTGCAGGGCGATGCGGTGCCTCAGGCGTTGGCTGCCCAACGCCAAGCGCTGTGTCATTTGGTGCACCAGGCCTGGCAGGGGCTGGAAAAAGGCTGGACTGAATCGGAGGTCCTGCAACAGGCCACCGATTGGGCAGGCAGTGAGGCCGAGCGGCGTCTGCGGCGCTTCAATCTATTGCGCGTCTGGCGTGAAATGGAAGGCCGCTGGATCGCGCAGCAGTCCATGCCCTCGGCCTGCTCAGCCCCAGACGTCGGACGGTAACTGGTCTTTCTTGCGGTAGATGGTGTTGCGCGACACCCCCAGCAGTTTGGCTGCGGCCGAAACATTGCCTTCGCATTGACGCAAGGCCTCTGTCATGGCCTGCAGTGCCACATCCTGCAGGCGCACGGCCGTCTCGACCATGCCCGTTGACGGGGGCATGGGGACGTGGGTCGAGGTTGTGTCCGAGGGTACGGCAGATGCGGCACACATCGGTGCGCTCACGTCGGCACGGCCCGGTGCGGTGCTGCCCAGGGGATGGCTGGACAGACCCCAGGCGGTGTCTTCGGTGACGGCAGGTGCAGGAGGGACGGATTGGTGGGCCGACTCGCGCACTTCATCGAGGAAATCGTCCGGCAAGTGATCTGTGCCAATGCTGCCGCTCTGTCCCACCATGACCACGGCGGTACGCAGCAGGTTGTGCAGTTGGCGAATGTTGCCCGGCCAGCGGTACCGCTGAAACAAAGCCATCACCTCGGGCGATATGCGCACCTGTTGCCCAGGGCCGCACAGGTTGAGCAATATCTTGTTGGCCACCACCTCGAAGTCCGAGCGTTCGCGCAGCGCTGGCAAGCGCACCACCAGGCCGTTGAGCCTGTAGTAAAGGTCTTCGCGGAACTGTCCCTGCGCAATCAGGCTCTTGAGGTTCTTGTTGGTGGCGCAGATCAGCATCACATCGACCTCGTACTCCTTGCCCGAGCCCAGTGGGGTGACGCGCCGCTCCTGCAGCACGCGCAACAACCGAGCCTGCAGCTGGGTGGGCATGTCACCGATCTCATCCAGGAACAAGGTGCCGCCATGCGCCATCTGGATCTTGCCTGGTGCGCCCCGGCGTTTGGCCCCGGTGAATGCACCTTCTTCGTAACCAAACAACTCGGATTCGATCAGCG
Source organism: Limnohabitans radicicola (assembly GCF_014837235.1). Taxonomy (GTDB): domain Bacteria; phylum Pseudomonadota; class Gammaproteobacteria; order Burkholderiales; family Burkholderiaceae_C; genus Limnohabitans_A; species Limnohabitans_A radicicola. The sequence goes on along the minus strand of NZ_JACYFT010000001.1, from coordinate 983,272 downwards.
TTTCGGGGATGGATGCGCAGTTGATCGACACAAACGGCTTGCGCACCCGGGTTGAATCGTTGTGGATGGCTTGGGCCAGGATGTCTTTGCCCGTGCCGGTTTCACCCAGGATCATGATCGGGATGTCACTGCCCTGCACACGCTGCAGCTTGTGGAGCACAGCCGCCACTTGAGGGTCACCCGTGTTGAGGTAATGCAGGCTGGACAGGCTGGCACGACCAGCGGCGGCGGCGGTTGTGGCCGTGGTGGCTGGGCGTGGCGAGGGCATGTCGGCCTCGGGCGTCGTGGCTTCGCTGCTTGGCGCAGCGCCTGCCGCCCAGCGGTTGGCAAACCAGTCCACGGGTTTGAGCCGTGCCTGACAGTAGACCGACACCCCGTTGTGCATCCATAAACTCAGAGGTTGACCCGCAGCGTGGCGCAGTCGGTCAAAAAACTGAGACACGGGCTGCCCAAACAAGGAGGAGAAGGTGTGCGCCTGCAGGGCGTTGTAGGACAGCCCCAACTGGAATTGAGCGCTGCGGTTGGCCGAAATGAAGCGCCCGTCCATGGTGAAGACAATGATGCCTTCCACCAGGGTATTGAGGAATTCCGTGCGGGCATGGAAATGGATGCGCAACGCGTCCGGGAACTCGTTGGCAAACATGTGGTTCTCGATCATTTGCGCAGACATGCGCACCAGTGCCATGGTGTGCTGGTGGTAGCTGCGCTCATCGCCCGTCACATCCAATGCGCCCATGACTTTGCCATGGGGGTCAAAAATGGGCGTGCAAGAGCAGGTCAAAAACTGGTTGGCCTGCAAAAAGTGGTCTCTGCCGTGGACCACCACGGGCCGCTCTTCGGTGAGCGCCGTACCGATGGCATTGGTGCCTTTGCTGCGCTCGGACCATTCCACGCCCGGCATGAGCGCCACACGGTTGGCTTTTTCCAGAAAATCCATGTCACCCATGGAGTGCAGGATCAGGCCGTTTCGCGAGGTCAGCAGGACCATGCTGTGCGTGTTGGCGATCTGCTCGTACAGCGTCTCCATGACCGGGCTGGCGTGTTGGTACAGCCGCCGATTTTCGTCCCGGGCCAGATTCAACTCTGTGAGTTTCAAGGGCGCATAGTCTGGCACTTCGCTCGCCTGAAGGCCAAACGCGTTGCTCCGCGCCTGTGACTCCTGAATCAAGGCGCGGTGGTGCTCGCTGTTGAGCGCGTACACCCCGGTGGCAGATCCTTGACCTGCTGAAATGGCGGGCATGCTGAGCATGTTGTCTCCGGTCGGATCCGTCACCGCCCAGACTGGCTCGGCTGACCCTTGCTTTATGTTTTTTGTGGGCACTGACAGCGTGTCAGGCAAGGGGTCATGTTCCATTCCCAAGCTTTCATGATCTTGACGTGTGTCATCTCTTGGCGCATCAAAGTGTTTCATTTCTGCGCACATGCAAAAGCCCGGCCAACCCCAATGGACCCGTAACGGGGACAGCCGTATCCAAGGTGTGTCGGGTTGTGCCTCAATGCAACAGCGCGGTGTTTCATGGGTGTTGCACAAAGGCGCGCGCGTGGCAGTGGATGCCTGCAGCAGGTGGCACGGTAATTGCCAGACTTTGGGAAATCCTTTTCCTTATCATTGACCGAAAGAATCCGCATGAGCCCCCGAACCTTTTCCCGATTGCTCCGTTCCTTGCTGGCTTGTTCGCTGGCGCTGACTTGTGGCCTGATCCTGGCCCATGGGGATGTGACACCCCAGGCGGTGGACACCCACACCCTGCCCCAGTTGGGCGCCAAGTGGATGCCGAGCAACCCTTATTCGAGTGGTCCGGCCCAGCCGGAAGCCTTGCGCATTGGCACCTCGGCTTACAACCAGAACTGTGCCCGCTGCCATGGACTGGAAGCCATCTCCGGTGGCATCGCCCCTGACCTGCGCAAGCTCGATGCCGACTGCACTGGCCTGGCCGATGCCGACAAGAAAAAAGCCTGTTTCGCCGAAATGGACGAGTACTATGTCGCCACCGTGCGCCGTGGCCGCACGCGCGATGGCCGTGTGTACATGCCTCCTTTCGAGGCCACACTCAGCCAGGAAGCCATTTGGGCCATCCGCACCTATCTGGAAACACGTCGCGAAAAATAAGCCACGCTTTGCACCCTATTTGGAGACTTCATGCCCCGTTCCTTGCGCAACCGCTTGCCCGATCCTTTGCGTCGCCACTGGCTCACTGCCTCTGCCCTGGCTTGTCTGGGGGTGCGCGCACAAGCCCAGGAACTGAGCGATCTGGACAAGGTGCGCGCCAGTGGGGTGCTCAAGGTGGCCGTGTACAAGGACAACGCGCCTTATTCGGACGGCACAGCCCAGAACTTGCGTGGGGTCGATGTCGCGCTGGCCCAGGCTTTGGCCGACACCATGGGACTCAAGCTGAGTCTGCTGCCCTTCGATGCGGGCGAGCGCATGGACGATGACCTGCGCAACATGGTCTGGAAAGGCCATTACCTGGGCTACGGCCCTGCCGATGTGATGCTGCATGTGCCCGTGGACAAATTCCTCATCCGCGAGACCCCGCAGTCCCTGATCTTTGCGCCTTATTCGCGTGAGGTGCTGGTGGTTTTCCATGCACTCGACAAGTTGTCCGGGCTCAAGAGCGGGGATGACCTGCAGGATTTGCCACTCGCTGCAGAGCGGGGCAGTGGTGCTGCGGGCACCTTGCTGGGTTATGGCGGCGGGCGCCTGCGTGCCAAGCTGACCACTTACCCGACAGGTGTTCAGGCCGCCGAGGCGGTCATCCGCGGCGAGGCGGCTGCCGCCTACCTCAGCCGTGCCCAGGCCGAAGCGGCCTTGCACGCGTCCGGTCGGCCTGCCAGCGGTTTTGGCTTCACCCAGCTGACCTTGCCAGGCTTGGCCGACAACGGCTGGCCGATTGGCATGGCGGTCAAAGCCAATCACAAGATGTTGGCCCAGGCCTTGGAGACGGCCTTGGGGCAGGTGCGGCAGAGTGGCAAGCTGCTGGCCATCTACCGTGAGCATGGCCTGACCCTGGTCGCCCCCTGAAACCAGACCGCGTACACGGGCATGCCCGGTGCCCGGTCTTTTGGAAGTTTTCATGCATTCTGGCTCTTCCCGTTCTTTGGCCTGGCTCGCATGCGGTCTGGGTTTTTTGTTGCCCTTGACCGTGGTGGCGCAAGCCGCACAAGAAGTGGTGGTCCAGAGCGGGCGCATCGCCCAGCGCGCTTTCGATGCACCCGCTTCGGTGGCCGTGATCGATGGCACTGCCGTGCGTGATGCCGGCCCGCAGATCAACCTGTCGGAGGCGCTGGCCAGTGTGCCAGGTGTGGTGGCCCTCAACCGGAACAACTACGCACAGGATGTGCAAATATCCATCCGTGGCTTTGGCGCGCGTGCGGCCTTTGGCTTGCGCGGCATCCGTCTGATCACCGATGGCATTCCGGCCACCACCCCCGATGGCCAGGGACAGGCCTCGACGGTGAGCCTGACTTCGGCCGAGCGCATCGAGGTGCTGAGCGGCCCGCTGGCGCAGTTGTATGGCAACGCCTCGGGTGGGGTGATTCAGACATTCACGCGGGAAGCGGGCCACACGCCACAAGCGGATGTGTCCAGCACCTTTGGCAGCTTTGGTCTGCAACGGCACGATATTCAGCTCAGTGGTCGCACAGGCGCAGTGGGGCTGGTGGCCGATTACAGCCATTTCCAGACCGATGGTCATCGGGCCAACAGCGCGGCCGAGCGCAAGCAATTCAACAGCGTGCTGACGGCCGATTTGCAGCCCGGCACCCGCCTGAAGCTGGTGGCCAATGTTTTTGACATGCCTGTGGCGCTGGACCCTTTGGGCCTCACGGCGAGCCAGTGGCAAAGCGACCCGCAGCAGGCCGGCAAGAACGCCTTGGCGCACCAAACACGCAAAAGTGTGCAGCAAAGCCAGCTCGGTGCCGTGCTGGAGCACCAGTTCAGCCCGGATTTGCAAGGGCAGTGGCGTGTCTACACAGGCACGCGCCAGAACCTGCAATACCAAGCGGGCTCCAATGCGGCGCTGCCGCAGCAAGGCTCCTGGGTGGGTCTTGACCGGGACTTCTCCGGCATGGGGGCACAGTTGCGTGGCAAGCAGCGCGACTTGCCTGTGGGGCGTCTGGATTGGACCGCTGGGTTCGACATGGACCAGTCGGCTGAGCAACGACAAGGGGGACTTACCCTTGCGGGCGAAAAAAGCGGTGCCTTCAACCGCAATGAACTCAACAAGGCCAGCAACCGCGACGCTTATGCCCAGCTCAACTGGCACCTGATGGATGCCCTGGGCCACAGCCCCTTCACACTCACAAGCGGATGGCGTCACAGCGATGTGCGCTTGCAAAGCCGTGATGACTACCTGACGGATGGGCAGGATGGTTCCGGTCAGGTGCGTTACCAGGCAAGCAGCCCTGTGCTGGGCCTGACCTGGCATGCGCAGGACACACTCAATGTCTATGCCAATTGGGGCCGAGGCTTTGAGACGCCCACGCTGGCCGAGGCCGCCTATGCGGTCACGGGCACTGGCAACAGCCGCAGCATCCGTGGCTTGTTTAACCCGGATTTGCTGGCCGCTCGCAGCCGACATCTGGAGGCCGGGTTCAAGTGGACGCCAGCACCAGGCAGCAAAGTCGATGCAGCGCTGTTCCAGATCACGACAGACAATGAGATCGTGGCCTCGCTGTCGGATTCGGGGAAAACCGCGTATGTCAATGCCTCGCGCACTTCGCGGCAGGGCGCAGAGCTGACCTGGCAGCATGCCTGGAGCGGTCAATGGCGCACCCTGCTGTCAGCCACTTGGTTGCAGGCGCAATACGATGCTGCGTTCACCAGCACCAGCAAAGTCGGCAGCACCTACACCGCCAAGACCATTCCTGCGGGCAATCGGCTGCCGGGTCTGCCGGACCAGCAACTGTTTGCCTCATTGCAGTGGGCCCAGCAAGGAGCCTCCAGCAAGAGTCGCCAGGGTCCCATGGGGTGGTCCTCGTCCCTGGACTGGGTGGCGCGATCTGCCCTGTGGGCCAGCGACATGAACGATGCAGCCTCTCGTGCCCCTGGCTATGGCGTGATCAACTTCAAACTGCGGCATCGCAGTGCATGGGGGGCGCACCATGTCGACACATGGATGGGCGTAGACAACCTCATGGACCGTCGTTATGCGGGGTCGGTCATCGTCAATCAGGCAAGCCAACAGTACTTTGAGCCCGGCTTGCCTCGGCAGTGGATGCTGGGGCTGAAATGGTCCACTCCACTCTGAGGTCAATCGGCACGAAGTGCCGCTGAACCCCGCACAGCAGGTCCTTTGGGACCTGTTCTTTTTTGCGGCGACTCACCATCGAGGGCCGCAGTCTCGCTATGAACTGATTTGCCGTGGCAGTTTGGGGCAGTGTCTCAATTTGCCGCAGCTGCAGGATGCGAGCACAACGTCATTTGCCCCAAGTTGACTCAGAACACGGCATGTGGAGGGGATTTTTTTGCTGGCACAAATGCTGCGCAGTCATGGCACGTCAAACAAGACGTTCATCAATTTCTTTTGGAGACCCCATGACCCTCTACGCAGCCCCTGGCCAAGCTGGTGCCAAGATTCAATACAAAGCCCGTTACGACAACTTTATTGGTGGCCAATGGACCGCACCCCTCAAGGGGCAGTACTTTGACGTGATCACACCGATCAGTGGCAAGGTCTACACGCAAGCGGCGCGCTCGGACGCCGCCGACATCGAACTGGCGCTGGACGCCGCCCACGCCGCCGCCGACAAATGGGGCAAGACCGATGCCGCCACCCGCGCCAACATCCTGCTCAAGATCGCCGACCGCATCGAGCAGAACCTGGAGCTGCTGGCCTACGCCGAGACCGTCGACAACGGCAAGGCCATCCGTGAGACGCTCAATGCCGACATCCCGTTGACCGTGGACCATTTTCGTTACTTCGCTGGTTGTGTGCGCGCGCAAGAGGGCGGCATCAGCGAGATCGACGAGAACACCATGGCGTACCACATCCACGAGCCGCTCGGTGTGGTGGGCCAGATCATTCCCTGGAACTTCCCCATCCTGATGGCCGCCTGGAAACTGGCTCCGGCGCTGGGCGCGGGCAACTGCGTGGTTTTGAAGCCCGCCGAGTCCACGCCCATCTCCATCCTGATCCTGGTCGATCTGATCGCCGACCTGCTGCCCCCGGGCGTGCTCAACGTGGTCAACGGTTTTGGCCGCGAAGCCGGCATGCCGCTGGCCAACAGCAAGCGCATCGCCAAAATCGCCTTCACCGGCTCCACCAGCACCGGCCGCGTGATCGCCCAGGCCGCTGCCAACAACCTGATTCCGGCCACGCTGGAGCTGGGCGGCAAGTCGCCCAACATCTTCTTTGCCGACGTGATGGACAAGGACGACGCCTTCCTTGACAAGGCCATCGAAGGTCTGGTGCTGTTTGCCTTCAACCAGGGCGAGGTTTGCACCTGCCCCAGCCGCGCACTCATCCAGGAGAGCATCTATGACAAGTTCATGGAGCGCGTCCTGAAACGCGTGGCCGCGATCAAGCACGCCAATCCGCTGGACACCGATTCCATGATGGGCGCACAGGCCAGCAAGGAACAGCTGACCAAGATCCTGAGCTACCTGGACCTGGGCAAGCAGGAAGGCGCCGAAGTGCTGGCCGGTGGCGCGCAAGCCCATCTGGGTGGCGACCTTGAAGGCGGCTACTACGTGCAGCCCACCCTGTTCAAGGGCCACAACAAGATGCGCATCTTCCAGGAAGAGATCTTCGGCCCGGTGCTGGCGATCACCACCTTCAAGGACGAAGCCGAAGCGCTGGCGATTGCCAACGACACGCTCTACGGCCTGGGCGCTGGCGTGTGGAGCCGCAACGGCAATGTGGCCTACCGCATGGGCCGCGCCATCAAGGCGGGCCGCGTGTGGACCAACTGTTACCACGCCTACCCCGCACACGCCGCCTTCGGTGGCTACAAGGAGTCCGGCATTGGTCGCGAAACCCACAAGATGATGCTTGACCACTACCAGCAGACCAAGAACCTGCTGGTCAGCTACAGCGAGAGCAAATTGGGCTTTTTCTGACCGATGGATTCGGTCATCTTCACGGGGGCGGAGCGATCCGCCCCTTTTTGTCTTGGCCTCTGAGGAGATCTGAACATGGTTGAACGTGTGGTGGCCACGCCCGAAGCGCTGGCGCTGATCGCCCAGCTGCAAGCCGAACATGGCGAGTTGATGTTTCACCAAAGCGGCGGCTGCTGCGACAACAGCGCGGCCAACTGCTATTTGCCCACCGACCTGACGATCGGGCCTTACGACGTCAAGCTCGGCGAAGTCGGCGGTGTGCCGTTCTACATCGGCAAGCTGCAGTACGAGTACTGGAAGCACACCCAGCTGATTCTGGATGTGATCGAGGGCTCGGGCGGCACGTTTTCTCTGGAGGGCAACACGGGCAAGGCCTTCCACACCCGCTCGCGCCTGTTCACCGATGACGAGTGGGCGCAAATTGAAACACAGGTCATGCGCGATCTGGCTTAACGTCTGCCGTTAACATCCCCCCATGTTTGATCGACTCCGACAATGGGCGCGGCAGCTGAAGTCCGATGTGGTGACCGTGTATTTCGCGGCCCGGGATGACCGTTGCCCTTGGCCCATCCGAATTCTGGCCTTGCTGGTGGCTGCCTATGCACTCAGTCCCATTGACCTGATCCCTGACTTCATCCCGGTGCTGGGTTACCTGGACGATGTCCTCATCGTGCCTGCGGGGGTGTGGTTGGTCATTCGCTGGCTACCATCTGAAGTCGTGGTGGATGCCCGCGTGAAGGCCGCCGCTTTGCTGGCCAAGCCCCGCAACCATGTCGCCGCAGCCTGCTTCGTCCTGATCTGGCTGCTGCTGCTGGTGTGCTTGCTCAAGGCGCTGTGGTGATCTCCCGGGGCTTTCAGTGCCCGTGTGGTCGGGCATAATCCACCCCCATGTCTGCCCTGCAAACCCTGCGCAACGCACACTTCATCACCCGCCTGGTGCTGGTGTGGTTTGCTTTGTTCATCGGGGCTTCGGTCGCTTCGCCTTTGATCAAACCCCAGGCCAGCCAGATGGTCTGCTCTGCCATGGGCGGCATGAAAATGGTGATGACCGACGATTCGGGCGACAACCAGACCCTTTCCGGTGGCATGGACTGCCCCTTGTGCGCCCATGTCAGCGCACCGCCTCCTGCAGCTGTATCCGGTTTTGAATCCGTCAGCGCATTGGCCCATGCCTTGCGCCCCATCCCGGCAGCCCACATCGCCTGGCTGACCGGCAGCCCCCTTCCGCCCCGCGGCCCCCCCGCCCTGTCCTGATCCACCGCCGTTGACGCCGCTGTGGCCATGACCACACGCTTGCGTCGCCCGTGTTTCATTTTCAGGATTTTTCATGCGTCCAAACCGCGTTGCCTTGGCTGTGGCCATGGCTTACCCTTTTGTCATTTCTGCTCAGTCCACGGACAGCGCCCCCAGCAAAGAAGCGGGTGTGGTCACCATCGTCAGCAAACAGCCCACCTCGCTGCCGACACAAATTCCCGCCACGATGGAGGGCATCACCGCCGCGCAGATCGCGCAGAACATCAACGCCAGCGACAGCGAAGATGCACTCAAGTACTTTCCCAGCCTGCTGGTGCGCAAGCGCTACAACGGCGACTACAACCACGCCATCTTGTCCAGCCGCGCCTCGGGCACGGGCAACAGCACCCGCTCGGCGGTGTATGCCGACGGCATCCTGCTGAGCAACTACCTGGGCAACGGCGTGAGCGGCTTGAGCTTTCCGCCGCGCTGGGGCATGGTCACGCCCGAAGAAATCGAGCGCGTGGACGTGATGTACGGACCGTTCTCTGCCGCTTACCCGGGCAACTCGGTGGGCGCGGTGGTCGAGTACACGACCCGCATGCCCGACAAGCTGGAGGGTTCGGTCAAACTGGGCTACGCCCACCAGCCCTTTGACCTGTACAACACCCACGCCACCTATGGCGGCTGGCAGTCCAGCGCCTCGCTGGGCAGCCGCTCGGGAGACTGGTCGTGGCTTCTGCACCTGAACCACAACGACAGCCAGGGCCAGCCCCTGACTTTTGCCACGCGCACGGTGAGCACAGGCACGGTGGGCACGGCGGGCACAGCGGTGACGGGGGCCGTGCCGGGCCTGAGCAGTGCCAATGTGCCCTGGCTGATCGTGGGCACGGGCACGCAGTACCACACGGTGCAGGACCAGGTGAAAGCCAAAGTGGCCTACGACTTCAGCCCCTCGGTGCGTGCCACCTACACGCTGGGCGTCTGGCAAAACACGTCCGAGGGCCGTCCGCAGTCTTACCTCAGCAATGCCTCGGGCCAAACCGTCACCAGCGGCGTGATCAACATCGGTGGCCGCAGCTACGCGGCGCTCACGGGCGGCGACCTGCCCCTGACGAATGAAAAACTCAGCCACACCCTGCACGGCCTCTCTGTCAAGAGCCGCACGCAAGGCACCTTCGACTGGGAAGTGGCCGCCAGCCTGTACGACTACGGCTCGGACACCAAGCGGCAGAACGCCGCCAGCAACACCTTGCCCAACGCCGCCGCGGGCGGTGCTGGCACCCTCGCCGACGGCTCGGGCACGGGCTGGAACAACCTGGCCCTGCGCGGCACCTGGCGGCCCCAAGGCCCCAAGGGCTTGCACGTGGTGGACTTTGGCGCGCAGCAAGACAACTACAAACTGCGCTACCTGACCTCCAACATCGCTGGCAACTGGACCACCGACGCTGCAGGCAGCGTGGCCAGTGCAGTGGGTGGCCGCACCCGGCTGCAAAGCCTGTATGCGCAAGACAGCTGGCGTTTTGCCCCTGACTGGCGCGCCGTCCTGGGCCTGCGGTCTGAGCACTGGAGCGCCACACAAGGCTTGACACGCTTCTCGGCCAGCAGCAACCTGGCTTTTGCAGACCGCAGCGAGCATCACCTGTCGCCCAAAGCGGCTTTGTCCAAACAGATCGCCGATGACGCCTTTGTCAAATACGCCGTGGGCCGCGCCGTGCGCATGCCCACAGTGAATGAGCTGTACGGTGCCACCTCCACCACCAACTCGCAGTACATCAACGACCCGAACCTGCGCCCTGAAAAGTCCTGGACCCAGGAACTGAGCTACGAGAAGAACCTGGACAAAAGCCAGTGGCGTTTGACGGCATTCGCCGAAGACACACAAGACGGCATCTATTCGCAATCGGTGATCGACCCTGCAGCGGGCAACAAGACCATCAGCCGCGTGCAGAACGTGGACCGCATCCGCACACGCGGCTTGGAGGGTGCATTCACGGTGCAGGGTCTGGGCCTGACGGGGCTGGATGTGACGGGCAGCATGACGTATGCCGACTCCACCATCGTGGCCAACCAGGGTTTTGTGGCCGTGGCGGGTGACACGATCGGCAAACAACAGCCCAACATTCCCAAGTGGCGCGCGACGCTGCTGGCGGCCTACCGCTGGAATGCGGCCTGGACCAGCACGGCGGCGGTGCGTTACAGCGGCCAGCAGTTCCGCACGCTCAACAACTCGGACGTGAACGGCTACGCCTACATGGGTGTGAGCCCCTTCACCACAGTCGATGTACGTGCCCGCTGGCAAATCACGTCCCGGCTGTCTGCCGCGTTCGGCATCGACAACCTGAACAACGACAAGTACTGGAACTTTCACCCCTACCCGCAGCGCAGCTACACGGCTGAGCTGAAAGCCAACTTCTGAAACAAGGACCCGCCATGCGATTCATCCAAACGGCTGCTGCTGCAGTGACCCTCGGCCTGGCCGCTCTGGCCCAGGCCCACACCGTGCTCGAATACCAGGTGGCCACCGCAGGCCAGAGCTACAAGGCCACCTTCAAGGTGGGCCACGGTTGCGGCGCGTCGCCCACGCGCCAGATCGTGGTGGACATCCCGGCGGGCGTGCAGGGCGCCAAGCCCATGCCCAAGGCGGGCTGGCGTCTGGAGGTGACCCGTGAGAAGCTGGCACAGCCCTACACCAGCCATGGCCGCACCGTCACCGAGGACGTGACCCGCATCAGCTGGACCGCCAAGACGGCCGATGACATGCTGCCCAACGGCCACTACGATGAGTTCGTGTTGGTGGGCACTTTGCCAAACCAGCCCGGGACGATGTATTGGCCCGTGCAGCAGCTGTGCGAGCAAGGCCGCATGGACTGGACTGAAATTCCAAAGCCCGGACAGAGACTGTCCGATCTGAAATCGCCCGCAGCCCTGCTGGAAATCATGCCCGGAGCGGGTACAGCCGGACACGCGCACTGATCCCCAACGATCGAAGACAATCCCCCAAAAGGACATCCCATGAACCACACATTCAAAAAAATCGCCGCCTTGTTGGCTGGCCTTTGCATCGCAGGCACGGCCCTGGCGCAGGTCAAGGTCGAGGGCGGCTGGGCCCGCGCCACCGTGCAGGGCCAAAAGGCCACGGGCGCTTTCATGAAGCTCACGGCACCCCAGGCCACCCGCCTGGTGGCCGTGTCCACCCCGGTGGCAGGTGTAGCCGAAATCCACGAAATGAAGATGGAGGGCTCGGTCATGAAAATGCGCGCCCTGCCCGCGCTGGACCTGCCTGCCAACCAGGCCGTGGAGCTCAAGCCTGGCAGCTACCACCTGATGCTGATGGACCTCAAAGCCCCGCTGATGAAAGACAGCAGCGTGGCCCTGACCCTCACCTTCAAGGACGCCAAAGGCGTGGAAACCCGGCAGCAGGTCAGCGTGCCTGTGACCACCGGCATGCCGCAGGGCCACGGCGACCACAAGCACTGATGCCCAAACGCAGTCGTTCATGTCAAACCGCCCTGTGTGGGGCGGTTTTGTTTTTGGGGACTGCGTTGCCCGGGATGAGCCATGCCGAGGCGGTGCCCACCATCGATATCCGCGCCCGCGCCGAAGACCTGGCGGGCGTCGCACAAGCCGCCAGCGAGGGCGTGGTCTCGGCCGAACGGCTGTCGCTGGTGCCTCTCTTGCGCCCCGGCGAGGTGCTGGAGATGGTGCCTGGTTTGCTGGTGACCCAGCATGCGGGCGATGGCAAGGCCAACCAATACTTCTTGCGCGGCTTCAATCTGGACCACGGCACCGACTTCGCTACGTGGGTCGCGGGCGTGCCGGTCAACATGCCCAGCCACGCGCACGGGCAGGGCTACACCGACCTGAATTTTTTGATCCCGGAACTCGTGCAGCAGGTGCGCTACCGCAAGGGACCGTACTTTGCCGAAGACGGTGACTTTGCTTCGGCGGGCTCGGCACGCATCGAGCTGCGCCGCAGCTTGGATGCGGGCCTGGCCCAAGTGACGGTGGGGCCAGGCGGCTACGTGCGCACCTTGCTGGCCGATTCGATCCCAGCCCGTTCTGATGCGGCGGGTCAATGGCTCTATGGCGTGGAGCTGTTCCACAACAACGGCCCCTGGACCGTGCCCGAGCACTACCGAAAATTCAATGGCGTGCTGCGCTACAGCGAAGGCACGGCGGCGCAAGGGCTCACGCTCACGGCCATGGCCTACCAAGGCCGTTGGACCTCGACCGACCAGGTGCCGCAGCGCGCGCTGGACCAAGGGCTCATCGGGCGCTACGACAGCCTGGACCCGACGGCGGGCGGCAACACGCAGCGTTACAGCCTCTCGGGCGAATGGGCACAGATGCAGGACGGTGTGCACCGCAAAACCGAATGGTGGGCGCTGCAGTCGGCGCTCGATCTGTGGTCCAACTTCGCCTATTGCCTGAGCGATGCCCAAGCGATGTGCCCGGTGGGCGACCAGTTTCAGCAGGCCGAGCGGCGCACGGCCGCAGGCGGCGCGCACAGCCGTCACTGGGCCAGCACATGGCAAGGTGTGGACGTGCGCCACGCTTGGGGGGTGCAGGCCCGCGCCGACGATGTGGCCCCGGTGGGCCTGTACCGCACGCACCAACGCGAACGTCTGGGCACCGTGCGCGAAGACCGCGTTCAGCAGCAAAGCCTGGGCTTGTGGGCCGAGAGCGAGCTGCGCTGGAACGACTGGTTGCGCACCACTGCGGGTGTGCGTGGCGATGCCTATCGGTTCAAGGTCCAGTCGAATCTGGCCGCCAACAGCGGGCAGGCGCAAAGCGCCTTGCTCTCGTCCAAGCTGTCGGTGGTGCTGGGGCCTTGGCGCGGCTCAGAGTTTTACGCCAACCACGGGCAGGGTTACCACTCCAACGATGCCCGTGGTACCACCTTGCGCGTGGACCCGGCAGACCCCACAAACGCGGTGCAGTCCGTGTCGCCCTTGGTGCGCACCCGGGGCGAAGAAATCGGTCTGCGCAGCGAATGGCTGCCCGGCTGGACATCGACGCTGGCCTTGTGGCAGTTGCGCATGGCGTCGGAGTTGCTGTTTGTGGGCGATGCGGGCACCACCGAGCCTTCGCGACCCTCGCGGCGGCGTGGTGTGGAATGGCACCATTTCGTGGCGCTCAACGCGCACTGGGCGATCGATGGCGATCTGGCCTGGTCGCAAGCCCGATTCACCGATGGCGATCTGGCAGGCCCTTACATCCCCGGTGCTGCCAGCACCACGGCCAATCTGGGTTTGAGCTGGGACGGGCAAGGCCCGTGGTCGGGCGCGCTGCGCTTGCGCTATTGGGGTGCGAGACCGCTGGTGGAAGACAACAGCTGGCGCGCCCCCGCTGCGGCCTGGGTCAACTTGCGCGTGGGCTACCGCACATCTAAGCATGAGCAGTGGGCGCTTGATGTGTACAACCTGCTTGACCGACGGGTCAACGACATCGAGTACGCCTATGTGTCCAGGCTCGCGGGCGAAAGCGCTCAGGGCTTGCTGGACCGGCATGTGCACCCGGTCGAGCCGCGCACGGTTCGCCTGCGCTGGACGCACCGTTTTTGAAAACTGAGCGCTTGTCAGTTTCGCACTGGGCGCGGTTTGGTTTAATGGCACTTATTCCTGAACAGGAGACACCATGAGCGACACATCGGCTTTCGGCTTCGGCAAATTCGTTCCAGGTTTTGACTTCTTGCAAAACCTGTCGCAAACCGCTTCCAAAACCGCGCCCGCTGCGGGTGCGATTCCGGGCATGCCCAGCTGGGTGGCGCCCACGCTCAACGTGGAAGAAATCGACAAGCGCATTCAGGAGCTCAAGGCGGTGCAGTTCTGGCTGGAGCAAAACGGCACCGCGCTCAAGGCCACCATCCAGGCACTTGAAGTGCAGAAGATGACCCTGACCACCTTGCAGGGCATGAATGTGAGCATGGCCGACCTGGCCAAGGCCTTTACGGCCAAGGCGCCTGAAACCCCAGCACCCACGACCAAGCCAGAGCCCGAAACTGAAAAGGCCCCTGAGCCTGAGTTGACGGCAGAGCCTGAAGCTTCGTCCAACGCCAAGTCCAAACCCCAAGCCCAAGACGCTGCCGACAAACCAGCGGTTGACCCGATGGCCTGGTGGGGCTCGCTCACGCAGCAGTTCCAGAACATCGCGGGTGCTGCCATGAAAGACGTGGCGGCCGAAGCCATGAAGGCCCAGGCCGCTGCCCAAACGGCTGCCAGTGCGAAGACCAAGACGGCCAAGCCTGCGGGCACCCGAGCCGCCGCACCGGCTGCCCAAAAAACCGCCAGCCCAAAAGCTGCCGTCAAAAAATCGCCCGCCAAAAAGGCCGCGCGCAAAACGCCTGCCCGCAAGCGCCCCGCCGCATGAAGCTGTTCCCCAGTGGTCATGCCACGCACCCGCAGTGGCGCATGGCTGCAGGCCTGGCCATGGCTCAGCTGCGTGCGCAGATGGCTTTGCCCGACTTTGCCGCTGCGCCTGGCCTGGGGCTGCTCTACATCACCGACCACTACGCCCCCGAGGCGCAGGCCATCCTCGACCACCTGCGCGAAGAGCTGCCGGGCGTCACCGACTGGGTCGGTTGCACGGGCGTGGGCATCGCGGCCAGTGGGGCCGAGTATTGGGACGAGCCTGCGCTGGCGATCATGCTGTGCGATTTGCCGCCTGAGCAATACCAGGTGTTCTCGGGTGTGGCGCCTTTGCCTGCCAGCTGGTGCGCACAAACCGCGTTGGTGCACGCCGAGCCGCAAACGCCGGAGCTGGCCGAGCTGATCGCCGAGCTGGCGAGCCGCACCACCAACAGCGCGCTCATGGGCGGCCTGGTGTCGAGCCGCCAGCAGTCGGTGCAGTTTGCGGTGAAGTCGGACGCTGCACGGGGCGTTTGGCAAGGTGGTTTGAGCGGTGTGGCCTTTGGCCCCGGAGTGGCCTGCATCACGCGTGTCACGCAGGGCTGCTTGCCCGTGGCGGGCGAGCACCACATCACCCGCGCCGACCAGCATGTGGTGTTGGAGCTGGACGCCGAGCCCGCGCTGGATGTGATGCTGCGCGAGCTCGACATCTCTTTGGACGAGCCGCAACGCGCCATTGCGGTGGTGCGCTCGACCCTGGTGGGCTTGAGCCTGCCTGGTGACGCGGCCGTGGGTCGCACGGGGCACCTGCAGCAGGACGTGCGGGTGCGCCACATCGTGGGGCTGGACCCGATGCGCCAGGGCGTGGCTGTGGCCGAGCATCTGGAGCCTGGCATGCGCTTGGTGTTTTGCCAGCGCGACCCCAAAGCGGCGCGTGCCGACCTGGTGCGCATCTGCGCCGAGATCCGCGAAGCGCTGGAGCCTGAAAGCCTGCCGCTGGAGGCGGCTTTGCTGCAAAGCCCTGATGCCACGCAAACCCTGCCGGTGGGCGGCAGGCGCATCGCTGGAGCGGTGTATGTGAGCTGCACCGGCCGCGGCGGCGGCCACTTTGGCGGGCCCAGCGCTGAAATGCAGATCGTGCGCCACGCGCTGGGCGATGTGCCGCTGGTCGGGTTCTACGCCGCAGGGGAGATCGCCGGGCACCAGCTCTACGGCTACACCGGGGTGTTGACGGTGTTCGTCGGCGATTGAGTCGCGGGCCTTGGGGAGCATCGCCATCCTTATGCTTTCCAGATGTGTGTCCTGCTAATCTGATCGGACATGGCACCCCCCTTGTTCGTCAAACGCACCCCCTCTTTCTGGCCAGCCATTGCCATTTGGGCGATTTTTGCTGTGCTCATGGTGGCACTCGATGGCGTCTGGAGCCTGGGCAACCTGGCCCTGCTGTTGGTGCTGTGCAGCACGCTGGCGAGTTTCTGGTTGTCGGCGGGCGTGTCGGTGGTGGTGTCGGCCGCAGCCGTGGCTTGGTTCAACTGGTTTGCGGTGCCGCCACGCTTCACTTTCCATGTCGAGCTGCACCAAGATTTGTTGTTGCTGGTGACGCTGCTGTGTACCAGCAGCGTGATCAGCGTGCTCATGGCCCGCTTGCGCAGCCACGCCCTGGCGCAAGAGCAGGTGGCCGAGCAGGCACAGCGGCAGCAAACACTGGCCACCCAGCTGCAGCAGGCGCTCAGCGTGCCCGAGCAAGTCCGTGCTGCCCAGAGCCTTTTGTCCGATTGGACCGGATGCGCCGTGTCCTTGCTGCTGCGCACCGAACAGGGCGATGCGTGGTTCGGCCCAGCAGACCAGAGCGCGCCCTCGGCCGCCTTGCAGCCGCTGCTGGTGGCCTGCATCCAGGAGCAGAACGCGATTGGACCGGGGGCAGGGCGTTACGAGAGCCTGCCAGCGTTGGTTTTGCCCTTGCGCGCTGGGGTGCGCGTGATCGGTGCACTGGCGTTGGACCCTGAGAGGGTGCGTGAGCCGCCCGTGTCATTGGCCCACTTGCACCATCTGGCCCGGCTGCTGGCCGATGAAATCGAGCGACTGCAGTCGCGCCAGCAGGCGCAAGAAGCCCACGCGCATTTGCAGACCCAGCAGCTTCGCAACACTTTGCTGGCGGCCATCTCGCACGATTACCGCACGCCGCTGGCCACCATCACCGGGGCAGCCTCGGCCATGGCGCAGCAGGCCGAGCAGGGGCATGACCCGCACGTGGTGCGGCAGGCTCAGACCATCCTGGCCGAGGCCGAACATTTGCACCGCATGACCACCCACACGCTCCAACTGGCACGCCTGGATGCGCTGGACGCCCCCCTGCAATGCAGCTGGGAGTCGGTCGAAGAACTGTGGGGTGTGGTGCTGGCGTCCGCCCGCAGGCGCTACCCTGAGCGCACGATCCAAGCCCATGTCCCGCCAGGTTTGCCCCTGCTGTGGTGCGAGCCCATCTTGCTGGTGCAGCTCTTTGAAAACCTGGTGGACAACGCCATCCACCACAGCCCGGTCGATGCACCCGTGCGCCTGGAGGCGCGGCCCGTGGACGGAGCGATCGAGCTGGACGTGATGGACCGGGGCGTGGGTATCCCGGCCGAATGGCACGACAAGGTTTTTGAGCCGTTTTGCCGCATGCCGAGTGTGCAGCGACCCGACCCGAACCAGGACGCCATGGCCCGCCGTGGCATGGGCTTGGGTCTGGCGCTGTGCCGTGCCATTGCCAAGGCGCACCAGGCCATGATCTGGATCGAGGCGCGCGAAGGCGGCGGCACGGTGGTGCGCTTGCGCATGCCCATGCGCAGCCAACCCACGACCGCAGCCGAAGTGACACAGGAGCCGCAAACATGAGCATGCATGTGCTGCTGGTGGAAGACGACCGTGCGCTGCGCCAGACCCTGCAGTCGGCCCTGCAGACCGAGGGCTACGCCGTCACCGGATCGGGCAGTTGTGCCGACGCTTTGGCCTTGCTGACGCACCACCCGCAGCCGTTTGACTTGGTGGTGCTGGATCTGGGTTTGCCCGATGCCGATGGCAGCGATTTGCTGGCCTGGATTCGCCAGCACCGCAGCTTGCCAGTGCTGGTGATTTCGGCCCGCCACGACGATGCGGGAAAGGTGCGCCTGCTGGACGCCGGGGCCGACGATTACCTGGTCAAGCCCTTCAGCGTTCAGGAGTTGTTGGCCCGCATGCGTGTGAGCCTGCGCCACCGCGGCGTGCAGGTGCAGGCCTCGGTGACGCACTACAGCGTGGGCGGCTTGCAGATCGATCTGGCGCGGCACACGGTGCAACTGCACGGCCAGGCGGTGCGCCTGACGCCGACCGAGTTCAAGCTGCTGGCCCGCCTGGTGCGGCAGGCGGGGCAAGTGGTCACGCACCGCCAGTTGCTGGTCGATGTGTGGGGCGCAGAGCATGTGGACCAGGTGCATTACCTGCGCCTGTACATGGGGCAGCTGCGGGCCAAGCTCGAAGCCGTCCCGGCCGAGCCGCAATGGCTGTTGACCGAGCCTGGTGTGGGTTACAAGTTGGCCGAAGCCGTGGGCTGATCGGCCGCACAGGCGGCCCCCACCGCAGGGGCACTTATGCGTTCCTGATGTGTACTCGGGCAAGCTGTGGTTCTGTTCACTGCTTGCTGACAACATGTCTTCTTCTGTTTCGCAGGGCTCGGCCCACAACGCCCGCCATGGTTTAGGAGCGCTCACGCTGGCCGCGCTCGGCGTGGTCTATGGCGACATTGGCACCAGCCCGCTCTACACCATCAAAGAGGTGTTTGCGCCGCACACCGGGGTGGCGCTCAACGCACACAACATCGTGGGTGTGGTGTCGGTCATCTTGTGGGCCTTGATGCTGGTGGTCACGCTCAAATACGTGATCCTGATCCTGCGCGCCGACAACCGGGGGGAAGGTGGCGGCTTGGCGCTGACTGCTTTGGCCGCGCGTGCCGTGCAGGACTCGCCGCGTTTGCGCCAGGTCTTGCTCATGCTGGGTTTGTTTGGCGCCACGCTGTTTTATGGGGACAGCATCATCACCCCGGCGATCTCGGTGATCGGTGCCATTGAAGGCATCGAGGTCATTACGCCAGCCTTGAGCCCCTATGTGGTGCCTTTGTCGGTGCTTGTGCTGGTGGGCTTGTTCGCGGTTCAGCGTTTTGGCACGCATTCGGTGGGGCGTTTCTTTGGTCCGGTGATCGTGCTGTGGTTCGTCATGCTCGGGGCCTTGGGTGTGGTGCACATCGCACATGAACCTGCCATCTTGCAAGCCCTCAATCCGGTGCACGCATGGCACTTTTTGGTGGATCGCGGCCCGATGGTACTGGCCGCTGTGGGCGCCATTGTCCTGGCGCTGACCGGCGCGGAAGCCTTGTATGCCGATATGGGCCACTTTGGCCGCAAACCCATCCAGCTGGCCTGGAGCACGCTGGTGTTGCCAGGGCTGGCGCTCAACTACATGGGCCAGGGTGCTTTGCTGATGCAAGACCCCACGGCCCTTGCGAACCCGTTTTACCGGATGTTCCCCGAGTCCTGGATGGTGGGCGCGGTGGTGCTGTCCACGCTGGCGGCCATCATCGCTTCGCAGGCAGTGATTTCGGGCGCGTACTCCATGACGCGGCAGGCCATCTTGCTGGGCTTTTTGCCGCGCATGGACATCCACTTCACCTCAGAGAAAGAGTCGGGCCAGATTTTCATTCCGGCGGTCAACCGCGCTTTGCTGGTGGGCGTGGTGCTGGCGGTGCTGGCCTTTAAAAGCTCGTCGGCCCTGGCCGGGGCTTATGGCATTGCGGTCACGCTGACCATGGCCATCACCACCGCGTTGACGTTTTTTGTCATCTACAAAGCTTGGAAGTTGCCGCTGGCGCTGGCGCTGGGGGCCACAGGCTTTTTCCTGGTGGTGGACTTGTTTTTGTTCGCCGGTTGCGCCATCAAGCTGTGGGACGGCGGCTGGTTCCCGCTGGCCATGGGCTTGCTGTTGTTCCTGATCATGACCACCTGGGCACGCGGTCGGGAGTTGCTGGTCGAGACCATTCGGCAAGACGGCCTGGAGTTGGCCTCGTTCATCGAGATGCTTGAAGCCCATCCACCGCACAGCGTGCCGCGCACAGCGGTGTATCCGGTGGCCAATCCGGAGACGGTGCCGCAAGCCATGCTGCACAACATCAAGCACAACCAGGTTTTGCACGCGCAAAACGTGATCCTCACCGTGCAGTTTGACGAAGTGCCATGGGTGGCTGAGCAAGACCGCTTGCAGGTGCAGCCGCTGGGCCAGCACTTCTGGCGCGTGGTGGTGCGCTATGGCTTCATGAACAACCCCGATGTGCCCCAGGCCCTGAGCGGCTGTGCTGCTTATGGTCTGAACATTCCGGCGTTTGAAACCACGTATTTCCTCAGCCGCGAAACCGTGGTGTCTACCCCCGGCACGGGTATGGTGCAGTGGCGTGAAAAACTGTTTGCCGCCATGAACCGCAATGCCAGCGGCGTGGTGGAGTTCTTCCGCTTGCCCGACAACGCGGTGGTCGAGCTGGGCACCCGGGTGCAGATTTGAGGGGTCTGCACCCGCTGTTCACACGCCCCGCGCGCGGTCGCTCTTGAACTGCGCCCGGAACTGCGAGAACTGGCCCGCGTCGAGCGACTCGCGCACTTCGCGCATCAGGTTCAGGTAGTAGTGCAGGTTGTGGATGGTGGTGAGCATGGGGCCGAGCATTTCGCCGCAGCGGTCCAGGTGGTGCATGTAAGCGCGGCTGAAACCGTCTCGGCCGCCTTGGTCCCACGACACGCCTGAAGCGCCTGCGCAGGCATGGCAGGTGCAACTGGTGTCGAGCGGTTGCGGGTCGTTTTTGTGGCGGGCGTTGCGCAGCTTCAGGTCGCCAAAGCGGGTGAACACGGTGCCGTTGCGGGCGTTGCGGGTGGGCATCACGCAGTCGAACATGTCCACGCCATCGGCCACGCCTTGCACCAGGTCTTCGGGCGTGCCCACGCCCATCAGGTAGCGGGGCTTGTGCGCGGGCAGGCGATGCGGCGTGTGCGCCATGATTTGCAGCATCTGCTCTTTGGGTTCGCCCACGCTCACGCCACCAATGGCGTAGCCGGGGAAGTCCATCTCCACCAGCGCTTCGAGGGATTCCT
Source organism: Limnohabitans radicicola (assembly GCF_014837235.1). Lineage (GTDB taxonomy): Bacteria > Pseudomonadota > Gammaproteobacteria > Burkholderiales > Burkholderiaceae_C > Limnohabitans_A > Limnohabitans_A radicicola. Next base: position 962,483 of record NZ_JACYFT010000001.1, on the reverse strand, counting down.
GGCGCAGGTTCTCGAACATGCCGCCCTGCACAATGCCAAACAGGGCGTTGGGGTTTTCCAGGCGCGCAAATTCGTCCTTGCTGCGCACGGCCCAGCGGCGGCTCATCTCCATTGATTTGCGCGCCTCGGCTTCGGTCGTCAGGTGGCCCTTGGTCTCGTAAGGCGTGCACTCGTCGAGCTGCATCACGATGTCCGAGTTCAGGATGGTCTGGATTTGCATGCTCACCTCGGGCGACATGAAGAGCTTGTCGCCGTTCACGGGGCTGGCAAAGGTCACACCTTCTTCGGTGATCTTGCGCATCTCGCCCAGCGACCAGACCTGGAAACCGCCCGAGTCGGTCAGAATGGGTTTGTCCCATTTTTCAAACTGATGCAGGCCGCCAAAGCCTTTCATGATGTCCAGGCCCGGGCGCATCCACAGGTGGAAGGTGTTGCCCAAAATGATCTGCGCACCCATCTCGTGCAGGCTGCGCGGCATCACGCCCTTGACGGTGCCATACGTGCCGACCGGCATGAAGATGGGCGTTTGCACCACGCCATGGTTCAGGGTCAGCGTGCCGCGGCGGGCATGGCTGGAAGGGTCGGTTTTGAGCAGGTCGAATTGGAGCATGGCAGGGATTGTAGGAGGGCTAGTCTGTGCTGTCCCCAAAGCATTGAGCGACCAACTCGCGCAGCCATTGGTGCCCCGGGTCTTTGTGCAGCCGGGCGTGCCAGAACTGGTGGATGGCGCTGCCGTCCATGGTCAGCGGCAGTGGTCGGGTGGTCAGGGCAAAGGGCGCTGTCACGCGCTGCGCGAAACGCTCAGGCACGGTGGCGATCAGGTCCGAGTGGCCCAGTACATCGCCCAAAGCCACGTAGTGCGGGACCGTGAGGCGGATGCGCCGCTGCAGGCCTTGGCGCTCCAGCGCTTCATCCACTTGCCCGTGCCCGGTGCCTGCTGCTATGACGCGCACATGGCTGGCGGCGGCAAAGTCGTTGAGTGACAGTGCGGCGGCTGTTGCCAGCGGGTGGCCTTCGCGCATCAGACAGACATAAGGCTGGCGAAACAGCGCTTGCTGAAAAAAGCCCGCCTGCAGTTGCGGCAGCAGGCCCAGTGCCAAGTCGGTGCGGCCAGAGGCCATGTCGTCTTTGAGGCTGACGCTGGTCACGGCCACAACATTGAGCGTGACGCCTGGAGCAGATTGGGCCAGCGCGCCCATGAGCACGGGCAAAAAATACATCTCGCCCACATCGGTCATGGCCAGGGTAAAGCGCCGCTCGCTGGTGGTGGGGGCAAACGAGGCGCGCACATTGAGTGCTTGCTGCAGGCCGTCGAGCGCGGCGGCCACGGGCTCGGCCAGTTGCAGGGCGTAGGGTGTGGGCGCCATGCCGCGCTGGGTGCGCAAAAACAATTCGTCGCCCAGGCTGCTGCGCAGGCGGCCCAGTGCGCTGCTGACGGCGGGCTGGCTCATGCCCAGCACGGTGGCCACCGCCGACACGCGCTTTTCGCGCAGCAGATGGTGAAACACCAGCAGCAGGTTCAGGTCGAGGCGGGCGAGTTCCATGCTGTAGTGATATTCGAAAATTGGATAATGATTATCTTTGAATTTCGATTTACGGAATTCATTGCTTTGCGCATGATGCTTATCAAGAAATTTGAGGAGACGCCATGCGCGAACAACCCATCCACTGGGAAACCGAAGGCACCAGCCGTGTCCCGTTTGCTGTCTACACCGATGAAGACCGGCACAAAAAGGAGCTGGAGCGCTTCTTTTACAAAAGCCATTGGAGTTATGTGGGCCTGGAGGCCGAGATCCCGAACCCGGGCGACTTCAAGCGCACGGTGGTGGGCGAGCGCTCGGTCATCATGACGCGTGCCACCGACGGGCAGATCCATGTGGTCGAGAACGTCTGCGCCCACCGGGGCATGCAGTTTTGCCGCGAGCGCCACGGCAACAAAAAAGAGTTTGTCTGCCCTTACCACCAGTGGAGCTACACGCTCAAGGGCGACTTGCAGGGCGTGCCGTTTCGGCGCGGCGTGCGCCAAGACGGTAAGGTCAACGGCGGCATGCCCGCCGACTTTGACCCCAAGGACCACGGCCTCACAGCCCTGAAGGTGGCCACCCGAGGCGGGGTGGTGTTCGCGTCGTTCGACCACAGCGTCGAATCGCTCGAAGACTTCATGGGCCCGACCATCTTGCGTTACTTTGACCGCCTTTTCAACGGCCGCAAGCTGGTGGTGCTGGGCTACAACCGCCAGTGCATTCCGGGCAACTGGAAGCTGATGCAAGAGAACATCAAAGACCCCTACCACCCCGGCTTGCTGCACACGTGGTTTGTGACCTTTGGCCTTTGGCGTGCCGACAACAAGAGCGAGCTGCGCATGGATGCGCACCACCGCCACGCGGCCATGATCTCGACACGCGGCAGCGCGGGCCAGGCCACGGGGCAGGCGTCGCAGGTCACGCAGGTGAGCAGTTTCAAAGAGAGCATGCAGCTCAACGACCCGAGCTTTCTGGACATCGTGCCCGAGGCGTGGTGGCAGATGGACGACAAGATGCCCACGGCAGTGATGATGACGCTGTTCCCGAGCGTGATTTTTCAGCAGCAGGTCAACAGCGTGTCCACGCGGCACATCCAGCCCGATGGGCATGGCGCGTTTGACTTTGTCTGGACGCACTTCGGCTTTGAAGACGACACGCATGAGATGCACGAGCGCCGCCTGCGGCAGGCCAACCTGTTTGGCCCGGCTGGTTTTGTGAGCGCGGACGATGGCGAGGTGATCGAGTTCTCGCAACAGGCCTTTGAGACCAAGCCCGAGCACCGCATGCTGGTGGAGTTGGGCGGGCGCGATGTGGGCGAGACCGACCACATGGTGACCGAAACGCTCATCCGGGGCATGTACGAATACTGGCGCAAAGTGATGGAGGCTTGATGATGGTCGATATGCAAACCTGGTTCGGCATCCAGCAGCTCTATGCCGATTACGCCAGTGCTGTGGACAGCGGTCAGTGGGACCTGTGGCCCGAGTTCTTCACCGAGCAGTGCGTGTACAAACTGCAGCCGCGTGAAAACTTTGAGCGCGGCTTCCCGCTGTGTACCTTGTCGTTCACCAGCAAAGGCATGCTCAAAGACCGCGTGTACGGCATCCAGGAGACGCTGTACCACGACCCGTATTACCAGCGGCATGTGGTGGGTGCGCCCATCGTGCGACGCGTTCAAGACGGCCGCATCCACGCAGAAGCCAACTACGCCGTTTTCCGTACCAAATACGACAAAGAAAGCACGGTATTCAATGTGGGCCGCTACATCGACACCATTGTGCAAACGCCCGAGGGCTTCAAATTCGCCGAGCGCCTGTGCGTGTACGACAGCGAAATGATCCCCAACTCCATCATCTACCCGATCTGATCAAGAGCCCCCTATGAGCAACTGGATTGATGTGGCCGCCGAGGCCGATTTGTTTGAAGGCGCAGGCATTGCCGTCGCCCCCGAGGGCCAAGACATTGCCCTCTTCAGCGTGGAAGGCGAAGTCTTCGCCATCAACAACCTGTGCAGCCACGGTAACGCCAAGCTGTGCGACGGCTTTGTCGAAGGCCACCATGTGGAGTGTCCTTTTCACCAAGCGCAGTTCAGCTTGCGCGACGGTTCAGTGGCCTGCGGCCCGGCCACGGAGCCTGCCAAGACCTGGCCGGTCAAGATCGAAGGCGGGCGGGTGTTGCTTCAGTTGGACTGAGCTGCAGGTGCGGTGCGCGTCAGCAGCATCGCATCGCCATAGCTGAAGAAGCGGTACTTCTGCGCGATCGCATGGCGGTACAGCCCCATGATGTGATCGTAGCCCGCAAAGGCGCTGACCAGCATCATCAGCGTGCTCTTGGGCAGATGGAAGTTGGTGATCAGGCGGTCCACCACTTTGAACGCAAACCCCGGCGTGATGAAAATCTGCGTGTCGCCGCTGGCCTGATTGAATTGGGCCCACGACTCCAATGTGCGCACCGTGGTCGTACCCACCGCCACCACTTGGCCGCCACGGGCCTTGCACGCGGCAATGGCCTGCTGTGTGGCTTGGGGCACCTCGTACCACTCGCTGTGCATGGTGTGCTCGGCAATGTTTTCGGTTTTGACGGGCTGGAACGTGCCCGCACCCACATGCAGTGTCACGCTGGCGCGCTGCACGCCCCGGGTATCCAGCGCGGCCAGCAGGGCTTCATCAAAATGGAGCGCGGCTGTGGGCGCAGCCACCGCACCGGGCGCACGCGCAAACACGGTCTGGTAGCGCTGGGCGTCTTCTGCGGTGTCGGTGTGCTCAATGTATGGCGGCAAAGGCACATGGCCGTGCTTTTCCATCAGCGCATGCGGCTCGTCGCTCAGCTGCAGGTGAAACAGCTGGCCGTTTTCATCGGGCCAGCGGCCCAGCAGGGTGGCATCAAACCCCCCGTTCTGCGCGCCGCCCATCATGAACATCTTCCCGCCCACCAGGGGCTTCTTGCTGACCTTCATGTGCGCGACCACCTGGTGGCCGGGCAGCACGCGCTCGATCAGCAACTCCAGTTTTCCGCCCGTGGCCTTCTCGCCAAAGATGCGTGCCTTGATCACCTTGGTGTCGTTGAAGACCAGCAGGTCGCCAGGGTTGAGCAAATTGGGCAGTTCGCGGAAGATGCGGTCGACCACCGCAGGCGAAGACCCATCCAGCAAACGCGAGCCGCTGCGTTCGGCAGCCGGGTGCTGGGCAATCAGTTCGGGGGGCAGCTCAAAGTCGAAATCGCTGAGCGTGAAAGAGCGGGAGGCAGATGCAGACATGGTTCAGGGCTGGACAGGCCCGTGCGAATGAACAAGGTGCGCATTGTGCCTCAAGCGTCCGCAAAGCCACGGCACAATGTGAGGCATGTCCGAGAGTCCCTCGTCCCCCGCCAAAACCCTGACCGCCCCGCAAAAAGCGCTGCGCAAGCTGGGGTTGGTGCGCGACATCGATCTGGCGCTGCATTTGCCGCTGCGCTATGAAGACGAGACCTGGATCGTGAAACTGGCCGATGCCCGCGAGGGCGACACGGTACAGATCGAGGCCACGGTCACCGCTTGCGAGATCACGATGCGCCCGCGTCGCCAGTTGCTGGTGACGGTGGACGACGGTTCAGACACCTGCGTGATGCGGTTTTTCAGTTTTTACCCCTCGCACCAGAAGGCGCTGGCGGTGGGCAACCGCATTCGCGCACGGGGCGAGGTGCGTGGCGGCTTCATGGGTCTGACCATGATGCACCCGCATTTCAAGGCGGCGGGCGGTGCCTTGTCCACGGCGCTGACACCTGTGTACCCCACGGTGGCGGGTTTGCCGCAGCCGTATTTGCGCCGTGCTGTCATCACCGGGCTGAACCATGCGGACCTGAGCGAGACCTTGCCACCGCAAGCGCCTTGGCCAGACCGTCGCGGGCCCTGGTCGCTGCGCGATGCGCTGCAGTTTTTGCACCACCCCACGCCCGATGTGTCGATGGCCGCGCTCGAAGACCGCAGCCACCCGGCCTGGATTCGCCTGAAGTGCGAGGAGTTGCTGGCGCAGCAGCTGTCGCAGCTGACGGCCAAGCGCGAGCGCGACCGTTTGCGCGCGCCACAGTTGCGCCAAAAGCCGGGCGGTTTGCACGCCAGTCTGCTGGCGGCGCTGCCCTTTGGCCTCACAGGGGCCCAGCAGCGCGTGGGACAAGAGATTGCAGCTGACTTGGCGCGTGCCGTGCCCATGCACCGCTTGCTGCAAGGCGATGTGGGCGCAGGCAAGACGGTGGTGGCGGCGCTGGCCGCCATGGTGGCCATCGACGCGGGCTGGCAGTGCGCCCTGATGGCGCCGACCGAGATTTTGGCTACTCAGCACTTTGCCAAGCTGGTGGGCTGGCTGGAGCCTTTGGGCGTCAAGGTGGCTTGGTTGATTGGCAGCCAGAAAAAGAAAGAGCGCACGGCCATGCTGGGGATGGTCGCGTCGGGCGAAGCCGCGCTGGTGGTGGGCACGCACGCGGTCATTCAGGAGCATGTGAAGTTCAAGAACCTGGCGTTGGCCGTGATCGACGAGCAGCACCGCTTTGGCGTGGCCCAGCGCCTGGCTTTGCGCGGCAAGATGCAAGAAGGCGGTATGGAGCCGCACATGCTGATGATGAGCGCGACGCCCATCCCGCGCACACTGGCCATGAGCTACTACGCCGACTTGGATGTGTCGGTGATTGACGAGTTGCCGCCCGGGCGCACACCCATCGTGACGCGGGTGATTTCAGACAGTCGCCGCGACGAGGTGGTGCAGCGCATTGGTGCGCAACTGGCCCAGGGGCGGCAGGTGTACTGGGTGTGTCCGCTGATTGAAGAAAGCGAAGCGCTGGACTTGACCAACGCCACGCAAACCCATGCCGACCTGAGCGAGGCCTTGCCGGGCGTGATGGTGGGCCTGCTGCATTCGCGCATGCCCGTGGCCGAAAAGAAGGCGGTGATGGATTTGTTTACCAGTGGGCAAATGGGCGTGCTGGTCAGCACCACCGTGATCGAGGTGGGTGTGGATGTGCCCAATGCCTCGCTGATGGTGATCGAGCACGCCGAGCGCTTTGGCCTGAGCCAGTTGCACCAGTTGCGTGGTCGGGTGGGGCGGGGCGCGGCCGCGTCGGCCTGTGTGCTGCTGTACGGCACGGGCGACAGCGGTCGCCTGGGCGAGACGGCGCGTGAGCGCCTGCGCGCCATGGTGGAGACCACCGACGGCTTCGAGATCGCCCGGCGCGACCTCGAAATCCGTGGCCCGGGCGAGTTCCTCGGCGCCCGCCAGTCGGGCGCACCTTTGCTGCGTTTTGCCGATCTGGCCACCGACACGCCCTTGTTGGATTGGGCCCGCGAGTTGGCCCCGGTCATGCTGGACCGCTACCCGCCACTGGCCGAGCGCCACGTCAGCCGCTGGTTGGGTGGAAAATCGGAATATCTGAAAGCGTGAGCGAATGACCCTGACCGAGTTGAAATACATCGTGGCCGTTGCCCGCGAAAAGCACTTTGGCAAAGCCGCCGATGCTTGCCATGTGTCGCAGCCCACGCTGTCGCTGGCGATCAAGAAGCTCGAAGAGGAGCTGGAGGTCAAGTTGTTCGAGCGCACGGCGGGCGAGGTGACCGTGACGCCGCTCGGGCAAGAGATCGTTCGGCAGGCGCAAAGCGTGCTGGAGCAGGCGGCCGAGATCCGGGAGATCGCCAAGCGCGGCAAGGACCCGTTGGCAGGCATGATGCGGCTGGGCGTGATCTACACCATCGGACCCTACCTGCTGCCGGACCTGGTGCGCCAGATCATCTCGGACATCCCGCAAATGCCGCTGATGCTGCAAGAGAATTTCACCGTGCGCCTGCTGGAGATGCTGCGCACGGGCGAGATCGACTGCGCCATTCTGGCCGAGCCGTTCCCTGAGTCGGGTTTGGCGATCGCACCGCTGTACGACGAGCCGTTCATGGCGGCCCTGCCTGCGCAGCATGCGCTGGCGTCCCAGGCGTCCATCACCACCGACCAGCTCAAGAACGAGACCATGCTCTTGCTGGGCAATGGGCATTGCTTTCGGGACCATGTGCTGGAGGTGTGCCCCGAGTTCGCCCGCTACGCGAGCCAGACCGAGGGCATCCGCAAGACTTTTGAGGGCTCGTCGCTTGAAACCATCAAGCACATGGTGGCCGCAGGCATGGGGGTGACGCTGGTGCCCCGCCTGTCGGTGCCCGAGCCGTCTGACAAGTCCGGCTGGCAAGACGCGCCTGTGCGCTACCTGCCCGTGGTGGACCCGCAAGGCGGTCCGCCCCCCACGCGCCGCGTGGTGCTGGCATGGCGGCGCAGCTTCACCCGCTACGAAGCCATCGCGGCCATGCGCAACGCCATCTACGCCTGCCCTCTGCCAGGTGTGACACGACTTTCCTGAACGGTTGACCGATGTTGGGCAAACTCAAGCTGTACCTCGACCTGATCCGCTGGAACCGCCCGGCGGGCTGGCTGCTGCTGCTGTGGCCCTCGCTGGCCGCTTTGTGGGTGGCGGCCGGGGGCTTTCCGGGATGGCACCTGATGGTGGTGTTCACGCTGGGCACCATCCTCATGCGCAGCGCAGGTTGCTGCATCAATGATGTGGCCGACCGCGACTTTGACAAACACGTCAAGCGCACGGCCAATCGCCCGGTCACGAGCGGGCGTATCGGCACCCGCGAGGCTTTGCTGGTGGGCGCGGTGCTGGCCCTGTGCGCTTTTGGGTTGGTGCTGACCACCAACGCCGCCACCATCGCGTGGTCGTTCGCGGCGCTGGCAGTGACGCTGCTGTACCCCTATGCCAAGCGCCACGTGTCCATGCCGCAGGCGGTGCTGGGTGTGGCTTTCAGCTTCGGCATTCCGATGGCTTTTGCGGCAGTGCAGGGCGATGTGCCGCTGCTGGCCTGGGGCTTGCTGCTGGGTAACCTGTTTTGGGTGCTGGCCTACGACACCGAATACGCCATGGTGGACCGCGACGATGACCTGAAGATCGGCATGAAGACCTCGGCCATCACTTTGGGCGACAAGGATGTGCCCGCCATCATGGGGTTTTATGGAGCGTACCTGGCGATCTGGGCCGCCCTTTTGCCCGTGCCGCGCCAGAGCCCGCTGTTTGCCTTGGGCTGGGCGGTGGCGATTGCCCAGGTAGTCTGGCACTTCGGCCTGATCCGCCGGCGCACGCGCGAAGGCTGCTTCAAAGCCTTCCGTCTGAACCACTGGCTGGGGTTCAGCGTGTTCGCGGGCGTGGTGCTGGGTTACGGCTTCTGATCAGGCCTTGCCGAACTCGTCGCCCAGCTCGCGGGCGCGTTGTTCGGCCGCCTGCATGGCTTTCACAAAAGCGGGCTTGACGCCTGCGGCCTCCATGGCGGTGATGGCCGCATAGGTGGTGCCACCTTTGGAGGTGACGCGCTGGCGCAGGACTTCGGCCGACTCGCTCGATGCCGCCGCCAGCGACGAAGCGCCAGCAAAGGTGGCCACGGCCAGCTGGTAAGCCTGCTCGGCAGTCAGGCCCATGCCCACGCCTGCTTCGGTCATGGCTTCGAGGAAGAAAAACACATAAGCGGGGCCAGAGCCCGACAAGGCGGTGACGGCGTCCAGATGCGACTCCTGGTTCACCCACAGGAACTGGCCTGTGGTGCCAATGACTTTTTCGACCAGGGCCTTGTCGTCGGCCGTGACGGCCGGGCAGGGGTAGAGCGCGGTCATGCCCTGGCCCACCAGCGCCGGGGTGTTGGGCATGGAGCGCACCACGCGCTCGGTGCCCAGCCAGCTGCCGATGCTGTCGGTGCGGATGCCTGCGGCCACCGACAGGTGCAGCGCCTGCAGCGTGTGGGCCTTGACCGGGGTGGCGGCCTCGCTGAACACCTGCGGCTTGACGGCCCACACCACCAGGCTGGCCTGCGCCAAGGCCGGGCCAGCGGCGGGCAGGGCGGTAATGCCAAAGTCTTTGTGCAGCTTGGCGGCGGTCTCGGCAAAGGGCTCGACCACGGTGATTTGCGCGGTTGTCATGCCCTGGCGGATCAGGCCGCCGATGATGGCGCTGGCCATGTTGCCGCCGCCGATGAATGCGATGTGGGTTGGGTTGTGGCTCATGAAGGTGTCCCTGGGGTGTCGTACACGGAGGTCAATCCGGGAATTGTCGCTGTTTGTGGTCATGACTTTCAGGTAGTCTTGCTCGCATGGACTACATCCTTGCCATTGACCAGGGCACCACCAGTTCGCGGGCGGTGGTGTTTGACCGCGCAGGCCAGCCCGTGGCCATTGCCCAGCGTGAGTTCCAACAGCATTTTCCACAGCCCGGGTGGGTGGAGCACGATGCCACCGAGATCTGGCGCACGCAGCTGGCGGTCTTGCGCGAGGTGTTGCAGTGTGCAGGCATTTCGGCTCGGCAGGTGCGATCGATTGGGCTGACCAACCAGCGAGAGACCACGGTGCTGTGGGATCGCCGCACGGGCGAACCCGTCGCGCCCGCCATCGTCTGGCAGGACCGGCGAACGGCGGCCCGCTGCGATGCCTTGCGCGCCCAGGGTGCGCACCGCACCCTGGCCCGAAAAACCGGACTGGTGCTGGACGCGTATTTTTCAGGCACCAAGCTCGAATGGTTGCTGGACCACGTGCCCGGTGTCCGCGCGCGTGCCGAACGCGGTGAACTGGCTTTTGGCACCATCGACAGCTGGCTCCTCTGGAAGCTGACCGGCGGACGCATGCACGCAACCGACCCGAGCAACGCGTCGCGCACCTTGCTGTTCAATGTGCACACCCAGGACTGGGACGACAGCCTGCTGGCGCTGCTGCGCATCCCGCGCAGCGTGTTGCCGCAGGTGCTGCCGTCGTGCGGCGTGATGGGTGAAACCGACGCCGACATCTTGGGCCTGTCCATCCCGGTGGCCGGTTGCGCGGGTGACCAGCAGGCGGCCTTGTTTGGGCAGGCTTGCTTCACCCCTGGCATGGCCAAGAACACCTATGGCACGGGCTGCTTCATGCTGATGAACACGGGCAGCGCCCCGGTGGCGAGCCGCAACCAGCTGCTGACCACGGTCGCCTGGCAAGGGCCTGTCGGTGCGCCTGAGCCGCGCACGGCTTATGCGCTGGAAGGCTCGGTGTTCATGGCGGGTGCCACCGTGCAGTGGCTGCGCGACGGCTTGCAGATCATCCAATCGGCCGACGAAGTAGAGGTGCTGGCCGCCAGCGTGCCGGACACGGGCGATGTGTACCTGGTGCCAGCCTTTGCGGGTCTGGGTACGCCGGACTGGGACGGCCAAGCGCGTGGCACCCTGGTCGGCATGACGCGGGGCACCACCCGCGCACACCTGGCCCGAGCGGCACTCGAAGCGATCGCCTGGCAGTCGGCCGATGTGTTTGGTGCCATGGCGCGTGACAGTGGCCTGGCGCTCACCGAGTTGCGGGTGGATGGCGGTGCGAGCCGCAACAACCTGCTGATGCAGATCCAGGCCAATGTGCTGGGCGTGCCCGTGGTGCGCAGCCGCGTGACCGAGACCACGGCGCTGGGCGCGGCCTATTTGGCCGGGCTGGCCACGGGCTTCTGGTCCGGTGCCGATGAAATTGCCGCGCAATGGGCCGAGGACCGGCGCTTCGAGCCGCAATGGTCCGGGGTGCAACGCGAGGCAGGCATGGCCCGCTGGCGCGAGGCGGTGGACCGTTCCCGCCAATGGGCCCAGGCGTGAGCACGCACCCCTTGCCCACGCTGCGGGCGGATTTGCTGGCACGCCTGGCCGAGCCTCGCGTGTGGGACCTGGCCGTGGTGGGGGGTGGGGCTTCGGGGCTGGGTGTGGCCTTGCAGGCGGCCAACTTGGGCCTGAGCGTGCTGCTGCTGGAGGCGCATGACTTTGCGCAGGGCACCTCGTCGCGCTCGACCAAATTGCTGCATGGGGGTGTGAGGTATTTGGCCCAGGGGCATTTGTCGCTGGTGTACGAGGCGCTGCACGAGCGCCGTGCCGTGCTCGATGCCGCGCCGCACATCGCGCGCCCTTTGTCTTTTGTGATGCCCGCTTACCGATGGGGGGAGCAGGCGTTTTATGGCGCAGGCCTCAAGCTCTACGATGTGTTGGCCGGACGTGCCAGTCTGGGGCCAACCCGGTTTCTCAGTCGCGAAGCCACTTTGCAAGCGGTGCCTGGTGTTAAGGCCGAAGGTTTGCGCGGTGGTGTGCAGTACTGGGATGGCCAGTTTGACGATGCCCGGCTGGCGCTGGCGCTGGCCCGTACGGCTGCTTTGCATGGGGCGCTGGCCATCAACCACATGCCAGTGACGGGTCTGATCGAGGCGGGTGGCCGTGTGGCGGGGTTGCATGCCCGCGACGCCGAAACGGGGTGCGCGTTCGAGGTGCAGGCCCGTTGCGTGGTCAATGCCGCTGGCGTCTGGGTCGACGGCTTGCGTGGCATGGATGCCGAGACCCGTGGGCAAAGTGTGGCATCGCTGGTGCAGGCCAGTCAGGGCATCCACCTGGTGGTGGACCGTTCCTTTTGGCCTGGCGAGCAGGCCCTGCTGGTGCCCTCCACCCGCGATGGCCGGGTGCTTTTTGCTGTGCCGTGGCTGGGCAAGGTCTTGCTGGGCACGACGGACACCCCAAGAGCCGACGCCTTGCTGGAGCCGGTGCCCCTGAAAGAAGAGGTGGACCTGATCCTCCAGGAGGCAGGTCATTACTTGGTGCGTCAGCCCACGCGGGCCGATGTGCGCAGTGTCTGGGCGGGGCTGCGTCCATTGGTGAACAACGCCCAACAGGGCGGCGGCACCAGCCGCGTCAGTCGGGAGCACCGCATCGACATTTCCGAGTCGGGCTTGCTGACAGTGACGGGCGGCAAGTGGACCACTTTCCGGGCCATGGGCATTGATGTGCTCAAGACAGGCGCTGCTGCGGGCTTATTGCCGGCCGCGGCTGCGCAGCCCGCGCCGTGGTCGCCGCTGGTGGGCGCGTCGCCGCAGTCAGAGCGGCACCCGGGCATGGCTGCGCCCCCGGGCTGGCACAGCTATGGCGTGGATGCTGCTTATATTCAAGCCATGTCCGGCAGAGCTGCAGAGTGGTTGCCCGGCCTGAGCGAGGCCATGGTCCGTTTTGCTGCAAGGCATGAATACGCGAGAACGGTGGAAGACGTTTTGGCCCGGAGGTCGCGTCTCCTCATGCTGGACGCTCGTCTGGCCAGCCAGTGGGCGCCCCGGGTGGCTGAGGTGCTGCTGCAAGAGACGGGGATGGACCCGCATTTGCCCGATTTCGAGGCTTTGGCCCGGCAATACGCCCATTGCCCGTGAACTTTTTGCCTGAATTGGGCAAAAAAACTTGCAAGGGTATTGCTCTCCCCCTTTTTTTCTGCCAGAATAGAGGGCTTCGCTTTGCAAAAAGCGTGGTTATCTGCCCAATCTGAAGCGCTGCAAGTGGTTTGCGGTGTGAATGACGGGTCCAAGACTGATTCCTTCGGTTGCCTCTGGCTGCTTGGGGAATACAAGTTGGGAATATTGAAATGATCCAGACAGAATCTCGGTTGGATGTTGCTGACAACACCGGCGCCAAGTCCGTGCTGTGCATTAAGGTGCTCGGCGGGTCCAAGCGTCGCTACGCCAGTGTCGGCGACATCATCAAGGTGAGCATCAAAGAAGCCGCTCCACGTGGCCGCGTCAAAAAAGGCGAGGTTTACAGTGCTGTGGTGGTTCGCACTGCCAAAGGCATCCGCCGTGGCGATGGCTCCCTCATCAAATTCGATGGCAATGCAGCAGTGTTGCTGAATGCCAAGTTGGAGCCTATCGGCACCCGCATCTTCGGCCCGGTCACGCGTGAACTGCGTACCGAGAAGTTCATGAAGATCGTGTCTTTGGCTCCTGAAGTGCTCTAAGAGGACGCGCCATGAACAAGATCGTAAAAGGCGACGAAGTCATCGTGATCACCGGTCGTGACAAAGGCAAGCGCGGCAAAGTGTCGTTGCGTGCCGATGATTCGCACGTGGTGGTTGACGGTATCAACATCGTCAAAAAGCATGCCAAGCCAAACCCTATGAAGGGCACCAACGGCGGCATCATCGAAAAGGCCATGCCGATTCACCAATCCAATGTGGCGATTTTCAACGCTGCAACAGGCAAGGCTGATCGCGTGGGCATCAAGCAACTGGCTGACGGCAAGCGCGTGCGCGTGTACAAGTCCAGCGGCGAAGAAATCAAGGTGGCATAAACATGGCACGTTTTCAAGAACTCTATCGCGACAAGATCGCAGCTGAGCTGACGGCCAAGTTTGGCTACAAGTCGCCCATGCAAGTGCCGCGCATCACCAAGATCACCCTGAACATGGGTGTGAGCGAAGCTGTGGCTGACAAGAAGGTCATGGACAACGCTGTGAGCGACCTGACCAAGATTGCGGGCCAAAAGCCTGTGGTGACCAAGGCCAAGAAGGCCATCGCGGGTTTCAAGATCCGTGAGCAGCAGCCCATCGGTTGCATGGTGACCCTGCGTGGCGTGCAAATGTACGAATTCCTGGACCGTTTCGTGACCGTGGCTCTGCCTCGCGTGCGTGACTTCCGTGGTATTTCTGGTCGCGCTTTCGATGGCCGTGGTAACTACAACATCGGCGTCAAAGAGCAGATCATCTTCCCTGAGATTGAGTACGACAAGGTTGACGCTTTGCGTGGTCTCAACATCAGCATCACCACAACGGCCAAGACCGACGACGAGTGCAAGGCACTGCTCGCCGCTTTCCGTTTCCCCTTCAAGAACTGAGGTGTCACGTGGCTAAAGTAGCTTTGATCGAGCGCGAGCTCAAGCGTGAAAAACTGGCAGCCAAGTACGCGAAAAAATACGCGGAACTGAAAGCCATTGCCAATGATGCTAAGCGCAGCGACGAAGAGCGTGCTGCAGCCCGTCTGGGTCTGCAAAAGCTCCCGCGCAACGCCAACCCCACCCGCCAGCGCAACCGTTGTGAAATCACCGGTCGTCCACGTGGCACATTCCGTCAATTTGGTCTGGGCCGCGCCAAGATCCGTGAACTTGCCTTCCAAGGCAACATTCCGGGCGTGACCAAGGCCAGCTGGTAATCGGCAGGAGAGATACAACATGAGCATGAGTGATCCCATTGCCGATCTGTTGACCCGCATCCGCAACGCACAGATGGTCGCCAAGGCCAGCGTGTCGGTGCCCTCTTCCAAAGTGAAGGTGGCCATCGCCCAAGTGCTGAAGGATGAAGGCTACATTGATGGCTTCCAAATCAAATCCAACGACGGCAAGTCCGAGCTGGAAATCGCCCTGAAGTACTACGCTGGCCGTCCGGTCATCGAGCGTATCGAGCGCGTGAGCCGTCCTGGCCTGCGCGTGTACAAAGGCCGCGATGCCATTCCTCAGGTTCAGAATGGCCTGGGCGTCGCTATCGTCACCACACCCAAGGGCGTGATGACCGACCGCAAAGCGCGTGCAGCCGGTGTCGGCGGCGAAGTGCTGTGCTACGTCGCTTAATGGCAGGAGAGACGAAATGTCCCGAGTAGGAAAAATGCCTGTGACCATCCCCGCTGGCGTGGATGTGTCCATCAAAGACGATCAAATCAGTGTCAAAGGCACAGGTGGCCAATTGGCCATCGCAGCCAACGCACTGGTGAAGGTCAACAACGAAGGCGGCAAGCTGAGCTTTGTGCCTGCCAACGATTCGCGTGAAGCCAATGCCATGAGCGGTACCTTGCGTCAGCTGGTGAACAACATGGTGACTGGTGTGACCAAGGGTTTCGAGAAGAAGCTGAACCTGATCGGTGTGGGTTACAAAGCCCAAGCCACAGGCGCCAAGCTGAACCTGGCTGTTGGTTATTCGCATCCTGTCAACATCGACATGCCTGCTGGCATCACGGTGGCCACGCCTGGTCCGACTGAAATCGTGATCAAGGGTGCTGACCGTCAACGTGTTGGCCAAATTGCTGCTGAGATCCGTGCTGTTCGTCCTCCCGAGCCTTACAAGGGCAAGGGCATCCGTTATGCGGATGAGAAGATCACGATCAAAGAGACCAAGAAGAAATAAGGAGCTGCATCATGTTGACCAAGAAAGAGCAGCGTCTGCGTCGTGCACGTCAAACCCGCATTCGCATTGCACAGCAAGGCGTGGCACGTTTGAGCGTGAACCGCACCAACTTGCACATTTATGCCAGCGTCATTTCTGGCTGCGGTACCAAAGTGTTGGCCAGCGCCTCCACTGCAGAAGCCGATGTGCGCAAAGAACTGGGCGCTTCTGGCAAGGGCGGCAACGCCGCTGCCGCTCAGCTGATCGGCAAGCGCATTGCCGAGAAAGCCAAAGCCGCTGGTGTTGAGAAAGTCGCATTTGACCGTGCTGGTTTCGCTTACCACGGCCGCGTCAAGGCCCTGGCCGACGCAGCCCGTGAAGCTGGCCTGCAGTTCTAATCGGATCGGAATTTCAAATGGCTAAATTTCAAGCAAAACCCCAAAACGATGGTCCAGAGGACGGTCTGCGGGAAAAAATGATCGCGGTCAACCGCGTCACCAAGGTGGTCAAGGGTGGCCGTATCCTGGGTTTCGCAGCACTGACCGTGGTGGGTGATGGCGATGGTCGCATCGGCATGGGCAAAGGCAAATCGAAAGAAGTGCCTGCAGCCGTGCAAAAGGCCATGGAAGAAGCCCGTCGCAACCTGAAAAAGGTGGCGCTCAAGAACGGCACGATCCATCACACCGTGATGGGTCACCACGGCGCAGCCCGTGTGATGATGGCTCCGGCTCCCAAAGGTACCGGCATCATCGCTGGCGGCCCGATGCGCGCTGTTTTTGAAGTGGTGGGCATCACCGACATCGTGGCCAAGAGCCACGGTTCGTCCAACCCCTACAACATGGTTCGCGCCACTTTGGACGCACTGGCCAACTGCACAACTGCCTCGGAAGTGGCAGCCAAGCGTGGCAAGTCGGTCGAAGAAATCTTCGCCTGAACTGGAGACGGAACATGTCTACACAAACTACCGTGAAAATCCAGCTGGTTCGCAGCCCCATCGGTTGCAAGCAATCTCACCGCGACACCGTGCGTGGTCTGGGTCTGCGCAAGCTCAACAGCGTCAGCGAATTGCAGGACACCCCTGCAGTGCGCGGCATGATCAACAAGATCGCCTACCTGGTCAAAGTTCTCTGAGAGACCGATGATGGAACTCAATAGCATCAAACCTGCAGCCGGTGCCAAGCACGCTGCACGCCGTGTTGGCCGTGGTATCGGTTCGGGTCTGGGTAAAACCGCCGGCCGTGGCCACAAAGGTCAAAAATCCCGTTCGGGTGGCTACCACAAAGTGGGCTTCGAAGGCGGTCAAATGCCTTTGCAGCGTCGCCTGCCCAAGCGTGGCTTCAAGTCTCATCTGCTGAAGTTCAATGCAGAAATCACTTTGTCCACCCTGAGCGATCTGGGTCTGGCCGAAGTGGATCTGTTGGCACTCAAGCAAGCGGGTCTCGTTTCCCAGCTGGCCAAAGTGGTCAAAGTCATCAAGTCCGGTGAACTCACCAAAGCCGTCAAGCTGACAGGCATTGGTGCTACCGCTGGTGCCAAGGCTGCCATCGAGGCAGCTGGTGGCTCCGTGGCCTGAATGTCGGTGAAAGAGCAAGTCCGTGGCAACCAGCGCTAATACAACAGCCAAGTCAGGCAAGTACGGTGACCTCAGTCGTCGGCTGGTCTTCTTGCTGCTCGCGCTGGTGGTCTACCGCATCGGGGCGCATATCCCTGTGCCGGGCATCGATCCTGATCAGCTCAAGCAGTTGTTCAATGGCCAGCAAGGCGGCATTTTGAGCCTGTTCAACATGTTCTCGGGTGGGGCCTTGTCGCGCTTCACTGTGTTCGCGTTGGGCATCATGCCTTACATCTCTGCGTCCATCGTGATGCAGTTGCTGACTTACGTGTTGCCCGCTTTCGAGCAACTCAAGAAAGAAGGCGAAGCGGGCCGTCGCAAGATCACGCAGTACACGCGTTTCGGTGCTCTGGCGCTGGCAGTGTTCCAGTCGCTGGGTATCGCCATGGCGTTGGAAGCTTCTGCGGGCCTGGTGATTCAGCCTGGTTTTGGTTTCCGCATGACTGCCGTGATCAGCCTGACCGCTGGCACGATGTTCCTGATGTGGCTGGGTGAACAAATCACCGAGCGTGGTCTGGGCAATGGCATTTCGATCCTGATTTTTGCAGGTATCGCGGCCGGTCTCCCGAACGCCATGGGCGGCTTGTTTGAGCTGGTTCGCACGGGTGCGATGGGACCTCTGGTTTCGATCTTCATTCTCGCACTGGTGGTCCTGGTGACTTACTTTGTGGTGTTTGTCGAGCGAGGCCAGCGCAAGATTCTCGTGAACTATGCGCGCCGTCAGGTGGGCAACAAGGTGTATGGCGGTCAGTCGTCGCACCTGCCGCTCAAGCTGAACATGGCGGGTGTGATTCCTCCGATCTTTGCTTCGTCGATCATTTTGCTGCCCGCAACGGTGATCAACTGGTTCAGCTCTGGTGAAACCACCAACCCTGTCGTCGCATTTTTCAAAGATGTGGCCTCTGCATTGACTCCAGGTCAGCCGATCTATGTCATGTTCTATGCGGCAGCCATCATATTCTTCTGCTTCTTCTACACGGCGTTGGTGTTCAACAGCCGGGAAACAGCGGACAACTTGAAGAAAAGCGGTGCATTCATCCCCGGCATCCGTCCTGGTGATCAAACTGCCCGTTATATCGACAAGATTTTGCTGAGATTGACATTGGTCGGCGCTGCTTACATCACTTTTGTGTGTTTGTTGCCCGAGTTCCTGATCTTGAAATACAATGTTCCGTTTTATTTTGGCGGAACTTCGCTGATGATCATTGTGGTCGTCACCATGGATTTCATGGCGCAGGTTCAAAACTACCTGATGTCTCAACAGTACGATTCGCTTTTGAAGAAAGCGAGCTTCAAGTCCTGATGGGTTTGAAAATTTGAATTTCTGCGCCGCACGCGGGGCAACCATTCCAACCAGGCTTGTGGGTCGGGTTAAACGAAGAGTTTTAGGAGAAAACCATGAGAGTTTCGGCTTCGGTCAAGAAAATTTGCCGCAACTGCAAGATCATTCGCCGCAAAGGCGTTGTTCGCGTGATCTGCACAGATCCACGTCACAAACAGCGTCAAGGCTGATTGCACTAGTTTTAGAGGACGAAAATGGCACGTATCGCTGGCATCAACATTCCGCCGCACAAACACACTGAAATTGGCCTGACCGCCATCTTCGGTATTGGTCGCACCCGCGCTCGCAAAATCTGCGAAGCTTGCGACATTGCGTATTCCAAGAAGATCAAAGATCTGACTGACGGTGACCTGGAAAAAATTCGCGATCACATCGCTGAATTCACCATTGAAGGTGACCTGCGTCGTGAAACCACCATGAACATCAAGCGTTTGATGGACATCGGTTGCTACCGCGGTTTCCGTCATCGTCGCGGTCTGCCAATGCGTGGTCAGCGTACACGTACCAATGCCCGTACCCGTAAGGGTCCGCGCAAAGGCGCTGCAGCACTGAAGAAATAATCAGGATTGAGAGACCATTATGGCTAAATCACCATCGAACAGCGCAGCTCAGCGTGTCCGCAAAAAAGTCCGCAAGAACATTGCTGACGGCATCGCACACGTTCACGCTTCGTTCAACAACACCATCATCACGATCACCGACCGTCAGGGCAACGCTCTGTCGTGGGCTTCTTCCGGTGGCCAGGGCTTCAAGGGTTCGCGCAAATCGACACCTTTCGCAGCTCAGGTTGCTTCTGAAGTCGCTGGTCGCGCTGCTCAAGACCAAGGCATCAAGAATCTCGACGTCGAGATCAAGGGCCCAGGTCCTGGCCGTGAATCTTCTGTGCGCGCCCTGGGCGCCCTGGGCATCCGCATCACTTCCATCTCGGACGTGACGCCTGTGCCGCACAACGGCTGCCGCCCTCAAAAGCGCCGCCGCATCTAATTTTTCACCAAGCCCACCGCCAGGCCATGCTTGCATCGCCTGGCTCCCGCATTTTCAGAATGCGGTAGTTGTACATCAAAGGAAATCCAAGTGGCACGCTACCTCGGCCCCAAGGCCAAACTCTCCCGCCGTGAAGGCACCGACCTGTTCCTCAAGAGCGCACGTCGCTCGATCGCGGACAAGTCCAAATTCGACACCAAGCCAGGCCAGCACGGCCGCACTTCTGGTCAGCGCACCTCTGACTACGGTCTGCAGTTGCGCGAAAAGCAAAAAGTCAAGCGCATGTACGGCGTGCTGGAAAAGCAATTCCGTCGCTACTTCGCTGAAGCCGATCGCCGCAAAGGCAACACCGGCTCCAACTTGCTCGCATTGCTCGAGTGCCGCCTGGACAATGTGGTGTACCGCATGGGCTTTGGCTCCACACGTGCCGAAGCGCGTCAGCTGGTGTCGCACAAGGCGATCACCGTGAACGGTCAATCCGTGAACATCCCGTCTTACCTGGTCAAGGCCGGTGACGTGATCGCTGTCCGTGAAAAATCCAAGAAGCAAAACCGCGTGGTTGAAGCTCTGCAACTGGCGGCTCAAGTGGGCATCCCCGCTTGGATCGAAGTCAATGCCGACAAAGCCGAAGGCACCTTCAAGAAGGTTCCTGATCGTGACGAATTCGGCGCCGACATCAACGAATCGTTGATCGTCGAACTGTACTCGCGTTAATTCTGAGTCGTTTCAATCGTTCCCGGGTCGCCGCGCAAGGTGGCTCCGGGTGCTTCATCAGCCTTACCGGTGTAACGAGCCGGGGGTATTGACAGGAAGTCTGAATGCAAACCAATCTGCTGAAACCCAAAGCCATCCAGGTCGAACAACTGGCGGCCAACCGCGCCAAGGTCACACTCGAGCCTTTCGAGCGTGGCTACGGCCACACGCTGGGCAATGCCCTGCGTCGCGTGCTGCTGTCCTCCATGGTCGGCTATTCAGCAACCGAAGTGACCATTGCTGGCGTGGTGCATGAGTACTCGTCCATCGATGGCGTCCAGGAAGACGTGGTCAACATCTTGTTGAACCTCAAGGGCGTGGTGTTCAAGCTCCACAACCGCGATGAAGTCACGCTGAGCCTGCGCAAGGACGGTGAAGGCGCCGTCACTGCTGCCGACATCCAGACACCGCACGACGTTGAAATCATCAACCCCGAGCACGTGATTGCCAACTTGTCGCAAGGCGGTAAGCTGGACATGCAAATCAAGGTTGAAAAAGGCCGTGGTTATGTGCCCGGCAACATGCGTCGCTTCGCCGATGAGCCTACCAAGGCGTTGGGTCGCATCGTTCTGGATGCATCGTTCTCCCCGGTTCAGCGCGTGAGCTACACCGTCGAGAGCGCTCGTGTTGAACAGCGTACCGATCTGGACAAACTGGTTCTCGAAATCGAGACCAACGGTGCCATCACCGCTGAAGACGCTGTGCGTGCTTCGGCCAAGATTCTGGTCGAACA
Organism: Limnohabitans radicicola; assembly: GCF_014837235.1. Lineage (GTDB taxonomy): Bacteria > Pseudomonadota > Gammaproteobacteria > Burkholderiales > Burkholderiaceae_C > Limnohabitans_A > Limnohabitans_A radicicola. Next base: position 941,600 of record NZ_JACYFT010000001.1, on the reverse strand, counting down.
GCTGGCTGTGTTCGCACAGCTCGAAGGCGGCGAATTGTCGGCTTTCGATGCACCCGCTCAACGCGGTGGTGCAGGCAACTTCGATCCGATCCTGTTGCGCCCTGTGGACGAGCTCGAACTCACGGTTCGTTCGGCCAACTGCCTCAAAGCAGAAAACATCTACTACATCGGTGACCTCATCCAGCGCACCGAGAACGAGTTGCTCAAGACCCCTAACCTGGGTCGCAAGTCACTCAACGAAATCAAGGAAGTTCTGGCCTCTCGCGGTCTGACTTTGGGTATGAAGCTCGAAGCCTGGCCACCTGCAGGTCTGGAAAAGCGATAATTTCAAGTTCCCGGAAAAAATCCGGGGTGTGCACGGGCAGTACCTGATACGGCTGCCTGTTTAATAAAGAAAGGAAAGCACCATGCGTCACGGTCACGGCCTCCGCAAACTCAACCGCACCAGCGAGCACCGCCTCGCGATGCTCCGCAACATGATGAACTCGCTCATCGAGCACGAAGTCATCAAGACCACATTGCCCAAAGCCAAAGAGCTGCGCCGTGTGATCGAACCCATGATCACCTTGGCCAAAGAAGACTCGCTGGCCAACAAGCGTCTGGCATTCAACCGCTTGCGCGACCGCGACAGCGTCGTCAAATTGTTCGCCGACCTGGGCCCCCGCTTTGCCAAGCGTCCTGGTGGCTACACACGTATCCTGAAAATGGGTTTCCGTGTGGGCGACAACGCACCGATGGCTTTGGTCGAATTGGTCGATCGCGCTGATTCTTCTCCCGAACAGGCCGCAGAATAAGGTATAATTCATCTCTTACCGCGGGGTGGAGCAGTCTGGTAGCTCGTTGGGCTCATAACCCAAAGGTCGTTGGTTCAAATCCGGCCCCCGCAACCAAATTCAGTCTCGACTGACATTGAAAAAGACCCGCTGATGCGGGTCTTTTTTTGTTCATGCAATCCGTGTCAAAAGGCCTTGCAGTGCGTGGGCTGTGGTGGCCTCACGCACAGCCGCCCGGTCGCCGGCAAAAACCATTTTTTGCGCATCCACGGCACCGTTGATGCACCAGGCCAACCAGACCGTGCCCACGGGTTTGTCTGCGCTCCCGCCACTTGGCCCCGCCACCCCGGTGACTGCAACGGATGCTTGCACTTTGGCGTGGTTGAAAGCCCCCAGCACCATGGCTTTGGCCACTGCTTCGCTCACGGCGCCATGCGCCTGGATGAGCGCAGGGTCTACACCCAGCAATTCCTGTTTGGCGGCGTTGGAATATGTCACAAACCCGCGCTCGAACCAGGCACTGGAGCCCGCAAGATCGGTGCAACGCGCTGCAATCATGCCGCCTGTGCAGCTTTCGGCCGTGGCGATGAACCATTTGCGCTCGATGAGGCACGAGGCCAGGGCCTGGCAAAGGGGGTGAATGTCCATCAGATCCAGCGCCACAGGGCGATCACCAACAAGGTGCAAAAAGCGGCCACCAGATCGTCCCACAGGATGCCCAAGCCGCCGCGCCAGCCAAAGCCCTTGAACTGTTGGTCGGCCCAGGCCACAGGGCCCGGCTTGACCGCGTCGAAAAAGCGAAACAAGGCAAACGCCGCCAGTTGCGCCCAAAAACCAGCAGGCAAAACCAGCCACAAAATCAGCCACATCGCGACCACTTCATCCCAGACGATGCAGCCCGGGTCGCTGACGCCCAGGTTTTTGGCGGTGACGGTGCAGGCCCACCAGCCCAGCAGCACGCTGGCCGCAATCAGAACGCCTTGGGCCGTGACCGAGAGCTGGTTTTGCAGCACCAGCCAGGCCAACCAGGCCCACAAGGTGCCAGAGGTGCCCGGCGCTTTGGGCGCCAGGCCTGCGCCAAAGCCCAAAGCCAGGCAGTGGGCCGGGTGCGCGAGCATGAACGCCGCGCTGGGGCGTCGGGGAGCTGGTGAAGCCTTGTCGGTCATGGGGCGGCAAAGTGGTCAAACGAAGTGAAGCGGCGCCTGAGCGCCTGGCCTTGCTCGTCGAGCACGTCGATGCCTGGGGCCGCGCGGATGGTGCCAATGCGGGTCACGGGGGTCTGCGATTGCACCGATGCCGCCAGCACCTGCTCGCGTGCGTGTGTGGGGGCTGTGAATACCAATTCGTAATCGTCGCCGCCAGACAGGATGCAGGTGTGGGCCAGCTCGCTCGGACAGTGCCATGTGGCGCGGCAGGCCAGCAAGGTCTCGGCCGTAGGCAGATCAATGGCGGCGCCAACGCCGCTGGCTTTCAGGATGTGCCCGAGGTCACCCAGCAGGCCATCGCTGATGTCTGCGGCTGCGCTGGCGATGCCCCTCAGTGCCATGCCCAGCTGCACACGGGGCGTCGGGGTCTCCATGCGGGCGCGGGTATCGGCAAACACCGACTCGGGCAGGCTGATGTGGCCACGAAACGCTTCCAGCGCCAGCCGCGCATCGCCCAGCGTGCCGCTGACGTACAGGTCGTCGCCTGCGCGGGCGCCACTGCGCAACAAAGCCTGACCGTGTGGTACGTCGCCCAGCACGGTGATGCAGATGTTCAGCGGCCCTTGCGTGGTGTCGCCACCGACCAGCTCACAAGCATGCAAATCAGCCAGCTGAAACAGGCCCTCGGAAAAGCTCTGCAGCCATGCAGGGTCCACACGGGGCAGGGCCAGTGACAGCAAGAACGCTTTGGGCCGTGCGCCGCACGCGGCCAGATCGCTCAGATTCACAGCCAGCGCTTTGTGGCCGAGATGCTGCGGATTGACTGTAGAAAGGAAGTGGCGCCCTTCGACCAGCATGTCGGTGGAAATGGCCAGCTGGTGCCCGGGCGCAGCGCTCAGCAGAGCGCAGTCGTCGCCAATGCCCACATCGGCGCGGCGAACAGGCTTTTTGAAATAGCGGTCGATCAGATCAAATTCACCCATGGCGCAAGCTTAACCGCTCATGAAGGCGTGGTTCAGTGCAGCAGGTGCCTACCGGGTGCGCCAGGAATGGCCGAGGCGTCCAGCATGAATGGCGGGACCGGGCATTCAAAACGGTGCCCATCCACCGCCACAAAGAAAAACTCGCCGTGCATGCTGCCTGTGGCGGTCGCCAGACGGCAGCCGCTGGTGTACTGAAAGGATTCACCCGGTTGTAACAAGGGCTGATGGCCCACCACGCCCAGGCCACTGACTTCTTCTGCTTCTCCCCGGCCGTTCTGGATGACCCAATGGCGGGAGATCAATTGGGCAGCCACAGCCCCCGTGTTGGTGAGGGTGATCGTGTAGGCGAAGCCAAAGACATGTTGCTCGGGGTTGCTCTGCTCGGGCACGTAACGCGGCTCGGTCTGGATGTGGAATTGGTAGTCGGCCATGCGCCATGGTAACTGCGACAATAGAGGCATGAGCACCACTTACCGAATTGCCCCTTCCATCCTGTCGGCTGATTTCGCCCGCTTGGGCGATGAAGTGAAGAACGTCATCGCCAGCGGCGCTGACTGGATTCACTTTGACGTGATGGACAACCACTATGTGCCCAACCTCACGTTCGGCCCCATGATTTGCCAGGCGCTGAAGCCGCACGCCAAAACGCCCGCAGGCGTGGCGGTGCCGATCGATGTGCATCTGATGATCTCTCCTGTGGACGCTTTGGCGGCATCGTTTGCCGAAGCCGGCGCCGATTTGATCAGCTTCCACCCCGATGCCAGTGCCCATGTGCACCGCAGCATCCAGGCCATCAAGAGCAAAGGCGTGAAAGCCGGTCTGGTGTTCAACCCGGCCGAGCCGCTCGATGTGCTGGAGTGGACGATCGACGAGATCGACCTGATCCTGATCATGAGCGTCAACCCCGGCTTCGGTGGTCAGAGCTTTATCGACTCTGCCCTGCGCAAGGTCGAGTTGGCACGTCAGTGGATCGAGCGCAGTGGCCGTGACATCCGCCTGGAAGTGGATGGTGGCATCAAGGCCGACAACATCCGCCGTGTGGCCGATGCCGGGGCGGACACCTTTGTGGCGGGCAGCGCGATCTTTGGCAAGCCCGACTACAAGGCCGTGATCGACCAGATGCGCGCAGCGCTCGCCTGACATGGCCGTGCGCTGGAAAGCGGCCATTGTTGACCTCGATGGCACCCTGGTCGACACCCTGGGTGACTTCGAGGTCGCCCTCAACCGCACACTCGCCGATCTCGATTTGCCGCCGGTGACGCGCGCCCTGGTCGAGCGGACGGTGGGTAAGGGCTCGGAGCACCTGATCCGCTCGGTGCTCGCCCACCAGCTGGCCTTGCCCGAGGTGGGCGCATGCGCAGGGCGCGATGTCCAGGCGCTGTATGAGCCCGCCTGGCAGCGTTACCAGCACCATTACCTGGGCATCAATGGCGAGTTTGCTGCGGTCTATGAGGGCGTGGTGGAGGGGTTGGCGCTTTTGCAGGAGGCGGGTTTACAACTGGCGTGCCTGACCAACAAGCCCATCGCCTTTGCCCGGCCACTGCTCGAAGCCAAGGGCCTGGCCGGTTTTTTTCCGCTGGTTTTTGGCGGTGACAGCTTTGAGCGCAAAAAGCCTGACCCGTTGCCCTTACTCAAGACCTGTGAAGCCTTAGGCACGCTGCCCGCACACACCTTGATGGTTGGCGACTCCTGCAACGACGCCCAGGCGGCCCGTGCGGCGGGCTGCGAGGTGGTGCTGGTGACTTATGGCTACAACCATGGCGAGCCGATCCAGCAAACGCCTGCTCTGGCCTGGCTCGATTCCCTGGCGCAATTGCCGGCTGTCTGGGCCCCTAAAGCGCTTTGACGGATGCACGCCAGAACGCTCTCGGGGCTTTGCTACACTTGAGGCCTCATGTTCAACATCCCAAGTCGCTCCCACGCAGACGTTCTGCCGGGCCTTTCCCCATCGGAAGGCCGGGGAGCCTGGCCCTGGCGTCAGCCAGTCTGACTTTCACCGACCGTGCGGCCTGTGTGCCGCCACCCGCGCCCCGCACTTTGCCGGGCACCTGGATGAATTGAACGCACCTCCCGCGAGGTTGCAGAGCTCACTTGGAGGCTCTTTGCCGTGATCACCGAACTCGAATTCAAAAGCCTGGCCAGCCAAGGCTACAACCGCATCCCCCTCATGCTGGAGGCGTTTGCGGACCTCGAAACCCCGCTTTCGCTCTATCTGAAGCTGGCGCACAGCAAGGATGGCGGCAAATACAGCTTCCTGCTCGAGTCCGTGGTGGGCGGTGAGCGCTTCGGGCGCTACAGCTTCATCGGCCTGCCCGCGCGCACCCTGGTGCGTGCCAGCGGCTTTGGTGACGAGGCCAAATCCGAAGTCGTGCGCGACGGCGTGGTGGTGGAAACCGCTGCGGGCAATCCGCTCGACTTCATCGACGCCTACCAAAAGCGTTTTAAAGTGGCACTGCGCCCGGGCTTGCCGCGTTTTTGCGGTGGTTTGGCGGGCTACTTTGGCTACGACGCGGTGCGCTACATCGAGAAAAAACTCGAACACAGTTGCCCGCCCGACACCCTGGGCACGCCCGACATCCTGCTGCTGCAGTGCGAGGAGTTGGCGGTCATCGACAACCTCTCGGGCAAGCTGTACCTGATCGTGTATGCCGACCCGGCGCAGCCAGAGGCCTATGCCAATGCCAAAAAGCGTTTGCGCGACCTCAAGGAGCAACTCAAGTACTCGGTCAGTGCGCCAGTGGTCAAGGCCACGCAGACTTACCCGGCCGAGCGGGACTTTGCCAAAGCCGATTACCTGCGTGCGGTTGAAGAAGCCAAGGAGCTGATTGCGGCCGGTGACTTCATGCAGGTGCAGGTGGGCCAGCGCATCAAGAAGCGTTACACCGAGAGCCCGCTGTCGCTCTACCGCGCTTTGCGCTCGCTCAACCCGAGCCCGTACATGTACTTCTACAACTTTGGCGACTTCCATGTGGTTGGCGCGAGCCCGGAAATCCTGGTGCGCCAGGAAAAGACGGAAGAGGGCACCAAGGTCACCATCCGCCCGCTCGCAGGCACGCGCCCACGCGGCGCCACGCCCGAAAAAGACAAAGCCACCGAACAGGAGCTGCTGGACGACCCCAAGGAACGCGCAGAGCATGTGATGCTGATCGACCTGGCCCGCAACGACATTGGCCGCATTGCCAAGATCGGTTCGGTCAAGGTGACCGAGGCCTTTGTGGTGGAGCGCTACAGCCACGTGATGCACATCGTGAGCAACGTTGAAGGCATCCTGCACGAAGGCATGACCAACATGGATGTGCTCAAAGCCACCTTCCCGGCCGGCACGCTGACGGGCGCGCCCAAGGTCCACGCCATGGAGCTGATCGACAAGTTTGAGCCCGTCAAGCGGGGCATTTATGGTGGCGCGTGTGGTTACCTCAGCTATGCCGGCGACATGGATGTGGCCATTGCCATCCGCACTGCTGTCATCAAGGACCAGACGCTGTATGTTCAGGCGGCTGCAGGCGTTGTGGCTGACTCGGTGCCCGAGATGGAGTGGCGCGAAACCGAGCACAAGGCGCGTGCCTTGCTGCGCGCCAGCGAACTGGTCGAAGAAGGCCTGGAGTGAACACCATGACGCAGAAAATCAAACTCCTCATGGTGGACAACTACGATTCGTTCACCTTCAACATCGTTCAATATTTCGGTGAGCTCGGTGCTGACGTCGAAGTGTTTCGCAACGACGAAATCACCCTCGAAGGCATCGCGGCCCGCAAGCCCGACCGTCTGGTGATTTCGCCCGGTCCCTGCTCACCTGCCGAGGCGGGTATTTCGGTGGCGGCCATCCAGCACTTTGCCGGTCAACTGCCCATTCTGGGTGTGTGTTTGGGACACCAGGGCATTGGCGCGGCGTTTGGGGGCAAGATTGTGCGCGCCCAGGAGCAAATGCATGGCAAGACCAGTGTCATCACCACCACGCAAGAAGGCGTATTCGCCGGTTTGCCCAAACAGTTCACGGTCAACCGCTACCACTCGCTGGCCATTGAGCGTGCGAGCTGCCCGGCGTGCCTCAAAGTCACGGCCTGGACCGATGATGGCGAGATCATGGGGGTGCGCCACACCGAACTCGACATCGAGGGGGTGCAGTTTCACCCCGAGTCCATCCTCACCGAGCACGGCCATGCCATGCTCAAGAACTTCCTGGTCCGACCTTGAGTCCGGCCGCATTGGAGAGCCCCATGCCCATCACCCCTCAAGAAGCCCTGCAGCGCACCATTGAGCACCGCGAGATCTTCCACGACGAGATGCTCAAGATCATGCGCATGATCATGCAAGGCGAGTTGTCGCCCGTCATGACGGCGGCCCTGATCACCGGCTTGCGCGTGAAGAAGGAGACCATTGGCGAGATCACGGCAGCCGCGCAGGTCATGCGCGAGTTTTCCACCAAGGTGCACGTGCCTGACCCGACGCATCTGGTGGACATCGTCGGCACCGGCGGTGACGGCTCGCACACCTTCAACATTTCGACTTGCGCCATGTTTGTGGCCGCTGCCGCAGGCGCCAAGACGGCCAAGCACGGTGGCCGCAGTGTCAGCAGCAAATCGGGCAGTGCCGATGTGATCGAGGCGCTGGGCGGCAGCCTCGGTTTGTCGCCGGAGCGCATCGCCCAGTGCATCCAGGAGGTGGGCATTGGTTTCATGTTCGCGCCCAACCACCACCCGGCCATGAAGAACGTGGCGCCTGTCCGCAAGGAGCTGGGCGTGCGCACCATTTTCAACATCCTGGGGCCGCTGACCAACCCCGCAGGCGCACCCAACATCCTGATGGGGGTGTTCCACCCTGATCTGGTGGGCATCCAGGTGCGTGCCCTGCAGCGGCTGGGCGCCGAGCATGCGTTGGTGGTCTATGGACGAGACGGCATGGACGAGGTCAGCCTGGGTGCGGCCACTTTGGTGGGCGAACTCAAGAACGGCCAGATCACCGAGTATGAAATCCATCCCGAGGACTTTGGCATGACCATGGCGAGCAACCGCGCCTTGAAGGTGGACACGCCGGAAGAGTCCATGGCCATGCTGCGTGGCGTGCTGGACAACGAGCCTGGTGCGGCCCGTGACATCGTGATCCTCAATGCGGGTGCCGCGCTGTATGCGGCCAACGTGACGGCCAGCATCCAGGACGGCATCGCACGCGCCCGTGCCGCCATCGAGTCGGGCGCAGCCAAGGCCAAGCTCTCGCAGTTCGTGGCGTTCACCCAGGCCACGCCCGCCTAAATTTTGACAGGACACCCCATGAGCGACATCCTCAACAAAATAGTGGCCGTCAAGCGAGAAGAAATCGCCGAAGGCCTCAAAAAGAAATCATTGGCCGCCATGCGCGCAGATGCCGAGAGCCGCGTGCTCACCCGTGATTTTGAAGGCGCGATGCGTGCCAAGATCCAAGCTGGGCAGGCGGCGGTCATTGCCGAAGTCAAGAAAGCCAGCCCGTCCAAAGGCGTTCTGCGGGAGGAATTTATTCCGGCAGATATTGCCCAAAGCTACGCAGCACATGGTGCGGCGTGCCTGTCGGTGCTGACCGACAAACAGTTTTTTCAGGGCAGCAACGATTACCTCAAGCAGGCCCGTGCCAGTTGCGACCTGCCCGTGCTGCGCAAAGATTTCATGGTCGATGCTTACCAAGTCTATGAAGCGCGCGCGATGGGCGCGGACTGCATCTTGCTGATCGCCGCTTGCCTGGACGATGCCAAGATGGCCGAGCTCGAAGCCGTGGCCCGCAGCCTGGACATGGCTGTGTTGGTGGAGGTGCACGATCGCGCCGAACTCGAGCGCGCGCTCAAACTCAAGACGCGTCTGGTGGGCATCAACAACCGCAACCTGCGCACGTTCGAGGTGTCACTGCAAACCACGCTCGACATGCTGCCCGATGTGCCTGCCGACCGCCTGCTGGTCACCGAGAGCGGCATCCTGTCCAAGGTCGATGTGCAACGCATGCGCGAAGCCCAGGTGAATGCCTTCCTGGTGGGCGAGGCGTTCATGCGCGCTGCCGAGCCAGGCGAGGCCTTGGCGGCCTTGTTCGACTGAGGCGCTGAATGCAGCAGGGCTTTGACTGGGCAGCGCCGCAGGTGCCGAGCTTGAAGGCCTGGCCAGCGTCGACCTTCAATTTGGCGCCTTCCTGGCGCCCCGCAGTTGAGGTGTTTTGGGCTTCACCGGTCGGGCAGCAGCTGTCGGCACGTTTGTCGCAAGCCCTGGCCGAAGGCCAGCGCATTTACCCCCCTGAGCCTTTGCGGGCGCTGACCCTGACCGCATTGGAAGATGTGCGTGTGGTCATCCTGGGGCAGGACCCGTACCATGGCCCCGGCCAAGCCGAGGGTCTGGCGTTTTCCGTGGCGCCGGGCGTCAAAGTGCCGCCCAGCTTGCGCAACATCTTCAAGGAGCTGCAGCGCAGCCTGGGCGTGCCCATGCCGGCAGATGGTTCGTTGAGCCGTTGGGCGCGGCAGGGTGTGCTGCTGCTCAACACCTGCCTCACCGTTCAGGATGGCCAGCCGGCCAGCCATGCCCGCTGGGGCTGGGAGGCGCTCACCGATCGGCTCGTTGAGATGGTTGCGGCTCGGCCTCGGCCTGTGGTGTTCATGCTCTGGGGTGGTCACGCCCAGGCCAAAAAAGGCCTGATCCAGTCAGTGGCTGCACAGGGCCGGCACCTGATCCTGGAAGCCAACCACCCTTCGCCCTTGTCTGCTTTGCGACCGCCCACCCCTTTCCTGGGTTGCGACCATTTTCGTCAGGCCAATGCCTTCCTGGCTGAAAACGGTCAAAAAACCATCGTTTGGTGAAAAAGTTCAACGCAGATTGCGCCGGAACCCAAAAAGGTGGCATAATCTGAGGCTCGCTCCGGAGGGGTGCCCGAGTGGCTAAAGGGGGCAGACTGTAAATCTGTTGGCTTACGCCTACACTGGTTCGAATCCAGTCTCCTCCACCAGCGAACTGACTTGAGTCAGGTGATTTTGAGCATTTGGAAAAGGTTTCCAAGCATTGGCGTCGCAACCACTCGTGTGGCGCAATCAATGCGGGAGTAGTTCAATGGTAGAACCTTAGCCTTCCAAGCTAATGACACGGGTTCGATTCCCGTTTCCCGCTCCAGTCATCCGGTTTGGGTTGTTGAAGATTTTTGCCCTTGTGGCTCAGTGGTAGAGCACTCCCTTGGTAAGGGAGAGGTCGCGGGTCCGATTCCCGCCAAGGGCACCAGTTCCGGGCGCGCAGCTTCAGGCTGCGCGCCCTCTGTCTTGAGTTTGACCACAATTTTTTTCGGAGTCGAAAAATGGCAAAAGAGAAATTCGAACGGACGAAACCGCACGTGAACGTGGGCACCATTGGTCACGTTGACCACGGTAAAACCACACTGACAGCGGCCATCACCACCGTGCTGGCTGCCAAGTTCGGCGGTGCTGCCAAGGCGTACGACCAGATCGACGCGGCTCCCGAAGAGAAGGCCCGTGGTATCACGATCAACACCGCGCACGTCGAGTACGAAACAGAAAACCGTCACTACGCTCACGTGGACTGCCCCGGTCACGCTGACTATGTGAAGAACATGATCACGGGTGCTGCCCAGATGGACGGCGCCATTTTGGTTTGCTCTGCTGCTGACGGTCCCATGCCTCAGACCCGCGAGCACATCCTGTTGGCTCGCCAAGTGGGCGTGCCTTACATCATCGTGTTCCTGAACAAGTGCGACATGGTGGACGACGCTGAACTGCTGGAACTGGTCGAGATGGAAGTTCGCGAACTCCTGTCCAAGTACGACTTCCCAGGCGACGACACACCGATCGTGCAAGGTTCTGCCAAGCTGGCGCTGGAAGGCGACAAAGGCCCTCTGGGCGAGCAAGCCATCTTCAAGCTGGCCGAAGCGCTGGACACCTACATCCCTACGCCTGACCGCGCAGTGGACGGCTCGTTCCTGATGCCGGTGGAAGACGTGTTCTCCATCTCTGGCCGCGGCACTGTGGTGACTGGCCGTATCGAGCGCGGCATCATCAAGGTCGGCGAAGAAATCGAAATCGTGGGCATCAAAGACACGGTCAAGACCACCTGCACGGGCGTTGAGATGTTCCGCAAGCTGCTGGACCAAGGTCAAGCGGGCGACAACGTGGGTATCTTGCTGCGCGGCACCAAGCGCGAAGACGTCGAGCGCGGCCAAGTGCTGTGCAAGCCCGGCTCGATCAAGCCGCACACCCACTTCACGGGCGAGATCTATGTCTTGTCCAAAGACGAAGGTGGCCGTCACACGCCTTTCTTCAACAACTACCGTCCTCAGTTCTACTTCCGTACGACTGACGTGACAGGCGCGATCGAATTGCCAGAAGGCAAAGAGATGGTGATGCCAGGCGACAACGTGTCGATCACTGTGAAGCTGATCAACCCCATCGCCATGGAAGAAGGTCTGCGTTTCGCGATCCGCGAAGGTGGCCGTACCGTTGGCGCTGGCGTCGTTGCCAAGATCATCGCCTAAAGAGGTTCAAGTAGGGGTATAGCTCAATTGGCAGAGCGTCGGTCTCCAAAACCGAAGGTTGTAGGTTCGATTCCTACTGCCCCTGCCACCTGAAAAGGTGGATTTCAAGCCCGCCAGAACCTGGCGGGCTTCCGTGTCTGATAAGTGCCTGTTTTTGCAGGACTCACAAAGGTCTCGAAGCCAATATGGCAACGTCTGAAGTACAAACCGTCAACTCGACCGCTGACAAAGCCCGGGTCGCAGCCGCTGTGGCCGTGCTGATTGCCGGTCTGGTGGCCTACTACCTGCTGGCCAAGCAAGGCCCGCTGGCCCAGTGGGCTGGCTTGTTGGCGGCTGCGGCTGTCGCTGTGGTGGTGTTCCTGACTTCCGAGTCCGGTCGTCAGCTGGTGGCCTTTGGCCGCGACGCGGTTCGCGAAGTCAAAAAAGTGGTGTGGCCCGAGCGCAAAGAGGCCATGCAGATCACGGCTTACGTGTTTGTCTTTGTGTTGGTCATGGCTGTGTTTTTGTGGCTGACCGACAAGACCCTTGAGTGGGTGTTTTACGACTTGATTCTGGGGTGGAAAAAATAATGAGTGATGCACTGGTCAATGCTCCCCAGGCTGGCGATTCCACGAATCCTGATCTGAAGTGGTACGTGGTCCATGCCTATTCGGGCATGGAAAAAGCCGTTGAGCGCAACATCATCGAGCGCATCAACCGCACCGGCATGCAAGACAAGTTCGGTCGCATTTTGGTGCCGACCGAAGAAGTGGTTGAGGTCAAGAATGGCCAAAAGCGCACCACCGAGCGCAAGTTTTTCCCCGGCTATGTGTTGGTGGAAATGGTGATGAATGACGAAACCTGGCACCTGGTGAAGCACACCAACAAGGTGACGGGTTTTGTGGGGGGTGCCAAGAACCGTCCGGCGCCGATCTCTGAGGACGATGTCCTGAAGATCGTGAACCAGATGCAGGAAGGCACCGACAAACCTCGCCACAAGGTGGAGTTTGAAGTGGGTGAATATGTGCGCGTCAAAGAAGGCCCGTTCACCGATTTCAATGGCACCGTCGAAGAAGTCAACTACGAGCGCAACAAGATGCGCGTGTCGGTCACGATCTTTGGTCGTGCCACGCCGGTTGAGCTGGAATTCAGTCAAGTCGAGAAGACCTGATGTTCTGGGTGGTTCACGGACCACCCAGCGAATCGGCAGGCCGCTACCCGACTCGGTGGCTTGCTTTGAAAAAGAGTCGTTAACCCCGGGGAGCTCGACAGAGCGTTATCACCCGCAAGGAGAAAAGCATGGCGAAAAAAATCGTCGGCTTCATCAAGCTGCAAGTGCCAGCTGGTAAAGCCAATCCATCGCCACCCATTGGCCCAGCATTGGGTCAACGTGGTCTGAACATCATGGAATTCTGCAAGGCGTTCAACGCCCAGACCCAAGGCGTCGAGCCGGGCCTGCCATTGCCAGTGGTCATCACTGCGTTTGCAGACAAATCCTTCACCTTCATCATCAAGACCCCGCCCGCAGCGACCTTGATCAAGAAGTCCATCAAGATCGACAAGGCTTCGACCAAGCCAGGTCTGGAAAAGGTTGGCAAGATCACCCGCGCTCAGCTGGAAGAAATCGCCAAAACCAAGATGAAAGATCTGACAGCTGCCGATCTGGACGCTGCCGTTCGCACCATCGCTGGTACTGCCCGTTCCATGGGCGTGAATGTGGAGGGCGTGTAAATGTCCAAGCTCACCAAAAAGCAAAAAGCCTTGGCTGGCAAAGTGGACAGCAACAAGCTGTACGCACTGGCTGACGCTCTGGTCATCGTCAAAGAAGCGGCAACCGCCAAGTTCGATGAGTCCATCGACGTGGCCGTGCAGCTCGGCATCGATGCCAAGAAATCTGACCAAGTGGTCCGTGGCGCCGTTGTGCTGCCCAACGGCACTGGCAAGACCGCCCGCGTGGCTGTGTTCGCCCAAGGTGCCAAGGCGGACGAAGCCCGCGCCGCTGGTGCTGACGTGGTTGGCATGGACGACCTGGCTGCACAAGTCAAGGCCGGTGACATGCCTTTCGACGTGGTGATCGCTGCTCCTGACGCGATGCGCGTTGTGGGTACTTTGGGTCAAATCCTGGGCCCACGTGGTCTGATGCCTAACCCCAAAGTCGGTACCGTGACACCTGACGTGGCCACTGCCGTGAAAAACGCCAAAGCTGGTCAAGTGCAGTTCCGCGTGGACAAAGCCGGTATCGTGCACGGCACGATCGGCCGTCGCTCGTTCGACGCCGACAAGCTGCAGGGCAACCTGGCCGCGCTGATCGACGCGCTGAACAAAGCCAAGCCCGCTTCCAGCAAGGGTGTTTACCTGCGCAAAGTGGCGGTGTCTTCGACCATGGGTGTGGGCGTTCGCGTCGACACACAAACCATCGCAGCTTGATTGCGGTAAAGATTTGAGCAGACCTTCGGGTCGGCTCAATGTGGTGGGCTGCAATCTTTTGAAAAAAAGACTGCAGGCCATCCAAGACCGTTGGTGTGTCTCAGGGCACTTAATCGGTGGGTTGCAAAACCCCCGCCAACGCAGATGGCGATCCCGCTGCAGATGGATGAATTTCCAAAAACAGTTGGTCGCTGCAAATAGGCGTGCTCTAGGGTTGTCCCGAAAGCACATTTTAAGGAGTAGACCTTGAGTCTGAATCGCAGTGAGAAAGAAGCGGTCATTTCCGAAGTGACCGGCCTCGCAGCTAAAGCTCAAACGCTGGTGATTGCGGAATACCGCGGTATCACGGTCGCTGACATGACAAACCTGCGCGTCAAAGCACGCAGCCAGGGCGTTTCGCTGAGCGTGTTGAAAAACACCTTGGCCCGCCGTGCTGTGGCTGGTAGCCAGTTTGAAGTTGTCGCTGACCAGATGACCGGTCCGCTGATCTATGGCTTCTCTGAAGATGCAGTGGCTGCCGCGAAAGTGGTGGCCGAATTCGCAAAAACCAACGACAAGCTGGTGATTCGCGCTGGTGCATTTGCAGGCAAGGCCCTGGACGTCAACGGCGTCAAACAACTCGCAAGCATCCCTTCCAAGGAAGTGCTGTTGGCCCAGTTGTGTGGCTTGCTGATGTCGCCAATGTCCCGTACCGCCGTGGTGCTGGGCGCTCTGGCGGCCAAAAAAGGCGAAGGCGAAGCTGTTGCCGCTTAAGGCCAGCATTCGTGTTTTAACCAATTGTTAGGAAACAAAAAATGGCATTCGATAAAGACGCATTTTTGACCGCGCTCGACAGCATGACGGTCCTGGAACTCAACGACCTGGTGAAAGCCATCGAAGAGAAATTTGGTGTGAGCGCTGCCGCCATGGCCGCTCCTGCTGCTGGCGGCGCTGCTGCTGGTGGTGCTGCTGCTGAAGAGAAGACCGACTTCAACGTCGTTCTGACTGACGCTGGCGCCAACAAAGTGTCCGTGATTAAAGCTGTTCGCGAAATCACCGGCCTGGGCCTGAAAGAAGCCAAAGACCTGGTCGACGGCGCTCCGAAGGTTGTCAAGGAAGCTCTGCCCAAGGCAGACGCCGAAGCCGCCAAGAAGAAGCTGGAAGAAGCTGGCGCCAAGGCCGAACTCAAGTAATTCGGTCTCGTTCCAAGGCTGGAGTGTCCGCAAGGGCCTCCAGCCTTTGGTGCTTGAAGAGCGCACTGAAAAGCAGCTTTGCAAATGCTTTTTTTCAGTGTCTTCTGACCCGACTGCAGAAGACCCTTGGTTCGGGTTGCGTGCAATGCGCAACCGTCCGCCAACGCTGGTAGAGGCCAGCCGCCAAGCCCGTTGCCTGCGCTGAAATGCGCGAGCAACACACAGTCCTGAAAGATCAAGCCCGGAGATCTCATGGCCTATACATACACCGAACGCAAGCGAATCCGCAAAAGTTTCGGCAGCCGCGAAAGCGTGCTCGAAGTTCCCTACCTGCTGCAAATGCAAAAAGACGCTTACACGTCGTTCTTGCAGGCAGGGATGATCCCCTCCAAACGCTCGCACGAAGGCCTGCAAGCCGCCTTCGAGTCGGCTTTCCCCATCGTCTCGCACAACGGTTTTGTCGAGATGAAATTCGTCGAATACAACCTGGCCAAGCCTGCATTTGATGTGCGCGAGTGCCAGACCCGTGGTCTGACTTTTGCTTCGGCCGTGCGCGCCCGCGTGCAGCTCATCATTTACGACCGCGAGTCATCGACATCGCAGTCCAAAGTGGTCAAAGAAGTCAAAGAGCAAGAGGTCTACATGGGCGAAGTGCCCCTGATGACCGACAAGGGCTCCTTCATCATCAACGGCACCGAGCGCGTGATCGTGTCTCAGTTGCACCGCTCGCCTGGCGTGTTCTTCGAACACGACAAGGGCAAAACCCACAGCTCGGGCAAACTGCTGTTCTCCGCCCGCATCATCCCTTACCGCGGTTCCTGGCTGGACTTCGAATTCGATCCGAAGGACATCCTGTACTTCCGCGTCGACCGCCGTCGCAAGATGCCGGTCTCCATCCTGCTCAAGGCCATCGGCCTGAACCCCGAATCGATCCTGGCGAACTTCTTCGTCAACGACAATTTCCGTCTGATGGACAGCGGCGCACAAATGGAGTTTGTGTCCGAGCGTCTGCGTGGTGAAGTGGCCCGTTTCGACATCACCGACAAATCCGGCAAGGTGGTGGTCGCCAAGGACAAGCGCATCACCGCGCGCCACACCCGTGAACTCGAGCAGTCTGGCACCACGCACATCAGCGTGCCCGAAGATTTCCTGATCGGCCGCGTGGTCGCCAAGAACATCGTCGATGGCGATACCGGCGAGATCATCGCCAAGGCCAACGAAGAGTTGACCGAGGTGTTGCTCAAGAAACTGCGCTCGGCTGGCGTTCAAGAGTTGCAATGCATCTACACGAACGAACTTGACCAGGGCGCCTACATCTCGCAAACCCTGCGCATCGACGAAACCGTGGATGAATTTGCCGCGCGCGTGGCCATCTACCGCATGATGCGTCCTGGCGAGCCGCCCACCGAAGACGCTGTGCAAGCCCTGTTCCAGCGCTTGTTCTACAACCCCGACACCTACGATCTGTCGCGCGTGGGCCGCATGAAGTTCAACGCCCGCGTGGGCCGCGACGAGCCCACCGGCCCCATGGTGCTGACCAACGAAGACATCTTGGCCGTGGTCAAGATCCTGGTGGACCTGCGCAATGGTCGTGGCGAAGTCGATGACATCGACCACCTGGGCAACCGCCGCGTGCGTTGCGTGGGTGAGCTGGCCGAGAACCAGTACCGCACCGGTTTGGCCCGTATCGAAAAGGCCGTGAAAGAGCGTCTGGGTCAGGCCGAGCAAGAGCCGCTGATGCCGCATGACCTGATCAACTCCAAGCCGATTTCTGCGGCGCTCAAAGAGTTCTTCGGTGCATCGCAGCTGTCGCAGTTCATGGACCAGACCAACCCGCTGGCCGAGATCACCCACAAGCGCCGCGTGTCGGCCCTGGGCCCAGGCGGTTTGACCCGCGAGCGTGCGGGCTTTGAAGTGCGTGACGTGCACGTGACCCACTACGGTCGTGTCTGCCCTATCGAAACCCCAGAAGGCCCGAACATCGGTCTGATCAACTCGCTGGCCCTGTATGCCCGCCTGAACGAGTACGGTTTCATCGAGACCCCGTACCGCCGCGTGGTGGACGGCAAGGTGACGATGGACATCGATTACCTGTCGGCCATCGAAGAAGGCAAGTACGTCATTGCCCAGGCCAACGCCACCCTGGACAAGGACGGTCGCCTGACCGGTGACCTGGTCTCTGCCCGTGAAAAAGGCGAATCCATCCTGTGCGGTGCAGAGCGCATCCAGTACATGGACGTGTCGCCCGCCCAGATCGTGTCTGTGGCAGCTTCGCTGGTGCCTTTCCTGGAGCACGACGATGCGAACCGCGCCTTGATGGGCGCCAACATGTCGCGTCAGGCCGTGCCTGTGCTGCGTCCTGAGAAGCCCATGGTCGGCACCGGCATCGAACGCGTTGCCGCGATCGACTCCGGCACCGTGGTCACAGCCACCCGCGGTGGTGTGGTGGACTATGTCGACGCGACCCGCATCGTGATCCGCGTGAACGACGCAGAAGCCGTGGCCGGTGAAGTCGGTGTGGACATCTACAACCTGATCAAGTACCAGCGTTCCAACCAGAACACCAACATCCACCAGCGTCCTATCGTCAAGCGCGGTGACAAGCTGGCCAAGGGGGACGTGATCGCCGACGGCGCTTCGACCGACCTGGGAGAAATCGCCATCGGTCAGAACATGCTGATCGCCTTCATGCCCTGGAACGGCTACAACTTCGAAGACTCGATCCTGATTTCTGAGCGTGTGGTGGCGGAAGACCGCTACACCTCGATCCACATCGAAGAACTCGTGGTGATGGCCCGTGATACCAAGCTGGGCGCGGAAGAAATCACCCGCGACATCCCGAACCTGTCCGAGCAGCAACTGGGCCGCCTGGACGAGTCCGGCATCATCTACGTGGGTGCCGAAGTGCAGCCCGGCGATGTGCTGGTCGGCAAGGTCACACCCAAGGGCGAGACCACCCTCACGCCTGAAGAGAAGCTGCTGCGCGCCATCTTCGGCGAGAAGGCTTCCGACGTGAAGGACACCTCGCTGCGCGTGGACCAGGGCTCGCAAGGCACCGTGATCGACGTGCAAGTGTTCACCCGTGAAGGCATCGTGCGCGACAAGCGTGCCCAGCAGATCATCGACGACGAACTCAAGCGCTTCCGCCTGGACCTGAACGACCAGCTGCGCATCGTCGAAGCCGATGCTTTTGACCGCATCGAAAAACTGCTGATCGGCCGTGTGGCCAATGGCGGCCCTCAAAAGCTGGCCAAAGGCACCAAGCTCGACAAGACCTACCTCGACTCTGTCGAGAAGTTCCACTGGTTCGACATCCGTCCTGCGGAAGACGACGTGGCCAGCCAGCTCGAGTCCATCAAGAACTCGTTGGAGCAAACCCGTCACAGCTTCGACCTGTCGTTCGAAGAAAAGCGCAAGAAATTGACGCAAGGCGACGAGCTGCCCGCAGGCGTGCTGAAAATGGTCAAGGTCTACCTGGCCGTCAAGCGCCGCTTGCAGCCTGGTGACAAGATGGCCGGCCGTCACGGCAACAAGGGCGTGGTCTCCAAGATCGTGCCCGTCGAAGACATGCCTTACATGGCCGATGGCACCCCTGCCGACATCGTGCTGAACCCGCTGGGCGTGCCATCGCGCATGAACGTGGGTCAGGTGCTGGAAGTCCACTTGGGCTGGGCCGGCAAGGGCATCGGCCAGCGCATCGGCAACATGCTGCAGGCTGAAACTCAGCGCATCGAAAAGATTGCACAACTGCGCAAACTGTTTGAGCAGCTGTACAACAGCCTGGGCCGCAAGGAAGACCTGTCGCAGCTGACCGACGACGAAGTGTTGGCCATGGCCGACAACCTCAAGGACGGTTTCCCCTTCGCTTCACCCGTGTTCGACGGTGCGGCCGAAGAAGAAATCCGCGCCATGCTGCACCTGGCGTATCCGGATGACCTGGCCAAGGCCAAGGGCCTGACCGCGACACGCACACAAGCCAACCTGTTTGACGGCCGCACGGGCGACGCCTTTGACCGTCCCACGACGATCGGCTACATGCATTACCTGAAGTTGCACCACCTGGTTGACGACAAGATGCACGCCCGCTCGACCGGTCCTTACTCCCTGGTCACGCAGCAGCCGCTGGGTGGTAAGGCGCAGTTCGGTGGTCAGCGTTTCGGTGAGATGGAAGTGTGGGCACTGGAAGCGTACGGCGCCTCCTACACCCTGCAGGAAATGCTCACCGTCAAGTCCGACGACGTGCAAGGCCGTACCAAGGTCTACGAAAACATCGTCAAGGGCGAACACTCCATCGAGGCGGGCATGCCCGAATCGTTCAACGTGCTGGTCAAGGAAATCCGTTCGCTGGGCCTTGACATCGAGCTCGAGCGTTCTTAATTCACAGGCAAAGGATTCAAACCATGAAATCACTACTCGACCTGTTCAAGCAGTTCACGCCCGATGAGCATTTCGATGCCATCCGCATCGGTCTGGCATCGCCTGAAAAGATCCGTTCCTGGTCTTTCGGCGAAGTGAAAAAGCCTGAAACCATCAATTACCGCACCTTCAAGCCCGAGCGCGATGGTCTGTTCTGCGCCAAGATCTTTGGCCCGATCAAGGACTACGAATGCCTGTGCGGCAAGTACAAGCGCCTCAAGCACCGCGGTGTCATCTGCGAGAAGTGCGGCGTTGAAGTCACTCAGACCAAAGTGCGTCGCGAGCGCATGGGGCACATTGACCTGGCCGCGCCTTGCGCCCACATCTGGTTCCTCAAATCGCTGCCATCGCGTTTGGGCCTTGTGCTCGACATGACGCTGCGCGACATCGAACGCGTCCTGTACTTTGAAGCCTATGTCGTGACCGATCCCGGCATGACCCCGCTCAAGAAGTTCAGCATCATGTCCGAAGACGACTACGACGCCAAGGTCAAGGAGTACGGTGACGAATTCCAGGCCAAGATGGGCGCCGAAGGCATCAAGGAATTGCTGCAAGGCATCGACATCGAAAGCGAAATCGAGCGCCTGCGTGGCGATCTGACTGGCTCCGAAGTCAAGGTCAAGAAAAACGCCAAGCGCCTCAAAGTGCTCGAAGCCTTCAAGAAGTCGGGCATCAAGCCCGAGTGGATGGTGCTCGAAGTGCTGCCCGTTCTGCCACCAGACCTGCGTCCGCTGGTGCCGCTGGATGGCGGCCGCTTTGCGACCTCCGACCTGAACGATCTGTACCGCCGCGTCATCAACCGCAACAGCCGTTTGCGTCGACTGCTGGAGTTGAAGGCCCCCGAGATCATTGCCCGCAACGAAAAGCGGATGCTGCAAGAAGCCGTGGACAGCTTGCTGGACAACGGCCGCCGCGGCAAGGCCATGACCGGTGCCAACAAGCGCGCCCTGAAGTCTTTGGCCGACATGATCAAAGGCAAGAGCGGTCGTTTCCGTCAGAACTTGCTGGGCAAGCGCGTGGACTACTCCGGTCGTTCCGTCATCACCGTGGGCCCAACCCTCAAGCTGCACCAGTGCGGTCTGCCCAAGCTGATGGCCATTGAGCTGTTCAAGCCTTTCATCTTTGCCCGCCTTGAAGCCATGGGCATCGCGACCACCATCAAGGCTGCCAAGAAGGAAGTCGAAGCCGGCACACCCGTGGTGTGGGACATCCTGGAAGAGGTCATCAAAGAGCACCCCGTGATGCTCAACCGTGCGCCGACGCTGCACCGCTTGGGCATCCAGGCGTTCGAGCCCCTGCTGATCGAAGGCAAGGCCATCCAGCTGCACCCCCTCGTTTGCGCGGCCTTCAACGCCGACTTTGACGGTGACCAGATGGCCGTTCACGTGCCCCTGTCGGTGGAAGCCCAGATGGAAGCCCGCACCCTGATGCTGGCCTCCAACAACATCCTGTTCCCCGCTTCGGGCGAACCGTCCATCGTGCCGTCGCAGGACGTGGTGCTGGGTCTGTACTACACGACCCGAGACCGCATCAACGCCAAGGGCGAGGGCTTGATCTTCGCCAACATCGGTGAAGTGCAGCGTGCCCTGGACGCCGGTGTGGTCGAGCTGACCGCCAAGATCAGCGTGCGCCTGACCGAGTGGACCAAGAACAAGGAAACGGGTGAATTCGTGCCCTCGACCTCGCTGGTCGACACGACCGTGGGCCGTGCCCTGCTGTCCGAGATCCTGCCCAAGGGCCTGCCCTTCAGCAACCTGAACAAGGCGCTGAAGAAGAAGGAAATCTCCAAGCTGATCAACACGTCTTTCCGCAAGTGCGGTCTGAAAGAGACCGTGGTGTTCGCCGACAAGCTGTTGCAAAACGGTTTCCGTCTGGCCACACGCGCCGGTATCTCGATCGGCATCGACGACATGCTGGTGCCGCCCGAGAAGCCCGCCATCATTGAAGCGGCCGAGAAAGAAGTCAAAGACATCGAGCAGCAATACGTCTCCGGTCTCGTGACCTCTGGCGAGCGCTACAACAAGGTCGTGGACATCTGGGGTAAGGCCGGGGATGCCGTCTCCAAGGTGATGATGGACCAACTGCGCAAAGAGAAGACCATCGACCGCCATGGCAAGGAAGTGGAGCAGGAGTCTTTCAACTCCATCTACATGATGGCCGACTCCGGCGCCCGTGGCTCTGCCGCCCAGATCCGCCAGCTGGCCGGTATGCGTGGCCTGATGGCCAAGCCTGACGGCTCCATCATCGAGACACCCATCACGGCGAACTTCCGTGAAGGTCTGAACGTGTTGCAGTACTTCATCTCGACGCACGGTGCCCGTAAGGGTCTGGCCGACACGGCGTTGAAGACTGCCAACTCCGGTTACCTGACCCGCCGTCTGGTGGACGTGACGCAAGACCTGGTGGTGACCGAGCTCGACTGCGGTACCTCCAACGGTTCGCTGATGCGCGCCATCGTTGAAGGCGGTGAGGTGATCGAGTCGCTGCGTGACCGTATTCTCGGTCGCACCGTGGCCGAAGATGTGCTGCATCCCGAAAACCGCGCTGTGCTGGCGGCTGCTGGCGTGATGCTGGACGAAGACCTGATCGACGAACTCGAAGCCGCTGGCGTTGACGAAGTCAAGGTCCGCACTGCTCTGACCTGCGAAACCCGTTTCGGTCTGTGCGCCAAGTGCTATGGCCGCGATTTGGGCCGTGGCGGCCTGGTCAACAACGGCGAAGCCGTTGGTGTGATCGCTGCCCAGTCCATCGGTGAGCCAGGTACTCAGCTGACCATGCGCACTTTCCACATCGGTGGTGCGGCTTCGCGTGCGGCTGTGGCCTCCAGCGTGGAAGCCAAGTCCAACGGCATCATCGGCTTCAATGCCACGATGCGTTACGTGACCAACAGCAAAGGCGAGTTGGTGGTGATTGCCCGTTCCGGCGAAATCATCATCCACGACGAACACGGCCGTGAGCGTGAGCGTCACAAAGTGCCTTATGGCGCGATTCTGTCGATCAAGGCGGACCAGACCATCAAGGCTGGCACCGTCTTGGCCAACTGGGATCCATTGACCCGCCCGATCATCACCGAATTCGCCGGTCAGGTGAAATTCGAGAACGTCGAAGAAGGCCTGACGGTGGCCAAACAGGTCGACGAAGTGACCGGGCTGTCCACCCTGGTGGTGATCGATCCCAAGCGTCGCGGTGCAGCCAAAGTCGTCCGTCCTCAGGTCAAACTGATCGACGCCGCTGGCAAGGAAGTCAAGATCCCTGGTACCGACCACTCGGTGACGATTGGCTTCCAGATCGGCGCGCTGATTCAGGTGCGTGACGGCATGGATGTGGGCCCTGGCGAAGTGCTGGCCCGTATCCCTGTTGAAGGTCAGAAGACCCGAGACATCACCGGCGGTTTGCCCCGTGTGGCTGAACTGTTCGAAGCCCGCTCGCCCAAAGACAAAGGCATGCTGGCCGAGATCACCGGTACCGTGTCGTTTGGTAAAGAGACCAAAGGCAAGGTCCGCTTGCAGATCACTGACCCTGAAGGCAAGGTCTGGGATGAGCTGATCCCCAAAGAGAAGAACATCCTGGTGCACGAAGGCCAGGTGGTCAACAAAGGCGAGAGCATTGTGGACGGCCCTGCCGACCCACAAGACATCCTGCGTTTGCTGGGCATCGAAGAGCTGGCCCGCTACATCGTTGACGAGGTGCAGGACGTTTACCGTTTGCAAGGCGTGAAGATCAACGACAAGCACATCGAAGTGATTGTTCGTCAGATGCTGCGCCGTGTGGTCGTTGAAAACGCCGGTGACTCCACTTACATTGCCGGTGAGCAGGTTGAGCGTTCCGAAATGCTCAACACCAACGACGCCCTGCAAAAAGATGGCAAGATTCCTGCGACCTACAGCAACTTGCTGCTGGGCATCACCAAGGCGTCCTTGTCGACCGACTCGTTCATCTCTGCGGCTTCCTTCCAGGAAACCACCCGCGTGCTGACCGAAGCGGCCATCATGGGCAAGCGCGACGATCTGCGCGGTCTGAAGGAAAACGTCATTGTGGGTCGTTTGATCCCGGCGGGTTCCGGTCTGGCTTACCACCAGGCGCGCAAAGCCAAGGACGAGATGGACGACGCCGAGCGCCGCGCCATCGCCGATGCCGAAGCTGCAGAGCTGGCAGGCGAGCCTGCTGCTGACGCCGTCACCGACGCTGGCGAAGCTGCCTGAGTGAAAGGGTCGCCGTTTCATCGGTGATCCCCGATCAGCCCCTGCGCCGCGAGCGGTTCAGGGGCTGTTTTGTTGTCAAGGCTTGAAAAGCGCAGTCAAAGGATCTTGCATGGCCTGGTTGATCGTCAGTCTGTTGTTGGCGTTGTGCCTGTTCTGGGTGGTGGGCGCCCACAACCGCATGGTGCGTTTGCGCGGTGATGTGGCACGCCAATGGGGTGTGGTTGACGTTCTGTGGCTCAAGTGGCTGATGCGTTTTCAAGGCGCCATTTCGGCCAGGCAGATTCTGGCCTGGGCCTCGGAGGCCGAGGACCTGCAGTTGCTGCAGGACGCGAGCGATGCCTTGGTTGAAGCCCTGTCTGACGCCCGCGCACAGCCTCTGGACGGGCAAGTCCTGCAAAAGGTCGTGCAGCAACACGAGGCGCTGATGGTCTGCATCGACCGCGTCATGCTCACGGCTCCTGACACGGTCAAGCCCCACTTGCTGTCGGCGCAAAACAAGATCTTGCAAAGCTTGCCGATGACGCTTGCACCTTACCGACTCGCTTGCGATGCCTACAACGAGGCCATTGGGCAGAGCCCGGCCAGTTGGCTGGCGCGCCGGTTGAACCTGCGCCCCGCCGTGACACTGAATTTTGCCGACCGGTCCGTGTCGGAGCTGGTATGAACACCGCTGTTCACCATGCGCCCCCGCTGTGGCGGCTGCTGCAGGCCAGCGCCCAGGCGGTGCAGGCTGTGCGCGCCGGGCGCTCGCTGACTGCCCAGCTCGAAGCGCTGCCGGCCGATTTGCGTCCCGGAACCCAGGCTTTGAGTTTCCAGGCTTTGCGCCAGCTGGGCTGTGCCACGGCCTTGCGCGCGCAACTGGCCAAAAAACCACCACCGGCCGCCGCGGATGCTCTGCTGTGCACCGCCTTGGCTTTGGCCTGGAATGAGGCACAGGCCCCTTACCCGGTCCACACGCTGGTGAACCAGGCGGTGGAAGCCGCACGCAAGCACCGCCAAACACAGGGCCAAGCGTCTTTCATCAATGCTTGCCTGCGGCGCTTTTTGCGCGAGCGTGACGCGTTGGTCGCAGCAGTGCAGGGCGATGTGGCGGCTCGCTGGAACCACCCCGACTGGTGGGTGCAGCGCCTGCAAGCCGATCATCCTGAACACTGGACCCGCTTGCTCGATCAGGCGCAAACGCCTGCACCCATGACGCTGCGCGTGAATGAGCGGACCACCAAGGTGAGTCAGGTGCAGGCGGCCCTGGAAGCGCTGGGCGTCACTTCCACCCCGGTGGGGGGCAGTGGCCTGCAATTGCACAAGGCCTTGCCGGTGCAGCAGTTGCCAGGTTTCCTGCAAGGCCAGGTGTCAGTGCAGGACGCGGCTGCGCAGCTGGCTGCCCCCTTGCTGATGCAGGGCCTGGACCTGGCGCAACCTTGGCGCGTGCTCGATGCCTGCGCGGCCCCCGGGGGCAAGACCGGGCACTTGCTTGAACTGTGTCCCCGCGCCCAGGTGCTGGCGCTCGATGTGGATGCGCAGCGCTGCCAGCGCATCCACCAGAATCTGGAGCGGCTGCAGGTGCACGCCGAGGTGCGCGCCGCCGATGCCGCGCAACCCGCGCAGTGGTGGGACGGTCAACAGTTCGATGCTGTTTTGCTCGATGCCCCGTGCACAGCCTCCGGCATCGTCAGGCGGCATCCCGATGTCCGTTGGTTGCGGCGCCCAGGCGACAGCGCCCAGCTGGCCCGTACCCAGGCGCAGTTGCTCAACGTGCTGTGGCCTTTGCTCAAGCCAGGAGGGCGGCTGCTGTATTGCACCTGCTCGGTGTTCAAGGCCGAAGGCGATGCGGTCGTCGATTCGTTTCTTCAGCGCAACACCGATGCCCGATTCTGCCCCTCTCCGAGGCATTTGATCCCCGGTGTCGTGCCTGTTGGCGTGCCTCTCGGAGACAATGCGTTGGGTGAGCACGATGGTTTTTATTACGCACTGCTGGAAAAACGTCCGACGGCGGCTTGAACGCAGCGCGAGACTGTGCGCCGCGCTGCTCGTGTGTCTGGCGTCCGCCGTGCTGGCCTCGACCGTCGATCTGACTGAAATGCGCACTGAGCGCACAGACGGTGCCCTGGTGCTGCACACCACCCTTCGGCTTGAATTGGGTCCGGCGGTGGAGGAGGCCCTCGTCAAGGGGGTTCCGGTTTACTTTGTCGCCGAGGCCGAGGTCCTGCGTGACCGCTGGTATTGGTATGACCGCAAGGTCGCCAGTGTCACCCGCTATTACCGGCTGGTTTACCAGCCATTGACCCGCCAATGGCGCCTGAACGTATCGGGCGAGCCGTTGTCATCGGCTGGACTGGGAGGCAGCATTGCCCAGAGCTTTGACAATTTGTCCTACGCGCTCAGCATGATCCGTCGCCAATCGGGCTGGCGACTGACGGAGTTGTCCGAGCTGGACCCTGACGCGCGCCACAACCTGACGTACCGCTTCCGGCTCGATGTGGCGCAACTGCCCAGGCCGTTCCAGATCGCTGCTGGCAGCCAGGCCGACTGGAGCCTGAGTCTGAGCCGCAACCTGCGCATCAACCCGGACCCGGTGCGCTGACATGGCCAGTTTGCCGCCAGAGCGCAGTCGGCAATTGCCGCCGCTGATCTCCAAAGCCAGCCGCTGGCTGGTGGGCTGGGGGATCGGATTTTTGCTGGTCATTGGTTTGGGGCTGCTGATCCTGCTCACCCAAGCAACGACCAACCGCGAGCGCTACAACCAGAATTACGAATGGCTGTTGATCGTCAATGCCGTGGTGGCTGCAGGCCTGTTGCTCACCATCCTTTGGGGCATGGTGCGTCTGCTGCGCAGGTTGCGCAAAGGGCAGTTCGGCTCGCGCCTGCTGGTCAAACTGGCGGCTATTTTTGCGCTCGTGGGGGTCGTGCCCGGTGTGCTCATTTATGTGGTGTCCTACCAGTTCGTGTCGCGTTCGATCGAGAGCTGGTTTGACGTCAAGGTGGAAGGCGCATTGGCCGCTGGCCTGAGTCTGGGCCGCGCCACGCTCGACACCATGAGCCACGACCTCCATCAAAAAACCCGCGTGGCCAGTGCCACCCTGACCGATGTTTCCGATGCGGGGGCTGGCATCATGCTTGAGCGCTTGCGTGAGCAACTGGGGGCCACCGATGTGGTGCTCTGGACAGGCAATGGCCGCATGGTGGCCAGCGCCGGCTCATCGCGTTTTCAGCTGCGACCGGATCGGCCCGCCCCGGCGCAGTTGCGCGAAGCCCGCCTCAAGGGCAGTGTCGATTGGATCGAAGGCCTCGATGAAAGCAATGCCGGTGGCGATAAGGCCCGCATCAAGGTGTTGGCCAGCGTGCCGCAGATGAGCCTGGCGCTGGGCGATGAGCCCCGGCTGCTGCAGGTCACGCAAGTTCTCTCACCCACGCTGGTGACCAATGCACTGGAAGTGCAGACTGCCAACCAGGAGTACCAGGAGCGTGCGCTGGCCCGTGAAGGCTTGCGTCGCATGTACATTGGCACGCTGACGCTGAGCTTGTTCATGGCGGTGTTGGCCGCCATTTTGCTGGCGGTCTTGCTGGGCAACCAGTTGGCGCGCCCCTTGCTGCTGTTGGCGCACGGGATGCGCCAGGTGGCAGCAGGGGACTTGAGCCCCAAGCTGGCCCTGCAGGGCAAAGACGAGCTGGGTGGGCTCACGCGTTCGTTTGCCGACATGACACAGCAGCTTTCTGACGCCCGCTCAGCGGTCGAGCGAAGCCTCCAACAACTCGACGCCGCCCGTGGCAACCTGCAGACGATTCTGGATAACCTGACTGCGGGGGTGATGGTGCTGGATGCACAGGGCATCATCGAGTCGGCCAATCCAGGAGCCACCCGCATCCTGCGTGTGCCGGTTGCAGCATTTGAGAAGCAGCCGCTGCTCAAATTGCCGGGGCTGCATGACTTTGCGGCTGGGGTGCAGGAGCAATTCCAGCATCTGGGGGCTGATCCCGATGCCCACGAACTGGACCACTGGCAAAAGTCGTTTGAAATCCATGCCACGGGCCAGGGGCTCACCCAATCGGGCGTCACACTGCTGGCGCGTGGGGCTACCTTGCCCGACGGCATGCGCCTGCTGGTGTTCGACGACATTTCTGAAATTGTATCGGCTGAGCGCTCTCAGGCCTGGGGCGAAGTGGCCAGGCGTCTGGCCCATGAAATCAAGAATCCCTTGACACCAATCCAGTTGTCTGCGGAGCGTCTGGAGCGCAAGCTCACGGGCAAACTCGATGCCCCGGACGAGGCGGTACTGGGCAAGTCGGTCAAGACCATCGTGGACCAGGTCGATGCCATGAAGCGCCTGGTCAATGAGTTTCGCGATTACGCACGCTTGCCCACTGCAGAGCTTCGTCCATTGGACCTCAATGCCTTGGTGCAAGATGTGCTCTCGCTGTATGCCACCGATCCCGGTGAGCACTCGGCTCGCGTACCGATCCACAAGCAGCTGGACCCGGCCTGCCCTGCCATTTTGGGTGATGCACAGCAGTTGCGTCAGGTCGTGCACAATCTGTTGCAGAACGCGCAAGACGCCTGTGAATCGCATCAGTCCACAGACAGGCCTTCGGCGGTGACGATACGCACCGATTGGAGTGAGGTGCGCAAGCGTGTGCGGCTGAGCGTGAGTGATACTGGCCCCGGTTTCGAGAACCACATATTGCAACGGGCCTTCGAGCCTTATGTCACGACCAAGAGCAAAGGCACGGGCCTGGGGCTGGCAGTGGTCAAGAAAATCGCTGACGAGCATGGCGCCCGGGTGGATTTGTCCAATGTTCAGCAAGAAGGCGAAATCACAGGCGCTCAAGTGTCGCTATCATTCACGGTATAGAACAACAGGTGCGCGATAGGGCACCGTGACGAGACATCCAACAAGACAGGCAATATGGCGAATATTTTGGTGGTCGATGATGAGTTGGGCATCCGGGACCTGCTCTCCGAAATCCTTTTCGATGAAGGGCACCAGGTTGAGCTTGCCGAGAATGCGGCGCAAGCTCGTGATGCCCGGCAACGCATGCGTCCCGACCTTGTCTTGCTGGACATCTGGATGCCTGATACCGACGGCGTCAGTCTGCTCAAGGAATGGGCCGCGACCGGCTTGCTCAATATGCCCGTGATCATGATGAGCGGACATGCCACCATTGACACCGCCGTCGAGGCGGTGCGCATCGGCGCACAAGCGTTTCTTGAAAAACCCATCACCCTGCAAAAATTGCTCAAAGCGGTGGAGCAGGGGCTGGCCCGTGAGCCGCTCAAGGCCTCTCCCGTTGCGGTCCCCCTCAGCCAGCATGCCTTGGCCCCCCTGGCCCCGGTCAACGAATCCGTGACTCCAGCCCCGATGGTTGAACAAACTTTCGATCTGGATCGGCCCTTGCGTGAGGCGCGCGATGCCTTTGAAAAAGCCTACTTTGAGTTCCATTTGGTGAAAGAAGGCGGTTCCATGACCCGCGTGGCTGAAAAAACCGGTTTGGAGCGAACCCACCTTTACCGCAAGCTCAAGCAATTGGGTGTCGACTTGTCCCGCAGCAAACGTGTCGGCTGAGCGTCAAAAAACAGCCTTAAACGCTGCTATAATTCAACCTGACCGGCCCGGTAGCTCAGTTGGTAGAGCAGCGGATTGAAAATCCGCGTGTCGATGGTTCGATTCCGTCCCAGGCCACCAAACAAAAACCGTTGTCTCCGAAAGGGGCAACGGTTTTTTCTTTGTGCGGATTGTTTTTCACTGCTGTGCAGTCACTGCAAGCCACTTGCACAAACGCTGGGGAACTTTGCCAAATGACAGAGTCCAGCTTGCCTGCATTGAGTGCCCGTCGAGTGATGGGCTCAGTCGCAGAACTCTCCCGTCTTCAGCCAGACACCGTCTATTTGCGAGACGGTGAAGTGATTCTGTACAGGCGCAGTGAATCCACCCGGACCCTGTAGACACCTTCGAGCCTTTGGGGTTGATGTTTTCGAGTGCCCAGGTCAGCTTGTGGTGCCTTGGTGCGCTTGATAACCCATGCGGAAACCACCCCAGTGGATGCCTCCCAGGTAAATGGGCACGGAAAGGTCGTGCATGATTTCGCCCGTGTCGCGTTTGTATGTTTGAAGCAGCATCTTCTTGGTGTGGGCCCCGCAACGGCTGCCTGTGCGGTCGTTGAAAATGCGCTTGCTGCGGCTGTTGACCAGGTCGGTGGCGTAGTCACCGCTCGGGGCCTTGGCGAACTTGTCGTTGTGGGTGGGCACATAGCCACGCGTATCGGTGCAGATGGCAAAAATCAGGTTGGGGTTGTCCTGAAGTACCTGTTCTTGTACCGGGGGCAGAACCCGGTCACAGAACCCGTCAAAACGCGAGCTGAATTTGGGCGGGTTCGTGTCGGGGATCGGCCGGTAGTCATCGCTGATCAGATCATCGAGCCGGATCTGGCCTTGTGCCATGGCCGTCTGGAGCAAGTGCTGGATGCGATCAGCCGCGGTGCGGGCCACCTGGTACATCCGGTGATGAACGGTCTCAAAGCGCAACTCGATCAGGCTGTCGAAGAAGCCTTCACCCAGTTCGGTCAACCCAACGATCTGGCTCTCCTGGCTTTGAATGCGTTGACCGAAACTCTGCAATTCATTGCGTATGTCGCCAAGGTAACCTGAAATGCCCTGCACTTCACGGGCCGATTGTTCGGAAGCGTGGACGATGCCGTCCATGTGTTGCGTCAGCACACTGGAGAAGTCCAGAATGCCGTTGAGGCGTTGCCCGACCTGATCGATGTGGTTGACGTTGTCCTGGACATCCGACAGCAGCACATTGATGCTGTGTACCGCATGGTCGGTTTCGCTCAGGATGCCACCGATGCTGGCGTCGATCTCCTGCGTGGCATTGAAGGTGTTTTCAGCCAGCTTGTTCACTTCCTGTGCCACCACCGCAAAACCGCGCCCATGCTCGCCAGCCCGTGCGGCCTCGATGGCTGCGTTGAGTGAGAGCAGGTTGATCTTGTCGGCGATTTCGCGGATCAGCTGCGCAATGTTTTCAATCTTGCGCGAGCTGTCCTGCAAGCGAATGATCGAGGTGTTGACCTCTTGCGTGTGCGTGCCCATGGTGCGCATGGAGGCCACGGTGGCCTGCAGTTCCTGCTGCCCTTGGCGAGAGTTTTCCTCAGCTTGCCTGGCCAATGCCCCCACCTGGGTGGCTTGCTGACTGACACGCAGGGAGTTTTCCGACAGTGTCTGTGAGCCGTTGGCCGCCTCCGCTCCGCTGGTGGCCAGCATGTTCATGGCCTGGCTCACACTCTTGGCTTGCCAGGAGAGGTCTGCCAGTGTGGTGGAGTTGCGCTCAACCACTTCGGTCATGGATTGCACAGACTTGACCAGCCGGGCATGACCTGCCAGAAGGGGTTGGAGCAACTCTTGCAAATCCTGGTCCTCACGCCATGAGGCACTGAGTTGTTCAACAGCTTGTTCGTGTGTGAGTCCGTCCACATGCATCCTGTGCAGGATTTGTTTCAGGGCCGCCAACCTGTCCTGGTGGTGTTGCAGATCGCCTTCAAGCACGCTGCAACGGTCTCGCAGCGTCTGGTGAGCACGGTGCCAATCCTGCAATGGCGTCAGTGCGCGCTCGATGTCCCAGGGCAAGCCGTGGTGCTTGGGCGACCACATGGCCTGGTCGGACAGCCCTTTCATGAGCGCCTCCCGGGTTGAATCCAGCCCACGCATCCAAGGGCGCAGCAGCCATGCCATGCCGACCAGCATGATCAGCAGCCCGCAGGCGGCCATGAGCAACAGCGCGTCAGAGCCCGCGTGGTCGACGTAATTTGAAGGGAGCCTGGACAGTACACCCAGGAAGACCCATGGAAAACCAATGAACACGATGGTCGCCATGGCTCTGTAGCGCATTTGCTTGAACATCTGGGGGGCTGATGAAATAGAGATGGAAGAAGAGGGAATCGCTGCGGATTCATACCCAAGTAATTTTAGGGGGTGAATGTCCGGACTTCTTGCGCAGCGCCGTGTGGTCAAGTCGAAAGTTTCAAGACGCAGCCGATGTTTTTAATTACTTTTGTGTTCTATTTGAGAGGCAATATCTGCGTTGTGGTGGTGTGCATTCTGGCTAGAATCATTTGGATACCCTGTGGCCGCCATTGGGGACAAAGACGCGAATGTTTCAGTCTGTATGGCTTCAATCGCGCCTCGATCATCGACCCATTCATGCCCATGACAAACCACAAACTGCCGCAGAATCTGCCGCGTCTGAGCGCCATCATCCTTGCCGGATTGGCCACGGTCCTCATCGTGTTGTGGGGCGGTGTGGTCTGGGGATTGCAAACGCTGCACCAAGAAGCAGTACGCAACCAGATCCAGGAAAGCAGCAACATCTCGCGTGTGTTGCAAGAGCAGACCACGCGTGTGCTGGCCATTGTTGACAAGGTCACCTTGCGTGCCAACGACACCACGACCGCTGCACGAGCAGCGGGAGATGCCCTCAAGCAGGTGGATGTGGTTCGCTTGGCCAACGAGTCCGGATTTTTCCCGGACATCCTCTCGCAGCTGAGCGTTGTTGATGCGCAAGGCCGCTTCCTCTTCAGCAACCTCGACCCCAAAGGCGAGAAGTCGGGTGGCGTCGATTTGTCGGAGCGTGAACACATCAAGGTGCACCTGAGATCGGACTTGGCATCTGCTACAGCCAAGAGAGTCAATGCCAACGGTTTGTTCATTGGCAAGCCGGTGTTGGGCAAAGTCTCCAAACTTTGGACCATTCAGGTGTCACGCAAATTGACGGACGCTTCCGGGCAACTCATCGGCGTTGTGGTCGCTTCCGTGAATCCGGTTTATTTCGAGCAGGTCTACAAGGATGTCCGTCTGGGACCCACGGGCAACATCGCGCTGGTGGGTGATGACGACATCGTGCGCGCCGAAGTGGTTGGTGGGCAAAGCCATGGCATGGGTGAGAGTCTGGTGCTGGCGCAACCCGATCCCGATGACGTTGCCACGGCCGATCAAACCCATTTCATTCGCACCGATGCAGCGGGGACCCGGCATGTGGTGGTGTCGCAGCGCATTCCCGGATATCCGCTGCGATTGATGATCTCCACCACGGCCGATTGGGCGCTGGCGAACTGGTACGAAACTCGAAACATCACTTTGGTGTTGATGGTCTTGCTGAGTTTGGGCGCGGTCGCGGCCAGTGTGTTTTTTCTGAAAGTGTTGCGTCAAAAGGAAGCCCAAAGCGAGGAAATCCGTGCCCAGCATCAACTGCAGGAAATGACCATGGATGCCATGCAGGATGGTGTCTTGCTTTTCGACAGTCGGGGCTTGCTGGTCAAGGCCAATCCCATGGCGCTGGAGTTGCTCGGCAAACGGCAGGATGCAGTGCTGGGCGAGCGCATCGAGGCCTTGTTTCCTGGTGAGCAGCATCAGCACCGCATGGATGACTGGTTCGCGTTTGGCTACCAAGAGTTGATGCGCTATCTGTCCCTCAAAATCCACCAAGCGTCTGGCGCGGCACCTGCGATTCCAGTGCCGTTGCTGAAAGTGGGGGCAGACGGTCACGTGCAGTGGGCAACGTTGACGGCATGCGAGCTGTTGGGGCTTGACCCCGAATCCCCGCAGCCAGACGCCTTGGCGCGAGAGACCGTGACGCAGCTTTTGCAAGTGCAAGCGGAACAAGGTGCAGCTCCTGGACAGGTGTCCCGGGGCACGCAGTCCGTCGAGGTCGATTGGCGTTCTGGGGATCTGCATACGCTCAGGCTTCCCACTTTGCTTTTGCCCGAGCAGACAGAAGACGGCTCGGCCGTGTTCTGGATCATCCCTGATTTCGATGCATTGTCTGCTTATGCGATCCGCACATTGCACAACCTTGAGTGGCTGATTTTGCGCCCTGAAGACGAGGCCATCATTCCCGTGCTGCTGACGGCTTCACCTTTGCTGGATCCCTACAGTCGCCTGACTGGGGCTGTCCTGACCATGAAGGACGTGCGCGATGTCAAGGCACAGGAGGCTGAAAACCTGCGCATGGTCAAGAAAATGGAGCAATCGCAAAAGCTCGATGCATTGGGGCAGCTGGCTGCGGGTGTGGCGCATGACTTCAACAACTTGCTGGGCATGATCCAGAGCCACGCTGAGTTGGTGGAGATGAAGATTGGAACGGACTCCCCGGCCCAGAAGAACCTGCACGCCATTTCGCAAGCCATCACCCGGGCACACAACATTGTGCTCACGCTCAACAGCCTGGGGCGCGATGCCAAGAACGACAGCGAAGCGACCGATCCCAATAACGCCTTGTTCGAACTGTTCCCCTTGCTGCACGAAACCCAATCCTTGCTGCAGGCCAGCATGAAGGGAATCGCCATCTCCTTTGAAAACGTGGACAACGTGCCAGAGACCCTGTTGCTCAGAGGCGAAAGCGGCAAGCTGCAACAGGTGCTGGTCAACCTCTGTGTCAATGCCAGCCACGCCATTGGCGAGCAGCGTCAAGGCCGCATCACCATCGAGACGCGGCTGGCCAAAGACGGCTTTGTGCTTGTGGATGTTGTCGATAACGGCAGTGGCATTCCTGCCGATATCCTGTCCAGAATTTTCGAGCCCTTCTTCACCACCAAGGTGGTGGGCAAAGGCACCGGTCTGGGTCTGGCCATGGTGCACAGCATCATCACCAAAATGAATGGCACCATCGATTGCCAGTCTGAAGTGGGTGTGGGCACCCGCTTCAGCATCAAGTTGCCATTCGATGCCAATCGTCCCCACTGATTGACGCGACGGATGCTGCGCTGGTCATGAAGTCCCCCATCGCTATTGTCGATGTCGATCGCCCAGAGACCTGGAACCGTTACAAGGCCGGGCTGTGCGACACATGTGCGGCCAACTGCTGCACCATGCCTGTGGAGGTCAAGCTGCCGGATCTGGTGCGCTTGCAGCTGGTCGACCCGTTCGAGGCGGAGCACGAAGCGCCCAAGCAGATCGCCAAGCGCCTGACCAAGGCCGGGCTGATCGAGCACTTCAATTTCAAGAACAGCATTTTCTCGTTGGCGCGCCGCGCCAGTGGCGACTGCCAGTTCCTCGATGCCGTTACTCGGCGCTGCACGGTGTACGAACTGCGTCCCAACACTTGCCGTTTGCACCCGCAGGTGGGGCCGCGGCCCGGGCATTGCCCTTACGGTTTGCTGCGCAAGCGCGGCAAATGATGGCGGCGCTCACCAGCGCACTTTGCCGCTGCCGATGTCCATCACCATGCGGGTGGACAGGTACAGCCGCGGCGCGATCGAGTCGATGAAGATGTATTCCTCGGTGTTGGCGTGGGCGCCATAGCCGCGCAGGCCAAAACTCTCGAGCACACCGCCTTTGGGTTTGAGGCCTGCGAAGGCCGCATCAGTGCCACCGCCCGTGGCGCGCTCGGCAATCTGGATCGTCTGGCCGATCTCCTGATACACCGTCTTGGCATGCTGCGCCATCACGCGTGAAGCGTCGTTGGCGACGAAGGCAGGGCGGCTGCGGTAAAAATCAATCTCGACCTGGGTGTCGGGGATCAATTTTTCCTTGATGGACTCCTGCAGCGCGGCTTCGATGATGTCCAGGTCCTTGTTGGTCAGTGAACGCACATCCGCTATCGCTTGGGCTGAAGCCGGGATCACGTTGCGCACATCGCCGCCACGGGCCACAGTCCAGTTGATGTGCAGGCCCTTGGACTTGTCACCGAACTGGCGCGACTTGAGCATCTGGTGCGACATTTCATAAATGGCGTTGCGTCCTGCATCGGGGTTGGCGCCTGCGTGCGAGGCTTTGCCGGTCACCTTCATCTCCACGATCGCGATGCTGCTGGTGGCCAGGCGCACCATGTCTTTGTCAAAGCCGCCGCCCTCGAAGGACATCACCGCGTCGTATTCCCCGCCGAGCTTGACCAGCAAGTCGCTGGAGCCCGCAGAACCCACCTCTTCATCACCGTTGATGGCGACGGCGAGTTCTGCGTAGTCTTCATAGCCCATGTCTTTCAGCATTTGGACGGTGTGCAAGATCAGGGCCACGCCCGCCTTGTCGTCCGAAATGGCCAGGCCGTAGGCCTTGTTGCCATCGATGCGAAAGGGTTGCTTGGCTGCCATGCCCTTGAGGTACACGGTGTCCATGTGGGCGATCAGCAGGACCTTTTTCTGTCCTTTGCCCTTTTGGGTGGCGTAGACCACCGAGCCCAACTTGGCCCCTTTGAGCTGCGGGTGTGAGGCTGGCGCTTGGGTCGGGATGGTCTGGACCGCCATGCCCATGTGTTGCAGGCGCGATGCAATCAAGGTGGCGATTTTTTCCAGTCCTTCGAGGTCGCGGCTGCCCGATTCGATGGAGACCAGGTCCTTGAGCGTGCCCAGCAGGGGCTGTGTCTGGGCCTTGGCCATCTCGTGCACTTGAGCGGTGGATGGGGCCGTGGTGGCGGGTGTTTGCGCCACCGCCCAAGGCGCAGATACCGCCATGAGCAGAGACAACGCAGCCAGACGCAGACGAGGCCGTGTGAGCAGGGGGGCGGCAGGCAAAGTCAAAGCCATCTCCTTGGGTGATGAATCAGTTCGAGACGTCGTGCAACACCGCGCCGTCGTCGTGCAATGCGCCGCTGCGCTGCAGCTCGGCCAGCATCATGTCCAGCCAGGTGGCCCGGTCCACACCTTGGCCGTAGCGTTCGTGCAGCGCTTGCATGTAGGGCACCGCGAGTGCCCAGGTTTTGAAGTCGGGTTTGGCCACGCTGCCGTATTCCAGCAGTTTGAATTTCAGCAGCACTTTGGCGCCGTAGCGGCCATGTTTTTCAGGGGTTTGGGCGAAGGCCTCGAGTTTTTGCCTGGCAAACGCCAGGGCCTCGGTCACGCCCGTGAACGGCGCGCCATGCCCCGGAATGACCAGCGCCGGATCCAGTGCTTCGATCAGGTCCAGGCTGTCGGCCACCTCGTCAAAAGCGGCAATGCCCTCCAATTCGGGGAACACCACGCCAAAACCGTTTTGCCACAAGGCGTCGGCGGAAATCAGCAGGCGGTGCTCGGGCTCGAACAGGATCACCGAATGCGGGTCGTGACCGGGCGCGGCATGGACCTGCCACTCGGTGTTGGCCCACCGATGCACCGAACCCGGTTGCAGCAGACCGGTGAACTGAAAAGGCGGGCAGTTCTGCCCCGTCGGCTCGTAGCTGAGCGCCGCACCGCGCCAGGCCTTCACATCCTCGGCCATGCCAGGTGGGATCAGCGTTTCCAAGGCTGGGTAATGCCGCTGCAAGGCGGCATTGCCGCCGCAGTGGTCACTGTGCAGATGGGTGTTGACCAGCCTGTCGAGCGCTCGCGCGCCCAGCGCCTGCGACAGCAGGGCCAGCGTCTGTGCGCTGTGCGTCACGTAACCGCTGTCGACCAGCGTGGCACTGTCGGCGTCGGTCAGCAGGATGTTGTTGGACGACAGCCACCCGCGCTCAAAAACCTGAACACCCGGTGGCAGCAAAGGCACGCCTGGCATGCGGCTTACTTGCCGCTGCGCAGTTCGCGGCGCAGGATCTTGCCCACGTTGGTCTTGGGCAATTCGTCGCGGAACTCGATGTATTTGGGGCGCTTGTAACCGGTGAGGTTGTCGTGGCAGAACCGGGCTACCGCTTCTTCGGTCAAGAGCGGGTCATTGCGCACCACGAACACCTTGATGGCTTCGCCTTGCATGCTGTCGGTCACGCCCACGGCGGCACACTCCACCACGCCCGGGCAGGTCGAAATCACATTCTCCAGCTCGTTCGGGAAGACGTTGAAGCCGCTGACGATGATCATGTCCTTCTTGCGATCCACGATGCGGGTGAAGCCCTGCTCGTCCATGATGCCGATGTCGCCCGTGCGCATGAAGCCGTCGGCCGTGAAGGTCTTGGCGTTCTCTTCGGGCTGGTTGTAGTAGCCCGGCATGATGTTGGGGCCCTTGATGCAGATTTCGCCAGACGCTCCTTGGGGCAGGCTGTTGCCTTCATCGTCCTTGATGGCGATGTCGATGCTGGGCAGTGGCAGACCGATGGTGCCGCTGAAGTGCGTTTGTGTGACCGGGTTGTTGGTGCCGATGGCGCAGGTCTCGCTCATGCCCCAGCCTTCGATCATGGCGCTGCCTGTGGCCGCTTGCCAGCTGCGGGCGGTGCCTTCGGACGCGGCCATGCCGCCAGCCTGCGTCAGGCACAGCGAGGAAAAGTCCAGCGTCTTGAACATGGGGTGTTGCATCAGGGCGTTGAACAGCGTGTTCACCCCCGCGAAGATGTGGAAGGGGCGCTGCTTGAGTACTTCAATGAACTTGCCAAAGTCGCGTGGATTGGGGATCAGCGTCAGGTGCGAACCCTGGCGGATGGCCAGTAACGCCAGCGTGAGCGCAAAGATGTGGTACAGCGGCAGCGCGGCAATCGAGTTGACCTTGCGCAGGTCGCCAATCTTGGCCAGTGCCGGGTTGAACCAGGCCTCGGCCTGCAAGATGGCGGCCACGATGTTGCGGTGAGTGAGCACGGCCCCCTTGGACAGGCCGGTGGTGCCGCCCGTGTACTGCAGGAAGGCGATGCTGTCGAGGTTTTGCGGGCTGGGCTTGAGGCTCAGTTGGCGGCCTTGGGCAATGGCTTTCTTGAAGGGCGTCACCGTGCGGCCCTTGTCCAGGGGCAACTCGAACTCGGGCACCATCTTGGCCAGGTGGCGGACCGCGAACGTCATCCAGCGGCCATACCAGGGGCCCAGGAGATCGCCAATCGAGGCCACCACCATGTGCTGGATCTGGGTTTTTTCGACCACCTCCTGCAAAGTGGCGGCAAAGTTTTCGAGGATCACGATGGCCGTGGCCCCCGAATCGCGCAGTTGGTGCTCCAGTTCCCGCGCGGTGTAGAGCGGGTTGACGTTCACACAGGTGTAGCCCGCGCGCAGGATGCCCGCCATCGTCACCGAAAATTGCGGCAGGTTGGGCAGCATGATGGCCACGCGGCTGCCCGCAGGCAAGCCCTGGCTTTGCAGCCAAGCGCCCAGGGCGGTCGAGAGCTGGTCCAGCTCGCGGTAGCTCATCCAGCGGTTCATGCACACCGAATAGGGGTTGTCGCCATGCTCGCGGAAGGCTTTCTCCAGCAAATCGGTCAGCGAGCTGTACTGCTCGGGGTGGATTTCGTGGGGCACGCCAGAGGGGTAATTTTTGAGCCAGATTTTTTCCATGTACTTCACTCCGTGATTCAGCGATTGTGGCCACCCTTGGACGCTGCGGGCAGAGGGCTCACCCTTATGGCAAGCGCAAGGCCGTCCCCCAGGCGACAAATTTTTCCACGCATGGCGGTCTTGCTGAATTGGCGGCAAAATAAGGGAAAACCCTCGATTCAAATGACTTCAGAAGAACACCCCCCCGCTGCCGGATTGTTGTCACGCCTTTGGCGCCGCCTGTTCTCGGTCGCCGACACGGGCGCCACTTCGGCGCGCGCCCGGGCCTTGCGCTGGGTGCCCATTCGGCCCTTGTCGCCGCGTCACAAGCCCCGCATCCAGGCCCATCTGGTCTCCTTGTCCGACAGCGACCGCTACCTGCGCTTTGGCTACCCGGCCACAGACGAGCACATCCAGCGCTATGTGGAAGGTCTGAATTTCGAGCGCGACGAGATCTTTGGTGTGTTCAACCGCCGTTTGCAACTGGTGGCGATGGCGCATTTGGCCTTTTCGGTCGACCCCCAATGGTCCACCTTTGCGGAGTTCGGGGTGTCGGTCGCGGCCAACCAGCGTGGCCGTGGGCTGGGTGCCAAGCTGTTTGACCGAGCGGTCATGCACGCGCGCAACCAGGGCGTGAGCATGTTGTTCATCCACGCCCTGAGCGAGAACGTGGCCATGCTCAAGATCGCCCGCCACGCCGGGGCCCGGGTGGAGCGCGATGGCAGCGAGAGCGAGGCTTACCTGAGCCTGCCGCAAGCCACGCTCGACTCCCAGCTCAGCGGGGTCGTGTCGGACCAGATGGCGCAGATCGACTACCAGGTGAAACTGCAGGCACGGCAGTTCCGCGAATGGCTCGGTTTCATGCAGGAAGTGCGCGAAGGGGTGCGTGAAGCGCGCCACCACAACGAACACAACGACCCCCCTTGATCGTGCGGCATGGGCTGGGCCAGCCTGCCGTCACATGAATCCGCTATCCTAGAGCCTCATCCACAACAGCACGTCCTGCTTCACGCACTGTGTCAGACCCTCACCCTGCGCGTTCCCTCGAGCGCGAAGACAAACGCGGTTTCCTTCAAAAACTGGCCGAGTTCATCCATCCCGGCCCGGACTCCACCGACGAGTTGATCGAGACCTTGGCCGAGGCCGAGGACAACCACATCATCAACAACGAGAGCCGTTTGATGCTCGAAGGTGTGATCCGCATGGCGGACATGACCGCTGGCGACGTGATGGTGGCGGCGCCCCGCATGGACTTGCTGGACATCGATGCGCCGTTCGATGTGCTGCTGCACCAGGTCATCGAGACGGCCCACTCGCGGTTTCCGGTGTACGAGGGTGAGCGGGAAAACATCATCGGGATCCTGCTGGCCAAAGACCTGCTCAAGCTGCAACGTGCGCCCGAGCTCAACATCCGTGCCTTGTTGCGCCCGGCGGTGTTTGTGCCTGAGAGCAAGGGCTTGAACGACCTGCTGCGCCAGTTCCGTGATAACCGCAACCACCTGGCCATCGTGATCGACGAGTTCGGCCGCACGGCGGGCCTCATCACCATCGAGGATGTGCTTGAACAGATCGTGGGCGAGATCGAAGACGAATTCGACATCGCCGACGACGAGGGCGACATCTTTGGTCTGCCCGACCGCACCTTCCGCGTCAGCGGCGACACCTCGCTGGAGCGCGTGAGCGAGGCGTTTGGCGTGGACCTGCAAGCGGCCCGAGGCGACGACGAGGGCCCCAACTTTGACACCATTGGCGGTCTGATCGCCCACGAAATGGGACATGTGCCCAAGCGGGGCGAGAAGTTCGTTTTTGCCGGCTTGCTGTTTGTGGTGCTGCACACCCGTGGTGGCGCGGTGCGCTGGTTCAAGGTGGCTGCTGCCGACGCTGCGGCCAAGGCATGAGGGCTTTCTTTCGTGACCAGCTGGGACTGGGTCGGTTCACGGCCTCGCTGGCGGGCTTGTTGCAGGCGGCCGCCATGGCCTGGCCCGGCACAGGGCAAGCCTGGGGCAGTCTTCAAATTTTCAGCCTCTTGATTCTGGGCCTGGGCCTGGTGCGTTGCGCGCGCTCACCCGGGTCTGTGCGAGGCGCTGCGAAGGCTGCCGCCTCGCAGACCGGCTGGTTTGCCACCGCCTGGCTGGCGGGCAGTTTCTGGTGGCTCTATGTCTCGATGCACGAGGTGGGCGGTTTGCCTGCGCCACTGGCTGTCCTGGCGGTGCTGGCGCTGGCCGCTGCATTGGCGTTGTATTACGTGGGCACAGCCGCTGCATGGGTGGCGCTGGTTCGCCACAGCGGTTGGCTGGCCAAGCCCGTCCGTGCCAGCGCGCTGTTTGCCGCGCTGTGGACCTTGGCCGAGCTGATGCGCGGGCGCTGGTTCACCGGTTTCCCCTGGGGCGCGGGTGGCTACGCCCATGTGGACAGCCATCTGGCGGTGTTGGCCCCTTGGCTCGGGGTTTACGGCGTGGGGGCGGTGGCCGCAGGTCTGGCGATGCGCCTGGCCATGGGCGGCTGCCGTTGGAGGCCTTGGCGAGATGCAGCGCTGGTGCTGGTCGTGTGCGCGGCGCTCAAAGCCTGGAGTCCGGCATTCACGGCATCTGCGGGCGTGGGCCAGGTGGAGTTGCTGCAGGCCAGCATTGCCCAGACCGCCAAATTTGATGTGGCCAGCGGCGTGCGCGACGCCCTGGTCTGGTACGACCAGCGCCTGCGCCAAAGCGCGCAGCCCCTGGTGGTGGCCCCTGAAACCGCCATCCCGCTGCTGCAACGCCACCTGCCCGAGGGGTATTGGCGTGATCTGCAGGCCGAGTTTGCTGCTCGTCAGGATCGGCTCGCGCTGGTGGGCGTGCCTTGGGGCGATGCGGGACAGGGTTACACCAATGCGGTGGTGGCCATGGGGCCAGCAGGTACGGCCGAATACCGCTATGACAAATTCCATCTGGTGCCTTTTGGCGAATTCGTGCCGACAGGGTTTCGCTGGTTTGTTCAACAGATGCAGATCCCGCTGAGCGACTTCACTCCAGGGCCGCTGAACCAGCCATCCATCGCCTGGCAAGGCCAGCGCCTGGCGCTCAACATCTGCTACGAAGACCTGTTTGGCGAAGAGCTGGCGGCACGTTTCCGTGTGGCCGAGCAGGCCCCTACGGCCTTGGTCAACGTCAGCAACATCGGCTGGTTTGGCAACACCGTGGCGGTGGACCAGCACCTGAACATCTCGCGCATGCGTGCGCTGGAGCTTCAGCGCCCCATGCTGCGGGCCACCAACACCGGGGCCACGGCCATCATCGATCACCAGGGGCAGGTCCTTGGCATGCTTGAGCGCTTCACCCGGGGCAGTCTGGTGGGTAGCTACGAAGGGCGTATGGGTTTGACGCCCTTTGTCCGCTGGGCTGCAGCCTGGGGTGTTTGGCCCTTGTGGTGTCTGGGGCTGGCGATGGTGGGCTGGGCCTGGCTGTCCGGGCGCCGCAAGGTGAACTGAAAACCCCTGAAGCAGGGCGCTGGGTGGCCCTGTGGGCAGTAAAATCAAGGGTTTGCACGCGCAGCTTGTTTGCCGCGTGCCCACTTCACCCACAGGCCAGCTCGCGGCTGGCTTCTTGAGTCCATGTTGACCTTTCAGCAAATCATCCTCAAATTACAGCAGTACTGGGACGCTCAGGGTTGCGCCTTGCTCCAGCCCTACGACATGGAAGTGGGCGCCGGCACCAGCCACACCGCCACCTTTTTGCGCGCCATCGGCCCTGAGCCCTGGAAGGCCGCTTATG
The DNA here is from genome assembly GCF_014837235.1 of Limnohabitans radicicola. Lineage (GTDB taxonomy): Bacteria > Pseudomonadota > Gammaproteobacteria > Burkholderiales > Burkholderiaceae_C > Limnohabitans_A > Limnohabitans_A radicicola. The sequence continues at coordinate 899,150 of NZ_JACYFT010000001.1, read as the reverse complement.
TGCAGCCCAGCCGCCGCCCCAAGGATGGCCGCTATGGCGAGAACCCCAACCGCCTGCAGCACTACTACCAGTACCAGGTGGTCTTGAAGCCCGCGCCCAGCAACATCCTGGAGTTGTACCTGGGCTCGCTCGAAGCGCTGGGCTTTGACCTGAAGAAAAACGACATCCGCTTCGTCGAAGACGATTGGGAAAACCCCACGCTGGGTGCCTGGGGCCTGGGCTGGGAAGTCTGGCTCAACGGCATGGAAGTCACGCAGTTCACCTACTTCCAGCAAGTGGGCGGCATCGACTGCAAGCCCATCACCGGCGAGATCACCTACGGCCTGGAGCGTCTGGCCATGTACCTGCAGGGCGTGGACAACGTCTACAACCTGAAGTGGACCGACACACTCAGCTATGGCGATGTGTACCACCAAAACGAGGTCGAGCAGTCCACCTACAACTTCGAGCATTCGGACGTGGACTTCCTGTTCACCGCCTTCGGCGCCCACGAAAAGCAGGCGCAAAACCTGATGGTGCAGCAGCTGGCGCTGCCTGCGTACGAGCAAGTGCTCAAGGCCGCGCACACCTTCAACCTGCTGGACGCGCGGGGCGCGATTTCCGTGACTGAGCGTGCAGCCTACATCGGACGCATCCGCAACCTGGCGCGCAGCGTGGCCCAGAGTTATTACGAAAGCCGCGAGCGCCTGGACTTCCCGATGGCCCCGCGCGAGTGGGTCGCGCAGATGCCTAAGAAGGCCGCTTGAGAGGAACAAGAACAATGACAACGCAAAACCTTCTCGTCGAACTCTTTGTTGAAGAGTTGCCTCCCAAGGCCCTGAACAAACTCGGCGCGGCTTTTTCGGGTGTGCTGGCCGAACAACTCAAGGCACAGGGCCTGGCCGCTGCCAATGCAACGGTGACCGCCTACGCCTCGCCCCGCCGCCTGGCCGCCCATGTGACGGGCGTGCTGGCGCAGGCCGCCGACAAGGCGGTGCAGCAAAAGCTGATGCCTGTGACCGTGGGTCTGGACGCCAACGGCAACGCCACCCCCGCCCTGCTCAAGAAGCTGCAGGCCCTGGGCGCCGATGTGAGCGACCCGGCTGCGGCCGTGGCTGCGCTCAAGCGTCAGCCGGACGGCAAGGCCGAAGCCCTGTTCTACGACAGCGTGGTCAAGGGCGCGACCCTGGCCGCCGGTCTGCAAAAGGCATTGGATGAAGCATTGGCCAAGCTGCCGATCCCCAAGGTCATGCAGTACCAGCTGGAGACCGACTGCGAACTGCCGGGCTGGAGCAGTGTGAACTTTGTGCGCCCCGCACACAGCCTGATCGCCCTGCACGGCAGCGCCGTGGTGCCCATCAAGGCGCTGGGCCTGACAGCGGGAAACAGCACGCAAGGCCACCGCTTTGAGGCCAAGGTGCCCACCGTGGTGGTGCCGCATGCCGACCAGTACGCCGAGGTGCTGAAGAGCGACGGTGCCGTGATCGCCAGCTTTGCCGAGCGCCGCGCCGAGATCGTGCGCCAGCTGCAGGCCGCTGCGGCCAAGGTGGGTGGGGGCGTCAAACCGATTGAAGACGAGGCCCTGCTCGACGAAGTGACCGCCCTGGTCGAGCGCCCCAATGTGCTGGTCTGCGCGTTTGAAAAGCAGTTCCTCGATGTGCCGCAGGAATGCCTGATCCTCACGATGAAGGCCAACCAGAAGTACTTTCCGCTGCTGGACGCTGCGGGCAAGCTGACCCACCAGTTCCTGGTGGTGAGCAACATCAGCCCATCTGACGCCAGCGCCGTGATCGGCGGCAACGAGCGCGTGGTGCGCCCGCGCCTGGCCGATGCCAAATTCTTCTTTGACCAGGACCGCAAGAAGACGCTCGAATCGCGCGTCGAAGGCCTGTCCAAGGTCGTGTACCACAACAAGCTGGGCACGCAAGGCGAGCGCATGGCCCGCGTCTGCGCCATCGCCAAGGCCATTGGCCAGCAACTGGGCGGTGACCTGCTGGCCAAACAGGCCGAGCAGGCTGCACGCCTGGCCAAGACCGACCTGTTGACCGACATGGTGGGCGAGTTCCCCGAGCTGCAGGGCATCATGGGCGGCTACTACGCCCGCCACGATGGCCTGCCCGTCGAGATTGCCGAAGCCATTGAAGACCACTACAAGCCGCGCTTTGCCGGCGACGAACTGCCGCGCAACCCCGTGGGCGTGGTGGTCGCGCTGGCCGACAAGCTTGAAACCCTGGTGGGCATGTTCGGCATCGGCAACCTGCCCAGCGGCGACAAGGACCCGTTCGCGCTGCGCCGCCATGCGCTGGGCGTGATCCGCATGCTGATCGAAAAAGACCTGGCCATCGACCTGTCGGCCCTGCTGGCGCTGTCGGCACCGGTGTTTGGCGACAAGATCACCGACGCCAGCGAACCGCTCGCTGCCTTCATCTACGACCGCCTGGCCGGTGGCCTGCGTGAGCAGGGCTTCTCGGCCCAGGAAGTGGACGCCGTGCTGGCCCTGCAGCCGCAGCGCCTGTCGGATGTGGCCAAGCGCCTCGCCGCCGTGCGTGCTTTCGCCGCGCTGCCCGAAAGCCCCGCCTTGGCGGCTGCCAACAAGCGCATCGGCAACATCCTGAAAAAAGCCGGTGAGGTGGACGCCCATGTGAACGCCGCCCTGCTCAAGGAAGACGCCGAGCAAGCCTTGCACGCCGCGATGGCCAAGCTGGTGCCCGAGTCCACCGCGCAGTTCGAAGCGGGCGACTACACCGCCAGCCTGCAGACGCTGGCGGCGCTGCACGGCCCGGTGGATGCGTTCTTCGACGATGTGATGGTCAATGCCGAAGAGATGGACCTGCGCCTGAACCGCCAGGGCTTGCTCAAGAGCTTGCATGGGGCCATGAACCGCGTGGCCGATCTGTCGCGTTTGGCGGCCTGATCACGCATGAATGCGAACCTGAAACTCGTCATCCTGGACCGCGACGGCACGATCAACCGCGCCAGCGACGAGTTCATCAAGTCACCCGAGGAGTGGCACCCCTTGCCGGGCGCGATGGAAGCCATCAGTCGCCTCAACCACGCGGGCTACCACGTGGTGCTGGCGACCAACCAGTCGGGTCTGGGCCGGGGGCTCTTCGATGTGGCGGCGCTCAATGCGGTGCACAGCCACATGATCAAGACGCTGGCCGCGGCCGGTGGCCGCATTGATGCGATTTTCTATTGCCCCCACGCACCCGATGAAGGCTGTGGTTGCCGCAAGCCCTGGCCAGGCCTGTTTGCCCAGATCGCAGAGCGTTATGGTGTGAGTTTGCAAGGCGTGCCGTGCATTGGCGACAGCCTGCGTGACATGCAGGCGGCCGAAGCTGCAGGCTGCGCGCCCCACCTGGTGTGCACCGGGCGCCACGCCGACCTGTTGGGCCAAGCTGTGCCGCCGGGCTTTCCGGTGAACACCCGCATCCATGCCGATCTGGCGGCTTGCGTGGACCAGTTGCTGGGCCTTGAAACCTCCAACCCGGCATTGGCTGCCTGAATCCCATGAACTTCATTCGCTCTTTGCTGCACCTGTTGTGGATGGCCATCACCGTGGTGCCTTGGGCCTTGTTCGTGGTCGTGGTGTCCTACTTCATCAGCAGCACGCGCCTCTACTGGATTTGTGCTGCCTGGTTGCGTCTGGCCGTCAGCAGCGGTACGGCCATTCTGGGCATCCGCAACCGCATTCAGGGCCTGGAAAACCTCCCCCAGGGCAGCAAGGATCCGGCGGTCTTGCTGGTCAAGCACCAGTCGGTCTGGGAGACGTTTGTGATGCCCACCATCATGCCGCACCCCCTGGCCTACGTGTTCAAGAAAGAGCTGCTCTACGTGCCGTTTTTCGGCTGGGCCATGGCCCGCATGGACATGATCCACATTGACCGCAGCCAGAAATCACGCGCCTTTGCCAAGGTGGTGCAACAAGGCCGACGCCTCATGCAAGAGGGCGTCTGGGTCATCATGTTCCCTGAGGGCACCCGTACTGAGCGCGGTCAGAAGGGCGACTACAAAACCGGTGGCACGCGCCTGGCCGTGGCCGCAGGGGTGCCTGTGATCCCGATCGCGGTGACCTCTGGCCGCTGCTGGCCGCGCAAGGCCTTCATCAAACGCCCGGGCATTGTGGACATTTCGATCGGCCAACCCATTCCCAGCGAAGGGCGCATGGCCGATGAACTGATGGCCGAAGTCGAAGCCTGGATCGAGGCCGAAATGCAGCGCCTCGACCCCGAGGCCTACCCGGCCGCTGCCCTGCACTGAGTCCCACGGCAACGCCACGGCGGGCACATGCGAACCCCTTTGCAATTCGTGCTGGATTTCTTCACCTGGGGCGATCCCGAGACCCCGCAGGTGCAGCTGCACAGCGGTTCGGCGGAGCCTCCCGGGGCTGTGACGCCCCCCGGGGTCACGCCAGCGGCTACGCCCGTCCCCTGGCCCTCCGCTGCGCCCACCGCCGCCCCCCTGGCGGGTTACACCCATCCTGCGGCGAACCGCCATGCCCAGTTGCAGGGCTTTGCCGTGTCTTACCGCTTTGAGCGCTCACGCAGGCGCAGCATCGGTTTTGTGATCGGTGCCGAGGGTCTGGTGGTGCGTGCGCCGTCCTGGGTGACCTTGCGCGAGGTCGACGCTGCCGTGCAGGAAAAAGCCGCCTGGATCGTGGCCAAGCTGCAGCAGTTCCGCCAGCGCCAGTCTGAGCACCTGCAGCAGGCCATCGACTGGACCCATGGTGCAGACATTCCCTACCTGGGCGGCACAGTGCGCTTGTGCGTGCTTGAGCGGGGCGCCTTGCCGCCGAGCGGTGACATGACGCAGGCGTTGCGCCTGAGTTTGCCGCCTGCGGCCAGTGCCCAGCAGGTGCGCGAGGCTGCCGAAGTCTGGTTCAAGAAAAAAGCCCGCCCCCTGTTTGAAGAACGCTTGGCGCATTTCGCCCCTCAGCTGGGCGTGCAGTGGAAAAAACTGTCCTTGTCGAGCGCCCGCACGCGCTGGGGCAGTGCGCGCAGCGACGGGCACATCCGGCTCAACTGGCGGCTCATCCATCTGCCGCTGGCACAGATCGACTACGTGGTGGTGCACGAGCTCGCGCATCTGCGCGAAATGAACCACGGCCCCAAGTTCTGGGACACGGTGGGCGGCGTCATGCCCGACTACCGCGAGCGTCGCCAGCAACTGCGTCAGTCGGCCCTGGGCGTGCCCGAAGACTGAAAACGGTAAATGCCGTCGGCGTCCAGCTGGCGGCGCACCTGGCCCGCATGCCACAGCGCATTGAGGTGGGCAATGGCTTCGCCCATGGCGAAGGTGGTCTGGTGCAGGTTCAGTGCACGTTTGAACAGCACGGGCAGCAGCTCGTGCGCGCAGCGCGGGGTGCCTGTGCAGGCCTGCAGCAGGTCGTCCAGGCGTTCGGCGTGGTGGTCCTGGTACTGGGCGATGCGCAGTTGTGCGCCCTTGAAGGGTCGGCCGTGCGAGGGCAGCACCAGGCAACTGTCCGGGATGCTCTGCATGCGGGCCAGCGAGTCCAGAAACCATTGCAGGGCATTGCTGTCGGGCTCTTGCGAGTACACGCTCACATTCGTCGAGATCGAGGGCAGCAGCATGTCACCGCTGATCAGCAGGTCTTCCTCTTGGGCGTACAGCGCGATGTGCTCGGGGGAGTGGCCGTGGCCACTGATGCAGCGCCATTGGCGCTGACCGATGCGCACGGTCTGACCGTCCATCAGGCGGTGGTAGGCGTCAGGCACGCGCGGCACCATGCCGCTGTAATAGCCGACCCGCTCGCGCACCTGGGCCATGTCCTCCGGGCTGGTCCAGCCGTGCGCAGCAAAAAACGCCTGCGTCTTGTCGCCGCCAAAGTTGGACGCACCGCTGCACGCCAGCAAGGCCGACTGGTATTCGGTGGTGTTCATCCACAGCTGCGCTTGCCAGTGCTCGCACAGCCAGTGCGCCAGGCCCATGTGGTCCGGGTGCATGTGCGTCACCAGCACCCGCAAAATCGGCAGGTCCTGCAGTACTTGTTCAAAAACCTGGCTCCAGGCTTCGCGGGTGGCCACGTTGTCGATGCCGCAGTCCACCACCGTCCAGCCTTCGCGCATCTGCGAGGGCTCACGCGGGTCCGGCATCTGGTCGCGCAACAGCCAGAGGTTGATGTGGTCCAGCGCAAAGGGCAGCGCCATGCGCAGCCAGTACACGCCTTCGGCCACTTGCGTCGCGCGGCCCGGTGCGGGCAGCTCGGTGCCCCAGGGGTAGTCCAGGGCAGAGGGGGTGGAAGTGGCGTTCATGGGTTTCGGTTAGCATTCGCTCAATTGACGTTGACGTTAACGTCAAATGCTGGAGGCATTCTAGGCGGCGCCCGGGCCCGGGCCTGTCGCCGGTGTGCAGACCGGTGAGGACCCTTATGGCCAACATTTACACCATCAGCGATCTGGCGCAGGAATTCGACCTGACGACCCGCGCCATCCGTTTTTACGAAGACATGGGCTTGCTGGAGCCCGAGCGTTCCGGCCCTGGCGGTCGCAACCGCGTGTATTCGGCGCGCGACCGCACCCGGCTCAAGCTCACGCTGCGCGCCAAGCGCCTGGGTTTGTCCCTGACTGAGGCCAAAGACCTGATCGACATGTACGACAGCCCGCGCGACACGGTGCCCCAGCTCAAGAAGTTCCTGGTGGTGCTGGCCGAGCACCGGCAGCAGCTCGAATCCCAGCTGGCCGACCTGCAGGCCACGATGGACGAGGTCAAGACCCACGAAAAAGAAACCCGTTCTTTGCTGGCCAAGGCGACCAAGGCGAGCAGTTCCTGATTGACGTTTACGTAAACGTCAATTAAAGTTGTGGCATCGTTTACCACCCCGGGTCCCTTCATGAGCACTTCCACCCCCGAGTACCAGCGCGTCGCAGACAGCCTGGCGCGCCAGGGCATGATGCAGCACCTGGGTGTGCGCCTGTTGCGCGCTTCAGTCGGTGAAGTCGAGCTGGCACTGGCCTACAGCGACAAAGTGACCCAGCAGCAAGGCGGTTTTCATGGTGGCGCCATGGGGGCGCTGGCCGACATCGCGGGCGGTTATGCCGCGCTGACCGTGCTGCCCGAGGGCATGGAAGTCACCACGGTGGAATACAAGATCAACTTCCTCTCCAGCTTCCAGGGCGGAGAGCTTCGCGCCACAGGCCGCGTCACCAAAGCGGGCAAGCGCATCGTTGTGACCACGGCCGAAGTCACCCACATCGACGACAGCGGCAAACGCTCTGACTGCGCGGTCATGCAGCAGACCCTGGTACCGGTCAATAAAACTTATTGAATAACCTTGCGGGACAGATCTTGAGCGCTGCCCCCAACCGATGAAAGAGGAGAACCCCATGAACATGCCAGGCCTGAACTTCCAGCTCGGTGAAGACATCGACGCATTGCGCGAAGCGGTGTACGACTTTGCGCAAACCGAAATCGCCCCCCGCGCAGCAGAGATCGACCACAACGACCAGTTCCCCATGGACCTGTGGCGCAAGATGGGCGACCTGGGCGTGCTGGGCATCACCGTGGGTGAGGAATACGGTGGTGCCAATATGGGCTACCTGGCCCACATGGTGGCCATGGAAGAGATCTCCCGCGCCTCGGCCAGCGTGGGCCTGAGCTATGGCGCGCACTCCAACTTGTGTGTGAACCAGATCAAGCGCAATGGCAACGAAGCCCAGCGCGCCAAGTACCTGCCCAAGCTCATCAGTGGCGAGCACGTGGGTGCCTTGGCCATGAGCGAACCCGGTGCGGGCTCCGATGTCCTGAGCATGAAGCTCAAAGCCGAAGACAAGGGCGGTTATTACCTGCTCAACGGCTCCAAGATGTGGATCACCAACGGGCCCGACGCTGACACCCTGGTGGTTTACGCCAAGAGCGAGCCAGAACTCGGCGCACGCGGCGTGACGGCCTTTTTGATTGAGAAGGGCATGAAGGGTTTCAGCATTGCGCAAAAGCTCGACAAGCTGGGCATGCGCGGCAGCCACACGGGCGAGCTGGTGTTCAACAACGTGGAAGTGCCTGCCGAGAACATCTTGGGTGGCCTCAACAACGGCGCCAAGGTGCTGATGAGCGGCCTGGATTACGAACGCGCCGTGCTGACCGGCGGCCCCTTGGGCATCATGCAGGCCGTCATGGACAACGTGATCCCCTACATCCACGACCGCAAGCAGTTCGGCCAGAGCATTGGCGAGTTCCAGCTGATCCAGGGCAAGGTGGCCGACATGTACACCGTGCTGCAAGCGGGCCGCAGCTTTGCCTACACCGTGGCCAAGAACCTGGACCTGCTGGGCGCCGAGCACGTGCGCCAAGTGCGCAAGGACTGCGCCAGCGTCATTTTGTGGACCGCAGAAAAAGCCACCTGGATGGCGGGCGAGGGCGTGCAGATCTTCGGCGGCAACGGCTACATCAACGAATACCCGCTGGGCCGCCTGTGGCGTGACGCCAAGCTGTACGAGATCGGCGCGGGCACGTCAGAGATTCGCCGCATGCTGATCGGTCGCGAATTGTTCTCGGAAACCGCCTGAAGGTTTTGCTGCGCTGCGACAATCGACGCATGAGCGAATCACTACAGCACCTTTTTGACAACAACCGCGCCTGGGCGCAGAGCATGGTCCGCCAGGACCCTGCTTACTTCTCGCGCCTGGCCAACCAGCAAAACCCCAAGTACCTCTGGATCGGCTGCTCCGACAGCCGTGTGCCCGCCAACCAGATCACCGGTCTGGATCCGGGCGAGGTGTTTGTGCACCGCAACGTGGCCAACGTGGTGGTGCACTCCGACCTGAACGCCCTGTCGGTCATCCAGTACGCGGTCGATGCCCTCAAGGTCGAGCACATCATGGTCGTGGGCCACTACGGCTGCGGCGGTGTGCTGGCCGCCACACGTGGCCTGCGCGTGGGCCTGGCCGACAACTGGCTGCGCCATGTGCAGGACGTGCGCCTGCGCCACCGCCAACGCCTGAACCATTTGCCTCAAGAAGAGCTGGAATCGGTCATGTGCGAGATGAACGTGATCGAGCAGGTCGGCAACGTCGCGCTGTCCAACGTCATGCAGGACGCCTGGAGCCGTGGCCAGAAAGTCACTGTCCACGGTTGGATTTATGGTCTGGATAACGGACTGGTCAAGGACCTCGGTGTCACCATGAGCCACGCAGGCGAAGTGGTCGACGTGTTCCGCAACGCTTTCAAGCGCTACCCCCGGGGTGGCGCACTTCCAGCCGCGTGACCCTTTGGGTTGGCGTGGTGATTGTTTTTTGATTGGAGAATTCTCATGTCCGACCCCATCGTCATCGTCAGCGCTGCCCGCACCCCCATGGGCAGCTTCCAGGGCGACTTTTCCTCACTGGCTGCCCACGACCTGGGCGGCGTCGCCATCAAGGCCGCTGTCGAGCGCGCGGGCATCAGTCCTGAACTCGTCACCGAAGTGCTGTTTGGCAACTGCCTGATGGCGGGCCAGGGCCAGGCCCCGGCGCGCCAGGCGGGCTTCAAGGGCGGCCTGCCCAAGAGCGCGGGTGCCGTGACCCTGTCCAAAATGTGCGGCTCGGGCATGCGCGCGGCCATGTTTGCGCACGACATGCTGGCCGCAGGCACGCACGATGTGCTGGTGGCCGGTGGCATGGAAAGCATGACCAACGCGCCTTACCTCATGCTCAAGGGCCGTGGCGGTTACCGCATGGGCCACGACCGCATCTTCGACCACATGATGCTCGACGGCCTGGAAGACGCCTACGAAGCCGGCCGCAGCATGGGCACCTTTGGCGAAGACTGCGCGGCCAAATACAACTTCACCCGAGAGCAACAGGACGCGTTTGCCATGGCCAGCGTGCAGCGCGCACAGGACGCGATCAAGAACGGCGGCTTTGCCACCGAAATCGCCCCGGTGACCGTCAAGACCCGGGCCGGTGAAGTCGTGGTGTCCATCGACGAAGGCCCTGGCAAGATCAAGATCGACAAGATCCCCACCCTCAAGCCTGCGTTCAAGAAAGACGGCGGCACCATCACCGCTGCGGCCAGCTCCTCCATCAACGACGGCGCTGCTGCCATGGTGCTGATGCGCGAGAGCACTGCCCAGAAACTCGGTTGCAAACCCCTGGCCCGCATCGTCAGCCACGCCACCCACGCGCAGGAACCCGAATGGTTCTCGACCGCGCCCGTGGGGGCCAGCCAGAAAGCCCTGGCCAAGGCGGGCTGGAAGGTCGAAGACGTCGATCTGTGGGAAATCAACGAAGCCTTTGCCGTCGTGCCCATGGCGCTCATGAAAGAGCTGAACGTGCCGCACGACAAGGTCAATGTGAACGGTGGCGCCTGCGCATTGGGTCACCCCATTGGCGCGTCCGGTGCCCGCATCATGGTCACCCTGATCCACGCACTCAAAGCACGGGGCCTGAAAAAAGGTCTGGCCACGCTGTGCATCGGCGGCGGCGAAGGCACGGCGGTGGCGCTGGAATTGGTGTGATGGTTTTCTTGTAGGAGCGACGCCCTCGTCGCGATGGGCGTCAGCCCAGCACAAATATCGCCGTGAGGGCGCGACTCCTACAAAAGCAAGACAACATGTCCACCGTTCTTCTCATTGGCGCATCCCGTGGCATCGGCCACGAATTGGCCCGTCAATACATCTCAGATGGCTGGCGTGTGATCGCCACCGCCCGTTCTGACGAAAGCATTGCAAACCTGAAGGCCTTGGGCGCGCAAACCTTGCGCCTGGATGTGGCCAATCCGGCCAGCAACTCGGGCCTGGCCTGGCAGCTCGACGGCGAGAAGATTGATCTCGCCATTTACGTGGCCGGTGCCATGGACCGCGCCAGTGCCAGCACGCCCCCGACCCGTGACAGTTTTGATGCCGTGATGCACACCAATGTGATGGGGGCCATGCAGGTCATCCCCCAGATCGTGCCCATGGTGCAGGAAGCGCAAGGCGTGATCGCCTGCATCAGTTCGGTCATGGGCAGCCTGCAAGACACCACCAGTGGCAATGCCGCGCTCTACCGCGTGAGCAAGGCCGCACTCAACATGGTGGTGCGTTGCACCCAGGCCGAACAGCCGGACATCACTGTGCTGGCCATCCATCCGGGCTGGGTGCAGACCGATATGGGCGGCGCGCAAGCCCCGCTCACGCCGGAACAAAGCGCGGGCAGCCTGCGCCAAACCCTGAGCCAAGTGCTTGAACAACGCGACCCGAAACACCGGGGCGCATTTTTGAACCACGACGGCAGCACATTGCCCTGGTGACCCCATAAAGAGAGAGACCTATGCTGTTGACCCCCGACCAGGAAATGATCCGTGACGCCGTGCGCGACTTTGCCCAGCGCGAGCTGTGGCCGCATGCCGCCGAGTGGGACAAAAAACACCACTTCCCCAAAGACGTGCACAAGGGCCTGGCCGAACTGGGCGCTTACGGCATCTGCGTGCCCGAAGAGCTGGGCGGCGCGGGTCTGGACTATGTGACGCTGGCGCTGGTGCTCGAAGAGATCGCGGCCGGTGACGGCGGCACCAGCACCGTCATCAGCGTGACCAACTGCCCGGTGAACGCCATCTTGATGAAGTTTGGCAACGTGCAGCAAAAGAAGCAGTGGCTCGAACCGCTGGCACGCGGCGAGATGCTCGGCGCGTTTTGCCTGACCGAGCCGCATGTGGGCAGCGATGCCTCGTCGCTGCGCACGACGGCCGTGAAAGACGGCGACAGCTACGTCATCAACGGCGTCAAACAGTTCATCACCAGTGGCAAGAACGGTGACGTGGCCATCGTCATCGCCGTCACCGACAAGGGCGCAGGCAAAAAAGGCATGAGCGCCTTCCTCGTGCCGACCAACGCCCCGGGCTACGTGGTGGCGCGTCTGGAAGACAAGCTCGGCCAGCATTCCAGCGACACCGCACAGATCAACTTTGACAACTGCCGCATCCCGGCCGAGAACCTGATTGGCAAAGAAGGCGAGGGCTATGGCATCGCGCTGGGCGGTCTGGAGGGTGGACGCATCGGTATCGCGGCGCAAAGCCTGGGCATGGCCCGCAGTGCGCTCGATGTGGCCATCGACTACGCCAAGCAGCGCGAGAGCTTTGGCACGCCCATCTTCAACCACCAGGCCGTGGGTTTCCGTATGGCCGAATGTGCCACCCAACTCGAAGCGGCACGCCAGCTCACCTGGCACGCGGCCAGCCTGCGCGATGCCGGTCGCCCTTGCCTGAAAGAAGCCGCCATGGCCAAGTTGTTTGCCAGCGAAATGGCCGAAAAGGTGTGCTCCGCCGCCATCCAGACGCTGGGCGGCTATGGCTATGTGAGCGACTTCCCGGTCGAGCGCATTTACCGCGATGTGCGTGTGTGCCAGATCTACGAAGGCACGAGCGATGTGCAAAAAATCATCATCCAGCGTGCGCTGTAAGAGGAGCCCAGCATGCCCATCACCAAAGGTTTTCAGGCGCTTGTGAACGAGGCCATGGCCCAGGTCACCACCTACAGCGTGGACCAGGTCCGTGCCCGCTTGGCCGAGCCGAATGTGCAGATCGTGGACATCCGTGATGTGCGCGAATTGGAGCGCGAAGGCACGGTGCCCGGTGCCTTGCTCGCGCCGCGTGGCATGCTCGAATTTTGGGTGGATCCCGCCTCGCCTTATTTCAAACCCGTGTTCGCCGACGAAAGCAAGGAGTTCATCTTGTTTTGTGGGGCGGGCTGGCGCAGTGCACTGGCCACCAAAACCCTGCAGGACATGGGCATGACCAATGTCGCGCACATCGACGGTGGCTATGCCGCCTGGAAGAAGGCCCATGCGCCCATGGTCACGCTGGAGCAGCACAAGGCCGAAAGCGCTTCGCGCAAAAGCCACTGATGCCTGTGCTTTGCCCTTGCGGCCGCACCCAGGCCAAAGGTCAGCCTCTGACGCTGGACACGTGCTGCGGCCCTTACCACGCAGGCCAAGCCGCGCCCGATGCCCAAAGCCTGATGCGCTCGCGCTACAGCGCCTTTGTGCTGGGCGATGTGCCGTATTTGCTGACCACCTGGCACAGCAGCCAACGGCCCGCCGAGTTGACGCTGGAAGCGGGGGCCAAGTGGCTGGGGCTGGAGATCAAGCAGCACCGCACCACGGGTGAGGACACAGCCGAAGTCGAGTTTGTGGCCCGCTTTCGGGTAGACGGCAAGGCGGTGCGTCAGCACGAACGCAGCCGCTTTGTGCGTGAAGGCGGCCGCTGGTTTTATGTGGACGGCGACGTGCTCTGAGCCTGCAGCGCTGCGCCCCGTATCATCGCGGCATGACATTTGAAGCCATCTTGTTCGACTGCGACGGCGTGCTCGTCGACAGCGAAGCCATCACCTGCGGCGTCCTGCGCGACATGTTTGAGGAGCAGGGCTGGCGCATGACGCTGGCCGAGTGCATGCAGCGTTTTGTGGGCCACACGGTCAAAAGCCAACGCGACACCATCGAGGCCCACACCGGACAGCCGCTGACCGATGAATGGCTGGCGCAGTTTTTCGAGCGCCGCAATGTGCGCCTGCAAGAAAGCATCACGGCCATTGAAGGCGTGCACGAGGCCGTGGCGCACCTGCATGACCACTGCCTAGGGCGCATCGCGGTGGCATCGGGGGCGGACCGCTTCAAGGTCGAGATGATGCTCAAACAGGTGGGGCTGCACCGCTTTTTTGAAGGCCGCATTTTCAGCGGCCACGAGATGCCGCGCAGCAAGCCGCACCCCGATGTGTACCTGGCTGCGGCCGCACACTTACAGGTGGACCCCGCGCGTTGCCTGGTGGTCGAAGACACCACGGTGGGCATCACGGCGGGTGTGGCCGCAGGTGCTACGGTGTGGGCCTATGCCGCACCACCTGCAGCGCACGCGCCGCTGCTGCAGGCCGGGGCTGCACGGGTGTTCACCGACATGCAGGCCTTGCGGCTGGGCTGATGGCTGGAGGTGGGGTGGGCCTTCAGTCCTTGACCCACAGCCTGGCTTGCTGCACCAGATGGGCCTGGAACACGGCGGCGATGGGGGAAATCTGTTTCGCCTTGGGGTAGACCAGATGCCATTGGGACGGGATCGGCGTGCCATTCACGGGCAAGATGCACAGCTCGTGATCCAGCTCGCTGTCCTTGAGCGCGTGCCTTGAGATGACCGCTACGCCCAGGTGTCCAGCCACGGCTTCCTTGATGGCTTCGTTGCTGCCCAGTTCCAGACGAGAGGACAGTTCAAAGTTTTGTGCTTCAAAAAACCGATCGGTCGCCAGCCGTGTGCCCGAACCTTTTTCGCGCAAGAGAAACCGTTCGTTTTTCAGCGCGTCCAGTGACAGGCGCTTGCGTGTGGACAGGGCGTAGTTGCGCGGGGCAATGAGCACCAAGGGGTTGCTCAGGAACACCTGGTCTTCGAGCACCATGTCAGCAGGCGGTGTGGTCATCACATACAGGTCGTCACGGTTGTCGCGCAAGCGCTGTATCACGCCATCGCGGTTGAGCACTTCCAGCGAGATGTCAATGTTCGGGTGTTGCTCGCAGAAACTGCCCAGAAGGCGGGGCACAAAGTATTTGGCCGTGCTCACCACTGCCACCCGAAGCTTGCCCTGGGTCAGACCGTGCATGGCGTGGATGGATTGCTCGAAAGCCTCCCATTCCCCCACGATGCTGCGCGCGGTCTGGGCCAGCCGCTGACCGGCATCGCTCAGGTGCAGCTGGCGGCCAATGATGTCGTACAGCGGCATGCCCACCGATTCCGTGATCTCCCGCAGCTGCATCGACGCGGTGGGCTGCGTCACATGCATGGCCCGTGCAGCGGCGCTCACGCTGCCCGTTTCCGCCGTGGCCAGAAACAGGCGAAGCTGGCGAAAGGTGATATTCATAGATTTAATTCGATGTCAATGTATTTAAAAATCGATTTTACTTGATGTGTATTCGTCGTCACAATCGCGCCCAGTGAATGAACTGGAGTTGCAGATGCATGCCTTGGTGGACCCCGCCATTTTGTTTTTTGTGTTCGGCGTCTTTGCCGGACTGGTGAAGTCGAACCTGGAGATCCCTCCCGCGATTTCACGCTTTCTCTCGCTGTACCTGCTGATGGCCTTGGGCCTCAAAGGCGGCTTTGCTTTGGCGCAATCCGGGCTGACGCCGCAAGTGGCGGTGAGTTTGTCACTGGCCGTGTTCTTGGCCCTGTTCGTGCCGTGGTTGAGTTACCAGTGTCTGCGCCATGTTCTGGGAGGCTTTGATGCCGCAGCGCTGGCGGCCACCTATGGTTCGGTCAGCGCCGTCACCTTCATCACCGCCATGAACCACCTGGAGACCCACGGGCTGGCCTACGGTGGCCACATGGCGGCAGCCATGGCCCTGATGGAGTCGCCAGCCATCATCTTTGCTGTGTTGATGGCCAATCGGTTGCGTGGCCTCAGCGGCTCACCACAGGCCCCCACGGAACAGCGTCTCTCGATGGGCAAGGTCTTGCACGAGTCCTTCACCGACGGGGCGCAGCTGCTCTTGCTGGGGGCGATGCTGATCGGCATGCTCAGTGGTGAGCAGGGTCGCCAGGCCATGCAACCCTTCTCCGGCGATTTGTTCAAGGGCATGCTGGCTTTCTTCCTGTTGGACATGGGGCTCATGGCCGCACGCAACCTGCCGGGCTTGCGCGGCCAGTCGGCCTGGTTGCTGGCCTATGGTCTGCTGTCCCCACTGGCGCATGCCGGCATCGCGCTGGGTTTGTGCTGGTTGCTGGCCGTGCCCCAGGCCGATGCGGTCTTGCTGATGGTGCTCGCCGCCAGCGCGTCCTACATCGCCGTGCCTGCGGTCTTGCGCTATGCCTTGCCCGAGGCCAACCCCTCCTTGTATGTGGGCTTGTCCCTGGGGCTCACGTTCCCGTTCAACATCCTGCTGGGCATTCCGCTCTATGCCCACGTGGCATCACGTGTGTGGGCCTGAGCTACGTCATCATTCGCTCGAGCGGTGCGCGCGCGCCTGCTGCTGAATCTGTCCGATCGTCTCGGAAGACATGCGGCTCAGGTTCTTGAGCTGCATGGCCATGCGCGGGTTGCTGGACAAGCTCTCCTGGTGACGGTGCAGGAAGTCCCAGTACATCGTGGTGTAGGGGCAGGCCTGCGGCCCCACCGACTGCGCCGGATCGAAGCGGCAGCCCTGGCAGTGGTTGCTCATGCGCTGGATGTATTTGCCACTGGCCACGTAAGGCTTGCTGGCCATCAGGCCGCCATCGCCAAACTGCGACATGCCCAGTGTGTTGGGCAGCTCCACCCACTCGACTGCATCCACGTACACACTCAAAAACCACTCGTGCATTTGACGTGGATGCACCCCGCGCAGCAAGCCATACAGGCCCAGCACCATCAGCCGCTGGATGTGGTGGGCATAGCCGTAGCGCAATGTTTGCTTCAGGGCGTCGCGCAGGCACGCCATGTCGGTGTCGCCTGTCCAGAAAAAGCCAGGCAAGTCTTCCTGCGCGTTCAGCGCATTGCGCTCGATGTAGCGGGGCATCTGCGTCCAGTACATGCCACGCACGTATTCGCGCCAGCCCAGAATTTGCCTCACAAACCCTTCCACCGCAGGCAATGGGGCGCGGCCTTGCTGCCAAGCGCTTTGAGCGGCCTGCACCACTTCCTGCGCGCTCAGCAGCTTGAGGTTCAGACATGCCGACAGCTGCGAGTGGTAAAGCCAGGGCTGGCCTGCCCACATGGCATCTTCGTACCGACCAAAGAGCGGCAAGCGGTGTGTGATGAAGTCGTCCAGCGCCTGCAACGCTTGCGCCCGCGTGACAGGCCAGGCGAAGTCGTCCAGCGATCCGGGGTGCTGGGCAAACACCCGCTGAACCAAATCGAGCACCGACTGCGTGGTCTTGTCGGGCGCAAAGTGTGATGGATTGGGCAGGTTTTGCGGGCCTTTCACGCCAAACGATGCCCGGTTGTCGGCATCGAAATTCCACTGACCACCTGAGGGTTGGTCGCCGTCCATCAAAACACCAAAGCGCTGGCGCAGCGCCCGGTACCAATACTCCATGCGCAACTGCTTGCGTCCCTTGGCGTGTGCGGCGAAATCCCGCACCGTGGTGAAAAAGTGGGTGTCATCGCGCAGCACCAGAGGCAACTGCTGCGTTTGTGCAACGCTTTGGATGTCTTGCAACACGCGCCAATCGCCCGGAGCGGTCATCACCAGGGCCTGTGGGCGCAGACGCTCGATGGCACGCTTGAGCTCACCTTGCAGGGTGCCCGAGTTCTGCCCATCCTCCAAATGGCTGTAATGCAGTGGCCAGTCCTTTTCAAGCAAGGTCTGTGCGAAGTGACGCATGGCACTCAAAAACAAGGCGATGCGCTGTTTGGAAGACGGCACATGGGTGGCCTCCTGCATCACCTCTGCCATCCAGACGGCGTCCTGGGCAGGATCAAAATCGGTCAGAGCGCTCGCCGTCAGATCGAGTTGATCGCCCAGCACAATGACCAGATGACGGAGGGCGCGATGGGTGTTGGTCATGTCATAGGTCCAGTTGCGCTTGTGCTGCAGGGGCGCTGGCTTGACCGGTCCGGTCGCGGCGCAGACGTGAGGCGTGTTTGTCAATGATGGGCTGCTTCGCTTGCCTGACTTCGTGCGTGTTGCGCCGCGCATGCAGGCGTGCCTTGGCTGCGCGTGTGGCTTCCTGCAAATCCACCACGGGGACAGGCCAATCACGTCCCACCTGAACACCGCATTGCGCTTGCACGGATGCGGGCATTTTCCAGGGCTCCAGAAGCCAGGTGTCTGGCACCCGGCGCAAGACCGGCAGCCAGCGCCGCACAAAAATGCCCTTGGGATCCTGGTCCTGTGCCTGTTTGATCGGGTTGTACACCCGCGTGGTATTGATGCCGGTGGTGCCTGATTGCATCTGCATCTGGCTCCAGTGGATGCCGGGTTCGTAGTCGATCAACTGCCGTGCCAGCCAATGGCCGACCTGTTGCCAGTGCAGCCACAGTGGGTAGGCCGCAACCGACACCAGCATGGCCCGCATCCGGAAGTTCAGCCACCCGGTTTGCTGCAGCATGGCCACACAGGCGTCGACCAAGGGCCAGCCAGTCTGTCCGAGACACAGGCGTTCAAAGTGCAGCGCATTGAAGTCATCCTCGCGCAATCCGTCGTAGCCGCGATGCATGTTCCGTGTTTCGATGGCCGGCTCGCTCTCGAGTTTTTGCATGAAATGGCAGTGCCAATGCAGGCGGCTGATGAAGGCGCTCAAGCCCTTGCGTGTCCAGGCGTCCAGTCGCGGCTCGCTCAGGGCTTGTTCGGTGGCCTGCACCACTTCGCGCAGGCTCAGGCACCCCCAACTCAAGTAAGGCGACAGCCGTGAGCAGGCGTTGGCGGCACTCAAGGGCGATGAGATGCCCCCCCGGTACTGAGCGCTGCGTTCGTTCAGAAAACTGTGCAAAGTCCGGCAAGCTTCTGTCCTGCCACCCCGCTGTCTTTGCGCTGCTGTGTCGGCGGGCAGCCCCCAGGCTTGCCAGTCGGGCCAGCCTTCTTCATCCCAGGGCCAGGGTGCGGTGGTCATGGCGGGGACGGGCTTCTGAGGAGCCTGCATGCGCTGCGACCAGAGTTCGCTCCAGTGATCCCGGCTGGGTAGGCGCCGTACCACGCCGTTTTGCACATGCTCCTGCCAATGTACGCCTCGCGCTGCACACCAGCGCGCCACCGCCTGGTCGCGCTTGTATGTCATGCCGTTGCCGGTTTCCTGGTGTGAGTGCAGGTGGCTGAAGGCCAGCTGCTGGTGCAGCCGCTCCAGCACCTCGGGCACTTCGCCGGTGAGCAAATGCAAGCGCACGCCCAGAGCCTGCAGCTGGCGATAAAGATCGCGCAGGCACTCCCGTAAAAAATCAAATTGCCTTTGAGAGGCGTCGGCGCAGCGCCAGTAGGAAGGCTCCACGATGTACACGCACAGCACGGCCCCCATGGCGGCAGCGCTGCTCAATGCCTCGTTGTCATGCACCCGCAAATCGCGTTTGAACCAGAACAGTTGCGTGCCCATCTCAGTGAACCCCACCCTGCTGTGGGTTCAGGGCGCTGCTTTGCGGGTCAAAGCAGGCGAGCAACTGGGGTGGTGCGGTTGCGACCTGACCTGACAGGTATGCGCGAATCAGCGGCGCTGCCAGCCAAGGGTGTGTCTGACCGCTCCACACCCCTCGGGGTGCAAGCACCCATTCCGTGCCGGTTTGTTGCATGAGGACCACCGCAGGCAGCAGTGTGTCAAATTCGACTTCGAGCAGCATCCAGCCCTCGCTGGTCAATGCCCCTGCCACGCGGGCCGAATGCGAAGCCGGAGGGCTGTACGCTTTCAGTGTCTGCAGCGCCGCCTGCAATGTGGCGTCCTCGCCCCGCATGGCTTGCACGCTCTTGCAGTCCCTGCGAACCCGGTTGAGCTGATTGGCAAGCCAGCCTTGCACATCCACTGGTCGACCATCCACAAGCAGCAAATGGCCGTTGTCGGCCCTTGACCATTCCACATGGCTGAGTGCCACAGCCACCAGGGTCGCAGCCAGTGCAGTGCGAGCAACGGAGGGCTTCATGCAGGCGTGCCAGACATGGGCGCGGTGAGGGGCAATGGAATGTTCTCGTGCTGGGCCACCATTTCGAGGGCTTTTTCGAACAGGGCGCGTGCCGACCCTGATACCGAGCTGAGGTAAGCGTGCAGGTGGGCGTCTTCGGCGCTTTTATTGAGGCAATCCTGGCTGTATTGCTCGAAGCTGGCCAACTGTGTGATCAGCTCGGCCACATGTCTGGGACATTCACACAGCACCCGGCTGGGCGTGTTGGCCACACTGCGCAAGGTTTCGTCACTGTATTTGCGCGGTGGCACGAGGCCGGTACGCTGAACGTCGTGCACTTCCCGCGTGTGGTCCATCCACAAAACCGAGTTGATCAACTCCCCCAGTTCGGCGTTTGAGAGGGGTTCCCTGCGAACCTTGATGCCTGACAGCTTCAATGCGGCCACCACCGGTTCCTGGCCAAAGTTGTAGAGCACGATCACTTGCTGAAACCGATGCATTTGGACCAGGCGTTGGATGTCGGTGCCCACGATCACGTTCAGCGAATTGACCCGCACCATCAAGGCTTGGGGCTGTGAAGCCATGCTGGCCGTGAGTGCTGTCGCCAGGTCTTCAAGAATCTCGGTGATTTGGATGGGCCTGTCCCCCGATTCATTCGACAGTGGGCTCGATTCCAGGCGCGCGGCCATGTCCACGCCGACCACGGCCAGCGTCACAGGGGCGGTGCTTGTCGGTGCAGGGCGGTGCAGCCGGTTGGCCGATCTTTGTTGCTGCAGCAAGGCATTCAGTTGCGCTGCGGGCAGCGCGGCCACCGTGCTGATGCTGTGACCGGCCTCGGTCAGCTGTTTGATGAGCGAGGCACGCAGCACGTCTTCGTCGGAATACAGCCGGTGTCGGCCTTCGGATTTGGCTGGCGCAAAGGCCGCATGTCGGGTCTCCCAGACCCGCAAGGTGGAGACGGGCACCCCGCTGAGCGCCGAAACCGCACCGATGCGGTGGTTGGAGATGCTGGAAGTCATGGATTTCGCACTGTTTGAGTAGATATTGAATTGAATTATAGGAATAAATTGAATTTTGAGTAGATTAATGTGAAATGAATGGTAGATTTCCATGCATCAACGGTAAGAACCCCATGCTCGGAAAAAAAGCTTCTCACGCCATCCATGTCCTGGTGACCATGGCCACCCTGTCGCCGGGGGGCATCACCACGGCCGCAGAGCTGGCAGGCCAGATGCGCTTGTCGGTGTCCTATCTGGAGAGTTTGTTGAAAGTGCTGCGCGAGCATGCGCTGGTGTCCTCTGTGCGTGGCCCGGGTGGAGGGTACAAACTGGCCGTTCAGGCGACGCAGCTGAGCTTGTGGTCTGTCGTTCAGGCTTTTGACCAGCCCGCGCCGCCGCGTCCTGCAGCAAAGCCCGAGCAGATCGATCTGGATGCGTTGCTGCTGAATCGCGTTGACGCGCATTTCCAAAACGTCCTTTCTTCGATGGTCATTGCGGACCATGTGGATGAGTCACGTGCCTTGCGGCCCCGCCGCGAGCCCGCCCAAGGTGGCTGGGGTTTCAAGCCTTTGCTGCCGCGCTGGATGCCTGAAGCACCCAACTCGGTTTTCCAGCTGTCTCAATTCATGGGCACGCAGGCAACGGCATGACAGGCGGTCGGTGCAGGCAAGGTTTGTGCTGCTTTATCCCGGGGGGCAAGCGGTGAACATGCAAGCCTTGTGGGTGACCGCATCTTTGACCGATGCCATTCCGCTCGGTGCAAACGGCTGGCCTCGCTTTGACCAGATGGAACATGTCGATTGGTCGCAAGCCCTTGCGCGTCTGCGTGTGCCGGTGACTGCAACCGACACCACCTGGCTGCTGCAGTCTGATGCCCACGGGCCCGGGCCGGATGATTTGCGTCAAGCCCTGACGGGGGTGAAACGGAATTTGCGTGTGCTGGCTTTGCCACATGCCCCTTTGGGTCACCCAGAGATCGCCGCGTGGCTGGATGCCGGCGCTGACCGTTGCTTGCCACGACCATGTCCACCACAGGTATTGGCAGCCATGCTCCGCGCTGTGCACAGGTCCGTCCTGCCAGGGGGGCAACCCGTCAGCCATTTTGCCGGGCTGCGTTTTGACCACGAGGCCATGACTTTGCATGACGGCGAGCAGCGCATTGCGTTGACGCAACGGGAGGCCGAGCTCATGTCCTTGCTGATCAGACGGGTTGGCAAATGGGTGACCAACCAGGAAATCCGGATGCACATGGCTCAAGGTGGCGCAGCTGCGTTGCGGCCTGGTGCTGTGCATTTGTATGTGCACCGCGTCAACCGCAAAATCGGGCCCCATGGCTTGCACGTGGATTGCGTCAAACGCGTGGGTTATGGCCTGGTCGTCCGTTCAGACGCCATGCAGCAGGCATCGGATGCGGCCAGGGTGCTGCCTGTCCTGCGTGCACACCGTCCGTTTGCGAACCAAGCATGGCAGGTTCAGGGTTCTGGGGTGATGGGATGAAAAAACCGTTCAAAGGCAACAAGTCGGCCTTGCCCAGCAAGCTGTGCGTCCAGTGCCAGCGTCCCATGACCTGGCGCAAGGCCTGGGCCAAGAACTGGGAGACCATCAAATACTGCTCGCAGGCCTGTCGCGATGGCAGATCCCGTGGGCCGGGCGCGCCATCCTGATCCAAGCCATGGTCGGCAGAATCAAGCGACAACAAAGACTGGCCAGTGTCCAGGTGCCCGTGCCAGAGGTTTTGCCGGTGTGCCCAGTGTGCGGGCGCGAGATCCCGCCGTCTGAGCGGGACGCACACCATTTCGTCCCCAAATCCAAAGGCGGGCGCGAAACCCGGCTGCTGCACCGCATCTGCCACCGCCAGATCCATGCCCTGTATGGCGAGACCGAGTTGGCCCGCCGCCTGCACACGGCCGAGGCGCTGCTGGCGGAGCCTGAGATGCAGAAATTTGTGGCTTGGGTCCGTCGCAAGCCGATGGACTTTTTCGAGAAAAGCCGCAAGAGCGTCGCGCGACGACGCGCTTGAATCATGCCGTGCCATGAAAAAAGCCGATCAGCCCGAAAGCTGACCGGCTTGTTGCCAGGGGGCAGGAGCTCAGTGGTCCGACGCTGCGGCAGCGCCGTAGCCGGTTTCGGAGCGCACTTGTTGGGCCGGGAAGGCCGCACGCTCTTTTTTCGCTTGCTCGCTCTTGTCGAGGACCGAGAACAGCCAGATGCCCACAAAGCCGATGGTCATTGAGAACAAGGCCGGCGAGCTGTACTGGAACCAGGCCGAGCCCTTGGGATTGCCCAAGGTGACTTCCCACACGGCAGGCGACACCACGGTGAGCGCCACGGAAGAAATCAGACCCAGAAAACCACCAATGACCGCGCCGCGTGTGGTGCAGTCTTTCCACAGCACCGACAGGAACAACACCGGGAAGTTGGCCGATGCCGCAATCGCAAAAGCCAGTGACACCATGAAGGCGATGTTCTGCTTTTCAAACGCGATGCCCAGGCCCACCGCAATCACACCCAAAGCCAGGGTGGTGATGCGCGAGACACGCAGCTCAGAGGCGCTGTCGGCTTGGCCCTTTTTGAACACGGTCGAGTACAGGTCGTGTGACACGGCCGAGGCCCCCGACAAGGTCAGGCCCGCGACCACCGCCAAGATGGTGGCAAACGCCACGGCCGAGATGAAGCCGTAAAACACATCGCCACCCACGGTTTTGGCCACCAGCACCGCCGCCATGTTGGCCGTGCCCGCGCCGCCTTTGATCACGCCCTTGGTCGTGTCGGCCAACTCGGGGTTTGTGAGCACCAGGGTGATCGCGCCAAAGCCGATGATGAAGATCAGGATGAAGAAGTAGCCCACCCAGGTGGTCGCCCAGAACACCGATTTGCGTGCTTCCTTGGCATCAGGCACCGTGAAAAAGCGCATCAACACATGGGGGAGCCCCGCGGTGCCAAACATCAGCGCCATGCCAAAAGAAATGGCCGAGATCGGGTCCTTGATGAAGCCGCCTGGCCCCATGATGGACAGACCGGCTTTGGCCGCTTCTTCGGGCGTTTTGCCACCCGCTTCTGCGATGGCGGTTTTGACGGCCACGCCTTTGGCAAACAGCGCTTCAGGGCTGAAGCCGAACTGTGCCAACACCATGATGGCCATGAAGGTGCCGCCGCACAGCAGCAGACAGGCCTTGATGATCTGCACCCAGGTGGTGGCGGTCATGCCACCAAACAACACGTACACCATCATCAGCGCACCCACGATGACCACGGCCATCCAGTACTCCAGACCAAACAGCAGCTTGATGAGTTGGCCTGCACCCACCATTTGGGCGATCAGGTAGAACGCCACCACCACCAGCGTGCCCGAAGCGGCAAAGGCACGGATGGGCGCTTGCTTGAAGCGGTAACCGGCCACGTCGGCAAAGGTGAATTTGCCCAGGTTGCGCAGGCGCTCGGCCAGCAAGAAGGTGATCACGGGCCAGCCGACCAAAAAGCCGATGGAGTAGATCAGGCCGTCATAGCCCGAAGCCATGACTGCGGCCGAGATGCCCAGGAAGGATGCGGCCGACATGTAGTCGCCCGCAATCGCCAGACCGTTTTGGAAACCGGTGATGCCACCACCGGCGGTGTAAAAGTCAGCGGCCGATTTGGTCTTGGCAGCGGCCCATTTGGTGATCCACAGTGTGCCGACCACGAAGGTGCCGAACATCAAAATGGCGGTCCAGTTGGTGGACTGTTTGGCGGCATCGCCAATGTCTGCGCCTGCAGCCAGGGCACTGGTGCCCGCGATCAGGGCCAACGCGCCCCAGATGAGTTGCATCGCCTTGTTCATTTTGTCGCGTCCTTCAAGATGTCTTGTGTCAGCGCGTCGTAGCGCTGGTTGGCGCGGCGCACATAGATGCCGGTGATCACGATGGTGAAAACAATCACGCCCATGCCGAGCGGAATGCCCACCGTGGTCACGCCAGCGCCCAGGGGCTGTGCGAGAAAAGGCTTGTTGAAGGCGATCAGTGCGATGAAGCCGTAGTAAACGACCAGGGTCAACACGGTCAGGAGCCAGCCAAAGGCATTGCGCTGCTTGCGCAGCTGTGCGTACTTTGGGTGACTTTGGATCTTGGCGATCACGGGGTCAATCATTGTCATGTCCTGCTTGAAAAACAAAAAAGGCAGACCCCCAATTCACCCGATCTTTTGATCTGAATGAGTTGTTTGTCTGCCTGATACCGAATGTCTCAAAAAGGACTGACCTTAGGCTTACTCCAAGGGCTTGTGCTCTGGATTCCTGTCAGTCGTTTTGACGGAACGCCTCCGGTGCCTGCCCTGTCCACCCTTTGAATGCCCGGATGAAGCTCTTTTCGTTGTGGAACCCCACCTCTGCAGCGATCTGTTTCAGGGGTTTGGAGGTGCGCAGGAGCAAGGCGCGAGCACGTTGCTGGCGCACGCTGTCCTTGAGCTGTTGCAGGCTGGCGCCTTCTTCTTTGAGTTGCCGGTGCAGTGTGCGGGTAGACAGGTTGAGCCAGGCGGCCAGATCCTCGGCATTGCGGCTGTGCTCGGGGTGTTCGGCCAGGGTTTGGCGCACTTTTTCGACCAGCAAGCGGTCGCGCCGGTAGGGGCGCACCGTCAGCAGCAGGGCGCGTTGCAGCATGCGCTGCAGGGCGGCTTCGTCGCGGCGCAGGGGCAGCTGCAGGTAGCCCGCATCAAAGCCCAGGCGGCTGTGCGGCGCGTTGAACTGGCAGGGGCCATCAAACAGCACGCGGTAGCTGTCGGCGTGTGGGGGCGGCGCAAAGTGCAGGTCGGTGCCCGCCAGCGGGATGCGCGAATCCGTCAGCCAGCAAGCCACGCCCAGCGCGTTGCGCAGCACCGAGACGGAGCAAAACTCCCGCAGGCCTTTCAGGTCGTGCACTTCGTGCAGCTCGATGTGGGCCAAGCCATCGGATGTGCTCAAGTGGAGCCGAATGTCGTCCGTCAACAGGTTGTGGTGGCGACACCAGCGGGCCAGCGCCACGCCCAGGGTGGGGGCGGTCAGCGATGCGCGTACCAGCATGCCGTAGCTCCCCCAGGGCAGGCGGCGGCGAAACCAGCCCAGCGCCTCGTCGTCCAGCTCACGCATGGCGGCCTCACTCATCCACTCCATCTGCAGCGCCGTCACGCGGGCATCGGATTGGTCCAGTAAGTTTGGCGCGATTTGTGCCTTTTGAAGCGCCGCTTTCGGGTCCATGCCGCGCTGCGCATAGGCTTGAACCATTGCCGCAATGAAGGCGATGGGCGTTTCGGCGCGAGAAGCTGCGGGCGTTGTTGTCATATCAAGTCTTATTTTGGCAGGATTTGCAACCCCTGTGGCTTGCTGCACAGGGGTGCTGCGCCTTATGCTGGCGGCTACAAGCGATTGCCCAGGAAGATGCCATGACTGTTTTGCAAACCCAACTCAACCCCCGCTCGGGCGAATTTGTGGCCAACGCCGCCGCCATGCAGGCCGTGGTCGACGACCTGCGCGCGCACCTGGAGCGCGTGGCCCAAGGCGGCGGCGAAGTCGCCCGCGCCAAACACACCGCGCGTGGCAAATTGCTGCCGCGTGAGCGCGTGCAGATGCTGCTGGACCCCGGCACCCCTTTCCTCGAAGTCGCGCCGCTGGCGGCGCTCAACATGTACAACAACGACGCGCCCAGCTCGGGCGTGATCGTCGGCATTGGCCGTGTGAACGGTGTGGACTGCATGATCGTCTGCAACGACGCGACGGTAAAAGGCGGCACCTACTACCCGATGACCGTCAAGAAGCACCTGCGGGCACAAGAGATCGCGCAGCAAAACCGCCTGCCCTGCATCTACCTGGTGGATTCGGGCGGCGCCAACCTGCCGAATCAGGACGAGGTCTTCCCTGACCGCGACCACTTTGGCCGCATCTTCTTCAACCAGGCCAACATGAGCGCGCAGGGCATTGCGCAGATCGCCGTGGTCATGGGCTCGTGCACAGCGGGCGGCGCGTATGTGCCCGCCATGAGCGACGAGACCATCATCGTCAAGAACCAGGGCACGATCTTTCTGGGCGGCCCGCCTTTGGTGAAAGCCGCCACCGGCGAGGTGGTGAGCGCCGAAGACCTGGGCGGTGGCGATGTGCACACGCGCCTGTCGGGTGTGGCCGACCACCTGGCGCAAAACGACCTGCACGCCTTGTCTTTGGCGCGTCAGGCGGTCAAAAACCTCAACGCCCAAAAGGCCCCCAACATCGCCACGCACACCCCCGTGCCGCCCAAGTACGAGGCCAAAGAGCTGTACGGCGTGATACCGACCGACACCCGCAAACCTTTTGATGTGCGCGAGATCATCGCCCGCATCGTCGACGGCTCCGAATTCGACGAGTTCAAATCGCGTTTTGGCACCACCTTGGTCTGCGGCTTTGCCCGCATCGAAGGCATGCCGGTGGGCATCATCGCCAACAACGGCATTTTGTTCAGCGAGTCGGCCCTCAAGGGCGCGCACTTCATCGAGCTGTGCTGCCAACGCAAGACGCCGCTCGTGTTCCTGCAGAACATCACCGGCTTCATGGTCGGCCGCAAGTACGAAAACGAAGGCATCGCCCGCAACGGCGCCAAGATGGTCACGGCTGTGGCCACTGCGGCCGTGCCCAAATTCACCATCATCATCGGCGGCAGTTTTGGTGCGGGCAACTACGGCATGTGTGGCCGCGCTTACTCGCCGCGCTTCTTGTGGATGTGGCCCAACGCCCGCATCTCCGTCATGGGTGGCGAGCAGGCGGCGAGTGTGCTGGCCACCGTCAAGCGTGACGGCATCGAGGCCAAGGGCGGCCAGTGGAGCCTGGAGGAAGAAGAAGCCTTCAAAGCCCCGATCAAGCAGCAGTATGAAGAGCAGGGCCACCCGTATTACGCCACGGCCCGCCTCTGGGACGATGGCGTGATTGACCCCGCCGACACCCGCCGCGTGCTGGCGCTGGGTTTGAGTGCTTCGCTCAACGCCCCGATCCCCGAGACCAAGTTCGGCCTGTTCCGCATGTAAGGAGTTGCGATGTACCAGACCCTCGAAATCGAAAAAAACAAGCGCGTTGCCACCGTGTGGATGAACCGCCCGGATGTGCACAACGCCTTTGACGAAACCCTGATCGCCGAACTCACCGCCGCCTGCGAAGCGCTCGACGCGGACGCCAGTGTGCGTGTGGTCGTACTGGCCGGACGCGGCAAAAGTTTCTCGGCCGGGGCCGATCTCAACTGGATGAAACGCGCCGCACAAAACGGCATCGAAGAGAACCTGCGTGATGCGCGGGCTCTGGCACGCATGCTGCGTGTGCTGTCCGAGATGAAAAAACCCACCATTGCCCGCGTGCAGGGTGCCGCCCTGGGCGGCGGGACGGGCCTCACGGCCGCGTGCGACATCGCGGTGGCGTCCACCAGGGCGGTGTTCGCCACCTCCGAGGTCAAGTTCGGCATCATCCCGGCGGCCATCAGCCCCTATGTGGTGCGGGCCATCGGCGCGCGACAGGGCTACCGTTACTTCCAGTCGGCCGAGCGCATTGACGCGTTGCGTGCCCGTGAGCTGGGTCTGGTGCACGAAGCGGTGGACCCCGAGCAGCTGGACACCAAGGTGCAGGAGATCGTCGATGCGCTCGTTCAGGGCGGGCCGCTCTCGCAAGCTGCGGCCAAGGACCTGATCCGCGCAGTGGACAACAAACCGATCAACGACGCCGTGGTGGAAGACACCGCACAGCGGATCGCGCAACTGCGCGCCACCCCCGAAGCGCAAGACGGCCTCTCGGCCTTCCTCGACAAACGCCAGCCGGGCTGGATGGCCTGAAGGAGACCTGACATGTTCAAAAAAATCTTGATCGCCAACCGTGGCGAAATCGCTTGCCGAGTGGCAGCCACCGCCCGCCGCATGGGCATCCAAACCGTGGCTGTTTATTCAGACGCCGACGCCGGTGCCAAGCATGTGCAAGCCTGTGACGAAGCGGTGCATGTGGGCGGCTCCGCCCCCAAGGACAGCTACCTGCGTTGGGAACGCATCCTCGAAGCGGCCAAAGCCACGGGCGCAGAGGCCGTGCACCCCGGGTATGGTTTCTTGAGCGAAAACGAAGACTTCGCCAAGGCCTGCGCTGCTGCGGGTCTGGTGTTCATCGGCCCGCCTGCGTCGGCCATATTGGCGATGGGCCTCAAGGCCGAGTCCAAGCGATTGATGGAATCCGCCGGAGTGCCGCTGGTGCCTGGCTACCACGGGGCCGACCAGGATCCGGTGCTGTTGCAGCGCGAGGCCGACCGCATTGGTTACCCCGCCCTCATCAAGGCCAGCGCCGGTGGTGGTGGCAAGGGCATGCGTGTGGTCGAAAAGTCCGAAGACTTTGCGGCAGCGCTCGCGAGCTGCCAACGCGAGGCCATCAACAGCTTTGGCAGCGATGCGGTGCTGATCGAAAAATACGTGCAGCGGCCACGCCACATCGAGATCCAGGTGTTTGGCGACACGCAGGGTAACTGTGTGTACCTGTTCGAGCGCGATTGCTCTGTGCAGCGCCGCCACCAGAAGGTGCTCGAAGAAGCCCCGGCCCCCGGCATGACCGAAACCCTGCGCGCGCAAATGGGCGCAGCCGCTGTGGCCGCCGCCAAGGCGGTGAACTACGTGGGCGCGGGCACGGTGGAATTCATCGTGGAGCAAACCGCGTACGACCAGCCCGAGTCGATGAAGTTCTATTTCATGGAGATGAACACCCGCCTGCAGGTGGAGCACCCGGTGACCGAAGCCATCACCGGCCTTGATCTGGTCGAGTGGCAACTGCGCGTGGCCAGTGGCGAGCCGCTGCCCCTGCAACAAAACGAGATCCGCATGACGGGTCATGCCATCGAGGCACGCATCTGCGCCGAGAACCCCGACAACAACTTTTTGCCCGCCACCGGCACGCTGCAGGTGTATCGCAAGCCGCAAGCCAGCAGCTTTGAACGCAGCACGGTGCGTGTGGACGACGGTGTGCGCGAAGGCGACACCATCAGCCCGTTTTACGACTCGATGGTGGCCAAGCTCATTGTGCATGGCGACACGCGTGAGCAGGCGCTGGCCCGGCTGGACACCGCATTGGCGCAGACCCAGATCGTGGGCTTGAACACCAATGTGCAGTTTTTGCGCCATGTGGTGCGCAGCCAGGCGTTCGCCACTGCCCAACTCGATACGGCACTCATCCAACGCGAAAGCGCGGTGCTGTTCAAGCAGGACCCGGTGGGTCCGCAGGCCGCCGCGGCGGCGGTGATCGCCGATGCCTTGCAGGCCGAAGCCGCAGCCCAAGGCACTGACCCGTTCAGCCGCCGCGATGGCTGGCAGTCGCACGGCACCACGCGCCGTCGCTTTGAGCTGGAGTACGACGGTCAGCCTGTGCGTGCGGTGCTGACGTACGGTTCGCCACTGCGCTTGCAGGTGGGTGAGGGCACTGAATCGGCGCTGCAGTTCACGGCGCAAGGCGATGGCCTCTGGGTGCAGTTCGAAGGCCAGCGCATCCACAGCACAGTGCATGTGCAGGGTGAGCTGCGCCATGTGTTCACGCCCCAAGGGGCCACCCGCATCAGTCTGCTCGACCCGCTGGCCCATGCTGGCGAAGCCGCGCAAGAAGGTGGCCGCCTGACGGCCCCCATGCCGGGCAAGGTGGTGTCGTTCGCCGTCAAGGCGGGCGACAAGGTCAAAGCCGGGCAAGCCCTGGCGGTGATGGAGGCCATGAAGATGGAGCACACCATCAGCGCACCCCAAGATGGCACTGTGGCCGAGTTGCTGTACGCACCTGGCGATCAGGTGACCGAGGGGGCGGAGCTGCTCAAGCTGGCGGTTTGATTTGTGGGTGCTGTCCCCTGTGGGAGCGGCGCCCCCGCCGCGATGGGGCGCCAGACCACAACCCTTCGCCCCGAGCGCGGGGCTCCCACAGAGGGTCCTCATGGCTCGTGCAAAGCGTTCTAACCCAGGCGACAGAAGGGCCTCCCCCTTGCTGACAAAATCTGCCCATGAACATCACCATCTGTTTTGAAAGGCTCGACCCAGCGCCCTGGGTGCAGGGCCTGCAACAAGCCTTCCCTGAGGCTTCCGTGTTCGCTTGGACACCTGGCGCGCCGCCCGCCGACCACGCCATCGTCTGGGCGCCGCCCCAGCAGTTCATCGACGAGCAGTCTGCCCTGCAAACCCTGTTCAACATCGGCGCGGGCGTGGATGCCTTGCTCCAGCTCCAGTTGCCGCCCTCACTGAAGGTGGTGCGTCTGGACGATGCGGGCATGTCGGTGCAGATGGCCGAATACGTGTGCCACGCGGTGATCCGACACTTTCGCGAGTTCGATGGCTACGACGCTGACACCGGCGCGGGCAAATGGTCTTACCGCAAGCCGCGCAGCCGTGCCGACTTTGCGGTGGGCGTCATGGGCTTGGGCGTGTTGGGCGAGCGCGTGGCCAAAGCGCTGCAGGTGTTCGAGTTTCCCGTGAACGGTTACAGCCGCAGCGCCAAAGATCTGCCAGGCATCCGCTGCTTCAGCGGGGCGCAAGGCCTGCCCGAATTTTTGGCGGCCACCCGTGTGCTGGTCAACCTGATGCCGCTCACGCCCGAGACCGAGAACATCCTGAACAAAGATACGCTCTCGCAGCTGCAGCCAGGCGGCTACCTCATCAATGTGGCACGCGGCAAGCATCTGGTCGAAGAAGACCTGATCGCCCTGGTCGACAACGGTCACATGGCCGGGGCCACGTTGGATGTGTTTCGCACTGAACCCCTGCCTGCGGACCATGTGTTCTGGAAACACCCGAAGATCACGGTCACGCCACACACCTCGGCCCGCACCCTGCGCGAAGAAAGCATTGCGCAGATCGTGGGCAAAATCCAAGCCTTGCAGCGCGGAGAGGCGATCAACGGTGTGGTCGATCCCCAGCGCGGTTATTGAAAGTTCTTCCATGTCACTGCCTTCCCGTGTTCAGCTCATCGACGTCGGTCCCCGCGACGGTCTGCAAAACGAAAAACAGCCCGTGCCCGCCGCCGTCAAGATCGAGCTGGTGCACCGCCTGCAGGCCGCAGGCCTGACTGAGATTGAGGTCACCAGCTTCGTCAGCCCCAAGTGGGTGCCGCAAATGGCCGACAACGCCGAAGTCATGGGCGGCATTCAACGTCAAGCTGGTGTGCGCTACTCGGTGCTCACGCCCAACCTGCAGGGCTTTGAAGCGGCCCTGAAAACCCGTCCTGACGAGATCGTGGTGTTTGGTGCGGCCAGCGAAGCCTTCAGCCACAAAAACATCAACTGCTCGATCGCCGAGAGCATCGAGCGCTTTGCCCCCGTGGTGCAGGCCGCGCTGGCCGCAGGCATCGCGGTGCGCGGCGCGATGAGCTGCACCGTGGGCTGCCCTTACGAGGGCGACGTCGCCCCCGAACGCGTGGCCTATCTGGCCGGCTTGATGAAGCAGATCGGCGTGCAGCGCGTGGATGTGGCCGACACCATCGGTGTGGGCACGCCGCTCAGGGTGCAAAAGGCCATCGAGGCCACGCTGCAGCATTTCGACGTGGACCATGTCTGTGGTCACTTCCACGACACCTACGGTCAGGCCCTCTCCAACACGCTGGCCGCGTTGCAGATGGGGGTGCGGAACTTCCAGTCTTCCGTGGCGGGCCTGGGCGGTTGCCCTTACGCCAAAGGCGCCACCGGCAATGTGTCCACCGAAGACGTGGTCTACATGCTGCACGGCATGGGCATCGCCACCGGCATCGACCTGGACAAACTGGTCGATGCGGGTGCGTTCATCAGCGACTTCCTGGGTCGCAAGCCCAACTCCAATGTGGCCAAGGCCATCCTCAACAAGCGGGCGGGCTGAACCATGTGCGGATCTGAACTCCATGCCCTGCCCGAGGGCGTCCAGCGTGTGGCACGTGCCCTGCAGGACGCAGCACATCCCCACGCCCCGGTCATGCTCGATGGCGCGGCCCGCACCGCGCAGGAGGCCGCCGATGGCCTGGGTGTGCAGCTGGGCCAGATCGCCAAGAGCGTGATCTTCAAACGCAAGGAAGACGGTGTGGCTGTGCTGGTGGTGGCCTCGGGCGACCGCCGCGTGGACGAGAAGAAAGTCTCGGCCCTGGTCGGCAAGATCGGCCGCGCCGATGCCGACTTCGTCAAAGCCCAGACCGGCTTCACCATCGGAGGCGTCTCGCCCGTGGCGCACTTGAACGCGCCCGTGACCCTGCTCGATCAGGATCTGTGGCGTTTCGCCGAGATCTGGGCCGCTGCCGGGCACCCGCACGGTGTGTTCCGCTTGCAGCCCGATGATCTGAAACGTTTGACCGGCGCGCCCGTGGCCGATGTGGCGCAGACACCATGAGGCTCGATCCGCAAACCATCCAGAACCGGCGCTGGCGCCGTGTGGCCGAGTTGGCGCAGCAAGTGCCTGCCGAGCCCGGCCCGCATCTGCCCTCGCCTTGCCAGTCGGTGTGCATCATGCACCCCACCACCGGCTGGTGCGAAGGCTGCCTGCGCACCCTCGCTGAAATCGCCGACTGGAGCCGCATGGACAAGCCCGGCAAACTCGCGGTTTGGGCGCAATTGCCCGAGCGGCTGGCGCAACGCATTGCGCTGGAGGACGCCCCATGAAAACCATCACCTTCTACCTCGACTTCATCTCGCCCTACGCCTGGCTGGCCTTCAACGCCTTGCCGCAGGCGCTGCAAGGCATCAGCCACCGGGTGGAGCACCGCCCGGTGCTGTTCGGCGCCATGCTCAAGCACCACGGCCAGCTCGGCCCGGCCGAGATCGCCAGCAAGCGTGACTGGACCTACCGCCAGGTGCTGTGGCTGGCGCACCAGCAAGGTCTAGAACTGAAGTTGCCTGCCGCCCACCCATTCAATCCCTTGGGCCTCTTGCGCCTGGCGGTGGCGTGCGACGCGCAAGGCACGCCCAACCGCTATGTGTGCGAGCAGGTGTTTCGCCATGTCTGGTGCTCCGGGCAGGACGCGGCCGACACTGAACGCCTGGCCGTCTTGACTGCCGAGCTGCAGCCCACACGCGACATGGCCAGCCCCGAAGTGAAGCAGGCCCTGCAGGCCAATACCGAGCAGGCCATTGCACTGGGCTTGTTTGGCGTGCCCAGCTTCGTGGTGGACGACAAGGTCTTCTGGGGTCAGGACGCCTTGCCCATGCTGCGGGCTTACCTGCTGGGCGATCCCTGGTTCGACGGCCCCGACTGGGATGCGGTGAACCACACCACAGTGGGCGTGCGCCGCAACACCTGAGTGCTCAGCCGGCGGTTGGGCTGTCTTCGTCGGCCAGTGCCGCTTCCCAGCGGTTGACTTGCCACGCAAAAAACACCACCAGTGCCAGATAAACCAGCACACAGCCTTGGGCTGCCATCCAGAAGTTGAAGGGCCAGCCCCAGATCTCCAAGTTCAGGCGCCGTGCGCCATAGATGGGCACCAGTGTCACCGCCGCCCAGATGGTCATGCAGCCCCAAGTGAGTTGGCGCACTTTGCGGTCGAACTGTGTGCGGGAGAGAACGCTGTGCTTCATGTGCAGAGGATAGCGCCGCACTGCAGGACGAACGGGACAGATGAATGCCTAGGGATTACCCGCGAAATCGGCTTCATTCTCATGATGCGATATGAAAACAAAGGGTTAGTACTTGTTTTGTAAGGCATTGTTGGTTGCCTGTCAGAAGAAGGTCAGAGGCCGCCTCAAGAATCGCGGCAAGTTTCCCTGTCGGAGACTCTTTTTTGGAGACAGCACATGGCTACAACCGCACCCCGCCCGATGTCGGCGGAAGAGAAGAAGGTGATTTTCGCCTCTTCTCTGGGCACCGTTTTTGAGTGGTACGACTTCTACCTGTACGGATCGCTTGCCGCGATCATCGCCAAACAATTCTTCAGCGGCCTGGACGAAGGCTCGGCCTTCATCTTCGCGCTGCTGGCTTTCGCTGCCGGTTTCATCGTGCGTCCATTCGGCGCGTTGGTGTTCGGCCGTCTGGGCGACATGATCGGTCGCAAGTACACCTTCTTGGTGACCATTCTGATCATGGGTCTGTCGACCTTCATCGTGGGCATCTTGCCCAACTACGCCAGCATCGGCGTGGCCGCCCCGGTCATCCTGATCGGTTTGCGCTTGCTGCAAGGCTTGGCGCTGGGTGGTGAGTACGGTGGCGCGGCCACTTACGTTGCCGAGCACGCCCCTCAAGGCAAGCGCGGCGCCTACACCGCCTGGATCCAGACCACCGCCACGCTGGGCCTGTTCCTGTCGCTGATGGTGATTCTGGGCACCCGTGTGGCCATCGGCGAAGATGCCTTTGCCGACTGGGGCTGGCGCGTGCCATTCATCGTGTCCATTCTGCTGTTGGGCGTGTCCGTCTACATCCGTTTGAGCATGAATGAGTCGCCTGCTTTCGTGAAAATGAAAGCCGAAGGCAAGACCTCCAAGGCCCCGCTGACCGAAGCTTTCGGCCAGTGGAAAAACCTGAAGATCGTGATCCTGGCCCTGATCGGTCTGACTGCCGGTCAAGCCGTGGTCTGGTACTCGGGTCAGTTCTACGCCCTGTTCTTCCTGACGCAAGCCCTGAAGGTGGACGGTGCAACCGCCAACATCATGGTGGCCATCTCCCTGATCATCGGCACACCGTTCTTCATCCTGTTCGGCTCGCTGTCTGACAAGATTGGCCGCAAGCCGATCATCCTGGCAGGCTGCTTGTTGGCTGTGGTGACCTACTTCCCCGTGTTCAAGGCACTGACCAAAGCCGCCAACCCTGACCTGGCTGCTGCGCAAGCGGCATCCAAAGTGGTGGTGGTGGCCGATCCTGCCGAGTGCTCGTTCCAGTTCAACCCCACAGGCACCAAGAAGTTCACATCGTCTTGCGACATCGCCAAGCAACGCCTGGCTGGCGCTTCGGTGAGCTACACCAACGAAGTGGCCGCCGCTGGCACGCCTGCCATCATCAAGGTGGGCGACACCGTGGTGAACGTCAAGTACTCTGCTGAAGACATCGCTGCAGCCAAGGCCAAGGCCGAGGAAAAACTGGCAGCCCTGAACGCGGCTGAACCCAAGGATGCCAAGGCCATCGAAGCTGCCACCAAGTCCGTCAAGGACCTGGGCAACGAGAAGACCGCTGGCGCTACCCTGTTGGGTGCCAACCTGGGCGCTGCCCTCAAGGCTGCGGGCTACCCCGCCAAGGCCGACATGGCCAAGTTCGACAAAGTCACCGTCATCATCATCCTCACCTACCTGGTGATCCTGGTGACCATGGTGTACGGTCCTATCGCGGCCATGCTGGTGGAAATGTTCCCCACACGCATCCGTTACACCTCCATGTCCTTGCCTTACCACATCGGTAACGGCTGGTTCGGCGGCCTGCTGCCCACCACCGCCTTCGCCATCGTGGCCCAGACCGGTGACATGTACAACGGCCTGTGGTACCCGATCATCATCGCCGGTGCAACCGTCGTGATCGGTGGCCTGTTCATCAAGGAAACCAAAGACGTCGACATCTACGCCGACGACTGAGTGTTGTAAGCAACCCGGGGTGACTCGGGTGCTAAATTCAAGGCCTTCCCTCTGTGGAGGGCCTTTTTCATTTCTCAGGAGATACCGACATGTGGAAGATTGCCGTTGGCTTTGTGATTTTTGCTGCCCTGGCTTTGTATGTGATCAACAAGGGCGGTGACAGCCTCGACATGACCGGCGAAAAGCATGGCGCCGATGCCGTGCATTCCGAGCCCGCCAAGGCCGACGCCTCTGCGGCTGCACCTGCCGCATCAGACGCCAGCGCTGCCAAGTAAGCCCTGTCGCTGACTGGCCCAAGCCACGCAATTGCGTGGCTTTTTTCTTTGTGGGGATGCTCTTTTTGTGTGGGAGCGGCGCCCTCGCCGCGATCAGGCATCCGCTGACCCTGAACATTCGCCGCGAGGGCGCGGCTCCTACAAAGCGCTGAGTACCTCACTGGTGGGAACAAGGGTTTTCCGACCGCCCTAGAATGTTTGGCCTTCACCTGAAAAAGCCAACCATGTCCCAAGGTCTCATCCGCATCCGTGGCGCCCGCCAGCACAACCTCAAGAACATCGACCTCGACATCCGCACGGGCGAGTTGACGGTGGTGACGGGCCCGAGCGGCTCGGGCAAATCAAGCTTGGTGTTCGATACCCTGTACGCCGAAGGCCAGCGCCGCTATGTGGAGACCTTCAGCGCCTACGCCCGCCAGTTCCTGGACCGCATGGACAAACCGGCCGTGGACAAGGTCGAAGGCGTGCCCCCGGCCATTGCGATTGACCAGACCAACCCGGTGCGCAGCTCGCGCTCCACCGTGGGCACCATGACCGAGCTGAACGACCACCTGAAGCTCCTCTTTGCCCGCCTGGGCCAACTGTTCGACAAAAACACAGCGCAGCCCGTGCGCCACGACACGCCCGAGACGATTTACGCCGAGTTGGCCGTACGGGCCGCGCAAGCACAAGACCCGCGCCTGTACCTCACCTTCCCTGTTGAATTGCCTGCCAACACCAGCGCCGAGCAGGTCGAGCAATGGCTCTCGGCCAGCGGCTTTACCAAGGTGCAGGCCGAGCGCGAAGTGGCCACGCCCACCGGCCCGCGCAAGGTTCTGGATGTGGTGGCCGACCGC
The DNA here is from genome assembly GCF_014837235.1 of Limnohabitans radicicola. Lineage (GTDB taxonomy): Bacteria > Pseudomonadota > Gammaproteobacteria > Burkholderiales > Burkholderiaceae_C > Limnohabitans_A > Limnohabitans_A radicicola. The sequence goes on along the minus strand of NZ_JACYFT010000001.1, from coordinate 862,130 downwards.
TTTCGCCTGTCCAATGCCGAAAAGGCCCGCGTGGTCGAAGCCATCGAGGTGGCGCTCAAGCGCGGCAGCGGGCGGCTGAACGTGTATGTGGAGGGCGATGCAGGCGCTGACCTCTGGCGCTTCTCGACCGGACTGCACTGCCCTGACAGCGATCTGCGCTACACCGACCCGATCCCGTCGATGTTCTCGTTCAACTCGGCCGTGGGGGCCTGCGAGGCTTGCCGTGGCTTTGGTCGTGTCATCGGGGTGGACTACGGTCTGGTGATCCCCAACGAGAAACTCACCTTGCGTGCTGGGGCCATCAAGACCATCCAGACCCCTGCCTGGAAAGAGTGCCAGGACGACCTGATGCGCCATGCCGAGACCGCAGGCATCCCGCGCGACACGCCCTGGGACAAACTCACCCAGGGCCAAAAGGATTGGGTCATCAACGGCTCGCCCGAGTGGAAGGGCAAATGGAACCAGCAGTGGTACGGCATCAAGCGCTTCTTTGAGTACCTCGAGAGCAAGGCCTACAAGATGCACATCCGTGTGCTTTTGTCCAAGTACCGCAGCTACACCGAATGCCCGACCTGCAGCGGCGCACGCCTGAAGACCGAAAGCCTGCTCTGGCGCATTGGCTCCAAAGACGATGCCGATGCCGTGCTGCCCAGCGACAAGCGCTTTTTGCCTGCGGGGGTCCAATGGACCCGCGCCCAGCTCGAAGCCCTGCCGGGCCTGAGCCTGCACGACATGATGATCATGTCGATCGAGCGGCTGCGCCGCTTTTTTGACCGCATGACCGCCAGTGCGGTGGTCGATGCCTCGCAGGACGCCGAAGCCCAGGCCCTCAAGCTGCTGCTCGAAGAAATCACCACCCGCCTCAAATACCTGTGCGATGTCGGCATAGGCTACCTCACCCTTGACCGCCAAAGCCGCACCCTGAGCGGCGGTGAAGTCCAGCGTATCAACCTCACCACCGCGCTGGGCACGAGCCTGGTCAACACCCTGTTTGTGCTGGACGAGCCCAGCATTGGTCTGCACCCGCGCGACATGAACCGCATCACCCAGGCCATGCACCGCCTGCGCGATGCGGGCAACACGCTGGTCGTGGTCGAGCACGACCCGGCCGTGATGTTTGCGGCCGACCGCATGATCGACATGGGCCCTGGCCCGGGCGAACGCGGTGGGCAGATCGTCTTTGACGGCACGACCGAAGAACTGCGCCGCGCCGATACCTTGACCGGTGCGTACCTGGGCAGTCGCAAACAAGTGGGCCTGGGCTTCAAGCGCATGGTCACCGACAGCACGCCGCGTTTGATCCTCGAAGGCGCTCGCGAGCACAACCTGCAAAACGTTTCGGTCGACTTCCCACTGCAGCGCCTCGTCACCGTGACCGGTGTCAGCGGATCGGGCAAGTCGAGTTTGATCCAGGACGTGCTGGCCCCGGCGCTGATGCGCCACTTTGGCAAAGCCACCGAAACCCCAGGCGCACACGACCGCCTGCTGGGTGCCGACCACCTGAGCGATGTGGTGTTTGTGGACCAGTCGCCCATCGGCAAGACGGCTCGCTCCAACCCCGTCAGTTATGTCGGTGCGTGGGACGCGATCCGCGAGATCTTTGCCACCGCACCCGAGTCGCGCCAGCGCGGCTACACCGCCAGCAAGTTCAGCTTCAACAGTGGCGACGGCCGCTGCCCCACCTGCGGCGGCTCGGGCTTCGAGCACGTCGAGATGCAGTTTCTGAGTGATGTGTACCTGCGCTGCCCCGATTGCGATGGCAAGCGCTACCGCCCTGAAATCCTCGACATCCAAATCGAGCGCCAGGCCATCGGCGGTGAACCGCGCTTGTTGAATGTGGCCGACATCCTGGACCTCACCGTCAGCGAAGCGGCGGCACTGTTCGCACAAGACCGCGAAGTCATCCGTGCCCTGCAGCCCATCGTCGATGTGGGCCTCGAATACGTGCGCCTGGGTCAGCCCGTGCCCACGCTCTCGGGCGGTGAAGCGCAGCGCCTCAAGCTCGCGGGCTTCCTGGCCGAAGCCGCCAAGAGCGCAGCCAAGAGCCGCCAGGCCCTGGCGCGCAAAGGCACGCTGTTCCTGTTTGACGAGCCGACCACCGGCTTGCACTTTGACGACATCGCCAAACTCATGCGCGCCCTGCGCAAGCTGCTCGAAGCGGGGCATTCGCTCATCGTCATCGAACACAACCTCGACGTCATCCGCGCTAGCGACTGGTTGATCGACCTCGGCCCCGAAGGTGGGGAGGGCGGTGGCCTGGTGGTGGCCGAAGGCACACCCGAAGACGTGCGTCTGCATCCCACATCGCACACGGGTGCGGCGCTGCGTGACTACGCCGAGGCGATGGACGGTGTGGTGGCCGTTGCTGAGAAAAGTGTGAGCTACCTCACGAGCGAGTCCGGGGGCGCATCGGGCGACGATGTGTGGCGCGCAGCGACTTCTGATCAGCCCGGTGCGACCCCGGAATCGCGGAGCTCGAACAGCATTCAAATCGTCAACGCCAAAGAGCACAATCTCAAGAACCTGAGCGTGGACATTCCACGCGGTAAGTTCAACGTCATCACCGGCGTCAGCGGCTCGGGCAAGTCCACACTCGCGTTTGACATCCTCTTCAACGAAGGCCAGCGCCGCTACCTCGAAAGCCTCAACGCCTACGCCCGCTCCATCGTGCAGCCCGCAGGCCGCCCCGAGGTCGATGCGGTGTATGGCATCCCGCCCACCGTGGCGATCGAGCAGCGCTTGTCGCGCGGTGGCCGCAAGTCCACCGTCGGCACCACCACCGAGGTCTGGCACTTCCTGCGCCTCTTGTACGTCAAGCTCGGCATCCAGCACTGCGTGCACGACAACACGCCCGTGCAACCGCAAACGCCCGACAGCATCGCCGCACAACTCATGACCCAGTTCAAGGGTCAGCACATCGGCCTGCTGGCGCCGCTGGTGGTCAACCGCAAGGGCGTTTACACCGAGCTGGCCGACTGGGCGCGCCCACGCGGCTACACCCACCTGCGCGTCGATGGTGAATTCTTGCCCACCACAGGCTTTCCGCGCATCGACCGCTTCAAGGAACACAACATCGAGTTGCCCGTGGCCAGCCTCGATGTGCGGCCCTCGCAAGAGACCGCGCTGCGCAAAGCGCTGAGCACCGCCCTCGAACACGGCAAAGGCGTGATGCATGTGCTCAGCGACCTCGATGGCCTGAAAGAGGCCATGGCCGCTGGCGAGTCCACCGCCCGCATCGGTCAGCACCGCGTGTTCTCTACGTTGCGCGCCTGCCCGGCCTGCGCCACCTCGTATGCCGAGCTGGACCCGCGCTTGTTCTCGTACAACAGCAAGCATGGCTGGTGCCCCGACTGTGTGGGCACCGGCACCAAGTTGAGCAAGGAGCAGCGTAAAGTCTTTGACGACTCGGTGCGGGACGACAAGGACAAAGGCCGAGAGCAGACCTTTGCCGAGCCAGAAATCGAAGACCTGGTGGATGCCGTCTGCCCGACCTGCGAAGGCACGCGCCTGAACGCCACCGCACGCGCCGTGCAGCTGCATGGCGCGTGCGGTCAGGCCTGGCGCATCACCGACATCGCCAGCCTTTCGGTCAGTGACGTGCGCCGTTGGGTTGAAACCCTGCAACTGCAAGGCCGCGAAGCCGACATTGCGCGTGATCTGATCCCCGAGATCAAAAGCCGTCTGGAGTTCCTCGAAGAAGTGGGCCTGGGCTACCTCACGCTCGACCGGGGTGCGCCCACGCTCTCGGGCGGCGAGGCGCAGCGCATCCGCCTGGCCGCGCAGCTGGGCAGCAATCTGCAGGGCGTGTGCTACGTGCTCGATGAGCCTACCATCGGCTTGCACGCGCGCGACAACCAGATCCTGCTCAACGCCTTGCACAAGCTGGGCGACAAGGGCAACACCCTGGTGGTGGTGGAGCACGACGAAGACACCATCCGCCGCGCCGACCACATCATCGACATCGGTCCCAGCGCCGGTAAACGCGGAGGCCGTCTGGTGGCCGAAGGCACCGCCGCAGACATTTCAAAAGCCGAAGACTCACAAACAGGACGCTACCTCCTGCACGCGATGAAACACCCGCTGCAAGCCCGTCGAAACGTGCTCGAACAATTGGGGTCAGATCCCAATTGTTCGTCTGGCCCTGATGCCGCCGACGCCCCCATGCAGTGGCTCACCCTCAGCGGTGCCCGCTTGCACAACCTGCAGAACGTCAGTGTGCAAGTGCCCCTCAAACGCCTGGTCGCCATCACCGGCGTCAGCGGTTCGGGCAAGTCCACACTGGCCCGCGATGTGCTGCTGACCAATGTGCAGGCGCTGGTGCAGCAGCGCAGCACGCTGGCCGGGCGCACCGCGCAGGACAAAGGCCAGCGTGTGCCTTTGACGGGCTGCGCCGACGTGCAAGGCTTTGAAACCATCGACCGCGTGCTTGAAGTCGATCAGACCCCCATCGGCAAAACCCCACGTTCGTGTCCAGCCACCTACATCGGTTTTTGGGACACCATTCGCAAACTGTTTGCAGAAACCCTGGAAGCCAAAGCGCGTGGCTACGCCGCAGGGCGCTTCAGCTTCAACACCGGTGAAGGCCGCTGCCCCAGCTGCGAAGGCCAGGGTATGCGCACCATCGAGATGAGTTTTTTGCCTGATGTGAAAGTCCCTTGCGAAACCTGCCACGGTGCCCGCTTCAACCCTGAAACGCTGGCCGTGAGCTGGCGCGGTAAGAGCATTGGCGACGTGCTGCAGATGGAGGTGGACGAGGCGGTGGAATTTTTCGCCAGCATGCCCAGCATCGCACACCCGCTGCAGCTGCTCAAGGACGTGGGCCTGGGCTACCTCACGCTGGGCCAACCTTCACCCACGCTCAGCGGTGGTGAGGCCCAGCGCATCAAGCTCGTGACCGAACTGACCAAAGTGCGCGACGAAGTGGGCCGCCGTGGTCAGAAAGCGCCACACACCCTGTACGTGCTCGACGAACCCACGGTGGGCCTGCACATGGCCGATGTGGACAAACTGATCCGCGTGCTGCACCGCCTGGTGGGTGCCGGGCACAGCGTGGTGGTCATTGAACACGACCTCGATGTGATCGCCGAAGCCGACTGGATCATCGACCTGGGGCCGGATGGCGGCAACGCCGGTGGCCGCATCGTGGCCGCCGCTGCCCCCGAAGATGTGGTGCGCTTGGGCACCCACACCGGCGTGGCCTTGGCGCCTGTATTGGCGCGGGTTTGAGGGGGGAGTAATGAAGCAACCTGGCCATGACAGTGATGCGCTGGAAAGAGCTCGCATCCATTGGGATGATTGGCAGCGCAGTCAACCAGCGAACCAGAATGTCTACACCGACTGGGGGGATCATCCAACCGTTTTTCGAGCGGTTATGCGTCATGCGCTGGGTGGAGAGTCTGAGAATTTTTTTACCTTTCTGCAAAAAAACTACCCGTCATGTGCAACAGGCCATGCATTGAGTCTTTGTTGTGGCGATGGTGCTTTTGAGCAGCAATTGCTTGAGCGGGGCGTTTTCTTTCAAATCACGGGTCTCGAGTTGTCTCCCGAACGTATCGCCCAAGGTCGAGCAAGGATGAGCGCGCAAAACGCGATGAGGCTTGATTTTCTGGAAAAAGACGTCAACCAGGGCGAGTTTGGTAAATGTTTGTTTGATGTGATTTTCGCCAAGGCCGCACTTCACCATATTCAGAACTTGGAGGGTGCGTTTGACGGCATGGTTCGATCCCTGAAGCCTGGTGGGCTCTTGGTGACGATTGACTTTTTTGGGCCTTCCCGTTTTCAGTGGACCGATCTTCAATTGCAGGCTTGCAACGAATTTTGGCGTGAGCATGTGCCACCTGCTTTGCAACGGGAGGCCGACGGGACATTGACACCGCTGATCACGCGTCCTCGAGTCGAGGATATGGTGTTGATGGATCCCTCGGAAGCTGCGCGTTCTAACGAACTTCAAGCCATGATCTACAAGTATTTTGATGTCCTTGAAGATCGTGCGCTGGGGGGGGCATTGCTCAACCTGTTGCTATACGGGCATCGCGTCAATCGCTTTGACGCGATGGATCCTGTTCACAACGATGTGCTGGAGCGAGCCGTCGCCAAGGAGCGCAACCTCATGGCTCAGGGGCTTTTGAGCAGTGATTTCCGTTTCATCGTTGCGCGTGCCAAGCCGTGGTGGCGGCGATTTATGCGTTGATGCTCAGTCGCCAGAGCGATGTGACTTCGGCTGACCGCGCTGCGTGCAATGTGTCGCTGGCGTCATGGGCCTTGGCGTGGCGGGGCAGGGTGTCCACGCGCCCCAGCACCTTCAGTCCAGCGGCCTCGATCCAGCCCAGCAGTTCGTCCCGTGTGCGCAGGCCCAGGTGTTCGGCCAGGTCTGACAGGATCAGCCAACCCTCGCCACCGGGGCAGAGGTGGCTGGCCAGGCCCGCCAGAAAGCCCTTGAGCATCTGACTGCCTTCGTCATAGACCGCCTGCTCCAGCACCGAGGTGGGGCGCGCGGGCAGCCAAGGCGGGTTGCACACCACCAGGGCCGCTTGCCCGGGCGGAAACGCCTCGGTCTTGAGCAGTTCGACCTGACTGGTCAGCGCCAGCCGTTGGAGGTTGTCTTTGGCACACGACAGGGCGCGGTCCGACACATCGGTGGCCACCACTTGCACCACGCCGCGCCGCGCCAGCACGGCCGACAGCACGCCTGTGCCCACGCCGATGTCAAAGGCCAGCGGCGTGGTCTGCAAGGCCTGCGGCAGCGGCGTTTGCGCCACCAGGTCTACATACTCGCCCCGCACCGGAGAAAACACCCCGTAATGCGGGTGGATGCGGTTGTGTTCCGTGCCCAGTGCGGCCACTTCCACGCCGTTCTTGCGCCACTCGTGGGCACCAATCAGGCCTTGCAGGCTGCGCAGAGGCACCACGCCCGCTCGGCCATCGCTCTTGCCCCAGGCCTCGTTGCAGGCCTGCTTCACATCGGGCGCACGGCGCAGGCCGATGCTGTAGTCGTCCTGCATCTCGATCAGCAGCATGTTCAGTACCCGGGCGCGTTGTGCCTGCGCTTGGCGGTGGGCATGGAACGCGGTGGCGGGCGCGACTTCGGGCGCGGGTTGGTTTTTGCCGCGGGTCTTGCGCTTGGCCGGCTTGTCCAGGCGCCGCATCAGGGCCTGCAGCAGTTGCCGTGCATTCTGGAAGTCACCGCGCCACAGAAGGGCGGTGCCTTCGCAGGCCAGCCGGTAGGCCGCATCGGCCGCCAACGTGTCATCGGCCAGCACCACACGGCGGGGGGGCGTGCCCTCGGCGCGCCAAACGGCAGTGCGTTGTTTGCCGTGTTCTTCCCAATTCAGCGGGGTCTTGGTGGTCATAGGGCGTTCCCGCGTGTCAAAGTGAAGATCGTCCGATCATAAACAGCCCCTTGCACGCGCCAGCCCGGATTCGACTGCAATCGTTATATATCCTCAAAAAACGCTGATTTACAGCCATTGGGCAGCCTCTGCAGGCAAAATACCACCCATCCTTCCTAAGCGGGGCCCCGATTGCAGAACCAGTTCACCACCACAGCGACCCCATGGCCCTCGGCATCCGCGGGGCAGGTGGTGGTGTTGGTGCCCACTTGCAATGCAGGCCCTGGCTTTGCCACCTTCTTGCAAGCTCTGCAGACGCAAACGCTGTGGCCAATGCGCTGTGTGGTGATCGACTCCGCCTCCACCGATGGCACCGCCGAGGCCGCCGAAGCGGCGGGCCTCACCGTGCACCGCATTGCGCGCGCCGACTTCAACCACGGCACCACCCGCCAGCGGGCCATTGGGCAATTCGCGGCCGACGCCGACGTGGTGGTCTTCCTCACCCAAGACGCGGTGCTGGCTGATTCGTCGGCCCTGCAGCGACTGGTGGCGGCGCTGGACGATCCTGCGGTGGCCGCCGCCTACGGCCGCCAACTGCCGCACATCAACGCCACACCCGTGGCCGTGCATGCCCGGCGCTTCAATTACCCCGCTGTCAGCCATACCCGCTGTTGGGACGATGTGCCTGCCTTTGGCATCAAAACCTGCTTTTTGTCCAACTCGTTTGCCGCCTACCGGGTCAGCGCTTTGCGTGAAGTGGGCGGGTTCCCGACCCATGTGATCCTGGGTGAAGACATGCACCTGGCCGCCCGCTTGCTCAAGGCGGGGCACGCCATTGCTTACCAGGCAAAGGCCACGGTTTATCATTCCCATAACTACTCACTGCTGGCTGAATTCAGGCGCTACTTCGACACGGGCGTTTTTCATGCGCAGCACCACTGGCTCACGCAGGACTTTGGCGGCGCGGGCCGCGAAGGACTCCGATTCTTGCGCTCAGAAATGGCTTATCTCTTGAGGCATGCACCCTGGCGGTTGCCTGAGGCTGCGTGCCGCACCTTGCTCAAGGCGCTGGGCTACCGCCTGGGGCGGCGTCACGCGTCTCTGCCGCAGCGCCTGTGCAGCGGGCTGTCCATGCACAAGGGGTACTGGGCTTGAACGCACCCGAGCGCCTCCTTGAGTGCCTGCAGCCCCTTCAGGTCTCGCCTTTGACCTTGACACAGGTGCGCCTGTCCAAGCTGGCGCTGCTGCTGGGAGACGCGTTGGCGTTTGCATTGGCGTTTGCACTGGCGACCTGGCTCACCTTGCTCGTCCATGGGGCAGTTTTGCAAAGCTGGCTTCAGGGGCAAAACAGCGAACGTTTTGCGGCTTGGGGGGGCATCGCCCTGTTGGGTTTGATGCTCCTTCTCATGAGCTACCAGCATTACAGTGACCGGCGGCCGTTTTGGGATGAATTGGGCGACTTTCTCAAACTGATGGGCAGTCTGGCCTTGATTGACTTGTCATTGATCGCGATGACGCGCTGGGAAGCCTCCCGTTTATGGTGGGTCATTTCATGGTCGGTCGCTCTGGTCATGATCGTACTGATGCGCGGTGTCACCCGCATGGTTCTCAAGCAGCTTGGTCTGTGGGTGCGTCCCACCATCATCGTTGGCGTTGGCACTAATGCCTCCGATGCGGCATTGGCATTGCACAGCCAGCCTGAGCTGGGTTTGAAAGTGTTCGGTTTTGTTGATGCCGGAGGTTGTGAAACCGAGCCCGCCATTGACACCGTCCCGCGGTACCCACGCATTCAGATGGAGCAAGTGGCGGCCCAGCCCGGTATTCAATGGGTGATTGCGTTGGAGCACGCGCAATCCGATTTGCGAGAGTACTGGTTGCGTTCTCTGGCGCAATGGGGTGCTACAGACATCAGTGTCATTCCAGCCATGCGTGGTGTGCCTTTGCATGGAACCGACATGTCGCACTTTTTTTCGCACGAAGTGGCTTTGCTGCGCATGCGCAACAACCTGCGGCGCTGGCCTGCGCGTTTGACCAAACGCATTTTTGATACGTTGGCCGCCATTGCGTTGCTCGTTTTGTTGAGCCCCATCATGCTTGCCGTTGCTTTCCTGATCCGCAAGGATGGTGGCGCAGCACTTTTTGCACATCCGCGTGTTGGTAAAAATGGGCGCATCTTCAATTGCTACAAGTTCCGATCCATGGTGGTGGATGCTGAGCAACAACTAGAACGGCTGCTGCAGGCGCATCCCGAACTCAGTGCCCAATGGAAAAGTGAGCGCAAACTCAAAAATGACCCTCGCGTCAGTGCGATTGGCCATTTTTTGCGGCGCAGCAGTCTTGATGAATTGCCTCAACTGATCAATGTGATCCGAGGAGAAATGAGTCTGGTGGGGCCGCGCCCCATTGTTCGAACCGAGCTCAAGCGTTACGGTCATGACGCGGGGTACTACCTCATGGTCCGACCTGGAATGACGGGCTTGTGGCAGGTCAGTGGCCGCAGCGATATCGACTACGACAAGCGCGTGTACCTTGATACGTGGTACGTGAAAAACTGGTCGATTTGGTATGACCTCGTCATTTTGGCTAAAACCTGTCGTGTCGTACTGGTTCGCCAAGGGGCTTATTGATGGAGTGTTTTTGTATTCATATTGAGATTCCTCGCTCCGGGTCTCCCATTACAATTCAAGGCTAATTGTTCAAATTTCAACGCACAAATAATTGGGTGGCCAGGCCAATCCCCAAGCGCGTCATTTCATGCTGCACTCTTTGATCAAGCGTATTTACTATTGGTTGCCTTTGTCGCCGGGAATGCGCTATCGCCTGGGGCAGCATAAAAAACAGGTGTTGCGACTTCTCAAAGGACCGGGAGCGGGCAGGGGACTCGATGTTCTGTCAATTCCGCAGGTCTCGAGCACCCAAGAATCCAGTCTTGACACCTTGACGGTGCATGCTGAACGTTGGCACCAGCCTGCCAGTGCTGGTAAGCGGGACTACGTTTTTTTTGGGGTCATCGATTGGCATTTCCGTCATCAGCGGCCGCAACAGTTGGCTCAATCCATTGCCCAGGAGGGGCACCGAGTTTTCTATGTGAGTGTCAATTTCATTGACTCACAAGAGGCCGGATTCCAGATCGAGCAGTTGCACGACAATTTGCCGCTTTATCAGGTGTTTTTCAATCTGCCAGGCCCCCACAGCGTGTATGCAGGAGCGCCCGATGCGGATACTTTGCAGCGTCTACGCGAAGGTCAGCGCGCCCTCTGGCAGCAATGTGCCATTCGACGTGCTGTCCATGTGGTTCAGCATCCCTACTGGTTTGGTTTGGCCAGTTTTGTGGCACCTGCACGATTGGTCTACGATTGCATGGACTTCCATGCCGGTTTTTCCAACACAGGCGCAAGCCATGAGTCGGTCGAGTTGCAGTTGCTCAAGCTGGCTGACCTGACCATTGTGACCTCTGACTTTTTGGTGGACTTCGCTCGCAAGGCCGGCGCCAAAAAAGTGGCCTTGATCCGCAACGCGGGTGAGTTTGACCATTTTCATCAAGCTGCAACCGACCAGATCCGCAAAGCCCAAGCACCCGTGATCGGTTATTACGGAGCCATAGCCGAGTGGTTTGATCCCGCGCTGATTGAAGCCATTTCCCGCAAATTTCCTCAAGCAAAAATCGAACTCATCGGTGATGACAGTGCGAAAATTCAAGCGCAGTTGCAGCATTGTGCCAATGTTCGTTTTCATGGTGAAAAAAAATACACAGAACTGCCCGGTTGGTTGGCGCGATTTGATGTCTGCTTGATTCCGTTCAAAATCAACCAACTCACCTTGGCCACCAACCCGGTGAAGGTCTACGAATATCTGAGTGCGGGAAAACCGGTCGTCGGCTCTGACCTGCCCGAGCTAGCGCAATTCGGTGATCTGGTGTACCGCGCCAGTGATGTGGACGGATTTGTGCGTGCGGTGGATCAAGCACTGTCAGAATCTAGAGAAGACGCCAAAGCGTTGCACGCCCGTCGGATTGACTTTGCGCGTGGACAAACCTGGAACCAAAGGGCGCAAGCCTTGCTGGCCGCCACTGAAGACGCTTGCCTGGAGCCGCTGACCAGCGTGGTGGTCATCAGCTACAACCAATGGCACCTGACCGAACGCTGCCTGCAAAGCATAGCCGACCACTCTGATACTGAATCGCTGGAAGTCATCGTGATCGATAACGCTTCTGCAGATGAAACCCCGCAGCGCTTGCAAATCTGGGCCGATCAGGACCCCGCGCATCGAAAAATCGTCCTCAACAGCGACAATCGAGGCTTCGGCCCGGCGGTCAACCAAGGCCTTGCCTTGTCCCAAGGGGAATACCTGGTCATCCTCAACAATGACATCATTGTCGGCCCTGGCTGGCTTCGTGGCCTGCGTCGTCACCTTGAGGTTCGCCCCGAGCTGGGACTGCTGTGTCCAGTCACTAACAACATTGGTAACGAGGCTCAGGTGGCATTGCTTGGCAGTAACCCCGCTGAAGTTTTTGAGTCAGCTCGACACTACAACTTGGGACGTGCAGGCAAGTTACTGCCTTTGACCATCGCCGCTTTCTTCTGTGTGATGATGCCGCGCCACGTTTATTCAAGGGTTGGTGGCCTGGATGAGCAGTTTGTTCCGGGCTTCTTTGAAGACGATGACTACTGCCTGCGGGTCAAGGCATTGGGCTTGACCATTGGTTGCGCTGAAGATGTCTTCGTCTATCACGAGCTTTCGGCATCGTTTGACAAGCTCAGCGTGACCCGGAGGCAGGCAGTTTTTGAGCGCAACAAAGCCTTGTTTGAACAAAAATGGGGGACATGGAAGCCTCACGTCTATCGAGCTGAAAGCCTGCACTGAGCATGTCAAGCAAACAAAAACTGATGGTTGTCATTGGCACGCGCCCGGAGGCCATCAAACTGGCCCCGGTGGTTGATGCCATTCGCCGCAGCGACTGGGCTGAGTGTGAGCTGGTCCTCACCGGGCAACATAAAGAGCTGTTGCTTCCCTTGATTGAACGGTTTGGTTTGCAAGTCGACCACAACCTCAACGTCATGCGTGAGAACCAGACGCTCTCACACGTCACAGCGCGCATACTCCAAAGCATGGATGACTTGCTGGTTCAAAGCCAGCCAGCAGCTGTAATTGGTCAAGGGGACACGGCCAGTGTTTTGGCTGGCAGCATGGCGAGTTTTTTCAGACGCATTCCATTTGCGCATGTGGAAGCGGGTTTGCGCACTGGAAACATCGATTTGCCATTTCCAGAAGAGCTCAACCGCGTGCTGACCAGCCGCATGACCCGGTGGCATTTTGCGCCCACGGGCATGGCGCAAGACAATTTGCTTCGTGAGGGTTTTGACCCCGCAAGCATTTGGGTCACCGGCAACACCGTGATCGATGCTTTGCACATGATGCTCTCGCAGTCCGATGTGGCCTTGCCCTCCAGACCGGGTCGCCCATTTGTGCTGATCACCGCTCATCGCCGTGAAAATTTGGGCGAACCCATGCAGCACATCTGTGCTGCCATTCTGCAGTTGGCACAGCTTCATCCCGGGATGGACTTCATTTACCCTGTGCATCCCAACCCGGGGGTGCGTCAAATTGTCCACCGGGCTTTGCAGGGCCAGAGCAATGTGTTGTTGGTCGAGCCCTGCGACTACCCGGTGTTTTGCCAACTCATGAGTCGGGCGCGCCTTATCCTCAGCGACTCGGGGGGCGTGCAAGAAGAAGCTCCAGCCCTCGGTAAACCTGTGCTTGTTCTGCGCGAAGAAACCGAACGACCAGAGGCGGTCGCTTTGGGATGCAACCTCCTGGTGGGCACCGATACAAGCCGCATTGTCGACGCCGCCCAGACCCTGTTGCTCGACAGAACAGTCTACGATCGCATGGCGCATGCAGGATCTCCTTACGGAGACGGCCAAGCCAGCCAGCGCATCCTCGAAGTGCTGCGCCAGACTTTGATCACTTGATGAGCGGGTTGCGCGCCATGTTTCGTCGCGACCCTCTGCGCTTGATCTATCTGTCACCTGTGCCACTGGGCAGTTTCGCGCAGCGTCCGCACCATTTTGTCCACTGGTTTCACCAGCGCTATGGCGGTGATGTTCTCTGGATAGATCCTGGCCCCTCGCGATTGCCTCGCCGCTCGGACTGGCCGCGACTGGCCAAGTACTTCCAGTCAAGCAGCCCCACGCTGGGGCCAGATTGGCGTGACGCGCCCTGGCTGCAGCATGTAATCGCCAAAGTTTTGCCGTTTGAGCCCTTCGCCTGGGGGCGATGGGTCAACCGTGTCCTCTGGCAAGATTTGCTCAAGCAAACCGATGACTTTGTGAACCCGGAAACAGTGCTTGTTCTTGGCAAACCTTGCGCCTTGTCTTTGGCACTGATCCAGCGTTATCCGCAACAACGCTGCATCTTTGACGCCATGGACCACATGCCAGGCTTTTTGACGGGAGTCTCGCGGCGCTGGATGGTGCAGGCCGAACGCGGGTTGGCGCAGCAAGCCGATGCCATTTGGGCTTCCGCGCATGCATTGGTAGAGCACCACAGTGACCATGCCGATAAAGTGAGCCTGGTTCTCAACGCGCTCACACAACCTCCTCTTGCCCGAAAGCAGCCTGATCGGACCGGGCTGGTGTTCGGCTATCTCGGTGTCATTGATCGCTGGTTTGATTGGGGTCTCATCACTGCATTGGCCAAAGCTTTTCCAGACGCCTGCGTTGAGCTTGTTGGTCCCATCCATGTGCCGGCTCCTGGACCGCTGCCATCCAATGTCCACTGCTTGCCGGCAGTGCCCCAACATCAGGTTTACCAAGCCATGGAAAGGTTTGATGTTGGCTTGATCCCCTTTGCCAGCAACGACGTCACGGCCTACGTTGACCCCGTCAAGTACTATGAATACCGAGCACTGGGGCTGCCTGTACTCAGTACGCGTTTTGGGGAGATGAGTCGCCGCAATGCATCAGACGGCGTGGTTTTTTGGGATCAACTGATTCTTGGAAAGCTGGATCTTCCTGCACTTCTGGCCAGTCAAGCGAGTGAGCAGGCCAGGCTGTCATTCTGCGAGCGAAACAGCTGGACATGTCGATTCAATTCCGTGGCAGACACCCTGTGCTTTCCAAGCACCCCGGAGTCCTGATTCTGGGGGCGGGGTCAAAGCGCATCGAAGAGGTGAATGCGATTGAATTCTCTGAAAAAGTATTTGCCCAATCGCACTGCACCTTCAGGTGTGTTGTGAACAAAATCATAAAAATCGGCAGTCAAGAAATCATTTGACGCCATGTCCACAAAAAAACCTTGCCGCCTGGAGCACACCTCGCGCATGGCTTGATTCAAGTGGTGGATGGACTTTTCATAATCCAGGCCGTTGTAGATTCTCCCTTCAAAGTCAAACGCATTCTCGACACCGCGCAACTGACCTTGCACCATCTTCGTGAATAAATGCGGTTGTGAGACGCAGACCACGGTGCCTTTTCGCAAGACAACTTCATCTATGAGTGCATTCAGTCTGCGAGAAAAAAGAGCTGTATTTTTCTCGATCAATGCATCAATGTCGCTTGAATACCGAGTAGCCGTATATTCAGACAAAAGGGGAGGACGCTTGGCGTGTCCTGCATAGGCGGCGATACTGCTGCCCGAATGAGATGTCTTCATGCTGCGTAACAGCAGAAAAACTTGGTGAATGGCCGACTTGTCCCACAAAGACTTTGACGGTATCGATCTGTCATCGGGGTTGAACGTGTCAAAAGCATCTCTGGGGGTCAAACGAATGCCTGCATCGTTGATCCCGATGTACAACACATAGAGCTTGGGATTCAACCCCTCGATCAGAGGAAACCATTGACGAAATGCCTGAAGATGTCCGAAGGTGCTGTGGCCATCCACCCCTGCATTGGAGACGCAAACAGATTTCTTCAACTGCTGCTTGATTTCGGCCTGAAGAATGTCCTGCCAGGTTTGCCCATCGCTGATCAGCCGCTGGTCTGTGGTTGATCCTCCAATGGTCAAGATGTCAATGTCTTGCGGTCTAGCACAAGTGCCACGCAAACCAAATGCATCCCTGGAGTAAAACACTGTCGGGCTGCTGTGACCCTGAATATTTTGGACGTTGTAAGTGATTGATTGCTGGCGAATGATGTTCAGCTGACGAGTGGCCACCCATGGGTCTGGACGGAACCATTGGCCAAAGATGATCTCCAGCAAAACCAGTCCGGCAAGCAAAGACATGCTCATGCCAATCACAATGAACAAGGCCTTTTTAGTCGAGTTCATATTCTGATTGGTAATCTGACAGCAATTCGGGATGCTGGTCGGCCTTGTACAGCACTGCGGAGCCCACCACCAAAACATCCAGTCCTGTACTCATGAAGCATCTGAAGGCGTCTTCCGGAGACGCAACGATGGGCTCGCCACGAACATTGAACGAGGTGTTGACCAGGACAGGACAACCCGTCAACTCTCCAAAACGCGCGATCAGACGGTGATAACGAGGATTGGTATCGTGGTGAACCGTCTGCACGCGTGCCGAGTAATCTACATGGGTAACTGCAGGAATGCCTGAACGCTGCACGTTGAGTTTCTCAATACCGAAAAGGGCATTTTCCTCATTCGTCATGATCTTTCGCTGGTCTTCTGTGACCTGAGCCACATGCAGCATGTAAGGGCTGTCGTGGGACATGTCGAACCATTCGTGAGCGTGCTCGCTCAGCACACTGGGGGCAAAAGGGCGAAATGACTCGCGGAATTTCACTTTCAGATTCAGGTTTTTTTGCATTTCGGGTGATCGAGGATCGGCCAGAATGCTTCGGCAGCCCAGGGACCTGGGGCCAAACTCCATGCGCCCCTGGTGCCAGCCCACAGCCTTGCCTTCGGCAAGGGCCTGAGCAGTCAATTCAATGACGGTTTGTTCGTCATGGGCGGTGAATACCGCGCCACAACGGGTAAGCCTTTCAGCTGTGTCACTGTCTTCGTATTGCGGGCCCAGATAAGCCCCCTTCATGCCATCGACTGCGGCCAGTCTTTGGCGAGGCTGATTGAGCATGATGTGGTACGCCCCCAAGGCCGCTCCCAACGCTCCCCCCGCATCACCCGAAGCAGGCTGAATCCAGATGCTTTCAAAAATGTTCTCGCGCACCAACTTCCCGTTGGCAACACAGTTCAAAGCCACACCGCCTGCCAAGCATAAATTCCTTTTCCCCGTTGACTTGGCAACTCCCCTCGCCAGCCTGATTACAACTTCTTCTGTGACCGCTTGTATGGAGGCGGCCAGGTCCATGATCCGCTGCGACAAAGGCGATTCGGGTTGCCGAGGCGCGCCGCCAAACAGTGAGTGAAACTTATCACTGGTCATCGTCATCCCGGTACAGTAGTTGAAGTAGCTCATGTCCAATGCAAATGAGCCATCCTCCTGGATGTCAATCAGATGATCCTTGATCAAATCAGCGTAAATAGGGTTGCCATAGGGCGCCAGACCCATGACCTTGTACTCGCCAGAATTGACTTTGAAGCCAGTGTAGTAAGTGAAAGCGGAGTAAAGCAGGCCCAGCGAGTGAGGGAAATGGATTTCCTTCTGAACAGTAAGTAAATTTTTCTCACCAATGGCCAGCGATGTTGTGGTCCATTCGCCCACGCCGTCCATGGTCAGGACGGCGGCTGTCTCAAATGGCGACGGGAAAAATGCACTGGCTGCATGGCTCAGATGATGCTCGGAAAATAGAAGCCGGGAGGCCCAATCAACATCCTTGCCAAAGTGCATGGTCAAGGCCTTGGCGATCATGGTTTTCTGAAAAAGCTTGTCTTTCAGCCAGACAGGTAAGGACCTCGAAAAACTTGCAAAGCCTTTGGGCGCAAAAGCGAGGTATGTTTCGAGCAGGCGCTCAAACTTCAAAAACGGCTTGTCATAAAAAACAATGTGATCGATTTGCGTGGGATGAATTTGAGCTTCGGCCAGGCAGTAATCGATGGCATTGAGCGGAAACTGAGCATCGTGCTTCTTCCGCGTGAAACGCTCCTCCTGTGCGGCGGCGACAATTTCGCCATCACGCACAAGGCACGCTGCTGCGTCATGGTAATAAGCAGATATGCCCAGAATGTGCATCAACAACCCACTTCAAAACAGGGTGTAAATGAAGGGAGCCAATACCGATCCTTGTGCAAGGATCAACAATCCGCCCAAGAGCACCATCACCACAATGATGGGCAGCAACCAAAGTTTTTTCCTGGTTCGCAAGAATGCCCAAAGTTCTTTGATGAATCCCATGGGGCGTACTCAAAATTGTTGTTTGTAAGAGTCTGGCGCTGGACCGGAGGGTTCTCGATCAAGCCAGTACGTGGAGACCTTGCGTTTTTTCATTCGCAAAGCATCACGACCCGCAAGCCGCATACACACCGCTATGGGCGTGATGAGCAAAAAAAAGATCAGGCCCAAGACCACGGGGCTGACAAAGCGTCCCAGAAAAACCCCGACTTGGAACCAGAGTTCATTGAGAGGCTGAAGCACCCTGGGGGCAAAGGCTGCCGAAACTCCAAAAAGGATTGCCAAAGCAAACCAACCCAAACTGAAAGTGTGACCGGACTTCCATTGCATAAAAATGCCAATACCTGTGCACAGAGCTGCAAATACCCATCCAAACTTCTGATTGCTGGGCCGGTCTGATAAGGGGTGATTGTGGGTCATTGAGCCCATTTTAGGTGATACGTTCGCAATTCATGCCTCAGAACATTGGCCGTTTTTCAGTGGTCAAACCGAAAATCATTGCAGAACATCGGCCTTCAACACCGCCAGGATTTGTTCCCGTTCCACGCCATCGGCCGTGGCCGGCCATGCCGCTGAGCGGATCACACGCATGCGCTCAACATTGAACCCTTCAAAAGTTCGTTCATCAATCTGAAGCCTATGGTCCAGTGACAAGGGCAAAGCTTCCCGGTAGGGTGCGAGAAAAACGGCAAACCCTCTCGTATGCTTCAACACAGTCCTGATGAACTCGCGTGGATCATCGATGTGCTCAATCGTGTTCGAGCAATAGACCACATCCCACATCGCATCTTCGGGCAAATCTTCGATGCGGGCATGCAAGAAGTCCACCAGCGGGTAAGTTAGCTCAATGAATTCGCGGCGGGAGCCCACAATGTCCAGTGCATTGACCTCCACCTTGGGTCCCAGAAAGTGCGATCGGTGCATCTGTGAAAGCAAGCCGCCTGCTGCGCCAAAAGCCGGACCGATGTCGAGCAGCGTCAGCGTGCCCATGCGTGGATAGGTCGAGAAAATGTGCTGCAGAGTCGGATAGGCGTCGATCAGGAAGCACAGTGCCTGTGGGTTGTTGAACTCCAGCGCATATGCGCCCACCCGAGGGTCATGCCCAGCCAAGGAAATTTGCAATCTCTCGAAAAGCAGACCTGCCTGCCTAGCGCCCAGTCGCTTGCAAAGCCATAAACAAAATGCAAACAGGGCTTTATGCCAAATGGACGGGGGTCTGAAAGCCGTTGCACTCATGCTGCAGTCTTTGCCGTGTCCGTGCCATTGGCCCATGTGCCTGGCAGCAATAAGACGCCCTGCTCAACCCCAGGGTGAGACAGCTGGATGTGCGCCACAGGATCGGCCATGGCGTAACCGTGCAGTCCGTTTTCGCAAAACAGATAAACCCCCACTCTGTAACGTCCTTTGTTCAACGGGATCCGGTTCACCGTGATGCGTGCAATGCCTTCGCCAGATGCTGCGCGCTCAAAAACCAGCCCTTGTGTGTGCGAAATGCTGGAGCCTAAAATCTTCCCGTTTTCGCTGGAAAAAACCAGTGCTGCGGTGGGGGCCGGGATCTTGGGGTCGCTTGCAAATGCGACTTCCACCTCGAGGCACGAAGCCTGTGAGTGACCATGCAGCTCATCGCCCAACTGACCGTCTAGCCAGACCCGCACGGACAGAATGCGTGCATCACCCAGTGGGGGGGCAGCCATTGCTGGGGACGAGTCGTCGGCCAAGCCGGCGGCACTGTTTTGGCCAAAGGGCAGTGCGTTTACATCGTTTTCGTACGCATCGATGAACTCTTCATAGGGGCGCAACACCTCGGAAACTCCACCCAGTTTTTGGACTTTTCCGCGGTGCAGCCACAAAGCCCGGTCGCAAAAAGCCTCAACATGGAACACCACATGTGAACAAAACAAAATCGTCGTGCCACTTTGCTTGATCTGCATGATGCGATCAAACGAGCGGCGTCTGAACGCGCCGTCGCCCACCGACAAAGCTTCGTCGATGATCAGGATGTCTGCGTCGACGCTGGTGGCGATTGAAAACGCCAAACGCACCACCATGCCGCTTGAATAAGTCTTCACAGGCTGGTCGATGTGCAGGCCGATGCCTGCAAATTCAATGATTGAATCGATCCGGCTTTCAATTTCGGCTCGGCTCAAGCCCAACGTGGCCGCATTCAGATAAATGTTTTCACGGCCAGAAAACTCGGGGTTGAAGCCCGACCCCAGTTCCAGAATGGCAGCCACCCTGCCATGAGTTTCAATTTCGCCATGCGAGGGGCGGATGGTTCCCGTCACCAATTGCAGCAGCGTCGATTTGCCCGCGCCATTGACACCCACAATACCCAAAACCTCACCGCGCCGTAACTCCAGGTTAACGCCCTCCAGCGCTACAAAGTCCTGAAACCAAGGCTTGCGGCCTGGCCACAGGTACTGCCACAGTCGGTCGGCAGGCTGGCGGTACATGCGGTAAGTTTTGCCCGCATTGGTCACCCGAATCACCGGGTCGCGAGAATGGGTCGTGCTCAACTCAGAGGACATCTGCAAATCCCTCCTGCAGTTGACGGAAAACCCCCATCGCGATCAAAAAAGCCACGCTCGACACCACCAGATGCCAGCTCCAGGTCGTCAGATCCAGCGCGTGCGCCTCCAGCAAGAAACCGCGAAGCGATTCGGCGGCCCAGCCTACCGGATTGAGTTCAAACAGGTCTCGCAAATTGGCGGGAATAGCCGCCATGGGATAGAAAATCGGTGTCAAAAACATCAGCAAGCTGGTGATGGCGGGTGTGGCCTGACCGATGTCGCGTATATACACACCCAAGCTTGCCAAAATGAAAGCCAGCGACGTGCCGTACAAGACCACCGGTACAAGCCACAGCGGCAGCCATGCCACATGCCAAGACCATGAGCCAGTGGCCACCGAAGCCAGCATCAAAACCGCAGCCCCGATGCCCACATGCACCAGTGCCACGCCAACCGTCACCGTGGGTAACAGCAGCAGAGGGAACTTTACCTTGGTCACCAGATTGGGTTGCGACAAAATCGCGGTTGGCGCGCGCCCCAGCACTTCGGCAAAAAAGTTGAAGACGGTCAAGCCCGCGAGCACATTCAATGCATAGTGCCAAGCATCGCCAGGGCCTTCGCTCGCAGCAGGCCATCGGACCTGCATGAACCCATGAAGAATCAAGGTGAACACCGCAATTTGCGCTGCAGGCTGCAGCACTGGCCACAGCCAGCCCAGCCATGATCCGCGGTAACGCCCCGCCAAATCGCGCTTGAACCACTGAACGAACAAAAACAGCCAGCGGTTCATGGGGGGCAGGGCAAAAACATGTGCAGATTATAAGTAGGCCACCATACAGCGTCATTCGACAAAGCACATAAAATCCCCAAGCAATGGGCACAGGCGCAACCGCTGCCATGGCCCGTTTTCAGTGGAAGCCTTTCATGCGAGATCGAGAAACCGAGCTGCACTACTACCCCAAAACCATGTTGTCGCTTCAGGGGGTCTCGCACGTTCTTTGCATTGCCCCCCATCCGGACGACGAGGTCTTCGGCTGCGCGGGCACACTGACTCTGCTGGCTCGGCAGGGCGCACAGGTCAAAAGCATTGTGGTCACGCAAGGCGACAAAGCACTGGGTGCCTCCAGCGCAGACCATGCCGCCCAGCGTCAAGACGAATCCCGCCGTGCTGCCCGCATCCTGGGTTGCCAGCCACCTGAATTTTTGGCTTTTGATGACCGCACGCTGGGCTACTCGCCCGAGTTGTTGGCAGCCCTGGGTGGGGCCATGCAAAGCCATTTCAGGCAAGACGACCTTGGCTTGTTGCTCTTGCCCTCCTTGTCTGAGCCGCACCCCGACCACCAGGCGGTGGCATTGGCTGGACTGGCGGCAGCCCTGGCCTGGACGGGGCCATTGCGCGTGCTCTTCTATGAAGTGGGGGCGCCTCTGCACCCCAATACCTACCTTGACATCACGGCAGTGGCCGACACCAAGTGGCAGGCCGTTGCCCAATTTGAATCCCAGCTGGGGCTGGAGCGGTACGAACCACACGCCCGGGCCTTTGCCAGTCTGCGTGCGTTTGGCCTGGGGGGAAGTTGCGAGGCGGCAGAAGCCTTCTTCGAAGTTGACCTGGGCAGTGTCAAGCGCTCAGGCCCCTTGGCTGCGTTGCCCCAATGGCCTTGGGTGCGGTCACGTCTGCAGCTGGCCAACGGCCCACAAGATCTGCCGCTTGTGAGCGTGCTCATCCGCAGCATGGACCGCGCCAGCCTGCCGGAAACCCTGGCCAGTGTGGCTCAGCAAACTTATTCCCATATCGAAGTCATTGTGGTCAATGCCACGGGCCGGCCCCACACCCCGCTCAGTTACGTGCCTGGGCATTTGCACGTGCGGCTGATCGACCCCGAAAACCGGATCGCGCTGGGCCGCTCCGAGGCCGCCAACCTCGCACTTGACCAAGCCCGGGGCAACCATGCGTTGTTCCTGGACGACGACGACCTCATCGCCCCCGAGCACCTGCAGCGGCTTGTTCAGGCCATGCACGACCGGCCCGACGCAGCGGGCGCCTACAGCGGCGTACAAGTGGTCAATGGTGACGGACAAGTGCTGCGTGAATACGACATCCCTTGGTCGCGCCATCGATTGGAGGGCATCAACTTTTTGCCCATACACGCGGTGCTGTTCAGCCTTCGGGTGGTGCGTGACAACCACCTGCGCTTTGATACGACTCTGCCCGTCTTGGAGGACTGGGACTTCTGGCGTCAAATCAGCCGTGACCGTGAATTGGTGCATTGCCCGGGCGTCACCGCGGTATACCGCCAAGGCTTGGGGCTGTCAGGCCTCAGCGACCCGGCGCATGCCAACCACTGGAAAGCTTGGCACCAGCAACTGCTAGAGCGCTATCTGGGGCAAATATCAACACAAGACGCTGCACAAGTGCTGGCCTGGCACGCGATTGAACTCGACAAGCTCGCAGCCCAATTCGATCAATTGAGTCAACAGGAAAAAGTTGCGCAGCAGCAACTCGTGCAAAACCAGGTCGAGTTGCAGCTGCAACAGCAATTGGCCAGACAACACCAGCAAGCCCGAGACCAGCTGCAGCAAGAACTGGAGCGTTTTTCCCTGCAAATGCGGGCCGAGCTCTCCACTCAAGAGGCCAAATTGCACGCCTATGCGGCTCAGGCCACGGCAGCACTGTCCGACAAAGAGCAGCAACTACAAGCGCAAGCGCACCAGCACTTGCAGAACCTGGCCAGCAAAGAGGCCGAGCTGCAGCAATTTGCCATCCAAAGCCAGAACGCGTTGACTGAGAAAGAGGCTGAGCTTCAGCGATTCGCAGTTCAAAGCCAGCAAGCCCTAGCAGACAAAGAAACGCAGCTTCAGCGCTATGCTCTTGAAGCCCAGCAGGCACTGACGGCCAAAGACGCACAGCTGGCGCGAAACACAGCCCAATACCAACAAGACCTGAGCTACAAAGAGTACCAATTCCAGCGCGAACTGTTACAACGCCAGCAACTGCAAGAAGCACTGACAGCCATCCATGCCTCGCGCTGGTGGCGATGGGGCCAGGCCATGCGGCGCATCCTGGGGCGTCAACAGGCATGAAGCTGCACTGCGAACCTCTGAGTCCCGCCGATATCCCTCAAGCCTGCGACCTCTTTGCAGAGGTCTTCGGGCACAGCACAGTACCGGCGCATTGGATTTGGAAATACCAACAAGGCCCCAGACTTGCTGGCTTGAACCTGATCATCCGCAACACCGAGGGACAACTTGTTGGCCATGTCGGGGCCAGTGTTTTTGCCGGTCAAACACAAGGCCGCAGATTGCCGATGGCCCAACTGTCGGATGTCATGGTCGCACCCTCTGCACGCGGCAGTTTTGACAGCCAGGGGGTTTATGCCCAGCTCATGCGCAGCATGGAGCAGACCCTGCAAGCACAATTTCCTGGCGTCTTTGCCTATGGTTTCGTTGGCATACGCCCTTATCGACTGGGCTCACGCATGGGGCTCTACAAAAGCCAGCACGAATGCCGGGCCGGACTCATGGCTGCCGGGCAACCAGCAGGCTGGCGAGACTGGTTTTGCACTGCGCAAGCCATCGACTGGCCAGAGGCCTTCGAAAGCAAGTTGTTCGAACGCGTTTGGCAATCATCCGCACCACGCATTGAACGGCCTACGCTGGTGCGGAACAGCGACTACATGCGCTGGCGCTATGCACAGCATCCGCAGCACACGTACC
Organism: Limnohabitans radicicola; assembly: GCF_014837235.1. Lineage (GTDB taxonomy): Bacteria > Pseudomonadota > Gammaproteobacteria > Burkholderiales > Burkholderiaceae_C > Limnohabitans_A > Limnohabitans_A radicicola. The sequence goes on along the minus strand of NZ_JACYFT010000001.1, from coordinate 838,323 downwards.
AGCTTTGGGTTATTCGTTCTTGGGGGCAAACCCAGGGCTGGGTCGTGACCCGTTGCATGCCCTCCGGGCAGCACACCGTCATTGACCTCTTGCCCGCGCAGCCTGGTTCAATGGCACAGGCCAGTACCCGCAGGGCATTGTCGGCCGTGGGTCGAGTACTGCAAGCGCGTCAACCACAAGACCCCGTCACTCTGAGCGCCTGGAACATTCAAACACCCGAATCCCAGCAACTGGAGCCCATCATTGGTGTGGAGTTTCGGGTAGGCCAATGGCACACCCTGCTGCAGCCCCCTGTATTTGTGCCCGGCGACACAGACGTCTTCTGAACAACGTCAGTTTGCGGCTTCCATGCTGGCCGCTTGGCGTCGTCCAAACTGGCGCCAGGGCTCCTCCCACAGCCAGTAACTGAGCAGGGCCATCAGCACGGTCAGCAGCACGGCCAGCGACTGAAGCCCCAGTGGCCAATGCTCGGCCAGCGTTTCGCGCCAAGGCTGAACCATTTGAAGCGCTGCCATGTGAAACAAATACACCCCATAGCTCAGCCGACCTGCCCACAAGGCAGCCACATGCCATGCGCGGCTCTCGGGTGGGCCAATGGTCGTGTCACGCGGGGGCCTTGCTGTGGGGCTGCCCAGCATACCCGCCACCATCGGTGCAAAACACAAGGCTGCCAATGCGCCCATTTGTCCTTTGAGCACCGAATTGTTGACCCCCGCATCGCCCACCTGCCCAAACCAGACCGCCAGCGCACACCATCCGGCAAAGCCCACCAGCACCAACAGGGTTCGCCAGCACAGATGCAGTTGAATTTGTGCCACTCGCCAAGCCAGCGCGCCCAGTAAAAACTCCACCCCAACCCCGGGCAAGTGAAAGTTCATGATGTAAGACGCGTCCTGGCTGGAGGGGTCTCCAAAGTACCCGAGCACCACACGCAAACCCAATGCCGCCAACAGCCATCCGGCCCATGCCCAGCGTGCCTGCCGCAAAGACCATGCAAGCCAAGGCAGCACCACATAAAACTCCACCTCTGCTGGCAAACTCCAGAAAGGCGGGTTGTAATAAAACGCCATCTCACGCGACTGCACCTGAAAAAATGACAAGTGCTCCCACAAATACAACGGCGGATGACCTGCCTGCAACTTCAGGCCCACATAAACGGCCAGTGCCAGCAAATATGCCGGATAAATCCTGAAAAACCGACGCAAGGCAAAAGCGGTAGGTGACAAGGGCTTGCCCCACAGATAGGGCGCAAAGACGAAGCCGCTCAGTACAAAAAACAGGTCTACCCCTGTATGGGCAAACCGCATAGGCGGCCAATCATGCCCGCTGAAACCCCAGTAATGCACATACACCACCATCCAGGCAGCCAGACCTCGCCAAGCTTCCACGCCCACATGGGTTTCTTGACTGCTGGCCAACATCAATCCCTGTCCTTGTTTTCACCCAGTGCCAAAAGCTCCAGGGCAGGGCGCTTGAGCAAGGTCCACTCCCCTTCGTCGCGTTGAATCAAACCATCGGCCTGCAAACGCTGAAACGTGCGGGTGATCGATTCCCGCGTGGTGTTCAGCCGCCAGGCCAACTCGGCCTGCTTGGGTACCTCCAGGCGATCCTTAGGGCCTGCAGCCCAACAAATCCAGGCGCACACCCGCGAGCTGATCGGCGTAACCGACATGATTTTTTGCCAACCCAAAAACTCGCTCACCTGATCGGCCAAGCCGCGAGCTGCCAACAAGGCCATGGGCGCTGACTCGAACAGGGCAAGCGCCTTGTCTTCTGGCAGGACTGCCACCGCAGAGGGGGTCGTGGCCACCCAAACACTGTGCACTGGTTGCGTAGCCAGCAGCGCCACTTGGCCAAAAGCTTCGCCCGGATCCACCGTCTGCAAAGCCACCTCGCGTCCGTCCAGTGTCTGGTCAATTGACTGGATGCGGCCTTGCACCACCACGCCGAGCCCCCTGAAACTGCGTCCCCAAGGCTCCAGCACCTCGCGGCGCTTGAGGTGAATGATGTCCATGTCGCCCGAAGCGCTGCTCACGAGGGCGTCGGGCGCACTCGCAAACAGATCGCAGCCCCGCAGGACCAACTCGGAAACGGGCATCTATCCAGCCTTCAGCGAATTGAATTGATTTGTGGCACAGAAAATGCATAATATACAACCCTGCTGGAGTAAATCATGGTCGGCAAAATAATATTCAAAATCGCATTTCTGACATCGCTGATTCTGGGCAACGCCTGGGCGCAAACTGCGCCGGTCGCCCGTGTGGCCGTGTCTGTTGGCGAAGCCAAAAAACTCAGCCCAGCCGGTCAGGCCGAACAGCTGCTGGTGGGCTCCGCCCTGATGGCGGGCGACCGCATCCGCACTGGCGCAGACGGCGTGGCCATCCTGGTTTTCACAGACGAGGGGCGCATTTCCTTGCGTGCCGACTCTGAACTGCTGATCCGCCACTACGAAATTGATCCCACAGGCGTCAAAACCCGCATCGAACTTGAACTGGTCAAAGGCACTGTGCGTCAAATTTCCGGTAATGGTTCACGTGCCCAGCCCGAGCGCTACCGCCTCAACACTCCCGTGGCTGTCATTGGCGTGCGCGGTACCGACTTCCTGGCCAAAACTGCAGGCGATGCCGTCGAGGCTTTTGTGCACGAAGGCAAAATCGTCCTGACCCCTGCGGCCGATCGTTGCGCACAAAACAACTGTGCGCCCGTGGCCATGGCATCGTCCGACACCAACCTCAAATACGTGCGCTTGAGCACCGATGGCCATGTTGAACAGCGCGAATTCCGCCAGGGCGAACTCGAACGCATCTTCGGCATCGACATCGCTCGCGCCACCACACCCGCCAACCGCAGCAATGCACTGGCCAATGCGCCTGCGCGTCTGATCGAAAGTACCGAAGCCCAGCTGCCCGAAGGCACCCGCTTGGTCACCAGCACCATTTTCGCGGCCTACACCAAGGCCGAAGCCCAGCTGCTGGCTCACAACTCCAAACCTGAGCCTTCAATCCCAGTCACGCCAGTCTCTCCTGTGGCCCCAGTGCCCCCTGCAGAGCCTATTGCGCCCGTCAATCCGGTCGTTCCAGTTGCGCCCATTGCGCCCGTCAATCCCGTGACGCCTGCCCCTGAGCCCAGCATCATCGTGGCCGAGCTGCCCAAGCAACTCGTCTGGGGCCGTTTCAGCACCGCCAGCGCGCTGCCGCAGCAGCTGTTGGCGTCCTATGCCGAAGCCAGCCAAGGTCGCCACGTGACGGTGGGCGAAATGTTCGAATACGCCCTGTGGCGCGCCAACCCCTCGGGCACCATGTCTGACACGCTCAAAGGCCAGGCCGACTTCCGTCTGGCAGGTGCCGAAGCCGTGCTGGTTCAAACCAGTGGCATTAGCACAGCCAAAGTCACCTCGGCCACGTTGGGTGTGGACTTTGACAACGCACTGTTCAAAGCCACCGTGGGTGTGCAACACGCCGCCGCTGGTGCTGCTGCGATCAATGTCAGCGGCAAAATCAACAACGAAGGCGTATTTGTGGGCACCAACGCGACCGACCGCGTAGCCGGTGCCCTCAGCCGTGACGGCACTGAAGCCGGCTACCTGTTCAACAAGGACGTGGCAGCCGGAACCTTCAGAGGCATCACGCTTTGGAAGCGCTGATCCCCCGTGGGCGCTGGCACGCCCTGCGCCCCTTGCTGCTGCAGGCGTGTGCCCTCATGCTGGCGGTGCTTGCAAGCCTGGCCGCTAGCGGCTGGGGTGGAGCATCGGCGGTAGACGCCCAACTCCACGACTTCATGACCCGCAGGCTGACCCCTGCGGCACCCAGTGCGCAAGATGTGGTCATCATCGACATCGATGAACCCAGTTTGGCGCAAATTGGCCCATGGCCCTGGCCACGTACCGTGCTGGCTGACATGGCCAAGCGCCTGCGTGAACGCGGCGCTACCGTTCAAGCTTGGGACCTGTACTTCCCGGAGTCCGCCCCGGGCGATGAAGCCCTCAACGCCGAGCTGGCCGCACCACAAAAATCCGGCCAGCGCACCGATGTGGTGTTGGGCCAAGTCCTCATCGCCGACCCTCAAGTCCATGCGCCACCCCAGGTGGGCCAACTGCGCGGTACGCCCGACTTTCCTGACCTGTGCACCCCCAGTTTGCCCATCACAGGCTTCTTTGGTGTGGCCGACAGCCTGCCTGCAGCCCGCACAGGCCACCTCAGCGCCACCCCTGACGCCGACGGCGGCCTGCGCAGCCTGCCTGCCGTGTTTTGCCAGGGCGCAGCCCGCTATCCTCAGCTCACATTGGTGGCGGCCCAAACCCTCTACCCTGACCAAGCTTGGCAACTGACCCCCGGCAACAGCCTGTTTGGGCCGGCCCAATGGTTGCAGCGCGGCCCCATGCGCTTTGCGCTGGATGCGCATTCGCGCATCGTCGTGCCCTACAGCCGCCCTCACCACCAATGGACCGCCATCAGCGCTCTGAAGCTGCTTGACGGCTCGGTGGACCCCCAACTCATCCAGGGCAAAGTGGTCGTCGTGGGGGCCACGGCACTTGGCTTGGTCGACACCGCCAGCACCCCCTACCACCCCAACGCTCCAGGCGTGAGTGTGCATGCCGAAGTCATGTCGGCTGCGCTGGGTTCCCGCTGGAGTGTTGTGCCTCCCAGCGCTTGGCCCTACGTGAGCTTGCTCACCTTGCTGCTGGGCTTGACCCTGCTGGCCTGCCAGCGCTGGGCCCCGCGCCGCACCGTGCTGGTGGTTGGCGGGCTGTTCGTCTTGCTGCTCCCGCTGGGTCTGGCCGTGCTGGCCCGCAGCGCTGGCAGCCTGGGTCACATCCTGCCTGTGGCCTCGCCCACGCTGGGTCTGGCAGGCCTGGCCGTTTTGTTGGCGGCTCTACACATGGATGCCCAGCGCCGCCGGACACACCAACTGACCCACCACCTTGAAAGTTTCCTGCCCAGCCATCTGGCCCGTGAAATCGCGCGCCAGGACCCCAGTGGCGAAAGCCTTGGCCGCACTGATGCGGGCACCATCATGGCCGTGCGCGTGAGTGGCCTGCAGCGCTGGAGCGCTGGCGTGGGCAGCCTCAAGGCGCTGGCGCTGGTGCACGCCATCACCTCGCTCGCTGAAACCCATGCCCGCCGGCAAGGCGGCATGCTCGAACACGTCCAGGGCGACACCCTGCTACTGAGCTGGTCCACTTCACCGGCCGATGGCGCGCATGCATCCGCAAGCGCCCACGACGCCGTGCAATCTTCTGTGCAGGCTGCGCGCGGCCTGCTGGCAGAGCTGGGCGACCTGCTTTCTGCCAACGAAACAGAAACATCGCCTCTTGGACTGCGCATGGCCATCGACCACGGTGACTTTTTGCTGGCCGTGGCAGGTTCGCGCACCAGCCGCCGCTCACTCATGCTCGGCGCTGCTGTCGACAGCGTACTGGCCATGCTGCCCATGTGCGAAGAGCTGGCCAGTCCTATCCTCATGGGGCAGCGCGCAGCGCAATCTGCGCCGCGCATCTCCATGCACCCCATGGGGCAGTTTTTGCTGCCCGAAAGCCGCACGCCGCAAACCATTTTCAGGGTCGAGCCCTGAGCTGGCCCACCTGACAGCGCACATCCCCCCCCACGTTTGGCACATGCGGCTCCACCGACTACTGTCTGCACACCCACGCCATGGCCTTGCGGCATGGCTGTTGGGCCTGGCTTGCATTTTGGGTGCATCGATCGTCAATGACGGTCACGCCGCACAGTTGCAACCCGAACTCGAAGCGCTACAGGCTTTTGAGCAAGCGCGGACTGAAATCAGCAGCCGCCGCTACGACCGTGCAGAAATATTGCTTGAGCGCGTGCTCATGCTCCACCCTGAACAAGCAGAAGCGCGCATTGAGCTGGCCCTGCTCATGGCCAGGCGCGGGCACACTGACGGCGCGCAAGCATTGGTGCAAAGCCTGCTTGATGATCCTCGCATCGAGCCTGAGCACGCACGAGCCTTGCGTGAGCTCAAAGCGCAGATTAAAAAAGGCCCTCCCACTGTGGCCAACCCTTACGCGATCGACACCCGCGATGCGGCAGCCCGTCTGGCGGCGGCTGCGCTGGGCACGACTGCGCAAGTTCCCGGTGATGCGCTTGCTGCTGCCACCTGGCGCGGCGAAGCCAGTCTCACGGCTTCCAGCAACCCACTGGCGCGCACATCGTCTGGGGCCATCACCATCACCTTGCCGGACGGCCCGTTGAGCCTGCCACTGAACCAGACCGCCCAGTCGGGCGCCCTGGCTGGGGTCACACTGTCACGCACCACCGAAACCCATGGCGCTGAACTGGCGGTGCAGCACGCAGACGTGTCAGGCACCACCACGGCAGCCCGCGCCGTGCTGTGGGGGCGGCTGCCCTTGGTCCAATGGCTGCCCGATGCCCTCCAGCCTGCCCAACTCACCCCCGTGTTGGCCTATGCCCAAGCCCAACGCGGTCTGGACGGCCAGCACCGCGCCATGGCTGGCCTGACCACGGTGTGGGGTGCGCAGCGACTGAGCCTGTCGCACTACGAGGAGTACAGCACCAACGACCGCGGCGTTGTGGTCCGCGCTGAGCACAACCAGCCGCGCCTGTGGGGCACTGACTGGCAAGCAGCCCTTGAGCACAGCAACAGCACAGTGGGGCCACAAGGCTACTGGCGTGCTGGACTCAGTGCCGAGCATGGCTTGGGTGATGGACGCAAACTTTTGGCACAACTCACGCACCAGCAAGACACCTATTCGTACAGCACCCTGTTGCAAAACGGTGCCAAACGTCATTTGACAACTGCTTATGTCGCATTCGAGCAACAGGTTACTTTAAAAAGTGAAAAAGTCCTTATTTGGCGCGTATTTAGCGGCGAAAGGCGAAGTAACCTTGAACTTTTTAACTACAATGAGCTTGGCGCGCAGTTGAGCATCGTGCAAAACTGGCGTTAGATCTGGGAAAACATGTGATGCAAATCACACGTTTTATGCCCAGACTGTGTTTAGAATCGCTTCGTCCCCGTAAAAGGGCATTCTTTTTATCAACAGGAGAGCTTTCATGGCTTTGACACTTTCGACACAGACCGATCTGTATCGCTTCTTTGCAATCGCATTCAACGCCGCCCCTGGCGTGACGTACATGAACCAGCTGTACGCAGCTTCTGAGTCCGGCATGTCCGTCAAGGACATCGTGAACGCGTTCACCACCAAGACCGAATTCACCAGCACTTACCCTGCTTTCCTGACGAACGCTCAGTTCGCCTCCAACCTGATCGACAACGTTGTTGGCGCATCTGCCACTGACGCTGCCAAAACTGCTGCCAAGACACAAGTTGAAGCTGCATTGACCGCTGGTCTGAGCCGCGGCGATGTTGTGTACAACATCTTCAACAACCTGGCCAGCCTGACAGGCGACGCCACATGGGGCGGCACAGCCACCCTGTTGGCCAACAAAGTGGCTTACGCCAAGTACTACACAGAAACCATGCTGGGTGGCGCAGAAGCTACGCCTAGCCTGGCTGCTCTGAAAGCTGTTCTGGCTAACGTGACAGCCGCTTCCAGCGCTGCTGCAGCTGACATCGCTGCCGTGCTGAACCCAGCTCCAGCTCCAGCTAACCAGACTTTCACACTCACAATCGGCGTCGACCAAGTTACCGGTGGTGCAGGCAATGACACATTCAGCTCCAACTACGACGTCATCAACACAGCTCACACTCTGTCGGGGCTTGATGCGCTGGATGGTGGTGCAGGCAACGACACTTTGAACATCACCGACTCCGCCGGTGGTACCGTTGATGTTTCGCTTCCGACTTCCGTTAAAAGCATTGAAACCGTCAACGTGCAAACCACAAACACACTGAGCGGTAACGCGGCAGATGTTTCTACCTGGGCAGGTTTGACTGCTGCAAACTTCAGCGTGAAGGGCGCTGTGCAAACCCTGACTGTGGCCGATACAACCGCTTTGACAGCTTCCAATGCTGGCGGCGGTTTGACAGTCTCGCACGGCCTCTCTCAAACTGTGACCACCAAAGGTGGCGCTCTGACAGCCAGCGGTTCGGCTGGTGCTGTGGTGGCTACTTCGAACGCCCAAGCTGGCAACAACGCTACCGTGAACGGTGGCACCACTGTCGCGTTCACTGGCAACGATGTGACGACCGGTACCGTGACCATCGGCACCACCACTGCACCCAGCGGCGCAGTGACCGTGACTTCCACAGGCAACTATACAGACGGTGCCAACGTCACTTTGGGTGCCATCACTGTCAAGGGCGGCACCACCATCTCTGTGACGCAAGCCAGTGGCATCACGGCGGCTGAATCAAAAGCAGCTGTTGATGATGCTTCCAACTTCACGCTGACTCAGAGCGCAGTGACAATCACCGGTACATCTGCGACTACTGCAGTGACCGTGACCCAAGACGCAGCTGTGACTGAAGTCGATGACGACACCACAGGTATTGGCGTTATCGGTGTGGCCAACGGTGACGTGGGTGTGACCGATGTGAATGCATCGTCTGCCACCAAAGCTGGCACCATCACTGCCGTGACGCTGAACAGCTTTGGCAACGCCACCCTGAACTCGGGCGCACTGGCAACCATCAACCTGACTGGTACCGGCACTTCGCTGACCGCCACTCAAGGTGCTTTGACAACGGCCACTACTACCACACAAGCCCTGAACGTCAATGGTTTGACGACCACCGGCACTGTGACCTTGGACACCGACATCACCACCTTGAATGTCAATTCCAGCACTGCAGCTTCTACCATCAACAGCTTGGTGGCTGCTGGTGCAACCGCAGTGAACGTTTCTGGCAATGCCAACCTGACCTTGACAGGCCAGACACTGACTGCCGCAACCCAGATCACCAACACCAGCACTGGTAACCTGACTCTGGGTTCTGCGCTGGGTACTGCTACAGCCTACACAGGTGGTACAGGCAACGACGTCATCACTCTGGCCGCCTCGCACGCCGCAGCTGTGACAACAGGCACTGGCGACGACACCGTGACCATCGGTGGCGCATTCGCTGCTGGCGGTTCTGTGGATGCTGGTGCAGCCGGTACCGACACCCTGGTGTTGGCCGACACTGTTGCCGTCACTGTGAGCTCATCCACAACATTTGCTGGTCTGATCAGCAACTTCGAGCGCCTGAGCCTGACAGGCACTGCCGATGCAGACCAGACCGTTGATCTGGCCAACCTGGACAACCTGAACTACATCAAAGTGGCAGGTGTCGACACTGGTAACACACTGTCGCTGACCAACGTGGCTTCTGGTGTAACTCTGGTGGCCAACAGCGGCACCGCTGGCACCTTGCTGGCTTCGCTGGCCGTGGGCAGCAGCTCTGACGTGGCCAACGTCAGCGTCAGCGCCTCCACTGCCAAGACAGTGACTGGCTTGACACTGACAGGCTTCGAAACCGTCAACTTCGCCACCGATGACTCGGCCACCACAGCCACAGGTATTGCCCACATCGTGACCACGCTGACCGACGCCAACGCCAAGGCCATCACTGTGGCAGGTGATGCTGGCCTGACCATCGGCACTTTCGCTGGTACAGCATTGACATCCTTTGACGCTTCCGGCGTGACCAAAGGTGCTGTGACATTTGCAACAGCCAACCTGGCGGCTGCAGCCACATTGTCTGGTGGTGCTGGCAACGACTCCATCAATGCCTCTAGCGCTGCAACCGCAGCCGTCACTTTGAACGGCAACGATGGCAACGACACACTGACAGGTGGCTCCAAGGGCGACATCATCAACGGTGGTACCGGTGACGACATCGCCTATGGTTTGGGTGGCGCTGACAACCTGACCGGCGGTACAGGCGCTGACGTGTTCGGTTACATCGTGGCCAGCCCTACGAACTCCAACGGTGTGAACCAGGACACCATCACAGACTTCGTGGCTGGTACCGACAAGATCGGTCTGGATGGCACTTCGATCACCTATCTGGGTGAAGCCAATGGTTACGGTGCTGTTCTGACATCGCTGACAGGTTCTACACCTGAAGCTGTGCTCGACACATCCACCAGCACCCTGTACATCAACCTGAACAGCGACAACGTTCTGGACACAAACGACATCACCATCAAGCTCGATGGCATCACCGACCTGGCCCAGTCCGACTTCGTTGGCTTGGCTCTGGCTGCTGGTTCGACCATCACAGGTTCGTCTGGTGCGGATGTCATCATGGGTCTGGGCGGTGCCGACACACTGAACGGCAACGCTGGCGCTGACACCATCAGCGCAGGTGCTGGTGCCGACACCATCACAGCTGGTACAGGCATTGACACCATCACCACAGGTGCAGGTGCTGACATCGTGATCATGAACCAGGTGTTGACCGCCAACCGCGACATCATCACCGACTTCACTGGCGGTGCAGGTGGCGACGAACTGCGCTTTGACATTTCAGATCTCGGCCTGGCCGGTGGTACAGAGTATGTTGGTGCAATCGGTAGCGTTGCTGTCGACAGCAGTGAAGAAATCCTGGTGTTGACCGGTGCTGGCTATGCAACCGATGAAGCTGCAGAAACAGCGATTGCTGGCCGTATCACTACTGACGGTCTGGATATCGTGGCCGTGTACTTCAACACCACCGACAACACTGCTCACGTCATCTATGACGCGGACGCTGGTGTGGACGGTTCCGGCACTGCCGTGCTGATTGGTCAGCTGACCAACATCACGACACAGGCTGGTCTGGACGCCTTCACGACTGCCAACATCGGCTCACAGGCCTGATCTTGCGCAGACAAAGCACCCACTTCGGTGGGTGCTTCGAAGCCTTGCCGCCCCATCCCTTTCGCGAGGGTTGGGGTTTTTTCTTAGGGCATTGAAAGCAGTGATTTAAGAAAAAATCATCATGAAAGGACAAGCTATGAGCGACTGGACCGCCGGATACGTGGCAGACATCGGCTATACCTACGGCTACTACTCAGAACTCAATCCGCAGCGCATTCGTTTGGCATTTTTGCACCAAGGACTGCACTTCCCGGAAGTCGGCGCTGCTTGCGAATTGGGCTTCGGTCAAGGACTGTCGACCAACTTCCATGCGGCCGCCTCCATCACAGAATGGCACGGTACCGACTTCAACCCATCGCAGGCGGGCTTTGCGCAGGAGTTGGCTGCTGCTTCCGGGGCGTCTGCTCATCTGCGTGATGATGCGTTTGCTGACTTTGCCAAACGGCTTGATTTGCCTGACTTTGACTTCATAGCACTTCATGGCATCTGGAGCTGGATTTCTGACGAAAACCGCCACGTCATCGTTGACTTTATCCGTAAGAAACTCAAGGTTGGTGGCGTCCTGTACATCAGTTACAACACACAGCCGGGTTGGGCCGCATTTGCGCCTATGCGCCATTTGATGACCGAACACGCTGAAGTGCTGGGCTCCGAAGGCCGAGGCATTGTCAGTCGCATTGATGGCGCCCTGGATTTTGCTGAAAAATTGATCGCAACCAATCCATTGTTCAGCCGCGCCAATCCACTCGTTGGTGACAGATTGAAAAAAATGAAGGGGCACAACCGCCACTACCTGGCGCACGAGTACTTCAACAAGGACTGGCACCCCATGCACTTCGCCACCATGGCCGATTGGTTGGAGTCTGCCAAATTGCAGTTCGCATGTTCAGCCCACTACATTGATCACATTGACAGTGTCAACCTCACAGCAGCGCAACAGACCTTTTTGGCTGAAGTACCTGACCTGATGTTTCGTGAAACGGTACGGGACTTCATGGTCAATCAACAATTCCGACGTGACTATTGGGTCAAAGGTGCCCGAAAAATGGATGCTGTGCAGCAAACGCAAGCGTTGCGCTCGCAACGTGTGTTGTTGACCGCACACAGACCCGACATCAGCCTCAAAATCGCAGGTACGCTTGGCGAGGCTGACATGAATGTGGCCATCTATGCCCCGATTCTTGATCTGTTGGCAGATCACAAGGTGCGAACGATCGAACAGCTGGAAAAAGAACTCGAAGGTACTGGGATTGCTTATGGGCAACTGTTACAAGCCATACTGCTGCTGGCAGGTGCTGGGCATTTGTCACTCGTTCAAGATGAAGCCGTCATCAACAAGGCGCGCAAGCAAACTGACCGTCTCAATGCGCACCTTACGCACAAAGCATGCGGTAACAACGATGTCAGCTACCTTGCCAGCCCAGTGACTGGCGGTGGCTACTCCATCAATCGCATTCAGCAACTTTTCTTGCTGGCTCGGCAGCAGGGTCAAAAGACCCCAGAAGCTTGGGCCCGCTTCACATGGGACATCCTCAGAAGCCAAAAGCAACGCATCATCAAAGAAGGCAAAACCATCGAGAGCGACGATGGAAATCTGCGGGAGTTGACTTCCCAAGCCAGTGCGTTTGCAAAAAAACAGATTCCCATACTCACAGCACTGGAGATCATCTGAGTTTCGGGCCATGCAGTAAAGTCCATGGGTTTGTACTTTTTGGTGATACATCGCCATGGAACGTTGGTCTTCATCTTTTCGGCTCAGAATTCTGCTGACGACAGGGTTTGCTAGTTTGGTCACTGCCTGCGGCGGTGGCGGTGCCAGCGGTTTTCCGCCCGTGGTGACGGGCTTCAAGGCCCAGACCGTGCAATATGGTCGCCAGGCCACTCTGTATGTGGGCGGCAATGACCTGCGCAGCAGCATGACGGTGGAAACCAGCAGCGCCTGCACCAACCCGGCGCTGGCCACCAACAGCTCCACCACCTTGTTGGTGATCAACTGCAGCGTTGTGGCCGTGGGCGACTTCCCTCTCATCCTCAAAAACGCCAATGGTGATCTGGTCTATCAAACCACCGTCACCGTGCCCAAGCCTCAGGTTCAGCTGAGCACCAGCATCGGCAACATCACGCTGGAGCTCAACCCCGCAGCAGCCGAAAGCACGGTCAACAACTTCCTCAAGTACGTCTACAGCGGTTACTACACCAACACCCTGTTCCACCGGGTGATGCCCGGTTTTGTGGTGCAAGCGGGGGGCTACACCAGCGGCATGGTGGCCAAGCCCGGGCAAACCACCCCCATCGTGCTGCAAAGCAACAACGGCTTATCCAATCTGCGCGGCACCGTGGCCATGGCCCGCAGGGGGGATCCTGATTACGATTCCGCCACCTCCGAGTTCTTCATCAACCTGGTGGACAACACATTTTTGGACTACAAAAGTGCTGGGGCACCGGGTTATGCCGTTTTTGCCACCGTCGTCCAGGGCATGGATGTGGCCGACAGCATGGCCGCGCAGCCCACAGGCAATGTTGGCCTGCACGCCAACGTGCCCTTGACCGATGTGACCATCACTGCGGCGCAGCAGATCAAATGAAGCCGATCACTGGGCCATCAACCGCCCAAATCGAAGCGGACTTCTGGCGTGAATTGGCCGAAATCGAGGCGGAATCGATGGGCTGGATCGCGCTTGACGACCGCTGCTACCTGCACATTGGCTCTGTCCAACTGGTCATCGACGTGGTAGGGCAGGCCACCCCCGGCATGGCGGGGGCCAACGTGCTGTGGGTGGTCTAAGGGCGACACACCACCTGAGGTGTTGACTTTTTTACACGTCATTAAAGAAAAGATTTGCCCAGCCGATACGCATACAGTCCCCATCTTTTTTCTGTGAGACTGCCATGCCGTTTTCCGCATCCATCGACAGCCGTAAGGTCATCAGCTTCATCGATGCCCCAAGTGGCGCCACCATTTCGGTCAGCAATCCTGCAGGGAAACTGGTTTTTACCTTGACGCCTTCCTCAGGCGCTGCGGTCACCAGCGAATTGGTGATCAGCTCCTATGCGGGTTTCTCGGTGCCCACCGGGGTGGTGCTCAACCTCGATGCTTCGCTGGCCAACGGTAAGGCGATGTTTGGCACGGGTGATGCGGTGGCACGAGCCAAGTCCATTGGCGAAGACCTGTCGGGCTACAGCCTGTTCACCGACCGCATTCAGTTGGCGGACGGCGCCACCTACACCCTGACAGCAGCCCAGGCCCAAACAGCGCAAATTGGATCGTCGGGCGCGTTGGGGGATTTGCGCAGCACCAACAGCAACAGCAAAATCAATCTGGTGGCCGCTGCGGGCACTGACCTCACCGCCATCCAGATCGATAAGAACGACACGGTCACCCTGACCAGCAGCCAAGCCTACACCCTCACTGGAGACCAAGCTCTGGTGGCCAAAGTGGGTGCAGGCAGCACGGCTGACCTGACAGGTTGCAGCAATGTGTTGATCAAGGCACCACTCAGCCTGGACTTGTCATCGCTCAAGCTCGATGCGACCGATGTGATCGAGTTGGGCACAGCCAAGGACTATGTGCTCACCAGCGGCCAAGTGGCCAGCGCGCGGGTGGGTGTCAATGGAACGCTGGGCGTGTTGGGCACAGCCGGAGCGGTCACAGTTCGGGCCTCTGCCAACGGCGAAGACCTTTCTGCCATCAAAGCCAGTGGCATTGATGTGTACGAGCTGACCGCCGCCAAGGCTTACACCCTGACGGCAGACCAGCTGTCCCTTGCGCGGGTGGGTGCTACAGGCACTTTGGGCAACATCACAGGCTCAGGTCAGCTGACCATCAAGGCCGGTGCTGTCAGTGACCTGACGCGGCTGCCAACCAAGATCGTGACTGACGCCAAGGGCGTTGCGGATGTCACCAAATCGGACGTGATCATTCTGGACCCCAACGTCGACTACCGGCTGACCTCCGAACAGGCCCGGGTGGCCAAAGTGGGTACTGCCGCCACAGCCAAAGCGGGTGATCTGTCTGCTGCGGGCCAAGTCACACTGGTGGCCGGTCTGACCGCCACCAACACCGCATCTGCCCGGGCTGAAGACCTGTCTGGTTTTGCCCTCAAGGGGGTGGACTTCTACGAGCTGGCACCAGGCGCTGACTTTGTGCTCACCTCGCAACAAGCTAAAGTCGCCAAAATTGGCACAGGCGCATTTGGCAACCTGACGGCTGCAGGCAACATCACGCTCCTGGCCTTGACGGGCGAGAATCTGATGCAAAGCACCATCACAGGTGTCGATGAGTACCGTCTGACGACTGGCCTGAACTACATACTTTCTGCGGACCAGGCGCTCAAGTCCCGGGTGAGTAACAATGGCGTGTTGGGTGCGTATGGCGATGTCTCGCTCACCAAAACCACGGTTGTGGCCGGAACGCAAAGCAACCTCACCCCCATCGTGGTGGACAGCAACGATGCCATCGCCTTGACGGCGGGGGTGGATTACACCCTCACGCCACTGCAGGCTTCGATTGCCAAAATCGATGACGGCGCAGCAGGGGCGTTGGCCAAAGCGGGCACAGTCACCATCGCCGCCAGCCCCAAGGGGGAAGACCTGTCGGTCTCACTCGCTACTGCAACCGGTTATGACGCGATCGTGCTCACTGCAGGGGGCAAATACAGTCTGACATCCGACCAGGCGAAGTTGAGCAAGGTGTTGATCCCTGGTGTTGGCAGCAATACCCTGTCTGCCTTGCGTGATCTGAGCGCAACGGGTCAATCCACGATCATGGCCAACGCTTTGGGTGAAGACCTCTCTGGCCTGGTGATCCCAGGCGTCAAGGCGGTGCAGTTGACCGGTGGCAAGGACTACACACTGACTGCGGATCAAGCATTGATTGCCAGGCTTGGCTCGACTGGTGTCGCGGGCGACTTGGTGGGGGCGGTAAGCACCACGGGCACAACCACGGGTACAACCACAGGCACAACCACAGGCACAACCACAGGCACAACCACAGGCACAACCACGGGTACGGGCACAACTGCAGGCACGGGTGGCACGACAGGCACACCGACGACAGCAGGCAAAACCGGTGTCATCACCCTCGTTGGTGCAGCCGATAACTTCGACTTCACCCGGCTTAAAACCGACTCCAACGATGTGTTGGTGCTGGCTGGCGCCAACAGTTATCGCCTCTCTGCTGCGCAAGCCGCAACGGCCAAGATCGGGGCAGACGGCACCCTGGGACAACTGGTCGGCGCTGGCACCATCACCGTGGTGGCCGACACCAACAACACCGACCTGTCCAAGCTGGTGCTGGACAGCGCGGACCGCATCGAGCTGACAGCGGGGCAAAACTACACCTTGAGCTCGTCTCAGTTGCCCATGGTTCGTATGGCGGGTGTCAATTCACTGACCAAGGCTGGCCAGGTGACTGTCGTCGTCAATTCACAAGACGGTGACTTGACCGGTATCAATTGGCCAGGCATCGATGTGCTCCAGCTCACGACCACTTCTGACTATCTGCTGCGTGCAGACCAAGCAGCCGTGGCACGCGTTGGCACTGCCGGGGCGTTGGGCGATCTGTCGCTGGTGACAGGCAGCGTCACGCTGCGTGTCGATGCGGCCACGGTAACGCCCCTAGACCTGACATCGCTGGTCCTGAAAGACAGTGACACCTTGCAGCTTGTGGCTGGTTCCAGCTATGTCCTGACCCCCAAGCAGGCGGCGATGGCCACAGTGGTCTCCGGTGCCAACACCAGTGCCCGCGGCGACCTTGGCACGGCAGGCACGATCACCATCCGCCCTGCGGCCGCTGTTGCAGACTTGACCACGCAATTGGCCAACATTCAGGGCATTGACCGCATTGAACTCGACCCAGAAGGTGCTTACACACTCACCGATGCGCAGGCTCGCATCGCAGCCTATGGCAAATACGGACAGGCCAAAGACCTGGTGAGCAAATCGCCCAAAGGCATTTTGACGGTGGTCACCGGAGACACTTCTTCTTTGACTGACCTGCAGCTCGACGCCAACGATAAAGTCATCCTGCAACCGGGCAAGTCCTACCTGTTGAACCAGGACCTGGCGCTGATCAGTCAGATCGGCTTGAGCGGAGCGCCTGGCGTGCTGTCCAACAGCACAGATGCCAATTCGCGCATCACGGTGCTGGCACCGCGTGGTGCAGACCTGACCAAACTTCAGCTGGACGCCAACGACATCCTGATTCTGGGTGTCAACCAACGCTACACCTTGACATCCGCCCAGGCCTCGGTGGCCTGGGTGGACGACAATGACATCTACACTTTGGCTGGTAATTTTGCTTATGCCGGGTCTGTGCGCATTGTGGCCTCGGCCATGGGCGAGGACTTGTCATCTCTTGCGCTGGGTGCCAATGACACTCTGCAGCTGACCGCTGGCGTCAACTACACCATCACGGCAGCACAAGCGGTCAATGCCATGATCGGGGCCGCTGGCGTCAAAGGCAAGCTGGCTGGGGCAGGCGTGATCACCGTCAAAGCCGGGGCACAGGCCGACCTGACGGCCTTGAGCCTGGACGCGGGTGGTTTGCCCACAGCTGCCGATGTCCTGCAGCTCGATGCAGGACAAAACTACAGCCTCACATCCAGCCAAGCGGCCATTGCCAAGGTCGGGGGGGCGGGTTTGCTGGGGCAATTGGGCACCGCAGGCAACCTGACGCTGGTGGCCAACCCCGTGGGTGAAGATCTGAGCGTGACCCTGGCCAACGTCACGGGTTTGGATGGGCAAGACCGCATCGCTCTGGCGCGTGCCAAAAACTACACGCTGACCAAAGACCAACTGGCCATCGCTCAAGTGGGCAACGGCGCTCTGGGCGACCTGACCTCTGCCGGTGTCATCACGCTCAAGAGCCAACCCAGCGGCAGCACCGAAGACCTCTCTGCGGTGGCCTCGGTAGCTGGTGTGGACAAAATCCAGCTCAAAAACGGTGTCAATACCACGCTGACCGATGAGCAAGCCGCCATTGCTCAACTGGGGTCAGGCAAAGTCCAGGACCTTCGAGGCGTCGAGATCATCACCCTGAAATCCAATGACCAGGATGCCAATCTTTCCGGCATCCTGACTGATGGCAATGATTTGATCTGGCTGGCAACAGGCAATAACTATGTGCTGAATTCGGCGCAAGTGCCTCGCATTTCCTATGACGGTCAAGCCGTTGCATCTGTCGGCAACGTGCCGGGCCAGTTCACGCTCAAGGCGAACAACCTGGGCGAAGACTTGTCTGGCGTCAACACGGGTGCGATTGATCTGATCCAGTTGACGGTGGGCCGCAACTACATACTGACCCCGGAGCAGGCCCGTATCGCGACCCTGGGTGATGCCTTGGTCACGCAAAACAGCACCCAAACCCTGACTGGCACAGGCACCCTTTACGCGACCCCGGTGGGTACTCAAAACTACACGACCCAAGTACAGATCGATACCACGGGCTACCTGGCCGGTGGCACGATCAGCATGCGGGTGACCCTGGGCAATGGCACAAGTGCAGGCTCTTACGATCTGTTCAAAAATAGCATCACGATTGGCAGCAACAACCGCCCATTGAATTCTCTGGCTGGAGCCTATGACAAAGCTCCCGGCACCACGACCAACCTGTCCTACCAATTTCCAGGGTCTGCCTCTGATAAATACATTTTTGGCATTGAAGGCAACTGGTTCAGTGCGGCCAATGCGACCAACACCTTTGATTACCAGATCACCATTTCAGGTGTGCGATACAACAATGCGGACTTGAGCAAGGCTGGGATTGTGAACATCATGGCCAGCGCAGATGGGGACGCCTCACTCAAGTCCAAATTGATAGGCATCAACGGCATCGACGTCATCACGCTGACCGATGCCAAAAGCTATACCCTGTCTGCCGCACAAGCCTTGATCGCCAAAATCGGCACGGGCACCGCAGTCACCGCAGGCGCACTGACCAGCACGGGTGTCATCACGGTGGACGACACGGGCGTGGCCGCAGGCACCAAGCAAAACCTGACCAAGCTGGTGCTGGACACCAACGACACTCTGACACTGGGCGCAGCCGACTACGACTTGACATCTATGCAGGTGAAAAAAGCCGACAGCAGTTTGTCCACAGCCGGCGTGGTCAACCTTTGGGCCAGTGCCCAGGGTGAAGACCTCTATGGCATTGCCGTCACCGCTTTGGACAACATCTATCTGACCGCCAGCCGCGACTACACGCTGGGGGTGGACCAGCTGGCCAAGACCAAAGTGGGTGCCACAGGCACAGTGGGCAACCTGACCAAAGCCGGTGTTGTGACACTCAAGCTGGCGAATACAGACACCAACGTCACTGCACTCAGCGGCGCCAATGGGGTCAAAGGGGTGGATCTGGTTCAGGTGCTGGATTCGAACGCCGCGCTGCTCAGCTTCTTGCGTACCGCGACCACCAGCACCGCAGGCAGTGGCAACACAGGCAGCAATGCCACTGTAGACGCTTCAGGCGAGTGGGCGTTTGCCTCCAGCACAGGCACGCTGACCTATTGGAACGGCAGCGCTTCACAGACCGTCACACTGGTGGGCGTTTCCAGCGTGGCTGCAGATGGCACAACGTCCCTGAAAATCAGCTACTGACCTGCCTGAGACCCGCTCATGCTTGCATGAGCGCCTGCCCGATCAGCGTGATCTGCAGATCGGGTGTGGACACATCGCTCAGGTGTGACACAGGCGCCATCACGCTCCTGAGCGTGGCCAAGTCGGTCGTGCTCTGGCTCAGCGTGTCGGTGTAGGTCTTGGCCACCGCAATCTCGTTGGCAAACTGCTTGGCCGTGTTGCCCCAGGTGGCATCGGTGTAGGCAAAACTGGCCAGGTTGCCAAACACTTGGTAAATCACTTGCCCCACCGTCCAGTTCGCCTGATCCATCGCGTCGGTGATGTCCTTGACCGCTTGTTGCTTGGTGACGTCACTGGCGCTCGTCTTGACGATGTTGTTCACCAACGCCTGCGCCAGCTGGCCGTGGCTCAAACTGGTGGGGTACACATCGGTGAACTGCGACTTGGTCGTGAACACATCCACGATTTGCTTGACCGACATGCCTGCCCGGTACGCTGCAGCGAGCTGGTCCATGTAGGTCACGCCCGGCGCTGCGTTGAAGGCGGTGATGAAGAACTGGTACAAGCCCACGGGCAGGTCGGCATAGCTGCCGTGGGGCTGTGACTCGACCACGACGGTTTTGTCGGCAAACTGCAGCTTCTCAATCGAAGTGAGCGTGTCCGTACCTTCCTGTCCCGTGATGTCTTTCACGATCACTTGCCCATTGCTCAGGCTCAATGCGTAGCTTTGGGCATTCTTGCCCCAGATGACCGTGTCTGAGCCTGCGCCGCCATCGATTTGGTCATTCTGGGCAGTGCTGTACCAGCGCTCATTTGCCGCCGAGCCTTTGATCTGATTAGGAACGGAGGATGCCGGGTCATCGTTGGTGATGTAGACCGCCTGCCAGGGCGATCGGAAACCTTCTGCACCACTGATCACCAGCGTCGCCCCTGTGGGCGACAGCAAGTCGACATAAAAATTCTCATCGGCTTCGTACAAGCTGTCCCCAAGCACTTCCACCGTGATCTGCTTGGTCAACTCGCCGGGGGCAAAAGTCACCTCTGTTGGGGCTTGTGCGACATAGTCCACACCCGGCGTGGCATCGCCATACGTCTTGAGCAATGTGGTGTATTTCACGGTCACGGGAGCCGTGCTGGCCGCGGACAGCAACAGCGTCAGTGTGGCTTGCGTGCGACCACTGTTGCCCTCTGTCACACGTGTGAAGTTGCTGTTGAAACCCACGGTGGGCAAGACAGACGCATCATCATTCGTGATGTAGACCGCCTGCCAGGATGACCGGAAACCTTCTGCACCACTGAGCACCAGGCTTGCCCCTGTGGCGGACAAGAGGTCGACATAAAAAATTTCATCGGCTTCATACAAGGTGTCCCCGATCACCTCCACCGTGATCTGCTTGGTTAACTCGCCGGGTGCAAAGGTCACATCTGTTGGTGCCAGAGCAAGATAGTCCACACCTGGCGTGGCATCGCCATAAGTTTTCAGCATCGTGCTGTAGGTCACGGTCACCGGACTGGTGCTGGCTGCAGACAGCGACAGCGTCAGTGTGGCTTGCGTACGACCGCTGTTGCCCTCTGCCACGCGCGAGAAATTGCTGCTGAACCCCACAGTGGGCATGAGCGACTGGTCATCGTTTGTGATGTAAACCGCCTGCCAGGGCGATCTGAAGCCTTCCGCACCAGTCAAAACCAGGGTAGCCCCCGAGGCCGATATCAGGTCGACATAGAAGATTTCATCGGCTTCATACAGCTGGTCCCCCATCACCTCTAAAGTGATTTGTTGGGTCAACTCTCCGGGGGCAAAAGTCACCTCCGTCGGGGCCAGCTCAACGTAGTCCAGGCCCGGTGTGGCATCGCCATAGGTCTTGAGCATGGTGGTGTAGGTGACGGTCACGGGGTTGGTGCTGGCATCCGACAGCACCAACGTCAGCGTCACCTGTGAACGGCCACTGTCGCCTTCCCGCACTCGGGCGAAATTGCTTGAAAAACCTACGCTGGGCATATGGATCTTTGTTTGAAAAACGTTAACTCAACAAGGCCTGCCCAATCAGCGTGATCTGCAGATCGGGTGTGGACACATCGCTCAGGTGTGACACAGGTGCCATCACGCTTCTGAGCGTGGCCAAGTCGGTCGTGCTCTGACTCAGCGTGTCGGTGTAGGTCTTGGCCACCGCAATCTCGTTGGCAAACTGCTTGGCCGTGTTGCCCCAGGTGGCGTCGCTATAAGCAAAATTAGCCAAGTTGCCGAACACCTGGTAGATCACTTGCCCCACTGTCCAGTTTGCCTGATCCATCGCGTCAGTGATGTCCTTGACCGCTTGTTGCTTCGTGGCGTCACTGGCGCTCGTCTTGACGATGTTGTTCACCAACGCCTGCGCCAGCTGGCCGTGGCTCAAACTGGTGGGGTACACATCGGTGAACTGCGACTTGGTCGTGAACACATCCACGATTTGCTTGACCGACATGCCTGCCCGGTACGCTGCAGCGAGCTGGTCCATGTAGGTCACGCCCGGCGCTGCGTTGAAGGCGGTGATGAAGAACTGGTACAAGCCCACGGGCAGGTCGGCATAGCTGCCGTGGGGCTTTGATTCGACCATCACCGTTTTGTCTGAAAAAATGACCTTTTCAAAATTTTTCAGATTGTCGGCACCTTCAACCCCCAGCTTGTCCGTCACCGTGATGCCGTCCGCCGACAGCGTGAGGGTGTAGTTGGCAGCTTTGCCTTCAAGCCCGAAGGTGTCCACGCCCGTGCCGCCGTCAGCGGTGTCATTGCCCGAGCCGCCATAAATCAAATCGTTGCCATCGCCCGCAGCGATGAGATCGTTTCCACCTAAGGCGTTGATGGCATCGCTGCGGGCGGTGCCGGTGATCGTTTCGGCGGTGCTGGCACCGTACTTGAGCATGCCGCCACTGGCACCGTCCACGGCAAAGAGGAATGACCTGAGCTGAGCATATTTCAGGTTCACATCGGAAAAGCGGATTTCCTCGATGTTGGTGAATTTGTCTGTTCCCGTGTTGTCCGTGGCCGAGTTGTCGACGAAAACAATGCTATTAGCGCTGGGGTCATGCTCAGTTACGCTGTAATCGCTGAATTTTTTGTTGGACCCCATGAACACGGTGTCGTAACCGGCACCCCCATCGATGGTGTCATTGCCCTTGCCAGAAAACTCATTGTTCAAGGCTTCAACGCGGTTGTTGAAATAGTTGTCACCCGCATCGCCAATGACGAGGTCATTGCCCGCAAAGCCCGAAGGCGCCATGCCATCGCCATTGCCACTGAGGATGATGGTGTCGTTGCCTGCCATCATGCCCCAGATGACATTGGGTGTATTGGCTGAAACGACGGGATTGCCTTCGAGCACCAGCGACGAGGCAGGGGCGTTGTTGATGGCGAATTTCCCGATCGATGTGTAATTGGCGACCTTCGTGCTCGCTGACAGCACATAGGCGCTGTTGACATAGTCCCAACCCACAACCGAATCGGTCAGCCCATAGGTGGTGGTGGTGGCGATGCCATTGGTTCCAATCCCGCTGTACTCCACCGAGCTGGTCGTGCCTGCCACTAAACCATTGGCGTCGGTCAATTTGCCTTTGAAAGCGTAGCTGAATGGTGTCGTTGAGTTGGCCATGCCGGTATAGACCAGCTTGGTGAATTCACCGCTGACGCGAAGGGTCTGTATGTCGACCGTGATCAGCCCCTGCGCCTCGATGCTGACTGTTTTGCCCGAGTCTTGAACCACCAGGCTGTTGGCCGTCACGATGGTGCCTGAAACCGAAATCCCAGACAGCACCACTGATCCGGTGCTTGTGACCATTTGAACCGTGCTTTTGTCCGGGTTGACATACGACTCCTTCAGTGTGCCGTTGGACACTGAAGTGATCGTGCTCGAGATCAAGCGCAGATAGTTGTTCCAGGCTGCAAGAGCGGTATACGTTGGTGCGGCGACGTTGGTGTTCGAATAGCTCGAAATGGCCGTATCGAACAGGGTGGTCTTGTTGCTTGTGGTCATGGGCAGCTTTCGGAGCGAGTTTGATTTTCTTTAGATTTATTGATTTTACAATTTTTGATAGTTTTTCAGCTAGAACGATGACCGTTCAAGCAGGACTTTGAGGCTTGATCGTGCAGGGTTTGCGCCGCAGGTCTACTCAGCTGATGCGCAAGGCCGTCAGATCACCCCTAACAAACGCAGCACCATCGCCAGCAGCCCCGCCAGCACGGCGAGCTGCACCCCAATCAAAACGACAATTGGCCCGCTGCCGTGCTTGCTCATGCCTTCATCCCCTTGAGGGCCTGAGCCTCATGCAGCTTGGCGCTCGCATGTGCCGGGTCTATGGCCAATGCTGCTTGGGCGCTCTTCAAGGCCCCTGCGTAGTCCTTGAGCGCCAGTTGCGTGCAGGCCAGATTGTTGTGCGCGTTGGCGTCTTGGGGCAGCTGCTCCACCGTTTGCAGCTTCACGGCCAAGGCGTCTTCGAGCCTGCCCGCATCGTGCAGCACCGCGCCCAAGACCTGCCAGCCCAGAGGGTGGTCCGGGAAGTCGTCCATGAACAGGCGTGCAGCGATCTCGGTGGTGAGGTGATGGCCCTTTTGGTAGGTGGCCAACAGGGCGTGTTGCCGCTCGTCTGGCGGCTGGCTCAGGCTGTGCGCCAACTGCGCGATGGCGTGCTCAGGCAGCCCAAACTGCTGGCTTTGGTCCAGACAGGCCCTGGCACGCTCCAGATCACCGGCTTGCTGCAAGGCACGCACAAGTCGCACCCAGTGCTGGGGCAAGGCGGGCTGACCCTGCAAAACCTTTTCCAGATGGGGCACGGCCAAGTGGGGGTGGCCCGCTTGCAGCTGCAGGCTGGCCAGTCGGCTGTGGGCCAGCGCGTGCATGGGCAAGGAGCGCAGGACCTGCTGGTACAGCTTGGCTGCGGCAGTTAAGCGGCGCGAACGCCAGTGGTGCTCGGCTAGATACAGGGTGTGCTGAAGTACGGAAGATGCCATCAATAAAAAACCCCTCCCCCTTGTGAGGGACGGGGTTGATTAATCAGCACTGATGTATTGATTGGCTCAAATGATTTGCAAAGCCTTGAGAATCGGAATTTGCTTTTCCGCAAAGGTTTGGGCTTGAACCGTAAGTTCGGCCAAACATTCTTCTGCCGTCTCAAGCGTCTTGCCCTCTTTGACTAGCTTCTGACCTTGAGAAGCCAGGACGTTCCAGGTGAACTGTGCCCATTCAGTGCTTTGTTTCTTACCTTGCTGCATCGCCAAGATGAACAGCTGTTGGAATCGACCCACAACAACACCGCCACCCGTGACGGGGCTGGCTAAATAATTCACCTCCCCAGACCCACGGGCGTTATTGAGCAAGTGGGCATTGATCTTGTCGCAATGCTTGCGCGCCTTGGTCATGACCACTTCGTCTTGCACCAAGCTCACATGGCCAGCTCCAGCTAGGATCAGTATGGCCTGGATAATTTGTGAAAACGCGATCCCGTGCCCCGCAACGGCTTGCTCCAGTTGCCCCAGCGTTTTGACTTTGTGATCAGCCAGTGCGTCCAACAAGGGAGCGTAAATGGCCTCGCTCATGTCGGCCTGGCCCAGTGCGCCGGTAACTTTAAGGCTGACGTCTGGGCGGTGTGCTGTCAGCAACACGCGCACCTGTCGCAGTGCTTCGGCCTGCGCCAGTGCCGGCATCTTGCGGACTCCTTTGATCCAGTAGTCGCGACGGAACTGCTGATTAACCATGAAGTCACGGACGCTTTCGCGAAACATGACGTCTGGAATCTCTTTCAGGAAAGCCTGTTGCTCAGCAGACAGGTTGATGGCATCCACGTGGTCGAGGTAATGAGCAGAGCAGGCGTATTGCAGTTTGGCACCCTCCAGCCATTGAACCATGGTTGAGAAATGCATGGGGTGCCAGTCGCGATTAAAGTATTCGTGTGCCAAATAGTGGCGGTTCTGGTCTTTGAGGGTTTTGATGCGGTCAGCCACCAGCGGATTGGCCCTCAGGAACAGCGGATTGGTGGCCAGCAGTTTTTCGGCAAAATCAACCGCGCCATCGATCCGGCTCACAATGCCACGCCCTTCTGTACCAAGCACTTCGGCGTGCTGAGTCATCAAGTGACGCATGGGCGCAAAAGCGCCCCAGCCAGGTAAGGTGTTGTAACTGATGTAGACGACCCCACCCACTTTGAGCTTTTTGCGGATGAAGTTCACGATGACCGCTCGGTTCTCGTCACTGATCCAGCTCCAGATGCCGTGCAAGCCGATGTAGTCAAACTGCGGTAAATCTGCGCGTTGGGCAAATTCATTGAAGGCTTCGTCGTAAAGGCCGGCACCCGTGCCAGATGCCGTAGCCAGTTCCTGTGCATAAGCCGCCTGACTGGGGTTGAAGTCGGTGCCATGCCATTGCACCACACTGGCCGCCGCGTGTAGTGCGGTGGAAACGCCCTGACCAAACCCCAACTCACAAGCTGTACCAAACTCTGGGCAAACCAGGCCCGCATTCAGAAAAGCCAGCTTGACGCGCAAAGGATTGAGTTCTGTGTAATAGCCAAATGTGTAGCCTATGTCAGAGACATAACCCGAAGTCCAATCAGTCATGCGAGATCCTTAGTATTTTTGATGTATCTTTTCTGGACGCACTGGGGGCAGTGCGCACAGAAAAAACCCCGGCTCCTTTTGAGAGCCGGGGTGAATCAATAACCCTCTCGCATTCGAGAGGGAATCGTTGCTTAGTGGATAAGCAGCAGAGGAGCCGCACCACCGATGTTAGCCAGTGTTGCTGTAGACAGATCGACCAGGCCCGTCAGCTTGACGACCAAGTCAGTTCCATTGCTGAAGTTGGGTGCGGTTGTTGCATTGTGCATGCTCTGCACAACGTACGTATCACCGTTGTACTGGAACCAGCCAATTGCACCGTTACTGGAGGCGTTGCCACCTGCATTCACAACTGCGTTAGCGTAGTCCTGGAACACTGCAGTGGCAGCCAGCGTGACTTTGGTAGCGGTAAAGGTTTCGGCACCTTTGTCTTTCAATTGCAGTGTGTCACCAGCGTTTGCATCCGTGATCGTGGAGTAAACGTTGAGGCTGGCACCAGGCAGTTGAACCACAAAAGTATCGTTACCACCGTTACCAGTCAAAGTATTCAAACCAGCGTTGGCGGTAATCTGGTCATTGCCCGCACCACCGATCAGCGTATCAGCCAAAGTAGAGCTCGAGTGCGCAGCAAGTGTGTTTGCACTGGCACCACCCTTGACAGTCTGCGCCAGAGCACCGACAGCCGTATAGCTCAAACCACCAGTCATGCCAGAAGCATCCACCGTTGCCAGCTTGGCGTTGGTCGAGTCACTGGTCAAGGTCAATGTGGTGTTGCCTGTCACAGTCACAGTTGCTGCAGAAGTAGCAACCAGTGTCAAGCTGTCAGCTGTAGCACCTGCTTTGGCTGTAGCGGATGAATCGGTTGCGTTGATCGAAATCGACTCGATACCGGCAGCCGTAATGGAGCCAGCAGCAACACCCGCAGCCGAAGCTTTCAAGGTCAGTGCAAGGCTATCTGAGGTACCCGAAGCATCTTTCAATGTGTAGGTTGTAGCTTGTCCTGGAGAAGCCGTGATCGTAAGACCTGCACCTGCAGCGACGTTGGTGTACGTCACAGCACCTGTCACTGAACCTTGTGTCAATGCGGTGAATCCCGTTGCATCGTACGAACCGGTCGCCGAAGCACCCAAGCCAAGCGTTTCGAAGCCGGTGATGAAGGTGTTGGCAGACGGGTTAGAGAAGGTAGAAGCGGCCACATTCAAAACCAAGGTGTCGGTGCCAGCACCACCAGCAATTGCCTTGGTGGGCACAGCAGCGATGGTCACTACATCATTACCCGAACCACCGGTAAAAGTGGCCTTGGTGCTGTCAACGATCACTGTATTGTTACCAGTGGAGCTAGAAGCATCCACACCAGTCACGGTAGAGCCGCTGAAGTCACCCTTGACGGCGGCAGCGCCGGAAACAGTCACAGTCTTCAAGGCTCCGAAGGAGCTGCTGGACAGATCCAATGCATTCGTGCCATCAACTTTCAGAGCAGTGACGCCACCGGCAGTAATGGCCACAGCTGTATCAGTGCTGGCTGTGTGCACGTTCAGCGCAGTGTAAGTACTGCCAGCAGTTACTGCACCCAGACCTTTGGTGCCGCCGTTGACGGTCAGATCCAGCGTTGTAGCTTTGGCATTGGTGATGCCAACTGTACCAGTTGCACTGGCTGCACTGGTGTTGGTCAGGCTCAGAGTGGTGAGCGCATCAGATGCAATGGTCGTGGCGCCATAGTTGGAGAGCGTCACGGTAGCAATGGTGTTGGCAGCTGTGGTGCCCTGGTTGGGATCAGCAATTGTCACAGCACCCGAAGCTACGCCAATGGCACCAGCTGCCTTGACGGTCGTAACACCCTGAGTTATGGTTTCTGTAGGAGCGACGCTAGCATTCGAAGTATTTGTCAGCGTAATGGACAAATCAGTCACGTTGCTGTTGGCGGTGGTCGATGTGAAAAGAACGGTATCAGAACCTGTACCACTCACGGCGCCAGAAGTCCAACCAGTCAATTGACCAGATGCCAAGTTGGCAAAAGCTGCAGCCACTTGCTTGGCCGTCATGTCGGCCGCAGCCGTCAGAGTCACGCCAGCAACGGCGAGCGTATCGCCTGATTTCAGCACACCGAATTGCACGGCATCAGTTTCTGTAGAACCAGCCACAGCAACTTTGGTGGTCGCTGCAGTCACTGCAGCAGCTTGGTTAACTGTGACTGCAGTTGTAGCAGTACCGCCAGTCACGGAGACAGCAGATTGAGTTACGGTGTAGTTGGTCGAGCCATCAGCAGCTGCAATCTTGGATGCAACGTTCGATGTTGTTGTAACCGTTGTGCCCCCAGTGATGGCCACAGCACCACCCTTGGTATTACCTGCAGTGTCACCCGTAGTGTTTTGTGTGATGCTCACAGCGCCGGTTGGGGCTGTTGTGCCGCCCACGGTGATTTTGGATGCTGTACCGTTAGCCGTTCCTGTAGCCAAGGCCACTGTCACTGTGTCGGTGACGGATGTGCCGCCATCAATAGCGTGGTTGTTAACACCTTGTTTTGTATCGGTGGCGGTGATTGCACCTGCAGCTTTGCTCAGGGTAACGCCACCTACTGCCGTCACAGTCTGAGTAGAACCGCCGGTCACAGTTGCTGCGCCAGCCACAGCCACAGCAACAGCAGTTGTTGCACCAGTTGTCACAGTCGCAGAGGTGCCTTGTGTCACGTTCAGATTGTTCAACCCTGTGACAGTTACGCCTGTAGCAGTAGTGTCGATGGTTGCGCCAGCAGCTGCTGCGAAGTTGATGGTTTCAATATTCTTGATTGTCAGCCCGGTAGGCAAACCAGTCGTACCGCTGTTGTCGCCAACGTCCGAGATATTCAAAACGTCCGCTGTACCTGTGCCGCCGTCGATTGTGTCCAACGCTGTCAGCGTCGCATTGGTAGAGCTCTTGGTTGAATTAAGAGCACCGGTAAAGGTGTCGTTACCAGCGCCGCCTGTTACAGCATCCACACCAGTAGTGAGTGTGAAAGTCTGGGCTACTTATAACGTTGATTTAAATAAGTAATTTGGGTTTTTAAAATTATAAACGGTGTTCTAACGACTATTCATCGTACAGAATTCGTTAATTCATTGCTGTATTGATAATGCTGAAAAATTCAGTAGATAAGAAATTCAAAGGCTTGAATGAGTTCTGGCAAACAGACGCTATTTACGTGGCAGATAACAATTGCGCTAACGCCAAGATTCAAGAATGACGGAAGTACTGTATGAGCGTCGTACGCTTGAGCGAAGCTGTTGTTCAACAATTGATTTGCCCACCGCAGCGCAGCCATTTTGAGGTCTATGACTTGCAGATTCGTGGTCTGTACGTCGATGTGCAGCGCAGTGGGCGCATGGCCTACCGATTACGCTACAGCCAAGATGGGGTCAAACGGCACATGACGTTGGGCGATGCGCGACTGATCACTTTGGATGAGGCGCGTCAGGAGGCCCGGGCTCGATTGCGTCAATTACGAGCAAGCAGTGATCCTGAAAGAAATTTGCTTGACGTGAACGCCTTGTCGGTAGAAGAGTTTTTTGTGGACCAGTATCTGCCTTATGTCAAAACCTACAAGCGCAGCTGGGGGACGGACGAGAGCATGATCCGTAACCACATCTTGCCGCAGCTCGGGGCGCAGGCCATGGCGGCTGTGCGGGCGCCAGACATTGCCCGCATGGTGCAGTCGATGAAGGAAAAGGATTTCGCGCCGGGCACCATCAATCGGATGCTGGTTTTGCTGCGCTATGGCTACAAGTTGGCCCTGCGGTGGAAGGTCGAGGGTTTGGAGGTCAATCCGGCTCAGGATCTGAAAAACATCAAGAACGACAACAAGATAGAGCGGTATTTGACGCCTGAGCAGACGGTGGCCTTGATGGCCGCAGTGCGCGAAAGCGAGAACCCGGCGCTGCAAAACATTGTGCCTTTTCTGATCTACACCGGGGCCCGCAAGCGAGAGGCGCTGGATGCCCGCTGGGCAGACATTGACTGGCAGCAGTCCTCCTGGAAGATTCCCAAAACCAAGTCGGGCAAGATCAGGCATGTGCCTTTGTCCACTGGGGCGCTGGAGTTGCTGGGGCGCATGCGTGCCTGGTCCGGCTTGAAGGCGCCGGGCTCAGACTTGTTGTTTCCCAATCCGCGCACAGGTTTGCCGTTTGTGTCGATCTATTACAGCTGGGACACGGCCCGCAAGCAGGCGGGGGTGCCCGAGTTGCGCATCCATGATCTGCGCCACAGTTTTGCCAGCTTTTTGGTCAATGCGGGCCGCAGCCTTTATGAGGTGCAGGAGTTACTGGGCCATGCGGACATTCGTACGACCAGCCGCTACGCACACCTCAAGCGCGACCGGCTGATGGAGGCTGTGCAGGTGATTCGGCTGGAGTGATGGATGTCAGCGCTTTCAACGGGGTGTGTTGCGAAAAATTTCACCAGTTGGTCCGATGGCGAGAAAACTCAAGCCGCTTTGTTGGAGTAACTCAAGACCTTGTTCTTGCATGAGCATGGCCATGGTGCACAGGCTGCCAGCCATCAGGCAGTTGTCGGCTTGTACGCTGACCGACTGCCAGTGGCTGACGGGCCAGCCTGTGCCAGGATGGATGATGTGTGCATAGCGTTGGCCGTTGAGCACAATCGCTCGTTCGTAGTCACCTGATGTGGCAAGAGCCATGTTGTGCAGTTCGATGCTGGCAAACAATTGACCCGGCTGGCGCGGGTGAGCGATGCCTGCTTGCCAGGGCTGACCATCTGGTTTGGTGCCCAGGGTTCGCATATCGCCAGCCAAGCTGACCAGCGCCGAGTCGATCCCATGTGACTGCAGCACCATGCAGGCGCGGTCAACCGCGTATTCTTTGACAAGTCCGCCCAGGTCGATTTCCATGCCTTTGCGTGGCAGAGCGATTTGGTGGTTTTGGCGTACCACGTCAGACCAGCCCACGAGCGTGCGGATGGATTGCAGGCTGTCCTGGTTGGGGATGTTGGCGAGTTCAAAATTCCAGACTTGACGGTAGACGCCACTGGTGATGTCAAACAGGCCGCCGCTTCGTTCATGCAATTGTTCAGCATAGTCGAGCAGCGCCCAGGTTTCATTGTCGCAAGGCGTGAAACCTTGGCCTGCATGTGCATTGATTTTTGAGAGCAGGCTGTCTGTCTTGTAGCGTGAGTATTTGGCCTCCAGGCGTTGAAGTTCAGTGTGCACCGCACGCATCGCAGCAGGAGCTTGAGGCGTGTCGGGCAGTAGGACTTGCGCTGGCCCACCCATGGCCTTGAATCGATGTGTTGTGATGTGCATCGGGGGATCAGAATTTCTGGCGGATGCCCAGCTGAAGAATTCGGGCTTTGAAGTTTGCAAGTCCTGGCGTGGCAGATTGCAGCAGCCCCCAGTGGTTGCGTTGTTCGTATTGGTCAAAGCGCAGGTCGAGCGTGGTTTGAGAGGCCAGTCGCTTTTCGATTTTTATCCCTGCCGTGATTGCGCCAAAAGCGGAGAGCCGTTGGTCAAAACTCAGCGGGCTGATGCCCAGCTGCGTGCCCGCCGGAATTTGTGGTTGCGATGGTTGCGATGGATCAGGCGCAGAGAAAAAAGAGGCCTGGGTCTGACTGTAATGGCGCAGCAGCGGGGTGATGAACCAACCGTTGTCGAGAGACTGGCTGTATTCGCCTTGGAGCATGATGGATCGGATGGCAAAGCTGTCTTGGTGCAGGCGCGTGGAAAGGCGGAGTGTTGAGCCTGTGCTTGCAAAGTGGTGGTTCCATCGCAGGGCAAGCGAATTGGAGCGGCGCCAATCGGGACGCACGTCAAAAAATTTGTAGGGATCGCTCAGGTAGCCTCGGGCTGTATTGGCGGTCCAACTCATTTGCACAATGTCACGGGGCGAGATGACCAGTGTGGTGCTCAGCAGAATGTCTTGGGTGGTTTTGTGTTTGTCCGTGACCAGTCGGTTGACCGGGTTGATCGTGTCTTGGTTTTGCGACAGGCCGACTTCGATGCTGATGTTGCGGTCAGGCGTGGATTGCAAGAAGGCCAGGGATGCGCCTTGGGAGAGGTAGTCGTTTTCGGCTGAGCGCGTTTGCCCCAAAGTCCACTTTTGCAGGTTGTTGAACCAGGACAGGCGCAAATCGTGCGCTCTGCGCACATCGTGCACGGGCGTGAATGTGCGGGATTCGGTGTAATAGGCTGGGGACGCACCTGAGATGACGTCTACGGTTTGTGTGGCGTCCACTGCCAGGTTTTGAGGCAAGGGGAGTGTCACAAACGCGCTGCGTGCTTGGACGCGGATGCGTTCGAGCGGTCCTTGGGTTTCCTGGTAATTCATCCATTTGAGGCCGATGCTGCCTTCCAAAGGTGCAGTTTGTGCTTGCACGGTCAGGCAGGCCAAGGTGTTGCTGGCTGCCAGGGTTAGGCGTTGAACCCAAGGAGTCAGTTGCATCCGCACCCCCCAGCGCCGACGGCATGTCCACCCGTGCCAGCTTCACGGCTGAAATACACATGTTCGTGGTGTGCACTTTGGAGCGGGTCGGGTGTGAGAGCCATGTCGGGT
Organism: Limnohabitans radicicola; assembly: GCF_014837235.1. GTDB lineage: Bacteria > Pseudomonadota > Gammaproteobacteria > Burkholderiales > Burkholderiaceae_C > Limnohabitans_A > Limnohabitans_A radicicola. The sequence continues at coordinate 805,903 of NZ_JACYFT010000001.1, read as the reverse complement.
TGCGCCAGAAGCTCTTTTTGCCAAGGCCGGACTTCTTGCATGAGTGTGCATCCACAAAGTGAGCAGGCGATGGTCAGCAACCCAAGCATGGCCAGGTGACTTTGGTGTGGTGGCGTTTGGCTCATGAAGTCCCCAGAGCGCGGTGAATGTCGATCTCGGTTTGGCGTGCTGAAGCCTGTGTGAATCCGCGGTGAGAAGCGACGATGTGGCCTTGTGGGTCAATCAGATAGCTCATGGGCATGGCTTGTACATCGTAGGCTTGGGCTGTTTGTCCTGTGGCATCCCAAAGGATGGGGAAGTGGGCGGGGTGACGCAGCAAGAATTGCAATGCCTTCTCGCGTTGGTTGTCCAGGTTGATGGCCATGATGCGCAAGCCTTGCGCTCCCCATTGCGACTGAAGCTGGTTCATCCAGGGAAAAGATTGACGGCAGGGAGCGCACCATGAGGCCCAGAAGTCCAAGTAGAGCCATTGTCCGCGCAGTGATTGACTGCAGCTGTTTGGCATGCGGTTACCCTGATTTTCCTCACAATTACCTGCGGAGTGGGGTGGTGGCGATTGCAGGTATGGCAGCTTGAAATCTGGCGCTTGCCTGGGTTCTCGAGGAGGAATGCTTTGCGTGTGCGCAAGACCGCTCGCGCCAGCGCAAGCCCATGTCATGATGGAGCGTCGAGTAAGGCGCTGCTCAAAGGGGGTCATGTGTGCCCACTTCCGTAAAGTGCGATGCCAATCAGATTGACGATGTTGTCGGATGTGGAAACATCGGTCTGGGGTGTGATACCCGAGAGCACACTTTGCAGGATGGGCAACTCAGATGTTCTGTAGTCCATCACTTCGGTGAGGTATTTGGCAACAGAAGTTTGTTTTTGAAATTGCAAAGCGGTTCCGCCCCAGTGCGGGTCAGAGATGGATTGGTTGGCAAGGTTGCCGAAAACGGTGTAAATCACATCGCCCACAGTCATACCGTAGTCAAGTGCATCGGTGATGTCCTTGATGGCGTTGGTTTTGTCCTGTGCAGAGGCGCTTGTCTTGACGATGTTGTTGACCAGTTTGTTGGCCAGTTGCGCATGGGTCAAGCTGGTAGCGTAGGTGTCGGTGAATTGGGTTTTGGTGGTGAAGATGTTGACAATGGTTTTGATGGACAGCCCATAGTTGTAGGCTTCTGACAGTTGGTCCATGTAGACGCCACCGGGTGCAGCTCCAAAAGCCACTACAAAAAATTGATACAAGCCGTCCGGATTGCCTACCCGAAATGTTTGAGCAGGTGTCGTGGTCAGGGGGTTGCCTGCCATGTCCGTGATCGCGGTGCTGTCAAACTCAATTTTGTAGGTGGTGTTGATTTGCAGCGGGCGCTCTCCCGACAGGCTCAGTTTGTTACCTTGGATGATCAGGTTCTTGCTCGTGCCCGAGAATGTTTCTGTTGTGCCTTTGCCCACGTTCGTCAGCTTGATTTGTCCATTGCCTGGTTGAATCGCTTCGTTCAACAAGAGCGTCAGCTGGGCTTCGGGCAGGATTCGGTTGTTGCTGGTGGCTGTGCCTATGCTTTGCAAGAAAGGCACAGTGCGGTCAAAAAAGAGGGCTGGCGGTGTGCTGGTTGTGCTTTCGGAGATGGCGTTGGCCGAGGTGGCGCCCAAGGTCACGGCTGAATCGCGAAAGATGATTTTTTCGATGCTGTTGAGGCTGACGCTGCCCAACTGGCCTTGCAGGTCGCTGAGCTGAAATTGATTGGTGTAGTCGGAATACCCCAGGTCGAATTGACTGCGTGGACCATCGATCACCAGCGTGTCAATACCAGCTTGGCCGTCGATCACATCGTTGCCGCCACTCCAGTGGATGGTGTTGTCCAGGGTATTGCCCCAGATCACATCGTCGTGGGGCGTGTCGTAGAGCCTCTCGATCAACGTGTTGTAGCCTGTAAAAATGTTGTTCCATGAGGCTGCGCCTGAGCTGTCGATGCCAGCGGACATGAAATGACCGGGCCGCAAGTCAAGGATTGCGCCGAGCGAAAGTGCCGAAGCGTCGAGCGTGTCATTGCCTCCAGCGTCTGTGAGGGTCTGCAGGAACTTGCCATCTGCGTTTCGCAGCTGATAAAAATTGTCTTGTACAGGCAAGGTCCCGGAACCAACGCCGTACAGGTATTGCAAGGCTTGCATGTCATAGGGCGCATACCAACTTTGCCAAAGGTCTGGCGAAGCGTTGGCGGAAGACATCACGGTGTAGGCGTTGTTGTTCCAGGCGTCGATCAGCACAGGGCCCGTGGTGCCATCGCCAGCTTGCCGTGGGTGTGAAAGACCCAGCGCGTGGGCAATTTCGTGCAGCAAGGCTTGCCATCCTTCCTGGCCTGGTGCGATGCTGCTGAGGGTGTCTTTGTCCATCCAGACATCGCCCAGTCGCTCGTCTGTGATGCTGCTGCCTGGTGTGTAGGAATATCCTTTGGTGGCTGATTGCTGGTTGGTGCCAAAACGCAATTGACCATAGCTGTCGCCGTTGTCTGCAACTTCTGTGAATTGAAGTCCTGTTTGGGTCTGGAGTTCTTGCAGAATGGCACGGACCGCTTGTTTGTAGCTTTCTGTTGGTGGTTCAAAACCTGTGCCACCTTGTCCGCCGCCGTAGCTGGGGAGGCCACTCATGAAGCTGTAGCTCAGCGAGACGGGTTGCCCCACTTGGTTGGCCCATCCTTTTTGCCCGGATGTCAGCAAAACGGCGGGGCCTACTTTGGACTGGTCTATCAGGTCCACAGCCTGGTAATGCGTGGTGATGCCAGCCTGGCCATCCCAGAGGTTGATTGCCTCTATGTTCAGCAGGGTGGCGGTGTAGCCGTTCTTGGTGAGACGGATTTCTTTCGCATCGGCAGAGACCTGCAGTTCATAGCTGCTGAGTGGGGCATTGGATGTGACGGTGTCGTTGCCACCCCGGCCATCTATGAGTGATGTGCCTTTTTGCCAAAAGCCGTTGAGCCAGATGTAATCTTCGGTGCTGCTGCCCAGAATCACATCGCCATTTCTGCCGGATGTGTGGAGGTTGTGGATGTTGACCAGCGTGTCTGTTGTCCCCCAGCCATCTTGAACCACACCTGTTTGAAGGTCAGCTTGTATGCCATTGGGTGAGTCCCAATAAACAACAGTTGGCCAAGGCTGATTGGTTTCGTTGACGATGCGGTCGTTACCTTGGCCAGGGTTGACGCTGACATTCGATTTTTGCAGGATGATTTCGTCATCGCCCTCCTGGGCAAAGACGGTGAACCATTGATAATCACCGTCGTCGGTGATGGTCAGTTTGTCGTTGGATTTGGTGAGCGTGAGATCTTTGCTCATGCGATGAACCCGACTTTGCGTGTGCTGAAGTTGGCCAAGTTGGGCAGAACGGTCAGCAGTTTTTCTTGTGGCACTCCGAGCCATGTGAGCAGTTCGCCTGCGACTTGGTCGCTGGAAATCTGCGGAACCCAGTAACCCCGTCCGCCCGGGTCACCGTCGTCCACCCCGCGCAATACAAGTGACGGAAAGTGCTGGCCCAGCATTTGGCCGCCCTGCACAGGTCCGCCAATGACCCACCAATGACTGCCCCAGGCGTGGTCTGAACCGCCGCCTGAAGCCGGGTCGAGTGTGCGGCCAAATTCGCTGGCAACCAAAACGACGACCTCCTGGTCCATGCCTGCGGCTTTGATAGAGTCGTCAAATGCTGTCAATGCAGCAGCCAATTCCGCAAGTTGCGTATCTTGGGTTTGGCTGCCGCTGTTGGTTGTGGCACCGCGTTGGTTGGTGTGGGTATCAAAACCTCCCCATTGCACAGAGAACACTTGGCGACTGGCACCAGCGGTTCGAAAGTAGTGCATGGTGCGGGCCAAAAACTTCAATTTTTTCCCAATGTCTGTGTTGGCAAAATTGCCAGACGGTTGAGGTGTGACTTGATCCACTTTGGCCAACTCAACACCGTCCAGGAAGGATGCCCTGAAGGTGCGAGCGTACTCTGCCTGAGCCTGATTTTCGGATTGCAAACGAGTCAATGATTCGATGGTTCTGGTCCATGGGTTGGTGTTGTCGAGCAGGTTGGCTTCTCCCAAATTCCTTGAAAAATTGGAGTTGGCCGCCACGAACCTGGACTTTTGTCCGGTGACCAGGGTCGAGCCGCTGCTGTCAAGCGCCATCAATGGTGCCTTGAATGATTTGTATCCGGCCATGGCCTCGATACCCCGACCACCCCAGCCACTTTGGTCTTCATCGCCTGTCCAGCCCATCACGGTTTGGACCTGTTCTGGGTGCGAGAACAAAAATGGGGGAAGTTTGGCTCGCCCGTTGAGGACATCCGATACGCTTGTAGGCTGCACCAGTGTGCCGGCATTGATCAGAAATGCCAGGCGCTTTTGCTGAAACAGAGGCATGAGGGGTGACAGTGCATTGTTGATCCCCATGCTGTGACCCATGTAGGAGCCGGCGAATGCAGTCAGGTCACCACTTCCTAATGCGATGCTGGGTCGTGCCTTTTGGTAGTCCTTAAAGGCTCCGTCTGTAGGTACGATGATGTCGTTGCCATCGTTGCCGCCGTTCAGGAAGATCATGACGACGGCCTTGTAGCCGCTGGGTTGACTTTGCGAGTTGGCCAACTCGGTCAGGCTCAGGCCAGCGCCAAGCGTGATGGCTGATCCAGCCAATGTGCTTTTGAGAAAATTTCGGCGCTTCATCGAATCACTCCGTATGCCGGGCTGCTCAATAGCAGTTGCAAGGTTCGGCTGGTTTTTTGCCAGGCTGGATTGCCGTTCATGTTGGTTTTCATGACGTTGAGCGCACCATTGCGCAATGTAGGTGACATGGCACCTTTGAAGAATCTGGCATTGATCAGATTGAGCAGGGCGTCGTCTGAGGTTTGGGCTGCAGTCAGAAAGTCCTGGACATCACAACCAGCATCCCTGTAAGGCTGAACTTCTTTTTCTTGCCACCAGCTCAGTGCACCGAGTCTGCGGTTGATTTCGTTGGTGGTCAGTAGTTTTTGTTCTGGTGATGGAATCAATGATTCGGGTGTTTTGTAGTTGGGAGAGGTGTAGCCAAATACATTGGGGGCCCGAAATGGATCCTGTTCCCATGCCCTGATAGCGACTGTTGGCTGATCCCAGTGCATCACGGCTGTTTTGCAGCCTAAACCTCTCAGCGTGTTGATGTGTTGCAGGAGTGGCTCTTTCAATTTTCCGACTCGAGGTGTCGATTTGGCGGGATCATCGGCTGTGCGTGCTTCGGGATCCAGCAAAATGGCTTTGACAACTTGTCCCAAGTCGCCTTGTGTCTGTTTGAATACTTTGGCTATGCGTTCAATATAGGCGGGAGTTGGATCGCTGCTCACCAGACTTTGAATGAGTCGGCGACTGACAAAAGGGGCTGTGTTGGGGTGGTTGACCAGTATGCCCAGTAGGCTTTCGAGATCTTGCTGCAGGGTTTGTCCGGCTGGAATGTTAGAGCCCATGATGGTTTTGGCCCCAGCGTCATGCGCATTCGTGGGCCATTTCTTGGCGATCATGGTTTTGCCCGCATTCATCCAGTTGGTTGAAGGCAGATTGGGCTCCCATGCCAGTGACCATCCTGATAAAGCCTTGGTCGCATTGACGACATCGATTTGGGTGTAGGTCTCAATAGGGGTGCCGTTTGGCGATCTTTGAGTCGAGCCGTCCATGTTGAGTTTGACCAAACCGACACTGAACAGTTGCATCAATTCGCGTGCGTAGTTTTCATTGGGTTTGCTGGCTTCGTTTTGTTCGTTGTTAAGGAACACCCCCATGACCGGGTGGAGTGTGACCGCGCGCAGCAGGTCTTTGTAGTTGCCAAGCGATTGCCGCTGGAATGTATTGAAGTATTCCGTTGTGGGGTAGGGGCCAGAGTTGACGGGGATGTAATTGAATAGAGCCCAGCTGACTCTTTGTCTCAGTTGGTCGTTGCCGCTTATGCTCAAGTCGTAAAAGCGGCGTGGGAACCAATTGTTGGCCTGTTGCTGAGCCGCTGCATTGTTGTTGTCGTAGTCAATGACGTAGTTGGGTGCGTTGAGTATGGAGATCGGTTGTGCCAGTTGTTGGTTGATCCATGCTTCCGGTCCTGTTTGCCTTACGCGTTGAATCTCTGTGGGTGTTGGCCCCCAGCTGGCTTGTTCCAAAAACCGTGCCGCTGCATAGACGCTGGTGTTGAGAGGGGCACTGTCCGGGGCATGTACTTGTCCGCTTGAAGGTGCAAAGGATGCGCCAGGATTGTCTGATGTGGGGCCTCCGCAAGCGGAAAGAACCAGGAAGAGCATCCAGAGCCATGGTTTTATTGCTGTGAGGCAGGTGTGCATTTTGGGTTTGTCTTTCTGTGATTTCAACCTGGAATCACCAACCATGGTGCGTGACCCGCAAACTCGTCAGTCAAACTTTGGGCGTGTAATGCAATGCCGATCAGTTGAGCAGTGCTTTGCGTCGTTGATGTGTCACTCTCGGCCGTGATGTGCTCTAGCAGAGATCGCAAAACACCCACATCTGTCGTGTCCAGGTTCAATGTTTCCGTGATGTAGCGCGCAGCATTGACTTGGTTGCCCATCAGTCGAGCCGTTCCACCCCATTCGGTGTCTGCTGGACTGAATTGGGCCAGGTTACCGAAGACGTTGAATATCACATCGCCCACACTCATGCCATTGTCGAGAGCGGTCTGGATGTCTTGTGTGGCACGGGCTTTTGCTTCATTGGTTGCACTGCCTTGAACGATGTTGTTGACCAATGTTCTGGCCAGTTCGCCGTGCTCCAGGTGGAGGGCGTATACATCCGTAAATTGAGATTTAGTGGTGAATATGTTGACGATGTTTTGGATCGATAAGCCGTGATTGAAGGCTTCGGCCAATTGATTCATGTAAGTCACGCCAGGTGCAGCTGCAAAAGCCACAGCGAAAAATTGGTACAGCGATGCGGGGAGGTTTTTATAAGAAGCGTGGGTTGTTTGACTTAGCCACGCGTTTTCGGTCACCAACCAGACACCATCATTGAAACGGATGCGTTCGATTGAGCGGAGCATGTCGGATCCCGTGGTGCCTAATTTGTCCGTGATGCGCAAGGCGCTGCCTATGGGTTGCAATTCGTACTGGGTGTGAGGACCATCGCAGCTCAACCAATCAATTCCTGCTCCACCCAGGTATTCGTCGTCTCCAGGCTGTGTGGGGTACAAACGAGGCGTGTCCAACGATATCAGCTTGTCGCTGAATTGAACTTTTTCGACATTGATGAGTTGCACGCGGTCGGCATAGGCGCTCGCAGAGGAGACTGCATCGATGTATGTGGCGCTGCTGTCTTGAATCAGTCGAAATTGGCTTGACAGTCCGACCACCACTACCGTGTCCATGCCTGAGCCGCCATCGACATAATCCCAGCCGCCCAGTGGAAATATCCAGTCGTCCTGGTCGGAGCCCTTGATCAGTTCGAAGGATTTGTTATTGGGTGTGCCATAGATGTTCGGCATGATTAATTCTGGAATGGGTTTGAGACAGTCGATCTGTCCGCAATTGCACACCGATTTTGTAACTATTCGGTGTCAAATTCTAGAATTTGTACGGGAAAATTGCAATCATGTTTTACCCTTGCTGGCAGAAGCAGGGGCATGAGCTTTAGGGGGATGGCGAATTTCCAGCCATCCATTTACCCGGCTACTTTATTTGACGGTGATGGAAATGTAGGCAGGTTCGCTGCTGTATTGCCCATCATTGACCACCAGGCTGAACACATAGACACCCACAACGTCGGCCACAAACGCGGTTTTGGATCCACTTGTGCCCAGCAACCCCGCCGTGCTGGTGGCTGGTTTGTAAGCCAAAGCCCAGTTGTATGTGAGTCTATCGCCATTCGGATCGGTGCTGCGTGTGCCGTCCAGTGCGATGCTGGTACCCAAGGCCGCAGAAAAATCTGTACCGGCATTCGCTGTCGGAGGCAAATTTCCACTGCTGGCGGTGATGGTCATGACCGCGGGTTGGCTGCTTGCCTGCCCATTGTTGACGGTCAAACTCAGAACGTATGTTCCGGTGACGTCTGGTTTGAATCTGGGGTTAACCGTATTGGGGAGTAGCAGCGCGGCAGCGGTACTTGCGGGGGGACGGGAAACCAGTGTCCACTGGTAGCTGAGCGGAGCATTGTTCGCATCGGTGCTGCCAGAGCCATCGAGTGTCAGGGCATCGAGGGTCGTGACATTGAGATTGGAGCCCGCATTGGCCACTGGAGGCTGGAGTGTCGTTGAGGCATTGACTGAAACGTAAGCCACTGCGCTTGGCAATACGCCGTTGTTGACGATCAGACTGAAGACATACAAGCCTGATTGATCTGCTGTGAAGCGAGGTTGTGGAGTGGTGTCGTTTATCAGCGATGCGTTGCTATTGGTGGGCTTGGATACTGTCGTCCATTTGTAGGTGAGCGGGTTTCTGTTGGGATCGCTGCTGGTGCTCCCGTCCAGTGTGACCTGAGCGCCTGTGATCACGAATTGAGAGTTGCCAGGCTTGGCTGTTGGGGCCAAATTGGCGTTGGCAGCAGTCACTGTGGTGTAGGCTGTAGAGCTGTTGAGCCTGCCATCGCTCACAATCAGGCTGGCCACATAGCTGCCACCGATGTCAGCCTGGAAGGTGGGTTTTGCTGAGGTCGAGTCCGACAATCTGGCGTTGCTGAGTGAAGGTTTGGAGACAAAAGTCCAGCTGTAGGTGAGCAAGTCGCGGTTGGCGTCACTGCTTGCGCTGGCGTCCAGAGTGACAGTGGTTCCAGTGAGTACATTTTGATTGCTGCCAGCAGAAGCCACAGGTGCCACGTTGGCTGTCGAGGCGTAGATGGTTGCAAATGCGTAATCGCTGTCGATTTGACCATCGTTGACACGCAAGCTGATCAGGTAAGTTCCTGCTTGGTCTGGTACCAGGCTGGGTTTGGCTGTCGTGGCGCCTGTCAATCGGGCGCTGCTGCCTTGTGGGCTCGCTGTGATCGACCACAGGTAGGTGAGTGGGTCGCGGTTGGCATCGCTGCTGGCGGTGCCGTCAAGTGTGACTGACGTGCCAACAGTGACAGATTGGTTGGGGCCCACCACTGCAACGGGTGCAGAGTTGGTCGTCTGTGCATTGACTGTTACGTAGCTCAGCTCACTGAGTGCTTTGCCATCACTGACTTGCAGGTTCGCGACATAAGCGCCCGCTTTGTCTGCAATAAATGTGGGTTTGACGTCGTTGGATTTTGTCAGAGTCGCGGTGCTCCCTGAGGGGCGAGATACGAGTTGCCAGTTGTACGTGAGCGTATCTCGATTGGGGTCACTGCTGGCGCTGCCGTCGAGCGTTACAGATGAGCCGGTAATGATGTTTTGGTTGGCACCAGCGTTGGCTGTTGGTGGCACGTTGGTGGTAGATGCCGTGACCGTGATGATGGCAGGTGTGCTGTCGGATTTGCCGTCGTTGACGATCAAGGTGATGACATAAGTGCCAGATTGGTCTGCCACAAATGTCGGTTGTATGACATTGGTGAGTTGCAGTTTGGCGTTGCTGCCTGTGGGGGCTGATGTGAGTGACCAGTGGTAAGTCAATGATTGACCGGTGCTTTTGCTGGCATCCAGTGTCACAGTGGCGTTGAGTGCGACATATTGATTACCGCCAGCATCTGCAGTGGGGGTCTGCTGTGCTGATGTCTTGTTGCAGCTGCTGGAATTGCCGATGAGATTGCCGTATGCGGAAGAGCATGAGCTTGAGCCACCTCCGCAAGCGGTCAAGAGTGCGGTGATGCAGATGGCAATGTTTTGATTAAATCGGCGCATGGCATTCACTTTCAGCGGCATTCAGCGTAAGTCACTTTGACAACCGATTGGTAACTGAAGCCCTTGCCTGTGACAGCGTCAACACCCACACCAACGAATCCGCCTATCAGAGCATTGCCGACCAGGAAGCTGTTGATGTTTGCATTGAGTTGGGTTTTCCCGCCTTTGAAATACGGTGATTGACATTGCACGCGCAAGCTGCTGCTGTCCTTTTGAACGGTTACATTGCCAGGTGCATTCATTTCCCACAGGCCTTTGTCGTTTTCAAGGCTGCATTGGGCGGGAACGGCTTTGCCGTTGCATGTGGCGATCACACGGATGGTTTGGACCTCGCTGTCGAGCACGGTAGCGCATCCTGTCAGCAGGATGAGTGCAGCCGCTAGTACAGAAACCTTTTTCATAACCTCTCCGGATGACTGACAAAATCCACCAGGATCAGCAGCATTCTTGGGATTCGGCACGGGGACGCTTAACTTGAGCGCATTTTTGGGGAATTCGTGCTGTTTGATTTCGAGGACTACATAATGGCGCTGCTTTTATTCACACGCTGTCAATGACTTCGCCTTCTTTATCCCGCTCAACCAGTCCGGTCGATGTAACCGGAACTTTGGCCATAGATGCTTTGCTGAGTGGGTATAAGTGGAGCTCTAACGGGTCGGCGACTCAGTTAAGTTACAGCTTTCCCTGGATCAATGGTGCTGTTGCGGTTTTCAGTGGTTATGACGGGGCCAGTTATTCTTCCAATGGCGAGGCAACGGCAAGCTCGCATTTCGGGCTCAATGCCACGCAGCAACTAGCTGCAATTGCTGCATTGCAGGCTTGGGCATCGGTTGCCAATCTTCAGTTCACGCAAGTGGCGGATACAGCCACCAATGTGGGTGATATTCGCTTTGCTTTTTCTTCGGCCAGCAGTTTGGCGAATAGTTGGGGGTACGCTTATCACCCTAATTCTTACTGGCCGTCAGCAGGGGATGTATGGATCAATGCGGACAATGCCAATTTGACAAATTGGTCTTACGGCTCTTACAACTACGAGGCACTTCTTCACGAAATTGGCCATTCTCTGGGTCTTAAACACCCTTTTTCCGATACACCAGTATTGCCTGCAGGACTGGACAGCCGTATTTACACGGTCATGTCCTACACCGACCCGGAGCATGACCTTTTTGTCAAGGTCACCAAGACTGCAGATGGCGGGGCTTCACTCTCTTATGTTTATGTCAGACCTGAAACGCCCATGCTGCTGGACATTCAGGCCCTGCAGTTCATTTATGGAAAAAATAACAGCTACAACGCCAGTGACACCACTTATGAATTTGACCCGGCAGTACCGTTTTTCAAAACTCTTTGGGATGGTGGGGGGGATGACACCATTTCTGTGGCGAACTTTAAAAAGGGGTGCCACATTGACTTGAATCCGGGTCATTTTTCAAAAATCACGATTGAATCGGATTCGACCGCAGGCTACAAGTGGAATACGCCTCCACTGGTACCCACTTATGATGGAACCGATGCCTTGAGCATTGCATATGACTGCATCATTGAAAATGCCGTGGGAGGGGCTGGTGATGATGTCTTGGTTGGCAATGGTGTCAATAACAAGCTCACTGGTGGTGGAGGCAATGATGCTCTGGATGGAGGGGATGGTGTTGATACCGCTGTCTGGGGAGCGAAAGCTGCCAATTACCAGTTGAGCAAAATTGTAGGTGGGTGGTCTGTCAAGGACAAAACGGGCGCAGAGGGTACAGACATCCTTGTCAGTGTTGAGCGACTAAGGTTCACAGACAAGACCGTCTCCATTGAGTCTCAAGCTCACGGCAGCTATGCCGACCTGCCCGTGGGCTTGTACCAGTTCTTCATCACCGCCTTCAACGCAGCGCCGGGCGTGACCTACATGGACCAGCTCGCTGCAGCGTACCGGGCAGGCATGTCGGTCAAGCAAATCGTGGATGTGTTCACGACCAAGTCGCAGTTCACCGATGTGTACCCCACCAGTTTGAGCCACGGCCAGTTGGCGCAGGCGTTGGTGAACAACATCGTCAAGACGAGCGCCAGTGACGTCACCAAGCAACAAGCGGTCAAGGACATCACCGATGCCTTGGATTCGCCTGGCTGGACTGTTGGTAGAGTGATTTATCAGGTGTTTGGCAACCTGGCCAATTTCTCGTACAGCGACCCCGAATGGGGCAACACGGCCAAGCAGTTTGCCAACGAGATTGCGATCGCAAAGATGTATACAGATACATTGGGTCAAAATTCAACGGAGATGAGTACGCTCAAGAGTGTGATAACCCCCGTATCCCATTTGACCGATGCGTCTACTTATGAGCTGCAGATTACGCTGATTGGACAAGCTTTGCTGGCTTGAATTTCGACAAAATACGCGCTTAGCCGATCCGGCATCGTCAACTTAATGACGAAAAAAGAGCGCCAAAGGAACAAAAATCATGGCTGATATCTACAACGGCACAGATGGTGATGACACGATAGACCAGAACACATTGAGACTGGCGAACTATGTTCGTATTTACCCCGGTTCTGGGGATGACAAGGTCACTGTGAGTTATGCCTTTGTGCAAGGTGACGCGGGTAATGACTTGATCACAGATCTGACGGGTGCCAGCATTGTTGATTATTTCGCGTCGCCAATGGGAATTCGAGCCGATCTGACTACAGGCCGTGTCGCTGATGGTTATGGCACCACCGACATCCTGATCAATGTGCATGAGTTGCAAGGTTCGAACTTCAATGATGTCATCGTTGGCAGTGATTCAAATGACAGTTTTTCATTGAACAGAGGTGACGATCATCTGGATGGAGGCGCTGGCATTGATCAATTGAACATGTTTTACGCGATTGATAATTACGATATCCAGTACAAAAACGGTCAACTCACCGTTGCCAATAAGGATGTCAATGCTTCAGACGCGGGATTGAAAACGCTGGTCAGTGTTGAAAAAATCCGATTTGCCGGGAAGTCTGTTCCAGTTCGGGAATTGTTTCCTGAAATGTCCAACACCAGTAGCTATCAATTCAAAAGAGGTGCAGTTCCTGATTTGTACAACCTCTATCACTGGGGTGGCTGGAACACGGCATCAGTGGCTGTCAACTCGATCTTGACTCCTGACATCAATCACGACGGCAAGATGGACATCGTTGCCCAGCTTTGGCAGCGTGTGCCAGAAGGGGGCATGGCCACTGAATTGGCAACGCCCAATCGCCTGGTCATTTTGGAGTCGCAATCCGACGGGACTTATAAAGACACGACGGCCACACGCTTTAACACCACATCGGCTGTCGTCTTGGGCGGACAGCTCGGAGGTGTGGGTATTGCTGACTCCGGTGATATCAACAAAGACGGACAAATTGACTTCATCTTTGCGCTCAATCGTGATGACGGGCGCGCCGGCACCTTGACATCGGGCAACAGTTATCCCACGGCCATCATGTCCAAGCCCGATGGGACGTATGAAATACAGAACATTGGTGCGCCAGTCTGGAATTACTTTACGCAACTGATCAACGTTAACGGCAACTACCAAGCCTGGTTCAGTCAGATAGGTCATATCAACTCCACCATCAACTACGGTACTTATCCTGGTGGTTGGGTAGATGGCGTGCCCGCATACCAATACGATGTCGTCACTAAAAATTGGACGATTTCTTCGCAGCCCCCGATCAGTTCGTCATTCAACGTGCTTCCGGAGTTTGTGAGCAACGGCAAGGTAAATCGGATTTTCACCATGCTCGCGGACAGCTCTAAAGCTGTGGATATGTCAACCAGCGCACCTGGTCTTGCTTATCTGAGCGTTTACGCAGCATTGATGGATCAGGACGCAACGGGCCAATGGCGTGTGAGTTCGAGCAGCAACCCATTCAACTATGTGCCGAAGCAGTTCAAACTCAACTCTCAGACAGTGACTGGCCAGGTAGGCTTTGATGGTGAAGATACTTTTGCACTTGTAGAGTACTTTTTCAGACCCGGCTCGCTGGAAATTTTTCCTGGTTCTGGTCAAGTGGTCATGGCAACCAGGACGATGCTGGCTTTGAGCAAAGACGCCACATCTGGGGCATTGACCGCCACGGGCAACGATGCCGTAAAGATGGATTTTTACAGTGCCAAGCAAGATCAGATTGCCCGATTGCCCATCAAGATCGTGGGCATGCAGGAGGACGTTTATTCTTGGGCCTATTCGTATCTGGACATCAACAATGATGGATTGACTGACATTGCCCAGCAAGGTTGGAATCATGTGACTCAAACGGGGGGGGCGCCCAATGTCTACCTCAACACTGGGGCTGGTGTCTTTGTGCATCTGGACCCTTCACTCTTTCCCAAAGCTCCCGATTATTGGAACAAGCCTGGGATGAGTCAGTTCCTGGATGCCAATGGTGATGGCATTTATGACTTGTTGTACTACCCGGCTTATGCTGAAGCTCAGTACATTCCTGATACCAATTGGGAACTGTTTGAAGCCACTTCAACGCTTTCGAACGATGCCTACAAAGAAAGTATTGCGATTGCGGATCGATTTGAAAGTCCATTGATCAAGACCTGGGCTGGTGACGACACCGTGGCTGGCGTCAACATACATCAAGGCAGTAACCAGATTGATTTGGGGTCTGGATTCGATACGGTGCAGTATGCTTCCAAGAGTTCGAACTTCACGCTGGCAGTAGATGGCAATCACCTGTGGCATGTCAAAAGCAATGTGTTTGACGATGCCCTCAGGCATGTTGAAAAGATCCAGTTCTTGGACCGTTCGGTCATCATCGAATCAAAGCCCCACGGCAGCTATGCCGACCTGCCCGTGGGCTTGTACCAGTTCTTCATCACCGCCTTCAACGCAGCGCCGGGCGTGACCTACATGGACCAGCTCGCTGCAGCGTACCGGGCAGGCATGTCGGTCAAGCAAATCGTGGATGTGTTCACGACCAAGTCGCAGTTCACCGATGTGTACCCCACCAGTTTGAGCCACGGCCAGTTGGCGCAGGCGTTGGTGAACAACATCGTCAAGACGAGCGCCAGTGACGTCACCAAGCAACAAGCGGTCAAGGACATCACCGATGCCTTGGATTCGCCTGGCTGGACTGTTGGTAGAGTGATTTATCAGGTGTTTGGCAACTTGGCCAATTTTGCTTATAGCGACGCCACCTGGGGCAACACGGCCAAGCAGTTTGCCAACGAGATTGCGGTGGCCAAGACCTACACCGACACGCTGAGCCAGAGCACGACCGACTTGGCCACGCTCAGGAGCGTGATGGCGCCTGTGTCACACCTGAGCGATGTGTCCACACCTGAGCTTCAGATTAGCCTGATAGGGCAGGCTTTGCTGGGTTGATTTGGGGAATGTTCAGCCCAGTGTGGTGCTGTCAATCAACGCCATCCCAATCAGGTTGACAACCACGTTGTATGAGCTGACGTCGGTGTCTGCGCTGATCGGCGCCAGAATGGATTTCAGTGTTCCCAGATTGACCGTGCTTTGGTTCAAGGTGTCGGTGTAGGTCTTGGCCACCGCAATCTCATTGGCAAACTGCTTGGCTGTTCGCCCCCAGCTGGCATCTGTCTGTGGCAAGGTGGCCAGATTTCCGAACACTTGGTAGATCACATCGCCCACTGTCCAATGGACCAGGTTCATGGCATCCATGATGTCGTTAACGGCCTGTTGTTTGACAGCAGCAGATGCGCTGTCTTTGACGATGTTGTTAACCAGGTTGATGGCCAATTCTTGTGTCGAAAGCGTGGTTGGATAAGTATTGGTGAATTGGGGTTTGGTCGTGAAAATGTCTACGATCTGCTTGATGGTCAGGCCATAGCGATAGGCCGCTGCCAGTTGATCCATATAGGTCACACCAGGAGCCGCGTTGAAGGCCACAATGAAAAAGTGCCACAAAGACTCAGGTACATCTGCATAACTGGAGTGGGTTTGTCGCTCTATCGAGATGGTTTTATCTTGGAATTTGATGTTTTCGATGTTGATGGCCGATACGGTATCGCCAGTCGTTTTATTTTGCACAGACACCGTTCCGCTTGCATCCATATCCAACTTGTATTTGGATGCACTGCTGCCCAGCACCAATGTGTCATTACCATCACCTCCATCGACCAGGTCATTGCCTGAGAATCCGGCTATCTGATCGGTTCCTGCGCCACCTTTGAGGTAATCGTTGCCGAATGTTCCCAAAATACTGTCGTTGTTAGGTGAGCCATTGACGATGTTGTAGGAAGGCAGGTTGGTTGTGTAAGAGCCGCTGATCTTGGCAAGCACCGTTTGATCTTTGAGCAGTTGCGCACCAGTGATGCCCATCGGTTGGCTGTCTGAAAGTGCGATCCCAGTCAGTTTGCTGGCCACCATGTTCAGATTGTCCAGCGCAAGTGTCACGTTGGCTGTTGAATCTGTCACTTGTATGGCCGTGATTTGTGATTCTTGGGCCAATCTGACGGCAGTTGCAGCAGAAACGCCCGTCACAGCCCATGTCGGCAATGTGTCACTTGAATTCAGGGTGGCTGTGCTGATGAGAGCGATGTTTGTTTGTGCTGCGAGTAAAGATGCCAGTGTCTTTGATCCATCAGTGAACACAAAGTCAGTGGCGTTGGTCACCAGGTCCATGCCTGTACTTGTCTTGATGAGCAAGGTTTTCTTGTCTGCCGTGTTGGCCAAGACAGTCATGTTACTGCTGGGCAATTCGTAATTGATGGTGTTGCTGCTGGTGCCTGTGCCGGTGATCAGCTGTCCATCCCCACCAAAATAGACCTGCTGGCCTTTGCTTGCATCCAGGCTTGTTCGTGTGGTGCCGTCTGCCATGAGGTAGATGGACTGGTCTTTGAATTGGAGAATCTCGGCGTTGTACAGCCAATCCTGGATGGTCTCTCCTGCTGCTGTGACTTTGGCGTATGTGGCTGTCTGCAGTTTGAGTGTGTAGTCAGCGTAATTGTTGGCGTAGACCATGGTGTCTGTGCCGCCGCCGCCATAAAAGTAAGCGTGGAAGCCGACTTTGGAATAAACAATGTCATTGCCGTCGTTGCCGAAGACGTTGGCACCTGCGCGATCCGACAGGCGGTAGTCAAACACATTGCTTTGTGAGTCGCCGATGGCCAGTGCTCTGGCTGTCGGCGTGATTTTGGCCTCCGTGAGATCGCCACCAAGATAGATTCCGGTGGTGCTCGCAGTGATGCTGGCCGTAGATGTTGGGGCTGCGTAAATATTCAGATTTTGGAGAGGCTTTCCGGCATATTGGTCGATGACTCTGAAGGAATAAGACTCACCGGATGAATTGGTGATTTTCCCCACAAGATCTGCGCCAACCTTTTCAAGATAAACAAGTTTTGGACTCGGGTCGCCCATGTAAATTTGCAACATGTGACTGCCCAGAGTGCTTTCAACGCGAATGGTGTCGTTGGCATTCATGGATGCGAAACCCCGGATGTAATCAAAGCCGGCTCCTCTGCTGATCAAGGTGTTGTTGCCCTCCATCCCGTAAAGAACGCTGGAGCCTGCTGACCCTGTGATCTGATCATTGCCAGCCCCACCCACGATGATGGCTACGCTGTTGGTGTTGTTTTGACCACTGAGCGTGCTGGCTTCGTCATTTGTGCCAATCATCAAGTAAGGCTCAGCACTCAAAGAGTAGTCACCCGGTTTTGCGATTTTGTACAGGCCATCAAAAACTTGGGTTGTGCTGCCAATCAGCGCAATGGCCTCAATGGCATTGGCTGAATTGAGCGCTGGCAGGGAAAGTAGCGTACTTGTTTTGTATAGAACATCGCTCACCAAATAAACAGGCTGCCAGTCCACAGTGAAATGAATTCCGCTCAGCACTTGCAATGAAAAAGTACTGGTGACTGCACTGCGGTCGAGTTTGATGTAGTCGTCTTTGGCGTTGGTTCCCAACAGTGTTTTTTGGGTATTACTGGGGCTGTTGACCAGATAAATCTGTGTGGGCATGTGATTTGATTTGTTGAATTTGAAACATTTATCAATTTAACAAATTTGAAATTGCAAAGTCGAGATCTGAGCCGATGGCGCCTAAAAAATTTTGACGAATAATTTCCAGTCTTAAATTAAAACTATATATTTCAATAAATTGCTTCTTTGACTTCTCTAATTACGTCCACTCAACCCCATCACTTGACCGAACAGGAGAATCTTCATGCCCATGACCATTGAACAGCGCAATGATGCGTACCGGTTTTTTTCTATTGCTTTTGGTGCAGTGCCAGGCTCCGACTACTACGCCCAGCTTGAGCAGGCCTATGCCGCAGGGATGTCTTCCAAGGCCGTGGTGAATGCATTCGCTGAAAAGTCTCAATTCCTTGGGATTTATCCCAGCAGTCTGTCTAACCAGACCTTTGCCAACTTGATTGTTGAGAATGTTGTAGGTGACTCCGCCTCTAACGCAGCCAAGTCGGATGCCAAAAAACAGGTAGTCGATGCGCTGGATGCGAATTGGACTCGTGGCGACATCGTCTACCAGCTGTTTACCAACTTGGCAGCCAAGACTGCCGATGACCCAGATTGGGCCGGGACGGCAAAACTGATGAGTAACAAAGTGGAGGTGGCCAAGTACGTCAGCGAGTACCGCCCGTTGACGACCACTGACCTGCCTACCTTGCAGAATGCACTCAAAACGGTGACCAAAGACACTGATGTTTCATCAGCCGATGCGATCAAGGCTGTGGTGGCTGCCGCAGGGGTGAACCTGGGCGGCTTGACGCCACAGACGAGCAGTTCAGACAACTATGTTGGCACTGCGGGCAACGATGCGGTGGACGGTGGTATTGGCAATGACACCCTAAAAGGTGGAGATGGCAATGATGTCCTGATTGGTGGCAGTGGTGCTGACTCATTGTCTGGTGAGCGGGGGCAGGACTACATCGAGGGGGGGAGTGGTGCTGACTGGATTGACTTGGGCAGTTATGCAGACAGTGTTTACGTCTCTGGTTATTACAAAGGCAATGTCTATGTGTCTGGGTATGACAAATACACCTTTGATGCTTCGTTTGAATTCGCCGACGGCGGGGATGGTGCAGACACCATCCTTGGCGGGTTGGGAACTGATTTGATCAATGGCGGGGAAGGGGCTGATTTTATTTACGGCGATGGGCAAGGCTACTACTCGGAGTACACAGAAGCCCCTGGTGTGAGCAAGGACGCATTGAGTCACATGTACATGGACACCATCCGCGGTGGCGCTGGGGATGATCAAATTTATGCGCAGTTTGGCAACGATGTTGTGTACGGTGATGAGGGCAATGACACGGTCAGTGGCGGCACGGGCAATGACTACATCGACGGTGGTGATGGCAATGATTCGTTGGATGGGGGAACGGGCAGCGACACGTTGCTGGGTGGCAATGGCGATGATCGAATGTCGATGTCACAAATGTCGCCTGGTGTGACCGGGGTCATGAGCGGCGGCGCAGGCAACGACACGATCCAGTTGTACACCGAGCGCGACGGGTTGAAAGCGGCCATCACAGCAGGAGACGGCGCGGACAGCATCAGTCTCCTTATGTCGACCGATGCGCAGGTATCGTTGGATTTGACCGAGACCGTGCAAAGCAAAGACACATTGGAAGTCCTGTGGAACACATATGACAACAAACAGCCACTCAATCCTGTAGTCGTCAATGGCTTTTCACTTGGAAATGATGTGCTGAATGTTGATCTGTTCTACTTTTATGGACAAAGCTATTACTCCTACAGCTACATGTCGCAATCCATGAGTTACGATGGAAAGACCGTTTACAAAAACCATGTTCAAACGGTCAGCAGTCCATCCACCCCTTGGCTGACTGCCACCGGGTCAGGCGTGGACTCTTCAGGCAAGGGCATTTTTGTCATCAAAGGTGCACAGGCACCTGCTGCTGATCTGGTCTCGGTGGCTGCGTTCCTTGACCCTTACGGCAACAACGCCAGCTATAGCAAGTCAACCAAGCATTATTTTGTTTTCGACATCGCCAATGTGGGCATGGGCGTATATCTGTTCACCGATGACACCGGTGCCAACGCCAAAATCGTGGCCGATGAGCTGACGCCGTTGGTCGTGTTGACAGGCGTCTCGACTGCGCAGCTGGATTCGTCCCAGCCAGGTTTCTTTATGGTTTGAAGTTTGGACAAACATCCTCGGCGGAAGAGGGTGTAAATCTTCATATAGGAGTTGTGTATAATCAACTCCTATATGAATTTTCTGATCCGCGTTCCTTTAAACACTTCGCCTGAGCAGCATGCACGTCTGTGTGAGCTGCGAGGGGTGTTTGCGCGGGTCTGCAATGAGTTGGCGCCGCAAGTGCAGCAGTCGAAGGTGTGGAACCGCGTTGCCTTACACCATTTGCACTACCGTGGTCTGCGCGAGAAGTTCCCCACTTTGGGCTCGCAGATGGTTTGCAACGCCATTTATGCTGTGTCCAAGATGGCGCGGCTGATTTACCAGCACCCCGCCAGTCCTTACAGTTTGGCCCGCCGTCCAGGGCAGCCTTTGCCGCTGCTAAAGTTTGCCGACAGTTGCCCTGTCTACTTTGATCGCCATACCCTGAGCATCAAAGGCGGGCAATTGTCTTTGTTCACGATGGATGGGCGCATGCGTTTTGAGTTGTCACTTGATGCTGACAAATTGGCGCTGTTTTCGCAAACAAAGCTGCGAGAGGTCGTGCTCAATGAGCGACTGGATCACACGTTTGAATTGTCCTTTCATTTGTCTTCGCTGGATGCGTCTGAGTCTGTGGCAGACAGCGACTTGTCTGAAGAGGCTTCTGACGCAGTGAGCGGTTCGAGCCCTTCCATTCCCGAATATGTATCTGTAGAGATTGCACCATGAAGCCTGATTCATCGTTATCCGAATTGCGCCTGGCGTTGCTGGGCTTTAAATCTGTCTGGCGTTCGGTGATTGTCATCAGCCTGATCATTGGCTTGCTTGGCTTCACGTCAACAGTCTATATGTTGGAAGTCTATGACCGTGTGGTGACCAGTCGCAGTGTGACCACTTTGCTGATGTTGACTGTGGTGGCTTTTGGTGCCTATGCGGTGATGGAGGTTCTTGAAAAAATCCGGTCAAGAATGTTGTGGAGTGTGGGTATTCAGTTTGAGCTTAAGTTGGTGGATCGTGTTTACAACGCCATGTTCGATGGGTTGTTGAAAAAACAAATGGGTGGCGCGCTGACAGTGCAAAACGATTTGCGTACGGTGCGCGAGTTTTTCAATAATCCTGCCCTGAGTGCGGTATTTGAAGTCCCCATGGCATTGGTTGCTGTGGTGTTGATTTTCTTCATCAACCCATTGTTGGGTTGGGCTGCCTTTGTGGGGGCGCTGATGCAAACCTTTGTGGCGTGGTTGTTGCAGCGTGCATCGCGCAAGCCCTTGTTGGAGGCGCAGCGCCGTTCACAAGAGGCGCAGATTTATGCAGAGGCGTCTTTACGTAACACGCAAGTGATGGAGTCTATGGGCATGATGCCCGCCGTGATGGCCCAGTGGCAAAAAAAGCAGCAAGCGTTTTTGGCATTTCAAGCCAGAGCATCTGAGTCTGCTGGCGGATTGAATGCCGTGTCCAAGTTGCTGCAGCAATTGATGGGCTCAGTTATGCTGGGTTTGGCTGCCTGGATGTTGCTCGAGCACAGTTTGAATGGTGGCTCGTCGATGATGATCATCAGCTCGGTACTGGCTGGTCGGCTGTTGACGCCTTTGACGCAAGTGGTTCAGCAATGGAGTGCGCTGGTCAGTGTGACGGCATCGTGGACTCGTCTTGAGCAATTGCTGGCCTTGGTGCCAGCGCGAGCCAGCAACATGGCTTTGCCCGCGCCAAAAGGGGAGTTGATCGTCGAGGCTTTGACGGCTGCGCCTCCCGGTCAGGCTCAGCCCGTCTTGCGAGGCGTGCAATTTGGATTGCCTCCAGGGTGCGTCTTGGGTGTGATTGGTCCATCCGCTTCTGGCAAAACTTCTTTGGCACGATTGCTGATGGGTATTTGGGTGCCCATGGCCGGCAAAGTACGCCTGGATGGTGCCGATGTCCATATTTGGGATAAGGAGGAACTTGGGCCCTATTTGGGATACCTTCCGCAGGGTGTGGAGTTGATGGAAGGAACCTTGGCCGAAAACATTGCCCGTTTTGGTGATGTCGATATGGGCCGTGTACAAGATGCGGCAAGGCTGGTCGGCTTGCACGAGTTCATTTTGTCGTTGCCTGATGGATATGAAACGGCTGTGGGTCGTGATGGCGGTTTGTTGTCTGGCGGTCAGCGACAACGTGTGGCCTTGGCGCGTGCCTTGTTTGGAAATCCTGTATTGGTTGTTCTGGATGAGCCCAATTCCAGCTTGGATGAGGCGGGTGATGCTGCTTTGTCTCAAGCGATCCAGGTAATGAAGTCCCGTGGAACCACGTTTGTCGTGATCACCCACAGAACCAGTGTACTGTCAGTGACTGATCGGTTGTTGTTGCTCCGGGATGGCACACAGCAAATGTATGGGCCAACTGCGGAAGTCATGCAAAAGCTCATGCCTGCACAAGTGCCCACTCAGGCTGCGCCCGTTGTTGCCCAAGGCGCTTGAGGATTGAACATGATGAAAAACAATAATCCGGTTTCACGCAGTGGTTTGTCGGAAGTTCTGTGGTCATTCCGGCGCGAATTTTTGGTGGTTGGATTGTTCAGCATGGTGGTCAACTTGCTGATGTTGACGCCAACGGTCTACATGCTGCAGGTTTTTGACCGCGTGATGATGAGCCAGAGTTATTTGACATTGGTCGTGGTGTCGTTGCTGACCTTGTTTTTGTTTGGGGTGATGGCGTTCGCTGAGTGGGCTCGTTCCATCATGCTGGTGCGTACTGGAGTCAAGTTGGACCAGGCACTCAGCCAGCGCGTCTTCAAGGCCAGTTTTCTTTCATATTTGAATCCCAGTGAGACAGCTCCGGCAAAGGCCTTCACCGACCTGACTGTGTTACGCCAATTCATGACTGGTAATGGTGTCTTCGCGTTCTTTGATGTGCCCTGGATTCCTATTTATTTGGGGGTGCTGTTTTTGCTTCATCCTTGGTTGGGTATCGCCGCTATTTTGTTTGCATTGATCCAGGCCGTGATTGCGGTTCTGGGACACCGAATGACCAAAGATGCGCAATCCGTTTCCACCAAGGTGCAAGGCGAGGCGCAGAACTTCTTGCAGTCCAAACTGCGCAATGTAGAGGTGCTCAGCTCCATGGGTATGCTCAGCAGTTTGTATCGGCGTTGGTTGGGCAAGCAGCATCATGCCTTGGTGTCGACGGGCGAGGCGCAGCAAAAACTGGGTGTAGTGTCTGCTGTCAGCAAGTTTGTACGTTATGTTCAGCAATCGCTCAGTCTGGGCATTGGCGCATGGTTGGTGATTCGTGGGGAGCTGAGCCCGGGGGCCATGATTGCGGCCAACGTCATGATGACGCGGGCTTTGGCGCCCATTGATTTGTTGGTCGCAACCTGGCCTCAATTTTTGACAGCCAAAGAAGGCTATGCCCGATTGCATGCTCTCTTGGGCTTTCAGCATGCTGGCCGGGATCAGGTGATCACCCAAGCGCCGATAGGAAATTTGCAAATTGAAGCGCTCACTGTTCGGGTGCCTGGACGAGACAAACCTCTGCTTGATCATGTCAGTTTCTCTGCGCTACCTGGCACTGTGACCGTGGTTTTGGGCCCGTCAGGTTCGGGAAAGTCCACATTGGCGAGGGCCATGCTGGGTATTTGGCCTGAGTTTGAGGGCCGAATCCTGCTGGACGATCAGCCTGTTGAGCGATTGACCCGTGAAAGTTTGGGGGGGTACTTGGGTTATTTGCCACAAGACATTGAGCTCTTTGATGGCACGATTGCGGAAAATATTGCCCGCATTGGTGAGGTCGACCCAGTCAAAGTGATCTCAGCTGCTGAAGCTGCGGGCCTGCATCAAATGATCTTGCGGTTCCCGAACGGTTATGACACCCGTGTCGGTCAGGGCGGTTCTTTCTTGTCTGGTGGTCAGCGTCAACGCATTGGTCTGGCCCGCGCACTCTATGGCGATCCCTCTTTGGTGGTACTGGATGAACCCAATGCCAACTTGGACGACGAGGGCGAAAACGCTTTGCTCAAAGCGGTGCAGCTGATGAAAGATCAGGGCAAAACGGTTGTGCTGATCAGTCACCGACCCGGTGTGATTCAGGTGGCCGATCGCCTGGTGCTTTTGCAGGATGGCAAGCTGGTGGCCAGCGGTCCTCGGGATGGCGTTTTGGCGGCCATACAGCAACAACGTGAAAGTGCTGCTGCAGCAGCGCTCCCTACTGCTTGAGTGTGCAAGCATTTGTTTCAGAATTTTATTGAGGTCTGGTGATGTTGAATCAAAAAATGTCTTCACTGAGTAAGTCAATCGTCGACGATGTCAAGGTCAAAGCCGCAGGCGACGAAGAAGCTTTGCGTGCCTCGTCTGATACGCGCAGCATTGCGCGCAAAGCCATGTGGGTTTTGGGCTTAGGTTTTGGCGGCTTTCTGGTTTGGGCTGCGCTGGCGCCTTTGGATGAGGGTGTGCCAACACCTGGCATGGTGACCATCGACACTAAGCGCAAGTCGGTCCAGCACTTGACGGGTGGCATCGTCAAAGAGGTTCTGGTTCGCGAAGGAGATATGGTCAAGGAAGGGCAGGTACTGATGCGTTTGGATGAAGCCATCAGCAAAGCCAACTATGAATCGGTGCGTCAGCGTTATCTGGGACTCAGCGCCATGCAGAGTCGCCTCAAGGCTGAGCAGTCTGGGGCTGGCCGTGTGAGTTTTGAGCGGGATGTGCTCGATGCGGCAGCGTCTGATGTCTATGTGGCGCAGCAAGTGAACAATCAGCGGCAGTTGTTTGATTCTCGGCGCACGGCTTTGCAGGCTGATTTGCAGGTCTTCTTGGAGTCCATTGAAGGCTTGAAAGCTCAGCGTGAGGCGGTCCAGGCCATGTTGGTTCAGCGTCAGCAGCAATTGGCGTTGCTCAAGGAGGAGTTGAGCAATACCCGTGAGTTGGTGAAAGATGGGTATGCGCCTCGCAATCGTCAAATGGAATTGGAGCGCATGGTTGCGGATGTGCAGGCCAGCCTGGCAGACTTGAATGGCAACACGATTCGTATCACACGCGCTATCGCCGAGGCCAGTCAGCGGTCTTTGGCTCGCCAGTCCGAATACCGCAAGGAGGTTGAGTCCCAAATGGCCGATGTGGCACGTGAAGTGCAGGCCGACGCAGAAAAATACGCGGCTCAAAAAGCTGACTTGCAGCGTGTGGAAATCCGCTCACCTGCAGCAGGACAAGTTGTAGGACTGACTGTGCAAACGGTGGGTGCAGTAGTGCAGCCAGGGCAGAGGCTCATGGATGTTGTGCCGGATCATCAGCCACTGGTTCTGGAGACGCACATTGCGCCGCATTTGATTGACAAAGTGCAAGCGGGATTGTCGGCCGATGTGCGCTTCAATTCCTTTGCACATTCGCCACAATTGGTGGTTCAAGGCAAAGTGCTTTCTGTGTCCGGTGATTTGCTCTCTGATCCACAAAATCCCCAGGCGGCTTACTATCTGGCACGATTGGAAGTGACGCCCGATGGCATGAAGGTGCTGGGGGCTCGTCAAATGCAGCCAGGCATGCCCGCTGAGGTGGTGATCAAAACTGGCGAACGCTCCATGTTGAAGTACTTGCTCAGTCCGTTGACCAAGCGACTGGCTGGCGCCATGAAGGAAGAGTGATGACATTCCACTTCCCCAAAAATTGCATTGCTCTGGCGGTTTATCTTTGTGCTGCATCAGCCAGTGGCATGAATTTGCTGGAGACTTACCGACTGGCGTTGGAGCAGGATGCGACAATTCGCGCATCCCGCGCTGCATTGGAATCTGGGCGTGAACGTTTGCCGCAAGCACGGGCCCAGTTGTTGCCTTCTGTTCAAGCGAATGTGGGGCGTACCTACAGCGATTTGAACACCACCTCACCGAATTTCCTCGGGCAAGAGACAACCACCAACAGCACTTATTACAGCTTTGGAAAAACGGTTTCTTTGCGTCAACCGCTTTTCAGTCCGCAACGGTATTTTCAGTACCAACAGGCCAAAGACCAAGTTGCCGATGCAGAGGCAATACACCAGCGAGATCTGCAAGAGTTGATTGTGCGTGTGGGTGGGGCCTACATGGAGGCGTTGCTGACAGATGACCAACTCAAGTTGGTTTTGGCTCAAAAGCAGCAATACACCGCCATGGTAGATGCTGCCAAGAAGGCTTTGAAGGCGG
The DNA here is from genome assembly GCF_014837235.1 of Limnohabitans radicicola. GTDB lineage: Bacteria > Pseudomonadota > Gammaproteobacteria > Burkholderiales > Burkholderiaceae_C > Limnohabitans_A > Limnohabitans_A radicicola. The sequence goes on along the minus strand of NZ_JACYFT010000001.1, from coordinate 779,904 downwards.
GTTCTGGAACGCGCACCGATGTGGACGATGCTCAGGCCCGTCTGGACATGGCCTTGGCCTCGGAGCTTGAGGCGCGTCAGAACAAGGATTACACACATCGCCAGCTGGAAATCCTTGTGAATCAACCGGTCGACAAGTTGTCTTTACTCAGCTTGCCGGGCCTGGCCGCTTTGCCCGCTGAGCTGCCTTCACTTGAGTCATGGATTGAAATGGCGCAAAACACCAGTCCCGAAATTTTGTCTTTGACAGCCAGACTGGCGGCTGCTGAAAAAGAAATCTCGAAAGCGAAGTCAGGACATGCGCCAGTTATCGATGGGGTGGTTCAGTGGAATGACAGTGGCAATGAGAACGTAACACGACTGAACTCTCGGTTTGTGACCAAGTCCGTGGGTGTTCAATTGGTTGTTCCCATTTTCCAGGGGGGGTATGTGACGTCTCAGGTTCGCCAAGCAGTGGCTGAACGAACACGCATGGAGGAGGCGCTAGAGGCAACCCGACGCGATTTGAATTTGCGCATCCATAAAGAGTACCGAGGTGTGACCGAAGGGGCGCTCAAAGTCCGCGCTTTGGAGCAAGCTCAACGCTCTGCTGAGCAGTTGTTGCAGTCCACGATCAAGTCCAAGCAGGCCGGGGTGAGGACGACGCTCGACATTCTGAATGCTGAACAGCAATTGGCACAAGTGTCACGAGACCTGGTGCAAGGTCGTTATTTGTATTTGATGTCCAGATTGCGCTTGTCTTCACTGGTCGGCAAGCCTCCGCTGGAGGTGTTGACGGAGGTGGCTCAAGCTTTTGAGCCTTGAACGAAACCAGTCCTGAGAACTTCTGGCCCGCTTGCTGCGGGCCATGTTTCATGGTCAAGGCAAGACTTCGAAAGTGCCTAACTCCACGCGTTGGTTTTGCGGCTTGAGGATCAGATAAACGGGGTACTTGCCAGGCTTGGCGATCAGGGCAGGAGGAATTTCTGCGCTGCCGCCAACGTTAGGGGTAATGGCCATGCCTGTGAGTTGAGTGTTGTCAAACCACACTTGCGCGGATTCTGCGCTGTGAACCCCGCGTTGTTCGAACCACAATGCCGAATTGCCGTTGGCTTGAATAGCAAAGCCCTTTCCGGCTTTGGTCCCCTGCGGCCCCCACTTCAAAATTGAAACTTCTACTTTGTTTTCTGTTGAAGCTGGAGTTTTGACGTCATCGCTGCAAGCGAGCAATAAACTGGCGATGGCCATACAGAGAATAGTGTTGATTTTTTTCATCATCAGGGTCCGTTTAGGGTTGAGTTTTTTTGACTGAGAGCATCCTTAAGGACATTCAGTGTTGCATGCTTTTGAGTATGAGCAAGTAGTTGCCGGGGCTAATGGTCTGCACGTCAAACAAAGTGATGTACTCAGAGGGTATGAATTTAAACCGTGCAGCGTTAACGGCCAGCATGTTCGCACCATGTTGATCAAGCAGTCGCTTCAATTTTTCTGCATCTGCAACATGACAGTCTGTCGTGCAGTTCAGCATTTGACTGTATCTCCCCGGGCCGAACCAATCACCAATGACCTGACCTTCAAAGAAATAGACGGCATTTTCATAACCAATTTGGATGATTTTATTGCCAAGCTTATGCCTTAAATCATTGGCTGCCTGCATCACCTTGAAGCCTGATCGGCTCTCAAGACTCTGCGACCACGTCTTTGACTCTGCGCTTACGATACCCCGCTTGTTGTATGGCCAAGATAAGGCGAGCGCAGTCAAGATAATTAGCCCAATCCAACTCAGAGCAGGGCTAAATTTACGCAATTTTTTTTGAAGCTGTTCGGGGCCGGCATAAAACAACCAAGCTGTTGTGAGAAAAACACCTGCTGGCAGTATGGGAGTCGTATACCGAGCGACTTGGGAGGTGGTTTGCCAAGCCAAAATATACGTGAGTACGATTAAGGCAAGTGCTCGCGTGGATACATGCCAAAGACGTGGCTGCAACAGTGACAGAAGGCCGGGTAATAGACAGAGAATTCCAGCTTTCTGTAATGACGAGAACAGCAAAAGAGGATTTTTACTTGTGCCGTGTGTTGCTTGTTCTTGTTGCTGTGAGAGTAAATCAGCCGAATTCCAAAGGTAATGACCAAAAAAGTTTCCCCCTGCAGGATGTATAGGGTCTCCTGAAATGATGTAGCTTCTGATGTACCACCCTAAACCAAATAAGCCAGCAGAGGCAGAATAGAGCCATACAGATTGCCTGCGCCATCCTTTGTTGAATAGCAAGGTAATGCCGATCATGATGACAATCACCGCACCAAAAAGCTTTGTGCCAGCTGCGGTGCCAGCCAATAATCCGCAAATCACAACCCAGCCAGTTCCAGGTGATGACTGTTCGCGTAATGCCATAGTCATCGCTACCATTGCAGCCCAACTGAACATCATCAGCAAATTGTCAATGTATGCGTAGCCAAGTGTTTCTTGTAGGGGGCTGAGACTCCAGAACAGTCCAATGGCGAGCCATCCACTCCACTTGGATTTGAGAAATTCCTGGCAAGCGCCATAAATCCCTATGGCTGTCACTGTGAGAGGGATAGCCGTCGCGATCACTTGTGCGCGAACTTCGCTTCCCCATGTTAGTGCGAAGGTGAACAACAAATTTCCATTGTGCGGAAACAATGGGAAGCGCAACCAAGGGGTGACGCTCAGCTGATGTTCTTGCAGATAGTGTCTGGCGTAAGGCAGGTGATAACTGGTGTCGTCCCACAAGCCTGGCGGTTTGATGCATAGCCAAGTCAGCGTTAAGCCAATGCACAAGAAAATAATTCCGGTTGAGCTCCCTTGTAAAAGAGACATCCAATTAGGTATGAGGGCCGATTTCGTGCGTGTCGTCCATAGCTGCATGCATGCGAGTAACCACAGGCTCAGCAGCGAGATGATCATGACTGAGGGGCTTAATACTTTGAAAAGTCCCAGCAGAAACAGCATCTGACTGACCACCGCCAGTCCCGTGCATGTTGCGATAAAGATAATCAGAGAAAAATTAATTTCTAGAGGGCTGACTACTGATTCAAATTTTCTTGAGAAATTAAATAACCTAGGTGTTTTTAATACTGCCAAGCCCAATGTCGCGCAATAAACGCAGAACATCAGGCCCCAAAAAAATTCAGTCAGGCCTGTCAAGTGGGTTGGAGCGTTGAGCATTTTGCTGTGCTGATGACTGAGTTATTGACCTTGAGAGGTCAATACGATGCCGGCTACGATCAAACCTATTCCAGTCATGTAAGAGGTGCTGAAACGTTCGCCAAAGAAAAAATAAGTTGCCACAGGGACCAAGACGAAAGCCAAGGCCATCAATGGATAAACTTTTCCGAGTTCACTTCGTGAAAGAACCCAAATCCAGACCAGCGTAGTAAACCCATAAAGCACCATGGCGGCAATAAAAAGGGTTATCGTTTGAGAGGTCAACAATCCATGGGTTTGATAGGCCTTTGCGCACAATTTGAAGAGAATTTGGCCGCAAGCAATCCCAACAACACACAGCAATGCGATCAGAGTGGTCATTATGATGACTTTTTCCAGATGTGCTGAAGTGGACGTTTAGGTATACGGGACATGTCGTTAGCCAAAAAAGCCAGAATGAACTGTAGACCCAGAATAAGAGGGAGTGCAGAAAGCATGACGGTTCCGGCACTTGTGGCAACGCCTGTGCGAATGGATGTGATCCATGCAATTGAACCAAAGATGAGTCCGAAAAGCAGCAGTAGCAGGCCGATTGGCAATTCAACTGAAGCGATGGACATATCGCGCAGGTAATAGTTGTAAAAAATACGTTTCAGTAGATTCCTTGTGTGTTTCATCAGAAACTCCGGCAGAATTTTCCCGATCTTTAGACTGCTTTCCTCATCGCCATACTTTGCATCCATGGGAATATCTACAACCACAGCGCCCAGTGTATTGAGTCTGAACAACATATCTGTTTCGAAAAAATAACGCTGACTGATTTTTGCGTAAGGCAAACGCAGAGCAACTGAGCGATGGATTGCGGTGTAACCGTTGGTGGGGTCAAAAAGATCCCAGTAGCCCGTGGATAACTTTGACATGAAAGACAACACAGCATTGCCAATCAGTCTTATTGTTGGCATCTGATGAATTTGCTCCAAGTCAAAAAAACGATTGCCTTTGGTGTAGTCTGCTTGCCCTTGCAAGATCGGTGCAATGAATTGAGGTAGCAAGGACGGATCCATTTGACCATCACCGTCAATTTTGACCATGATGTCCGAGCCGTCGTTCAGTGCAGCCAAATAGCCGGTGATGACTGCGCCCCCCACTCCTTTGTTTTCGAGGTTGCTCAGTACTTGAATCCGAGGGTCGTGAGCATGGGTTTTGACAAATGAGCCAGAGGCATCCGGACAGCAGTCGTCTACAACGTAGATGGCGCTCACCTCCGGGCCAATGGCCTCAAGCACACTCAGAATTTGTTTTGTGACCTTGTAGGCCGGGATGACGACAGCGGTTTTCATGTGTGAGCACTTGACAAGCCACTGATGTGGATTCTTAAAACGATATTTTAGATGGATGCAGTGCAGTGATGCGCATTAATTTAAATTGCTTCGAATTAATAATCTATGCGCGACTTCGGCAAACCCCGCCCCCCGCGCGCTGGGCGTGACGTAGCGTGGCGGGTGCGTGAGTTGCGTGGCAAAGCGCTGGATGTTGGCCACGCCCACGCTGTGCGCGAAATGCTCAAACATGACCTGGTCGTTGGTGGAGTCGCCCACATAGACCCAGCGGTGCATTTCGGCATCCAGGTCGCGGCCCCAAAGCTGCTGCAAGATCCAGCGGGCGCCCGAGAGTTTGTTGTGCTCGCCGTACCAGCCGTTGATGTGGATGCTGCTGACGGTGGCGGTCATGCCTGCGGCCTGCATGGCGCGCACTACTGCGTCGATGTCGGCTTGCGGCAGCTGGGTGAATTCGCTGTGGTCGATGGCGATGTCGGTTTCGCGGCCTGCGCTGTCTTGTGAGCGCTGGGCACCGGGGATGCTTTGCTCGATCTGTGCCAGCACCTGCTGCATGCGCGCAAAGTGGGCGCTGCGTGTGGCGGCGTCCTGCTGGTAGAGCTTGCGCAAGGGTTGGCCGCCCTGGTGCACCAGGGCCACTGCGCCGTTTTCGGCGACGATGGCGTCCACCGGCCAGCTTTGGGCAAAGGGTTCGCTCCAGCCCACGGGCCGCCCGGTGATGGGCACCACATGCAGGCCTGCGGCTTTCAGGTCGGCCAGGGCCTGCAGGGCGTCGGGGGTGATTGCGCCATCGGTGGTCAGCGTGTCATCGATGTCGGTGAAGACGCCGATGATCTGGCCGGGTTGCCATTGGGCCAGCGGGCGCATGGTGGTCAGTGCGCCGAACCCAGCGCCAGGCCCGCGTGCTCGCGCAGCGGGTGGAAATGGATTTTGGGAAAGCGCTCTTGCGCCAGGCGCACGTCGTAGGGGCTGGTGCACAGATACGCCAGCGTGCCTGCGGCGTCGAGCGCCAGGCGCTGCGGGTAGGCGTTGGTGAATTCGCGCAGCTCGGCCGGGGTGTCGGCCGTGATCCAGCGGGCGCCGGTGTACTGGCAGCCTTCCAGGCGCACGTCGCAGTCGTACTCGGCCTTGAGGCGGTGTTGCACCACTTCGAATTGCAGCTGACCGACCGCGCCCAGCAGCATGGGGCCGCCGATTTCGGGTTTGAAGACCTGGATCGCGCCTTCTTCACCCAGCTGGTCCAGTCCAGTTTGCAGTTGTTTGGTGCGCAGCGGGTTCTTCAGGATCACGGTCATGAAGAGTTCGGGCGCAAAGAAGGGCAGGCCGGTGAATTGCAGGTTGGCCCCGTCGGTGATGGTGTCGCCCAGCTGCACGCCGCCGTGGGTGGTGAAGCCGATGATGTCGCCCGCGTAGGCTTCATCGACTGCTTCGCGGCGCTGCGAGAGGAAGGTCACCACGCTGGTGGGGCGCAGTTCCTTGCCGGTGCGTTGCACCTTGAGCTTCATGCCCGGGGTGTATTTGCCAGATGCCATGCGCACGAACGCAATGCGGTCGCGGTGGTTGGCGTCCATGTTGGCCTGCACCTTGAACACCACGCCTGAGAACGCGCTGTCTTCGGGCTGGATTTCTTTGACCACGGGCTGTTTGTTGACGATCAGGTTGCTGGTGCGGGGCTTGGGCGCGGGGGCCAGATCGACCAGGGCGTCCAGCACTTCCATCACACCGAAGTTGTTCACGCCGGAGCCAAAGAACACGGGCGTCTGCTTGCCCGCCAGGAAAGCGGCTTCGTCAAACGCGGGGGACGCGCCCGTGGCCAGCTCCATGCTGTCCATGGCGGCCTGCCAGTCCGAACCAAAGCGCTCGGCCAGTTGGGCCTGCTCGCTCAGGGGGATGGTTTCAAAATCCTGCGGGCGGCGTTCGCTGCCCGACTCGAACACCGTCATGGCCTGCGTGCGCAGGTTGATGATGCCGCCGAAGCTCTTGCCCTGGCCCACAGGCCAGGTCATGGGCACGCAGGGCATGCCCAGCTCGCGTTCGACTTCGTCGAGGATGTCGAGTGGGTCGCGCACTTCGCGGTCCATCTTGTTCACAAAGGTGATGATGGGCGTGTCGCGCTGTCGGCAGACCTCGATCAGGCGGCGGGTTTGTGCTTCCACACCGTTGGCAGCGTCAATGACCATGAGCGCCGAGTCCACGGCGGTGAGCACACGGTAAGTGTCTTCAGAGAAGTCCTTGTGGCCGGGCGTGTCGAGCAGGTTGATGACATGCTCGCGGTACAGCATCTGCATGACCGAGGAAGCCACCGAGATGCCGCGCTGCTTTTCGATTTCCATCCAGTCGCTGGTGGCATGGCGCGAAGCCTTGCGGGCCTTGACCGAACCGGCGATCTGGATCGCGCCGGAGAACAGCAGCAGTTTTTCGGTCAGCGTGGTTTTACCCGCGTCGGGGTGGGAAATGATGGCAAAAGTCCGGCGGCGCCGGGTCTCGTTGGCGTAGGTCACAAGGGGTCCTGATCGGAATGGCACCGCAAGGGGCGCAAGGCAGGCAGCCAGGAACTGGCCGCGATGGGGTGATTTTACTTTGTAGGCACCGCTTACCCGGGGGGGGTGTGCCAAGGTCGTCCAATCTCGGCATGAGGCCTGCTTTCGCACTTGCTGGAACTGCTTCATAATCATTGCATATGCACATTGCCCCTCAACAACACGCCCAGATTGCCGATATTTGTCGGCGCTATGGTGTGCGCCGTATGCAAATGTTCGGCTCTGCCTCGCAGGGGCAAGATCGTCCTGGCAGTGATGTGGATTTGCTGGTTGAGTTCAATCCGGATCAATATCCAACGGGTTTTGCATTGGTGGATATGCAAGATGAGCTGTCAACGGTGTTTGATGGCAAGTCGGTTGATTTGGCATTCCCTTCGGTGCTGCACAATCCGTTCAGACGCAAAGCCATCGAGCCCCAGTTGCAGTTGTTGTTCCAATGAGCATGGATCGCACGCCAGCCCACCTGGTCGATATGCTGGGTTTCACCCAAGAGTTGCAGGCCTTGGCTTCAGGCCTGAGTTGCGCCGAATTTGTCAGTCAAAGAATTTTGTGTCTCGCCGTTGAGAAACTGTTCATCAATCTGGGCGAGGCGGCCGTCCGGGTGGGGGCTGACAGTTCTCTGTATCCGGGGATTCCATGGCGTCGCATCATTGGTTTGCGCAATATCCTTGCCCACGGCTACGAGCAGGTCGCCCATGAAATTCTTTACCAAACCATAGTGCAAGAACTGCCTGCTGTGAATGCGAGCCTGGGCGAAGCTTTGCAATCCTTGGGTCAATAGCAGATCAGTTCCCGGCTCGCTATAATCCAAACATTCCGAGGAGCGTTGCAGCGCCCACCAGCCCCCAAGCTGGCAGCGGGCGTGAGGCTCGGAACCTTCATACAGCAACGACGCTCATCCACTCGACGTGCGGTGAGCCTGTTTTCCAAATCCAGTGCTTTCATCCACGCGTGTGGCTCATTCACATTGCTTTGGAGCGCACACATGAATGCACCTTTGAAAACCGCTGTCAACGCCGACTGCGTGATCGCCGACATTGGCCTGGCCGACTGGGGCCGCAAAGAAATCAAGATCGCCGAGACCGAAATGCCCGGTCTGATGGCCATCCGCGAAGAGTTTGCCAAGAGCCAGCCGCTCAAGGGCGCACGCATCACCGGTTCGCTGCACATGACGATCCAGACCGCCGTGCTGATCGAGACCCTGCAGGCCCTGGGCGCCGATGTGCGCTGGGCGTCGTGCAACATCTTCTCCACACAGGACCACGCCGCGGCCGCCATTGCCGCACGCGGCACGCCGGTGTTTGCCATCAAGGGCGAAACCCTGGCCGATTACTGGGACTATACCCACCGCATTTTTGACTTTGGTCCCGCAGGCACGCCTGGCGAAGGCCCCAACATGATCCTGGACGATGGCGGCGACGCCACGCTGCTCATGCACCTGGGCAAGCGCGCTGAAAAGGACGCCAGCCTGATTGCCAACCCGACCAGCGAAGAAGAGACCTGCCTGTTCAACGCCATCAAGGCCAAGCTGGCCGTGGACCCGACCTGGTACAGCCGCAAGGGCGCTCAGATCATTGGCGTGACCGAAGAAACCACGACCGGTGTGTTGCGCTTGAACGAGATGGCCGCCAAGGGCAGCCTGATGTTCCGCGCCATCAACGTGAACGACTCGGTGACCAAGAGCAAGTTCGACAACCTGTATGGCTGCCGCGAATCTTTGGTCGATTCGATCAAACGCGCCACCGACGTGATGATCGCGGGCAAAGTGGCTGTGGTCGCTGGTTACGGTGATGTGGGCAAGGGCTCGGCCCAGGCTTTGCGCGCTTTGTCTGCCCAAGTCTGGGTGACCGAGATCGACCCGATCAACGCGCTGCAAGCCGCGATGGAAGGCTTCAAGGTCGTGACCATGGAGTACGCCGCCGACAAGTGCGACATCTTCGTGTCGGCCACCGGCAACAAGAACGTGATCCGTTACGAGCACATGGCCGCCATGAAGGACGAAGCCATCGTCTGCAACATCGGTCACTTTGACAACGAGATCGACGTCGCATCGCTGGAAAAACTGCAGTGGGACGAGATCAAGCCCCAGGTTGACCACGTCATCTTCCCCGATGGCAAGAAGATCACTTTGCTGGCCAAAGGTCGCCTGGTGAACCTGGGTTGCGCCACCGGCCACCCCAGCTTTGTGATGTCGTCTTCGTTCGCCAACCAGACCATCGCCCAGATCGAGCTGTTCACCAAGCAAGACCAGTACGAAGCCGGCAAGGTCTATGTGTTGCCCAAGCACCTCGATGAGAAGGTTGCACGTTTGCACCTGAAGAAAGTCGGCGCACAGCTGACCGAACTCACCGACGAGCAGGCGGCTTACATCGGTGTGTCGAAAAACGGTCCTTACAAAGCCGACACTTACCGTTATTGAACCAAATCGCCCCGGGGGCGGGGCTCCTACAAGTTTCTTGTGGGAGCGACGCCCTCGTCGCGATTTTTGAATTGAAATGGTTGTTTGATGCGCATTGACCAACTCCTGGTGGAACGTGGCCTGGCGGTTTCCCGTTCGCAGGCGCAACGCCTGATTGCCGGGGGTGTGCGCTGGCTGCAGCCCAATGGCGAGTGGCGTGCGATCGTGAAGAACAAGGACGAGGTGCCTGCGGGTGCCGAGTTGCAGTTGCTGGACGACGCCGAATCGCGTTATGTGTCTCGCGGCGGTCTCAAGCTCGAAGGCGCTTTGCGCGCCACGGGCGTTCAGGTCGAAGGCCTGCGTTGTCTGGATGTGGGGCAGAGCACCGGTGGGTTCACCGATTGCCTGTTGCAGCAAGGAGCGGCGCAGGTGGTGGGCATCGATGTGGGGCATGCGCAGGTGCATCCGCGCATCCAGGCCGACGAGCGTGTGGTGTGCATCGAGGGCGTGAATGCCCGCGAGCTGGTGCCAGGCGATGAACGCATTCCTGACGCGGAGGAAGGTTTTGACCTGTTGGTGGGCGATGTGTCGTTCATCTCGCTCACGCTGGTCTTGCCCGGTGTGGTGCCTTTCCTCAAGCCCGGCGGGCAGTTGTTGATGCTGGTCAAACCCCAGTTCGAGTTGCAGCCGGGTCAGGTGGGCAAGGGCGGGATTGTCAAAGATGAGAGCCATTACCCGTTCATCGAGCAGCGCTTGCGTACGGCATTGACCGAGCTGGGTCTGACGGTGGTGGCCTGGTTGGACAGCCCGATAGCCGGCGGAGACGGCAACCGGGAATTTTTTGTGCAGGCTGTTCGGCCTGCAGTGAATGGATGAAGAGGCGAGCCATGAATTTGCCCGTGAGTTTTGAATTTTTTCCACCCAAGACACCTGAGGGCGCCGAGAAGCTGCGTGCGGTGCGCCAGCAGCTGTATGCGCTCAAGCCTGAGTTCTGCTCGGTGACCTATGGGGCTGGTGGTTCCACGCAAGAGGGCACCTTTGCCACGGTGGGCGAGATCATTGCCGAGGGGGGGCAGGCAGCTTCGCACTTCTCGTGCATTGGCGCGACCAAAGCGTCGGTGCGCGAAGAACTGGCCACGCTCAAGGCCATGGGTGTCAAGCGCCTGGTGGCTTTGCGTGGCGACTTGCCCAGCGGCTATGGTGCGGGTGGTGAGTTTCACTACGCGAGCGATTTGGTGGCATTCATCCGCGCCGAGACGGGCGATGACTTCCACATCGAAGTGGCCGCCTACCCCGAGGTGCATCCCCAGGCCAAGTCGCCCGAGTCGGACTTACAGGCTTTTGCCACCAAGGCGCGGGCGGGTGCAAATTCAGCGATCACCCAGTACTTCTTCAACAGCGATGCGTATTTCCGTTTTGTGGACGATGCACACAAGCTGGGGGTGGATGTGCCGGTGGTGCCGGGCATCATGCCGATCACCAGTTCGTCGCAGTTGCTGCGCTTTTCGGACGCGTGTGGCGCCGAGATCCCGCGCTGGATCCGTTTGCGCCTGCAGGCCTATGGCGATGACATCGCCTCGATCAAGGCGTTTGGCCTGGACGTGGTGACCGACCTGTGCGACCAGTTGGTGACGGCGGGTGTGCCTGCGCTGCACTTCTACACCATGAACCAGAGCGCTGCCACGACAGAGATATTGCGTCGGTTGTGAGGCGCACCCAAGGGGGCGGCCTGACAGCATTTCTTGATGTTCCGCAAGACCTGGTCATCTGAGGGCGCAGCCGCCTGTCCGCTTTGCGTTTGATCAAACCGCAGGATTGATGGTCCGGTTCCAATGCACTGGAGAGGGAGTTCTCTCGTGTTTCAACAAAGGAATCGGAAATGAAAAAACAAATCGTCGCTGCCGCTGTTTTGGTCGCTGGTGTGGCATCTTCTGTCATGGCGCAGACCGCCTCGGAGGGCGCCTGGCTGGTGCGTGCGCGTGCCGTTCATTTGGACATGTCCAACAAGGACAGCACAGGTCTGGGTTTGGCCGTCAACAACAAGACCATTCCTGAGGTTGATGTCACTTATTTCTTCACGCCCAATATCGCGGCCGAATTGATTTTGACAGTCCCGCAAGAGCAGAAGGTCTACAGCAACGGCACGCAGATCGGCACGTTCAAGCACTTGCCGCCCACCTTGCTGGCGCAGTACCACTTCACTGGGCTGCCAGGTTACAAGCCTTATGTGGGGGTGGGCATCAACTACACCGACATCAGCAAGGTCAACATCCTGGGCGGTGCCGCCAAACTCGATGGCGACAGCTGGGGCGGCGCTTTGCAGGCGGGTGTGGACATTCCGCTGGACAAGAACTGGTCGATCAACCTGGACGTGAAGAAGATCTACATCAAGAGCCACGTTTACTCGGGTGGCACCAGTGCAGGCACCCTCAAGCTCGACCCCGTGGCTGCGGCGGTGGGCGTGGGCTACCGCTTCTGAAGCCGGGCTTGTAGGAGCGGTGCCCTCGCCGCGATTGGGGCCTGTGCTCAGCCACAGCCCCAACGCCCCGGGGGCGGGGCTCCTACATATGATGCGCGATCCTCTCGCTGCGAAAAATTTCAGCGCTCGTCGAAGCTCACCACCACACGGCTGCTGGTGGGGCGCGCCTGACACGACAGCACGAAACCTTGGTCGACTTCGGGCTTTTCGAGCGTGAAGTTCTTGTCCATCTCGGTTGTGCCTTCGGTGACCTTGCAGCGGCAGGTGCAGCACACGCCGCCCTTGCACGAGTAGGGCAGGTCCAGGCCCATGGCCAAGGCGATGTCGAGGATCTTCTCGTTCTTGTTCATCGGCATGTCGTAGGGCTTGCCGTCGAGCACCACCGTGAGCTGGACTTCGCCGCCATCGCGTGTGGCGGGGTGGCCCAGCACGGCTTTGGCTTTTTGCTCGGGGCTCAGGGCTTCGAGCGTGGGCGAGGTGAAGCGTTCGGTGCGGATGCGGTCGGCCTTGACGCCTGCATCGAGCAAGGTCTTTTCGGTTTCCTCAATCATGGCTTCGGGGCCGCAGATGAAGACTTCGTCCATGCTGCCCACAGGCAGGAAGGCGTCGATGATGGCGCGCACTTTGGCGGCGTCGATGCGGCCTTCGAGTAAGGGCACTTCCTGGGCCTGGCGCGAGAGGATGTGGATCAGCGTCAGACGCGAGGGGTAGCGGTCCTTCAAGTCCTGCAGCGCTTCGTTGAACATCACGCTGTCCATGCGGCGGTTGCCGTAGACGAGCGTGAATTTGGCGTCGGGCTGTTCTTCGAGCGTGGTGGCCAAAATCGACAGGATGGGTGTGATGCCCGAGCCTGCGGCAAAGCCCACGCGGTGGATGGCGCGCTGCTTTTGCACGGTGAAGCGGCCATCGGGCGGCATCACACGCAGGGTGTCACCGGCCTTGAGCGTTGACGCGGCCCAGTTGGAGAACACGCCGCCTTCGACGGGGCGGATGCCCAGTTCGAGCTCGCCGCGCTGCAGCTGGCTGCGGGCCGAGCTGATCGAGTAGCTGCGGCGCACGTCGGTACCCTCAATGTCGGCACGCACGGTGAGGAACTGGCCGGGCTGGAAGTCGAACTGCGTGCGCAGGTCAGCAGGCACGGCCAGGGTGATGGCCACTGCACCCGCGGCTTCGGGCGTCACGCGGGCAACGGTCAGGTCATGAAAGCGCATGATGGGTCGCTTTTTAGTAGGGTTTGAAGTAGTCGAACGGTTCCATGCAATCGAGGCACCGGTACAGGGCCTTGCAGGCAGTGGAGCCGAAGTGGGAGGTTTCGGTGGTGTTGGCGGAGCCGCACTGCGGGCAGTGCACCGCTTCAGGTTTGGCCCCGCGTGCCGCGAACTGCACCACGTTGGCCGCGCCCGGTTTTTCGCTGGCGCAGGCATGCGGCGGCGCGATGCCGTAGGCGCGCAGTTTCTCGCGGGCGGCGTCGGTCATCCAGTCGGTGGTCCAGGCGGGGGCGAGCTGTGTGACCACCGTGGCCTGCAGGCCCGCTGTGGCGAGTGCGGCCTTCACGTCGTCTTCGATCTGACCCATCGCCGGGCAGCCGCTGTAGGTGGGGGTGATGACCACTTCCAGGCCTGCAGCGCCCTCGCGCACGTCGCGCAGGATGCCCAGCTCGCGCAGGGTGATGACCGGGATTTCCGGGTCACTCAGGCCTTCGAGCAATTGCCAGGCCTGTTCTGCTGCGGTCAGGGTGGTGGTCATCGGGGCTTACCAGGTGGCGCCAGGGTGCTGACGCGCCAGGCTCTGCATTTCGGCCAGCACGAAGCCCAGGTGCTCCGAGTGGATGCCTTGCTTGCCGGTGGGCACAAAACCGCCTGCTGCAGGGCGCTGCAGTGTGGCCTCTTGCAGGGCTTCGTCCACGATCTGGTTCCAGTCGGCCTGCAGCGCGGCCATGTCGATGCCGGTGCCGTTGGCCAGTGCCGCAGATTCCTGCGGGCTGGTGCTCCAGAATTCCTGCGTGTAGGGCAGCAGTTGGTCGAGCGCGGCTTGCACTTTGGCGTGCGAGACCTCGGTGCCGTCGCCCAGGCGCACCAGCCAGTCGCGGGAGTGGCGCAGGTGGTAGCGTGCTTCCTTGAGCGATTTGGCGGCAATGGCGGCCAGTTGCGCATCTTTGGAGTTTTGCAGCTGGTCCCACACCAGCACCATCAGGCTGCTGTAGAGGAAGTTGCGCACGATGGTCATCGCAAAGTCGCGGTCGCCCGCTGAGGTGGCGGCCATCAGCGGCATGTGGGGCAACTCACACAGGGTGTAGTTGCGGAAATCCGGTACGTCGCGGAAGTAGGCCAGCGTGTCTTCGGTGGCGCCCTTGCCGATTTGCGCAGCGGCGTGCTGGTACAGCATGCGTGCCTGGCCGATCAGGTCCAGGCTGTTGTTGGACAGCGCGATGTCTTCTTCGAGGATGGGGCCGTGGCCGCACCATTCGGCGTTGCGCTGACCCAGGATCAGCGCGTTGTCGGCGAGGTGCAGCAGGTAGTCAACAGGGGCGTTCATGGTGGCGCTCACATGTGCCCCACTTCTTCGGGGATTTCATAGAAAGTCGGGTGGCGGTACACCTTGTCGCTGGCGGGCTCGAAGAACTCGCTCTTGTCGTTGGGTTCGCTCGCCGAGATGGTGGCCGAGGGCACCACCCAGATGCTCACGCCTTCCTGGCGGCGGGTGTAGACGTCGCGGGCCATTTGCAGGGCGTGTTGCGCGTCGGAGGCGTGCAGGCTGCCGCAGTGCTTGTGTTCCAAGCCTTGTTTGCTGCGGACAAAAACTTCCCAGAGGGGCCATTCCTTGAGTGCGGGTGTGCTCATGCTGCTTCCTTCAGTTGACGCGCTTGTTGTTTCTTGGCGTGAGCCAGGGCGGCATCACGCACCCAGGCACCGTCGTTCCAGGCCTTGACGCGGGCACCCAGGCGCTCTTTGTTGCAGGGTCCATTGCCGTTGACGGTGGACCAGAACTCGTCCCAGTCGATCTGGCCGTAGTCGTGGGCCTGACGGGCTTCGTTCCACTTCAGGTCGGGGTCGGGCAGGGTCACGCCCAGTACTTTGGCTTGCGGCACGGTGGCGTCGACAAATTTCTGACGCAGATCGTCATTGCTGATGCGCTTGATGCCCCAGCGCATGCCTTGCGCGCTGTTGGGGCTGTCGGCGTCGGGCGGCCCGAACATGGCCAGGCACTTCCACCACCAGCGGTTAACGGCGTCTTGCACCATGGCTTTTTGCTCGGCCGTGCCTTGCATCATGACCAGCAGGGCTTCGTAGCCCTGGCGCTGGTGGAAGGACTCTTCCTTGCACACGCGCACCATGGCGCGGGCGTAGGGCCCATACGAGCAACGGCACAGCGGGATCTGGTTCATGATGGCCGCGCCATCGACCAGCCAGCCGATCACGCCCACATCGGCCCAGTTGAGCGTGGGGTAGTTGAAGATGGAGCTGTATTTGGCCTTGCCGGTGTGCAGGGCGTCGAGCATCTGGTCGCGGCTGGTGCCCAGGGTCTCGGCTGCGCTGTACAGGTAAAGGCCGTGACCGCCTTCGTCCTGCACTTTGGCGATCAGGATGGCTTTGCGTTTGAGGCTGGGCGCGCGGCTGATCCAGTTGCCTTCGGGCAGCATGCCCACGATTTCGCTGTGGGCGTGCTGGCTGATCTGGCGCACCAGGGTCTTGCGGTAGGCCTCGGGCATCCACTCGCGGGGCTCGATGCGGCCATTGGCGTCGATGCGCTCGTCAAATTGGGCTTGCAGCGCTTGTTCGCTGGCGCTGGCTTGTTTGGGCACGGCCTTGAGGCCTGCGGATTTGGCGTCGTCCTGGTCGGAAACGCTGAAGGATTGCGTGTACATGGGCTTCTCCTGCGCCGAACAGGATGGAATGATCGTGGCGCGGTGAGAAGTATAACAATTAACCGACCGATCGGTCGGTTAATTGTTCTGGGGCAGATCAGGACTTTCCCTGAGCTTGCCGCTGGGGATCAGTTGGAGCCTTCGACTTTCCATTCTTTGCCGTTGCCGCGTGCGAGCGCCGGGCCGACCAGGTCCAGGGCATTGCGCACCTGGTCTTTGAGGGTGAAAGGGGGGTTGATGACGAACATGCCGCTGGCCGTGAGGCCGCCTTCGTCGCCAGGGCCGCGGCCAATCGCCAGGGTGGCGTTGAGCCAGGGTTTTTGGGCCTGGTTGGCCAGGGTGCGCAGGCGCCGGGGCAGCTCGTGTGCTTCGGGGCGCGGGATGATCGGGTACCAGACCAGGTAAGTGCCGGTCGAGAAGCGTTTGAGGTACTCCTGGATGACGTTGGCCACTTTGACGTAGTCGGATTTGATTTCGTAGCTGGGGTCGATCAGCACCATGGCCCGCTTGGAGCCGGTGGCCGAGGCGGGTGGCGGCAGCAGCTTTTTGAGGGCCTCAAAGCCATCCTCGCGGCTGACGGTGATGGTGCGGCCGGCGTCGAGCTGGGCGATGTTGGAAGCCAGCGACTTGCTGTCGGTGGGGTGCAGCTCGAACAGGCGCAGGCGGTCGCGCGACGCGTGGCGCATGAGGCGCTGCATCAAGAAGGGGGAGCCGGGGTAGACCTTGGCCACGCCGCCGGGGTTGAAGCTGGCGATCTGGTCGAGGTAGTCCTGCACGGGTTCGGGCACCGAGTCGGCGGTTTCCACCGCTTCGAGCAGCTTGAACAGGCCGTCTTCGGCCTCGGCACCTTTTTGGGAGTAATCACCGTCCAGCCGGTACAGGCCTGCCCCCGAATGGGTGTCGATCAGGGTGATGCCGGCCTCTTTTTGCATGAGGTGGCGCAGGGTGGCGAGCAGCGTGATGTGCTTGAGCACGTCTGCATGGTTGCCCGCATGGAAGGCGTGTCGATAACTGAACATGCGTCGATGGTAACCAATAACTTCCGCAAGTCCTTGATTTTTCGTATAATGGCAGGCTTCGCAGCGATTTTGTGGTCCCGCGGCGAAGACGCTCGCGCCTGTAAAGGCAGGGCATATTCCCACCTAAGAGGCTCCCAAAAGAGGAGCACCGACCGTGGAAAAGGACCCGACAAACCTTTCTTTAAAGAGAAAACTCATGACTACAACTTTCAGCGCCAAACCCGCTGAGGTCGTGCACGAGTGGTTTGTGATTGACGCGACCGACAAGGTCCTCGGACGAGTAGCCAGCGAAGTTGCTCTCCGTTTGCGCGGCAAACACAAGGCCATTTACACGCCTCACGTCGACACCGGTGACTTCATCGTCATCATCAATGCTGCCCAGCTCAAAGTGACTGGCACCAAGAACCTCGACAAGATGTACTACCGTCACTCGGGCTTCCCCGGCGGTATCACACAAACCAACTTCCGCGACATGCAAGCCAAGCACCCTGGCCGCGCACTCGAGAAGGCTGTCAAGGGCATGCTGCCCAAGGGCCCACTCGGTTACGCCATGATCAAGAAACTCAAGGTGTATGGCGGCGCTGAGCATCCACACACCGCCCAACAGCCTAAAGTGCTGGACATCTAAGGAGCCTTGAGATGATTGGTGAATGGAACAATGGCACAGGCCGTCGCAAATCCAGCGTCGCCCGCGTGTTTCTGAAAAAAGGCACTGGCAAGATCACGGTCAATGGCAAGGACATCCAAGCCTACTTCGGCCGCGAGACTTCGATCATGATCGCCAAGCAGCCCCTGATGCTGACCAACCATGCCGAAACTTTCGACATCCAGGTCAACGTCCACGGCGGCGGTGAATCCGGCCAAGCCGGTGCAACCCGTCACGGCATCACCCGCGCCCTGATTGACTACGATGCAACGCTCAAGCCCGTGCTGAGCCAAGCTGGTTTCGTCACTCGCGACGCCCGTGAAGTTGAACGTAAAAAAGTCGGCTTCCACTCTGCTCGTCGCCGCAAGCAATTCTCGAAGCGTTAATCCGCTTTCTTGTTTTGCCAAAAGCCGCAACGGTTCGCTGTTGCGGCTTTTTTCATGGGCGAAAGCCCCAATGCCAGTAGCGTTAATGGCCTGTGCCGATGGGAATAACCCAGCGCGGCGCTATACTATTTGCCATTGACCGGAGAAACACCATGAGTGCAGTTGCAGAAAACATCCAGACCGACATGCCCGCTCCCATCGTCTTCACAGACAGCGCGGCGGCCAAGGTGGCCGACCTGATCGCCGAAGAAGGCAATCCGGATTTGAAGCTGCGTGTGTTTGTGCAAGGCGGCGGCTGCTCGGGCTTTCAATACGGCTTCACGTTCGACGAGATCACCAACGAAGACGACACCACCATGAGCAAGAACGGTGTGTCGCTGCTGATCGATGCGATGAGCTACCAGTACCTGATCGGTGCCGAGATCGACTACAAGGAAGACTTGCAAGGCGCCCAGTTTGTGATCAAGAACCCGAACGCCACGACCACCTGCGGTTGCGGCTCGTCTTTCTCGGTCTGAGCTTTTGCGGCCTGCAGGCCGCACACCACACAGTGGGGGTCAGCGTGGATACACGGCCCCCAACACACGGGCGCCTCGGGCGCCCGTGACGCTTGTCAGGCTGGCCGGTTCCCGGCGCACCGCCTTGAAGGCCAGCCAGGCAAAGGCGGCAGCCTCCACCTGCAGCGGCGGCAGGCCGTGCGCTTCGCTGCTGACCACCGGCACACCCGGCAGGCCTTGTGCCAGCAGTGACATCAAATGTCCATTGAATGCGCCTCCTCCACACACGATCAGCCGTTGCGCACCCGGGGCGTGTGCGTGTACGTCGCGCACGCAAGCCTGGGCTGTGAAAGCGGTGAGCGTGGCCTGGATGTCTTGCGCAGGCAGATCGGGCAAGTTGCTGAGGTGCTGCTGTAGCCAGGCAGGGTTGAAGAGGTCTCGCCCCGTGCTTTTGGGGGGCTGTTTGCTGAGGTAGCTTTCGCCCAGCAGACGTTCCAGCAGCGTGTGTGAGGTCTGGCCTGTGGCGGCCCAGTCGCCGTTGCGGTCAAAGGCTTGGCCGGTGTGGGTCTGACACCAGTGGTCCATCAGGGCGTTGCCGGGGCCGCAGTCCCACCCCATCACATGGCCGTCGGGCTGCAGCACGCTCAGGTTGGAGATGCCACCGATGTTGAGCACCGCCACGCAGCCTTGCGATTGACCGAACACGCCTTGGTGAAAAGCAGGCACGAGCGGAGCGCCTTGACCGCCTGCAGCGAGGTCGCGCGAGCGGAAGTCGGCCACCACGTCAATGCCGCTCAGCTCGGCAAGCAGTGACGGGTTGTTCAGCTGCAGGGTGTAGCCCACCGCGGGTTGGTCGGGCAAGCCGTCAAACTCCAGCGGGCGGTGGCGCACGGTCTGGCCGTGCGCGCCGATGGCGGTGACAGCTTCAGGTGCATGGCCGGTTTGGGCCAGCAGCGCTTGCACCACCTGGGCGTAATGGCGGGCGATGCCGTTGCCTGCCAGGGCCGCGCGGTGAAGCTCGTCGGGTCCGCTCTGGTTGAGCTGCAGCAACTCCGCCTTGAAGGCGTCGGGGAAGGGGTTGAATGCGTGGGCCTGAACCTGCATGGTGCCGTCGGGGCTGA
Organism: Limnohabitans radicicola; assembly: GCF_014837235.1. GTDB lineage: Bacteria > Pseudomonadota > Gammaproteobacteria > Burkholderiales > Burkholderiaceae_C > Limnohabitans_A > Limnohabitans_A radicicola. The sequence continues at coordinate 760,472 of NZ_JACYFT010000001.1, read as the reverse complement.
AGCGGGCGAGCACGCCGTCCACGCCGTCGAGCGAGGTGCCGGACATCAGGCCGATGAAGAGGGCATCGGTGGACATGGGTCGCAATGGCTCAGAAAAAAGGGGCTCCGCAGAGCCCCTTGGTCACCGGTTGTCCGGTCATTGGTCGGTGCTTTCGCGCATTTGCGCGGCGGCCATGAGTTGCGCACGCGAGGCTTGCGCGGTTTGCTTGAAGGCCATGCGTGCGGATGGCGAGATAGGCGTGCTTTGCGCTTGCTGAATGATGGTCTGTGGGTCGACGTGGACGCCATTGACTCGGAACTCGAAATGCAGGTGTGGCCCTGTGGACCAGCCGGTGCTGCCCACGGCACCGACGACTTGGCCTTGAGTGACGGTCTGGCCTTTGCGCACATGGATGCGGCTCAGGTGGGCGTAGACCGTGCTGTGGCTGTTGCCATGGCGCACGATGACCACATTGCCAAAGCCGCCCTGCACACCTGCAAAGTCGACCACGCCATCACCCACCGAGTGGGCCGGTGTGCCAGACGGTGCGGCGTAGTCCACACCGCGGTGGGCCTGCAGGGTCTGGAAGATCGGGTGCAGGCGCATGCTGAAGCCGCTGGTTTTGCGCGAAAACGGGACAGGCGATGCCAGGTAGGCGCGGCGCAGGCTGCTGCCGTCAAAGGCGTAGTAGTTGCCTTTCTTGCCGGGCTCCTGGAACCAGACGGCTTCGTAGGTCTTGTTGCCGTTGACGAACTCGGCGCTCAGCACCTTGCCGGCACGCAGGGGTTCGCCATCGGCTTCGAGCACTTCGTAGACGACCGCAAAGCGGGCGCCTTTGCGCAGGGTTTTGTGGAAGTCGATCTGGCTGGAGAAGATGTCGGTGAGCTGGCTGACCACCGTGTCGGGCAGTCGCACTTCGTCGCTGGCCGCGTACAGCGAGCTGGACACCGTGCCACCGGACATGCGGATGCTGGCGGTCATGGGCACGGTTTCGAGGCGTGCCGACAGGCCTTGTGCTGTGCGGCTCAGCACCCAGCGCTGAAACTGGGCGTCGGTTTCGTTGCGCAGCCAGCGCACGGTCATTTCGGTCAGCTGTTGGGACGCATCGGCTTCGGCAGAGACCGAACGGCCTGCGCGCGAGAGGACTTCGCGGGCCTGGGCGTTTTGGCGCAAGAAGCGTGCGGCCTCGGGGTCGGACAAGCCCAGTCGGCGCAGCAGGCTTTCGGGGGTGTCGGCGCTGCGGGTGGTATCGCTGCGCATCAGTTTGAGGTCGCGCAGGTCCAGTGCTTGGGCTTGGGCGTCGAGGCCGCTCACAATGACCGGTTCGGTCAGGTTGACGACGGGCAGTTTGGAGGCGTCAGGGCCGAGGTTGGCCACGGCAAATGCGCCGCCGCCAGCGGCCAGGAGCGCCGAGGTCAGCACCGTGACGATGCGCTTGGGGTAGCGCTGCACAAAGCGGGTGAAGGGGCGTGAGAAAGTGGCCAGCGGGTGCGCACTGTCGAGCCAGGCCAGGACATGCTGGACACCCAGCAGGGTCTTGCCGACCAGCACCACCAGCCACTGCAGGCTCTGGACCAGCCAGGCCACGGCATGTGTGAGCAAATGGGACAAAAGGGACATGAACTTGTTTGTTGGCGGGCTTGTCTTTGGAGGACAAACGACAAGCCGGATAAATGGGTAGGGCGACCACTAAAATGCAGGATCTGCCCAAAGGAATCATTCTACCGTGAATGACCTGATCGACTTTAGAAAAAACCCTTATGAATCAAGCGCTTGTTACAAAATTCCCGGTCACGGACAAGACCCGTGAGGCGATGGACGTCACGCTGCGTGGCTGTGAGGAGCTGATTCCCAAGGAGGATTGGCTGCAAAAACTGGCCAAATCCGAGGCCACAGGCGTGCCGCTGCGCATCAAACTCGGGCTGGACCCGACCGCGCCGGACATCCACATCGGCCACACCGTGGTGCTCAACAAGATGCGCCAGTTGCAGGATCTGGGGCACCAGGTGATCTTTTTGATTGGAGACTTCACCAGCCTGATCGGTGACCCCTCGGGCCGCAACAGCACCCGCCCACCCCTCACGCCCGAGCAGATCAAAGCCAACGCCGAGACCTACTACAAACAGGCCAGCCTGGTGCTCGATCCCGCAAAAACAGAGATTCGCTACAACAGTGAGTGGTCGCTACCCTTGGGTTCGATGGGCATGATCCAGCTGGCCGCTAAGTACACCGTGGCCCGCATGATGGAGCGCAACGACTTCCATGACCGCTTCCATGCGGGCACACCGATCAGTGTGCACGAGTTCCTGTACCCGCTGATGCAGGGCTACGACTCGGTGGCGCTCAAGAGCGATCTGGAGTTGGGCGGCACCGATCAAAAGTTCAACCTGCTGATGGGTCGCCACCTGCAGGCCGAGTATGGCCAGGAGCCGCAGTGCATTTTGACCATGCCGCTGCTTGAAGGCCTGGACGGCGTGGACAAGATGTCCAAATCCAAAAACAACTACATCGGCATCACCGAAGAGGCCAACAGCATGTTCGCCAAGGTGCTCTCCATCTCCGACACCCTGATGTGGCGCTGGTACACCCTGCTGTCGTTCAAGTCGATGGCCGAGATCGAGGCGTTGAAAAAGGAAGTCGAGGGTGGGCGCAATCCGAAAGACGCCAAAGTCATGCTGGCCAAGGAAATCACCACACGTTTCCACAGCGCAGCGGCGGCCGATGCGGCCGAGCAGGATTTCATCAACCGCAGCAAGGGCGGCGTGCCCGATGACATCCCCGAAGTGGCGTTGTCTGGCGCACCGTTGGGCATCGGCGCTTTGCTCAAGTCGGCGGGCCTGGCCCCGTCCACCAGCGAAGCCAACCGCCTGATCGAGGGCGGCGGCGTGCGTGTGGACTCCAGTGTGGTCAGCGACAAGGGCCTCAAGCTGGACGCGGGCACCTACGTGGTCCAGGTGGGCAAGCGCAAATTTGCCAAAGTGACGCTCAGCTGACCCGGATCATCCGGCTGCCATCGGCCAGGCGTATGCTGTTGCCATGAACTCCATTTCTGTCTGGCTGACCCCCAAGCGCCTGCTCATGGCATCGGTGGGTGTGGCGCTGGTCACCATCGCCCTCAAAACGCTGGCCTGGTGGCTGACCGACTCGGTCGGCTTGCTGTCGGACGCGATGGAGTCACTGGTCAACCTGGCCAGTGCCATGTTTGGGCTGCTGATGGTCACTGTGGCCGAGTCGCCACCCGATGAAGACCACCCTTACGGACACCACAAGGCCGAATACTTTTCTTCCGGCTTCGAGGGCATCCTTATCATCGTGGCAGGTCTGGGCATCCTCTGGGCCGCAAGCCACCGTGTGTTCGACCCCCAGCCACTGGAGCAGGTGGGCTTGGGGCTGGCGTTGTCGGTGGGCAGCTCGGTGCTCAACGGTTTGCTGGCCTGGGTGATGTTTCGCGCTGCCCGCGAGCACCGTTCCTTGGCGCTCGAAGCCGATGCACGGCATCTGGTCACCGATGTGTGGACTTCGATCGGCGTGGTGTTGGGCATTGTGCTGGTGGGTGTGACGGGCTGGCTCTGGCTGGATGCGGTGGTGGCCATGGCCGTGGCGCTCAACATCCTGAAAGAAGGTGCGCATTTGGTCTGGCAGTCCTCGCAGGGGCTGATGGACGAGGCGGTCGAGTCCGAAATTCAGCACGACATCCAGCAGGTGCTGGGGCAGTTTGTGTATGCCATCGATGGACGCGATGTGGTGCGTTTTGACCATGTGGTCACCCGCAAAGCCGGACAGCGCCGCTTTGTGGACATGCACATGCACATGCCCTCGAATTGGTCGCTGGGCCATGCCGCCGACTTGCGCAGTCGGGTCGAGAAAGCCCTGATGCAAGCGGTGCCCGGTTTGCGCGCCACCATCCAGCTGCTGCCGGACGACGTGGAAGCGCATTTCGACGACCCGAAGGACGCAGCATGATCACGGTTTTGCAGCGGGTGAGCGAAGCGAGCGTGCGGGTTGACGGCGAGGTCATTGGCCAGATTGGCCATGGCCTGCTGGTGCTGCTGTGCGCCGAGCACGGCGACAGCGATGGGGTGGCCGACAAGCTGCTGGCCAAGATCCTCAAACTGCGCATCTTCAGCGACGAAGCAGGCAAGATGAACCGCAGCCTGCAGGATGTGGGCGGGGGCCTGCTGGTGGTGAGTCAGTTCACGCTGGCCGCCGATGTGGCGGGTGGCAACCGTCCCAGCTTCACGCAGGCAGCCAGGCCCGATGAAGGCCGGCGTCTGTACGAGCACTTTGTGGCCCAGGCGCGGGCCGCACACCCGGTGGTGCAGACGGGCCGGTTTGCCACCGACATGAAAGTGGCCTTGGTCAACGACGGTCCGATCACCATCCCGATCCGCATGACCGCCTGATGCACCTCAACGGATAATCGAGGCATGACCGATCGTTTTGCCCAACTCTCCCTTTCTCCCGCCACGCTCCACAACCTTGAACAACTGGGCTACGCCCAGATGACGCCCATCCAGGCGGCCAGCCTGCCCATCACCTTGGCCGGGCACGACCTGATCGCCCAGGCCAGCACGGGCAGCGGCAAGACCGCCGCCTTTGGCCTGCCCCTGATCGAGCGCCTGCAAAGTGCAGGTTCGCCCAGCGCCCCGGTGCAGGCGGTGGTGCTGTGCCCCACACGCGAGCTGGCCGACCAGGTCACACAAGAGATCCGACGCCTGGCCCGTGCACGGCAGAACGTGAAAGTCGTCACCCTGTGCGGCGGTGTGGCCCTGCGTGGCCAGACCGTGAGCCTGGAGCACGGTGCCGATGTGGTGGTGGGCACGCCCGGCCGAATCTTGGACCATCTGGAGCGTGGCTCGTTGAGCCTGGCCGAGGTCAACACATTGGTGTTGGACGAAGCCGACCGCATGCTGGACATGGGTTTCTTTGACGACATCGCCAAGGTGGTGCGCCAGTGCGCCAAAGACCGCCAGACGTTGCTGTTTTCGGCCACTTACCCCGAGGGCATCGCCAAGCTGGCGGCGCAGTTCATGCGCGCGCCGCAGACCGTCAAGGTCGAGGCGCAACACAGTGCGCACAAGATCCGTCAGGTGTTTTATGAAGTGAGCGAGACCCAGCGCCTGGATGTGGTGCCCCAATTGCTGGCGCATTTCCGCCCCGAGCGCACGCTCGCGTTTTGCAACACCAAGCAGCAGTGCCGCGATCTGGTGGCGGTGCTGCAGGCGCAGGGGTACAGCGCGCTGGCGTTGTTTGGCGAGCTGGAGCAGCGCGAACGCGACCAGGTGCTGGTGCAGTTTGCCAACCGCAGCTGTTCGGTGCTGGTGGCCACCGATGTGGCCTCGCGTGGGCTCGATGTGGAAGGCCTGGAGGCCGTGATCAACGTGGATGTGACACCCGACCCCGAAATCCACATCCACCGCATCGGCCGCACGGGCCGGGGCGATGCCGAGGGGCTGGCGATCACGCTGGCCAGCATGGACGAGATGGGGGCGGTCGGCAAGATCGAGGTGATGCAGGGCCGCGAGTCCCAGTGGGCACCGTTGTCGGGGCTGACGCCCGCCGCTGGCGGGTCACTGCAGCCACCCATGCGCACCTTGCAGATCGTCGGCGGTCGCAAGGAAAAAATCCGCGCGGGTGACGTGATGGGCGCGCTGGCGGGCGAGTGTGGTCTGACCCGCGAGCAGGTCGGCAAGATCAATGTCAACGAGTTTTCGACCTATGTGGCGGTGCAGGCCGAGTTGGCCAAAAAGGTCGAGGCCCAGCTCTCACGCGGCAAAATCAAGGGCAAAACGGTCAAGGTGCGCTTGATTTGATTCAGAGGTAAGGGTTTTTGAGCCCCAAGCCCGCCAAAATCTCAACCTCGTAGGCCTCCATCTCCTCGGCATCGGCCGTGCTGGTCTCGTGGTCCCAGCCTTGGGCGTGCAAGGTGCCGTGCACCAGCAAATGCGCGTAGTGCGCGGCCAGCGTCTTGCCTTGCTCTTTGGCCTCGCGGGCCACGACCGGGGCGCACAGCACCAGGTCGGCCATCACCACCGGGTCCTGCGCATAGTCAAACGTCAGCACATTCGTGGCGTAGTCCTTTTTGCGGTAAGCCAGATTCAACGCTCGGCCTTCTTCTTCGCCCACGATGCGCACCGTGATCTCGGCGTCATCGGCCAGTGCGTGGCGGATGGCGCGGGCGACCGCGTGGCGTGGGAGCGCTGCGCGGTGGCGGGCTGCGTAGGGGATGTCGCCAAATTGCAGCGACAGCTGGAGTTGTTTCAGGGCCATGGTCATTCCTCGCTGGTGGTGCGGCGGCGCGCAGCACTGCCTTGGGCATCGTAGGCGTCGACGATCCGGGCCACCAGCGGGTGGCGCACCACGTCGGCGCTGGTGAAACGGGTGAACGCAATGCCTTTGACGCGCCGCAGCACCCGCTCGGCGTCGATCAGTCCACTCAACTGGCCTTTGGGCAGGTCGATCTGGCTCACATCGCCCGTGATGACGGCTTTGGCACCGAAGCCGATGCGGGTGAGGAACATCTTCATTTGCTCGGAGGTGGTGTTTTGCGCCTCGTCGAGGATCACGAAGGCGTTGTTGAGGGTGCGTCCACGCATGAAGGCCAGCGGGGCGATTTCGAGTGCGTTGCGCTCAAAGGCCTTTTGCACCTTGTCGTAACCCATCAGGTCGTAGAGCGCGTCGTACAAGGGCCGCAGGTAGGGGTCCACCTTTTGCGACAGGTCGCCCGGCAAAAAGCCCAGGCGCTCACCCGCTTCCACGGCCGGGCGGGTCAGCACGATGCGTTGCACGCTGGCGCGCTCCAGGGCGTCCACGGCGCTGGCCACGGCCAGATAGGTCTTGCCTGTGCCCGCGGGCCCGATGCCAAAGCTGATGTCGTGTGTGGCAATGCTGTCGAGGTAGGCCGCCTGCACCGGGGTGCGGGCTTTCAGGTCTGCGCGGCGGGTTTGCAGCGTGGGGGCCACGCTGGCGCCATCTTCCCCGTCACCGGCCATCATCAGCTGCAGGGTGTCGGCGGCGATCGGGCGTTCGGCCATCTCGTACAGGGCCTGCAGCAGCTCCATGGCGCGTTGGGCCTGGGCCTTGGGGCCGTCGACTTTGAACTGTTCGTGGCGGTGGGCGATGCTCACTTGCAGCCCTGCCTCGATGCTGCGCAGGTGCGCGTCCATCGGGCCGCAGAGGTGGGACAGGCGGGTGTTGTTGTGCGGGGTGAAGGTGTGTCTGACGATCAAGGGGATAATCCTGTCCGTGGGTGGTTTCGCTGGGTGATTTGCTCGCCAAGGAGCCCCGATTCTCCTCCATATCACTGCAATCCAAAGGCCCTCCATGATTGGCAAACTCACCGGCATCCTGAGCGACAAAAACCCACCCGAAGTGATCGTGGATTGCCACGGCGTGGGCTACGAAGTCAACGTGCCCATGAGCACGTTTTACAACCTGCCTGCGGCAGGTGAGAAGGTCAGTCTGGTGACCCACTTTGTGGTGCGCGAAGACGCGCAGATTCTGTACGGCTTTGCCACGCTGGCCGAGCGTGAGGCCTTTCGTCAGCTCATCAAAATCTCGGGTGTGGGCCCCCGCACCGCGCTGTCGGTGCTCTCGGGCATGAGCGTGGCCGATCTGGCCCAGGCTATCAGCACACAAGAGGTGGGCCGCCTGGTCAAGGTGCCGGGCATCGGCAAAAAAACCGCCGAACGCCTGCTGCTGGAGCTCAAAGGCAAGCTGGGCGGCGACATCGGTGGCCTGTTTGCGCAGGGCGCAGGCGATGCGCAAGGCGACATCCAGCAGGCGTTGCTGGCGCTGGGTTACAACGACAAGGAAGCTGCAGCGGCTCTCAAGCTGCTGCCCGCTGACGTGGGTGTGAGCGAGGGCATCAAGCTCGCGCTCAAGTCCCTCACCAAGTGAAGGCGAGTTGAGCCATGAGCATCAAGACCGACGACTTTGCAGCCCCGCCCAGCCCGCGTGAAGCCTCGCGCGTGGTGTCGGCCGCGCCCGTGTCCAACAGCGAAGAGGCCATCGAGCGCGCCCTGCGCCCCAAACTGCTCGACGAATACGTCGGCCAGGTCAAGGTGCGCGAGCAGCTGGAGATTTTCATCAGCGCCGCCAAGATGCGCGAAGAACCGCTGGACCACGTGCTGTTGTTTGGCCCGCCCGGGCTGGGCAAAACCACGCTCTCGCACATCATCGCCGCCGAGCTGGGTGTGAACCTGCGCCAGACCAGCGGCCCGGTGCTCGAAAAGCCCAAAGATTTGGCCGCGCTCTTGACGAACCTGGAGCGCAACGATGTGCTCTTCATCGACGAGATCCACCGCCTCTCGCCCGTGGTCGAGGAAATCTTGTACCCCGCGCTCGAGGACTACCAGATCGACATCATGATCGGCGAAGGCCCAGCGGCCCGCAGCATCAAGCTCGATTTGCAGCCCTTCACCCTGGTGGGCGCGACCACCCGCGCGGGCATGCTCACCAACCCGCTGCGTGACCGCTTTGGCATCGTCTCGCGGCTGGAGTTTTACACGCCCGAGGAACTCTCGCGCATCGTCACCCGCAGCAGCGGCTTGCTCAAGGCGCCTATCGACGCCGAAGGCTCGTTCGAGATCGCCCGCCGCTCACGCGGCACGCCCCGCATTGCCAACCGCCTGCTGCGCCGCGTGCGTGACTACGCCGATGTCAAAGGTGACGGCACCATCCACAAGGGCATCGCGCAAAAAGCCCTGACCATGCTCGACGTGGACCCCGAAGGCTTTGACCTGATGGACCGCAAGCTGCTCGAAGCCGTGATCCACCGCTTTGACGGCGGCCCGGTCGGCCTGGACAACATCGCGGCCAGCATCGGCGAGGAGCGCGACACGATCGAAGATGTGATCGAGCCGTATCTGATCCAGCAAGGCTATCTGCAGCGCACGCCGCGCGGGCGCATCGCCACGCTGGCGGCCTTCCGGCATCTGGGCGTCACGCCGCCCAAGTCGTTTGGCGCTGAGTGATTCGGACAGCAGTCCAGTGAGCGCTGCGCCCTCGCGGCGATTGGCCTGCAGATCAGACCGTGGTTTCGTCCCGGCTGCGCCCGTCCAGGTGCGTGGTGTCGGCCCAGCCAACCAGTGACAGGCCTTCGGGCGTCCACAGCAGGCGGTTGACGGCGGTGTTGGGCAGTTGCCAGGTGCGTGGGGCTTGCACGTCCAGCCGGGTGGCGGCGCGGTAGAGCGCATCCAACACGCCGCCGTGCGCCACCAGCACGATCTGCTCGCCCAGATGGCGTGCCGCCAGTTCATCCACCGTGGCCAGCACCCGCTCGCGCAGGGCGATCAGCGATTCCCCTGCCCCCGGCGGTGCCCAGTCGGGGGTGCGCTTGCGCCAGTGGTGGGCGTGGTCGGGCAATTCGGCTTCGATCTCGACAAAGGTGCGGCCCTGAAAATCACCAAAGTGCCGCTCGCGCAGGCCCGGATGCGTGGTCACTGCCAGGCCCACGGCCTGGGCGATGGTCTGGGCCGTGACGTGGGCCCGCAACAGATCGCTGGCATAGACGGCGTTGACCTGGTCACGCTCGGCCAGGGCCTCGGCCAGCCAGCGGGCCTGTTGCAGCCCGGTGTCGTTGAGCGGGATGTCGATGTGGCCCTGGATTCGGGTGTCCACGTTCCAGGCGGTTTCGCCGTGGCGGATGGCCAAGATGCGGGTGGCGTCCATGCGCTCAGTTGGGGATGTCAATGTTCACCCGCTGCACGCCGGCAGGCGGGTTGGGGAAGTTGGCCAATGCCGCTTTGAACAGGGTGGCGAAAATCGCCTCGCTGTCACGCCAGACGCCGTAGTGGCTGGCGCGTGTTTCATAGACCACCTGGCCTGTGCGCAGGTCGCGCAAGATCAGGCTGACTTCGCGGCGGTAGTCGGTCATCGGCGGGGTGTTCATGCCCACGCCCCAGTGGTAGCCAAACGGGCCGCCGCGCCCAAAACCCAAGGCGCCATACGGCCGCCAGGGGTAGGCGCCCAGCCGACCCGAGGGGTCGTAGACGTACTGCGCGCTTTGAAATCCAACCAGCACGCTCAGCTGGGCCTGTGCATCGTCGCGCACCAGGCCCACGGCGGCGAGGGCTTGCTCGGCTTGCTGCTCGGCCAGCCCCGCTTCGGGGTTGTGGGCCTGCAACGGCAAGCGTTCAAAACGGTACTTGGCGCCTTGCAGCTGTGCGCCAGCAGGCACAGTGGCCACGGCAGTGACCTGGCTGCTGACCGTGCGGGTGGTGGCGCAGCCCGTCAGCAACAGGGCGGATGCGATCAGGAACAGTGCAGCCATGCGTTTCATGCGTCTCTCCAGAAAGGTCAGCCAATCGAAATCACCTGAATGCCCGGCAGCGAGGCTTCCTTGAACTCTTCTTCGTCAAAAGCCTTGTCGCCGTCATCGGAGGCGATGCCCGTGATCTGCAGGTTCTTGAAGTCGTGCAGCCCGGCGTCCATCAGGTGCGAAGGCACCACATTTTGCAGGGCGGCAAACATGTTTTCAATGCGCCCAGGGTGCTTCTTTTGCCACTCGCGCAGCATGTTGCCCACCTGCAGGCGTTGCAGGTTTTCCTGGCTGCCGCACAGGGTGCACGGGATGATGGGGAACTGTCGGTGCTCTGCCCAACGGATCAGGTCGGACTCGGCCACGTAGGCCAGCGGGCGGATCACCATGAACTCGCCGTTGTCGCTGACTAGTTTGGGGGGCATGCCCTTGAGCTTGCCGCCAAAGAACATGTTCAGGAAGAAGGTCTGCAGCATGTCGTCTCGGTGGTGGCCCAGCGCGAGCTTGTTGCACTTGAGTTCACGCGCCACGCGGTACAGGATGCCGCGGCGCAGGCGCGAGCACAGGCTGCACATGGTCTTGCCTTCGGGGATCTTGTCCTTGACGATGGAGTAGGTGTCCTGCGTCTCGATGTGGAATTCCACGCCCAGGCCCTGCAGGTAGTTGGGCAGCACTTCGGCCGGAAAGCCCGGTTGCTTCTGGTCCAGGTTGACCGCCACCAGCTCGAAGTCCACTGGGGCGCGGGCCTTCATCTTGAGCAGGATGTCCAGCATGCCGTAGCTGTCTTTGCCACCCGACATGCAGACCATGATGCGGTCTCCGGCTTCGATCAGGTTGAAGTCGCTGATGGCTTGGCCCATCTGGCGGCACAGGCGCTTTTCGAGCTTGTGGGTTTCGCGTTCGATCTTGGCGGCTTTGGCGGCGTCGGCCGCTTCGGCATCGACCCAGGTGTTCTCGCTTGCTGTGTTCATGGGTTTCACCACTGTCCGGTTTCCATGCGAATGGCCACTTCGCAGTCTTCAAAAATTTCAAGTTTGGCGATCTTGACGCGCACACCCAGCACGCCGGGCAGCTGCATCAGGCGGTTCGAGAGTTTGCCGATCAGCGTTTCCAGCAGGTTGATGTGCTCGGCCGTGCATTCGTCGATGATGATTTTGCGCACCTTGCGGTAGTCCAGCACGGCGTTGATGTCGTCGTCGCTGGGCAGCAGGGGCTGTGTGCCCAAGTTGAGCTCGGCATCGACCTGGATGGGTTGCGGGTCGGTTTTTTCGTGTTCCAGGATGCCCAGGTTGGCGTCAAAGCGCAAACCGGTCAGCTCCAGGGTCTGGTGTCCGGCAGGGGTTTTCATGTCGGGAGTTTGGTCTGGAAGATTTCGACCCCGACGCCTTCGCAATCCGGGTACACATCGGGTTTGCAGGTGGACAGGCGCACCGCCTGCACCTGCGGGTGCGCGATCAACTCGCGCATCAGGTCGTCACACAAAGTCTCTTGCAGCACGATGTGGCCCTGGGCCACACGCCGGGCGATCACTTCGCGGATGAAGTCGTAGTCCACCACCTCGGCCAGGTCGTCTTGCGTGGGGGTGGAGGCGCTGTAGGGCACGAACAGTTCCACATTGAAGACGATGCGCTGGGGGGCGTGTTTTTCAAAGTCGTGCGCGCCGATGCGCACGTCCACCGTGTGGTTGCGCAAGAACAGGCGGCGGCAATGCAGCGCCAGGTGGTTCAGCACATCGCTCATGGGGCGTCTTTCTTGTCGGCCAGGAACATCACATCACGCTCCAGAGGCACCAGGTGCTGGCCATTGTCTACGCACACCGTCGTGCCAGTGATGCAGGGGTTTTGCGCCAGGAACACGCAAGTCGCCGCCACCTGCGCCGGGTCGATCGGCTGGCGCAGCAGGTTCACGCGGCTGGCGCGGTCAAAGTTTTCTTGGGTTTGAGGGCCACTCAAAAACATCAGGCCCGGCGCCACGCCACACACCCGCAATGGGGCCAGGGCCTGCGCCTGCAGGGCCACCGAACGCTCCAGCGCCAGTTTGGAGACGGTGTACGAGAAATAGTCCGGGTTCAGGTTGAACACCTTCTGGTCCAGCACATGGACCACGCTGCGCTGGCCGGGTGTGGCGTCAGGGGCGGCTTGCCGGGCCATCAGCGAGGCCAGCGACAGCGGGGCGATCAGGTTGACTTCGAGCTGCTGGCGGGTGCCGTTCAGGTCCATTGCCGCACCGGTGTCGGGCTCGAACAGCGAGGCGTTGTTCACCAGGCAATCCAGCGCCCCGGTGGCCTGGCCGATGTGGTCGATCATCCGCTGCACGTCGTCGCTCTGGCCCAGGTCGGCCTGCACCAGCCGCACATCGGCGCCCTGGGCTTGCAGCTCGGCCTGCAGGGCCCGGGCGGCTTCAGCCGAGCGCTGGTAGTGACACCAGACCTGCCAGCCTGCCTGCGCAAAGGCCCGGCACAGGGCCGCGCCCAGACGCAGCGCGCCGCCAGTGATCAGAACGTGTTTCAAGGTGATGCCCGGGTGGGGTGAAAGTTGGCGCAATTATCGGCGATGGGCTTTTCGCTTGCCGGGGCAGGGCTTCCCTGCAGCGCGGAGCAAGGATAATCGCGGCGTGACCGACGCATCCCCACTCTCCTTTGAGCTGACCCAGCGCATCCAGCACGCCATCGCCCAAGCGGGCGGCTGGATCGGCTTTGACCGCTTCATGGCCATGGCGCTGTACGAGCCGGGCCTGGGTTACTACACCAACCGCCTGCAAAAGTTCGGGGCCATGCCCGCCAGTGGCAGCGATTTTGTGACCGCGCCGGGCCTCACGCCCCTGTTTGGCCAGACCCTGGCGGTGCAGGTGCAGCAGGCCCTGCAGGCCACGGGCACATCCGAGGTCTGGGAGTTCGGTGCCGGCACGGGCGCTTTGGCCTTGCAGCTGCTGGACAGCCTGGGTGACGCCGTTGAGCGCTACACCATCATCGACCTGTCGGGCACCCTGCGCGAGCGCCAGGCTCAGACGCTCCAGGCCCACGCCCACAAGGTGCGCTGGCTGGACGCCTGGCCAGACGCCATGGACGGCGTGGTGGTCGGCAACGAGGTGCTCGACGCCATGCCTGTACAGCTCTTGCAGCGCACGGGGGGTGTCTGGCACGAGCGCGGTGTGGTGGTGCAGGGCGATGCTTTCGCCTGGGAAGACCGCCCGACCGATTTGCGCCCGCCGCTGGATGTGGACGGCGAGCACGACTACCTGACCGAAATCCATCCACAGGCCGAGGCCTTCATGGCCAGCCTGGCCGAGCGCTTGCTGGCTGGCCAAGGCGGTGCCGCGTTTTTTCTGGATTACGGCTTTCCCGAGCGCGAATACTTCCACCCCCAGCGCCACATGGGCACCGTCATGTGCCACCAGCTGCACCAGGCCGACCCCGACCCGCTGGTGGCGGTGGGCCAGAAAGACATCACCGCCCATGTGAACTTCACTGGGGTGGCCCTGGCCGGGCAAAACGCCGGGCTGCAGGTGCTGGGCTACACCTCGCAGGCCAGGTTTTTGCTGAACCTGGGTTTGGCCGAACGCATGGCGGCCAACACGCTGGCCGAGCGCAGCCAGGCACAGCGCCTGGTCAACGAGCACGAAATGGGTGAGCTGTTCAAAGTGGTGGGCTTGGCCACGGGCGATGACTGGTCTGCCCAAGGCTTTGCCACGGGCGACCGCAGTCACCGCCTCTGAGGCGCTAAACCATGTTCCGCTGGCTGATCGTCACCTTCCTGGCCCTGATCATCTTCAGTGGCCTGCAGCCCTGGCTGCAAAAGCTGGGGTTTGGCCGTTTGCCGGGCGACATCCGCTTTCGGCTGTTCGGACGGGAGTGGTTCATTCCATTGGCCAGCACCTTGCTGCTGAGCCTGCTGGCGGCGGCCATCGCGCGCTGGCTCTGACGCGTTGTTTTGAGCGCGGAACTGGAGCGGTTTCGGCAGGCTGCGGCCCAACGTGTTACAGTGCGTGCACGCCATTGGCGACTTATGCCCATCTTGCTCTTCACGAGCCGATAGCGCATCCCGGCAGAGGGATGCCAGTCTTGTCCTCCACTGTGCCCATCGCTCGCTGTGCTCTTTGCAGAGACGGCACAGGCGATTTTTTGCTTCCTTTTGGCGCGCACCTCTGCACGGTGAGGCGCTTCGGCGGTGCCTGCGGGGCCGTCCATCGGGGGCGTTTTTGGCACGAGGACATGCCAAAACCCGAGCCATGCGCCATCGCCGAAAACGGCGAAATCGGTGGCTTCTCCTCCATTAGATAAAATCCATGTCGATTCATCCTTGTTTTCACAAGCCCGTTGCGATGGGCAAGTACCGTATTGAACCGTGTTCCAGGGCTTTGCCCAATGGAACTTTTGGCGCGCAAGTGTCAGTGGCCAGTGGCCACGGCAGCGCCAGCACCGACCGTGTGATGCGGTTTGTGCCCGAATTTGCGACGCCTGCCGCCGCCAGCCAGTACGCCCTCGACGAAGGCGTGCTCTGGGTAGAGCGCCAGACATCCAAACCGATTGTGTTTTGAGAAAGACCTTTTTAAATGGCAAAAGAAGAACTCATTGAATTGATGGGCGTGGTCAACGAAGTGTTGCCCGATACGCGTTTTCGCGTGACGCTGGACAACGGCCACCAATTGATTGCGTACTCCGCAGGCAAGATGCGTAAGAACCACATCCGCATCCTGGCGGGTGACCGCGTGACACTGGAGCTGTCGCCCTATGACCTGAGCAAGGGCCGCATCAGCTTCCGTCACCTGGCTGGCCGCCCGCCCATGGCGCCCCGTACACCCCGCTGATTCCCGGGTGGGCAGCGCAAGCTGCCCAAGGATCGGGCTTGAAGCGGTGGGCATGGCCCCCAACTGGGGTGAGACCACAAAGGGTTTTCATGACCGCCACCGCCGAGTCCTCGCACATCGTTTGTCCGCATTGCCACACCACCAACCGGGTGCGTGTGGCCGATATGCGCAGCCGCCCCGATTGCGGCGCTTGCCACCAAGCCCTGTTTGAGGGGCAGCCGCTGGCGCTGGACGCCACCTCTTTTGACCGCCACATCGGCCGCAGCCAAATCCCCGTGCTGGTGGATTTCTGGGCCCCCTGGTGCGGGCCGTGCCGCATGATGGCGCCGGCTTTCGAGCAGGCCGCGGCCATGCTGGAGCCGCAGATCCGGCTGGCCAAACTCAACACCGAAGAAGCGCAGGCCCTGGCGGCCCGCTTCAACATCCGGAGCATCCCCACGTTGGCCTTGTTCGTTGGTGGCAAAGAAGTTGCCCGTCAGGCGGGGGCTTTCCGCTCGGCGCAAGACATCGCCCAATGGGCGCGCTCGCACCTCTGAACGCCTAAAGCACTTGCGCGATGGCCTGCACCCGGGCTCGGGTGATTTGTGCGCCGATCTCCTGACCCTTGAGGCCTTGCGCTGCCGCAGCCTGGGCTATGGGTGCGGTCTCGACCGACAAGGCGGCCTGCTGGGCTTGCAGCAAACGCGCAGCCTGCGGGTAAGCCGCCTTTTCAAAACCCAGCCGCCCCCGCGCATCGCATTCGCAGGCTTGCAGCACCAGCGCAAAGCGTTCGGCCTGGCGAACAGCGTCGCAGCGCTCGAGCAGGCGCATCACGGCCTCGGCGTTCAGCTCGGCGCTGCGGTGGATGTTGCCGTGCTCACGCGCCACCACTTCGGCCAGTTCCTTGCAGTCGCTGGGCACGCGCAGGCGATCACACACTTTGAGCAAGAGTTTGACGCTGCGCCCTTCATGGCCAATGTGGCGGGGCAACACATCGGCGGGCGTGGTGCCTTTGCCGAGGTCGTGGAACAGACAGGCCACGCGCACGGGCAGCGGCATGTTCAGCCTGGCCGCCATGTCCATCACCAGCATCATGTGCACGCCCGTGTCGATTTCGGGGTGGTATTCGGCCCGCTGCGGCACGCCCCAGAGGCGGTCCAGCTCGGGCAGCAAGACTTTGAGCGCGCCGCATGCGCGCAGCACCTCGAACATGCGCGAGGGTTTTTCGGCCATCAGGCCTTTGGCCAACTCCTGCCAGACGCGCTCGGGCACCAGGTGGTCCACCTCACCGTTTTCCACCATCTGGCCCATCAAGGCCATCGTTTCATCGGCCACTTCGAAGTCGGCAAAGCGCGCCGCAAAACGCGCCAGCCGCAGGATGCGCACAGGGTCTTCGGCAAAGGCTCCGGTCACGTGTCGCAGCACCTTGGCCTGCAGGTCGCGCTGGCCGTTGTAGGGGTCGACGATGTTGTTTGCCCAGGTGCTGGGGGGCTGGTGTGCCATTCCCTCCGGCACGGCCATGGCGTTGATCGTCAGGTCACGCCGAGCCAGGTCTTCTTCGAGCGTGACATCGGGCGCTGCCTGCACCGCAAAGCCTTTGTAGCCACGCGCCGTTTTGCGCTCGGTGCGGGCCAGGGCGTATTCCTCCCGGGTCTGTGGGTGCAAAAAGACCGGGAAATCCTTGCCCACGGGCACATAGCCTTGCGCGGTCATGGCCTCGGGCGTGCTGCCCACCACCACCCAGTCGCGGTCGTTGACGCTCCGGCCCATCAAGGCATCGCGTACAGCACCGCCGACGACAAACACGTTCATGTCAAACGCTTCGCTCAGCGAGCCACCCGGAAAGGCTCTTCAAAGTCGATGAAGTCCTGCTCGGCCAGGGCCTCGTCGATCCAGGCCTTCACGCCCGGTAAGGCACACACGCGGTCCATGTAGGCGGCCACTTCGGCAGGCACAGGCAGGGCGTAGGTTTTCAGGCGCATGACCACCGGGGCAAAGTAGGCGTCGGCCACGGTGAAGTCGCCAAACAACAGGGGGCCACCGTGTTCTTGGAGTAACCCGCTCCACAGGCTGCAGATGCGCTCCAGATCGGCGCGCACAGCGGGTTTGTCACGCAGGGCGAGCGCACCGATTTCAGGCAGGTGCGCCTCGATGTTCATGGGGCAGGCGCTGCGCAGGCCCGTGAAACCGCTGTGCATTTCGGCGCAGACGCTGCGGGCGCGTGCACGGGCGGTGCGGTCTTGCGGCCACAGCTGTTTGTCGGGGAACTGCTCCGCCACATATTCCGCGATGGCCAGTGTGTCCCACACGGCCAGACCGTCGTGCACCAGCACAGGCACTTTGCCCACGGGGTTGACGTCCTTGAGCATGGCCTTGAATTGGGAATCGGGCGCAAAGCTGTCAAAGCGGACGTAGACCTCTTCAAAGGCAATGCCCGCCTGCCGCAGCAGCACCCAGGGGCGCATGGACCAGGACGAGTAGTTCTTGTTGGCGATGTAGAGCTGGATCATTGTTTTCTCCCATGATGGAAGACGCCATGTTAGCGGGAGATGGCGGGCCAGCTCGGCTGGCCATGGGGTTCAGCGTCCAGCGCCCGCGCGCCAGCCGTTCAATCGGCTGCGCGGGCCACGGTGGCCCAGGTAGGTGGGGGCGACGCCTGCAGCAGACGCCGCGGTGATGCCCAAAGCCTGCAGACCCGGGTATCGGCCTGTGGCGATGTTGTCCACTTTCATCGACGCCAGATTGTCCCGGCTCATCAGCGGCTCGCCCGGGGCCATTTCCATGGCCAAGGCCTGCAGCCAACCCATCCACATGGGCAAACCAATCACCGGTCTGCCTCGGCCATGGTTGACGCCGGCCCACTGACCAGCCCGTTGCACCAGCTCGCCCAGGGTCATGACGTCAGGGCCACAGAGTTCATAGGTTTGGCCGATGGTGCCCGGCTTTTGCAGGCAGGCCACCACGGCGCGCGCCACGTCGCCCACCCACACAGGTGCAAAGCGCGTGCCGCTGCCCGCCAGCGGCATCACGGGTACCATGGCTTGCAGATCGGCGAACAGGTTGAGGAATATGTCTTCAGCGCCAAAGATCACGCTGGGGCGCAGCACCGTCAGTTGAAGGCCTGCACTGTGCAGCACCGTCTCGCCCCGTGCCTTGCTGCGCTGGTACATCGAGGGGCCTTGAGGGTCGGCGCCCAGCGCACTGACGTGCACCAGCCGCTGTACACCCGCCTGGCGCATGGCGTCGGCGATCCGGCCGGGCAGGGTGATGTGGACTTGCTCAAAGCGGTCTTCGTTGCCGTGCAGCACGGCCACCAGATTGACCACCGCATCGTGCCCGGGCATCAGCCGGGCCAGGTCGGCCGGGCTGTGGACCGAGGCTTCGATCACCGTGAGGCCGGGCAGGTTTTGCACGCGGGCGGCGTTGGCTGCTCGCCGCGTGGGCACAGTGATCTGCCAGCCCAGCCGGGCCAGCTGCTCGCACACCTGACGGCCCACAAAGCCGCTGCCACCCAGCACCAGAACGCGGGGCGTACTCATTCAGCTGTTCAGGCCCGTGGCGGCCTGGTGCATCGCGTCCATCGCCTGGTCGACGATCTGGGTGCGCCACTCGTCGGTGTCCACATAAAACGCGTCCATCAGGTCCTGCTTGATCTGCTGGCGCAGGGCCGCAGGGGCTTCGTGGTGCAGGTGCAGCCAGTGGTCGCCGCGCAGGGCGTGCATCACTTTGTCGGTGGGCTGGGTGCCGTACTCCATGGCGATGCCGGTGTACTCGGCCTGCGGGCACTCCTGGTAGGCCGACATCCACATCAGGCCTGTGAGGAAGGCCGAGGTGGATGAGCCGTCATAGATCGAGGTGATACCCTGGCCCCACCAGGCTTTGGCCCGGGTATAGGCGGCGGCGTCGTCGGCGCAGGCAAAAATGCGCTCGCCCACGCCGCTCGGGCCCAGGCCCGTGTGCAGGTCGATCCAGGCGAATTTCTTGCAGCGCTGCCCGTACTTTTGCAGCACCTTGCGCACCGTCAGGTTGCTCCAGGTGGGGGCCTGCCCACCGAAGAACAGTCCATCGGGGAACTCGTGCTGCCCCTTGGAGATGGCTGCCTGGAAAGCCTTCATGCCCCGTTCGGCGATGTACTGGCCCGTGGCCGCCGCGTTGGCCGCGTCCGGTGGCCAGACCTCGGGCAGCAGCAGCGGGTGGATTTCCCGGTAAGCCTCGTTGGCGGGCAAAGGTTTGGAAAAGTCCTGGAAGTTGCGGTTGATGTCCACGTTTTCGTGGGTCACCCGGCGCACATGCGAGAACCCATGTGGATTGAGCGCATGGATGTAGAGCACGGCCACCCCGTTGGCCCTGGCCGCGTCGCGCCAGGCGCTGTTTTGCAGGGCGTGGACCTGCACGCCCGAGCCGCAGTAGCCTTCCACGCCATGGCAGGCGCTGCTGATGATCAGCAAACGCTGTGCATCGGGTGCACCGTCGAGCACCACGTCCATGGCCAGCTCTTCGCCGTCACGGCCCTTCAAAGGATGGATGTTCGAGTCCACCACAAGGCCTGCGGCCTGTGCGGCGTTCAGGAACTTCTGGCGGGCTTCTGCGTAGCTTTTGGAGAAGCTGCTCTGGATATCGGTCATGCGTGTTCCTGTCAGGCAGTTTGTGTGGGCTTGGCCAGCCACTGCGTCGCCAGTTCCACCCAGTAGGTGCCGCCCAGCGGGATCAGGTCGTCGTTGAAGTCGTAGCTCGGGTTGTGCAGCGTGCAGGGGCCACCGCCGTGGCCCATTTCGCGATGGGCGCCATCGCCGTTGCTGATGAACACATAAGCGCCGGGCTTGGCTTGCAGCATGTACGAGAAGTCTTCTGCGCCCATGGTGGGCTCTTGGGTCACCACATGGTCTGCCCCCACGATGCCGGTCATGACCTGACGTGCAAAGTCGGCCTCGGCCGGGCTGTTGATGGTGGGCGGGTAGTTGCGCTCGAACTCGAACTCGCATTGCGCGTCAAAGGCAGCGCAGATCGACTCGGCGACTTGCTTCATGCGGGTTTCGATCAAATCGAGCACCTCGATGCTGAAGGTGCGCACAGTGCCTTGCAGTTCGCACGAGTCGGGCACCACGTTGGTGGCTTCACCCGCGTGGATCATGGTGACCGAGATCACGCCCGCGTCCACCGGCTTTTTGTTGCGGGTGATGATGGTCTGAAAGCCCTGCACCATCTGGCAGGCGATCGGCACCGGGTCGATGCCGTTGTGCGGCAACGCCGCATGGCTGCCTTTGCCCCGGATGGTGATCTTGAACTCGTTGCTGGACGCCATCACGGGGCCAGCGCTCACGGCAAAGGTGCCCACGGGTGCGCCAGGCCAGTTGTGCATGCCGAACACGGCCTGCATCGGGAACTTCTCGAACAGGCCGTCCTTGATCATCTCGCGGGCACCACCGCCGCCTTCTTCTGCAGGTTGGAAGATCAAATACACCGTGCCGTCAAAGTCGCGGTGCTTGGCAAAGTGCTTGGCCGCAGCCAGCAGCATGGCGGTGTGGCCATCGTGGCCACAGGCGTGCATCTTGCCCTGGTGTTTGCTGGCGTGGGCGAAGGTGTTGAACTCCTGCATGGGCAGGGCATCCATGTCGGCGCGCAGGCCAATGGCGCGCCCGCAGGCGCCGCCGTCGCGCCCGTGCACGATGCCCACCACACCGGTGGTGCCCATGCCGCGGTGGATGGGGATGCCCCAGTCGGTCAGCTGCTGGGCCACCACATCGGCAGTGCGCACTTCTTCAAAGCACAGCTCGGGGTGGGCGTGGATGTCTTTGCGAATGGCCGCGATGCTGGCCGCGTCGGTGAGGATGGAATCAATGAGTTTCATAAGGATCAGTCTAGCCTTTGCAGCGCATTCTTGCCATCACCCCGCCGCACCTGAGGGACATCGGGCATCAGGGTTCCTACCGAGGCGGTGGTATGCACAATGCTTGACATGACAGGACGACCCCGTTTCACATCCCCCTGGCGCGCCTTGGGCGCCGCCTGGCTGGTCTGTGCCGGCCCGGCCAGTGCGGCTTCGGCGGCGCAGCTGCAGTGTCAGGTGACGTATGCCGGCACGACCCACACGGTACGTGCCGAGCCGGTGCTGGACCCGTACCCCGTGCCCTCGGTGGACATTGGCGGGCGATTCCGCTTCAAGCCCATCGTGGTCGGCACCGCGCAAAGGGTGGACCGGGTGCTGATTTACGCCTACCTGGTGGACGGTGCGCAGGCCTTGCCCATCCACCAGGCCAAGTTTTTGCCGCCATTCAATCTCAGTCCCCAGTTTTTGACGGGTCAGCAATACCTCTATGCCGGGCCGCTGGAGCGTGAACTGATGTACAGCTGCACCTTGCAGGGGGCCACGCCATGACCGCTGTGTTCAGATGGCTGGTATTGGCAGCGCTGGCTTGGGCCCTGGCCGCAACGGCCCAGCCCCCAGCCCTGCCCGATCAGCCCGTGACCCTGGTGTTTGCCGGGGACACCACGCTCGATGACGATGCGGGTGCCTTGATTGAGCGCGGCGGTGACCCGCTGGCCGACTTTGCGCCGCTGTTTGCGCAGGCCGATGTGCGCCTGGCCAATCTGGAGTGCGTGGTGGCCACGGGCGGTTCGGCCGGGCGCAAGAACTACACCTTCCGGGCCCACCCGCGGGTCTTGCCCGTGCTGAAAAGGCACCTGGACGGGGTGACCCTGGCCAACAACCACTCGGGCGACTTTGGCCGCGAGGCCTTTGCCGAGATGCTGGGGCTGCTGCAAAAGGCGGGGCTCGCACAGGCGGGTGGGGGCCTCAATCTGAGCCAAGCCCATGCGCCCTGGATCGTGGAGCGGCGCGGCCTGCGCATCGCCCTCCTGAGCTACAACGAATTTCTGCCGCGCAGCTTCGAGGCGGGCCACGATGCGCCAGGCGTGGCCTGGAGCGAGGACGAGCAGGTGGTGGATGACATCCGCCGCGCCCGTCAGGTGCACAAGGCCGATTTGGTGATCCCATTCATGCACTGGGGCTGGGAAAACGAACGCGTGGCCAACACCCGCCAGCGGCAACTGGCGCGCCTGATGATCGAGGCCGGGGCCGATGCCGTGATCGGTGGTCACCCGCATGTGACGCAGGACATCGAGCACCACCAGGGCAAGCCCATTGTCTACAGCGTCGGCAATTTCGTCATGAAGGAAACCGACAACGACTACCAGCGCCAAGGCTGGGTGCTGCGGCTGCAAATGGACAAGCAGGGCGTGCGTGCTTTGGACACCCATGTGGCCCGCATCGACATGCAGGGCATCCCGAAACGCGACCCGGCCACCGCCAGCCCGTGCTGGCAGCGGGGCGAGGCGGCCATCGGGTCATGTCTGGCAGGGCAGCGGCGCTGAGTGGTTTGACCCTGTGGCCCTGCAGGAGCGGCGCCCTCGCCACGAATGAACGCCTGCGGACCGCCCACCATCGCCCCGGGGGCGGGGCTCCTGCAAGGCAAGAGATGCGCCACAATTGGCTGCATGACCGATGCCATCCAAGTGGTGCGTGGCGCCTGCCCGCACGATTGTCCCGACACCTGCGCCTTGCTCACGACCGTTGAAAACGGCCGTGCCACCAAGGTGCAAGGCAACCCCGCCCACCCCATGACCGACGGGGTGCTGTGCACCAAGGTCTCGCGCTACGCCGAGCGGACCTACCACCCCGAGCGGGTCTTGCAGCCGCTCAAACGCGTGGGCCCCAAGGGCTCAGGCCAGTTCGAGCCGGTGAGCTGGGACGCGGCACTCGATGACATCGCCAAGCGTTTGCAGGCCATTGCCGCTCGCGACCCACAGGCCATCCTGCCCTACAGCTATGCGGGCACCATGGGTCTGGTGCAGGGCGAGTCGATCTCGGCGCGGTTTTTCCACCAACTGGGCGCGTCGCTGCTGGACCGCACCATTTGCGCTTCGGCCGGAGCCGAGGGGCTGACACAGACGCTGGGCAACAAGGTCGGCATGAAGGTGCAGTTCTTTGCCGAGTCGAAGCTGATCGTCATCTGGGGCAGCAATTCGATCGGCTCCAACTTGCATTTCTGGCGCATCGCGCAAGAGGCCAAGCGCAACGGCGCACGGCTGGTGTGCATCGACCCCCGCAAAACCGAAACCGCCGACAAGTGCCACGAACACATTGCGCTCAAACCTGGCACCGACGCAGCGCTGGCGCTGGCCGTGATGCACGAGTTGATCACGCACGGCTGGCTGGACCAGGACTACATCGACCAACACACCCTGGGCTGGGCGGACTTGCGCGAACGTGCCCTGCAGTGGCCCCCCGAGCGTGCCGCCGAGGTGTGCGGCGTGCCC
Organism: Limnohabitans radicicola; assembly: GCF_014837235.1. GTDB lineage: Bacteria > Pseudomonadota > Gammaproteobacteria > Burkholderiales > Burkholderiaceae_C > Limnohabitans_A > Limnohabitans_A radicicola. The sequence goes on along the minus strand of NZ_JACYFT010000001.1, from coordinate 737,130 downwards.
ATTGAGCAGATCCGCCAGCTGGCCCGCGACTGGGGCACCACAAAGCCTGCCGCCATTCGCCTGAACTACGGCATGCAGCGCGTGCGCGGTGGTGGCAACGCGGTGCGTGCGGTCGCCTGCCTGCCTGCGCTCACGGGTGCCTGGCGCCACCGCGCTGGCGGCTTGCTGATGAGCAGTTCGGGCCATTTTCCGGTGCGCCGTACGGCGCTGCAGCGGCCCGACCTGCTGGGCGAGCGCCGCCCGCGCACCATCAACATGAGCACGATCGGCGACGACCTGCTGCGCGAGGCCTCAGCTGCGTTTGGGCCGAAGATCGAAGCGCTGGTGGTCTACAACAGCAACCCGGTGGCCGTGGCCCCCGAGTCGGGCAAGGTGGTGCAGGGCTTTGCCCGCGAAGACCTGTTCACCGTGGTGCTGGAGCATTTCAAGACCGACACGGCCGACATGGCCGACTACATCCTGCCCGCCACCACGCAGCTGGAGCACTGGGACATCCACACCACCTACGGCCACACCGATGTGCTGCTGAACCGCCCCGCCATCGCCCCCGTGGGCGGGGCGCGCACCAACACCGACATCTTCCGGGCCTTGGCGGCCCGCATGGGCTTTGACGACGCCTGCTTTGCCGACACCGACGAGCAGCTGTGCCGCATGGCGATCGGTGACGAGAAAGACTTTGAGGTGTTGTTGCAGCACGGCTTTGCTTCTTTGCCTGTGCCCGACGCGCCGTTTGCGCAAGGCGGCTTTCCCACGCCTTCGGGTCGCTGCGAATTCTTCAGCCAACGCTTGGCCGACATGGGGCAAGACGGTCTGCCCGACCATGTGCCCAACTACGAGCTGGCCTCAGGCCAAGGCCCTTACCCGCTGGCCATGATCTCGCCGCCTGCACGCAACTTCCTCAACTCGACCTTTGTGAACGTGCAAAGCCTGCGCGACATCGAGGCCGAACCCGTGCTGGAGATGCACCCCGAGGATGCTGCCGCCCGTGGCATTGCCGATGGCGCGGTGGTGCGCGTGTTCAATGGCCGTGGCAGCTACCACTGCAAGGCCCGGCTCAACCAGCGTGCCCGCCCCGGCGTGGTCAACGGTCTGGGCGTCTGGTGGCGCAAGCTGGGCCTGAACGGTACCAATGTGAACGAACTCACCAGCCAGCACCTGACCGACATGGGCCGTGCGCCTGTGTTCTACGACTGTCTGGTGGAGGTGGCCTTGCTGCAGAAAGAAGATGCCCATGGCTGATCTGAACATCGAACGGACCCACAACCTGGGCCTGCCCAAAGCCCGTGAAATCGCCGAGCGCTGGCGCGAGCAGGCCGAGGCCGAATGGGGCATGGACTGCGCGGTCGAGCCCGGCGACACCGAAGACGTGATGCGCATGTCCCGCAGCGGCGTCAGCGGCAGCCTCACGGTGTCGGCCAACCGCTTTGACCTTCAGCTCAAGCTGGGTTTTTTGCTGGGGGCTTATGCCGACAAGATCGAGCAGAAGATCCGCCAGAACCTGGATGAGCTGCTGGGCCCTGCCTGATCAGGGCAGGTCGGCGTTGGCTTCGGGCGCGCTCGCGGCGCGCGGCCCCACGCTGCCCAGGCGGGCTTTGAGCGACTGTGGCTTGCCGGTGATGAGGGCCGCATAGTTGGTGGTGTTGGACAGCACCTTCTTGACGTAGTCGCGCGTTTCCTGGAAGGGGATGTTCTCGGCCCAGATGGCCGCTTCGAGCACCGGGCCGTTGCGCCAGTTGCGTGGACGGCTGGGGCCCGCGTTGTAAGCGGCGGCGGCCATGGGCATGGAGCCCGCAAAGTCGTCCAGCACCAGCTTGAGGTAGCCCGTGCCGATGGCGACGTTGGTTTCCTTGTCGGTGATCTGTTCTGGCGTGAAGGTGGTGAGGCCAATTTTCTTGGCGGTCCATTTGGCGGTGGCGGGCATGACCTGCATCAGGCCCGATGCGCCGACGTGTGAGCGGGCGTCCATGATGAAGCGGCTTTCCTGGCGGATCAGGCCGTACACATAGGCCGGATCCATGCCAATGGCCTGCGAGCGGCGCAGCACGATCTCGCGCAGCGGCATGGGAAAGCGCTGCTCAAAGTCGATCACGGCCTTGGTGCGGTCGCTGGTGTTGATGCAGCGGTCCCACACCTGGCGCTGGCAGGCCAGGTCGGCGGCAGCCAGCAGTTCGCGGTCGTTCATGCCGCCTGGGGTGTGCAGGTTGGTGCTGTAGTTCCACTCGCGGTTGCCCTCGGCGCGCAGGCCCAACTGGATGGCGTAGAGCGCGCGCTGCAGGCCAGGGTTGGCCAAGGCCTGGCCTTTTTCCTGGGGGGTCAGCGGTGCCGGGCGTTCCGGCACCGTGATGGTCTGGCCCAGCTCTTCGAGCGCGAGCTGTTCGTAAAAACCTTTCACGCTGGCGATGCCGCGCAGCAGTTGCTGGGCTTCCTGTTTGTGCACGTCGCTGGTGGCGGTGGCGGCCAGTGCGCGGGCACGCCAGTAGACCCAGGCCGGGTCGTTGCGGCTGTCTGCGCTCAGGGCTTCGGTGGCGCTGAGCACCTGGCCCCATTGCCCCATGCGCAAGGCGGCGCGGATTTTCCACATCAGCAGGTCGTCGCTCAGGTCGCTGTCCTTGTGGACTTTGGCGAAATAGCTGCTGGCGTTGTCCTGCAGTTTTTGCGCCGCCTGTTTGCCGATCACGGCCCAGGTCCAGTGGCGCTCTTCGGGCGTGAGCATCAGGCCCCAGCGCTTGTCCAGCTCTCTGGCCGCCTTGTCCGGGTCAGTGGCCGCCAGCCGGATCAGGGCCAGCACCGCCAGTTCCTTGCGGCTTTTGGTAATGGCCAGGATGCGCTTGTCCAGGTATTTGGCCGGGTCGTTGAAGATGAGGGTGACTTGCTCCGACAGGCGTGGCGCCTCGATGTCCACCGCATCTTTGGCCGCCCGGGGCTTGTTCGCGTCCATGGCGATGCGCGCCTTGCGCCACAGGTCCAGGCCATTGATCTTGCGGCCCGAGTGCAGGTGCTCGGCCAGGTAGGTGCAGCCGTCGTCGGCATCGCGCTGCGCGTACCACAGCCGTTTGGCCTCGGCGGCCACATCCATCTTGCTCAGGATCGCGTCGGCCGCCAGCGCGTAGCAGCTGACCTCCTTGTCGTCCTTCATGCGGTAGCTGCGGTGCTGGGCGGCCACCGTGGGCCAGTCGCGCCGTTTGCCCAGCTGCAGCAGCCAGTCGTTGCGCAAGCGGTCTTCGTAGTAGCTGCCCGCGTATTTGGTCAGGAAACCCAGGATGTCGGCTTCGCTCGCCGTGTCCAGCCGCATACGCAGCTCCCAATAGGCCGCCAGGGGTTCGAGCGTGTGCCCCTGCAGCTGGGGCAGCAGCGCCGTCAGGCGTGTGCGGTCGTTTTTGCGGAAGGCCTGGTGCATTTCCAGGAAGGTGTCGTCCCCCCGGTTTTGGGCCTGAGCGGCAGGGGTGGCGAGGCTGGCGAGAGACAGGGTGCCAACCAGTGTCAGAATCGAAGGCAGTTGCTTGAAAAAAGGCATGTCGGATTATGGACAAAGCAGAAGCCAAAAAAGCCTTGCGAAAGGCCTTGATCGAAGAAAGATTGAACCTGCCGGACCGCCTGGCGCGCGCCGAGGCCTTGCAGCGGGTCATGCGCATCTGGTTGTTTGACCGTCCCGATGCGGTCATTGGCGCCTATTGGCCGATCAAGGGCGAGTTCGACCCGCTGCCGGCCCTGCACCGCTGGAAGGAGGACGGCGAGTTGCTGGACGAACCGCAGCGCCGCCGCATCGGCCTGCCCGTGGTCAACAAAGAGCACAAAACGCTCACCTTCCATGCCTGGTACCCGGGATGCCCTATGGAAGAAGATGCCTATGGCATCCCCAAGCCCAAGGACACCGAGATCATCGTGCCCACGCTGCTGTTTGTGCCTTGCGTGGGTTACAGCGCTGGGGGTTACCGGCTCGGCTACGGTGGCGGCTTTTACGATCGCACCCTGGCCGCCTTGCAGCCCAAACCGTTCACGGTGGGTCTGGGCTACACGCAGGGCTATGTGGACGATTTCGAGCCCGAGGCGCATGACGAGCCGCTGGACGCCATCCTGAACGACAACGGCGTGGTCTGGCCTGTCTGAGTCAACAACATGGCACGCCCCAAATCCGCTACCCACGACATCAAGCGCGACGCGATCCTGGACATCGCGGCGCAGTGCTTTGCCGACCGCAGCTACCCTGCTGCGAGCATGAACGAAATCGCCGCCGCCTGCGGCACCTCCAAAGCACGGCTGTACCACTACTACGAGAGCAAGGACGCGATCCTGTTTGACCTGCTCGACCGCCACACGCAACGTTTGCTGGCGCTGATCGCCCAGACCGAGGCCAAGGCCCAGCGCCAGAACCTGGACGAGCGCGCTGCCCTGCACGAGCTGGTGCGGGCCTTTTTGCACGAGTATGAAAGCTCGGCCACCCGCCACTCGGCCTTGCTCAACGACACCCAGTTCCTGAGTGCCGAGCCTGACGAGGCGCTGGGCAGTTCGCAGCGCGAACTGATCCTCAACCGCCAGCGCGACATCGTGGCGGCCATGACGCGCTTTTTGAAGCGCGCCTACCCGACCCGCCTGAACCCGACCAACCAGACGGCCCAGACCATGATGCTGCTGGGCATGATCAACTGGACCTTCACCTGGCTGCGCCCGGGCGGCCCCATGAGCTACGCCGCCTTTGCCGAAGAGGTGATCGGCATGCTCGAAAAGGGTTTGGGTTGAGTATTTTGCAATTTACCTATCCGTAATCCATTTCGTTTAGGTAAAATTCTCGCGATCGACCCCCATATTCAGGAGACCCCATGGCCACCACCAAAGCCTTCGCCAGCCAGGCGGACTTGACCGAGAAAAAGATCACTTTCGAGCAGCTCAGCAAGCATTGCTGGGCCTACACCGCCGAGGGCGACCCCAACTCGGGCGTGATCATCGGTGACCGCTACATCATGGTCAGCGACGCCACCGCCACGCCTGCCATGGCGCAGGACCTGATCAAGAAGATCCGCACCGTCAGCGATTTGCCGATCAAATACGTGCTGCTGACCCACTACCACGCGGTGCGCGTGCTGGGCGCTTACGCCTACGCCGCCGAGGGTGCGACCGAGATCATCGCCAGCGAAGGCACCCTGGACCTGATCAAGGAACGCGGCGCGCAAGACATGAAGAGCGAGATGGAGCGCTTCCCGCGCCTGTTCCGTGGTGCCGACAGCATCCCTGGACTGACCTGGCCGACCATGGTGGTGGGTGGCGGCAACCCCACAAAAGGCGAAGTGCCCGGCAAGCTCAGCATCAACCTGGGGGGCGTGGTGGTGCAGATCTGGCACCCGGGTCCCGGCCACACCCGTGGCGACACGATCGCCTGGGTGGAAGAAGAAAAAGTGCTGTTCTCGGGCGATCTGGTCGAGTACGAAGCCGGGGTCTACACGGGCGACGCCCAGCTCGAAGAGTGGCCCGCCACCCTGGAGGCCCTGCGCGCCCTGAAGGCCGAGTTCATCGTGCCTGGCCGCGGTGAAGCCATGAAGGGCAATGCCAACGTCAACAAGGCGCTGGACTACACCAAGCGCTGGGTCGAGACCCTCTACCAAGCCGGCAAGGAAGCCGTGGCGGCCAAGATGGACCTGAAAGCCGCCATGGCCCATACCCGCAAGAGCATGGACCCGGTCTTCGGCCACGTGTTCATCTACGAACACTGCCTGCCGTTTGACGTGACGCGTGCCTACGACGAAGCCAGCGGCATCAAGAACCCCCGCATCTGGACCGCCGAGCGCGACATGGAGATGTGGAAAGCGCTGCAAAGCTGAAGCCTTCTGGCTTTGCACAACAAAAAACCCGCCTTGGCGGGTTTTTTGTTTCCAGGCTGTTTCAAGGGCGCATCAGCTCCAGCAGGTCGCGCTCGTAACTGCGCAACCTGCGGGCGGCGCGCTGGCGTTGCTCGGCGCTGGTGCTGTTGTGGAAGTCGGCCAGGTTCTGGCAGGCTTGCGTCCGCAGTTTTTGCACCAAGGCCAAGTCGCTGGCCTGGGGTGGCATGAACCAGCGCTGCCAGACGGCGAACAGCTCGGCCTCCAGTTGGGGTTGTGACAGACTTTGTTGCTGGATTTTCTGCAGCGTCGCCAGCAGGTCTTGTTGTTGGCGCTTGCGCTGCTGCATGCCCCATTCGGGTGTCCACTCCGACTGGGCCATCTGGCTTTGCAGCAAGGCGGTCTGGCTGGCGGTCAGGTCGCCATAAAAGTCGCTGTAGCGGTCGGTGGCGGTACCCAGGCGGCGCTTGAGCCGCTCTTCGCTGCTGCCGCGCAGCCATTCTTTGTCCCAGTCTTCGTTTTTCATGCCGAAGTGGCGCGCCAGGTGGTTCAGTTGCCTGGGGCTGAGCGAGGCGATCACCGGGCCGGTTTGCCGCAAGGCCTCCTGTACCAATCGGTCAGCCCGGGCCTGGCCCTCGCTCCAGAGGCTGCAGACGTCCTGCGCCTGGATGTTGCCTAGGCTGGCCACTGCGGTGCGTTGGATCAGCTGGGTGTACAGCGGCAGCTCCTGCTGGCGGTGCCAACGCTGCAGGTTCTCCAGCGACTCCTTGATCCTGCCCGTCTGGCTGTCGCTGAACGAGAGGTAGCTGTCGAGCCACCAGTACGACAGGGTGGGCAGTTGCTGGTAGCCGAGCTTGATGGCGCTGCAGCCTTGCAGCACCAGCAGGGCAATCAGCAGCCACCAGCGCCGCATCATTGGAGGCCTTTGACTTCGAGTGACCAGCCCACGAAGTAACTGCTGGTGTAGCCAGGACGGGTGTCTTCCACCGACAGCCGCCAGCTGTTGGTGATGCTGCCCAGGGCGCTGGTGGGCAGACTCAGGTTGTACAGCGTGCCTGTGAGCAGGCAACTGCCGGAGGGGGCGGCCGAGGCCAGGCTCACGGTGGTCGGCGAGCCGCTGCTGCCCAGCAGCTGGACCTTGAGTTCGGAGACGTCGGCCGGAGTGACGCACAAGCCCAGCGACACGGACTGCACCTGTGTGATGCCGCAGGGCGTGATGGTCTTGGGCACGCTGACCGCGGCCGTGGTGCCCACCGCGTAGCCGCTGGTGCCACCGTCGGCGTACACCATGGGAAAGCCACAGGTTTGCGGCACGGCTGCCGTGGGCGATGAGCCGCCACCGCACCCGGACAGGGCAATGGCAAAGGCCAGAAAGGTCAGCAATCGTTGGGCGGTCATGAAGTCAGGGTCTCTCTGTTTTGAAAGCCACCGTCGGCACCGTGGCACGAGCATGCCTGGCGTCGGGTCAAAGGGTGGCCCCATTGTCCACATATCTCCGGCAAGGCCAGTGATAATCCTTGGCAACAGTTCGGTGACGGACGTGCCGATTTTGATCGAGAAATGCATATGACGAATACCCCTTCCCTCCCCATTGACGTGGTGGTCATGGCCGCTGGCAAAGGCACCCGCATGAAAAGCGCCTTGCCCAAGGTGCTGCACGCGCTGGCGGGCAAGCCCATGGTGCAGCATGTGATCGATACCGCCCGTGCCCTGCAGGCGCGCCACACCATCGTGATCACGGGCCATGGCGCCGAGCAGGTGGAGCAGGTGCTGCGTCGCGCGCAGGTGCAGGGCCTTCAATTTGCCCGCCAGATGCCCCAGCTGGGCACGGGCCACGCGGTGCAGCAGGCGGTGCCTCTGCTGGCGGACGACGGCGTGGTGGTGATCCTGTCGGGCGATGTGCCGCTGACCCGCACCGACACCTTGCAGGCCTTGCTCGATGTGTGCGCTGGCCAACAGTTGGCCTTGCTGACCATCGACTTTGACGACCCCACGGGTTACGGCCGCATCGTGCGCAGCCCCAGTGGGCAGGTGCACGCCATCGTCGAGCACAAGGACGCCAACGAAGCGCAGCGCGCCATCCACGAGGTCTACAGCGGCATCATGGCGGTGCCCGCTCGGTTGCTCAAGCCTTGGCTGGCACGGCTGGACAACCAGAATGCCCAGCAGGAGTACTACCTGACCGATGTGGTCAAGTTCGCCGAGGCCGATGGCGTGCCCGTGGTGGCCCACAAGATCGACGACGCCACCCAGGTGGCGGGCGTGAACAGCCCCGCGCAGCTGGCTGAACTGGAGCGTGCCTACCAGCAGCGCCAGGCCCAGGCCCTGATGGCCGACGGCGTGCGCATCATCGACCCGGCACGCTTCGATGTGCGGGGCGAATTGACTTGCGGTCAGGATGTGCAGATCGACGTGAACTGCATCTTTGAAGGTCGAGTGCAGCTGGGCCAAGGCGTCAAGGTCGGCGCCAACTGCGTGCTTGCCAACTGCGTCATCGAAGCCGGTGCCGTGATCCACCCCTTCACCCACATCGACGGCGAAAAACTCGGCGTCACCGTGGGCGAGGGCGCACTGATCGGCCCCTTTGCCCGCCTGCGCCCTGGTGCGCAGCTGGGCGCCGAAGTGCACATCGGCAACTTTGTTGAAGTGAAGAACTCAACGATGGCCAAAGGCGCCAAAGCCAACCACCTGGCTTATTTGGGCGACGCCACGGTGGGCGAGCGGGTCAACTATGGCGCGGGCAGCATCACGGCCAATTACGACGGGGCCAACAAGCACCGCACCGTGATTGAAGCCGACGTGCACATCGGCAGCAACTGCGTGCTGGTGGCCCCGGTGACGATTGGCGCGGGCGGCACCGTGGGCGGCGGCTCGACCATCACCAAGAGCACCGAGCCCGGTGCCTTGAGCGTGGCCCGTGGCAAACAGGTCAGCATCGCCAACTGGAATCGGCCCCAGAAGCAACCCAAGGCCTGAACGGCAAACCCCTCAACGGGCTTGTGCTGCCTTTTGCTGCGCCGCCCAAGCCAGGCGGTCGACCAGCGACGGCGCGATCAGCTTGAGCCAGCGGCCCACATGGCCCAGCGGGCTCATGATCACATCGCGCTTGCGTGCTTCAACGCCCTGCAAGATCTTGCGGGCACACACATCCACAGGCATGGCCTTGTCTTCGCTCAGGCCGCTGGTGCCTGCAGGCTGGCCTTGGGCGTTGTAGCCTCGGCGGCGGATGTCGGTGGCCACCACGCCCGGGTAGGCGAGGGTGACCGACACCCCGTCGGCCAGCAGCTCGGTGCGCAGCGCTTCCAGAAAACCGTTCATTGCAAACTTGGTGGCGCAGTAAGCCGTGCGGCCCGGCACCCCCGCCAGGCCCGCCAGCGAAGAAACGCCCACCAGCCGACCGCGTGAGGCTTTCAGGTGCGGCAGCGCCGCGTGCGTGCACCAGACGGTGCCCCACAGGTTCACGCGCATCAGGTCTTCGTACCAGCCCAGGTGCGCGGCGTCCACGTCCTGCAGCATGGTGTGGGCCGACATGCCCGCGTTGTTGATCAGGGTGTCGATGCGGCCGAACTGTTGCACAGCGCGGTCGATCAGGGCCTGGCAATCGGCTTGCACGCTCACGTCGGTGGGCACGCACAGGACTTGCGCGCCATGCTGGCGACAGGCTTCGGCCACCGAATCCAGCTTGCTGGCTTGGCGGGCCGCCAGCACCAGCGCCACGGCGGCGCCTTGGCTTTGGGCCAATTGCCTGGCCAATTCAGCGCCAATGCCTTCAGAGGCCCCGGTGATGACGGTCACTTGCATGCGGTGCTCCTGTTGTGGGTGGCTCAGACCACCACATTGATTTTGGCAGCCGCCTCGCGTGCGCGTTGCAGTGCGCCTGGGCCTTTGGCCAGCGCCACCGCCATGCGGCGGTATGGCCGCGTCGTGGGCTTGCCAAAGATGCGCACGTCCACGCCTGGCTCGCTGAGCGCCGCTTCCACGCCCGTGAAGGTGGGGTTGACCCCTTCCTTGTCGGCCAGCACCACGGCGCTGGCACCTTCCACGCATTCAATGTTCGGGATCGGCAGGCCCAACACGGCGCGGGCGTGCAGGTCAAACTCGCTCAGGCTCTGGCTGATCATTGTCACCATGCCCGTGTCGTGAGGGCGGGGGCTCAACTCGCTGAAGATCACTTCGTCTTTGGTCACGAAAAACTCCACACCAAACAGGCCTGCACCGCCCAGGTTGGTCGTGACTTTTTCGGCCATCTCTTGCGCGGCTTTGACTTGCTCGGGCTTCATGCCCTGCGGCTGCCAGCTGTACTGGTAGTCGCCGCGCTCTTGCACGTGGCCAATTGGCGGGCAGAACAATGTCTGGCCGTTGCGCTGGCGCACGGTGAGCAGGGTGATTTCAAACTCGAAGTGGATGAACTCTTCGACGATGACCTTCTGGCGGTCGCCCCGCATGCCTGCGCAGGCATAGTCCCAGCTCGCTTGCACATCGGCGGCGGTCTTGGCCACGCTCTGGCCTTTGCCCGATGAGCTCATGACCGGTTTGATGACGACCGGAAAACCGATCTCGGTGGCTTTGGCCAGCAGCTCGGCGGCCGAGTCGGCGTAGCTGAACTTGGCTGTGCGCACGCCCAGGCCCACCGCCACATCGCGGATGCGGTCGCGGTTCATGGTCAGGTTGGCGGCGCGGGCGCTGGGGATGACTTCAAAGCCTTGCTTCTCGACGTCGAGCAACACCTCGGTGCGGATGGCTTCGATCTCGGGCACGATCAAATCCGGTTGGTACTTGGCAATCGCGGCGCGCAGCGGGGCCTCGTCCAGCATGCTGAACACGCAAAACTCGTCGGCCACCTGCATGGCGGGTGCACCCGCATAGCTGTCGCAAGCGATGACGTGGCAGCCCAGGCGCTTGGCGCTGATGACGAATTCCTTGCCGAGTTCGCCGGAGCCCAGGAGCAGGATTTTTTTCATGAGAAATACCTTGGAAATGGAAGATTGAAAACCGGGCTCGATTGTGCGCGATGGCCCATGCCTGCACTTACACAGGCAGGGGCAGGGTGGTGGTGAACTTGGCCCGCTTGGTTGAAAAGAAGGCCTTCACATTGCGCACATTCGCGTCCTGCGTGAACAGTGTCTGGCTGATCGCGAGGTAATGCGGCATGTCGCGCGCCTGCACCACCAGCATGAAGTCGGGCCCGGGCGACACGCGCCAGCACTGCTGCACCGCATCGTGCGCCACGGCGCGGGCTTCAAAGGCGTCCAGGTGTTCACTGCCCTGTTTGTCGAGCGAGACCTCGACCAGGGCGGTCAGGCCGTGGCCCAGTGTGGCGGCCAGTTTGTCGGTGCTGAGCACGGCCACCTGCCGCTCGACCCAGTCGCCTTCGATCAGGCGCTTGACGCGGCGCAGGCAGGTCGGGGGCGAGACATTGACCTTCTCGGCCAGCGCCACATTGCTCAGGCTGGCGTCACGCTGCAGGCTGTCGAGCAGCTGCAGGTCGATGGCATCGAGTTCAATTGATTCCATGAATGTAATTTTAATGAAATTAAATTTCTTCATCGGTATTTTATGAAATAAAAAACCATAAATCAATTTAAATTGATCTGATATTTTTTAGAGTCGTGCCTACCATCGCAGCCATTCCCTCTTTTTTGGAGTTCCTCCATGTGTGGCATCGTCGGCGCAGTCTCTTCCCGCAACATCGTTCCCGTTCTCGTACAAGGCCTGCAACGCCTCGAATACCGGGGCTATGACTCCTGCGGTGTGGCCGTGCACGCCGCCAGCCTGAGTGGCGGCACGGGGGGGCTGCAACGCGCCCGCAGCACCTCGCGTGTGGCCGAGCTGATGGACCAGGTCAGCGCCGACCACATCGCAGGCGGCACGGGCATTGCGCACACCCGCTGGGCCACGCACGGCGCGCCTGCGGTGCACAACGCGCACCCGCACTTCAGCCACGGCACGGGCGCGGCAGACACCAAGCCAGGGCGCGTGGCGCTGGTTCACAACGGCATCATCGAAAACCACGAAGAACTGCGCGCCGCACTGCAAGCCAAGGGCTATGTGTTCACCAGCCAGACCGACACCGAAGTCATCGCCCACCTGGTGGACAGCGTGTACGACGGCGACTTGTTTGAAGCCGTCAAGACCGCCATCCGCCAACTGCATGGTGCGTATGCGATTGCGGTGTTCCACAAGGACGAGCCGCAGCGCGTGATCGGTGCGCGTGCGGGCTCGCCGCTCATCCTGGGTGTTGGCCAGGGCGAGACCTTCCTGGCCAGCGACGCGATGGCGCTGGCGGGCGTGACCGACCAGATCGTCTACCTGGAAGAGGGCGATGTGGTCGACATCCAGCTGGGCAAATACTGGGTGGTGGACCGTGAGCACAAGGCCGTGCAACGTGTGGTCAAGACCGTGCACGCCCACAGCGGCGCGGCCGACCTGGGCCCTTACCGCCACTACATGCAAAAGGAAATCTTCGAGCAACCGCGTGCGATTGCCGACACGCTCGAAGGCGTCGAAGGCATCACGCCCGAGTTGTTTGGCGACGGTGCCTACAGCACCTTCAAGGCGATCGACAACGTCTTGATCTTGGCTTGCGGCACCAGCTACTACAGCGGCTGCGTGGCCAAGTACTGGATCGAGGCGATCGCCAAAGTGCCCTGCCAGGTCGAGATCGCCAGCGAATACCGTTACCGCGAATCGGTACCCAACCCGAGCACGCTGATCGTCACCATCACCCAAAGTGGCGAAACTGCCGACACCCTGGCCGCGCTGCGCCACGCACAAAGCCTGGGCATGACGCACACGCTCACCATCTGCAACGTGTCCACCAGCGCCATGGTGCGCGAATGCAAGCACGCCTACGTGACCCGCGCCGGGGCTGAGATTGGTGTGGCCTCGACCAAGGCCTTCACCACGCAGTTGGCGGGTTTGTTCCTGCTCACGCTGGCCCTGGCGCAGACCAAAGGCCGACTGAGTGATGCCGAAGAAGCCGCGCACATCAAAGCCATGCGCCACCTGCCCGCCGCGCTGCAGGCCGTGCTGGCGCTGGAGCCGCAGGTGATGGCCTGGGCGCAGGAATTCGCCAGCAAAGAAAACGCGCTTTTCCTGGGTCGTGGCACGCACTACCCCATTGCGCTGGAAGGCGCGCTCAAGCTCAAGGAGATCACCTACATCCACGCCGAGGCCTATGCCGCCGGTGAACTCAAACACGGCCCGCTGGCCTTGGTGACCAGCGCCATGCCGGTGGTGACGGTGGCCCCCAACGACCAGCTGCTCGAAAAGCTCAAGAGCAATATGCAGGAAGTGCGCGCCCGTGGTGGTGTGCTCTATGTGCTGGCCGATGGCGACACGAAGATCGAAAGCAGCGAAGGCATCAACGTCATCCGCATGCCCGAGCACTACGGTGTGCTCTCCCCCATCTTGCACGTGGTGCCACTGCAACTGCTCAGCTACCACACGGCATGCGCAAGGGGGACGGATGTGGACAAGCCGAGGAACCTGGCCAAGAGCGTTACTGTCGAATAATTCTGTGCGCACGGCTCACGCAGATATGGAAGACGCATCCATGAAAAAACGCTTCATGATTTTTGTCATTGACGACTTGACAGGGTCGGGCACCTTCGAGGAAATGCAAGCGATTGATCGCTTCAACGATGGCTTGAGAAGCCGTGGGCAATGGATTTTTGCAGGCGGGCTCGCAGCGCCTGCCCACGGTAATGTCATTGACAACCGACAGGACGCCCATCTTTCGACGGGCAAACCCTTGTTTGCTGCCCAAGAGAATTACAGTGGCTTTTGGCTCATCGAAGCTGAAAACTCCGAGCTGGCCACCCAGCTGGCCTTCGAGGCATCCAGAGCCTGCAATCGCAAGGTGGAACTGCGGCCCTTGCTGGGCTAAGTTCTGAATCGCCACAGATTGGTCTGGCTCTTCAGTTCCTACAGGCCAATGGCCGCTGACCTTTGCTCATGTGCCTTGCGCTACATGCACCCCCGGCCGCCGCCCACCGTTCCACTTCCCCCCCAGCGCCCGCTCGATCTGCGCCGCCAGCTGCAGCAGCAGACCATCGTTGGCTTGGCGTGCCTGGGCATGGATGCCCAGGGGCAGGCCGTTCTCTTGGGTGGCCATGGGCAGTGAGATGCCGGGGATGCCGCACAGGTTGGACAGCGGGGTGTAGGCGAAGTTTTGCCAGAGGTTCTCGAACCAGTCGTACACCGAGGGGTTGTCGCTGATCGTCAGGTATTCTGTGGTGCCCAGCTTGGGCGTGGGCAGGGCGGTGATGGGTGTGAGGATGATGTCCCACTGCTCAAAGAACTCGCCAAAGCCGCGTGAGGTGGTGTTGAACACGGCCTGCATGCGGGCGCGTTCGGCGTAGCTGGTTTTCAGGCCTTCTTCCCAGATCTTGATGTTGATCGGCTCCACCAAGTCAGCCGGCGGGCGCTCCAGCTCCAGTGGCTTGAGCAGGTTGGTGATGGTCTGTGCAAAGTTGCTGATGTAGCAGGTGGTCTGCGCGGCAAAGGCGGCTTCCATGTCCACCTGGGGCAGTGCCCATTCGACGTGGTGGCCGAGGCTTTGCAGAAAGCGGCCAGCTTTTTCGAGTTCGGCGACAAAGTGCGGCACGGCGCGGTAGTGGCCCCACTCATGCGACAAGGCGATGCGCAGCCGCCCCGGGTCGCGCTGGATGAGCGTGCTGTAGGGCTCGGGCGCAGACCAGTAAGGCATGAACTCGCCCGGTGCGCCGCCACGGCAATGGTCCACAAAGGCCGCGGTGTCGCGCACGGTGCGGCTTTGGCAGCCTTGGGTCGACACAAAGCCGGTGATGTCGGACGCGGCGGGTGCGATCGAGAACACGCCCCGTGAGGGTTTGAGGCCGATGTTCCCGTTGAAGCCCGCCGGAATGCGGATCGAGCCACCGCCATCGGTGGCGTGCGACAGCGGCAACACACCCGCCGCCAGGGCCGCCGCCGTGCCTGCCGACGAGCCGCAGGTGGTGTACGCCAAATCCCAGGGGTTGCGGGTCACGTACACCGCCGGGTTTTCGGCCGAGCTGCACACACCAAACTCGGGGGTGGTGGTGCGGCCGATCACGTTCAGCCCGGCCTGTTTGATGCGGGCGGCCAGGTAGCTGTCGGCGCTGGCCCGGTTGCCGCGCATCAAAAGAGAACCCATTTCCTGCAAGCGGCCCTTGAGCGTGGGGCCCAGGTCTTTCATCAGGTAGGGCACACCTGCAAAAGGCCCGTCCGGGTTCATGCCATCGCGTGTGGGCTCGGTCAGCAGGTCTTCAAACACTTCGACCACGGCACTGAGCGTCGGGTTGACTTTGGCAATGCCTGCGGCTGCTTGTTGCGCCAGTTCAGCAGGCGTCACATCGCCCTGCCTGATCCGCTCGGCCAGACCCACGGCATCGTGACTGGCCCATTCATCCCAACCCATGATGAGTGACATCGCTGTTTGCCTTTGTGTTTGCTGCAATCTGGATAAATTAAAGCAGACTCCAACGCGTGCGCTTGTCGCTGTCGTGATGCTGTGCAAAGTCTTTATAGTCAGGCTTCGCCCGTTTTCATGGCCCTGTGCCTGAGTCTGTTTTGAGCCCTCCGTCCACCACGAGTCCGATCCATGTGCATTTTTCTGAAGTGCACGGCAAAGGCGTGTTCGCCGCGCGGCACATGGCCGCAGGCGAGACAGTGATCGAGTATGTGGGCGAGCTCATCAGCATGGCCGAGGCCATTGCCCGCCACCCGCACGATCCCCAGGATCCGAACCACACGTTTTACTTTCAGCTCGACGATGAACGGGTGATCGATGCGGTACGGGACGGCAACGATTCCAAGTGGATCAACCATTCATGTCGACCCAACTGTGAACCCGAAGAGGTCGATGGCCGCATCTTCATCAAGACGCGCAGGCCCGTGTTTCGCGGCGAGGAACTGACCTTTGACTATGGGCTGGTGAGCGACGAGCCTATGAGCGAAGCGCTCAGGGCGCGCTACGCCTGCCGCTGTGGTGCGCGCAAGTGCCGTGGCACGATGTTGGCATCACCATAGGGGTTAGCCCCGATTCCTGGAAGTTCAAACCCGCACAAAATTACTTCAAACCTCAAATATTGAGACTCAAATGAAATAAGCCAGACCCGCGCTGGCAGGAGCGAACATGAAAATCGTGTGCATTGGCGGTGGCCCCTCGGGGTTGTACTTCGCGTTGCTGATGAAAAAACTCGGCCCCCACCACGACATCACGGTGGTCGAGCGCAACAAGCCCTACGACACCTTTGGCTGGGGCGTGGTGTTTTCGGACCAGACGCTGGAGAACATGCGCCAGTGGGACATCGAGACCGCCAACGAGGTGCAGCAGGCCTTCAACCACTGGGACGACATCGAGCTGCATTTCAAGGACCGCGTGATCCGCTCGGGTGGCCACGGTTTTGTGGGCATTGGCCGCAAGAAACTGCTCAACATCCTGCAGGCACGTTGCGAGCAACTGGGTGTCAAGCTGCTGTTCGAGCAGGATGTGCAGTCAGACCTCGACTTCCCAGACGCCGACCTGATCATTGCCAGCGATGGCATCAACTCGCGTGTGCGCAGCCGCTTGCCCGAGGTCTTCCAGCCCGACATCGTCACGCGCCCCAACCGCTACATCTGGCTGGGCACCAACCGCCAATACGACGCTTTCACGTTTTTGTTTGAAAAGACCGAGCACGGCTGGTTTCAGGCGCATGTCTATAAATTCGACCACCTCACCTCGACCTTTATCGTCGAGTGCCCCGAGCACGTCTGGCTGGCACACGGTCTGGACAAGGCCGATCAAGACACGTCCATCGCTTTCTGCGAAAAGCTCTTTGCCAAGAACCTGCAAGGCGAGAAGCTGATGACCAACGCCCGCCACCTGCGCGGCTCGGCTTGGCTCAACTTCCAGCGCGTGAAGTGCGCCAACTGGTCGCACTTCAACGGCAACAGCCATGTGGTGCTGATGGGCGACGCGGTGCACACCGCACACTTTGCGATCGGTTCGGGCACCAAGCTCGCGCTCGAAGACGCGATAGAGCTGGTTCGCCAGTTCAAGGCCTTGGGCGACACGGCAGACCGCATTCCTGAGGTGCTGAAACATTACCAAGCCGTGCGCGAGATCGATGTGATCCGCCTGCAAAACGCGGCTTGGAATGCGATGGAATGGTTCGAGGTCTGTGGCGAGCGCTACTGCGACCAGCTCGAACCTGAGCAGTTCATGTACTCCATGCTCACCCGCAGCCAGCGCATCAGCCACGAGAATTTGCGCCTGCGCGACAAGGCCTGGCTGGAAGGCTATGAGGCCTGGTTTGCAGGCCGCACGGCCACACCTGGTGTGCGTCCACCGATGTTCACGCCCTATACCCAGCGCTCGGTCACGCTCAAGAACCGTGTGGTGGTTTCGCCCATGGCGCAATACATGGCGGTGGATGGCTGCGTGGGTGACGACCACCTCGTGCACCTGGGCGCACGCGCCATGGGCGGCGCAGGGCTGGTGATGGTCGAGATGACCGCGCCCAGCGCCGACGGCCGGATCACACACGGCTGTCCAGGCCTGTGGAATGACCAGCAGACCACCGACTTTGCAAGAGTGGTGGAGTGGGTACATGCCAAGTCAGACGCCAAGATCGGCCTGCAGATCGGCCACGCCGGGCCCAAAGGCTCGACCTGCCGCCCCTGGCAAGGCGCGGGCATGGACCAGCCTGTGCCCGCAGACGACGCAGAAGGCAACTGGCCCCTGATCGCTGCGTCAGCCATCCCGTATCTGCCCCACGGCGATGTGCCCCGTGCCATGACGCGTGCCGACATGGATCGCGTCACAGCCGACTTCGTGGCCAGCACGCAGCGCGCTGCCCAAGCCGGCTTTGACTGGCTGGAACTGCACTGCGCCCACGGCTATTTGTTGTCGAGCTTCATCAGCCCGCTCACCAACCAACGAACCGACGCGTACGGCGGCTCGCTCGAAAACCGTTTGCGTTACCCGCTGGAAGTCTTTGCCGCCGTGCGTGCGGCCTGGCCCAAGGATTTGCCGATGTCGGTGCGCATCTCGGCGCACGACTGGGTCGAAGGCGGCATCACGCCGACCGACGCGGTTGAGATTGCCCGCGCCTTCAAGGCCGCAGGCGCCGACATGATCGACTGCTCTTCGGGTCAGGTCAGTGCCCAGCAAAAGCCCACCTACGGCCGCATGTATCAGACACCGTTTGCCGACCGCATCCGCCAGGAAGCGGGCATAGCCACCATCGCAGTCGGTGCCATCTCTGAGGCCGACCACGTCAACAGCATCCTGGCCGCTGGCCGCGCCGACCTGTGTGCCGTGGCCCGCCCGCACCTGGCCAATCCGGCCTGGACGCTGACCGAAGCCGCACGCATCGGCTTCAAGGACATCGCCTGGCCGCGCGCCTACGTGTCGGGCAAGCCCCAGCTCGAAGCGGGTTTTGCCCGCGAGCGTGCCCAGCAGGCTGCGAGCAAGGGGGACTGAGATGGCCGATGAACTGCAAGGCTGCCACGCCCTCATCACCGGCGCGGGCGCAGGCATTGGCGCGGCCATCGCACTGCAGCTCGCGCAAGCGGGTTGCCGCTTGACCCTGTGTGGCCGCTCGCTAGACAAGTTGCAGGCGCAAGCCGAGGCGCTGCGTGCGCAAGTGCCCGACGTGGCAGTGTTCATTGCGCCCATGGACGTGGGCGATGAACAGTCCGTGCAAGCGGCGGTGCAGCAGGCGCAGGCCCGCCTTGGCCCGGTGAACATCCTGGTCAACAACGCGGGCCAGGCGCACAGCGCGCCCTTTGCCAAGACCGATGCCGCGCTGTGGCAACAGATGTTGAACGTCAACCTCACAGGCACCTACCACTGCATCCAGGCCGTGCTGCCGGGCATGCTCGAAGCGGCAGCCAGCGGAACACCCGGGCGCATCGTCAACATCGCCAGCACAGCAGGCCTCAAAGGCTATGCCTATGTGAGCGCCTATGTGGCCGCCAAGCATGGCGTGGTGGGCCTGACCAAAGCGCTGGCCTTGGAGTTGGCCCGCAAGGGCGTGACCGTGAACGCGATTTGCCCCGGTTACACCGAAACCGACATCGTGCGAGAAGCGGTGCAAAACATCGTGAGCAAAACAGGCAAGAGCGAAGCCGAAGCGAGACAAGCCTTGGCCGCGAGCAACCCGCAACAGCGCTTGGTGCAGCCGCACGAAGTGGCGCAAAGCGTGCTGTGGCTGTGCGCGGCAGGCAGCGAAGCGATCAACGGTCAATCGATTGCCATCGATGGTGGGGAGTTGGTGTCATGAGCGCACGACAAGACACTGACATGGCCTCTGTGGACATGGAAAAGCGCGCGCACGCCGATCACCACGCTTCACTGCGCCTGTGGCTGCGTCTGTTGTCGGCCACCACCCGCATAGAAGACACCATCCGCCAACGCTTGCGCGAACAGTTTGGCATCACGCTGCCGCGCTTTGACCTGATGGCGCAACTGGAGCGCGAACCGCAAGGCTTGTCGATGAGCGAGCTGTCGCGCCGCATGATGGTCACGGGCGGCAACGTCACCAGCATCGTCGACCAGCTCGAAAAAGAACAACTGGTGCAGCGGCAAATGCAGGCCAGCGACCGCCGCTCCTACACCGTCAGTCTGACCGAGGCCGGGCGCAGCGCATTTGCGGCCATGGCCCAGGCCCACGAAGGCTGGGTCGTCGAGCTGCTGTCGCCGCTGGTGGCAAGCCAACAAGAACAACTGCACAAATTGCTGGGCACCTTGAAGTCCGGCAGCCCTACAAATTCTGAGGAGACAAAATGAGCCAACGCTACCTGCCCGGTCAGCCGCACCAGCTGCCCCGCCACAACCAGCCCATGGCGGGCTACCAGCCCGAGCATTTTTTGCTGTCTGTCAAAGACGGTGTGGCCACGGTGAGCCTGAACCGCCCCGAGCGCAAGAACCCGCTGTCGTTTGACTCGTACGCCGAACTGCGCGACTTTTTCCGCGCCTTGCCTTACGCGCCCGATGTGCATGCGGTGGTCATCACGGGCGAGGGCGGCAACTTCTGTTCGGGCGGCGATGTACACGAAATCATCGGGCCGCTCACGAAGCTCGACATGCCCGGCCTCTTGGCCTTCACCCGCATGACGGGCGATCTGGTCAAGGCCATGCGCGCTTGCCCACAACCCATCATCGCGGCCATCGATGGCGTGTGCGCGGGCGCAGGGGCCATCCTGGCCATGGCGTCTGACCTGCGCTACGGCACCGAGCGCAGCAAGACTTATTTCCTGTTCAACAAGGTCGGCTTGGCCGGATGTGACATGGGCGCGTGCGCGCTTTTGCCGCGCATCATCGGCCAGGGCCGTGCCAGCGAGCTGCTGTTCACCGGGCGTGGCCTGGGCGCGCTAGAAGCAGAGCGCTGGGGTTTTTACAACCGCGTGTGCGAGGCAGGCACCGTGTTGGCCGATGCACAGGCCATCGCCGCCCAGCTGGTGGCAGGCCCCACCTTTGCCAACGGCATCACCAAAAAAATGCTGCAACAAGAATGGAACATGGGCGTGGACGAAGCCATTGAGGCCGAAGCCCAGGCCCAAGCCATCTGCATGGCCACCAACGACTTCCACCGGGCTTATCACGCCTTTGTGGCCAAGCAAACGCCCGTGTTTGAAGGGGACTGAGCCATGTCAGACCACCCAGCCAATCACCCGCCAGAACTCGACTGGCCTTTCTTTGACAACAGCCACCGCGACTTCAAAGTGCGGCTGGATGCTTGGTGCCAAGAGCACCTTGTCCACGCGCACCACGACGAAAGCCGCGACGCGGTGGACGCCGAATGCATCCGTCTGGTGCGCCTGCTGGGCAGCGGCGGCTGGCTCAAACACGCGGTCTCGGGCACGGCCTACGGCGCCGCATCGGATGTGATCGACACCCGCCAGCTCTGCCTGCTGCGAGAAACACTGGCTTTTCATAATGGCTTGTCTGACTTCGCGTTTGCCATGCAGGGCTTGGGCACAGGCGCCATCAGCCTCATGGGCACAGCCGATCAAAAGCAGCGCTACCTGTCGCGTGTGGCGTCGGGTCAGGCCTTGAGCGCCTTTGCCCTAAGCGAGCCCGATGCAGGCTCCGATGTGGCCGCCATGCAGTGCAGCGCGACGGCCACGGCAGACGGCTATGTGCTCAACGGCCGCAAGACCTGGATCAGCAACGGCGGCATCGCCGACTTTTATGTGGTGTTCGCCCGCACGGGCGAAGCGCCCGGCGCACGCGGCATCACGGCTTTCATTGTCGATGCCGACACGCCCGGTCTGTCGATTGAAGAGCGCATCGACGTGGTGGCGCCCCACCCGCTGGCCACGCTCAAGTTTGACAACTGCAAGGTCGCTGCCAAGCAACGCATTGGCGAAGCGGGCCAAGGCTTCAAGGTCGCCATGGCCACGCTCGATGTGTTCCGCACCTCGGTGGCCGCGGCCGCTTTGGGCTTTGGGCGGCGTGCGCTGCACGAGTCCATCAGCTGGGCGCGCTCACGCAAGATGTTTGGCCAAACCTTGGGTGACTTTCAGATCACCCAGACCAAGATCGCCCAGATGGCCACCATGCTGGACGCGGCCACGCTCTTGACCTACCGCGCCGCTTGGCTGCGCGACCAAGGCGGGCGCATCACCCGTGAGGCGGCCATGGCCAAGATGACCGCGACCGAAAACGCGCAGCAGATCATCGACATGGCGGTGCAGATGCACGGCGGCATGGGTGTCAAAAAAGGTGTGATGGTGGAGTCGCTGTACCGCGAGATTCGGGCGCTGCGCATTTACGAAGGTGCCACCGAAGTGCAGCAGCTGATCATTGGCAAGGATGTGTTGAAAGGCTGATATGAGCGACTGGAACCAACTGCTGCCCAGCAGCCACACCGACAGCTTTGCGCGTGACCGACTGCCGCCCCAAGATCAACTGCCTGTGTTCATCGCCGTCCGGCCCGAGCTGGACTACCCGGACCAGATCAACTGCGCGGTGGAACTGGTGGATCGGCATGTGCGCGAAGGCCGAGGCGATCGCATTGCGCTGCATGGCGTGAGCGACTTCAACAAGGGCGGTGACTTCAGTTGGACCTATGCGCAGCTGCAAGACAAGAGCAACCGCATCGCCCAGGTGCTGACCCACGACATGGGCCTCGTGCCCGGCAACCGCATTTTGCTGCGCGGCGGCAACAGCCCCATGATGGCCGCTTGCTTGCTGGGCGCGCTCAAGGCGGGCTTGGTGGCGGTGCCCACCATGCCGCTGCTGCGTGCGGGCGAGTTGGCACAGATCATCGACAAAGCCCAAGTCAGCGCCGCCCTGTGCGACAGCCTGTTGGCCGACGAACTGCAGCACTGCATGACGCCCGGCCACGCCAGCCACATGGCCAGCTTGCAGCAGCTGGTGCAGTTCCGCAGCGACGCCCCTGATGGCCTCGAGCAGCGCATGGCGCAGCAAAGTGGCGCGTACACGCCTCACGCCACCAGCCGCGACGACGTGTGCCTGATCGCGTTCACCAGCGGCACCACGGGCAAGCCCAAGGGCACCATGCACTTCCACCGCGATGTGCTGGCCATGTGCGATTTGTTCCCGCGCCACATCTTGCAAATGAATGAAAACGATGTGGTGTGCGGCACGCCGCCCATTGCCTTCACCTTCGGCTTGGGCGGTCTGCTGGCGTTCCCGCTGCGCTATGGTGCCAGCACCATGCTGCTCGAAAAGCATACGCCCGAGACCTTGATGCAGACCATTGCCAAGTACCGCGCCACGCAGTGCTACACCGCGCCCACCATGTACCGCCAGATGGCAACGCTGGCCAAAGGCGTTGACCTGTCGAGCCTCAAGCACCCGGTGTCGGCGGGCGAGGCCTTGCCCGACGCCACCCGCCAGCTGTGGAAGCAGGCCACGGGCATAGAGATGACCGACGGCATTGGTGGCACCGAAGTGATCCACATCTACATCTCGAGCGCGGGCGCGCAAGTGCGCCCCGGCAGCATCGGTCAGGTGGTGCCCGGCTATGTGGCGCAGATCGTGGGCGAAGACATGCAGAGCGTGCCACCCGGCACCGTGGGCCGCCTGGCGGTGCGCGGCCCCACCGGCTGCAAATACCTGGACGACCCGCGCCAGCAGGACTATGTGAAGGCGGGCTGGAACCTGCCCGGCGACACCTTTGTCATGGATGCGGATGGCTACTTCAGCTACCAGGCGCGCAACGACGACATGATCATCTCGGCGGGCTACAACATCGCCGGACCCGAGGTCGAAAGCGCACTGCTGCAACACCCGGCCGTGGCCGAGTGCGGCGTGGTCGGCATGCCCGACGAAGACCGCGGCCACATCGTGCAGGCTTATGTGGTGCTCAAGCCCGGCCACACGGGCGATGCGGCCATGGAAAAAGCCTTGCAAGAGCACGTCAAGCAAACCATCGCCCCATTCAAATACCCGCGCAAGGTGATTTTCTTGGACGCCTTGCCCCGCACCGAAACCGGCAAACTGCAGCGCTTCAAGCTGCGGCAAATTTCTTCCTGAGGAACCCACCATGTTCAACATCCTCCAACCCGAAGGCTGGGCACCCGCCAAAGGCTATGCCAACGGCATCGAAGCGCGTGGCCGCATGGTGTTTGTGGCGGGCATGATCGGCTGGAACGGTCAATGCCAGTTCGAGACCGACGACTTCGTTGCCCAATGCAGACAGGCCCTGCAAAATATCGTCGACACACTCGCGTGCGCAGGCGCAGGCCCACAGCACATGGCGCGCATGACCTGGTACGTCAAAGACAAGAAGGAATACCTGGCGCGAGGGCGCGAACTGGGCAAGGTCTACCAGGAAGTCATGGGCAAGCACTACCCGGCCATGACCTTGGTGCAGGTGGCCGATCTGGTGGAAGACCGGGCCAAAGTGGAGATCGAAGTGACAGCGGTGGTGCCGGACTGAAGTCGTCATCGGACGCTGGGAAATTCACCACGTCCAATGGCTTCAGCAGGTCAAACATCAGATCACAAAGCCTCCATTCGGGCTAATGACCTGTCCTACGAGGTAATGATCTTGTGCGGCCAGAAAGACCGCGACATTGGCATATTCCTCGGGGCGACCCAAACGTCCACTCGGCACCATCTGGTAGAGGCGGTTGACCTGCGCCTCGGTTGTGCTTTCAAGGTACACCTCGAAGTCCGGCGTGAGCACGCCACCACAAGCAACGGCATTGACGTAAACATTGGCCCCCGCCACATCGAGCGCGGTGGTTTTTGTCAGGTTGATAACGCCCGCCTTGGTGGCCGAATAGCCCGGGCTGTGCAGGCTGTTGGCACCCAGCCCGGCGATGGATGCGATGTTGATGATGCGGCCGGATTTTTGGGGCACCATGAAACGCAAGGCGGCACGGGTGCAGAAGAACACGCCATGCATGTTCACGCCCCACCACTTGAGCCAATCCTCGTCGGACAGCGAGGCTACGATGCCCAGGGCCTGGCGCGGCATGGGTGTGGTCATGTAGGCGTAATGCCGATTGCGCCGCTCAGCCTCGGCAGGTGTGTTGGGCACACGGGCGGCGTTGTTGACCAGCACGTCCACAGTGCCAAAACGCTGCCCGGCCTGGTCAAACATCTGGTCGACCGCAGCGCTGTCGGACACATCGCATGCCAGCGCCAGGCACTGGGCACCGAGCGCTTCCACCGCTGCCTGCGTGGCGTGCAGCGCGACCATGTCGATATCGCAAATGACCAGCGAGGCCCCTTGTCGGGCCATGGCCTGCGCGATGGTGCCGCCCAAACCCAGACCGGCGCCCGTGACCAGAACGACTTTGTCTTTGAGCTGCACATCAGACATTCGGAAAACCCCGAACCGGTATACCGCGTTCGCCGGGGTGGCGGTTGGGCGTGTAGCCCAAGCGAGCCAGGGTGTCGTCGGTGTCTTTGTAGAACTGGCCGATCTGGTAAATCTCTCGGGCATCGTCGCCATTGGCAATGTCGCGGTTGAGCAGACGGGCCTGCTGGACCATGTGCACCACCTGCTGCACCGAGGTCATGCGTTCCCGGTGGGGGCCATTGAGGGTGTCTTCGATGCCGCAGCGCACATGCATGCCCAGAGCGATGGCCATGGCCATCATGGGGTACACATGGCGGTTGAGGGTTTCGAGGGTCAGCACCGCACCGTCGGGCACGCGCCGCACGAATTCCAGCATGTCAACCGGGTTCAGGCCAGCCAGGCTGCCACCGATGGCCACGTAATTGAGGATCAGAGGGCCGTTGTAGTGGCCACGGCGAATCAAGCGTTCGACCGATTCGAGCTGGTGCACATGCCCCAGCATGAAGTGCGGCTGGATGCCTGCAGCCACCAGTCGACGAATGTGTTCTCGGTGCCAGCTGGGGTTGGAGGGGATCACCATGTCTTCGTAGGCAGCCTGCAGTTGCGGGTTTTCAAACGAGGTGCCTGTGAAATCGCCATCCATCATCAGGTCCATGATGTTCATCTGGCTGCTGTTCACGGCCACGGTCACTTGGTCGGGTTTGGGATTCAGGTCCGCCAGCATGTGACGCGTGTCGTCCGACAGCCATTTGGCGGCCTGGCCTTCGTCCTCGGGGGCAAACGAAATCGAGCCGCCCACCTGCAGAATCATTTTGGGCACGGCCTCGCGCAGGCGCGCCAGCATCTCGTTGAACATCGACAGGCGCTTGCTGCCTTTGCCATCGGCTTCGCGCACATGCACGTGCAGCACGGTGGCCCCCGCGTTATAGCAGTCCACGGCTTTCTGGATCTGCTCGTCCATGGTGACAGGGATGTCGTCGCTGTCGCCGGGAATCCATTGCGGCCCATAAGGCGCAACCTGGATCACCAGCTTTTGCTGGTTCTCGGGCAAGAGGGAATCGTCAAGAAAGTGCATGTTTTCCTTGTGAAAGAATCAGTTCAAAGTCAAATCAAGGCATAGACAAAAGCCGCCAGCGCCACGGTCTCGCTGACCATCAGCACGATCGGTTTCCAGCCCACGTTCAGCATGTCCTTGAGGTGTGTCTTCATGCCGATGGCCACAATCGCTGCTATCAGGCACCACTGCGATGTGGCTTGTCCCACCTGAACCACTGTCTGAGGTAACCAAGCCGTGCTGTTGACGAGCACCAGCACCGCAAACGCCACCGCAAACCCGGGCAAGAGCGGAGGCTTCTGCGTTTGCGTTTGGCCCTCGCCTTCGCTGGCCATATGCCGCGCCGTGACCCAGGCCACCAGCGCAATCACGGGCAGCAGCATCGCCACGCGCAGCAGCTTGACCAAGGTGGCCAGATCACCCGCCTCGCGCGAAATGCTGTAGCCCGCACCTACCACCTGCGCCACGTCGTGAATGGTCGCGCCGATGAAGAACCCGGCTTGGGCATCCGTCAGGGCCAGCCCATGCGTGAGCAAGGGGTACAAGACCATGGCTAGGGTCGACAAAGTGCTGACCCCGATGACGGTGAACAGCGTGGCTTTTTCCTTGAGCGGATGATTGGGCAAAGCGGCCGACAGCGCCAATGCAGCGGACGCACCGCAAATGCCCACCGCGCCGCCGGTCAACAAGCCAAAGAACACGCGATACCCCATCCAGCGGGCCAGCACCACGCCCAGCGCAATGGTGAAGGCCACAGCACCCAGCACCATCAGCACAGGCTGCCAGCCCAAAGCGGTGACTTGGTCGAGCGTGATGCGCAGACCCAACAGGGCCACGCCGATGCGCAGCACCTGACGTGCCGTAACGTCGATGCCCGGTTTGCACGCCCCTTCAACCGAGAGAAAGTTCAGCGCCATGCCCAGCAGCAGGGCCATGAGCATGACCGGTGCACCGTAGTGCTCGGACACGAACCTGGCGGCAATGGCCACGACCGCACAGACCCAGAAACCTCGCCAGCGGGGTGCCAACCACCGTTGTAATGGCCATGACATCATCTGGGCCAGCATGAGGAACCTCTTTCAAAAAAAAGGCCAACGGATTTCGTCAGCCAGATAAACCGAAAGCCTGAACCGGGCACAGCCGGCTCGGGCCATCATCATTCAATTTTGAAACCGACCGACTTGAGCATGGCGCCTTGCTTGTCGGACGCAGCTCGCAGGCCCGCCATCAACTCGTCGGGTGTGGCGGCTGTACCCATGGCAAGACCCAGGTTGTTGAAGGTTTCGCGCAGCTTGGGGTCCTGCAAGGCCTTCATGGCCGCCTCGCGCACTTTGGCTTGAACGGGGGCAGGCACATCGGGCGTGGAGAACAGCATGAGGGACACAATCTCTGTCAGATCCTTGTAGCCCAATTCGGTAAATGTGGGCACATCGGGAAACAGGCTCATGCGCTGCGGCGATGTGACCGCCAGTGCCTTGAGCTTGCCCGACCGGACATGCGGTAGTACATTGCCGGACCCATCGAACATCGCCTGAACACTGCCACCAATGAGATCCTGCAAGGCAGGGGGTGAGCCCTTGTAGCCGACATGCACCATGTCGAGTCCAGCCACCTTGTTCAACTCCAGCCCTAGCGTGTGCGAAACGGTGCCCGCGCTGTAGGAGGCAAAACTGATTTTGTCCTTGTTGGCCTTGACATACTTGATGAAGCCGTCCAGGTTTTGTGCACCTGTTTGAGTATTGGTGACGAGCACCAGACCGCCACGTGCCATTTCAACCTGCGGCTGCAAGACCTTGAAAGGATCGAAAGGAACCTTGATCGCATGTGGAACTTCGGAAACCACCCCGCTGATGTTCACCATCAGGGTGTAACCATCTCGCGGTGATTTGAGCAACTCCTGAATACCGAGCAAGCCCCCTGCACCGGGTTTGTTGTCGACCAGAATGGGCTGCCCCAGGATAGGTGACATTTTTTCAGCCAGCAGACGGGCCGTGACGTCGGCCGCGCCACCGGCCGGGCCGCCGACGACGATGCGAACGGGCTTGTCGGGATAGTTCTGGGCCTGCACAGGCCATCCAGCCATCAACAAGGCACTGATGCCCGCTGCTTGAAGCCAGTGGCGACGAAGGTTAAAGGGTTGGCGCATGTTTGTCTCCTCGTTATTTTCTGAAGTGAGTCAGGTCAATGGTGAGCCTTGATCGACGCGATGGTCTGCGCTTTATGCGCTGAAGCTGGTCACGTCGATCGCTTCAAGGCCCTGTGCTTTGCAGAAATTGACGTAGCGGTCCACCATGGATTTCCAGTTCTCAATGGCCAACACGGCGCCTTCAGGTGACATCACGTTCCAGTCGCCCTGAATAATGTTCAGTGTGATGACCTCTTCATTGCCTACCGTGACAGGCGTGTGGCGCGAAGCGGCCGTTTCAAAGACGAAGCTGCCAGCGTTGGCGACCCAGTTGTGTTCTTTGTAGCGCCAGCTGCCAGTCACTGTCCACACCATCACGGTACCGGAATGGTGGTGCATCGGCAGCTCGGTATAGGGAGGCAACTTCAGCAGCGTGGTCCATTCGCCACGAATGGGGTCCACTTTGATGAGTTTGAGGAAGATCTCTTCGCTGTAAGGCGAAAAAGGCATCCAGGGAAGCGCTTCAACGTCGATCAGCGCAGTGTCAATGGTTTCGTGGAACATGGCGTTTGCCTTTTGAGTGGTTGGGGCGGGTAAATTTTGGGAAGCGGCAGAGACCGCTGCAGCATGCGCAGGGCGAGGGGCATTGGCTGCGGCTGCACGGCCTGCATCGACGTCGGTGAAAAACTCCATCAGACGTTCCACCACCCAGGCGGGACGCTCTTCAGGAATCCAGTGGCCGCAGCCTTCGGCCACACCCCCGCGCACGTCGGAGGCGACGCGCTGCCAGGAATCCACCGCATACATGGAACGACCCACGATCTTGTTGCCGCCGCCGTACACCAGAATGGGCATTTGCAGCTTGCCTTGTGCAATGAAGGCTTTGTTGTCCCGTGCGTTGCGAGCCATTTCGCGGTAGTAGTTGAAGCCCGCCCGCATGGCTCCAGGCTGCGAGTAGGCCCGGATGTATTCGCGCTGGGCTTCTTCCGAAACGGCATCGGGCCGAGCCCCGGCTTTGCTGAACATGTGGCGCAGGTAAATGTCTTCACGGCCTTCGATCAGAGCCTCGGGCAAGTCGCTTTCGGCGTGGAAGCCAAAGTGCCAGCGCCCCATGGCGGTGAGCGCTGAGCCATCACCCGGCACGGGCGCATCGAAGATGGCCATCGACATCACTGCCTGACGGTGCAGTGCAGCCAGCGCATAAGCCACTGGCCCGCCCCAATCGTGGGCCACCACATGGAAGCACCGCTCGTCCAGCACCTCGGTCATCAGACGCCAGATGTCTTGTGCCACGGTGCGTGTGTCGTAACCGGTCGCGGGTCGTGACGAGTCACCCAGGCCACGCATGTCGACCGCGATCACCCGGTAACGTTGCATCAGACCCGGTAGCACATCTCGCCACATGTACCAGGTTTGGGGCCAGCCGTGCAGCAGCACGATGGTCGGTCCCTGACCACCGGTGACGTAGTGCAAGCGCACATCACCCAGATTGGCCCATTCGTGACGAAGCTCCAGGTTCAAACCCAATTCGCGTTCCATGATGTTCTCCTTAAATCGGGCGATCGCCCTTGATGGTGGCGCGGTTCATGCGACGCACACACGGTGGGTAATCCATCACGGCGTAATGCTGTGTGCAGCGGTTGTCCCAGATGGCGATCGAACCCGGGCTCCAGCGCCAACGCATCTGGTACTCGGGAATGAAGGTCTGGCTGATCAGGTAGCTCAGCAAGGCCGAGGCGCCGGGCTGCCAGTCCTGACCAAAGCGCACGTTGCGTGCGGTGTGGTAGTTGGTGAAGTGCGTCATGAAGCCGCCTGTGAGCAGGCTCTTGTTGCCGGTTTCGGGGTGGGTACGCACAACAGGGTGCTCGGGGTCCGGGAAGCGCGCTTTCATCGCCAGTCGTTCCTTGGCTGATTTGGCCGCCATGAAGGTGGCTTCCATGCTGTGGCGAGCCTTCAAGCCTTCGATGGTTTCCTTGATGTGGTCAGGCAGGCGCTCGTAAGCCAGCTCCATATTGGCCCACATGGTGTCACCACCGACGGGTGGGCATTCGAGGCAACGCAGCACAGCGCCCATGGGCGGCAATTCGCGCCAAGTGGCATCGTGGTGCCAAGCGTTTTCGTAACGCTCGGGTGGGCTGTCAGGCGTTTTCCAGATGTTGATGATGCCTGGCTCCGAATCGGTGCTGGGGGCCAGAGGGTGGCTTTCCAGGTCGCCAAAAATGCGCGCAAAAGCCGCATGCTCGGCATCGGTCATGTCCTGATCGCGAGCAAACAGCACCTTGTGCTTGAGCAGCAGTGCTTTGACTTCGCCCGCCATGTCGGCATTGCGGCCTGCTTCAGCCAGATGGACGCCCTGGATCTCGGCACCCAAAGCGCAGGTGAGTGGAATGACTTTCATGAATGGCTCCTCAGTGGTCGGTCAAATGGGGTCTTGCTTCAAGACACCGAGAGCGCCATTCTCAAGACAAGTGGGGTTTTTCCTTTGACGAA
This sequence comes from Limnohabitans radicicola, assembly GCF_014837235.1. GTDB lineage: Bacteria > Pseudomonadota > Gammaproteobacteria > Burkholderiales > Burkholderiaceae_C > Limnohabitans_A > Limnohabitans_A radicicola. Next base: position 706,878 of record NZ_JACYFT010000001.1, on the reverse strand, counting down.
ATGGGAAATTTGTTTGACATTTCGGGAAATTGGTAGAAGTCCCTATCCGCCATCAGATCAAGGCGGTAACAGCGGGCTATGTCGTTAGCGCTGGACTGCCTCATTCATTCTGTCTGCCGTCGCCGCGCTGCGCCCAAAAAACAGCGCCATGGGGACCAAGGGCAACAAGGTCAGAAACAACATGACGATCAGAGTGATGCCGACCGTCGGGTCCTTGAAATTGGCAGCCGCGCTGACAAAAGCAATTCCCATATTGCCTTGGCCACAACACATCGTCAGCACGCGACGGTAAGACGGTGTTGAGGCCGAACCCAACAACCATCCCGCACCGAGCGCCAAGGGCATGTACAGCAACAGCGCAGCCAGCGCACCTTGCCGGAGTACGCTCAGCATGGCTTCGAAATACAGCACTGGAAACAAAATCAAGACCAGCAAGGCACTGAGCGATCCGACTTTTTCGATCACCAGTCTGGCACGCTCCGCAAATGTCGGCCAGCGCGCACGCACCGACAAGCCCATGACAAGAGGCACCAACACCGTCAATCCCAAACTGCGAACGATATCGATGGAACTGACCTGCACCCCCTGCAACAGCCACGGCAGCAATAAAGGCTGAAATGCCACCGTCAGCACTGAGAGCAAGACATACTGACTGACAGCCAGTGCCTGGTCCCCGCGCGCTGCCGCATTGAGACGCAGCAGCGTCGGACAGCCGGGTGCTGTGGTCGCGAGCAATATGGCCGCCTGTATCGACACATCCAGATCCAGGCGACGACACACCCACCAAGACAGGCTGGGCAGCACCACAAAGTTGGCCAGCAGTGTCAGCCCCAATTGGCGACGTTCGCGCAGCACTTGAAAAATCTGAGCTGGCTGCAGCAGCAGACCCACGCCTGTCATCGTGCACAGCACAAACGCAAGCAACGCCCAACGATTGAGCAACACCAGGTAATCCGTCATTTCCATTCCTTTGAATACATGCGCCAGACCTCGGCTCTCGCATCGTTTGGCGAGGTAGCCCTGTGCTGTTGCTGGGTGTGTCGGTCATGTGCATGACCTACTGATATCGGCGTGGCTTATCCAAACACCGCGAGCACCATTCTCAAGACAAGAGGACTTTTTCTATTGACAAAACGGGAATTTCGCTTGACATTTCGAGAAACTTATGAAAGTCCCTATGACCGCTTTTTTGCGTGCGGCAACACTGACCAACTTTGAACAAGTGGCCCGTGAATGCGGGCTGGATGCCCATGCTTTGGTGGATGAAGTCGGCCTGTCGCCGCGCTGTCTGAACGAGCCTGACCTCAGGTTGCCCGCCACATCTGTCGGTGAACTGTTGGAGCTGGCGGCACGTCGCGCCAATGAGCCAGGATTTGGTTTGCGCATGGCAGCATCGCGGCGATTGTCCAACTTGGGCCCACTGGGTCTGCTGCTTCGCGATCAACCGACGCTCAGGCATGCGCTTGAAACCTCGGTGACTTACATGCACACCCACGCTGAGGCTTTTTCTGTCTCGTTGGTGGAGTCGGGAGATCTCGTCATCATCCGTGAAGAGCTCCTGCTGGAAGGTGGGGGGCCTACACCTCAAGCCATTGAGATGGGCATGTGCTCCCTGTTCCGCATGCTGCAGATTTTCCTGGGTGAACGGTGGGAACCCCGACTGGTGGCCTTCAGGCATCCAGCACCAGCCAACACACAGGTCCACCGGCGCATGTTTGGCAGCCACATCGCCTTTGGTCAGGAGTTCAACGACATCGTTTGCAACGCCAAGGATCTGGCTGCGCCCAACCTCGGTGCCGATCCGGTCATGGCCCAGTATTCCCAGCGCCTGCTGGAGCGGGAGATGGGCGTCAATGCCAAGATGTCGGAGCGGGTTCGGCGCCTGATTGTGCTGTTGCTGCCGCGTGGGCACTGCAAGGTTGAGGTGGTGGCGCAGCACCTCGGCGTGGACCGCCGAACGATTGCCAACCATCTGGCTGCTGAAGGCACGACCTTCAAAACCCTGGTCAACAGCATGCGCAGTGAGCTGCTGGTCAGCTACCGTCAGAATGGCTCAAAAAACTTGTCTGAGGTTGCGCTGCTGCTGGGCTTTTCAGAGTTGAGTGCATTTTCAAGATGGCACAAAAACCTGTTCAATGCGACTGCATCCGAGGGGCAGAAATCACTCACTTGAGTGGATGGCTTATGGACAATGACCGTGCCTCGATCAAGTGTTCCAGAACACGCTTGAGTTGGGTCACATCCGAGTTGCCGATCTCTTTCAGCACCTGTGCTTCGTGCGTACGTGCCTGGGCCAGCAGGGGCTTGACCTTGCGCTGACCGGCGAGCGTCAGGCTCACTAACGATTGGCGTTTGTCGTGCGCAGCATTCACACGGCGCACCCAGCCAGCCTCTGCCATGCGACCCACCAGCTTGGTCACGGTGGGTTGTTTGGCCAGCACGATGTCGGCCAGTTCACCCACGCTCAGCGATTCCTTGCCAGATAGGCTGGCCATGACGCGCCACTCCATCAGGCTCAGCCCGCTGGCTTCGACCACGGCATGAAATTCGCTTGAAATCAAATGGCTGGCGCGGGCCAGCAAATAGGCCAGGTAGTCGTCGACAAAGCCAGCTGAGTGGGTCATGGCAGAGGTTGGGGCAGAGGCGTGGTGGTGCTGAACTGACCGCCCTGGTACACGAGTGGGGCCGAGCCCTCGCTGAAGCCGCAGCGTTCCACCTCGCCCACAAAAATCACATGGTCGCCTTCTTCGTGACGGCTGCGGTTGTGGCATTCAAACCAGGCCAGAGTGCCTTTCAAAATGGGTAGCCCGGCTTGTCCCAGGGTGTAGGCGGTGTCTGCAAAGCGGTCGCCTTTGCCGTAGGCAAAGCGGTTGCACAAGTCGAGCTGGTCTGCGGCCAGCACATTGACCACATAGTGCGTGCCCGCATGGAACAGCGGCAAGCTGCTGGCCCGGTGGCCCAAGCTCCACAGCACGAGCGGCGGCGTGAGCGACACCGAATTGAACGAGCTGGCCGTGATGCCCACAAAGCTGCTGCTGGCCGAGTCGCCTTTTTGTGCGCCGGGCGCGAAGGTGGTGATGACGGTCACGCCTGTGGCAAAGCGCGACAGGGCCTGCCTGAAATGAGGGGCCTCAAAGTCAGGGGTCAGCGGCTGAACGGTCGGAGGTGGGTTGGGGCGCATAGGGTCATTATGGATGAATTTACATGAATATTCATATAAACTGTTTGGCATGAGGTCGAGTGCGTCGTGCGCAGAACCTGTCCGTCAAGGAGACAAGCATGCTGGTGGAACGAATCGAAAACAGGTGGCTTGCGGCGTTTACCCGCACCTTCACACTGTGCAAGGTGCAGCCGGGCGAAGTGGTGGCGATTCTGGCCGAAACCCAATCACGTCGGATCAATGTGGACTTGGCCCGCCTTGCACTGGAGGCCATGGGCGCCCGCGTGTTCGAGGTGACGCTGACAACGCCTGCACTCACCGCTCCCGCGCCTGTGCGCTCCACAGGCGCCAGCGACGCGATTGGCCAGCTCGGCCCCGTTGTGGCTGCATTGGCCCGCGCCGACATGGTGGTGGACTGCACCGTCGAAGGCCTGCTGCACGCACCCGAGCTGCCCACCATCATGAAGGGCGTGGACGGCCACATGCCGCGCCTCTTGATGGTATCCAACGAGCACCCTGAAATTCTGGAGCGCACCGTGCCCGATCCGGCGCTGGAAGGCGTGGTGCGCGCCGCCATGAAGAAGCTGCGTGGCGCACAACAAATGCACGTCACGTCTGCCGCAGGCACCGACCTGCGTGTGAACCTCAAACATGGCGACAAGCAAGCGGTGGTAGGCGGTGTGTGGGGCTTTTGCCCCAAGCCGGGCATGGTGTCGCACTGGCCCGCCGGGCTGGCGCTGGCTTTCCCGGCTGCAGGCAGTGTCAACGGCACGCTGGTCATGGCCCCGGGCGATGTGAACCTGACCTTCAAAAGCTATTTGCGCGACACGATCCGTCTGACCATCGAGAACGACGGCGTGGTCGCCATTGAGGGGCAGGGCGTGGACGTGGACATGATGCGCGGCTACTGGAAAGCCTGGGAAGACTTTGAGGGCCACCGCGCCGCTTATGCCGTCTCACATGTGGGCTTTGGCCTGAACCCGGCGGCGCGTTGGGACGCCATGGCGTTTTACGACAAGCGCGACTGCAACGGCACCGAGCTGCGTGCTTTTGCGGGCAACTTTTTGTATTCGACCGGGGCCAACGAGGTGGCGGGCCGCCACACGCTAGGCCACTTTGACCTGCCCATGCGCGGCTGCACCATCCGGCTGGACGACACGGTGGTGGTCGATGCGGGCCAAGTCGTGAGCGCGGCGCTGGCATGAGCGCACCCGCCTTCACTGACGTGGGTTTGCCCACACAACCCGCCGTGGTGTACTTGCATGGCGTAGGCGGTGGTCGACACGGCTGGGCAGCGCAGCAAGCGCATGTGGCCGCTTTGGGCTGGCGCAGCTTGGCCTGGGACATGCCCGGTTATGGCGACAGCGCCATGGTCACCCCTTATGACTTCGCACACTTGGCGCAAGCCCTGTGGCAGATGCTGGACGCGGCGCACATCGACCAAGCCGTGTTGGTGGGCCACAGCATGGGGGCCATGGTCGCCCTGCAAGCCTGGACGCAAAAGCCTGAGCGCATCCGTGGCCTGCTGCTGGCCGCCAGCAGTCCGGCTTTTGGCAACAGCGACGGTGATTTTCAAAAGCAGTTTTTGGCGCAGCGCCTGGCCCCTCTGGAAGCGGGCAAAACCATGGCTGACATCGCCGACAAGTTGATCCCCACCATGGCCGCACCCGGTGGCGATGCGGCCCAAACGATCCCTGACCATCTGAAGTCGGCGCACCAAAGCATGTCGGCAGTGCCGCCCAACACCTACCGCGCTGCGCTGCATGCGCTGGTGCAGTTTGAGCAACGCGCCGCTTTGCCCACCCTCACGGTGCCCGTGCTGTGCCTGGCCGCAGAGCATGACCGCACCGCACCGCCCACGGTGATGGAACGCATGGCGCAAAAAATCCCCGGCGCTCGCTATGCCTGCCTGGCCGGAGCAGGACATTTGCTGCATTACGAACAGCCCGAGGCGTTCAACGCCGAACTCGAAAAATTTCTGAAGGACGTGAAACCATGACCGACGTGCAAGTCAATACGATCCCCCACACCATGCCCATCTGTGGTGACGACTACCCTCTGACCGAGAAGCAGCAAAAGCTGATGGCGCTGGCGCGACAGCTGGGGCGTGAGAAGTTCGCCCCGCGTGCGGCGCAGCTCGACCGCGACGCGCAGTTCCCGTTTGCCAACTACGACGACATGCGCGACTCGGGCCTGCTGGCGCTGTGCGTGCCCGAAACGCATGGCGGGCATGGGGCCGATTACGCCACCTATGCCATGGTCTCGGCCGAGATTGGTCGTTACTGCGGCGCCACCGCGCTGACTTTCAACATGCATGTCTGCACCATGCTCTGGAGTGGTCTGCTGTCGGAAGACCTGGAGATGACGCCCGAGCAGCGCGCCATCCACCGCACGCACCAGGCCACGCACTTTGCCCGCGTGGTGAAAGACGGCGCCATCTATGCACAGCCGTTCTCCGAAGGCGGTGCAGCCGCTGCAGGGGCCATGCCCTTTGGTACTACGGCCGTCAAGGTCGAGGGCGGCTGGAAAGTCAACGGCAAGAAAATCTTCGCTTCGTTGTCCGATGCAGCCGATTACTTTGGTGTGCTGTGCACCGAGAAGAAAGAGGGCGCCGACCTCTCGCGCCGTGACACCTTATATCTGGCTGTGCCGCGCACCGCGCCAGGCCTCACGGTCGAGGGCGATTGGGACCCGCTGGGCATGCGCGCCACCGTGTCGCGGAATTTGATTTTCAAAGATGTGTTCGTGCCCGACGACGCGGCGCTCATGCCACAAGGCCTGTATTTTCAAGCCGCCAGCCGCTGGCCACACATGTTCATGACACTCTCGCCGACCTACATGGGCATCGCGCAAGCGGCTTATGACTTCACCGTGGCCTATTTGCGTGGCGAGATTCCGGGCACGGGCCCCATCAAGCGCCGCCAGTTCGCGACCAAACAGATCGCCGTGGCCGAGATGTTCATCAAGCTCGAACAGACCCGCAACCTGTTCTTGCGCGCCATTGAAGACGCCAAGGTCGACCCGAGCAAGTCCACCCGACTGCGGGCCTACGCCGCTCAGTACACCATCATGGAAAACGCGCAAGACATCGCCCGACTGGCGATCCGCACCTGCGGCGGTCAGTCCATGCTCAAAAGCCTGCCGCTGGAGCGCCTGTACCGCGATGCGCGTTGCGGCTCGCTCATGCTGCCCTGGACGGCCGAGCTGTGCATGGACCGCATCGGTCGCGAAGCCCTGTACGAACCTGGCGAAAAAGACGAGTGATGTCGGGCCAAGAAACCAGCCTGATCGCGGCGCGCTTTGCGCAGCTCGCGCACGAGCATGGCGCGCAAGCGGCCATGACCTTCCGGGGTGATGAGCGCAAGGCCACCCAGACGGGTGACAGCACCTTCACCTATGACTTCGCCAAGTTCTGGCGGCGGGTTGAACGCGTCACGGCACACCTGCAATCCACCTGGGGCGTGCAGCCGGGCGACCGCGTGGCCTGGCTCGGTTTCAACCACGAGCTGCAGTTGGTCACGCTGGTGGCTTGCGCCCGGCTGGGGGCGGTGTTTTTGCCGCTCAACTTTCGGCTGGCCGTGCCCGAGCTGCAGCAGGTCATGGGGGACGCCCAACCGCGTCTGCTGGTGCACGACAGCCACCATGCCGATACAGCCCATGCGTTGCAAGGCGCAGGTCTGCAACACACGCATCACGACACCTTGATCGCCACCGCCTCACCACGCGGTCTGCCACTGCCCGAAATGCACGGGGATGTGCACAACGACCTGCCGCTGCTGCTGGTCTACACCTCGGGCACCACGGGCGTGCCCAAGGGCGCCGTGCATACCCAGGCGGCGTTGCTGGCCAATGCGCGTGCCAGTGCCTGGGCGCACGACTTCGTGCCCGGCGACAAGGTGCTGTCCACGCTGCCGATGTTCCATGTGGGCGGCCTGTGCATCCAGACTTTGCCCGCGCTGCTGGCAGGGGTGGAGGTGGTGCTGCACCCGCGCTTTGACCCCACGGCTTGGCTGGATGAAATGAACACCAGCCGCCCCACGCTGTCGCTCTTGGTGCCCGCCACCATGCGCGCCCTGTTTGAGCATCCGCGCTGGGCGGACACATCGCTCGCCTGCCTGCGCGGCATCATGACCGGCTCGTCCACCGTGCCTGTGGCTTACCTCGAAACCCTGCACGCACGCGGCGTGCCCGTGGGCCAGGTCTATGGCACCACCGAAACTGGCCCCGTGTCCATCGTGCTGCGTCTGCCCGAAGCCATGGCCCGTGTGGGCGCGTCGGGTTGGCCGCAACCGGAGGCGCAAGTCAAACTCATCGACGCCCAAGGGCAGGAAGTCGGCCCCGGTGAAACGGGCGAAGTCTGCATCCGCGCCGCCAACCTGATGCGCGGCTACTGGCGTGCCGACGGCGAACTCAACGCGGGTCTACAGGATGGCTGGTTCCATTCCGGCGATCTGGGCCAGCGCGCCGAAGACGGCTGCATCACCATCGTCGGCCGCAGCAAAGACATGATCATTTCCGGCGGCGAAAACATCTACCCGGCCGAAATTGAAAACCAGCTCGTCACTTTGCCCGGCGTGGCCGACAACGCGGTGGTCGGCGTGGCCGATGCCCGCTGGGGCGAAGTGCCTGTGGCAGTGCTGGTGCGCAGCTCTGACGCTGCAGGGCAAGCCCTGAGCGCAGAGGCCGTGCTGGCCCACCTGCAGTCGCGCATCGCCCGCTTCAAGTTGCCGCGCCGTGTGGTCTTCATGGACAGCCTGCCCAAGAGTGCTTTGGGCAAGGTGCTCAAGCTGCAGCTGCAGCAGCTCCTGACAAACCCTTAAAACAAGGGCTTTTCTTCGCCTGCGTGACAGCGCTCACGCAGGCGAGTGGCATCATGGTGGCATTGTCAGGAGACCTGTATGAACTTTGTTTCTCACCGCCGTCACATCGTGGGTGGTTTGGCTGCTGCAGCCTTGCTGGCGGCAGCGCCTGCCGCCTGGGCTCAGAGCGCCTGGCCCGCCAAGCCCGTCAAGATCGTGGTGCCTTTTGCACCCGGTGGCACCACCGACATCCTGGCCCGCGCTGTGGCACCCGAGTTGTCACGTGCCTTTGGCCAGCAGTTTGTGGTCGAAAACAAAGCCGGTGCCGGTGGCAACCTGGGGGCCGAGCAGGTGGCCAAGTCGGCCGGTGACGGCTACACCCTGCTTATGGGCACGGTGGGCACGCACGGCATCAACCGCGCGCTGTACGCCAAGCTGCCCTACGACCCCTTCAAAGACTTTGTGCCCGTCACCTTGGTGGCGGGGGTGCCCAATGTGATGGTGGTCAACGCCGACCTGGCCGCCACCCACAAGATCAACAACGTCAACGACTTCATCAAGTACGCCCGCGCCAACCCCGGCAAGCTGAACATGGCGTCCAGCGGCAATGGCACCTCGATTCACCTGGCGGGTGAGCTGTTCAAGAGCCAGACGGGCATCTTCATGGCCCACATCCCTTACCGTGGTTCCGGCCCGGCATTGTTGGACCTGGCTGCAGGCAACATGGATGTCATGTTCGACAACCTGCCCTCGGCATTGCAGCTCATCAAGGCGGGCAAGATCAAGGCGCTGGCGGTGACCAGTGGTCAGCGTTCTTCCGCTGTGCCTGACTTGCCCACCATCGAAGAGGCCGCAGGCCTCAAGGGCTTTGAAGCCAGCAGCTGGTTCGGTTTGCTGGCTCCGGCGGGCACCCCCATGGACATCGTCAATCGCATCCAGCAAGAAGTGTCCAAGGCTTTGAACTCTCCGGCGATCAAGGAAAAACTGCAGTTGCAAGGCGCTATCCCGAGCGGCAACACCTCGGCCCAGTTCGGGGCGCTGATCGAAGCCGAGCACAAAAAATGGGCCGCCGTGGTCAAGGCCTCTGGCGCCAAAGTGGACTGAAGCGTGGCCTGGTTTGAGGGCTTTGAAAAGCAAACCTTGAGCGTTCAGGGTTTGCCCGTCACCTTCAGGCGTTCACTGGACTGGCAAAGTGCCAAGCCTGTGCTGGCCTTGCTGCATGGCTTTCCGCAAACCCATGTGATGTGGCATCGCGTCGCCCAGCGGCTGGGTGAGCACTACCGTCTCGTCATGCCCGACCTGCGCGGCTACGGAGATTCGTCGCACGAAGTGGGGGACGCCGAACACGCGCACTACAGCAAGCGGGTCATGGCACAAGAGGTGGTCAGCCTGCTTGATACGCTGGGTGTGCAGGACTTCTTTTTGTGCGGTCACGACCGGGGCGGGCGCGTGGCGCACCGCTTGGCACTGGACCACGCCAGCCGGGTCAAAAAGCTGTGTGTGATCGACATCGCGCCCACGCTCGACATGTACAGCGGCCACTGGGGCAAAACCTCTCCAGTCGCTGGCCCGGTGGACGATCCGTATTTTGCGTTTGCGCAGGCTTACTACCACTGGTTCCACTTGACCCAGCCCGCGCCACTGCCCGAGTTCATGATCGGCGGCAACCCCAAAGCCTATTTGCACGCCAAGCTGGGCGGCTGGGGCAGCCAAGGCCTGGGCTACATCGAGCCCGAGGCCCTGGCCGAGTATGAGCGGTGTTTCTGCAACCCAGCCCTCAACGACAAAGGTTGGTCAGCGGCCATCCACAGCGCGGCCGAAGACTACCGTGCCAGCGCGGGCATCGACTTGCAGCATGACCGCGAAGCCCGTGAGCGGGACCAAAAAATCGCATGCGACACCCTGGTGCTGTGGGGCGAGCGTGGCGTCGTCAACCGCATGTTCAAGCCACTCGATCTTTGGCAGGCACAGTGCGCAGGCCAAGTCTCAGGTCAGGCCGTGCCTGCGGGGCACTTCATTCCTGAAGAGTTGCCCGAGCAGACGGCGCAGGCGTTGCGCGACTTCTTCGCCTGATCAGGCCCCGCAGCACTTTTTGTACTTCTTGCCGCTGCCGCACGAGCACGCATCGTTGCGCCCGGGCGTGGCTTCCTTGATGACTTGCTGCACGCGAGGGCCGATGTTGCGCCAGATCTCGCGCAGGTCGTACACGGCCCACAGGGCTTCGCCATAGGCGTTCAGGCGGTTTTCACTCACGCTGGGTGGGCCGTCTTCGGACAGGGCCGAGAGGGTTGGCTCGTCGGTGTCGTCTTCGGTGATGGCCACGATGGCCTGCAGCGACAGGTCATGCCATTTGGCGGCGTCCTTGTCCTTGGGTGCTTCCCATTCTTCGGACCAGCTTTCGACCGCGTACATGAAGCCCAAGGCCCACACTTGCGCGAAGGATGGGATTTCGTCGGCGTCCACATCGGCGCGTTCTTCTTCGGGCAGCGAGGCGATGGCGCCGCGCACGTCCATGATCTCAGGGGCGTAGGCCTTGTCTTCGTCCAGCGCCTTGATCTCGGTGTCCAGTGCCAGGCGCACTTCGGCAAAGCGGCGGTTCCACAGACTCAGGAACTGTTCGCGCTGCGCGTCGTCTGCAAACGAGCCGCCTTCGTCGGTGCCCAGCAGCACAGGCAGCCACTCGTCGGCCTCGATGGCGCGGCGGCAGCAGGCCAGTGCGGCCAAAAAGCCTTCACAGAATTCCCACTGCGGGGTTTCGTCGTGCCGCGAACGCAGGTCGTCGAGGATGTTGTCCAGGCTGTCAAAGTCTTCGGCAGCGAGTTCGTGGTATGTAGTCATGACAGGTGTTCCATCAAAGAAGGGTTGAGGGTGACGCCGCAGCGCTCAAGTCGTTTTTTCATGCACAGTACTTCAGCGTCCTTGCTGTGCAGGGCCGCGCCGTGCTGCACGGCCAGGTCGATGAACATCTGGTCATCGGCGTCTTTGCAGGTGTATTCGGCTTTGGGCGCGTCGGGGCGCAGTTGGGTGTGGCGGTCAAAGTGCGCCAGCACCGCGTCCGCAGGCAGGGCGCGGGCAGTGAGCCGCTTGGCGATTTGTGGGTAAGTCAGCACGCGGGCCAGCTCTTCGCGCATGGCCGCTGTGGCGATCCACTGGGTCGTGCCCGCTTCCAGGCTGCTTTTCAGGGACAGGGCTTTGGGTTCGTCAAACACCCAGAGGTCGAGCACGATGTTGGTGTCCAGCACGCGCAGGACTGCGTCGCCCTGGCTCATGCGGCTGGGGTCTCGTTGGCACCCCGCTTGAGGCTGCCTTTGACCATGTCAAAGCGGAACAGGCGGCATTCGATGGGGCCGTTCCACATGGGCACGCGGCGCGATTCTTTCAGGCGCATCTTGCTGGGCAGTTTCAGGTCGGGCGTGAGCATCCAGGCGCTCCAGCCGCTGTAGTTTTTCTTCCAGTGGCTGGCCAGTTGAGCGAAGAAGTCGCCGCCGTCGTCGGTCTGGGCGGTTTCGCGGTGGTGACTTGATTCGGAAGACCGCGCACTGGCCAGGGCGCCAGGGACAAAGTTGTCGCGGCCACGCCCTGCCACACCTGCTGCGGCGATGCGCTCGCCATAGGGCGGGTTGAGCAGCATGACGCCAGGGGTTTCGCTGGGCGGCATGCGCTGCAAGGCATCGCCGCCACGGAACTCGATGGCGTGCGCCACGCCTGCGCGCTCGGCGTTGCGTTCTGCAAAGTCGACCATGCGGTGCGCCACATCGCTGCCAAAAATGGGTGCGGTCGGGGCGTGCTGCGCGTCACGGGCTTCTTGGAGCAGGCCTTGCCAGACATGGTTCTGGAAGGGCAGCAGTTTTTCAAAGCCAAAGCGGCGGTGCAGGCCGGGTGCGATGCCGCAGGCGATTTGCGCCGCTTCGATCGGGAGGGTGCCGCTGCCGCAGCAGGGGTCGTACAGCGGTGTCGTGCCGTCCCAGCCGCTGGCCGCGATCATGGCGGCGGCCAGGGTCTCCTTCAAAGGCGCGTCGCCCTTGTCGGTGCGCCAGCCGCGTTTGAACAGTGGCTCGCCCGAGGTGTCGATGTAGAGCGTGAGCGTCTCGGGCGTGAGGTGGGCATAAATGCGCACGTCGGGCCAGGTGGTGTCGACGCTGGGGCGCTCGCCGCGCTTGGCGCGAAAGCGGTCGGCCACCGCGTCCTTGATCTTGAGCGCGGCAAAGTTCAGGCTGGTCAGCGGGCTGTGCTGCGCGGTGATGTCGATTTTGAAGGTTTGCTTGGGCGTGAACCAGATTTCCCAGGCGACGTTGCTGGCCGCGTGGTACAGGTCGTTTTCGTTGCGGTAGTCGGTGACCGACAGCTGCACCAGCACGCGCTGGGTCAGGCGGCTGTGCAGGTTGATGCGCAGTGCGTCACGCCAGGAGGCGTTGGCCATCACGCCGCCCCGTCCCGTGAGCAGGTCGTGGCCCGTGAGGCCCGTGATCGCATGGACCTCGTCGGCCAGAAAGCCCTCGACGCCAGCGGCGCAGGGCATGAACAGTTGCAGTGAATTCACAGACGGCGTTTTCTCAAATGGTTTTGCGCAGGTTTGCCGGGGCAATGCGCAGGGCTTCGCGGTACTTGGCCACCGTGCGGCGTGCGCAGTCGATGCCTTGCTCCTTGAGCATTTCGGAGAGCTGGTTGTCGGACAATGGTTTGACCGGGTTTTCTGCGGCCACGAACTGCTTGATCAGCGCCCGCACGGCCGTGCTCGATGCCGCGTTGCCGCTGTCGGTACCCAGGCCCGAGCCAAAGAAGTATTTCAGCTCGAAGGTGCCTTGGGGCGTGTGCATGTACTTGGCCGTGGTCACGCGGCTGATGGTGGACTCGTGCATGCCCAGTTCGTCCGCGATCTCGCGCAGCACCAGCGGGCGCATGGCCAGCTCGCCGTGCGTGAGGAAGTTCTTTTGCCGCTCCACGATGGCGGTGGACACGCGCAAGATGGTGTCAAAGCGTTGCTGGATGTTTTTGATGAACCAGCGTGCCTCTTGCAGGCGCTGCTGCAGACCCGCGTGGTTGTCGCCCTTGCCGCCGCGCAGGGCGTTGGCATAGATGTCGTGCACCCGCAACTTGGGCATCACGTCGGGGTTGAGTTGCACCCGGAACTTGGGCGTGGGGCCGCGCCCGACCGTGGTGACGATCACGTCAGGGATGATGATGTTGCGCTCGGCCTGCACAAAGGGGCGACCGGGTTTGGGCTCCAGCCGGGCGATGTGTTGCAGCGCGGCCTTGATCTGCGCTTCGTCTTCGCCGCAGAGCTGGGCGAGTTTCTTGAAGTCGCGCTTGGCGGTCAGCTCCAGCCCCTGGCCGCACACCTTGAGTGCCGCTTGTGCCACGGGGTCCTCGGGGTCCTCGCGCAGTTGCGCACGCAGCTGCAGTTGCAGGCATTCGTTGAGGGTGCGGGCACCCACGCCCACGGGCTCGAGTGACTGCAGCAGGCCCAGCGCCACCGTGAAGCGGTGCACCAGCTCGTCGATCTGCTCCAGATCATCGGCTGGGGCCAGCGTGGCCGCCAGCTCGGCCAGGCTGTCTTCAAGGTAGCCGTCTTCGTTGACCGATTCGATCAAAAAGCGCAGCGCGGCCCGGTCGATGTCGGACAGGCGCAGCGACAAGGCCTGGCGGTGCAGGTGGTCGGTCAGCGAGCCCGCACTGCGGGCCAGCTCGGTGGCGTCGGCCACGTCGTCGTCCGAGTTGTTTTTGCGCGAGCCGGCATCGCCGCCCCATTCGCTGTCGTCGGGCTGCATGTCGACGCTGCCGTCACCTTCCCAGCTTTCGGCGATGTCGGTCAGTGCCTCTTCGCGGGGTTCGGCGTTGTCATCGCTGTGGTTGTCGCTGGCACTTTCGCTCACGCGGTCACCCAGGCTGACTTTGGCGTCGGCTTGCGAGAGGCCATAGTCTTCCATGGGCGCTTCTTCACTGGCGCGTTCGAGGAAAGGGTTTTCGTCAAGCATCTGATCGACTTCCTGTGACAACTCCAGCGTGGACAGTTGCAGCAGGCGGATCGATTGTTGCAACTGGGGCGTGAGCGCCAGGTGCTGGGACATGCGCAGCGACAGACTGGGCTTCATTCTGGCGCTTTCATGTCGTGGATCGGGGGCATGTTCACAGTGGGCATCACATTCGGAAGTGTTCGCCCAGGTACACCCGGCGCACATCGGCGTTGTTGACGATGTCGTCGGGCGTGCCTTCGGCCAGCACACGCCCTTCGCTGATGATGTAGGCGTGGTCGCAGATGCCCAGCGTCTCGCGCACGTTGTGGTCGGTGATGAGTACGCCGATACCGCGTTGCTTGAGGAAAGCGATGATGCGCTGGATCTCGATCACCGCGATCGGATCGATGCCCGCGAAGGGTTCATCGAGCAGGATGAAGCGCGGATCGGTGGCCAGTGCGCGGGCAATCTCCACGCGCCGCCGCTCGCCGCCCGACAGCGCAATGGCAGGGGACTCGCGCAGGTGGTCCACCCGCAGGTCGTTCAGCAAGGCGGTGAGTTTGTTTTCGACGGCGGCGGACGACAGTGGCAGGCCCTGTGCATCGTGCTGCAGCTCCAGAATGGCGCGCACGTTGTCGGCCACCGACAGCTTGCGAAAGATCGAGGCTTCTTGCGGCAGGTAAGACAAGCCCATGCGCGAGCGCTTGTGGATGGGCGACTGGGTCACGTCTTGGCCATCGATCAGGATCTGGCCGCCGTCGGCCCGCACCAGGCCCACGATCATGTAAAACGAGGTGGTCTTGCCCGCGCCGTTGGGGCCGAGCAGGCCGACCACTTCGCCCTTGCTCACATGCACCGACACGTCGTGCACGACTTTGCGGCTGCCGTAGGCTTTTTTCAGCTGCCGGGCTTCCAGGCCCTGGCTGGGTCTGCTGGCGCTCATCGTTTGTTGTCCTTGATTGCGGGGCTGGTGCGCAGCGGCGGCGGCAAAGGGGCCGAGGCCGCTGGTTTGGGCACCAGCACGGCGCGCACGCGCTGGTGGCGGGTGTCAGAGCCCGCGTCCTTGCGCTGACCATCCACCGAGACGACTTCGGTGGTGTTGTTGAAAACGATCTTGTGCCCATTGAGCTGGTCGGCCAGTTGCGTGCCGCGCAGCATGCGCATCTCGGCACGTGTCACCAGGGTCACCACGTCGGTGGCGCCTTCGTACTCGGCGGTTTCGGCTTCACCTTCGGTGTATTCGTCCAGGCCTTCGCGCTTTTGCCGGAAAAAGACCCGTTCGCCATCGGCCGCCCAGAGCCAGGCTTTTTGTTTGCCTTGTTCGTCTTGCTGCACGTCCATGCGTGCGGCGCGCATCACCATCGTGCCTTTGACCGCCTGCACGTTGCCGAAAAACTGGGTGAGTTTTTTGGCTTCGTCGTGCTGCATGCGGTCGGCTTCGATCTGCATGGGTTTGTCGCGATCGGCTTTTTCCGCCCAAGCGGGTGCCCAATGGAAGGTCCAAAGCAAGGCGCAGAGCAATGGCTGGAAATACTTCATGGGGCACGAATCTTGCTGGTGTTGGTCGATTGTAGGTGCAAGCCGGGCGGTTTCCCCATGGCGACGCCCGGTACCCGCGAAAAAAAGCCCACCAGGTGGCGGGCTCATGGGACGGGTTGGCCCTGTCGCGGGCTTATTTGCCAGCGCGGGCTTGTGCGATCAGGGATTCGGCCACCTTCAGGGCGCGCTCCATGCTGCCGGCCAGGCCCCCGTCGATGTAATAACGTCCGGCCACACCCAGCGAAGGCACGCCTTCGATGCGGAATTCGTTTTGCAGTTGAACCGCTTTCTTGATCTTGCTGGTCACTGCGAATGACTTGAAGATGTCGCTGAACTTGGCTTTGTCCACGCCTTGTTTCTCAACCCAGGCCAGGATGGTGGCCTCGGTGTTCAGGGGCAGGCGCTCTTCGTGCACGGCGTGGAACACCTTGCCGTGCAGGGTGTCGAGCAGGTTCATCGCTTCCAGCGTATAGAACAGGCGCTGCTGAGGCGCAAAGTCTTCACGGAAGGCGATCGGCACGCGGCGCACCGTCACGTCTTTGGGTGCGTCCTTGACCCATTGGGCAAAAGCGGGTTCGAACTTGTTGCAGTGCGGGCAGCTGTACCAGAAGAACTCCAGCAGCTCGACCTTGCCCGGGCCTGCGTCGGTCGGCACGGGGCGATCGAGCACCACATAGTCCTTGCCGGCTTTGAAGGCCCATTGGGCTTTGGCGGGCAGGGCGCTGAGCCAGGCGCTGGTGGCCAAGAGGGCGGACGAGAAGAATCGGCGTTTCATGTGATCTCCAAATGGGTGTCGTGGTCAGCGCTGCACGCGCACGATGGTGTTTTCCATGTTGCTGGCTTCGAGCTTGCTGCGAACGCGCTCGGCAGCGGCCTTGTCCTCGAAGGGCCCCAGGCGCACCCGGAACACGCTGCGCCCACCTTGCTCACGCTCGGAGACTTTGGCGTCCAGGCCCAGCATGGCCAGTTTGGCTTTTTGGGTGTCGGCGTCGGTGGGGTAGCGGAAAGCGCCCGCCTGCACGAAGTACTGGAACGGGTCTGCGCCAGACGCGGTGCCCGCAGGGGTCGACAAGCCGGGTTTGGACTTGGGTTCGGCCGAGGGGTCAGCGGTCACGGCAGGTTTGATTTCGCCTTTGAGTGGCTCGCTCTGGACCTTGTCGGATGTGCCCTCGGGCGCCACAGGCGCCGAGGCCGGGGCCTTGGGTTGCAGCACGCCGTTGGGGTTCCATTCCTTGTTCTTCTGGTTCTCGGCTTCGTCCTGGTCGGCCGAGCGGGTCTGGTTCTTGTTGGAGAACGGTGTCGGCACCTTGGTCACGTAGATGGCCACGCCCAAAGCCACGCCAAGACCGATCACGAGGCCCAGGATGAAGCCCAGTAGGGTGCCGCCGCGTTGGGTTTGTGCTGTCATGGTGATGCTCACATTTTGGTGGGTGCGGAAACACCCAGCACCTTCAGGCCATTGTGCAGCACCTGGGCGGTGGCGGCGACCAGGGCCAGACGGGCTTGTTTGACCGCCTCGTCGTCGACCAGAATGCGCTCGGCGTCGTAATAGCTGTGGTACAGCGAGGCCAGGTCGCGCAGGTAGAAGGTCACGTCATGGGGCGCGAAATCGTTGGCGGCAGAGGTGAGCATGTCGGGGTATTTGGCCAGGGCCAGCATCAGGGCCTGCGCTTGCGGGCTTTGCAGGGCGCTCAAGTCTGCCGCATTCAGCGAGGCCTTGTCACCTCCCCAGGCCGCCAGTACCGAGCAGATGCGTGCGTGGGCGTACTGAACGTAATACACCGGGTTGTCGTTGTTCTGTGCCAGCGCCAGGTCGATGTCGAAGATGTATTCGGTGTCGGGCTTACGCGACAGCAAGAAGAAGCGCACGGCGTCCTTGCTGGTCCACTCGATCAGGTCACGCAGCGTGACGTAGCTGCCCGCACGCTTGGAGATCTTGACCTCTTCACCACCACGCATCACGCGCACCATGGTGTGCAGCACGTAGTCGGGGTAGCCCTCGGGAATGCCCACGCCAGCGGCCTGCAGGCCCGCGCGCACGCGCGCAATCGTGCCGTGGTGGTCGGTGCCCTGGATGTTCACCACGCGGGTGAAGCCGCGCTCCCACTTGGTGATGTGGTATGCCACATCGGGCACAAAGTAGGTGTAGGTGCCGTCGCCCTTGCGCATGACGCGGTCTTTGTCGTCACCGTAGTCGGTGGATTGCAGCCACAGCGCGCCGTCTTGTTCGTAGGTCTTGCCTGCGTCCTTGAGCTTTTGCACGGCGGCGTCGACCTTGCCGCTGGTGTAGAGGCTGGACTCCAGGTAGTAGTTGTCGAACTTCACATCGAAGGCTTTGAGGTCCAGGTCCTGCTCGTGGCGCAGGTAGGCCACCGCAAACTGGCGCATGCCGTCCAGGTCATTCACATCGCCGCTGGCGGTGAACTCGCGGTCGTCGGACTTGACGGTTTTCTTGGCCAAAAAGTCGTTGGCGATGTCCTGGATGTAGTCGCCGTTGTAGGCGGCTTCAGGCCACTCGGCGTCGCCGGGCTTGAAGCCCTTGGCGCGCAGCTGGGTCGAGTTGGCCAGGGTGCCGATCTGCACGCCCGCGTCGTTGTAATAGAACTCGCGGTAGACCTGCTGGCCTTGTGTGGCGAGCAGGTTGCAAATCGCGTCGCCCAGGGCGGCCTGGCGGCCATGGCCCACATGCAGCGGACCCGTGGGGTTGGCCGAGACGAACTCGACCAGCACCTTGTCGGCTTTGGCCGCTTGGCAGCCAAAGGCCGCGCCTGCCTGCAGCACCTCGTGCACCACGGCTTGTTTGGCCGCGTCCTTGAGGCGGATGTTGATGAAGCCCGGGCCCGCCAGCTCGATGGCGTCGACCCAGCGCTGGAATGCGGGGGTGGCCAGCAGCGCTTCGCGCAGCGCCTCACCCAGTTGTCGGGGGTTTTGTTTCAGGGCCTTGGCCAGCTGCATCGCCGCGGTGCAGGCCAGGTCGCCATGGGCGGCCACCTTGGGGGATTCAAATGCCGCGCGCGCACCGGCGCCGGTTTGGAGTTTTTCAAGCTCACCGGCCAGGGCCGCGAGCAAATCTTGTTTGGCAGAAAGCATCTGCCGATTTTACGGGCCGGGCGGTCTGGGCCCTGCGGCTTGGGTCATTCAGGCCGCGGGACGCTGCCAGAAAGTGGGCTCGTTGTAGTGGTGTTTGAGGTGCTCGATCCACAGTCGCACCCGCAAAGGCAGGTGCTTGCGCTGCGGAAACACCACATGAATGCCATTGGGTGGCGCGGCAAAGTCTTCCAGGACGGCCACCAGGTGACCGGCCCGGATTTCAGCTTCCACCTCCCAGGTGCTGCGCCAGGCGATGCCATAACCGGCCAGGCACCAGTCGTGCAGCACTTGCCCGTCCGAGCAATCCAGTGGGCCGCCGGGGCGCAGGTGGGTCACTTCGGTGCCGTTTTCTGCGGGCACTTGAAAAGCCCAGCCCCGGGTCTGTGAGGCGTCGCTCGACAAGGTCAGGCAGGTGTGTTGCAGCAACTCGGAGGGGTGCTGTGGCGTGCCTCGGCGCGCCAAATATGCCGGGGTGGCCACGCACAGGCGGCGGTTGTCAGCCATGCGCACGCTCACCAGCGAGGAGTCGGGCATGTCGCCCACGCGCACGGCGCAGTCAAAACCCTCGGCGGCCAAGTCCACCACCCGGTCGCTCAGGTTCAGCGAGATCGTCACATCGGGGTGCAGTTCACGAAAGGGCGGCACCAGTGGCGCGACATGGCGGCGACCGAAACCGGCCGGGGCGGTGATGCGCAGATGGCCGCTGGCCTTGACACCGCCTGCCGAGACGCTGGCCTCGGCATTGGCCACGTCCGACAGAAGGCGCTGGCAGTCTTCGAGAAAGGCACTGCCTTCGTGGGTGAGGGTGATGCGGCGGGTGGTGCGCACCAGCAGCTTCACGCCCAGGTGCTCTTCGAGCGCGTCGAGCCTGCGGCCGATGATGGCCGGGGCCACGCCTTCGGCCCGCGCAGCGGCCGTGAGGCTGCCTTTGGTGGCGACGGCAACAAAGGTTTCAAACGCTTTGAGTTTGTCCATGACCTCGATTATGCGATGTCAGGGATTGAATCAGGGTGGTTTCGGGTTGAATTCAGCCTTCTTCGGTTGAAAGTGTGGCCTGGGTGAAACGCCACAGCCCCATGCTGCGGGGCCGTGCTGGGCGTCAGCCCTGTGCCGCACTGGGCTGTGGCGCCCAACCCTTGGGCAGGCCCGCTTCAGGGGTCATGCCGTACAGGGGCTCACCGGGCAGCCCGGCCTGCAGGGGCGCGCGGGCGGCCATGAGCCGGTCCAGGTCGATGCCGGTGCGCACGCCCATGGCCTCGAACATGAACACCAGGTCTTCGGTCACCACATTGCCCGAAGCGCCCGGGGCGTAGGGGCAGCCGCCCAGACCGCCCAGGGAGCTGTCGAAGGTGCGCACGCCCGCCTCGTAAGCGGCCAGGCAGTTGGCCAGGCCCAGGCCCCGGGTGTTGTGCATGTGGGCCGCGCCCGTGCGCTCGCCAATGGTGCTGAAGAGGCGCTTGAACAGGCGGCTGGTTTGGGCCGGGTTGCCCATGCCGGTGGTATCCGAGAGGCCCACTTCGTCGGCACCGGCCTCGGCCAGCAGCTCGGCCAGGCGCACCACATCGTCTTCGGGCACTTGGCCTTGCAGGGTGCAGCCAAAGGCAGTGGACACGCCCGCCTCGACCCGCACACCCGGGGCGATGGCGTCGCGCAGCGCCAGCACGGCACGCACTTCCTCGACCATGGCCTCGGGGCTTTTGCGCACATTGGCCATCGAGTGGGCGGCGCTGGCCGACACGGGCATGGTGAGCTTGTGCGCTCCGGCGCGCAGGGCGGCTTCGGCGCCGCGCAGGTTGGGCACCAGCGCCATCACGGTGACACCGCTGTGCTGCAGGGCGTGACGCACCACTTCGGCGGCGTCGGCCATTTGGGGCAAGAGGTGGGCCGGGACGAAGGAGGCGACTTCGATCTCGCGCAGACCTGCGGCGACCAGGCTGTCGATCCAGCGGCATTTGTCGACGGTGGCCATGGTGGCCTTGACCGATTGCAGGCCGTCGCGTGGGCCCACTTCGCTGATGAGGATGTCTGTCGTGGCGGGGATTGTCATGACAGGATTAAACAACAGGCCATGCGGCTGTTTACTTTTGCGAAAAAGTCATGGGTTAATGGATTTTTCGCTTGTTTATCGCTCTATAAATTTAGAATACAGTCGTTCCCAATCTCCGGTCTTTTGCCGCCTGTGCAGAGTGCCCCCCCGTTTTTCGACGCTTGTTTCAGAGGTTTTTCATGACAAAACGCACCCCGATCCACCAGCTTCAAGTGGCCACGTCTTTGTACGACTTCATCGAGCAGCAGGTGCTGCCCGCGACCGGCGTTCAGAGCGCGAAGTTCTGGAAAGGTTTCAGTGACATCGTGACCGACCTGGCGCCCAAGAACATTGCCTTGTTGGCCGAGCGTGACCGCATCCAGACCGCCATGGACCAGTGGCACACCGCCCACCCCGGCCCTGTGGCCGCTGGCAAGGACATGAAGGAATACCGCAAGTTCCTCAGCCAGATCGGCTACCTGGTGCCGGAACCCAAAAACGCCAAGGCCACCACGGCCAATGTGGACGACGAGCTGGCCAAACTGGCCGGTCCCCAGCTGGTGGTGCCGATCCTGAACGCCCGCTACGCCCTGAACGCGGCCAACGCCCGTTGGGGCAGCTTGTACGATGCGCTGTACGGCACCGACGCCATCAGCGAAGCCGATGGCTGCGAAAAAGGCACGGGCTACAACCCCAAGCGCGGTGCCAAGGTTATCGACTACTGCCGCAACGTGCTCGACCGCACGGTACCCCTGAAGACCGGCTCGCACGTGGGCAGCAAGGGCTATGCCGTCAAAGCGGGCAAGCTGGTGGTGACCCTGGCCAATGGCAAGAGCACCGCCTTGGCCAACGCCAAGCAGTTTGTGGGTTACACCGGCGATGCCAAGGCCCCGGCCTCCGTGCTGTTCGTGCACAACGGCATCCACCTGGATCTGCAGATCAACAAGAGCACGCCGATTGGCAAGACCGACCCCGCTGGTGTGTCCGACCTGATCGCGGAGAGCGCGCTGTCCACCATCCTTGACCTCGAAGACTCGGTGGCCGCTGTGGACGCCGACGACAAAGTGCTGGCCTACAAGAACTGGCTGGGCATCTTGCAAGGCACCCTGAGCGAAGAAGTGCAAAAAGGCGGCAAGACCTTCACGCGCACCATGAACGGTGACCGCGAGTACACCAAGCCGACAGGCAAGGGCACCGTCAAGCTGCATGGACGCTCGCTCATGTTCGTGCGCAACGTCGGCCACCTGATGACCAACCCGGCAGTGACCTGGACTGCAGCCGATGGCAGCACCCAAGAGATCCCTGAAGGCATCCTGGACGCCATGGTCACCGTGACCTGCGCCTTGGTGGACCTGCAAAAGAAAAAGAGCCACCCGCTGCGCAACAGCCGCACCGGCAGCGTCTACATCGTCAAGCCCAAAATGCACGGCCCCAAAGAAGTGGCCTTTGCCGACGAGCTGTTCGGCCGTGTGGAAAAGGTGCTGGGCCTCAAGCCCTCCACCGTCAAGCTGGGCATCATGGACGAAGAGCGCCGCACCAGCGCCAACCTCAAGGCCTGCATTGCCGCCGCCAAGAGCCGCGTGGCCTTCATCAACACCGGCTTCCTGGACCGCACCGGTGACGAGATGCACACCTGTATGCTGGCTGGCCCCGTCATGCGCAAGGGCGACATCAAGAACAGCACTTGGCTGGCCGCCTACGAGAAGAACAACGTCAATGTGGGCCTGGCCTGCGGCCTGCGCGGCCGTGCCCAGATCGGCAAAGGCATGTGGGCCATGCCCGACCTGATGGCCGACATGCTCAAAGCCAAAATCGGTCACCCCCTGGCCGGTGCCAACACCGCCTGGGTGCCCAGCCCCACCGCCGCCACACTGCACGCCATGCACTACCACCAGGTGGACGTGCCTGCGCTGCAAAAGCAGATGGAAAAGGCCGTGGCCAAGCAAGACGCCAAAGCCTTGCGCGAAGAAACCCTCAACCAGTTGCTGCAGTTTCCGGTGGTCGCCAAAGACGCCGCCAACTGGTCGGCCGAAGACAAGCAAAAGGAACTCGACAACAACGCCCAGGGCATCCTGGGCTATGTGGTGCGCTGGGTGGACCAAGGCGTGGGCTGCTCCAAAGTGCCCGACATCAACGGCGTGGGCCTGATGGAAGACCGCGCCACGCTGCGCATCTCCAGCCAGCACATGGCCAACTGGCTGCACCACGGTGTCGTGACCGAAAAGCAGGTCAAGCAAACCATGGAGCGCATGGCCGCAGTGGTGGACGGCCAGAACGCCGGTGACCCCGAGTACAAGAAGATGGCGGGCAACTTCGCCAAGTCGGCCGCCTACAAGGCCGCATGCGACCTCGTCTTCAAGGGCAAGGCGCAACCGAGTGGCTACACCGAGCCGCTGCTGCACGCCTGGCGCCTGAAGGTCAAGGCGGCCTGATCGGTTCTTGGCTTGAATCAAGCGGCTCCTTCGGGAGCCGTTTTTCATGGGGGGATAGGCCATGGCCACGTTACGGTCGGCTTTGGCACTTGCCCTTATGCTTGAGCGCATGACTTCCAACCCTCGCTCCCTGTCCGGTCTGCTGCCATTTCTCAAGCCTTACCGCTGGCCCTTGGTGCTGGCCGGGGTGTTCCTTTTGCTGGCGGCGGGGGCCACGCTGGCCTTCCCCTGGGTGCTCAAGCAGTTGATCGATCAGGGCCTGAGCCAGGCGTCGTCTGCGCAAGACCTGGCACTGCACTTTGCCGAACTGTTTGGCGTGGCGGCGGCGCTGGCGGTGTTTTCAGCAGCGCGTTATTACATGGTCAGTTGGTTGGGCGAGCGCATCACCACGGATGTGCGCAACGCGGTGTACAGCCATGTGCTGCACCAGAGCCCGGCGTTTTTTGAAACCACCCAGTCGGGCGAAGTGCTCTCGCGCTTGACCAACGACACCACGCTGGTGCAGACGGTGGTGGGCTCGTCTCTGTCCATGGGTTTGCGCAACCTGGTGATGGGTGTGGGCGCGGTGGCCATGCTGGTCTGGACCAACCCGATGCTGATGCTGCAGGTCATGGCCGTGCTGGTTCTGGTGGTCTTGCCCAGCGTGTTTTTGGGGCGTCGCGTGCGGCGGCTGTCGCGTGCCAGTCAGGACCGTGTGGCCGACGCCAGTGCGCTGGCCAGCGAAGTGCTCAATGCCATCCCGGTGGTGCAAAGCTACACCGCCGAAGGGCGTGAAGCCCGGCGCTTCACCGACTCGACCGCGCAGGCGCTGATGACCGCGCTGCGCCGCATCCGTGCCCGCGCCTTCTTGGTGGCCTTCATCATCATGGCCTCGAGCGCGGTGCTGCTCTGGGGCCTGTACATGGGCACACTGTCGGTGCGTGCGGGCACCAGCACAGCGGGCGAGCTGGGGCAGACGGTGGTTTACGTGATCATGTTGGCCAGTGCCTTTGCGTTGCTGGGCGAGGTCTATGGCGACATGCTGCGGGCGGCGGGCGCCACCGAGCGGCTCATGGAGTTGCTGCACAGCCGTTCGGCGCTGACATCACCTGCGCAACCGGTGGCCGCGCCCTGGCCAGCCGGAGGCTCGACGATCACTTTGGACGCGCTGAATTTTCACTACCCCTCTCGTCGCGAGCGCCTCGCGATCGACCACCTGAGCGGCACCATCCAGGCCGGACAGACCGTGGCGGTGGTGGGGCCGAGCGGCGCGGGCAAGACCACTTTGCTCGATTTGCTGATGCGTTTTCAGTCACCCCAGTCGGGCCGTTTGCTGATCGACGGGGTGTCGGTTGACGAGATGGCGCTGGAGGATCTGCGACAGCACATCGCGCTGGTGCCGCAAGCGCCAGTGATTTTTTCGGGCACAGTGATCGACAACATCCGCTATGGGCGTCCAGAGGCCAGCTTGCAGGAAGTCCAGGCCGCCGCCCGGGCTGCCTATGCCGAAGAATTCATCCAGGACTTGCCGCAGGGCTACGACACCGACCTGGGCGACCGGGGTGTGCGCCTGTCGGGTGGTCAGCGCCAGCGCATTGCGATTGCGCGGGCCATGCTCAAGAACGCGCCTTTGCTGCTGCTCGACGAAGCGACCAGCGCGCTCGACGCCCAAAGCGAACACATGGTGCAGGCCGCGCTCGACCAGGCCATGAGCGGGCGCACCACCCTGGTGATTGCGCACCGCTTGGCCACGGTGCAGCGGGCCGATGTGATCTGGGTGCTGGACCGTGGCCGTTTGGTGGAGCAGGGCACGCATGCGCAACTGCTGGCGCGTGGGGGGCTGTACGCCAGTCTGGCGGCCTTGCAGTTCACGGCGGCTGCCAGCGCCTGATCCATCGCTTGATCCGTCGCCTGCGCTGTCGTGTGGGCGTCGTCCCGTCAGGGGCGGTAGCGCTATGCTTGAGGTGTCACACCCCGGGTGGCACAGCACCAGCGGGGAATTGAACCGACAAGGACACACCGCCATGGACCTCTCCCGCTTCCCTCGCCGCCGCTACACCGAGTTCGCCACCCCATTGGAGCTGGCGCCCCGCTTTTCGGCCGCGCTCGCGGCCAGTTGCCCGGGGGGCGTGGGTCCACGCATCTGGATCAAGCGCGATGACATGCTGGGCCTGTTTCCCGGGGGCAACAAGACGCGCAAGCTGGAATTTTTGGCGGCCGATGCGCTGGCGCAGGGTGCTGACACGCTGATCACTTGCGGTGCGCCCCAATCCAACCATTGCCGCATCACGTTGGCCGCTGCGGTCAAGGAAGGGCTCAAGTGCCGCTTCGTGATCGAAGAGCGTGTACCTGGCAGCTACAGCGAAACGGCCTCGGGCAACAACTTCATGTTCCAGCTGATGGGCGTGGACGCGATCACCGTGGTGCCCGGGGGCTCCAACATGATGGAGGCCATGCTGAAGGTGCAAGCCGATGTGGCAGCACAAGGTGGCAAGGGCTACATCATTCCCGGTGGTGGCTCCAACGCGGTGGGTGGTCTGGGCTATGTGGCCTGCGCGCAGGAGTTGCAGCAGCAGTTTTTCGACCAGGGCGTGCGCATTGACCGCGTGGTCGTCGGTTCAGGCAGTTCGGGCACGCACGGCGGCTTGCTGGCCGGCTTCCTGGGCAACCACATCCGCATCCCGATCGTGGGCATCGGCGTGAGCCGCGACCCGGCCGATCAGGAGCCGCTGGTGCACAAAGAAGCGCAGGCGGTGGCCGACTTGCTGGACATCGGCCTGACCATCCCGCGCGAGGCGGTGGTGAGTGTGGGCGGCTACTGGCAGCCTAAGTATTCCATCCCCAACGCGGCCATGGTCGAGGCGGTGCAGATGCTGGCGCGCACCGAGGGCATCCTGCTCGATCCGGTCTACACCGGCAAGATCATGGCGGGCCTGATCGGGCTGGCCCGCCAGGGCTACTTCAAGCCCGATGAAAACGTGCTCTTCCTGCACACAGGGGGCTTGCCGTCCTTGCATGCCTACGAAGGGGTGGTGTTGGGTCGCGTCGCACCCGCAACGTGACACCCGATAGACTCGGTGGCTTGACCCCCACCTTGTCTCATGCCTGACCAACCGCACGACCCCCACAGCCTGCACGCCCTCAAGGCGCGCTACGGTGAGCGCCACCGCTGGCTGCTTCTGCTGTCGGTGATGCTGGGCACCATGGCCTCGGTCATGTCCTCGACCATCATGAACGTGGCCATTCCCGACATGAGCCAGCATTTCACGCTGGGCCAGACGCGGGTGCAGTGGGTGACTTCGGGTTTCATGGTGGCGACCACCTCTGCCATGCTCACCACGCCCTGGATGCTGTCGCGCTTTGGTTACCGGCGTACTTACGAAATTTGCATGCTGCTGCTGCTGTGCGGCGGCATTGGCGGGGGCCTGGCCGACGAATACAGCTGGGTGCTGGTGGCGCGCATCGTGGAGGGCGTGGCCGCCGGGGTGGTGCAGCCGATCCCGGTGATCATCATCATGAATGCTTTTGCGCCCGAAGAACGGGGCCGCGCCAGCAGCGTGTTTGGCACCGGGGTGGTGCTGGCGCCGGCGATTGGCCCGAGCATCGGTGGCTTGCTGGTCGATGCCTTTGGCTGGCGTTCGATTTTCTTCATGGTGGTGCCGCTGGCGCTGGCTGCACTGTGGCTGGCGCGACGGTATGTGCCGACCACCGCACCGGGTGGTGTGCCGGCCAATGTGGGCTCTGGCCGGCTGGACTGGCCGGGCTTGCTGCTGGCTTTGGCGGGCACGGTGCTGCTGCTCAACGGCATGGTGGCCTGGCGCGAGACCGGGGCCTCGCACGGTTTGCCCTTGCTGCTGGCCGCCTTGCTCACAGGCGCGGTGTTTGTGGGCTGGCAGCGCCGTTTGCAGCGGCGCCACCAGCACCATGCCCATGGGGCGCAGCCGCCCTTGATGGACTTGCGGGTGTTCACCCACCGCAGTTTTGTCATGGGCTCACTGGTGGCCATCATTTACGGCACGGCCCTGTTTGGCTCCACTTACCTGCTGCCGGTGTTCATGCAAAGCGGTCTGGGGCTGTCGGCCTCATATGTGGGCTCGGCCCTGCTGCCTGCAGGACTGGTGCTGGCCGTGACCATCACTGTGGTGGGTCGCTGGGCTGACCGCACCGACAAGCGGCGCCTGGTGCTGGTGGGCTTGGTGCTGTTGTCGGCCTCGTTTGCGCTCATGAGCACGGTGGACCCCGACAAGGGGCTGCTGATGCTGTGGTTGTGGGCTATCCTGGGGCGCATGGGGCTGGGGTTCATCTTGCCTTCGCTCAACCTGGGCTCGATGCAGGGCATGCCGCCGGCCTTGATCCCGCAAGGGGCGAGTGTGGTCAACTTTTTGCGCATGCTGGGCGGCGCAGTGGGCGTGAGCCTGTGCGCCATTGTGCTGGAGTGGCGGCTGGCCGAAGTGGGGGTGTTGCGCCTGGGCGAGGGCGATCTGCACACCCGGCTGCAGGCCTTTCACCACACCTTCTGGTTTTTGGCGGTGCTCACGGCACTGGCGCTCATTCCGGCGTGGCTGATGCGCTCGCCGGTTCACAGGAAAGACTGACACCATGTGCCAATTGCTCGGCATGAATTGCAACACCCCGACCGATGTGACCTTCAGTTTCAGCGGGTTCGCACAGCGTGGCGGGGTGACCGACCACCACAGCGATGGCTGGGGCATTGCTTTTTTTGAAGGCAAGGGCGTGCGCCACATGGTGGACCACCAAAGCGCCAGCACCTCGCCCGTGGCCGAGTTGGTGCGCCGCTACCCGATCAAGAGCCAAAACGTCATCGCCCACATCCGCAAGGCCACGCAGGGCGTGGTGGCGCTCGAAAACTGCCACCCCTTTGTGCGTGAGCTCTGGGGGCGTTACTGGGTGTTTGCCCACAACGGCAACCTGGTGGACTTTGCCCCGCGTCTGCACGGCAATTTCAAACCCGTGGGGCAGACCGACAGCGAGCGGGCGTTCTGCTGGCTGATGCAGGAGCTGGCCAAGTCACATGCCGGGGTGCCGAGCGTGCTGGAGCTGACACGCACATTGCAAGAGCTGGTCCCCCAAATTGCCAAGCACGGCACCTTCAACTTTTTGCTGTCGAACGGTGAGGCCCTGTGGGCTCACGCCAACACCCACCTGTACTACGTGTTGCGCAAGCACCCGTTCCATCAAGCCACACTGAGCGACGAAGACCTGAGTGTGAACTTTGCCGAGCACACCCGTCCCAGCGACCGCGTGGCGGTGGTGGTGACTGCGCCGCTCACCCTGGATGAAGACTGGGTACCCTTGCAGTCCGGCGAGCTGACGGTGTTTGTGGACGGTGCGCGTTTGGCCGTTTGACCTGTCAGAGGGCGACAGAAAGCACGCCTGGCTGCCGAAATGTGAAATTCAATGGTTTCGCTGTCGATTCGGCTCAAATAAATGGCAAAAATTTGAAATTCATCAAATCAAGCTTACACTTTCAAAACCCCTATATTTTTTGGGTGTTTCACCAAGAGTCTGCCATGCGCCTTCAACCCCCTTCATTTTTGCTTTTTTTGCAGATGGTGCTGGCCACTGCAGCTTGCGCCGCCACAGCGCTTGCGCACGCGGATGACAAAGTTCCGGTGGAAAAGCATCAGCTAGGGCACCCTTTGCCGCACGAAGGCCCGGAGCCGACCCCTGACAACGTGGTCACTGAAAACTGGAACTTCTTTGGTCAATACACGAATGTGACCCAATGGAATCGCCGCTTCAGAAGCCCGCGTCCGGTGATTGAGGACACCAAAACGTTTTTGCCTACGCCTCAGCGCGAGAGCACCAACGATGCGACTTTTTTCATTGGGCTTCGCCTGGCGCCACAGACCGAGTTCTACATCAATCCTGAGATCGATCAAGGTTTCGGTTTGAGCAATGCCATGGGGATCGCGGGCTACACCAGCGGAACCGCCTACAAACTGGGGCAGGCCAAGCCCTACGCCAAGCTGCAACGTGCCTTTGTGCGGCACACCGTGAATCTGGGTGGTGAGGTCCAGGCACTGGACTCCGAAGCCAACCAGCTTTCGGGCAAGCGGACCGCTGACAACCTGGTTTTCACGGTGGGCAAATTCAGTGTGGTGGATATTTTTGACAACAACCGCTACGCACACGATCCTCGCGGCGATTTCCTGAACTGGTCTGTTCTGGACAGTGGCGCTTTCGACTATGCCGCCGATGCCTGGGGCTTTACTTTTGGTGCAGCGGTCGAATGGAATCAGGGCGATTGGACTTGGCGCAATGGCGTATTCAACTTGTCGACCGTACCGGGCAGCACCAAGTTTGGCTTCAATTTCAAGCAATTCGAACTGGTCACGGAAGTGGAGCGTCGCCATCAGGTCGGTGAACGCTCCGGTGCCGTGAAGGTGCTGGCTTTTGTCAATCGTGGCTACATGGCCAGTTATGCCGATGCCGTGCAGTGGGGGATTCAGAACGCGCAGACGCCGGATGTGGAGGCTGTGCGCAAGCGGGCGTCAAATCCGGGGGCTGCGCTGATTGTCGAGCAGGAGTTGACGCCAACGCTGGGCATGTTTGTGCGTGCCAGTGCCAACAGTGGCAAGAAGGAAACGTTTGACTTCACAGAGATCACGCGTTCTTTGGTGCTGGGCTTGTCTCAAAACGGGGCGCCCTGGGGGCGTGCACAGGACACGGTCGGCGTCGCTGTGGTGCGCAACCACTTGAGCAAGAGCGGTCAGGCCTACTTTGACCGCGGTGGTCTGGGCATCTTGATCGGTGAGGGCTACATGCCGTACGCACCTGAAGGCATTGTGGAATCCTATTACCAGTGGCAGTTGAGCAAGTGGCTGGCTGTGGCCCTGAATTACCAGCGCGTGAGCAAGCCGGGCTACAACTACGAGCGCGGCCCCGTTCATGTGGGTGGTTTGCGCGTGCATGCCGAGTTCTGAACCGCAGCAGGAACATGGACATGAAAAATCTTTCGGTTTCATTTCGCCTTTTCATTCTGGTCATCCTCGGTGCCGTTGTCTCGAGCGTCATCGGGCTGATTGGGATCACTGGCATGTCTTCGGCCATCAGCAGCTTTGATTCGGTGCGTCACAACGAACTGCTGCATGTCCGTGATTTGGGTTTGATTGCAGACAAATATTCCAATGACATTGTCGATTTGCCGCACAAAGTGCGTAACGGCCGTGTGGAGTGGGCAAAAGCCAGCCAGAGCCTGGACGAAGCACGCAAGGTGATTGCCGAGCGGTGGGATGCCCATCCCCCGAGCGAAATGACCGGTGATGAGAAAGTGCTGGCGCAGGAAATCGAAGTGCTGACCGCCAAGGCTGCCCCTGAGCTGGATCGGCTCAAGCAGATTTTTGAAACCGAAGATCGGGCTGCGCTCGAGAAGTTCATCAACGTCACGCTTTACCCCACGCTGGACCCCATTGGGGACAAGATCTCCCAGTTCATGAACATGCAACTGGACGCTGCCGGCGATGAGTTTGAACGTGCCAACGATGCTTACACACTGAACAAATGGCTGGCCATTGTCGTGGTTGCAGGCGGTCTGGCTTTGGGTTTGTTTGCTGCCTTGTGGATTGTTCGCTCGGTCACCAAGCCATTGGGACAAGTGCAGGCGGTGGTCAAAAAGATTGAAACCACAGGTGATTTCAGTCAGCGCATTGGCTTTCAGGCGCGCGATGAAGTGGGGCAAACGGCCGCGGCCATCAACCGCATGCTGCAGTCCCAGCAGGAGGCCGTCTCCGAGGTCAACCGGGTGGTCACGGCCATGGCGCAAGGTGATTTGAATCCACGCATCCATGCCGATCTCAGGGGCGACCTGGCCCAGATGAAGGATGCCGTGAACGCCTCTGCCGATGCGGTTCAGAACACCATGGCCATCTTGGGCGAGGTGATGCAGAACCTGCAGAATGGCGATTTTTCTGCCCAGATTGATGCCCATGCCCAAGGGCAATACCAAGAGACATTGGACCGCTCGCGAGAAGCCATGCAGGCGCTGCGCGTGATGCTCGGGGATGTGGGGGCCGTGATGGCGCAGGTTGCGCAAGGCGATCTGACCCGCCGTGTGCAAGCCCAAGGGCGCGGGGATTTGGCCGTTCTCAAGGAAAACATCAACCAATCGCTGACTGCACTGGGTGTTGCCATGACGGCCATCCACGCCAATGCCCGCCAGGTCGCTGCAGCCTCGTCGGAAACCAGTCACGCCATCGCACAGATTTCCGATGGTTCCCAAAACCAGACCCATGCCATCGCCCAATTGGCTACGGCTGCGCGTCAGACGTCGACGTCGGTGACCGATGTCTCGCGCAACACCATGGTGGCCAGCCAGAAGTCGCAGGATTCCATGACCATCATGCGCCAGGGCATGCAGCAGATGGAACAAATGGTGGAGGTGGTCAACAGCATTGCCACCAATTCAGCCCAGATCAACAAGATCACGGAGGTGATCGAAGGCATTGCCAACAAGACCAATCTGCTGTCGCTCAATGCGGCCATTGAAGCCGCTCGTGCGGGCGAGCATGGCAAGGGCTTCTCGGTGGTCGCTGAAGAAGTGGGTAAATTGGCTGCCAACAGCGCCGAAAGCTCCCAGGAGATCGCTCGACTCGTTCAGCAGGCTGTGACTGAAACCGCACGCGCAGTCGAGACGGTGCGCCAGGTCAAACAGGGCATGGCTCAGATTGAATTGGGTGCACAAGAGGCCGATGGCATGTTGCAGCGCATCTCTTCCGCTCTGTCCCAGCAAACCAGTGCGATCGAAGAAATCAATGCGAATCTGGGCAGTCTTGAAAACATCGCACGCAGCAACGCCGCTGCTTCCGAAGAAATGACTGCCACCGTGATGGGGTTGTCACAAATTGCGGAAGCCACCCGCAAGGAGCTTGACCGCTTCCGCATCTGAGCTTCGCTCAGGCACGGTCTTGCTCACAGCTTAGGGACTGCGCAAGCCGCTTGCAGCGCGTCGATGAACAGCGCCGCTACATCGCAGCCCATCTGGTCGGTGATTTCCTGAAAGCAGGTGGGGCTGGTCACATTGATCTCGGTCAGGCTGTCGCCAATGATGTCCAGGCCCACCAGCATCAGGCCGCGTGCAAACAAAATGGGGCCGAGGGCCTCTGCGATCTCGCGGTCCCGCGCTGAAATGGGCTGGGCCACGCCTTTGCCACCCGCGGCCAGGTTGCCACGCACCTCGCCACCCTGCGGGATGCGAGCCAGGCAAAAAGGGACAGGTTGGCCACCGATCAGCAGCACGCGCTTGTCACCCTGGGCGATGCCGGGCAAGTACTTTTGCACCATCACGGTTTGCTTGCCACCCTGGTTGAGGGTTTCGATGATCGCACCCAGGTTCAGGCCGTCGGCGCCGACCTTGAAGATGCCGGTGCCGCCCATGCCGTCCAGGGGCTTCAAGATGATGTCGCCGTGCGTGGCGTGGAACTCGCGGATGTCGGCCTCGTTCTTGGTGACCAGGGTGGGCGCGATGAATTGCGGGAACTCCATGATCGCCAGTTTTTCGGGGTGGTCGCGCAAGGCAGCCGGGCTGTTGAACACTTTGGCGCCTTCGCGCTCGGCCTGACCCAACAAGTGCGTGGCGTAGAAGTATTCGCTGTCAAAGGGCGGGTCCTTGCGCATGACCACGGCGTCGAAGTCTTTGAGGGCGACGCGTCGCGTGCCGGTCTCGGTGAACCAGGCATCGGACAGACCGGTGAGCGTGATATCGCGCACCTGGGCCGAGACGGCTTCTCCGCGTTGCCAGCGCACACCGGTCATCTCGCAGGCCGAGACCTGGTGGCCGCGCTTGTGGGCCTCGCGCATCATGGCAAAGGTCGTGTCCTTGTAAATCTTGAACGATTCCAGCGGGTCGGCAACAAACAGCAGTTTCATAAACGGGCAGGGTCCAAAGTCAATGGGCGCACTGTGACACAGAACGCCAAAACGGGTGCGAAGCGGATTGCAAGGGGCTAGCCATCACCGGCGCACCACTTGCAAGCTGGCGGCCTGGCAGTGGATGCTCACCTGTTGGGCTTCACCCAGGTATTCTCCATCAGCGGCCAGGGGCACGCCTTGCACGCAAGCGATGTCCAGCTGTCGGTAGGGCCAACTGGCGATGCGCGGATGACCCAGGTGTCGACCGACCAGCAGCCGGGGCAGCATGAGCAAGGCTCCGAGCCGGCCAAACGATCCCGCCAGCAGGGCATCGAGCTGGCCATCGGTCAATTGCGCGTGCGGCACGGCCGGCATGCCCGAGCCGAAGGTCGGTGTGTTCAGGCTGGAGGCAAAGAGGCTGATGCCTTGGTGTTTCAAGTGCCCATCGCTGTGCAGCGTCAGGGTCCAGTGGCGCAGGTGGATCAACTCGTGCAGCGTGGCCCACAGGTAACGCGGCAAACCGCGCAGCCAGCGCGGGCCATTCAGGGCGCGAAGCCCGACGGCCGAGTCAAAGCCTGCGGTCAGGCTCGACAGAAAAGGGGTCTCGTGCGTCTGGCCTTGCAGGTCGCACCAGCGGGCCAGCCCGGTGTCGATGGCTTGCGCGGGGCCTTGCAGTGCCAGCGCCAGGGCTTGCGCCCAGGGCAGGCCATGGACGCCCCAGGCGCGGGCACTGTCGTTGCCGCTGCCCATGGGCACCAGACCCACGGTGAGCCGACGTGCCAGCAGCGTGGGCAGCCAACAGTTCAGCGTGCCGTCGCCGCCCACCACCACCACACGGCTGCCTTCGGGCAGCGACTGCAGCAGGGCCACGCTGTCCGAAAGGGCTTCAGGTGCAGCCAGTTGTGCATCCGGCGCATGCGCAGCCAGCCAGGCGCGCAAGGCCGGGACGCGGCGCGCAGCGCGGCCGCCTTGGGCGTGGGGGTTGAGCAAGACCAGTGTCATGTTTACTGAAAAGCGACTTCGGCAAAGCTGCGCAGCTTGCGGCTGTGCAACTGGGCGGGGCCTGCGGCGCGCAGCAACTCGAGTGCGCGGATGCCGATCTGCAGGTGCTGGTTCACCCGCTCACGATAGAAGTGGTTGGCCATGCCCGGCAGCTTGATTTCGCCGTGCAGCGGCTTGTCGCTCACGCACAGCAAGGTGCCGTAGGGCACCCGAAAGCGAAAGCCGTTGGCGGCAATGGTGGCACTTTCCATGTCCAGCGCCACGGCGCGGCTTTGGCTGAAGCGGCGCTGCGGTGTGTTGTCGGGCAGCAGTTCCCAGTTGCGGTTGTCGGTGCTGGCCACGGTGCCGGTGCGCATGAGGCGTTTGAGTTCTGCCCCATGGCAGCCCGTGACCTCGGACACCGCCCGTTCCAGCGCCACCTGTACCTCGGCCAGCGCAGGAATCGGCACCCACAGCGGCAGCTCTTCGTCCAGCACATGGTCCTCGCGCACATAGGCGTGGGCCAGCACATAGTCGCCCAGCTGCTGCGTGGTCCGCAGACCTGCGCAGTGGCCCAGCATCAGCCAGCTGTGCGGGCGCAGCACCGCAATGTGGTCGGTGATGGTCTTGGCATTGGCCGGACCGACGCCGATGTTGACCATGGTGATGCCGCTGTGGTCTTCGCGCACCAGGTGGTAGCCCGGCATTTGCGGCAGGCGTGGCGGAGCCGCGCCTAAAGCGTCTTCAGGCTGGGCGCTCAGCCCCACGCGGCGTGTGACCACATTCCCCGGCTCCACAAAGGCCACATAAGGGCTGTCGGGTTTGGCCATCTCGGCATGGCCCAGCGCGATGAATTCGTCGATGTAGAACTGGTAGTTGGTGAACAGCACAAAGTTCTGGAAGTGCACGGGGTTGGTGCCGCAGTAGTGGCGCAAGCGGTGCAGCGAGTAGTCGATGCGCGGCGCGGTGAACAGTGACAGGGGCGCGGGCTGGCCAGCGGCAGGCTCGTAGGTGCCGTTGGCAATCCCGTCGTCCATGGCGTTCAGATCGGGCAGGTCAAACACCTCGCGCATCTGGGCGCGGCGCTCGGCGCTCATCTCGCCTTCGATGTGGTCGTTTTCCGCAAATGAAAAATGCACCGGGATCGGCAACTGGCTGGTGCCCACCTCGAGCGCCACCCCGTGGTTGGCCAGCAGCAATGCAAACTGCTGGCGCAGGTAGACGGCAAACAGGTCAGGGCGCGTCAAGGTGGTTTCGTAGCGCCCGGCAGTGGCCACAAAGCCATAGCTCAGCCACTCGGACTCCAGGCTCTTGGGCGGCACCCAGCCGGTGGTGGTCTGCAGCCGCACAAAGGGGTAGCAGGCGCGTACTTTGTCGACCATGGGCTCGCCAGCGACATAGCGGCGCATGGCTTCGCGCAGGTGGTTCAGGCTTTGCTCGTAGATGGCTTGCACCCGTGCCAGGGCGGCATCGGCGCTGTCGAACACCTCGGGGGCGATGAAGGGGATCGGTCTTTGCATGGCCCCATTGTGCACACCTGGCATGACATTTTTCAGGCATGCAGGCATGAAAAAAACCCTGGGGCACCTTGCGGTGCGCTCAGGGGCGGGTCAGGGGCGTGAAGCCTGGAGGCTTACATGTTCCGACGGTACTGTCCGCCCACCTCAAACAGGGCATTGGTGATCTGGCCCAGTGAGCAAACACGCACCGCGTCCATCAGCACCTCGAACACGTTGCCGTTGTCGATCACGGCTTGTTGCAGGCGTTTGAGCATGGCCGGGGCCTGTGCGGCGTGGCGGGTGTGGAAGTCTTGCAGGCGCTTCAGTTGTGACTGCTTTTCTTCCTCGGTCGAGCGTGCCAGCTCCAGGCTTTCGAGCACTTCGTCGCCCTTGGGGTTGCGGAAGGTGTTGACGCCGATGATGGGCAGCTCGCCGGTGTGCTTGAGCATCTCGTAGTGCATGGACTCGTCTTGAATCTTGCCGCGCTGGTAGCCGGTTTCCATCGCGCCCAGCACGCCGCCACGCTCGGCGATTTTTTCAAACTCGGCCAGCACCGCTTCTTCGACCAGCTCGGTGAGCTCGTCGATGATGAAGGCCCCCTGGTTGGGGTTCTCGTTTTTGGCCAGGCCCCATTCGCGGTTGATGATGAGCTGGATCGCCATGGCGCGGCGTACCGAGTCTTCGGTGGGCGTGGTGATGGCTTCATCGAACGCATTGGTGTGCAGGCTGTTGCAGTTGTCGTAGATCGCGATCAGCGCTTGTAGCGTGGTGCGGATGTCGTTGAACTGGATCTCTTGCGCGTGCAGGCTGCGGCCACTGGTCTGGATGTGGTACTTGAGCTTCTGGCTGCGTTCGTTCGCGCCGTACTTCTCTTTCATGGCCACGGCCCAGATGCGGCGCGCCACGCGGCCGAGCACCGTGTATTCCGGGTCCATGCCGTTGCTGAAGAAGAAGGACAGGTTGGGCGCGAAGTCGTCGATGTGCATGCCGCGCGCCAGGTACGCTTCCACGAACGTGAAGCCGTTGGACAGCGTGAAGGCCAGCTGGCTGATCGGGTTGGCCCCGGCTTCGGCGATGTGGTAACCCGAAATGGACACCGAGTAGAAGTTGCGCACGTCGTGGTGCACAAAGTACTGCGCGATGTCGCCCATCACTTTGAGCGAAAACTCGGTCGAGAAGATGCAGGTGTTCTGACCCTGGTCTTCTTTCAAAATATCCGCCTGCACGGTGCCGCGCACATTGGCCAGTACCCATTCCTTGATCTTGGCGGTCTCGGTCTCGGTGGGCTCGCGGCCGTTCTCGGCCTTGAACTTGTCGATGTTCTGGTCGATGGCCGTGTTCATGAACATGGCCAGGATGCTTGGCGCGGGGCCGTTGATCGTCATCGACACTGAGGTGGTGGGGTTGCACAGGTCAAAGCCCGAGTACAGCACCTTCATGTCGTCGAGCGTGGCCACGTTCACACCCGAGTTGCCGATCTTGCCGTAGATGTCCGGGCGCAGGTCAGGGTCGTTGCCATACAGCGTGACCGAGTCGAATGCGGTGGACAGGCGCTTGGCGGGCATGCCCTCGCTCACCAGCTTGAAGCGGCGGTTGGTGCGGAAGGGGTCGCCTTCACCGGCGAACATGCGGGTCGGGTCTTCGCCCTCGCGCTTGAAGGCGAAGGTGCCGGCGGTGTAGGGGTAGCTGCCGGGCACGTTGTCGAGCATCAGCCACTTGAGGATTTCGCCGTGATCTTCGTACTGGGGCAAGGCGACCTTGCGGATGGTGGTGCCCGACAGGCTCTTGGTGGTGAGCGCGGTGCGGATTTCCTTGTCGCGGATCTTCACCACGTACTCGTCACCGGCGTAGGCTTTTTGCATGTCAGGCCACT
The DNA here is from genome assembly GCF_014837235.1 of Limnohabitans radicicola. GTDB lineage: Bacteria > Pseudomonadota > Gammaproteobacteria > Burkholderiales > Burkholderiaceae_C > Limnohabitans_A > Limnohabitans_A radicicola. The sequence goes on along the minus strand of NZ_JACYFT010000001.1, from coordinate 669,676 downwards.
GGGCCAGCAGCTTTTTGGCGGTGGGGTCCTGTGTCTCCTCACGGGCAACAGCCAGGTCGATGGCCGCTTCGGCGGCCTTGGCACGACCGGGCTTGCCTTCTTCGAGCATGCGGGCGGCTGCGCGCAGTTGCTGGATTTCGCGGGCCAGACGGGCCTGGGCCACGGCGCGTTTTTTGTAGCCACGCACCGTGTCGCTGATTTCTGCCAAATAGCGGGTGCGCGAGGACGGTACCACCGGGTTCTGGTGGGTGCTGTGGCGCACGTTGACCACAGGCAGGCGGCCTTCGGCGGCCTTCATGCCCAGCTCGGCCAAGCGGGTTTTGAGCGCTTGATACAGCGCGGTCACGCCGTCGTCGTTGAAGCGGGCGGCCATGGTGCCAAACACCGGCATCTCCTCTGTGGGTGCGCTCCAGGCTTCCTTGTTGCGCTGCACCTGCTTGGCCACGTCGCGCAAGGCGTCAGACGCGCCCTTGCGGTCAAACTTATTGATGGCCACGAACTCGGCAAAGTCCAGCATGTCAATTTTTTCAAGCTGGCTGGCAGCACCAAACTCGGGGGTCATCACATACATCGGCACATCCACATGCGGCACGATGGCCGCATCGCCCTGGCCAATGCCCGAGGTTTCGACCACGATCAAGTCAAAACCCGCCACCTTACAGGCCGCCACCACATCGGGCAGGGCGGCCGAGATTTCAGAGCCGAAGTCACGCGTGGCCAGCGAGCGCATGAAGACGCGCGAACCATTGGACCATGGCGCAATGGCGTTCATGCGGATGCGGTCGCCCAGCAGGGCACCACCGCTCTTGCGGCGCGAGGGGTCGATGGAAATCACCGCCACACGCAGGCTGTCGTCCTGGTCTAGACGCAGGCGGCGGATCAGCTCGTCAGTGAGTGACGACTTGCCCGCACCGCCCGTACCGGTGATGCCCAAAACGGGCACTTTCTTTTGCGCAGCTTGTTCGCGCACGGCCTTGACCACGCCCGCATCGGCTTTGTCGTTTTCCAGCGCGGTGATCAGCTGTGCCAGGGCACGCCAGTTCATCTCGCCGTGGCCTTGTATGGCTGCCACGTCTTTGGGCGCCAGTGGGCTCACGTCCTGGTCGCAGCGCATGACCATCTCGCCGATCATCCCGGCCAGGCCCATCTTCTGACCATCTTCGGGGCTGAAAATGCGCACGCCTTTGTCGGCCAGGGCGCGGATTTCGGCTGGCACGATCACGCCACCGCCGCCGCCAAAGACCTTGATGTGCTCGCCCCCCCGTGCTTTGAGCAGGTCGACCATGTAGCTGAAGTACTCGTTGTGCCCACCCTGGTAAGAGCTGATGGCGATGCCCTGGGCGTCTTCTTGCAAGGCCGCAGTCACCACTTCGTCCACCGAGCGGTTGTGGCCCAGGTGGATGACTTCGGCACCCATGCTTTGCAGGATGCGTCGCATGATGTTGATGGCGGCGTCGTGACCGTCAAACAGAGAAGCGGCGGTGACAAAACGCACCTTGTTCGTGGGGCGGTATTCCGCCAGCGCTTTGAATTCGGCTGAAAGGTCGGTCATTCGGTGTCTCCGTGGGCGGGCAAGTTGACGTTTACGTTAACGTCAATTAAAACCCACATCTTATCCGCTGCAGGCTTTCCTGTCACTGACGAGGCGGGACTGCCTTGAACGGCTATGATCTGATTCCGTTTTAGCTGTCTTGAAGCATCCCATGCATCCCAAATCAGACTCTGCCGTGCCTGGCGTGCAAGCGGCGACAGGTTATGCCGGTGACATCAGCCCCGAACTGGCCTGGTCCTGGGTTCAGTCGGGCGAGGCCGTGCTGGTGGATGTGCGCACCGACGCCGAGCGCACCTGGGTGGGCTTTGTGCCAGGCGCACAGGCGCTGGCCTGGAAGCAGTGGCCCGGCATGGCCATGAACCCCGAATTCGACGCAGGCATTCAGGCGCTGGGTGCGGGCGGGCGAAAGCTGGTGTTGCTGTGCCGCAGTGGTGTGCGCTCGATCGCTGCCGCGCAGCGCGCCACAGAGCTGGGTGTGGAGGCTTACAACATCCTTGAAGGTTTTGAGGGCGACCTCGATGCCAACGCGCATCGTGGGCACAAGGGCGGCTGGCGCTTGCGCGGCTTGCCTTGGCAGCAAAGCTGAGCAGCGTCCTTGCGCCTGGCGGCGCCTTCGTTACACCCCTGGTGGCGTTTGGGCCAGCATGACGCGGTTGGCCATTTCGTAGGCGTGCGCCAGTTGCAGCAAAGCCAGTTCGCCCTGCGGTTTACCGATGAGTTGCAGGCCCATGGGCAGGCCATTGGCGCCCCAGCCCGCAGGCACACTGATGGCAGGCAGGCCAGCCAGTGTGGCGTAAATCACGACTTCCATCCAGCGGTGGTAGGTGTCCATGGGACGCCCGGCCACGGTTTGTGGCCAACGCATGTCCACATCGAAAGGCCAGACCTGTGACACCGGGATGGCCAACACATCAAAAGATTTGAACAACTCGACCATGGTCGCCAGAAAGCGCGTGCGCGCTGCACTGGCCGCCATCAGCTGCGCGCCGGTGAGCTGCAGCGATTGGTCGTGCTCCCAAAGTGCTTCGGGTTTGATGTGTTCGCGGTTGGCCGGCTTGATCAGGAAGGGGGCCACGCGTGGCCCCACCAGAGCCTGACGCCAGACCAGCCAGGTTTGCCAGATCTGCTCGGGCGGCATGCCCAGCCGGGCTTCGTCCACGCGGCAACCCATGTCGGCGAAGGAGCCCAGGGCCGATTGGCAGATGTCGAGGATGCCATCTTCCATGGGCAGGTAGCCTTGCAGATCGCCGAGCCAGCCCACGCGCTGGCCACGCATGTCGGCATCGAGTGGGGCTGCAAAGGCTTGCGGATCACCCGTGAGGCTGAGTGGGCACAGGGGGTGCGCACCAGCCTGGGTGGACAGCAGCATGGCCAGGTCGCGCACATGGCGACCCATCGGGCCTTCGGTGCCCATCTGGGCAATGAAGACGTCGGTGGCCGGTTGCATGGGTACACGGCCTTGCGAGGGGCGCAGACCAAACACATGGTTCCAGCCGGCGGGGTTGCGCAAACTGCCCATGAAGTCCGAACCATCGGCCACACTCAGCATGCGCTGGGCCAGCGCCACGCCCGCGCCGCCACTGCTGCCGCCTGCTGATTTGCCCGGGTCCCAGGCATTGCGTGTGGGGCCAAACACCTCGTTGAAGGTGTGCGATCCCAAGCCAAATTCGGGGGTGTTGGTTTTGCCGATGACGATGGCGCCTGCGCCTTTCATGCGCTGCGCCAGCAGGCCGTCTTCGGTGGCCACAAAGTCTTTCATCAAGGGGCTGCCCAAACTGGTGCGCAAACCTTGCACATTGGCCAGGTCCTTGATGGCTTGGGGAATGCCGTGCAGCCAGCCCATCGATTCGCCACGGGCCAGTTGGGCGTCGCGTTCATCGGCCTGAGTGAGCAACGAAGCGCTGTCCACGCGGCTGACGATGGCATTGCTCTGTGGGTTCAGGCGGTCCACCTGGGCCAGCGTGGCCTGCATGACCTCGCGACATGACACTTGCTTGCTGTGTATCGCACGGGACAAGTCCAGCGCGCCGAGTTGGGTAATGTCCTGATGAGCGGTCGTCATGTTTCGCTTTATAGTGTTCTGGACCCTTGTTCAATGTCCCCGTCTTGACTGGAGTATCTGATGAAACGTCGTTCACTTTTTGCTGTGGCCACATTGGCGGCCGCCTTGCTGACCCCCTTTGTTGCGCAAGCCCAGGGCAAGACCCTGCGCGTGGTGCCGCACTCCAACATCACGATCCTGGACCCTGTCTGGACCACGGCCTTTGTGACGCGCAACCACGGCTACATGATTTACGACACCCTGTTCGGCACCGATCTGGCCGGCAAGGTCAAGCCCCAGATGGTAGACAAGTGGAACGTCAGCAAGGACAACCTGACCTGGACTTTCACACTGCGTGATGGCCTGGAGTTCCACGACGGCAAGGCCGTGACCAGCGAAGACGTGGTCGCTTCCATCAAGCGCTGGACCAGCCGTGACAGTTTTGGTGGTGTGTTGGCCAAGAGCGTGGACAGCTATGCCACGCCCGACGCCAAGACCTTTGTCATCAAGCTCAACAAACCCTTTGGCGTGATGCTTGAAGCCTTGGGTAAGCCCTCGTCCAACGTGCTGTTCATCATGCCCGCACGCATCGCAGCCACACCGGGCAGCGAGCAGATCAAGGAACACATTGGCTCCGGTCCCTACAAGTTCGTGCCAGGCGAATACAAACCCGGCGAGCGCCTGGTCTATGTGAAGAACGACAAATACAAGGCCCGCAATGAAGCGCCTGATGGCACCACCGGTGGCAAGCAGGTGAATGTGGACCGCGTGGAGTGGGTCATCATCCGTGACCCGCAGACCCAGTTCAATGCGCTGGTGGCTGGTGAAGTCGACATCGTCGAACAGCCTACCTTCGAGCAGTACGCTTCGCTCAAGGCGCAAAAAGACATCCAGCTGGTGGATGCCCAGCCTGCGGGCCTGCAGTTCATTCTGCGCTTCAACCACCTGCATGCCCCGTTCAACAACGTGAAGATCCGCCAGGCGGCCATGGTGGCGCTGGGGCAGGAAGCGCACCTCAAAACCCAGGTGGGCGCGCCCGGCATGTACACCTTCTGCAAGAGCATGTACCCCTGCGGCACCCCCTTGGCCAGTGACAAGACCGGCATCTACACCGGCATGGCCGACCCCAAGAAAGCCGCCCAAATGCTCAAAGATGCGGGCTACGACGGCACGCCCGTGGTGCTGATGCGCCCGACCGACCTGGCCGCGATTGCCAAACTGCCCCTGGTGGCCAAGCAGCAGCTTGAAGCCGCGGGCTTCAAAGTCGACATGCAGCAAATGGACTGGGCCACGCTGGTCGCACGCCGTGCCAAGAAGGACGCCCCGGCACAAGGGGGCTGGAATGCTTTCATGACCGCCTGGACGGCGGGCGACATCCTCAACCCGCTGACCATGGCCATGATGAATGCCGCTGGCGACAAAGGCTGGTTCGGCTGGCAGGACGACAAGCAGATCGAAGACCTGAAGGTCAAGTTCGCCCAGGCCAGCACCGACGCTCAGAAGAAACAGATCGCCGAGCAGATCCAGTTGCGCGCCATGGAAACCGCTTCGCATGTGCCGCTGGGCCAGTACTTCAACCCCGCTGCCCTGCGCAAGAACATTTCAGGCTTGGTGCCCGGGGGCGCGCAGGTGTACTGGAACATCCAGAAAAACTGATGGTTCAGAACCCTTGATCGGCTGAAGTTCCATGCTGAGATTCCTGCTGCAGCGCCTGTTGGCGCTGGTCCCTGTGCTGTTCACGGTGGCGGTGATCGTGTTCCTGATCCTGCGGCTCACGCCGGGGGATCCGGCCGCGGTGATCGCGGGCAACAACGCCACCAACGAAGACATCGACCGCATCCGCGAGCAGCTGGGGCTGACCAAGCCCTTGTTCACGCAGTTCATGATCTGGCTGGGTGGGGTGTTGCAGGGTGATCTGGGCTACTCCTTTTACCTGGGCAAGCCGGTGACCGAGCTGATTGCCCAGCGCATCGAGCCCACCTTGTCGCTGGCGGCAGGCACCATGGTGCTGGCCGTGCTGGTGGCGGTGCCTCTGGGCACGCTGGCTGCCTGGCGCATGGGCGGGTGGCTGGACCGTTTGTTGTCAGGCTTTGCGGTGGCCGGGTTCTCGGTGCCGGTGTTTGTGATCGGTTACGTGCTGATCTACCTCTTTGCCATCCAGCTGCAGTGGTTGCCGGTGCAAGGCTACCGCCGCCTGTTTGGCGAATTCTCGCAAGGCATCGGGGCCTGGGCTTACCAGCTGGTGCTGCCCTGGCTGTCTCTTGCCACCATCTATGTGGCGCTGATCGCCCGCGTGACCCGCGCCAGTGTGTCCGAGGCACTGACCGAAGACTACATCCGCACGGCACGCGCCAAGGGCGTGAGCGAGCAGGTGGTGCTGCTGCGCCACGCGCTGGCCAACGCGGCGGTGCCCATCGTCACGGTGATCGGCATCGGCATCGCTTTGCTGATTGGTGGCGTGGTGGTGACCGAAACGGTGTATGCCATCCCCGGCCTGGGTTCGCTCACGGTGGACGCGGTGCTCAACCGCGACTTCCCGGTCATCCAGGGCGTGGTGCTGTTCTTCAGCGTGTTGTACGTGTTGATCAACCTGCTGGTGGACTTGAGTTACCTCTGGCTGGACCCCCGGATCCGTTACTGATGAACGCCATCTTCCGAAAACTTCTCGCGCACACCACGGTCCGTTTGGGATTGGGGGTGCTGGGCCTCTTGATCCTGATCGCCTTGACCGCGCCCTGGCTGGGCACGGTGGACCCGGCCGCCATGGACTCGGGCAACATCAACACCCAGGCTGGCGTGGTGGGGCAGTTCGGCTTGTTGGACGGCACCAGCGTGGCCCACACCTTCTGGATGGGTTCAGACAACTTTGGCCGCGACATCTACAGCCGTGTGCTGTTCGGCACCCGCGTGTCCTTGCTGGTGGGCCTGTTCACCGCGCTGGTGGCGCTGTTGGTGGGCGGCGCTTTGGGCATGCTGGCAGGGTACTTCCGTGCACTCGATATGGTGCTCATGCGCTTCATGGACGGTTTGATGGCCATCCCCGCCATCCTGCTGGCCATCGCCCTGGTGGCGGCGCTGGGCGCGCAGCTCTGGACCGTGGTGGTGGCCATCGCCATCCCCGAGATCCCCCGCGTCACCCGCCTGGTGCGTTCACTCGTGCTGACCTTGCGCGAGGAGCCTTTTGTGGAGGCCGCCAAGGCCCTGGCCACGCCCACGCCGGTCATTCTGGTGCGCCACATCCTGCCCAACGCGATGGCTCCGCTGATCGTGCAGGGCACCTTCATTGCGGCGAGTGCCGTGCTGACCGAAGCGATCCTCAGCTTTCTGGGGCTGGGCTTGCCCGCCGACATCCCGACTTGGGGCAACATCATGGCCGAGGGCCGGGTGCAGTTCACCCAGTACCCGGGCAATGTGCTGTTTCCTGCGTTGTTTCTGGTGCCCACGGTGCTGGCCATCAATTTGCTGGGCGATGGCCTGCGCGATGTGCTGGACCCCAAATTCGCGAAACGGAGCGGCGCATGACGCACACCGCTTCTGAAGCTGTCCTGTCGATTCGTGGCCTCTCGGTCGCTTTGCCTGCCGGTGGCGACCGGGCGAACGCCATCACCGGGGTGTCGCTGGACATTCTGCCCGGCCAGACCTTGTGTGTGGTGGGCGAGTCGGGCTCGGGCAAGTCCGTCATGGCCACCACCGTGATGGGCTTGCTGCCCAAAGATCTGCAGCCCGTGGCGGGTGACATCGTCCTGCAAGGCGAGTCCTTGCTGCAGGCGTCCAAGTTGCGGCTGCGCCAGTTGCGTGGCAAAGCCATGGGCATGGTGTTCCAGGAGCCCATGACGGCCTTGAACCCGGTCATGAGCTGCGGCGATCAGGTGGACGAGTTGCTGTCCACCCACACCGACTGGCCCGCCGAGCAGCGCCGTTCCGAAATTTTGCGGGTGTTCGAGCGTGTCAAGCTGCCCGACCCGCAGCGCATGTTGCGCAGTTATCCGCACCAGCTCAGTGGTGGGCAGCGTCAGCGCATCGTGATCGCGATGGCCGTGATCTTGAAGCCCGCGCTGTTGATTTGCGACGAGCCGACCACGGCGCTCGACGTGACCACGCAAAAAGAAATTCTGCGTTTGATCGCCGACCTGCAGCGCGAGCAGGGCAGTGCGGTGCTCTTCATCACCCACGACATGGGCGTGGTGGCCGAAATCGCCGACCAGGTGCTGGTCATGAACCAGGGCCAGGCGGTGGAGAGCGGCGACTGCGAACAGGTGCTGCGCCGCCCCCGCGCCGACTACACGCGCCAGCTGCTGGCCGCCGTGCCCGGCATGACGCCGCCGCCCGCCAAGCCCGAGCCCCAGGGCCCTACGCTGTTGTCGGGCCAAGGCGTGGGCAAGACCTACATCAGCCACGACTGGCTGGGCCGCAGCCGCCCCACGGCCGCCCTCATGGATGCCGCCGTGGCCGTGCGTGCTGGCGAGACGGTGGGCATTGTGGGCGAGTCGGGTTCCGGCAAGTCGACCTTTGCACGTTGCCTGATCCGCCTGATCGACCCGACCGAGGGCCAGATTTGGTGGGACGCCGACGACGTGGCCCGCATGCCCGAAGGCCAGTTGCGGCCCCTGCGCCACCGCGTGCAGGTGGTGTTCCAAGACCCGAACCGCTCGTTGAATCCGCGCCGCACCGTGGGCCAGTCCATGGTCGAGGGTGCGATGAACTTTGGCCAGTCGCGTGAACAAGCCGAAGCACTGGCGGTGGAGTTGATGGCGCAGGTGCGTTTGCCAGTGGAGGCCTTGAAGCGCTACCCCAGCCAGTTCAGCGGTGGTCAGCGCCAGCGCCTGGCGATTGCCCGTGCACTGGCCTGCCGCCCGCAGGTGCTGGTGGCCGACGAGGCCGTGAGCGCGCTCGATGTGAGTGTGCAGGCCCAGATCCTGAATCTGTTGCGCGAGGTGCAGTCACGCCTGGGCCTGGGGCTGCTGTTCATCACGCACGACCTGCGCGTGGCCGCCCAGTTGTGCGACCGCGTGATCGTCATGCACCAGGGCCGCATCGTGGAGCAGGGCGCGACCGGCGACCTCTACGCCAACCCGCAGCAGGACTACACGCGGCGCCTGTTTGACGCTGCGCCAGCGGCCTTGCCACCTCTGGACTGAATACCACGGACGCTGCATGACCCGCATCCTGATCGCTGGCTACCAGCACGAAACCAACACCTTTGCGCCCAGCCTCGCCGACTGGGCCGCCTTCAACACGGGTGAAAACTTTCCGGCCTTTGTGCGCGGGCAGGCCATGCAGGCGCAGCTCACAGGCATCAACATCCCGGTGGGCGGCTTCATCGACGCGGCCAAGCGCGAAGGCTGGCAGCTCGTGCCCTCGGCCTGGGCCGGGGCCACGCCCTCGTCGTATGTGACGCGCGACGCCTTTGAGCGCATCAGCGAGGCCATCCTTGAAGACGTTCGCGCTGCCATGGCACAAGGCCTTGATGGCGTGTACCTCGATCTGCACGGCGCGGCCGTGGCCGAACACGCCGATGACAGCGAGGGCGAGCTGATCGCCCGCATCCGCGCCGTGGTCGGCCCGCAGGTACCCATCGTGGCCAGCCTTGATTTGCATGCCAATGTGACCGAGCGCATGCTGCGCCTGGCCGACGGCCTGGTGGCCTACCGCACCTACCCGCACATCGACATGGCCGACACCGGCGAGCGTGCCGCCGTGCTGATGCGCGAGCACCTGCGCGCCGGGGCCAAGCGCCCGGTGCAGGCCAAGCGCTTGCCGTTTTTGATCCCACTCAACGCCCAAAGCACCTGGATGCCACCGGCCCAGGGTCTTTACGACACGCTGGCCCGCATCGAAGCCGAGACGGGCTGCATGCTCAGTTTTTGCATGGGTTTTCCGGCCTCGGACTTTGCCGAGTGTGGTCCGGTGGTCTGGGGCCACGGCGGCTCGGTCGACTCGGCCGTGCAACGCCTCTACGAACTGGTGAGTGAGCCGGGGCAATGGCGGCCCGATGTCTTGCCCGCCCGCGAAGCCGTGGCGCAAGCCCTGTCGGTGGCCGAGTCGGCCAAGGCCCCGGTGGTGCTGGCCGACACGCAGGACAACCCCGGTGCAGGCGGCGACAGCAACACCACCGGCATGCTGCACGCCCTCTTGCAGCAAGGCGCGGGCAAGCGCTGGCCCGGTCAGGTGGCGTTGGGTCTGCTCTACGACCCGGTGGTGGCCCGCAAGGCCCACGAGGTGGGTGTGGGCGCCAGCCTTGATCTGGCGCTGGGCAAGGCCGTGCTCACTTTCACCGGGCAGGACAGTGATCCACCCGTGCAGGGTCGCTTTGTGGTGCGTGCCCTGGGGATGGATGACTGCGAACTCAAGGGCCCGATGATGACGGGCGTGAAGGTCCGCATCGGCCCCTGTGCGTGCCTTGAAATTGACGGTGTGCTGGTGGCGGTGGCCAGCGGCAAGATGCAGATGCTGGATCGTGAACTGTTCCGCGCCGTGGGCATCCACCCCGAGCAGATGAAGCTGCTGGTGGTCAAAAGCTCCAACCATTTCCGCGCCGACTTCACGCCCATTGCCAGCCGGGTGTTGGTGGCCAAAGCCGCCGGACCCATGGCCGCCGACCCGGGTGATTTGCCCTGGAAAAAACTCAGCCCCCAAACCCGTACAAGACCTTGAAGCACTTGTGCGTGACTTCATCACCGAACAGACAGGAGACACACATGAGCACCACCGACCTGACCCAGCGCACGGCCCACGAATTGCTGCAGCTGTACCGCACCGGGCAGGCCAGCCCGGTGGAGGCCACGCAGGCGGTGCTCGCGCGCATCGAACGGCTCAACCCGAAGATCAATGCCTTTTGCTTGGTCGATGCCGACCGCGCCCTGGCCAGCGCCCGCGCCAGTGAAGCGCGTTGGCAGGCCCATCGCAGCACGGGCGCACCGGTGGGCGAGCTTGATGGCGTGCCCACCAGCATCAAGGACCTGATCCTCACCCAGGGCTGGCCCACCTTGCGTGGCAGCCGCACCGTTGACCCCCAGCAGCCCTGGGAGGTCGACGCCCCCGCCACAGCGCGCCTGCGTGAAGCGGGTGCGGTGTTGCTGGGCAAGACCACCACACCCGAGTTCGGCTGCAAGGGCGAGACCAACTCGCCCGCCACCGGCATCACCCGCAACCCCTGGAATCTGGATTGCACACCGGGCGGGTCGTCCGGCGGCGCTGCCGCGGCCGTGGCCGCCGGCCTGGGCCCGCTGGCCGTGGGCACCGACGGTGCGGGCAGTGTGCGCATCCCGGCCGCGTTTTGCGGCAACGTGGGCTTGAAGCCCAGTTTTGGCCGCGTGCCGGCTTACCCCTTGTCACCTTTTGGCTCGGTGGCGCACCTGGGCCCGCACACCCTGAGCGTGCGCGACGCCGCGATGATGATGAATGTGCTCAAGCAGCCCGATGCCCGCGACTGGACTTCGCTGCCGCCCGACGCCACCGACTACACCGTGGGCCTGGAAGACGGCATCCGCGGCCTGCGCATCGCCTATTCGCCTACGCTGGGTTACGCCAGGAACGTGCATCCCGACATCGCGGCCGCGGTCGATCAGGCTGTCAAGCAACTGCAGGCGCTGGGCGCGCATGTGGAACAGGTCGATCCCGGTTTCGACGACCCTCTTGAGATCACCACCGGGCTGTGGTTCCTGGGCGCTTATTCGGTCTGGTCGGGTTTGAGTGCCGAGCAGCAAGCCCTGGCCGATCCCGATTTCCGTGCCGAAGCCGCGCTGGGTGAGCAGCTCACCGCACACCAGGTGCAGCAGCTCAACCTGCGCCGGGGGGCGCTGGGCTCGCACATGCGCCAGTTCATGCAGCGCTACGACCTGCTGGTCACGCCTTCGGTGGCGGTGCCTGCGTTTGAAGCGCGCCCTGCCGGGGCGGTGCCGATGGACCCGGTCAGCATGCTGGGCTGGACGCCTTTCAGCTACCCCTTCAACCTGACCCAGCAACCGGCCATCACCGTGCCCTGCGGTTTGACGAAAGCGGGTTTGCCCATGGGCCTGCAGATCGTGGGTCCGATGTTTGGCGATGCGCTGGTCTTGCGCGCGGCGCGTGCGTATGAATCGGTGCAGCCGGTGGCGCGCCCGAACATCGGCTGAAAGCGGGCGCAAGCCCTTTCAGTGGGGCAGGATGACCGGCTCGAAAGCGCAGCGGCTGGGCACGTCGGGTGCGATCCACATCTGGCGTGTGCTGGTGTTCATGATCACCCCGGCCACGCTCTCGACCCGGCCTTCGGGCGGCAGTGCCATGTCGGGTGAACGGCAAATGGACAAATGGCCATCCGTCTCGTCGCGCAGGAAGTTTTCAAGCGCGGCCTGATCGATGTCGCTTTGCGCCGCGTATTGCTGCGCGGTGGCCAAGCGGGGCTGGCTTGACAGCGTGACCCCCATGGGCGCTTGTGTGCTCAAGAGCGATGCACACACAAAGTGGTTGGTGTGCACCACCACGCCCTGCGCGGGCGGCACCTCGCCCCAGCCTGCAGGGGCGACTTCAAAGCAGGCCACCTCGCCTTGCGCATCGGCACAAGGCACATTCGACGCCGCGCCAAAACCCAGGCTCTGGCCAATGCGCGCCAATGCAGCGCGGGCTGCACCGAGCGATGCGCAGCCCAGCAGGTGGCGCAGCAGCACATGCACGGGCACACCAGGGCGTACGCCATCCTCCAGCGAGCGCAGGATGTTCAGGCCCAGGGCAAAACCCTGTGTGTTCATGCCGATCTTGGCCAGCATGCCGCCTTCGGTCAGGGTGGTGAAGCGCTGACCGGCTTCATTGCCGCTGTGCAGCAACACCAGGGCCTCGCGCTGGCGTCCCAGCCAGTCCCAGTTTTGCGCCAGCCAGGTGTTGCCTTCGCGGCTGGCCGCAGGGGCCACGGCCATGGCGGTGCATTCGCCTTCTGCCGCAGCCGGATCGATGGGTGCGTCGCCCAGCCAGTCAGGCAAACCTGCATCGCGGTTGGCTTGCAATGCCGCGTCGGCCTGGTGGGTGGCATCGCTCAAAAAGTTGGCAGGCAGGATCTCGGTGCGGCAGTTCAGCGCCATGATGTCCGCCAGTGTCAGACCGCTGCCGTGGGCGATGCCCTGCATTTCATGCAGCAAGGCGGGATCGAGTTGTTCGATCACCTCGCGGTAGGCCATGGCCTTGTCGCAAGCCTGTGCCCAGGAGATGCCGCAACTGGCAAACAGCCGGGCATAGGTGTTGCGGCTGTGCAGGGTCTGTGCGCGGGCTGCTTGGCCATAAAACAAGCCACGGTTGTGGGCAGACAGATTTGAGGGCACCAGGATGGATGGGAACATGGATTTCATTATGATGCGAGCATGAACCTTTTGGCCATTGATGTTGGCAACACCCGTTTGAAATGGGCGTTGTACGACCGCCCTCATCCGGATGCGGCTTTGCTGGCGCATGGCGCGGAGTTCCTGGAGAACATCGAAACCCTTTCTGAAGGGCCGTGGGCCGAGCTGCCTGCGCCCGAGAAGATGCTGGGCTGCATCGTGGCGGGTGACGCGGTCAAGCGCCGCGTGCAGGAGCAGATGGAGCTGTGGGACTTCACCCCCCAGTGGGTGGTGGCCAGCGCCGCAGAGGCGGGCATGGTCAACGGTTATGACCATCCGGCACGCTTAGGCTCAGACCGCTGGGTGGCCATGGTCGGCGCCCGCCAACGGATGTTGGCCCAGGGGCAAAAGCGCCCTTTGGTCGTGGTCATGGTGGGTACGGCCGTGACGGTGGAAGCGATCGACGAGAATGGCCGCTTTTTGGGTGGTTTGATTTTGCCTGGCCACGGCATCATGCTGCGCGCCCTGGAGTCGGGTACAGCGGGTTTGCATGTGCCCACGGGCGAGGTGCGGCCTTTCCCGACCAACACCAGCGACGCCCTGACCAGCGGTGGCACTTATGCGATTGCTGGCGCTTGCGAGCGCATGGTGCAGCACCTGCGCGAGCACACCGGCATGGAGCCCCTGTGCGTCATGACGGGTGGTGCGGGCTGGAAGATGGCGCCCAGCATGTCGATCCAGTTCGAGCTGGTCGACAACCTGATTTTTGACGGGTTGCTCAGCATGGCGCAGGGGCGTTTCGCCTGATGCCCTCAAGCCTGTGAGCGGTCAGCTCGCTGCTGTTTCGCTGTAAGCGGCGCTCAATGCGTTCAGGTGGGCGCGCAATTCGGCACTGCTCAGATACGGCGACAACAAGGCCAGCACATGGCGTGCACCCCGGCTCAGGGCCACGCCAGCGCTTTCGGGCTCCATGGCACGGCGTGGATCGCGCACGTATTCGTAGCTGAGCCAATACGTGACCATCACCGCCATGCTGGCCGACAGGGTTTCCACACTGTCTGGGTCGATGGCCATCAAGCCTGCAGCGGCCAGCGATTCGAGCATCATGCGCAGCGCATGCGTTTTGCGCTCGAGCACTTCATGGAAATGCTTTTCCAGATGCCGGTTGCCGGAGAGCAGGTTGTTCAGGTCGCGGTACAGAAAACGGTGGTTCCAGACTTGTTCAAAGAGTGAGTGCAAAAAGAACCAGGCGTCTTCGATGTCCTGCACATCACCTGCAGCGTCCAGCAGGCCCAGCATGGCACCTTCGTATTGGTCGAACAGGTGGTTGACCAAGGCGTCTTTGGAAGGGAAGTGGTAGTACAGGTTGCCGGGGCTGATACTCAGCTCCGACGAAATCATGGTCGTCGAGACGTTGGGCTCGCCGAAGCGGTTGAACAGCTCCAGCGTGACAGCGGCAATGCGCTCGGCGGTGCGGCGGGGCGCTTTTTTGGCCATGGCTCAGTTCAGGGCGTGCCCGGGTTCAGCCGCGGGCCTTTTTGCGCACCGGGCTGGCGGCCTTTTTGGCGGGAGCCTTGCGCGCGGTTTTTGAGGCGGCAGTTTTGGCTGGGGCTGTTTTGGCGGCGGCAGGCTGGGCCGCACGTGTTTGGCTCAGTTGCTCTTCGAGTGCATGGATGCGGGCCTGCAGCACCTGCAGGTCCTGCAGGGTGGGCATGCCCAGGCGGTGCAGGGCCTTGGCTACGCGTTCTTCAAACAGGTGTTCCAGCTTGTCCACACGCACCGAGGCCTGCTGGCCAAAGTCCTGCGCCAAATCGGTCAGACGGGCGGTGGCTTCCTGCAGGCGCTGCTGGGCTTGCTCCTGGCTCTTGCGTTGAAACGCGAGCCCTTCGCCCACCAGCTTTTCAAAGGCTTTGCTGCCTTGGGCCTGCACCTGGGCCAGTGCGCCCAGCCCCGCCAGCCAGACTTCGTTGGACGGGGTCTGTGGCGTGTCTGCAGTTTCAGAGGGTTTGTGGGGCGATTTGGCCATGGGTGCAACTCCTGTTAGATAGCCTTCACTGTAACCTGCAAGGCAGGCCTTTGCTCCTAAAATCTGTGCACGGATGGGTTCATCCGCATTTTCTGATTCTGATCCTGATCCATGACCCTTCTTGTCACAGGCGGCGCCGGCTTCATCGGCGCCAATTTCGTCCTCGACTGGCTCGCTGCCCATGACGAGACCCTTGTCAACCTCGACAAGCTCACCTACGCGGGCAACCCCGAAACCCTGGCCAGCCTGCAAGGCAACCCCCGCCACGTGTTTGTGCAGGGCGACATTGGCGACGTCGCGCTGGTCACGCGCTTGCTGGCCGAGCACCAGCCCCGAGCCGTGATCAACTTCGCGGCCGAGAGCCATGTGGACCGCTCCATCCATGGCCCGGGCGACTTCATCGAGACCAACATCGTGGGCACCTTCCGGCTGCTGGAGTCGGTGCGCGGCTATTGGTCGACGCTGCCTGAGCAAGCCAAATCGGCCTTTCGCTTCCTGCATGTGTCCACCGACGAGGTGTATGGCTCGCTGGCCAAGGATGATCCGGCCTTTGCCGAGACGAACCGCTACGAGCCCAACAGCCCCTACTCTGCGAGCAAGGCCGCCAGCGACCACCTGGTGCGGGCCTGGCACCACACCTACGGTCTGCCGGTGCTCACCACCAACTGCTCCAACAACTACGGGCCCTACCACTTTCCGGAAAAGCTCATCCCGCTGATGATTGTCAACGCCCTGGCAGGTAAGCCGTTGCCCGTGTACGGCGACGGCATGCAGATCCGTGACTGGCTCTACGTCAAGGACCACTGCAGCGCGATTCGCCGTGTGCTCGAAGTCGGACGCCTGGGCGAGACCTACAACGTAGGCGGCTGGAACGAAAAGCCCAACATCGAGATCGTGAACACCGTGTGCCAGTTGCTCGACGAGCTGCGCCCCAAGGCAGATGGCACCAGCTACGCCACGCAGATCACCTACGTCACCGACCGCCCGGGCCACGACAGGCGCTACGCGATCGATGCGCGCAAGCTCGAAGCCGAACTGGGCTGGAAACCGGCCGAGACCTTTGAGACCGGCATCCGCAAGACGGTCCAGTGGTATCTCGACAACCCAGAGTGGGTGCAGCACGTGCAGTCTGGTGCCTACCGCGACTGGGTCAGCAAGAACTACGCAGGCCGCCAAGCATGAAGATCCTGTTGCTGGGCAAGAACGGCCAGGTCGGCTGGGAGCTGCAGCGCAGCCTGGCCCCGCTGGGTGAAGTGATCGCGCTGGACCGCCACAGCAGCGATTTCTGCGGTGACCTTGGCCAGCCCGAGCGCCTGGCCCAGACCGTGGCCGATTGCCGCCCCGACGTGATCGTCAATGCCGCAGCCCACACGGCGGTGGACAAAGCCGAGAGCGAGCCCGAGCTGGCCCGCCGCATCAACGCCGAGGCCCCGGCCGCGTTGGCGCAGGCTGCAGCGCGCACCGGGGCGTGGCTGGTGCATTACTCGACCGACTACGTGTTCGACGGCAGCGGTCAAGAGCCCTGGCTGGAGGGCGATGCCACCGGCCCGCTGGGCGTGTATGGCCAGACCAAGCTCGAAGGCGAGCAGGCCATTGCCGCCAGCGGATGCCAGCACCTGATTTTTCGCACGAGTTGGGTGTACGCCGCACGCGGTGGCAACTTTGCCAAGACCATGCTGCGTCTTGCGCAGGAGCGCGAACGCCTGACCGTGATCGACGACCAATGGGGCGCGCCCACCGGGGCGGACCTGATTGCCGACGTGACTGCGCATGCGATGCGCCAGGCCCTGCGCGACGCCTCTGTGTCCGGTGTGTACCACTTGGTCGCCGGTGGCGAGACCAGCTGGCACGGTTACGCCAGCCATGTGATCGCACAGGCGCAGAAGCTGCGCCCCGAACTGAACTGGGCGGTGAAAGAGATCGCGCCAGTGCCCACCACCGCCTTTCCGACGCCGGCCAAGCGCCCGTCCAACTCGCGCCTGAACACCCGCAAACTGCAGTCGCAGTTCGCGCTGACCCTGCCGCACTGGCAGCAAGGCGTGGACCGACTGCTGAGCGAAATCCTCTGAGCCGATTGCGGCACAATCTCCGAAACCTGTTCTTCACACACACCACCATGACCGAGACCGCTGCCGTTTCCCCCCGCGACCAGGCCCAGATCCTGGCGCAGGCCATGCCCTACATCCGCAAGTTCCACGGCAAGACGCTGGTCATCAAATACGGCGGCAACGCCATGACCGACCCGGCGCTGCAGCAAGCCTTTGCCGAAGACGTCGTACTGCTCAAGCTGGTGGGCATGAACCCGGTGGTGGTGCATGGCGGCGGCCCGCAAATTGAAAACGCTTTGAGCCGTCTGGGCAAAAAAGGCGAGTTCGTGCAGGGCATGCGCGTGACCGACGCCGAGACCATGGAAGTGGTCGAATGGGTGCTGGGCGGCGAAGTGCAGCAGGACATCGTGGGCATGATCAACCGCGCTGGCGGCAAGGCCGTGGGCCTGACGGGCCGTGACGGCGCCATGATTCGCGCCCAGAAGCTGCGCCTGATCGACGCACAAGACCCCAGCAAGGAGCTGGATGTCGGCCAGGTGGGCGACATCGTCAGCATCGACCCGTCCATCCTCAAAGCCTTGCAGGACGACGCCTTCATCCCGGTGGTCAGTCCCATCGGCTTTGGCGAGAACAACGAGAGCTACAACATCAATGCCGACGTGGTCGCTGCCAAACTGGCCACCGTGCTGCAGGCCGAGAAGCTCTTGATGTTGACCAACATCCGTGGCGTGCTCGACAAAGAAGGCCAGTTGCTCACCGAGCTGACCCCGAACCGCATCGACGAGTTGTGCGCTGACGGCACCATCAGCGGCGGCATGATCCCAAAAATAGCCGGTGCGCTGGATGCGGCCAAGAGCGGCGTCAATGCCGTGCACATCATCGATGGCCGCGTGCCGCACGCGATGCTGCTCGAAGTCCTGTCCGAGCAGGCCTTCGGCACCATGATCAAGAGCCGCTGAACGCCCACAGCCGACCACAGGGGAAACCACATGTCCGAGATGGATGAATCCAGCCTGAGTGCAGCCGAAGATGCGGCCCCTGTGCGCAAACGCCCCCGCCCGGGCGAGCGCCGCCAGCAAATTTTGCAGACCCTGGCGTCGATGCTGGAGCAGCCTGGTGCTGAGCGTGTGACCACGGCGTCGCTGGCCGCCAAGATTGGCGTGAGCGAAGCGGCGCTGTACCGGCACTTCGCCAGCAAGGCACAGATGTTTGAGGGGCTGATCGACTTCGTGGACCAGTCGGTCATTGGCCTGATCCGGCAGGTCACCGATCGCGAACCCGTGGGGCCCAACCAGGCGGCACGCATCGTGGCCCTGCTCTTGCAGTTTGCCGAAAAGAACCCCGGCATGTGCCGCGTCATGACCGGTGACGCGCTGGTGCTGGAGCACGAGCGCCTGCAAGAGCGCATCAACCTGTTGTTCGACAAGATCGAAGCGCAGTTGCGCCAGTCGCTGCGCGAAGCGAATGCCGCGTCCAGCACCCCCACGGTGGACACTCAGGTGCAGGCCTCGGTGCTGGTGGCCTTCATGCAGGGGCGTCTGCAGCGCTTTGTGCGTTCGGGCTTCAAGCGCGAGCCCTCCGAGCATTTGCAGGCGGCCTTGGCCCGAATGCTTTGAGCGGGCAGAGCGCTTGGCCCTGCACCGCTTTGAGGGTGCTTATTTTCCGAACAACTTGAGCAGGTGCTGCCAGCCGCGCAGCAACAGACCCGAGCGCTCCACCTCGGCCTGCGCCACCAGCGGGGCTTCGCCCACCGGCTTGCCGTTCGATGTGGCCACCACTTTGCCGATCACGGTACCTTTGGCCACCGGGGCTTCCAGACCGGGGTTGAGCTGCACGGCGGTTTGCACTGCCGTGCCACGGGGCACGGTCAGCATCCAGGGGCTGCCCAGACCGGCAGCCACGGTGTCGGCCTTGCCAAAGCTGACCTTGGCGGTGGCGACTACCGCGTTGGCGGCGATCGGTGTGGCCTTTTCAAAGCTGCCAAAGCCCCAGCCGAGCAGCGTGCGCGTCTGATCGGCCCGGGCCTGAGCGCTGTGGGTGTTGAGGATGACCGAGATCAGGCGCATGTCGTTGCGCTTGGAAGACGTGACCAGGCAGAAGCCCGCTTCGGCTGTGTGGCCGGTCTTGAGGCCATCCACGGTGGGGTCGGTGTAGAGCAGGGCGTTGCGGTTGCCTTGCTTGATGCCGTTGTACTTGAACTCGCGCTCGGCGTAGATCGGGTAGTACTCGGCACCGTCCTTGATGATGGCCCGCGCCAGGATGGCCAGATCACGTGCCGACGACTTGTGCGCCGGATCGGGCAGGCCCGTGGGGTTGACGAAGGTCGTGTGCGTCATGCCCAGGCGCTGGGCCTCGGCATTCATCAGCTTGGCAAAGCCCGCTTCGGAGCCAGCCAAGTGCTCGGCAATCGCCTTGGAGGCATCGTTGCCCGACTGGATGATGATGCCGCGCAGGATGTCGATGACCGTGGCCTGGCTGTTCAGCGGCAGGTACATGCACGACTCGGCGCTGGTGCCACGGCACCAGGCGTTTTCACTCACGGTGACCAGGTCGGTGGGTTTGAGCTTGCCCGAGCGCAGCGCCTGCTCGACGATGTAGCTGGTCATCATCTTGGTGAGCGATGCCGGGGGCAAGGCTTCATCGGCATTGGCCGCGGCCAGCACCTCGCCAGAGTCAAAGTCCATCAGCAGCCAGGCTTTGGCCGGCAGCGCAGGTGGGTTGGCCGCCAGGGCAACCTGCGCTTCCAGCGGTGGCAGGGCGTTTGTGGCCATGGCCGTTTTTTTGGTGGCAGCAGGCTTGGAGGCGGTTGCCTTGGCTTTGGGGTGCTTGGCCGCGAAGGCGCTGGAGCCGGAAATCAGGGCACCCACGGCAATGGCGAGGGCAAGCGAGAGTTTGGAGAAAGTGGGGGTGTGCATGGTGTTCATCGGTAGAACCCCGATTGTCGCGGATTCGTGCCGAGATTTGACGAGCGCAATCTGCGAAAAGGCCCAACCAAGGGCCGTGCAATGGGATATGCAAATCTTCTATATCAGATAGAAGCGCTAACCCCGTTTATTCTTTTGGGAATTTCCAGGACCATTGGCATCCACCATCATGCGCTCTCTGCCAAATGTCCCTCATGTTTATCAAACGATTTCTCGCACTCCTCACTGTCGGCCTGACCCTGGCTGCCCAAGCTCAGACCTTCCCCTCCAAGCCTGTGCGCATCATCACCCCCTTTCCGGTTGGCAGTGGTCCTGAGGGCGTGGCGCGTCTGGTGGCCGACAAGCTGTCCAAAAGCTGGGGCCAGCCCGTCACAGTGGAAAACCGCCCTGGCGGCAACGGTTTCATCGCCATCGATGCCTTCAAACGCGGGGCCACCGACGGCACCGACCTCATCCAGCTGGACAACGTTCACCTGACCGCCTACCCGCACCTGTTCAAGAAGCTGCCCTACAACGCAGCCAATGACTTCGATGTGCTGCTGCCGCTGTTCAAGACCTATTTCTTTGTCACCGCAGCTACCGACAGCAAGTACAAAAACGTGGCTGACATCGTGGCGGACGCCAAAGCCAATCCCGGCAAGCTCAACTACGGCTCCTGGTCGGTGGGCAATCCGGTGCACCTGGGTTCGGCCCTGTTTGAGACCGTGACTGGCACCGAGATGCAGCACGTCATCTACAAGGAAACCACGCAGCTCTACACGGGCGTGGCCACAGGCGAGCTGGCGTTTGCGCTGGGCACCAGTGCCACGGCAGGTCCGCTGTACCGTGCGGGCAAGCTCAAGTTTCTGGCAATTGCTGCACCCAAGCGCCTGCCAGCCTTCAAGGATGTGCCCACGGTGGTGGAATCCGGTGGACCCAAGGACTTTGAAGTCAGCGGCTGGACTGCGATCGCTGCCCCCAAAGGCCTGCCCAAAGCCGTGGCTGAAAAGATCAACGCTGACATCGCCAAGGCCCTGGCCGAGCCCGATGTGCGCGAGAAGTTTGTCTCGTTCGGCTACGAGCCCTTCACGCCCACACGTGAACAGTTTGTTCAATACATTCAGGCCGAGTCCGCACGACTGGCGGGCGTGATCCAGAAGTCCAAGGCCGCGCTCGATTGAGCCCCAATGCAAGCGGCCCAAACAGGGCCGTGTCCATTCCAACGGGTTCTTTCTCTGTGAATGCGATGGTCAATGCCACAGTGGCTCTGATGGCACTGTCCGGTTCAGGCGATCTGCTGGGGCTTATGTCCTAGCCAATCATCTCGCACCAGCTTGGCAAGTGGTTGACCTGCCGTGCTTGTCAACCGGGTGCAATGGCCAAGACGGCGCCTGACCGAAACAGGGCATCGCGCGGTGGACGCTGACCGGTCTCGCGGTAAAGCAGACCTTCTGAGGTCAGCCCGATTTACCAATTCCAAAGCGTTCCATCATGCTGCAGCCGGTTCACCGGCAAATAGGCCCGTTGGTACGGGTACTTGGCGGCCAGCTTCTCGTCGATGTCCACGCCGTGGCCGGGTGACTCGCCGCAGTGCATCATGCCGCGCTCAAAGCGCCAGTCATGCGGGAAAACCGACAGCATGTCTTCGCTGTGCGGCATGTACTCCTGCACGCCAAAGTTGGGCACCCAGGTGTCAAAGTGCAAGGCCGCGCCCATGCACACTGGGGACAGGTCGGTTGCGCCGTGGCAGCCGGTGCGCACCTGATACAGGCTGGCCAGATCGGCGATGCGCCGCAGGTGCGTGATGCCGCCTGCGTGGACCACGGTGGTGCGGATGTAGTCGATCAGCTGTTTCTCGATCAGCGTCTTGCAGTCCCAGATGCTGTTGAAAATCTCGCCCACCGCAATGGGTGTGGTGGTGTGGTGGCGTATCCACTGGAAGGCATCCTGGTTTTCGGCCGGGGTCGGGTCTTCCATCCAGAACATCCGCACCGGCTCCAGCGCTTTGCCCAGCTGGCCCGCTTCGATGGGGGTCAGCCGGTGGTGCACATCGTGCAGCAGGTGGATGTCGGGGCCCACAGCTTCGCGCACGGCTTCAAACAGGCCGGGCGTGTGGCGCAAATACTTTTCGGTGCTCCAGTCGTGCTCGCCGGGCAGGTTGCCGTCGGCAGGCTCGTACAGGCGGTTTGCACCGCTCACGCCATAGACCTTGTTCAGGCCCGGCACGCCGCTCTGGGCGCGGATGGCGAGGTAACCTTCTTCCTTGTGGCGCAGCACTTCGTCGACCGTCTCGGCGCTGTCGCGGCCATTGGCGTGGCCGTAGACCATCACCCCAGTGCGGCTGCGTCCACCCAGCAGCTGGTACAGCGGCATGCCCGCCATCTTGGCTTTGATGTCCCACAGCGCGGTGTCCACGGCGGCAATCGCGCTCATGGTCACCGGACCGCGCCGCCAGTAGGCACCCTTGTAAAGGTATTGCCAGATGTCCTCGATCTGCTGCGGGTCGCGCCCGATCAGGCAGGGGATGACATGGTCTTCCAGGTAGCTGACCACGGCCAGCTCGCGGCCATTGAGCGTGGCGTCGCCGATGCCGTACACGCCTTGATCGGTTTCGATCTTGAGGGTGACGAAGTTGCGACCGGGGCTGCAGACGATGACGCGGGCGGCGGTGATTTTCATGGCGTGGGCCTCCGTGTTCAGGCTTCCTGGGCCAGCAGTTGCTGGATGGCCGCGTCCACACCGCGCTGCAAGACTTGTTGGTGCCAGTGGATCACACGGGCGGTCCATGCGGCGTTGCTCGGCAGGGCGTTGCCCCACAGGTCTTCGCGGGCCAGCAGGGCGCGCACACAGGTCTCGGGCTCGCTGCGTTGGGCGGAGCCCAGGGCCATCAGGCTGTCGGCTTGCGGGTCGCTCAGGGAGTAGGTCTGGCCTAGTTCGTCTGTCCCCAGGGTGTAACGCACGAACACGGCTGCGGCCAGCGCGTGGTGTTCAAACGAAGCGCCCTGCGTGATCTGTCCCAGCACCGAGGGTGGCCAGCGCTGCGGGATTTTTTGTGAGCTGTCGGTGGCGATCTGGTGCACGCTGTGCTTGAGGTAGGGGTTGCCAAAGCGTGCGATCAGCGCGTCGCGGTAGTCGGCCCAGTCGCTGCGGCTCAGGTGTGGCGCGACTTCGCGGCTCATCAAGCGGTGAACAAATTCACGGATATGCGGCACACCAATGCAGCTGGCAATGAATGGCCTGCCCGTGACCGCGCCCATGAGTGCCATGGCAGAGTGGCTGCCGTTGAGCATGCGCAGCTTGGCTTCTTCGTAGCTGTGCACATCGTTCGTCACGCGCACTCCCGCGCTTTGCAGCAGGGCGGCATCTTTCGGATCGGCAAAACGGTCTTCGATCACCCATTCCCAAAAGCCTTCGGTGCTCAGGGCGCAGTGGTCCTGCATGCCCAATGCCTCTTGCGCGGCGGCCCTCACTTCGGGTGTGGCAGCGGGCACGATGCGGTCGACCATGCTGCACGGGAAAGCGCATTGCACATCCAGCCAGCGCAGCAGCTCGGTGTCTTGCGCGGTGGCAGCGGCTTTGACCAAAGCCAACAACTTGTGTCCATTGCCTTGCAGGTTGTCACACGAGGCCACGGTGATGCCGGGCAGGCCTGTTTGTTGGCGCAGGCGCAAGCCGTCCAGCAGCAGCTGAGCGAGGGCTGGGGTGTAGCCCTTTTCGGTCACGGTGAGGGTGACCCAGCGGGTGTTGGTCGCGGCCATGGCCTGCACCACCGCTTCGCGTTCGGTGGTGGCCACGCTCATGCGCCAAAGCGCACCGGGCACTTGCCACCTCACGCCTTGCCCGTCGGCCACGCGCACCGCGTACAGCCCGTCTTGCGCGCGCAGCTGGTTCACCAGATCGGGCCGCGTCATGCCCACACCGTGGATGCCCCAGCGCGTGTCGCCTGTGGCCAAAAGCTGGTCAAACACCATGGCCTGATGGGCCCGATGAAAAGCCCCCAGACCCAGATGCACCACACCGGGGGCGTGGGCTGTGCGGTCGTACCTTGGTGTCTGGATGGAGGATGGCAAAGTGCCCAGTGAGGCGGCAGTCAGGTGCATGGTGCGCATGGAGAATACGTCGGGCGCGAGGCGCTCAGCGCTGTAAGAGTTTGTGTTCAGACGCCTCGATCTCGGCCCAGGTGGCGTCGTCGATCCAGATGCCGCTTTCTTGCCGCTGGGCACGCGCAGTGCGTTCGGGCTCACCCGCGATGCGCACGCCTTCGCTGCCCGGGGCATCGGGGCTTTGGCGCAGCCAGTCGGCAAAGGCCAGGGCTTCTTGTTCGAACATCGTTTGTGTGCCCAGACGCACCGGGTCGATCAGCATCGTCAGCATGCCGTTCAACACAGCCCGTTGCTGGTCGGCCTCGCGATGCCAGGTGCCGCTGCCGGTGAGCGCGCCGCCCAGCAGTTCGCAGGCCATGGCCATGCCAAAGCCCTTGTGGTCGCCAAAGGTCATGAGTGCACCGAACAGCCCGTTGGACTGCGGCACCACCACCACGCCGGGGTCGGTGGTGGGGTGGCCGTGTTCGTCGATCAGGTAGCCGGGCGGCACTTGCTCGCCTTTGTTGTGGGCCACGCGCATCTTGCCTTGGGCCACGCGGCTGGTGGCAAAGTCCAGCACAAACGGGGATCTGTCGCCCATGGGCACGCCGATGCAGCAAGGGTTGGTGCCAAAGCGACCGTCGCCACCGCCAAAAGGCGCGACCACGGGGCGCGAGAGCACATTCACAAAATGCACCGACACCAGACCCTGTGCCACGGCCATTTCGGCAAAGTGGCCGATGCGGCCCAGGTGGTGCGAGCGGCTGAGCGCCACCGTGCACACACCGTGTTGCTTGGCGCGCTCGATGCCCATCTGCATGGCCTGCACGCCCGTGATCTGGCCGTAACCG
The DNA here is from genome assembly GCF_014837235.1 of Limnohabitans radicicola. Lineage (GTDB taxonomy): Bacteria > Pseudomonadota > Gammaproteobacteria > Burkholderiales > Burkholderiaceae_C > Limnohabitans_A > Limnohabitans_A radicicola. Next base: position 644,886 of record NZ_JACYFT010000001.1, on the reverse strand, counting down.
CGCTGGCCATCCAGGTTGAGCAAGGGGCCGGTGTCGAGCAGGACCTTCACGCCGGTGTTGGGTGACAGCCCCCCTTCGAGCACCGCGTCCACATAGCGCGGCACCATGCCCACGCCATGCGAGTCGTGCCCGCTCAGGTTGGCCATGACCAGGTTGTCGGCCACCTGTGCGGCCTCCGCTGGGGCGCTGCCCGCTTGTTCAATGATGCGGGCGACTTTGATGCGCAGGTCCTGGGCAGAAATGGTGTGGCTCATGCCGCTTTCCTCACATGACCGCGCCGACTTGCCACGGCACGAATTCGTTTTGGCCGTAGCCGTGGCGCTCGCTCTTGGTGGGTTCGCCCGAGGCCGCAGCCAGGATCATTTCGAAAATGCGCTGCCCCATCTCGGCGATGCTCACGCCGCCGTCCACGATCTCGCCGCAGTTGAGGTCCATGTCTTCTTCCTGCTTTTTCCAAAGCGCGGTGTTGGTCGACAACTTGAGGCTGGGCGATGGCGCACAGCCGTAGGCGCTGCCGCGACCGGTGGTGAAGCAGATCAGGTTGGCACCACCGGCCACCTGGCCCGTGGCGCTCACAGGGTCGTAGCCGGGCGTATCCATGTAGACAAAGCCTTTGGCGGTGACCGGTTCGGCGTATTCGTACACCGCTTGCAGGTTGCTGGTGCCGCCTTTGGCCACCGCACCCAATGATTTTTCCAGGATGGTGGTCAGGCCACCCGCCTTGTTGCCGGGCGAGGGGTTGTTGTTCATCTCGCCGCCGTTGATCGCGGTGTAGTTTTCCCACCAGCGGATGCGCTCGATCAGTTTGTGCGCCACCTCGGGCTTGACGGCGCGGCGCGTGAGCAAATGCTCGGCCCCATAAATCTCGGGCGTTTCGCTCAGGATGGCGGTGCCACCGTGCTGCACCAGCAGGTCCACCGCCGCGCCCAAAGCCGGGTTGGCGCTGATGCCCGAATAACCATCCGAGCCACCACACTGCAAACCGACGGTGATGTGTTCGGCACTGCAAGGCTCACGGGCGATGGCGTTGGCACGGGGCAGCATCTCTTCGATCAAGGCAATGCCTTTTTCGACCGTGAGGCGTGTGCCACCCGTGTCCTGGATGTTGAAGACCTTGAGCGTGTCGCCTTCGCGCAGGCTGCTGTGCGCCAGCCAGGTGCCCAGTTGGTTCGCCTCGCAGCCCAGACCCACCACCACCACACCCCAGAAGTTGGCGTGGGTGGCGTAACCGGCCAGTGTGCGCTCCAGCAACTGGATGCCCAGCCCTTCGGTGTCCATGCCGCAACCCGTGCCGTGGGTCAAAGCCACCACGCCGTCCACATTCGGGAAGTTGGCGAGTGCCGCGGGGTTGTTGCGTTTGGAAAAATGGTCGGCAATGGCGCGTGCAGCGGTGGCCGAGCAGTTCACGCTGGAGAGCACGCCGATGTAGTTGCGTGTGGCCACGCGGCCATCGCTGCGTTTGTAGCCCATGAAAGTCGCTTGCTTGCGTGCTGGTTCGGGCTTGACGTCTTGGCCAATGGCGTAGTCGCGCTCGAAGTTGCCTTTTTCAGCGCCCATGTTCAGGTTGTGCGTGTGCACATGCTCACCCGGCGCAATGGCCTGTGAAGCAAAGCCAATGATCTGGTTGTAGCGGCGCACGGGCTCACCAGCCGCGATGGCGCGGGTGGCGATCTTGTGACCGGGCGGAATCAGGCCGCGTACGGGAATGGCGTCGACGCTGCTGCCGCTCATGAGTTGAGCGCGGGCGATGACCACGTCATCGGCAGGGTGCAAGCGAATGAAAGAACTCATGGCAAGGCCTCAATAAAACTGCTTGGGCAACCACAGCACCAAGCTGGGAAAGTAGGTGATGATGGCCAGGCTACCCAGCAAAGGGAACAACCAAGGCAAGATGGCGCGGGTGGTGGCCTCCACACTCAGGCGGGCCACACGGGCCAGCACAAACAGCACCATGCCCATGGGCGGGTGCAGCAAGCCGATCATCAGGTTGAGCACCATGACCAGGCCGAAGTGCACCAGGTCAATGCCCAGCTTCTGGCAAATCGGCACCAGGATCGGCACGAGGATGGTGATGGCCGCTGTGGGTTCGAGGAAGCAGCCGACAAACAGCATCAGCAAGTTGGCCAGCAACAAGAACATCCAGGGTGTTTGGGTGAAACCCAAAACCCATTCGCTGATGGCCGAGGTCACGCCGGTGGCGGTGAGCATCCAGCCAAAAATGCTGGCCGCTGCCACGATGAACAGCACAGTGGCCGTGGTCTCCACCGTGTCCAAGCAGATCTTCACGAACATCTTGAAGTTGAGTGTGCGGTACCAGAAGAAACCCAGCGCAATGGCCCAGACGCAGGCGGCAATCGCACCTTCGGTCGGGGTGAACACGCCCGTGGTCATGCCGCCGATCAGCAGCACAGGCGTCATGATGGGCAGCACAGCCTGGAAGTTGAACAGTTTGTCAGCGACGAACAGGGCGAACAAGGCTGCAAAGACCGTGATCTGCGGCGGTGTGTTCATTTGGGTGACCAACCACCAGATGGACAGGGGCCAGCCGATGACCACAGCGGTTTCGACCAGAGCCTTGATGACTTTGGCCCAGTCGAATTTCACATCGGCGCCCCAGCCATTCTTGTGGGCGAAGAAGGCCACTGTGAGCATCATCAAAATGGCCATGAGCACGCCGGGCAGGATACCCGCGAGGAACAGCGCACCCACGGACACATTGGCCATCATGCCGTAGATCACAAAAGGCAAGCTGGGCGGGATGATGGGCCCGAGCGTGGCCGAAGCCGCCGTCACACCGACGGCAAATTCGGTGCTGTAACCGTGGTCTTTCATGGCCTTGATCTCGATGGTGCCCAGGCCTGCTGCGTCGGCAATGGCGGTGCCACTCATGCCGGCAAAAACGACCGAGCCGACCACATTGACGTGGCCCAAACCACCCTTGAGCCAGCCCACCAGGGCCAGCGCGTAGTTGTAGATGCGGTTGGTGATGCCCGCGTTGTTCATCAGGTTGCCGGCCAAGATGAAAAACGGCACGGCCAGCAGTGGAAAGCTGTCGATGCCCGAGACCATGCGGTGGATGACCACAAAAGGCGGCGAGCTTTCGACGAAAAACAAATACAGCAAGGACGCGCCCGCCATGGCAATGGCCACCGGAATGCCGCCGCTCATCAGAAAGAGAAAAAGAATCTTCAACATGGGATAACTTTCTAAGGGCGATTCAACGGTCGGTCATTTCAGACTCGGGTCGTTCGAGCACGGTGTAGCCTCGTTGCCAGTGCACGCGGGCCACCCAAATGGCGCGCAGTGTCATGGCCGCGAAACCGGCCATGACCACGCCGTAGACCAGGTTCATGGGCAAGTCGATGATGGTCATCTTGTAGCTGCCCAGCTTGTCCATCATCTGGCCCGTCAATACGGTGGCGGCAGCAAAAAAGGCCAGCCGCAAAACATCGACCAGTGTGCCCATGAAGCGGGACAGCCAGGTGGGCATGAAGCGGTAAAAGAAGTCCACCTGGATGTGGTTGTTCTTGGCCACACCGATCGTCGCGCCAGTGAATACGGTGGCGATCAGCATGTAGCGGGCAATTTCTTCGGTCCATGAGGCCGAGTTGTTCATCACGTAACGCGTGATGAACTGGTAAAAGACCGTGGCACCCAGCAGCCAGAAAAAACCCAGTGCCACCCAGGCTTCGACGGGGGTGCCCGACAGGTCGACTTCGTCGTCGGTGGCATGGAACTGGCCATCGTCGCCCATGACTTTGGGCATGGCATCCAGATCGGGAAGGTCGCTCATGGGGAATCCTTGGATTCAGGAAGAAATCAGGCAAAAGGGCCAGTCAGGCATGCGCCTGACTGGCAGGGTGGCACAGGCTTATTTAGCGGCCTGGATCTTGTCGTAGTCGGCCTTGGTGTAACCCATCGATTCCAGAGGGGCGTTTTTCAGCACGGCATCCTGGAAGGTCTTGCGGTCCACCTGCACGATCTGCAGGCCTTTCTTCTTGAACTCGTCGACCAGTTCGGCTTCACGCTTCTTGATCTTGGCGGTCGAGCGGTTGGCCGCTTCCTGCGTCACTTCGGTGAACATCTTCTTCTCGGCGTCGCTCAGTTTGTTCCACAGGTGCGGTGCAATCTGGGTCGTCAGGCCGTCCACGATGTGGCCGGTGAGCATGATGGCTTTTTGCACCTCGTAGAACTTTTTGGCTTCGATGGTGGTCAAAGGGTTCTCTTGTGCATCCACGGTGCCGTTTTGCAAGGCCAGGTACACCTCGGCAAAAGCGATGGGAGTGGGATTGGCGCCGCAGGACTTGGGGGTGGCGGTGTAGGCGGGCACATCGGGCACGCGGATCTTCAGGCCTTTCATGCCTTCGCAGGTGGTGAAGGGCTTTTGTGCGGTGGTGTGGCGTGCGCCGTAGTAGGTGTATGCGGTGACCTGGATGCCGGTTTTGGCGCGGTAGTCGTTCACCATCTCCTGGAAGATGGGGCTCTTGGAATAGGCGATCAGGTGGTCGGCGTCACGGAAGATGAAGGGGTAGTAAGCGATGCCAAAGCGTGGGTAGGTGCGGGCAGCAAACGATGTGCCGCTGATGATCATGTCCACCGTGCCCAGGGTCAGGCCCTGGTTGATGTCGGTTTCCTTGCCCAGGGTGGAGGCGGGGAAGACCTGGATGTCGAACTTGCCGTTGCTGCGTTTTTTGATTTCTTCAGCGGCCCAGACCGAGTCGATGTGGTAGGGCTCGGACGTCTCGTACACGTGGGCCCATTTGAGTTTTTGCTGAGCCTGTGCGCCGGTGCTGATCAGCATCGAGCCGATCGCAACAGCGCCCAGTGCGGCCAGGGTTTTCAGGGTGAATCGTTTGCTCATCGTTGTCTCCTTGTGGTTTTGAAAATGGCTGACGCAGAAAAACTGCATACCCCGTAGCCAGCAGCTAACGGGCGGGAGCGCGGCGCCAGCTCGCGCTGTATCTTTTGTGGGCCTGCTTCAGGTGCTTTTGCATGGCTTTGCGGGCAGCGTTGGCGTTGCTGACCTCGATGGCATCCAGCACCGCCTGGTGTTCGGTAATCGCCGCTTGCCAGGACGCGGGGTGTTCAAAGTAGTCGCCCAGGCGCGCAAACAGGGGTCCGTTGCGGGCTTCCCAAAAGCGTTGCACGGTGTCGAGCAAAACGCTGTTGCCGCAGGCCTGTGCAATCGCTTCGTGAAACGCTTCATCCCCCTGGCGCGGCACCTCGTCCCGGGCCGCTTCCTGCTTCATTTTTTGCAGTGCAGTGCGGATGGCCTGAAGGTCTTTTTTTTGGGCGTTTTGTGCCGCCAGTGCAGCGACTTCTGACTCGACCAGGATGCGTGCGCTCATCACTTCGAGTGGGCCCCATTCGGCAGGGGTATCGCCCACCTTTTTGGGGAGAGCGGGCTTGAGTGCTTTGGCGCTTTGCACATAAATGCCCGAACCTGTGCGCACTTCGATCATGCCTTCGACTTCGAGCGCGATCAGGGCCTCGCGCACCGAGGGGCGGCTCACACCGAGTTGCACAGCCAGGTCCCGCTCGGCGGGCAGTCGTGACCCCACCGCGAACTCGCCAGACGCCATCAGCTGCCGCAGTTGCTCGGCAATCTGGCGGTACAGGCGCTGGGGCTCGGCGGTTGGGATGGGCATGCGACGCGAATCAGGGATAACGTGAATTGGACAATTGGTCAGACCAGTTGCACAATCATCACACGTTAAGAATTGGCCGGTCAAGCCATTTCTCCCCCGCACAAACCCGCATGCCTGCCGCCCACATGGGTGTCCTCATGTTTGCCAAGATCCGCACGCCATGTCCACCGTCACCATCGAGCGCATCAGCCTGCGGCAGGTGAATTTGCCGCCCAAGGTCTTGCGCACCGACGCCATCCAGTCTTTCGTAACGCAGGAAACCCTTTTGCTCACGCTGCACTGCAGCGACGGCATCGAGGCCACGGGTTATGCCTACACCATTGGCACGGGCGGGTCTTCGGTCATCGCCTTGCTCAAGGACCACCTGGCATCGCGCTTGATCGGGCGCGACCCGGTCAGGGTGGAGGCCATCTGGAAGGACCTGTTTTTCCACACCCACGCCACCGCTGTCGGTGCCATGACCAGCTTGGCGCTGGCCTGTGTGGACACCGCTTTGTGGGATTGGCGGGCGCAAAGCCAGGGGCTGCCCTTGTGGAAGTTGCTGGGCGGCGCACAAGCGCGGGTACCGCTGTACACCACCGAAGGCGGCTGGCTGCATTTGTCGCCCGAGGCCTTGGTGGACCAGACCCTGGAAGCCCAGGCGCATGGCTTCAAAGGTGCCAAGATCAAAATCGGTCGCCCGCATGTGAGCGAAGATGTGGCTCGCCTTGCTGCTGTGCGTGAGGCGGTGGGCCCGGGTTTTGAACTGATGACCGATGCCAACCAGGGCTTCAACCGGGCCGAAGCTGTGCGACGGGCCCGGGCATTCGATGGCCTGGGCCTGGCCTGGATCGAAGAGCCCTTGCCCGTAGAAGATGTGTCTGGGCACCGCCAGCTGCGCGAGCACACCACCATCCCCGTGGCGGTGGGTGAGTCGATGTACCACCCCATGCAGTTCCGAGAGTACTTGGAGCAAGGTGCCTGCTCCATTGTGCAACCCGATGTAGCGCGCATCGGTGGCATCACGCCCTGGATCAAGACGGCGCATCTGGCCGAAACATTTGACGTGGCGGTGTGCCCGCACTTTTTGATGGAGCTGCATGTGAGTCTGTGCGCGGCCGTACCCAACGCCACCTGGGTCGAGTACATCCCGCAGCTGGACGACATCACCACCTCACGCATGAAAGTGGAGGGGGGCTATGCCCATCCGCCAGAAACGCCCGGTTTGGGCATTGCCTGGGACTGGGCTGCCATCACGCATAGACAAATCACCCATCTGGAGATCCAAGCCCCATGAGACTCAAAGGAAAAACCGCACTGGTCACTGCCGCTGGTCAAGGCATCGGTCAGGCCGCGGCGCTGGCCATGGCCGCTGAAGGCGCGACCGTTTATGCCACCGATGTGAACGCCGACTTGCTCCAGTCGTATCAGGGTGTGGCCAATGTGCACACTGCGGTGCTGAACGTGCTCGACAAAAACGCGATCGCTGCGCAGGTGGCCCGCATGGACCGCATTGATGTGGTCTTCAACTGCGCAGGCTTTGTGCACAACGGCTCCATCGTGGAGGCCAAAGACGAAGAATGGGACTTCGCTTTCAACCTGAACGTGCGCTCGCAGTTCTGGATGATCCAGGCGGTCATTCCCAAAATGGTGGCGCAATTCGAGACAGACGGGCGCGGCGGCAGCATCATCAACATGGCCAGCGTCTGCTCCAGCGTCAAAGGCTTGCCCAACCGTTTCATCTATGGCACCAGCAAGGCGGCTGTGATTGGGCTGACCAAGAGCGTGGCGGCCGACTTTGTGCGTCAAGGCATCCGCTGCAACGCGATTTGCCCCGGCACCGTGGACACGCCTTCGCTGCAGGACCGCATCAACAGCTATGCCGACCCGGTGCAGGCGCGCAAGGACTTCATCAACCGCCAGCCCATGGGTCGGCTGGCGCAGGCCTCGGAGATCGCGCCCATCGTCACCTTCCTTGCATCGGACGAGTCCATCTTCGCCACGGGCAACGCCTACATGGTCGATGGTGGCATGACCATTTGACGGCCCGGAAAGAACACATGAACTTGCTCGACATGAAAGGCCGCCATGCGGTCATCACCGGTGGTGCCACCGGTCTGGGTTTTGCCATTGCTCAGCGCATGCTGGCTTCTGGTGCACGCGTCACCGTCTGGGACCGTGATGCGGCGGGTCTGGACGCTGCTGCTGAGCAGCTGAGAGCCGCGCAGCCCGGAGCCGTGGTTCACACGGTGCCGCTCGATGTGACCGATCACGCGTCGGTGGTGCGGGCCACAGCACACACCATTGCTCTGGCGGAGGTTGATGTGCTGGTCAACAGCGCAGGCATCACGGGCCCGAACACCCAGGTCTGGGACTACCCGGTGGAGGCCTGGAAGCAGGTTTTCGATGTGAATGTGCATGGCCTGTTCCATTGCTGCCGCGAGCTCAGTGCGCACATGAAAGCGCGCAACTACGGCCGCATCGTCAACATCGCTTCGGTAGCGGGTAAAGACGGTAATCCGAACGCCAGCGCCTACAGTGCAAGCAAGGCGGCGGTGATTGGGCTCACCAAATCGCTGGGCAAAGAGCTGGCCGGCACAGGTGTGCGCGTGAACTGTGTCACCCCGGCGGCTGTGAAGACGGCGATTTTTGATCAAATGACGCCTGAGCACATCCAGTTCATGTTGTCCAAAATTCCGATGGACCGCTTTGGCGAGCCTGAAGAAGTCGCCGCCATGGTGACCTGGCTGAGCACCGAAGAATGTTCCTTCTCCACCGGCGCGGTCTTTGACCTGTCCGGAGGCCGTTCCACGTATTGATTTTTTTCACACTGAGAGGTTTTATGAAACTCGTTCGCTATGGCCAACCCGGCAAAGAAAAACCAGGTCTGATCGACACCGATGGCCGCTTGCGTGACCTGAGTGCTGTGGTCAAGGACATCACACCCGACCTGTTGAACGACAAGGCGCTGGCCAAGTTGGCCAAGGTCAAGACTGACAAACTGCCTTTGGTGCGCGGCAAAAAACGTTTTGGAACCCCCATTTCGTCGACCAGCAAGTTCATCGCCATCGGTCTGAACTACGCCGACCATGCGGCCGAGTCGGGCATGCCGATCCCCAAAGAGCCCATCGTTTTCACCAAGGCGATTTCCTGCATCCAAGGCGCGGACGACGATGTCATGCTGCCCAAAGGCTCCAAGAAGACCGACTGGGAAGTGGAATTGGGCATCGTGATCGGCACCCGTGCACGCTACGTCTCGCAAAAAGACGCGATCAGCCATGTGGCCGGCTATTGCCTGGTCAATGATGTGAGTGAGCGCGAATACCAACTGGAGCTGGGTGGCACCTGGGACAAGGGCAAGGGCTGCGATACCTTCGGGCCCGTTGGCCCCTGGCTGGTCACCCGCGACGAAGTGCCCAACCCGCAAGCCCTGGGCATGTGGCTGGATGTGAACGGCGTGCGCTACCAAACCGGCAACACCAAGACCATGATTTTTGGCGTGGCCAAGCTGGTCAGCTACGTGAGCCAGTTCATGACGCTCGAGCCCGGTGACATCATCACGACGGGCACGCCTCCCGGTGTGGGCATGGGGGTGAAGAAGGACGGCAAGCCCGCGCCGGTCTACCTCAAGCGCGGCGACGTGATGCACCTGGGCATCGATGGCCTGGGCACACAAACCCAGAAAGTGGTCGCCTTCAAGGCCTGACCGTGCATCCCATGCCGCCAGCGCCTCAGGGGCTGGCTGGCGGCCGATGGCCCAGGGTAGGGCTCGGGATTTACCCTCAAACTGGCAAGGTCATGGTGCGCAAGATCGGAATTCGTGCAAAATAGCACGACCGTTCTATTTTTGCCCCATGAACCTCCGAAAAATCACCCCACTGCCCAAACGCACCTCGGACAGCGCCGACTCTGGCAAGCGCGTCATGCTCAAGGGCCAGCAGACCAAAGCCGCCATCATCGATGCCGCGCTGGGTCTGGCTTCGCAGATCGGGCTTGAAGGTTTGTCCATCGGTGCGCTGGCCGAAGTCACGGGCATGAGCAAGTCGGGCGTCTTTGCCCACTTCGGTTCGCGCGAAGAATTGCAGATCTCGGTGATCCGTGAATACCACGACCGCTTCGAGTCGGAAGTGTTTTACCCCGCGATGCAACACGCGCGGGGCGTGCCGCGCCTGCAGGCGATGTTTGACAACTGGATGGTGCAGACTTCCAACGAGATCGATTCGGGCTGCATCTACATCAGTGGCGCGGTGGAGTTCGATGACCGTACCGGACCCGTGCGCGATGCCCTGGCGTCTTCGGTGACCAGTTGGCAGGCGGCTGTTCGTCGCGCCGTAGAGCAGGCGCAGGAGGAGGGACACCTCACGCGCGAAGTCGACCCCTTGCAGGTGGCCTTCGAAGTCCATGGCCTGATTCTCGCGTTGCACTACGAAGCACGTTTCCTCAAGGTGCCTGGCGCAGCAGACCGTGCGCGCCAAGGCTTTGTCCGCATTCTGGAGCGCTACCGTTCAACGCTGGACCTTCCGCCCCGCAAACGCTGATTTCTTTTTCAATCCTTTCTTCAGACTCAAGGAGCAACCATGCCCGTCTACAACCCACCTTTGCGTGACATGCAGTTTGTCTTGCACGAGCTGCTCAACGTCACCGACGAATTCAAAGCCTTGCCTCCACACGCCGAGACCGATGCCGACACCATCAATGCGGTGCTCGAAGAAGGGGGCAAGTTCGCTGCCGAGGTGGTCTTTCCGCTGAACATTTCTGGCGATACCCAGGGCTGCACACTCAACCGTGACACGCACGAGGTCAAGGCCCCCGATGGTTTCAAGGCCGCTTACGCGCAGTACGTGGCCGGCGGCTGGCCATCGCTCAGCTGCGATCCCGCGTTCGGTGGTCAGGGCCTGCCCTTTGTGGTGAACCAGTGTTTTTACGAGATGCTCAACTCGTCCAACCAGGCCTGGACCATGTACCCCGGTCTGTCGCACGGCGCTTATGAGGCTCTGCACGCGCATGGCACGCCCGAGCAAAAAGCCCTCTACCTGCCCAAGCTGACCAGCGGGGAGTGGACGGGTACCATGTGCCTGACCGAGCCGCACTGCGGCACCGATCTGGGCCTCTTGCGCACCAAGGCCGAGCCGCAGGCCGACGGCACCTACCGCCTGAGCGGTCAAAAGATTTTCATCAGCGCGGGCGAGCATGACATGGCTGCCAACATCGTGCACCTGGTGCTGGCCCGTTTGCCCGATGCGCCGCCCGGCAGCAAGGGCATCAGCCTCTTTCTGGTGCCCAAGTTCAAGGTGGCCGCCGACGGCAGCATCGGCGAGCGCAACGGCATTTATTGCGGTGGCCTGGAGCACAAGATGGGCATCCACGGCAACGCCACTTGCCAGATGGTGCTCGACGAAGCCGTGGGCACGATGGTGGGGCAACCCAACAAGGGGCTGGCGGCGATGTTCGTGATGATGAACGCCGCCCGTCTGGGCGTGGGCAACCAGTCGCTGGGCCTGACCGAAGTGGCTTACCAGAATGCGCTCGCTTATGCCAAGGACCGCGTTCAAATGCGCTCGCTCACCGGCGTGAAGGCGCCTGGCAAACCGGCCGACCCGATCATCGTGCACCCTGATGTGCGCCGCATGCTGATGACGGCCAAGGCCTATGCCGAAGGCGGTCGGGCTCTCGCTTGCTACTGTGCCCTGCTGCTCGACAAGGAAGTGAACCATCCCGACGAAGCGGTGCGTGCCGAAGCGGCCGAGCTGGTGGCTTTGCTCACCCCCATCGTCAAAGCCTTCACCACCGACAACGCCTGGGAGGCCACCTCGGCCTGCCAGCAGGTGTTTGGCGGCCACGGCTACATCAAGGAGTGGGGCATGGAGCAGTTCGTGCGGGATGCCCGCATCAACATGATTTATGAAGGCACCAACACCATCCAGTCACTCGACTTGCTGGGCCGCAAGGTGTTGGGCAACCAGGGCGCGTCGCTGCAAAAATTCGGCAAACAGATCGAACAACTGGTCAAGGCCGAGATGGCCAACGAAGCCATGGGCGAGTTCATCAAGCCCTTGGCCGACCTGGGCCAAAAGCTGACCCAACTCACGGGCGAGGTGGGCATGAAGGCCATGAGCAATGCCGACGAAGTGGGCGCTGCAGCTGTGGATTACCTGCGTGTGGTGGGGCACCTGGTGCTGGGCTACTTCTGGGCCCGCTCGGCGCAGATCGCCCTGAAAAAACTGGCCGAGGCCGAAGAAGAAGCCCAACGCCCCGATCCGTTCTACCAGGCCAAGCTGCAGACGGCACGTTTTTACTTCACCCGCCTCATGCCCGAAACCGCCAGCCTGATGCGCCGCATCCGTGCCGGCAGTGAAGTGCTGATGGACACCGACGCCGCACTGGCGTGATGACTTTGACCCCAGGAGACAAGATGAGCAAAAAAGCATGGCTGGCGCTGGCGGGCTGTTTGACTTTCGCCGCGCACGCGCAGATGAGCCCTTTGGGTTTGTGGCGCACGATTGACGATGAAACGAACCAGCCGAAAGCGGAAATTCGCATCAGCCTGAACGCTTCGGGGGTGCTGTCGGGTGTGGTGGAGCGTTCCTTGCTGAGCACGCCCAGCGCAGAGCCCAACTGCAATCTGTGTACCGATGACCGCAAGGGCAAGCCCAAGATCGGCCTGGAGATCATTCGGGGCGGTCAACAAAGTGACGGCAAGACCGTGTGGGAAGGTGGGAAAATCCTCGATCCCGAGAACGGCAAGAACTACAGCCTGCGCCTGACCCCCATCGAGGGCGGCAAGAAGCTGGAAGTCCGGGGCTACATCGGCGCGCCGCTCCTGGGGCGCACACAGACCTGGATTCGGGTTCAGTAACCATTTCAACAAGGAAAACCATGTCCGACATCCTGACCCACATCGACGCCGGGGTGATGACCATCACCTTCAACCGCCTGGACAAGAAAAACTCCATCACCTCCGACATGTACGCGGCCATGGCCGATGCGGTGGCCCAGGCCAGCGCCGACGCCAGTGTGCGCGTGGTGGTGTTCCAGGGGCATGAAACCATTTTCAGTGCCGGCAACGACATCGGCGACTTCCTGAACAAGCCGCCGTCCACGAAAGAGTCGCCCGTGTTCCGTTTCCTGCGGGGCATTGCGGGTTTCGAAAAACCGCTGCTGGCCGCGGTGGCCGGGCCTGCTGTGGGCATCGGCACCACCATGCTGTTCCATTGCGACCTGGTGTACGCCGGTGACAACGCGGCGTTTTCCATGCCCTTTGTCAACCTGGGCCTGTGCCCCGAGGCCGCATCGAGCCTGCTGGCGCCGCGCATGTTCGGCTACCACCGGGCCGCCGAAGCCCTGTTGCTGGGCGAGCCTTTCTTTGCCGAGGCCGCGCAAGAGGTGGGGCTGGTCAACCGCGTGGTGCCGCCCACCGAAGTCAATGCGGTGGCGCAGGCGCAGGCGCGCAAACTCGCGGCCAAACCGCTGTCCTCGCTGATCGAGACCAAGCGTTTGATGAAAGGTGGCGACCAGCAAGCCGTGTTGCAAAAGATGGACGAAGAAGGTCAGAGCTTTGGCCGCATGCTGCGTGAGCCCGCCGCCAAAGAGGCTTTCGGGGCATTCATGGAAAAACGCAAACCCGACTTTTCCAAACTGTGAGCTGGCGGGGCATTGCTGATCCTTCAATAGAATCCCCAGCATGCCCCACCGCCCCCATACCCCCGTTGTCCTTGAGCCCGAATACATTGAGGGCTTTCGGCAGATCTACGAAGAGAAAATCGTTTTCAACCAGACGATCGGTCTGAAGCTGGTCAAAGTCACGCCCGAGGGCATCGAGGCCCGCATCGACATGCGCCCCGAGCTGGTGGGGCACTTTGCCTACAACCGCATCCACGGCGGTGTGATCAGTGCGGCGCTCGACGCCATCGGCAGTGCGGCCGTGATGGCGGCGCTGGCGGCCAAACACATGGACGAGCCTCCGGCCAAGCGCTTGGAGCGCTTTGCCAAGCTGGGCACCATCGATTTGCGTATCGACTACTTGCGTCCCGGCATTGGCGAGTTTTTCACCATCCACGCCGAGGCGCTGCGCGTGGGCTCCCGAGTGGGCACGTCCCGCATGGAGTTCCGTGGCCCGGACGGCACACTGATGTCGGCGGGCGCTGCCGCCTACATCGTCTCCTGATCAGGCTGCGATCGGCCGGGGTTTGCCGTTCTCGTCGATGGCCACATAGGTCAGCGAGGCCTCGGTCACCTTGATGTAATCCCCTTGCGAGCGAAAGCGCTCGGCAAACACTTCGACCTTCACGGTGATCGAGGTGCGGCCGACTTTGACGATCTTGGCAAAGAACGAAAGGATGTCGCCGACCCGTACGGGTTGCTTGAAAATGAACTCGTTCACGGCCACGGTGGCCATGCGTCCGCGCACCTGCCGCGCGGGCAAGACAGACCCGGCCAAGTCCACCTGGGCCATGACCCAGCCACCAAAAATGTCGCCATTGGCGTTGCAGTCGGCGGGCATGGGGATGACTTTCAGGACCAGATCCTGGTCGGTGGGTAAATCAACGCTGGGGCGGATGGTTTCGGACATGGGCACAATCGGGCAGTAGTTTTCACAGGATTGTCCCTCATGCGCCACCATGGCGAAACCTCCTCCCAACCCAGCGCCAGCGCCCGCAGTGGCGACTGGCACACGCTGTCACGTCTTTTCCCTTACCTTTGGCAATACAAATGGCGGGTGGTTTTCGCCTTGCTGTTCATGGTGGGGGCGAAACTGGCCAACGTGAGTGTGCCGCTGTTGCTCAAGCAACTGGTGGACACCATGAACCTGCAGCCCGGGGATGGTCGGGTGGCCTTGGTGGTGCCGGTAGGCTTGCTGCTGACCTATGGCGCGTTGCGCCTGTCCACATCGGCCTTCACCGAGCTGCGCGAGCTGGTGTTCGCCAAGGCCACGCAAGGTGCGGCTCGCGCCATTGCGCTGCAAACCTTTGAGCACCTGCACGCGCTCAGCCTGAGGTTCCATTTGGCGCGCCAGACGGGGGGCATGACGCGCGACATCGAGCGCGGCGTGCGCGGCATCGAGTCGCTGATTTCCTATTCGCTGTACTCCATCGTGCCCACGCTGGTCGAGGTGGGGCTGGTGCTGTCCATTCTGGGCGTCAAGTTCGATGCGATGTTCGCCTGGATCACCATCGCCGCGCTGGGCATCTACATCTTTTTCACCGTGCGCATCACCGAGTGGCGTACCCGCTTTCGCCGCGAGGCCAACGAATTCGATTCAGCGGCGCACACCAAGGCGGTGGACTCGCTCCTTAACTACGAGACCGTCAAGTATTTCGGCAACGAAGTGTTCGAGGCCCGGCGCTACGACGAGAGCCTGGAACGCCTGCGCCGCTCGCGCCTGAAAGCGCAAACCTCGCTCAGCCTGCTCAACACCGGACAGCAGCTCATCATCGCCACGGCGCTGGTCGCCATGCTCTGGCGCGCTACCCAGGGGGTGGTCGATGGCCGCATGACGCTGGGCGATCTGGTCATGATCAACGCCTTCATGATCCAGTTGTACATCCCGCTGAACTTTCTGGGCGTGCTGTACCGCGAAATCAAGCAAAGCCTGACCGATCTGGACAAGATGTTCGTGCTGATGGACCGCGAGCGCGAAGTGGCCGATACGCCGGGTGCGCAGCCGCTGGCCTTGCAGGGGGCACCTTCGGTGGTGTTTGACCATGTGTCATTCGCTTACGAGGCCAATCGCCCGATCCTGAAGGACATCAGCTTCGAGATTCCGGCCGGTAAGACGGTGGCCGTGGTCGGCCCATCGGGCTCGGGCAAGTCCACCCTGGCGCGCCTGATGTTCCGTTTTTATGACGTGCAGCAAGGCGCCATCCGCATGGCGGGCCAAGACATCCGGGCTGTGACCCAGGCCAGTGTGCGCCGCGCCCTGGGCATCGTGCCGCAGGACACGGTGTTGTTCAACGACACGGTGGCTTACAACATCGCCTACGGCCGCCCGGGTGCGAGTCAGGCTGAGATCGAAGAGGCTGCCCGCGCCGCACGCATCCATGACTTCATCGCCTCCACACCCCAGGGCTACCAGACGTCGGTGGGCGAGCGGGGCCTCAAATTGTCAGGAGGCGAGAAGCAACGTGTGGCGATCGCCCGCACTTTGCTCAAAGACCCGCCGATCCTGGTGTTTGACGAAGCCACCTCGGCGCTGGACTCGGCCAACGAGCGCGCCATTCAGGCTGAGCTGGCGAGTGTGGCGCAAAACAAGACCACGCTGGTGATCGCCCACCGCCTGTCCACCGTGGTCGATGCCCACGAGATCCTGGTCATGGAGGCCGGTCAGATTTTGGAGCGGGGCACGCACGCGCAGTTGCTGGCCAGCCAAGGGCGGTATGCGCAGATGTGGGCGCTGCAGCAAAGCGGCGAGACTTCATAATCGGTCCATGGAAACCAAATGGCTTGAAGACTTCGTGAGTCTGGCCGAAACCCGCAGTTTCAGCCGCTCGGCGCAGCTGCGCCATGTGACGCAGCCGGCCTTCTCCAGGCGCATCCAGTCGCTGGAGGCCTGGGCGGGGGCCGATCTGGTGGACCGCAGCTCCTACCCGACCACCTTGACCCCGGCGGGCGAAACCCTTTACGGGCAGGCGCTGGAGTTGCTGCAGTCGCTGCAAAACACCCGGGCCATGCTGCGCGGGCACGACACGGCGGGGCAGGACTTCATCGAGTTTGCCGTGCCGCACACCTTGGCCTTCACTTTTTTCCCTTCCTGGATCGCGGGCTTGCGCGAAGGCTTTGGCCCGATCAAGAGCCGCCTCAAGGCCTTGAACGTGCACGATGCGGCCATGCGCCTGGTGGAGGGCGGCTGTGATGTGCTGATCGCATACCACCACCCCTCGCAGCCTCTGCAATTGGACACCGAGCGTTACGACATGGTCGTCTTGGGGCATGAGGTGATCGCGCCTTATGTCAAACCCAGCCCCGATGGCACGCCGAGCTACACGCTGCCTGGCCATGTGCAACGGGCATTGCCGTACCTGGGCTACGCCCCTGGCGCTTATCTGGGGGCGGTGACGGACTGGATCCTCAAGCAGGCCCGCACGCCAATCCACCTGGACCGGGTTTATGAAACAGACATGGCCGAAGGCTTGAAGGTCATGGCGGTCGAGGGGCACGGCATCGCGTTTTTGCCCAGCAGCGCGGTCAAGAAAGAGCTGCAGTCGGGGCAGTTGGTGCCCGCCACGGTGGACCCGTCCCTGTCCCTGGAGCTGAACATGGAGGTGCGTGCCTACCGGGCCAAATCAGGCCACCGGCAGGTGCACAAGCGGATCGTGCAGGATTTGTGGCACTACCTGCAGCCTGTGCGGACTGCGGGTGAATAAGCACATGCATTTTTCGCATGATTCTTCGGGTACACCCTGATGCTGGCACGACCCGCCACTGACTATAGTCAATGATGTCGAAAACAGGCATGTTTTCTGCTGTTGTTGTGGGCATTGGAAGGCGCTGAGCCATTCTGGTGCATCAGAATCTGCAGTTCAATGATGTGAACCCGCCCATGGCGGACTTTTTTTGGAGATGGATATGAAAAAACATTTGCTCGCTCTGGCCGTGATGGCCTTGTCCATGGGCGCTGTGCAGGCGGACACGCTGGACAAAGTCAAAAGCGCTGGTGCGATCACCATGGGTGTGCGTGATTCTTCGGGCGCTCTGTCCTACACGCTGGGTGACGGCAAGTACGCCGGGTTCCACTATGAAATCTGCCAGCGCATCATCGCCAACGTTGAAAAAGCCGTGGGCAAGAAGCTGGACGTGAAGTTCCAGTCGGTGACCTCGCAAAACCGCATTCCTTTGGTGCAAAACGGCACTGTGGACATCGAATGCGGCTCGACCACCAACAACACCGCTCGCCAGAAAGACGTGGCTTTTGTGGTGACCACCTATGTGGAAGAAGTGCGCATCGCCGTCAAGGCCAATTCGGGCATCACCTCGATCGCACAACTGAAAGACCGCAATGTGGCCACTACCACAGGCACCACTTCTGTGCAGTTGCTGCGCAAGCACGAACGTGCCAACGGCATCGACTTCAAGGAAGTCTTTGGCAAGGACCACGCCGACAGCTTCCTGCTGCTCGAATCCGGCCGTGCAGACGCTTTCGTGATGGACGGCCAGATCCTGGCGGGCAATATCGCCACCGCCAAGAACCCTGCCGACTTCAAGATCGTGGGTGAAGTGCTCAACGTCGAGCCCATCGCCATCATGATCCGCAAGGACGACCCTGCGTTCAAGAAACTGGCCGACGACACCGTGCGTGACATGGTCAAGAGTGGTGACATGGCCAAGACATACGACAAGTGGTTCGTGCAGCCCATCCCACCCAAGAACACCCGTGTGGGCCTGCCTGCCAGCGACGCGACCAAAGCGGCCTGGGCCAACCTGAACGACAAGCCTGCAGAGGAATACGCCAAGAAGTGATGCTTCTTGAGCGCTGAGCAAACCCCGCCGGAGATGACTTGGGCGGGGTTTCTTTTTGGGCAATTCGCTTGCCTGTGGATGGGAGTTTGAAAAATGACATGGGATTGGCAGGTTTTTCTGCAAGATGACGGCAGTGGCCGCACGTACCTGGAGTGGATGCTCGAAGCCTGGCGCTGGACGCTGGCCGTGGCGGGCAGCTCCTGGCTGGTGGCGATGGCCGTGGGTGCGGTGGTGGGTACCTTGCGCACCTTGCCCGGGCGCCCCGTGGTGACGGCGCTGGCCAACGCCTGGGTGGAGCTGTTTCGCAACATCCCGCTCTTGGTGCAAATCTTCCTGTGGTACTTCGTGGTGCCCAAGATGTTCCCGGCCTTTCAGCAAGTGCCCGGCTTTGTGCTGGTGGTGTTTGCGCTGGGCTTTTTCACTTCGGCGCGCATTGCCGAGCAAGTGCGTGCGGGCATCCAGGCCTTGCCCAAAGGCCAGCGCTATGCGGCCATGGCCATGGGCTTCACCACCGCACAGTCCTACCGCTATGTGATCTTGCCGATGGCGTTTCGCATCATCTTGCCGCCGCTGACCAGCGAGTCGATGAACCTCTTGAAGAACTCTTCGGTGGCGTTTGCCGTGTCGATTGCCGAGCTGACCATGTACGCCATGCAGGTGCAGGAAGAAACCTCGCGCGGCATCGAGGTGTACCTGGCTGTCACGGGCTTGTACGCTTTGTCTGCGTTTGCGGTGAACCGCGTGTTTGCGCTGATCGAGAAAAAGATGCGTGTGCCCGGCTTCATTGTGTCTGGCGGAACGGGAGGGCACTGAGATGTTCGGACTCGACCTGTCCTTTTTTGATCTGGAGATGCTGCGCAAGTTTGTGCTCAGCGGTTTCATCTTCAGTGTGCAGCTGACCATCACAGCCACCATCGGCGGCGTGTTCTTTGGTACCTTGCTGGCGCTCATGCGCCTGTCGGGCTCTCGGTGGCTGGCAGCACCGGCCACCTTCTATGTCAACGGCATGCGTTCGGTTCCGCTGGTCATGGTGATCCTGTGGTTCTACCTGCTCATGCCTTTCCTGATCGGTCGCCCGATCGGGGCCGAGTGGTCGGCCATCATCACCTTTGTGGCTTTCGAAGCGGCCTATTTCAGTGAGATCATGCGCGCCGGCATCCAGTCGATTCCGCGTGGTCAGGTGTTTGCCGGGCAGGCCCTGGGCATGACCTATGGCCAGAACATGCGTCTGGTGATCCTGCCGCAGGCGTTTCGCAACATGCTGCCCGTGCTGCTCACGCAGACCATCATCCTGTTCCAGGACACCTCGCTGGTGTATGCCATTGGTGCCTATGACCTGCTCAAGGGCTTCACCAATGCGGGCAAGATTTATGGCCGCCCGGAAGAGGCCTACATCATGGCCGCAGCGGTTTATTTCGTGATCTGTTTTGCACTGTCCTGGAGCGTCAAACGCCTGCAGGCCAGGATCGCCATCGTGCGCTGATGCACGTGCTGAATTTGGGGAAAAGAAAATGATTGAAATCAAGAACGTGTCCAAGTGGTATGGCCCGGTGCAGGTGCTCAATGACTGCTCGGTGAGCATCAACAAGGGCGATGTGGTGGTCGTGTGCGGCCCATCGGGCTCGGGCAAGTCCACCCTCATCAAAACCGTCAATGGTCTGGAGCCGGTGCAGCAAGGCAGCATCCATGTGGACGGTGTGTCGCTGATGGACCCGAACACCGACCTGCCCCAATTGCGATCACGCGTGGGCATGGTGTTCCAGAGTTTTGAGCTCTTTCCGCACCTGTCGGTGACCGAGAACCTGACGATTGCCCAGGTCAAGGTGTTGGGCCGCACCGAAGACGAAGCCCGCGAGCGGGGTCTCAAGATGCTCGACCGCGTGGGTCTTTTGGCACACAAGGACAAGTTTCCCGGTCAACTCTCGGGCGGCCAGCAGCAGCGCGTGGCGATTGCCCGCGCCCTGTCGATGGACCCGATCGTGATGCTGTTCGACGAGCCGACCTCGGCGCTCGACCCCGAGATGGTGGGCGAGGTGCTGGACGTGATGGTGCAATTGGCCAACGAGGGCATGACCATGATGGTCGTCACACACGAGATGGGCTTTGCCCGCAAGGTGGCCAACCGCGTGATCTTCATCGACGTGGGTGGCCGCATCCTCGAAGACTGTTCCAAGGACGAGTTCTTCAACCACCCTGAAAACCGCCAGCCCCGCACCAAGGATTTCCTGAACAAGATCCTGCAGCACTGAGGCGCGCGCCATGCACCCGACGCTGCCTGCCATTGAAGTCATGCCCCGCGACTTGTCTGCCTACCGGCAGGGCAATGTGGGCGTGGATTACGTGCACCGTTTCGAGTCCGGTGTGCCCGGACCGCATGTGCTGGTCAATGCCCTGACGCATGGCAACGAGTTCTGCGGCATGGTCGCGGCCTGCCACCTGCTGGACACGGGCGTGCGTCCGGCACGTGGCACCCTCACTGTGAGCTTTGCCAATGTGGCGGCCTACGAGACGTTTGACCCGGCCAGGCCCTTCGAAAGCCGCCAGATCACGCACAACTTCAACCGCATCTGGTCTGAAGAATGGCTCGATGGCGACCAGGACAGTGTCGAGTTGCGCCGTGCGCGGGCCATGCGCGGGGTGGTGGCCGACGCCGACCACATTCTGGACATCCATTCGACCAGCCAGGATGTGGAGCCTTTCTGGGTCTATCCCGACTTTGCCCGCAATGCCCGTGTGGCCAGTGCCTTGGCCGCTCCGGCGGTGCATCTGGTGATGCCGCAGGGCTTGGGTTCGGGCACGCCGGTCATCCAGCATGGCCGCCATGGGCGGGCCGACAGCACCGCAGGGGCGGCACTGGTGGCCGAATGTGGACAGCATTTCAAGCAAAGCTCGGCCGATCTGGCCCTGACTGTCACCTTGGACTTTCTGGGCCATTGGGGACTCATCGAACGGCCTGCGCGCGCAGTCGCAGCGCCACGCCGCTTCGAGTTGCTCCGAACCCATGTGGTGGCCCATGCGGATTTCCGCTTCACCCGGCCGGTGATTGGCTTTGAAACCTTTGCCCAGGGCGAGTTGATTGCCATGGACGGTGACCAGCTGATCCATGCGCCCTGTGACGACTGCACGCTGTTCATGCCCACGCGCGAGCCCGTGGTGGGGCGCGAAGGGGTTTACCTGACCCGCCCTCTGGCCGGTTGATGGCCCCGCTCTTGGCGGGCTGAGGCAGGGGACAGCGGACGTTTGAGACAATACGCCCCATGACCCAAGAAATCACCCTCACACGCCCTGACGACTGGCACCTGCATGTGCGCGATGGCGCCGCCCTGAATGTGGTTGTGCCGCACACGGCCGTGCAGTTTGCCCGCGCCATCATCATGCCCAACCTCAAGCCGCCGGTCACGACGGCGGTGCAGGCGCTGGCCTACAAGGCCCGCATCCAGGCCGCCGTGCCCCAAGGCATGGCGTTTGAGCCGTTGATGACGCTCTACCTCACCGACAATCTGGCTCCGGCAGAAATTGCCCGTGCCAAGGCAGTGGGTGTGGTGGCCTGCAAGCTCTACCCGGCGGGTGCCACCACCAACAGCGATGCGGGCGTGACCGATCTGCGCAAAATCTACCCTGTGCTCGAAGCCATGCAAAGAGAAGGCGTGCTGCTGCTGGTGCATGGCGAAGTCACGTCGAGTGACATTGACCTGTTCGATCGCGAGGCGGTCTTCATCGAGCAGCAACTGATCCCGCTGCGCCGGGATTTTCCGGGCCTCAAGATCGTGATGGAGCACATCACCACGAAAGAAGCTGCCCAGTACGTGGCCGCAGGTGACGCCAACCTGGGCGCCACCATCACCGCGCACCAC
This sequence comes from Limnohabitans radicicola, assembly GCF_014837235.1. GTDB lineage: Bacteria > Pseudomonadota > Gammaproteobacteria > Burkholderiales > Burkholderiaceae_C > Limnohabitans_A > Limnohabitans_A radicicola. Next base: position 622,952 of record NZ_JACYFT010000001.1, on the reverse strand, counting down.
CTGCTCTACAACCGCAACGCCATCTTCACCGGCGGCATCCGCCCGCACTACTACTGCCTGCCCGTGCTCAAGCGCGAGACGCACCGCGTGGCGCTGGTGGAGGCGGCCACCAGCGGCAACGCCCGTTTCTTCCTGGGCACCGACAGCGCGCCGCACCCGGCGCACCTCAAGGAACACGCCACCGGTTGCGCCGGTTGCTACACCGCGCACGCGGCCATCGAGATGTATGCCGAGGCCTTTGACCAGGCCGGGGCGCTGGACCGGCTCGAAGCCTTTGCGAGCTTCAATGGTGCGGACTTTTACGGTTTGCCGCGCAACAACGGCACCATCACGCTGCGCCGCGAAAGCTGGACACCAGCGGAGTCCTTTGCCTTTGGCGAGGCCGAACTCAAGCCCCTGCGCTCGGGCGAGAGCTTGCCGTGGCGTCTGATCCCGGCCTGAGCCCCAACCGCCCCGGGCACCGGTGCGAAGCCGCGTCCGCCCTGGGCGTGGCCGACATCGACTGGGCGGCCCCCTGGCTGGCCGACTGGCGCGCCGTGGGCGAACCCGTCGCGCGGCGTGTGGTGGCCGGTTGCCCACAGCCGCAGGCCCTGACCGAGGCCGCCTTGGCCCCGGTGGGCTTTGTGCCGCAAGCCGATTTGCCCGAAGGCCAGGCGTACGAAGATTTCATCTTTGCCCAAGGCCAGGTACCGACCCGCGAAGGGTTGCACGATTTCTTCAACGCCTTGTGCTGGATGCATTTCCCCTTGGCCAAGCGACAGCTCAACCGCCTTCAGGCGGCCGAGATCGCCCGCCAGGGCGTGGGCCAGGTGCGCGGGCCGGTGCGCGATGCGGCCACGGTGTTCGATGAAAACGCGCTGCTGATCCAACCTTCTGAGGCCTTGTGGTCGGCCTTGACCGAACACCGCTGGCATGACGCGCTGGTCGGCTTGCGCCACGAGTGGCCGCACACCCGCCTGTGGGTTTTTGGCCATGCGGCCCTGGAAAAGCTGGTGCAGCCCTACAAGTCGATCACGGTGCACCTGTGGCGCGTGCCGCAGGATGTGCCTGAGCATGGCATCGATGCCTGGTTGGCGCAGGACCTCACGGCCGACAAGTTGGCAACCAAGCCGTTCAGCCCCTTGCCTGTGCTGGGTGTGCCGGGTTGGTGGCCTGACAATGCGGTGCCCGGTTTTTACGACGATGTCGAGGTCTTCCGGCCCTGGCGCATACGGGCCCGAACCCAAAAACCGTACGCCAATCCGGAAATCGGCTCTGCCGCTTGATTTTGGCCTCCGAGCCCCTACCATTCGAATCCACGTGTCCGCGTGTTCCGGACTGAAAGTGAAAACCTCATGAAACGCATTTTTCTGTTTGTCTTGACCAACATCGCGGTGGTGGTGGTGCTGGGCATTGTGGCCAGCTTGCTGGGTGTCAACCGCTACCTGACCGCCAATGGCCTGAACCTGGGCGCACTCCTGGGCTATGCCCTGGTCATGGGTTTTGGCGGTGCCATCATTTCCTTGCTCATCAGCAAGCCCATGGCCAAGTGGTCTTCGGGCGTGCGTGTGATCGAGCAGCCCCAGAACGCCGACGAAGCCTGGATCGTGGACACCGTGCGCAAGTTCGCCGACAAGGCCGGCATCGGTATGCCCGAAGTCGGTATTTTTGAAGGTGACCCCAATGCCTTTGCCACCGGCGCGTTCCGTGACTCGGCCCTGGTGGCGGTGTCCACTGGCTTGCTCTACAACATGACGCGCGAAGAAGTCGAGGCCGTGATCGGCCATGAGGTGGCGCACATTGCCAACGGCGACATGGTCACCATGACCTTGATTCAGGGTGTGATGAACACCTTTGTGGTGTTCCTCTCACGGGTGATTGGCTATGCCGTCGACAGCTTTCTGCGCCGCAATGACGAAGAAAACAGCGGTCCTGGCATCGGCTACATGGTGACCACCATCGTGCTGGACATCGTGCTCGGTTTTGCCGCCGCCATCATCGTGGCCTGGTTCAGCCGCCAGCGCGAGTTCCGCGCCGATGCGGGTGCGGCCCAGCTCATGGGGCGCAAGCAGCCCATGATCAATGCGCTGGCCCGCCTGGGGGGCTTGCACACCGCCGAGTTACCCAAGAGTGTGGCAGCCATGGGCATCGCCGGAGGCATTGGCCAGCTGTTCAGCACCCACCCGCCGATCGAAGAGCGCATCGCGGCTTTGCAAAACAGCTGATGCCTTTGGCATCCGGGGGTAACCCAAGCGACTGACAGCACGGCACATGCCCTCTACATTGGGCGTGTGAAACAGTCTGAATCCCGAGGGCTTGCATGAATTCACGCAAGCCCTTTTTTCATGGGCCATGGCGGCGCGCTGCGCTGGCCCACCGCCGCACCCGACGCGAGTTGCTCACCTGGCCTGCGCCTGTGCGGGGCATGCTGTGGATGGTGTTGGGCGGCATCCTCTTCACCTGTCTGAACACCCTGGCGCGCGGACTGTCCATGCAGCTGGACGTCTACGAGACCCAATTCTTGCGTTACCTCTTTGGTCTGGTGGTCATGCTGCCGCTGGTCTGGCGCCACGGCTGGCAGGCGTACCGACCCGTCAACATCGTGGGCCAGTTCTGGCGCGGCGGCGTGCACACGCTGGGGCTGATTCTGTGGTTCACGGCCTTGCCCAACATCCCGCTGGCCGACATGACGGCCATTGGCTTCACGGGTCCGATCTTCATCATGCTGGGCGCCGCCTGGTTTTTGGGCGAACCCATGCACCGCGACCGCTGGGTGGCCGCACTCATTGGTTTTGCCGGTGTGCTGGTGGTGGTCTTGCCCAAGCTCTCGGGCTCGGGCGGTTGGTACAACCTGATCATGCTGGCGTCTTCCCCGGTGTTTGCCGCGTCGTTCTTGATCACCAAGGCCCTCACGCGTTATGAAAAAGCCGGGGTCATCGTGCTGTGGCAAGCCCTCACGGTGACTGTGTTCAGCCTGCCCATGGCCTTGCCGAACTGGCAAACACCGACCCTGGTGCAGTGGGGGGCGTTCGCCATGACCGGGGTGTTGGGCACCCTTGGCCATTACTGCCTGACGCGCGCGTTTCACACCGCCGACATTTCGGCTACGCAGTCGCTGCGTTTCCTGGACCTGGTCTGGGCCTCTGTGGCAGGCTGGCTGGTGTTTGGCGATGTGCCCAGTCAGTGGACTTGGGCGGGCGCTTTGGTCATTCTGGGTGCCACGGTGTGGATCGCCCGGCGCGAAGGGCGCCGCCCTGCCGAAGTCGTGCCCGACTGATCGGGGGGATCAGGGTGTGTTGGCCACGCCCGAGGCCACATGCCCGGCGGGCACGTGCCGCGCCGCCGATTCGATGTGTCCGGTTTGGTCGTCAAAAAAGAAGTCCGGCTCGAACTCGCGCAAAAACTCGCCTTTGGGCAGCCCACCCAGGAACATCGCTTCATCGACTTCGATGTTCCAGTCCATCAGGGTGCGGATGGCGCGCTCGTGGGCCGGGGCACTGCGGGCGGTGACCAGTGCCGTGCGGATGCGCATGGCGGGGGTGCCATCGCGCTGCAGCCGCTGCAGAGCCGCCAGCAGGGGCTTGAAGGGACCAGCCGACAAGGGCAGGGTGGCTTTGTCACGCTCGTGCTTTTGAAAAGCCGAGAGCCCCTCGGCTTGAAACACGCGCTCGGCCTCGTCGGAAAACAGCACCGCGTCACCGTCAAAGGCGATGCGCACCTCGTGCGGGTGGTCTTCGGAGGCGTGGGCCGAGAGGGGGTAAACCTGCGCAGCGGGCACGCCCGCATCGAGGGCCGCACGCACATCGGGCAGGTGCGCCGACAAAAACAAGTTGGCGTTGAGCGGCTTGAGGTAACGCCAGGGCGACTGCCCGCGGGTGAAACTGCCGCGCTGGATGGGCAGGCCGTAATGCTGCGCCGAGCGGAACACGCGCATGCCCGAGACCGGGTCGTTGCGCGAGAGGATCACCACCTCCACACGCTGGGTGTCGACATCGTTGAAAGCCAGCAGCTTGCGCACCAGCGAGAACGCCACACCGGGTTTGGCGGGCTCCTCCAGACGGTCCAGTTGCAGCTTCATGTATGCCCGGTCATCGCCTTGCTCGAACACATGGTTCTCTTCTTCAAAGTCGAACAAGGCGCGCGAAGAAATCGCCACCACCAACTGGCCTTCAAGCGTTGCAGCCATGACCCCTCCTCATTTCACCCATTGGTTCAATTCCATGATTGGCATCAGCACCGCCAGCACGATCAGCATCACCATGCCGCCCATGGCCACGATCAGCAAAGGCTCCAGCACCGTGGCGAGCGCCATGGCGCGGCGCTGCACTTCGGCCGACAGCTGCTGCGCCGCGCGCTGCAGCATCACGGGCAGCTGCCCAGTTTGCTCGCCCAGCTTGGCAAACATCGACAGCAGACCCGGAAAGCGGGCGTGCTGTGACAGGGCCAGCCCGAGCGGCGCACCTTCGCGCACGCGCACCAGCGCTTCGAGTGCGTCGGCGCGCAGGGCCTGGTTGGACAGCGTGTCGGCCGCGGACTGCAGCGCCTTGAGGATGGGCACCCCTGCTGCGCTGAGCATGGCCAGTGTCGAGGCAAAACGGGCGCTGTTGTAGCCCAGGCTCAAGCGACCGATCACGGGCAGGCGCAGCCAGGCCGCGTCCCAGCGCAAACGGAACGCCGTCTGGCGCAGCGCCACGCGCAAGGCCACGCCTGCGGCCACGGCCAGCAAGACCACGAGCCAGCCCCATTGCCGCACCCCGTCGCTCACCGCCAGCATCGCGACCGTCAAGAAGGGCAGCTGGCGCTGGCTGCCTGCAAAGACGCCCGCCACCTGCGGCACCACCGAGGTCACCAGAAACACCACGATGGCCAGCGCCACCAGGGTGACGATGGCCGGGTACAGGGCCGCCCCGAGCAGCTTGGCGCGCAGGGTTTGTTGTTCTTCGAGGTCGCTCGCCAGTTGTTCCAGCACCTGGCCCAGGTGGCCGCTTTGCTCGCCTGCGGCGATCACCGCCTGGTTAATCAGGGGAAATTCACGGGGGTGTTGGCCCAGCGCCCGGCCCAGGCTGCTGCCGGCATTGACCTCGGCGCGGATGGTGGCCATCAGGTGTTTTTGCCGCTCGGTGGGGGCCTCCTCGGCGAGGGCGGACAAGGCCCGTTCCAGGGGTAAGCCACTGCCCACCAGGCCAGCCAGCTGGCGCGTCCACACCGCCCGTTGGCTGGCGCTGAACGCCCGTGCTTGCGTGATCGGTTGTTGCCACCAGGGCAAGGCCTCGCTGGCACCTTTGTCGCTGGTTCCGATGGGCTCGACCGAGAGCGGTACCAGGCCTTGCGTGCGCAGCTGGGTGCGTGCGCTTTTCTGGCTGTCCGCTTCGACCACGCCTTTGCGGGCGTGGCCATCGGGCTGCAGGGCTTCAAAACGGTAGGCAGGCATGGGTCAACGGCTGAAATAAATCACACCCAATTGTGCGCTGTAGATGAAGGTGGGTGAGAGCTCGGCGGCAAGCACAGGGCGGATGGCCCGACCCATGCCCGCCTGGCTGAAGAAGACCCAGTGCGGTTGGAATCGGTAACGGTAGGTCAAGGAGGTGTCCCAGTGCCCCAGGCCGGCGCCTTGGTGGGCGGGCAAGTCGGGCGCGCGCTGCTGGCGGGTCTGCCAATAAGACGCTGTGCCCCAGGTGATCGACTGGCTGAACAACAAGGTGGCGTTGTCACTCAGGGGCTCGCGGTAGGTCCAGTTGGGCGAGAGCGCTGTGCCGCCACCTTTGTCCAGCATGTCGTGGGTGACGATCATGCCGATGCTCCAGCGGTTGGGCAAAAAATAATCCATGCTGGCTTTGGCCTGCAGGGTTTTTTTGCCTGAGCGAACGCTGTCGAGCGAGGAGTCCCGCTCCAGGTTCTGGATGCTTGCTGACAGCGAAGTGCGCAGGTTGTGTATGCGCAACCAGTCGTAGGTCAGGCTGTTGTCTTGTTGCACCTGGCCAAAACGGTGCCAGTTTTCGCCGTCGACAGGACCCAGTCGCCAGCGGCCATATTGCAAACCCAGCATGGGGCCGAAGCGCAGACCCGGGTGCCTCAGGTCGTCGGCATGCCAGCGCAAGCCCAGGCTGTAATTCCAAGTGGGGGCAGGGGCCTCGGTCGGCGGTTGAATGGCTTTGTCCTGTGCCCATGCCACGCCCGTTATCCCCCAAGTGCAGCACCAGGCAATGCACAAAACGGAGGCCGAGCGGACGGTGTGCATGGGCTCTTCAGTCGCGCGTCACGCGCAGCAACTCTTCGGCGCTGGTGATGCCCGCATCGACCAGACGCTGGCCGTCGTCGCGCATCAGCACCATGCCCTGGGCCAGGGCGGTGGCCCGCAAATCGGATTCGGCCGCGCGTTTGTGGATCTGGCTGCGGATCTCGTCGCTGGCGACCAGCAGTTCAAAAATGCCCGTGCGTCCTGCGTAGCCGGTGTGCCCGCAGTGTTCGCAACCCGCACCGCCGCAGTCGGCGCAGCGTTTGCGCACCAGACGCTGCGCCAGCACACCCAGCAGCGATGAACTCAGCAAGAACGGCTCCACGCCCATGTCGGTCAGACGCGTCACGGCGCTGGCGGCGTCGTTGGTGTGCAGCGTGGCCAGCACCAAGTGGCCAGTGAGCGAAGCCTGGATGGCGATCTGCGCGGTCTCGAAGTCGCGGATCTCGCCGATCATGATCACGTCCGGGTCTTGCCGCAGGATGGCGCGCAGTGCCTTGGCAAAGGTCAGGTCGATCTTGGCATTGACCTGCGTCTGGCCCACGCCGGGCAGCTCGTACTCGATCGGATCTTCCACCGTCATGATGTTGCTGCGGCTGGCGTCGAGCCTTTGCAACGCAGCGTACAGGCTGGTGGTTTTGCCCGAGCCCGTGGGCCCGGTCACCAGCAAGATGCCGTGCGGTTGGGCGATCAGCTGTTCGACGTGCTGCAGCACACGGCCTTGCATGCCCACGGCTTCAAGGGTGAGGCGTGCCTCGCTTTTGTCGAGCAGGCGCAACACGGCGCGCTCACCATGGGCGCTGGGCAAGGTGGACACCCGCACATCGACGGCACGGCTGCCCAGGCGCAGGCTGATGCGGCCGTCCTGGGGCAAACGTTTTTCGGCGATGTCGAGTTCGGCCATGATCTTCAGGCGCGAGATCAGTGCGGCATGCAGCGCCCGGTTTGGTTGTACCACCTCGCGCAAGCCGCCATCGATGCGAAAGCGCACACTCGAATGGCGCTCGTAGGGTTCGATGTGGATGTCGCTGGCGCCGTCGCGCGTGGCCTGCGTCAGCAAGGCGTTGAGCATGCGGATGATAGGCGCATCGTCACTGGCTTCGAGCAGGTCTTCTACTGCTGGCAATTCCTGCATCATGCGCGAGAGGTCGGCTTCGGACTCCACTTCGCTCACCACATCGGCCGCACTGGAGCCGCCTTGCGCCTGGCTGCCCGAATAGGCCTGCTGGATGCGCTGGCGCAGGCTGGCGGTGTCCTGGGTGAGCCAGTTCAGGTGCCGCTCAGGGTGCAGGTGGCCGAACTGGCGCGAGACTTCGGACAGCGCCTGGCGCTGGCTGTCGGGGCTGAGCCACAGGGTCAGATGCTGGCCATCGTCCTCGAGCAGCAGGCCGTGGTCGCGGGCAAAGGCGTAAGGCAGGGGGTAGCGCATCGTGCAGTGCCTTCAGGGCTTGGCAGCGGGCGGTGTCTTGACGGGCGTCGCTTGCAGCTCGGGCAGCACCGCCGAGCCCTGCACAGACGGGGCACCGTTCACAGGCTGGATGCCTTGCTGGGTCAGGCGCATTTGCTCGTAACGGCCCAGCGACAGGGCTTCGGTGGCTGCGCCATCGCGCACCACCACCGGGCGCAGGAAGACCATCAGGTTGGTTTTCTTGCGGGTACGGGTTTCGGCCTTGAACAGGTTGCCAAACAGCGGGATGTCGCCCATGCCCGGCACTTTTTCCTGGCTGGCAGTGGCGTCGTCCTGCAGCAAGCCGCCGAGCACCACGATGGAGCCGTCTTCGACCAGCACATTCGATTCGATGGAGCGCTTGTTGGTGATCGGGCCGTTCTTGGAGTCGATGGAGGCGGTCACCACGCTGCTGACCTCCTGGAAGATCTGCATCTTCACCGTGCCGTTCTCGCTGATCTGGGGCTTGACCTTGAGCGTCAAGCCCACGTCCTTGCGTTCAACGGTTGTGAACGGGTTGGTGGTGCCTGCCGTGGCTGCGGCATAGGACCCGGTCACAAAAGGCACGTTCTGGCCGATCACGATCTTGGCTTCTTCGTTGTCCAGCGTCAGCAGGTTGGGTGTGGACAGCACATTGCCGTCGCCGCTGGATTGCAAAAAGCGCGCAAGCGCTCCCAGCGCCAGTGCACCGTTGCGTTGCTGACCGACGGCCAGGTTCAGACCCGTGGAGGCGGTGTAATTGCCGTTGGCCGCGGCAGCGCCGAGCGTCAGCAAATTGGTGCCGCCCACAGAGAAGTTGGTGCCCAGCAGGCCCACCGTGCCTTTGCCGGTGGTGGTGCCTGTGCCGCTCATCCACTGCACGCCAAACTCGGCCGCCTTGTCGGCGCTGACTTCGGCGATCAGGCTCTCCACATAGACTTGCGCGCGGCGCTGGTCGAGTTTGTCGATGACTTCACGCAGCTGGCGGTACTGCGGTTCAGGCGCGGTGATGATCAAGGCATTGGTGGCCGGGTCGGCCTGGATCTGGCCCCCTGTGGAGGGTTGGACCGAGGCACTGGCGCCTGCAGGGGTGCCGGCAGCGGCACCCGTCATGGGGGGGGTGTTCACTGCAGATGCCCCCGTCAGGGCGGTGTTGGCCGTGCTGCCGCTGGCCGCCATGGCCGCGCGCAGTGTGGTCGCCAGCTTGGTGGCGTCGGCGTTTTTCAGGTAGACCACATGGATGTTGCCGCTGGCCGCACTTGCGCCCGTGGCGCTGGGCTGGTCGAGTTGCTCGATGAGCGAGCGCACCAGGGCCGTGCGCGCCGGGTTGGCCGCACGCACGATCAGCGCATTGGTGCGCACCTCGGCCAGCACGGTGGTGCGGAAACCGCTGTCGGTTTGACCCGGGGCTGCCGCTGTGGCTGCTGCACCCGAGTCCACCAGGCGCTGCACCATGGCCGCCATGTCGCTGGCGATGCCATGCTTGAGCCGGATGACTTCGACCCCGCTGGCGTTGGCCACGTCCAGCGCGGCCACGATGCGCGACAGGCGTTGCAGGTTGTCGGCGTAGTCAGTGATCACCAGCGCGTTGGTGCCGGGGGTGATGTTGATGGTGTTGTTGGGGCTGATGAGCGGGCGCAGCACGGGCACCAGGTTGCTGGCGGACTCGTGGTTGAGGCGGAAGATTTGGGTGACCACCTGCCCGCTGCCTGCAGGCACGGCCCCGGCGGAGACCGGACCGCTTTGCAGCTTGGCCTCGGCTTCGGGCACCACGGTGTACAGGCCCGAAGACTCCACCAGCGCAAAGCCCTGCGTGCGCAGCTGGGCGCCAAACAGGCGCAGCGCCTGTGCGGGTGCCACCGCCACCGTGCTCGACAGCGTCATGGTGCCTTTGACCCGGGGGTCCACCACCACGTTGTGCCCGGACAGGGTGGCCACGGTGCGGGCCACGGCTTCGATGTCGGCATTGACGAAATTGAGCACCACCTGCTCACCCGCGCGCACGGCGGTTTTGCCATCGGCAGCGGTTTGCGCGCTGGCCAGGCCAGCGCTCAGTGTGCAGGCCAGGGCCAGGGCGCTCAGGCCAAGGATCGGGTGAAGGCGAGAGGTGTGCATGGGTTCATCCCAGAGAAAGCAGGCTGCGCGTGCCATCACGGCGGCCAATGATGTTCAGAAGATTGGACAGGTTGTCTTCCTGCCCCTCGGCGGCCGAGGCTTCGCCCGTGAAGCGCAGACGCTCGCCCAGCCATTGGCCTTGTCCCTTCAAGTGCAGGGCGCCCGACAAGGTGCTCAGCTGCACCTGTGGGGTGGCGGTGAATGCGCCGTCAGCGGCACCTGTGACCTGGATTTGGTAACTGCCCATGGGGCGCAGCGTGGACAGGCGCGATGACATGTCGCGTGCCGTGAGTTCGGCCAGGCCTTGCCACTGCAGCCGGCCCGCGGACCATTGCAGTTGCAGGGCATCGGTGCGCAGCTGCAGCTGGCCTTCGGGTTGCAGGGTGTTCCAGGGCGCACCCAGACCGCTGAGCAGTCCGGCGGGCCACATCGACTGGTGTTGGCCCAGTCGCAGGACCCATTGCCCCAGGCGGGTCGTCAGTTGCAGTTGCAGGGGCTCATGCATGCAGCAGTCGGCGTGCAGGGTGAATGCCAGGCCCAAACCTTGTGTGCTCGGGCCGAGCGTCCACGACAGTCGTCCGGGCAGGGCTTGCAGGTCGCGGCTGCCTGCGCCGCCGCTCAGGCCCAGTTGGGCCGAGCCTTGCCAGACCGTGCCACGCGGCGCTTGCAGCAAGACACGCCCTTGACTGGCTTCGCTCAGGCCCCAAGTCAGCCAGCGTGCAGGTGCCCAGCACCCAGTGGCTGCCAAGGCGCCCAGCAACACGCCCCCAACCGCCCAGCGCCAAACCCCTTGCGGGGCAACGGCGGTGCGGCGGGGCAGGTGGGTCGTCATGGTGTGCAGAGGGTGTTCAGCGCAAGCCCAGCACCAGGGAGCCACTCCAGGTGCCAGCGGCGGCCTGCGTGGGCTGGGGTGCTGCATTTGGCGCAGGCCATGCAGAGGGGGCGCTGGGTGCCGAGGTGCTGCGTTGCAGCTGTGCCTGAACCGGCAGGGCTTGTGCCTGGCTGCGGGCTTGCTCCAGCCAGCGCGACAGGCCGTCGGCCGGGGCGGCTTTGAGGGTGATGCGCACCTGCTCGCCTTGCAGGCTCACACGGGCGTCCGGACCCAGCCACTGGGCTGCGCTGCTTTCAAGCTGTTGCAGCGCCGCTGTACGCGACAAGGGGGCGGTCGTCTGCAGGCCTTTGGCCTGCGCCTGCCATTGCAGCATTTGCGCGGTCTGGGCATCGAGTGCGGCTTGTTGGCTGGGGGCTTCACGCCAGGTCTGCAGGGCCGGGGCGATGGCGATTTGCCAGAGCAGGGCGGACCCCATGACCACGGCGGCCAGCACCAGCAACAGGCGCTCACGGGGTGGACGGGCTGCCCAGAAAGCCAGCACGGCGGCCCGTGCCGGGTGCGAAGTCGGTGTGGTGGGGTTCATGGCGTGTTCCCTGGGACTGTGATCACACCGCCCCCGTCTTCGGCGCGCCAGCGGTAACCCTGGCGTTGCAGGGCCTGCTCGATGCTTTGTTGTTGAACGGCGGTGAGCGTCAAGCCCTGCACTTGCAATTGACCGGGCTGAAACACCAGTTGCGTGGGGGCGCTCATGCCTGGCGGCAGGGCCTGGCCGAGTGCGGACAGCACGCTCTCCAGGTCATGCGGGGCGAGTTGCCCCGAGCCTTGGCGCAGACGGGCGACTTCGCGCGCCATCTGCAAGGGGGCATCGACCACCACCGTGGTTTTGGGGAATGTCTCTTGCAGGATACGCGTCATGGCCTGCCGCTGGGCTTGCCAGTCGGCGCGGGTCTTCCAGGCCCAGGCGTTGAGCCCGACCAACTGGGTGAGCACGAGCAGGGCCAGGCCCCAGCGGGCGGGCCGCCATGCAGGGGTCGTCCACAGCGCATTGGCGAACTTCTGCAAGGACTTGAGCCGCCGCGCATGCGTGTGGGTTTGCAAATCGAATTGCGCGAGGTCCCAGTCGCTGACCAGCGCCTGCAGCCAATGCTGCTGGGGTTGCAGCAGTTGTGCGGGGGGGCCTGGGCGGTCGCTGAGTCGGTCACTCAGCCAGCTGGCCAAAGCCGGCTCAGCCATGGCTTGCAAGGGGATTGCATCGTCCAATGGGCCCAGCCAGGCGGGCCAGTCGCTGGCCTGCACCGACTTGATCGGGCTGCCCCAGACACCACGCTCTTTGTGGCTGAACCAGAGCCAACCCGATTCGGTGTCGCCCAGTGCCAGCACGTGCAAGGCGTCGGTGTTGGGCGAGACCTCCGGCACGATGCGGTGCACCGTCAGCCCTGCGGCTTCGAGCGCCTGCAAATGCCCTGACAGCCAGGCCTTGTCGCAGGCCGCGACCCAGGGGCGGGCGGTGTCCGCCCAGTCGGTTTGCAGGGCCAGGTGCAGGCTGGCCGGGTCGGCCAGCAAGCGGTCTTCGAGCACGCCTTGCAATGCCGCGAGCACCCGCGAAGGTTGTTTGTGCAAGCCCGCGGGCAGCTCCAGCTGCTGCCAGGACAGGGCCTGTGCGGGCACCATCAAGACGACTTCACTGCCCCGCTCGGCGGTGGGCAGCAAGGCGGCCTGGGCCCAATGCACCGCCATGCGACCCGCGGTGGCAGGGGTATGGACCCAGGCGTGGGGGTAGGCCACAGCCGCGCTGGCGGGCGAGAGGGGCAGTTGGACGATCAGGGTGCGCATCAGAGATTCATTGTAGGGCGCGCGAGGCGCTGGTCGGTGCGGTTTCGTCTGCTGCATGGCGAGTGCTTGAGCGCACACGCCAGAGCATGCGCACCTGGCCCGTGTCACGCTGCACCATCGCCAGCTCTTCTTGCACGACCTGGTCAATGCGCATGCGGCCCCGCACCTCAAAGAATTGGCTGCTCACCGAGTGGACTTTGGCGTCGATCCCCTGGCCTGATGGCCCCAGAGCCAGACGTGCTGCATCCAGCGTGGCCCAGTGGCCCCGTTCGCGCTGGCGCACCCACTGCCGTGCACCACCTGCGTCCAGTCCGGGCACCATGGCTTCGAGCACGGTGGCCGAGGCGGTGTTGAGGTTGACGGGCGTGGGTACGGGCAGCACAGTGATGTGGGGCGCAAGAACCCCCAGGGTGTCTGCGCTCAGGCCCAGCCAGACCAGCTGGCTGGTTTGCTGGGGCATCAAGGGGGCATCGGCTGGACTCACTGGGCGTGTTGCGTTCGGGGTGATGCGTGCGGTGGCTTGCTGCAAACGGGCGGCCAGCTCAGCCAGTTGTGCGGCTGGCAGGTCCAGACGTTGGAACAGTTTGGCAAAGCGGGCCAAGGCCTCGGGCGAGACACGGCCATCCTCGATCAGGTTCATCACGTTCATGCGCGATTGCGCATCGGTGATCTGGCCGGACAAAAAGACTTCTGAATCGCCTTCGCGCCACTGTTGGTCTTGCGACAGGAAAGTCGACAACTTGGACTCCTGCACGGGCAGCGCCCAGGGCTCGCCCAGGTGGTCCACGTTTTTGTCCGGTCCTGACAGGGCGTCTTCGCGCAGGATCAGGCGTGTCCAGTCGAGTGCCCCGGTCATCATCCACTGCGTCTGGCTGCGGCCGCGTTCGGCCGTTTCGATCTCGACCTGACGCCACTGCTGCCACAGCGCCGCAGAGGCGAGCGTGGCCACCAGCGCCACGACCACCATGGCGCTGAGCAAGGCGGCGCCTTGCTGAGAGGGATGGCCGCGTTTCATCCCGGGCCTCCCGACAGGTTGGGGCGTATCCAGTCGAGCGTGAGCGTGCCGGTCACGGGGGTGGTGCCAGGCAGGTTCAGTATGAGCCGCACGCCGTCAGGCACCGTGCCCACCACAGCGGGGGTATCGGCTTTGTTGGCGCTGACCGCATCGCTCGACAAGGGGTTGGTCCAGTTGCCGCCTCGGTGTACCAACAGTTGCCAGCCCGACAGGGGGTGGACCTGCACCTGGCCCTGCAGGGCTTCTGCGGTGGGGGTTTGGCTCCAGACCTGGGCCATTTGCCAGGCGTTTTGCCAGGCCGAAGTGGTTTGCACGGGGGCGGATTGCCAGCGCTGCCAGTCGCCGCCACCGGGGCGGGCCGGGTTGCTGCGCCAGGTCCAGCCGACCACCTGCACACCGTCAGCGGCTTGCACTGCCCGGCGCGTGAGCCGCAGCACTTTGCCGTCCCAGTCCCAGCTGGGGGTGCCTGGCAGCTCGGCGAGTTGGTTGAGGTCGGTTTGCCACTGTGCCAGGCCCGCTTGCAGGGTGCGGATCTGGTCGGCCCGCTGCTGCAGGCCCGATTGGGTGCGCAGCATGCTGTCGATGCCGCGCCAGGCCATGAGCGCCATGAGCGCCATGATGCTGATGGCCACCAGGACCTCGATCAGGGTGAAGCCTCGTTGCCAATGGCTGTGGGAGCGGCCCATCAGTTGCGCCCCATGACGGTGGACAGTTGCAGCACGTACTGGCCCTGCTCCAGCACCCGGGCGTCCACGCGCCTGAAATTGGGGTTGGGCGTGGGGCGCACCGACAGGTTCACTTGCAACATGCGGTCGGCCTGGGGGCAGTCGATCTGGCTGTTGCCCGTGTCGGGCAGCTGTCTGCGCAGCCGCAGGCGAATCAGCTCGTTTTCCGCGCAAATCTGGCCAAGCATGCTGATGTTTTGCCGCTCGGCATTGCGGCTGAGCGATCCTGTGGCTTTGAGCCCGGCCAGCAAGGCCACGGCGACGATGCTGAGGGCGACCAGCACTTCAATCAGGGTGAAGCCTGGTGCAGCGAATTGCGACTGGGGCCTGGCTCCTGCAGCAGCGCGCTTCATCACCGCGTCTCCATCGTGGGGCTGTTTTGCACTGTGAACGGCCGCAGGCCATCGGTCACCACCCACAGGCGCCGATCAGGCCGGGTGGTGCTCGACAGTGCGATCGCCTGCGGCGGGATCAAGGGCTCTGGCCCCAGCAGCACCGGGGTAGCGTGGGCAAACGTGGTGGGGGCCAGCCATTGGCGGGGCAAGCCCGGAGGTGGCAGGCCTTCGAAGACAAAACCTGCGGCTTGTGTGCGCCAGACCACCGTGAGCTCACTGGCGCGGGCCTGGGCCCGGGCGGTTTCCAGCAAGGCGGCCAGGCGCTGGGCGTCACGGTCCAGCGCGCCGTCTGCGCTGTCACGCAATGCCAGACTGGCCCCGGCAGTGGCGATGGCGATCAGGGCCACCACCACCAGCAGCTCCAGCAAAGTGAAGCCGCCATCGCCACGGGGGCGCTTACTGCCAGCTGCCAATGTCGGCATTGCGGCCCTCGCCGCCGGACTGACCGTCTGCGCCAAATGAGAGCACATCCACCTCGCCCTTGATGCCGGGGCTCAGGTATTGGTAGGGGCGCCCCCAAGGGTCGTTGGGCAACTTGTCGAGGTAGGGCTTCCAGTTGACGGGCACGGGCTCGCTCACAGGTTTGGCGACCAGGGCCTGCAAGCCTTGCTCGGGGCTGGGGTAGCGCTGGTTGTCGAGTTTGTAGAGCTTGAGTGCCTGCATCAGGTTGCTCACGTCGGTGCGTGCGGCGGTGACTCGGGCGTCGTCGGCACGGCCCAGCACATTGGGCACGATCATGGCGGCCAGCACGCCGATGATGGCCAGCACCACCATCAGCTCGATCAGGGTGAAGCCGCGCTGGCGGCGCTGGGGTCGGGTTTTCAAAGCACGCATGGATTCTTTCTTTGGACGGGGCCGGTACAGATCGGCGACAGGCCGTCAAGCCTGTGTGCTTCGATCATAATCTTTGCATGTTGCGTTCCCAAGTCGTATTCCGGTCTGTACCTTTCGCCCGGCTGGCGCTTGCCCTGGTCACGGCCTTGCTGTGGTTTGCCGTGGCGGCAGGGGTGGCGTTCTGGGTGCTGCATTTCCCGCGTGAATCGGCGGGGGTGTTGCCTGCCGTGGCAGCGCCTGCAGCCATGCCAACGGCCGATACAACGCACATGGCGCGGGCCTTGGGCCAGGCGCAGCCTCAGCCCGTGGTGGCGGCCGAGTCCAGCCGTTTTCAGCTCGTGGGCGTGATTTCTGCCGCATCAGGCCGGGGCAGCGCGCTCATCGCCGTGGATGGCCAGCCGCCCAAGGCCTGGCGCGTGGGCCAAGCCTTGCAGGAGGGTGTGTACCTGCAAAAGCTGGCGCCAAGGCAGGCCTGGTTGGGCCAGAACCCAACGGGGCCTGCGCAATGGGCATTGCAGATGACGGGTCCCGCCAGCGCGCCCTGAAGGCGGTGCGGGCGGTTCAGCTGCGCAGGAAGAGCTTGTAGACGGGGTTGTTCGTTTCTTCGATGTGCGGGTAGCCCAGCGTGTCCAGAAACTTAGCAAACGCCTTGTCGTCTTTGGCCGGCACCTGCAAGCCCACCAGGATTCGGCCGTAATCGGCACCCTGGTTGCGATAGTGGAATAAAGAGATGTTCCAGCCCGGGCGCATCAGGCTCAAAAACTTGAGCAAAGCGCCAGGGCGCTCGGGGAACACGAAACGCAGCAGCCGCTCGTCTTGCGACAGGGCCGAGTGCCCGCCCACCATGTGGCGGATGTGCTCTTTGGCCAGGTCGTCGTGAGTCAGGTCGATGGCCTTGAACTGGTGCCTGTTGAAGCTGGCCGCGATCTTGGTGCTTTCACCCTTGCCGTGTGTGCTCAAGCCCAGGAACACATGGGCCTGGTCCGAGTCGCTCATGCGGTAGTTGAACTCGGTCACGTTGCGGGGGCCACCGGGCAGGTTGCCAATGACTTCCAGAAAGCGCTTGAAGCTGCCACGCTCCTCGGGGATGGTGACGGCAAACAACGCTTCCTTTTCTTCGCCCACATCGGCGCGTTCGGCCACGAAGCGCAGGCGGTCAAAGTTCATGTTGGCGCCGCACAAAATGGCCGCGTAAGTCTGGCCTTTGGTCTTGTGCTGGGCCACGTATTGCTTGATGGCCGCCACCGCCAGCGCGCCTGCTGGCTCCACGATGGAGCGGGTGTCGACAAAAATGTCCTTGATGGCAGCACACACCGAGTCGGTGTCCACCGTCATGTACTCGTCGACCAGCTGGCGCGAGATGCGGAAGGTTTCCTCACCCACCAGCTTGACGGCGGTGCCGTCCGAAAACAGGCCCACATCGGCCAGCGTCACGCGTTTTTTGGCGTCCACCGACTGGATCATGGCGTCCGAGTCGTTCATCTGCACACCGATGACCTTGACCTCGGGGCGCACCGCCTTGATGTAGTTGGCCACGCCACTGATGAGGCCGCCGCCACCAATGGCGACGAACACGGCGTCCAGCGGGCCCTGGTGCTGGCGCAGCATCTCCATGGCGATGGTGCCCTGGCCCGCGATCACGTCCGGATCGTCGAACGGGTGCACAAAGGTCAGGCCCTGTTTCTTTTCCAGAGTGACGGCGTGGTTGTAGGCGTCCGAATAGCTGTCGCCGAACAGCACCACCTCACCGCCCAGGCCTTTGACCGCATCGATCTTGACCTGCGGGGTGGTGGTGGGCATCACGATCACGGCGCGCGCGCCCAGCTTGCTCGCGCCCAGCGCCACGCCCTGGGCATGGTTGCCGGCCGAGGCGCAGATCACGCCTTTTTTGAGCTGTGCAGGCGTGAGGTGCGCCAGTTTGTTGTAGGCCCCGCGCAGCTTGAAGCTGAACACGGGCTGCTGGTCCTCGCGCTTGAGCAGCACCTTGTTGTGCAGGCGGTGCGACAGGACTTTGGCAGGTTCGAACGCCGATTCGGTGGCCACATCGTAGACGCGGGCGTTGAGGATTTTCTTGAGGTAGTCGGCGGGTTTGAGCTTGGAGGTGGTCATGTCGGCAGGGTGCGCAGGGCCGCGCCAGTGGCGGTCGTTGTTGGAATCATAGCGCGCAGCCTGCTGCCATTTTTCAAAATCGGATGTCCATGGCCACACGCACGGTTCGGCCGTAATAGTCGTCATACCGGGTGTCGGCCAGTGTTGTGCCGTAGTAGGGGCTGCTGTAACGCACAGGGGGTGTGCGGTTGGTCAGGTTGCTGATGTGGGTGCGCAGACTCACGGCGGGGGTGAGTTGGTATTTGCCCGAAACATTCAGCGTCCAGTGGCCATGCACTGTGTGAGGGTAGGCGTCGCTGTCCTGCGAGATGCCCTGTGCGTTCACCAGAACGGGTACGGGTTCCAGGTTGCCGGAGTGGTAGTGGAGTTGCGCGGTGATGCCGAATTGACGGGCTTCCAGGGAAGTGGTCAGGCGCAGGATGTGGCGTGCAGTCACCGTGCCGGTGTTGGCGTTGTAGTTGGCCAGATCGGAAATTGGCGCCTGACCTGGGTAACTGCTGCGGTTGGATTGGAGGTTGTAGGTCCCTTCCAGACCAACCCACATCCGTCCCAGATCGACGGGCCAGCGGTAACGGGCTTGGTAATCGATGCCCGATTTCGCCATGGTGCCCTGATTGAACGGGATGAAAACATAGCGAGCCTTGCCTGCGCTGTTGTAGTTGGCGGTGTAGTAAAGGTCCTTCAGTGCGGGATCGGCAAAAATTTGTGACTGTGTCCAGACGCCAAATACATCGCGCACATCCAGTGCCCACAAGTCCATGGCCAGCAGCCATTGCAAAGATGGCTGGGACAGGATGCCCAGACTCCATTGCCGGGATTTCTCCGGTTTCAGGTCCGGGTTGCCGGAGGAGTACGAATCTGTGGTGGAGGTGGAGGCGAAGATGGCGTAGTTGCCTGCGCTGGTCTGGGCCAAGGTCGGCGCCCGAAACCCGGTCCCCACGCTCGCACGCAGGTGGGTGTTTTGGCCGAGTTCGAGTTTGGTGCCCATTTTGCCCGTCACCACGCTGCCAAAATCGCTGTACTTTTCGGCACGCATGCTGCTCACGAATTCGAGCCGCTCATACAAGGGCAGTTGCAACTCGATCGCCCCCCCACGGTCGGTGCGTCGCAGCGGGTAGATGTCCGGGTTGCTGGCCAGCGAGTTGACCAAGGACGACTGGTTGCTGAACAGCAAAGTGCCCAACTTGATGTCGCCCCACTGGTTTTCTCCAATGGTGCGTGAAGCTTGCAGTTGCGTGTCCTGCAATCGCGTGCGGTATTCCTGGGACAGCGTGTCCGGTGCAAAGCGCGCCTGGATTTTGGCCCAGGTGGCATCGGAATAGCTGACCGGATCCTGGAGCCACTCGGATGCATTCAGCAGGGTGGCCCAGTTGCTGCCCGTGGTAAACCCCCCCGTATTGGTGGTCCGAAAATGGTTTTCTGCCTGGGTGTGCGACAAGGTGTAGGACCAGTCCATCCATTGGCCACGGACACCCACCACCCAACGGTGGTTGTTTTGCTTTTCCCGCGCATATCCAGGATTGAAGCTTTCGGCATCGTAGTACAGCGTGTCTCCGTTCACGACTCTGCTGGCCCGGCCATTGACGATGCGTTGGTATTCGCTCAGTTGCTGTTGGGCACCAAGCTCCGAGAACACTGTCAAGGTCGCATCGGTCTGTTTCTCGAACGATGACCAGAGGTTGGTGCTGCTGTAGCCGGGGTACAGGTAGGTGTTCCGCAATTGGCTGGTCTGGCATTGGAATGGGGTGGGCCAGCTGGTGCCGCTGCGCCGTGTCAGGCTGTAATCCAGTCCCCCGGGGCACTGCGTTGCATCGGTGCTGGTGCTAAGACGTTGCGCTGGGGCGGTGTTGGGGAAGCTGTTTTGAGGGACGTAGTAAACCGGAGCTCCTTGAGCGTCCAGGGTGTAGACGCCTGCATGCAGGTCGGTGTAGCTGCGGTCGCGCATGCGCACAGGGTCGCGTTGCGTCCTTTCCAGGTGGAAAGTGGCTGCGTGCCCGTCCTGGTCCAGCTTGCCGTGTCCCCAGCTGATGCCTGTGCTGTAGCCATCGCCTGTGCCTGTGGTGCTCATCTTCTCGGCGGTGAGACTCAAGCCCGGTGCCTGCTGCAGCGTGATCAGGTTGACCACGCCGGCGATGGCATCGCTGCCATAGACCGACGAGGCACCATCGGTCAGGATCTCCACACGCTCAATGGCGCGCAAAGGCAGCATCGACAGGTCTGCTGCCGTGCGGTCCACATTCGGACGTTGCTTGGCAAATGAGGGCAGTCTGCGCCCGTTGATCAGGACCAGCGTTCCCGCTTCGTAACCATGGATGGCGGCCGAGCGGTAGCCACCTTGCCCTGAAATATTGGTTCCTCCCGCCTCCGTGAAGGAGTGCATGGACGACAGGCCCTGCACCAGTTCAGGCACGGTTTGCACACCCATGCGTTCGATTTCCTTGCGGTCCACAATGCGCACAGGCAGGGCTTCCCGACTGCGTGGATTGACCACACTGGAGCCTGTGATCTCGACCCGTTCGAATTGCCGGTGTTCTCGGCCTGGCTCGACTACGGTCATTTCGTACTGGGCCCAGGCGGAACTGTTCAAGGCCATGAGGCACATCCACCAGCTCAGCCGCAGGCAGAAAGTCAGGCCAGGCGATGGCGTGCATTCAAGGGCAGAGCAAATGCGCATGGAATATCTCCGTCTGAGGGTCATTGACGGGATATATTAATTCTTTTTATTTATTTTGATTGACGGGCCAAAAAAATGCCCCGAACCTTGCGGATCGGGGCAAATCCACCTTTTCAGAGGGTGGAGGAGACAAGTGGTTCGTGCAAAAAAGCACGACTGTTCACAATTGTAATGGCTCGATTGCTGCATTGCAGCAGTTGCGGCGTTTCAAAATGAAAAAACTTGTAAAGTCAGGGCCATGGATCCCATGGGAGGGTCCTGTGCCTTGGCACACCACAACAAAGGAAAACGACAATGGAATGCACAGTCAGCTGGACCGGCGCCTCAGGCACCCGTTCGGGCATGGGGTTTTTGGCCGAAACCGGCAGTGGCCACGTGATTGCGATGGACGGCGCCCCCGATGCTGCGAAGCCCGAGAATGGTGGCCAGAACCTGGCACCCCGACCCATGGAAACCGTGCTGGCGGGTACTGGCGGTTGCACCGCCTACGACGTGGTGCTGATTCTCAAGCGCGGTCGCCACGATGTGCGCGGCTGCAGCGTCAAGCTCACGAGCGAACGCGCTGACACCGATCCTAAGGTGTTCACCAAAATCCACATGCAGTTCACCGTGACAGGCAAAGGCATTCCGGCATCGGCGGTGGAGCGGGCCATTGCCATGAGCCATGACAAATACTGCTCGGCCAGCATCATGCTGGGCAAGACCGCGGAAATCACCACGGGCTTTGATCTGGTGGAAGTGGCCGCTTGAGCGGCTGGCCCCAAGCCGGGAGGGTTTAAATCCGGTGCGCCACGGTGGTCATCACCTTGGCGGCGGCTTTCATCAGGCCCTGGATGGGGGCGGGCAGCTCCACCGCGCCTTCGCGTTGTGCCATCTGGGCATGCGCGATTTCATCGGCCTTCATCTGCGCCACGATGGCGCGTGAAGCGGTGTCGCCCGCAGGCAGCTGTTCCATGTGCCCCTCCAGATGGGCCTCCACCTGGTGCTCAGTTTCTACCACAAAGCCCAGGCTGACCTGATCGCCGCCCAGCTTGCCTGCGGCATAGCCGATGGCAAAGGCCCCGGCGTACCAGAGTGGGTTCAGGAGCGAAGGGCGGTCGTTCAATTCACGCAGCCGCTTCAGTGTCCAGGCCAGGTGGTCGGTTTCTTCGCGGCTGGCTTCGGCCAGCTTCTCGCGCAATGCCCGGCTCTGGCAAGCCAATGCCTGACCTGTATAGAGGGCCTGTGCACACACTTCCCCCACATGGTTGACCCGCATGAGGGCGGCGGCTTCGCGGCGCTCGCTTTCAAGGAGCGTTTGGGCGCCCGCAGTGGGCACAGGACAGGGGCGACTGGAGTGGGGTTCGGCCCACAGCGTACGCAATGCGCTGTCAGCGGCCATGAGCAGGGCGTCGGTGTTCATGAGGCACAAGTGTACGTCTGCTCAGTGTGACAAAAGCATGACTTTTCAGGTCTTGTGACTCAAATCAAAGGCTCAATGTGAAAACTGAAAATATCGATATAACTCTTTGAAGTTAAACGGGAAAAAAGAAGGTTTGATGTGTCTTTTTAAGGGTAAGCCCTCGGTTGTGTTGCTGGATTGCAACGAAAAAGCTTTTTTTATCGACGTTTGCTTGGCGAAGGCGTTTCTGTCTGGTGCAATAGCCTCAACTTCCTAAATGGGGGTTGGCAAGAGGTCCTGAAAACATGTTCAGACTTCAAGCACTTCTTAAACCTTGGAGAAATTTGCAATGAAAAAATCACTGATTGCTCTGGCTGCCCTGGCCGCCACCGCTTCTTTCGCTCAATCTTCCGTGACCCTGTACGGCTTGGCCAACATCGGTTTCCAGTCCACCAACGGCAGCAAGACTGCATTGGTCGGCGGTGCTGACGGTTCAGACAGCCGTTGGGGTTTCCGTGGTACGGAAGACCTGGGCGGTGGTCTGTCTGCCAACTTCACATTCGAAGCTGGTTTCAAGCCTGATACTGGCACCATCGACAACACTGCAACCCAAACCTTCCAGCGTCAGTCTTGGGTGAGCCTGGCCAGCAAGTCCCTGGGTGAAGTGCGCCTGGGCCGCCAGTACACCGTTGGCTTCAACGGTTCTATCGGCACCATGCCCTCTACCTACACCGACCCAGCTCTGGCCACTGGCCTGGGCTTCAATGCCATGGGTTCCCGCAGCAACGACCAGATCCAGTACCGCTCGGTTGCCTTCAGTGGCTTCAGCGTTCAGGCTTCTACACAGCTGACTGGCGACACTTCCGGTCTGGCAACGCCTCTGGCCAAGCAAAACGAACTGGGTCTCGCTTACGTCAACGGTCCTCTGACCGCCAACCTGACCACCGCCAGCGTGACTTCTGCTACTGGTGTGAAGACCAGCCCCGTGGGTGCCAATGCCACCTACAACTTCGGCAGCTTCTCCGCGATGCTGGGTTATGTCGACACCGACTCCGCCAAGGGTAAGGGTTACGTTGCCAAGGCTTACGTGCCCGCCGGCGCACACTCCCTGTTCGTTGGCTACGCCAAGAACGACACCACCAAGGCTGACGCCTACGAAATCGGTGACTTCTACAGCCTGAGCAAGCGCACCCGCCTGTACGCTCTGTATGCCAACGGCAACGGCAATGGCGCTGCAGCTACCAATGGCAAGCGCATCTCTGCTGGTGTGACTCACGCCTTCTAATCCCACGCTGTCGTAAGACAGTTTGAGATTCAGAAATTAAAACCCACCGTGGCAACACGGTGGGTTTTTTTAAATTCACGGGAGATTCTCTTGAAAAATCCCCCTTGTTTCTGCAGCTTTGCTGGCTATTGCATGCGGTCAAGCCCATGCACAGTCCTCCGTGACCATTTTTGGCGTAGCTGACATTGGCTATGTTCACACCAGTGCCAATGGCACCGCTGGTTCCGTTTCCCGCAGCCAGCTGGCTTCGGACGGCAACACCTCCAGCCGTCTGGGTTTCCGCGGCACCGAAGACCTCCGCGGCGGCATGAAAGCCGGCTTCTGGCTCGAAGGCGCTCTGGCCATCGATCAACCCGGTTCACTCACATTGCAGCGCCGCTCCACCGTGGAGCTGTCGGGTTCGTTCGGTGAAGTTCGTCTGGGCCGTGACTATGTCCCCACCTTCACCAACTTGACCGTCGCTTACCACCCCTTCGGTACCAACGGTGTGGGCAATGCTGGTCAGCTGTTTTACCCAGTGGCCGCCGGCGGCACCACATCCAGCACACACGTTCGTTCGAACAACGGCATCAACTACTTCTCGCCCAATGTGGCCGGTTACCAGGCCAACGTGATGTACGCGTTTGGTGAACACCTGAGCAACGAAGGCGCCACAAAGCAGAACGACACATACGTTGGTGGCCGCGTTTCGTATGCCAATGGCCCGCTGAACTTGTCCGCAGCCACTGGCAAGACCAAGTTTGCCACGGGCGATTACACACAGAGCAACTTTGCCGCTAACTACCAGTTGGGTGCAGCCAAGCTGATGTACCTCTGGGGTGAGAACAAAGTGGGCGTGACCAAGACCACCAGCAATCTGGTGGGCGTTCAGTACAAAGTGTCTGGCACAGGTGAAGTCCGTGCCGCTTACACAGACTTGAAGGCTGTGGGTGTTGCCAATGACGCCACCCAAATGACCGTGGGCTATGTGCACAACCTGTCCAAGCGCACCGCGCTGTACACCAACTACTCTGTGGTGGACAACAAAGGCACAGGCAAGCAGTTTGTGGTTGGTGGTGGCGACAAGACCACGGTCGCTGGCGGTAACACCACAGGTTACGAGTTCGGCGTTCGCCACTCGTTCTGATCAGCCAGCTACTGGCCTGAGCCAGTGTGATCCCAAAACCCGCAGCAGGCTTGCCTGATGCGGGTTTTTCTTGAGTTAATCTCCGCGTTGTTCAATCAGGAGACCCTCCATGGGGATTGCGTGCATTCGATGGGGTGCAGCGGCAGGCATTTTGGCGCTTTTGACTTTGGTCAGTCTGGGCGGCTGTGCCTCTGCGCCGTCACCCTCCAAGGCGGCTTTGGGTCAATGGCCTTTGAGCTTCTCGGCCCAAGACAAGGCGCAGTGGGAGACCGTTTTGCTGCCAGGCAAGCTGCGCACGGCGTTTCGCTTGGAAACGCACCAGGGGCGGCAAAGTCTGCGGGCCGACTCCGAAGGCTCGGCCAGCATGCTCAGACAAAAACTGCACATTGAGCCGAGCCGTCTGGGCCGCCTGACGTTCGAATGGCAGGTCCAGGCGCTGATCGCCGAGGCCGACATGCGTCAGCGGGAAACCGAAGACTCGCCTGTCCGGCTGATCTTGGCCTTTGATGGTGACCGGCAGAAGTTTTCACCCAAGAACGCCATGCTCAGTGAGCTGTCCCGTGCCTTGACCGGTGAGGACATGCCCTACGCGACCTTGATGTACGTCTGGAGCAACCAGCAGCCTGCAGAAACGGTCATTGTGAATCCGCGCACCGACCGTGTGCGCAAGATTGTGGTCGAGTCTGGTGCAGATCGGCTCCAGCAATGGGTGCGTTACGAGCGCCAGATCCGAGCAGACTTTGAAAAAGCCTTTGGCGAGCCGCCCGGGGCTTTGCTGGGCCTGGCCATCATGACCGACACCGACAACACACAAGGCAAGACCCGAGCCTGGTACGGAGAGATTCGTCTGGATTGAACGGGTTTGTGGTCCGGGGCATGAAAAAGGCCACCGCATGGTGGCCTTGGATGGGGCAATCAGACGTCAGAAGTGGTATTCAGCCCGGACCATGGGGGTCTTGGCAAAGGCTCCAGAGCCAGCGGGACCAGAAGCATTGTTGCCAAATTTGTTTTTCCAGTGTTGGTATTGCAAACCGACTTTGAAGGTCTTGGTGCCGCTGAGGTCGTACATCACTTGCATGTCGATGTTCGTCTCTGCCGCGGTGTCAGCCCCAAATTCGTTCTTGCCCTTGGCTGCAATGAAGTTGGCGTAGCCTTCGAATGACAAGGGCACACTGGCGACCTGGAAAGGAATGCCCCAGGACAGGCCGATCATGGGGTGGCTCTTGTAGGTGTAGCGGCCAACGCCCGAGTGGCTGTAGGTGCTGTAAGGGGAGTTGCTTTCAAACAATTCCAGCAAGCTGATGTTCAAAAATCCGGGCACATCCAGCATCAAAGTGGGGCCGACGACCAGCATGCGCTTTTTGGAGTTGTAGCCCGCATCGGCCTTGCTGTTGAAATCGAAGCCGCCCGTCACGCCCACGCCACGCACGATGCCGAATTTGTAGGCGTTGCCGGTGACTTTGGACAGGTCCACCGTGTTGCGGTAAACCGCGTAGACCTCTTGAGCGCCTGTGCTGGAACCTGCCGATGCCGGGTCCTTACTGTCGGACATCAGCAGGTCGACGTTGAAGAAGTTGGAGCCGTACTTGTAGCCGCTGGCATGCGTCAGGCCCAGGATGTTTTTGGAGATGTCCTTGGTGTTGAAGGGCTCCGCGAAGGCAGAGCCTTGGCGGTAGGTCAGAGCGGTATCGCTCCAGTCAGCAGCTTGGGCTCCGGCGGCTGCGGCGGTCAGGGCGAGCCATGCGAATTTCTTGTTCATGGTGAATTTCCTTCTTGGGTAGTTGAATTCCATTGGAATCTCAGCAATACCCATGCCAATGAAAAGCAAGACCAAATGACTCGATGGGTCAGCACGATGGCAGGCGCTTGCACCAGTCCTGTGCGCGACAGCCCATTTGGGGGAATTCCCTCTCACTCAGGCGGGCTCGAATGTTGCATAGTGGTTTCTGGTTCAAGGAACATTGATGTTTGCTTTCATCCTTCAGCGTCTGATTCAGGCCGCGATCGTCATGGTCACGGTGGCCTTCATTTCATTTCTGTTGTTCCAGTATGTGGGTGATCCCGTGGTCTTTCTGTTGGGGCAAGACGCCACGCCTGACCAGATCAGCCAACTGCGCGCGGATCTGGGGCTGAACCAACCCTTTTTTGTGCAGTTCTGGCATTTCCTGAGCAATGCGGTGCAGGGCGAGTTTGGACTGAGCCTGCGCCAGGGCGCCAAAGTGTCGCGTTTGATCGCAGAGCGTTTCCCTGCCACATTGGAGTTGGCTTTGGTGGCGGCCACCATGGCGCTGGTCATCGGCATCCCCATGGGGGTGTATGCCGCCTTGCGCCGGGGGACTTTTCTCAGTCAGCTGCTCATGACCTTGTCCTTGCTGGGCGTGTCCTTGCCGACCTTCCTGATCGGCATTTTGCTGATCCTCACGTTTGCCGTGTGGCTGCACTGGTTCCCCAGCTTTGGCCGGGGCGAGGTGGTGCAGTTGGGTTGGTGGAGCACGGGGCTGTTGACGGCCAAAGGCTGGCACCACATCGTGTTGCCAGCGGTGACCTTGGCGATTTTTCAGCTGACCCTGATCATGCGGCTGGTGCGGGCCGAAATGCTGGAAGTGCTGCGCACCGACTACATCAAATTCGCCCGCGCGCGGGGTTTGTCCAATCGGGCGATCCACTTTGGCCACGCGCTCAAGAACACCCTGGTACCCGTCATGACCATCACGGGCCTGCAACTGGGGGGGCTCATCGCGTTTGCCATCATCACCGAGACGGTCTTTCAGTGGCCTGGCATGGGCCTGCTGTTCATTCAGGCGGTGACCTTTGCCGACATCCCGGTGATGGCGGCCTATTTGTGCCTGATTGCGCTCATCTTTGTGGTGATCAACCTGGTGGTGGATTTGCTGTATTTCGCGGTCGACCCGCGCTTGCGTGTGGGCAAGGCGGGAGGCCATTGACATGAGCGCTGCGTTGCAATCCACCTTGGGGCATGGTCGTGCTTTTGCGCACATCGCCCAATTCCACCCAGAGCTCACCGCTTTCAGACGCGACCTGCATGCGCACCCTGAGCTGGGCTTTGAAGAGGTCTACACCTCGGGCCGTGTGGTGGAAGGCCTCGAGGTCTGCGGTGTGGACAGCATCCATACCGGGTTGGGCAAAACGGGCGTGGTGGCGCTGGTGCATGGACAGGGCCGATCGGCCGGCAACCCTGGCCGCATGGTGGGCCTGAGGGCCGACATGGATGCCTTGCCACTCACAGAGTTCAATGATTGCGTGTGGAAGTCCTCCAAGCCTGGATTGATGCATGGCTGCGGCCATGATGGGCACACCGCCATGCTGATGGGCGCGGCCCGATACCTGGCTGAGACACGCCGCTTTGATGGCACCGCGGTGCTGATTTTCCAGCCGGGAGAAGAAGGCTACGCGGGTGCCCGGGCCATGATGCAAGACGGTTTGTTCGAGCGCTTTCCCTGCGAAAAAGTGTTCGCCCAGCACAATGCCCCCGATGTGCCCTTGGGCGTGGTGGGCGTCACCCCGGGGCCCATGCAAGCGGCGGTGGACCGGATCGAAATTCGGATTCATGGCAAAGGTGGGCATGGTGCCAGGCCTCACCAGGCGATCGACCCGGTGCTGGTGGCAGGCCACATCATCACCGCCACCCAGAGCGTGGTGGCACGCAATCTGTCGGCGTTTGACCAGGCGGTGGTCAGCATTTGTTCGATGCAAGGCGGTCACCCGGGAGCCATGAGCGTGATCCCCGGCGAGGTCACCTTGGTGGGTACGGTACGCACTTACAGCGAAACGGTGCAACAACAGATCGAAGACCGTTTGAAGGCTTTGTGCGCGGGTGTGGCGCAAGGCTTTGGTGCCACGGCTGAAGTGGCGTACGAACGGGTGTACCCGGCCACGGTGAACACCGTGCCTGAGGCGAATTTTGTGGCCGATGTGGCGACCCATCTGGTGGGTGCTGACAGGGTATGGCGCAACATGACGCCCAGCATGGGCGGTGAAGATTTCTCGTTCATGCTGCAGGTCAAGCCAGGAGCCTACATCCGCATCGGTCAGGGTTTGCCCCATGGGCCTGGACCGCATCCGCTGCACAACAGCCGTTACGATTTCAACGACGAGATCCTGCCTTTGGGCGCAGCCTTGCACGCCAGTTTGGTGGAGCAGGCCATGCCCTTGCAACGGGATTGATTTTTCAGTTCACCCATTTCATTCATCACAAGGAGATGTCCATGGCTTTCAAACTCAACCCCCTCGTGGCCACACTGGCTGCTGCGTTGGCCCTGTCGGCTGTGTCGGCCTCTGCCGTCACCTTGCGCATCGGCAATCAGGGCGACGCCCTGTCGATGGACCCGCACTCGCTCAACGAGTCCCTGCAAATTTCGGTGGTGGAAAACGTCTACGAGTCCCTGATCACACGCGATGCCAATTACAAACTGGCCCCCCTGCTGGCGACCAGCTGGAAGCAGACCGCCCCCACCGTGTGGCGTTTCGAGCTGCGCAAGGGTGTCAAGTTCCATGACGGCACCCCCTTCACAGCCGATGATGTGATCTTCAGCTACGAGCGTGCCAAGGGCGAGGGCTCCGACATGAAGAGCTATGTGGGCCAGTTCAAAGAGATCAAGAAGATCAACGACCACACCATCGACATCATCACCAATGCACCGTTCCCCATCGTGCCCGAGCTGGTCACGCACTGGGACATCATGAGCAAGAAGTGGTGTGAGGAAAATCAGGCCACCAAGCCGGTCGATCGGCGCAAGGGCATCGAAAACGCCGCGTCCTTCAAAGCCAATGGCACGGGCCCCTTCATGGTGAAGGAACGTCAGCCGAATGTGCAGACACGCTTCGTGCGCAACCCCAATTACTGGACCACGGTGCCAGGCAACGTGGACGAGGTCATCTTCACGGTCATCGGCAACGATGCCACCCGTGTCGCAGCCATGATGTCCGGTGAACTGGATGTGATGGAGCCGGTGCCTGTGCAGGACGTGGAACGCATCAAGGCCAATGACAAACTCAAAGTACTGCAAGGCCCTGAGTTGCGCGCGATCTTTTTGGGCATGGACCAAAAACGCGATGAATTGCTGTACTCCAACGTGAAGGGCAAAAACCCGTTCAAGGACATCCGCGTGCGCAAGGCCTTCTACCAGGCCATCGACATCGAGACCATCAAGAGCCGTGTGATGCGTGGTGCGGCCACGCCATTGGCTTTGATGATGCCACCACAGGTCAATGGCTATCCTGCAGATCTGGGCAAGCGCTTGCCTTATGACGTGGAAGCGGCCAAGAAGCTGATGGCCGAAGCCGGTTACCCCAGCGGTTTTGAAGTCAAGATGAACTGCCCCAATGACCGTTACGTGAACGATGCAGAAATCTGCCAGGCCGTGGCCGCCAACCTGGCCAGAATCGGCGTCAAGATCAACCTCGAAGCCGAGACCAAGGGCACTTATTTCCCCAAAATCCTGAGCCGCAACACCAGCTTCTACATGCTGGGCTGGACCGCCAGCACGGTGGATGCGCACAACGTGATGTACCCGATCTTGTCCACACCGGGCGACGGTGGTCGCGGCCAGTTCAACCTGGGTTCTTACAGCAACCCTAAAGTGGATGAACTGACCGACAAGGTGGCTTCTGAGACCGATCAGAAAAAGCGCAACGAAATGATCCGCGAAGCCATGAAGATCCATCAGGACGATGTGGGCCACCTGCCTTTGCACCAACAGGCGCTGAACTGGGCGGCCAAAAAGAACATCGAGCTGGTGCAGTTCCCTGACAACGGCATGGCCTGGAAGTTCATCAGCGTCAAATAAGGTTTGAGCATGCAGCAAATTTGGCAGCGTTGGTGGCACAGCGATGTGGGGTACAGCTTCCGTCAATCGCCCATGGCGATGGTGGCGGCCTTCATCGCTTTCGTCTGCCTTTTTTGTTCGGTCTTTGCCGGATGGGTGTCACCCACCAACCCGTTTGATTTGGCTACGCTGGAGTTGAGCGATTCCCGTTTGCCGCCTGCGTGGTTGGACGGAGGGACTTCCAAGTATGTGCTGGGCACCGACGATCAGGGGCGCGACATCTTGTCGGCCCTGATCTACGGCTCGCGCATCTCCCTGATCGTTGGCTTGGCCTCGGTAGCGCTGTCGGTGGCCTTTGGCGTGGCCATGGGCCTGCTGGCGGGCTTTCGAGGAGGCTGGGTGGATTCGCTGCTCATGCGCTTGTGCGATGTCATGCTGTCTTTCCCGGCCATCCTGGTGGCCTTGCTGATCGCGGGCGTGGGCCGGGCCTTGTTCCCCAATGCCAACGAGTCGCTGGCTTTCGGGGTGCTGATCATCTCGATCTCGCTCACCGGCTGGGTGCAGTACGCCCGCACCGTGCGTGGTAGCACGCTGGTCGAGCGCAACAAGGAGTACGTGCAAGCCGCCCGTGTCACGGGCGTGGCGCCACTGCGCATCATGGTCAGGCATGTGCTGCCCAATGTGCTGGGGCCGGTCATGGTGCTGGCCACCATCCAGGTGGCGACGGCCATCATCACCGAGGCCACGCTGTCGTTTCTGGGTGTGGGCGCACCGCCCACATCGCCATCGCTGGGGACATTGATCCGCGTGGGCAACGACTTTTTGTTCTCGGGCGAATGGTGGATCACCATCTTCCCCGGGCTGATGCTGGTGCTGATTGCCTTGTCGGTCAACCTGCTGGGTGACTGGTTGCGCGATGCACTGAATCCGAGATTGCGATGAGCCTTTTACAAGTCAAAAATCTGGTGGTGGAGTTCCCTGGCCGCCATGGCACCTTGCGTGCGCTCGACGACATTTCCTTCGACATTGCCCCCGGCGAAATTCTGGGGGTGGTGGGGGAGTCGGGTGCGGGCAAGTCCCTTACCGGGGCCTCCATCATCGGTTTGCTGGAGCCGCCGGGCCGCGTGGCCAGTGGGCAGATCGTGCTCGAAGGTCAGCGCATCGACAATCTGAATGCCGACCAGATGCGCCACATCCGGGGGCGCAAGATCGGGGCGATTTTTCAAGACCCGCTCACTTCGCTCAACCCGCTGTACACGATTGGCCGGCAATTGACGGAGACGATCCTGGCGCACTTGTCGGTCACACCTCAAGAGGCGCGTGAACGCGCCATTGCGTTGCTCAAGGACACGGGCATTTCGGCCGCCGAAGAACGCATTGACCACTACCCGCACGAGTTCTCAGGCGGCATGCGCCAGCGTGTGGTGATCGCCCTGGCGCTGGCGGCCGAGCCGCAACTGATCGTGGCCGATGAACCGACCACGGCGCTCGATGTGTCCATCCAGGCTCAGATCATCGGGCTGCTCAAAAAGGTCTGCAAGGAACGTGGCGCGGCCGTCATGCTGATCACGCACGACATGGGCGTGATCGCTGAAACCTGTGACCGTGTGGCCGTGCTCTATGCCGGGCGCATCGCCGAAATCGGCCCGGTGCACGAGGTCATCAACCACCCTGCACACCCTTACACCGCAGGCCTGATGGCCTCGATCCCCGACATGGACAGTGACCGCGAACGCCTCAACCAGATCGATGGCGCCATGCCGCGCTTGAACGCGATTCCGAGCGGCTGTGCCTTCAATCCGCGCTGCCCCAAAGCGTTTGACCGCTGTCTGCAGCAGCGCCCCGAGTTGAAAGTGGCAGGGGCCACCCGCGCCGCCTGCTGGTTGCACGATGGGAGTGCCGCATGAGCCACACACCCCAACGACCCCTGGTCGTGGCCAACGATCTGGCCAAGACATTCGATGTGTCGGCCCCTTGGCTCAACCGCGTCATGGAACGCAAACCCCGACAGCTGCTTCATGCGGTCGACGGCGTCAGCTTTGAGATTGAAAAAGGCAAAACCCTGGCCCTGGTGGGCGAGTCGGGCTGTGGCAAGAGCACCGTCGCCCGTTTGCTGGTGGGCCTGTACGAGCCCACACGCGGTGGCCTGACCTTTGACGGGCAAGACGCGCATGCCGCGTTCAAGTCACCCGATGCGCGGCAAATGCGCCAGCGCATCCAGATGATTTTTCAGGACCCGTATGCGAGCCTGAACCCGCGCTGGACGGTCGAAGCCATCATTGGTGAGCCCCTGCGCGAGCATGGCTTGATCAAAGATGCAGCTGAGCTCCAGGCGCGCGTGGCCGAGTTGCTGCAATCGGTGGGCTTGTCGGCGCTCGACATGCCCAAGTACCCGCACCAATTCTCGGGCGGGCAGCGCCAACGCATTTCGATTGCCCGGGCTTTGGCCACAGCGCCTGAGTTTTTAGTGTGTGACGAGCCGACCTCGGCGCTCGATGTGAGCGTGCAGGCGCAGGTGCTCAACATCATGAAAGACCTGCAGCGTGAGCGGGGACTGACCTACCTCTTCATCAGCCACAACCTGGCCGTGGTGCGCCATGTGAGCGACCAGGTGGGGGTGATGTATTTGGGCCGCTTGGTGGAGCTGGCCGACAAGCACACGCTGTTTGCCAATCCGCAGCACCCTTACACCCGTATGCTGCTGGACGCGATTCCCAAAATGCACGACACAGGCCGTGCCCGCACCCCGGTGCAAGGGGAAGTGCCCAACCCGCTCAACCCGCCCAACGGCTGCAGCTTTCACCCGCGCTGCCCGCAGGCCACCGACATTTGCAAAACCGAGCGGCCCGCCTTGCGTGACTTCAAGGGGATCAAGATCGCTTGTCATGCGGTGGTGTGACCGGTTGAGATCGGCGCCTTGCGTTCCATGTAAAAAGGCCTGTCCAACGGACAGGCCTTTTTGATAAGGCTGGATGTCAAGCCCGCTTGAGCAAGCGGTAGATCGGTGGCGTGGCCACCAGCACGGCTGCCACACCCAACAGGCTGGCCGACAGGGGACGGGTGACGAAGGTGCTCCAGTCGCCCATGCTGATGGTCAGGGCCTGGCGCATGGATTGCTCGGCCATAGGGGCCAGAATCAGGCCCACGATCAGCGGCGCCGCCGGGAAGTCAAAACGCCGCATGGCGTAGCCGATCAAGCCGAACACGAACAACAAACCGACGTTGAAGACCGAGTTGCCTGCCCCGTACACGCCTGCGGTCGAGATCACGATGATGCCGGCGTAGAGCCATGGGGGGGGGATCTTGAGCAGTTTGACCCACAAACCGACCAAGGGCAGGTTCAGCACCAGCAAGATGATGTTGCCAATGTAGAGGCTGGCGATCAGCGTCCACACCAGGCTGCCTTGCGATGAAAACAGCTGGGGTCCTGTCTGGATGCCGTAACCTTCAAAGGCCGACAACATGATGGCCGCAGTGGCTGAGGTGGGGATGCCCAGGGTGAGCAAGGGCATCAACACGCCAGCGGCAGCCGCGTTGTTGGCGGCTTCGGGGCCTGCGACACCTTCGATGGCCCCGTGGCCGAATTCCTCAGGGTGCTTGCTCAGTTTTTTCTCGGTGTAATAAGACAGCAGGGTGGGCAGTTCCGCACCACCCGCAGGCATGGCGCCGATGGGGAAGCCATAGAAGGCCCCACGCAGCCACGCTTTCCAGGAGCGCCCCCAATCTTTTTTGCTCATCCAGAGACTGCCTGAGACCTGCATGACCTCACCGGCCTTGGATTCGCGGCCTTGCCAGGCCAGGTACAAGGCCTCGCCCACAGCAAAGATGCCCACCGCGGCCACAGTGACTTCGATGCCGTCCAGCAGCGAAGCCTGGCCAAAAGTGAAGCGGGGCTGACCGGTTTGCAGGTCAATACCCACCAGACCAAACAGCATGCCCACCGCCAAGGCCAGCAGGCCACGAAGCACCGAGTTGCCCAGTGCCGCTGACACGGCCACGAGCGACAGCACCATCAGGCTGAAGTATTCGGCAGGGCCAAAAGCCAGTGCGGCTTCCACCACCATGGGGGCGAAGAAGGTCAATGCCAGTGTGCCGATGGTGCCTGCCACAAAGCTGCCGATGGCGGCGGTGGCCAGGGCCTGTCCAGCGCGGCCGCTGCGGGCCATTTTGTTGCCTTCGAGCGCCGTCATCATCGACGCGGCCTCACCCGGTGTCTTGATGAGGATCGAGGTGGTCGAGCCACCATAGGCCGCACCGTAATAAATGCCTGCGAACATCACGAACATGCTGGTCGCCGGCACGTGGTAGGTCAGGGGCAGCAGCAAGGCAATGGTGAGCGCCGGGCCAATGCCCGGCAACACACCAATCAGGGTGCCGACAAAGCAACCCACGAAACCCCACATCAGGGTTCCGGGTTGCAGGGCGTTGCCAAAGCCCGCCATCAAGGCGTCAAAAGAAGACATGCTTTACTCCGGAATCAGAAGAGCCAGGGCAGCGCCGGGCCCAGGCCCACGCCCAGCACCACGGCAAACAGCAGCCAGAAGGTGGTGGCGATGGCGGTGCAGATGAGCAGCGATTTGAGGCCGAATGGCGCGTCAAAAGAGCGGGCCACGCCCATGCCGCACAGTGTGCCGGGGATGATGAAGCCCAGTGGGCCAATCAGTGCAATGAAGGCCAGACCACCGCCCAGCAAGCTCAGCAGTCGGGTGCTGGCGCCTGGCAGGGGGCTTTGGTCTTCGGCATGGCTTTCATCCACCTGGCGTCCGCGAGCAGCGCTCACGCCGTACAGGACGGTCAAGACCAGCAAGCCGGCCACCACCACGCCAGGCACCAGGGTGGGTCCCACGGTCATCTGCATGAGTGACTCGGGAATCAGCGTGACTTGCCAGGCACCCACGGCGCCCAGGACGGCCAGCACGACCGCAACGTGCAGCGGCCTCATGCCAAGCCCAACTCTTTCATGAGGACTTCTTTATCGGCAATGTCTTTGGCCAGATCGCGTTCAAATGGTTTTTCGGTCATGAAGGCGTCGGTCCACTTGCGGGTCTCCAATTCCTGGTGCCAGGGGGCCGAGGCGTTCACCTTGGTGATGAAGTCGATCATGGCTTCACGCTGTGCGGTGGTGATGCCGGGCGGCGCAAAAACGCCGCGCCAGTTCGACTCGGTGACGTTCACGCCCAGCTCGGTCAGTGTGGGCACATTCACGCCTGGAATGCGGCGCTTGCCCGAGACGGCCAAGGGGATCATGCGACCGGCCTTGATTTGTTCTTCAAATTCGGACCAGCCCGAGATGCCTGCGCTCACCTGCCCGCCCAAAATGGCCGCGTTGGCAGGGCCGCCGCCAGCAAAAGCCACATAGGCGGCTTCGCGGGGGTTTTTACCCAGGGCTTTGATCAGCATGCCCAGAATCAGGTGGTCGGTGCCGCCAGCGCTTCCACCTGCGACCGAGACGGCCTTGGGGTTGGCTTTGATGGCCGCTTCGAGCTCTTTCCAGGTCTTGATCTTGCCGCTGGCAGGCACCACGATCACGCCGGCTTCTTCGGTCAGGCGAGCGATGGGGGTCACATCCTTGATGGTGATGGGGCTCTTGTTGGCGATGCCGGCCCCGATCATGACCGAGCCGCCGATCATGAGCGTGTTGCCCTGGCCCTTGCGCTGGTTCACGAAGCGGGGCAGACCGACCATGCCACCGGCACCACCGACGTTTTCAAATTGCATGTTGCCGACCAGGCCCGCGGCTTTGGCAGCGCGCTCAATGGCGCGTGCGGTGCCGTCCCAGCCGCCACCGGGGGCGGCTGGCACAAACATGTTGATGCTGGCCACCAGCGGTTTGGATTGGGCCCATGCGGGCAGCGCCACGGAGGCGCCAGCGGCGGCACCCCAAGTCAGGAAATCACGTTTGGACAAAGTCATGGAAGGCTCCTGTGTGAAAATGAAAAAACCATAGGGGATGGATGATCCACCCCCATATAGCGCCCATTGTGGGCGTTGGCGCTGCGCGAATCTGTCAAACACCTGTCAAACCAGTTCAGTGAATACCCTAAAGCCTCGCATCCTTCTGGTGGAAGATACGCCTGACATTGCGTTGTGGCTGGGCACCGCCTTGCGCCAGGCAGGCATGGAGGTCCGTTTTGCCACCGATGGCGTGCAAGCGGATGCGGCCTTGCAGGCGGGTCACGGCCTGGATGCTGTGCTGCTGGATCTGCAGCTGCCGGGCCAGGATGGCCTGAGCGTTTTGCAGGCTTTGCGCGCCCGTGGTGATGCTGTGCCGGTGCTGATCCTCACGGCGCGGGCCAGTGTGCCCGACCGGGTACTGGGGCTCAACATGGGGGCGGATGATTACTTGCCCAAACCGTTTGACCTGAGCGAGCTGGAGGCCCGCTTGCAGGCCTTGCTGCGCAGGCCTGGGCGCACCAAATCCCTGGCCTTGCGCCTGGGGCCGCTCGAAATGGACCGGGAAACCGGCGTGGTGCAACTGCTCGGGCAGGTGCTGTCACTGACCCGCCGCGAGGTGTCGGCCCTGCGGGTCTTGCTGGAGTCGCCGCATCGCCCCGTCAGCAAGGAGCATTTGCATGAACAGGTCTTTGCGGATGAGGCCACAGGCCTGGATGCGGTGGAGGTGCTGATTTACCGCTTGCGCAAAAAGCTGGAGGCCATCCCTTCGGGTTCAGGCCCGGCGGTCTTGATCACCACGTTTCGGGGGTTGGGCTACATGCTGACCTGGCCTGGCGGGTCGGGTGCATGAGTGCCGTGCCATGTTGATATGGATCCGAGACATGCTGACCCGATCCCTGCGCAGAAGACTGCTCAGCTGGATCTTGTTGCCACTGCTGGGCTTGATGGCGATCAATGCTTATGTGTCCTACGGCAATGCCGTGCATGGGGCCAATGAAGCCTATGACCGTTCGCTGTACCTGGCGGCCCGCACGCTGGCCGAAGAGCTGGAAATCAAGGATGGCCATCTGCAGCTCGATGTGATGGGCGCGGCAGGCTATCTTTTTGAGAATCACACGGGTTCGCGTCTCTTTTATAAAGTGACCACACCTCAGGGGCAGTGGCTTGCGGGAGACGCCAGCTTGCCCGATGTGCCGGCGCGCGCGGCCTCGGCTGTCAAATATTTCGCTTTGGTTCAATTTGACGATGCGCTGTATGCGGGGCAGTCGGTGCGTTTGGCACAGCTCACGCATGTGATGGAAGAGGCGGGTCTCCCCCATCCCCTGGTCAAGATCACGGTGGCTGAAACCATGGAAGTGCGCCAGCAGTTGATCGAGCACATTTTGCGGGACACCTTGAGCAGCCAAGGCGTGTTGTTGTTGGCGGCAGCCCTGTTGGTGGTGTGGGGGGTACAGCGGGGCATTCGTCCGCTGGAGTCTTTCAGGCAGCAATTGGCCGACAAGGCGGTGGACGACTTTTCGCCGATCCATTCATCCGAGGTGCCGCGTGAATTGCGTCCCTTGATGGAGACGCTCAACAGCTACCTTGAGCGCCTGGGACGCCTGATCGACATCCGCAAGCGTTTTCTGGACAATGCCGCGCACCAGTTGCGCACACCCTTGACGGTGCTCAAAACGCAGCTGGCGTTGGCCCAGCGCAATGCCGAGCCGAGTCAGCTGCAACATGTGCTGCGCGCCGCAGGTCAAACCACCGATGATGCAGTGCGACTGACGGAGCAACTGTTGGCCATGACCCGTGTGGAGCATGCACGTGAAATGCACAGCCCGGAGGTAGTGGACCTGGTGGATTTGGCGCGCCAAGTGACTCGGGCGCATTCGCTGCGCGCGCACCAGGAAGGTGACGACTTGGGGCTCGAAGTGCAGGCGCCGGATGTCCAGGTGCAGGGGGTGGCCTTGCTGTTGCAGGAAGCGTTGAGCAACCTGATCGACAATGCGATCCACCACTGTCCAGTTGGTGCGCGCATCACCGTGCGTGTGGGGAAAACCTGGCTGGAGGTTCAAGACGATGGCCTGGGCATTTCTTCAGTGGACCAGCCGCATGTCTTTGAGCGCTTTTACCGCGCCGCCCCTTCGGGCGTGCCGGGCAGTGGTCTGGGGCTGGCCATTGTCAAGGAGATCGCCAGCCAGCATGGCGCACAGGTCAGCGTGCACAGCCCGGTGCTTGATGGCCGTGGCACCTTGATCCGCATCCACTGGCCCTGAGGACTCAGGTGTAGCGCTTGCTGCGCAAATTGTTTTTCATGTCGCGCAGGGTGGGCTGCAGTTCTTCGCCAATGCGCAGCGCCACGGTGGTGGCCAGGATGTCGATGATCAAGAGGTGCAGCAGGCGTGAGACCATGGGGCTGTACTTGTCGTAGCCCTCGGGGTGGTCGGCCGTGAGGTGGATGTGGCCTGCACTGGCCAGCGGCGAGCCGCTGGCGGTGATGACGATGGTGGTCGCGCCTTGTTTTTTGGCGATGTCGCAGGCGTCCATCAGGTCGCGGGTCCTGCCCGAGTTGGAGATGATCACCGCGCAGTCGCCAGGGCGCAGCATCGATGCGCTCATGACCTGCATGTGACCGTCACTGTAGGCGATGGCGTTCACGCCCAGGCGG
The DNA here is from genome assembly GCF_014837235.1 of Limnohabitans radicicola. Lineage (GTDB taxonomy): Bacteria > Pseudomonadota > Gammaproteobacteria > Burkholderiales > Burkholderiaceae_C > Limnohabitans_A > Limnohabitans_A radicicola. The sequence goes on along the minus strand of NZ_JACYFT010000001.1, from coordinate 584,654 downwards.
AAGAATTTGTGCTGCGCGTCTTGCGCCACGATGCCCGAGTTACCCACGCCATAGAACTCGATGCGGCGCCCGGTTTTCTGTGTCTCGGCCAGGGCCTGCGCCGCGTGCTCCAGCGCAAACGAACTGGCGTCGTTGCGGTACTTGAGAAAGGCCGCCACGGTGTTATCGATCACTTTGACAGCGATGTCGCTGGTCTTGTCGTCCACATCCACGCTGCGGTGGATGAAGGGCACGCCTTCGCTCACGCTGCCGGCGAGTTTGAGCTTGAAGTCCGACAGACCGTCGTAGCCCATGCTGCGACAAAAACGCACCACGGTGGGTTTGCTCACATGCGAACGGTCTGCCAGCTCGGTCACCGGCAGGTTGGCAAACGCACGGGGATCGGCCAGCACGAGTTTGCCCACCCTTTGTTCGGCAGGGGCCAGCGAGGGCAAGGAAGCCTTGATGCGTTCGAGCATGGTCTGTCTCCGGTCTGTGCGTTTGGGGAAAGTGTCGTTTAAATTTCTTCGGACCAGCAATGGCCATCGCGCGCGATCATGGCGCTCGAAGCACTGGGCCCCCAGGTGCCTGCCGCGTAAGGCCGTGGGCCGATGGTGTCGCTGGCCCAGTGCTGCAGGATGGGCTCCACCCAGCGCCAGGCTTCTTCTTGCTCATCGCTGCGGACGAACAGGTTCAGGCGACCGTCGAGCACGTCCAGCAGCAGGCGTTCATAAGCGCCCACGCGTTCGCTGCCAAAGCGTTTGTCAAAGTCCAGGTCCAGGTGCACCGGGCTCAGGGTCTGGCCATTGGCGCCCTGGCCGCGTTTGCTCTGGCCTTGGGCGAAGAGGTGCAGCTCCAGCCCGTCTTTGGGTTGCAGGTGGATGACCAGCTTGTTGACCTGGCCCACAGGGGTCTGGAAGATGTCGTGCGGTGTGGGGCGGAAGTTGATCTCGATGTGCGCCTCGCGTGAAGCCATGCGCTTGCCGGTTCGGATGTAGAACGGCACGCCCGCCCAGCGCCAGTTGGCGATTTCGGTGCGCAGGGCCACAAAGGTCTCGGTACTGCTGCTGGGGCTCACGCCAGGCTCTTCACGGTAGCCTGGCACGGCCTGGCCTTCGACATTGCCGGCGGCGTATTGACCGCGGATCACGTGCTGGCTCAGCGTCTCGGGGGTCCAGCGCTTCAAGGCGCGCAGCACCTTGAGTTTCTCGTCGCGGATCGCATCGGCGTGGGCGTTGATGGGCGGCTCCATCGCGATCGCGCACAGCAGTTGCAGCGCATGGTTTTGCACCATGTCGCGCAGTGCGCCCGTGCTTTCGTAAAAGCCACCACGCTTTTCCACGCCCAGTTCTTCGGCCATGGTGATCTGGATGTTGGCGATGTGCTCGCGGCGCCACAGGGGCTCGAACAGGGCGTTGCCAAAGCGCATGGCAAACAGGTTCTGCACCGCGGGCTTGCCCAGGTAGTGGTCGATGCGGAAGATTTGCTGCTCTTTGAAGACCTTGCCCACTGCCAAATTGATGGCCCGGTTGGACGCCAGGTCGTGGCCCAGCGGTTTTTCGAGCACGATGCGTGTTTTGGGCGTGTTCAGGCCGCTGGCCGCGAGCTGCTCGCAGACGGTGGTGAACAGGCTGGGCGCGGTGGACAGGTACATCACCACATGGTCGGTTTCCCGCTCGGCCAAACGGGAAGCTAGCGCGGCGTAGGCTTCGGGCTTGGACAGGTCCATGCGCACGTAGCACAGCAGACTGGCAAAGCGGGCGAATTCTTCGCTGTTGGGGCGCTTGTCACCCTCGACTTGTTCAAAGCGGGACTGGATCTGTTGGCGGTATTGTTCGTCGCTCAGGTCGTCGCGGCCCACGCCGATGATGCGGCCGCCCTCGGGCAAGGTGCCGTGGCGGTAGGCCTGGAACAGGGCGGGCATGAGTTTGCGCCACACGAGGTCACCGGTGCCGCCGAAGAAAACGAGATCAAAAGCCATGGTTAATCGATTTCGGTTATCGAGTTACAGGAAAAATTTGTTTGTAATGTAACTTTGTTTCACGGATAATTCAACAGGATTTTCAAAAAAACCGCCATGAACCAACTCGAAGCCCTCAAAAAATTCACCACCGTGGTCGCCGACACCGGTGATTTCAAGCAACTGGCCCAGTTCCAGCCACAGGACGCGACGACCAATCCGTCATTGATCCTGAAGGCCGTGCAAAAGCCCGAATACGCGCCTTTGTTGGCCGAGACCGTGGCCGCCCACCGGGGTCAGCCACTGGACGTCGTCATGGACCACCTGTTGGTGCGTTTTGGCTGCGAGATCCTGCAAACCATTCCGGGTCGCGTGTCCACCGAAGTGGATGCCCGCCTGAGCTTTGACACCGCCGCCACCGTGGCGCGTGCGCGCCGCATCATGGCCTTGTACGAAGCGCAAGGCATCCCCCGTGAGCGTGTGTTGATCAAGATCGCTTCGACCTGGGAAGGCATCCAGGCCGCTGCCGAACTGGAGCGCGAAGGCATCCGCTGCAATCTGACGCTGTTGTTCGCGTTTTGCCAGGCAGTGGCGTGCGGTCAGGCCAAGGTGCAGCTGATCTCGCCCTTTGTGGGCCGCATCTACGACTGGTACAAAAAGACGGCTGGCGCGGCCTGGGACGAAGCCGCCAAGGCCGGGCCCAACGACCCCGGTGTGCAGTCGGTGCGCGCCATCTTCAACCACTACAAAAAGCACGGCATCGCCACCGAAGTCATGGGCGCGTCGTTCCGCAACATCGGCCAGATCACGGCGCTGGCCGGTTGCGACCTGCTGACCATCAGCCCCGAGCTGCTGGCCCAGCTGGCGGCCAGCGAGGCCCCGCTCACCCAGGCGCTGGACGCGTCTGCAGCCCAAGCCATGGACTTGCCCGCTGTGCAGTACGACGAAGCCTCTTTCCGCCTGGCGCTCAACGAGGACGCCATGGCCACCGAGAAGCTGGCCGAAGGCATTCGCGCTTTCTGCACCGATGCCGTCAAACTCGAAGACCTGATGAAGAAAGCCTGAGATGCGTTGTGACCAGACCGCTGCTTGGCAGAGCCTGCAGCAACATGCCGAGGCGTTTGCCGGTTTCGATTTGCGCACTGCTTTTGCGCAAGATGCTGCGCGTGCGCATGCCCTGAGCCAGACCGCGCCCCATGTGTTTGCCGATCTGTCGAAAAACCATGTAGACGCCGCTACCGAAGCGCTGTTGCAAGAACTGGCCCGCCAGACGGGGTTGGCGGCACACCGAGATGCGATGTTCCGTGGCGAGCACATCAATGCCACCGAAGACCGCGCTGTGATGCATTGGCTGCTGCGCCAGCCGGAAGGCTCCTTGTCCGGTGAACTGGCCGCGCCCTTGAAGCTGGTGCACGACACCCTCCAACCCATGCTGGCTTACGCCGAACAGGTGAGAGCCGATGCGCAGATCACCGACGTGGTGAACATCGGCATCGGTGGCTCGGACCTCGGCCCGCAGATGGCAGTGCTGGCCCTGCAAGACTTCGTGATCCCGGGCAAACGCTTCCATTTCGTGTCGAATGTGGACGGCCATGAACTGGCGTCAGTGCTCAAGGGGCTGAAGGCCGAGAACACCTTGTTCCTGATCGCCTCCAAAACCTTCACCACCATCGAGACCATGACCAACGCCCGCTCGGCGCTGGCCTGGTTCCAGGCCCAGGGTGGCCGCGATGTGGCGAGACACTTCGCAGCGCTCACCACCAACGTGGCGGCAGCCGCCGAGATGGGCATCACCACCACATTCGGCTTTTGGGACTGGGTGGGCGGACGCTATTCCATGTGGTCGGCCATTGGTTTGCCCGTGGCCATCGCCATCGGGTCGCAGGGCTTCAGGGATTTGCTGGCCGGAGCGCACGAGATGGACCAGCACTTCCAGACCGCGCCGCTCGAAGCCAACCTGCCGGTGCGCCTGGGTTTGCTTGATGTCTGGTACCGCAACTTTTTGAACTACACCAGCCGCTCGATTGCGCCTTACCACAGCGCCTTGCGCCGGGTGCCAGCGTATTTGCAGCAGCTGGAGATGGAGAGCAACGGCAAGCGCGTGGACCGCAACGGCCAGGCATTGCCCTATGGCACTTCACCCGTGCTGTGGGGCGAGCCCGGCACCAATGGCCAGCACGCTTACTTCCAGATGCTGCACCAGGGCACCGACGTGGTGCCGCTGGAATTCATTGCTGTCAAAAAGCCCACGCACAGCCTGAAAGACCACCATGAGCTGCTGCTGGCCAATGTGATCGCGCAGGCACAGGCGCTGATGCTGGGCAAAGCCGACGAAGGCGGGCACAAACACTTCACCGGCAACCGGCCCAGCACCTTCTTGCTGCTCGATGAACTCACGCCTGCCAGCTTGGGGGCCTTGATCGCGCTGCAGGAACACCGGGTGTTCGTGAGCGGCTCGGTCTGGGGCATCAACAGCTTTGACCAGTGGGGTGTGGAGCTGGGCAAGGTGCTGGCGAAAGACATCCATGCGCGCATCGTCTCGGGCGATGCCAGTGGCCTGGACGCGTCCACGGCGGCTTTGTTACAGCGCGTGCGCTGACACGCTGTACGGCGCTCGAGCCATCGCCCCGAGGGCGGGGCTCCCACAGGCCTGCAGGAGCGGCGCCCTCGCTGCGATGGCCGTCCACTCAGTGCTTGTGTGTGCTGTGGTCGTGTGCGGCTGCCTTGGGCGCAGCTTGCGCAGACACCGCTTCTGACACCTGGACGGTGCCGCGCATGCCCGCTTCGTAGTGGCCAGGAATCAGGCAGGCCATTTGCAGCGTGGTGGCCTGGTCAAACTTGACCACCAGCTCGCCTGTCTGACCGGCTGCCAGTGTGATGGCTGCGCCCGTGCCGTGGCTGTGGCCGTCACCATGGCCTGCGCCCTGCTGCATGGCTTGAGCATGTTCGCGGATGTCGGCGTCTGAGCCCAACACCATTTCGTGGGCGGTCTTGCCTGCGTTGCGCACCACAAAGCGGATGGTTTCGCCTTCGCGCACATCCACCTTGGAGGGCGTGAAGCGCATCTGGTCGTCCATCCTGATCTCGACGCTGCGGGTGATCAGCATGGCTGCAGGCGCTTGGGCTGTCGCATGGTCAGCATGGGCACCCTCGGCATGGCTGTGTTCTGCTTTGGTGCTGGCGTCATGTGAATGGCCTGTGTCGGCCCATTCAGGGTGCTGCGCCAGCCATTGCCAGACACCATAACTGCCACCTGCCACCAGCGCACCCACCAGGACCACATACACCGTGGTGCTGCGTTGCCAGGCGTGTGAGGTGCTCCATGCCAAAGCGAGTACGGAAATGAAAAAACCCAGAGGCACCACCCAGGCGCTGCGCGCCGGTGAATCCGGAAAATGCTGCAAGCCGCCGGTGAAAAAGCCCAGACCGATCGACAGCAGGGCGCCAAGCACCAAGGTTGGGAGCAGGCCTGTTTGTGGGGTGTCTGTCGTTTGGTCCCTGAGACTGTGCTCCATCCACGCACCCAGCACGAACAGCACCATGCCGATGGCGGCGGTCCACAGCGAGCGCTCGCCGCTGAAAAAGCCGTGGTTCACAGCACCCGAGATGAAGCTAATGCCCGCGTACTTGAGGAGCATCGCGCCGTGGTATTGCTGAAAATTCATGTGCGTATCCGTCCAGACAGAAAAAAACCCTGCAGATTTGCACCTGCAGGGTTGATTGTGGCACCGGGGTCAAGCCGAGGCTTGACCGAGGTCATTGACGCATTACATGCCCATGCCGCCCATACCACCCATGCCGCCCATGTCAGGCATGCCACCGGCTGGGGCATCGTCCTTGGGGGCTTCGGAGACCATGCACTCGGTGGTCAGCATCAAAGAGGCCACAGACGCTGCGTTTTGCAACGCAGTGCGTGTCACTTTGGTGGGGTCCAGGATACCCATTTCGATCATGTCGCCATAGGTGTCGTTGGCGGCGTTGAAGCCGTAGTTGCCTTTGCCACCCAGCACGGCGTTCACGACGACCGAGGGCTCGCCACCGGCGTTGTACACGATCTCGCGCAGGGGCGCTTCGATGGCCTTGAGCACCAGCTTGATGCCAGCGTCTTGGTCAGCGTTGTCGCCTTTGATGGCGCCAGCAGTCTGGCGTGCACGCAGCAGAGCCACACCGCCGCCAGCCACGATGCCTTCTTCCACCGCAGCGCGGGTGGCGTGCAAGGCGTCTTCCACGCGGGCTTTCTTTTCCTTCATTTCGACTTCGGTGGCAGCGCCGACCTTGATCACGGCCACACCGCCAGCCAACTTGGCCACGCGCTCTTGCAGCTTCTCGCGGTCGTAGTCAGACGTGGCTTCTTCGATCTGCACGCGGATTTGTTTGACGCGAGCTTCGATGTCACCAGCGGCACCAGCGCCGTCGATGATGATGGTGTTTTCCTTGCCCACTTCGATGCGCTTGGCTTGGCCCAGATCTGCCAAAGTCACTTTTTCGAGGGTCAGGCCGACTTCTTCAGCGATCACTTTGCCGCCGGTCAGGATGGCGATGTCTTCCAGCATGGCCTTGCGACGGTCACCGAAGCCAGGGGCTTTCACGGCGACAACCTTCAAGATGCCACGGATGGTGTTGACCACCAAAGTGGCCAGGGCTTCGCCGTCGACTTCTTCGGCAATGATCAGCAGGGGACGACCGGCTTTGGCCACGGCTTCCAGCGTAGGCAGCAGGTCGCGGATGTTGCTGATCTTTTTGTCGAACAACAGCACGAAGGGGTTGTCCAGCAAGGCGGCTTGCTTTTCGGGGTTGTTGATGAAGTAGGGCGACAGGTAGCCGCGGTCGAACTGCATGCCTTCCACGACGTCGAGTTCGTTTTGCAGGCTCTTGCCGTCTTCCACGGTGATCACGCCTTCTTTGCCCACTTTGTCCATGGCGTTGGCGATGATGTCGCCGATGCTGGAATCAGAGTTGGCAGAAATCGAGCCGACCTGGGCGATTTCTTTGGAAGTGGTGGTGGGCTTGGATGCTTTCTTCAGCTCTTCGATCAGGGCTGCCACAGCCTTGTCGATGCCGCGCTTGAGGTCCATGGGGTTCATGCCAGCAGCCACATACTTCATGCCTTCGCGCACGATGGCTTGGGCCAGCACGGTGGCGGTGGTGGTGCCGTCGCCAGCGTTGTCAGAAGTCTTGGAAGCGACTTCCTTGACCATCTGTGCGCCCATGTTCTGCAGTTTGTCTTTGAGTTCGATTTCCTTGGCCACGGACACGCCGTCCTTGGTCACGGTGGGGGCGCCAAATGAGCGCTCCAGCACCACGTTGCGGCCTTTGGGGCCCAGAGTCACTTTGACCGCGTTGGCCAGAATGTTCACGCCTTCAACCATGCGTGCGCGGGCTTCGCCGCCGAAAATCACGTCTTTTGCTGCCATTTTTAAGCTCCTAAATTTGATTAATCAGTTGAGGACAGAGCGACTGGGCGCTTCGCGCGTCGGTCGGTCTGTCCCGCAAATCACTCGACTACCGCGAACAGGTCTTCTTCTTTCATGACCAGCAGCTCGTCGCCATTGACCTTGACGGTCTGGCCGCTGTACTTGCCGAACAACACGCGGTCGCCGACTTTCACGCTCAGGGCTTTGGTCTCGCCTTTGTCGTTGGTCTTGCCAGGGCCGACGGCCAGGACTTCACCTTGATCGGGCTTTTCAGCAGCCGAGTCGGGAATCACGATGCCCGAGGCTGTTTTGGTTTCGCTTTCGATACGTTTGACGATCACGCGATCGCCCAAAGGACGCAGTTTCATGGAATCTCCTGGATATGAAACAAGGGTTGGTAAACGCAAGCACCAAATGTTGGTACTCATTAACTTTGTGGAGCATTGTTAGCACTCAACTCCATCGAGTGCTAATCATAAGGGCTTTTGCTTCCGTTTCAAGAGTTCAATTTGCCTTCAATGATGTGGCGTCTTCAAATTCCCTGTTTTGTCAGGCTTGGGGTGGTGCGTTGGCTGATGCGCACCTTGCAGGCTGGCTGTGCTGTGACCCAGCAGATAGCCTTGCACCAGATCGGCGCTGACATTGCCGGGGTAAAGCGTGGCTTGGCCTTGCAGGGCAGCCTGCAGGGGTTCAGGCAATTGGCCACTGTTATAGAGGATGCAGTGCGCATCGGTCCCCAGGCTGTCGGCCAGGTCCAGGTTGTGCCAAGGCAACCAGGGGATGCGGGCATCGATGAAGATCACGTGTATTTTGTGGTGCAGTCCCGTCAGTTCCAGCGGATTGGTGATCAGCTGAAGGCCTGCAATTTGCGCCAAGGCAGGTCCGTCGGGGGCCGGGGGCGCTGTGGCGGCAAGCACGTAGACCTGGGCGCTCGATTCGCTGACGCCAGTGGCACCACGGCAATAGTGGGTCAAAGATGAGGTGAGTATGCGTCGGTGCCCGCCTTGCGTGGTGTAAGCCTGTAAAACACCTGCTTCGACCATGCGCTGGATGGTCCCGACCGACAGGCCCAGGCGCTGTGCGGCCTGGGTGGTGCTGAGGTAGTTGGATGCAGTTTTATTGTTTTTCATGGGCAGGGGGTGGGGTTTGGCGTTTGCGATGGTTTTCTCGACAGCTCTTCGGGCCATGCTAGGCGGCACAACACCGGGGCCCAAGGCTGTGAAATGGGTAGGTCGACATGAAAAAACAGGTAAGCCGCCAAGCCGTTTGGCCAGCACCTTGGCGGTTCAGGGCAAAATCCCCCCATGCTTTCCTGGTTCCGATTTTTCAGCCATTGGCCTTTGTGGGCACTGCACCTGCTCGGGCACGCCGCAGGCTGGCTGGCCTGGCTGCTGTCGCCCACCTACCGCCGCCGCTTCATGGATAACGCCCACCAGGCCGGTTTGGGCTGGGGACGCGTGGTGGCGGCGATTGGCCATGCGGGGGCCATGTCGACCGAGTTGCCGCGTTTGTGGTTTGGTCAACCAGCCCCGGTGCTGTGGGCCGACGACCGCGCTGCAGTGCAGGCCTACGCCAGCGGGCAGGGTGTGCTGTTTTTGACGCCCCACCTGGGCTGCTTCGAGATCACTGCGCAGGCGCTGGCGGCCAGGTTTTCTGCTGAACACGGGCCGCTCACGGTGCTGTACCGTCCGGCACGGCGTGCCGATCTGGGCGAAGTCATGGCCTCGGCACGCAACCGCCCGGGGCTGGAGGCGGTGCCCACCAACCTGGCGGGTGTGCGCCAGATGATCAAGGCCCTGCGCGCCGGGCGTGCGGTGGGTCTGCTGCCCGACCAGGTGCCGCCCGAGGGCATGGGCCAGTGGGCCCCATTTTTTGGCAAACCCGCCTACACCATGACCCTGGCGGCCCGCCTGGCGCTGCAGACCGGGGCCCGCGTGGTGGTGATCTGGGGTGAGCGTTTGCCCTGGGGGCAGGGCTACCGCCTGCACACCCGCAGTCTGGGGCACGATTTGTCGCCGGATCTGGATGTGGCCGTGGTGCAGATCAACCAGGCCATGGAACGTGTGATCAGCCAGCAGCCCGGTCAGTACTTGTGGGGTTATGCCCGTTACAAACAACCGCGTTCCGAGTGAAGAGGTCTTGCCTGTGGCTCATGTGTTGATAGCGTTGATGCGGTTTTTCGCGGTCCTGCCTCTGCCCTGGGTGCGGGCGCTGGGCCAAGGTTTTGGCTGGTTGCTTTGGCACGCGGCGCGCTCGCGCCGTCACATCGTGCTGGTGAATCTGGGTCTGTGTTTTCCTGAACTCAGCGAGGCCGAGCGCCGTGCGCTGGCGTACCGCCATTTCGTGGCCTTTGGCCAGTCGGTGCTCGACCGTTCGTGGCTGTGGCATGCGCCGCTGGACGTGGTGCGCCAGCGCCTGCAATGGACGGGTGAGGTGGACGCCTTGACTGCCTCGGGGCCACTGGTGATGTTCGCGCCGCACTTTGTGGGCTTGGACGCCGGAGGCACCGCGGTCTCGCTCAAGATGCCCGTGCCCGTGGCTTTCATTTTCTCAGCGCAGTCCAACCGGGTGGTCGAAAAATGGGTCCGCGCCGGGCGCGAGCGGGGGGGCAATGCGCGCCCGCACTTCCGCCACGAGGGCATGCGCCAGATCCTGGCCGGTCTCAAGCGGGGCGAGCCTTTGCACCTGTCTCCGGACATGGATTTTGGGCGCAATGAATCGATTTTTGTGCCCTTCATGAAGGTGGGCCAAGCGGCGACTGTCACATCACTGTCCCGTCTGTCGCGGGTGGCCAATGCCCGTGTGGTGCCCGTGGTCACGCGCATGACGCCAGAGGGTTACAGCATCGAGGCGCATGCCCCGATCAGCGACTTTCCGAGCCGTGATCTGACGCAGGACACGGCCCGCATGAACCAGCTGCTCGAAGGCTACATCCGCACCATGCCCGAGCAGTACCACTGGGTGCACCGCCGCTTCAAGACCCGGCCCGAGGGCCAACCCGGCGTTTACTGAGGCTTGAGGAAGGCGCTGATCTCCGCGATCACGCGCTCGGGCTGCTCATGCACCACCCAGTGCGTGGCGCCGTCGATGTCCACCCGTTTCAGGTCAGGGATGTGTTGCTCCAGCCCCTCGGTCAGGCAGGGCAGCAGGGCGATGTCGTCCTGTGCCCACAGCACCAGGGTGGGCACCGTGATGTGCAGCATCTCGGGGGGCAGGCTGACGTCCAGGATCGAGCGGTCCTGCGCCGAGGGCGGACGCAGCGGCGAGGCCCGGTAGTAGTTGAGCCCGCCTTGCAGGCCCAGGCTCCAGACGGCACGGTAACGGTCTGCCATCTCGGGCGTGAGCCATACGCTGGCCTGGGTCGCGAGGTCGTGGCTGCCGTCCAGCGAGTCGTCATGGCCGCGCAAAAAGCCCAGCAAGCGTGCAAAACCGTTGGCCGACAGCTGGGCCGCCGCATCGGGCTGCACCAGAAAGTTCATGTAGGCGCTGGCCGCCTGCTGGGCCGGGTGGCTTTGCATGGCCCGGACAAAGGGCCCGGGGTGGGGCGAGTTGATCACCACCAGCTGGCGCAAGCGTGCGGGATGCTGGTTGGCCAGATTCCAGGCCAGCGCGCCGCCCCAGTCGTGGGCCACCAGCGCCGCCAGGGCCTGGTCTGCGCCGCACTGCGCATCGATCAGGGCCAGGATGTCCTGCACCAGAAACTTCGCCCGGTAGGCCTGCACCTCAGTGGGTGCGCTGGAATGCTCGTAGCCGCGCAGGTTGGGGGCCACGCAGCGGTAGCCGCCGTTTTCAGGGCGCGCGAAATGTTCGAGCAGGTCGTCCCAGACGAAAGCGGCTTCCGGAAAGCCATGCAGGAACATGAGCACCGGGCGCCCCCGGGCCCCGCTGGCGCGGCAGCTCAGGGTGATGCCATGGGGGAGGGCTTGCTGCCAGGTCTCGATCAAGGCGGGCCTCTTCACTCGTCCAGGGCGGGGGGCTCGGAGCCTTCGCCCGGTGCCTGGGCACTGGCCGCCTGGATCGGGCTGCCGTCGGGTGTGTGCGTCCAGTCCCACAGCAGCTGGGCCACATCTTCCACGCCCTGTTTTTTGAGTGCCGAAAAGAGTTTGACTTCACCGCCGCCCGCTTGCAGCCGGGCGATCGACAAGGCCTTGGTCTGCTCGGCGCGGGTGAGTTTGTCGGACTTGGTCAGCACGATCAGGAATTTCAGACCTTCCGCCACGCGGGGGCGGATGATGTCGAGCAAGGCCTCGTCCAGCTCGGTCAGGCCGTGGCGCGGATCGCACATCATGACGATGCCCAGCAGGTTGGGGCGGCTGACCAGGTAGTTGGCCATGACTTGCTGCCAGCGGGCTTTGTCCATCTTGGCCACGGCGGCGTAGCCGTAGCCCGGCAGGTCGGCCAGCACGGCATCGGTGATGCCTTGCTTGCCCAGTGAAAACAGGTTGATGTGCTGGGTGCGGCCGGGTTTTTTGGAAGCAAAGGCCAGCTGTTTTTGCTGTGTCAGGGTGTTGATGCAGGTGGACTTGCCCGCGTTGGAGCGGCCCACGAAGGCGATTTCCGGCAGATCGTAGACGGGCAGGTGGTGCAGTTGGGCCGCCGTGGTGAGGAACCTGGCGGTGTGCATCCAGCCCATGGGCGTGACGGCTTTGGCGTCCTGTGCGGGGGGTGCGGCCGGGGCAGGGCCTGGGGTCACGGGGGCCGAAGAAGCGGAGGGTCTGGAGGTCATCAATGGGGCCGGGTTGGGTCGTCAGGAAACTGACGCTGACGGCATTGTAGAATCCTTGGGTTTTGCGCCAACTCCTGGATGATCCCCATGAAGTCGATTGTTTCTTTTCTGATGGTTGCCCTGATCGCGGGTTCCGCTCTGGCCAATGGCCCCGCCACCAAGGCTGCCAAGCCCGATCTCGCCAAAGGCGAAGCCTCGTTTGGCGCGGTGTGTGCCTCTTGCCACGCCGCTGACGGCAACTCCACCACCCCGGTCAACCCCAAACTGTCCCAGCAGCACCCCGAGTACCTGGTCAAGCAGTTGCAGGAATTCAAATCCGGCAAGCGCGCCAACGCCGTGATGAGCGGCATGGTGGCCGCTCTGAGCGACGATGACATGCGCAACATCGCTTACTGGCTCGCCGCCAAGCCTGCCAAAGCCGGTTTTGCCAAAGACAAGGACACCGTGGCCCTGGGCGAGCGCATCTACCGTGGTGGCATCGCCGACCGCCAGATCGCCGCTTGTGCGGGCTGCCACTCGCCCAACGGCGCGGGTATTCCGTCCCAGTACCCCCGCCTGGCGGGCCAGCATGCCGACTACACTGCGGCCCAGCTGGTCGCTTTCCGTGACGGCGTTCGCAAGAACAGTGCCCAGATGACCGGTGTGGCCGCCAAAATGAACGACCGCGAAATCAAGGCCGTGGCCGACTACATCGCCGGTCTGCGTTGAACCCCATGTCCCGCTGAGCCGCTGGGTTAGCCCCAGGGTTCAAGGGGTTTCAGTCGGCAGTGGCTGACTGGGACACAATCGGGGCTTCTGTGCGCAGGGCCTCCAGCAACAGGCCGGTTTCCCGGCCTGTTTCTTTTCAGCGGGTCCAGGCCCGCTTTTTATTTGCCTGTTTGACTTGGCCAAGATGACTGTTTCCTCCCAAGGTCTTGAAGTAGAGCACGGCTCGGCCCGTTGGCGTGCAGCGGTGGAACTGCTGTCGTCCATGCGGTTCGCCATTTCCCTGCTCACCGTCATCTGCATTGCCTCGGTGATCGGCACGGTGCTCAAGCAGCACGAGCCCCTGCCCAACTACGTCAACCAGTTCGGCCCGTTCTGGGCCGAGGTGTTCGCATCGCTCAGCCTCTATTCGGTCTACAGCGCCTGGTGGTTTTTGCTGATCCTGGCGTTTTTGGTCACCAGCACCAGCCTGTGCATTGCACGCAACACCCCCAAGATCCTGGCCGACCTGAAGGCCTACAAGGAAAATATCCGCGAGCAAAGCCTCAAGGCCTTCCACCACAAGGCCGAAGGCGTGTTGGGCGATGCCCCTGAGGCCGCGGCCCACCGCCTGGGCCAGTTGCTGGCCACGGGCGGCTGGAAGGTCAAGCTGCAGTCGCGCGACACCCCGCAGGGTCAGGGATGGATGCTGGCGGCCAAGGCGGGTGCGGCCAACAAGATGGGCTACATCGCGGCCCACTCGGCCATCGTGCTGGTGTGCGTGGGCGGCTTGCTCGACGGTGACCTGGTTGTGCGTGCCCAGATGCTGCTCGGCGGCAAGTCGGTTTACAACGGCGGCGGCCTGATCGCCGATGTGCCGGCGCAGCACCGCCTGTCCGAGCGCAACCCCACTTTTCGGGGCAATGTGATGGTGGCGGAAAACACCGCATCGAGCACCGCGATCCTGAACCAGTCGGATGGCATCCTGCTGCAGGACTTGCCGTTTGCGATCGAGCTCAAAAAGTTCATCGTCGAGTACTACTCGACCGGCATGCCCAAGCTTTTTGCCAGCGACATCGTGATCCACGACAAGGCCACGGGCGAGAAACAAGAGGCCCGCGTCGAGGTCAACCACCCGGCCAACTTCAAGGGCATCGAAATTTACCAGTCCAGCTTTGACGATGGCGGCTCCACCGTCAAGTTGCAGGCGGTGCCCATGACGGCGGCCAGCAAGCCTTTTGAGGTGGAAGGCACGATCGGCGGCGGCACCGAACTGACCAACGGCACGGACAAGCTGCGTCTGGAGTTCACCGGGCTGCGCACCATCAACGTGGAAAACTTTGCCGACGCTGGGCGCGGTGGCGACAAAGCGGTGGATGTGCGCGCCGTGAATCTGCGCGAAAGCATCGAAGGACGCCTGGGCGCTGGCCACAAGACCACGACCCAAAAAGAGCTGCGCAATGTCGGCCCAAGCGTGAGCTACAAGTTGCGCGACGCTGCGGGCCAAGCCCGTGAATACAACAACTACATGGCTCCTGTGGACATGGGCGACGGCCAGGCGGTGTTCCTGCTGGGCATGCGTGAGAACCCTGGGGAAGCCTACCGTTATATGCGTGTGCCTGCCGACGAAAACGCCAGCATGGACGGTTTTGTGCGCCTGCGCAGCGCCTTGCAGTCAGCCGAGCTGCGTGAACGTGCCATTCAGCGCTACGCCCGCCAGGCGGTGGACCCCCAGCGCCCCGATCTGGCCAAACCCTTGGCTGAGTCGGCCACCCGGGCTCTGGGCCTGTTTGCCGGGCTTGAGGCGGGCAAGGACCGACCTGTGGCAGGTCTGCAGGCTCTGGCCGACTTCATGGAGCGCAATGTGCCCGAAGCCGAGCGTGCCCGTGCGGGGGAGATGCTGGTGCGCATTTTGAATGGTGTGCTGCTGGAGCTCGACACCGTGGCCCGTGAGCAGGCCCGTGTCCAACCCCTGCCGCAGGACAAGGTGCAGGGCTTCATGAGCCAGGCGGTGCTGGCGCTGAGCGACGCGCCGCTGTACACCGCGCCGATGGCGCTGATGCTCAAGGACTTCACCCAGGTGCAAGCCAGTGTGTTCCAGGTCGCGCGTGCCCCGGGCAAGACGCTGGTGTACCTGGGCTGCGCTTTGTTGATTTTGGGCGTGTTTGCCATGCTCTATGTGCGTGAGCGCCGCTTGTGGGTTTGGCTCACGCCTGCGGGCGGGGGCGCGCACGCCGTCATGGCCCTCTCGTCCAACCGCAAGACCATGGACGCTGACCGCGAATTTGAACAACTCAAGGCTCGCTTGCTGACCTCGGAGAACGCTGCATGAACACCACCGTCACCTTGAACCCGGGTTTCTTTTCCCGCCGCAGCTTGGCCGACTGGGGCTTTGCCCTGCTCGCACTGGTGGGCATGGTGTTTGCCTTCGCCAATTACCAGCACGCGATGGATGTTTATGAAAAAGCCATCCTGGTGTGTGCCTGGCCAGCGGCTGTGTGGTTGGGCTGGTTCTGGCGTCCGCTGCGCCACCTGATGCTGGCAGTGGCGGCGTTTTCCCTGCTGGCGGTCTACAGCTACCAGGGCGACCTGGCCCGGGCCGACACGGTTTTTGGTCTCAAGTATTTCCTCTCCAGCCAGTCGGCCATCCTGTGGATGAGCATGCTGTTTTTCATCAGCACCATGTTCTATTGGGGCGGCATGTTCATTCGGGGACAGAGTGACACGCTCGAAACCCTGGGCTCGCGCATGGCCTGGGTGGCGGTGGTGCTCGCGCTGGTGGGCACCATGGTGCGCTGGTACGAGAGTTACCTGATCGGTCCCGACATTGGCCACATCCCGGTGAGCAACCTGTACGAAGTGTTCGTCATGTTTTGCTGGATGACCGCGACTTTCTACCTGTACTACGAAGACCAGTACCAAACCCGTGCGTTGGGCGCCTTTGTGATGCTGGTGGTCAGTGCAGCCGTGGGCTTTTTGCTCTGGTACACGCTGGTGCGCGAGGCGCACGAGATCCAGCCACTGGTGCCCGCGCTCAAGAGCTGGTGGATGAAGCTGCATGTGCCCGCCAATTTCATCGGCTATGGCACCTTTGCACTGTCGGCCATGGTGGCGTTCGCCTACCTGATCAAGCAGCAGGCCGATGAAACCCGCTGGCTGCGCCTGACGCCGATCTGGCTCTTGGGCGCGGCGCTGTGCTTTGTGCCCATCGCGTTCCGCCAGCGTGGCATCGCCGAGGCAGGCGGCAGTTACTGGGTGGTGTACGCCGCCATCTCGGCCCTGATCGCCGCGGGCATTTTGCTGGGACGTCGCCGCATCGCCGAGCGCCTGCCTGCACTGGAGATCCTGGACGACGTGATGTACAAGGCCATTGCCGTGGGCTTTGCCTTCTTCACCATCGCCACCGTGCTGGGTGCCTTGTGGGCGGCCGAAGCATGGGGCGGTTACTGGAGCTGGGATCCTAAGGAAACCTGGGCGTTGATCGTCTGGCTCAACTACGCGGCCTGGCTGCACATGCGCCTCATGAAAGGCCTGCGCGGTACCGTGGCCGCCTGGTGGGCGCTGGCTGGACTTGCGGTCACGACCTTCGCCTTTTTGGGCGTCAACATGTTCCTGAGCGGCCTGCACAGTTACGGCACTCTGTGAGCCTTCGGGTGTCCCCGTAAGCTGCACGCCCTGCAGGGCGAATGGATCAAGGTCACAATCCACAGCCAGGGCCATCGTGGCCCGGGTTCATCAGGGGAACACCATGCTCATTCGTACCCAAGACACTGGATTCATCCACCCGTTGTCCAGCGAGATCACACCGCAGGCGCTCTACCAGGATCGCCGTGAATGGCTCAAGGGCCTGGCCGCAGGCACGGCAGGCCTGGCCTTGAGCGGCTGGGCTGGGCGCGAAGCGCTCGCTCAAACCGCTCGCCCCGGTGTCCTGGCGCCTTTGCCCGGCGCGGCCTCGGCGGTGGTCGGGGCCAACGTCATGGACAAGCCCACACCCTACAAGGACGCGAGCAGCTACAACAACTTCTACGAGTTCGGCACCGACAAGTCCGATCCGGTCAAGTACGCCCACACCCTCAAAACCCAGCCCTGGGCGGTCGAGATCGAAGGCCTGGTCAAAAAGCCCGGGCGCTACGGCCTCGAAGACCTGATGAAGCTCAGCCCCATGGAGGAGCGCATCTACCGCCTGCGCTGCGTGGAGGGCTGGTCCATGGTCATCCCCTGGGTGGGTTACTCGCTCGGCGACCTGATCAAGCGCGTGGAGCCGCAAGGCAGCGCCAAATTTGTGGAGTTCATCACCCAGGCCGACGAGAAAACCATGCCCGGTGTGCGCGGTGGCGCGCTGGATTGGCCGTATGTGGAAGGGCTGCGCATGGACGAAGCCCTGCACCCGCTCACCTTGCTGGCCTTTGGCATGTACGGTGAAGTGCTGCCCAAGCAGAACGGCGCACCCGTGCGCCTGGTGGTACCGTGGAAGTACGGTTTCAAGAGCAGCAAGAGCATCGTCAAGATCCGCTTCACCGACAAGCAGCCCCGCTCGTCCTGGGAGAAGGCCGCACCGCAGGAGTACGGGTTTTATTCGAACGTGAACCCGAATGTGGACCACCCCCGCTGGAGCCAGGCCACCGAGCGGCGCATCGGCGAGGACGGTCTGCTGGCCAAGAAACGCAAGACGCTGATGTTCAACGGCTACGAAACGCAGGTGGGCCAGCTCTACGCGGGCATGGACCTTAAAAAATTCTTTTGATGCGCAGCTGGCTTCGCACGCGCACAGCCTGGTGGGCGCTGCTCGCCATCGGCCTGTTGCCGCTGGCCTGGCTGCTGTGGCGCACGCTGGCCGATCAACTCGGTGCCAACCCGGCCGAAACGCTGATCCGTGCCACGGGCGACTGGGCCTTGCGCGCCCTGTGCATCACGCTGGCGGTCACGCCCTTGCGCACCGTGCTGGGCTGGCCCGAACTCGCGCGCTTTCGCCGCCTGCTGGGCTTGCTGACTTTTGGGTATGCCGCGCTGCATTTGCTGTGCTACGCCGTGTTCGACATGGGGTTGGACGGGGGCGACATCGCGCGGGACATCGCCAAGCGGCCCTTCATCCTGGTAGGCTTCAGCGCCTTTGTGCTGCTGCTGGCGCTGGCCGCCACCTCGTTCAACCGCGCCATCCGCTGGCTGGGCGCAGCCCGCTGGCAGGTCTTGCACCGCGCCGTGTATGCGGTGGCTGTGCTGGCCGTGCTGCATTTTTGGTGGATGCGCTCGGGCAAGCGCCTGTACGGCGAAGTCTTGATCTATGCCCTCATCCTCGCCGCGCTGCTGAGCTGGCGCGTGCTCAGGCGCTTGAAGCAACGCCCCGCTTGAGGCGGGGACTTGGGCCCCAGGCGCAGGCTCAACCGACCAGCTGCTCCAGCGCAAAGGTGTCGAATGCCGATTCGCGCTGGCGGATCAGGTGAGCCTTCTCGCCATCGACCAGCACCTCGGCGGCGCGGCCCCGGGTGTTGTAGTTGCTGGCCATGCTCATGCAATACGCCCCGGCCGACAGCACGGCCAGCACATCACCGGCCTGCACCACCAGCTGGCGGTCGCGGCCGATCCAGTCGCCGCTCTCGCACACTGGGCCGACCACGTCGTAGGTCGCAGCGTCGCCGCTGCGAGGCGACAGGGGCACGATCTGGTGGAAGGCTTCGTACATGGCCGGGCGTGGCAGGTCGTTCATGGCCGCGTCGACGATGCAAAAATTCTTTTGCTCACCGGGCTTGATGTACATGACCTCGGTCAGGCACACACCGGCATTGCCCACCAGCGAGCGGCCCGGCTCGATCATGAGCTGACGCTGGCCGTAGCCGCGTGCGTCCATCTTGGCCAGCAGTTGCGCCCAGAGGGCATCGGCCTCGGGCGGGGTGTCGCCGTTGTAGTTGATGCCCAGACCGCCACCAAAGTCGATGTGGTGGATGGGCACGCCCGCGGCTTCAATGGCCGCCACCAGGTCCAGGATGCGGTCCATCGCGTCCAGGTAGGGCGTGGTGTCGGTGATCTGCGAGCCGATGTGGCAGTCGATGCCCACCACCTTCAGGCCCGGCAGGCTGGCCGCGTGCTGGTAGACCTGCACGGCACGCTCGTGCGCGATGCCGAACTTGTTGCCCTTGAGGCCAGTGGAGATGTAGGGGTGCGTCTTGGGGTCGACGTTAGGGTTCACGCGCAGGCTGACCGGGGCTTGTTTGCCCAAGCTCACCGCCACGTCGCTCAGCACGTCCAGTTCGGCTTCGCTTTCGACGTTGAAGCAGCCAATGCCCACCTGCAGCGCCTGTTTCATTTCGGCGCGGGTCTTGCCAACGCCCGAGAAGATGACCTTGGCGGGGTCACCACCTGCGGCCAGCACGCGGGCGAGCTCGCCCCCCGAAACGATGTCAAAGCCGCAACCGGCGTTGGCAAACACCTGCAGCACGGCCAGGCTGGAGTTGGCCTTCATGGCGTAGCAAATCTGCGCCTGGCGACCTGCAAAGCCGCGCTGGTAGGCGGCCAGCGCCGAGAGCATGGCCGCCTTGGAGTACACGAACAGCGGTGTGCCATGCGTTTGGGCCAAGTCGGCCAGGCGCACGCCTTCGATCATCAGATCGCTGCCCTGGTAGGCGAGGAAGGGTTGGCCCGGCAGGGCGGATGCGTTCAGGTCAGTGTTCATGGGACGGTGCGTGGGTTCAGCGTGCAGGATCGGATGCGCTGGCTGCGGCAGGGCTTGCAGGGACAGCCGAGGGCGTGGGAGTGCCTGGCTGGCGCCAGGGGTTGAGGGTTTGGGGCAGCGTGGCACGGCCGACCGACTCAGGGGTCTGGGGCAGCACGAGCGGCCCTTTCTGGCCACAAGCCGCGAGCATCGCCGCACAGGCCGCAAGGACTTGGGCGATGACTAGAATCTTCAGAACTCTCAACATGCATCGATTGTAATGACCGACCTTGAATTTCTGGACCAGGCCGAGCGCCTGCTGGCTGGCGTAGAAACCAGCTGTGACCGCATCAACGACGAATCCGACGCCGACCTGGACAACCAACGTGTGGGTGGCATGGTCACCATCACCTTTGCCAACCGCAGTCAGATCGTGATCAACCTGCAAAAACCGTTGCATGAAGTCTGGCTGGCGGCACGTTGCGGGGGCTTTCACTACAAGTTCGATGGCGCGCAGTGGCAGGACACCAAGGGCCAGGGCGAGTTCTGGGCCAGCCTGTCGCGCTACGCCAGCGAACAGTCCGGCCAGGCGCTGGCCTTTCACGCCTGATATCGGACCTCAGTTCCTGAACAGGTCCAGGATCTTGCGCTTTTCGTCGGTCACGCCGCCCCCGACCGCTGGCGAGTCTCCCAGGCCCAGCGACTTCACGCCGCCGCCGTTGGCGTATTCGTCAAAGAGCCATTCGCCACCGGCTTGAACCAGGCCTTCGGGCACAGAGGGCACGACCACGGGCTGCGAGCGCAATGCGGTTTCCATGAAACTGATCCAAACCGGCAGGCTCAGGCCCCCACCGGTTTCGCGGTCGCCCAGCTTGCGCGGTGTGTCGTAACCGATCCAGACCACTGCAGCCAGGTTGGGCTGGTAGCCCGCAAACCAGGCGTCCATCGCATCGTTGGTGGTGCCGGTTTTGCCATACAGGTCGGGGCGTTTGAGCATGGCCTGGGCTCGAGCGGCTGTCCCTGAACGGGTCACTTCCTGCAACAGACTGCCCATCACGTAGGCGTTGCGCGAGGGGATGGCGCGCTGCTCTTCGGTGGGTTGCTCCGGCGGCGGGCTTTCGACGAGCACCTTGCCCTTGGGGTCGGTGATGCGCGTGATCAGGTGCGGTTGCACCAGGAAACCGTTGTTGGCAAAGACCGAATACGCGGTGACCATTTGCATGGGCGTGACGGAGCCTGCACCCAGCGCCATGGTGAGGTAGGCCGGGTGTTTTTCTTCGTCAAAACCGAAATGCCCAATCCACTCCTGGGTGTGGCGCGTGCCCGCGGCTTGCAGCACGCGGATGGAGATCATGTTTTTCGATTTGGCCAGGCCTTTGCGCAAGCTCATGGGCCCGTCGAAAGTGCCGTCGTAGTTTTTGGGTTCCCAGGGCTGACCACCCGTGACACTGCTGTCAAAAAAGAGTGGCGAGTCGTTCACCACCGTGGCAGGCGTGATGCCTTTTTCCAGCGCAGCCGAATAAATGAAGGGCTTGAAGCTCGAGCCTGGCTGACGCCAGGCTTGTGTGACGTGGTTGAATTTGTTTTTGGCAAAGTCAAAGCCGCCCACCAGTGCACGGATGGCGCCGGTCTGCGGTGTCACCGCCACGAAGGCGCCTTCGACTTCGGGCTGCTGGGTGATTTCCCAGCTGCCCTTGGCGGTTTGGGCAATGCGCACCACCGCACCCCGACGCAGGCGCACAGCAGGGGGTGCCTTGTCGGACAGGCCGGACTGCACAGGCTTCAAGCCATCGCCGGTGACTTCGATCTGCTCGGCGTTCTGGCGCACCACCACCACCTTGCGGGGCGTCGCTTCGAGCACCACGGCCGAGAGCAGATCCCCGTTGTCCGGGTGGTCGTCCAGCACATCGTCGATGGCTTCTTCGAGCTTCTTGGGGTCGGTGGGCAGGTCCACAAACTTCTCGGGCCCCCGGTAAATCTGGCGACGCTCGTAGTCCAGGATGCCTTGGCGCAAGGCCCGGTAAGCGGCTTTTTGCTCACTGGACTGCAAGGTGGTGTACACATTCAGGCCTCGGGTGTAGGTCTCGGGGCCGTACTGCGCAAACATCATCTGGCGCACGGTCTCTGCCACGTACTCGGCATGCAGGTTGTTCTTGTCGGCGGCCGAGCGCAATTTCAGAGGTTCTGCCTTGGCGGCCTTGGCCTGCGCGGCGGTGATGTACTTGTTCTCCTCCATCCGCTCGATGATGTAGAGCTGGCGTGAGCGTGCGCGCTTGGGGTTGCTGATGGGGTTGTAAGCCGACGGCGCTTTGGGCAGGCCCGCGAGCATGGCGGCTTCGGCGATGCTGATGTCTTTGAGCGACTTGCCGAAATAGATCTCGCTGGCCGAAGCGAAGCCGTAAGCCCGGTTGCCCAAGAAAATCTGGTTCATGTAGATCTCAAGGATCTGGTCCTTGGTCAGCATGTGTTCGAGCTTGTAGGTCAGCAGGATCTCGTAGATCTTGCGGGTGTAGGTTTTTTCGGTCGACAGGTAGACGTTGCGGGCCACCTGCATGGTGATGGTGGACGCGCCCTGGCTCTTGACGCGGCCCAGGTTGGCCACGCCTGCACGCAAGATGCCCAGGTAGTCCACGCCGCCGTGCTGGTAAAAGCGCGCGTCTTCGATGGACAGTACCGCGTCCTTCATGACTTTGGGGATGTCCTTGATGGGCGTGAGGTTGCGACGCTCTTCCCCGAACTCGCCCATCAGCTCGCCGTCGGCGGTGTAGATCCGCAGCGGCAGCTTGGGCCGGTAGTCGGCCAGGTCCGAAATGTCAGGCAGGTTAGGGTAGGCGACCACCATGGCCACACCCACCACCATCAACAAAGCGAGCAGGCCAGCAATCACCAGGCCCGCAGCCCACAGCCCCAGACGGATCAACAGGGAGGCGAAGGTCGGTGAAGCGTTGGCGCGGGCCGCAGGCTGGGCTGGTGCTTCGGGCGTGTGGGGAGGGCGTTGGGTCATAGGACTGTGGTGGTCGCTGACGCGGATGGCCAACGGGTCGCTGATTATAAAAATCCGGGGGTCCCTGGGGTCGGCATGATGGATTTTTTGAAATCTATGGTTTTCAAAATGAGTTGAAATCTTCGGATGCTCATGCTAAAAAACCGCCAGAGGGCTGTTTCAGGCCTCAGCACAAGGGGGTATGCCGTGCGTTCAGGGCTCAAGCTGTGGCCAGGTTTCCCATTTCGCAGAATCACCAGCGCATGGGGCATCGCGCTCGGGGACCACGGGGTCACACTGGTGTCTTTGGGGCAGACGGCTGACCGCGAAGTCCGTGTGCAGCGGGCGCTCCATTTGTCGCCCCCCGCGTGGGTCCAGGCATCGGACAATTACCACGATTGGCTGGTGGAGAGTTTGCGCGAGGCGAGTGAGCAGGAGGTGCGCAGGCACCGCCGTCTGGTGTTGGCCTTGCCCATGAGCCGTTGCCAGAGTGGGCAATTTGCTTGCCCGGCTGCATTGGACGCGGATGCACTCCAAGCCGAAGTCCAGCTCGAGGCTGCGCAGCACCTGAATGTGCCTGCGCAGGAGGTCAGTTTTGATTTTGAGGTGCTGGCGGCAGATGAACCTTCGATCCAGCACGTGCATTGGCTCGCTTGCTTGCGCAGCGAGGTGCATGCCTGGCGCAAACACACCCGTGCTGCGGGCTGGCGCTTGCCAGCCATTGAGCACCACGAGCAAGCGGCGTTGCGTGCGGCGCTGGCCTTGCTTGGCGGTGCGGGAAATCTGCGTGCCCAGCCTCACCGGGATTGGCGGTTTTCCTGGCCGTCCCCCACCGATGCCGCTGCTGACATGGCGATCGGTGAGGCTTTGCAAGCCCTGCGCGGCACGCCAGCCTGGGCCTGGCTGTGTGCCTGTGGCGCGGGCTTGAGGGCTTTGTCATGAACACCGCTTTCAATTTGCTCCATCACCCCATGCAGGCCCGCCAGCGCCGCCTGCGTTGGCGCTGGGCTTCGGCCTTGGCAGGCGGCTGGGTCGGACTGGCCATGGGCTGGGGCGTGCTGTATGGGGTGCGTCAGAACCTGGATGCGCTGTCGTCTGAGCATGACAGGCTGATGGCCCAAAGTGTGCGGCAGCAGGCGCAGGCGCGGGAAGACCAAACCCGGCAGGAGGCACAGGCCCTGGCCCAACGCCAGCAGGCATTTTTGCGGCAAGTGCAGCAACACCAAGAGGCTTGGGTTCGTCTGCACCAAGCGGTGATGCAAGAAGCCGGACGCACTGGCTGGGCTTTGGAACGCCTGCAGGTGGACGGCGACCGGCTGGAGCTGCAGGGCCGCACACGCGATGCCCAAGCCTTGATCACGGCGCAGTTGCGCTTGTCCGAGAAGCTGCAAAGTCCCTTGACCTTGGTCAGTCTGGTGGCCAGTCCTGCGGACACAGGCCAACTGTTTGTGTGGCATGGCCCCTGGCCGTCATTGACGTCCTCTACAACCCGGCGTGCGCCATGAGGACGCCATGAGCAGGATCGAGTCATCGGCGGCTGTTCGCGCCTTGCTCTTGGGAGGCTTGCACCGTTGGGCTTGGGCCCTGGCGGCCTGCCTGGCAGGTTTGGGGCTGGTGATGGTGTGGGCCATGGACGAATTCGAGGCGCACGCGCAGCTGCGTCAGAAGGTGCAAGCCCTGCAAGATGTGAGCCCGGGTGCGAGAGCACCCGCGGGGAAGGTGTCAACAGCCCGCGAAGCACGCGCATCAGATGCCCCGGCCCTGATAGAGCGCCTGCCGGATGTGCGCGATGCGCCCGGTCTGTGGCTTGTGTTGCAAAAAGGCTTGCAACAGCAGGGCTTGCAGCTGGAAGCCTTGCGGCCGCAGGCACTGCAAGAAGTTGGGCCTTTGCCCAGCCAGGCGGTGGCCGTGCGCATGCAGGGGCGGTACTCGGACATGGCCAGCGCTTGGGCTTCCTTGACCGATGCAGGTCCGGTTTGGTCGCTGGACCGTTTGAGTGTGAGTGTGAGCGGGTCAACTGGGCATTTGCAGTGGGACGGCGTGTGGCGTGTGTGGTTGCGCCCGGGGCCAGCCAGTGGCGAGGCCTGGCCCGCCCACTGGGATGCGGCAGCCCGGCGGGGTTCGGCGGGCCTTGCAGACCCCTTTGTGGTCGAGCTGGGCCGGGCCCCGAATGCTTCGGAGCCCGCTTGGCTGTCTGCCGATCCGCGTCACTGGACATTGGACCAGACCCGCCTGTTGGGTGTTTGGCAGCAGGATGGTCGCTGGCAAGCGGTGCTGGCCGCCGGGCCGCACTGGGCGGTGCTGGGGCCGGGTGCGTCTGTCGCGCAAGAGGGTTACCGCATCCAAACCATTCACCCGGACTCGGTGGCGCTGCAAGCGCTCAAGCCCCCGGGTGGGGTGCACATGTTGCGTTTGCAAGGGGTTTCGCCATGACCACATTCAAAATCTGCGGCCCTGTGCTGGTGTGTTTGCTCTGGCCCGCGGCGGGTGCGGCCCCGGTGGCGGACGTTGCGCCACCCGCTGCCGCGCAAGTGGCGGCGGATGCGCCGATCAGCCTGAACTTCCAGAACATCGAGTTGCGCGCACTCATGCAGGTGTTTGCCGACTTCACCGGCTTGAACGTCGTGACCACCGACGCCGTGACGGGCAGTGTGTCGGTCCGGCTCAAAGACGTGCCCTGGCCGCAGGCTTTGCAGATCGTGCTGCAGTCCAAGGGGTTGGTTTCGCGCCAGGAAGGGCGGGTGATCTGGGTGGCGCCGCAAGACGAATGGCTGCAGCGCGAGAAAAAACACCTCGAAGCGCAAACGGCCCTGGAGGCTGTGAGCCCCTTGCACATGTTGGCGCTGCGCCTGCAATACACCCGGGCCACCGAGGTGGCGCAGCGCTTGCAGGGTGGCGGCCCTGTGGGGGGCGGCTCGGGTGCATCGACTGCGCGCTGGCTCAGCGCACGCGGCAGCGTTCTGGCCGAGCCGCGAACGAACCAGCTGTTCATCTCGGATGTGCCCGCCCGCCTGGCCGAATTGCAGCAGATGGTTGCCCGGCTCGATGTGCCAGTGCGCCAAGTCCTGATCGAGGCGCGCATCGTTGAGGCCGATGACCAGTTTGGCGAGTCGCTCGGCGTGCGCTGGGGCGCGGGCAGCACGGGTGCTGTGGGCGGCCGCACCTTGGCGCTGGGCGCGACCAACGCCACCACCGGCGCGGGCGTGGTCACCGGCAACCAGGTGGCGCTGGCCGCAGGCAACGCAGGCCAAACCTTGGTGAGCCCTGCCAGCTTTGCCGTGTCCTTGTTCAACCCGGCGGCCGACAAATTCCTCAACCTGGAGTTGTCGGCGCTCGAGGCCGATGGCCGGGGCAAGGTGGTCTCGCGCCCACGGGTCATCACCGCCGACCAGACCAAGGCTCTGATCGAGCAGGGCACCGAGTTGCCCTACCAGACGGCTGCAGCCACGGGTGGCACCACGATGACGTCCATCACCTTCCGCAAGGCCAACCTCAAGCTCGAAGTCACACCGCAGATCACGCCCGACGGCTCGGTGGTGCTGGAGGTGGACGTCAACCGCGACAGCGTGGGGCAACTGACCACCGCCGGGTATGCGATCAACACCAAGCACGTCAAAACCCAGGTGCGCGTGCAGGACGGTGGCACGGTGGTGCTGGGGGGCATTTTTGAAGACGCCGACAAAAGCGACGAGGCCAAAGTGCCCAGCCTGGGCGATGTGCCACTGGTGGGCTGGTTGTTTCGCAACCGCCAGCAGACCCGCCGCAAAAGCGAGTTGCTGGTGTTCCTGACGCCCCGGGTGATGGCCGACAGCACGCCTGCGGCCGACATGGTGGGGCCGGTGGCGGGTGCACCCGACCCCAGGCCAGCGAGTCCACAGGCCCCCGCGGTCAAGCGCTGAACCGAGTAAGCCTGGCGGGGGCTGAACGCTGCGTCGAATACACTTGCACCTCCGGCGCACAGGCCTTTGAGGGGCCGCCAGACGCCTGCTTTTCGCGTGTGAGACTGTCTTGACCATCATCTTCGTGGGCCTTCCGGGCTCGGGCAAAACCACCATCGGGCGCCAGCTGGCGCGCCGTCTCGGTGTGCCTTTTGTCGACTCGGACCACGTGATCGAAGACCGCCTGGGCTGCTCGATCCGCGAGTACTTTGCCCGCGAAGGCGAAGAGGCTTTCCGCGATGTCGAACAAGCCGTGCTCGACGACCTGAGCCAGCACCACCAGGGGGTCTTGTCCACAGGTGGCGGCTCGGTGCTGCGCGAGGCCAACCGCCGCCATTTGCACGACCGGGGGCAGGTGATTTACCTGCGCTCATCACCCGAAGACGTGTACCGCCGCTTGCGCCACGACACGGTGCGTCCGCTCTTGCAGGTGGAAGACCCGCTCTCGCGCTTGCGTGCGCTCTATGACGCGCGTGATCCGCTGTACCGTGATGCCGCGCACTTTGTGATCGAAACAGGACGCCCCTCGGTGTCCACCCTGGTCAACATGATCCTGATGCAGCTGGAGCTGGCCGGGCACCTGCCTGCGCGCACCCAGACCCATTCCCCTGCCGCTTCCTGACGCAGCACGGGCACCGTGGCAGGTCTGCCCAGGCCCTACACTTGAGGGCTATGGCTCAGCATCCTTTCCCCATTGAAACCGTCGCCATTGCGCTTGGCGACCGCAGCTACGACATCCAGATCGGCGCCGGCCTCTTGGCCCGTCCTGAAACTTGGGCGGGTTTGCCCAAAGCGCAGGCCGCGATGATCGTCACCAACGACACGGTGGCCCCGCTCTACGAAGCGCAGCTGCGCACGGCCTTGGCCCCGCATTACAAGCAGATCCACACCGTGGTGCTGCCCGATGGTGAAGCGCACAAGGACTGGCAGACCCTGAACCTGATTTTTGATGCCTTGCTGGCCAGGGGCTGCGACCGCAAGACGGTGTTGTTTGCCCTGGGCGGTGGCGTGATCGGTGACATGACCGGCTTTGCTGCGGCCAGCTACATGCGTGGCGTGCCCTTTGTGCAGGTGCCCACCACGCTGCTGTCACAGGTCGACTCGTCGGTGGGCGGCAAGACCGCGATCAACCACCCGCTGGGCAAGAACATGATCGGCGCGTTCTACCAGCCGGTACGGGTGGTGTGTGACCTGGACACCCTCAAGACCCTGCCCGAGCGCGAGCTCAGCGCCGGGCTGGCTGAAGTCATCAAATACGGCCCAATCGCCGACATGGACTTTTTGGCTTGGATCGAAGCCCACATCGGTGCGCTCATGGCGCGTGAACCAGCCGCACTGGCCCATGCCGTCAAGCGCAGCTGCGAGATCAAGGCCTGGGTGGTGGGGCAGGACGAGCGCGAAGCGGGTCTGCGCGCCATCCTGAACTTTGGCCACACCTTTGGCCACGCTGTTGAGGCGGGACTGGGCTTTGGCGTTTGGCTGCACGGCGAGGCCGTGGGGTGCGGCATGGTCATGGCCGCCGAGCTGTCGCAGCGCCTGGGCAAGGTCGATGCTGGTTTTGTGACGCGCCTCAAAGCACTTATTGAGCGCGCCGGGCTGCCTGTGCGTGGGCCGGTTCTGCACGCCAGTGACAATGCCGGCGACTACATCGCGCACATGCGCTTGGACAAAAAGGCCGTGGGCGGCGACATCCAATTTGTGGTCATCAACGGCCCTGGCCAAGCGGCTGTGCAGGGTGCGCCCGACGCGGTGGTGCGCGATGTGATTGACGCCTGCTGTGCCTGACCGCCGCAACTCATCCGGCCTGGCCCCTTGGGCCAGCCATTCGTCGCAAAGCCGGGGGCGTCACCATGCCGAGCTGCCTGCGCCCACGCGCAACGCGTTTCAGCGCGACCGTGACCGCATCGTCCACTCCACGGCTTTTCGTCGCCTGGTTTACAAGACCCAGGTGTTCCTCAACCACGAGGGCGACCTGTTCCGCACGCGCCTCACGCACTCGCTCGAAGTCGCGCAGCTGGGCCGCTCGATTGCGCGGGCCCTGGGTCTGAACGAAGACCTGGTGGAAGCCGTGGCGCTGGCGCACGACCTGGGCCACACCCCTTTTGGCCATGCGGGTCAGGACGCGTTGCACGAGTGCATGGAACAGCACGGCGGCTTTGAGCACAACCTGCAAAGCCTGCGCGTGGTGGACCAGCTTGAAGAGCGCTACCCCGAGTTCGACGGCCTGAACCTGAGTTTTGAAACCCGCGAAGGCATCCTCAAGCATTGCTCACGCCCCAACGCCGAGGCCATCGATGCGCTGGAGCCCGGGGGCGTGGCCCGGCGTTTTTTGGACCGCACCCAACCCAGTCTGGAGGCGCAGTTGTGCAACCTGGCCGATGCGATTGCCTACAACGCGCACGACATCGACGACGGCGTGCGCTCGGGCCTGCTCTCGCTGGACCAGATGCAGGAGGTGCCGCTGTTTGACCACTACCGCCTGCAGGCGCTGGCCGAGCACCCGCAGCTCAAAGACAAACCGCGCCGCTGGCTGTACGAGAGCACGCGCCGCATGCTCAGCGAGCAGGTGTACGACGTGATCGACACCACACGCGCTGCGATTGCCGCAGCGGGCGTGCAAACGGCCGACGAGGCGCGGCTGGCCGGGCCATTGCTGCGTTTTTCGGACGAGATGAAAACCCGCAGCGCCGAGCTCAAGCGGTTTTTGTTTGCCAGCCTTTACCGCCACCCCCAGGTCACGCAGATCATGGGCCAGGCCAAGCAGGCCGTGCGCGAATTGTTCGATGCCTATTTGGCGCAGCCGAGCGAGATGCGCGCCGAGTTTGCCGCCCGTGAGGACCGCCACCGCGCAGTGGCCGACTACATCGCGGGCATGACCGACCGCTTTGCGCTGCGCGAACACGAACGCCTCACGGGGCGCAAGCTGCTGTGAGTGCATCTGGCGCACAGCCTGTGCGCGTGGCCTGGCTGGTGGTGGCCGCAGGCGGTGTGGCCGCCCTACAGGTGGGCAAGCTGCCCCCAGCCTTGCCCGCCTTGCAAGCCGAGTTGGGCCTCACGCTGGTGCAATCGGGTTTTCTGCTGTCCATCGTGCAACTGGCGGGCTTGAGCCTGGCGGTGTTCATGGGTTTGCTGGCCGACGGCATGGGCCTCAAACGCAGCATGGTGCGCGGCCTGTGCATGCTGGCGCTGGCCAGTGGCCTGGGCGGTTTCGCCACCTCGGTGCAGGCCTTGCTGGTCTTGCGTGCCCTTGAAGGCCTGGGCTTTTTGCTGGTGGCCTTGCCTGCCCCCGCCTTGATCCGCCGTCTGGTGCCGCCTGCGCAACTGCCCGGCATGCTGGGCGTGTGGGGTGCGTACATGCCCACGGGCACGGCACTGGCTTTGCTGCTGGGGCCGCTGTTCATTCCGGCCTGGGGCTGGGGGGCGTGGTGGTGGCTGTTTGCGGTCGTGTCGCTGGTCATGGCCTTGGGGCTGTGGCGTGCCGTGCCTGCAGACCCACCCGTCCATGCGGACCCCGCAGGTCAGGGCGCTTGGACCCGTTTGCGCCGCACCCTGAGCGCACCCGGCCCTTGGCTGGTGGCGCTCACTTTTGGCATGTATTCGGGCCAGTGGCTGGCGGTGGTGGGCTTTTTGCCGTCGATTTATGCCGCAGCGGGCGTGAGCGGGGCGCTGCTGGGTGTCCTCACGGCCATGGCCGCGGCTGTCAACATGGCGGGCAACATGGCCTCGGGCCGATTGCTGCAGCGCGGATGGGCACCCCGCTCGACCTTGTGGCTGGGCTTTGGCGCGATGGCCTTGGGCAGCACACTGGCTTTTGCATCGTTCACTGAGGGCGCACCTTGGCTGCGCTTTGCTGGGGTGCTCTTGTTCTCGAGCGTGGGTGGTCTGGTGCCGGGCACTTTGTTCGGCCTGGCGGTGCGGCTGGCACCGGGCGAGCAGCAGGTGGCCACCACCGTGGGCTGGGTGCAGCAGTTGTCTGCGCTGGGCCAGTTTGTCGGGCCGCCCGTGGTGGCCGCGGTGGCTGCGCAAGCGGGGGGGTGGCAGCTCACGCCACTGGTCACGGTGGGGTGTTGTGTGGGTGGGGCTGTCCTGGCTTGGTTGGCTGGGCGCTTGCTGGCGCGACAAGCTGCCTGAGCTGCTGCAAGGCACAGGCACAATCGGTGCATGACCGAAATTTCTCCCCAACTTCCCATCGAGATCACCGACACCGTGCGCTGGCTCGAACGTGCCGTGATCGGTCTGAACCTGTGCCCCTTTGCCAAGGCCCCGCACGTCAAGGGCCAGATTCACTACGCCGTGAGCGAAGCCAAAGGCCTGGAAGGTCTGCGTGATGAGTTGATTGAACAACTGCAGGCCCTGGCCGCTTTGCCTGCTGAGGAGCGCGAGACCGTGCTGCTGATCGTGCCGCACATGCTGCGCGACTTTCTGGACTTCAATGACTTTCTGGACGAGGCCGATGGTGTGCTGCAGGAGCTGGATCTGGAGGGTGAATTCCAGATCGCGAGTTTCCACCCCGACTTCCAGTTCGCGGACACCGAGCCCGATGACATCACCAACTTCACCAACCGCTCGCCTTACCCCACGCTGCACTTGATCCGCGAGGCCAGCATCGATCGGGCAGTGGAGGCCTTCCCCGAAGCCGAAATGATTTACGAGACCAACATGGCGATGATGAAAAAGCTGGGTCTGGACGGCTGGAAAAAGCTCGATGTGGATGCCACACCATGAAGAAAAAACCATCCACTTTCGACAGCCAAGCCCTGCCGCCCGAAGTGCGCCCCGGGCAATCGGTTGAGTTGCTCAAACAGCTGCACATCCTCACGCGCGACGGCAAGCTGAATCAAGACTCGCGCCGCAAACTCAAGCAGGTGTACCACCTGTTCCAGTTCATCGAAAAGCTCTTGCTGGAGCTGCCCGCCAGCGACCAAGGCCCCACACTGGCCGACCACGGCGCAGGCAAGTCGTATCTGGGCTTCATCATTTACGACCTGTTTTTCAAAGCGCTGGGCCAAGGCACGATTTACGGCATCGAAACGCGCAGTGAGCTGGTCGAGTCCTCGCGCCAGTTGGCCGAGCGCCTGGGTTTTGAGCGCATGCGCTTTTTGAACGTGAGCGTGGCCGAATCGACCCAGAGCACTGAGCTGCCTGAACAGATCGATGTGGTCACCGCGCTGCACGCCTGCGACACCGCCACCGACGACGCCATCGCCTTTGGTCTGCAAAAGAAAGCCAAATACATGGTGCTGGTGCCTTGCTGTCAGGCCGAGCTGGCCCGGGCGCTGAACCAGCACAAGGCGCTCAATCTGCAGCGCACGCCCCTGGCCGAACTGTGGCGTCACCCCCTGCACACACGCGAGGTGGGCAGTCAACTGACCAACGTGCTGCGCTGCCTGTACCTGGAGTCACAGGGTTATGCGGTCACCGTGACCGAATTGGTGGGCTGGGAGCACTCGATGAAAAACGAGTTGATTTTGGCCAAGTACACCGGCCAGAAAAAGCGCTCAGCGGCTGAGCGCTTGCAGGCACTGCTCAAGGAATTTGGACTGGAAACCCTGCTGTCGCACCGTTATCCAGCCCTGAATGGGGTCAGCG
Organism: Limnohabitans radicicola; assembly: GCF_014837235.1. Taxonomy (GTDB): domain Bacteria; phylum Pseudomonadota; class Gammaproteobacteria; order Burkholderiales; family Burkholderiaceae_C; genus Limnohabitans_A; species Limnohabitans_A radicicola. Next base: position 552,735 of record NZ_JACYFT010000001.1, on the reverse strand, counting down.
CTTGAGCGGTCCTCACTCGGCTTCGATCTTCGCGTCCCGAATGGCCTTGGCCCACTTGGCGGTTTCGGCCTTGTTGCGCTGGGCCAGCGCCTCGGGTGTGCCGGGGCTGGTTTCAAAGCCGATGGCCGAGAACTTGTCGATGATGTCCTTGTCAGCGGCCGCTGCGTTCAGGGCTTTGTTGAGTTTGGCGATCACGTCGGCCGGGGTGCCTGCAGGCGCAAACATCGCAAAGTAGGCGATCAGTTCGTAGTCTTTCAGGCCCAGGGCTTCGTTGACGGTGGGCAGCTCGGGGATGGCTTTGGAGCGTTGTGTGGAGGTGACCGCCAGGCCACGGATCTTGCCCGCTTTGACCTGGGGCAGCATCACGGCAAAGTCGGCGGTGAACAGGTTCACCTGGCCGCCGATCAGGTCGGTCATGGCCGCAGGGCCGCTCTTGTAGGGCACATGCGTCATCTGGATGCCCGACATGCTCATCAGCACTTCAGTGGACACGCGTTGCGAAGTGCTTGCGCTGGCAAACGTGAGCTGGGTGGGTTTGGCTTTGGCGGCCGCGACCAGTTCCTTGAGGTTTTTGACGGGCACGTCGTTGTTGACGGCCACGATCAGTGGCACCGAGCCCATGTAGCCGATGGGTGCAAAAGCGGTGTCCTGGTCGTAGGGCAACTTTTTCATCAGGCTCTTGAGTGCGGCGTTGGTGCTGTTGGTGCCGACCATGAGGGTGTAGCCGTCAGGTGCGGACTTGGCCACGGCGTCAGCGCCCAGCATGCCGTTCACGCCGGCCTTGTTTTCAATGACGATGGGCTGTCCCAGTTGTTCGGACATCTTTTGCACAAAGGCGCGGCCGATCTGGTCGGTGGCGCTGCCTGCGGCAAAAGGCACGATCGCTTTGATGGGTTTGCTGGGGTAGGTTTGGGCGTGAGCGGAGGCCGTGGCCATCAGGGCAGTGGCCAAAAAGGTGGCGAGGCAGGTGTATTTCATGTGAGGTTCCTGATTCAAAGGTTTGAGCTTATTCAATCACAAGGCTCAGCAGTTTGGCACTCAGGCATTTCCCGTGGGCGTCCAGGGCCAGCGAGCGGGTCACGCCGCCGCCCAGGGCCTGGTGCATCACGAAGTTGAGTGCACCCAGTTGCGGCAAGCTGTAGCGCTCGACTGGGCCGTGCACGATGCCAGCGTAGTGTTGCCGCACCCGCTCGGTTGTGAGGTGTTTTTCCAGCAGGGCAAAGTCTTTTTTGTCGTAGGCGATGACCGAGAGGGTCGAGCGGTTGCCTTTGTCTCCGGTGCGGGTGTGGGCGATGTCGCTCAGCAGCATGTCAGAGTCCTTCCGCGTTGAGCAGAACCGTGTGGGTGTGCACAGCTTCACGCGGCATCAGCACAGATGCTGCGGCAATCACTTCGCGCACCGAGCGGGTGGCGCCACCGCCGCCTGCCGGGCCGTTGAGGTAAAGCGCTTCGACCTCGTGTGCCACATGCTGGGCCTGACGCAGTGTGGGCACGCGCAGGGCCACGCGGGCGCGCACTTCGGCAGGCTGCAGTGTCGCGGCGCCCGCGTCATGACCGAAGATGGCGTTGACGCCGATCAGGTCGTAGCGGCCTTCGCCGTTGTTGTAGCCCGCATCGGCCAGCCGTGCGCGCACCAGGTCGAGCGCGAGTTGCCCACGCGCCTGTGCGCCCGGGCCTGCGTAAGAGATTTGCCCTTCGCCGATGTAGCCGTCGCGGTAGCCCACGGTGACCTTCAGCGTGTCGGTGCGTGGGCAGCCGCCGCCGCCCGTGACCTGCACACGGTTGGGGCCGACCTGCTGCAATTGCACTTGCGAGAAGTCGGCCACCACATCAGGCTGCAGGTAGCGTGCGGGGTTTTCGATTTCATACAGCAGCTGCTCGGTGCAGGTGGCCACCGTGACGCAGCCGCCCGAGCCCGCCACTTGGGTGATGACGGCGTCGCCCGAGGCGCTGACTTCGGCCAGTGGAAAGCCCAGCCGGGCCAGGCCGGGCACGTCCTTGAAACCTGGATCGGCAAAGTAGCCACCCGTGATCTGCGCCGCGCACTCGAGCAAATGCCCGACCAGCACGCCTTTGCCCAGACGCGGCCAGTCGTCCAAGGCCCAGCCAAAGTGGTGCACCAGCGGCGCGAGGAAGAGGGCAGGGTCGGCCACACGGCCGGTGATGATGACCTGCGCATCGGACTGCAAAGCGGGCAGCAGGGCCTCAGCGCCCAGGTAGGCGTTGGCCGAAATCAGTTGCGGCGCGAAGTCGGCCAGGCTTTGATCGGATTCGAGCACGGGCAGCGACAGACCGTCCGCCTGCAAGTGGGCCAGCACATCGTCGCCCAGCACCACCGCCACCTTGACCTGGGGCAGGCCCAGTTCGCGGGCGATGGCCAACACCGCATGCCCGGCCTGCAGGGGGTTGGCTGCGCCCATGTTGCTGATGATGCGGGTGCCGTGGGCCATGCAGGGGGCCAGCACGGCGCGCATCCGTTCGGCCAGCATCGGGTCAAAACCGCGCTCGGGCTGCTGGCTGCGTTCGAGCTGCGCCAACGCGATCGTGCGCTCGGCCAGGCATTCAAAGACCAGGTAGTCCAGTTGGCCCTTTTCGGCCAGCTCTACGGCCGGTGGAATGCGGTCACCGGCATAACCTGCGCCGGTGCCGATGCGCAAAGTGGGGGCTTGCGTGTTCATGATGGGCATTATGGTGGCGTTGGCATCAATTGGGGTCAGATCCCAATTAAACTGGGACACTCTCTGCCCAATTTGCACATGGCCCGCCAACCCCGCCTCACCGTTGCCGCTTACCCGCACCACGTCATCCAGCGCGGCAATGACCGCCAGGCGATCGTGCGCGACGATGTCGATCGTGAGCGTTTGCTGGCGCTGTGGCAAGAGCATGCACAGACCTTCAAGGTGGCCATCCATTCGTATGTGGTCATGGACAACCACTTCCATCTGCTGGTCACGCCCGAAACCGACGATGGATTGCCACAGATGATGCAGGCGGTGGGCCGCGCCTATGTCCGTTACTTCAATCTGCGTCACCACCGCACGGGTACGTTGTGGGAGGGCCGTTACCGCAGCAACCTCATTGAGAGTGAGCGCTATCTTTTGGCTTGCATGGCCTACATCGACCTGAACCCGGTGCGGGCGGGCATGGTGGCGCAAGCTGCAGACTTCAAATGGTCCAGCCATCGGCACTGTATTGGACAGGTGAGCGACAAATTGGTGACGCCGCACGCCCTGTTTTGGGGCTTGGGCAACACCCCCTTTGCCCGTGAGGCGGCTTATGCCGAGTGGGTGCAGAGCGGACTGGCGCAGGCCGACAAGGACCAACTCACCCGCAGCGCACTGTCGGGCTGGGCGCTGGGCTCCCCCGGGTTCGTCGAGGAGTTGCAGCAGTCCACCACACGGCGTCTGGCGCCTCGCAAGGCAGGGCGGCCTTTCAAAAAGACGGTTGATTAAATCTGTCCCCAATTAATTTGCGATCAGGATAAAGGCTGAATTAATTGGGATCTGACCCCAATTAATTATCTTGGCATGGTTGCTGCAGTGCATTAAACTCGTTTCCCTGCGTAAAAACCCTAGGAGTGCGCCATGACCACGGCAGCCGATAAAGAACTCTTCCAACAAACCGGTCTGTATGACCCGGCCAATGAGCATGACGCTTGCGGTGTCGGCTTTGTCGCTCACATCAAAGGCCAAAAGAGCCACGCCATCGTGACGCAGGCCCTCAAGATCCTTGAAAACCTGGACCACCGGGGTGCCGTGGGCGCGGACGCGCTCATGGGCGATGGTGCCGGTATCCTGATTCAGTTGCCCGATGCGCTGTACCGCGAAGAGATGGCCAAACAGGGCGTGGCCCTGCCGCCGTTTGGTGAATACGGTGTGGGCATGGTCTTCCTGCCCAAAGAACATGCCTCGCGCATGGCCTGCGAGCAAGAACTGGAGCGCGCCGTCAAGGCCGAAGGCCAAGTGGTGCTGGGCTGGCGCGATGTGCCGGTCAACCGCGAGATGCCCATGTCGCCCCGTGTGCGCGAAAAAGAGCCGGTCATGCGCCAGATTTTCATCGGCCGTGGTGCCGACGTGATCGTGCAAGACGCGCTGGAACGCAAGCTGTACGTGATCCGCAAGACCGCCAGCGCCGCCATCCAGGCCCTGAATCTGACGCACAGCAACGAGTATTACATCCCCAGCATGTCCAGCCGCACCGCGGTGTACAAGGGCCTGCTGCTGGCCGACCAGGTCGGCACCTATTACCTGGACCTGCAAGACGAGCGCTGCGTCTCGGCCCTGGGCCTGGTGCACCAGCGCTTCTCCACCAACACCTTCCCCGAGTGGCCATTGGCCCACCCTTACCGCTATGTGGCGCACAACGGCGAGATCAACACCGTCAAGGGCAACTACAACTGGATGAAGGCCCGCGAAGGCGTGATGTCTTCGCCCGTGCTGGCCAATGACCTGCAAAAGCTGTACCCCATCAGCTTCGCTGGTCAGTCCGACACCGCCACGTTTGACAACTGCCTGGAACTGCTGACGATGGCGGGCTACCCCATCAGCCAGGCCGTGATGATGATGATCCCTGAGCCTTGGGAGCAGCACACCACCATGGACGAGCGCCGCAAGGCCTTCTATGAATACCACGCTGCGATGTTGGAGCCATGGGACGGCCCCGCCTCCATCGTGTTCACCGACGGCCGCCAGATCGGCGCCACGCTGGACCGCAACGGCCTGCGCCCCTCGCGTTACATCATCACCGACGACGACATGGTCATCATGGGTTCGGAAACCGGCGTGCTGCCGATTCCCGAAAGCAAGATTGTCCGCAAGTGGCGTCTGCAGCCCGGCAAGATGTTCCTGATCGATCTGGAACAAGGCCGCATGATCAACGACGAAGAGTTGAAGGCCGGTCTGGCCAGCGCCAAGCCCTACAAGCAGTGGATCGAGAACCTGCGCATCAAGCTCGATGATGTGGCTGCTGCCCCTGTGCAAGCGCCCGCATCCGATGTGCCTTTGCTCGACCTGCAGCAAGCTTTTGGCACCACACAAGAAGACATCAAGTTCCTGCTGGCCCCCATGGCCTCGGCCGGGGAAGAGGCCATTGGCTCCATGGGCAACGACAGCCCGCTGGCCGTGCTCTCTGACAAGAACAAGCCGTTGTACAACTACTTCAAGCAGTTGTTCGCGCAAGTGACCAACCCGCCGATCGACCCGATCCGCGAAGCGATTGTGATGTCGCTGGTGTCCTTCATCGGCCCCAAGCCCAACCTGCTGGACATCAACCAGGTCAACCCGCCCATGCGCCTCGAAGTGAGCCAGCCGATCCTGGACTTCGCTGACATGGCCAAGCTGCGCAACATCGAGCAAGCCACCAAGGGCAAGTTCAAGAGTGCGACACTCGACATCACTTACCCCGCGCTGTGGGGTCGTGAAGGCGTCGAAGCCAAGTTGGCCTCGCTGTGCGCCGAAGCCGTGGACGCGATCAAGGGCGGTCACAACATCCTGATCATCAGCGACCGTGGCGTCAACGCCACCCAGGTGGCTGTGCCTGCGCTGCTGGCGCTGTCGGCCATCCACCAGCACCTGGTGACCGAAGGCCTGCGCACCACCGCAGGTCTCGTGGTCGAGACCGGCACCGCTCGCGAAGTGCACCACTTTGCGGTCTTGGCCGGTTATGGCGCCGAAGCCGTGCACCCCTATCTGGCCATGGAAACCCTGGCTGCGCTGCACAAAGAACTGCCCGGTGACCTGTCGGCCGAGAAAGCCATCTACAACTACATCAAGGCGATCGGCAAGGGCCTGTCCAAGATCATGTCCAAGATGGGCGTGTCGACTTACATGTCGTACTGCGGTGCACAGTTGTTTGAGGCCATCGGCATCAACAGCGAAACCATCAACAAGTACTTCACTGGCACCGCCAGCCGAGTGGGCGGCATCGGTGTGTTCGAGATCGCCGAAGAAGCCTTCCGCATGCACACCGCCGCCTTCGGTGACGACCCGGTGCTGGCCACCATGCTCGACGCAGGCGGCGAATACGCTTGGCGCGCCCGTGGTGAAGAGCACATGTGGACGCCCGACGCGATTGCCAAGCTGCAGCACTCCACCCGTGCGGGCAACTTCAGCACCTACAAGGAATACGCGCAGATCATCAACGACCAGAGCAAGCGCCACATGACGCTGCGCGGTCTGTTCGAGTTCAAGATCGACCCGTCCAAAGCCATCCCGCTGGAGCAGGTCGAGCCTGCGGCCGAAATCGTCAAGCGTTTCGCCACTGGCGCGATGTCGCTGGGTTCTATCTCTACCGAAGCGCACGCCACCTTGGCCGTGGCCATGAACCGCATCGGCGGCAAGAGCAACACCGGTGAAGGTGGCGAAGACGCCAACCGTTACCGCAACGAACTCAAGGGCATCCCGATCAAACAGGGCGACTCGCTCAAGAGCGTGATCGGCGAAGCCAACGTCGAAGTCGATCTGCCTTTGCTGGCGGGCGACTCGCTGCGCTCGCGCATCAAGCAGGTGGCCTCGGGCCGTTTCGGTGTCACTGCCGAATACCTGTCGAGCGCTGACCAGATCCAGATCAAGATGGCCCAGGGCGCCAAGCCTGGCGAAGGCGGTCAGCTGCCCGGCGGCAAAGTGTCCGAGTACATCGGCAAGCTGCGTCACTCGGTGCCGGGTGTTGGTCTGATCTCGCCACCCCCACACCACGACATTTACTCGATCGAGGACTTGGCCCAGCTGATCCACGACCTCAAGAACGTGGCCCCGCACAGCGACATCAGCGTCAAACTCGTGTCCGAAATCGGCGTCGGCACCATCGCCGCCGGTGTGGCCAAGTGCAAGGCCGACCACGTCGTGATCGCTGGCCACGACGGTGGCACGGGCGCTTCGCCTTGGTCTTCTGTCAAGCACGCTGGCTCGCCCTGGGAAATCGGTCTGGCCGAAACTCAGCAGACCCTGGTGCTCAACGGCCTGCGCGGTCGTATCCGCGTGCAGGCCGACGGCCAGATGAAGACTGGCCGCGACGTGGCGATTGGCGCGCTCTTGGGCGCAGACGAATTCGGCTTCGCCACCGCACCTCTGGTGGTCGAAGGCTGCATCATGATGCGCAAGTGCCACCTCAACACCTGCCCGGTGGGCGTGGCCACACAGGACCCGGCACTGCGCAAGAAGTTCACCGGCAAGCCAGAGCACGTGGTCAACTACTTCTTCTTCATCGCCGAAGAAGTGCGTCAGATCATGGCCCAGCTGGGCATTGCCAAGTTCGACGACATGGTGGGCCGCGCCGACCTGCTCGACATGCGCGCTGGCGTGAGCCACTGGAAGGCCCGTGGCCTGGACTTCTCTCGCCTGCTGGCTGTGCCCCAAGTCACGGTGGATGCCGACGTGCGCCATGTGCAAACCCAGGACCACGGTCTGGCCAAGGCCCTGGACAATGTGCTGATCGCCAAGAGCCGCGAGGCCATCGATCACGGCAAGAAGGTGCAGTTCATGGAAACGGCCCGCAACGTGAACCGCTCGGTCGGTGCCATGTTGTCCGGCGCGGTGACCAAGGTGCACCCCGAAGGTCTGCCGGACGACACCATCCGCATCCAGCTCGAAGGCACGGGCGGTCAGTCGTTTGGTGCTTTCCTGTGCAACGGCATCACGCTGTACCTGATCGGCGAAGCCAACGACTACACCGGCAAAGGTTTGTCGGGTGGTCGTGTGGTGGTGCGCCCCAGCCTGGACTTTCGTGGTGTGGCCTCGCAAAACATCATCGTGGGCAACACCGTCATGTACGGCGCGACCACCGGTGAAGCCTTCTTCGCTGGCGTGGCCGGCGAGCGTTTCGCGGTGCGCCTGTCGGGCGCGACGGCGGTCGTTGAAGGCACAGGCGACCACGGTTGTGAATACATGACCGGTGGCACCGTGGCTGTGTTGGGCAAAACCGGTCGCAACTTCGGCGCAGGCATGAGCGGTGGTATCGCTTATGTGTACGACGAAGACGGCGAGTTCGCTTCGCGCTGCAACACCGCCATGGTCAGCATGGAAAAAGTGCTGTCCACTGCCGAGCAGGAAGCGCAGATCGACCGCAACGTGTGGCACCGTGACCAGAGCGACGAAGCGCAGCTCAAGAAACTGCTGGAAGACCACTTCAAGTGGACCGGCAGTCAGCGCGCCCGCGAGTTGCTCGACAACTGGGCCACGGCCCGTGCGAAGTTCGTGAAGGTGTTCCCGAACGAATACAAGCGTGCTTTGGGTGAAATCAACGCCAAGAAAGCTGCCCAGGCCGCCAAGCCTGTCGCCGCCTGAGCCCAACGTCAAGAATCGAAGGAAACATCATGGGAAAAGTCACAGGCTTCATGGAATTTGAGCGCATCGAAGAGGGCTACAAGCCCGTTGCCGAGCGCCTCAAGAACTACGGCGAGTTCGTGATCGGTCTGACCGAAGAGCAAGCCAAAACCCAGGGCGCGCGCTGCATGGACTGCGGCACGCCTTTCTGCAACAACGGCTGCCCGGTCAACAACATCATTCCGGACTTCAACGACCTGGTCTACCACGGTGACTGGAAAAACGCGATCGAGGTGCTGCACAGCACCAACAACTTCCCCGAGTTCACTGGCCGCATCTGTCCCGCACCTTGCGAAGCCGCTTGCGTGGTGAACTTCAACGGTGACGCCGTGGGCATCAAATCCATCGAGCACGCCATCATCGACCGCGCCTGGGCCGAGGGCTGGGTCACACCGCGTCCGGCCAAGGTCAAGACCGGCAAGAAGGTCGCCGTGATCGGTGCAGGCCCTGCGGGTCTGGCTGCATCCCAGCAGCTGGCGCGTGCGGGCCACGACGTGACCCTGTTCGAGAAGAACGACCGCGTCGGTGGTTTGCTGCGCTACGGCATCCCCGACTTCAAGATGGAAAAGTCGCACATCGACCGCCGCGTCAAGCAGCTCGAAGCCGAAGGCGTGACGATCCGCACCAGCGTCTTGGTGGGCGAGTGGCCCAAGGACTCCAAGGTCACCAACTGGGCCAAGGAAACCATCAGCGCCGAGCAGCTCAAGAAAGACTTTGACGCGGTGCTGCTGACGGGTGGTTCCGAGCAGTCGCGTGACCTGCCCGTGCCGGGCCGCGACCTGGACGGCATCCATTTCGCGATGGAGTTCCTGCCCCAGCAAAACAAGGTCAATGCGGGCGACAAGCTCAAAGGCCAGTTGCGCGCGGATGGCAAGCACGTCATCGTGATCGGTGGCGGTGACACCGGCAGCGACTGCGTGGGCACCAGCACACGCCACGGCGCCGTCAGCGTGACCCAGTTCGAGGTGATGCCCGAGCCGCCCGAAAAAGAAAACAAGCTGATGGTCTGGCCTTACTGGCCCATGAAGCTGCGCACCAGCTCCAGCCATGACGAGAGCGCCGAAAAAGGCCTCCTCAAGCGCGAGTTCGCCATCTCCACCAAGGAGTTCATCGGCGAAAAAGGCAAGGTCACGGGTCTCAAGACTGTGCAGGTCGAGTTCAAGGACGGCAAGATGGTCGAGGTGCCTGGCACCGAGAAGGAATACAAAGCCGACCTCGTTTTGTTGGCCATGGGCTTCACCAACCCGGTCGCGACCGTGCTCGACGCCTTTGGTATCGACAAGGACGCCCGTGGCAACGCCAAGGCCAGCACCGACTTCACAGGTGGCTATGCCACCAATGTGGACAAGGTGTTTGCGGCGGGTGACATGCGCCGTGGTCAGTCGCTGGTGGTCTGGGCCATCCGCGAAGGCCGTCAAGCGGCGCGTGCGGTGGACGAGTTCCTGATGGGTCAAAGCGACCTGCCGCGCTGAGGGTTTTTGGTTCTAGGTAAAATCCCTAGAACACCAAGGTTTACATCCTGTTCATCTTGGTCGCATAACATCGCAAGAGCCGGTTTCCCCGGCTCTTGTTTTTCATGACCACCCACGCCAGTCCATTCCTTGTCGAGCTCGATCATCTGACCTTCGGTTACGGTGAACGGGTCATCTTGCGCGATGTCAGCTTTGGCGTGCCGCGTGGCAAGGTCACGGCCCTGATGGGCGTGTCGGGTGGTGGCAAGACCACCGTGCTGCGCCTGATCGGCGGTCAAATCCGAGCCCAACAAGGCCAGGTGCGCTTTGATGGTGAGGACGTGACCACCATGCAGCAGACCGCGTTGTACGCGGCCCGCCGACGCATGGGCATGTTGTTCCAGTTCGGCGCCTTGTTCACTGACATCAGCGTGTTCGACAACGTGGCTTTTCCCTTGCGCGAGCACACCGACCTGCCCGAAGACATGGTGCGCGACATTGTGCTCATGAAGCTCGACGCCGTGGGCTTGCGCGGTGCGCGCGACCTCAAGCCCTCTGAAATCTCCGGTGGCATGAGCCGCCGTGTGGCACTGGCACGGGCCATTGCGCTCGACCCGGACCTCATCATGTACGACGAGCCTTTTGCCGGGCTCGACCCGATCTCGCTGGGCACGGCCGCGCGCCTGATCCGCCGCTTGAACGACAGCCTGGGCATCACCAGCGTGATCGTGTCGCACGACATCACCGAGACCTTCGAGATCGCCGACCATGTGGTGGTGCTGGCCAACGGTGCTGTGGCGGCGCAAGGCTCGCCGGCCGAGCTGCGCGCCAGCACCGATCCCTTGATCCACCAGTTCGTCCATGCCCTGAGCGATGGACCCGTGCCCTTCCATTACCCGGCACCCACGGTGGCGCAGGATTACGACAGGAGGCCGGCATGAACCGGCTGATCGATTGGCTGGCCGCGCTCGGTGCCATGACGCGCCAGGCCTTGGCCGACTGGGGCTATGGCGCGCGTCTGTTCATCCGACTGCTGGTCATGTCAGGCACGGCGCTGCGCCGCTTTGGTTTGGTGCGCGACCAGGTGCATTTTTTGGGCAATTATTCGCTGGCCATCATCACCGTCTCGGGGTTGTTTGTCGGTTTTGTGCTGGGCTTGCAGGGCTACTACACGCTGCAGCGCTACGGCTCGGCCGAAGCTTTGGGCCTCTTGGTGGCACTGAGCCTGGTGCGCGAGTTGGGTCCGGTGGTGGCCGCTTTGCTGTTTGCGGGACGCGCGGGTGCGTCGCTCACGGCCGAGATCGGTCTCATGCGGGCCGGTGAGCAGCTCACGGCGCTCGAGATGATGGCCGTGGACCCGGTGCAGCGCATCCTGGCACCGCGTTTTGTGGGCGGCGTGATCGCCTTGCCGCTGCTCACGGCCGTGTTCAGTGCGGTGGGCATCCTGGGGGGCTACGCCGTTGGCGTGTTGCTGATCGGTGTGGATTCGGGCTCCTTCTGGAGCCAGATGCAAAGTGGTGTCGATGTCTGGAAGGACGTGGGCAACGGCATGGTCAAGAGCGTGGTGTTTGGCGTGGCGGTCACGTTCATCGCGCTGCTGCAAGGCTATGTGGCGCAGCCGACACCCGAGGGTGTGGCCAGTGCCACCACCCGCAGTGTGGTCGTGTCTTCCTTGTCGGTTCTGGGTCTGGATTTCATCTTGACCACGATGATGTTCAGTATTTGAAGAAGAGGGATTGCCATGCAACGTTCCAAAAATGATGTCTGGGTGGGTTTGTTTGTGTTGCTGGGTGCGGTGGCGGTGTTGTTCCTGGCCCTCAAGTCGGCCAACCTGCTGCAAATGAGTTTCAGCAAGGACTACGAAGTCACGGCCAAGTTCGACAACATTGGCGGCCTCAAGACCGGTGCGGCGGTCAAAAGCGCGGGCGTGGTGGTCGGCCGCGTCAAACAGATCGTGTTCGACGGCGAGTCCTTTCAGGCGCAGGTGACTCTGGCGCTGCAATCCAAAAACGAATTCCCCAAAGACAGCTCGCTGTCCATCCTGACCAGCGGTTTGCTCGGCGAGCAGTATGTGGGCATCGTGCCCGGTGCGGATGAAAAAAACCTCGCTGCGGGTGACCGCATTGGCTCGACCCAGTCGGCCATCGTGCTTGAAAACCTGATCAGCCAGTTCCTGTACAGCAAGGCCGCCGAGCCTGCCAAGTCGGAAGGCGGCAAGCCATGAGTTCCCAAACTCTGCGCTCGCTGTGGCTGGCAATTGCGCTGGCGGCCCTGCAGTGCAGCGCGATGGCGGCCGATGCGCGTGACCCCTGGGAGGCCATGAACCGCCGCATTTACGCCTTCAACGATGTGGTCGATACCGCCGTGGTTCGCCCTGTGGCGCAGGTTTACGACAAGGTGCTTCCCAAATTTGCACGCACGGGGGTGCACAACTTTTTGGGTAACCTGAGCGATGTCTGGTCCATGGCCAACAGTGCTTTGCAGCTCAAGGGGCAGGCCACGGCCGAGACGCTGATGCGCGTGTCGGTCAATTCGGTGTTTGGCATGGCCGGCGTGCTGGACATCGCGACCGAGATGGGCATCGAAAAACGCAAGGAAGACTTTGGCCAGACCCTGGGTTACTGGGGTGTGCCTTCCGGGCCTTATGTGGTGCTGCCCATTTTGGGGCCATCCACTTTGCGCGACGGTCTGGCTTTGCCGCTCGACTTCAAGGGCGATCCGAGCCAGAACGTCAGGGATACGGCCACGCGCAGCACCCTGACCGTACTGCGTGTCACGGACTTGCGCGCCAGCCTGCTCAAGACGGTCGACACAGTCAAGGCAGCTTCGCTCGACCCCTACAGCTTCGTGCGCGATGCCTATTTGCAAAAGCGCGAAAATGACATCTACGACGGCAATCCGCCGTCCGATTTCGATTACAACGACCCGGAGCTGTCCGGCAAGTGAGACCGTTACAGATGTTCACACCTCCATCCGTGCGAAGCCGGATTTTGTTTTTACAGTCAGCTGCATGAAAAATACATTGTCATTGGCCACCTGGCCCCGCCGTTTGTTGTTGACCCTGGCCTTGATCGGGATGACCGGCATGGGTGTCGCCCACGCGGCCGAAGAGAGTGCAGACGCGTTCATCAAGCGCATGAGCACCGAAACCCTGGACACGATCAAGGCCGACAAGGCTTTGCGCAACGGCGACGTCAGCAAGATCATCCAGCTGGTCGACAGCAAAGTCATGCCGAATGTGAACTTCAAACGCATGACGGCGCTGGCCACTGGCCCCGCCTGGCGCAAGGCCACACCCGAGCAACAAAAACGCCTGCAGGACGAATTCAAACTGCTGCTGGTGCGCACCTATTCGGGTGCCTTGAGCCAAGTCAGTGACCAGAGTGTGGTGGTCAAGCCGCTGCGCCCTGGGCAAGACGACAAGAACCTGGTGGTCAACACTGAGGTGCGCGGCAAGGGCGACCCGATACAGCTGGACTACCGCTTGGAAAAAACCCCCGGCGAAGGCGCGGGCTGGATGATTTTTGACCTGAATGTGCTCGGTGTCTGGCTGATTGAGAACTACCGCAGCCAGTTCACCAAGGAAATCAATGCGGGCGGCATCGACGCGCTGATCAACAGCCTGGCCGAGCGCAACAAGGCCAACGCGCAAAAATCCTGAGCACCTGCGCCATGACCGCATTCAAACTGCCCGCCACCTTGATGCACCCCCAGGCCAAAGCCTGCCGGGACGGGTGGGTGCAGTCCATGCGCGCGGCACCTGTCGGTGCGGCCTGGCAGCTCGACGCTTCGGCCCTCACCCAGTTCGACTCTTCGGCGCTCGCGGTGTTGCTGGCTTGCCGCCGCGAGGCGCTGGCTTTGGGCCAAGCCTTTGAGGTCCGGCACATACCAGCCAAGCTGCAGGAGTTGGCGGCTTTGTATGGGGTGAAGGCGCTTTTGGGTGACTGAATTCGCTGGGCACAGGCTCTGCCAGCGCCGGATTGTCCAGGTGCTTTGCCGTTTGCAGGCCAATTCCCCGTGCATCTGCCAGCCCAGACCGATGGAACACTTAAAATAGGCCCTTCATGTCTGCGCTCTCTTTCCAATCCGTTTCCAAGATCTACCCTGCCCGCAGTGCGGGTGCGTCTGCGTTTCAGGCGCTCAAACAGGTGTCTTTGGAGGTGCAGGAGGGCGAATTCTTCGGCCTGCTGGGCCCCAACGGCGCAGGCAAGACCACCCTGATCAGCATCCTGGCCGGTTTGAGCCGGGCGAGCGAAGGCCGTGTGCAGGTGCATGGCCACGATGTGCAGACCGACTACGCCGCCGCCCGCCGTCTGCTGGGTGTGGTGCCGCAAGAGCTGGTGTTTGACCCGTTTTTCACCGTGCGTGAATCGCTGCGTATCCAGTCGGGCTATTTCGGTGTGAAGGGCAACGACGATTGGATCGACGAGCTGCTCGACAGCCTGGGCCTGACCGACAAAGCCAACGCCAACATGCGCCAACTCTCGGGCGGCATGAAGCGCCGCGTGCTGGTGGCGCAGGCCCTGGTGCACAAACCCCGTGTGATCGTGCTCGATGAGCCCACTGCAGGTGTGGACGTCGAATTGCGCCAGACACTGTGGCAGTTCATCGCCAAGCTCAACAAGCAAGGCCATACCGTGCTGCTGACCACGCACTACCTGGAAGAAGCCGAAGCCCTGTGCGGCCGCATCGCCATGCTCAAGCGCGGCGAGGTGGTGGCTTTGGAGCGCACCTCCGACCTGCTCAAGTCCGCCACCAGCCAGGTGCTGCGCATGAAGCTCGATGGCGAGCTGCCTGCGGCCCTGGCCGCCATGGCGCGTGTGACCGGCCGCATCGTTCAGTTGCCGGTGCACAACGCGCTCGAAATCGAAAACCACCTGGCCACCATCCGCGCGGCGGGCCTGGTGGCCGAAGATGTGGAAATTCGCCAGCCTGACCTCGAAGATGTGTTCCTGGAAGTCATGAACCGCAAGCAACCCGCAACCGGAGTTTCGGCATGACCGGCTGGCAAACCCTTCTCTACAAAGAAGTCCTGCGTTTCTGGAAAGTCGCTTTCCAGACCATCGCTGCGCCCGTGCTCACCTCGGTGCTCTACATGCTGATCTTTGGCCATGTGCTCGAAGACCATGTCAAGGTCTACGACCAGGTGGCCTACACCTCCTTCCTTTTGCCGGGCCTCATCATGATGGGCGTGCTGCAAAACGCCTTCGCCAACAGCTCGTCGAGCCTGGTGCAGAGCAAGATCATGGGCAACATCGTGTTCCTGCTGCTCACGCCGCTGTCGCACCGCAGCTGGTTTGTGGCCTATGTGGGCTCATCGGTGGTGCGCGGTCTGGCGGTGGGTCTGGGCGTGTTCGTCATCACCGGCTGGATGGTCAACATCCACTTTGTCTACCCCTTGTGGATTCTGGCCTTCGCCATTCTGGGCGCGGCCATGATGGGCGCTTTGGGCGTGATCGCGGGCCTTTGGGCTGAAAAGTTCGACCAGATGGCCGCCTTTCAGAACTTCATCATCATGCCCATGACGTTCCTGTCGGGCGTGTTTTATTCCATCCACTCCTTGCCACCGTTTTGGCAGCAGCTGAGCCACCTCAACCCGTTCTTTTACATGATTGACGGTTTCCGGTATGGTTTCTTTGGCCAAAGCGATGTCTCACCCTGGACCAGTCTGGCCGTGGTGGGCACGGCCCTGGCGCTGGTCAGCGGCGTCACCCTTCACCTCTTGCGCACCGGCTACAAGATCCGGAGCTGAACCTTCATGAACGCAGAGCAACTTCACGCCATCATCGCCGCAGGGCTCCCATGCGCCCATCTGGAGGTCGATGGCGATGGCCGCCACTGGAATGCAGTGGTCGTGTCCGAGGCTTTCAATGGCTTGCGCCTGATTGCCCGCCACCAGAAGGTGTACGCCACCTTGGGCCAAAAAATGCACACCGATGAGGTGCATGCCCTGTCGATGAAAACTTTCACGCCCGCCGAGTGGGCTGCACAAGGGCGCTGAGCCGCTCCGCTGCCTGACACCCACACCGTACCGATTTTTCCAATGGACAAACTCAAAATTCGTGGCGGCAACCGCCTGCAAGGC
The DNA here is from genome assembly GCF_014837235.1 of Limnohabitans radicicola. Classification (GTDB taxonomy): domain Bacteria; phylum Pseudomonadota; class Gammaproteobacteria; order Burkholderiales; family Burkholderiaceae_C; genus Limnohabitans_A; species Limnohabitans_A radicicola. The sequence continues at coordinate 536,881 of NZ_JACYFT010000001.1, read as the reverse complement.
ACGATCGACGTGGCCGGTGCCAAGAACGCTGCCTTGCCCGAGCTGTGCGCTGCTTTGCTCACGGCCGAGCCGGTGACGCTGCGCAATGTGCCGCGCCTGCAGGACGTGTCGACCATGCTCAAGTTGATCCGCAACATGGGCGTACAGGCCGAGCACCACGCTGACGGCAGTGTCACGCTCGATGCGGGCGCACTGAACAACCCCGAAGCCCCTTACGAGCTGGTCAAAACCATGCGCGCCTCGGTGTTGGCGCTGGGCCCCTTGCTGGCCCGTTTTGGTCGCGCCAAAGTGTCGCTGCCCGGTGGTTGCGCCATCGGCTCACGTCCGGTGGACCAGCACATCAAGGGCTTGCAGGCCATGGGTGCCGAGATCACGGTGGAGCACGGCTACATGCTGGCCAGCCTGCCCGCAGGCCGCACGCGCCTCAAGGGCGCGCGCATCACCACCGACATGGTCACAGTGACGGGCACCGAGAACTTCATGATGGCGGCCGCTTTGGCCGAGTGCGAAACCGTGCTCGAAAACGCGGCCCAGGAGCCCGAGATCACCGACCTGGCCGAAATGCTCATTGCCATGGGCGCCAAGATCGAAGGCCACGGCACCAGCAAGATCCGTATCCAGGGCGTAGAGCGCCTGCATGGTGGTGAGCACCAGGTGGTGGCTGACCGCATCGAGGCGGGCACGTTCTTGTGTGCGGTCGCCGCCACGGGCGGCGATGTGGTGCTGCGCCACGGCCGTGCTGACCACCTGGACGCGGTCATCGACAAGCTGCGCGATGCCGGGGCCACGATCGAAGCCGGTGAGGGCTTCATCCGTGTGAAGTCCGAAGGGCGCTTGAAGGCCCAAAACTTTCGCACCACCGAATACCCGGGCTTCCCAACCGACATGCAGGCGCAGTTCATGGCGCTCAACTGCATCTCCAAGGGGGCCAGCAAGGTGACCGAGACGATTTTTGAAAACCGCTTCATGCACGTCAACGAGCTGGTGCGCCTGGGCGCGCACATCCAGATCGACGGCAAGGTGTCGGTGATCGAAGGCGTGGAGAAACTTTCGGGCGCCACCGTGATGGCGACCGACCTGCGCGCCTCGGCCAGTCTGGTGATTGCAGGGCTGGTGGCTGAAGGTGAAACCATTGTGGACCGCATCTACCACCTGGATCGCGGTTACGACCGCATGGAAGCCAAACTGCGCGCTGTGGGCGCCGACATCGAACGCATCCAATGAAACCCGGGGCGCAAGCCCTGGCTGAAACGAACATGATCACACTGGCCCTGTCCAAAGGACGCATCTTTGACGAAACCCTGCCGCTGCTCCAGGCTGCAGGCATCGAGGTGCTCGAAGACCCCGAAAAATCGCGCAAGCTGATCCTGCCGACCAACCAGGCCAATGTGCGCGTGGTGCTGGTGCGCGCCAGCGATGTGCCCACTTATGTGGAATACGGCGGCGCCGATCTGGGTGTGACGGGTTTGGACACCTTGATCGAACACGGCGGCCAGGGCCTGTACCAGCCGCTGGACCTCAACATCGCCAAATGCCGCATGAGCGTGGCGGTGCGCGCCGACTACGACTACGCCGCACAGGTGCGCACCGGTGCACGCCTGAAAGTGGCCACCAAATACACTGCGATTGCGCGTGACTTTTTTGCCACCAAGGGCGTGCACGTCGACCTGATCAAGCTCTACGGCAGCATGGAGCTGGCCCCGCTGACGGGCTTGGCCGATGCGATTGTCGATCTGGTGTCGACAGGCAACACGCTCAAGGCCAACCACTTGGTCGAGGTCGAACGCATCATGGACATCAGCTCGCGTCTGGTGGTGAACCAGGCCGCGCTCAAGCTCAAGCAGGCGCCGATCCGCGCCATCATCGACGCCTTTGCGGGCGCCGTGAAGAAAGACTGAACATGGCCCTGTACGCCAAACCATTGCAACTGAACACGGCCGACGCCGGTTTTGAAGCGGCCTTTGCGGCCCGCTTGCATTGGTCTGCCGACACCGACGCCGCCATCGAGCAGCGCGTGGCCGACATCCTGGCCGATGTGCAAAAGCGCGGCGACGCGGCCGTGCTCGAGTACACCCAGCGCTTTGACGGCCTGCAAGCGACCGATGTGAAGGCGCTCGAAATCACCCAGACCGAGCTGCAAGCCGCTTTGGACAGTCTGCCCGCTGCCCAGCGCGAAGCCCTGCAAGCCGCAGCCAGCCGTGTGCGCCGGTACCACGAGGCCCAAAAGAAAGCCTCGGGCGAGAGCTGGAGCTACCGCGACGAAGACGGCACGCTGCTGGGCCAGAAGGTGACGCCGCTCGACCGCGTGGGCATTTACGTGCCCGGCGGCAAAGCCGCTTACCCCTCTTCGGTGTTGATGAACGCCATCCCTGCCCATGTGGCCGGGGTGCAGGACATCATCATGGTGGTGCCCACGCCAGCTGGCGTGCGCAACCCGCTGGTGCTGGCCGCCGCCTGTGTGGCCGGTGTGAGCCGCGCCTTCACCGTGGGCGGCGCGCAGGCCGTGGCTGCTTTGGCGTACGGCACGGCGACCATCCCCAAGGTCGACAAGATCACCGGCCCGGGCAACGCCTATGTGGCCAGCGCCAAAAAGCGCGTCTTCGGCGCCGTGGGCATCGACATGATTGCGGGGCCCTCAGAAATTCTGGTGTTGGCCGATGGAACCACCCCCGCCGAATGGGTGGCGATGGACCTCTTCAGCCAGGCCGAGCACGACGAGCTCGCACAAAGCATTTTGTTGTGCCCCGATGCGGCCTACATTGATGCGGTGCAGGCCGCCATTGACCGCCTGTTGCCCGAGATGCCGCGCCGCGAGATCATCGCCAAGAGCCTGAACGACCGGGGTGCGCTGATCCTCACGCGCAACATGGAAGAAGCCTGCGCCATCAGCAACCGCATCGCGCCCGAGCACCTGGAAGTCTCCAGCCGCGACCCGCACCGCTGGGAGCCGCTGCTGCGCCATGCGGGCGCGATCTTTTTGGGTGCGTTCACCAGCGAGTCGCTGGGCGACTACTGCGCCGGTCCCAACCACGTGCTGCCTACCAGCGGCACGGCGCGTTTCTCCTCGCCCTTGGGCGTGTACGACTTTCAAAAACGCAGCAGCCTGATCGAGGTCAGCGAAGCCGGAGCGCAGCCGCTGGGCCGCATCGCCGCAGAATTGGCTTATGGCGAAGGCCTGCAGGCCCATGCCCGTGCCGCTGAGTTGCGTTTGAACCCTGTGCCCCCGATGCGAGACACCCAATGAGCAACGTCAGCCCCCAACTCATGCAACGCATCCGCCAGGACGTGCAGTCCATGCACGCCTATGCCATCCAGGATTCGGTCGGCATGGTCAAGCTCGATGCGATGGAAAACCCGCACCGCCTGCCTGCTGATTTGCAAAAGGCTTTGGGCGAGCGCCTGGGCGCGCTGGCGCTCAACCGCTACCCCGATGGCCGCGTGAACGACCTGCGCGCAGCGCTGGCCCAGCACGCGGGCATGCCCGATGGTTTTGACATCATGCTGGGCAACGGTTCGGACGAGTTGATCTCGCTCTTGGCCATGGCCTGCGATGTGCCTGGAGCAAGCATCCTCGCGCCCTTGCCCGGCTTTGTGATGTACGCCATGAGCGCCCAGCTGCAAGGCCTGGCCTTCCACGGCGTGCCGCTCACGGCTGACTTTGAACTCGACGAAGCGGCCATGCTGGCCGCCATTGCCGAGCACAAGCCGTCCATCATCTACCTCGCCTACCCCAACAACCCCACGGGCAACCTGTGGAACGACGACACGATCGAGAAGATCGTCCTGGCCCAAGGCGCACAAGGCGGCCTGGTGGTCATGGACGAGGCCTACCAGCCCTTTGCCAGCAAGAGCTACATGGACCGCATCACGCGCCACACGCATGTGCTCTTGATGCGCACGCTCAGCAAGTTCGGTCTGGCCGGTGTGCGTCTGGGCTACATGGTGGGCCCCAAGGCCCTGGTGGCCGAGATTGACAAAGTGCGCCCCCCTTACAACATCAGTGTGCTCAATTACGAGTGCGCGCTGTTCGCGCTGGAGCATGCCGAGGTGTTTGCTGCCCAGGCCAAAGACCTGCGCGAGCAACGTGCCCGTTTGCTGCAAGCGCTGGCCGCCTTGCCCGGCGTGACCCCGTTCCCGAGCGAGGCCAACATGGTCCTGGCCCGCGTGCCCGATGCGGCCCGAATCTTTGAGGGTATGAAAGCCCACAAAGTGCTGGTCAAGAACGTTTCTAAAATGCACCCATTGCTGGCCAATTGCCTGCGTCTGACGGTGGGCACTGCCGCAGAAAACGACCAACTCCTCGCCGCTTTGAAAGCCTCCTTATGAACCGCACCGCTGCAGTCACCCGCAAGACGGCCGAGACCAACATCCGCGTCGCCCTCAACCTGGACGGCACGGGCCAGGCCAAGCTGAATACCGGCATCGGTTTTCTGGACCACATGCTCGACCAGATCGCCCGCCACGGCTTGATTGACCTCGACATCGCCTGCGAAGGCGACTTGCACATCGACGGCCATCACACGGTGGAAGACGTTGGCATCACCTTGGGTCAGGCTTTCGCGCAAGCCATTGGCGATAAAAAAGGCATCCGCCGTTATGGCCATGCCTATGTGCCACTCGACGAGGCCTTGAGCCGCGTGGTGGTGGATTTTTCGGGCCGCCCGGGTTTGCACATGGACGTGAATTTCACCTCCGGCATGATCGGCGCGCTCGACACCCAGTTGGTATTCGAGTTCTTCCAGGGCTTTGTGAACCACGCCCTGTGCACGCTGCACATTGACAACCTCAAGGGCGTGAATGCGCACCACCAGTGCGAGACCATCTTCAAGGCTTTCGCACGGGCCATTCGCGCAGCGCTTGAACTTGATCCACGTTCGGCGGGCGTGATCCCATCGACCAAGGGAAGTCTCTGAGCATGAGCGTCAATCGCGTCGCAGTGGTGGACTACGGCATGGGCAACCTGCGCAGCGTGGCGCAGGCGGTCATCCATGCGGCCTCCAGCGTGGACCATGCCGAAGTGACGGTGACGTCTGACCCGCAAGTGGTGCGCGACGCGCACCGCGTGGTCCTGCCGGGGCAGGGTGCCATGCCCGACTGCATGCGCGAGTTGCGCGAGTCGGGCCTGATGGAGGCCGTGCTTGAAGCCGCCGCCAGCAAACCCCTGTTTGGCGTGTGTGTGGGCATGCAGATGCTGCTGGACCACAGCGACGAGGGCGACACGCCCGGCCTGGGTTTGATCCCCGGCCGCGTGGTCAAGTTCGATTTGGTCGGACAAACGCAGCCCGACGGCACCCGCTACAAAGTGCCGCAAATGGGCTGGAACCAGGTCTGGCAAGATGCACCTGCGCACCCGCTGTGGCGCGGCATTGCCGACGGCAGCTGGTACTATTTTGTGCACAGCTTCTACGCCCAAGTGGCCAACCCGGCGCACAGTGCGGCCCAGACCGACTACGGCGGCCGCTTTGCCTGCGCAGTGGCCCGCGACAATATTTTTGCGACCCAGTTTCACCCCGAAAAGAGCGCGGCCCAGGGCTTGGCCTTGTTCCGCAATTTTCTCCACTGGCAGCCTTGAGTGGTTTTCACTGCCGTTTTTCTTTCACCTGCTTTTAACTTGCCATGATTCTGATCCCCGCCATTGACCTCAAAGACGGCCACTGCGTTCGCCTCAAGCAGGGCGATATGGACCAAGCCACGACCTTCGGTGAAGACCCGGCCGCCATGGCACGCACCTGGCTCGAAAAAGGCGCACGCCGCCTGCACCTGGTGGATCTGAACGGCGCGTTTGCAGGCAAGCCACAAAACTTTGGCGCCATCAAGGCCATCCTCAAGGCCGTGGGCGACGACATTCCAGTGCAGTTGGGTGGTGGCATCCGCGATCTGGACACGATCGAAAAATACATCGACAGCGGCCTGCGCTACGTCATCATCGGCACCGCTGCCGTCAAGAACCCGGGTTTCTTGAAAGACGCCTGCACCGCCTTTGGTGGCCACATCATCGTGGGCCTGGACGCCAAGGACGGCAAAGTCGCCACCGACGGCTGGAGCAAGCTCACCGGCCACGAAGTGGTCGACATGGCCAAGAAGTTCGAGGACTGGGGCGTCGAGTCCATCATTTATACCGACATCGGCCGTGACGGCATGCTCAGTGGCATCAACATCGACGCCACCGTCAAGCTGGCGCAGGCCCTCACCATCCCCGTGATCGCTTCGGGCGGCCTGTCCAACATGGCCGACATCGAGCAGCTGTGCGCGGTCGAAGACGAAGGCGTGGAAGGCGTGATCTGCGGCCGTGCGATCTACTCGGGCGACCTCGACTTTGCGCTGGCGCAGCAACGCGCTGACGAACTCAACGGTTGAACCCCACAGGCAACGCCAGATGACCGGGCAGGCCACTTGTCGCGACACCGTGTTCGCAGGTCTGCCGGCTTGCGAGTTGGCGCTGCCAGCGGGCGACCGCCTGGTGGTGGCCTTGCACGGCGCGCATGTGCTGTCCTGGGTCTCGGGCGGGCAAGAGCGGCTGTACCTCAGCCCTCAAAGCGTGATGAACGGCCAGGCCGCCATCCGAGGCGGTGTGCCCGTGTGCTTTCCGCAGTTCAACCAGCGCGGCCCCCTGGCCGACCGCTTGCCCAAACACGGCTTTGCACGCAACGTGGCCTGGCTGGCCGATGCAGCTGAACTGACCGCTGAGCATGCACGCCTCACACTGCGCTTGCAAGACAACGTCCAGACCCGCCAGTGGTGGCCTCAAGCCTTTGAGGCCCAGCTGCACATCGATCTGAGCCCTGGCGCGGTGCAGCTGACCCTGAGCATCCACAACACCGATGCGCAGCCCTTGGCGTTTTCGGGCGCACTGCACACCTACCTGGCCGTGCCCGACGTGACGCAAGCCACGCTGCAGGGCCTGGGCGGCCAGCCCGAATGGGATTCGCTCAGCGACACCCATGCGACCGCTGCCGACACCCTCCGCTTTGCCGCCGAATTTGACCGCGTGTACGAAGCTGCACCGAATCCGATGACGCTGAACCAGACCCTGCAGATCAGCCAAAGCCCCAGCTGGGTCAACACCGTGGTCTGGAACCCTGCGCAAGACCTGTGCAAGCGCCTGGCCGACATGCCCGATGACGGCTGGCGCCAGATGCTCTGCGTCGAAGCTGCGCAGGTGTACGAGCCCATCACCTTGCCTGCGGGCGGGCGCTGGGCGGGCTGGCAGCGCTTGCAAGTGCTGAACCCCTGAACCATCCAACAAGAGAAGTCTCCATGCTCGCCAAACGCATCATCCCTTGCCTCGACGTGACCGGCGGTCGCGTGGTCAAGGGCGTCAACTTTGTCGAACTGCGCGACGCGGGCGATCCGGTCGAAATCGCGGCCCGCTACAACGAGCAGGGCGCTGACGAACTCACCTTTTTGGACATCACCGCCACCAGCGACGGCCGCGACGTGATCCTGCACATCATCGAGGCCGTGGCCAGCCAGGTGTTCATTCCGCTGACGGTGGGTGGCGGCGTGCGCACCGTCGAAGACGTGCGCCGCCTGCTCAACGCCGGGGCCGACAAGACCAGTTTCAACTCGGCAGCGATTGCAAACCCGCAAGTCATCCGCGACGCGTCTGACAAATACGGTGCGCAGTGCATCGTGGTCGCCATCGACGCCAAACGTCGCACGCCCGAAGACGAACAGCGCATCGGCGCCAACGGTTTGCCCATGGGCCCCGGCTGGGACGTGTACAGCCACGGGGGCCGCAAAAACGTGGGCCTGGACGCCGTGGCCTGGGCCACGCAAATGGCCGAGTACGGCGCAGGTGAAATCCTGCTCACCAGCATGGACCGCGACGGCACCAAAAGCGGTTTTGACCTGCAACTGACCCGCGCCGTGAGCGACGCTGTGAGCGTGCCCGTGATCGCATCGGGCGGTGTGGGCAACCTCGATCACCTGGCTGACGGCGTGAGCATCGGCGGGGCGGATGCGGTGTTGGCGGCCAGCATCTTCCATTACGGGGAGTACACCGTACAACAAGCCAAAGAGCGCATGCGCGAGCGTGGCATTCCTGTCAGGTTGTGAACATGAATTGGCTCGACAAGATCAAATGGGACGACAAAGGCCTGGTGCCCGTGATCGCCCAGGAAAAAGACACTGGCGACGTGCTGATGTTCGCGTGGATGAACCGCGAGGCGCTGCAAAAAACCGCCGAACTGAAACGGGCGGTGTATTTCAGCCGTTCGCGCAACAAGCTGTGGTTCAAGGGCGAGGAGTCCGGCCATGTACAGACCGTGCACGACATCCGGCTGGACTGCGACAACGATGTCGTGCTGCTCAAGGTGACCCAGCTGGGCCACGAGCCGGGCATTGCCTGCCACACGGGGCGGCACAGCTGCTTTTTCCAGAGTCTGCAGCCCGACGGCTGGCGGGCTGTTGACCCGGTCCTGAAGGACCCTGAAACCATTTACAAGTGAGCGCCCTAAGCCTATGACCAACCAGGACATCCTTGACCGCCTCGCGGCCGTGGTCGAAAGCCGCAAACCCGCCAATGGCGGCGACCCTGAAAAAAGCTACGTGGCCCGCCTGCTGCACAAAGGGCCCGACGCTTTTTTGAAGAAGATCGGCGAAGAGGCCACCGAGACCGTGATGGCGGCCAAAGACGTGGACCATGGCGGGGACAAAGCCAAGCTGGTCTACGAGGTGGCTGACCTGTGGTTCCACAGCATGATCGCGCTGGCCCACTATGGCTTGACGCCCGCCGATGTGGTCAACGAACTGGCCCGCCGTGAGGGCCTGAGCGGCCTCGAAGAAAAAGCCCTGCGCAAGGCGCAAGCGCGCGAAGCGTCCGGCGAGTGATGCCATGAGCACCGACGACTTCCAGCAGGACAGCGATCTGACGATCAGCTGGGTCAGCTACGTGCTGCACCTGGTGGTGGCCGTCGGGGCGGTGATTCCGGGCGGGCAGGTCGGCCCCTTGCTGCTGGTGGTGGCGCTGATCATCGATCTGGTCAAGCGTGGTGATGTGCAGGGCTGGCAGCGCAGCCATTTTGGCTACCGCCTGCGCACGGTGCTGTGGGCGGCGCTGCTGTACCTGCTGACCGCGCCCCTGTGGGCTCTGTTTTTCTTCCCGGGCTGGCTGGCCTGGGTGGTGATTTCCATCTGGTTTCTTTACCGCGTCGTGCTGGGCATGGTGCGGCTCAATCGGGGTCAGGCCATGCCGGACCCGTCTGCTGTATGAAGTTTTCAACCATGAGCGACAACTGCATCTTCTGCAAGATCGTGGCGGGCCAGATCCCGTCGCGCAAGGTCCACGAGGACGACCATGTGTATGCCTTTCATGACATCGCGCCCTGGGCGCCGATCCACTTTTTGATCATCCCCAAGCTGCACATCCCCTCGATGGCGCACCTGGCCCCCGAGCATGCGGCTCTGATGGGCCACATGATGACCCTGGCCCCCCAGCTGGCTTTGCAGGAGGGCTGTAACCCCTACCCGGAGGGCGGTTTCCGCATCGTGGTCAACAATGGGGCAGAGGGCGGCCAAGAGGTGCACCACCTGCACATGCACGTCATGGGTGGCCCGCGTCCCTGGCTCAGGGGCTGACAGACTGGGGATGGCCTTGGGTTTGCAGGCGTTTGCCATGCACCCGGACAACCCCTTTAGAATCCCGAATCAACGTTAGGAGAATTTCATGGGTTCCTTTTCCATTTGGCACTGGCTGATCGTTTTGCTGATCGTCGTGATGGTGTTCGGCACCAAAAAGCTCAAGAACATCGGTTCTGACCTGGGCGGCGCCGTCAAGGGCTTCAAGGACGGCATGAAAGAAGGCAACACTTCCGAAGAAAAGCCCGCGACCCCTGTGGCAGCGCAGCAGGTTCAGGCTGACAAAACCACGATCGACGTGGAAGCCAAGACCAAGTCCTGAACTGAACAGCCAGGCCCGTTTTGCTTGATTTAGGCATTTCCAAAATCGCGCTGATTGGCGCTGTGGCGCTGATTGTGATCGGCCCCGAGAAACTGCCGCGCGTGGCGCGAACAGTGGGCACCTTGTTGGGCAAGGCGCAGCGCTATGTGGCCGACGTCAAGGCCGAGGTCAACCGGTCCATGGACCTGGAAGAGCTCAAAAAGATGAAGGACACGGTCGAATCCGCCGCCCGCGATGTGGAGCAGTCGGTGCAGACCAGTGCTTCGGATTTCGAGAAGGACTGGGCCGAGGTGACGTCCAGCGCGTCGGCCGAGTCGTCGCCTTGGACGCCACCCCCGCCTGAATACAAGCACCCTGGCAAGCACTGGCGCCTCAAGCGCGGCGCTGTGCCGCAGTGGTACAAAGCCCGCTCGGGCGTGCGGACCAAAGCCTTGTCCGGCGCGGCCCGCGTGGCCCGTTACCGGCCCAAGCCACTCAACTGATTGCACTGGTCACTGCGGCAAGCGGCTGCGCTGACCCCTGGATTCCCTCATGTCCGATACCCCTCCCAAGCCCGAAGACGAATTGGCCGGCACTGAGCAGCCCTTTGTCGCTCACCTGATCGAGCTGCGCGACCGCCTGGTGCGTGCCATGCTGGCCATCGCGGTGGCGGCGGTGGCCCTGTCGCTTTACCCTGGCCCAGGCGAGCTGTACGACCTGCTGGCCGCGCCTTTGGTGGCGCATTTGCCCAAGGGGGCCACGCTGATCGCGACCTCGGTCATCTCGCCGTTCATGGTGCCGCTCAAGATCATGCTGATGACGGCGTTTTTGATCGCCTTGCCGGTGGTGCTCTACCAGATGTGGGCCTTTGTGGCGCCAGGCCTGTATGCCCATGAGAAAAAGCTGATCCTGCCTTTGGTGGTGTCCAGTACCTTGTTGTTTTTCGTGGGGGTGGCGTTTTGCTACTTCTTCGTGTTCGGGCAGGTGTTCAAGTTCATCCAGGGCTTTGCACCCAAGAGCATCACGGCCGCGCCTGACATCGAGGCCTATCTCAGCTTTGTGCTGACCATGTTCCTGGCCTTTGGCCTGGCGTTTGAGGTGCCGGTGGTGGTGGTGGTGCTGGCCCGCATGGGCATTGTGAGCGTGCAAAAGCTCAAGGACTTCCGCGGCTACTTTGTGGTGCTGGCCTTCGTGATCGCAGCCGTGGTCACGCCGCCCGATGTGGTGTCACAACTGGCGCTGGCCATTCCCATGTGCCTGCTTTACGAAATGGGCATTTGGGCGGCGCAGATTTTCATCAAGCACACGCAGGCACCTGACGCAGAACCTTCGGCTTGAGTTGGCCGCGCAGCCTGCGGCCATCAGCGATGGCGCGGCGAGGGGCGCTGGCCTGGCGTGATGGTGATGTCCGTCAGGCCCTGACGGCGCCAGACCTGCAGCTGGGCTTTGGCACCGGGTGACAAGCTGGCCACGCTGCTGAGCAGCTCGGACACATTGCCAACCGACTGGCTGTTGACTTTCACGATCACATCTCCGGGGCGGATGCCCGCTTTGGCTGCCGGGCCGTTTTGCAGCACGCCGGTGATGACCACGCCCGTCAAGGCGTCCTGGCCTGTGCCAGAGGGCAGATTGAATGTCGCGGCCAGCTCCGGGCTCAGGTCCTGGGGCTCCACGCCAATCCAGCCTCGGGTGACTTTGCCGTCGCGGATCAGGTCTTTCATGACCGACAGGGCTGTGGACACGGGAATGGCAAAGCCGATGCCCATGTTGCCGCCCGAGCGGGAATAGATGGCGGTGTTGATGCCGATCAGGTGGCCATTCACATCGACCAGCGCACCGCCCGAGTTGCCGGGGTTGATGGCGGCATCGGTCTGGATGAAGTTTTCAAAAGTGTTGATGCCCAGTTGGTTGCGGCCCAGCGCGCTGACGATGCCCGAGGTCACGGTCTGGCCTACGCCAAAGGGGTTGCCAATGGCCAGGGCGATGTCGCCCACACGCAGGCCCTCCGACTGACCGAGCACGATGACCGGCAGTTTGTCCATGGTGATTTTGAGCAGGGCCAGGTCGCTGTCCGGGTCGGTGCCGATCACCTTGGCTTGCGCGCGGCGGCCATCGGTCAGGACTACTTCGATGTCGTCGGCCTCCTCGATCACATGGTTGTTGGTGAGGATGTGCCCCTCGGGGCTGACGATCACGCCGCTGCCCAGGCCTGCCGAGTTGTCTTCGTCCGGGTCGCCATGAAAGTAACGTGACCAGGGGTCTTGCAGCTTGGACTGCTTGGCCTTGCTGGTGTTGATGCTGACCACGGCCGGGGACGCTTTTTGTGCTGCGCCGCTCAGGCTGCCCGCCACGCGCGCCTCGGTGCTGGTGGCGGGGGCCTGCAGCAGGGTCATGCCGCCGCTGCGTTGTACGCCTTGCAGCCATTCAGGTTTGAGGGTGGCGACGATGAACCACAGGGCCAACAGCACGGTCACCGATTGCGAAAAAAGAAGCCAGGAGCGTTTCATGGTCGGGATTGTCCCTTTTTTCGACCGTGCTGCCATTTTCCGGGGTGTGGCTCGGAGAATGCTTGACCTGTACGGCGCATGCAAAGGCTTGCGCCACAATAGCGATTCACCCACACGCCACACACCCATGATCGATGCCAAAACCCTGGGCCAGACGCTGGACGCGCTGCTGCAGCCTGAGAGATTCCGCGACTACGGCCCCAACGGCCTGCAGGTCGAGGGTGGGCGTGACATCCGCAAGCTGGTCAGCGGCGTCACGGCCAGCCGTGCTTTGATCGAGGCGGCCATAGCCGCAGAGGCCGACGCTGTGTTGGTGCACCACGGGCTGTTCTGGCGAGGCCAGGATGGTCGCATCACCGGCTGGATGCGTGAGCGTTTGCGTTTGCTGCTGGCGCATGACATCCACCTGTTTGCTTACCACCTGCCGCTGGATGCGCACTCCGAGCTGGGCAACAACGCGCAGCTGGGCCGTGTGCTGGGCTGGCAGGCCGATGCCCGCTTTGGTGAACAGGATCTGGGTTTTGTGGGCGCTTGCGATCTGACCCATGCCGATGCGCTGTCGGCGCACGTGCAGTCGTTGCTGGGGCGCTCGGTGGTCTGCGTGCCGGGTGATGGGCGCGCCATTCGCCGTGTGGCCTGGTGCACAGGGGGCGCACAAGGGTATTTTGAAGCGGCCATCGCAGCCGGGGCGGATGCCTTCATCACGGGCGAAATCTCCGAGCCGCAGGCCCACCTGGCCAGAGAGACGGGCGTGGCCTTTTTGACCTGTGGGCACCATGCCACCGAGCGCTATGGCGCGCCCGCTGTGGCCGCGCATGTGGCGGCGCAGCTGGGGCTGGTGCACGAGTTCATCGACATCGACAACCCGGCCTGAGCCATGAGCGAACTCCATCCCCTGCCCATCGCCATCACGCCGGGTGACCCGTGCGGCATCGGCCCCGAGACCATCGCCAAAGCTTGGCTGCAAGCGCCGATCCTGACGCGGGGCTGCTTTGTAGCGGGCGATGTGGGTGTCATGCGCCGCGCAGCCGCCCTGGTGGCGTCGCCCGTGGGCCTGCCGGTTTGCGAAATCACCGCCGCCGCTGAGGCTTGGCAAGTGCCTGAGCGCTGCGTGCCCGTGCTGCAGGTGGTGGACGCGGCGCCTGTATTGCCTTGGGGGCAGATCGATGCCCGCGCAGGACGCTTGGCGGGTGAATGCGTGTTGTGGGCCACCCGGGCCGCCTTGCGCGGCGAGGTGGCTGCATTGGTCACCGCGCCGTTGCACAAAGAGGCTTTGCACGCCGCAGGGGTGCCCTGGAATGCGTACCCGGGTCACACCGAGTTGCTGCAAGCCGAGGCGGCTCGCCATGCCGGTGTGGCGCCGGGCGCCATGCCGGTGCGCATGATGCTGGCCAATGACGAGTTGCGCACGGTGCTGGTCAGCATCCATGTGTCGCTGCGCGATGCGCTGGAGGCCATCACCCATGAGCAGGTGTTGCAGACGCTGCGCATCACGCATGCATCGCTCAGCCGCTTGCTGGGGCACGCGCCTCGCATCGGGGTGGCGGGGGTGAACCCGCACGCAGGCGAAGGCGGTTTGTTTGGCCGGGAAGAAATCGAGGTGCTGCAACCGGCGCTGGCCCAGGCGCGCACAGAGGGCATGGATGTGCATGGGCCTTTTGCGCCGGACACCGTGTTCATGCGGGCCCGGCGCAAAGCCGACCAGCCGGGTGAGTTCGATGTGGTGATCGCGATGTACCACGACCAGGGCTTGATCCCGGTCAAGTACCTGGGGGTGGAGCAGGGCGTGAACGTCACCCTGGGCCTGCCCTTGATCCGCACCAGCCCGGACCACGGCACGGCCATGGAACTGGCCGGACAAGGCAGGGCAGACCCCAGCAGCCTGATCCAGGCCTTGCGCATGGCGCGCCAGCTGGCGGGTTTGCCGATCTGAGGACTTTCAGGACTTGTTTTTCAGGCTGTCGCGGATTTCGCGCAGCAGCAGCACATCTTCGCTGGGGGGAGGCGGCTCGGTGGGGGCTGCAGGGGCCGCATCGCGGCTGGCCGTCAGACGGTTCATTTGGCGAATGATCACGAAAATGATGAAGGCCAAAATGGCGAAGTTCAGCGCGACGGTGATGAAATTGCCATAAGCGAAGACTGCACCGAGTTTTTTGGCTTCGGCCAACGGCAGGCCCGCCGTTTGGCCCGACAGGGCAATGTAGTAGCCTGAAAAATCAAGTCCGCCGAACGCTTTGCTGACCAGGGGCATGATCAGGTCGCTGACGACCGAATCCACAATTTTGCCGAAGGCGCCGCCGATGATCACCCCGACAGCGAGGTCCATGACGTTGCCTTTGAGTGCAAAAGATTTAAATTCATGAATGAACGACATGGTGAAACTCCGTCGGTGAAGATGGGGATCATCCTGCCAGATTCGTTTGGCCACAGCGGCTTAAATTTTGTAAGAAGTCTGTCTGTTTCTGTCCGCTACAATCCAAGGTTGACCCAGATTCAGACTCGCAGAGGATTTCCATGAGTGATACCCCAGTCGACAGCAGCAAACGGACATGGCTTGTCGCCACCGGTGCTGCCGGAGCCGTCGGTGCAGTGGCCGTGGCCACCCCATTTGTCAGCACTTTCCAGCCATCCGAAAAGGCGAAAGCCGCCGGTGCCGCGGTGGAAGTGGACATTTCCGGCCTCAAACCCGGTGAAAAAATGACCGTGGAATGGCGCGGCAAGCCCGTGTGGATCATGAAGCGGACTTCCGATCAGCTGGAGTCTCTCAAAAAAACCGAGGCGCAGTTGGCCGACCCCAACTCGGATCGCAAGGCTTACCCCACCCCCGAGTACGCCAAGAACCAGCACCGCTCCATCAAGCCGGAAATTTTTGTCGGCGTGGGCATCTGTTCGCACCTGGGCTGCTCGCCTTCCGACAAGTTCCAGCCCGGCGCTCAGCCTTCGCTGCCCGATGACTGGAATGGCGGCTTCCTGTGCCCTTGCCATGGCTCGACTTTCGACCTGGCTGGCCGCGTGTTCAAGAACAAGCCCGCACCAGACAACCTCGAAGTGCCACCGCACATGTACCTGTCGGACACCAAGTTGTTGGTGGGTGAAGACAAGAAGGCCTGATGGAGAGAGACATGGCTGAATTCAAGGAAATTTCCCCCAACGCCTCAGCGGGCGCCAAACTGAGCAATTGGTTTGAAAACCGTTTCCCCACCGCCTTCGACGCCTACCGCGTCCACATGGCCGAGTACTACGCACCGAAGAACTTCAACCTCTGGTACATCTTCGGTTCGCTGTCCTTGCTGGTGCTGGTGATTCAGATCGTGACCGGCATCTTCCTGGTCATGCACTACAAGCCCGATGCCAATCTGGCATTTGCTTCGGTCGAGTACATCATGCGCGATGTGCCCTGGGGCTGGCTGATCCGTTACATGCACTCCACTGGCGCTTCGGCCTTCTTTGTGGTGGTGTACCTGCACATGTTCCGTGGCCTGATGTACGGCAGCTACCGCAAGCCGCGCGAGCTGGTCTGGATCTTCGGTTGCGCGATTTTCTTGTGCCTGATGGCCGAAGCCTTCATGGGCTACTTGCTGCCATGGGGCCAGATGTCCTATTGGGGCGCCCAGGTGATCGTGAACCTGTTCTCGGCCATTCCTTTCATTGGTCCTGACTTGGCTTTGCTGATCCGTGGCGACTTCGTGGTGGGCGATGCCACACTGAACCGCTTCTTCAGCTTCCACGTGATCGCTGTGCCGCTGGTCCTCTTGGGCTTGGTGGTGGCGCACTTGCTGGCTTTGCACGACGTGGGCTCCAACAACCCCGATGGCGTGGAAATCAAGGGCCCGAACGCCCCCAAGGATGCCAATGGCAAGCCATTGGATGGCATCCCTTTCCACCCTTACTACACCGTGCATGACATTTTTGGTGTGAGCGTCTTCCTGATGGCGTTCACAGCGATTGTGTTCTTCGCGCCTGAGCTGGGCGGCTACTTCCTGGAGTACAACAACTTCATCCCGGCCGATCCGCTCAAGACTCCGCCGCACATCGCGCCCGTCTGGTATTTCACGCCCTTCTATTCGATGCTGCGTGCCATCACCACCGAAATGATGTACGTCCTGATCGCTTGCGTGGTCGGTGGTGCTGTGCTGGCCGTCGTCAAGGGCAAGCTGCCTCAGGTGCTCAAGCTGGCCGTGGTCGGTGCTGCCGTGGTGATTTCTGCCCTGATGCTGTCGATCGATGCCAAATTCTGGGGTGTGGTCGTGATGGGTGGCGCTGTCGTCATCCTGTTCTTCCTGCCTTGGCTGGACAACAGCCCGGTCAAGTCGATCCGCTACCGTCCTGACTGGCACAAATACCTGTATGGCGTGTTTGTGATCATCTTCCTGATCTTGGGTTATTTGGGTGTTCAGCCACCTTCCCCCATCGGTGAGCGCGTGTCTCAATTCGGTACCCTGTTCTACTTTGGCTTCTTCCTGCTGATGCCCTGGTGGAGCCAGCTGGGTACGCCCAAGGCCGTGCCTGACCGCGTGACCTTCAAGCCTCACTGAGATCCCGGAGAGTGACGAACATGAAAAATCTGAAAAATATCGCTCTGGGCTTGGTGATGGCCCTCGGTTTGGCTGCAGGTGCTCACGCTTCCAGCGGTGGCGGCATTGCCTGGGACAAGGCGCCCGTCAAGACCAACGACCTGGCTTCCCTGCAAAACGGCGCCAAGCTGTTTGTGAACTATTGCCTGAACTGCCACTCTGCTGCTTTCATGCGTTTCAACCGCCTGAAAGACATCGGTCTGACCGACCAGCAGATCAAGGACAACCTGCTCTTCACGACCGATAAAGTGGGCGAGACCATGAAGGCCGCGATCGATCCCAAGCAGGCCAAGGAATGGTTCGGTGGCAACCCGCCCGACCTGACCGTGATCGCCCGCGCCAAAGCTGGCCAGGGCACAGGCGCTGACTACTTGTACACCTACCTGCGCACTTACTACCGTGACGAGACCAAGGCCACTGGCTGGAACAACATGGTGTTCCCGAGCGTGGGCATGCCGCACGTGCTGTGGGAGTTGCAGGGCGAGCGTCAGCCGATCTTCGAAGAACGCGAAGAGCATGGCCACACGGTGGAAGTTTTCACCGGCAAGTGGAAGCAGATCAAGCCTGGCACCATGACCCCCCTGCAATACGACCAGGCTGTGGGTGATCTGGTGAACTATCTGCAGTGGATGGGTGAGCCCGCACAGAACACACGCGTGCGCGTGGGTGTGTGGGTGCTGCTGTTCTTGTTGTGCTTCACTGTGATCGCTTGGCGCCTGAACGCCGCGTTCTGGAAAGACGTCAAGTAATCTTCCCCTTCGACCCGAAAGCTTCGGGTCTTGCAGAGTGGGTCGGCCTCCAAATGGCTGCCCACTCTTTTTGATTTTGTAGAGGAGCCTCTAGCCATGATGGTGCTTTATTCTGGAACCACTTGTCCCTTTTCCCATCGTTGCCGCTTTGTGCTGTTCGAAAAGGGCATGGACTTCGAAATCCGTGACGTTGACCTGTACAACAAACCCGAAGACATCAGCGTCATGAACCCCTACGGCCAGGTGCCGATCCTGGTGGAACGTGACCTGATTCTGTACGAGTCGAACATCATCAACGAGTACATCGATGAGCGCTTCCCACACCCTCAGCTGATGCCCGGTGACCCGGTGGACCGTGCCCGTGTGCGCCTGTTCCTGCTGAACTTTGAAAAAGAGCTGTTCACCCACGTCACCACGCTGGAAAACCGCGCGCTCAAAGGCAACGACAAGGCCCTGGAAAAAGCCCGTTCGCACATCCGCGACCGCCTGACGCAGCTGGCCCCCGTGTTCCTGAAAAACAAGTTCATGCTGGGCGACAACTTCTCCATGCTGGACGTGGCCATTGCACCGCTGCTGTGGCGTCTGGACTTCTACGGCATCGAGTTGTCCAAGAACGCCGCCCCGCTGCTCAAGTACGCCGAGCGCATCTTCTCGCGCCCAGCCTACATTGAGGCACTGACCCCTTCTGAAAAGGTCATGCGCAAGTAATCGCCATGCCGATCATGCAGGACGCGCAATTGCCTTCGACCCGGCCCTACCTGATCAGGGCTTTGTACGAGTGGTGCACTGACAACGGCTTCACGCCCTATGTGGCAGTGAAGGTCGATGCGTCGGTGCAAGTGCCCCGCGAGCATGTTCAAGGCGGCGAGATCGTCCTGAACATCAGCTATGACGCCACCAGCTCACTCAAGCTGGGCAACGACTTCATCGAGTTCAAGGCCCGTTTCGGTGGACAGGCACGCGACATCATGGTGCCAGTGCACCGGGTCATGGCGGTGTATGCCCGTGAGAACGGGCAAGGCATGGCCTTCCCAGTGAGCGACGATGAAGCGGCGCAGCCTTTGTCGGCTGTGCCTGCGCAAACGCCAGCGTCGCTGAACACGGCAGACGATGGCGATGCGCCACCGCCTGCGGGTCCGCGACCGGCACTCAAACGCGTGAAATAAAAATTCATCACGGGCGCAGACTCTGCGTTCTGTGAGGTTAGAATCTCACCCGTGCCGCTTTAGCTCAGTTGGTAGAGCACCCGCCTTGTAAGCGGTAGGTCGTCAGTTCGAATCCGACAAGCGGCACCACACATTGAAAAGGCCTTGATGCAAATCAGGGCCTTTTTCTTTGCCTGCTTTCAAGCTGGCCCCTCGCTCAGAGGCTGCGGCTTTGGACCTTGATGCGGATCGCGTTGACGGGCATGCCCTTGCTTTGCAGGTGGGCCTGCAAGGCGGGCACAAACTGGCGCAGTTTCGCGGCCACCG
Organism: Limnohabitans radicicola; assembly: GCF_014837235.1. Taxonomy (GTDB): domain Bacteria; phylum Pseudomonadota; class Gammaproteobacteria; order Burkholderiales; family Burkholderiaceae_C; genus Limnohabitans_A; species Limnohabitans_A radicicola. The sequence continues at coordinate 517,699 of NZ_JACYFT010000001.1, read as the reverse complement.
CGTTGGAGCTGACCAGCAGGCACCATTGCCCATCTTCAATGGGGCCTGCCTGCATGCTGGCGCGCAATGGGGCGGGCAGCAGGCTTTTGATGGCCTGCATCCGCTCGGATGATGCTTGGATCCGGCTGGCCAGCAAGGCAAAAGTCGGTGACTCGTGCGCAGCTTGCTGCAGGGGGATGGCGTGGTGGCGTCGTTGCATGGTGTGGCGGTCTTGACCAATTATCAATCAGACCTTGAGGCACAGGGGTGATTGGCACGTTTTCAGCCCGGAAATGCCTTGCTCACCCGCTAAAATCCAAGGTTGGCCGGGACAAGGGGGGGCTTGCTTCACCCCCGGCAGATTGCAACCTTTAACTAGACAGGACGAGCGGTCCAGGCGTGGCTTCAAGCCGCCTTGCACCGTGCAGACATGGCCATTCCATTCCTCACCAAAATTTTCGGCAGCCGCAACGACCGCTTGCTCAAGCAATACCGCAAGACCGTTGAGCGCATCAATGCCCTGGAGCCCAGTCTGGAAGGTTTGAGCGACGAGGCGTTGAAGGCCAAAACCCAAGAGTTCCGTGACCGACTCGCCGCTGGTGAAACGCTGGACGCCCTCTTGCCCGAAGCGTTTGCCGTGGTGCGTGAAGGCTCCAAGCGCGTGATGAAAATGCGCCACTTCGATGTGCAGCTGACGGGTGGCATTGCCCTGCACAACGGCAAGATTGCCGAGATGCGCACCGGCGAAGGCAAGACGCTGACGGCCACGCTGCCGGTGTACCTCAACGCGCTGGCAGGCAAGGGCGTGCATGTGGTGACGGTGAACGATTATCTGGCCAACCGCGATGCCCAATGGATGGCGCGCCTGTACAACTTCCTGGGCCTGACCGTGGGCATCAACCTGCCCAACCTCTCGCGCGAGGAAAAGCAGGCGGCCTACAACGCCGACATCACTTACGGCACGAACAACGAATACGGTTTTGATTACCTGCGTGACAACATGGTCTACGAGCCGCAGGACCGCGTTCAGCGCGTGCTCAATTTCGCCATCGTGGACGAGGTGGACTCCATCCTGATCGACGAGGCACGCACGCCCCTGATCATCAGCGGGCAGGCCGAAGACCACACTGCGGTCTACCTGGCCATGAAGCAGGTGGTGCCCCTGCTGACACGCCAGGAAGGCGAAGCCGATCCCCGCACGGGCGAGGGCATCATCACACCGGGCGACTTCACGGTGGATGAAAAATCTCACCAGGTGTTCCTGACCGAAGACGGCCACGAGAAAGCCGAGCAGGTGCTGGCGAAGCTGGGCTTGATCCCTGAAGGCGCAAGCCTCTATGACCCGGCCAACATCACGCTGATGCACCACCTGAACGCGGCACTGCGCGCGCAGCACCTGTACCACCGTGACCAGCACTACGTGGTGCAGGACGGTGAAATCGTGATCGTGGACGAGTTCACAGGTCGCCTCATGAGCGGTCGCCGCTGGAGCGATGGCTTGCACCAGTCGGTCGAAGCCAAGGAAGGGGTGCAAATCCAGGCCGAGAACCAGACCATGGCCTCGATCACCTTCCAGAACTACTTCCGCTTGTACACCAAGCTGGGCGGCATGACGGGCACGGCCGATACCGAAGCTTACGAGTTCCAGGAAATCTACGGTCTGGAGACCGTGGTCATTCCGCCGCACCGCAAGAGCCAGCGCGAAGACCAGCTGGACCGCGTGTACAAGACCGCCAAGGAAAAATACGATGCGGCCATCGCCGACATCCGTGAGTGCCACGACCGGGGTCAGCCCGTGCTGGTGGGCACCAGCTCGATCGAGAACTCTGAACTGATTTCCGAACTGCTGACCCGCGCCAAGCTGGACCACCAGGTGCTCAATGCCAAGCAGCACGCCCGTGAAGCCGACATCGTGGCCCAGGCCGGTCGCCCCGGCATGATCACCATCGCCACCAACATGGCCGGTCGCGGGACCGACATCGTGCTGGGCGGCAACATCGAAAAAGAAGTGCAGGCCATCGAAGCAGACGCATCGCTGTCCGAAGACGCACGCCAGGCCAAGGTGGCCGCCCTGCGCGAGGAATGGAAAAAGACGCACGAGCAGGTCAAGGCCGCAGGCGGTCTGCGCATCATCGCGACCGAGCGCCATGAGTCGCGTCGCATCGACAACCAGCTGCGCGGCCGCTCGGGCCGCCAGGGTGATCCCGGTTCTTCGCGTTTCTATTTGAGCCTCGACGACCCGTTGATGCGCATCTTTGCGGGTGACCGTGTGCGCGCCATCATGGACCGCCTGAAGATGCCCGAGGGCGAAGCCATCGAAGCGGGCATCGTGACCCGCAGCATCGAGAGCGCACAACGCAAGGTCGAGGCCCGCAACTTCGACATCCGCAAGCAGCTGCTTGAATACGATGATGTATCGAACGACCAGCGCAAGGTGATCTACCAGCAGCGCAACGACATCCTGGATGCGCAGGACCTGAATGCCCAGATGGCTTCGTTGCGCGAAGGGTGCTTTACCGATCTGGTGCGTCAGTTTGTGCCCCATGAGTCGGTGGAAGAACAATGGGACTTGGTCGGACTGGAAAATGTCCTGGCCAGCGAATGGCAGTTGCAACTGAATTTGCGTGAAAAAGTGCAGGCGTCCAGCGCCATCACCGACGAGGACATCCTCGAAGCTGTGATCGCTGCTGCGCATGTCCACTTCCAGGCCAAGCTGGACCTGGTGGGTGCCGAGAACTTTGTGTCTTTCGAGCGCATGGTTTTGCTGCAAAGCATCGACACGCACTGGCGCGAACACCTCAGTGCGCTGGACTACCTGCGCCAGGGCATCCACCTGCGTGGTTATGCCCAAAAGCAACCCAAGCAGGAATACAAGCGCGAAGCGTTTGAGCTGTTCGGTCAATTGCTCGACTCGGTCAAGAACGAAGTCACGCGTGTCTTGATGAATGTGCAGATCCAGTCCGGCGAGCAGGCCCAGGAAGCGGCTCAGTCGATCGAAGAGCGTGCCGAACACATCAGCAATGTGACCTACAGCGCGCCGGACGAAACCGGCGCAGAACACGTCACCACCGCAGACGGCTTTGACATCGGCCAGTTTGCCGGTGTGGGCCGCAACGACCCTTGCCCTTGTGGCAGTGGCAAGAAGTTCAAGCAGTGCCACGGCAAGCTGGCTTGATGCTGCATTGATTTTTCTCGGCGGGCTTCGGCCCGCTTCTCTTTGAGGCCTCCGATTGACGGAGCATTTCACCCGACATTCGCAGAAAGATTCTCATGCCCGTGAACCTGCCCCCCCTTGATCCCGCCCAGTTGCATCCGGTTGCCGGTGTGCGTTGGGGCATTGCCGAAGCCGGTGTGCGCAAAGCCAACCGCAAGGACCTGAGCCTCTTGCTGCTCGACGCCGGAGCGAGCGTGGCGGGTGTCTTCACCCAAAACCGTTTTTGCGCCGCGCCTGTGCAGGTCTGCCGTGAGCACCTGCAGGCCAACCAAGACATCCGCGCTTTGGTCATCAACACGGGCAACGCCAATGCAGGCACGGGCGCACCGGGCCTCGCCCACGCGCGCCAGACCTGCGAGGCTGTGGCGGCTTTGCTGTCATGCCAGCCGGGTCAGGTGCTGCCGTTTTCGACCGGCGTGATCATGGAGCCGCTGCCTGTGGACCGCATTGTGGCGGGCTTGCCAGCGGCCTTGGCAGATGCCGCGGCTTCGAACTGGGCCAAGGCCGCCGAAGGCATCATGACCACCGACACCGTGCCCAAGGCGGCCAGCGTGCAGCTGCAGATCGGTGGCAAAACGGTGAGCATCACCGGCATCAGCAAGGGCGCGGGCATGATCCGCCCCAACATGGCCACCATGCTGGGCTTTTTGGCCACCGACGCGGCCATTGCGCCTGAGCTGCTGCCCGCGCTGGCGCGCGAGCTGGCCGATGGTTCGTTCAACCGCATCACCATCGATGGCGACACGTCGACGAACGATTCCTTTGTGGTCATCGCCACGCACCAGGCGGGCCACGCGCCCATCACTTCCTGGGACTCTGCCGAAGGCCAGGCCCTCAAGGCCGCCATGTTGCAGGTGGCACGCCAGTTGGCACATGCCATCGTGCGCGACGGCGAAGGCGCGACCAAGTTCATCACCGTGCAGGTCGAAGGCGGCAAGACCCAGGTGGAATGCCGTCTGGTGGCTTATGCCATTGCCCACTCGCCCCTGGTCAAAACCGCCATGTATGCCAGTGACCCCAATTTGGGCCGCATCCTGGCGGCTGTGGGTTACGCAGGCATTGAAGACTTGGACCAGAGCCTGATCGAGCTGCACCTGGACGATGTGCATGTGGCCACCCTGGGCGGCCGCCACCCGGCTTACCAGGAAGAGGACGGCCAACGCGTCATGAAGCAGGCCGAGATCACCGTGCGCGTGGGCCTGGGCCGTGGCACCGCCAGTGACACCGTCTGGACCTGTGATCTGAGCCACGATTACGTGTCCATCAACGCCGACTACCGCTCATGAGCACCACCCTCGAACAACTGCTGGACAAGGTCAGCCAGCTGGTCGACCGCATTGATTCGGTTTTGCCCCAACCTTTGTCGGCGCCAGAATGGACGCAGGCCATCGCCTGGCGCTACCGCAAACGCTCGTCGGGCCATGGTGTGCTCGAGCCGGTGCGCCATGTGGCCGCCATGACGCTCGGCGACCTCAAGGAAATCGACGACCAGAAAGAAAAGCTGCAACGCAACACCGAGCAGTTCGTGCATGGCCGCCCGGCCAACAACGTGCTGCTCACGGGCGCGCGCGGCACGGGCAAGTCCTCGCTCATCAAGGCTTGCCTGAACACCTATGCCCCGCAGGGCCTGCGCCTCATCGAGGTGGACAAGGAAGACCTGACCGATTTGCCCGACATCGTCGAGGTGGTGTCGGGGCGTCCTGAAAAGTTTCTGGTCTATTGCGATGACCTGAGCTTTGAGGACGGCGAGCCCGGCTACAAGGCGCTCAAGTCTATCCTGGACGGCTCGGTCGCCGCCTCGACGCCCAACGTGCTGGTGTGCGCTACCAGCAACCGCCGCCACCTGCTGCCCGAGTACATGAGCGAGAACCTCACCTACAAGCACACGCCCGATGGCGAGGTGCACCCGGGCGAAGGGGTGGAAGAGAAGATTTCGCTGTCCGAGCGCTTTGGCCTGTGGATCAGCTTCTACCCTTTCTCGCAGGACGAATACCTGACCATTGCCAATCAGTGGCTGGGCGCATTGGGGGCCACGGCTGCGCAGATCGAAGAGGCACGGCCTGCCGCCTTGCTGTGGGCACTGGAGCGCGGCTCGCGCAGTGGCCGTGTGGCTTACCAGTTCGCCCGTGATTACATGGGCCGTGAGGCCTGAGTGTCATGGGCACATTGGTGGCCGATGGCGAGCGGGCCCGCGAGGGTGGTGCTGATCGCAAGGTGGTGGATGTCGCTGTCGGCATCCTGCTGCAGCCCGAGGGGGCCTTCTTGCTGACATCGCGCCCGGTGGGCAAGGTGTACGAAGGCTACTGGGAGTTCCCGGGCGGCAAGCTCGAAGTCGGTGAAACGGTGGAGCAGGCCTTGCGCCGCGAACTGCAGGAAGAGTTGGGCATCACGATCGGTGCTGCAGAACTTTGGAAAACCCAGATGGTGGACTATCCCCATGCCTTGGTGCGCTTGCACTTTTGCAAGGTGCGGGATTGGCAGGGGGACTTGCAGATGCGCGAGGGGCAATCGTTCGCGTGGCAGGTGCTGCCTGTGACAGAAACCCCTGTCTTGCCCGGCACAGTGCCTGTGCTGGCCTGGCTGGCCGAAGAGCGCAGTTTTTCAGGCCCCACTCACGCGTGAGTTACTGCAGCCTGGGGTCGCCAAACGGCTCGTCAGGCGGGGTGTCTTCCGGTAGGCGAAAACTCTCTTCGGCCCAAGCGCCCAGATCGATGCCTTTGCAGCGGGCCGAGCAAAACGGGCGGTAGGGGTTGCGTGGGCTGTACAGGCTCAGGCCTTCGCAACCGGGGCAGCGCACCCGGCGCTCGGCGAATTCGGGCTGGCTCGATCCGCTCATGCGCACAAGGACATTTCAAACGGCACGTCTTCGGTGCACGCCTGCAGCTTGCCGTCGGGCAATTGCTGCATCATGCGGATCACCACCACCAACCGGTTGCAGCTGATTTCGGGGGTGATGCCCAGGCTCGGGTCAATGCGCAAACGCAGCAGCTGGAAGCTGCGGCCTTGCGGCAGGTTTTGCTGCAGCTGGCCTTGCACGGCCATGACCTTTTGCTTGCTGCCCGATTCGCGCAGCATCTGGATCAAGAGGCCCACAGCTTGCGACAGCGAAGCGAATGGTGCCGTCCAGCGCGTCAGGTCGTCCAGGCGGCTCGCACTGTCGCGGTGTTGCCAGGCATGGTAAGCCGGGAGGTCGAACTCGCAGGTGCCGCCGGGGATCACGGCGCGGCTACGGATGCTCATCAGGAAATCGTTTTCGGTCAGGGACTGGCCGAGCTTGCCGTTGATGGCGTTGAGCGCTTCGAAATGCGTGTCCAGCTGGGCGATCACGCCGTCGAGCGCTTTTTCAGAAATCGCCGGATTGCCTCGGTAGCTGTTGTAAACCTGTTTCTGGCGTTCCAGGTCCTTCAAGACATCCGATTTGAGTTCGGAGCGCGAGGCCACTTCCATCACCTCAAAGAGCGTGGTCAGCGCAAAATGGTGGTCCATCGCGTCCGGGCGCGGCATCAACTGACCGAGCCGGTCAAACAGCTGTTGCAGCCGCAGGTAGGTGCGGATGCGCTCGTTGAAGGGGTATTCGTACAGGATCACGCAGCGTCTTTCAATCTGTCTGGATCATAGCCCGAAGTGATGGGCCATTTCGGTGACTTGGTGCTCCAGTTGTGGCAGGTTCAGCCCTTGGTTGAAAACCACCAGATCGGCGCAGGCCAGGCGCTGAACACGTGTGGCTTGCTGGGCGATGATGCGATCGACTTCATCGGCCGAGAGGCCACTGCGGGCCATGACCCGCTCGCGTTGGGTGGCGGGTTCGCAATCGACCACCCAGACCCGGTCGACCTGGCTGCGCCAGCGCTTGCCGGATTCGACCAGCAAAGGCACGTCAAACACCAGACAGCGCGCGCCTTGGGCGATGGCCGCTTCGGTCTGTTCGCGGGTGATGGTGCCCACCAACGGATGGATGATGGCTTCAAGCTGCTGGCGCGCCGCCGGGTCGCTGAACACCCGCTCGCGCATGGCTTGCCGGTCCATGGCGCCGTCTGCGCCGATCATGCCTGGACCAAACCGCTCGGCAATGGCGGGAATGGCCCGCCCGCCTGAGGCCGTGACGCTGCGCGAGATGGCGTCGGCGTCGATCACCGCTGCGCCCAGCCTGGCCAGCATGCCAGCCACGGTGCTTTTGCCGCTGCCGATGCCGCCCGTGAGGCCAATGCGCCAAGGAGGGGATGGGTTCATGTGTGCATGCTTACAAGGTCAACCAAGTGGAGCTGCCCCAGACCATCTGGACCACCCCGGCCAGGGCCAGGAACGGCCCAAACGGAATATAGCCGCCCGCAGGCAGACGCTGACGCCACTTGAGCCAGAGTCCGACCACCAGGCCGGACAGCGAAGCCACCATGACCAGGGCGATGAGGGCCTGCCAGCCAAACCAGGCCCCCAGGGCGGCGAGCAGTTTGAAGTCACCCTGGCCCATGCCTTCTTGGCCCGTCACCAAGCGAAACAGCCAGTACACGGACCACAGAAACAGGTAGCCGCCCACGGCCCCCCACAAGGCATCGGGCAGAGGCACGCTGCTGTAGCCCATGAGCGCGGCCAGCAGTCCCGCCCAGGTCAAGGGCTGGGTGAGGACATCGGGCAGCAAGGTGGTGCGGGCATCGATGACCGCCAGGGCCAACAAGGCCGCCGCAAAGCCCGCCCACGCCAGTGCCTGGCCCGTCAGCCCATAGCGGCCAAGGCTCCAGACAAACAGCGCGGCGGTGAGCAGCTCAACCGCAGGGTATTGCCAATGGATGGCAGCCTGACAATGGCGGCATTTTCCGCGCAGCACGAGGTAGCTCAGCACAGGGATGTTGTCATGCATGTGCAGCGGATGGGTGCAGTGCGGGCAGTGCGAGGCGGGGACCGCGAGGTTGAAATGGGGGCTTGGCGTTTCCGGTGCGTCATGCGCTGCTTGCCACTCCCGCTCCAGCATCAGGGGCAGGCGGTGGATCGCCACATTCAGAAAGCTGCCCACCACCAGGCCCAGCAGCGCGGCCAGTACCCAGGGTGCAAAAGCGAAGGCATCGGGCACCATGTCTCAAAAGACCTGGCCCAGGCGGAAGATGGGCAAATACATGGCCACAAGGATACCCCCGATCAGCCCGCCCAGGACCACAATGATCAAAGGCTCCAGCAAACTCGACAGGCCGTTGATCCGGTCATCCAGTTCATTTTCCATCAGCACACCCGCTCGGGCCAGCAGGCTCTCGAGTGCGCTGGTTTCTTCACCTGTGGCGCACAGTTGCACGATCATGTCTGGAAACCGCCCCGTGTGTGCCATGGCTTCGCTCAGGCTGCCGCCTTGCGAGACGCGGCGCTGCAAATGTTCGGTCAGGCGTACATAGACCGCGTGGTTGCAGGCTTGCCCTGCGGACCCCAGAGCTTCGGCCAAAGGCACGCCCGCGGCCAGCAATGCCGACAGGGTTTGTGTCCATCGGGCCACCACAGCGCTGCGCAGCAAGCCGCCCACCAGGGGCAGGCCCAGCAGCCAGCGGTCAGCCCTGCGCTGCCACGCTGGGTTGCGTTGCCAATGTTGCCAAAGCCAGGGCAACAGCAAGAGGGCGGGTAGCACGGCCCAGCCCGATTGGCCAATGAGTTGGCTCAGGTTCAACACCCATTGCGTGGGCCAAGGCAGGTCCGAGCCAAAAGCCTTGAACACATCTTCAAACACGGGCACCACGTACAGCATGATCAAGACCAGTACGGCCAGCGCCACCACGATGACGGCACACGGGTACATGAGGGCTGAGCGCACCCGTGAACGCAGGGCGTCGTTTTTCTCGAGCGTGGCCGCCAGCCGCTCCATCATGGTGTCCAGAATGCCTGCAGCCTCGCCCGCGCTGACCATGCTGATGTACAACCCACTGAAGTGTTCTGGGTGCAAGGCCAGTGCGGCGTGCAGCGCCATGCCCGATTCCACATTCGAGCGCACGGTGCCCATCAATTCTTTCAAGGCGCGGGTGCTGGCACTGCGCGAGACCATTTGCAAAGCGGGCACCAGGGGCACGCCTGCACGCAGCAGCGCTGCCAGCTGGCGCGTCATGGGGGGCAGTTCACGGGCGCGGATGGCATTGGAGGGGGCCCACCACAGGCGCTGCAACCGCGTGATCCGCACCCCTTGCCTGCGCAGCAGGGCGCGTGCCAGTTCGGCGTTTTCTGCCTGGATCTGCCCTGTGGCGGGTGTGCCTTGCGGGCCATGGCCATGCCAGAGGAATGTGGGCATGGCGCGCTCGGGCTGAGACGGGCGGCTCATGCGGGTTCTCGCGTGGCGGCCAGCACCTCGTCCAGAGAGGTGATGCCTGCGAGCACTTTGTGCAGACCCGCCTGGCGTAGGCTGGCGATGCCTTCGCGCCGGGCTTGCTGGGCCAGTGCCTGGTGGCCCACTTCCTGCAGCACCAGTTCTTGCATGGACGCGCTCACCGGCATGACTTGGAAAATCCCGGTCCGGCCTTTGAAACCCTTGTGGCAATCGCTGCAGCCCACAGGGGCATAGACGGTCATGGCCTCCTGGCCTGTTTCGGGGGTATCCCACCCGGCCAGCCGCAACGCGTCGCGGCTCAGGGTTTGCGGCTGGCGGCAGCGCTCACACAGGCGGCGCACCAGCCGCTGCGCTGTGACCAGGGAGACGCTGGCCGCGATGTTGTAGGGTGCCACCCCCATGTTGCGCAGCCGCACCAAGGTGCCTGTGGCATCGTTGGTGTGCAGGGTGGACAGCACCAGGTGGCCGGTCTGCGAGGCCTGGATGGCGATTTGTGCTGTCTCCAGGTCGCGGATTTCGCCCACCATCAAAATGTCCGGGTCTTGCCGCAAGAAGGCGCGCAGCGCCACAGCAAAGGTCAGTCCGGGTTTGTCCTGCACATTGACCTGGTTGATGCCCGGCATCTGGATTTCGCAAGGGTCCTCCACCGTGGCGATGTTGACTTCAGGGGTATTGAGCAGGTTCAGGCAGGCGTAGAGCGATTGCGTCTTGCCCGATCCTGTCGGGCCCGTGACCAGGACCATGCCGTGTGGCCGCTGGATCGCTTCCTTGAGCCGCTGCAAATCCTGCGGCTCGTAACCCAGTGAGGTCAGGTCCAGCTGTGCCTGTTGCGCATCCAGCACGCGCACCACCAGTTTCTCGCCAAACAGCGTGGGCAACGTGCTCACCCGCAAGTCCAGCTCGCGTCCGCTGGCCAGTTGCAGCTTCATGCGCCCGTCTTGCGGCAAGCGTTTTTCGGCGATGTCCAGGCGCGACATGACCTTGATGCGCGAGGCCAGTCGGTCCTTGAAAGCCATCGGGGGTTGATCGATTTCGCGCAATTCTCCGTCAATGCGCATGCGAACGCGGTAGTGGTGTTCGTAGGGTTCGAAATGCAGGTCAGACGCTCTCAGTGCCACGGCCCGTTCCAGGAGGTTCTGGACATAGACCACGACCGGTGCGTCTTCCATGGCGCCCATACGCGGCGCGCTGCTGAGGCTTTCCCGCATGCATCCCCCTGTGGATCATGAATGTTTTTGTATTCGAATGATCCGACGGATGCGCGGCCTTGTCCAGACCCGGCCGCCTCACAGTCCGGGCGGAGTACAGCGTTCAGGCGTAACGGTCCACATGGCGACCTTTTTCCGCTTGGTGCGCGGCTTCGGCCCTGGCTTCTTGCGCAGCCCGCGATGCCTGATTTTTCTGGTCGACCGTCTCGGGGCGGCTGTTTTGTGCAGGCTTGGTCTGCTGGACCGGCCGCTCTGGCTGAATGCGTGTGGGTCGGTCAGTGATAGGGGTGGTCATGCGTGTCTCCTGGTGTTGAGTGGGGCAGGTCAACCCCCGTGGGCTGTGAAGGCCATCATGACCCGACCCAAAAGGGTTTTGCACTGGGTTTCGCCAGTCCAAACACCAGGGTCGAAACCTCGTGCCGGGTTTTGATTGTTCATTAAAACAATTATATTTATGAAAATATCAAATATTATTCGAATATTGCGAAAAATATTGACCTCAAAGCCATGTCACTGATATCCCTTCTGATGCCCCAGCGTTTTGCGGCCAAATTGAATGCGTTTTTGATTTGCATGGTGATGGCCATGCTGCTGATGGTCGGTTTGGCCTACCACCACCTGAAAACGATCGAAAGCGCCAACCACCAGATGCAGACGCAAGCCTTGGTCAAAGTTGAAGCTGTTCTGGACAGCAAATCCACCTTCTTTAACCTGCTGCGTCGCATCAGCCGCGTGCCCTACACCACCGTCGACGAAGAAAAAGCCCGGATGCACAAAGTGGCCGATGAGGGGGCCAAAGAGTTGGTGGCTTTGCTGGCCAAGGTGGGGACGCTTGTTCTCACCGAAGAGGAAAAAAAGCAATTTACCGAATTGCAAAAAGATGTCGATGCGTTTTTGAAATCCACGACCGAGTTGTTGCAGCTGATGGACCAAGGTGACTACCAGCCCGCAGCCAAATTGCTGCTCAATAAGGAAGTGCGAGGGCAGATCAACCGCATCGACAGCACCATTCAAGCCATGGTGGATGCCTGGAACAAGGAGTTTGCCGCGTTGGCCAACGAGGTCACCGACAGCATTGATCTTGCGATCCAGGAAATTTTGCTGATTTTTGCAATTTCGTTGCTGCTGATGATTGTGTTGTCTCAGTTGCTCAAGCGGCAAATCCTCGGGCCGGTCAAAGCACTGCAGTCTTCGATTGAAAAGATCGAGTCCAGTGGCGATCTGGGTTTGCGGGTGCCGGTATTGGCCCAGGACGAAATTGGGCAAACAGCCAAGGCATTCAACCAGTTGATGATCGCCATGCAGTCCTCCGTGAACCAGGTCAATGAAGTGGTTCAGGCCTTGTCGGATGGTGATTTTTCGCAAAAAGTCAATGCGCCTTTGCGGGGTGACCTGGGGACGATGAAAGATGCGGTGAACTTGAGCGTGGACAGCATTCATGCCACGATGGCCAGCCTCAACAGCGTCATGCAAGCCCTCTACAACGGTCAATTTGATGTCCGCTCCGATGCCTCGGTCAAGGGCGAATTCAAGCAAGCGATCGACCTGGCCACGCAGGCCATGCAATCGCTGCAAAGCATGCTGGGTGAAGTTGGTGTGGTGATGAACGGGGTTGCGCAAGGCGATCTGACCTTGCGGGTTCAAACATCAGGCCGCGGTGACTTGGCCTTGCTGCGCGACAACCTCAACAAATCGCTGGTGACACTCGGTGGCACCATGAAAGCCATCCACCTCAATACCCGCCAAGTGGCGGCAGCTGCCAACGAATTCACCACCGCCATTGGACAAATTTCGGACGGTGCACAAGGGCAAAAGCACGCCATGCGTCAGGTTTCGAGCGCGGTCAACCAGACCGCTTCCGCGGTGGTGGACGTTTCCCGCAACACCGCAGAAGCGAGCAACAAATCGCGCGCCGCCATGGAGCTGGTGAGGAGCGGTCAAGTCAAGATGGCCACCATGGTCGATGTGGTGAACAACATCGCCCTCAACTCTGAAAAAATCAACAAAATCACCGAAGTGATCGAAGGAATCGCCAATAAGACCAATTTGCTGTCGCTGAATGCGGCCATCGAAGCCGCCCGGGCAGGAGAGCATGGCAAAGGCTTCTCTGTGGTGGCAGAAGAGGTGGGCAAGTTGGCCAGCAGCAGTGCTGAAAGCACCCAGCAAATCACACACCTTGTGCACCAGGCGGCTGCGGAAGCTGCGCGTGCCGTGGAGACTGTGCGTCAAGTCGCCGACGACATGGCCCGCATCGAGGTGAGCACACATGCCAGCGATGACATGCTGCAACGCATTTCAGCGGCCATGGAGCAGCAAAGCGCTGCCGTGGAGGAAATCAACGCCAACATCAGCAGCCTTGACAAGATCGCGGACAACAATGCTTCGGCATCCGAAGAAATCACGGCCACGGTCATGGAGTTGTCGCAGTTGGCGGAAGCCACACGCAACGAAGTCGATAAATTCAGAGTTTGACGTGGCGCCTGCTGGCGGGCTGCTGACCGGTACGGAGCAGCCCAGGCCAGCGCGGGAGGTACAGGCGCGAATCAGGTCGCGGCGTCGGCCATGGCCTGTTGAACCATGGCAATCAGCTCGGCGGTTTTGAAGGGTTTGCCAATGCTGGCGGTGGCCCCAGGCACATGGATGCTGTCGATGCCCAGCCTGCGCACCACCGAACCCGGGCTGCCGGAAGCCACGATGATGGGCAAACGCGGAAACTTTTCGCGCACCAGTTTGACGAAGTCAACACCGTTCATGCCGGGCATCACCAGGTCGGTGATGATGAGGTTGACGGCCACCTGGTCCAGCCACTCCAGTGCTTCCTGGCCATCGCCCGCGCCAATGACTTTGTAACCATGAACCTCCAGCATTTCCTGGACACCCTCGCGCAGCAGAACTTCGTCTTCAACAAGCAGTATGGTCGTCATGGTTTGAGCAATCAGTGAAGGTTGTATTTTAATTCGATATCACTGCGAAATTTGTAAAATCTAATGATTTCATCAAGGTAACGAATCCGTACCACGGCATGGCCATTGAGACATGAGTGACAGAGATCCATTCACAGAGGCCATCACTGCGGCCCTTTACCGGCTTGCCAGCTATGCCACGCAGCATCTCATGGACGATGCGGCCATGCTGGCGTTCATTTTTTCGTGACAGCGCGCAACAGGTGCGTGGCTATAATCCGGGCCCAATCGGGGTGTAGCTTAGCCTGGTAGAGCGCTACGTTCGGGACGTAGAGGCCGGAGGTTCGAATCCTCTCACCCCGACCAATTTCTTCAATGAAATCAACAACTTAGCAACTCGATTGCTCTGTTTTGTAGTTTAGTTTAAGCTAAACTACAAATGCTTGATTTCGTAAAAATAAGTTCTTTGGTTTGCAAAAAACACGTTGCGGAGCGTATCTGCAGCGTGTTTTTTTCTTTGGGGGCTGCATAGATGGCACGTGCAGCAGCAAAGAAGGCAGTTCTCAGCGTCGTGCAAATCGACGGTGGTGCGACGAAGCATCGCACTTCTGCCCTCAACCTCACGCACGTTCCCAACTATCCAAAGAAGCTCGTTGTCTATCAGCTTGCAGCGTCGCCCTTTTGGTGGGTGCGCTACTACGCTGACGGAAAAATCCTTCGTCGCAGCACAAAGGAAACAGACAAGCGGCGTGCAATCGAGTTCGCCAAAGACTTCTACGACGAAGTCAATTACAAGCAGCGACAAGGGCTGGTGCTCAACAGTCGTGCAGACTTTGAGATGTGCGCTGCGGCTTTGCTCGAACAGCAAGACGCAAAGGTGCAGCGCGGTGAGATGTCGGCAATGATGCAGCAGAACGATAGGTATCGGCTGCAGAAGGAAGTGCTGCCCTACTTCCGCAGCTACGACTTGAAGAGCATCGACTACTTCGTCATTGAGAAGTTCATCAACAAGCTCAGTGCCGACAAGCTCACAGCACCCACCATCAGCAACTATTTGGGGCTTGTCCGCAAGACGTTGGGCTATGCACAGCGCAGGGGCTACATCGAAGCTGTGCCGCAGTTCCCCAAAGTCAAAAAGGTGGATGCACCGCGCGGTTGGTTCAACACAAAGGAATACCGCAAGCTGTGGAGTGCAGCACGCAAGCTCAGTGGGCAAACGTGGGAGATACGCAAGTTCGTCGATGCCAACGGCAAAGAGGAAATCTTCACAGCCCAACGACAGCCCTCCACCTACAAGCCACGTGCTGCGGCACAGAAGGCACTACAGCAGAAGATTGCAGCGAGCCAACTGCTGCGGCGTGTGGAGATGACAGAGGACTTGCGGAACCTCATCGTCTTTATGACGAACAGCTTCATACGCCCAACGGACATCAAGTGGATGCAGCACAAGCACATTGAGGTAATTGAGGGCGTGCATACCTATCTGCGTATGTCGCTGCCCACAAGCAAGAAGCACGACAAGCCTATTGTGTCGATGGCTGCTGCTGTGCATTACTACCGTCGGCAGAAGGCGCTGCATTGGAGCGACGACAAGCGGAAGAATAGAGCGACAGCAGAGGACTACGTGTTTCTGCCCTCGTATGGGCGCACGTCTGCAGCGGACACAAAGGAACAGATTGAAAAGCGTAGGGGTGCAGCACTGACACAACTACAGCGTCAGTTCAGCGTCTTGCTTGCTCACTGTGGGCTTGCAGAAGGGGCACGTGGGGAAGAGCGCAGCCTTTACAGCCTACGACACACTTGCATAATGTACCGTTTGCTTTATGGCGAGGGTTTGGACTTGCTCACACTCGCACGCAACGCACGCACATCAACGGAAATGATTGAGCGTTTCTATGCGTCCCACTTAGAAGGTGAGATGAATATTGAGATGTTGCAGAGCAAAAGACAAAGAAAGTAAAGGCTGTAAATGGCGAAATACTTACCACTACCAAATGGTGATTCGGCAAAAGTTAATGACAATGTAACTGAAGCCGAAGCCTTGAATAAAGCAATTAAAAAATATCCAGAAATATTCTTTGTCAAGGATTCATGGAAGTGCGGAGTGGAATCATATTACGCTCCGATACCACTTCCCAGTGGGGGGTATGCCTGCGGATTCGTCGCCTATAACGAAGCTATGTCAAAGGGCATGTCTGCATCTGCAGTAGTGGGAAAAGATTCTACGCATGTGGGCAAAAATATTGAGGAGGTGAGTTTGATGAGTGCATTCATACCCGTATTAATAGCCTCCATATTGGGCTTCGGAGCGGCTTTTTATTTTGCGAAGAGGTTGAGGCAGAAATACAAATCAAAAGTTCAATCTGCCCTTATCCTCATCTTAATGATTTCCATTGGCATTGGCTTGACGGGAATTTTTAATGAATTGATTAGTTTTCCGCTGGCTGGGTTGAAAATAAGATATGAAAAAATAGTGCAGTTCATAATAGCAAATTTGATAGTATTTCCAGCGGTGCTATGGGGAATTATCGTTATGCTCGGTAAGGCAAAAACTGAAGAGTCAAGTCAAGCGGGATTGAGGGATTTATCTAACGGGAATGCTGGCTTTAATAAATTGCAGCCCAATAAAATCCCACTTATGGAAGATGCGTATTCGGCAATCTCTACTGGCGAGGAGCGCGACAAATTCGAATCGAAGGTAGGTGATGCATTAAATGATTCGAGTAAGCCCGACGTCAAAGTACATGATCTATCCAATGAAGAGATTAATTTGCTTTATGCTACTGCATTAGAGGAAATCGAGTCAAATAGAAAAGATAAAGGTGTTTGGGCGAAATCTTTGGCTCAATCAGAGGGTGATATCAAACGAGCAGAGGCGAAATATATAGAAGAGAGATTTACGGCGCTTAAGTCCAAAGCGGTAAACGATAAAATGCTGGGACATAATGCATTGGCGTATAGGGAGTTGGAGGCAAAGGCTAACAAAGGCGACGCCAATTCAATCTATGAACTCGCGAATATTAGCTATAACGGAACATACGGAAAAGAGCGAAAGCTGGAGGATGCCTTTAAGCTGATGCGAGAGGCTGCATATTTGGGTAGTGCAAAGGCTCAACACTCACTCTCGTCGCTGTATTGGAAGGGAGAGGGTGTGGCCGCGAATAAAATATATGCGCATGCTTGGGCGGTAATAGCCTCGACAAACGTGTCAGACGCCAAACATAATGTCACTTTTTTCCAAAAGCAGATGAATATGAATGAGATATACGCAAGCGACGAGCTTGTTGCAGAGTTAAAAAAGAGTCTGTCTTCAAAGCATCCAACTATAACGGATAGCTATCAAAAGTGGCAGTGATGCTGAGGTATGAAGGGCTTGCAAAAGGTTGCTGCACGCAAAGACAGATTGAGGATTACGGGAAATTTTTGATATCAAAAATATCAGAGGCTCAATTGATAGTTAAGCGGTGCGTTGATGATGAAAGTTTTTCGGCTACTAAAAACCACTGTCACGACAATGTAGATGAGTATTGCAATATAAATAAAAATGCAAATCCGATAAGAGGATGGATTTGCGTTGATGCCGTAGCAAGCCCTTTCGTAATATTTGTATCACACTCTATAGTTAGAATGGTCAGCGGCGAACTTATCGACATAACGCCTATGAATAAAGATTTGCAGGAGTATAAATTTCTTCCGTCTTATCTGAATGATGAGGAATTTGCTGAATTGGTGGAGCATCTTTTTGTAAATCAAGGAAATACCAACATAATGGTAAAAAACCCGCACAAGGCGGGCTTTTAGTGTCGATTAAATTGACGTTATAGACTACGCTTTACGCAGTATCTCGTCGATTGTCTGATAGTAGCGCCGATTATCTGGCTTGGCGTCATATACAGCATCCAACGCAGCTATTAGGGCGTCGTCGTCTATGCTGTAGCCCTCAGCTTCGATAATGGCTTTGGCACGAGGGAAAAACACTTGTGGTTCGCACGGTGGCACATGCAGCGTCTCACATCGACTACGAACACCAATGTCAATTTTCCCTATCTCGTTCGTAGTCATAATCGTCATATCTACCCCCCTATACTCATCGAGCACTACTCGAAAAGCGTCCCTTGCTTTGGTATCGAAATTCACTTCTTCAATGATGTTGTAGCTAAAGCGTTGGTTGTAGGGAGTGAATAGCTTGTCGAATTGCTTGTTGCGTGTAAATTGACTGTAGATTTCTTTGCTGCTATTCAAATCACACGAACGCACTCGATTGATTTGCGGTTCAAATCCCTCAATCTGCTGCGGTATTAGCTCTGACAAGAGACTTTTACCAGTGCCATTCGTTCCACTCAAAATCAGCGGACGAGTTATTTCACCACTACCATACGCCTTTGCAACTTCCTCAACGTGCTTGTTAGGGAAAACAAACTCGTCAAGCGAACGAGGACGATATTTGCTTTCAGTATCAACAATCTTGCCCATAATAACCTCCAAATAATTTAATTAAAGGTGGAGTGCATTGCAGCACCCCACATATTGCTCACGCTGCTTCCAACTCTTTCAGTGTCATCTTTGCAGCAGACTTAGCAGAAATTGACTTGACTGCCTTTTCAGTAGTCGCTTTTACTTTCTGCTCCTTAGTTTCAGTCTGTGCTTTGGCTGCGACTTCGATTAGGTTTTTAGCAAGCTCTTTAACAGCAGCAGTTTGCATAGCCTTCGTCGATTTAGGCACAGCACGCAGAAGTTCGAATTTGCCGTTGCCGACACTACGAGCAACGATGAATGCGAAATCCACACCGTCGCTCAAATCGACGCTTGCATTTGGCAGAGTGATGTTGGCTGCAGAGGGCATCGTTTTAAGAATGTCCATTACATCGACGCTTGCTGCAGCTACAGCCTCAACTCGCTGCTTTGTCTCGTCTTTCATCTTGTATGCCTTTTTGCACTCCTCCACTCCATTGCTGCCTTCAATAAAAGCAGCAAGGTTTTCGGGCTTGATGTCTGCATCTACTGCTGCCATCAGCGTGCTTGCGTAGTTGTATGCACGCTTTCTGTCGCTGTTAAAAACAAAGCGAACGAAACAAGTAAGGGCTGGCGTATTGCTCTGCACTTTAACGCCACGCTCTTTCAGCATCGAACGCATTTCCTTCGCCGTTTCTTTAATACAGCCATCTTTGACTGCTTTATTAAACAACCCATATACCTTTTCGAGAATTGCATACAGAGCCTTATTGCTGCGTGCGAGTTCTTCGTTTTCGAACTTTTCACGCTGCACTGACAGCTTGTTTGCCTCTTCGATTACTGCTTTGACATTTGCGTTGGTTGCGATTGCCATTGCAGCAGACTGAGCTTTAGAAAATTTAGCCATTTTGATTTCCTTTTGAAATAAAGAGAGTTGATAAAACGTGCTGCTTGACTTGTTTGGTTATGTCCCTCAGCACAAGTGTTAGTATGCGCCTCTTTGCCTATTTTTTAGGCAGCAACGTATTCGCAGCGAATTAGCTGATAACATCTTGCGATGCGCAAAAAGTTCTTAGCCATCCATCCGCTGATTGGGACGAAGCACAAGCCATCGCCCATACATCTGCAGCAGCGCAGCCCCTACTATTGGTGGTGGGCATATCTGCGAAGGAACGCTGACTACCTTGCTTGCTGTGAGCGTGGGGGTGTTGGCGAGCTTGCTGAGCTGTATGCGGACTTCGGCGACGTGCGTAGTGATGACTTCCGCAGCTGGTGGGGAGCACCTAACAACAAGGGCGACTATTTGTTCGCCGAAGAGCCATTGGAGCTAAGCGTCCAAAAAATCGACGCTGCAGCGGAGATGAACAAGCGTTGGGGCTGCAACGTCTTGTTCGTCGCTGTCAATATGGATTTGGGGCGTCGGCATCTGCAGAAGAAGTTCGCTGACTTGTTGCAGACGGAGCACAAGGGCAAACGTGGGCGAAAGTCGCTGCAGACAGCTTCAAGCACAGCACGCTACCCTCTGCATCGCAACTTCACGCAGCACAGCCTAAAGGTGATGCTCGATGTCTATGACGCTGTTGCTGCCAACGATGCCCAACCCAAAGAGCAGCGCAAGCCTTTATGGGCAATCGGCGAAAGTCTCAAACTCGTGCCCAATGCAATGCCGCACAAGTGGGACAACGCCTATGACACTCGTAAAAAGCACGCCACTATGACAATGACTGTGAGTCGATACGTCAAGCAAGCACGTGCCATCATTGCCAATACAGCGAAAGGGCAGTTCCCCAACAGTGAGTTGTGAGCGTCGATTTTTGGGACGCTCACACCAAATCAACAGCCTTCCGCAGCATATCGTCCGATGCATCCACGTAGCCGATAGTGGTGCTGATGTTGCGATGTCCCATTGCACGCATCAGCACACGTATGCCCACGCCCTTCGAACTGAGCACAGTGGCAAACGTGCGGCGTCCGCTGTGGCTACTTGCGCCGTCGATACCCACATTGCGGTAGAGGTGCAGAAAGTATTGTGTGAGCGTGTTGGCTGTGAATCCTCGTTTGGGATTCTTCTGCGTGTAGAAAAGAGCGTGCTCTCCGTCCTTCATCGGATGAGCAGCAATGTAAGCGGCAACCTCTTTGCGTAGCTTGCCGCTGATAAACACCGTTCTGCTGTGCTTGCCCTTCGTCTGTTCGGCGCTCAAGTTGATTTCGTCCTTCACTGTGCCGTCGCTGTTGAGCACGTCGCAGTAGCGTAGTGCTGCCACTTCCCCTACTCGCATTCCGCCCCAATGTGTGAGTAGCAGCGTCGCCCTATTGCGTGCTGCGTGTTTGCGTGTTGCGATGTAGTCGAGCACACGACGAAGCTCTGTGCTGCTGAGTGTTTTTGCTTTTGCCATCTGTTGCTCCAAATCAAATAAATACAGAGCTGCAGTTTGTTTTCTTTGTTTTCAAAGAGCAACCGAAAAAGGCACGTGCAAAAATCTCAATAAATTCAACGTGTTATGCAAGAACTACAGAAAACCCTACTTTTATGTAGTTTCGTGTGGCAGCAGCGCCACTGAGCAAAACAAGCCCTACAAGCTATTTAGCACCCTACTCGCTACCCAACGCTGCACGCGCCCCTAAAAGCGTGCTGTAGCGTGTTTTGCTGCGTCTGCGTGATGCTGCGTGCTTGCAGCTCGAATTGGGTTTGCAGTCCTCAAATTTCTGTGCTGCAGTTTTTTTAGGTATAGGGTATTTTTTCGTCTGTATGGTGATTTTTACCCACCACTACGGATGTAGATGTATAAAGTCTATAACCACACACAACACATACGAATGATGACTGAGCCAAGCTTCTATCCTCAAACACTCGTTGATTACGCCCAAATTGGAAGCGCCGTTGGAACTCTCGCTGCAGTTGTAGTGAGCCTATTCCTTGCCAATCGACGTCCATCTCCTTTGCTAAAGATTTCTTGCTCTCTCAGAGTCATAGTCTGGTATCAACAGCAAGGTAAAGCACCAGAATACCTAACATTCAATGCTGTCAATGAAGGTGAAACACCAGCGACTATTGTGAATGTTGCTTGGTGCTTGAGTTTGCCTTTCAAAAAGAAACGATGGGCAATACAAGACGTCTCTACGTCTGACTCTGTTGTTAGAAATCCCCAACTCCCACACAAGCTACAGCACGGTGAATCAGCAACATTCCTCATCGGACTACAAGGACAATATGATTGGACACAAAACATCCAAAAGTCTGGCTTCTTCAATGAAGGAATTCAAAGTCGGAAGGACTGCGAACACTTGCGAGCTGTCATATTCACCTCAGTAGGCAAGCCATCTATCTGCAAGCCAGACAAAGCGGTGCTTGATTTAATTTGGGAGCATCAGTCAATGCATCTATCTTCTGCAAAGTCTCAGAAATAACATCAAAGCGACAGCACTACCCATCATCTGCGTGGGCTTGTGGGAACTGCACAGCTAACTTCAGTCTGCTGCGAGTGCGACGTGTGGGATTTGCGTGTTTTGGAAATCCCACGTGTCTATGTTGCCTATCTCTGCTTCTTTGGTGATGTAGTTGAGCCAATGCGTGTTGCGGCTGCAGTCTGCAGCTTGCAGCCATAAGTTCTTGCCGCTGAGCTTTGCCTTATCAACCCAACAATGCTCGAACACTTGCCGTAGCTCGTCAGTGCTGATGCAGCGTGGGACGTTGCCTATTGCGAAATTGAAGTGGATGGTGTCTTGTGTGAATGGAGATGCTTTTACGCCTTCGATGGTTGTGATGAGTAGTGGGCTGTAGATTTCGGGTTTGCGGAGTGCCTTTGCTTGATAGAGAAATTGGCTGAACGAGCGTCGAAAAAATCGACACTGATTCTGTGCCTCGTGCTTCATCCTTTCGAGCTGCTGCGGTGTTGCTTTGTAGGTGTGGAACGGCGTGTGTGCCACTGCCCAATGCGTGATGTGTTGGCTGTGCTCGTTGAGGAAATTTCGGACGTGTTCTGCTGTTGGCTTCATACAGCTATTTAGCAAAACCAAATAAAAGGAGACGAATTTTCGGTGTGAGAAAAGAGCCACACGATGCAGCCTTTTTCGGTTGTCCATCGCCAAGCTCTGAAACTACATTCAATACACAACAACTTTTTTGGAGCATTGAATGACTGCACTCGCAAACCTCAAATTCGTCGTAGCTAAGCGTGCTACAGCTCAAACCCCTACGCAGCAGCGTCGCAACAAGCTGAGCACAAAGCTGTTCGAGCAGATGCAGTTGGCACGAGCACAAGCCGAAGGGCGTGTGTATGCACCTACCAAATTCAAATCTGTAAAAGATGCAGAGACTGGCGAACGCCGCAGCATCGAAACGGCAAAGAAGGTGAAACAGTGGTGGTGGAAAACAGCGGACGGCAAGCTCAATCTGTCAATCCGCTACGGTGCCAAAGTCATCGAAATCAGCAAAGGGAAAAATGCCATTGAGCTGTCGTCCGTCGATGAGCTGCTGCCCACGTTGGAAATCGTCAAGCAAGCTGTCGAAGAGGGCAGCTTAGATGCACAGATTGACGCTGTCAGCAACAAGCTGCGTAGTGGCTTTAAGAAATGAAGCTGCTGAGCTTTACTGCTACCGTCCGCGTTCGAATGGGCGGTGGCAGCACCGTCCTCGTTCGAACACAAGTGCAAGCAGAGGACATCAACCGCGCAAAGTGGCTGTTGGAAGCTCAGTATGGTTTAAGGAGTGTCGTAAATCTGAAACCTACCTAACCTTATTTGCAACGCAGTCTTTGGGAATCCACTCAATAATTGATTTAATAAACTCTACAAGCAATGCCGTATCTCGCTCTAAATGCTCTTTAGTAAGCCAAATACTACTTTGCTTATACGAAGGCGTCATTCCAAACTCATACCGAGTCTCACCTCCCTCTAACTCATAAATATTAATGGAAAAACCATTGTGAGCAATAATATTTCTTTTCGCCACTACATCTCTTATTTTCTTAAAAGCTTCTTTTATTAACTCTTTGGAATGATTATTCCATTCAACAAGAGCAGCCTCCGCCAAATCCAACCTCTTAACAAAGTTAAGAGTATATAAAATTTCAAATTGGCTGGGGGTTGAACTCAGTCTAACAACCTCACTAATTGCAGACTCCAATTCTCCAAACTCGATAATAAAATTACCAACAATAGGAGCCCATTCAGCCCTAAGTTCGGCAGGCATTAACTCCATACAATTCAATCTTTTTTACCGAAATATTTGGGTAGAAATTTCGTAAAAATCCAGCCCCAAAACAACCCGCCGAAGAATGCTTGCAGCAATAGCTGAACAATTACTTCTGCAGAAAAGCCGCTGAAATTTATAGCTCCAAAAGAAGGAAGAACAGAAATCAAAGCAGCAAGAAAAAATGCGCGAGGACTAATCCATTTTGGAAAAATCTTAGACATAATCAAACTCCTCATTCTTTCGAAGACATTAACAAGAGGCTAAAGACAGCTCAATGCCCCAACAACTATAGCACCAAAGTCAGTTAATGCATCACCACCCAAAGGCTTTGACGATAAATATAAGAAATGGAGATGGCGATGAGAATGATGGAAATTGCAAGTGCAGAAGAGCAGATGGCACTATGGAAGCTCATCAATGACAACGTGTGGGCTGCTATCAATCAGCAAGCACGCGATGAAGCAGAACGCAAAGCAGCGGCGCAACGTGCAGCAAAATTGAAGGGTGGCAAACGAAAGACTAAGGGTGCAGCGCCCTCGCTTCGCTTACCCCCACCACCCCCACCGAAGAAAGCAGCACCCCCACAACAGCAGCAACAGAAATCAGCTGTGGGTGTTCAGCAGCAGCCCCCACGTGCAGCCACCCCTCAACAGCTTTCGGCAAAGACTACCCAACCCACAGCACATCAGCAGCCCTTACCCTCAGCCCAACCCACAGCGCCCACAGCGCCCACAGCATCGGCACAGCCCCAAGCGTTGCCATCAAATCCGCTCAAACCACCCAAAAAAGTGGGTTTTTCGGCGAGAAACATAGCTACTGCAAAAAAGTGGTGAGTGGGGATGAGAGGCATAGTGAAAATGGTTGCAGCACTCAAAAAATTTCTGCTGCAGTTTTCGAAGGTGGTGGAGAACCTAACCCCCACCACTTTTAATCTAACCACCCTACAAGCTGTCGATGGCAGAGCCCTTTAACGAGGCGAGCACAGCGTCGGCAATCGACGTGCTGTAGGGCTTGTGTGGGGGCAGCAGAGCCCATCTGCTGTGCTTCAATGACGTAGCAGCGTCCTAAAAATCGACGCTGAACGTAGAGGCTTTTATGGCACACTGACAGACACGTTTTTGCAGCTTAGACAGCGTCTTTTCTTTGGTTTGCATTCAGCCTTTAATAAACTACAAACTAAACTACATAACGTAAAACTTCAATAAAATCAACAGCTTAGACCATAGTCAGGCACGTTCGGGACGTAGAGGCCGGAGGTTCGAATCCTCTCACCCCGACCATTTTTCTCAAGGCAGGATGCTCGGTTTCGGCTCATCCTTTGATCTGGCTCAGGGTTTTCGGGTGTTGGCTACCGGATGGCCTTTTGCTGTCAACGGGATTGTTCTAAAGTCATCCCATGATCAAGAAAATCTGCCTTTTGAGCTTGTGTTTGCTGGCCTTGGGCGCAGGTGCCACTGAACCTTACCCCACGGTGCACATGAGAGCGTTGCCTGATTTTCTCAAGCGGGTCTGGCTCCTCAATAAACCAGACATGAGCGATCAGAGCCGTTGCGCTGCAGCATTTGACGGTGATGGCGAGTCGGACAAAGCCACGCTCCAATGCTCGGTGCACATCCGCATGGCCGCAGAGGGTGCGCGCCGAGCGATGCGTTATTGCGAGGAAAAACGGGCCGAACTCAAGATTCGGGATGCCTGCAAAGTCGTGGTTGAATGAAACGGCGCTGGGGTTCTCAAGTCCGACGCTCCAGCAACTGTGACGCCAGCGTCACCATGGCTGTGCGGTACCGGTTGTCGGGCAATTGCATGGCCGCGTCAATGGCGCGCTGGGCTTCTGCGGCGGCGGCTTGTCGTGTGCCGTCCAAGGCGCCTGTCTCGCGAACAATCGCCACGATTTCGCTCAGTTTGTCCACGCTGCCGCTTTCAATGGCTTCGCGCACGGTCTGGCTCTGGGTCGAGTTACCGCGTTGCATGGCCAAAATCAAAGGCAAGGTGGCTTTGCCCTCACGCAGGTCGTCGCCCAGGTTTTTGCCCATTTCGGCCGCGTTGCCGTCGTAGTCCAGCACATCGTCGATGACCTGGAACGCCGTGCCCAATGCCTGCCCGTAATCGGCGCAGGCGGCTTCAACAGCGGCGTCGCTGCCAGCCAGAATGGCCCCCAGTCGGGCGCTGGCCTCAAACAGTTTGGCGGTTTTGGAGCGGATGACGCGCAGGTAGCCTTCTTCGTCGAGCGAAGCGTCGTGCATGTTCATCAACTGCAACACTTCGCCTTCGGCGATCACGTTGGTGGCGTCGGACAGCACCTGCATCACCCGCATGCTGTCGGCGTCGACCATCATCTGGAAGGCTCGGGAGTACAAAAAATCGCCCACCAGCACGCTGGCAGGGTTGCCGAAACTCTCATTGGCCGTCGGGCGGCCACGGCGCAGGGTGGACTCGTCAACCACATCGTCGTGCAGCAAGGTGGCGGTGTGGATGAATTCCACCACCGCAGCCAGGTTGTGACGCTGCGATCCGGTGTAGCTCAGGGCGCCGCAGGTCAGCAAGAGCAAGACGGGGCGTAGGCGTTTGCCTCCTGCCGAGATGATGTAGCGGGCCACTTCGCCGACGAGGGGCACACCCGAATCCAGGCGCTGGGCGATCACGCGATCGACTTCGCCCATGTCCTGGGCGACCAGGGCGAGGACAGTGGCGGTACTGTTTTCGGGGGCAGACAACTTGAAAATCCTGCTGAAAGCACTTGTGGTGCGGGTGAGGGCGGGAAAACCCTCTAAATTGGCTCGGATTATAGGTCTGCCCAGGGCCCCCAGCAGCTTGGTGGCTCCCTCGCTGGCCATTCAGGTCATGCCGTGCTACAATCGCAGGTTCCTTGGGATGAGCCCTGGGAAACTTCCATTCAAGAGGTCATTTATGTACGCGGTCATAAAAACCGGCGGCAAACAGTATCGTGTTGCTGCTGGCGAAAAAATTAAAGTAGAACAGATTGCTGCGGACGTTGGCCAGGAAATCGTGATCGATCAAGTTCTCGCAGTCGGCAACGGCGCAGACCTGAAGATCGGCACGCCCCTGGTGTCCGGCGCGACTGTCAAAGCCACTGTGGTGGCGCATGGCAAGCACGACAAAGTGCGCATCTTCAAGATGCGTCGTCGTAAGCACTATCAAAAACGTCAGGGTCACCGTCAGCAGTTCACCGAACTGCAAATCGGTGCCATCTCTGCCTGAGGAGAATAGGTCATGGCACAGAAAAAAGGCGGCGGCTCTACGCGCAACGGTCGTGATTCCAAGCCAAAGATGCTGGGTGTCAAGGCTTTCGGTGGTGAACTGATCAGCGCTGGCTCGATCATTGTTCGTCAACGTGGCACCAAGTTCCATGCAGGCAACAACGTCGGCATCGGCAAGGACCACACTCTGTTTGCCCTGGTGGACGGCCACGTGTCGTTTGCTGTCAAAGGCGAGCTGAGCAAGCACACTGTGAATGTGACCCCGGCCGTTTAAGCCAGGTTCCGTTCCAGCGAATCAGCCCCGCCCGTCGGGGCTTTTCGCTTTCTGGCCTCTGGCGAGTCCATCAGTCCTCTCCGACATCGCCCTCAGATAAACTGGATACCCCATGAAGTTCGTTGACGAAGCCTATATTGACATCGCCGCAGGTGACGGCGGGAACGGCTGCGTCTCGTTCCGTCATGAGAAGTACAAAGAATTCGGCGGCCCCAACGGGGGCGACGGTGGGCGCGGCGGCCATGTGTTTGCCATTGCCGATGTCAACCTGAACACCCTGGTGGACTACCGCTACTCGCGTCGCCACGAAGCCAAGCGTGGCCAACACGGTATGGGCTCCGACATGTTCGGCGCTGCGGGCGACGATGTCACCCTCAAGATGCCCGTAGGCACCATCATCACCGACGCCGAAACTGGCGAAGTGTTGTATGAGCTGCTGGTGCCGGGCGAGACCATCATGATCGCCAAAGGCGGCGATGGTGGTTTTGGCAACATGCGCTTCAAGAGCGCGATCAACCGCGCGCCGCGCCAGAAAACACCTGGCCACGAAGGCGAGCGCAAGAGCCTGAAGCTGGAGCTGAAGGTGCTGGCCGATGTGGGCCTGCTGGGCATGCCCAACGCGGGCAAGTCCACGTTCATTGCGGCCGTGTCCAACGCCCGCCCCAAGATCGCCGACTACCCTTTCACCACTTTGCACCCCAATTTGGGCGTGGTCCGCGTGGGCCCCGAGCAAAGTTTTGTGGTGGCCGATGTGCCTGGACTCATCGAAGGTGCCTCCGAGGGGGCTGGCCTGGGCCACTTGTTCCTGCGCCATTTGCAGCGCACCCGCTTGCTGCTGCATGTGGTGGACTTTGCACCGTTCGATGACAACGTGGACCCGGTACAGCAGGCCAAGGCCATCGTGGCCGAACTCAAGAAATACGACCCGGGCTTGTACAACAAGCCGCGCTGGCTGGTGCTCAACAAGCTGGACATGGTGCCTGCCGATGAGCGCGAAGCCCGCGTCAAGGACTTCATCAAACGCATGCGCTACAAGGGCCCGGTGTTCGAGATCTCCGCTCTGACGCGCGAGGGCTGCGAGCCTTTGATCAAGGAAATCTACAAGCACATCAAGGCGCAGCAAATTGAAGAGCAGGGCCCGATCGACGTTGATCCCCGCTTCAAGGCGCAAGAGCCCGAGCTGGACGATCCGCGCTTCAAGAAGCCCGATTGACCTGCCCGCACCATCCTGGCCTTTGACTGAGGCCGCAACCATTTCGAGCATGACCACTCCTGCCCTCTCTTCCGTTTTGCGTGATGCCCGTCGCATCGTGGTCAAGGTGGGCTCCAGCTTGGTGACCAACGAAGGCCGTGGCCTGGACGAGGCTGCGATCGGTGAGTGGTGTCGCCAGATGGCTTTGCTGGTGGGGCAGGGCAAAGAGGTGGTCATGGTCTCCAGCGGTGCGATCGCCGAAGGCATGAAGCGCCTGGGCTGGACCACCCGCCCCAGCGAAGTGCCCGCGCTGCAGGCCGCTGCTGCCGTGGGCCAGATGGGTCTGGCGCAGATGTACGAAACCAAACTGCGCGAAAACGGCATGGGCAGTGCCCAAGTCCTGCTCACGCACGCCGACCTGGCCGACCGGGAGCGTTACCTCAACGCCCGCTCGACCTTGCTGACCTTGCTGCAGCACCGCGTGCTGCCCGTGATCAACGAAAACGACACGGTGGTCAACGACGAAATCAAGTTCGGTGACAACGACACCCTGGGCGCCCTGGTGGCCAACCTGGTGGAAGCCGATGTGTTGGTCATCCTGACCGACCAGAAGGGCCTGTACACCGCCGACCCGCGCAAGGACCCGGCAGCCACTTTTGTGCACGAGGCCCGTGCCGGGGACCCGGTGCTGGAGACCATGGCGGGCGGCGCAGGCTCGAGCATTGGCAAGGGCGGCATGATCACCAAAATCCTGGCCGCCAAACGTGCGGCTGGATCGGGTGCATCGACCGTGATCGCCTGGGGGCGGGAGCCTGATGCTTTGCTTCGCTTGTGCCAAGGCGACAACATGGGCACGCTGCTGGTGGCGCAAACGGCCAAGCAACAGGCCCGCAAGCAGTGGATGGCCGACCATTTGCAGCTGCGAGGTTCGGTCACGGTGGATGCAGGCGCAGCCCACAAGGTGCTGACCGAGGGCAAGAGCCTGTTGCCGATCGGCATGACAGGGGTCGATGGCGATTTTTCGCGCGGCGATGTGATCGCCATCCGCGATGCGCAGGGCATTGAAATCGCCCGAGGGCTGGCCAACTACGCCAGCGCCGAGGCCCGATTGCTGTGCCGCAAGCCTTCGCACGAATACGAAAACCTGCTGGGCTACACCGCCGAGCCCGAGATGGTGCACCGGGACAACCTGATCCTCAGCCGCTGAAAGTCAAAAGCCCGCAATTGCGGGCTTTTTTGTGGGCGTCTGGGCAGGTGTGGTGTGAACTCAAGCCGGAGGTTGCAGATGCTGTCAACCCGGTGGGTTGGGGTCAAAGCTGGCGCCCGGTGGCAGCTCCATGTGCATGGGGGGCTGCCGCTCGGCGGCGGCTGCTGCCGATTCCTGTTCTTCGCGTGGGCCGCGCGGCCCGCCACGCAGGTAGCGGTTATGTCGATCCTGGCGCGGCAGAAAGCGCGCCAACTCGGTCAGCGCCATTTCGTACACGCCGCGCTTGAACTCCACCACCACATCGAGCGGGACCCAGTAGTCGTTCCAACGCCAGGCGTCGAATTCCGGGTGGTCGGTGGCGCGCAGGTTCAGGTGGTGGTCGTGCGTGACCAATTGCAGCAGGTACCAGATCTGTTTCTGGCCCTTGTAAAAACCGCGTGCATCCCTGCGGATGAAGCGGTCTGGCACTTCATAGCGCAACCAGTCGCGGGTGCGGGCCACGATGCGCACATGCTCCGGATGGAGCCCCACCTCTTCATGCAGCTCGCGGAACATGGCCTGCTCGGGACTCTCGCCCCGGTCGATGCCGCCCTGCGGAAACTGCCAGCTGTGGGTGCGGATGCGCTTGCCCCAGAACACCTGGTTTTTCTGGTTGAGCAGAATGATGCCGACGTTCGGCCTAAAGCCTTCACGGTCAAGCATAATCAACCCCAAATTTTTAAATTGTGTCCATTATGCACGCCGCACTGGCCTTGGCTCTTGGATGTTTCCCTGATTTACCCAGATTTATTGGTTCGTCGCGATGAAAGCTTCTCAATTCCTGATCTCCACCCTCAAAGAGGCACCTGCCGACGCCGAAGTGGTCAGCCACAAGCTGATGACCCGTGCCGGCATGATCAAGAAACTGGGCGCTGGCATCTACAACTACATGCCCATGGGCCTGCGGGTGATCCGCAAGGTCGAGGCCATCGTGCGCGAAGAGATGAACCGCGCGGGTGCCATCGAGATGACCATGCCCGTGGTGCAACCGGCCGAGCTGTGGCAGGAGACAGGTCGCTTTGACAAGATGGGCCCCGAGCTCTTGCGCATCAAGGACCGCCACGGTCGTGATTTTGTGATCCAGCCCACCAGCGAAGAAGTCGTGACCGACGTGGTGCGCCAGGAAGTGCGCAGCTACAAACAGCTGCCCAAAAACTTTTACCAGATCCAGACCAAGTTCCGCGACGAGCGCCGCCCTCGCTTTGGCCTGATGCGTGGCCGCGAATTCATCATGAAAGACGCCTACAGCTTTGACCGCGACATGGCGAGCGCCAAGGCCAGCTACCAGGTGATGGCCGCGGCCTACCGACGCATCTTTGACCGCTTTGGCCTGACCTACCGTGCTGTGGCCGCCGACAGCGGTGCCATCGGGGGTGACCTGTCCGAAGAGTTCCAGGTGATCGCCGCCACGGGTGAAGACGCCATCGTGTACTGCCCGGGCAGCGACTACGCCGCCAACATGGAAAAGGCCGAGGCCCTGGCCCCCAGCCAGCCACGCGGCGCGGCCACACAAGCGCTGACCAAGACCCCAACACCCGGCAAGAGCACCTGCGAAGACGTGGCCGCCTTGCTGAACGTGCCGCTGTCCACCACCGTCAAATCGCTGGTGCTGGCCACCGACACGCTCGATGAGCAGGGGGAGATCGTCAAATCCCAAGTCTGGCTCTTGCTGCTGCGTGGCGACCACGACATGAATGAAGTCAAGGTCGGCAAACTGCCTGGCATGGAAGGCCGTTTCCGCTTTGCGACCTTGAGCGAGATCGAAGAGCACTTTGGCTGCAAGCCTGGTTACCTGGGTCCGCTGAACCTCAAAAAGCCCGTGCACTTGGTGGCCGACCGCGACGTGGCCGTCATGGCCGACTGGATCTGCGGCGCCAACGAAGAAGACTTCCACATCACTGGCGTCAATTGGGGCCGCGACTTGCCCGAGCCCGCGCTGGTGGCCGACATCCGCAACGTGGTCGCGGGCGACAAATCGCCCGACGGCCAGGGCGAACTGGCCATTGAGCGTGGCATTGAAGTCGGCCATGTTTTCTACCTGGGCACCAAGTACTCCAAGGCCATGAACGCCACTTTCCTGGGCGAAGACGGCAAGCCGCAATTCCTCGAAATGGGTTGCTACGGCATTGGCGTGACGCGCCTGCCTGCTGCTGCCATCGAGCAAAACCACGACGAGCGCGGCATCATTTGGCCAGACGCCATCGCCCCTTTCACTGTGGTGGTCTGCCCCATCGGCATGGACCGCAGCGAAGCGGTCAAGCTGGAAGCCGAGCGCATCTACAACGGCCTCTTGGCTGCAGGTGTGGACGTGATCCTGGACGACCGCGGC
Source organism: Limnohabitans radicicola (assembly GCF_014837235.1). Taxonomy (GTDB): domain Bacteria; phylum Pseudomonadota; class Gammaproteobacteria; order Burkholderiales; family Burkholderiaceae_C; genus Limnohabitans_A; species Limnohabitans_A radicicola. The sequence goes on along the minus strand of NZ_JACYFT010000001.1, from coordinate 486,198 downwards.
GAGCGGCCCGGCGCCATGTTTGCCGACTGGGAGCTGATCGGTGTGCCACATCGCATCACGATCGGTGACAAAGGCCTCAAGGACGGTCAGGTCGAGTACCAGCACCGCCGCGACACCGAGGCGTCCAAGGTGCCGGCGGCTGAGGTGTTGGACTTCATCCTGGGCCGTTTGTCGGCTTGAAGTCGGCCTGACACCGACATGCGCCAGCAGCCAGCAGCTGCCCCAGGGTGCGGTGATGGCCGCTGAGCCCAGCCCGCAAGCACTGACCCGGCGCCTTGTTTTGGCGACTTGCGCGGCGGGCTTGTGGCCCGTGTCGCCCGCGATGGCCGGGCGGCAGATTGAGGAGCCACTGTCTCACGCCGTGCGCACGGCCTTGAGCGCCGCTGTGGCCGGCAGTGCGCCGCCAGCGTTGATCTTTACCTCTGCCGACGAGCGGCAGGCCCATGACCGATGGCTGCTGGCCTGCAGCACACGCCTGACCTCTTACATGCCCCACCCGGTGGAGCGGCAGGAATTTTTGCAAACCCTCTGGTACGAAACGCGTCGAGCGGGTCTCTCCTTATCCCTGGTCTTGGGGCTGGTGCAAGTCGAGAGTGGGTTTCGCAAACACGCTGTCTCCAGCGCCGGGGCACTGGGGTACATGCAAATCATGCCTTTCTGGGCCCGCCTGATCGGCGATGGCGACGCAGGGCGGCTCTTTCACATGCAGACCAACCTGCGGTTTGGCTGCGTGATCTTGCGTTACCTGCTCGACCGCGAAGCGGGTGACGCTTTCATGGGCCTGGGCCGGTATAACGGCTCACGCGGACAGGCCGCTTACCCCAACGCGGTCATGGCTGCGCAGCGCGCTTGGCGGCAGGTGGTCGATTGACATGAAAAAAGCCACCCGCAGGTGGCTTTGAATCCGGGGCAGTGGTCGTTCAGGCTTGGCCGCTGATCACTTGCTGCAGTTCGCCCGATTCGTACATGTCCATCATGATGTCCGAGCCGCCGATGAATTCGCCTTTGATGTAGAGCTGCGGGATGGTGGGCCAGTTGCTGTATTCCTTGATGCCCTGGCGGATTTCAGCGTCGTCCAGCACGTTCACGGTTTTGACCGTCTTGGGGTCCACGCCGCAGGCTTTGAGGATCTGGATGGCGCGGCCTGAGAAGCCGCACATGGGGAAGCTGGCGCTGCCTTTCATGAACAGCAAGATCTCGTTGCCTTTGACGAGTTCGTCGATGCGTTGCTGGGTGTCGCTCATGGTCTTTACTCCAAATGGGGCTTTTGTCAGATGGGTGGATTATCCCTCTGATTGAAAGCCTGCACCGCGCTAAGGGGTCGTCGGCCGCGGGGACAATCGCAAGCCCCAGAGGGGAGGGCCTGCGATGGGGATCTGCAATAACCTCAGTCGGCGTAGACGCCCGCCGAGCGGATCACCGGGCCCCATTTGCCGATTTCAGACTGCAGCCAGCTGCGCAGGCCTTCAGAAGTCTGCTTGGCTTCCGGCACGATTTCGGCCCCCAGATCGGCCATGCGCGCGGTGAACGCAGGGTCTTTGAGACTGGTGCGGATGGCCGAACCCACTTTGTCGATCACGGCAGCGGGTGTGCCCTTGGGCGCGTAGACACCATGCCAGACAATGACCTCGAAATCCTTCATGCCGCTTTCGTGGAGCGTGAGGGCGTCGGGCAGGGCGCGGATGCGCTGTTTGGTGGTCACGCCGTACATGCGCACGGTGCCCGCCTTGATGTGCTGCGTGGTTTGGGTGGTTTGGTCACACAACAGATCCACCTGCCCGCCCAGCAAGGCGTTCATGGCAGGCGCGGTGCCTGAAAACGGCACCGTGGTCAGGTCCACCCCCAGCGCTTGCTGAAACAGCATGCCGCACAGATGCGACACCGCCCCCAGGCCCGCGTTGGCCAGGTTGATGTTCTTGGCGTTGGCTTTGACGTGGCTGCTCAGCTCCTGCAGGTTTTTGGCAGGCAGGTCCTTGCGGCCCAGCAAAGTCATGGGGACGTCCACGACCTGGCTGACGTACTCGAAGTCGGTCAGCGGGTTGTAGGGCAATTTGCGGTACAGCGCAGGCGCGGTCGACATGCCGTTGTGGTGGATCAGGAAGGTGTAACCATCGGGGTTGGCCTTGGCCACATAGGCAGCGGCCAGGGTGCCGCCAGCGCCGACCTTGTTTTCCACCAGCACGGTTTGGCCCAAGGACTTGCTCATGGTGGCCGCCAGCGTGCGCGCCACGATGTCGGTGGGGCCACCCGCCGCAAACGGCACCACCAGACTGATGGGCTTGCTGGGATAGGTTTGCGCGGCAGCCAAGCCGCAAGCCAGCACGCAGCTGGCGCTCACAAATGCTTTGATGAGTTTGCCGGGCATGAATTCCATGGTGTTTTTCCTGTTGCAAGGGAGTGACCTGAATCCACATGCTGGGGCAATTGCGCCTGTGGCGCATCGGGGAGAACACCGATGGGGCACGTCGCCTGTCGCCTGCGTGCCTGGGGCCCGCAGTGCGCAGGTCTGCCCCAGGGTCAGGTGTTTTTTGACTGGGCCAGGCGCCCGCCTGTGCAGCGTTCGGCGCCCGCCAGATCCCGGCGCGACTGCACCGATTCAAATCCGGCGCTCGCCAGCAGGGCCTGCACTGCCTGCGCCTGGTCCCAGCCGTGCTCCAGCAGCAGCCAGCCGCCCGGGGCCAAGTGGCTGGGGGCCTGGGCCACGATGTGTCGGATGTCATCCAGGCCATCTGCGCCACTGGTCAGGGCCTGCAGGGGCTCGTGCGTCAGGGCGGCCAGGTGCGGGTCGCTGTCAGCCACATACGGCGGGTTGGAAACGATCAATTCAAACGTGCCAGGTACAGCGGCCATCCAGTCGCTTTGCACAAAGCGCACAGGCAGGTTCAATCGTTGGGCGTTGGCGCTGGCCACAGTCAGGGCGTCGGCACTGGCGTCCACGGCGGTCACGCTACAGCTGGGGCGCTGGTGTTGCAGAGCCAGGGCCACGGCGCCGCTGCCCGTGCCCAGGTCCAGCACGCGTTGGGTGCAACCCTCGGGCAGCAGGTCCAGGGCCCATTCCACCAGCGTTTCGGTGTCGGGGCGCGGGTCGAGCACACGGGCGTCCACCTGCAGCCGCAAGCCAAAGAACTCTTTGAACCCGGTGATGTAGGCGATGGGTTCGCCCGCCAGGCGCCGTTGCAGCAAAGCTTCGAGCTGGGTCTGCACCTCGGCAGGCAAGGCGTCGCGATCGTGGGCCAGCAGCCAGGCACGGTCATGCGGCTCACGCCCCAGCGCATGCAGGTGCAGCAGCTGTGCATCGATGCGCGCCAGCCCCAGCATTTGGGCTTGCTGCAGGCTTTGGGCCAGGGTGATGGGGGTCATGCCACGCCGCCAATCTCCAGCTCAGCCAGCTGCTCGGCCTGGCGCGCGGCCTGCAGGGCATCGATCACGTCTTTCAGATCGCCTTCCATGATGAAGGGCAGCTTGTAGAGCGTGAGGTTGATGCGGTGGTCGGTGCAGCGGCCCTGCGGGAAGTTGTAAGTGCGGATGCGGTCCGAGCGGTCGCCGCTGCCGATCAGGCCCTTGCGCAGGGCCGCGTCCTTGGCGGCGCGTTCGGCCCGGTCTTTTTCCTGGATGCGGGCGGTCAACACCTTGAGGGCCTGGGCCTTATTGCTGTGCTGGCTGCGGCCGTCCTGGCACTCGGCCACGATGCCGGTGGGCAAGTGCGTGATGCGCACGGCCGAGTCGGTCTTGTTGATGTGCTGGCCACCCGCACCGCTGGCGCGGTAGGTGTCGATGCGCAAGTCCGATGGGTTGATCTTGATCGCCTCGGCTTCATCGGGCTCGGCCAGCACCGCCACGGTGCAGGCGCTGGTGTGGATGCGGCCTTGCGTCTCGGTGGCGGGCACGCGCTGCACCCGGTGGCCGCCCGACTCGAACTTGAGCGCGCCGTAAACGTTGTCGCCCTCGACGCGGAGCACCACTTCCTTGTAGCCCCCCAACTCGCTGGGCGACTCGGACAGCAGCTCCGTCTTCCAGCCCTGGGCCTGGGCGTAGCGGGTGTACATGCGCAGCAGATCACCTGCAAACAAAGCCGACTCGTCGCCTCCGGTTCCGGCGCGGATTTCCAGATACGCCGGACGGGCATCTTGCGGGTCTTTGGGCAGCAACATGCGCTGCAGCTCGGCGGCCAGCTCGGTCAGTTCGTGTTCGGCCGAGGTGATTTCTTCGCCCGCCATGGCGTGCATCTCATCGCTCTCGGGCAGCTCGGCCTGCATCTGGCGGGCTTCGCGCAGGTCGGCGCTTCGCTGCTGGTAGCGGGCGTAGCGGCTGGCCACGGCGGCCACGTCGGCGTGTTCACGCGAAAGCTTCATGAACTGGCCCATGTCGGCCATGATGTCTTCGCGCGAGAGCAAAAAGTCCAGCTCGGCCAGGCGTTCGGCGTAGCGTTCGAGTTGCTGGATCAAAAAAGGTTTCAAGGCAAGGCACTCACAAGGAACGGGACAGGTGCCACGCGAGGTTGGCACAGCGGCAGGGCACAGGCGCATGGCCTGTGGTGGCGCTAACGCTCCTGGCGCAAGAAGAGCCGCTGTACCGTCTGCACGGTCTGCTCGCGGTGCTCGGGGTCGGCACTGCGCAACTCAGCCATCGCGCCGTGCAGCATTTTTTGGGTCAGGCCGCGCGACAAGGATTCGAGCACCGCCTCAGGGCTGTCGCCCTTGGCCAGCAGCTTGCGGGCACGGGCCAGTTCGGCTTCACGCCAGGCATCGGCCTGCTCCTGCAGTTGCTGGATCACGGGCACCGTGCCGCGTTGGCCCAGCCAGTGCTTGAAGCTCTGCACCCCTGCGTCGATGATCACTTCGGCCTCGGCCACAGCCGCCTGGCGCTGGGCTTGCCCGGCCTGCACCACGCTGGCCAGGTCGTCCACGGTGTAGAGGTAAACATCGTCCAGCGACTTCACCTCGGGTTCGATGTCGCGTGGCACCGCCAGATCGACCATGAACATGGGGCGGTGCTTGCGTTGTTTGAGGGCCCGCTCCACCGTTCCCAGACCGATCAAAGGCAAGGTGCTGGCGGTGCAGCTGATGACCGCGTCGAATTCGTGCAGGCGCGAGGGCAGGTCGGACAGGCGCATGACCTCGCCACCAAAACGGCCCGCCAGCTTTTCGCCTCGTTCCATGGTGCGGTTGGCAATCGCCATCGATTTGGGGTTCTTGGCCGCAAAGTGGGTCACCACCAGCTCGATCATCTCGCCCGCGCCCACAAACAGCACGCGTATGTCTTTCAGGTCTTCAAACAGCTGGCTGGCCAGCCGCACCGAGGCGGCGGCCATGCTGATCGAATGGGCCCCGATTTCGGTGGAGCTGCGCACCTCTTTGGCCACCGCAAAGCTGCGCTGGAACAACTGGTTGAGCGTGGTGCCCAGAGCTCCCGCGTTTTCGGCAGCGCGCACGGCGTCCTTGAGTTGACCCAGGATCTGCGCCTCGCCCAGCACCATGGAGTCCAGCCCGCTGGCCACGCGGAAAGCGTGGCGGGCCACTTCATCGCCTTCGAGCAGGTAAGTGTGCGACTGCAGCTCTTGCGGGGTCACACCGCCCGTTTGGGCCAGCCAGCGCAAGGTGTCGGCGGTGGCGGCCTGGTCTGCGGCGCAGTAAATTTCGGTGCGGTTGCAGGTCGAGAGGATGGCCGCTTCGGGGGGCTGCGAAGTCTGGCTGGCCAGATCGCTGCGCAAGGCGCTGAGGGTGGGCGTGAGCTGGTCCAAGGCAAAGGCAAACCGGCCGCGCAAATCCAGCGGCGCGGTCGTGTGATTCAAGCCCAGGGTCCAGACAGCCATGCGCTGGATTATAGAAACCCCCTAGAAGAAGGCCCTCCGACAGGCGGTTGGCGCAAGGCACAATGCCCTATCCGTGTTTTGACCTGTCTGTATGACCCTTTGGCAATTGGTTTTGCATTTGTTCAACTTCGTGCTGCCCGCATTCGCCATGGCACTGTTCATGCCCGGTGCGGGGCGCTGGGTCATGGGGCCCGGCGGCACGCCTTGGGGACGGCGCATGGTGGTCCATGCCGTGCTGGGTTTGCTGGTGCTGGTGGCAGGCCTGGTGCTGCAGGGCCATGACGGAAAAATGAGCACTTACTTTGCATTGATTTTTCTGGCCGCCACGGCCGAATGGGCCATGCACCGTGGTTGGACACGCCGATGAAGGGGCTGAACATGAGGATGCTTTCGATGAAAAACGCCATCTACCGGGGTTTGTTGACTTGTGTCTGTGTGGCTTTGGCTGGGCTGAGCAGTTCTGCCGCTTGGGCCTTTCCGACCAAACCCATCCGCATCGTCATGGGCTTTCCGGCGGGCGGGCCGCTGGACCAGCATGCGCGCATCCTGTCGGACCGCCTGCAGGCCCAGCTCGGGCAGCCGGTCATCATCGACTACAAGTCAGGTGCTGGCGGCACGGTGGGCGCCCAGGAAGTCATGAAAGCCCCCGCAGATGGTCACACCCTCATGCTGGCCAACACCGGAGTGATGGTCATCAACCCGGCGCTCTACAGCAAGTTGCCCTACAACACGCTGCGTGACTTTGTGCCGGTGGCGCGCACGGCCATGCAGCCCCTGGCCTTTTTGGTCAACCCCAAGGTGCCTGTGAGCTCCTTGCCCGAGTTCATCCAGTACGCCAAGGCCCGCCCTGGGCAGATCAATTACGGCTCGGCCGGCAATGGCGGCAGCAGTCACCTGGTGCCCGAGATGTTCAAGTCGGCCACAGGCGTGTTCATGGTGCACATCCCTTACCGGGGCAGTGCGCCTGCCTTCACCGACCTGATGGCGGGGCAAGTCCAATTCATGGCCGAGAGCATTCCGCAAGCCGCCCAGTACCACAAGCAGGGCAAGGTGCGGGCCTTGGCCGTGACCAGTCGGGAACGCAGCCCGGCCTTGCCCGATGTGCCCACGGCCATCGAATCCGGATTGAAAAACTTCGAGGTGGTCGGTTTCTACGGTTTCCTGGCTCCCGCAGGCACACCGAAAGATGTGGTGAGCAAACTCAGTGACGCATTCAAGGCGGTGCTGGCACAGCCCGACATCAGGTCGCGCATGGTGTCTCAGGGGGCTGATCCGGCGTTTCTGGGGGCAGACGACTTTGCCAAATTCCTGGCGGCCGAGATGCCCCGCTGGGCCGACGTGGTTCAGAAGTCGGGCGCCAAGCTCGACTGATTCAGTCCGGGCTGAACAGGTCCACCCGGTCTGTGATGATGCCGTCGGTGCCCAGCGCCAGCAGGTGTTGTGCGGCCCACTCGTCGTTGACGGTGTAGCTCAGGCACCGCATGCCTGCCCCGTGGACCTGGGCCACGGTGGTGGCGTCCCACAGGGCATAGTTGGCGACCACCGCCACGCAGCCGAGTTCTTGGGCTTTGAGAAACCAGCCATCCCACAGCGTGTCCACCAGCAGCCCACGGGGTAACTTGGGGGCCGCTGCTTGTGCGGCAGCCAGGGCGTCGGGTTTAAACGAGGTCAGCAGTGGCGGCACTTTGGCGCCTTGCCACAGTTGTTCGGCCAGACGTGCAACCGCGTCGCCCGTCGCCGCTTCGGCGCCCGGGGTGGGCTTGATCTCGATGTTGAGCAGGTAGCGGTTGGCCAGGCAAAAGCGTGCCAGGGCTTCGAGGGTGGGTAAAGGCTCGCCCGCAAAGGCGCGTGAATGCCAACTGCCAGCGTCCAGTTGTGAAAGCGCCTGCCAGGAAAGATCGCCACCGATGCCGTGGCCGTTGGTGGTGCGTTCCAGCGCGGCGTCGTGCATCAGAAATACCACACCGTCGGCGCTGAGTTTGGCATCGCATTCGAACATGCGGTAGCCGTGCTCGGCCCCCAGCCGGAAGGCGGCCAGGGTGTTTTCGGGGGCGAGTTTGCCCGCGCCTCGGTGGGCGATCCAGCGGGGGTAGGGCCAGTACTGCATGCTGTGCGATTCAGGCGATGCGTTTTTGGGTGTGCGCATCGAACCAGTGCACACGGTCTGCGCGGGGGGTGGCGTGGAAGGTGGTGCCCGGTTGTGGCGCGGGCAGCGACTCGTCCAGCCGCAGTGTGAGGGTTTCGTCGCCCAGACGGGCGTGCACCAAACGCTCGGCACCCAGCAGCTCCACCGTGTCCACAGACAGCGTCCAGCCACCGGAAGGCGTGATGTCCAAGTGCTCGGGCCGGATGCCCAGAATTTGCCCGTCGGGCGTGCCCGGTGCGCGCTGGAGCAAGTTCATGGGCGGCGAGCCGATGAAGCTGGCCACAAAGGTGCTGGCCGGGCGGTTGTAGACCTCTTCGGGCGTGCCGAACTGCTCCATGTGGCCGCCGTTCATCACGATCATGCGCTGGGCCAGGGTCATGGCTTCCACCTGGTCGTGCGTCACAAACAGGCTGGTGATGCCCAATTCGCGGTGCAGCTTCTGGATCTCCAGCCGGGTCTGGGCGCGCAGCTTGGCGTCGAGGTTGGACAGCGGCTCGTCAAACAGGAAGACCTGCGGCTGGCGCACGATGGCGCGGCCCATGGCCACGCGCTGACGCTGGCCACCTGACAACTCACGGGGCTTGCGCTGCAGCAGGTGGCTCAGTTCGAGAATGCCAGCCGCCTTGTCCACGCGTGCCTTGATTTCTTCGGCCGGGCGCTTGGCGATCTTCAGGCCGTAGGCCATGTTGTCGAACACGCTCATGTGCGGGTACAGCGCGTAGTTCTGGAACACCATGGCGATGTCGCGCTCGGCCGGTTCCAGGTCATTCACCACGCGTTCGCCAATCGAGATCGTGCCGCCCGAGATGTCTTCCAGGCCCGCCACCATGCGCAGCAAGGTGGATTTGCCGCAACCCGAGGGCCCGACGATGACCACAAACTCGCCGTCAGCGATGCTCGCGTTCAGGTCGTGGATGACGGTGTTGGCCTTGGCGCCAGTGCCGTAGGTTTTGAGGATGTGGGAGAGGGTGATGGAGGCCATTACTTTTCCGTGTCTACCAGGCCCTTGACGAACCATTTTTGCATCAGGACCACGACCAGTGCCGGGGGCAGCATGGCCAGGATGGCCGCGGCCATGACCACGTTCCATTCGGTCCAGGACTCGCCTGAAATCAGGCGCTTGATGCCCAGCACGACGGGGTACATGTCTTCGTTGGTGGTCACCAGCAGCGGCCACAGGTACTGGTTCCAGCCATAAATGAACTGGATCACGAACAGTGCTGCGATGTTGGTGGCCGACAGCGGCAGCAGCACGTCTTTGAAAAAGCGCATGGGCCCCGCGCCGTCGATGCGGGCCGCTTCCACCAGCTCGTCGGGCACTGTCAAAAAGAACTGGCGAAACAAGAAGGTGGCTGTGGCCGAGGCGATCAGGGGCACTGTGAGGCCTGCAAAGCTGTTGAGCAGGCCCAGTCCCGCAACCACTTCGTAGGTGGGGCTGATGCGCACCTCGACCGGCAGCATCAGGGTGACAAAAATCATCCAGAACACCAAGTTGCGCAGCGGGAAGCGGAAATACACGATGGCAAAGGCCGACAGCAGCGAAATCGCGATCTTGCCGATCGAGATGATGAGTGCACTGACCAGGCTGATCTTCATCATGGGCAGCATGGCCGGCAAGGGGCTGCCCTGTGAGTTGTCTCCACCCAGCAATGTGAGTTTGTAGGTTTCCCAGAAGTGGCTGCCTGGCGCCATGGACATGGGCACGCTCTGGTTGATTTCCTGCGCGGTCTGGGTGGACCCCACAAAGGTCAAGTACAACGGAAAAGCCACCACCGCCACCCCGATCAACAAGACCAGATGGCGAAGGATCTGCAGGCCGGGGCGTCGTTCGATCATGTCAGGCTCCCGGACATCAGTACTGGACTTTCTTTTCCACAAAGCGGAACTGCACCACCGTCAGCGCCACCACAATGCCCATCAGCACCACCGACTGGGCGGCGGAGCTGCCCATGTCCAGTGCCTTGAAGCCGTCGTAGTACACCTTGTAGACCAGAATGGCGGTGTCTTTGCCCGGACCGCCGTGGGTGGTGGCGTCTACGATGGCGAAGGTGTCAAAGAAGGCGTAAACGATGTTGATCACCAGCAAAAAGAAAGTGGTGGGCGACAACAGCGGGAACACGATGGTCCAAAAACGCCGCCAGGGTCCGGCACCGTCGATGGCTGCCGCTTCGATCAGCGATTTGGGAATCGACTGCAGCCCCGCCAGAAAAAACAGGAAGTTATAGGAAATCTGCTTCCAAACGGCGGCCATCACGATCAGCGCCATCGCGTGGTCGGCGTTGAGCAGGTGGTTCCACTCCACCCCCATGGCACGCAAAGCGTAGGCGACCACCCCCATCGGCGAGGCGAACATGAACAACCACAGCACGCCCGCCACGGCCGGGGCCACAGCGTAGGGCCAAATCAGCAGGGTTTTGTAGAGTCCGGCACCCCGGCCCACGCGGTCAGCCATGGTGGCCAGCAGCAGTGATACCGACAGGCCACATACCGCGACCAGAATGGAGAACACCGCCGTCGTCTTGAACGAGGCCAGGTAGCTGGCGTCGTTCCACAGGTGCGCAAAGTTGTCCAGGCCCACAAACTCTCGGCTGCCGCCAAAGGCGTCTTCTTGCAGCACACTCTGGTAGAGCGCTTGCGCAGCGGGCCAGAAAAAGAACACCAGCACGATGCCCAACTGCGGTGTGATCAGCAGCCAGGGCAGCCAGCGGGATTTGAAACGGACGCGTTTTTCCATAAATGCTTTGAAAGTCACCCCGGTATGGCCAAAAGCAGAAGCCTGAGCCTCTGCTTTGCCGATGAAGGGCGACCGGGGCGGCGGTCAGCGCCTGAGCTTACTTGTTGGCTTTTTCGAAGCGTTCGAGCTGTTCGTTGCCGCGTTTGATGGCCATGTCCAGAGCTTCTTTGGTGCCTTTTTTGCCGCTCCAGACGCCTTCGAGTTCCTCGTCAATGATGGTGCGGATTTGCACAAAGTTGCCCAACCGCACCCCACGCGACTTGTCGGTGGTCTTGCGGATCATCTGGGTGACCGACACATCGGTGCCAGGGTTCTTTTTGTAGAAACCGGACTTTTCGGTCAGCTCAAAAGAGGCCTTGGTGACAGGCAGATAGCCTGTGCGTTGGTGGCTGGCAGCAGCCACATCGGCTTTGGAGAGGTGGGCGAAGAACTGTGCCACGCCTTTGTACTCGGGGGCTTTTTTGCCGTTCATCACCCACAGGCTCGCACCGCCGATCACGGTGTTTTGTGGTGCGCCGTCTACATCAGGGTAGTAAGGCAGGGTGCCAATGCCGTAGCCAAATTTGCCGTTGCGCACCACGCTGCCGTAGAGCGCTGAGGAGCCGGTGGCCATGGCGCACTCGCCCGAGACAAAGGTGGCGTCGGCTGCATTGCCCCGGCCCTTGTAGACGAACAGACCTTGCTTGGCCATGTTGGCCAGGTTGTCGATGTGGCGCACATGCAGCGGGGTGTTGAAGCTCAGTCGTGCGTCCATGCCGCGCATGCCGTTGCCCTTGGTGGCGAATTCGGTGTTGTGCCAGGCCGAGAAGCTTTCCAGCTGCGTCCAGCTGATCCAGCTGGTGGTGAAGGGGCACTTGTGGCCGCTGGCCTTGAGCTTGGCGGCAGCCAGAGCCACTTCAGGCCAGGTGGTGGGCGGGGTGTTGGGGTCCAGTCCGGCGGCCTTGAAAGCATCTTTGTTGTAGTGGAAGACGGGCGTGGAGCTGTTGAATGGGAAGCTCAGCATTTGGCCGTTGGGGGCGGTGTAGTAACCGGCCACAGCAGGCACATAGGCGTTTTGGTCAAATTTCAAGCCCGCGTCGGTCATGACTTTGCCTACGGGCACGATGGCGCCTTTGCTGGCCATCATGGTGGCGGTGCCCACTTCGAACACCTGCAGGATGTGGGGAGCATTGCCCGCACGGTAGGCGGCGATCGCGGCGGTCATGGACTCGTCGTAGCTGCCCTTGAAGGTCGGCACGATTTTGTAGTCTTTTTGGCTGGCGTTGAAGTCTTTGGCCAGATCGTTGACCCACTCGCCCAGGGCGCCGCCCATGGAGTGCCACCACTGGATCTCAGTCTGGGCTTGGGCGGAGAGGCTGGCCAGGCCCAGGGCCAAGGCAGAAAGGGTGAGCTTGAGTTTCATCGCGGTTCCTGAATAAGAGAAAGGGAAGTGCCTGATTTGCCTAAAAAATAGGCAATTGCAGACGGGCACTTTGGCACCTGAACATGTCAAAAGCATTAAACCGGCGTGACTTTACCGCGACAACCCGGGGTTTCCATGACCCGAGACCTCTGGGCGACAGGTGCCCCCACCCCCGGCGTGTGTTTGTTGCACTGCGGTAACATTCAGCCTCAGCCGGGTTGACGCCTCTGTCCGGGTCTGGCTGATCGCGCCTTATCCCCTATGAATGCACCCACCACGCTCCAACATTTGATGCAAGCCGACGCCGATGCGCCGCGCCTGCGCGAGATCCCTTACAACTACACGAGCTTCTCTGACCGCGAAATCGTGGTTCGCCTGTTGGGTGAAAAAGCCTGGGATCTGCTCAACCAGCTGCGCCAGGAGCGCCGCACAGGCCGTTCGGCCCGCATGCTGTATGAAGTGCTGGGCGACATCTGGGTGGTCGACCGCAACCCTTATTTGCAGGACGATTTGCTGGACAACCCTGGTCGCCGCAAACTGCTGGTGGACGCCCTGCAGCACCGCTTGGGCGAGGTGCAAAAACGCCGCACGCCCGATGTGGATACCTCCCGCGACGCCCTGGTGGGGGCTTTGCTGGACCTGGCCGGGCAGGCCGTGGCCCAGTTCAACGAACGCTTTGCCAACCGCGCCAAGCTGCGCAGCCAGGTGCAAAAGACCCTGGGGCGCCTCACGGCCAAGGACAACATCAAGTTCGACGGCCTCTCGCGTGTGAGCCATGTGACCGACGCCACCGACTGGCGCGTCGAGTACCCCTTTGTGGTGCTGACCCCCGACTCCGAAGCCGAAATGGCGGGCCTGGTCAAAGGCTGCATCGACCTGGGCCTGACCATCGTCCCGCGCGGCGGCGGCACGGGCTATACCGGGGGCGCGATCCCGCTGACCTGGAAGAGCGCGGTCATCAACACCGAAAAGCTCGAAGCCATGACCGAGGTCGAAATGGTCGACCTGCCTGGCATCGCGCACAAGATCCCGACCATTTACACCGAAGCCGGTGTGGTGACCCAGCGCGTGGCCGATGCCGCCGAGCGCGGCGGTTTTGTCTTTGCCGTCGACCCGACTTCGGCCGAAGCCTCCTGCATTGGCGGCAACATCGCCATGAACGCGGGCGGCAAAAAGGCGGTTTTGTGGGGTACGGCGCTCGACAACCTGGCCAGCTGGCGCATGGTGACGCCCGACGCCGAATGGCTGGACGTGGTGCGCATGGACCACAACATGGGCAAGATCCACGACGCCGAAGTGGCCACCTTTGAGCTGCGTTACTTCAAAGCCGATGGCAAGACCCCGATCCGCACCGAAACCCTGGTGATCCCGGGCAAGACTTTCCGCAAGGAAGGCCTGGGCAAGGACGTGACCGACAAGTTCCTCTCGGGCCTGCCCGGCGTGCAAAAGGAAGGCTGTGACGGCCTGATCACCAGCGCCCGCTGGGTCGTGCACCGCATGCCCGAGCACACCCGCACCGTCTGCCTGGAGTTCTTTGGCCATGCCCGCAATGCTGTGCCCAGCATCGTCGAGATCAAAGACTTCATGTTCGCCGAGCAAAAGCGCACCGGCACCGTGATGGCCGGTCTGGAGCACCTGGACGACCGCTACCTGCGGGCCGTGGGTTACTCCACCAAATCCAAGCGTGGCGGCTTTCCCAAGATGGTGCTGATCGGTGACATCGCCGGTGACAACGCCGACGACGTGGCCAAGGCGACCAGCGAGATCGTGCGCATCGCCAATTCGCGCAGCGGCGAAGGCTTCATCGCCATCAGTCCCGAAGCGCGCAAAAAGTTCTGGCATGACCGCAAAAAGACGGCCGCCATCTCGCGCCACACCAACGCCTTCAAGGTCAATGAAGACGTGGTGATTCCGTTGCCGCGCATGGCCGAGTACACCGATGGCATCGAGCGCATCAACATCGAGCTCTCCCTGCGCAACAAGCTCAAGTTCTGTGCCGAGCTGGAGAGCTTTCTGGAGCGCGGCAACCTGCCCCTGGGCAAGCAAGACGACGTCAACGAAATCGCTTCGGCCGAGTTGCTGGAAGACCGTGTGGCGCAGGCCCTGGCCGTGGTGCGCGAGGTGCGCGATCAGTGGCAAGGCTGGCTGACGCAGGTGGACGCGCTGTTTCCCCAGTTGCAAGACCACAGCTTGCGCGCCAGCTGGAAAATGCAGATCCGTCCGGCTTTGCAAAACATCTTCTCCGGCTCGGCTTTCCAGCCGATCCTGGCCGAAGTCACCGCCATCCACCAGCGTGTGCTCAAGGGCCGCGTTTGGGTGGCGCTGCACATGCACGCCGGTGACGGCAATGTGCACACCAACATCCCCGTGAACAGCGACAACTACGAGATGCTGCAGACCGCCCACGAAGCGGTGGCACGCATCATGGTGCTGGCGCGCAGCCTGGACGGCGTGATTTCGGGTGAGCACGGCATCGGCATCACCAAGCTGGAGTTTTTGACGGACGCCGAGTTGGCCAACTTCTCTGCTTACAAAGCCAAGGTTGATCCACAAGGGCGCTTCAACAAAGGCAAGCTGCTGCGCGGCGCGGCCCTGACTGGCTTGGGTGACGATGTGCACGCGGCCGACCTGACGCACGCCTACACGCCCAGCTTTGGCTTGATGGGCCACGAGTCGTTGATCATGCAGCAGTCGGACATTGGCGAGATCGCCGCCAGCGTCAAGGACTGCTTGCGCTGCGGCAAGTGCAAGCCTGTGTGCTCGACCCATGTGCCGCGTGCCAATTTGCTCTACAGCCCACGCAACAAAATCCTTGCCACCTCTTTGCTGGTAGAAGCCTTCCTGTACGAAGAGCAGACCCGCCGTGGCGTGTCGATCAAGCACTGGCAAGAGTTTGAAGACGTGGCCGACCACTGCACCGTGTGCCACAAGTGCCTGACGCCTTGCCCGGTGAACATCGATTTTGGCGATGTGTCCATGAACATGCGCAACCTGCTGCGCAAGATGGGGCAAAAGAGCTTCCGGCCCGGCAACGCCGCAGCCATGTTCATGCTCAACGCCACCAACCCCGAGACCATCAAGCTCGCGCGTGCCGCCATGGTGGGGGTGGGCATGCGGGCGCAGCGTTTTGCGGCCGGTCTGCTCAAGGGCATCGCTCGCAAGCAGACCAGTGCGCCGCCCGCCACCGTGGGTGCTGCGCCCATCAAGGAGCAGGTGATCCACTTCATCAACAAGAAGATGCCGGGCAACCTGCCCAAGAAGACCGCGCGCGCATTGCTCGACATCGAGAACAACGATTACGTGCCCATCATCCGTGACCCCAAGTCCACCACATCGGAAACCGAAGCGGTCTTCTACTTCCCAGGTTGCGGCTCCGAGCGCCTCTTCAGCCAGGTGGGCCTGGCCACCCAGGCCATGCTGTGGCACGCAGGTGTGCAGACCGTTCTGCCGCCAGGTTACCTGTGCTGCGGTTACCCGCAAAAAGGCTCGGGCCAGTTCGACAAGGCCGAGAAGATCATCACCGACAACCGCGTGCTGTTCCACCGCGTGGCCAACACACTCAACTACCTCGACATCAAGACCGTGGTGGTGAGTTGCGGCACCTGCTACGACCAGTTGCAGGGCTACGAGTTCGACAAGATCTTCCCAGGCTGCCGCATCGTGGATATCCACGAATACCTGCTCGAAAAAGGCATCAAGCTCGAATCGCAGGGGGCCTACCTGTACCACGACCCTTGCCACACACCGATGAAGCTGCAAGAGCCGATGAAGACGGTCAAAGGCCTGCTGGGCGACCAGGTGTTGAAGTCTGACCGCTGCTGCGGCGAATCTGGCACGCTGGGGGTGACCCGCCCGGACATTTCCACGCAAGTGCGCTTTCGCAAGGAAGAAGAGATCCGCAAGGGCGAAGCCGCTTTGCGCGCCAGCGGTGCAGTTGGGGCCAAAGACAATGTCAAGATCCTGACCAGTTGCCCCAGCTGCCTGCAAGGTCTGTCGCGCTATGGCGATGACTTGCAAAACGGCCTGCTCGAAGCTGACTACATCGTGGTCGAGATGGCCAAGCACATCCTGGGCGAAAACTGGATGCCCGAGTACGTCAGCGCAGCGAACGCCGGTGGCATTGAGCGCGTCCTGGTTTAACGCAGAAAGCACCCCATGGCCGGTTTGAAAAAAGACACCCCCACGCCCGAGTCCTTGACCGTGCACGGCCAAAGCCGCGTGCTGGAAGTGGGTTTTTCCGATGGGGCGCAGTTCCGCATCCCGTTCGAGCTGATGCGCATTTACTCGCCCTCGGCCGAAGTCCAGGGCCACGGCCCGGGTCAGGAGGTGCTGCAAACAGGCAAGCGCCAGGTGACCTTGCTCGACATCGAACCCGTGGGCAATTACGCCGTCAAGCCGACCTTCTCGGACGGCCACGACTCGGGTCTGTTCACCTGGGAGTACCTGTACTTCCTGGGTGATCAGCAAACTGCCTTGTGGCAGCAGTACGAAGAGCGCCTGCAAGCGGCAGGCGCAGACCGCGACGCCCCCATGCCCGAAAAAGGCGGCAGCAGCTGCGGTCACAACCACTGAATTTCAGATCAGAAGGGTCGCCATGAGCACCACCCATTTCGGTTTCAAAACCGTCGACGAAAAAGAAAAAGCCAAGCATGTCCGCGGCGTGTTTGACTCGGTCGCATCGAAATACGATGTGATGAACGACCTCATGTCGATGGGTCTGCACCGCGTCTGGAAGGCCTACACCGTGCAGGTGGCCAACCTCAAGGAAGGCGATCAGGTGCTCGACATCGCGGGCGGTACGGGTGACTTGTCGATGGCGTTTGCCAAAAAGGTCGGCACCACAGGCCGTGTGGTGCACACCGACATCAACGAGGCCATGCTCAGCACAGGTCGCGACCGCTTGCTCGACCACGGCCTGGCGTTGCCAACGCTGGTGTGCGATGCCGAGAAGCTGCCTTTTCCGGGCAACCATTTCAATGTGGTGAGCGTGGCTTTTGGCCTGCGCAATATGACACACAAGGATGTGGCTTTGGCCGAGATGTGCCGTGTGCTCCAGCCTGGCGGCAAGCTGCTGGTGCTGGAGTTTTCCAAAGTGGCCAAGCCGCTGGAAAAAATCTACGACTGGTACAGCTTCAAGATCCTGCCGCACATGGGGCAGTTGGTGGCGGGTGATGCCGACAGTTACCGCTACTTGGCCGAGTCGATTCGCATGCATCCGGACCAGGAGTCACTGAAAACCCTTATGAAAAAGGCCGGATTTGGGCATGTGGATTTTCACAATTTGTCGGCTGGGGTGGTAGCCTTGCACGTCGGAATCAAATGTTGATGCCCGATTCGTGAATTTTTTGCCATTGGAGACACTGTGAACAAGTTCCTGACCCTGATGCTCGCTGCCATTCTGGCTCTGGGCAGCCTCAACGCCGAAGCCGCCCGCCGTCTTGGCGGAGGCAAATCCATGGGCCAGCAGTCTGGTCAGGTGACGCAGCGCGAAGCCGTTCGCCCGCAGGCTCCTGTCGCACCTGCACAACAAGCGGCACCTGTGGCACCCAAGCCTGCCCCCGCTGCAGCAGCACCGACCAAGAAGCCTTGGGGTGCCATGCTCGGCGGTCTGGCAGCAGGTCTGGGTCTGGCTTGGTTGGCGCATTCCCTGGGCATGGGTGAAGCTTTCGGCAATGTGCTGATGTTCATCCTGATCGGCGTGGCCGTGATGGCATTGATCGGCATGTTCATGCGCCGCCGCCAGGGTACCGCTTCCACGGGCGGGCTGGCCTATCAGGGTGCTGGCGCCACAGCGGATCAACCTGCCAGCTTCAAGCAGTACAACCCCGAAAAAGTCGGCAACGACGCTTCGGCTCGCCCTTGGGAGAGCCATGACACCCGTTTTGACAGCGCAGCGCCGACCCAGACGGGTTCCATGATCGGTGCGGGTTTGCAGGGCAACCAAGGCTGGGGCATTCCCTCAGACTTTGACGTGGCAGGTTTTGTGGATGCGGCCAAGCGCAACTTCGTGACTTTGCAGGATGCCTGGGACCGCTCCGACATCGCCACGCTGCGCTCGATGATGACCGACACCATGGTCGGCGAAATCCGCAGCCAGCTCGCCGAGCGCGAGGCCCAGTTCCCTGGCCAGCCCAACAAGACCGAAGTGGTCATGCTCGAAGCCCAGCTGCTGGGCATCGAAGAGCTGACCGACACCTACATGGCCAGTGTGGAGTTCAATGGCATGATCCGCGAAGACGCGTCTGCAGGTCCGAGCCCCTTCCGCGAAGTCTGGAACATGACCAAGCCCAAGCAAGGCGGCAGCGGCTGGTTGGTGGCAGGCGTTCAGGCGCTGCAATAAACCCAAAGCGCCCGTGTGGGCGCTGCTTTCGGGAATAATCGGGGACTATGGCAACACAGTCCCCTTTTTCTTGGGCCGCTCAGGCTCTGCCGCAGATGGCGGTCCATTTTCAGCCTCCCGCCTGGGTGGTGGATGAGACCCTCAACCGCTTGGTGCTCTTCCTCAACCACGTGTTGATGAGCGAGCCTGAGGCCTGTCAGCGCCTGGCTCGCCAAAAAGGCCAACGCATCGAAATCGTCTGGCAAGCCATGAAGTTGCAACTGCAACCCACAGCCGCAGGGCTGCTGGAGCGTGCGGCGTTTGAGGGTTTTGATCTGCGCCTGACGGCCACCCAGGACTCGCCGCTGGACATTGTTGCGGCATTGGCACGCGGAGACAAACCCAAAGTCCGCATCGAAGGCGATGTGCAGCTGGCCGCCGAAATCAACTGGCTGATCGACCATGTCCGTTGGGATGCCGAGGAAGACCTGGCCCGACTGGTGGGCGATGCGCCCGCGCACACCCTGGCGCAATTTGCCCGCAAAGCCATGGAGGCCTTGCGCAGTTTTGTGGCGCAGCGCGCCCCGGGTACGTCGGTGGGTGCTGCCGTATGAGCCGCCTGGGCCGGGGGGCTTTCATCGTCTTCATCGTCCTGCGCTACGGCCTGGACGAATTGGTGCTCTCCAGCTTTCAAAAGCCCTGGATCCGCCTGCTGGCCCGCATCTTGTCGGTGGGGCGCGACCTGAGGTCGCCCCGTGCGGTGCGTCTGCGCGAAGCGCTGGAACGCCTGGGTCCGATTTTTGTGAAGTTCGGCCAAGTGCTCTCCACCCGGCGCGACCTGCTGCCGCCAGACATTGCCGATGAGTTGGCCAAGCTGCAGGACCGCGTGCCGCCATTCAGTTCGGAGGTGGCCGTGGCGACCATCGAGCGGGCATTTCGCCAACCGGTGGACACCATTTTTGAAAGCTTTGACCGCCAGCCGGTGGCCAGTGCCTCCATCGCACAGGTGCACTTTGCCACCTTGCGCAGCAAATCGGGCCAGTTGCGCGAAGTGGCCGTCAAGGTGCTGCGCCCGGGCATGCTGCCCGTGATCCAGAAAGACCTCAGCCTCATGCGCATGATGGCCGGCTGGGTCGAGAACCTGAGCGCCGACGGCAAGCGCCTCAAACCTCGCGAGGTGGTGGCCGAGTTCGACAAATATCTCAACGACGAGCTGGACCTGGTGCGCGAAGCGTCGAATGCCGCGCAACTGCGCCGCAACATGGAAGGGCTCGATCTGGTGCTGATCCCCGAGATGATCTGGGATTACTGCCACAACGAAGTGCTGGTGATGGAGCGCATGCACGGCGTGCCCATCAGCCATGTGGACCGCCTGCGCGAAGCGGGTGTGGACATCCCCAAGCTGGCGCGCGATGGTGTGACCCTGTTTTTCACGCAGGTGTTTCGCGATGGCTTTTTCCATGCCGACATGCACCCGGGCAACATCCAGGTCAGCCTCGCACCCGACACTTTTGGCCGCTACATCTCCTTGGACTTTGGCATCGTCGGCACGCTGACCGAATTTGACAAGGAATACCTGGCGCAAAACTTCACGGCTTTCTTCCGCCGCGATTACAAGCGTGTGGCCGAGCTGCACATTGAGTCGGGTTGGGTGCCTGCCGACACGCGGGTCGATGAACTTGAAGCGGCCATCCGCGCCGTGTGCGAGCCTTACTTTGACCGCCCGCTCAAAGAAATTTCGTTGGGCATGGTGCTGATGCGCCTGTTCCAGACCTCGCGCCGTTTTCATGTCGAGATCCAGCCGCAGCTGGTGCTGCTGCAAAAGACCTTGCTCAACATCGAAGGGCTGGGTCGCCAGCTCGACCCCGAGCTGGACTTGTGGAGCACGGCCAAGCCTTTCCTCGAAAAATGGATGCTGGACCAGATCGGGCCCAAAAAACTGTGGGAAGAACTCAAGGCGCAAGCGCCGCAGTACGCCAAGCTGCTGCCTCAATTGCCGCGCCTGTTGAACGATTACCTCAAGCACCCGCAGCACAACGACCGCAAGCAACTGGACTTGTTGCTCGCTGAACAGCGGCGCACCAACAGCCTGCTGCAGATCCTGCTGTACCTGGCCATGGGCTTTGTGCTGAGCTTGCTCTTGCTGCAAATGTGGGCCCATGTGCAGCTGTACCTTTGATTTTGGAGCTGAAGAACTGCCATGCTGCTCACCCTTGTGATTGCCTACCTGCTGGTGACCATCGCGATCGGTCTGGTCGCGGCCAAGCGGGTCAACAACTCGGCTGACTTCGCGATTGCCGGTCGGCATCTGCCGATCAGCATGATCATCACCACCACCTTTGCCACCTGGTTCGGCTCGGAGACGGTGCTGGGCATCCCGGCCAAGTTCGTCAACAACGGCCTGGGCAGCGTGGTTGAAGACCCGTTTGGTGCGGGCAGCTGCCTGATTCTGGTGGGTTTGTTCTTTGCGGCCAAGCTCTACCGCATGAGCCTGCTGACCATCAGCGACTATTTCCGCGAGCGCTATGGCCGCAGCGTCGAGGTCATCTGCTCGCTCATCATCATGGTCAGCTACCTGGGCTGGGTGTCGGCGCAGGTCACGGCGCTGGGGCTGGTGTTCAATGTGTTGTCTGACGGTGTGGTCAGCATGCCTGTGGGCATGGCCATCGGGGTGGTGTCCATCCTGGCCTACACCTTGTTTGGTGGCATGTGGTCGGTGGCCATCACCGACTTCATCCAGATGATCATCCTGGTCGTCGGGCTGGCCGTCCTGGCGGTGTTTGCGGGGCACCAGGCGGGTGGGGCCGACAAGGTGCTGGCGCTGGCCGTGAGCCAGGACATGTTCAAGTTCTGGCCTGAGCCCAACTTCCATGACATCGTGTTCTTCCTTGCTGCCGCCATCACCATCATGCTCGGCTCGATCCCGCAGCAGGACGTGTTTCAGCGCGTGATGTCGGCCAACAGCGAATTTGCGGCCACCCGTGGCCCGGTCATTGGCGGGGTGTTTTACATCCTGTTCGCCTTTGTGCCCATGTTCCTGGTGGTCAGCGCCATGATCATCATGCCCGAGCAGGCCGCGCAACTGATCGCCGAAGACCCGCAAAAAGTTCTGCCCACCTTGGTGATGCAAAAAATGCCTTTCATCATGCAGGTGCTGTTTTTTGGGGCCTTGCTCTCGGCCATCAAGTCCTGCGCCTCGGCCACCCTGCTGGCGCCCAGCGTGACTTTTACCGAGAACATCTGGCGCCAGTTCCACCCCCACCAGTCTGACAAGCAGGAGCTGCGGGCCATGCGGGTCACTGTGCTGGTGTTCAGCGCTGTGGTGCTGGCGTATGCCATCGCCATGCAGGGCACCTCAATCTACGAAATGGTGTCGGGCGCCTACCAGGTCACCCTGGTCGGGGCTTTCGTGCCCTTGGCTTTCGGGCTGTACTGGCCCCGGGCGACCACACAGGGGGCCTTGTTCGCCATCGTGCTGGGCCTGCTGACCTGGCTGCTGTTTATGCTCACCCCGGCGGGCGAGCAGTTCCCGGCCCAGCTGGCGGGTGTTCTGGCCAGTCTGTCGGGCATGCTGATCGGCTCTTTGGGTCCCCAGGCCATTCGCAACCAGCATGCCTCGCACCACAAATTGGCTGGCGAGGCCTGAGCCCAGCAGCCGGGGCTTGAAAGGGCGGCCCCCGCCTATAATTGAAGGTTTTGTATTTACGACGTTTCAAGAGCCCTCAACATGCCCATTTACGCCTACAAGTGTGAGTCCTGCGGACATGCCAAGGATGTCTTGCAAAAGATCTCCGACGCCCCTCTGACCGATTGCCCGGCCTGTGGAGCGCCCAAGTTCAGCAAGCAGCTGAGCGCCCCGGGCTTCCAGCTCAAGGGTTCGGGTTGGTACGCCACCGACTTCAAGGGCGGCGGCGGTGTCACGGGTGCTGCGGCGGCCTCTGCCCCGGCCACCGAATCGTCGTCTCCTGCCGCCGAGGCTTCTGCTTCGTCCGATGCTGCAGGGGGCTGTGGTGCTTCCTGTGCCTGCCATTGATGGTCTGATCGGCCACTTTTGATTGCCCCCATGAAACAACGCAGCTTCAAACAGTACTTCATCACCGGTCTGCTGGTGTGGCTGCCCATGGGCATCACGGTCTGGGTCCTGATGTGGCTGGTGGGCTTGCTCGATAGCATCTTCCTGGCCGTTTTGTACGCGGCCGACGCCCTGATCCCGGGCATGCATACCCTGGCCGAGGTGTTGCGCGGCGTGCCGGGCTTGGGCGTGATCCTTGTGGCCATCGTGATTTTTGCCACGGGTGTCTTTGTGGCCAACATCTTTGGCCAGTGGTGGTTGCGTCAGTGGGACAACCTGATGAACCGCATCC
This sequence comes from Limnohabitans radicicola, assembly GCF_014837235.1. Lineage (GTDB taxonomy): Bacteria > Pseudomonadota > Gammaproteobacteria > Burkholderiales > Burkholderiaceae_C > Limnohabitans_A > Limnohabitans_A radicicola. Next base: position 463,421 of record NZ_JACYFT010000001.1, on the reverse strand, counting down.
CGGTGGTGCGTTCCATCTACACCAGCGTCAAGCAGGTGGCCGACACGCTGTTTTCGGGCAGCGGCAATGCGTTTTCCAAAGCCCTGCTGGTGCAGTACCCCCGCCAGGGTGCCTGGACCATCGCCTTTTTGACCGGAACCCCCGGCGGTGAAGTGGCCCAGCACTTTCCGCAGCCCATGGTCAGCGTTTACGTGCCCACCACACCCAACCCGACATCGGGCTTCTTTTTGATGATGCCCAAGGCCGACGTGATCGAGCTCGACATGTCGGTCGACGACGCCCTTAAATACATCATCTCGATGGGGGTGGTGGTGCCCGGTGGGCCTGACACCTTGCCCGCAGCGAAAGCTGTTTCTGAAAATTTGTGAAACTGTCGGTGGCACAAGTGCCGCCGATTCTCGACATAGAAAGCGACAAACATGTCCTCCATGCGTACCCACTATTGCGGTCTGGTGACCGAAGCCCTGATGGGCCAAACCGTGACCTTGTGCGGCTGGGTCAACCGTCGCCGTGACCACGGTGGTGTGATCTTTGTCGATCTGCGTGACCGCGAGGGTTATGTGCAGGTGGTGTGCGATCCTGACCGTGCCGAGACCTTCAAGGTGGCCGAAGACCTGCGCAACGAGTTCTGCGTCCAGATCACGGGCTTGGTGCGTGCACGCCCTGACGGCACTACGAACGACAACCTCAAGAGCGGCAAAATCGAGGTGCTGTGCCACGAGATGACGGTGCTCAACCCGTCCGTGACGCCTCCTTTCCTGCTGGACGACGAAAACCTGTCCGAGACGACCCGCCTCACGCACCGCGTGCTGGACCTGCGTCGCCCCTACATGCAAAACAACCTCATGCTGCGCTACAAGGTGGCGATGGAAGTGCGCAAGTACCTCGACGAAAACGGCTTCATCGACATCGAAACGCCGATGCTCACCAAGAGCACGCCCGAAGGTGCCCGTGACTACCTGGTCCCCAGCCGCGTGCACGATGGCCAGTTCTTCGCGTTGCCGCAGTCGCCCCAGCTGTTCAAGCAGCTCTTGATGGTGGCGGGCTACGACCGTTACTACCAGATCACCAAGTGCTTCCGCGACGAAGACCTGCGCGCTGACCGCCAGCCCGAATTCACCCAGATCGATATCGAAACCTCGTTCCTGACCGAAGAAGACATCCGCGAGATGTTCCAGGGCATGATCAAGCGTGTGTTCAAGAACACCATTGGCGTGGACCTGGGCGAGTTCCCGATCATGACCTACCAGGACGCCATGCACCTGTACGGCTCCGACAAGCCCGACTTGCGCGTCAAGCTCCAGTTCACCGAGGTCACCGACGTCATGGCCGATGTGGACTTCAAGGTGTTCTCAGGCGCTGCCAACATGAAGGGCGGACGTGTGGTGGCCCTGCGCGTGCCCAATGGTTCGGTCGAAGGCGGCGGCATCAGCCGTGGCGAGATCGACGCCTACACCGAGTTCGTCAAGATCTACGGTGCCAAGGGCCTGGCCTACATCCGCGTCAACGATCTCTCCAAAGGCCGTGACGGTCTGCAGTCACCCATCGTCAAGAACATCCACGACGCGGCCTTGAATGCGGTGCTGGAGCGCTCGGGTGCCCAAAACGGCGACCTGATCTTCTTTGGTGCCGACAAGGCCAAGGTGGTCAACGACGCCATCGGCGCGCTGCGCATCAAGATCGGTCACAGCGCCTTCGGCAAGGCCAACGGTCTGTTCGAAGACCGTTGGGCACCGATGTGGGTGGTGGATTTCCCCATGTTCGAATACGACGAGGAAAGCCAGCGCTACACCGCTGTGCACCACCCCTTCACGGCGCCCAAAGCCGGTCACGAGGACTGGATGGTCACCGCCCCCGAGAAGTGCATCTCGCAAGGCTACGACATGGTCCTGAACGGTTGGGAAATGGGCGGTGGCTCGGTCCGTATCCACCGCGCAGACGTGCAGCAAAAAGTGTTTGACGCCCTCAAGATCACGCCCGAAGAAGCGCAGCTCAAGTTTGGCTTCCTGCTGGATGCCCTGCAATACGGCGCGCCTCCGCACGGTGGCCTGGCCTTCGGCCTGGACCGCATCGTGACCTTGATGACCAAGGCCGAGTCGATCCGCGACGTGATCGCTTTCCCCAAGACCCAGCGCGCCCAGTGCTTGCTGACCCAGGCGCCTTCGCCTGTGGACGAAAAACAGCTGCGCGAGCTGCACATCCGTTTGCGCAATCCGGATGCTGTCAAGGCCGCTTGAGCGACTTCTGACTGACACCAAAACGCCACCTCCGGGTGGCGTTTTTCATGGTGTCTGCGCTTCAGCCCAGAGTGATGCAACTGCTCCAATCCAGATCCGGATCAGCTTCGTAGTCCGCCACCAGCCAGGCCCGCGTCGGGTGATCGGCCATGTCGTTCAAAAAGCCACGCACCACCTGGATCGACCCCTGATCGAGCGACACATAAGGCTGGTCCAGGCAAGTGAGGGTGGCGCCAGAGGCCAGCAGCGCAACCAGGCCCACCTTGCGGCGGCTGCCCGTGGACAGCATGAACAGCTTCTTGCCCAGATGCACCTGCAGGCTCAAGGCTTCGGTCACATCCTGCTGCAACTCGGTGCTCCAGCGGGGGCATTGTTGTTGCAGCGCTGACCAGACTTGCTCGGGCGTGGCTTCGTCGTGCTCGGGCAGCGCCAGGTTGAGCCACAAGGCATCTGTGGCGGGTCGGGTGCCAGAGTGGGCGGACAAGTCGCCAGACAGCAGCCTCAGCAAGCTGGTCTTGCCCGTCCCTTCGTCGCCCGTCACGGCGGTGAGGCCTGTGGGAATTTGAAGGTCCAGCCCCGAGAACAAGGGTGCTGCGCCAGGTCCGCCTGTCAGGCCAGTGGCCTGCAAAAAGAGGGCTGTGTGGGCTTTGAAATGGGCGTGTTTGAACATGCCCTCATGTTAGCGTGCCCTTTGGAAAACCACCTTTGTGACAAGGGCGTGTCACCTGGAGGCTGAAACACGGCAACGATCCCTGTAATCTGCCACATCATCCGAGTCAATTGCCTCCAGACGACCGCCAACATGCGGTCCACGGGTGCACCGAATACCTGAAAGTTGCATGTGAAAACCCGTTTGTATTGGAGTGGTGTTCTGGGTTTGCTGAGCGCCACGGCGCACGCCCAAAACGCCGATGAAGTCATGGTCCAAAGCGGGCGCATGCTGCAGCGCCAACTGGACGCCCCAGCTTCGGTGTCGGTGATCGATGGCGAGGCCATCCGCAACGCTGGCCCGCAGGTCAACCTGTCCGAGGCCCTGAGCCAGGTGCCGGGCGTGGTGGCGCTCAACCGTAACAACTACGCACAGGACGTGCAAATCTCCATCCGTGGCTTTGGCGCACGTGCCCCCTTTGGCTTGCGCGGCATTCGCCTGATCACCGATGGCATTCCCGCCACCATTCCCGACGGGCAAGGCCAAGCCTCTACCGTGAGCTTGACTTCGGCCGAGCGCATCGAAGTGCTCACGGGACCATTGGCGCAGTTGTACGGCAATTCGGCGGGCGGCGTGATCCAGTCCACCACACGCGAAGCAGGCGCGCAGCCGCAGGCTGACGCGCAAGTCACCCTGGGCAGCTACGGCTTGCGCCGCACCGACTGGCAAGCCAGCGGGCGCACAGGCCGTGTGGGCATCGTGGCCGACTACAGTACCTTCCACACCGACGGGTACCGCGCGGGCAGCGGGGCCGAGCGCAAGCAATTCAACAGCGTGCTCACCGCCGATCTGCAAGAGGGCACCCGCCTCAAAGTGGTCGCCAACGCCTTCGACATGCCCTACGCCATGGACCCCCTGGGCCTGACCGCCGCACAACTCGCCGCAGATCCCCAACAGGCGGGCACCAACGCGCTGGCCAACCGAACGCGCAAAATCGTCTCGCAAAACCAGCTGGGTGCCGTGCTCGAACACCGTTTCAGCGATGACCTGCGCTTGCAAGCGCGTGCCTACACAGGCACACGCGACAACCTGCAATACCAGGCCAGCAGCGCCACAGCCGGCACCTGGGTTGGTTTGGCGCGTGAGTTCAAAGGTCTCGGCTTGCAGCTCAATGGCAAAACGCGCACCGATGCGGGCAACAAAATCGACTGGGTGCTGGGTGTGGATGCCGACCAGTCGGGCGAGCAGCGCCAGGGCGGCGCCACCGCTGCCGGAGAAAAAACCGGTGCCATCACCCGCAACGAATACAACGAAGCCAGCAACCGCGACCTGTTCGCGCAGCTCAACTGGCACCTGTCCAACCTAGCAGGCTCGCCCTGGACCCTGACCGCAGGCGTGCGCCGCAGCAGTGTGGACCTCAAGAGCCGCGACGACATACCGGTCACTGCCTTAGACCCCAACGGTTCCGGTTCGGTGAACTTCACCACCACCAGCCCGGTGCTGGGTGCCACCTGGCACGCCAGCGAGCAACTCAACGTCTACGCCAACTGGGGCCGTGGTTTTGAAACTCCCACGCTGGCCGAAGCCGCCTACGCTGTGACCGGTACGGGCAACACCCGCTCGGTGGTGGGGCAGTTCAACCCCAATCTGCTGGCCTCGCAAAGCCAGCACAAAGAGGTCGGCATCAAGTGGACACCCACGCGCGACATGCGCCTGGATGCCGCAGTGTTCCACATCCAGACCGAGCGTGAGATCGTGACGTCCCTGTCCGACGCGGGCAAGACCGCTTACACCAATGCCGCGCAGACGCTGCGCCAGGGGGTGGAGCTGTCCTGGCGCGCCAAGCTGGCCGAGCAGTGGCGTGCGCAACTGTCGGCCACCTGGCTGGAGGCCACTTACGACAGCGCCTTCACCACCACCGCCAAGACGGGTTCCAACTACACCAACAAAACCGTGGCCGCTGGCAAGGCCATGCCGGGCATCCCCGAGCAGCAGCTGTTTGCATCGGTGCAATGGGCGGCGCAAGGCTTTGGTGCCAAGGCGCCTCTGGGTCTGCAGGCTTCGCTCGACTGGGTGGCCCGCTCACGCATCTGGGCCAGCGATGCCAATGACCTGACGGCCAGCGCAGCGGGCTACGGGCTGCTCAACGCCAAGCTGCGCCAGCGTTATCAGGTCGGCCCGGGCCGGGTTGAGGTCTATGCAGGCATCGACAATCTGTTCAACCGCCGTTACGTCGGCTCGCTCATCGTCAACCAGGCCAGCGCGCAGTTCTTTGAGCCGGGCCTGCCGCGCAACAGCATGGTCGGCGTCAAGGCTTCGCTGCCCTTGTGATCTGGACCGGGGGCTGCCGGGTGTGCCATCAAAGCCCCATGATCCAGCGGTAAATGGCTTTGGCCTCGGCATTGCTGACCACGGGGCGTTCCCACCCGTTGGGCATCGAGGTGGTTTCACTCCAGTGTTGCCCACCGCCTTCACGGGTGCCGTTCTGGATGGTGGAGAGCAGCATTTTTTCAGCATTCGGGTTGCCGCTCCATCGGTAAGCGATGCGTTTGAATGACGGGCCAATCGAGGGCTTGTCCACAGCATGGCACTGCAGGCATTGCTTTTCCTCGACCAGCTTGAGGTTGGCCAAGGCGTGGGTGCTGGCCATCAGCATGAGGATCAGTCCGAACCATGGGTGTTTGTGCATGAGGTGCTCCTGAGTCAGTCGCACGCACCTTAGCCTGCGCCTGTCGGCGCTTCAGTGTGTTGGCTCGCATTGACCGTAAGTCGATCTGGTGCAATGGCTGCTGAGCCCAGCTTGCCTAGAATGGCATGGTGATTTCCCCCATCTACAAAATCCCGCAATCCGTGCTCGTGGTGATCCATACCCCGGCGCACGACGTGCTTCTGATCCGACGCACCGATGCGGGCACCTGGCAGTCGGTCACGGGCAGCAAGGACTTTGAGACCGAAGACTGGCACGAGACGGCCAGGCGCGAGGTGCTTGAAGAAACCGGCATCGACGCCAGCCACCCGCAGTGCTTGCTGCAGGACTGGCAGCTGGAAAACATTTACGACATTTATCCGGCCTGGCGCTGGCGCTATGCGCCCGAGGTGAGCCGCAACACCGAGCGCGTGTTTGGTTTGCGTGTCCCGCACGGCACCCCGGTCAAGCTCAACCCGGCCGAACACACCGAGCTGCAATGGCTGCCGTGGCACGCGGCGGCCGATGTGTGCTTTTCGGCGTCTAATGCCGAGGCCATCCTGATGCTGCCCCGTTTTGCAGGTCGCCCCGCATGAGCCACTCGCCCGACATCTTGCGCGTGGTGACCTGGAACATCCATAAAGGGGTGCAGGGCCTGGGGCCCGTGCGGCGGCTTGAAATCCATAACATTGGGCATGCGGTGGAGCAGCTCGATGCGGACCTAGTGTGCCTGCAAGAGGTGCGTTTTGTGAATCGACGCGAGCAGCGGCGCTTTGCCCACTGGCCCGAGTTGCCGCAGGCCGAATTTTTGGCGCCCGAGGGCTACGAGTCGGTCTACCGCACCAACGCCATCACCCGGCACGGCGAGCACGGCAACGCCTTGCTCTCGCGCTGGCCTGTGTTGTCGCACCAGCACGAGGACATGTCGGACCACCGCTTTGAGCAGCGCGGTCTGTTGCATGCACAGGTCCATCTCATGGGCCGGGATGTGCATGCGGTGGTGGTGCACTTGGGCCTGGTGCCTGCCAGCCGCGTGCGCCAGACCGAGCAGCTGCTGCGCTACATCGCACGCGAAATCCCTGCCGATGCCCCTGTGCTGGTGGCCGGCGATTTCAACGACTGGGGCACGGGCTTGGGCCAGCGCATGGGCTTGGCGGGCTTTCAGGAGTGGCGGGAGCAGCCCACGCCCACGTACCCCTCACGCTTGCCTCTGAACCAGCTGGACCATGTGTATGTGCGCGGGCTGCAGCCCCTGGGGGCCATGGTGCCCAGTGGGCGTATCTGGCGGCGCATGTCGGACCACTTGCCGCTGGTGGCCGAGTTCGCTTTGAAGGCCTGAGCATGCGCCACACCGCACCTTTGCGCGATGGGCACCAGATCCGCTTGATCGACGGGGGGGAGGCGTATTTCCAGGCGGTGATTACGGCAGTGGACCGCGCCCGCTCGCAGGTGCAGCTGGAAACCTATATTTTTGACTTCCATGGCGCCGCCGCTGCCGTGGCCGAGGCGCTGGAGCGCGCTGCCCTGCGCGGTGTGCGTGTGTGGCTGGTGGTCGACGGCGTGGGCACCGGGCGTTTGCCTGCCGAGTGGGCCTTGCGCTTTGAACGTGCCGGGGTGAGCTGCCGCGTGTATTCACCCCTGGGCGCCTTGGGGTTGTTGATCCCCAGCCGCTGGCGTCGTCTGCACCGTAAGCTCTGCGTGGTGGACGGTCAGCAGGCGTTTTGCGGGGGCATCAACATCCTGGACGACTGGTACGACCCCCATCACGGCACCTTGTCTCACCCCCGCCTGGACTTTGCGGTGCAGGCACGAGGTGCGTTGGTGCAGCAGGTGCAGGAAACGATGACCCAGCTGTGGTGGCGACTGCAGGCGGTGCGCCATGTGCGCCAGCACAATTTCCCGGAGGCCTTCAGCTCCTTTCGTGCGGCAGGCCTGCATCTGCCCTGGACGCACGAGGACGGGACAGCCGAGCCCGACCAGATCAAGGCCCGGGCGGGCCTGCTGCTGCGTGACAATGTGCGCCACCGCAGCCAGATCGAGCGGGCTTACCTCAAGGCCATTGGCATGGCGCGGCGTGAGATCGTGATCGCCAATGCCTACTTTCTGCCGGGGCGGCGCGTGCGTGCGGCACTGATCCACGCCGCCCGGCGCGGTGTGCGGGTGCGGCTGCTGCTGCAGGGGCGTTACGAATACTTCATGCAGTACCACGCGGTGCGCCCGGTGTATGGCGCGTTGCTGGCCTCCGGGGTCGAGATCCACGAGTACACCGCCAGTTTTTTGCACGCCAAAGTGGCGGTGATTGACCCGGACAGCGACCGCCCCTGGGCCACGGTGGGGTCTTCGAACCTGGACCCGCTGAGCCTGTTGCTGGCCCGTGAGGCCAATGTGGTGGTGGCCGACCGCACCTTTGCCGTGCAGCTGCACCGCCGCCTGGTGCAGGCCATGGAAGAACAAAGTACACCGATTGATGCGGCGACCTACCTCAGTCGCCCCTGGCACCAGCGCCTGCGGGACCGCATCGCCTTTGGTCTGATGCGCCTGATGCTGTTCATCAGTGGCTTGCGTTACTGAATCCCGGCAGCCGTAAAACCTCACTTTCAGGCGGGGCGCCGTTCGCTGGTACGATGGCTGGATGTTAATGAAAGCCCCAGACGCCATGACTGCTTCTGCTGCCACACCCGAAGACGATGGCGTTCCTGTCTCCGTCAAGATCCGCGAGCGCATCCACGCGGCCCGCAAACGCTTCCACGCCAACGACAACATTGCCGAATTCATCGAGCCCGGCGAGCTGGACAAGCTGCTGGACGAAGTCACCACCAAGATGGAGGGCGTGCTCGACAGCCTGGTCATTGACACCGTCAACGACCACAACACGGGCGACACCGCCCGCCGCGTGGCCAAGATGTACCTCAAGGAGGTGTTCAAGGGCCGCTATGTGGAAGGCCCCGAGATCACCGAATTTCCCAACGCCGAGCACCTCAACGAGTTGATGATCGTCGGCCCCATCACCGTGCGCAGTGCCTGCAGCCACCACTTTTGTCCCGTGATCGGCAAGATCTGGATCGGCGTGCTGCCCAACGAGCACACTAATGTGATCGGCTTGTCCAAATACGCTCGCCTGGCCGAATGGATCATGGGCCGACCCCAGATCCAGGAAGAGGCCGTGGTGCAACTGGCCGACCTGATCCAGCGCAAGACCCAGCCTGACGGCCTGGCCATCGTCATGGAGGCGAGCCATTACTGCATGGGTTGGCGTGGCGTCAAGGACATGGACAGCAAGATGATCAACTCGGTCATGCGCGGTGCCTTCCTCAAGGACCCGAACCTGCGCCGAGAATTCCTGTCACTGATTCCTGGAAAGAACTGACCATGTTGGTACGCCTGCTTTACGCCAGCCGCGCTGTGGACACACGTGCGGAAACGATCGAATCCATCCTCAACCAGTCGCGCCAGTTCAACCCGACCAGCGGGATCACGGGCATCCTGTGCTACGGCGGGGGCATCTTTTTGCAAGCCATTGAAGGCGGGCGCAACGCCGTGAGCGATCTGTACGGCCACATCCAGAAAGACCCGCGCCACAAGGACGTGGTCTTGCTGCATTACGAAGAAATCACTGAGCGCCGTTTTGGTGGCTGGACCATGGGCCAGGTGGACGCTTCACGCGTGAACACCAACATCCTGCTCAAGTACTCCGAGCGTGCCGAACTCGATCCCTACAACGTGTCGGGCAAAGTGTCACTGGCCCTGCTCGAAGAGCTGATGGCCACCGCCTCCATCATCGGTCGGGCTTAAACAGCCCTCACCCCCAAGCCCCGCAAGGGGCTTTTTCACGTCCATGCCCCTGAGCGCGCTTGCCCTGGTTGTTTTGGCCGGTTTCATCCATGCCTGCTGGAACATCGCTGCCAAAAAGGCAGGGGGCGATGTGCGCTTTGTCGCTTTCACTTCGGTGGTGCTGATGGTGTTTTGGGCGCCGGTGGGGCTGTGGGTCGGTTGGCAGCAAGTGCCCGCCTGGGGTGTGCGGGAATGGGCTTTGGTGCTGGCCAGTGCCTTGCTGCACATAGGCTATTTCATCGTGCTGTTGCGTGGCTACCGCCAAGCCGACCTGACGGTGGTCTATCCGCTGGCGCGGGGATCTGGGCCGCTGCTCTCGTCCATGGTGGCCATTGTCTTGTTGGGGGAACAGATTTCGGCGCTCGGCCTGGCGGGCATTCTGGGCGTGGTCGGGGGCGTTTTCCTGATCGCGGGTGGCCCTGGCCTGTGGAAAGCCGCGCACGACCCGCACCAGCAAGCGCGGGTGCGCATCGGTATTTTTTATGGCGGTATCACGGGCCTGTTCATTGCCAGCTACACCGTGGTCGATGGCTACGCCGTCAAGGTCGCGCTGATGTCGCCCATTCTGGTGGATTATTTTGGCAATTGGGTGCGTCTGGTTTTCTTGTTGCCCACCTTGCTGCGTGATCGCCCGACCGTGTGGGCGCTGTGGCAGCAGCAGCGGCGGTATGCCCTGGTTGTGGGCATTTTCAGCCCTGTGTCGTATGTGCTGGTGCTGTATGCCCTGCAGGTGGCACCGCTGTCGCATGTGGCTCCGGCGCGCGAAGTGTCCATGCTGTTTGCGGCCTTGCTGGGCGGCCATCTGCTGGGCGAAAAAGACCGTGGCCCGCGCATCGCAGGCGCGGCGCTGATCGCCGCAGGCGTCATGGCTTTGGGCATGGGCTGAGTGGCCATGAAACACCTCGGAATGTCTCCTTCCTTGATCGGCTGCGACTTCTCTAGCAGCCCCAGCAAACGCAAACCCATCGTGCTGGCGCTGGGCCAAGCCCGACAGGGCAGGGTGCAGCTGCAGGCCCTGCTGACTTTTGAAACGCTCAATGCGTTTGGCGAGTGGCTGGCGCAGCCTGCCGACTGGGTGGGCGGCTTTGATTTGCCCTTTGGCCTGCCGCGTGAGCTGGTGGAGACCCTGGGCTGGCCTACCGACTGGGCCGCTTGCATGGACCATTACTGCGCCCTGGAGCGTCCTCAGATTCGCGAGCAGTTTGCGGCGTTTTGCAACGCCCGCCCGGTGGGCGGCAAATTCGCCCACCGCGCGGCCGACCAACCTGCAGGCTCCAGTCCGTCCATGAAATGGGTCAACCCGCCTGTGGCCTACATGCTGCACGCAGGCGTGCCCTTGCTGCGCCAGGCGGGGGTGCATCTGCCTGGCCTGTGTGCGGGCGATGTGCGCCGTGTGGCGTTGGAGGCCTACCCCGGCCTGCTCGCACGCGAGGTGCTGGGCAACACCAGCTACAAAAGCGACGACAAGGCCAAGCAAACGCCTGAGCGCTTGCTGGCCCGGCGTGAACTGCTGAGTGCTTTGGAGCGCGGTCAAACCCGTCTGGGCCTGCGTCTGGTGGCCAGCAACGCGCTGCTGGGCTGCTTGGCCGATGATGCGAGCGGCGATGCACTGGATGCCACCCTGTGCCTGCTGCAGGCTGCCTGGGCGCAGCAACAGCACGAAGCCGGGCACCCGCAATACGGCTTGCCACCGTGCGACCCGCTCGAAGGCTGGATCGTGACGGCTTGAGTTTCTCGCCAACTGGGATTCTGTGGGAGCCGCGCCCTCGCGGCGAATGCTTGCGGTTTGCCAGGGCCCTATCGCGGCGAGGGCGCCGCTCCTACGTCAGCGTTCGGTCTCCAGATCCGGGATGCGGTTGAACGCGATCCGCATGGGGGCGGTATCCAGCGCATGGTGTGCGCTGGCAAAGTACACCGCGTTTTTGCCATAAGTGCGGTTGAGCGCGTCCATGGCCGACATCAAGCGTGCCCGGTCGCGTTGGGCTTCGTGGTTTTGTTTCGTCTGCGCAGACGGCGCCTGTGCGTCTTCGAGCGCGTCAAACAAATCGGGTGTGTGCTGACTCGCCAGCACCAGACCGCACAGCTGCACGCCCACCGCTTTGGGGCCTTGCAGCAGGTGCAGGCCGCTGAACCACAGCTGGTCCAGGGTGTGCAACAAAAAGCCCGTGTCTTGCGTCTCGCCCATATGAGCGTAGCGCTCACCGCCCGACTCGCGCTGCCAGCGGTGGTCGCAGCGCACAAACACCTGCATGGCCGTGGTGTAAAAGCCCTGCTTGCGCAGCCGCATGGCGGCCTTCTGCGTCAGGCGGTGCAGCACCTGTCGTGCCCCCTCGGGGTGACGCAAATCGGGCGGCAACACATGCGAATGCCCGAGCGAGCGCGACGTGGTGGTGCGCGGCCCGTACCACTGGCCACGCAGCCTGTCGTACATGTCAGAGCCCGCCAGGCCGCCCCAGGCCGTGTGCAGCAAATCACGCGGCGCGGCATAAAGCTGTTCCATCGTCTCGATGCCGCAGCGCGACAACCGCTCACGCATGCGCGGGCCAATGCCTTGCAGGGCCGAGAGCTTCAGGTGAAACAGCCGCTCGGGCAACTCGTGCAGCTCGATCACCGTCAAGCCATCGGGCTTGTGCATGTCAGAGGCCAGCTTGCCCAAGAGCGTGTTGGGCGCAATGCCAATGGAGGTGCGCATGCACTCGCCCACCTCGGCCAGCAGCGCCGCCTTGATCTGCCGGGCCAGTGCCACAGCGCGATCACGTTCACGCCAGCGGCCCGTCAACTCGCACTCCATCTCGTCAATGCTCACCACCTGCCGCACTTGTGCCAGCCGGTCCACCACGGCCACGGCCTGCTGGTGCACCTCCACATACTTGGCGTGGTCTGCCAGGATCAGTGCAATGCCCGGGCACAGCCGCTTGGCGTCAGACACCCGCGTGCCCGTCTTCACGCCAAAAGCCTTGGCCTCGTAACTTGCCGCAATGCAGCACGACGAATCGGCCATGACCGGCACGACCCCCACCGGCCGCCCACGCAAGGCCGGGTTGAGCTGCTGCTCGACCGAGGCGAAGTAGCTGTTGAAGTCGATGAAGAGGGAGCGGAGCATGGCTTGATTAACTGTATATTTGTACAGTATATGAGGAAGAGTCGGCATCACCAAGAGGCCGCATGGATTGGCTGTGATAATGAAAACTAATTGATTGTTCATTGATGCCATGACCGCAGACATACGATTCCAGCAACTGGCCCAGGAACTCGGCCACGACTTCAGTGGCGAGATCAAGATCGGCGGCAACTACACGCCAGTCACGCGTGATGGTCACCAGTTGTTTGTGAGCGGTCAGATCCCGCGAGTGGGTGACGAAGTGCTGTTTGTCGGCGCTGTGGGTGATGCTCTTGATGTTCCACAGGGTCAGCAAGCCGCAGCCATTGGCGCCATGCGGGCGCTGGCGTTTTTGCAGCGCACGGCGGGCAGTCTGGACGCGATCTCGTCCATCTTGCGCATCACGGTTTATGTCCACTCAGCACCCTCGTTCACCCAGCAAAGCGAAGTGGCCGATGGTGCGTCGGATGTCCTGTGTCGCGTGCTGGGGCCGCGTGGGGTGCATGCCCGCACATCGGTCGGCGTGCTGCAGTTGCCCAAGGGGGCTGCCGTCGAGTTGGATTTGGTGGCGACAATCGCTGCTGCAACCGTGTGAACAAGGAGACCCCGCCATGAGCACCCCCGAAAAAACCAAAGGCCCCGCCTCGTATTTCCCGTCCATCGAAAAGAAGTACGGTCAGCCCATCGCGCATTGGCTGGACTTGCTCAAAGCATGCGAGGGCATGAAGCACATGGAGATGGTCGCCTGGCTCAAGACCGAGCACGGCATGGGACATGGCCATGCCAATGCCATCGTGGCTTATTGGATGGCGGCTAAAAAATAACAGCCCCATGAGGTACGTCTGCGTCATGATGCGGCCATGGCATCCCCCGTGTTGACTCTGGACCAGCTGCGCCGCTATGCGGTGGCGCGCAGCCTGTTCGCGCCCACCACCTTGCCCAAGGCATTGCAGCGCCTGGGCTTTGTGCAGGCCGACCCCTTGCGTGCGCCTGCCCGTGCACAAGACCTGACACTGCGCCACCGTGTCGCGGGCTACCGGGTCGGGGACCTGGAGTCGCGTTACCCTCAAATGCCCATTGAGGAAGATTTTTTCGTCAACTACGGTTTTGTGCGGCGTGATTTGCACCACCTGATGCACCCGCGCACGGCCCGCATCGTGTGGTCGGCTGCGCGCATGAAGCAAGCGCAAGAGGTGTTGGCTTTTGTGCGTGAGGCAGGCGTTGTCCGGCCCGCGCAAGTGGACGCCCATTTTGACCATGGCCGCGTGGTCAACTGGTTTGGTGGCAACAGCAAGGCCAGCACCCAGTTGCTCGAAGGCATGCATTACCGGGGTCTGCTGCGTGTGGTGCGGCGCGAGAGTGGTCAACGTTTGTATGCCGTTCGTGAGCACGAACCGAATGGGCTGGGCCCCAATGCCATCATGGACGCATTGGTGGATGTGATCGTGGCCAAGTACGCCCCATTGCCTGCAGCCAGTCTGGGGCAGCTGGTCGGGCTGCTGGCGGGCGGTGTACCGCAGTGGCGGCAGCACCGCCAAGCCATGCTGCAGCGTGCGCGCCTGCGCTTGCCCACTGCAGACGTGGATGGGACAACTTGGTTTTGGCCCAAGGACGAAAACCCCGCTTCGCGTCGCCACGGCGTGGAGGACAGAGTGCGCTTGCTGGCGCCTTTTGACCCGGTGGTGTGGGACCGCCGCCGCTTCGAGCAATTGTGGGGCTGGGCCTACCGGTTTGAGGCCTATACGCCCGCGGCCAAACGGGTGCGCGGCCACTACGCCATGCCCTTGCTCTGGCGCGATCAGGTCATCGGCTGGGCCAACGTCAGTGCCAAGTCGGGCGTGCTCACACCTGACGTGGGCTTTGTGAGCACAGCGCCCAAGGACAAAGCCTTTGCTGCGGCCCTGGACGATGAGCTGCATCGCATGTCTGTGTTCTTGAGGCTGAACGACGCATGAATCGCTGCTTGATTTGATTGGAGTCCCGATGTTTGCCCAAACCCCTGAACCCCCGTATTACGCCGTCATCTTCACCAACCAACGCTCCCGCCAGAGCGCAGACGGGGACGATGGCTATGCCGATACCGCCGAGCGCATGGTGGCGTTGGCGAAGCAGCAGCCGGGCTTTCTGGGTGTAGAAAGCGTGCGCGGTGCAGACGGGATGGGCATCACGGTGTCCTATTGGTCCAGCGAAGAATCGATTGCAGGCTGGCGCCAGCATACCGAACACACCCTGGCCCGTGAGCAAGGGCGCAAACGCTGGTATGGTCAGTTCAGTGTGCGTGTGGCCAAAGTCGATCGGGCTTATGGCATGGCACCTCAAGGAGAGCGCTCATGAGCACTTCAGCTACAGCTTTGCTGGCCGCACAGGCACCGTTGCGCGCCAAACCGTCCAACTACCCGCCCGCAGTCGTGGCCATGCTGCAGCCCTTGCTGGCCGGGCGAGAAAAACGCCCCTTGGGTGATCTTTTTGGCCTGACGAATTTCGGCGTCAACCTGACCACGTTGGCACCGGGCGCTGCATCGTCGTTGCGGCATGCGCACAGCCTGCAGGATGAGTTCATCTTCATTGTCTCGGGCACGCCCACGCTGGTGACCGATGAGGGCCGGACTTTGCTGTCGCCTGGCATGTGTGCTGGCTTCAAGGCCGGATCGGGCAACGCCCACCAGCTGCGTAACGAGTCGTCTGAGCCGGTGGTGGTGCTCGAAGTCGGTGACCGCACCGATGGCGACACGGCGACGTACCCCGAAGCCGATCTGATGGGACGCCAGCTGGACGGACAGTGGTCTTTCTTCCGCAAAAACGGCGAGGCATTTTGATGGGCTGGATTCGGCCGAGAGACAAGGCAGATGAACATGAAAACCCTGGGCCTGATCGGCGGCATGAGCTGGGAATCCACCGTGCCTTATTACCGCCTCATCAACGAAGGCATCAAGGCCCGTTTGGGTGGCTTGCACTCGGCCAAACTGGTGCTCTACAGCTTGGACTTTGCCGAGGTGGAAGAGCTGCAGTCGGCAGGCCGCTGGTCAGAGGCTGGGCACATGCTGGCGCAGGCCGCACAGTCGCTGCAGGCAGCAGGCGCTCAAGGTCTGGTGCTGTGCACCAACACCATGCACAAGGTGGCTGAAGCCATCGAATCAGCAGTTGATTTGCCACTGATCCACATTGCCGACGCCACAGCGCAGGCCGTGCGATCGGCAGGGCTGCAGCGGGTGGGCTTGCTGGGCACGCGATTCACGATGGAGCAGGACTTTTACAAAGCACGCTTGCAAAAAACATGGGGTCTGGATGTGCTGGTGCCGGAGGCAAGCGATCGCGATGAGGTGCACCGCATCATTTACCAAGAGCTTTGCCTGGGGCAGGTGAACGGTGATTCACGTGATGCGTACCGCCGTGTGATGGACTGTCTGATTGAACAAGGGGCTCAAGGCATCATTTTGGGTTGCACTGAAATTGGTTTGCTGGTGGATGCGAACGACAGTACCGTGCCATTGTTCGACACCACGGCCTTGCATGCGCAGGCGGCGGTCGATTGGATGCTGGCCTGAAGGACTCATCCACAAGCCTGCAGGCTGTCACAATCAATAACATTGATTCAAGGATTGACCATGCCCAACACCGTCCGTTTTCAGCGCGTTTTTCGTGCGCCCGCCGAGCGGGTCTTTCGTGCCTTCATTGACCCGGATGCCATGAACAAGTGGTTGCCACCGCACGGCTTCACGGGCCGGGTACACGAGATGGATGCCCGTGTAGGCGGCAGCTACCGCATGTCGTTCACCAACCTGGGCAATGGGCAGAGCCACAGTTTTGGTGGCACCTTTCTGGAGCTGGTGCCTGGCGAGCGTTTGAGCCACACCGACACCTTCGATGACCCGAACCTGCCGGGGCAGATGGTGACCACTGTGACCTTCAAACCTGTGCTGGTGGGCACGGAGGTGAACATCGAGCAGGCGGGCATTCCGGACATGATCCCACCCGAGGCGTGCTGCCTGGGCTGGCAAGAGTCCTTGCAGTTGCTGGCGCTGTTGGTCGAGCCCGACATCACGGGCTGATGCTTAGGAGGCGCATCCGATGAGCAATCCCGTAGGCTGGTTCGAGATTTATGTGCACGACATGCCCCGTGCCCAGGCGTTTTACGAAACGGTGTTCGGCCAGCCTTTGTACCCTTTGCCGCAGCAGGCCGAAGGTGGGCCAGAGATGCTGGTCTTTGAGATGAACAACGAAGGCTATGGCGCCGCCGGAGCCTTGGTGCGCATGCCTGGTTTTGAGCCTGGTGGCAACAGTGTGTTGGTCTACTTTTCATGCGCCGATTGCGCAAATGAAGCCGCCAAGGCTGCAGCCGCTGGCGGGCAAATCGTGAAACCCAAAACGTCTATTGGCCCCTACGGGTCCATTGCCCTTGTGACCGATAGCGAGGGCAACATGATCGGGCTGCATTCGGCACCTTGAGCGCATGGTGTTCAATCGGGTCGCTCCTGGGGCGCTGCACGCGCCACATCAGCCAGCGCTGCACCACCATCATCCAGGTGGGTTCGCGCAGTGCCGCAACGATCAAGCCGCGTGACAACGCCAGGCGTTGCTCATGGACATGGCTCATGCTTTGCGTGCTTGTTTGAGTGCCAGCACGTCGAGCTGAATTTGCTCACGTGTTCGCGGAAAGAAGACCGACCGATCGAAGACCCTGTAGATCAACCAGCAGCCCACAGCCACCACGGCCCATGCCAGCGGAAACGCCCACAGCACCCAGGCCAAATGGGGGTCGACGGCGGGCAAAGCACTCCACAGCAGCAGCGCAACGCCGCCCCAGAGAACGGCCAGCACCAGACTGCCAACGCCGATGGCGCAGAGCAGCGCCTGGTTTCTCACATAGCGCAGAAGCAGGCTCGATTCTTCGGAAATCAAATCTGCATAGCCCTGAACATGCATCGAGATGAGTTCAGGTCGCAGCAGCAGTTTGAACAGGATCTGGAGCATCAGCGCGAACGTGAACCCAACCACCAGCTCAGCAGCGCGCCAGCCGTGGCGCCAACGCCTGCTGCGATCAGCACCGATTTGAAGGGATCGTTCTGGATGTAATGCTCGGCAGTGGCGCTCATCTTTTGCGCTTCTTTTTCGAGGCGGTGCTGCACGTCTGAGGCAGCGTCTTTGCTCTTGCTGGCCAGGTTGTTGATGCTGTCGGCGAGCCGTTCGCTCACGCGGTGAAGGTCGTGGCTGTTCTCGCGCATCGCTTCGTGCAAGGCGCCCGAGATGTGGCTGCCGATGTCGGTGGCTTTGGTCATGGGGTCGGTGTGTGTTTTCATGAGGCGGCTTTCATCGTGGAAGGGTTGTGCCAAGCCGATGGCGCGGCGTGTCTTGCCATCAGGGGCTGGAGAAGGCAGTCTAGAAAAACACAGCGGATCGCACCGTCTGCTGGACCACACAGCCGTGCGCAGGGTGCGCAAGGGCGAGTGCTGTCAGGCGTCAGATGGACGCAGCACCGATGTCGTCCGGCAGCGGTGCCAGTTGCCTCAGCGCCTGCAAGGCTTCCGCATCGGTGCGGTAGAGTTTGAGTTCAGGTACGTCGGGCAGCTCACCTGCGCGTTGCAGCGCCTTTTCGACGGGCAGTTTGATGCCACTGATGTGCAGCGTGATGCCGCGACTGGCCAGTTGCCGTTGCAGTTGGCCAAAGGTTTCGACGCCTGTGGCATCGATCCGGTTGATGGGTTGCGCGAACAGGCAGACGTGTTGCGTGTCGGGGTGCTGTGCCAGGTGGTCTGTGATGGCGCGTTCAAAGCTGCTGGCTGCTGCAAAGTCGAGTTCGGCGTCCATGCGCAGGGCAAACAGGTGCGGGGCCAGCGGGGGCAGATGCCACAGGTGGCGGTCACGCAAACTGCCGTCGGGGTGCAAGCCCACTTCGATGATGCGGGGGTGCAGCCGGGTGTGCAGAAAGTGGCTCAGGCCCAGCAGCACACCTGCCATGACGCCCCAGTAGATGCGCGGCGCTGTGGCCAGTGTGATGGCAAAAGTCACGGCGGCCGTGGCGGTCTCGACACGGTCAATGCGCCAGAGTTTGAGAAACTGGCGTGGTTGAAACAGATTGAGCACCGCCACGATGACGGCAGCTGCCATGACCGAGCGTGGCACGAATTGCAGTGCGGGCATCAGCACCAGCAGAGCGAGCAGCACAAAGCCCACCGAGGCCACCACCGCCCAGCCTGAACGGGCGCCAGCGTAGAGCATGAGCGCCGAGCGCGAAAAAGAGGTGCTGGTCGGAAAACTGCCGGACAAGGCCGAGGCCAGCTTGGCCAGGCCTTGGCTGAAGAGTTCGGTGCTGTCGTCCCAGCGTTTGCCGTCGCGCTGGCATTCGATGCGCGCGCTCGATGCTGTCTCGAGAAAGCTCACCAGCGCAATCACCATGGCGGGCACCCACAGCTGGTTGAGCACATCCAGCCCTGGCCACTCGGGCCAGTAGAGCGCGGGCAAGCCCGAGGGCAGCAAGCCCACAATGCTGCCGTGTTGCGTGTAGTCACTTGCATAGCCCAGCATCGAGGCGGCTCCCATGACCAGCATGATGCCGGGCCAGCGCGGTTGGTAGTGGCGCAGCAGCAAGAGCACCGCCAGACTGCCCAGACCAAACAGGGCGGGCCAGCCGGTCAGCCAGGTGCCCCAGCTGGACATGTCCCAACGCCAGGCCGGGATGCCCAGCAACGCGGGTACTTGAGAGGCCATGATCAGCAGCGACGCCGCTTGGGTGAAGCCCATCATCACGGGCGAGCTGACCAGGTTGATGAGCCAGCCGTAGTTGCCCAGGCCCAGCAGCAACTGGATACCCCCCGACAGCAAAGACAGCCACACCGCGAGCGACACCCACTGCGTGGAGCCTGGCTCGGCCAGCCCGGTCAGCGATGCGCCGATCAACACGCAAGTCAGTGCAGCCGGGCCCACCGACAGCCTTGAGGCACTGCCAAACAACACCGCCAGCAAAGCGGGCAACAGGCAGGTGTAGAGCCCGGTGACCAAAGGCATGCCCGCCAGGCCTGCGTAGGCCACGGCCTGCGGCACCATGACCAGTGCCACCGTCAGCCCTGCCAGCACTTCGGAGCGTGCCAGCTCAGGAGACAGGCGCGGCCAGTGGCGAAAGGTCAAAAAGCGTTGCATAGGCATGCGTGGTCCAAGGTGTAGCAGATCAGCGCTGCGGCATGTCTTTGACCGAGTAGCCCAGGCTGATGGTGGCGTCTTCGGGAATGGCGGGCACCGTGGCGTCCCAGGCCTCCCAGGCGGCACGCAGGCTTTGCAGCTTCTCGGGCTGGTGCTTGGCCAGGTTGGCGCGTTCGCGTTCGTCGGCCGGGATGTTGAACAAATAATCGTTGCCGTCCACCCGCAGGTACTTGTAGTCGCCCATGCGCAGAGCGCGCTGGCCCCGGTGGTTCATGCGCCAGTACAGCGGTCGCTCGAATTGGTGCTTCGCGTCGCGTAGCACGGGGGCGAGCGACACACCGTCAAACGGGTGCTTGGCATCGGCCTGCGCGCCTGCCAACTCGACCATGGTGGCTGACCAGTCCATGGTCATGCAGTGTTGCGTGGATGTGCCGCCGGGCGCGATGACGGCAGGCCAGTGCGCGATCCACGGCACACGGATGCCGCCTTCGGTCAGGTCCATCTTGCCGCCCACCAGCGGCCAGTTGTCGCTGAAGCGTTCGCCGCCGTTGTCGCTGGTGAAGACGATCAGGGTGTTGTCGAGTTGACCGTTTTTCTTGAGCGTGTCCACCACCCAGCCAATGCCCTCGTCCATGTGGTGGATCATGCGGTGGTAGGTGTGGATGTTGCCGCCGTGCAGGTGGAACAGGTTGTCCTTGACCTCCTGAGCCAATGCGTGGTCTTCGCGCGTTTCCCAGGGCCAGTGCGGCGCGGTGTAGTGCAGGCTCAAGAAGAAGGGCGTGCCCTGCGCCGCGCCAGGCGCCATGCGGTTCACAAAGTCCACCGCCTTGTGCGAGATCAGATCGGTCAGGTAACCGTCTTCGTGCTTTTCTTCTTCGTTGGTGTAGAGGTCGTGCGTGCCGTTGTTGCTGGCGTGGGTGAAGTAGTCCACGCCGCCTGACATGGGGCCAAAGAATTCTTCATAACCCGATTGGATGGGGCTGAAATGCGGCGGGTAGCCCAGGTGCCATTTGCCGATCAAGGCCGTGCGGTAGCCGCTGGCCTTGAGCAAGGACGGCAGTGTGGGGTGCTCAGGGGGCAGGCCCAGCACTTTGCTGCCCTTGCTTTTGCTGTTGATGGGCTCATCGGCCCCGCCGCGCAGACGGTACTGGTAGCGCGCGGTCATGAGCGCAAAGCGGGTGGGCGAGCACACGGGCGAGTTGGAATAACCTTGTGTGAACTTGAGACCCGCAGCAGCGAGTTGGTCGAGCACGGGCGAGACCTTGCCGAACTGCGCGTCGCGACCGCCGTAGCAGCCGAGGTCGGCAAAGCCGAGGTCATCGGCCACAATGAAAATGATGTTGGGGCGATGTGCTTCTTGGTGTGCGGTGCTGTTCATGGCGAAGCTCATTCGACTTTCATGCCTGTGGCTTTGATGGTGCGGCCATAGCGCTGCGACAGATCGGCCAGGCGCTTGGCCGCATCGGCCCCCGTCAGGCCCTCGTAGAACAGGTCCATGTTGACCAGCTGGGCTTGTGTGTCGGGGCGCTTCAAGGCATCGGTGAAGGCTTTTTGCAGCAACTGCACCACGGGCTCGGGCGTGGCGGCCGGGACCATGGCGACGTAGAGCACTTCGAGCTCCAGGTCTTTGAGACCCGCTTCGGCCACGGTGGGCACCTCAGGCGCAGAGCGTGAGCGTTGGCGGCTGGTCACCGCCAGCGGCGTGATCTTGCCCGCCTTCACATGGGGCAGCATGCCCGGCGTGGCCAGCACGCCTGCATCCACCTCGCCCGCCAGCACGGCGGTCACGGCCGGGGTGTTGCCCTTGTAGGGGATGTGCTGGATCTTGATGTCTGCGGCGTCCATGAAAATCTCGGCCGCTAGGTGGCCAGGGCTGCCGCTGCCGCCGCTGCTGAAGTTCAGGCCTTTGCCTTTGCCTTGGGCGATCAGGTCTTTGACCGTCTTGAAGCCGGTGCTCGGGTGCGCGCCCACCAGCAGGCCCGATGAAGCCATGACCATGATGGGTTTGAAATCGCTGGGCTTGAAGGGCATGCCTTTGTAAATGTGCGGGTTCACGGTGAACGCCGTGTCGATGCCGAACAGCACGGTGTAGCCGTCGGCCGGGCTTTTGGCCACCATGTCTGCGCCGATGTTGCCGCCCGCACCGGGTTTGTTTTCTGTGATCACCGCTTGCTTGAAGCTGGTGGTGATGGCTTCGCCCACCGTGCGCGCCAGAAAATCCGACGGCCCGCCTGCAGGGAAGTTGTTGATGAAACGGATGGGCTTGCTGGGGTAGCTTTGGGCCCAGCCGGGTACCGCCGCCAGAGAGGCGACGCCAAGCAGCAGGGCACAGGCCAAGGGGCGAAGGCGTTGACGCATGGTGAGGTTCGGATAAAAAAGCGCCCTCTGC
Organism: Limnohabitans radicicola; assembly: GCF_014837235.1. Lineage (GTDB taxonomy): Bacteria > Pseudomonadota > Gammaproteobacteria > Burkholderiales > Burkholderiaceae_C > Limnohabitans_A > Limnohabitans_A radicicola. The sequence continues at coordinate 441,395 of NZ_JACYFT010000001.1, read as the reverse complement.
CGCAACAGCGCAGAGGGCATTGGGTTCACAGGTTGATGATGGACACCGACTTGGTGGCCAGGTAGGCCTCCAGGGCCTCGGGTCCGCCTTCGGAGCCGTAGCCGGAGTCCTTGACACCACCGAAGGGCATTTCAGGCCAGGCCATGGCGGGCTGGTTGATCCACAGCAGACCGACTTGCAGCTCCTGGCTGAGCAGGTGTGCGTTTTTCAGCGAGCGGGTGAAGCCATAACCGGCCAGACCGTAGGGCAGGCGGTTGGCTTCGGCAATCGCGTCTTCGAGGCGGCTGAAGCTGCGCACGGCGGCCATGGGGCCAAAAGGCTCCTGGTTCACCACGTTGGCGTCGAGCGGCACGTGCGTGAGCACTGTGGGCGCAAAGAAATGGCCTTGTGTGCCGATGCGCTCGCCGCCTGCGGCGATCTTGGCGCCTTTGGCCACGGCGTCCTGGGTCAGTTGCTGCATGGCGTCCAGGCGGCGGTCGTTGGCCAGTGGGCCCATCTGCATGCCCGCTTGCAGGCCGTCGCCCACTTTGAGCCCTTTGGCGTAGGCCGCAAAGGCCTCGACGAAGGCGTCCTGGATCGACTCGTGCACCAAAAAGCGGGTGGGCGAAATGCACACCTGGCCCGCGTTGCGGAATTTGGCCGCACCTGCGGCCTTGACGGCCAGTGCCACATCGGCGTCTTCGCACACGATGACCGGGGCGTGACCGCCCAGCTCCATCGTCACGCGCTTCATGTGCTGGCCAGCCAGCGCGGCGAGCTGCTTGCCCACGGGTGTCGAGCCTGTGAAGGTGATCTTGCGGATGATCGGGTGCGGGATCAGGTATTCGGAAATTTGCGACGGTGTGCCGTACACCAGACCGATCACGCCCGCAGGCACGCCCGCATCCACAAAGGCCTGCACCAGTGCAGCAGGGGCCGCCGGGGTTTCTTCGGGGGCCTTGACGATGATCGAGCAGCCTGTGGCCAGCGCTGCCGAGATCTTGCGCACGGCCTGGTTGATCGGGAAGTTCCAGGGCGTGAACGCAGCCACCGGGCCCACAGGCTCCTTGAGCACCATCTGCTGGCCTGCCAGGTTGCGGGCGGGCACGATGCGGCCGTACACACGGCGACCTTCTTCGGCGAACCATTCGATGATGTCGGCCGAGGCCATGGCCTCGCCCTTGGCTTCGGCCAGGGGTTTGCCTTGTTCGAGCGTCAGCACCTGGCCGATGGCTTCGGCGCGTTCGCGCATGAGGGCGCCCGCACGGCGCATGATGGTGGCACGCTCGGCGGCGGGCATCTTGCGCCACAGATCAAAGCCGCGCTGGGCGGCATCGAGCGCACGGTCCAGATCGGCAATGCCCGCATGGGCCAGGCGCCCGATCTCCAGACCTGTGGCCGGGTTGAACACGGGCAGGGTACGGCCATCGGCGGCGTCGCACCATTGACCGTCAATGAACAGTTGGGTGTTGGGGTACATCGTTCAGGCTTTCCATCAAAGTAAAAGACGGGTTCATGTTAATTCCTGCGGGGCGGCCCGTCGGTCCCGCAGTTGCCAGCCCTTGACTGCTGCAAATGCTGCCGCCAGGGCTTCCACCAGGCGTGGCTCAGTCGAGCTGCACGCCTGTAGCCTTGATGGGTTTTTCCCAGCGGGCCAGATCGGCTTTTTGCGCCGCCGCCAGGTCGGCCGAGTTCGAGCCGATCGGCTCCAGGCCCAGCTTGACCATCTTGTCCTTGATGGCCGGGTCGCGGGCCAGTTTCATCATGGCCTTTTCGAGTCGGGCGAGGGCCTCGCCCTTGAGGCCTGCGGGGCCGTACATGGCAAACCAGGCGGTGGCTTCCATGTTGACGCCCGACTCCTTGAGCGTGGGCACGTCGGGCACCTGCGGGTCGCGTTGGCTGCCGGTCACGGCGATGATGCGGGCCTTGCCTGTGCGGTGGAACTCGGCGGTCTCAGACACCACATCGAACTTGTAGCCAATGTGGCCGCCCAGCAGCGCGTTGTTGGCGGGAGCGCCACCCTGGAAGGGCACATGGTTGAGGCTGATGCCTGCAGACTGCTCCATCAGCACGCCCATGAAGTGGGGCAGGGTGCCTGCGCCGGGTGTGCCATAGCTGGCGTTGGCCGGGTCGCTCTTGGCTTTGGCAACCATCTCGGCCACGTTTTTGACGTTGGTCGCCGGGCCGGACACCACGCCGAACTGGAAACGGGCAATTTGCGAGACGGGTGTGAAGTCTTTGACCGCGTCGTAGTCGAGCTTTTTGTAGACGTGCGGGAACAGCACCATCGGTCCACTGGGCAGAACGATCACGGTCTGTCCATCGGGCTTGGCCACTTTGACCATGTTCAGCGCAATGCGCCCGCCTGCGCCGGGTTTGTTGTCCACCACCACCGGGTTGAAGTCATCGCGCAGGGCGTCGGCCACGATGCGTGCGATCACGTCGGCCGATCCGCCGGGCGGAAAGCCCACCAGGATCTTCAGCGGTGGCTTGTCCTGGGCCTGCGCGTTGAGCGCTGCGAGGGCCAGCAAAGCGGCGGTCAAGGTGCGTCGGGTCAGGGTCATCATGGCGGGTGGTTCCAGGGGTTGAGTGGGGCACGGGCCAGACGGCCTGCAAGCCTCACAATGTAGGGCAAGTCCGATTGATTGATCTAATCAACCATCCTCCCTGAAAACCCTGATGTCTTTGTCTCCATCCCAACGTCTGGCCAGCGTGGACGATTTGCTGCTCTACCGCATGGGCCGTTTGTCCTCGACGGCGGGCGCCATGGTGGTGCGCTTGTGTGAAGGTGGCTATGGCGTGACCCGGCGCGAGTGGGGCGTGATTGCCAAACTCCATGGCCAGGCTGGCTTGCTGCCTTCGGAGCTGGCCGAACAAATGCACCGCGACCGGGCCCGCACATCGCGCACCGTGACGGCTTTGCTCGGCAAGGGGCTGATCGAGCGGGTGACTTTGCCCAACGACCGCCGCAGTGTGCGCATCAGCCTGTCGGCCTCGGGGCAGCGTTTGTACGAGGCGCTGATGCCGCAGGTGCAGGCCATCAATGGCCAGATTTTGAGTGCCCTGAGTTCTGAAGAAGCGGCGCAATTCGATGGCCTGCTCGACCGTTTGCAGGCGCAGGTCCAGGTGTTGCAGGACCAGCTGCACCCGGTGCTGCCCAAGACCCATCGGCATCGGGGGCGCAGCATGCCCGACAAGCCATGAAGCGGCGGACGTGGATCGCGCTGCTGTGTGCCTGCGCCTTGGCCACTCAGGCCTGTGCCGAAGTCCATTCCGGCTGGGTCAGCTGGGTGATGGACGGCGACACCTTGCTGGTGGTGCTGGACGACCAGCACGAGCCGGTCAAGGTGCGCGTCAAGGACATCGATGCGCCCGAGAGCTGTCAGCCCGGAGGCGAGGCGGCGCGCGAGGCGATGATCTCACTGGCCTTGCGTCAGCGCGTTGAAGTCGATCTGGTGGCCGAAGACGTTTATGGCCGCCAGGTGGCCCGCGTCATGCGGGGTGAGCTGGATCTGGGTGCCGAGATGGTGCGTACGGGCATGGCCTGGGCCTACCGCTTCAAGACGGGCAAAGGCCCTTATGCACGTTGGCAGCGGCAGGCGCAGCAGCAGCGCATCGGTTTGTTTGCGGCCAAGGAAACCGCGATGTCACCGCCCGTGTTCCGGCAGTTCCATGGCAGCTGCCACGGCGGTTGATAACAGGCTGTTGGGTTCAGGCTGAGCGGTGCGCGGCGCACACTGGGCAGTCGGCGTTGCGGCCAATGCGGATGTCGGTCCAAGACAACTCGCGCCCATCGAGCATCAAGAGGCGGCCAGCCATGTGGCTGCCCATGCCGCTGAGAATTTTGAGCGCCTCAGCCGCTTGCACAGTGCCAATGATGCCCACCAGGGGAGCAAACACGCCCATGGTGGCGCAGCGGGTTTCTTCTGGGGCCGTGTCTGGCGGGAACACACAGGCGTAGCAAGGCGCGTCGGGCCGGGTGCTGTCAAACACCGAGACCTGACCGTCCATGCGGATGGCCGCGCCCGACACCAGCGGCTTGCGGTGCTGCACGCAGGCCAGGTTCACGGCCTGACGGGTTTCAAAGTTGTCGCAGCAGTCGATCACCACATCGGCCTGGGGCACCAGCTTGTCCAGCAGCGCCGCGTCTGCGCGTTGCGCGATGCAGTGCACCTGCGGGTCGGGGTTGATCTGTGCAATGGCGGTGCGGGCCGACTCGGCCTTGGGCTGGCCTACACGGTCCAGCGTGTGGGCGATCTGGCGCTGCAGGTTGGTGGCGTCCACCGTATCGTGGTCGACCAGGGTGATGCGGCCCACACCTGCGCTGCCCAGGTACAGGGCCACGGGTGAGCCCAAGCCACCCGCGCCAATGACCAGCGCGTGCGATGCGAGCAGTTTTTCCTGGCCTTCGATGCCCAGCTCATTGAGGAGGATGTGCCGCGAGTAACGCAGCAGCTGGGCGTCTTCCATGGGCTTCAGTCTTCTTTCTTCTCGACCTTGCGCTCAGCCAGCGTGGTGCTGGCCTTGACCGGCAAACCCTTGAGCTGGTTGAGGGCTTGCTGCAGCTGGAAGTCCTTGTCAGAGCCGAATTCGGGCAGTCGGCGCTCGGACAGGGGCTTCTTGGATTCCTCTTCGAGCTTTTTGAGCGCCTCTTCGCGGGCCTTCTCGCGCTCAGGGTCTTTTTTCTCCGCTTCCTTGCCGTTGGACAGGTGCTTTTCCAGATCCGCTTCGCGGGTGCGCAAGGCTGCGAAGACGTTGCCGTTCTCGGTTTCGTCGAGCATGACGTCAGGCACGATGCCTTTGGCCTGGATGCTGCGGCCGTTGGGTGTGTAGTAACGCGCGGTGGTGATTTTCAGCGCTGTCTCGGGGCCCAGCTGGCGCACGGTCTGCACCGAGCCTTTGCCGAAAGTCTGGTTGCCCATGAGGGTGGCGCGTTTGTGGTCCTGCAGGGCACCGGCCACGATCTCGCTGGCCGAGGCCGAGCCTTCGTTGACCAGCACAATCAAAGGCACTTTCTTGAGAATGCCGTTCGTGGCCTGGGTCAGCTTGGCGATCGGGTCGTTACTAGGGCTGCGGCGCCAGAATTGGGGGGAGGCCTTGTAGACAAACTTGCTCTCTTCGAGCTGGCCGTTGGTGGACACCACAGCCACGTTCTCGGGCAGGAAAGCCGCAGACAAAGCCACGGCCGCGTCCAGCAGGCCGCCCGGGTCGTTGCGCAGGTCCAGCACCAGGCCTTTGAGGGTCTTTTCCTGCTGCACCATCTCTTCGAGTTTCTTGGCAAAGTCTTCGACCGTGCGTTCCTGGAACTGGGTCACACGGATCCAGCCATAGCCGGGCTCGACCACTTTGGCCTTGACCGACTGGGTCTTGATTTCTTCGCGGATGATGGTGACCGGGAAGGTGCGGCTCTCGTCCTTGCGGAAAACGGTCAGCACCACTTTGGTCTTGGGTTCGCCGCGCATGCGCTTGACCGCTTCGTTCAGGCTCAGGCCCTTGACGGCGGTGTCATCGATCTTGGTGATCAGGTCGTTGGTCTTGAGCCCTGCGCGGTCAGCGGGCGAGCCCTCGATGGGCGAGACGATCTTGATCAGTCCATCTTCCTGGCTGATCTCGATGCCGACACCGACGAACTTGCCGGATGTGCCTTCGGAAAATTCCTTGAAGCTCTTTTTGTCAAAGTACTGTGAGTGCGGATCCAGACTGGAGACCATGCCGGAGATGGCTTCGGTGATCAGCTTTTTCTCGTCCACGGGCTCGACATAGTCGCTCTTGACCATGCTGAAGACCGCAGCCAGTTGCTGCAGCTCTTCGAGCGGCAGTGGGGCCATGTTGCCGCGCGCCACGGTTTGCAGCGAAACGGTGGTCAGTGCGCCCGCCAGGGCCCCTGCGCCAACCCAGCCGATGATCTTCATTTGTTGTCTCATGTAGTCAGAAATTCTCTTTTTGCCAAGGCGACCCAATATACACCGAGCGTCATTGTGAAAACGCCGCCTCGGGCAAACCCTTGGCGGCGTGTGGTTGTGTTCCTGTCAGGCCTTGCCCTGGCTGGCCACCGCGGCAGCAGCAGCAGCGGCTGCCGCAGCATCGCCCAGGTAATAGTGGCGGATCGGCTTGAGGTTGTCGTCCAGCTCGTACACCAGCGGGATCCCGTTGGGGATGTTCAGGCCGACGATGTCCTGGTCGGAGATGTTGTCCAGGTACTTGATCAGGGCGCGGATGGAGTTGCCGTGTGCCGCGATCAGCACGCGCTTGCCCGCCTTGATGCTGGGGGCAATGCTGTCGTTCCAGGCGGGCAGCACGCGGGCCACGGTGTCCTTGAGGCATTCGGTTAAAGGCACGGCGCTGGGGTCCACATGGGCGTAGCGGCGATCTTGCCGCTCGCAGCGGGGGTCGGTCGCTTCCAGGGCGGGTGGTGGGGTGTCGTAGCTGCGGCGCCAGACCAGCACCTGCTCATCGCCGTATTGCTTGGCCATATCGGCTTTGTTCAGGCCTTGCAGGCCGCCGTAGTGGCGTTCGTTGAGGCGGTAGTCCTTGACCACGGGCAGCCAGGTGCGGTCCATTTCGTCCAGCGTCAGCCACAAGGTGCGGATGGCGCGCTTGAGCACGGAGGTGTAGCACAGGTCAAAGTCCCAGCCCTCGGCCTTGAGCAGCTTGCCGGCCGACATGGCCTGGCTCACACCAGTGGGGGTCAGGTCGACGTCGGTCCAGCCGGTGAAGCGGTTTTCGAGGTTCCAGGTGGATTCGCCGTGGCGGATCAGGACAAGTTTGTACATGGCAAGGTCTTCTGAGAGCGGGTCAATACGGGATCAAGGCCCGCATTTTAGAATTGAGGCATGGCGGTCCGCTGACGGATCGGTTTTTTTATTGAAATAAAGGTGGGTTCCGTGAATTTCTTGCTCGACAACTGGATGTTGGTGTCCGTGGCTCTGGCCTCTGGCCTGGCTTTGCTGTGGCCCGTGCTGACGCAGGGCAATGGCCTGAGCCTGGCGCAGGCCGTGATGCTGATGAACCGCGACAAGGCTGTGGTGGTGGACGTGAGCGAGCCCGATGAATTTGCCCGTGGTTACGTTCTGGGGGCCAAAAACGTGCCGCTGGCCCAGTTGGAGGCTCAGCTGCCCCAGGTGGCTAAAAACAAGTCGGCCCCGCTGATTCTGGTGTGCCAGAGCGGCGTGCGCTCGGCCCGTGCCACTGCCGTGGCCCGCAAACTCGGCTACGAAAACGCCCAAAGCCTGTCGGGCGGCATGAAAGCCTGGCAAGCCGCCAGCCTGCCCGTCCTCACCGCCTGACCGCTGCAAGGAAACCCATGACACCCGTCAAGATGTACACCACCGCTGTTTGCCCCTACTGTGTGCGTGCCAAGCAGATCCTCAAAGCCAAGGGCGTTGATCAGATCGAAGAAATCCGCATCGACACCTCGCCCGAGCAGCGTGACCACATGATGCAGATCACCGGACGCCGCACCGTGCCGCAGATCTTCATTGGCGACACCCATGTGGGCGGCTGTGACGACCTGATGGCGCTGGACGCCAAAGGCGGCCTGGTGCCGCTGCTGCAAGCCCAGTGAAGCGCGCCTCGGCCTTCGGGTTTCCTCAGGGGCGGGCGCGCGACCGTTGCCTCGGAAACCCCTGAAACATCGCCGATAATTCCCCCGTTGACACCTGCGGGCAGTCCATCCCGGACTGCCCGCGTTTTTTCAAGAAATCACCATGTCCGATACCCCCAACACGCCAGAAATCAACGCCACCGAAGCCCTGGCCCCCGTATTCCAGATCCAGCGCGTCTACCTCAAGGAGGCGTCTCTGGAGCAACCCAATTCCCCCGCCATCCTGCTCGAACAACAGCAGCCCAGTGTGGACATCCAACTGGGCGTGGAAAGCCTGCCTGTGGCCGAAGGCGTGTTCGAAGTGAGCGTGACCGCCACCGTGCACACCAAGATCGGTGACAAGACCGTGTTCCTGGCCGAGTGCAAGCAAGGCGGCATTTTTGAAGTGCGCAACATCCCCGAAGACCAGATGGGCGCTCTGATTGGCATCGCTTGCCCGCAGATCATTTACCCCTACCTGCGTGGCAACGTGGCCGACCTGATCACCCGTGGTGGCTTCCCGCCCGTGCACTTGGCCGAAATCAACTTCCAGGCCATGTTCGAGCAGCAGCAAGCCCAGGCTGCCGCCACCCAGCAGTAAACACCGCTCGCGCCCGGCATGCAGATCACCGTCATAGGTGCAGGGGCCTGGGGCACGGCGCTGGCCATTGCCGCCAGCCGCCAGCCTCATGCTCACCGGGTGGTTTTGCATGCGCGTGACGCGGCTCAGGCCCAGGCCATGCAGCAGATGCGCCGCAACGAGCGCTACCTGCCCGGCATCGATCTGCCTGCGGCTCTGACCATCACGTCAGGCCCGCTGGACGCATTGCTGCCCTCCGCCCGGGCCGAAGACCTGTTCATCATCGCCACCCCCATGGCGGGCCTGCGCAGCACTTTGCAGGCGCTGCAGGGTGTGCCCGCGTCGGTGGCCTGGCTGTGCAAAGGTTTTGAAGCCGGTACAGGCCTGATGCCGCACGAAGTCCAGGCCCAGGTGGCCCCGCAGCTGCACGCGGGCGCCTTGAATGGCCCGAGCTTCGCCCAGGAAGTGGCCCGCACCCAACCCACCGCGCTGGTGGCGGCCAGCCCGCACGCCTCGGTGCGCGAGGCACTCGTCCAGGCATTCCATGGCTCGGCCCTACGCGTTTATGCCAACGACGACATCGTGGGCGTGGAAGTGGGCGGCGCCGTCAAGAACGTGTTGGCCATTGCCACAGGCCTGTGCGATGGCCTCGACTTGGGCCTGAACGCCCGCGCCGCCCTGATCACCCGGGGTCTGGCCGAAATGACCCGCCTGGGTGTGGCGCTGGGCGCCAAGGCCGAGACCTTCATGGGTTTGTCGGGTCTGGGCGATCTGGTGCTCACGGCCACCGGCGACTTGAGCCGCAACCGCCAAGTGGGCCTGCTGCTGGCCAAAGGCCTGAGCCTGGAGCAAGCTGTGACCTCGCTCGGCCATGTGGCCGAAGGCGTGTACAGCGCCCGCACCGTGCACCAGCGCGCAAGCCAATTGGGCGTGGACATGCCCATCACCGAAGCGGTGGTGGCCCTGCTCGACGGTCGTCTCAAGGCGTTTGATGCCGTGCAGGTGCTGATGGGGCGCGGGCCCCGGGGCGAGGCAGTTTAAACCTGCTTTGTCTGCCCGGCTTGGCCTGGCTCCGCCCAGGTGGTGGACTCAGATTTCGAAGTTGTCGATCAAGCGGGTAGAGCCCAGCTTGGCTGCGCCCAACACCACCAGGGCATCACCCGCTTGCGGGGCTTGCAGGTCGTGGCGGCGGCGCACCGTGAGGTAGTCGGGTTGCCAGCCGCGCTGGCGCAGGTGGTCCATGGCTTTGGCTTCAAGGGCGGGCAGGTGGGTGGCCAGCGCGTCGGCAGCGGCCAGGGCGTCGCGGCCCAACGCACGCAGTGCCAGTGACAGTTGCAGTGCTTCGGCGCGTTCGTTTTCGCTCAGGTAGCCGTTGCGTGAGCTCAGTGCCAAGCCGTCTTCGGCACGGCAGGTGTCCACCCCCACCACGGTGATGGGCAGCGCGAACTGGCGCACCATCTGGCGGATCACCATGAGTTGCTGGTAGTCCTTTTTGCCAAACACGGCCACGCCCTGGGCCTTGCCCGCGAACACGCTCATGAACAGCTTCATGACCACGGTGGACACGCCCGTGAAAAAGCCGGGTCGAAATTCGCCTTCCAGGATGTTGCCCAGCGCCGGGTCGGCATGCACCTTGACGGTCTGGGCTTCGGGGTAGAGGTCGGTCTCGCGCGGGGCAAAGACCACGTCGCAGCCTGCGGCTTCGAGTTTGGCACAGTCAACCTCCCAGGTGCGGGGGTAGCTGTCAAAGTCCTCATGGGGCAGGAACTGCAGGCGGTTCACAAAGATGCTGACCACAGTGCAGTCGCCCTGGGGCTTGGCCAGTTCGACCAGCTTGATGTGGCCTGCGTGCAGGTTGCCCATGGTGGGCACAAAGGCGGGGCGCTGCGATGCGCTCAGGGCCTGGCGGAGTTCGTCGATGGAGCGGGCAATGATCATGGGAAATTTGGAGTGGATGCACGCCTCACCAGGCGTGCAAGGTGTTGTCGGGGAAGCTGCCGTCCTTGACGGCGCGGACATAAGCGCCCATGGCGTCCAGCACACTGCTTTGGCCCGTCATGAAGTTGCGTACGAATTTGGGGTTCTTGCCCAGGTTGATGCCCAGCATGTCGTGCATCACCAGCACCTGGCCTGCGGTGCCCTTGCCCGCGCCAATGCCGATGGTGTGGCAGCGCGGCAGGGCTTCGGTCAGCTCCGCCGACAGGGCAGCGGGCACCATCTCCAGCACCAGCATGGCGGCACCTGCGTCCTGCAGGGCCAGCGCGTCCTGGCGCAGCTTGGCGGCCGAGTCGCCACGGCCTTGCACCCGGTAGCCGCCCAGGGCATGCACGGTTTGTGGGGTCAGGCCCAGGTGGGCGCAGACGGGGATGCCGCGCTCGACCAGAAAGCGCACGGTCTCGGTGGTCCAGCCGCCGCCTTCGAGCTTGACCATGTGCGCGCCAGCCTGCATCAACACGGTGGCGCTGCGCAGGGCCTGCTCGCGCGACTCGTGGTAGCTGCCAAAGGGCAGGTCGCCAATGATCCAGGTGGTGCCTTGCACGCGCTGCACGCCGCGCACCACGCTTTCGACGTGGTAGCGCATGGTCTCCAGACTCACGCCCACGGTGCTGGGCAGGCCCTGACAGACCATGCCCAGGGAGTCGCCCACCAGGATGCAGTCGACACCTGCGGCGTCGGCCACGGCGGCAAAGGTGGCGTCGTAAGCGGTGAGCATGGAGATTTTTTCGCCGCGCTCGCGCATGTCCTGCAGGCGCGGCAGGCTGATGGGTTTGCGGGCTGCCACAGGCGATGCAGGGGGCAGGGTGCCGTAGGGCGTGGCGTTGGAAGTGTTCATGACAAGCGGATGGGCCTCGGGGAGCCCGATTCTGTCAGCAGATCGGAAGGGTTTCAGTTGGGCGTGAAAGCCAACCGGACATAGATAGGGGCAAAGGCCTCGGCCTGTGTGATCTCGATCAGGGTTTCCTTGGCCAGCTCCAGCAGGGCGATGAAGGTCACCACCAGCACGGGCGTGCCGCGGCTGGGGTCGAACAGGTGCTCGAACTCGACGAACTTGCGGCCCTGCAGAGTGCGCAACACGATGCTCATGTGCTCGCGCACGCTGAGCTCTTCCCGGCTGATCTTGTGGTGCTGCACCAGCTGCGCCCGCTTGAGGATGTCGCGCCAGGCCGCTTGCAGCTCGTCCAGGCTGACGTCGGGAAAGCGCGGCTGCAGGCTTTGCTCGATGTAGACCTGGGCCTTGAGGAAGTCACGACCAAACTGCGGGATTTCAGCCAGTTGCATCGAGGCCAGCTTCATCTGCTCGTACTCGAGCAGACGGCGTACCAGTTCGGCACGCGGGTCTTCGGCCTCTTCGCCCTCGGCCACTTTCTTGGGTGGCAGCAGCATGCGCGACTTGATCTCGATCAGCATCGCGGCCATGAGCAGGTATTCGGCCGCCAGCTCCAGGTTGTGCTCGCGGATTTCGTCCACGTAGCTCAGGTACTGGCGGGTCACCCCGGCCATCGGGATGTCGAGGATGTTGAAGTTCTGCTTGCGGATCAGGTAGAGCAGCAAGTCGAGCGGGCCTTCGAAGGCCTCCAGAAACACCTCCAGTGCATCCGGCGGGATGTACAGGTCGGAGGGCATCGAGAACAGCGGCTCGCCGTACAGGCGCGCCAGCGCGACCTGGTCCACCACCTGGGGCATGGATGCGGGTGCGCTGTCCAGCGGCTGGGGCAGCTCGGTCGGTTCGGCCGATGTGCTCATGGGTGGGGGCCGTTCAAACGGGGCTCAGATGCTGAAAAACTCAGGCCTGGGTCTGGTAAACGTAGGGTTTTTGGGCCACGCGGGCGGCCTTGAATTCCTGTTGGTCGTTGCGATTGACTTGCTTGTCCCACAGCAGGGCGCGGCCTTCGCGTTGCTGGGCTTCAAGTTCGGGGCGCTGGCCCTTGAGCGCGTCGATGAATTCGGTGGCGTCAGAGCGGTAGTCGGGGCGGCGGAAGATGGACAACATGGTCGGCTCGAATCTTTGAAAAACCGTGTCCGCAAGAAGTTTGGACACGCAGTATGGGTATTTTACCGGGCCAGGCTGGCCCCCAGGCTGTTGGCGCGGGCGATGCCTGCGCTCAGATCGGGTTCGAGCTTGCCTTCGAGGTGATCCAGCAAGCCAGTGCGCAGGGCGATGTCCATGGGCTGGTGCATCAGCCCGCACACGATCAGTTGAATCTGCCGTTTGTGGCAAGTGTGGATCAGGTTCATCAAGGCGTCTGCGCCCGACGAGTCGACATAGATGACGTTTTTGAGGTCGATGACCAGCACGGGGGTGCTGAGCTTGTCTTCGATTTCTTCGATCAGCTTGACCGCACCAAAAAACAGGGCCCCATACAGGCGCCAGGCTTGCACCGTGTCTTCTTGCCCCGCCAGACCGGGGTGATCCAGCCGATTGACGGCTTCACTGCGGCTCAGGCTGGAGATGCGGTAGATGAAGGTCAGGCACGCGGCCACCAGGCCGACCTGCACCGCCACCGTGAGGTCGAACACCACGGTGAGGAAAAACACCGCCAGCAGCGTCAGCCGGTAGGGCAGGCGGTACTGCCGCAGGTGCATGAATTCGCGCCACTCGCCCATGTTCCAGGCCACAAACAGCAAGATGGCGGCCAGCGCAGACAACGGCACATAGGACGCCAGTGGCGCAGCCACCAGCACGATGAACAGCAGCGTGAGCGCGTGCACCATGCCCGCGATCGGGCTGCTGCCGCCGCTTTTGATGTTGGTCATGGTGCGGGCGATGGTGCCTGTGGCGGGCATGCCGCCAAAAAACGGTGTGATGAAGTTGGCCACGCCCTGCGCCATCAGTTCCTGGTTGGGGTTGTGCCGGTCGTCGATCAGGCCGTCGGCAATGCGGGCGCACAGCAGAGACTCGATGGCGCCCAGCAACGTCAGCGTCAGGGTGGGCATGAACAGGAAGCGGGCGCTGCTCCAGCTGAACTCGGGCCACTGCAAGGTGGGCAGGTGCGCGGGGATGCCGCCGAACTTGCTGCCAATCGTCTCCACGGGCAGCGAGAGGCTGACGCAGGCCAGCGTGGCAAACAGCAGTGCGATGATGGAGCCGGGCACGGCGCTGATGCCCTTGTAGCGGGTGTTTTCGAGGCGTCGGCCCAGACGCATCCAGCCGATCAACAGCGACAGCGAGCCCAGCGCCACCAGCACCGAGGGCAGATCGGCCGTGTGCAGGTGTTGCCCCAAGGTGTTCAGGATGCCGAAAAAGTCGGCAGGCATGGACGGGACTTTGAGTCCCAGAAAATCCTTGATCTGCGAGAGCATGATCAGCACCGCGATGCCGTTGGTGAAACCAATCACCACCGACACCGGGATGAAGCGCACCAGCGTGCCCAGCCGGAACAGGCCCATCAGGAACAGCAGCACGCCCGACATGGCCGTGGCCAGGATCAGGTTGGCCAGGCCATAGTGTTCCAGGATGCCGTAGACGATCACGATGAACGCCCCGGCGGGGCCACCAATCTGCACCCGGCTGCCACCCAGCGCTGAGATCAGAAAGCCCGCGATGATGGCGGTGAACAGGCCGGATTCGGGCTTGAGCCCGGAGGCGATGGCAAAGGCCATGGCCAGCGGCAGAGCGACGATGCCCACGGTGATGCCCGCGCCGATGTCCTTGGCCAATTGCTGGCGGCTGTAACCAGGCAGGGCGTCCAGCAGTTTGGGGCGAAACAGGTTCAGGTCGAACTTCATGACCCGAACAGTATGCCGCAGCCACCCTACAGCCAACTGAACGACCCCTGCGCCAATGAATCAGGGGCAAATCAATTGGGGTCAGATCCCCATTGATTTCGCTCGTTGGGGGTGTCAGTGGATGCGCATGCCCGGCTTGGCACCCGGCCAGGGGTGCAGCACGTAGATGCCCGGCTCGGCTTTTTCGTCAGCGTGGCTGGCGGCCAGCACCATGCCTTCGGAGACGCCGAACTTCATCTTGCGCGGGGCCAGGTTGGCCACCATCACCGTCAGCTGGCCCACCAGGTCTTCGGGCTTGTACATGCTGGCGATGCCACTGAAGACATTGCGGGTGCGGCCCTCGCCCACGTCCAGCGTCAGGCGCAAGAGCTTGGTCGAGCCTTCCACGGCCTCGCAGTTGACGATCTGGGCGATGCGCAGATCGATCTTGGCAAAGTCGTCGATGGCGATGACCGGGGCGATCTCTTCGCCACCGGGCAGGACTTTCTCGGGCTCGGGCGCGGCAGGCGGCTCGAACAGGGCGTCGAGCTGCTTGACGTCCACGCGCTGCATGAGGTGCTGGTAAGCGTTGATGGCGTGGCCCGCCCCCAGCAGGCTTTGCGCCTGGGCAAAGGTGAAGGGGGCCACGTTCAGGAAGGCCTCGACCTGGGCCGCCAGGGCGGGCAGCACGGGCTTGAGCTGCAGGCTCAGCAGACGGAAGGCTTCGATGCACACCGTGCACACGTCGTGCAGGCGGGCGTCCTGGCCCTCTTGCTTGGCCAGTTCCCAGGGCTTGTTCTGGTCCACATAGGCGTTGACCTTGTCGGCCAACAGCATGATGTCGCGCAGGGCCTTGCCGTATTCGCGTTCCTCGTAGCTGGCCGTGATGCCGGGCGTGGCCGCCTGCAGCGCAGCCAGCAGGGCCTGGCCGTCGGCCGTGATGGCGCCCAGCTGGCCCTCAAAGCGCTTGGCGATGAAGCCCGCCGAACGCGAAGCGATGTTCACGAACTTGCCGATCAGGTCGCTGTTGACACGCGCCATGAAGTCTTCGGCGTTGAAGTCGATGTCCTCGTTGCGGCCCGACAGCTTGGCGGCCAGGTAGTAACGCAGCCATTCGGGGTTCATGCCCAGGCTCAGGTACTTGAGCGGGTCCAGGCCCGTGCCCCGGCTCTTGCTCATTTTTTCGCCGTTGTTCACCGTCAAAAAGCCGTGCACGTTCACCTTGTTGGGTGTCTTGCGGCCACTGAAATGCAGCATGGCGGGCCAGAACAGGGTGTGGAAGGTGACAATGTCCTTGCCGATGAAGTGGATCTGCTCCAGGTCCGGGTTGGCCATGTAGGCCTCGTAGTCTTCGCCACGCTGGTCCAGCAGGTTTTTGAGCGAGGCCAGGTAGCCCACAGGGGCGTCCAGCCAGACGTAAAAGTACTTGCCCGGGGCATCGGGGATCTCGATGCCGAAGTAGGGCGCATCACGCGAGATGTCCCAGTCGCCCAGGCCATCGCTGGTGCTGCCATCGGGGTTGGTGCGCACGCTGAACCATTCTTTGACCTTGTTGGCCACTTCGGGCTGCAGCTTGCCGTCCTGGGTCCATTGGGTCAGGAATTCCACGCAGCGCGGGTCGGACAGCTTGAAGAAAAAGTGCTCCGAGCTCTTGAGTTCGGGTTTTGCGCCTGAGAGGGCTGAAAACGGGTTGATCAGGTCGGTGGGGGCGTAGACTGCGCCGCACACCTCGCAGTTGTCGCCGTACTGGTCCTGCGCATGGCACTTGGGGCACTCGCCCTTGATGAAGCGGTCGGGCAGGAACATGTTCTTTTCGGGGTCGAAGAACTGCTCGATGGTGCGTGACTCGATGAGCCCGGTTTTTTTCAGGTCCAGGTAGATCTGGCGGGCCAGGGCGTGGTTTTCGGAGGCGTCGGTGCTGTGCCAGTTGTCGAACTGGATGTGAAAGCCGTCCAGGTAGGGCTTGCGCCCGGCGGCGATGTCGGCCACGAACTGCTGGGGTGTCTTACCCGCTTTTTCGGCGGCGATCATGATTGGCGCGCCGTGCGTGTCGTCCGCGCCCACAAAGTTGACCTGGCTGCCTTGCATGCGCTGGAACCGCACCCAGATGTCGGCCTGGATGTACTCCATGATGTGGCCGATGTGGAAGTTGCCGTTGGCGTAGGGCAGGGCGGTGGTGACGAAGAGTTGGCGCTTGGACATGTCGGAAGTGGCTGAAAGCCCAGAAAGCAAGCTGGCGATTTTAGACGCTAGGCTCTTTGGCTCAGAAAGGCCCTGCACTGTTCCATGGCCTTCAGGGTGGGGTGGTCCAGCCGAAAAACCGGTGGATGTCCTCACGTTGGGCCAGTGCATCGGCTTCGCCCAGCGCCATCAGTTCACGGGTGTAGGCGGCTTCAAACAGCAGGTAACTGACCAGGGCACTGCCCTGACCTTGAAACGAGGCGGGGCTGGCGCCCAAGGTGCGCAGCAGACTTTTGACTGTCTGAGGCAAGGCTTCGGCGTGTTTGGCCGCGATGGCATCGAGCCGCTGCGATGGTGCGATCAGCAGCAAATCCACGGGCCGCAAATGCGTACTCTGGCGTTTTTCTTCCGGGATGAGTTGCAAGGTTTGGTTGATGCGCTGCATGCGCTCGACATCGACCGCCAGCGAGTCCAGAAAAATGCTGGACAGGGCATGGCCCGCGATGTGGGCCAGGGACGGGTAAGCGGGCTCTTCATCGATCCTTTGCTTGGGCTCCAGCATGCGACCAGCACCCACCACCAAAATTTTGCTGGCCCCCAGGTGGATCGCAGGCGAAATGGGTGCGGTTTGCCGCATGGAGCCATCCCCAAAAAAAGCACTGCCCTGAGGGCCGTCCAGCCGCATCGCTGGAAAGATGAAGGGAATCGCTGAACTGGCCAGCAAGTGCGCGTGTGTCAGGCGCCCATGCTGGGACAGCCGCTGGTTCCTGACCCAGGGCGTCACGGCATGGCAGCTGTCGTAAAAAGTCACATGCTCGCCTGTGCTGTAGCTGGAAGCCGTGATGGCCAAGGCCTGAAGGTGGCCCTGCTCCAGCAGGGTGGGCAACCGTTTCAGGTCCAGACGCTCTTGCAGCAGCGTGCTCAATGGGGTGTTGTCCAGCAAGGACTTGGGTCGAAACCGTTTCTGTGTGATCAGCCAGCCCAGAGAGAGCAGAGAAACCCACCGCGCCCCTGAACGGATCATGCCCAAGACATCGGAGCGGTAGACTTGTTCGACCTCGAAATCCCGCCAAACCGCGACCAGTTCCTCGATGGCGTCATCAAAATGGTCTGCATGGCATGCCAAAAAAGCGGCATTGATGGCCCCGGCCGATGTGCCCGAGATCACGGGGAAAGGATTGCCCTGTGCAGCGCCGGCTTCGCGCCGCATGCGGGCGATGGTCGCCAGCACACCCACCTGGTAGGCCGCGCGTGCGCCGCCCCCGGAAAGTATCAAACCTGTTGAATTCATCATTTTTGTGATGCTAGAGGGGTTTCAACCTCGCGGAATCAGGGGACACCCGTGCTTGGTTAGACTCAGGCATCTTTTTTGTGGATTCTTGCCCATGGCCACCTCAGAACAATTGCTTCAAGCCCTGCAAACCGTCATTGATCCCAACACGGGCAAGGACTTCGTGTCTTCCAAGCAGTTGAAGAATTTGACGATCGACGGCGGCGACGTCGCTTTTGACGTGGAACTGGGTTACCCGGCCAAGAGCCAGATCTCGGCACTGCGCCAGGCCCTGATTGCCGCGGCCAAAGGCGTGGCCGGCGTGAGCAATGTGTCGGCCAATGTGAGCGTCAAGATCGTCGCCCATGCCGCGCAGCGCGGTGTGGCCCTGCTGCCGCAGGTCAAGAACATTGTGGCGGTGGCCTCGGGTAAGGGCGGCGTGGGCAAGAGCACCACGGCCGTCAACCTGGCCCTGGCCCTGGCCGCCGAGGGGGCCAAGGTGGGTCTGCTGGACGCTGACATTTACGGCCCCAGCCAGCCCATGATGATGGGCATCGAAGGACGTCCCGAGAGCCTGGACGGCCAGAACATGGAGCCCATGGAGAACTATGGTGTGCAGGTCATGTCGATCGGGTTCCTGGTGGACCAGGACGAAGCCATGATTTGGCGCGGCCCCATGGCCACCCAGGCGCTGGAGCAGTTGTTGCGCCAGACGAACTGGAAGGACCTCGATTATTTGATCGTGGACATGCCGCCAGGCACGGGTGACATTCAGCTTACCCTGAGCCAACGCGTGCCCATGACGGGTGCGGTGATCGTCACCACCCCGCAAGACATCGCCCTGCTGGACGCCCGCAAGGGCGTGGCCATGTTCGAGAAGGTGGGGGTGCCGATTCTGGGCGTGGTGGAAAACATGGCGGTGCACGTGTGCACGAACTGCGGCCATGTGGAGCACATTTTTGGTGAAGACGGCGGCAAGCGCTATGCAGCCGAAAAAGGCATCGACTATCTGGGGGCCTTGCCCCTGAACATGCAGATCCGCCTGCAGGCCGACAACGGCAAGCCCACGGTGGTGTCCGACCCCGACGGCGAGGTTGCCCAGATCTACAAGGCCGTGGCCCGCCAGGTGGCGGTCAAGATCGCCGCCAAGGCCAAGGATTTTTCGAGCAAGTTCCCCAGCATCAAGATCAGCAAGGACACCTGATCCTGCTCAGGCAGCGCTCAAAACAAAGGCCCGCTTGCGGGCCTTTGTTGATTTGGGGTGCCGGGCGTCAGCCTTGCTGTTTTTCAAGATCGCGCAGACGGAAGCGCTGGATCTTGCCCGTGGCGGTTTTGGGCAACTCGGCCACAAACTCGATGAAGCGCGGGTATTTGTACGGAGCCAGGCGCTCTTTCACAAAAGCCTTGACCTCTTCCTGCGTCAGGCTTTGTCCCGCTTTGAGCACGATGAAGGCCTTGGTTTTGGTCAGACCATCGGTGTCTTCCTTGCCGATCACAGCCGCTTCAAGGATGGCAGGGTGCTGCACCAAGGTGGCCTCGACCTCGAAGGGCGAAACGTAGATGCCGCTGACTTTGAGCATGTCGTCATTGCGGCCCGCGTAGGTGTAGTAGCCGTCGGGGTCACGGGTGTACTTGTCGCCGCTCTTGGTCCACACGCCTTGGAAGGTGTCGCGCGATTTTTCGCGGTTGTTCCAGTACATCAGGGCGCTGCTGGGGCCCTGGATGTAGAGGTCGCCGATCTCGTTGTGGCCGGTGACCACGCTGCCATCCTCGTTGCGCAGCTCGACCAAATAGCCCTCGACCGGTTTGCCCGTGGTGCCGTAGCGCACATCGCCGGGGCGGTTGGACAAAAAGACGTGCAGCATTTCGGTGGAGCCGATGCCGTCGATGATTTCGCAGCCGAAATGCTGCGTCCAGCGCTCGCCGATGTCGCGTGGCAAGGCTTCACCGGCCGATGAACACAGGCGCAGCGCGACCTGGCTTTTGGCGGGCAACTCGGGGCTGGCCAGCATGCCGCCGTAGCCGGTGGGCGCGCCATAAAACACGGTGGGCTGGTGGTCGACCAGGCGCTTGAAGGTCGCTTGCGGGGTGGGGCGCTCGGCCATCAGCACCACGCTCGCGCCCACGCTCAAGGGGAAGGTGAGCGCGTTGCCCAGGCCGTAGGCAAAGAACAGCTTGGCGGCCGAGAAGACGGTATCGCTCTCGCGCAGTTGCAGCACGCCTTTGCCGTACAGCTCGGCGGTCCAGTACAGATTGCCCTGGCTGTGCACCGTGCCCTTGGGCTTGCCGGTAGAACCCGACGAGTACAGCCAGAAAGCCGGTTCATCGGCCAGGGTGGCCGCAGGCACGCCCGGCTGGCCTTGCGCCACCAACGTGGCCATGTCGTGTGCTCCGGCGGGCAAGGCGTCCGCAGGGCGGGACACCACCACGTGCTGCACTTCGGTCTTGACCTGGGTCAGGGCGCTTTGCAGCGTGGGCAGCAGGGCGCCCGAGACCAGTGCGGCCTGGGCGCGGCTGTTGGCCAGCATGAAGGCGTAGTCTTCGGCTGTGAGCAGGGTGTTCACGGCCACAGGCACCACGCCCGCGTAGAGCGAACCCAGAAAAGCCACCACCCAGTCGCTGCTGTCTTGCATCAGCAGCAGAACGCGTTCTTCGCGCTTGAGGCCCAGGGCCTTGAGGCCGCCCGCAAAGCGGCGCACCTGGTCGGCCAGCTGGCCATAGCTGAGCTGGCCGATGTCATCGATCAGGGCGGTTTTGTCGGCGCGGCCAGCATTGGTGGCGATCAGGTGCTGGGCGAAGTTGAATTCGGTGGGCGGGGCACTCACATGGCTCATGTCTTGTCTCCTGCGGGTTCTCAGTGTCTGTGGTCGGGTCGGTTCGGAAAATGGGGACTTGTCCTTACAGGGGCAGCTTGGCGCCCTGTGCGGCCAGCTGGTCCAGGGCCAGCGCGCTGCCTTGCACGGCGCTGCGGCGGTGGTAGAAGTTCAGGGCGCGCAAGCCGCCGAGCTCTTCACCGCCGCCAGCGCGGCCAGGGCCACCGTGCAGGCTCATGGGCATCACGTTGCCGTGGCCGCTGTGCAGGGTCGCCACATCGGGCGAGACCGCGTGCACACGCCCGTGGCTGCTGGCCAGCGCCACCGAGGCCTGGGCGGTGAAAGTCGGGTCTTCGCTGTAGACCGAGCACACCAGCGAGCCTTCACCCCGGCGGATCATGGTGTAGGCCTCGTTGATGCTGTCGTAAGGCATGAGGGTGGACACGGGGCCAAACACCTCGACCGCGTGCAGCACCTGGGCGCTCATGGGCGATTCGGTGCCCAGCAGCACGGGGGCCACGCAGGCGCTCGATGCGTCGGCATCCACCAGCGGTGCTGCGTTGCCATCGTACAAAACCGTGGCTTCGGTCTTGAGCTGGGCCAGGCCCGCCAGCACACTGGCTTTTTGTTCTTGACTCACCAGGGCCCCCATGCGCACGGACTCGTTCCTTGGGTTGCCCACGCTGGTTTTGGCCAAGCGCGCGCCAATGGCCTGTGCAGTGGCTTGGTACAAGGCACGCGGCACAAAAATGCGGCGAATGGCGGTGCATTTCTGGCCGGATTTGACGGTCATCTCGCGCGCAACTTCGGCCACCAGCAGCTTGAAAGCTTCGCTGTCAGCTGTGGCATCGGGCGAAAGCAAGGCGCTGTTGAGGCTGTCGGCTTCGATGTTGCAGCGCACCGACAGCTCGGTCACGGCGCGGTGGCTGCGGATGATCCGGCCCGTCTCGGCCGAGCCGGTGAAGCTGACCACGTCAAAGGCCTGCAGTTGGTCCATCAGGCCTGCTGACGAGCCGCAGATCACCGAGAGCGCGCCCACGGGCAGCACGCCTGCGTCCACCACATCCTTGACCATGCGCTGGGTCAGCCAGGCGGTGGCTGTGGCGGGCTTGATGATGACCGGCACACCCGAGAGCAGGGCGGGGGCGGCTTTTTCCCAAAGGCCCCAGCTGGGGAAGTTGAAGGCGTTGATGAACAGCGCCACGCCGTGTGTGGGCACCTGGATGTGCTGGGTTTGGAAGGCCGGGTCTTTGGCCATGCGGATGCGTTCACCGTCCAGCAGCAGCGTGGCATCGCCCAGGGCCGCGCCCTGCTTGGCGTAGTAGCCCAGGGTGAAAATGGCGCCATCAATGTCCACGCCCGAGTCTTTGGCCACGGTGCCGCTGTTGGCGGTGGCAATTTCGTAGTAGGCATCGCGGTTGGCTTGCAGCACTTCCACAATTTGGCTGAGCATGGCGGCGCGCTGGCCGTAGCGCATGGCGCGCAAGGCCGCGCCACCTTGCTCGCGGGCAAAGGCAAAGCCTTCGGCCAGGTCGATGCCGCTGCTGGACACGCGGGCCAGTTCGGTGCCCAGCACCGGGTCAAACAGAGGCGTACCTGCGTCGGTGCCGGTCTGCCAGCGGCCGGCGAAGAAGTTGGGGAGCAATGCGGTCATGTGAATGGCTTTCAGTCGTCTCGAAATGAGGGTAGTCAGGTGTGTTGCAGGCGGGGGCATGCAACAAAAAACTGTTCGAGTGGTCCAGTTGGCGGTA
The DNA here is from genome assembly GCF_014837235.1 of Limnohabitans radicicola. Taxonomy (GTDB): domain Bacteria; phylum Pseudomonadota; class Gammaproteobacteria; order Burkholderiales; family Burkholderiaceae_C; genus Limnohabitans_A; species Limnohabitans_A radicicola. The sequence goes on along the minus strand of NZ_JACYFT010000001.1, from coordinate 419,533 downwards.
TAAACAGCAGTTGATGCACTATTGTGCGTGCCTGCAAGTATGCAATAAAGTGCATGTTTTGGGGTTGTTGAAATTTAAGGGTTTTCCCTTGTCTTAGATCCAAGGTCCAACATGACAAGTCAAGAGTCCACGTTGATGGAAGTGTCCGAGTCGGAGACAAAACGCAGCCCGTTTCTGGAGGCGCTGGGCGAGCGCGTGCGCACCTTGCGCTCGCGCCAGGGCATGACGCGACGTGCTGTGGCGGTGGCCGCCGATGTGTCCGAACGGCACCTCGCCAATCTGGAATACGGCACCGGCAATGTCTCGGTGTTGGTGCTGTTGCAGGTGTCCCATGCCTTGCAGTGCTCGCTGGCCGAATTGCTGGGTGACGTCACCACCAGTTCGCCCGAGTGGCTGTTGATCCGTGAGTTGCTCTCGACGCGCAGCGAGGCCGATTTGCGCCGTGCCCGCGTCCAGCTGGGCGAGATGTTTGGTGAAGGCGGCAATGCACAGGAACGCAAGAATCGCATCGCCCTGATTGGTTTGCGTGGGGCCGGCAAAACCGCGTTGGGGCAGCGCCTGGCCGATGACATGGGCTTTCCCTTCATTGAACTGAGCCGCGAGATCGAGCAGTTTGCCGGCTGCCAGATCAGTGAAATCCACAACCTGTACGGGGCCAACGCCTACCGCCGTTACGAGCGCCGTGCGCTCGAGGAAGCGATTCAAATTTACCCCGAGGTGGTGATCGCCACACCGGGAGGCTTGGTGTCTGATTCCGCCAACTTCAATGTGCTGCTCTCGCACTGCACCACCGTGTGGCTGCAGGCTGACGCGGCCGACCACATGGGCCGTGTGGCTGCGCAAGGCGACATGCGCCCGATGGCCGCGAGCCGCGAGGCCATGGAAGACCTCAAGCGCATTCTCGAAGGGCGCTCGGCCTTCTATTCCAAAGCCGACTTGACCATCAACACCAGTGGCCGCAGCGAAGACCAGGCCTTCGACGCCTTGCGTACTTCGGTTCGCCAACATCTGGCCTTGCCCGCTTGATACAAGGCCCTGAAGCTTGCTTCCTAGGGTAAATACTTATAAAATGCAATAAAGTGCATATTGCTGCCCGGTGTCATCTGCACTAAACTTCAGCTCAACATGCAGTGAAATGCATCTTTGACCGAAATCAAATCCACCCCTTCATTGACGGAGACACCCATGACCGCAGCACCTCAGGTTGATTACCAGACCAACCCTTCGCAATACAAACACATCAACCTGTCTTTTGACGGTGAGATTGCCACGCTGGCCATCAACATCAACGAAGATGCCGGTATCCGCCCTGGCTACAAACTCAAGCTCAACAGCTACGACCTGGGGGTGGACATCGAGTTGCATGACGCGCTGCAGCGCATCCGCTTTGAGCACCCCGAAGTGCGCTCGGTGGTGGTGACCAGCTTGAAGGACCGCGTGTTCTGCTCCGGTGCCAACATCTTCATGCTGGGTGTGTCTACGCACGGCTGGAAAGTGAACTTCTGCAAGTTCACCAACGAAACCCGTAACGGCATCGAAGACTCCAGCAAGCACGACGGCTTGAAATTCGTCGCCGCCCTGAATGGCGCTTGCGCTGGTGGTGGTTATGAGCTGGCGCTGGCTTGTGATGACATCGTGCTGGTTGATGACCGCTCTTCAGCCGTGTCGCTGCCTGAAGTGCCTTTGCTCGGCGTGTTGCCCGGTACGGGCGGCCTGACGCGTGTGACCGACAAGCGCCATGTGCGCCACGATCTGGCCGACATCTTCTGCACCAGTGTTGAGGGTGTGCGTGGTCAAAAAGCCGTGGACTGGCGTTTGGTGGATGCGATCGCCAAGCCCGCCGTGTTCAAGGATGTGGTCAAAGAACGCGCCACCAAGCTGGCTGCTGGCAGCATCCGTCCTGCAGGTGCCAAGGGTGTGGCGCTCACGCCCCTGAACCGCACCATCGCGGCCGACGCGCTGACTTATACCAACGTCACCGTGGAGATCGACCGCGCCAAGCGCATCGCCACCTTCACCGTCAAGGCCCCGGCCACCGCGCAGCCCACTGATATCGCGGGCATTGAAGCCGCGGGCATGAACTGGTGGCCCTTGCAGATGGTGCGTGAACTGGACGACGCCATCTTGCACATGCGCACCAACGAACTCGACATCGGCACCTGGGTGCTCAAGACTTCGGGCGACGCCGCTGCCGTGCTGGCCTCCGACGCCACCATGCTGGCGAACAAAGACCACTGGTTTGTGCGTGAAACCATCGGCCACCTGCGCCGCACACTGGCCCGCATGGACGTGACTTCGCGCAGCCTGTTCGCCCTGATTGAAGAGGGGACATGTTTTGTCGGCACACTCGCCGAACTGGCTTTCTGCGCCGACCGCGCCTACATGCTGGCGCTGCCTGACGACGAGGCCAATGCCCCCAAGATCCAGCTGAACGAAATGAACTTCGGTTTCTTCCCCATGGTCAACGACCAGACCCGCCTGCAGCGCCGCTTCTACGAAGAAGTGCCTGCCATGGAAGCCGCACGCGGCGCCATCGGCAAGGCTTTGGACGCTGACGCGGCCCTGGCTTTGGGCTTGGTCACGGCAGCCCCTGATGACATCGACTGGGCCGACGAGATCCGCCTGGCCCTGGAAGAGCGTTCTGCCATGTCGCCCGACGCCCTGACCGGTTTGGAAGCCAATCTGCGTTTTGCTAGCCAAGAGAACATGCTGACCCGCATCTTCGGCCGCCTGACCGCCTGGCAGAACTGGATTTTCCAGCGCCCCAACGCCGTCGGCGAAAAGGGCGCTCTGAAGGTCTACGGCAAGGGCGAAAAAGTCCAGTTCGACCTGAACCGCGTTTGATGTTTTGACGTTGTGCGGCGTGGTTCCCGGTGGTCCGCGCTGCAACCGAAATTTGACCCCACCGTTGCTTTAATTTCTGGAGACTCTCATGTCCGGTATCAACTACAGCGAAAAAATCCCCAACAACGTCAACCTGTCGGAAGACCGCACGCTGCAACGCGCGCTGGAGCACTGGCAGCCCAACTACCTGCAGTGGTGGAATGACATGGGTCCTGATGGCTCGCAAAACTTCGACGTTTACCTGCGCACCGCCGTGAGCGTGGACCCCCAAGGCTGGGCCCAGTTTGGCCACGTGAAGATGCCCGACTACCGTTGGGGCATTTTCCTCAATCCCGGCGAGCAAGACCGCAAGATCCACTTCGGTGACCACATCGGCGAAGCCGCCTGGCAAGACGTGCCTGGCGAACACCGCGCCAACCTGCGCCGCATCATCGTGACCCAAGGCGACACCGAACCCGCATCCGTCGAGCAGCAACGCCACCTGGGCCTGACTGCGCCCAGCCAGTACGACCTGCGCAACCTGTTCCAGGTGAACGTGGAAGAAGGCCGTCATCTGTGGGCCATGGTCTATCTGCTGCACAAGTACTTTGGCAAGGACGGCCGTGAAGAAGCCGAGGGCCTGCTCGAGCGCAACAGCGGCAACGCCGACAACCCCCGCATTCTGCAAGCCTTCAACGAGAAGACGCCCGACTGGCTGTCCTTCTTCATGTTCACCTATTTCACCGACCGCGACGGCAAGTTCCAGTTGTGCGCTTTGGCCGAGTCGGCGTTCGATCCGCTGGCCCGCACGACCAAGTTCATGCTGACCGAAGAAGCCCACCACATGTTCGTGGGCGAGTCCGGCGTGAGCCGCACCATCCAGCGCACCGTGGATGTGATGAACCAGCTGAAAACCGACGACGTGGCCAAGCTGCGCGCGGCTGGCGTGATCGACCTGCCCACCATCCAGCGTTACATCAACTTCCACTTCTCGGTGACCATCGACCTGTTCGGTGCCGATCAGTCGTCCAACGCCGCCACCTTCTACAGCTCCGGCTTGAAGGGCCGTTACGAAGAAGGCAAGCGCACCGATGACCATGTCCTCAAGGGCAACAGCTACAAGATCCTGTCGGTCGAAGACGGCAAGCTGGTCGAAAAAGAAGTGCCGATGCTCAACGCCTTGAACGAAGTGCTGCGCGATGACTACATCACCGATTCCAAAGGCGGTATCGAGCGCTGGAACCGTGTGATCGAAAAAGCCGGCATCCCCTTCAAGCTGACTGCGCCACACAAGGCTTTCCACCGCAACATCGGTTCTTTGTCCGGCGCCAAGATCACGCCCGAAGGCCGTGTGGTGTCTGAGGCCGAGTGGAACGCCAAAGTGGGCGAGTGGCTGCCGACCAACGAAGACCGCGCTTATGTGGCCAGCCTGATGGGCCGTGTCGTCGAGCCAGGCAAGTTCGCCAACTGGATCGCGCCTCCCGTCATGGGCATCAACCGTCAGCCTGTGGACTTTGATTACGTCCGCTTCAACTGATGCGTTGAGCTTTTGAATTGACTGCTGCCTCATTTGTGGGGCAGCAGTCGTCAAAGGCAGGGGCGGGTTCCTCATACTGGGGTACCAAAAATCGTCACCCGCCCCTGCCTTTGACGACTGCATGGTGTGCGCCAAGCACACACAATGCCGGTAGACTGCATTGCTTGCCCGGCTCCAAGCCATATCGTTGCGGACCCCGTAAGCCAAAGACCAAAGCCGAAGCGACAACAAGAAAGCCAAGACATGAGCACCGAAACGACCTTGATCAAACAGCACGTCATTGACCCGGAGATCTGCATCCGCTGCAACACCTGCGAAGCGATCTGCCCGGTCGGGGCCATCACCCACGACTCCCTCAACTACGTGGTCAAGGCCGATGTCTGCAACCTCTGCATGGACTGCATCTCGCCATGCCCCACGGGCTCCATCGACAACTGGCGCATGATGCCCAAGGCCAAGGCCTACAGCATTGAAGAACAGCTCAAATGGGACGTGCTGCCTGCTGAACTGAGCGCCGAAGAACTTGCCGCAGCCGGTGCCGAGGTCGGCGCCGCTCAGGAAGAAGCCCAAGCCGCTGCACAAGCCGCGGCTTCCTCCGCATCGGCCGCCAGCACCGCCAGCGCGTCCGGCTTCAACTCGGCCGCCTACGGCGCGACCATTCCCCCTTGGTCAGCGGCCCATGCCTACACCAACCTGTATGGCCCCAAGGCGGCCGAAAAAACCATCACTGCCACCGTCACCGGCAACCTGCGCGTGACCGAAGTCGGCAAACAAGACGGCCAGCAAGACTACGACACCCACCACATCGTGCTCGACTTTGGCAGCATGCCTTTCCCGGTGCTCGAAGGCCAGTCGATCGGCATCATCCCGCCCGGTGTGGACGCCAAAGGCAAACCGCACCACGCCCGCCAATACTCCATTGCCAGCCCCCGCAACGGCGAGCGTCCGGGCCACAACAACCTGTCGCTCACCATCAAGCGCGTGCTCGAAGACCACGACGGCCAACCTGTGCGTGGCGTCGGCTCCAACTACATGTGCGACCTCCAGGTCGGCGACAAAGTGCAGGTGATCGGGCCGTTTGGCGCGAGCTTCTTGATGCCCAACCACCCCAAGAGCAACATCGTCATGATCTGCACGGGGACGGGTTCGGCCCCGATGCGCGCCATGACCGAATGGCGTCGCCGCTTGCGGGCGAGCGGCAAATTCGAGGGGGGCAAGCTGATGCTTTTCTTTGGTGCCCGCACCCCGGCCGAGCTGCCGTACTTTGGGCCGCTCAACAACCTGCCCAAAGACTTCATCGACATCGAGTTCGCTTTTTCGCGTGAAGTGGGCAAGCCCAAGCGCTATGTGCAGGATGCGCTGCGTGACCGCGCTGCCGACATCGCACTGCAGCTCAAAGACCCCAACACCTGCTTCTATGTGTGCGGTTTGAAGAGCATGGAAGAGGGCGTGGTCATGGCGCTGCGCGACATCGCTCAGAACGCCGGTCTGGACTGGGAAGCCATCGGTGGCGCGCTCAAGAAAGAAGGCCGCCTGCACCTCGAAACCTATTGAGCCAGTATGGCGAACGCCACCCACATCGGTCTGGACCAGCTTCGCCAGCAACTGCGCCAGCCGCGCTCACAGCTCAAAGGCCGTCAGGCCAGCGATGAAGCCCGTGCCGAGGTGCGGGCCCTGATCGGTGACCCGCCCGAAAACGGCCACCGCCGTGACCTGCTGATCGAGCATCTGCATGTGCTGAATGACCATTTTCATGGTTTGTTCGAGCGCCACATCGTGGCGCTGGCGGCCGAGATGCGCTTGTCCGTGGTCGAGGTGTTCGAGGTCGCTTCGTTCTACCACCACTTCGAGATCCTGAAAGACGATGAAGCCGCTGCGCGCATCAAGGTGCGGGTGTGCGACAGCCTGAGCTGCAGCCTCGCGGGCAGCCACAGCTTGCTTCGCCAATTGCAAAACGATTTGCTGGATGTGAAGGTGGTGCCTGTGCCCTGTCTGGGCCGCTGCGAGCAGGCCCCGGCGGCACAGGTGGGTCAGCAGGCCGTGGCGTACGCGAGCGTTGATGCGGTGGTGCAACGTGTCACTCACCATCAGACGCAGCCGAATGCTTTGCCCGATGCGGTCCACATGGACGCTTATGTGCAAGCCGGGGGCTACCGCCTGGCACAACAAGTGGCCTCGGGTGAGCGCGAGGCCGAATCGGTGATCCAGGTGCTGGAGTCCTCGGGCTTGCGTGGTCTGGGTGGCGCAGGTTTTCCGGCGGGTCGCAAATGGCGTATCGTGCGCCAGCAGCCAGCCCCGCGCCTGATGGCGGTGAACATCGACGAGGGCGAACCCGGCACCTTCAAGGACCGCACGGGCCTGGAGTCGGACCCGCACCGTTTTCTGGAGGGTGTGCTGATCGCCGCCAGTGTGGTGGGTTGCGAAGCGGTGTACATCTACCTGCGTGACGAATACCACGAAGCGCGTGTGCTGCTCATGCAAGCGCTGGCCGATCTGCAGGCGAATCCGCCTTGCGCCTTGCCGCGCATCGAGCTGCGACGCGGCGCAGGGGCCTACATCTGCGGTGAAGAATCCGCCATGATCGAAAGCATCGAAGGCCAACGTGGCGAGCCGCGCCTGCGCCCCCCTTACATCGCCGAGGTGGGCCTGTTTGGTCGACCCACGCTGGAGCACAACTTCGAGACCCTCTATTGGATTCGCAAGCTGCTGGAAAACGGGGCGGACAGCTTTGCATCGCAGGGCCGCCACGGTCGCCAGGGCCTGCGCCGCTTCAGCGTGAGCGGGCGTGTGAAGCAGCCGGGCGTGAAGCTCGCGCCTGCGGGCATCACGCTGCGCGAACTGGTGGATGAACACTGCGGCGGCATGGCCGAGGGGCACACGCTGTACGCCTATTTGCCCGGCGGTGCCAGCGGCGGCATTTTGCCTGCCCGTTTGGCCGATGTGCCGCTGGACTTTGACACCTTGCAGCCGCATGGCTGCTTCATCGGCTCGGCCGCCGTGGTGGTGCTCAGCCAACACGACAGCGCCCGTGAAGCGGCCCTGAACGTGATGCGTTTTTTTGCGCACGAGAGCTGCGGCCAGTGCACGCCTTGCCGCGTGGGCACCGACAAGGCGGCGCAGCTGATGGCCCGTGAGGTCTGGGACCGCGAAACACTCGAAGACCTGGCGCAGGTCATGGGCGATGCGTCCATCTGTGGTCTGGGCCAGGCCGCGCCGAACCCGATCCGCTGCGTGTTGCAGTATTTCCCGCACGAAGTGGGGGCGGCATGAGCACCGTCCAATTCACCCTCAACGGCCAAAGCGTTGAAGCGCCCGCTGGCAAAAGCATCTTCAACATTGCCAAAGACCTGGGTATTGCCATCCCGCACCTGTGCCACAAGGAAGGCCTCGCGCCCGACGGCAACTGCCGCGCTTGCGTGGTCGAGGTGGCCGGTGAACGCACGCTCGCGCCCAGCTGCTGCCGCAGCGCTACGCCCGGCATGCAGGTGCAAACGAACAGTGAACGTGCGGTCAAAAGCCAGAAGATGGTGCTGGAGATGCTGCTGGCCGACCTGCCCGAGCAGGGCCACAAGTGGTTGGACGACCGCCTCGAGGCCCCGCACGGCGAGCTGAGCCAGTGGGCCGAACACCACGGCGTACAGGTGCGTCCGGCGTTGGCCGACTTGCGTCGCGAGGCCGTGCCCGCCGATCTGTCACACCCGGCCATGGCGGTGAATCTGGACACTTGCATCCAGTGCAACCGCTGCGAACGCGCTTGCCGCGACCTGCAGGTCAATGATGTGATCGGCCTGGCCTTCCGGGGGGCGCACACCCAGGTGGTGTTTGACCTGGCCGACACGATGGGTGGCAGTTCTTGTGTGGGTTGTGGCGAATGCGTGCAGGCCTGTCCCACAGGCGCGCTCATGCCCAAGAGCCACATGGGCCCACAAAGCGTGGACCGCGAAGTCGACTCCGTCTGCCCGTTTTGTGGTGTCGGTTGCCTGGTCACTTTCCAGGTGCGCGATGAAAAGATCATCAGCGTGAAGGGCCGCGAAGGCCCGGCCAACGAAGGGCGCCTGTGCGTCAAAGGCCGCTTTGGCATGGACTACATCCACAGCCCGGACCGCATCACCCGGCCACTGATCCGCAAGGCGGGCGTGGCCAAGGACGTGGCGCTGCTGGAGGGCCACACCGACTGGCGCGATGTCTTCCGCGAAGCCACTTGGGAAGAAGCACTGGATCTGGCCACCCTGCCGCTCAACAGGCTGCGTCAACTGCACGGCCCCAAATCGCTTGCCGGTTTCGGCTCGGCCAAAGGCAGCAACGAAGAGGCCTACCTTTTCCAGAAACTGGTGCGCACCGGTTTTGGCAGCAACAACGTGGACCACTGCACGCGCCTGTGCCACGCGTCCAGTGTCGCTGCACTGCTCGAAGGCGTGGGCTCCGGCGCGGTGAGCAACCCGGTGCGCGATGTGGCGCATGCCGACCTCATCATCGTGATCGGCTCCAACCCCACGGCCAACCACCCGGTGGCCGCCAGTTGGATGAAGAACGCTGCCCGGCGCGGCACACGCATCGTGCTGATGGACCCGCGCATCACCGACATCGGTCGCCACGCTTGGCGCACCTTGCAGTTCAAGGCTGACACCGATGTGGCGCTGCTCAACGCCATGCTGCACGTGATCGTGACCGAAAACCTGTGCGACGAGACCTTCCTGCGCGAGCGTGCCGACCATGTGGCCGAGCTCAAAGCCCATGTGCGGGACTACACACCCGAGGCCATGAGCGTGGTTTGCGGCATTCCGGCAGACACCATCCGCGAGGTGGCGCGGGCTTATGCCACGGCCAAGGCGGCCATGATTTTGTGGGGCATGGGTGTGAGCCAGCATGTGCATGGCACCGACAATGTGCGCTGCCTGATCGCGTTGGCCAGCATCACGGGCCAGATCGGTCGCCCCGGCACCGGCCTGCATCCGCTGCGCGGCCAGAACAATGTGCAGGGCGCGAGCGACGCGGGCCTGATCCCGATGATGTACCCCAACTACCAGCGTGTGAGCGACAAATCTGCGCAGGACTGGTTTGAGAAATTTTGGGACACGAAACTCGACGACCAGCCCGGCTACACCGTGGTCGAGATCATGCACAAGGCGCTCGCGCCCGAGAGCGACCCGCACAAGGTGCGCGGCATGTACATCTTGGGTGAGAACCCGGCCATGAGCGACCCGGACCTGCACCATGCCCGCCATGCCTTGGCCAGTTTGCAGCACCTGGTGGTGCAGGACATCTTCCTGACCGAGACCGCCTGGCTGGCCGATGTGGTGCTGCCCGCCAGCGCCTGGCCCGAAAAAACCGGCACCGTCAGCAACACCGACCGCACGGTGCAGATGGGCCGCCAGGCCGTGTTGCCCCCGGGCGATGCGAAACCCGATTTGTGGATCATCCAGCAGATCGCGCAGCGCATGGGCCTTAATTGGCACTACGTGGGTGCACACGAAGGTGTGGCCCAGGTGTATGAAGAAATGCGTCAGGCCATGGCCCTGACCATGGGCGGCATCGACTGGGCGCGTTTGAATGCAGGCTCGGTCACCTACCCCTGCGTGAGCGCCGATGACCCGGGCCAGCCCATCGTCTTCCACGACCACTTTCCAACGCAAGACGGTCGCGTTCGCCTGGTCCCTGCAAGCTTGATTGCGGCGGCAGAACAAACCGATGCCGATTACCCCCTGGTGCTCATCACCGGTCGGCAACTGGAGCACTGGCACACGGGCAGCATGACGCGCCGTGCCACCGTGCTTGATGCTTTGGAGCCTGCCGCTACCGCTTGCATGCATGGGGCGGAGATGGGGCGTCTGGGTTTGCAGCCGGGGCAACGCATCCGTGTGGCTTCGCGACGCGGGCATGTGGAACTCGCCTTGCGTCAGGACAATGGCACGCCCCTGGGGGCGGTGTTCATCCCGTTTGCCTATGTGGAGGCGGCGGCCAACGAACTGACCCATGCGGCACTGGATCCTTTTGGCAAGATCCCGGAGTTCAAATACTGTGCGGTGCGAGTGGAATCTGCGACCGCCGCATAATGCGGCGCATGACCGAACAGCCCGTCTCTTCTGTACGCCCCCAAGTCCGTGTGGCTGTCCTCATGCGCCGTGAGCCGGTGCAAGGGGCCATGGCGCGTTGGCAGCCTTGGCGTTGGGTGCTGGCCGATGTGGTGCCTCACGAAGCCGGTTTCGGCTCCGAGCCGCGTTGCTTGCGTCAAAGTGACCACGAGGCCCTGTGGCTGTACCCCAACTGGACTGTAGAGCTTTTTCCGGACGATGCACAGGGTTACTGGCTGAATGCAAGCTCCCCAACACCGTGCTATTTTGTGATGTGGCGACACATCGATGCCGATGATGGCGGCGACCCGGTGGCGGTGCCTCAGGCGGTCAGTCTGAGTTACCACGATGCAGGCCGCTGGCTGGATGCCCAGGAAATGGTCGAAAACGTGGCAGCACCTGCTGATGTGGTTCAGTGGTTGCATGGTTTTGCAGCCGAGCATTTCGTCCCGGAAGTCAAAAAACGCCAGCGGCCCCAAAGTTTTCAGCGCCTCACCGACCGTTTCGGACAGCCTGCCTCGGTCAGTACCGAGTCCAAGCGCAAGGGGGGAGGGCGTGCACCATGAGCGACAACTTTTTCAGCCGCTGGTCGCGTCGCAAGCAAGATGCGGCGCTCGGCCGTGCGCTGGACGAACCGCTGCCGTCGGTGGCCACTTCGGTCGTGCCGCCACCGCAGGACTTGTCAGGCCCCGCCAGTGCGGTTGTGCCAGAGGCACGCCTTGCACAAGAGGAGGCCGATGCACCATTGCCCTCGCTGCAAGACGCTCAAGCGCTGAGCCCCTCGTCGGACTTTCAGCCTTTCATGCGCCAGGGCGTGACCCCGGATGTGCGCAATGCAGCGATGAAGAAACTCTTTGCCGACCCGCACTTCAATGTGATGGACGGTCTGGACATTTACATCGGTGACTACACCCAGCCTGACCCTTTGCCTGCTGGCATGTTGGCGCAAATGGCGGGGGCGCAGTTCCTGAACCTGGTGCCGCCACAAGCACCTGGGCCCGAGGGAGGACGTACCCGCGGCGGCGCAGAGCAAAACCCCGGTCAGAACCCTCAGTCGCAACAAGGCGCCGCAGTTGTGGCACAGTCGCCGGATCATGCAGCCCCAATGGCCGCGACAAGCACTGACCATGACGACACTGATTTGCAACTGCAACCAGACCCTGCCGCTGCAGACCCCCAAGCTGGGTCAAGCGCTCGGTGAGGACCTGAAAGAACACACCACGCTGTGCCGCCGAGAGGCGGGCGCTTTCCAGCAGGCCATCCAGGGCCGCGAGACCGTGGTGGTGGCCTGCACCCAGGAGCAGCGGCTGTTGACCGAGCTGGCCGAACAGACCGAGGGCGCAGCGGCCTCCATCCGTTTTGTGAACATCCGGGAAAGCGCAGGCTGGTCTGCCGAAGGTGGGCAGGCCACCCCCAAGATGGCGGCTTTGCTGGCCGCCGCCCGCTTGCCCGAGCCTGAGCCCGTGCCCACGGTGACCTTCAAAAGCCAGGGGCGGTTGTTGATCCTGGGGCCGCTCGACCAGGCCGAGCGCGCAGCGGCCTTGTTGTCGGATGTGCTGGACATCACCCTCTGGGCCGATGGCGCGGGCGAGGCCGGAGGCAGCCAGGTGCGGCGTTTTCCGGTCATGGCCGGAAAGCTGCAAAGTCTGAACGGTTGGCTGGGGGCCTTCCAGGTGGCTTGGCTGGCCAACAACCCGATCGATCTGGACCTGTGCACCCGCTGCAACGCCTGCGTGGTCGCCTGTCCAGAACAGGCCATTGGCCTGGACTACCAGGTTGACCTGTCGCGTTGCAGCGCGCACCGCGATTGCGTCAAGGTTTGCCATGCGGCGGGTGCCATCGATTTTTCGCGCGAGCCCCGTTCGCAAAGCGAACGCTTTGATCTGGTGCTGGACCTGCGTGGCCCGCAGGCAGCGGTGACTTTCCGCCAGCACGCTTTGCCCCAAGGCTATTTCCGCTGGGATGGCAAGGATCTTCAGACCTTGCTCAAGTTGCGCGACATGGTGGGCGAATTTGAAAAGCCTCGCTTCTTCGCCTACAAACAAAAACTGTGCGCCCACAGCCGCAATGACCAAACCGGTTGCAATGCCTGCGTGGACATCTGCTCGGCCGAAGCGATTGCTTCGGACAAGTCGCGCCAGCAAATCCAGGTCAACCCCCACCTGTGTGTGGGCTGTGGTGCTTGCACCACCGTGTGCCCGACTGGCGCTTTGACCTATGCCTACCCCCGAGCCTCGGAGCAGGGCGACAAGATCCGCACCTTGCTCAGCACCTACCAGGCGGCTGGCGGGCGCGATGCGGCCTTGTTGCTGCACAGCCAGAACCAAGGCCAGGCCCTGATCGATGAGTTGGGCCGGGGTGCACAGCTCAAGGTCATGCAGGGTGTGCCTGCTCGCGTGATGCCTATGGCACTGTGGCACACGGTCAGCCTGGGGCTGGAGGTGTGGCTGTCGGCCGTGGCTTATGGCGCGCGCCAGATCATGGTGCTGCTGACCGACGAAGAAGCGCCGCAATACAAAACAGCGCTGGTGGAGCAGATGGCCGTGGCGCAAGCCGTGCTCAACGGCCTGGGCTACGACGGCGTGCATTTGCAGTTGATCGAGGCCGCACATCCGCAGGTGCTCGACAGCGAATTGCAACGCTTGTCTGGCCGCAGTGCCAAAGTGCCTGTGGGGCCGGGCGTGGCAGCGCGCCATGCCGTGCAGTCCGACAAGCGCAGCACCCTGGAGCTGGCGCTGGACCACCTGATGGCGCATGCCCCGGCCCTGCAAAGCACAGTCAAGCCCGAGGCGCTGGCCTTGCCTGCAGCGGGCGCTCCGCTGGGCACCCTCGCGGTCGACGCTTCGCGCTGCACTTTGTGCATGAGCTGCGTGGGGGCATGCCCTTCGGCCGCTTTGCAGGACAACCCGCAGCAGCCTGAGCTCAAGTTCATTGAGAAAAACTGCGTGCAGTGCGGCCTGTGTGCCAAGACTTGTCCCGAGCAGGCCATCACGCTGCAACCCCGTTTGTTGCTCACGCCCGAGCGCAGCCAGCCGCGTCGCCTGCACCACAGCCCGCCGTATGCCTGCATCCGTTGCCAAAAGCCTTTTGGCACACTCAAGGCCATCGAAACCATGCTCGGCCGCCTGTCCGGGCACAGCATGTTCCAGGGCGCGGCGCTGGAGCGCCTGAAAATGTGCGGCGACTGCCGCGTGATCGACATGTTCACCGATGAAAACCAGGTGCGCATGGCGGGTGACCACCCATCCAAACCGCAATAACCATGAGCCAAGACCTGAACTTGTCCAGCAGCCACGCCCTCGACGAAGAAACCGCACGTGCCGAGTTGTACGGACTGCTTTCGCAGCTGTACTACGCAGCCCCCGACGCCGAGCTATTGGGGCAGCTGCAGGTGGCCGTGACCGAAGCGCCCGATGCCGGGGGCTTTTTGGAAGAGCCTTGGCGTGAATTGGTGGCTTGTGCGCGCAGCCAAAGCGTTGAGCAACTGGCAGCGGAATACAGCAGCCTTTTTGGGGGGGTGGGCAAGCCTGAGGTGTACCTGTTCGGCTCCCATTACCTGAGCGGTTTTCTCAATGAAAAACCCTTGGTGCGATTGCGTGACGATCTGGCTGAATTGGGCCTGGCCCGCAGCGAGTCCATGCCCGAAACGGAAGACCATGTCGCCTGTGTTTTCGAGGTCATGCGGTTTCTGATCGCTGGCGACGATGCCGCAGTGTCCAACCTGGCCCGTCAGCAAGCTTTTTTCAATCAGCATGTGCAACCGTGGTTGCCTGCCCTGTGTCAGGCACTGCAAAACCATCCCCGGGCCGTTTTTTATGCACGCCTGGCCGCCTTCACCGAAACCTTCATCAGTGTGGAGTCGCAGGGCTTTGATCTTTTGGGGTGATTGAAATTATTTCCGGATGGTTTTGAAAATAATGTCATTTTTTGCTCGGGTTTTCACTTAGAACCAAAAAAAGGTGCGCTCCCATAATGGATGACCAAGCGGTAATTTTTTACGCTTGCAAGTTCAACAACGATTGGAGACACGCCTTGACCGATACAACCACTCCCCGCCGTCGCAACCTTCTCAAAGGTGCAGCTGTCGCTGCAGGTGCCCTTTCTGCCCCCATGATCGCCACGGCCCAAACCGGGCCCATCAACATGCGTTGGCAGAGCACCTGGCCTGCCAAGGACATCTTCCACGAGTACGCGCTCGACTACGCGAAAAAAGTCAATGACATGACCGGCGGTGAGCTGAAGATCGAAGTCTTGCCCGCCGGCTCCGTGGTGCCCGCATTCGGCCTGCTCGAAGCGGTCTCCAAGGGCACACTCGACGGTGGCCACGGGGTGTTGGGCTACCACTATGGCAAGCAAAACGCTTTGGCTTTGTGGAATTCGGGCCCTGCGTTCGGCATGGACGCCAACATGGTTCTGGCCTGGCACAAGTACGGCGGTGGCGCCGAGCTGTTGGCCAAGTTGTATGCCTCAATCGGTGGCAACGTGCAATCTTTCCTGTATGGCCCCATGTCCACCCAGCCCCTGGGCTGGTTCAAGAAGCCGATCACCAAGACGTCTGATTTCAAGGGTCTGAAGTTCCGTACCAACGGTTTGGCCATTGACCTGTTCACGGCCATGGGCGCTGCCGTGAATGCATTGCCAGGTGGCGAAATCGTGCCAGCCATGGACCGTGGTCTGCTCGATGGCGCTGAGTTCAACAACGCCACATCGGATCGCGTTTTGGGCTTTCCCGATGTGTCCAAAGTCTGCATGCTGCAGAGCTACCACCAGAGCGCCGAGACGTTTGAGGTCATGTTCAACAAGACCAAGTACGACGCACTGCCAGCCAAGATGAAGGCGGTGATTGCAGGCGCCACAGAAGCCGCATCTGCCGACATGTCCTGGAAGTCGGTGGACCGCTACTCCAAGGACTATGCAGAGTTGCAGACCAAGGACAAGGTCAAGTTCTACAAAACCCCGGATTCGATCTTGCAGGACCAATTGAAAATCTGGTCCGAAATCCTGGAGAAAAAGTCGGCAGAAAACCCCTTGTTCAAAGAAATCGTGGCGTCGCAAAAGGCATTTGCACAGCGTGCGGTCAAGTGGGAGCAAGACACCATGATCAGCCGTCGCATGGCGGTGAACCATTTCTTCGGCGCTAAAAAAGCCTGATGCGGTTCTGAATCGCGCTTTCCATGGGACTGAATTCTGCGTTCAGCAGGATTCAGTCCTTTTGCATTCGAGAAAAACAATATGAACACACTGAAATTGCTGCACGCGGCAGACAACATCAGCACCTGGGTGGGCAAAACCTTCGCCTGGCTGATTGTTGTGCTGATGGTGATGGTGATGGGTGAAGTATTCAAGCGCTACGCCTTGAACGCACCTACCGCCTGGATTTTTGAAGCCAGCAACATGCTCTATGGCACCGCTTTCATGATGTGCGGTGCATACACATTGAGTCAGGATGGCCATGTGCGTGGCGACTTTTTTTATGGCAGCGCCAAGCCACGAACGCAAGCCACACTTGACTTCGTCTTGTACATCCTGTTTTTCATTCCTGGCGTGATCGCTTTGACATGGGCTGGTTGGACATACGCGGGCGATGCGATATCGATTCGTGAAATGACCAACAGCGCCGACGCGATTCCCCTCTACCCATTCAAAGCCATCATCCCGATCACGGGATTCATTGTGCTGATGCAGGGCTTGGCGGAGATCATCCGCTGTGTGGTGTGCCTGAAAACCGGCGAGTGGCCCGCACGCCTGAAAGATGCCAACGAAATTGATGTGGTCGAACAACAGCTCTCGGCCAGCACCTATGTTGACGAAGACGCCAAACGCGAGGCGATTGAACGCGCTAAACACATTGACGAAGAGGCCCACCAGCGTGGCAGCTCGACGGGAGAAAAGAAATGAGCGATCCAGCACTCGGCCTCTTGATGCTCTGTCTGATCATCGTGGTGATCATGATGGGCTTTCCCACGGCCTTCACCCTGATGGGTTTGGGCATGGCCTTTGGATTCACGGCTTTTTATGAGCCAGGTCAACCCTGGTTGGACAACCGCATTTTCAACCTCATGGTGCAACGCACCTACGGTGCGATGACCAACGACACCTTGTTGTCGATCCCGCTCTTTGTGCTGATGGGCTATGTGATGGAGCGCGGTGCGCTGGTGGACAAAATGTTCCACAGTGTGCAGCTGGCTTTCCGTCGCTTGCCTGGCTCGTTGGCGGTGGCCACCTTGGTGATTTGCACCTTCTGGGGCATTGCCAGTGGTTTGGTGGGTGCCGTGGTGGTCCTGATGGGGGTGATTGCCATGCGCCCCATGCTGAACGCTGGGTATGACACGCGCCTGGCCGCAGGCGTGATCACTGCTGGTGGTACTTTGGGGATTCTGATTCCCCCTTCGGTGATGATCATTGTTTACGCCGCTGTGGCAGGGCAGTCGGTGGTCAAGCTGTATGCCGCGGCCATGTTCCCGGGCTTTTTCCTCGCTTTTCTCTATTTGGTCTATGTGATTGGCTGGGTCTTGATCGATCCGAAAATTGCTCCCAAACTTCCGGAAGACCAAACCAAAGCACCCGTGGCACCTTGGCTGGACCAACTGGGTCAGCAGTATTCCCGTCGCATGTTGCCTGCATTGGTCAAGGCGGTCGTGATGCCTGGACGTGCACTGCAAATCAGCGTGGCTGACATGCGCGTGACTTGGGGCCTCCTGGTCCGCAGCTTGAGCATGGCCTTGGCGCCTGTGTTCATGGTGGTGGCGATGCTCGCCACATCCTGGTGGTACGTTGTGGTGTATTCACAGGCCACCGCCAATGCGCAAGCGGGTACTGAGATCGTCCAGATGAGCAGCGACATCGTGGCCGAGAAAACCAGCGTCCCTGCAGAGCCGGAAGGCTTGCAGGAGATGGGGGGTGACAAAGTGGAAGCCGCCCCTGAAAACAATGACAACCCTGTGTCTTTGGGCGACGAGGTGGTGGAGGCCAACAAAGTGGTCGAGGTGCCTGAGAGCTTCTACACCGGATTCTGGGGAACTGCCTTGGTGTTGCTGGGCTTGCTGGTCTGGTATTACAAGGGCTTTGACGCGGAGCAGTATGAAATCCTGAACATGCTGGTCAAGTCGGTCATGCCCTTGGGCATCCTGACTGCAGTCGTTTTGGGTGTGATCTTGCTGGGCCTGGCCACAGCCACCGAATCGGCGGCTGTGGGGGCTACGGGTGCCTTCATCATGGCCTGGTGGTCAGGTTCGCTGAACTTTGAAAAGACCAAACAAGCCGTGTTCTTGACGGCCAAAACCACGTCCATGGTGTGCTGGTTGTTTGTTGGCTCTGCGCTGTTCTCGGCGGTGTTTGCTGTCCTGGGTGGTCAACGCCTCGTCGAGGAATGGGTCATGGCCATGAACCTCACACCACTTCAGTTCATGTTGCTGTCGCAGGCGATCATCTTTGTGCTGGGCTGGCCTTTGGAGTGGACAGAGATCATTGTGATTTTTGTGCCCATCTTCCTGCCCCTGCTCGCACATTTCCAGATCGACCCGATCCTGTGGGGTGTGCTGGTGTTCGTCAATTTGCAAGCGGCTTTCCTGTCGCCGCCCGTCGCCATGTCGGCCTTCTATCTGAAAGGGGTGTCACCCCCCCATGTGACCATCAATCAGATTTTTGCCGGCATGATGCCCTACATGTTGATCGTGATCATCTGCATGGTTTTGATGTACATCTGGCCAGGGCTCACGCTTTGGTTGCCCGAATACCTTTATGGACCCAAGTGAACGGGTGGGCTGATGCCAGGCCGCTCGGCATGCATGCTGAGCGGCTTTTTTCATGTGCATGGGCGGCGATGCTGCGTGTCTGTGCGGGCTCAAACCTGACCTTTATCCATGGGTATAAGGGTTTTTCCCTTGAGGCAAAACCGGGGTGAAGTTAACATCGCCAATGAACAAAAATGCATAGGTCAATAGGTCTTTGGTTCAATCCATTTTGGAGTCTCTGATGTCATCTAAAAACTCCTCCCTCTCGCGCCGCAGTCTGTTTGGCGGTGTGGCCACCGTCGGCGCTGTGGCTGCAGCCACCAGCGTGCTGCCCACGGTGGTCAAAAACAATTTGCCAGCTGCCGCGCCTGCGCTGCCCAAACCTGAGCGTGGTGGTGGCTACAGCCTGAGCGAACACGTTCAGCGGTACTACAAAACCACCCGCATCTGAGTTTTCTTTTTCATTTTTCCCAACTGGAGTCTTCCATGTTGCTGACCAAAAAACAGACGGCTGCCAGTGGCAGTGCATCGTCCTCTTTCGTTCACAGCCTGCGCCGCGGTTTGTCCCAGGCCTTGCCCACGCTTGACCGCCGCAGCTTTTTGCGCCGTTCCGGGTTGGGCGTGGGTGTGGGCTTGGCCGCTTCCCAGCTGAGCCTGGTGCAAAAAGCCCATGCCGCAGCCGGTGTGGACAACATTGGCAAAGGCAAGGTCGAAGTCAAACGCACGATTTGTACCCATTGCTCGGTGGGTTGCGCGGTCGATGCGGTGGTTGAAAATGGGGTTTGGGTCCGCCAGGAAGCCGTCTTCGATTCCCCCATCAACCTGGGTGCCCATTGCGCCAAAGGTGCGGCCCTGCGTGAACATGGCCATGGCGAATACCGTTTGCGCTATCCCATGAAGCTGGTGAATGGCAAGTACGAGCGCATCAGCTGGGACACGGCCCTGAACGAGATCAGTGCCAAGATGTTGGAGCTGCGCAAAGCCAGCGGGCCTGACAGCGTTTATTTCATTGGTTCTTCCAAGCACAACAACGAACAAGCCTACTTGCTGCGCAAGTTCGTGAGCTTCTGGGGGACCAACAACTGTGACCACCAGGCCCGCATTTGCCACTCCACCACCGTGGCTGGCGTGGCCAACACCTGGGGTTACGGGGCGATGACCAACTCGTACAACGACATGCAAAACAGCAAGGTCGCTTTGTACATCGGCTCCAACGCCGCAGAAGCCCACCCTGTCTCGATGCTGCACATGCTGCACGCCAAGGAAAACGGCTGCAAGATGATCGTGGTTGATCCACGGTTCACCCGCACCGCCGCCAAAGCCGATGAGTACGTGCGCATCCGCTCGGGCGCCGACATCCCGTTCCTGTTTGGCGTGCTCTACCACATCTTCAAGAACGGCTGGGAAGACAAGAAGTACCTCAACGACCGTGTGTACGGCATGGATGCGGTCAAGACCGAAGTCCTGGCCAAGTGGACTCCCGACAAAGTGGAAGAGGCCTGCGGCGTCAAAGAAGAACAGGTCTTCAAGATTGCCAAGATGTTGCATGAGAACAACCCAGGCACCATCGTGTGGTGCATGGGACAGACGCAGCACACCATCGGCAATGCCATCGTGCGTGCATCGTGCATCCTGCAACTGGCTTTGGGCAATGTGGGCAAAACAGGCGGTGGCACCAACATCTTCCGTGGCCACGACAACGTGCAAGGCGCGACCGATGTGGGCCCCAACCCCGATTCACTGCCTGGCTACTATGGTTTGGCCGAGGGCTCCTGGAAGCACTTTGCCAATGCCTGGGGTGTCGACTTCGAGTGGATCAAAAAACAGTTCGCCAGCCCGGCCATGATGGGCAAGAACGGCATCACGGTCTCGCGCTGGATCGATGGGGTGCTCGAAAAGAACGACCTCATCGACCAGGACAGCAACCTGCGTGGTGTCTTCTATTGGGGCCATGCGCCCAACTCGCAGACCCGGGGTCTGGAGATGAAGCGCGCCATGGACAAGCTGGATCTGCTGGTGGTCGTGGATCCTTACCCATCGGCCACCGCTGCCATGGCAGCGATGCCGGGCAAGGCCGAAGACCTCAATCCCAACCGTGCCGTTTACCTGCTGCCCGCTGCAACCCAGTTCGAAACCAGCGGTTCATGCACCGCGTCCAACCGCTCCATCCAGTGGCGCGAGAAGGTCATCGATCCGCTGTGGGAAAGCCGCTCCGATCACATGATCATGTACCAGCTGGCGCAAAAGCTGGGCTTCGACAAAGAACTCGTCAAAAATTACAAGATGCAGAAGGTCAAGGGCATGGATGAGCCCGTGCCCGAAGACATCTTGCGCGAGATCAACAAGTGCGTCTGGACCATCGGTTACACCGGCCAGAGCCCGGAGCGCCTGAAGGCCCACATGAAGAACATGCACGTGTTCGATGTGAAGACCTTGAAGGCCAAAGGCGGCAAGGACAAGGACACGGGCTACGACTTCACGGGTGACTATTTCGGTTTGCCCTGGCCGTGCTACGGCA
The DNA here is from genome assembly GCF_014837235.1 of Limnohabitans radicicola. Taxonomy (GTDB): domain Bacteria; phylum Pseudomonadota; class Gammaproteobacteria; order Burkholderiales; family Burkholderiaceae_C; genus Limnohabitans_A; species Limnohabitans_A radicicola. The sequence goes on along the minus strand of NZ_JACYFT010000001.1, from coordinate 398,851 downwards.
CACCCGAGCTCAAGCACCCTGGCTCGCCCAACCTCTACGATACCTCCAAGCATGTCATGGACGGCGGTGGTAATTTCCGCGCCAACTTTGGGGTGGAGCGTGAAGGCAAAAGCCTGCTCGCCGAAGATGGTTCGCATTCGCTGGGTGCCGACATCACGACCGGTTACCCTGAACTTGACCACATCCTGCTCAAGAAGCTGGGCTGGTGGGACGAGTTGACCGAGGCCGAAAAAGCCAAGGCCGAAGGCAAGAACTGGAAGACCGATGCGTCTGGCGGCATGATCCGCGTGTTCATGAAAAACCACGGCTGCCATCCTTTCGGCAATGCCAAGGCCCGCGCTGTGGTCTGGAACTTCCCGGATCCCATTCCGCAACACCGCGAACCTTTGTACGGTACGCGTCCGGACCTGATGGCCAAGTACCCGACGCACGACGACAAGAAGGCTTTCTGGCGCTTGCCGACCCTGTACAAAACCGTGCAGGACAAGAACATCGCCGACAAGGTGCACGAGAAGTTTCCACTGATCCTGACGTCTGGTCGCTTGGTCGAGTACGAAGGCGGCGGCGAGGAAACCCGCTCCAACCCCTGGCTGGCCGAGTTGCAGCAGGAAGCCTATGTGGAGATCAACCCCAAGACCGCGGCCGACCGAGGCATCCGCAACGGTGACCGTGTCTGGCTGCTGGGTGCCACGGGGGCCCGCCTGAACGTGCAGGCACTGGTCACCGAGCGTGTGGACACCGGCACCGTCTGGATGCCTTTCCACTTCTCGGGCCGCTGGCAGGGCGCTGACATGCTGGCCTACTACCCCAAGGGCGCTGCCCCTGTGGTGCGCGGCGAAGCCGTCAACACGGCGACCACTTACGGCTATGACAGCGTCACCATGATGCAAGAGACCAAGACCACCGTTTGCAACATCGAGAAGGCTTGAGGAGAACACGATGGCACGAATGAAATTCATCTGTGACGCCGAGCGCTGCATCGAGTGCAATGGTTGCGTCACCGCTTGCAAGAACGAACACGAGGTTCCTTGGGGTGTGAACCGCCGCCGTGTGGTCACACTCAACGATGGGGTGCCGGGCGAGAAATCCATTTCGGTGGCTTGCATGCACTGCTCGGACGCGCCCTGCATGGCGGTGTGCCCGGTCAACTGCTTCTACAAGACCGACGAAGGTGTGGTGTTGCACGACAAGGATGTGTGCATCGGCTGTGGTTATTGCTCGTATGCCTGCCCCTTCGGTGCGCCACAGTTTCCAAGCCAGGGCACTTTCGGTGTGCGCGGCAAGATGGACAAGTGCACTTTCTGTGCGGGTGGTCCTGAAGAGCATGGCAGCCAGGCCGAGTTCGACAAATACGGCCGTAACCGCCTGGCCGAAGGCAAGCTGCCCGCCTGTGCTGAAATGTGCTCGACCAAGGCCCTGCTCGCCGGTGACGGCGATGTGGTGTCCGACATCTTCCGCCAGCGCGTGGTTCAGCGCGGCAAGGGTGCCGAAGTCTGGGGCTGGGGGACTGCCTATGGCACCGCCACCAAGCAAGGAGCCTGAACATGCGCAGCATTCTGTTGACATCCGCCGTGATCGCCTCCCTGGGTCTGAGCGCCTGTGGCGAAAAAGCACAAGACCGTGCGGGCATCCGCAGCGACCAGCCCGCCCAAGCGGGGACGGGCGTCGCGGCTTTCACCGCAGAAGGCTGGAAAGCTGGCGACCACGCCAGCTGGTCCAATCAACTCAAGGCCCGTGCCAATTACGGCATGAACGATCACCTGCGTGCGCCCAAGTGAGCACATTGAGGAGCCGATCATGCGTCGCTTGATCTTCACGTTGGCCTTGAGCTGCATGGCCATAGGCGCGATGGCCCAGTCGGCAGCGCCTGCCGATGCCGTGGCTCGGACGGCAGCGCCTGCCGATGCCGCTGCGGGCGTTAAGAGCGCCAACATCTTCCAGGTCGCACCCGGTGCCGACACGGACCCGAAATACAAGGATCAGACCAATGCCGAGCGCGGCCAGGTCCAGCCCGGCAACAACGCGCCCATGTGGCGGCAGGTGGGTCAGGGCGTGACCGGCTACAGCAGCCTGCCAGCGAGCCAAGCGCCCGAAGCGGGTAACTTGATCCAGAAGTTCGTGCAGTACCCAGGCTCGCGCCTGACCAATGCCGGTGAAGCCTGGCGTCAGGTGCGCAACCAATGGATCATTCCCTACGGTGGGTCTTTGTTGCTGATTGCTCTGGGGGCTGTCGCGCTGTTTTACTGGCGCAAAGGAACGATCGATCTGCACGGTCAGGAAACCGGACGCAAGATCGAGCGCTTCACACCGTTTGAGCGCTCGGCCCACTGGGCCAATGCGATCGCTTTTGTCGCTTTGGCCGTGTCAGGCATCGTCATGGCCTTTGGCAAGTTTTTCATCCAGCCCATCATCGGCAACGCCCTGTTTGGCTGGCTGACCTACGCGCTCAAAAACATCCACAACTTTGCAGGTCCCCTGTTTGCGGTCTCGCTGGTGGTGGTGATCGTGACCTTTGTACGCGACAACTTGCCGCGCAAGGAGGACATCGCCTGGTTGCTCAAGGGGGGGGGCTTGTTCTCTGGTACCGAGGTGCCTTCGCACCGTTTCAATGCCGGTGAGAAACTCCTGTTCTGGGGCGGTGTGTTCTTCCTCGGTTTGGTGGTGGTGGCGTCAGGCTTGGTGCTTGACAAACTGGTGCCGGGGCTGATTTACGAGCGCAGCACCATGCAGATTGCCAACATGGTGCATGGAGTCGCCACCTGTTTGATGATGGCCATGTTCATCGGGCACATCTACATGGGAACGATTGGCATGCGCGGCGCCTACAGCGCCATGCGCGAGGGCTATGTGGATGAAACCTGGGCCAAAGAGCACCATGAGCTTTGGTACGACGACATCAAGGCAGGCAAGATCCCTGCCGAGCGCACTGCCGCCGCATCGGCTGTGTCCAATACCCCGGCTTCTACGGCCTCGGTCTGAATCTGGAGATCTGTCATGACAAAGAACATCACACTGGCGCTGGCCTTGCTACTCTCTTCTGGCGTCTGGGCCAAATTGCCTGCACCCAGCGATGAAGCCAAGGCCAAGGCGGCTGAAGCCGCAGCCAAAACCGCGCACGCCAACAAGGTGGCTGATTATCAATTGTGCAAGTCACGCGAGAAGGTCGCCGCCCACTATTACAAGACCAACGGCAAAGGCAAGCCCGCGCCCACGGCCACGCCTGCTTGTGTGGACCCTGGCGTTTACAAGCCCGCTGATGCTGCAGCCACAGCTGCCGCTGTACCGGGCAAGCCTGCTGCTGCGCCAGCCAAAAAAGGCTGACGGTTTTTCAGCCCTCCTCTCCAAATCCCCCGCCGAATCCGGCGGGGGATTTTTACGTTAGGCTTGCCCCATGCTTGTTGCCATGCCCGCACCCCCACTCAAGCCTCGCCTGACCCAGGCGCAGGCGGCATTGACCCGCACTGTGCGCGTCTGGAATGAATCGGGCGCGTGTTCGGATGCAGAGATTCCGGCTGAGCGTGCTTTGACGGTGTACCTGGACAAACGTGAACTCGTCACGCTGATGACGCTGGGTGGGCAGCCCGAGTTGCTGGTGCTGGGCTTTTTGCGCAACCAGCGCCTGATCGGGTCGGTGGACCAGATCGAATCCATCACCGTGGACTGGTCGGTGGGTGAGGGTGAAGTGGGCGAGCCCGGTGTGGCCGCCGTCAACACCCGCCTCGGCGCGGATGTGACTGTGCAGCGCAGTGCCGAGCGCGTGGTCACCACAGGGTGCGGCCAAGGCAGCGTGTTTGGTGATTTGATGCAAAGCATCGACGAAATTCAGTTGCCACCTGCGAAATTGACCCAGAGTCAGCTTTACGGGTTGGTGAACACCATTCGGCTGCAGGAGAGCACCTACAAATCATCGGGCTCGGTGCATGGCTGTGCGCTCTTTCAGGGCGAGCGGATGCTGATGTTCGTCGAAGACGTGGGTCGCCACAACGCGGTCGACACCATCGCGGGCTGGATGTGGATGAACGACATCCCTGGCCATGACAAGGTGTTCTACACCACGGGCCGTTTGACCAGCGAGATGGTCATCAAATCAGCCCAGATGGGGATCCCGGTGGTGGTCTCGCGCAGCGGCATCACTCAGATGGGCTTGGGCGTCGCGCAGCGCGTGGGCCTGTGCGCGATTGGCCGGGCCACCAACAAGCGTTTTCTGTGCTTCAGCGCACCTGAGCGGCTGGTGTGGCAGCCCGAGCTGCTTCAAACCGCCAGCGCTTGATCCAACTTGCATCAACAGACGCGGTGGGCGATGCGATCGATGGGGGTGCCCTTGACCACATCCAGCCATTCGCGAACCGAACCTTCCTTGAACACTTCTTTGCCTGAGCCCATGGCACCCAGGTAATAAGTGGTGTGCATGATGCGCGCTGAGCGGCTTTTGCAATTGAGTTGAATTTCCGTTTGGCTGGAACGGTATTTTTGACCCTCGGACGTCTCTTGCGCGGTTTTGTAGTCCAGCAGGGTCTGGATGGTTTTGATCGCGCCTTTGTCACTGACTGTTTGTGGGTCAAAGTGATAAAGGCCCAGTTCTGTGAGGAGCACAGCGTCCCAATGGGCTGGTGCAGCCATGGCGGACAGGCACAGGCTGCTGCTCAGCAGCAGGCGAAGAGGGGAGTGAAAGAGGTTCATGGTGTGGATTCCGATGCAACCATCTTACTGTTTGTGTGATGCGATCGTTTGCAGGCGCCTTGTCCCGTTGCAGGACGGGCCATCGGCTCTGCGGTAAGGTAGCGGCATGAAGCAACAAGGATGGACCCACGGCCTGCGATTGGGCGCACGCAGCCTCTGGCGCGATGTGCGTGCGGGCGAGCTGCGGCTGTTGATGCTGTCGGTGGCACTGGCTGTGGCCGCACTCACCGCAGTGGGCTTTCTGGCCGATCGCATGCAGGCGGGTTTGTGGCGCGATGCGCGGCAGCTTTTGGGCGGCGACGCGGTGGTGGTGAGTGACCAGGCCACACCGCCGCAGGTGCTCCAAGAGGCGCAGCGCCTGGGTCTGCAGATCAACACCAGTGTGAGCTTTCCGACCATGGCTCGCGCCCTGCCTGAGCAGGGCGGTGCCAGCCGATTGGTGGCGCTCAAGGCGGTGGCGCCGGGCTACCCCTTGCGTGGGCGCTTGGAATTGCAAGGCGCGGGTCACGCCAGCGCCATTCCGCCGCCTGGCGAGGTGTGGGTCGATGCCGCCTTGCTCGAAGCCCTGCGTTTGCAGCCGGGCCAGGCGCTGGCGTTGGGCGAGCGGACTTTCCGTGTCAGTGCGCTCATTGAGCGTGAGCCCGACCGTGGCGCCGGTTTCATGAATTTCGCGCCCCGGGTGATGCTCAATGCGGCCGATCTCGCCTCGACTGCACTGGTGCAGCCGGCCAGCCGCGTGACCTGGCGCATGGCCGTGGCTGGCCCCGACAAGGTGGCCAACCAGTTCGCTGCCTGGGCACGCGATCAGGCGCAGCAAGGTCATTGGCGTGGTGTGCAGGTCGAGTCGCTCGACAGCGGCCGCCCTGAAATGCGCCAGACGCTGGAGCGGGCCTCGCAGTTTTTGAACCTGGTGGCCTTGCTGGCGGCCATGCTGTGTGCCGTGGCCGTGGCATTGGCAGCCCGCAGCTTTGCCGAGCGCCAGCTCGATGCCTGCGCGCTCTTGCGGGTGCTGGGTCAGAGCCAACGCACCTTGACACTGAGCTACAGCGTGGAGTTTTTGGGTGCAGGGCTGGCGGCCAGCCTGCTGGGGCTGGGGGTGGGCTATGGTGTTCACCTGGGCTTTGTGCAGTTGCTGGCAGGCCTGGTGGAGACGCAGTTGCCTGCGGCCAGCCTGCAACCCGCGCTGATGGGTCTGGCGATGGGGCTGACGCTCTTGGTGGCGTTTGGCCTGCCGCCTGTCTTGCAGCTGGCGCAGGTGCCGCCGCTGCGCGTGATTCGGCGAGACCTCGGTGGTTTGCAATTGGGCTCGGGCCTGGTGCTGGGCATGGGCTTGGTGGGCTTTGCGCTCACGCTCTTGATGGTCAGCCGCAGCTGGACGCTGGGGCTCATCACGGTGGGTGGTTTTGGCGTGGCATTGCTGCTGTTCGCCGGGCTGGCCGCAGCGGCGCTGTGGGCCTTGCGCCGCTTTGTGCCGGGCGAGCAAGCGCCGCGCTGGCTGCGCCTGGCCACGCGCCAGGTGGCGGCGCGCCCCGTGTTTGCGGTGGTGCAGGTGAGTGCCTTGTCGGTGGGCTTGCTGGCGCTGGCCCTCTTGGTGCTGCTGCGCACCGATTTGGTGGCGAGCTGGCGGCAGGCCACGCCCGCCAACGCGCCCGACCGTTTCGTCATCAATGTGCAGCCCGAGCAGGCGCAGGATTTTCTGGCGCATCTGACGGCCAGCGGGGTGCGTTCGCCCGACTGGTTCCCGATGATCCGGGGGCGGCTGGTGGCCATCAATGGCCGCGAGGTCCAGTCCAGTGACTTCGCCACCGAGCGGGCGCGCCGCCTGGTGGACCGCGAGTTCAACCTGTCGCACACCGAGACCTTGCCCGCGCACAACCCGCTGGTGGCCGGGCGCTGGGTGCCCGGCGAGGCCGACGGCGTGAGCGTGGAGCAGGGCATTGCAGAGACGCTGGGCCTGAAGATGGGCGACCGCCTGCGCTTTGACATGGGCGGCGTGCAGCACGAGGCGCGCATCACGTCCGTGCGCAAGGTGGACTGGGCGTCGATGCGGGCCAACTTCTTCATGCTGTTCCCGCTGGCGCAGATGCCGGATTTGCCCATCACTTACATGGCGGCTTTTCGCACGCCTGTGGAGGCGCTCAACTTTGAGAACGCGATGGTGCAGAAATTCCCGAACATCACCAGTGTGGACATGCGCAGCACCCTGAACCAGGTTCAGAAAGTGCTCGACCAGGTGGTGCGGGCGGTGGAGTTTTTGTTCGGCTTCACCCTGGCAGCAGGCCTGATGGTGTTGCTGGCTGCAGTGGGCGCGAGCCGTCAGGCGCGTGAGCGCGAGTACGCCATCATGCGGGCGTTGGGCGCAAGTCGCCAGCTGTTGGCACAGGTGCAGCGCACCGAACTGCTGGGCCTGGGCTGGCTGGCCGGTTTCATGGCCTCTTCTATGGCGCTGGTGGTGGGTTGGGGCCTGACCCGCTTTGTGTTCGAGTTCGCCTGGCAGCCGCCCTTGTGGGCGCCGCTGGCCGGGGGCGCACTGGGGGCGGCGCTGGCCTGGGCGGCAGGCAGCCTGAGTCTGGCTGGGGTGTTGCGACAGCCCGTGGTGCAGACCTTGCGCCAGGCTGAGCAGTGATGCACCTGTGGCTGCAAGTCGGAGTGAAGGCACAATCCCCTCATGCAAATTCAAGAAAAACCACCGTTCGAGACACCGTTTGAATGGATCGGTGGCGAGTCCCGTGTGCGTGCACTGGTAGACCGCTTTTACGACCTGATGGACATCGAGCCGGGCTACCGCGTGCTGCGTGCCAGCCATGGCAGCACGCTCGAGGCTGCGCGCGACAAGTTGTTCTGGTTTTTGTGCGGCTGGTTGGGTGGCCCGGACCACTACCAGGCGCGTTTTGGCCACCCACGTCTGCGCATGCGCCACATGCCGTTTTCGATCGGCATCGAAGAGCGCGACCAGTGGCTGGCCTGCATGGCCCAGGCGATGACCGAGACGGATGTGGACCCGGTGCTGCGCGAGCGCCTGCAGCAGAGCTTCTTCCAGACCGCCGACTGGATGCGCAACCGGGGTGGCGTGTGAAACTCAACTCGCTGCAGGACCTGAAAAAAGTCCAGAAAGAACTCCAGGCCGCCCATGAGCGCGCCCAGGCCGAGCAGGCGGCCAGGCAAGCCCGGGCGCGCCAGGCCGAAGCGGCACGCAACCTGTTTGCCCGGGCGGTGGGGGTGGTGCAGCCTTTGCCTGACCGCAAGCAGGCCCGTTTGCCGCAGGTGGCGGCAGCCCCTGTGGCTCTGCAGCGCCAAAAGGACGAAGAAGCGGTGTTGCGCGATGCCCTGAGCGACGAGTTCGATGTGAGCACCTTGCTCGACACCGACGAAGCCCTGAGCTTTCGCCGCCCGGGCATCGGGCCGGATGTGACCCACAAACTGCGCAAGGGCGACTGGGCCATCCAGCGCGAGATCGACCTGCACGGTCTGCGCAGCGACGAGGCGAGGGTGGCTCTGGCCGAATTCATCCGTCTGTCGCACCGCAATGGTTTGCGTTGCGTGCGCGTGGTGCACGGCAAGGGGCTGGGTTCACCGGGAAAAACACCCGTGCTCAAGTCCAAGGTGCACAGCTGGCTGGTGCAAAAAAACCAGGTCATGGCCTTTGTGCAAGCCAAACCCGCCGAGGGCGGCGCGGGCGCGCTGGTGGTGCTGCTCAAACCTGCGGGCTGACGCGCCTACAGCAGACCTTGCTCGGCCATCGACAGCGATTGGCCCTGGCCCACGATGATGTGGTCCAACACCCGCACATCCACCAGGGCCAGTGAAGCCTTGAGGTTGTGCGTCAGTGCCTCGTCGGCCCGGCTGGGCTGGACCGAGCCGCTGGGGTGGTTGTGCGCCAGCACCACCGCGGCGCACTGGTGGTGCAGTGCACGCAGCACCACCTCGCGTGGGTAGACGCTGGTCTGGGTCAGGGTGCCACGAAAAAGCTCCTCCATGGCCAGCAGGCGGTTCTGGCTGTCCATGAAAAGCACGGCAAACACCTCATGGCTTTTGTGCGCCAGCTGCAGCTGCAGGTATTGCTTGACCGCGCCTGGTGTCTGAAAGGCCTCGCGCTTTTGCAGTCGCTCAGCCAATGCACGGCGTGCCAACTCGAACACCGCCAGCAGCTCGGCCTTTTTGGCCGGGCCCAGGCCCTTGATGGTTTTGAAGGTGGCCGGGCTGGCGCTGAGGAGGCCCGAGATGCCCCCCAACTGCAAAAGCTCCTGCGACAGTTGGAACACGTTCTTGCCCGCCATGCCTGTGCGCAACAAGATGGCCAGCAGTTCCACATCGCTCAGGGCCTGAGCCCCGCGTTGCAGCAGTTTTTCGCGGGGGCGTGCCTCGGCGGGCAGGTCCTTGATGTCCATGAATGTTCCTCCCTGGAACCGCCTTGACCCCTGATTTCCGATCGGGTGGCCCGGCTTTTTACAATAGAGACCTGTTTATGCCCCTGCTGCCGCTTTGGCGGCATTCCAAGAAACCCTTATGCCTACAGTCCAACCCGGTTCCTTTTTGACGCTGCATTACCGCCTGGCGGGGCCTCAGGGCGATGTGATCAACACGTTCAATGACAAGCCCGCTACCCTGTCACTGGGCTCGGGTGAGCTGTCGCCCGCCATGGAACAGCGTCTGCTGGGCCTGGAAGAAGGCACCCACACGGTGATCGAGATCCCGGCAGGCGAAGCCTTTGGCGAGCGCAACCCCGACATGCAGCAATGGGTGGCGCGCAAGCTGCTCAATGAGTTGGGTGACCCGATGGAGAAGTACACCGCAGGCGATGTGGTGCAGTTCCCCACACCCGATGGCTTGGGCGCTTACGCCGGAACCGTGCTGGAAGTGGGCCCCGAAGGCGCGGTGCTGTTCGATTTCAACCACCCGCTGGCAGGGCAGCCCGTGACCTTCGAAGTCCATGTGATCGGGGTGCTCTGATGACCGAAATCCTGTTGGCCGAGCCGCGCGGCTTTTGCGCCGGGGTGGACCGCGCGATTGACATCGTCGAGCACGCCTTGGCCAAGTTCGGTCGCCCAATCTATGTGCGTCATGAGATCGTGCACAACACTTACGTCGTCAATGACCTCAAGGAAAAGGGCGCGATCTTCATCGAGGAATTGTCCGATGTGCCGCCTGGGGCCACACTGATCTTCAGTGCCCATGGCGTGAGCTTGGCCGTGCAGCAAGAGGCCGAGCGTCGGGGGTTCCGTATTTTTGACGCCACCTGCCCGCTCGTGAGCAAGGTGCATGTCGAAGTGGCCAAGCTGCACAAAGAGGGCTACGAGTTCATCATGATCGGCCACAAGGGCCATCCTGAAGTGGAAGGCACGATGGGGCAGCTCGACAGCGGCATCCATCTGGTGGAAGACGCGGCCGATGTGGCCCGTGTGCAGCCTGCGCAGACCGACAAGCTCGCCGTGGTGACGCAAACCACGCTGAGTGTGGACGATGCGGCCGAGATTCTGGCGGCTGTCAAAGCCCGCTTTCCGCTGGTGCGCGAGCCCAAGCAGCAGGACATTTGCTATGCCACCCAGAACCGCCAGGATGCGGTCAAGATGCTCAGTCCGCAGGTGGATGTGGTGATCGTGGTGGGCAGCCCCACCAGTTCCAACAGCAACCGCCTGCGCGAACTGGCCGACCGCATGGGCACGCCGGGCCACATGGTGGACTCGGTGGCCGATCTGGACTCGGCCTGGATCGAGGGCAAACAGCGGATCGGCCTGACGGCGGGTGCTTCGGCCCCCGATGTGCTGGTGCAGGCGGTCATTGCCCGCTTGCGCGAGCTGGGCGCGCTGTCGGTGCGCACGCTCGACGGCATCCAGGAAACCATCAAATTCCCGCTGCCCAAAGGCCTCAAGAACGACGGCCAGGCCGAGGCAGGCTGACACCTACAATTGAGCCATGCTTGACATCCTCCAACTCCGCAAAGACCTGGACGCCGTGATCGCGCGGCTGCAGACCCGCAAGAACCCGCAAACCTTCCTCGATGTGGACGCCTTTCGCGCCCTCGAATCCGAGCGCAAGACCCTGCAAACCCGCACCGAAGAGCTGCAAAGCCAGCGCAACAGCCTGTCCAAGCAGATTGGCATGCTCAAGGGCAAAGGCCAGCACGCCGAGGCCGATGCCGTCATGGCGCAGGTGGGGGCCATCAAGACCGAACTGGACAACTCGGCCGCCCGTCTGGACGTGATCCAGGCCGAGTTGCAGACCTTGCTGCTGGCCGTGCCCAATCTGCCCCACGAGAGCGTGCCAGTGGGCGAGGACGAACACGGCAATGTGGAAGTGCGCCGCTGGGGCACGGTCCGCGCATTTGACTTCGAGGTCAAGGACCATGTGGACATCGGCGAGAAGCTGGGTCTGGACTTTGACATCGGCATCAAGCTCTCGGGCTCGCGCTTCACCTTCATGCGCGGCCCGATCGCGCAACTGCATCGGGCGCTCGCCCAATTCATGCTCGACACCCAAACCCGTGAGCATGGCTACACCGAGTGCTACACGCCCTACATTGTCAACGGCGATACCCTGCGCGGTACGGGCCAGTTGCCCAAGTTCGAGGCCGACTTGTTTGCGGCCAACAAGGGTGGGCAAGATGGGGGCGAAGACAGCCAAGCGATGTACCTGATCCCGACCTCTGAAGTCACGCTGACCAATGTGGTGCGTGACGAGATCGTGGCCGAGAGCGATCTGCCGATCAAGCTCACGGCGCACACCCCTTGCTTCCGCTCTGAGGCAGGCAGCGCCGGGCGCGATACACGGGGCCTGATCCGCCAACACCAGTTCGACAAGGTTGAGATGGTGCAGATCGTGCACCCTGAGAAAAGCTACGAAGCGCTTGAAGCCATGACGGGCCATGCCGAGGCTATCCTGCAGAAGCTGGGCTTGCCCTACCGCGTGATGAGCCTGTGCACGGGTGACATGGGCTTTGGTGCGACCAAGACCTACGACCTCGAAGTCTGGGTGCCTGCGCAGGGCGTGTACCGCGAGATCAGCTCGGTGTCCAACTGCGAGGCCTTCCAGGCGCGCCGCCTGCAGGCCCGCTTCAAGAATGCCCAAGGCAAGAACGAGTTGGTGCACACCTTGAATGGCTCGGGCCTGGCGGTGGGCCGGGCGCTGGTGGCGGTTTTGGAGAATTACCAGAATGCCGACGGCTCGGTCACGGTGCCCGAAGTGCTGCGTCCCTACATGGGCGGCGTGGACACCCTCAGAGCCTGATAGAATCACGGCTTCGATGCACGCACCGATTCAGGAGAGGTGGCAGAGTGGTCGAATGTACCTGACTCGAAATCAGGCGTAGTGGCAACACTACCGAGGGTTCGAATCCCTCCCTCTCCGCCACGAAAGCCCCATTTGTTGGGGCTTTTTTGTATCCACAGTGCCTTGCCAGGACAGACCATGAAATACCTCGCGCTTTTGATCACTGCTGCTTTGCTGCAAGGCTGCACCTTGCTGGCCATCGCCGATGCCGCAGGCTCCGCTGCGGTCTATGCGGTCAAGACGACGGTGAACGTGATCGACGCGGTGACACCGGACATTGTCAACAAGAAAAAAGACAAGTGATGCGCTGACAGCGCGCAACAAAAAAAGGGGCCTTGAAGGCCCCTTTGTCATGGTGTGGCTGAAATCAGATGCCCAGCCAGCCGTTGGTGCGTGCAAAGTGCAGCGCCTGGGTGCGGCTGTTGACGCCCAGACGGCGGAACAGACGCCAGAAGTGCACCTTCACGGTGTGTTCGCTGATGTCGAGTTTCTCGGCAATGTCGCGGTTGGACAGGCCTTGGTCCAGCATCAGGATCAATTGTTTCTGACGTTTGGACAGTTTGGTCGGCGCGGGGGTGCCAGAGGCACCTTCTTCTTCGGCCGTCATTTCGGGAGTCACCAGCAGTTCACGCAGACCCGCGATGATTTGGGTCGGGTTGTTGGACTTTTCAATGAACACATCGGCGCCGGCTTGCATGCAGCGCTCTTCGAATTCGCTGGCGTCTGAACTCGTGACCACAGCGAGTGCGACATCGGGGTACTTGGCCTTGATGGTGTGTACACCTGACAAGCCCAGAGTGTCTGGCAATTGCAAGTCCAGGCAAAACAACTCGGCAGGGCCGTTTTTTTCCACCGCTGTTTCGAGCAGGTTCATTTTGGGCACGGACACCACTTTGAGACCCGGACGCACACGGTGGATCAGCATGGTGAGAGCGTCCCGCATGAGGGGGTGATCGTCGATGACGTATACAGTCATGATTTGAATTGTGTTGTTAGACTAAAAGTTCAAGAATACCCCATAGGGGCGAATTTGTCAATACTATCTATTTATGGGTTGTATTTATTTTTTCTCTTTATTGGCGAAATTATAAATTTTATTGATTTCCGTCAAGGCCAATGCCGTCGATTCGGCGGGCATCGCTTGCAGCTGAGCCATCAATTCCGGCAAAGCCGTTGCGCCTTCACTTTGCAGGCGAGAGATGGCCTGACCCGCGTCCTTGGGTGAGGCAAAGCCCAGGCTTTGCAGCAGTGTCTGGCCTTGGGGAGACACCAGCTTGAAGTAAAACTGGCCGTCTTTCTCACGGTACTGTTTGAAGCTCGACAACACCACTTTGTCTTGTTTGGGCGCTGGCGTGACAGAGCCAGAGGCGAGGGCGCGCAGGCCGACAGCATGGCGCAATTCGCGGATGAAGGGGGTGGCCAGGCTGCGGGCTTTTTCGGCGCCAATGCGCAGCAGCCGGTCCAGTTCGGCCGGGTTGTTGATCAGGGCCTGGTACTGCTCGCGCATGGGCGCCACTTCACGGTCGATGCGCTCGAACAGCACCTGCTTGGCGTCACCCCAGCCAATGCCGTCGGCGAAGGCCTGGGCAAAAGCAGTGGTTTCTTCGGCGCTGGCAAAAGCCTGGTAAATCTGGAACAGGGCCGAGCCTTCGGTGGCCTTGGGCTCGCCCGGGGCCTTGGAATCGGTCACGATGGCCGCGATCTGCTTGCGCATCTGTGCCGCAGGCGCAAACAGCGGGATGGTGTTGTCGTAGCTCTTGCTCATCTTGCGGCCATCGAGGCCCGGCAGCAGGGCCACGGATTCTTCGACCACGGCTTCGGGCAGCACGAAGTGTTCGCCGTACAAGTGGTTGAAGCTCGAAGCCATGTCGCGCGCCATCTCGATGTGCTGGATCTGGTCGCGGCCCACGGGCACCTTGTGCGCCTTGAACATCAAAATGTCGGCACCCATCAGCACCGGGTACATGAACAGGCCCGCAGTCACATCGGCATCGGTGTCCTTGCCGGCTTCGTGGTTCTTGTCCATGGCCGCCTTGTAGGCGTGGGCACGGTTGAGCAAACCCTTGCCGGTCACGCAGGTGAGCAGCCAGGTCAGTTCGGGGATTTCGGGGATGTCGGACTGGCGGTAGAAGGTGACTTTGTCCGGATCAAGCCCTGAGGCGATCCAGCTGGCAGCGATTTCCATGGTCGAGCGCTGGATGCGGGCGGGTTCGTCGCATTTGATGAGCGCATGGTAGTCGGCCAGAAAGTAGAAACCATCGGTGCTGGCATCGCGGCTGGCCTGCACCGTGGGGCGGATGGCACCCACGTAATTGCCCAGGTGCGGGGTGCCTGTGGTGGTGATGCCGGTGAGAACGCGGGTACGGTCAGCAGAAGTCATAAGTCGGTCAACGGATCAGAATAGACAGCGGGCTCAAGGCCAGCTTGATGAAGGTAAAGGTCAGGTCCATCAGCGGTTGCATCCACATCGCGCTGACCACCCCGGTGATCACCAGCGCCATCACGATGAAAAACCCCCAGGGCTCGATGCGTGAGAACAGCAGGGCTTGCCGCCAGGGCAGTAGGCCCACCACGATGCGCCCACCGTCGAGCGGCGGCAGCGGAAACAGGTTGAAGGCGAACATGACCACATTGGTCAGCAGGCCAGCCTTGCACATCTCGAGGAAAAAACGCTCGGTGACGCCGCTGCCAGCGAGCAGGTAGAGCAGCGCACCCCACAACAGGGCCTGCAGCAGGTTGGACGCCGGACCCGCCAGGGCCACCCAGACCATGTCGCGTTTGGGGTGGCGCAAGCGGTCAAACCGCACAGGGACCGGCTTGGCGTAGCCGAACAGGAATGCGCCGGAGGTGCTGAAGTACAGCAGCAAAGGCATCAGGATGGTGCCGATGGGGTCGATGTGCGGAAAAGGGTTGAGCGTGACGCGCCCCATCATGGCCGCCGTGGGGTCGCCAAGGCGTTGGGCCGCATAGCCGTGCGCGGCCTCGTGCAAGGTGATGGCAAAGATCACCGGCAGGGCATAGATCAGGACGGTCTGAATGAGTTGAGTGGTTTCCACCCTGCGATTGTCTCAGACCGCAGGGGCGACTGACGGTGGGCTCAAAGTCCCAGTCTGGCGGGGTCGCCTTGGCCCTGGCGCACGATGGTGAGCTCGTCGCCGCTCATGTCCACCACGGTGGTGGGTTCGAGCGCGCAGGCCCCGGCATCGATCACGGCGCCCACCCGGTGCTCCAGGCGCTCGCGGATGGTTTCCGGGTCATTGAGGGGGTCTTCGTCGCCCGGCAGGATCAAGGTGGCCGCGATCAGTGGGGCGCCGTGCAGGCTCAGCAACTCTTGCAGCACTGTGTGCTCGGGCACGCGCAGGCCGATGGTCTTGCGCTGCGGGTGGCTCAGGCGCCGGGGCACTTCCTTGGTCGCCTCCAGAATGAAGGTGAATGGGCCTGGCGTGGCCTGTTTGATGAGGCGAAACTGCCGGTTGTCCACCCGGGCGTAGTTGGCCAGCTCGCTCAGGTCGCGGCACAGCAGGGTCAGGTGGTGTTTGTCATCCACACCCCGGATGCGCCGCAGCTGATCGGCGGCACTCTTGTCGTCCACATGGCAGACCAGGGCGTAGCTGGAGTCGGTGGGCACGGCCAGCACCTGGCCTTGGTTCAGCAACTGCACGGCTTGCTTGAGCAAACGGGCTTGCGGATTGTCGGGATGAACAGAAAAGAATTGGGCCATGGCTCAGGATTCTGGCAGCTCCACTTTCACCCGGCTTTCACGCAATGTGAGCCAGGCCCCCAAAGCGCCGCACAGGGCCACCATGCCCATACCGACCAGTGTCCACTGGTCGGGTATGTGGCCAAAGACCACCCAGCCGCCCAGCACCGCAAATCCGATTTGCGCATACATGTAGGGCGTGAGTGTGGCGGCAGGCGCGCGGCCAAAGGCCATGATCAAAAAGAAATGTCCCAGGGTGGCCATCAGCCCCATGATGAGCAGCTGCAGCCAGACCACCGCGTCCTGTGGGGTTTCCCACACAAAGGGCAGGATGCACGAAGCCAGCACGGTACCGGTCCAGCCCGTGAGGACATGGGTGGTCATCGGGTCTTCCTGCTCGCTGGCCAGTTTGCTGGTGAGTACCTGAAAGCTCGAATTGGTCAGCACCAGCAGCAGGGGCAGCAGCAAGTGCCAGTCAAAGTGCTGGGTGTCGGGCCGGATGATGACCAGCGTGCCCGCAAAGCCGCCCAGGACCAGCGCCCAGCGCTGCGGGCTGACGTGCTCCTGGAGTTTCCAGGCGGCCAGCAGGGTGATGACCAGCGGAGCCATGAGCGCGATGGCCGTGAACTCACCCACGGGCATGTACTTGAGGCTGAAAAACGCCAGCAGGCTGCTGCCAAACAGCAGCATGCCGCGGGCGATTTGAAATCGAGGGTGCCGCATCATCAGCAGCTGTCGCCCACGCCCTTTCCAGGCGATGGCCGTGGTGGTCACAGCCTGAAAGGTGTAGCGGAACCACAGGGCCACCAACAGGGGCAGGCTGGCGCTGATGTGTTTGGTGATGGTGTCGAGGGTGGCAAAGCAGGCGACGGCCAGGACGGCAAACCCGATGCCTGCAAGCACCTGCTGTGCGGGCTGTTTCACTGGATGCGATCGGCCAGCAGTTCCCAGACAGGAGTCAGCTGACCCGGAAGCAGGGGCAAGGTGCCCAGGTCGATGCGGCTTTCGGTGGGGCTGTGGAAATCACTGCCACGGGACGCGGCCAGGCCGAATTCCAGCGCAGTTTCGGCGTAGCGCACGGCTTCCTGGCTGGAGTGGCTGCCGGTGACGACTTCGACGCCACGGCCGCCATGGGCCTTGAATTCGGTGAACAGGGCGTACTCTTCGTTGGGTGTGAAACCGTAGCGCGCCGGGTGGGCGATCACCGCCATGCCGCCTGCATCCGTGATCCATTGGACTGCGTCCTGCAGCCGGGCCCAACGGTGGGGCACATAGCCCGGTTTGCCCTCGGTGAGGTATTTGCGGAACACCTCGGCGGTCTCCTGGCAGACGCCGCTTTCGACCAGATAGCGGGCAAAGTGGGTGCGCGAAATCAGCTCGGGGTTGCCCACGTATTTGAGTGCACCTTCATAGGCTCCTTGAATGCCGACCTTGGCCAGGTCATCCGACATTTCCATGGCGCGTTCCCTGCGACCTCCACGGGTGCGGCGCAGGCCCTCGGCCAGGGCGGTGTTGTCTGCATCGAAACCCAGGCCCACGATGTGCACGGTTTGTTGGGCAAAGGTGACGGAGATTTCGGTACCTGTCAGGTAGCCCATACCCTGGGCACGGGCTGCGGCCAGGGCGCGGGCCTGGCCATCGATTTCATCGTGGTCGGTCAGCGCCCACAGTTCCACGCCGTTGGCTTTGGCACGTTCGGCCAGGGCTTCGGGGGTGAGGGTGCCGTCGGAGACGACAGAGTGGCAGTGCAGGTCGGCGTTGGTCAGTGCGTTCACCATTTCATTTTATGACCGTTTGCCCAGGCGGGTGTGCTCGCCCGCATAATGGTCAGATGATGGACATCTGCTTGGTCAGGCATGGCGAGACCGACTGGAACCGCGAGCTGCGGTTTCAGGGGCATCTGGACGCGCCGCTGAACGCCCTGGGTTTGCAGCAGGCGCAGCGGCTGGGGCAACACCTGGCGGCGCAAGCGCCCCGGGCGCTGGTGGCCAGTGATTTGCTGCGCACACGCCAGACGGCCCAGCCGCTGGGCGAGCATTGGCAGCGCGCGGCGTTGCCCGACACCCTGTGGCGCGAGCAGTCGTTTGGCATCATCGAAGGCCTGACGCTGGCGCAGGTACACGAGCAACACCCCGAGATCGTGCAGGGCTGGCGCTCGCACGACCCGGACTTTGCGCCACCGGGCGGAGAGTCGCAGCGGCAATTTCATGCGCGGGTCATGCGGGCGGTGCAGTCTCTGCTGGAGCGTTGCGCCCAAGAGGCCTGGACATCGCCTGTGGTGGTCTCACACGGGGGTGTGCTGGACATGATTTACCGCTCGGCCACGGGGCAGCCATTGGGCGGACCGCGCCAGTGCGTGATCCCGAACGCGGGGCTCAACCATGTGCGCACAGACGGGCGGCGCTTCGAGATCGTGTCTTGGGCCCAGGCCAACCATCTGGAGGGCTTACCGCCCTCGGCGGTGTACCCGCTGGCAGCCCCAAAAGCCTGAGGGTTGCTGCCCCTCGGGGATAATCATCGGCATGCACGGCACGTTTCAAGGGCAAGAGGTCAAGACATGGCATTGATGATCACGGATGAATGCATCAACTGCGATGTGTGTGAGCCCGAATGCCCCAATCAGGCGATTTTTCTCGGGCCCGAGATTTACGAAATCGACCCGAACAAGTGCACCGAATGCGTGGGGCATTTTGATGAGCCCCAATGCGTGCAGGTCTGCCCTGTGGCCTGCATCCCGGTGAATCCGGCCCATGTGGAAAACCAGGAAAGCTTGTGGGCCAAGTACCGCAGGCTGCAGAGCAACTCAGGCGCCTGAGGCGCAGGACCAGGCTGTCATGCTGCTGCTGGCGTTTCGGGCAGGGGTGGTTGTTTGGGTGGCTTGGGGGGTTTAGGCCGCGGCGGTTTGCTGGTGTGGATTTTCACCATCG
Source organism: Limnohabitans radicicola (assembly GCF_014837235.1). GTDB lineage: Bacteria > Pseudomonadota > Gammaproteobacteria > Burkholderiales > Burkholderiaceae_C > Limnohabitans_A > Limnohabitans_A radicicola. The sequence goes on along the minus strand of NZ_JACYFT010000001.1, from coordinate 380,278 downwards.
CTTTGTCCATCTCGCCTGCCAGCAGCAGGGGCAGAGCCAGCACGGCCCGGTCGATGCTGGCGTGGATCGCCTCGCGGTGTTCGGCCATGGGTTTTTTGAGCACCCAGCTCACCACTTCGGACTTCACACCCGGGTGGCCCACGCCGATGCGCAAGCGCCAGTAATCGGCGGTGCCCAACTGGGCATGGGTGTCGCGCAGGCCGTTGTGGCCCGCATGTGAGCCGCCGAGCTTGAGTTTGGCCTCGCCCGGGGCGATGTCCATCTCGTCGTGCGCGACCAGGATTTCCTGCGGCTGGATTTTGAAAAAGCGTGCCAAGGCCGCGATCGATTTACCTGACAGATTCATGAATGTCTGCGGCTCCAGCAACCAGACATTCTGGCCATTCACACTGGTGCGAGCCACCAGGCCGTGGTAGCTGCGCTCGGGCACGAGCGTGACTTTCAGTTCGCGGGCCACGGCATCGATGAACCAGAAACCGGCGTTGTGCCGGGTGTCTTCGTATTCGGGGCCGGGGTTACCCAGGCCGACAAGCAGTTTGATCATCAGGCGATTATCGTGTGGGGGCCATGAAAAAGGCCCGCACAAGGCGGGCCTGGATCAGCTCGGGCAGAAGATTACTTCTTGCCTTTGCCTTTGGCGGGGGCTTCAGCAGCAGGAGCTGCGGGTGCTGCTTCCACTTCTTCAGCAGGTGCCGTCACAGACACGAGGACCGGGTTGGGCTTGCCGTGGGTGATGACTTTCACGCCGTTGGGCAGAGTGATGTCGTTCACGTGCAGGGACACGCCCTTTTTCAGACCGGACAGGTCCACGTTGATGAACTCGGGCAGGTTGGCAGGAATGCAAGCCACTTCGATTTCTGTGACCACGTGGTTGACCAGGCACTTGTCGGTCTTGACGGCTTCAGAGTCCTGCTCACCGCTGTAGTGCAGTGGCACTTTCATGTGCAATGTGGTGTTGGCTTCCACGCGCTGGAAGTCGATGTGCAGCACCAGTTGCTTGTAAGGGTGCATCTGGTAGTCACGCAGCAACACTTTGCTGGTTTGACCGTTGAGTTCCATGTCCAGGATGCTGGCGTGGAAAGCTTCTTTTTTCAGGGCATGCCACAGTGCGTTGTGGTCCAGCTCGATCAGCTTGGCCTCACCTGTGCCACCGTAAACGATGCCAGGTGTTTTGCCCGAATTGCGCAGACGGCGGCTCGCACCCGTACCCTGCTTGGCGCGCTCAAAAGCGACGAATTTCATACTCTTCTCCTTCTAGGACCCACCGCGACCAGTGTCGTCCTGACTTTAAAAAGCCTGCCAACCCTTGAACAGGTGGCAGGCCACTTGGGAGCCTGTACAGATCAGTTCTGATCCGCGAACAGGCTCATCACCGACTCACCCTTGGCAATGCGCTGGATCGTTTCTGCGATCAGCGGGCCGACGGAGAGCTGGCGAATCTTGGTGCATGCCGACGCATTGGCCGACAGCGGAATGGTGTTGGTGACCACGACTTCATCCAGGGCGTCGCCCTTGGCGATGCGGTCGATGGCGGGACCCGAAAAAATGGGGTGTGTGCAGTAGGCGTAGACCTTTTTGGCACCGCGTTCCTTGAGGACTTCAGCGGCTTTGACCAAAGTGCCTGCGGTGTCGATCATGTCGTCCATGATCACGCAGTTGCGGCCTTCGATTTCGCCGATGACGTGCATCACTTCGCTCACGTTCGCCTTGGGGCGGCGCTTGTCAATGATGGCCAGGTCGCAGCCCAGCTGTTTGGCCAGGGCGCGTGCACGCACCACACCGCCCACGTCAGGCGAGACGACGATCAGGTCGTCGTAGTTTTTCTGCCGCAAGTCACCCAGCAACACGGGCGAGGCGTAAATGTTGTCGACCGGGATGTCGAAGAAACCCTGGATCTGGTCAGCGTGCAGGTCCATGGTCAGGACGCGGTCCACGCCCACGGCTTGCAGCATGTTGGCCACGACCTTGGCTGAAATCGGCACACGCGTCGAGCGTGGGCGGCGATCCTGGCGGGCATAACCGAAATAGGGGATGACGGCCGTGATGCGCTCGGCCGAAGCGCGTTTGAGCGCGTCGACCATGATCAGCAGTTCCATCAGGTTTTCGTTGGTGGGCGCGCAAGTGGACTGCACCACGAACACGTCGCGGGCACGCACGTTTTGCTTGAGCTCCACGGTGACTTCACCGTCGGAGAAGCGGCCCACATCGGCAGCACCCAGCAAGGTGCCAAGGTTGCTGGCAATCTCGGACGCCAATGCCGGATTGGCATTGCCAGTGAAAATCATGAAATCGGGGGTAGAAGCAGGCTGCATGAGCGTTCCAGCGATCAGAAAACAGGACTGAACGGTTGAATGGTTTGGCAGGGGAGAAAGGATTCGAACCTTTGCATGCCGGAATCAAAATCCGGTGCCTTAACCAACTTGGCGACTCCCCTACACAGGTGGACAGCTTTGCAGCTGCCTACCGATCAATTGTCGCTGGATGCCCAACCCTGTAAAGGATGAACCTCCAAATTGCTGCATTCCTGTATCAGCCAATGTTCAGGAACCTGAACTTGTCTCGACTGACCTGCTGGGCAAGGCGCAAAAACTGCACTGCCGGAACCCGTCATTTTTCCGTTCATTCCTGCGTTGGACAGGCACTTCAGTGCTTGAGAAACTTCAGGACAAAGAACTTCTGCCACGGGTTGCAGATCGTTGTGACCGAAGTCATAGGGGTCTGCAGCAAAGACTGAAAGTATAGCAGGGTTTGTGGACCGGTTCAGACCTGGATCGCGAAAAATTTGTGCGGTTTCCAGACCCGAGGGAGGCTTGATGATGCAAAAGCGGCTTGCTGGTAAGGTGATGGGGGTGATCTGCTCGCCCACGCCCTCGACCCAGGCGTTGCGGCCCCGAAGGAAGAAAGGGACGTCTGCGCCCAGTTGCAGGCCCAGCTGCTCCAATGTGCGCAGCGGCAGGTGAAGGTTCCACAGGCGGTTGAGCGCCAGCAGGCAACTGGCGGCATCGGACGAGCCGCCGCCCATGCCCGCCTGGGCAGGAAGGCGCTTTTCAATGGCAATGTCTGCGCCATCACTGCAGCTTGTGTGTTGCTGCAACAGCCGCGCGGCGCGGACGATCAGGTCGTCGGCGGGCAGCGGCACGGCCAGGTCCTGGCGACTGATCTGGCCGTCGCTGCGGCGCTCAAAGTGCAAGGTGTCGCACCAGTCGATCAGCATGAACACCGATTGCAGCAGGTGGTAGCCGTCGGCCCGGAGGCCCGTCACATGCAGGAACAGGTTCAGCTTGGCGGGGGCAGGAACGTCGTACAGCGCTTTCATGCGGGCATTATCGCCATGCTGGACTCTGCCTCAACGCTCCAGAACCAGTTTGAGTTGCACGGCCGGGGCCGGGCTTTGGCGCTCGGCCTGGATGCGGCCTTTTGCCCACTGTGACAGGTCCACCTGCCAGCCGGCGGGTGCGGTGGCTTGCCCGGCGAGCCAATCAAACAGGGCGGCCATCGGAAGAGGTGTGCCCGTCAGTCGGGTCGTCAGCTCGTCCAGACTGGTGCCGGACCATTGATGTGCGCCCTGGCTCAGCTTGGCGTTCTCGGGGGTCCAGTTCAGTTGCGCCAATGTGCTGCCGATGGGGCTGAGCAGTTGCAACTCGCCTTGCGTTGCCGAGCCTTGCAGCTCGAAGGCTGCGCTCAGGCTCTGGGCCGGCTGTGACTGGATTTGCACAGCGATGCGCCCGGCCCAGAAGGCGGCTTCGGGCGGCAGCTGTCGGGCGGGGGTGGCGCAGCCGCTCAGCCAGAGGGCCGCCGCGAGCAGGGCCCCAAGTTGGGTGCGTCGCGAGCTGTTCATGGCTTGAACTGGAAGCGCCGGATGGTTTCCACCAAGGTTTCGTTGTCGGGTTTGAGCAGCAGGCCTTCGCGCCAGAGCGTACCCGCTTCTTGCTGCCGACCCAGACTCCAGAGCACTTCACCCAGGTGGGCCGCGATTTCCGCGTCGGGCTTGGCCTTGTAGGCGGCCTGCAAAATCCGCAGCGCTTCCTGCGTGTGGCCCAACCTGAATTCAACCCAGCCGAGGCTGTCCTGGATGTAAGGGTCTTCCGGAGCCAGTTCCACGGCCTTGGCAATCAGCTGCTGGGCTTCTTGCAGGCGCAACTTGCGGTCGGCCAACGAGTAACCCAAGGCGTTGTAAGCATGGGGGTCTTGGGGGTAAGACTTCATCAAGCCGCGCAGCACGGTCTCCATTTCGTCGTAGCGTTGCAGCTTTTCGGCGATCAGGGACAACTCGGTCAGCAGTTCCTGACTGTCCGGTTGTTCAGTCAGGGCTTGCTGAATCACTTCATGGGCTGCAGCGTGTTGCTTGTGCTCGCGCAACCATTGCGCCAGCACCAGGGCTTTGCGGCGTGACTGGTCGGGCGTGGTGGTCTTGATCTGGCTGAGCACCAGGCGCGCTTCGTCCATTCGCCCTTGTTGCGCCAGCAATTCGGCTCGACGGCTGCCCAGTCGGATCGGGTCCACATTGGCCGGAATCTGGCTGAGCCACTGACTAGCCCGTTCGATTTGCCCTTTTTGCTGAGCCATTTGCGACAAGGCGAGCAGGGCTTCTGCGCGACCCGCTTCCAGCTCGGGCTCCTGGGTGTTCTTGCTCACATCCAGAAAGCGGATGAGGAGTTGCTCGGCCTGCAGTGCCTGCCCCATGTCCTGCTGCATCAGGCCCAGCATCAGCCAGCCTTGCGCCACCTCGGGGTGCCGCTGTGTCAGCGTTTGGAGCTGGCGCAGGGCGTCGCCATAGGCGCGCTGGCCAATCAGCGTCCGCGCATAAGCCAGACGCAGTTCACCCGCCACAGGGCTCTGCATGGCCTCGTCGAGCATGGCTTTCAATGGCGGCGTGTCTTTGCTGAGCAAACTCAAGGCAAGGATCAGCGGCCCTTGCGCGCTCTTGTCTGCCGCGTGGCCTTTGAGCGCGGCGTCCACGGCTTGCGCCAGTTGGTCTGCATCGCGGTGCATGCGGCCAATCGTGGTCCATGCGGTGGCCGCCAACGCAGGGCGATTGAGGAACTGGCTCAGCGCTTTTTCGACCACTTGCGCCGCCTGCACCTTATCGTGCACCCGTGCAAAGACGCGGGGAATCGAGATGATGGCCCCGATTTGTTCGTCCACGGGCAATTCGTTCAAGGAAGTGGCCAGGGCCTGGCCCGCTTCGGGGATGCGGTTGAGCGCCAGCTGGATTTGAAGGATGTAACGGTTGGGTTCTTGCGCACCCGGAATTTCACGCTTCCAGGTCTGCGCGGCTTGCAGGGCGGCTTCGCCAGAGCGTGATTGCAAGGCAATGTCGATGGCCCGTTGAAACAGCGCTGGGTCGCGCGTTTTGCGTGCAGCGTCCAGCACCATGGAAAAGCCTGTACCGGGTGAGCCTTCGCGCACATTCATTTCCCCGAGCAGCAGTTGGTAAAACAGCATGCCATCGAGCGCGGATTGGGGCACGATCTTGTCTTTGGCGGGCTCTGCGGCCTGAGCCAGACAACTCATCACACAAGAGGACAAAACGGCCAAACGGAACCAGAATTTCATGCGACCCATGATAATCGAGCGTCTACCTTCCGGCTGGCCTCTTTGGCATGGCCTCGCCGATCCAGAAGTTTCCCATGCCCGAGTTGCCCGAAGTCGAAGTCACCCGCCAGAGTTTTGCCGAGCGCATTGCGGGCGCTCGCGTCCACGGATTGCGCATGGGCAAGCCACTGCGCTGGCCCCTGGGCTGTGCGCCGGAAAGTTTGAACGGTCAACGCATCCATGGTGTGCGCCGCCGTGGCAAGTACCTTTTGGTGGACCTGGACGAGGGGCTCTTGCTGCTGCACCTGGGCATGTCGGGCAGCCTCAATTTCGCGCCGACCCAGCCGCCTGCTGGTCCCCACGACCACATGGACCTCGCGACCGACAAGGGGGTGCTGCGCCTGCACGATCCACGTCGCTTCGGTGCGGTGGTCTGGGCACCGTCTGAGGCGTCTGCCACAGCGCAAAAACTGCTGGGCCACCTGGGCGTGGAGCCGCTCGAAGGGGGCTTTGATGCGGCGGCGTTCCATGCCGCGCTGCGCAAGCGCTCGGCGCCCATCAAGCAGGTGCTGCTGGCGGGCGACACGGTGGTGGGGGTGGGCAACATCTATGCCTCTGAAGCCTTGTTCATGGCGGGCATTCGCCCCACGCTGCGCGCCAACAAGGTCTCGCGTCCCAGATCTGACCGGCTGCACGCGGCCATCATCGAGGTGCTGGCCCGCGCCGTGCGCCAGGGCGGCAGCAGCCTGCGGGACTTTGTCAGTGCCGAAGGCAAGACGGGTTACTTCCAGCTCGAAGCCGCTGTGTACGGCCGCGCGGGCCAGGCCTGTCGGGTGTGTGCCACCCCGATCCGATCCATCGTGCAAGGCCAGCGCACCACTTTCTTTTGCCCCCAATGTCAGAAAAACTGAAGCCGGAAACACCGAAACTGCCCACCGGATTTGCCCGCCGCATGGTGGACTGGCAGCGCCAGCACGGTCGCCAAAGCCTGCCTTGGCAAAACACGCGTGACCCCTACCGCGTCTGGCTGTCCGAGATCATGCTGCAGCAGACCCAGGTCAGCACCGTGCTCGATTACTACCCGCGCTTTTTGCAGCGCTTTGCCGATGTGGCGGCGCTGGCCGCCGCGCCGCAGGACGATGTGCTGGGCCTGTGGAGTGGCCTCGGTTACTACAGCCGTGCCCGCAACCTGCACCGCTGCGCGCAGGAGGTGGTGGCGCGGTTTGGCGGCGCTTTCCCGAGCACGGCCGAGCAGCTCGTCACCTTGCCGGGCATTGGGCGCTCGACGGCAGCAGCCATCGCGGCGTTTTGCTTTCACGAACGCTCCGCCATTCTGGACGGCAACGTCAAACGTGTGCTCACCCGTGTGCTGGGTTACGGCGAAGACCTGGCGCTGTCTGCGAGCGAGCGCAGCCTGTGGGCGCTGGCCGAGCAGTTGCTGCCCCCCGATGCGGCCGATATGCCGGCCTACACCCAGTCGCTGATGGACCTGGGTGCCACCGTCTGCCTGCCGCGCAAAGTGCAGTGCGACGGCTGCCCTGTGGCCAGCCTGTGCCAAGCGCGGCAAGAGGCCAAGCCTTTGGCCTACCCGGTCAAGACCCGCAAGCTCAAACGCAGCAGCGCCACGCTGTGGCTGCTCTGGGCGGTCAATGCGCAGGGGCAGGTCTGGCTGCACAAACGCCCGGCCCGGGGCGTCTGGGCAGGCCTCTTCAGTCTGCCCGTGTTCGATGACGAGGCTGCTTTGCTGGCCAGTTGTGCCGATGTCCGGTCGCCGCGCTACATCGCGCCTTGGAAGCATGTGCTGACCCACCGCGATCTGCACCTGCACCCGGTGCATGTGCAGATCCATCAGGCACCTGGCTGCGAGGGCCAGTGGGTGGACGCGCAGGACTGGCCTCAACTGGGTTTGCCTGCACCCATCCGCTTGCTGTTGGATGGGCAAAAAGGCTGAGGTCAGGGCTGAGGCCCGGGTGATCTGCTGTCAAAGTTCGGTGCGCAGCGACCAGATCTCGGGGAACAGCACGGTGTCGAGCATCTTGCGCAGGTAACTCACGCCGCCGGTGCCGCCTGTGCCGCGCTTGAAGCCGATCACACGCTCCACCGTGGTGAGGTGGCGGAAGCGCCACAGGCGAAACGCGTCTTCCAGATCGGTCAGTTCTTCACCCAGCTGATACAGGTCCCAGTGGTGGGTGGGGTCACGGTAGACGGTGAGCCAGGCTTGCTCCACACCCGGGTCGGCGGCGTAGGGCAGACGCCAGTCGCGTTCGGTGTGCGAGGCGGGTACCGCCAGCCCGCGCCGTGCCAGCAGGCGCAGGCATTCGTCGTACAGCGAAGGCGCTTCGTAGGCGGCCTGCACGGTGGCGGACAAGTCGGAGCGGTGCGCATGAGGTTGCAGCATGGCCGCGTTCTTGTTGCCCATGGCAAATTCGATGCAGCGGTACTGCCAGCTCTGAAAGCCGCTCGATTGGGCCAGGTAGGGGCGAATGGCGCTGTACTCGGGCGGTGTCATGGTGGCCAGCACGTCCCAGGCGTGCACCAGCTGCTCCATGACCCGGCTCACACGGGCGAGCTTCTTGAAGGCATCGGGCAACTGGTCGCTTGCTATGTTGTCCACGGCGGCGCGAAGTTCGTGCAGCATCAGCTTCATCCAGAGCTCACTCGTCTGGTGTTGCACGATGAACAGCATCTCGTTGTGGTCTGGCGAGCGCGGTTGTTGCGCGTTGAGGAGGGCATCGAGCTGCAGGTAGTCGCCGTAGCTCATGCGCCCGTCAAAGTCGAGCTGGGCTTTTTCTTCGTGCACGATGCGCTCACCTTGCGCTGTGCTGGCGCTGTCTGCGCTGCTGTGGAAAGGGCAGGAACTCATGGCGGTCCTTTCAGGTCACGGCGTGTTTCTGGGCAAAGCGGGCGTCCTGCCATTCGCCACTGGCCATCACCTGGCACAGCTGCTCGGCGGCGTTCCACACATCGGCGTAGCCGATGTACAGCGGCGTGAAGCCAAAGCGCAGGATGTCCGGGTGCTGGCCCCCGTCGCCCGCGCGGAAGTCGCCAATCACACCGCGTGCGATCAGGGCTTGCACGATGGTGTACGCCCCCTCGGCGCGGGTCAGACTGACCTGCGAGCCGCGCTGCGATTCCAGCGCAGGCGTGGCGATGCCAAACCCCTGGCCGTGCAGCCGTGTGCGCACCAGCTGCATGAACAGCCCGGTGAGCGCCAGTGACTTTTGACGCAAGGCGGCCATGCCGCCCAGGCGGTCAGCGGCCAGCAGGGTGTCCAGGCCGCAGTCCAGCGCGGTGAGGCTCAGGATGGGCTGCGTGCCGCATTGGTAGCGGGTGATGCCGGGGGCCGGGCGGTAGTCGGGCGTGAACTCAAATGGCGTGGCGTGGCCCCACCAGCCCGCCAGCGGTTGCCAGAAGCGTTCGGTGTGGCGCGGGTTGACCCACACAAAGGCGGGCGCTCCGGGGCCGCCATTGAGGTACTTGTAGCCGCAGCCCACGGCGAAGTCGGCCTGGGCCGCATGCAGGTCCACCGGCACTGCGCCTGCGCTGTGGGCCAGGTCCCACACGGTGAGCGCGCCCTGCGCGTGGGCCTGTGCGGTCACGGCCTGCATGTCGTGCATGGCCCCGGTGCGGTAGTTCACGTGGGTGAGCATGAGTACGGCCACATCGCCTTGCAAGGCGGTGGCGATGTCTTCGGCCTCCACCAGCTTCAGTGTGTAGCCGCGCTCCTTGCACAGCGCCTCGGCAATGTAGAGGTCCGTCGGAAAGTTGCTGCGTTCGCTGACGATGGTTTTCTTGTGGGGTTGGTCGGCAGCCGCGATGTGCAGTGCGGCCGAGAGCACCTTGTAGAGGTTGATCGAGGTGCTGTCGGCGGCCACCACCTCGCCAGCTTGTGCGCCGATGACGCGCGCGATCTTGTCGCCCACACGCTGCGGCAGGGTGAACCAGCCTGCGCTGTTCCAGCTCTTGATCAGGTCCGTGCCCCATTCCTGCGTGACGGCCTGGGCCACGCGGGCCGGGGTGGCTTTGGGCAGCACGCCCAGCGAGTTGCCGTCCAGGTAAATCACACCAGGCGGTAAATCGAACTGCGAGCGCAGGCTGCGCAAGGGGTCTTGCTGGTCCAGCAGTTCGCAGTCCTGCAGTGTGGGGGTGAGGTTCATCATGGGGTGTCCCTTGAATCGTTATGGCAGTTCGCGCAGCACGGCCCGCACGGGGCTGGCATCGGCGCGCATGAGTTTGAGGGGCAGGGCGATCAGCTCGTAATCGCCCTCGGGCACGTTGTCGAGCCACAGGTTTTCCAGCACCCGCAAGCCGCGTTGGCGGATCACCTGGTGGCTGGGCAGCTGCTTGCTGTCGGCGGGGTCGATGCTGGCGCTGTCGGTGCCGATCAGTTTCACGCCCAGGTCTGCCAAGTGCTGCACGGCCTGTGGATCAAAGGCGGTGAGCTGGGTATCGAAGTGGTCCAGCGGCATCTGGCGGCAAGTGCGCACCAGCACGCGCTCAGGCAGGTCCTGCAGCGCATGCTGCAGGTGCGCGGTGGTGATCAGTGGCCACGCACCGATGGCGTGGATCACACGGCAATGGCCGAGAAATGGTGTGAGTTCGAGTGTGCCCACTGCCGCGCCTTGCGGGTCGTAATGCAGCGGCGCATCGGCATGCGCGCCCACATGGGGCGAGAGCGTGATGGCGCTCACGTTGACGGGGCAGGCCTCGGTCAGCGTGGCGGCCCATCGCTGCGTGTAGGGGGTGTCCCCCGGAAAGACCGGGCTGCTGGCGTCCACAGGCGGGGAAATGTCCCAGAGTTTTTTCATGGTGTGCGAAGGTAGCACCCACAGAAAAGCTGCGGTGTCGGTTATTTCCAACAACCGCGAAAAATGAAGTCAGCTGTTCAGCGCAGGCAGCCCATGCCGCTGGCGTGCGCGCTGGCACGCATCGCTGCCTTCCTCGAATTCACGACACGGCGAGGGACGCCATTCATAAATGCCGCAGATGGCTTTCTCGCCAATGCGGCCATACAGTGCGGCGCAGCGTGGCGGGCTGTGGTCGGTGCCGCGCATGCGGCAGGTGCTGTCGGTGATGGGCGAGGCCAGCCCGGCAGGCACCGAGCCGCCGCCTTCTTCGTGCTCGAAGACCGAGAAGTCCACCCGAAAGCTGGCGCAGCAGGCGCCGCAGCTGGTGCACTGGCTCACGGTCAGGCTCAGGCCGACACGCGGCCCAGCAGCAGGAACTCCATCAGCGCCTTTTGCACGTGCATGCGGTTCTCTGCTTCGTCCCACACCACCGATTGCGGGCCGTCGATGACTTCGGCGCTGACTTCTTCGCCGCGGTGGGCGGGCAGGCAGTGCATGAACAGGGCGTCCGGTTTGGCCGCCTGCATCATGGATTCGTCCACGCACCAGTTGGCAAAGGCTTTCTTGCGCGCTTCGTTTTCGGCTTCATAGCCCATACTGGTCCACACATCGGTGGTGACCAGGTCAGCGCCGCGGCAGGCGTCCTGCGGGTCTTTGAAGACCTTGTAACTGGCGCTGCTGCGCAAGCCTGCAATCGCCTGGTCGACTTCGTAGCCGCTGGGTGTGCTCAGGTGCACGGTGAAGCCCAGCAATTCGGCCGCCTGCAGCCAGGTGTTGGCCATGTTGTTGCCGTCACCCACCCAGGCCACCACCTTGCCTTGAATCGAGCCACGGTGCTCGATGTAGGTGAAGATGTCGGCCAGGATCTGGCAGGGGTGGAACTCGTTGGTCAGGCCGTTGATGACCGGCACACGCGAGTGCGCGGCAAAGCGCTCGATCTTGTCCTGGCCGAAGGTGCGGATCATCACCAGATCGGTCATGCGGCTGATGACGCGGGCGCTGTCTTCGATGGGCTCGGAGCGGCCCAGCTGGCTGTCGCCCGTGGTCAGGTGCACCACCGAGCCGCCCAGCTGGTACATGCCCGCTTCAAAGCTCACACGCGTGCGGGTGCTGGCCTTTTCAAAGATCATGGCCAGTGTGCGGTCGGCCAGCGGGTGGTACTTTTCGTAGGCTTTGAACTTGCGCTTGATTTCGGCCGCCCGTGCAAACAGGTGCGCGTACTCGTCGGCGCTCAGGTCCGTGAACTGCAGGTAGTGCCGGATGGCGTTTTGCTGGAGGGAACTCATGCTTGTTCTGCCAGGAATGTCTTGATCAGCGGCAAGAGGATGGCCAGCACCTCGTCCGCTTCGGCGGTGGTCATGATCAGTGGGGGCAAGAGGCGCACCACGGTGTCGGCGGTCACGTTGATGATGAGGCCCGCATCGGCGGCCTGCTTGAGCAGCACGCCGCAGGGGCGATCGAATTCGATGCCGATCATCAGACCCTGGCCACGGATTTCCTTGACGCCTTTTTGGCCGCTCAATGCAGCGGTCAATTTGTCATGGAAGTGAGCGCCCAGGCGTGCGGCGTTGTCCAGCAGGCCGTCTTTTTCCATGATGCGGATGGTTTCCACACCCGCACGCATGGCCAGCGGGTTGCCGCCGAAGGTCGTGCCGTGGTTGCCAGGCTGGAAGATGTTGGCGGCCTTGGGGCCAGCGACGACCGCGCCGATCGGCACGCCCGAGCCCAGGCCTTTGGCCAGGGGCATGACGTCGGGCACGATGCCTGCCCACTGGTGGGCAAACCATTTGCCTGTGCGGCCAATGCCGCACTGCACTTCGTCGATCATCAAGAGCCAGTCCTGCTGGTCGCACAGGGCGCGCACTTCGCGCAGGTAGTCGGCGCGCATGGGGTTGATGCCGCCTTCGCCCTGGATGGTCTCGAAGAACACGGCCACGACATCGGGGTCGTTGGCGGTGGCTTTCTTGAGGGCCTCGATGTCATTGAGCGGTACGCGCACAAAGCCTTCCAGCATGGGGCCAAAGCCCTGCTGCAGCTTCACGTTGGCGGTGGCGCTGAGTGTGGCGATGCTGCGGCCATGGAAGGCTTTTTCGTAGACGACGATTTTGGGGTTCGTGATGCCCTTGTCGTGGCCGAATTTGCGTGCCAGCTTGATGGCCGCTTCGTTGGCTTCCAGCCCCGAGTTGCAGAAGAACACATTGGTCATGCCCGACAGCTCGGCCAGCTTGGCGGCGAGTTTTTCGGCATTGGGCACATGGAAATAGTTGCAGCTGTGGATGATCTTGCCGATCTGGTCTTGCAGCGCGGGTGCGAAGTCGGGGTGGTTGTGCCCCAGCGTGTTCACGGCGATACCAGCCAAAGCATCCAGGTACTGCTTGCCATTGATGTCCCAGACTCGGCAACCCTGACCATGGCTGAGTGCGATCGGCAGTCGGCCATAGGTGTTCATGGTGTGCGGTGAGGCGGCTTCAATGAAAGCAGACATGCGTGAACTCCTGAAATAAAAAGCGGCCCAACGAAGAGGGCCGTTGAAACGAGATTTTAGAGGCAGAAAGTGGCGTGCTTGTTCATGGGGGCCTTGCATGGTGCGCGCGAGTTACAAGGCGGTTTCAGGTCTTATATAAGATACAATACTGGGTAAACCAGAGAGCGGCGATCCCGAACTCTGTACTGTTTCCCTTTATCCTTCTATCCGATGGTCTCCAACTCCGCCAAAGAAGTCTTCATCCTGGGCGTCACCCAGGATGGCAGAACCTTCCGCCCCAGTGACTGGGCGGAGCGTCTGGCAGGGGTCATGAGCCAGTTCCGCCCCGGTGGCGCAAGCCCCGGCAGCCATTTGAGCTATTCACCCTGGTGCATCCCCACCACCATGGGCCGCGACAAATGCGTGGTGGTCCACCGGGATTTGCGCGATCACGATGTGATGGCCTGGGATTTCGTCATGAACTTCGCCAAGGACAACAACCTGCAGGTCGCTGAAGCCTGCCTGTTGCCGGACCCCCCTGCCTCCAAATAACCCAGACACGAACCGCCTTTGGGCGGTTTTTTGTTTTTCGGTGCGTCAGAGCCGAGGTGAGGGTGGCTGTGGGCGCCGATTTTATGAGCGAAGCGAATCATGAGGCGTGCACCGCCACCCTCACCCCGGCGTAGCAGAAGGCCAGAAATGAAAAAACCGCCCGAAGGCGGTTTTTATTTCGCTGACAGCGCACCCGTTTCAAACGGCGGCCAGGAGAACCCGGCCGGGCTGTTGATCTTTAAAAGCGGATCAGGCTGCGGCCAGAGCCAAAGTCTTGACTTTGGCGCTCAGGCGGCTCTTGTCGCGAGCAGCCTTGTTCTTGTGGAAGATGCCCTTGTCGGCAATCGTGTCCACTACAGCTTGCATCTTGGCAAACAGTTCGGTGGCTTTGGTCTTGTCGCCAGCTGCAACGGCTTTTTCGACGTTCTTCACAGCGGTGCGGTATTTGGAGCGCAGCGAAGAGTTCGCGGCGTTGATCTTGATGTCTTGGCGGACGCGTTTACGGCCGGATGCAAGACGGGGGTTCTTTTTCTTTGGCTTACCAGATGCCATGATTTTTTCCTTGAAGGGTTTGAGGATGTTGTCGGCGAACCCGGCATTCTAGCAGAACCCGGCTCCGTGGTGGCTCCCGGCAACAGCTTTCTGCAAGCGGGCCTGGTCTGCGGGCCCTTTGGCGGGCCCGAGATCGCTACACTTGCCGCCTGTGAGCCTCCTTCGATCCGCCTCCATCGTTTCCGTCTTCACCCTGGCCTCGCGGGTGACGGGGTTGGTGCGGGAGCTCCTGATCGCCTCCCTGTTCGGCGCGAGCGCGCTGACCGATGCCTTCAACGTCGCGTTCCGCATTCCCAACCTGTTTCGCCGTCTGTTTGCCGAAGGGGCGTTCAGTCAGGCTTTTGTGCCTGTGCTGGCGGCTACCCGGGCAGAGCGGGGCGATGCCGCCACCCGGCAGGCCATTGACCATGTGGCCACAGCCCTGGCTTGGGTGTTGCTTGTGGTCTCAATTCTGGGGGTGCTTGCTGCACCTTGGCTGGTCTGGGCCTTGGCCAGTGGCCTGGCGCAAGAAGGCAAGGGGTTCGACGCGGCGGTGCAGATGACCCGCTGGATGTTCCCGTACATCGCCTTCATGTCGCTGGTGGCCTTGTCGGCGGGTATTTTGAACACCTGGAAGCGCTTCGCTGTGCCTGCCGCCACCCCAGTGTTGCTCAATGTGAGTGTGATCGCGGCCGCCTTGGCGCTGGCCCCCTGGCTCCAGGGGCAGGGCGTGGCGCCCATTTATGCCTTGCCCGCTGGGGTGATGCTCGGTGGCGCGCTGCAATTGGCGGTGCAGATCCCGGCGTTGTATCGCTTGGGGTTGCTGCCTCGCGTGGGATGGAGCCCCACAGCCTTGCGCGCGGCTTGGACCGACAGCGCCACACGGCGCATCCTGCGGCTCATGGGGCCTGCATTGCTGGGCGTGGGGGTGGCGCAGATCTCTTTGCTCATCAACACCCAGATTGCATCCCATCTGGTCGCAGGCAGTGTGAGCTGGCTCAGTTACGCCGACCGCTTGATGGAGTTCCCGACCGCCATGTTGGGTGTGGCGCTGGGCGTGGTGCTGATGCCGCAACTCGCTGCCGCCAAGGCCTCAGGCGACCTGGATCGTTACGCGGCCATGCTGGACTGGGGCTTGCGCCTGGTTCTGCTGCTGGCCTTGCCCTGTGCGGCAGCTTTGCTGGTGTTTGCCGAGCCGCTGGTGGCAGTGCTCTACCACTATGGCGCGTTCACCGACCGCGATGTGCAGCAAACCACACTCTCGCTCACGGGTTATGGTGTGGGCCTGCTGGGGCTGGTGGCCATCAAGGTGCTGGCGCCAGGTTACTACGCCAGCCAGGACATCCGCACCCCGGTCCGGATTGCGGTGGTGGTGCTGGTGATCACGCAATTGTTCAACCTCTTGTTCGTGCCTTGGCTGGCCCACGCAGGCCTGGCCTTGTCCATCGGCTTGGGCGCCATGGTCAATGCGCTGTGGCTCTTGGTGGGGTTGTTGCGCCGGGGCAGCTACAAGCCGCAGCCTGGCTGGGGACGTTTTGCACTGCAGGTGCTTTTGGCCACGGCGCTGCTGACGGCTTTGTTGTGGTTCGCGGCGCATGCGCTGCCCTGGGTGGCTTTGCGTCAACATGTTTGGCTGCGCATGGGCTGGATGGCGCTGGTGTTGCTGGCGGCGGCAAGCCTCTACTTCGCCAGTCTGTGGGCCACGGGCCTGCGCCTGAAGGCCTTCATCCAGCGCTGAGCCTTGCGGTCATGAACCTGCCCTTTGTCCGCCCCCCCTCGCCGCTGGAGTACTTTGCCAGCCTGGTGCAAAGCGATGCGCATTTCCCTTTGTTGGAGGCTGCAGCCACGCTGGCCCATGATGAAGATCCAGCGCTCGATGTGCAACAAGTGCTCGATGATGCGGAGCGCATGCTCAAACGGGTCAAGGCTCGTTTGCCGCAGGGGGCCGATGATTTGACGCGCCTGGCGATCCTGAACCAGGTTTTTTACAAAGACATGGGCTTTGCCCGCAATGCCAACGATTACTACGCGCCCGAGAACAGCCATGTGCATGAGGTGATCCGGACGCGTCGGGGCATTCCTGTGTCCTTGGCCGTGATCTGGCTGGAACTGGCGCAGGGCCTGAATTTGCAGGCCAAGGGCATTTCATTTCCAGGCCACTTTTTGGTCAAGATCGCCTTGACGGATGGCTTGGTGGTGATGAATCCGGTCACTGGCGAGTCGCTCGGCGTGGACCAGCTGGCAGAGATGCTCGCGCCCTACCGGGACGGTGCTGACCAATTGGCCGGGGCGGATCTGGACGAGGGTGAAACCCCGCTGGGGCTGTATTTGCAGGCTTGCCCGCCACGTGATGTGCTGGCACGCATGCTGCGCAACCTCAAGGAAATTCACCGCGCCCAGGAGGACTGGCCGCGCATGCTGGCGGTGCTGGACCGTCTGGTGATTTTGTTGCCCGACACCCTCAGTGAGCGCCGCGACCGGGGTTTGGTGCACGCCGAGCTGGGCCATGCGGACCAAGCCCTGGCTGACTTGCAGGCCTATCTGGAGGCCGAACCGCTGGCGCCGGATCAGGAAGCTTTGCGAGCCCGCATGAGCGAGCTCGCCAGCGACTGAGTCTTCAGGCGACGACGACTGGCTCGCCGCTGCCTTGCGCTGCAATGCGGCCAATCGTGTAGACCTGCTCACCCGCAGCGCGCAGCGTGGCCGCGCAGCTGTCGGCTTCGGCCGCGTCAATCACCACCACCATGCCGATGCCGTTGTTGAAGGTGCGGTTCATCTCGGTGTCGTCGATGCCCGCGGTCTTTTGCAGCCAGGCAAACAACTCGGTCTGGGGCCAGCTGCCTTTTTGCAGGTGGGCGGCCAGGCCGTCGGGCAAGACGCGGGGGATGTTTTCGAGCAGACCGCCCCCCGTGATGTGGGCCAGCGCCTTGATCGGGTGCTTGGCCAACGCGGCCAGCACATTCAGCACGTACAGGCGGGTGGGCTCCATCAGCGCTTGCTTGAAGGGCTTGCCGTCCAGCGAGGCAGGGGCGTTGCTGCCCGCGCGCTCGATGCACTTGCGCACCAAGCTGAAACCGTTGGAGTGCACGCCGCTCGACGCCAGGCCCAGCACCACGTCACCGGCCTGGACGTTCTGGCCTGTCAGGATTTTGGATTTTTCGACCGCACCGACCGCAAAACCGGCCAGGTCGTATTCGCCAGCCGGGTACATGCCCGGCATTTCGGCGGTTTCGCCGCCGATCAGGGCGCAGCCCGAAAGCTCGCAGCCTTTGGCAATGCCACCCACCACGGCCGCTGCCGTGTCCACGTCCAGCTTGCCGCAGGCAAAGTAGTCGAGGAAGAACAGGGGCTCGGCGCCTTGCACCAGCACGTCGTTCACGCTCATGGCCACCAGGTCGATGCCCACGGTGTCGTGCATGTTCCATTCAAACGCCAGCTTGAGCTTGGTGCCCACGCCGTCGGTGCCGCTCACCAGCACGGGTTCTTTGTAGCGCTTGGGCACCTCAAACAGCGCGCCAAAACCGCCGATACCGGCCAGCACGCCTTCGCGCATGGTTTTCTTGGCCAGGGGCTTGATGCGCTCGACCAGCGCGTCGCCAGCAACGATGTCAACGCCTGCGTCTTTGTAGGAAAGGGGTGTTTGGCTCATGGTTTTGGCCCAAAGAGGGCTTTCAAAGGGAGTAGAGGGGCCCAATAAACGGCGGGCAGACTAAAATCAGACGCAATTTTAAGGGTTCACCCTGACCCTTGGTTTCATCCCTCCAGATTCGAGTCCGATTTGCAAGCTACAAAGCCTCTTTTGCTGAGCCGCCTGGCCTCCTGGCTGGGCGTGCTGGTGCTGTGCCTGGCTTTGCTCTGGTTGCTGGCACCCGTGCTGGCGCCATTCGTCATTGCTGCCGTGCTGGCCTATGTGCTGCACCCTTTGGTATTGCGCTTGGAGGGCTGGGGCCGTGGGCGTTTGCCCCGGACACTGGCGGTGGTGTTGGTGGAAGCCCTGGCCTTGTTGGCGATGGTCGGTTTGCTGCTCCTGCTGGTGCCGGTGGTCTGGCGCGAGTGGCCACTCATCAAACAGCAGTTGCCCTTGGTGCTGGACCGGCTCGATGCATCGCTCAGGCCCTGGCTGGCGCAGTGGGGCGTGGAGGTGTCGCTGGACCTGGGTGAAATCAAGACCCAGCTCAAGGACTACCTTACGGCCAACCGCGAAGACTGGCTGGCCCCTTTGCTGTCTTCTCTCAAGCTGGGTGGCAGCGTGGCGCTGGCCGTGGCGGGGTATGCCGTGCTCGTGCCTGTGGCGCTGTTTTTCATGTTGCACGACTGGACGCGCATGGTTCGTTTGTGTGTGGAGTTGGTGCCGCCCCGGTTGCGCAGCCGTTTTGACAGCTTCATGCTCGACTGTGACACGGTGCTGGGCGAATACCTGCGTGGCCAGCTGCTGGTGATGCTGGCGCTGGCCGTGTTTTATGCCGTGGGCCTGAGCCTGTTCGGACTCGATCTGGCCCTCCCGATTGGGGTGTTCACCGGGCTGGCGGTGTTTGTGCCTTACCTGGGTTTTGGGCTGGGCCTGGTGCTGGCTTTGCTGGCGGGCCTGCTGCAGTTTTCGCCAGGGCATGCCTTCTTGATGGTGGCGGTGGTTTATGGCCTCGGTCAGTTGCTGGAGAGTTTTGTGCTGACCCCGCGCCTGGTGGGCGAGCGCATCGGCCTGCACCCTTTGTCGGTCATCCTGGCCCTGATGGCCTTTGGCCAACTTCTGGGATTTGTGGGCGTGCTGATCGCCTTGCCTGCGAGTGCGGTCTTGCTGGTGGCGCTGCGCCGTTTGCGTGAGCAGTATTTGCAAAGCCAGTTGTACAGCTCGAACGATCCGGGCACACACCATCCATGAAGCAACTGGCGCTTGACATCGGGTTGGCCACTGTGCCCTCCTTGGCCAGTTTTTTTGCGGGCCCCAACGAGTCGGCGCTCAGTCACCTCAAACTCTGGGCATCTGGCCAGACCCGTGCGCCTGTGCCCACTTACCTCTGGGGCGAAGCCGGATCGGGCAAAACACACCTGTTGCAGGCTGTCCACCATGCACTGACCGAGCAGGGCCACGCCGTGGGCTGGCTCGACGCACACACCATGAACCCGCCCGAATTTCAGGACGAGTGGGTGGCGGTGCTGATGGACGATGTGCAGCTGTACAACGCCGAGCAGCAGCACACCGCTTTCAACTGGTTTGTGAATGCGCTCACGCCCCGCACGGGCACGCCTCGCTGGGTGCTGGCGGCGGGCAGCCTGCCGCCCGCTGACCTCAAGCTGCGCGACGATTTGCGCACCCGCCTGGGCTGGGGCCATGTGTACGGCCTGCAGGTGCTGGGTGAGGCCGAGCGCCGAGCCGTGCTGCGCCAGGAGGCCGATGCCCGTGGCCTGTTTTTGAGCGACGAGGTCATGTCCTACATGCTCAACCGCTTTTCCCGCGATCTGGGCAGCCTCATGCAGTTGCTCGATCACTTAGACCACTATGCCTTGCAGACGCAGCGCGCCCTGACCATTCCGCTCGTGCGTGCCATGCTGGAAAACGAATGAAACTTGCGCTTTTTGACCTGGACCACACCCTGCTGCCGATCGACTCGGACCACACCTGGGGCGAGTTCACCACCGAGCTGGGCTGGAACGACCCCGAACATTTCCGCCAACGCAACGACGCGTTTTATGCCCATTACCAGGCGGGCACGCTCGACATTCACGACTATGTGCGCTTTGCCACCCGGGCTGCCCGCGAGCGCGGTGCCACCGAGGCCGCGCACGCCCATGCGCGCTACATGGACGAGGTGATCCGCCCGCGCATCACCCCCGAGGCGCTGGCACTGGTACGATCGCACCAACACGCGGGCGACACGGTGATGATCGTGACGGCCACCAACGAGTTCGTGACCCGCCCGATTGCGCAGGCTTTTGGGGTGAGCGAGCTGATTGCGGTGGAGCTCGAACGCGATGCCAGTGGCTGGATCACAGGCGAGATCAAGGGCACCCCGTCCTTTCGCGAAGGCAAAGTCACCCGGGTCGAGCACTGGCTGGCCGACAGAGGTCTTGGCTGGACCGATGTCCAGATGAGCTTTTATTCCGACTCGATGAACGACCTGCCGCTGCTGGAAAAAGCCCAGCACCCGGTGGCCACCAACCCTGACAAACGACTGCGACAATTGGCCACCGAGCGTGGCTGGCGCATCCTGGACCTCTTTCAAGAATGATCAAAAAATTCATCACCAAACTGCTGGGCAAGCCGGCAAGCGGCAAGCCCGATTTCGGTCGCCGCACCGAAGTGCCCGCCAGTGTGCACGGCATCGACCCGAACCTGGTGGACGAGCGCGCTGTCAATGTGGTGCGCACCTTGCAGCAAGCGGGTTTTGAGGCCTACATCGTGGGCGGCGCTGTGCGTGACCTGCTGCTGGGCTTGCGCCCCAAAGACTTTGACGTGGCCACCGACGCCACCCCCGAAGAGGTCAAGGGCTTGTTTCGCCGGGCCTTCATCATTGGGCGGCGCTTTCGCATCGTGCATGTGGTGTACGGCCGTGGCCGTGAACACGAGGTGATAGAAGTTTCCACCTTCCGTGCCTACCTCGACAACGCCGCTGCCGAGCAGGTCAAAGGCAACGAACGCACCAGCAAGCGCCAGCTCGAAGGCATGCAGCATGCGGTGGATTCGAGTGGCCGTGTGCTGCGCGACAACGTGTGGGGGCCGCAGGACGAAGACGCCACGCGCCGCGACTTCACGGTCAACGCGATGTATTACGACCCCCAGACGCAGATCGTGGTGGACTACCATGGTGGCATTCAGGACGCCAAAAAGCACACCTTGCGCATGATCGGTGACCCGGTCGCACGCTATCGCGAAGATCCGGTGCGCATCATCCGCGCCGTGCGTTTTGCGGCCAAGCTCAGCCAGCTCGGTTTCAAGCTCGAATCCAAAACTGCGAAACCGCTGGTCGAGGCCAAGGCCTTGCTGGCCGATGTGCCTCAAAGCCGCTTGTTCGACGAGATGCTCAAGCTCTTGCAGACGGGCCATGCCCTGGCATCCATTGCCCAGCTCAAACACCTGGGCCTGGCCAAGGGCATTTACCCCTTGCTCGACGTGGTGGTGGAGCGTGCCGACAGCGCTTTTGTGAAAGCCGCGCTGGCCGACACCGACCGTCGGGTCGGCGAGGGCAAGCCGGTGGCACCGAGCTTTTTGCTGGCCTGTGTGTTGTGGGCTGATGTGCGCGATGGCTGGGCCCAGCGACTGGCCCGCAAGGATCACCCGTTCCCCGCTTTGCAAGAGGCGATTGACGAGGTCTTTGACGCCCGCATTGGCGATGTGTCGGGTCGCGGCAAACTGGCCGCCGACATGCGCGAGATCTGGATGATGCAGCCGCGTTTTGAAAAACGCGTGGGCAGCACGCCGTTTGGCATGGTGGAGCAGCCGCGTTTCCGTGCTGGGTTCGACTTTTTGCGTTTGCGCGCCGATGTGCAGGAAGTGGACGTCACGCTGGCCGACTGGTGGCAGGAGTTCAGCTTGGCCGACGATGCCACGCGCGAAGACCTGGTGCAGCAAGCCCGTGCCGAGCAGCTGGCCAAGCCTCGTGTGCGCCGTGTGCCCAAGCCTGCAACTGGCGAGTCCCGCGCTGCGGCACCTGTGGCCGACACGCTGCCCAGCAGCGATGGCGATGCGGCAGCACCCAAAAAGCGCCGCCGCCGTCGCCGCAAGCCCGGCGGGGGCGATGGTGTGGGTGCCGCCAGCGAAGGCGCTGCCGGATAAGCCCCATGTCGCGCGAGCCGGTCACCGCCTTTGTGGCGCTCGGAGCCAACCTGGGTGATGCCCGGCAGGCGGTGCTGGATGCGCTGGGTGCCTTGAGCCGCTTGCCGAACACCTCGGTCACGGGGCGCTCGCGGTTGTACCGCACAGCGCCGCATGAGGCGTCAGGGCCAGACTTCATCAACGCGGTGGCCCGCGTGTCGACCCGCCTGACGGCTCCCCAGTTGCTCGATGCCTTGCAGGCGCTGGAGCTGCAGGCTGGGCGTGAACGACCCTATCTGAATGCCCCGCGCACCCTCGATTTGGATGTGTTGCTCTACGGCGATGCCCGCATCGACAGCCCGCGCCTGAGCGTGCCGCACCCGCGCATGTGGGGGCGGGCCTTTGTGCTCCACCCTCTGGCCGAGCTGGCGCCTGAGCGCATCCCCCTTGGAGGTCTCGCGGCGGTGGGCGAGCAGGCGATTGCGCCCTTGGCAGAAGCGGGAACCCCGACATGAGTTGGGGCCATTGGCCTGTGGGCTTGCAAACGGTGGTGCTGCTGCTGGCCAGCAATGTGTTCATGACCTTCGCCTGGTACGGTCACCTCAAGAGCCTGTCAATGGCCCCTTGGTACGTCGCGGCACTGGTGAGTTGGGGCATTGCCTTGTTCGAGTACCTGTTGCAGGTGCCAGCCAACCGCATTGGCTACGCCGAGTTCAATGTCGGGCAGCTCAAGATCATGCAGGAAGTCATTACCCTGACGGTCTTCGTTCCCTTTGCCATGTTCTACCTCAAGGAGCCCTTCAAACTGGACTATGTCTGGGCCGCTGTGTGCATGGTGGGGGCGGTTTATTTCATTTTTCGCAGTGCTTGAGGGCTGGTGCCTCGTTGACGGTGGTTTGCTTCGGCCAGTTTTCCGCGAAGACCCACCTTGGGGCGGTTAAACTCCCGCCTGTCACCGAACTGTCACTTTTCAAGTTCTCAGGAGTTCTCCCATGTTGTTTGGCAAGCTGCTGCCCAAAGAAGGCAATTTTTTCGAACTGTTCAACCAACATGCCGAGCGCATCGTGGATGCAGCCCGTGCGTTTTCCAACCTGGTGGCCAACTACGGTGACACCCACCTGCGTGAAAAATACAACCGCGATGTGGACAATGCCGAGCACGCGGCCGACCGTGTGACGCAGGAAGTCAACCGCCTGATCCACACCACTTTCATCACCCCGATCGACCGTGAGCAGATCCATGCGCTCATCAACCTGATGGACGATGTGGCTGACTTGATCCAGGACTCGGCCGAGACCATGGCGCTCTATGACGTGCGCCACATGACCGACGAGATCACGCGCCTGACCGATCTGTCGGTGCGTTGTTGCGAGCGCCTGCAGGACGCGGTCAAGCTCTTGCCCCGCATTGGTGAGCCCGCTGTGGCCGAGTCGGCTTTGAAAACCTGCGAAGAAATCGATCGCCTGGAGTCCGACGCCGATCGCGTGATGCGCAGCGCCATGAGCAAACTCTTCCGCGACGAGCCCGATGTGCGCGAAATCATCAAACTCAAGGCCATCTACGAACTGCTGGAAACCATCACCGACAAGTGCGAAGACGTGGCCAACCAGATCGAGGGCATCGTCCTCGAGAACTCCTGATCTGTAAGCGGAGTCCTGACACATGGAAACCGTACAAACCGCCCTGTGGGTGGTGATCCTGCTGGTGGCGCTGGCCTTGGCATTCGACTTCATGAACGGCTTTCATGATGCGGCCAACTCCATCGCCACCGTGGTCTCCACAGGCGTGCTCAAACCCACCCAGGCGGTGGTGTTTGCGGCCTTTTTCAACTTTGTGGCCATCTTCATCTTCCACCTCAGTGTGGCGGCCACCATCGGCAAGGGCATTGTCCAGCCCGGGGTGGTGGATGTGCATGTGGTCTTTGGCGCTTTGGTTGGGGCGATCACCTGGAACGTGATCACCTGGTACTACGGCATTCCCAGCAGTTCATCGCACGCCCTGATTGGCGGCATTGTGGGGGCAGTCATCGCCAAGGCCGGTGCTGGCGCCCTGGTGTCTGCCGGTATCCTCAAGACGGTGGCATTCATCTTTGTGTCGCCTTTGCTGGGCTTCACCTTGGGCTCTTTGATGATGGTGATCGTGGCGCAGATTTTCCGTCGCACACGCCCATCCAAGGTGGACAAATGGTTCCGTCGCTTGCAACTGGTCTCCGCGAGCGCCTACAGCTTGGGCCACGGCGGCAACGATGCACAAAAGACCATCGGCATCATCTGGTTGTTGTTGATTGCAACCGGTTATGCCTTGCCGGGTGACAAAGCACCGCCAACATGGACGGTGATTTCTTGCTACATGGCCATTGGCCTGGGCACCATGTTCGGTGGCTGGCGCATTGTGAAAACCATGGGCCAGAAGATCACCAAGCTCAAGCCCGTGGGTGGTTTTTGCGCTGAAACAGGTGGGGCCATGACGCTGTTCTTGGCGACCGCGCTGGGCATTCCGGTGTCGACCACGCACACCATCACCGGTGCGATTGTGGGTGTGGGCTCCACGCAGCGCGCCAGTGCCGTGCGTTGGGGGGTGGCGGGCAACATCGTCTGGGCTTGGGTGTTGACCATTCCAGCCAGTGCTTTTGTGGCCGCGATTTCCTACTGGGTCAGCTTCCAGATTTTCTGAAGCACCCACTGACCAGAACAAAGGCTCCTTCAAGGAGCCTTTTTCATTGGCTGATTTTTCGTGCTTCTTCGATCTGGTACTCGAAATACCGCTGAAAACTGAACGCCAGACTGGACATCAGCACGGCTGTGCCGATCAGCAGCGACACGGCAATGCCGCCCACGGTAAGCCAGTGGGTTTGTCCGGCAGGTGATTGGGCGGCTGCGCCCGGGTTGTGGCGGGCATTCCATTTTTCGGGCGACATCAGGCCGTACACGATGGCGTTGAGGCTGCAAGCGGCGATGGTAAAGCCCAGCAGGGGGATCAGCCACCAGCTGGCCTGGTCATCCAACCCATATTGCTGGACCCGCTCAATGCCATAAACCCCCAAGGCGGTGGGGATGGGCAGCAGCCAGCCCGTCATGTCGCCCAGGCCATAGAGGTAAAAACGGTGCAGTCCCAGCGGACCGCCGAAAAAGGTGAGCCAGGTGGCCAGGGTCTTGTTTTTCATGGCGTCGATTATTGCGGAGGACGGGTATCCCCTGTGCCCAGCACCTTTTCCATGAACACCATGTCCAGCCAGCGCTCGAACTTCCAGCCGCAGGAGGTGACCACCCCGGTGTGGGTGAAGCCCATGCTGCGGTGCACGCCAATGGAGCCCGCATTGGCCGAGTCCCCGATCACGGCGATCATTTTGCGGATCCCTGATCGCTCGGCCCGGGCGCACAGTTCGGCCAGCAATGCCCGGCCCAGGCCTTGGCGGTGGACGGTGGGGGCCATGTAGATCGAGTCTTCTGCTGAAAAGCGGAAAGCTGCCCTGGGGCGAAACCAGTTGCAATAAGCAAAGCCCACCACCTGCTGGTCCACTTCGACAACCAGGTAAGGCAGGCCTTTGGCCAACACATCGGCGCGGCGGGCGGCCATGTCGGATTCACTGGGGGGATCGATCTCGAACGTCCCCGTACCGGTCAGCACATGGTGGCGGTAAATGGCGGTGATGGCCGCCAAGTCTTCGTCGCGGCTGGGTCGGATCAAACTCATGCTTTCGGCTCCCGCTATAATGGTGGGCTTTTCAGTGTGTCACTGGCCGGGTGGCCAGTTGCGTGTCTCAAACGCTGGAAGAAATCGGGTGTCTCGGCAATTGTTCCGAAGAGACCCAACCACCCAAGGATAAATCATGGTTGTTATTCGTCTGAACCGCGGCGGCTCTAAAGCCCGTCCTTTCTTCAACATCGTCGTCGCCGACAAGCGCGTGCGTCGTGATGGCCGCTTCCTGGAGCGCATCGGTTTCTACAACCCCACCGCCCGTGGTGGCGAAGAAGGTCTGCGCATTGCACAAGATCGTCTGACCTACTGGAAGAGCGTTGGCGCTCAGGCTTCTCCCACCGTGGAACGCCTGGTTCGTCAAGCTGCCAAAGCCGCAGCCTGATCGCTCTGGCACTGGCCATGCGTCCTGCTTTGGAAACAGCTGCGTTGCCAGCTGACGCCATTGAAGTTGGGCGCATTGCCGATGCCTGGGGCATCAAAGGCTGGTTCAAGGTCTTGCCCCACAGCGCCTCGCCCGAGGCGCTTTTTTCTTCCAAGCGCTGGTTTTTGTTGCCGCCCGATCGGCCCATGAAACCCAGCCGAGTGGTCAACACTGCCTCCTCCCAAACGGCTCAGGCCTGGACAGAGCCTCTGGTGCTGCGCATCAGGGAGTCCAAAGACCATTCCGACACCATCGTGGCCTCTGCCCACGACATCGATGACCGCAACGCCGCAGAAGCCCTGCGCGGTGCCCGCATTTTTGTGCCCCGATCGAGTTTTCCGAGCGCAGGCGAAGGCGAGTACTACTGGGTGGACCTGATCGGTCTGCAGGTGGTCAACCGCGAAGGTCTGGACCTGGGTCAGGTGCGCGACCTGATGTCGACCGGACCGCAGACGGTGCTGGTGCTTGAAGCTGCACCCGAGACCGAAGGCGGCAAGCCCGTGGAGCGCATGATTCCCTTTGTGTCGGCTTTTGTGGATGGCGTGGACCTGCCCGCCAAACGCATCACCGTCGACTGGCAACCCGATTACTGACGGGCTGCGGCCGTGGAGGGCCATCCATGCGCTTTGACATCATCACGCTGTTTCCCGAGCTGTTTGCGCCTTTGCTGACCAGTGGCGTGACGCGCCGCGCCTACGACAGCCGCAGTGTCGATGTGCGGCTGTGGAACCCCCGCGATCACGCCGAAGGCAACTACCGTCGTGTGGACGACCGCCCGTTTGGCGGTGGCCCAGGCATGGTGATGCTGGCCGAGCCCCTGGAAAAATGCCTGCAGGCCATCCGCGCTGACCGCGCTGAGGCCGAGCCAGCGCCCTTGGTGCTGTTCTCTCCCATTGGCCAAAAACTGAACCATGCAGCGGTACAGGCCTGGTCCGGGAGTTCGGGGGCGGTGCTGCTGTGCGGTCGCTATGAAGGGGTGGATCAGCGCTTCATTGACCGCCATGTCACGGCCCAGATCAGCTTGGGCGACTTTGTGCTCTCGGGCGGTGAAATCGCGGCCATGGCTTTGCTCGATGCCGTGGCCCGTTTGCAGCCCGGTGTGCTCCACGATGAGGGTAGCCACCAGTTCGACAGCTTCAATCCGGCTCTGGACGGCTTGCTCGACAGCCCGCACTACACCCGCCCGGAAGTCTGGCAAGGGCAGGCCGTGCCCGAGGCCTTGCTGTCAGGGCACCATGCCAGGATCGAGCGCTGGCGACGTGAGCAAAGCCTGACGCTCAGCGCCCGTCATCGTCCCGAATTGTTGGTGCAAGCGCGTTCTGCGGGGGGCTTGAGCCCGGAGGACGAAGCCTTTTTGAGTCGCTTGCCCGCCAGTGGGCCAGCTGGAAACTGAAAAAAGCTATAATCCAAGGCTATCCCGGTCCTCTACCTGCCGCGATCCGGCCCCCGCAGTCTTGACTTGCGGATCTTGTCATTGATGCAATGACGCACGGAACGCCCCTAGTGCAGCAGGCATGAACGAGAGAAATGTCGGAGTTTCAAATGAACCTGATTCAAACCCTTGAGCAAGAAGAAATTGCTCGCCTTGGCAAAACCATCCCCGAGTTCGCCCCCGGCGACACCGTGATCGTGAACGTGAACGTGGTTGAAGGTAACCGCAAGCGCGTTCAGGCTTACGAAGGTGTGGTGATCGCCAAGCGCAATCGTGGCCTCAACAGCGGCTTCACCGTGCGCAAGATCTCCAGTGGCGAAGGTGTGGAACGTACATTCCAGACCTACAGCCCCTTGATCGCCAGCATCGAAGTCAAGCGTCGTGGTGACGTGCGCCGTGCCAAGCTGTACTACCTGCGCGATCGCAGCGGCAAGTCGGCACGTATCAAGGAAAAGCTGCCTCAGCGCAAAGTGGCTGCTGCCACTGCTGCATAAGCCTTCCTGGTACAAAGAAAACCGCCCACGGCGCAAGCCCGGGCGGTTTTTTTACGCCTGCCGTTTTCACAGCGAGCCCATGAAAAAACCGCTCAGGGCCGTGGGCCCGTGAGCGGTTGCAGGCCTGACATGGCGTGTCAGGCTCTGGGCTGGATCAGCCGCGTGTGATTTTCAGCACCTTGGCGCCAGCGCTGCGTTTGGCCGGGCCGCCCGCATTGTGGGGCTTGAAGCTGTTGGCACCAAACTGTTTGGGGCCACGGGGGGCGAACTTGTCACCGGTTGCGTTGCGAGGCGCGGGTCGTGCAGCACGGCTGTCACGCTCTTCCCAACGGCCGCCGCCGCGCGTGTCTTGGCGGGGCGGCGCGCCACGGCTCTCACCGCGTTCCCAAGGGGCACCTTGTGGGGCGCGAGGCTCAAAACGCGGCTCCTGGCGACCTTCGAAACGATCGCCCCGGCCACCTCCGTCCTTGCGTGGGTCAAAGCGGGGTTCGAAACGAGGCTGCTCGTCACGGAAGTTGTCGCGTGGGCCACGGTTGTCAAAGCGGTCGCCTTGGGGGCGGCCACGGCTGCCGAAACCGCGGTCGTTGAAGCCGCTGCGGTCAGCGTAGCCACCACGGTCGCCAAAGCCGCCACGCGCGGGTCCTTTGCCGAAGGGCTTGCGGGGAGCGTCAAAGCGCTGTTTGGGCTCCATGCCCGGAATCACTTCGGCCTTGAAGGGTTGGCGTGTGTAGGACTCGATGTCACCGATCTTGCGGCGGTCACGGATCTCGGCAAAAGTCACAGCAATGCCATCACGACCGGCGCGACCAGTGCGGCCAATGCGGTGGGTGTAGTCCTCGGCCTTCATGGGCAGGCCGAAGTTGAACACGTGGGTGATGGTGGGCACGTCGATGCCGCGAGCGGCCACATCGGTGGCCACCAGGATCTGGACCTGGCCATTGCGAAGGGCCATCAGACGTCGGTTGCGCATGCCTTGGCTCAGGGCGCCGTGCAGGGCGACAGCGGAGAAGCCGTCTTGCTGCAGGTCGGTGGCCAGGCCATCGCACTCGATCTGGGTGCTGGCGAAGACGATGGCTTGGTCAATCGTCGTGTCACGCAGCCAGTGGTCGAGCAATTGGCGCTTGTGTTGGGCGTTGTCGGCCCAGAACAGCACCTGCTTGATGTTGTTGTGCTTTTCTTGGGGGTTGTCGATCTGGATTTTCTGGACCGAAGAACCACCGTCGTGCATCACGCGCATGGCGAGTTGCTGAATGCGCGGTGCGAAGGTGGCACTGAACATCATGGTCTGGCGACGCTGGCTGGTCATGTCGTTGATGTCGGCCAGATCGTCCGAGAAGCCCAGGTCGAGCATGCGGTCGGCTTCGTCCACCACCAGGAACTGCACCTGGTCCAGCTTGATTTGCATGGAGCGCTGCAGGTCCAGCAAGCGGCCGGGCGTGGCCACCACCAGGTTGGCGTTTTGCAGCTTGGCGATTTGCAGCTGGTAAGGGATGCCGCCGACCACGTTGGCCACGCGCAGACCGCGTGTGTGCTTGACCAGCTCGATGGCGTCGTGCGCCACTTGCTGGGCCAGCTCGCGTGTGGGGCACAGGATCAGGGCCCCAGGCACAGCCGCTTTGAAGTTGCGGGGGTTGGTGGGGTCTTTGCGCTTGGCGCGCTTTGGCGCGGGCTCACCCTTGGCGGCGGCGTCAGCACAGGCTTGTTCAAACTCGGCGCGCTCGGCAGCCTCCTGCTCGGCCATTTGCTGGATCAGGGTGTGCAGCACGGGCAGCAAGAAGGCGGCGGTTTTGCCGCTGCCGGTTTGGCTCGAGACCATCAGGTCGCTGTAGCCATTGGATTGGCCGTCTTTGGAGCCGCCAGCGGTGGGCAAGGCCAACGGAATGGCGCGTTTTTGCACAGCGGTGGGCTGGGTGTAGCCCAGGTCTGCCACGGCTTGCACCAGTTCGGGCGCCAAGCCCAGTTCAACAAAGCCGTTGGGCACATCGGCAATGATGTCTTCGGCTGCAACGGCTTCAGAGGCCAGTTCGGTGGCGATGGAAAGGTTTTCGGCAGGCGACAGGTCGTCCTGCACTGTGATCAAAGTGTCGGTCATGTGTATCAATAAAACTCGCACGGAACAACGGCCGCAAAGGATTGCTTTGGCCGCAGGCACCGCAAGGTTGAAAAAACATCAACCATCAAACGGTGCTCGCGAGGGGCGCTGGGCGTGGAGCCTGGCCGCTGTGAGTGACCCTATCGGTGGGTCAAGGCATGAAGGGAGATGTGAGAAACGCAGCACTTGGCGTGCAGCGAAGCCTCAGATTATGGCATGGTTCAGGAAAAATGGCTAGGGTTTTCCCTGAAAACTTTCAAAGCTGGATGAAATGCTCGCGGTAATGCGCCAATTCGTCGATGGATTCATGCACATCGGCCAGCGCCGTGTGCTTTTGCTGCTTCTTGAAAGACGAATACACCTCGGGTTTCCAGCGGCGTGACAACTCCTTGAGGGTGCTCACATCGAGGTTGCGGTAGTGAAAGAACGCTTCGAGCCTGGGCATGAACTTCACCAGAAAGCGGCGATCCTGGCTGATGGTGTTGCCGCACAGGGGCGAAGCCCCCTTGGGCAAGTAGGTTTGGAGGAAATTGAGGATTTGCTCCTCGGCCTGGGCTTCGCTCACCGTGGAGGCCTTGACCTTGTCGATCAGGCCGCTTTTGCCATGGGTGCCTTTGTTCCAGGCATCCATTTTGTTCAGCAGTTCGTCGCTTTGGTGAATGACCAGCACTGGGCCTTCAATGCGGGGTGACAGGTGCGGGCCTGTGACGATCACGGCGATCTCCAGCAGGCGCTCTTTTTCGGGGTCGAGCCCTGTCATTTCGCAATCGATCCAGACCAGGTTCTGGTCGGATTTGGCCAATTCAGCGGTTTCAGGGGCGGGGGATGCATTCACTTCAGACATGGGGCCATTGTCGCCGATGACCGTGCAGGCGCTGGCCTGCGGAATCTGCCCTACACTTTGCGCCCATGAACGCGTCCCTGAATCTGACCCTCACGCTGGCGGTGGCCTTGGTGGCCCATGTGGCCCTCAAGCTCTGGCTCAACGCCCGGCAAGTGCACCATGTGGCGGCCCACCGGGGCGCGGTCCCGCAGGCCCATGCCCAGACGATCAGCCTGGCCGACCATCAGAAAGCGGCGGATTACACCCTGGCCAAGGCCAAACTCTCACAGATCGACATCGTGCTCGACGCAGCTGTGCTGGTGGGCTGGACCTTGCTGGGTGGGCTGGATGCGTTGAACCAGTTCTTGCTTGGACTCATGGGCCCGGGCATGGCGCAGCAAATTGCGTTGATCGTGGCGTTCATGGTGGTCGGCGGTGTGATCGGTCTGCCCCTGTCTCTGGTACAGACCTTTGGCGTGGAGCAGCGATTCGGTTTCAACAAGATGACCCCCGCGCTGTGGATCAGCGATCTGCTCAAGGGGCTGTTGCTGGGGGCTTTGCTGGGCTTGCCGCTGCTGTGGCTGGTGCTCTGGTTGATGGAAATGGGTGGAGACCGGTGGTGGCTCTGGGCCTGGTGTTCCTTGGTGGCATGGCAACTGTTCCTGATGGCCATTGCGCCCAACGTGATCATGCCGCTCTTCAATAAATTCACGCCACTTGAAGACGAAGCGCTCAAGGCGCGTGTTCAGTCCTTGATGCAACGCTCTGGCTTCAAGGCCAAAGGCTTTTTCGTGATGGACGGCAGCCGCCGCTCGGCGCACTCCAACGCTTTTTTCACGGGCTTCGGCGCCAGCAAGCGGGTGGTGTTCTTTGACACCTTGCTCAAACAGTTGAGCCCGGCTGAAATGGAAGCGGTGCTGGCCCACGAGCTGGGCCACTTCAAACACAAGCACATCCTCAAAATGATGGCGGTGAGCTTCACCACCACGCTGGCGGGGTTGGCCCTGCTGGGCTGGCTGGTCCAGCAGGTCTGGTTTTACACCGGACTGGGTGTGGTGCCGAGCATGGCGGGCAACAACAACGCGCTGGCCCTGGTGTTGTTCATGCTGGTGGTGCCCGTGTTCACATTCTTCCTGGCTCCGTTGAGTTCATGGCGCTCGCGCCAGCAAGAGTTTGAGGCCGATGCCTACGCAGTGGCGCAAACGCCGGGGGCCGATCTGGCGTCCGCCTTGCTCAAGCTCTACCAGGACAACGCGTCCACGCTGACGCCTGATCCGCTGTTTGTGAAGTTCTACTATTCTCATCCGCCCGCCAGCGAGCGTCTGGCCCGGATGAAGCCCGCATGAGCAAAGCCAAAGCGCGCGAGGCAGCGCCCACTGCAGACTTGCAAGCCGGCCTGGTGGTGGCCGCTTACGGGCGCCACAGCCTGGTGGAAACGCCCGACGGCCGCCGATTGATCTGCCACCCGCGTGGCAAGAAGAACCAGGCCGTGGTCGGCGATCAGGTGCTTTGGCAGGCGACGGGCGACGAGGGCAGCATTGAACGCCTGCAGGAACGCCGCAACCTGTTCTACCGTCAGGACGAAATCCGCACCAAATCCTTTGCCGCCAACCTGGACCGGGTTTTGATCTTGATCGCGGCCGAGCCCGAGTTCTCGGAAAGCCAGCTGTGCCGGGCCCTGGTGGCGGCCGAGGCTGAAAAAATCACCCCCATCATTGCGCTCAACAAAAGCGATTTGGCCGCGCCTTTTGCGCAGGCCTGGGAGCGGCTGGCTCCTTACCGTGCCATGGGTTACCTGGTCTTGCCTCTGAGCCTGAACCCGCGCTCGACGCTGACGCAAAGCGATGGTGTCGACGCCCTGTGCGCGCAGCTGCAAGGCCAGACCACGCTGGTGCTGGGCCCCTCAGGCAGCGGCAAGAGCACGCTGATCAACCGCCTGCTGCCTGACGCGCAAGTGGAGACCGGGGAAATTTCACAAGCGCTCAACTCGGGCAAGCACACCACCACCAACACGCGCTGGTACTGGGTGCCCGAGCTGGACCGGGCAGGGCAGCGCACCGCTTTGATCGATTCGCCGGGTTTTCAGGAGTTTGGCCTGAACCACATCGAGCCCACGCAGCTGGCCCAATGCATGCCCGATTTGCGCCAGTACCTGGGTCAATGCAAGTTCTACAACTGCACCCACCTGCATGAGCCGGGCTGCGCTGTGCTGGCCGAGGTCAGCACGGATGAAAAGACAGGCACCATCAGTGCTCGGCGCCACCGCATTTACGCGCAGCTGTTTGAAGAGTTGGGCCAGCAGCGCTGGTGAGCTGACTGTCCCGAAGGTCTCAGCCGAGCAGGTTGGCCATGGTGAGCAAGGCCACCAGCACCAGCCACATCAGCACCGTGCGCCAGACCAGACCCACCACCTGCGCGAAGTGTGCCACTTGTGCGGGGCGACCTGGGGTGCTGCTGCTGCCAGCGATCTTGTCGCTGTCAGGCTCTTCACCGTCCGGCCCGCTCTGACTGCCCAATGCAGCGCCGCCGAGCTGGATGTTGATGGCACCCGCGGTGGCAGCCAGGATCACGCCGTCGTTGTCTTCGGGGAAGCGTTGCGCGTGGTTGCGCCAGCCGTCCATCGCGTCTTCAAAACTGCCCACGATGGCAAAGCCCAAAGCCGTGGCACGCGCGGGCAGCCAGTCGATGGCCATCCAGGCGTGCTGCGACACTTCGCTCAGCACTTCGCTGACCCCGGAGCCATCGGCTTGCTGGCGCTGCCAGCGGGCCTGTGCGTGATCCGCCATGCGGTAAACCACAGCGCCCACAGGCCCCAGGCCGATGATGGACATCACCGCGTACCAAAAAAACACCCCAAAGACGTGTCTGTGCGCGGCGATCATCGAGTACTCGATGGCATGGCGCACGATTTCGCTGCGTGCGATGTCGCCCACCTTGACTTGCTGCCATTCGGCCAGCAGTTCGCGGGCTTTGGCTTCGTCACCGTCCTCCAGCGCATCGCGGATGGCGGTGAAGTGATGGCTGAATTGGCGAAAGCCCAAAGTCACATACAAAAGCGCCACATTCCACAGCATGGCCACCAGCCAGCCCAGGCTCAGCACCAACAGCCAGTGCACCAGCATGACCAACACGGCAGGGGCCAGGACCGTGATGCCCCAGGCCACCCACGCCTGGTGGCGCACACCCGCGTCGAGCGTGCGCGCCACCCAGTCGGCCCAGCCGCCCACGATGTTGTAAATGCGGCTTTGCGCCGTCATGGGTCGGGCTTGCTCGAGCACCAAGGCCAGAAGAATCGCAAAAAAACTCATTGCACCTCCGAGGCTGCATGTTCAGCCAGCAAGAAACGGTAAAAATTCCTCAGCATGCCCGCAGTGGCGCCCCAAATGAAACGCTCCACCGGCTCGATGAGCCCTTGGCCGTTGAGCCGGTGCTCGGTGTAAGGCATGGAAAACCATTCACGGCGACCGCTTTGCCAGTCCACCGTGTGGCGGCGGTGGTGCGCTGGGTTCATCAAAAAGGCCAAAGGCACTTCGAACACGTCGGCCACTTC
The DNA here is from genome assembly GCF_014837235.1 of Limnohabitans radicicola. Taxonomy (GTDB): domain Bacteria; phylum Pseudomonadota; class Gammaproteobacteria; order Burkholderiales; family Burkholderiaceae_C; genus Limnohabitans_A; species Limnohabitans_A radicicola. The sequence goes on along the minus strand of NZ_JACYFT010000001.1, from coordinate 346,088 downwards.
CCCCGGGTTGGGGTTCAAGGTGAAGTTGGGCTCCACCAGTCCCACCACCGGGGTGACCAGGAAAGAGGTGCCGGTCACATAGATCGGCAATTCGCCGATCACCTGCACCCGCTCGGGCGACAGGCCCACCTCTTCGTGGGCTTCGCGCAGGGCGGCTGCCTGTACGCTGGGGTCTTCGGCGTCGACCTTGCCACCCGGGAATGCAATTTGCCCCGAATGGGTGGACAGGTGCGCCGTGCGCAGCGTCAGCAAGATGGTGGGGCCACCCGCCCCCGCGTCGCGCAGCACGATGGGGATCAGCACCGCGGCTTGGGCGGGTGCCCGTTCGCCAAAGCGTGGCTCTCGCACGACCTCGGGAGACCAATCTGGGGGCGAGGCAAAGCGCTGACGCAGTGCCTCGGGCCGCAGGTGAGCATGGGGCACACGCGGCAGGTCGTCGTCCACACGGGACACGGGCACCTGGCGGGGGTCAAAGGACAAAGGAGAAGACACAGCCATGGTTTATACCTGTCTTTGGCGGGGGCGCTGCTGGCCGGTGCTCATCCCGGTGTCTGCGCTGGTTCGCAGCCGACTTGAATCAGGGCGTGCCGCTGATGCACCGGGTCCAGCGCCAGTGCACTGAGGCAGCCGCCCCACACGCATCCGGAGTCCAATGCCCAGACATCGCTGCGGTCCAGCCAGCCCAGGGTGGACCAATGGCCAAAGGCCACCACATCATGGGCTGTCTGGCGTCCAGGCACGTCAAACCAGGGCATACAGCCCGCTGGGGCGGCCTGGGCGCTGTCCTTGGATTCAAACTCCATCACCCCCTGGGCGGTGCAAAAGCGCAGCCGGGTGAGGGCATTCACGGTGACCCGAAGCCGCTCGATGCCGACGAGCGCGTCGTCCCAGGCGGCAGGCTGGTTGCCGTACATATGACGCAAGAAGTCTTGCCAATCAGGGCCTTGCAGCACCGCTTCGACTTCGGCGGCCAGGCGCAGCGTCTGTGCGGTGGACCACTGTGGCAACACCCCGGCGTGCACCATCAGCATGCCGTGGGCGTGCAGTGCCATGTGTTGGTGGCGAAGCCAGTTGAGCAGGGTGTCACGGTCCGGGGCATGCAGCAGGTTTTGCAGGGTGTCCATGCGGCTGCTGTGGCGCGCACCCGTGGCCACGGCCAGTGCATGCAGATCGTGGTTGCCCAGCACGCAATGCACCGATGGGCCCAGCGCCATCAAGCGGCGCAGCACCCCGGCCGAGTCGGGGCCACGGTTGACCAGATCGCCCAGCACAAACAAGGCATCGCGACTGGGCGAGAAATCCACCTTTTCCAGCAGGCGCGCCAGGGGCTCGTCGCAGCCCTGGATGTCGCCAATCAAATACACCGCCATAAACACCTCTTGAGACCGATTGTCCCAAATTGGCTGTGCGTGCGCGCGGCCCACAGTCGGCAGCGGCGATGCTGCCTCGCTTCCTTGGCACAATGGGGTCATGGATTTCCTGCTGATTGCCTTTCTGATCCTGCTCAACGGCTTGTTTGCCATGTCTGAAATGGCGCTCGCCTCCAGTCGCAAGGCGCGGCTGGCCGCGCTCGACGAAGCCGGCGACAAAGGGGCCAAGGTGGCCATCACCTTGCTGGAGCAACCCACCCAGTTTCTGTCGACTGTGCAGGTGGGCATCACCTCGATCGGCGTGCTCAACGGCATCGTCGGCGAAGCCGCGTTCAGTGCGGGTCTGGCGCAGTACCTGACAGCCCGGGGTTTGAGCGAGGCCGCCGCTGCCTTGTCGGCCACGGCCATCGTCGTTACCCTGATCACCTTTGCCACCATCATTTTTGGTGAGCTGGTGCCCAAGCGCATCGGTCAGCTCTACCCGGAGGCGGTGGCCCGCTGGGTGTCACGCCCCATGGCCTGGCTGGCCAGCGCAGCAGGACCGTTTGTGAAGCTGCTGGCGCTGTCCACGCAAGGGGTGCTCAAGCTCATGCGCATCAGCAGCAAAGGCAGCCAGGAGGTGACCGAGGAGGAGATCACCGCCAGTCTGGCCGAAGGCGTGCATGCCGGCTTGATCGAGGAGCACGAGCACCAGATGGTGCGCAATGTGTTCCATCTGGACGACAGGCCCTTGACGTCGATGATGACGCCCCGCAGCGATATCCAATGGCTGGATGCCGCCATGACGCTGCCCGAAGCGATGGCCCGCATCAACGCCCTGCGCGAAGCGGGCCACCATTCCTGGTATCCGGTCTGCCGCGATGGCCTCGAGCATGTGCTGGGCGTGATCAGTGTCTTCCAGTTGCTGGCCTTGCCCGCTGGGGAGTCGCGTCCCATTGAGCATTTTGCGCATCCAGCGCATTTTGTTCCTGAAACCCTCAGCGGCATGGAGTTGCTCGAACAACTGCGCGACCAGTCCAGTCGCATGCTTTTTGTGGTGGACGAATATGGCGAAGTGCAGGGTTTGCTGACCCCGCTGGATTTGCTCGAAGCCATCACGGGTGAGCTCAAACCCGATACCCAGACCGAAGCCTGGGCCACGCAACGCAGCGATGGCTCTTGGTTGCTGGACGGGCTCATGCCCATCAATGAACTCAAGGCCCGGCTGGAAATCAAGGACCTGCCTGCCGAAGACAGGGGGCTCTACAACACGCTGGCGGGCTTGTTGCTTTTTGTTTTGGGCCGATTACCCCAGACTGGCGAGTCTGTGGTGATCGGGGGGTGGCGTTTTGAAATCGTGGACCTGGATGGACGCCGAATTGATAAAGTTTTGGCCCATTTAATGGCGTCGCCATGAAAATGGCCTGATTCAGGACGGCATATTGAATACTGGGCATCTCCATGCGATAAACATCTGATATATTGGATGATTATTTTTTAATGGAGTTACCTCATGAGCCAAAGTTATAAAGAATTGCTTCAGCAACGTGAAATTCTTGAAAAAGCCATTGTCCAGGCACGCCAAAATGAAATTGCTGCGGCTGTGGCCAAAGTCCGTGAACTTGTGGCTGAATTTGGCCTGACGGCGCAAGATGTATTTCCGTCCCGTGGTGCCAAGTCTGCTGGCAAATCCACTGCCAAGGTGGCTCCCAAATACCGCGATCCTGCCACTGGGCAAACATGGACTGGCCGCGGCAAAGCGCCCAAATGGATCGATGGCAAAGACCGCAACCAGTTTCTGATTGCCTGAATCTCTCACATCACGATTCACATGAACCCCGCCATGGCGGGGTTTATTGTTTATAAATCCTGATTTTGCGATCCATTCGAAATATTTCTCTCGATGGCGGGTGACTGCAAGAGCGATTCAATCCTGACCTTCTGTCAGGGTATCGAGTTGAAAGCGTCCGCTCTTGTCCCACAGCCAGACGTCGGTGTAGGTGACTTTGCCCAGCCGCATGGGGGCAGGGAAGGGGGCTGCGGCGTGGACCATGCGCTCGATCTCGGCCATGACCTCAGGGGCATGGCGGGGGGCACGTGTCCATTGGAGCGCCTGAATTTGCCCTTGGCGGTCGATGTCCACATTCAACACACCGATGGCGTAGAGCATGGGCGGCAGGCGGCCTTTGAAGACCTTGTCTTTTTGCTGCAAGTACAGATGCTTCGCCGCATCTTTGCGGTAGTCTTTGGCGTTGGGAGCCGAGGACGTCTGCAGCGCCTGAGTAGAGGCGCTGGGCGAGCTTGCTGCGCCGGGCTTGGCCGGGGTTTGGGCGGGTGAAGGCGGCTGTTGCAAATGGGTGGAGGTGCAGCCGCCCAGCCACAGCAAGACCGCCGAGGTGCAACCCCACAGACCTGCCGTCCAGCGGCGCGCCAGGCTGTTCCAATCGGTGCTTTGTGTGCGGCTCATCGTGGCTCCTTGGCATACTCTTGCATGGGCTGCGATTGTGGCATTGCCCCCGCATCCCGGCAGCGTTGTCGTTCGAAAATGGAAAGCTCGTGTGAACTGGATTGATCAAGCCCTTCAAAGACTGGCCCAAGAGCCCGCCGTGTGCGTGACGGTGAATGCCACCCGAGGCTCTGTGCCGCGTGGCCCGGGCACCTCGATGGTGGTGTTTGCCCGCGGTGAGTGCGGCACCATCGGCGGGGGGCATCTGGAGTACCAGGCCATCGCGCACGCCCGCCTGCTGCTGTCGGGGCAAACGCAAGAGCTGGCCATGCAGCACGTGCTGGGTCCGAACCTGGGGCAGTGCTGCGGTGGCTCCGTGGCGCTGGCTTTCAGCCGGGTCGATGCAACCGACGCTGCCGGCTTGCGCGCCCGCCTGGGCCCTGCACGCACCCCTTTGGCGTTGTTTGGTGGCGGCCATGTGGGCAAGGCGCTGGTGAATGTGCTTGCCCCCTTGCCCTTTGCGGTGCGCTGGATCGACAGCCGCGACGAAATTTTCCCCACGGATGTGCCCCCCCAGGTGGTCTGTGAACACTCGAGCCCAGTGCACATGGCGGTGGACACGCTGGCACCTGGCAGCCGGGTGCTCATCATGAGTTTCAGCCACGCCGAGGACCTGGATGTGGTCATCGCCTGCCTCAAGCGCCTGCGTGAACGCCATGATTTGCCGTTTGTCGGACTGATCGGCAGCAAGACCAAATGGGCCACCTTCCGACACCGGCTCGACGCGCGTGGTTTTTCAGAAACCGAGATCGCACGCATCACGTGTCCCATTGGGGTGCCCGGTATCGCAGGCAAAGAGCCTGAGGTCATCGCCGTGGCCGTGGCAGCACAACTCTTGCAGATGGCTGCTTGAAGGGCAGCCCATGTCGGCTTGCTGGTTTACCCTGAAACGCGGTTCTGGATCGCACCAGGAAAATTGTATACACTTGAGTGCACCAGTCGCAGCGGCGCACATTCGGGCTCTCAAGCCCCTTATCTTCGCGACAGAATGACTGCTCACAGCGCCCGCGGTGGTGAGCAGGTTGGAGAATCCTGATGGAAGCTTATTTGCTGGATTGGGCCAACCTGCTGCTCAGGTGGGTTCATGTGATCACGGCCATTGCCTGGATCGGTTCGTCGTTCTACTTTGTCTTTCTGGACAACAACCTGCTCAAACCCACCTCGCCCGACTTGCTCGAAAAAGGGGTGGATGGCGCCATGTGGGCGGTGCACGGTGGGGGCTTTTACAACCCCCAGAAGTACATGGTGGCACCCAAGAAAATCCACACCAAACTGCACTGGTTCTACTGGGAAAGTTACTCGACCTGGCTCAGCGGCTTTGCGCTTTTCACGGTGCTGTACCTCTGGAACGCGGGCACCTTCCTGATCGACAAATCACTGATGGACTGGGCGCCGACCACTGCGGGTGCGGCTGCGCTGGGCTTTCTGGTGGCGTTCTGGCTGGTTTATGACACCGTTTGCCGTCTCTTTGGTTTTCGCAAAAACGGCGAACTGATCGTTGCCGGTTTGATGATCCTGGTTGTGGCCTGCGCTTGCTGGCTGGCCAACCACTTGTTTGCCGGGCGTGCCGCCTTTTTGTTGGTGGGGGCCATGATCGCCACCGCGATGAGCGCCAATGTGTTCTTCTGGATCATCCCCGGTCAGCGCAAGGTGGTGGCCGCCATGACTTCGGGCGAAAAGTACGATGCCCAGGCCCTGGCCATCCACGGCAAGCGCGGCAAACAGCGCAGCGTGCACAACACCTATTTCACGCTGCCCGTGATCTTTGCGATGTTGTCCAACCACTACAGCTTTTTGTACACCCACGAGCAGCGCTGGGTGCTGCTGTTCGTGATGATGTTCGCCGGGGCCCTGATCCGCCAGTTCTTTGTGCAGCGCCACGGCTACCACCTGGGCCGGGCCAAGAATCCTCTGCCCTTTGCGGTGGTGGGGGTGGTCCTGATTTTGGGCGTGATCGTGGCCCTCAAGCCTGCAGCGCCTGCTCAGACGGTGTCTGCTGTGCAGGCGCCTGTGGCCTTCGCCGAAGTCAAGGCCGTGATCGAGCAGCGCTGCTCCATGTGCCACGGTGCCACGATGCAGATGAAGAACATCCGACTGGACAGCGCCGAAGGCATCCAGACCCACGCACAGGGCATTTACCAGCAAGTGGTGGTGAGCCGGCAGATGCCCATGAACAACGCGACGGGCATCACCGATGCCGAGCGCGAGTTGGTGGGCCGCTGGTTCACAGGCGGCGCCAAGGTCGACTGAGCGGGTGCTGGTGCCCTGTATGGGTGCCAGACCGCTGCAGGTACAGATTCAGGGCTTAGCCCGCGAGCCCCACAAAGACGTTTTGCACGTCGTCATTGTTGTCGATGGCGCCCAGAAAGGCCTCAACTTCTTCCAGTTGTTCGGGGCTCAGATTGGCGGGATCTACCGGGTTTTTGGGCTTGTAGCCCAGCTTGGCCGTCACCACGGTGAAGCCGTGTGTGGGCAGGGCGCGGCTGACCAGGTCCAGATCGGTGGCCTCGGTGATGAAGAGCGTCATGCCTTCTTCGTCGGCAGGCTCAAAGTCCTGCGCGCCTGCTTCGATCGCGGCCAATTCAGGGTCAGCACCGGCTTGTGCAGGTTCCGCCTCGATCATGCCCACATGGTCAAAGTCCCAGGACACCGAGCCCGATGTACCTTGCTGGCCTTTGCGGAACAGCACGCGCATCTCCGAGGCCGTGCGGTTCACATTGTCGGTCAGCACCTCGATCATGACGGGCACCTGGTGCGGGGCAAAACCTTCGTAAATCACGCGCTCAAAACTCACGGCATCACCCAAAAGGCCCGCGCCTTTCTTGATGGCACGCTCCAGTGTGTCCTTGGGCATCGACACTTTGCGGGCTTGCTCCACCACCAGACGCAGCCGCGCATTCGAGGCGGGATCGGCGCCGTTGCGTGCAGCGATCATGATGTCCTTGGCCAGGCGGCCAAAGAGTTTGCCTCTGGCGTCTGCTGCCTGTGCCTTGCCTTTTGCTTTCCACTGCGCGCCCATGTCGTTCTTCCTTGAGTTGCTTGCGCAACCAGGCGCAAATTGAGGTGTTGTGACCCTGGATTATCGAGCCTTTCAGAGCGTGGGGCCCCAGGGGGCGGCCAGCATCAGCTTGTTTTCCTGCGATTGCAGCAGCGGGCGCAGCTTGCCTGCGAAAGCCATGAAGTCAGGATCCGAGAACACGCCCGCCCAGAATGCCCGGCGGTCCGCATCGTCATCGAATTTCCAGACGTGGATCAGCTGGTTCAGTGCACCGATGTCGCCTGTGAAATAGCCCATCAGCTTTTGCGGGTGTTTGGCCAGGGCTGGCCAGCCTTCGTTCTTGTAGAGCGAGACCACTTCGGCCATTTTGCCGACCGTGACGTTGTAGGTTCTCAATTCGTAAATGGCCATGTGGACTCCTCGGTGCAGTGGATGTTGGATTCAAATCCTACGTCCAGCGCTCCTCCGTCCATGCCGCTTAAGTGACCGCGGCTGGGTTCCAGCTCGTGGAAGAAAAAACACTCAATTTGTATACTTTGATGTGAATTTTTTAAAAACTGCGGGAAAAAGGACGGTGAATGATCGAATGGCAAGACCTGTGGGGCGTCGTCCAGCAACCCCTCAACTGGATCAAATGGGCCAAAGACCAGGGCTTGTGGGACTTCATCACCGCAGGCTCGGGTTTGCTGATCTCCGCTTTTGTGCTCAGCGGCAACAAAAAGAAAATTCCCGAGTTTTCAGTGCACCTGAGCTACTCGCTGGTCACAGGCCACAAGAATTACCCCAATGTGCTCAACATCGAGCTGCGCAACCTTATGGATGCGCCATTGGTGATTGGCCGTCCCAACTTCAAGTTCACCCAAGGCATCCACGCAGGCCGTTATGCCCACGGCAACACCGCCACGGGCGACTACGAAATCAAGTTCCGCCCGATTGGCACCGACGGCCAACCCATCCCCGGCTACAGCTACACCCATGTGATGCTGCGCCACCGCGAGCAGGCCTACAGCTACCTGCCCTTGACCGATGAATGGGATGAACAAGCCCTGTTGGCCGCCATGGCGCCCAAGCGGCGCTGGGGCCTCTTCAAGACCGAAAAGGGCTTGGGCACCTTGTTTTTGAACGTGGTGTTGCTCAAGGACGAAAAGCCCCGCGTCATCACCATGGCGGTGCCAGTGATCCGCCTGCACAAAGGGGTGTCAGCGCCCATGCTGGGGCGGGAGTGGGGGTGATCCAGCGCAGCAGACTGCGCTGAATCGTTTTCAGGCCAAACGGGCGCGGTGGCGTGCAATTTGCAGGCGCACCTGCACAGGCGCTGTGCCGCCCAAGGTGTTGCGGGCGTTCATTGAGCCTTGCAGGCTGAGCGGCCCGAACACATCGGCTTCGATGCGGCTGTCGAACTTTTGCAGGGTTTCCAGGGGCAGCTCGGACAGGTCTACATCCAGGCCCTGGGCGGTTTTGACCGCATGGGCCACCACCTCGTGCGCATCGCGGAAGGGCAGGCCTTTCTTGACCAGGTAGTCGGCGAGGTCCGTCGCAGTGGCGTAACCCTTCTTCACGGCCGCTTCCATCGCGGCAGCGTTGACGGTGATGCCGCCTTCTTTTTGGCCGGTGGCAGGGTTGACTTGACCGCCAACCATTTCGCTGAAGATGCGCAGGGTGTCCTTGAGCGTGTCCACGGTGTCGAACAGCGGCTCTTTGTCTTCCTGGTTGTCCTTGTTGTAGGCCAGGGGCTGGCCCTTCATCAGGGTGATCAGGCCCATCAGGTGGCCTACCACACGGCCGGTTTTGCCGCGTGCCAGCTCGGGCACGTCGGGGTTTTTCTTCTGCGGCATGATGCTGGAGCCGGTGGTGAAGCGGTCGGCAATGCGCACAAAGCCGAAGTTCTGGCTCATCCACAAAATCAGTTCTTCGCTGAAGCGGCTGATGTGCACCATGCACAGGCTGGCCGCAGCGGTGAATTCGATGGCGAAGTCGCGGTCGCTCACGCCGTCGAGGCTGTTTTGGCTGACCTGTGGGTTGCCGTGTTCGTCGACCATGCCCAGCGTGCGGGCCACGCGTTCGCGGTCCAGCGGGTAGGTGGTGCCCGCCAGGGCGGCGCTGCCCAAGGGCAGGCGGTTGGTGCGGCGGCGCACATCGCTCATGCGTTCTGCATCCCGGGCAAACATTTCCACATAGGCCAGCAGGTGGTGTGCAAAGCTCACGGGCTGGGCCACTTGCAGGTGGGTGAAGCCCGGCAGGATGACTTCGACGTTGTGTTCGGCCACATCGACCAATGACTTTTGCAGATCCACCAGCAGGTCGATGATCAGGTCCATCTCGCTGCGCAGCCACAGGCGCACATCGGTGGCGACTTGGTCGTTGCGGCTGCGCCCGGTGTGCAGGCGTTTGCCCGCATCGCCCACCAATTGGGTCAGGCGTGCCTCGATGTTCAGGTGCACGTCTTCGAGGTCCAGCTTCCATTCAAAAGCGCCGGATTCGATTTCTTGCGTGATCTGCGCCATGCCGCGCTGGATGTCGGCCAGATCGCTGGCGCCAATGATGTTTTGCGCTGCCAGCATCTCGGCATGGGCCAGAGAGCCCTGGATGTCGGCTTGCCACAGGCGCTTGTCAAAAAACACGCTGGCGGTGTAGCGCTTGACCAACTCGCTCATCGGTTCAGAAAAGAGCGCGGACCAGGCTTGGGATTTTTTGTCGAGTTGGTTTGTCATAAGCCCGGATTTTATCGGGCGCGGGCCGCTGCCCCCGCCGACTCACATCAAACTGGCCGCAATGTTGATCGTCAGAGCCAGCACCGTGGTGTTGTAAAAGTAGGCCAGCACGCAGTGCACCAGTCCCGTTCGGCGCATGGCTTTGGAGGTGAAGGACACATCGGCCGTCTGGCCTGAGGTGCCGATCACGGCCGAAAAGTACAGAAAGTCCCAGTAGTCCGGCTGGGCCTCTTGCGGGAAGGCCAGGCCAGGTTCGCGCCCGTGGCGACCGCTCAGGTAGTAGTCGTGGGCGTAGTGCATGGCAAACATCAGGTGCATGAACACCCAGGAACTGGCCACGGTGGCTGCGGTCAGGCCAATGTGCAGCAGTTTGTCGCTGCCGCTCAGTTCCTTGATGGCGGACAGCTCCGCCACGATGGCCACCAGGCTGGCCAGCACGGCCACGATGGTCAGCAGCAAAATGGTTTTTTGGCCTTCGTCCTGGCGGTAAGCCCGCTGGCGCATGTGTTCCACATCGGACTGGCGCATCACCCACAAGGCCATCAGCAGGTACAGCGCCACGGCCGCGTTCCAGCACAGCAGCAGGCGTGTGGTGGGCGATGACGGCCAGTCAGGCGGCAGGGCCAGATGCAGTGCCATGCCAAACAGCGCAGCGCTGACCAGTCGGATGCGGGCCTTGAGTTGTCGCAAGAAGGTGAAAAGGGGGCGATTCATCGGGTCTTCTTTGTGTTCAGAGCATGCAGCGGGTCCAGCTTGTCCTTCAAGGCGGGGCCGTTGCATACAAGCTGGTGGGTGTGGCGCTTTCACCGCCACGTCATGTCATCATCGGCGCAACGTGAACTTTATACTTGTCTTGGTATGGAACAGAGGTGCGTGTCCCCATGAAGTATCTCCGGCGTTTTTTTCAGGTGCTTGTGCTCTTGGCTGTGCTGTTTGTGCTCTTGTTGGCGCACACATGGTGGATGCGCCCCATCAAGATCAATTGGTTTTATGACCGTGTTTTCCTGCAAGGCCTGATCGATTCCCCCATGTTCATGTCCAGCCTGGAGCTGCTCGACAAGACGGGGTGGGCCTGGTACAGCGACAAACTGGACGATTTCTCGCTGGCGCATGAAGATCAGCAGTTGGCTTTGGCACAGCAAAATGCCCAGCAGTTCGAGGGCTACGATGCACAAGCCCTCAAGGGCGAGGACAAGATCAACTGGTGGATCGCCCGTTACCAATACCAGCAGGAAGCGGCGCAGGCCAAGTGGCGCTGGCACAGCTATCCGGTCAATTCTCTGTTTGGCCTGCAGTCACAGTTGCCGGACTTTCTGATCAATATCCACAGCGTCCACAACCAGGCCAGCGCTCAGGACTACATCGCCCGCATGCGGGCTTTTCCTCGTGCTTTTGATCAAATCCTGGAGGGTTTGAAGGTCAGGGAAGACAAGGCTTTGTTTCCTCCCCGTTTTTCAGTTGAAAAAACCCGTGAGCAAATTCGTCACTTTCTGGTGCACCCTGCGAACCAGCACCCTCTGGTGGCGGCTTTGACTTCCAAAATGCGGCAGTTGCCCCCCTCGGTGTTGAGCGAGGCACAGCAGGCCACACTGGCGCAACAGGCGGCGGGGGTCGTTGAGCGTGATGTTTATCCCGCGTACCGCAAGTTGGACGCGCATTTGCAGAATTTGCTGCAGAAACCCTTGAACAATGAGGGTGTGTGGGCGCTGCCCCAAGGTCAGGACTATTACCAGTTCGCCATTGCCCGGCACACGACGACCTCACTCTCGGCCGATGAATTGCACCTCACGGGCTTGACCGAGGTGCAGCGCATTGGACGTCAGATCGATGCCATCCTGGCCAAGGAGAAACTGAGCGGCAAAGACCGGGGTGAAAAAATACGGACACTCGCACGCAGGGCTGATCAGCGTTACGACGACACCGACGAAGGTCGACAGCAATTGCTGCAGGACTACCAGACCATCATCGATGAAGCCGCCATCAAGACCCGCGTGGCTTTCAATGCCTGGCCCCAGGCGGGTGTGCGGGTCCAGAGGGTGCCTGAATTTGCACAGAAGACCTCACCTGTTGGCTACTACCAGATGCCTTCCCTCGATGGCGGTCGCCCGGGCACGTTTTTTACCAACCTGTACAAGATTGAAAGCACACCGAAATTCGGCATGCGGACATTGGCGTACCACGAAGCCATACCGGGGCACCATTTGCAAATTGCCTTGCAGATGAAGCTGGACAATCTGCCCTTTTTCAGACGGGCGTCAGGCTTCACGGCCTACATTGAAGGGTGGGCTTTGTACGCAGAGCAATTGGCCTGGGAGATGGGCTTGCAGTCGGACCCGCTCCATGACCTCGGTCGCCTGCAAGCCGAGATGTTCCGCGCGGCACGGCTGGTGGTGGACACGGGCATGCATGCCAAACGCTGGAGCCGCGAACAGGCCATCGCCTACATGGTGCGCGAGACGGGCATGGATGAAAACGAGGTCACTGTCGAGATCGAACGGTACCTGATCGACCCCGGACAAGCCTTGGCCTACAAGGTGGGCATGATGAAAATCCTCAGCCTGCGCCAATGGGCGCAGCAGCAGCTGGGCCCGAGGTTCAAGCTGGCAGACTTCCATGATGTCGTGCTCTCCAATGGCGCCGTGCCCCTGGATGTGCTTGACCAGCTTGTGCGGGACTGGGTCGCCGCTCAAAAAGGCTGAACCTCTGGGCGATCAACCCGTGTTGCGCAAGCCCGCCGCGATCCCGTTGATCGAGATGTGGATGCCGCGCTGCACACGTTCATCGGCCAGGCCTGCCCGGTATCGGCGGATCAGTTCGACCTGCAGGTGGTGCAGCGGGTCGATGTAGGGGAAGCGGTGGCGGATCGAGCGGGCCAGGGCCGGGTTGCCCTCCAGCCGGTTTTTCTCGCCCGTGATCTGGGCCAGGGCATCTGCAGTGCTGTGCCATTCGGCTTCGATGGCGGCAAAAATCTTTTTGCGCAGGCGGGTGTCACTGACCAGTTCAGCGTAGCGCGAGGCCAGTGCCAAGTCGCTCTTGGCCAGCACCATGTCCATGTTGGACAGCAGGGTGCGGAAGAACGGCCACTGGCGATACATCTTTTGCAGCAGGGCCAGCGCCGCTTTGCGCTCGGCCGCATCGGGCTTGTCGAGGAAACTGGCCACCGCCGATCCAAAGCCGAACCAGCCGGGCAGTGTCAGGCGGCATTGGCCCCAGCTGAAGCCCCAGGGGATGGCGCGCAGGTCTTCGATTTTTTGCAGCGCCTTGCGCGAAGCGGGGCGTGAGCCGATGTTCAACTGCGTCAACTCGCGCAGCGGTGTGGCCCCGAAAAAGTAATCGGTGAAGCCCGGTGTGCCGTACACCAGCCCCCGGTAGGCGTCCATGCTGGCTTCGGACAGCTCGGCGGCCGCGTCCAGAAACGCACGCGTGGCGGGTTTGGTGGGTTGCAGCAGCGTGGCTTCGAGGGTGGCAGCGACCAGGGTTTCGAGGTTGCGGCGGCCGATTTCGGGGTTGGCGAACTTGGCCCCAATCACTTCGCCTTGCTCGGTCAGGCGGATCTGGCCGCGCACGGTGCCGGGCGGCTGCGCCAAAATGGCCTGGTAGCTGGGGCCACCGCCCCGGCCCACGGTGCCGCCGCGGCCATGGAACATGCGGATTTTGATGCCGTGGCTGCGCTCGAGCTTGTCAAACAGCTCGACCAGCGCGATTTCGGCGCGGTACAGCTCCCAGTTGCTGGTGAAGATGCCACCGTCCTTGTTGCTGTCGGAGTAGCCCAGCATGATGTCCTGCTCGGCGCCCGAGCGCTGCACCAGCGCGGCCACGCCGGGCAGGGCGTAGAAGTCGCGCATGATGGGCGCGGCGTTGCGCAGGTCTTCGATGGTCTCGAACAAGGGCACCACGATCAGGTCGTTGTGCGCTTCGCTGTCCAGTGTGCCCCGCATCAGGCCCGCTTCTTTTTGCAGCAGCAGCACTTCGAGCAAATCGCTCACGGTCTCGGTGTGGCTGATGATGTAGTGGCGGATCGCCTGCTGGCCAAAGGTGCTCAGCATGCGTTTGGCGGTTTCGAAAATCGCCAGTTCTGACACGCTGTGTTCGCTGTACACCGCACCCGGCACACGCAGCGGGCGAGCATCGTTGAGCAGGCCCAGCAGCAAGGCTTGCTTGGCGTGCTCATCGAGCTGGCTGTAGTGCTTTTCCACGCGGGCGGTGGTCAGCAGTTCGGCCACCACTTCTTCGTGCTTGTCCGAGCTTTGGCGCAGGTCCACCGTGGCCAGATGAAAGCCAAACACCTCGACGGCGCGGATCAGTGGGTGCAGGCGCTGGGCAGCCAGTGCTTCGGCGTGGTGGCTGCACAGCGATGCTTCGATCACGCGCAGGTCAGCCAGAAACTCTTCGGCACTGGCATAAGGGTTTTGCGGGGCCACGGCGTGGCGGGCGGCGTCACCACCGGTCAGGTTTTTCAGGGTGGCGGCCAGGCGGGCGTACATGCCCGTCAGTGCCCGGCGGTACGGCTCGTCCTGGCGGTGCTCGTTGGTGTCGGGCGACTGCGCCGCCAGCGCCTGCATCTCGGGGCCAAAAGGCACCAGCATGGCCGACAGCGACAGCTCGCTGCCCAGGTAATGCACCTCGGTCAGGTAGTGGCGCAGGGCCACATCGCTTTGGCGGGTCAGTGCGTGCTCGAGCGTCTGGGCGGTCACATTGGGGTTGCCGTCGCGGTCACCGCCAATCCATTGGCCCATGCGCAAAAAGCTGGCCACGGGCTGACCGTCGAGCGAGGCTTCCAGCTCGGCGTAGAGCTTGGGAATCTCGCGCAGGAAAGTGGACTCGTAATAGCTCAGCGCATTCTCAATTTCGTCGGCCACGGTGAGTTTGGTAAAGCGCAACAAACGGGTTTGCCACAGCTGCATCACGCGGGCACGGATTTGTTGTTCGTTGGCGGCCAGCTCTTTGGGGCTGAGCGCGTCCTTGGCGGCGTTGACCGCAGCGGCGCGGGCCTTGATGGCGTCCCGCTCGGTCAGCAGGTGGGCGATGTCGCGCTCGGCGTCCAGGATGCTTTTGCGCTGCACTTCGGTTGGGTGGGCGGTGAGCACAGGCGAGACGTAGCTGCCAGCCAGTGTTTGCGAAATGGTTTTGGGCGTGATGCCTGCCCAGCGCAGGCGTTGCAGCGCGACGTCGATGCTGCCCTCTTGCGTGTGCCCCGCCCGCTCATGGATGGCACGGCGGCGAATATGGTGGCGGTCTTCGGCCAGGTTGGCCAGGTGCGAAAAATAGGTGAAGGCGCGGATCACGCTCACGGCGCGGTCACCGGGCAGGCCTTTGAGGAGTTTTTTGAGTGCCTTGTCGGCTTCGTGGTCGGCGTCACGCCGGAAAGCCACCGACAGCTTGCGGATCTGCTCGACCAGTTCAAAAGCCTCCGGACCTTCCTGGGTGCGGATCACATCGCCAAGAATGCGGCCCAGCAGCCGGATGTCCTCGACCAGGGGTTTTTCATTGTCCCGGTTGCTGGCGCGCGGAGCGGCTTTGGCGGGGGCTTTGGATGCGACTGGGGAGGCCTGTTTCATCGGAGGTGCGGTGAAGTGTGTGGGATGGGCGATCGTGGGCGGCGCTTGTGGCACCGTGCAGTCTGCAGCCCGATTCGGGTGTGCAAAGCTCATGCTAGCATCGCTGCAGCCTCAAAAATTACCAATAGGTTTCAATTTGAGCGCACGTTTTTATGGAAAGCCTCACCGTGTCTGCTGCTCCCGCCACCTCTGTTGTCATTGCTACCCGTGAAAGCCGCCTGGCCCTGTGGCAGGCCGAACACGTCAAGGCTTTGCTGCAGGCCCGTGGCGCACAGGTCAGCTTGCTGGGCATGACCACCCAGGGCGACCAGATCCTGGACCGCAGCCTGTCCAAGGTCGGCGGCAAGGGCCTGTTCGTCAAGGAACTGGAAGTCGCACTCGACGAAGGCCGTGCCGACATCGCTGTGCACTCGCTCAAAGACGTGCCGATGGACCTGCCCGAAGGCTTTGAGCTGGCCTGCGTGATGGAACGCGAAGACCCGCGCGACGCCTGGGTGTCCCCACAATATGCGCGACTCGAAGATTTGCCCCAGGGCGCGGTGGTGGGCACATCCAGCCTGCGCCGCACGGTGCTGTTGCGGGCCCTGCGCCCGGACTTGAAGATCGAGCCGCTGCGCGGCAACCTCGACACCCGCTTGCGCAAGCTGGACGAAGGTCTGTATGCGGGCATCGTTCTGGCAGCAGCGGGCCTCAAACGGCTAGAGCTGTCTTCCCGGATTCGCCACATTTTTGAAACCGAGCAGATGCTGCCCGCAGCAGGGCAGGGGGCGCTGGGCATCGAGATCCGTGCCGGACGCGAAGACCTCAAGGCCTTGCTGGCCCCCTTGGCCAACATGGACACCTGGCTGCGTGTGGCCGCCGAACGGGCCGTCAGCCGCGCCATGGGCGGCAGCTGCTCCATGCCGCTGGCGGCACATGCCGTGCTCGAAGCGGGCGTGCTCCATCTGCGTGCGGCTTGGGGGGATCCGCAAGGCGCGGCCACCCTGGTGCAGGCGCAGGCGCAGACGGCGGTGCTGGACCTGGCCTCAGCCGAGCAACTGGGTGTGCAGGTGGCCCAGGTTCTGCGTGAGAGCGGTGCGCACTGAGCCGCGCTGCATGACAAGCGCCACCGCCCCTTCCCCTCTGGTGTGGGTCACACGCCCACAAGGCGCAGCGCAGGCTTGGGTGCAGGCCTTGCGGGCGCAGGGGGTGGATGCACAAGCCCTTCCCCTGATCGACATCGTGGCTTTGCCCGACGCGGTTGAACTGGTGTCGGCCTGGGACCGATTGCCGTCCTGTTCGGCGGTGATGTTTGTCAGTGCCCATGCCGTGCAGCATTTCATGGCGGCTCGTCCTGCCCAAGTGGCCATCCCCGCGCTGCAGGCTTGGGGCACAGGGCCTGGTACCGAGGCGGCATTGGTCGCTGCAGGTTGGCCTCGCGATGGGATCCGTTGTCCGTCGCCGGACGCGGCCCAATTCGACTCGGAAACCCTGTGGGCCATGGTCCAGGCCGATGTCCAGCGCTGGCAGCAGGACGGGCAAGTGCATGCTGCGCTGATCGTGCGGGGGGCTGACGCCCAAGGGCGCTTGGCGGGTCGTGACTGGCTGGCTCAGCAAATGGTGGCCGCAGGCCTGCAGGTGGCGCAATGCGTGGCCTATGCCCGCCAGGTGCCGCAACTGGACGCGGTCCAACTGGCCAAAGCCCGGCAAGCGCTGAGGGATGGCCAGTGGTGGCTGTTCAGCAGTTCCGAAGCCGCAGCGCACCTGCGCGTGCTTTTGCCAGAAGCAGACCTGTCACGTGCCCGCGCCTTGGCAACGCACCCCCGCATCGCCGAGCGCCTGAAGCAATGGGGCTGGTCCCGCGTGGTCTTGGTGCCTGCCGCACTGCCAGCCCAGGCCCTGTCTATAAAATCACTCACATGACGCCTCACCCTGACCCCGCCCAGGCCGCCGTGCCTGCTTCTGATGGTTCCGCCAAGTCCAAAAGTGCCTCCAGCTTCTGGATGACCTTGTTGGCCCTGGCTGTGGCGGTGCTGGCCCTGCTGGTGTCTGCGCAGGTCTGGCAGAAAATCACACGCATTCAAGAGCAACTGGCCAAGCAGAGCGCCGATGCTGGGCAACAGTCGCTTGAAGCCAAGGCCTGGGCCAAGCAAGCGCAGGACACCGTGAAAGACAGCGCCGCCCGGTTGGGACTGGTCGAAAGCCGTTTGGGTGAAGTGGCACTGCAGCGCAGCCAGCTCGAAGAGCTGATCCAGAGCCTGTCACGTTCACGCGATGAAAACCTGGTGGTGGACATTGAGGCCGCCTTGCGCATGGCGCAGCAGCAAGCGCAGCTGACGGGCAGCCTGGAGCCTTTGTTGGGGGCGCTCAAAAGCGCGCAGCAGCGTGTGCAGCGGGCCGCGCAGCCCCGCCTGGCCCCGGTGCAGCGCGCCATCGAAAAAGACCTGGAGCGCTTGCGCACGCAGCAGGCCTTCGATTTGCCGGGTCTGTTGATTCGTCTGGACGAAGGCGTGGCCCTGGCCGACGGGCTGGTGTTTGCCAATCAGGCGCCCGTGGCTGCCACTGCGCCGCGCAGCGCCGCTTCCGAGGCGGCGCTACCAACCGCTTGGTGGGTGCCTGGCTTCAAGCAGATTGGCGAGCAGCTGATGGGCCTGGTGCGCATCAGCCGGATCGACGCGCCCGAGGCGATGCTGTTGTCGCCGGAGCAAATTTTCTTTTTGCGCGAAAACATCAAACTCAAGCTGCTCAACGCACGTCTGGGTTTGCTGGCGCGCCAGTACGACGCGGCCCGCACCGACATGGTCCATGTGAGCGCGGCAGTGCGCCGCTATGCCGATGGCCAGTCGCGCAAGACCCAGCAAATGCTGGCCTTGCTGGAGCAGGCGCAGCAGCAAACCAAGGCCGGTGAGGTGCCGCGTCTGGACGCGTCACTGGTGGCTTTGGCCACAGCGGCGGCGGGAAGGTAAGTCCCATGCGCGCAGCACTTTGGCTGATGGGCCTGTTTGCACTGGCAGTGGCCGGGGCCTGGCTGGCGGGCAACAACCATGGCACGGTGGCGGTTTTCCTGTCACCGTACCGCATCGATGTGTCGCTCAACCTGGTCCTGTTGTGTCTGGGCGGGCTGGTGTTTGTCTTGCTGCTGGTGCAGCGGGCGCTGTCGGCGCTGTTGTCCTTGCCGCGCGAGGCGCGCCGCTGGCGCCTCCAACAAAAAGAACGGGCAGCCCATGCGGCTTTGCTCGATGCCATGGGCCACTTCATGGCCGGGCGCTTTTTGCGTGCCCGCAAGTCGGCTGAAGCGGTGCTGGAGCGCGAAGCCTCATTGAATGCGGCAGACCAGAAGCTGGCGCATTCGGTGACTTTGCGCTCTATGGCCCATGTGATGGTGGCTGAGTCGGCCCATGCCTTGCAAGACAAGGGACTGCGGGAAATCCATCTGGCCCAGGCCCAGCAGGAAGCCGAGCGGGCCAGTGGTGCCGACCGCCAAACACTGCTCGACGGCATTGCCCTGCGCGCTGCGCGCTGGCTGATCGATGACCGTGATGCGAATGCCAGCCTGGCGCAGTTGCGCCAGTTGCCAACCTCCGTGGCACGCCGCACCGTGGCCATGCGTTTGCACCTGAAAGCGGCCCGCCTGGCGGGCAAGCCTGAACAGGCCTTGGACACGGCTTTGCTCCTGGCCAAGCACCGTGCCTTCAGCCCTGCCGCGTCTCAGAGTCTGGTGCGTGGCTTGGTGCAGGAGCTGATCGGCAGCGCGCACGACGACAAAGCCCTTGAGAAACTCTGGCTGTCTTTGCCGCCTGCACAGCGCGGCCTGACCGAAGTGGCGACTGACGCGGCTGTCCGTCTGGTGCAGCTGGGCGGCAGCAAGGCACAGGCACGCCAGTGGTTGCTGCCTGTGTGGGAAGCCATGCAGTCGGCGCAGCCTGTCTGGTCTGCAGAGGCCATGCAGCGGCTGGTGCGCGGTGTGCAGGCCACCTTGGCCGATGCACAGTCCGCCGATGGTCGCCCTTGGCTGGCTCGAATCGAGGCGGCACAGCAGGCCAGGCCTTCAGAGCCGCATTTGCAGTACCTGGCTGGCATGGCCTGCCAGCGTCACCAACTCTGGGGCAAGGCCCAGACCTTGTTGGCACAGTCGGTGAAAGGTTTGCAGGATCCGCTCATGCGCCGACAGGCATGGTGCGCACTGGCAGAGCTGGCTGAGCAGCGACAAGACACAGCGGCAGCCATGCAGGCCTGGAAAGAGGCGGCTCAGGTGCGTTAACAGGTGGTTGAGCGCTGCCGCTGCACAGCATGAAAAAAGGCCCCAGGGGGCCTTTTTTTGTTCAGCGGTCGGTGTGTCAGCCGTTGCGCTGCAGGTTGGCGCTCAGTGCGGCGCGGATGCTGCCCAAGGCGTCTTTGTAATGGGCCTGGGTTTCCAGTTGCAGCGCGCCCGCTTTCAGGCGTTGCTCCAGGCGCTCGGCCAGTTGCGACAGCAAGAGGCGCTGCACACTGCGCACGTCCGCAGGCTGTGCGGCTGCAGGGCGCAGCAGGCTGTCCATGCTGCGGCGCAGGTGTTCGCGCTGCAGGTTGCGGCGCAGCAGGTCGGGCTGCTGGCCACTGGCAACCTCGCTCCAGATGTCCGACTGCAGGCGCGTGTAGACGGCGGCCAAGGTCAGGCTGTTTTGACCTGCCAGGTCGCGCAGGGGCGACTCGGCCAGGCGCTGCGCGGTTTGGGCCGACATGAGGGGGTCGAGCACCGCTTTTTGCAGGCTCAGCACCATGGCGGGCACCGACAGGTCCTGACGGGGACCATCGCGGTCCATCGGGTCTTGCGCCAGGCGGGCCAGCAGATCGGGTTTGAAGCGGAAGCTGTGGGTCTGGAAAAAGTCCCGGCTGATGAGGTTCAGGGCTTCCTGCTGGCGCGCTGCGGACACGGGCTCGGCCAGGGGCAGGCCGCCTGCACGGTCACGGCGTGTCAGCACACCGCCCACGTACTTGGCCGCCAGGGGGGCGATGTTGCTCACGGCGCGGAAGCCGCTCATGAAGCTGCGGGTCAGGCGCTCATAGCTTTCGCCATCGGCCAGCTTCAGGTTTTCGATGCGGCGCCACAGCTCTTTGGACAGCTGCATGCGGTGCTTGTAATAGGCCAGCGGGTCGTTGCCCAGGTCAAAGCGGTTGATCAGCGGGTCCACGCCGCTCATGGGGCCGTAACCCGCGTCTTCATCGGTGGCAAAGGCCAGGTGGGGCTCGCGGGCGCGGCTGGCGATCTGGGCCAGCACCCTGGCCTCGTCGGCCGGCGCGATCTCGCGGTAGCCGTACTCGATGGCCCAGTAGTCGTATTCACCCAGGGTGCTCATCACCATCTGCGATACGGGCTGGCCCTCGGCGGTGAGGTTGAAGGGGATGTAGTCCATCACCGAGGTGGCCAGGCCCTTGCTGCCAGCAAAGGCAGGGTTGTGCAGGTCCTTGAGGCTGTGGACGGTGGAGGCGCGGAAGTTGTGGCGCAGGCCCAGCACATGGCCGACCTCGTGCATCATGGTTTGTTTCACATAGGCTTGCGCCAGGGCTTCGGCCTCGGGGCCGTCCATGCTCAGGCCACGTGCTTCGAGCAGGTCCATGCCGAAGTCCAGCTCCTGCTGTGCCTGCTGGGCGTAGTCGCAGTGGGCTGCGTCATGGCTGTGCGATGCGTGCGTGTGGCGCAGGTCTTCGTTCACCTGACGGCGTGCACCGCGGGCGAACACATCCGACATGCCCATGTCCGCGTCCAGGATCTCGCCTGTGCGCGGGTCGGCGTGGCTCGGCCCAATGGCAAAGCCGATGTCAGAGCCCGTGAACCAGCGCACCGAGGCGTGGCGTGCGTCCATGGTGTTGAAGCTGTCGGTGTCCGACTGCTGCTGGACCACGATGGCGTTTTGGTAGCCGATCTTCTCGAAGGCCTTGTTCCACTCCAGCACGGCTTGCCGCACCGACGCGCGGTATTTGACCGGGATGTTCTTGTCCAGCCAGAAGGTGATGGGTTGTTTGGGTGGGGACAGGGCCGCTGTCGGGTCCTGCTTTTCCAGACGCCAGCGTTTGATCCAGTGCTGCCTGGTTTTGGGCTGTGTGTCTTCGGTGTAGTCCGTGCGCGTCATCACGAAATAACCGATGCGCTCGTCGGCCAGCCGTGGCGACAAGGGCTGCGCAGGCAGTTTGGCCAGGTTGTAATAAAAGCTGGTGAACAGGCTGCGCGGATCGGGCGTGGTTTTGGGCGGCGGCGGTGTGGGTGTGGGCGGCGGTGACAGCGGAGATGCCGCGATTTTGGGCACCGAAAAATGCGCCCGCACTTCCAGGCCTGTGTTGTCCGGGGTGTTGTGGACCGAGGCGAATTCCGAATTCTTGGCGTCCAGTGCAAACGGCATGCGGAACGCTTCTTCCAGCGCTGTCTGGTAGCCCGGGATGTCGCTCATCAAAAGGGCGTTGGCCTCGATCAGCACCGCCTGGGTGTCGGGGTGTTTGAGCGAGACCACGGGGGCGCTGCCCAGCAGGCTCTCGGAAAACGACTCGGACACGAACTGCGCCTGCGGTGTGCCCACCTGGGCATGGAAACGGGTGTTGAGCGCCACCAGCTGGATCTGGTTGCCCACGCGGCGGAAAGTGGCCAGGTAGGAGCGGCCCATCTGGCTGCCATACAAGCCGCGCTCGCCCACCGAACGGCTCACGTTGGCGGTGAAGAAGAAGGGCTGGTTCAGCTGTTCGGGCGTGATGGCCAGCCAGACCTTGTCGTCTTTCTGGTGCGCGGTGAAGTGGCCCGGCAGCGCCTTGCTGTCCTTGATGACTTCGGCGTAGGCTTTCAAGCCATTGGTGGGTGTAGCAGCAGCGGGTTTGCTGGCCGCGGCTTCAGATGCCGCACTGGCGGCTGGTTTGGGGGCTGCGGGCGTTGTGCCAGGCGCGGGTGACTGGGCCAAGGCGGGCAGCGCAGTGGCCAGCGATAGCGTCAGCCAGGTGAGCATGGTGTTGTTCTTCATGTTGTCTCCGTTTGACAGATTTTGCAATTTTGCCTTGTCAAGCATCCTGCTGCAGTCCACGCTGTCGCAAGAGTGCATCCACAAGCGGCGGGCGGCCTCTGAACGCCTCGTAGGCCTGCATCGGGGGCACGGCATTGCCCCGGGTAAAGATGTGGCCCTTGAGCTTGCGCGCCAGTGTGGGCTCAAAGATGTCGCCGCTGTGCACAAAGGCCTCAAAGCCGTCGGCCTCCAGCACCTCGGCCCAGAGGTAAACGTAGTAGGCCGAGGCATAGCCATCGCCCGCAAACAGGTGCAGGAAATGCGGCAGGCGGTGGCGCATGCCGATGCCTGCAGGCATGTCCAGAGCCGCCAGCACCTCTTGCTCGAACGCGGTGGGGTCCAGGCTGGCGGGGTCTTCGTGTTCGTGCAGGGCCAGATCCACCAGGGCGCTGGCCAGGTACTCCACCGTGGCAAAGCCCTGGTTGAAGGTCTTGGCCTGCAGGATCTTGTCGATCAGTGCATCGGGCATGGGCTCGCCCGTTGCGTGGTGCAGCGCAAACTGGCGCAGCACGGCAGGCTGCAGCAGCCAGTTCTCCAGAATCTGTGAAGGGAACTCCACAAAGTCCCGCAGCACGGCGGTCCCGGCAAGCCTCGGGTAGTGGCACTGCGACAGCAAGCCATGCAGACCATGGCCGAACTCGTGGAACAGGGTGCGCGCGTCGTCCAGGCTCAGCAGGGCCGGGGCGCCTGCGGCAGGGGCCACAAAGTTGTTGTTATTGATGACGATGGGGCGCGCATTCAGCAGCCCTGCCTGGTCACGGAAAGTGCTCATCCAGGCGCCCGAACGCTTGTTCTGGCGCGCAAAGTTGTCGGACACGAACACACCCACATGCTGGCCCAGTTCGTCGAGCACCTCATAGGCCTGCAGGGCCTTGGTGTAGCGCGGGTGATCGTGCAAGGGCCGGAACTGCAGGCCGAACAGCCGCCCGGCCACATGGAACATGGCCTCGGTCAGCTTGTGCAGTTGCAGGTAGGGCTTGATCTGTGCTTCCTCGATGGCGTAGCGCCTGGCCCGCACCCGCTCGGCCCAGAAGTGCCAGTCCCAGGGCTCGATGGTCTCGGGCGCTTGCCCGGGCTGCTCTTCGCGGGCCAGGGCCAGCATGTCGGCGTACTCCTGGCGGGCGCGGTCCTTGGCGGGGCCCCACACCGTGGTCAGCAACTGGCGTGCTGCTTCGGGGCTGCCCGCCATGGTGTCGGCCAGCGCCTTGTGCGCGCTGCTGCGGTAGCCCAGCAGCCGGGCTTGTTCGTGGCGCAGCCCCATGATGTGGCGGATCAGTGGACGGTTGTCGTGTGCGGCCAGCCGCTCGCCACGCAGGCACCAGGCGCGCCAGAGTTGCTCGCGCAGCGGCCTGCAGGGCGAAAACGTCATGAACGGCATCAGCGAGGAGCGTGACAAGGTGATCACATGCGCTTGCGGATCGTTCAGCCCCCGGGCCAGGGCAGCCTGACGCGCCGCCGTCCGCACGAAATCCGGCAAGCCCTGCAGCTCGTCTTCGGTGCGCAGAACCTGGCTGAACTCGCCTTCATCGGCCAGCACGTTTTGCGAGAAACGGGTGTAGAGCCCGGCCAGTTCCTGTGAAATCTCGGCGAGCCTGGCTCTTTGGGCCTCGTTCAGCCGCGCACCCGCCAGCACGAAGTCCAGGTGGTAACGCTCCAGCACGCGCTGGCTTTCCGCATCCAGCCCGAGTTGTGCGCTTTGAACGTGCACCGCATCGATGCGCGCAAACAGCGCCGTGTTCAGCCGGATGCGGCTCTCGTGCGCTGCCAGCTGGGGGGCCATGACACGCTCGACGGCCTGTAGCGCTTCGCTGGTGTTGGACGCGCTCAGGTTGAAAAACACCGCGCTGACCCGCTGCAGAGCCTGACCCGAGCGCTCCAGCGCGACGACCGTGTTGTCGAAATCCGGTGCAGCGCTTTGCTGCACGATGGCGTCGATCTCGGCCAGGTGCTCGGCCATCGCCTGCTCAAAAGCGGGCTCGAAATCGCTGGGCTTGAAAGATTCGAAAGGGGGGATGCCGAAAGGGGTGTTCCAGGGGCTCAGCAAAGGGTTGTTCTGTGGGGTCACTCAGGTCTCCTCATGGGCTTACATGCTTTTGAATCGGGCGCTGTGGTTGCGGCTGACCACCAGCGTTTCGCTGCAGCCGCGCAGACTCAGCACCAGGCGGCCCCGGTCATCGCGCCGCGCTGCTTCGATGGCACGGGCATTGACCACGGTGGCGCGGTGGATGGGCCAGAACACCTCGGGGTCCAGCTCGTCGATCAATTCCTTGATCGGCTTGCGGATGAAGTGCTCCTGCGTGGCCGTGCGCACACGGGTGTACTTATCGTCGCTGCTGAAAAACAGCACCTCTTCGATAGGCACCATCTGAAGGCTCTGGCCCAGGCTGGCCTGAATCCAGCGCAGTGGGGCGCTCGCCTGCGGTTTCATCTGGCGCGTGAGCTGCTGCAGCACCTGTGCGAGCAGTGGTGGCGGCACGGCATCGCTGGCCACCGGGGATGCGTCCTGGTGCCGCTGCTGCAGGCGCTGGCACACCCGGGCCACGGTTTTGGCCAGGCGTTCGGGTTCGGCGGGTTTGAGGATGTAGTCGACCGCGCCGTGCTCAAACGCCTCGACCGCGTACTGGTCGTAGGCGGTGATGAACACGATTTCGGGGGCCGTGGTGTCCTGTTCATCGGCCCAGTCCACGATGGCGCGCGCCGTGTCGATGCCGTTCAGGGCGGGCATGCGGATGTCAAGGAACACCACCTCGGGGCGCCATTGCTGCACCGCCGCCAGCGCCTCCTGGCCGTTGCGCGCTTGCGCTTCGATGCGCAATTCGGGCCAGGCCTGCTGCAGGGCCAGCACCAGCTGGTCGCGCATCAGGCGCTCGTCGTCGGCCAGGATGGCCCGGGCTGGCCATCGGTTCATGCGGCGCTGCTTTCGTTGGGGGCAGGTGGCTGATGCGGTGCTGCCTCGCCGACGGACGGTGCCACCCGGTAGGGCAAGCGCAGGCGGGCCAGTGCGCCGCCTTGTGGCTGCGACAGCAGCGCCAGCTGGGCCTGCGCCCCGTAATGCAGCTGCAGACGCTCGCGGATGTTTTTCAGGCCCGTACCGGTCGATGCTGTCGCACCGGATGCACCACCGGGCAGGGCGTTCAGGCCCACCCCCGTGTCGCTGACTGCGATCTCCAGCTGGCCGTCGCGCACTTGCGCGCTGACCTGCAGGCGGCCGCCTTCGGCCTGGGGCTCAATGCCGTGCTTGATGGCGTTTTCCACCAGGGTCTGCAGCATCATGGGGGGCAACTCGGCGCTCAGCAGGCCTTGCGGCACATCGATGTGGCTGTCCAGGCGTTCCTCCATGCGTATTTTCTGGATCTCCAGGTAGGGCTGCACCATGTCCAGCTCCTGCCCCAGTGTGCCCAGCGCTTGTTGGGACGACCCGCGCAGGTGGGGCATGGCCGCACGCAGCAGGGCGATCAGGTTCTTTTGCATCAGGCTGGCCTTGGCCGGATCAACCTGGATCAGGTGGTCGATGGACGCCAGTGTGTTGAACAGGAAATGCGGCTCCACCTGGGCCTGGATGGTGGCCACACGGGCTTCAGCCAGCTGTCGCTTGAGCTGCTCGGCCTCGGCGTGGGCGCTGGCCTGAACGGCTTCTTCGCGTGCCTGCATCTGGCCTTTGTAGGTGATCTTGATCATGATCGACGCCACGATCCACAGCAAGGCCAGATCGTGCAGCACGTCGCCCAGGCGAAAGCCTGCTTTTTCATGCCACTCGGTGTGCACTGTGGCTTCTTCATCGTCTGCGGGCTGGTCCGAGGCGGCACTGGCAGGGTCAGACGCCTGAGTGGCTGCGCCCTGCGCACCGGATGCTTCGGATGCCGCAGGCGAGGCCTGCTGGGGGATGGTCCGTTTCTTGATCCGTACCCCGTTTTCATCGATCGAGATGTCCAGACCTTCCTTGACCTGCTCGCTGCTGTGGCCATCCCCGTGGACGATCTGGATTTGCGCCGGTGCGACCCGGATCTCCTTTTTGTGCACCACCTGCACTTTTTCAGTGGGGCCCCATGACCAGCTGAAGGGGGGCAGGTCTTTGAGGATGCCGGTGCCGATCATCAACAGCAAGGCCAGCAGCCAGAAACGCTTCCAACTGATCGAGACCAGCCAGCGCGCATAGGCGTGGAAGGCGGCGCGCACATGCGGCCAGCGGGGTGAGACAGAGGGGACAGTGCTCATGGGGAAACTCCTTTTCAAGTGCTGGCACTCTAAAAAAAGCCCCAGACGCCGTCATGCACCATGTGACGAAATGCAGATTGGAGGGGGTGAATGGTCAAAAACACGGGATCCATTTTCCAAAAAATCCTGTCGCACTCAGGTTTCCTTTTGCACATCCTGCTCGAAGCTGGCGGCCTGCAGTTGGTTTTGGCTTTGCATCCAGTGGCCGTACACCCGCTGGAAGTCCGAGGTGATTTGTGCCAGCGGCATGTCGTCAAACGTGCCGCGCTGCTGCACGTACTCCATGTGGCGGTTGCCCGCTTGGTCAAAGGGGTGGTAGATCGAGTCGCTGCGCCCGTCAAAGTCCAGTGGCAGCAGGCCGAACTTGTTGCACAGCTCGATGTTGAACGCGGGCGTGGCCTTGACCCAGCGGCCATCCAGCCAGAGGTCGGCGTAACCGTGCCAGATGAAGACATCGGTCTGCATGGTCTGGCGCAGGCGCTCGGTGCTCAGGTGGTTGCGCACATCGGCGTAGCCCAGCCGGGCCGGGATGCCCGCTGCCCGGCACACCGCCGCCAGCAAGGCCGCCTTGGGCACGCACCAGCCGTGACCCTGGCGCAGCGCCGTGCTGGCGCGCATGCCCTGCGGCGACAGATCGATCTTGTAGGGGTCGTAGCGGATCAGGTCGCGCACGGCCAGGTTCAACGCCACGGCGCGCTCGCGCGCATCGCTGCCTTGTGCATGCTGGCGGGCAAAGGCGATCACCTCGGGGTGGTCGCTGTCGATCAGGGGCGTGGCGGCCAGGTGAGCGGGGGTCGGTTGTTCCATGGCTCCACTGTAGCGTTTGTGCTGGCCGAGGTGGGTCACGCGGGCTATAGTGGCCGCATGAGCCCTGAACAACTCCTCCAGCACCATGACCAGGGCCTGCCCTGGGGCCCTGCCGAGCGCGCTGACGTGCCTGCCGATCTGGCTTCGGCCTACCAGCAAGCGCTCGCCGTGCGCCAGTTGAGGCTGCAGCGTGGCGAAGCGCCCCGGGGTTACAAAATCGGTTTCACCAACCGCACCCTCTGGCCGCTGTACAAGGTCTTTGCGCCCATCTGGGGCACCGTGTGGGCAGGCGGTCTGGCATTTTGTGAGGGCGAGGGGCACATCGACCTCACGGCGACTTGCCAGCCGCGCATCGAGCCGGAGATCGTGTTTGGCCTGCGAGCTACGCCCGCAGCCAACGCCTCGGTGGATCAGTTGTTCGACGCCATCGAATGGTTGGCGCCCGGTTTTGAGGTGGTGCAGTCGCATTGCCCGGACTGGCAATTCACGGCCAGCGAAACCGTGACCGACAGTGCACTGCACGCACGTTTGCTGGTCGGGCCACGCGTGCCCGTGCGTGATCTGGCGGCCGATGCCACGGCACTCAACACCCTGCTGGCCCAGGCGCTGGCCACGCTGCACAAAAACGGCCAGGCCGTGGCCCAAGGGCAAGGCATGAATGTGCTCGACAGCCCCTTGCTGGCGCTGCACCACTTTTTGAAGGAGTTGCGCCAATGCCCTGGCGCAGCCGATCTGCAGCCGGGTGATGTGGTCACCACAGGCACCTGGACCGATGCGTTTGCGATTGCAGCGGGTGAGCAGTGGTCGGTCAGGTTTTCCGGGCCATTGCCCGGTTTGTCGGTGACGATGAAGTGAGCCGTGGTGGCTGGCCACAGGGCCTGCCATTCACTTGGGCAAATCGCGCGCACCGCTCTCGGGGCGGTACATTTTGAAGAGCTGCTCGGGCCCGATGCTGAAGTAGTCCGCCGGGCCGCCGCCGCGCAGGATGTGGCCCGCACGGGCGGTGTCATACACGCCGCCGGGCACCAGCCGCTGGTCGATGTGCACGCCCACCACCTGGCCAAAAACCATCCAGGTCTGGAGCTTCTGGCCTTGCAGGTCTTCCATTTGCAGGATCTGCGTGCAGCGGCACTCGAAACTGACCTTGCTTTGCGCGACCCGTGGCACGCTGACGATGCGCGAAGGCTCGGGTGTGAGGCCCGCCAATGCAAATTCGTCCACCTCGGGCGGTACCGCCTCGCAGGTCTGGTTCATCACCTCGGCCAGGTCGCGTGTGACGAGGTTCCAGACAAACTCGCCCGTGGCCTCGATGTTGTTGAGAGAGTCCTTGCGCCCGATGCTCGAAAACCCGATCAGCGGCGGCACATAGTTGAAGGCGCTGAAGAAACTGTAAGGGGCCAGATTCAGCACCCCGTCCGCGCTGCGGCTGGACACCCAGCCGATGGGCCGGGGACCGACGATCGAGTTGAACGGGTCGTGCTTGAGACCGTGGCCGAGGTGGGGTTCGTAGAAATGCATCATGCCACCACTCTAAAACGGGAACAGGCTTGGCCCAGTCATGCGCATGACAAAGCCCCCACGCATTCACATGAAGAAATAAAAGAACACGATCATCTGCATCCGGCGCAGACCGTCGGCGCGGCCAATCTGGCGGCCCGAGCCGTCGTACAGCCGCTCGCCATCGATGCGGCCCATCTGCGAGCCCGAAGCGCTGTACAGGCGGTCACCGTCAATGCGACCGATCTGGCTGCCCGAAGCGCTGTACACCCTGTCGCCGTCGATGCGCCCCAGTTGCCGCCCCGAGCCGTCATACACGCGCTCACCGTCGACCCGCCCGATCTGCTGGCCCGAGGCGCTGTAATAACGCTCGCCATCCACGCGGCCGATCTGGTAGCCACTGCCGTCGTACATGCGCTGCGCCAAGGCAGGCACCATCAACAGTGCGATCAACAAGGCGGTGGCGAGGTGTTGCAGGTGTTTCATGGGGACTCCATCGGGTGGGGGGCTTGGGTCCGATTGTGTCCGGTTTCCGGTCAACTGATTTCAAACGCATGGTGCCTTGTCCCCGCAGGTATCCCCAAACCCCGTGCCCAAAGGTGTGGATAAGTCCATGAACAACTGCGCCAGGGCCCGTGTTTGCTCGCTCGGCGGGCGGTGCTTAAAAAACGGGCAAATACACGCTCGCCTCTGGCGCCTGTAGCGGGGCGGATTGCGGCTATTCTTGATGCTTTCTGCCGCCCTCGGTTCACCCCTTCTGCATGCCCGCATCCACCATTTCGCCCGGCTTCATTGCCCTGCACAGCCACCGCGCCGAGGTGCTGGCCGACACCCTGACGGGCTGGTTGCGCACGCACCCTTTGCTGCCGCTGGAGAGCGAAGTCGTGCTGGTGCAGAGCAACGGCATGGCCGAGTGGATCAAGATCGAACTTGCCCGCCAAGGCGGCGTGTGCGCGGCCACGCGGGTGGAGCTGCCTTCGCGATTTTTGTGGCGTACCTACCGGCAGGTGCTGGGCAAGCACAACGTGCCGTCCGATTCGCCACTGGACAAACTGCCCATGACCTGGCGGCTGATGGCTTTGTTGCCTGGCTGTCTGCAAGACCCGGTGTTCCAACCCGTGGCAGGTTTCTTGAGAGGCGACGAGCCCGACCGCCTGCTGCAACTGGCCAGCCGACTGGCCGACCTGTTTGACCAGTACCAGATCTACCGCCCCGACTGGCTGCAGGACTGGACCGCCGGGCGCAACGTGCTGCGCAAGGCCGCTGGCCAGGATGAACTGGGCGAAGACCAGCTTTGGCAGGCCGAACTGTGGCGGCGCGTGCTGGCCACTTTGGACGAGACTCAGCGCCAGGCCACCCGTCCGGCGCTGCATGCGCGGGCGCTGGCGCACCTGCAGTCGGGTCAGCCGCTGGCGAGCCCCGTGGCGCGGCGCGTGTCGGTGTTCGGCATGAGCCACATGCCCGGGCAGCTGCTGGAGATGCTGGCGGCGCTGGCCGCGCACAGCCAGGTGCTGCTGGCCGTGCCCAACCCGTGCCAGTACCACTGGGGCGACATCATCGACGGACGCGAGTGGCTGCAGGCCGAGCGCCGCCGTCACGCCTACCGGGGCGAGGCGCTGGCAGGCTTGCCGCTGGCGCAGATGCATTTGCACGCGCCCACGCTGCTGGCCGCCTGGGGGCGGCAGGGGCGCGATTTCATTCGCCAGCTCGATGCGTTTGACGATGTGCGTGCGGCGTTGACGCTCACACAGCTGAACCGTCTGGACTTTTTTGACGATGTGCCCGGCGAAGACGGCACACGTTTGCTGGCGCAGTTGCAGCGGCGCATCCGCGATCTGGAACCGTCCAGCTCGGGCACCCCGGCGGTGCCGCTGCGCGAAGGCGACCGCTCGGTCACCTTCAGCGTGGCCCACAGCCCGGTGCGCGAACTCGAGGTGCTGCACGACCAGCTGCTGCAGTGGTTCCACACGACCCCGGGTGATCGGCCCCTGTCGCCGCGTGACGTGGTGGTCATGGTGCCCGACATCGAGGTCATGGCCCCGGCGATCCGCGCCGTGTTTGGCCAGTACAAGCGGGGCGATGCGCGTTTCATCCCGTTTGACATTGCCGATCTGGGCGCCCAGGCGGTCAGCCCGCTGATCCACGCGGTGCAATGGCTGCTGGCCCTGCCGCAGCAGCGCAGCCGCATGAGCGAGCTGGTGGAGCTGCTCGAAGTGCCCGCGCTCGCGGCCCGCTTTGGCCTGAAGGATGAACACCTGCCCACGCTCACGCGCTGGATGGCGGGCTCGGGCATCCGTTGGGGCCTGTCGGCGCAGCACCGCGCAGGTCTGGGCCTGGGTGTGTGCGGGGACGACAATTCGGCGCTGTTTGGCGTGCAGCGCATGCTCATGGGGTATGCCTGTGGTGCTGACCCGTTGGACGACGGTGCTTCATTGGGCGTATCGCCTTACTTTGAAGTGGGCGGGCTGGACGCCGAGCTGGCGGGGTCGCTGGCGCACCTGCTGCAGGCCCTGATCGACTGGTGGCAGATCGGCACGCAAAGCGCCACGCCTGTGCAGTGGGCCGAGCGTTGCCGCGCCACGCTCGCGGCGCTGTTCAAGCCGCGTGACGACAACGACCGCAATGCGCTCGCAGCGCTGGATCAGGCTTTGAATGACTGGGTGCGGGCTTGCGACGAAGCGGGTTTTGCCGAGGCCGTGCCCTTGGCCGTGGCGCGATCGGCCTGGCTCGAAGCCCTCAAAACGCCGCGGCTGGAGCAGCGCTTCAGGGCGGGTGGCGTGACGTTCTGCACACTCATGCCGATGCGGGCCATCCCATTCCAGGCGGTGTGCCTGCTGGGCATGAACGATGGCGACTACCCGCGCCGCAGCCCGCGTGCCGACTTCGACCTGATGGGCTTGCCCGGCATGACGCGTCCGGGCGACCGTTCGCGCCGCGACGACGACCGCCAGCTCATGCTCGAAGCGCTGTTGTCGGCACGGCAGGTGCTCTACGTGAGCTGGAGTGGCCGCAGCGTGCGGGACAACAGCGAACAACCGCCTTCGGTGCTGGTGTCGCAGCTGCGCGATGAGATCGACCTGCTCTGGGGCAAAGACACGGCCAAAGGCCTGACCACGGTGCACCCGCTGCAACCGTTCAGCCGCGCTTACTTTGAGGCGGGCAGTGGTTTGCAGACCTATGCTAAAGAATGGCGGGCGGCGCAACAAGACCATCGCGGCGACGGTGGTGGGTCAATCATTGGCGCTGCAGGGGATCGCGGCGAGGGCGCCGCTCCTACAGGGGCATTGGTGGGAGCGGCGCCCTCGCCGCGATGGCCTGCGTTGTTGCCGCCGCTCATGGCCGCCAACGAGCAGGCCCCGATCATCTCGCTCGCCCAATTGGCCCGCTTCCTGCGCAAACCTGTGGGCGCGTTTTTCAGAGAGCGGCTGCAGGTGCATTTGGAAGACGAGCGCAGCGCGCTGCATGACGAAGAACTGTTTGGCTTGGGCGGGCTGGACTTGTACCAGTTGCTCGACCATGAACTGCAGCACGTGCCTGCGGATTTGAGCGCAGACGAACTGCCCAGCCATGCAGCGCGTGTGGTGCAGCACCTGCGTGAGGCCGGGGCCTTGCCGCTGGCGGGTGTGGGCACGCTCGAAGCCCAAAAGCTCACCCACATCCTGCAGACCCAGCTGGCCGCTGCATGGCGCGAGCGCGAGAATTACCCTCATGCAGCCGAGCGTGTGCTGGTTGATCTGGGACAGCCGCAGGTTGGCTTGCAGGATGCGCTGGGCGGTCTGCTGGCAGGCGAGGGTGGACAAATGCTTTTGAGCCTGCGCGCCAACAAGCTGGTCAGCATTTCGAAAGCGGGCAAGGCCACCGCATTGCCTGAAAAACTCATCGACATCTGGCTGCAGTCACTGGCCGCTGCCGCCATGGATCAACCCTGCAAGTGCGTGGTGGTGGGTCGCAATGCCTTGGTGCGTGCAGAACCGCAAGACACAGACGCCGCCCGTGCCCAGTTGCAGGCCCTGCTGGCCACCTGGGCCGAAGGCATGCGCTGGCCGCTGCCCCTGCCGCCCGGCGTGGCCTTGCAGTGGCTCAAGGACAAAAAAAACACCAATGCGCTGGCCGATGCCTATGAGGGCGGTGACTACAACAAGAGTGCAGAAAAGGACAAGGACCCGGCCCTGGCCCGCACCTACCCTACGCTGGCGGACTTGCTGGCCACGGGCGAGTTCGAACGCCTTGCGCAGAAGGTATACGAACCCCTGAAAGCCTGGGCTGAGCGACTCCACATCGATCCGTTGCCAGATACGCCTGCAGACGATGAGGGGGACGAGGCATGAGCACCGCGCACACCCTCAACCCCCACAGTTTTCCCCTGCGGGGCAGCCACCTGATCGAGGCGAGCGCAGGCACTGGCAAGACCTGGACGATTGCCGCGCTGTATGTGCGCCTGGTGCTGGGCCATGGCGACGCGAACACCGCACCCGTGCGCCCCATGCTGCCGCAGGATGTGCTGGTGATGACGTTCACCCGTGCGGCCACCCGTGAGCTGTCGGACCGCATCCGCGCCCGCCTGACCGAGGCGGCCCAGGTGTTCCGGGGCATCGCGAAAACCGACGATGCTTTCCTGAAGCAACTCCAAAGCGAATACCCCGAAGGCGAGCCCCGCGAGCAGGCGGCGTACCGGCTGGCGCTGGCCGCACAGGCCATGGACGACGCGGCGGTCTACACCATCGACGCCTGGTGCCAGCGCATGCTGCGCGAGCATGCTTTTGACAGTGGCAGCCTGTTTGAAGAGCAGCTGGTGGGCGACGAAGCCGCGCTGCGGCTGGAGGCCGTGCAGGACTATTGGCGTCAGCAGCTCTACCCCATGCCCACAGCGCTGGTCGCGCAGGTGCAGCGCATCTGGCGCGATGTGCCCGCACTGGAAAAGGACATGCGTGCCCTGATGCCTGTAACGCTGGCAGACGCCGCCCCCGGCTCGCTGGCGCAGGTCTTCGGCGCTGCGCTGGCCGAGCGGGATGCCCAACTGGCGCCGCTCAAGCAGGGATGGGTTGAAAAAGCCGACAACCTGCTGGGCTGGATCGAGGGGCAGCTGGAGCACCACAAGTCCAGCTGGGATGGCCGCAAGCTGACGTACAAAAAATGCGCCGAATGGCTGGGTGTCCTCAAAGCGTGGTCGCAAAGTGCCGACGAACCCAAGGTATTGCAAGCGGACATGAAGACAGGCTGGACCCGCTTCACGCCCGAAGGCCTGCTCGAATGCCGAAAACCCGGCGAACCGCCTGTGGACTTGCCGCCCGAATCGCAAGCCTATGCCGATCTGCAAGCTGCCCTGCAGGCCTTGCCCGAACCCGCACAAGCGGCCCGCCTGCACGCCCGCACCCATGTGCAGCAGCGCATGGCCGAGCTGAAAAAGCGCAGCGGCCTGTTCGGTTTTGCCGACATGCTGCAGCGCCTGGATGTGGCGCTGGCCGACCCCGATTCAGGCGAGCGCCTGGCGCAGCGCCTGCGCGAGCAATTCCCGGTGGCACTCATCGACGAATTCCAGGACACCTCGCCGCTGCAGTTCCGGATTTTTGACCGCATCTACCGAACCTCTGCCAATGATCCAGAGACGGCATTGCTGTTGATCGGCGACCCCAAGCAGTCGATCTACGGCTTTCGCGGCGCCGACATCCACAGCTACCTGAGCGCCCGCCGCGCCACCGCTGGTCGCCACCATGTGCTGGGCACCAATTACCGCTCGACCCAAGATGTGGTCGATGTGGTCAACCGCTGGTTCCAGATTGCGCCGGACGCCTTTGGCTACCGGCGCGGCGATGAAGACCCGCTGCCTTTCCAGCCCGTGGACGCCAAAGGGCGCAACGAGGTCTTCACCACCCTCGACGGCGAGGTGAAAGCCCTGACCGTGGTCCACGACGCCACGTTGCGCAGCCAGCGCGATGCGCAAACGCATTTGTCGGCCCTGTGCGCCGAGCAGATCGTGGTCTGGCTGAGCGACCCGCAGGCCCGTTTTGTCAACGCTGAAAAGGGCGACCAGCCCCTGCAAGCCAAAGACATCGCCGTGCTGGTGCGCACCGGCAAGGAGGCCAACGCCGTGCGCGAGGCCTTGCGGGTGCGGGGCGTGGCTTCGGTGTACCTGTCGGACCGCGACTCGGTGTTTGCCAGCGACGAAGCCAGCGACCTGTGCCTGTGGCTGCGCGGCGTGGCCGAGCCCCAGGACATGCGCCGCGTGCGCGCGGCCCTGGGTACGCGCACCGTGGGCCTGTCGCTGGCCGAGTTGCACGCGTTGGCCACCGATGATGAACTGCTGGACCAACGCTCCGAGCAGATGCGCGAGTTGCGCACAGTCTGGCTGCAGCAGGGCGTGCTGGCCATGTTGCGCCAGTCGCTGCACGTGCTGCAACTGGCCGGGCGCTGGCGTGGCCAGAACGACGGCGAGCGCCGCCTGACCAATGTGCTGCATCTGGCCGAGCTGCTGCAGACCGCCAGCAGCCAGCTGGACGGCGAACAGGCCCTGATCCGCTGGCTGGCCCAGCAGATTGACGAGGTGAACGCGGGCGGCGCAGGCGACAGCGAAGAGCAGACCGTGCGCCTGGAGAGCGACGAAGACCTGGTCAAGGTCATCACCATCCACGCCAGCAAAGGCCTGGAGTACCCGGTGGTGTGCCTGCCCTTTGCGCACAGCCATCGCAGGATGGAAGCGCACAAAACCCCGGTGCTGCAATTGGACGACGGCGAGGGCGAGCGGCACTGGACGCTGGACTTTGACAAAGACGACACGAAGCTGGCCGACCGCGACCGCCTGCGCGAAGACCTGCGCCTGTGGTACGTGGCGCTCACGCGTGCGCGGCATGCGCTCTGGGTGGGCTGGAGCCCTGTCACGCGCGGCTCGGGCAAAAGCTGTGTCAACCACGACAGCGCGGCAGGCCATTTGCTGGGCGGTGGTTTGGCATTGGAGGCCACCGACTGGTTGTCCAAGCTGCAAGCGCTGGAAAAAGATGCAGATGAGCAGCGCTTGTCGGTGCAACTGGTGAGCGCGAGCGAAGAGGTGCCGTGCACTGTCTGGGCGCGGCCCGTGCGCCCCACCGAGCTGCGCGACGCGCTGAGCTGCACCGCCCGCATCGACAAGTCGTGGACGATCGCCAGCTTCTCGCGCCTGACGCGTGACCTGGCTTCGCAAACGGTGCTGCACATGGCCCCGCCTCGCCCGGCCGACGACGAGCCGCCCGTGGACGCGCAGGCGCTGCCTGCAGCCGCAAACCCCCTGGGCGCCTTGGTCCCCTGGCACCGCTTTGCCAAAGGCCCGAGCGCAGGCAACTTTTTGCACGACCAGCTCGAATGGCTGGCCGCCGATGGTTTTGTGCTGGACGCGCCCAAGGCCGAGCGACTGAAAAAGCGTTGCGACAACGCAGGCTACACAAGCCAGGCCGACGACGTGGTGCAGTGGCTCACCCGTGTGGTGGCCCAGCCCTTGCGTGGTCCGGATGCACCCCTGAACGCGCTGGGCACCTTGTTGCCCGAGATGGAGTTCTGGCTGCCCGCCGAGCGGCTGCATGCCCGCGAGGTGGACGCCTTGTGCCAGCAGCACCTGCTGCCTGGCTTGAGCCGCCCCCAGCTGCCCGATGCGCAGCTGCACGGCATGCTGATGGGCTTTGCCGATCTGGTGTTCGAGTACGAAGCCCGCTACTGGGTGCTCGACTACAAATCCAACCACCTGGGGCCTGACGATGCGGCCTACACACCACAGGCCCTGGACCAGGCCATGGCCCATCACCGCTACGAGGTGCAGGCCGCGCTCTACATGCTGGCGCTGCACCGCCTGCTGCGCGCCCGCCTGGGCGAGGCCTACAACCCGGCGCAGCAGCTGGGCGGTGCGGTGTACCTGTTCTTGCGCGGTATCGACGGACCAGCGGGCGGCTGCTGCACCTTGCCTGCGCCGCTCGAATTGCTCGATGGCCTCGACGCCATGTTGAATGCCGAGGTGAACGCATGAGTTTCAAAAAGCCCTCGCGCATTATGTCTGTTCCCACCACGCAAATGGATTGGTTGAACGACTTGCCCGCCCAAGGCCTGAGCGGCGCGCAAACGCTGCAATGGCTGCAGCTGTGGACCGAGCAGGGCCTGCTGCGCCACATCGACAGCGCCCTTGCAGCCCAATTGCTGCGGCTCGATGCGCAGGCCAGCCCTGCGCTGCTGGTGGCGGCGGCCTTGCTCGCACAAATGGAAGGGCGGGGCCACACCTGCCTGCCCTTGGCCGACCTGTGCGCACCGCCTGTGGCCCTGCTAGGTTGGCCCACCGTGGCGGTGGAAGGGCCGCAAGGCTTGCGAGCCCTGTGGGCGCACCTGCCCGCCACGCTGCCCGACTGGCAAGCCGCTTTGCAAAGGGCGACATCCTCCAAGGCCTGCATGCGCCACAGCGATGCACCCGACCAAGGCCAGCCGCTGGTGCTGGGCGGCAGCGCTGATGCACCCCTCTTGTACCTGCGCCGTTATGCAGGCTATGAAAAGCGTGTGGGCCAAGGTCTGCTGCAAAGGGCCAGCGAACCGCTGCCTGTGCCCGAGGCGGCGGCACGCCGCTGGCTGGACCGCTTTTTTGTGCCCCATGCGGACGCACCCGCCGACACCGACTGGCAAAAGGTGGCCTGCGCGGTGGCGCTGCGTGCGCGTCTGTCGGTCATCACGGGCGGGCCGGGCACGGGCAAGACCTACACCGCAGCCCGTTTGCTGGCCCTGCTGCTGGCTCTGCACGAGGAGGGCAGTCCGCTGCGCGTGGCATTGGCTGCGTCCACGGGCAAGGCGGCGGCGCGGCTCAAGCAATCCATCGACAACGCACTGACCAGTTTGCAAGACCAGGTGCCAGAGGGCAGCGGCCTCGACTTGAACACGCTGATCGCCCGCATGGGCCCGGCTCGTACGCTGCATTCGCTGCTGGGTGCGCGGCCCGACACGCGCCAGTTCCGCCACTACGCGGCCAACCCGCTCGATGTGGACGTGCTGATCGTGGACGAAGCCTCGATGGTGCATCTGGAAATGATGGACGCGCTGCTGCAGGCGCTGCCCCCCACGGCGAGGCTGGTGCTGCTGGGCGACAAAGATCAGCTCGCCTCGGTCGAGGCGGGCGCGGTGCTGGGCGACCTGTGCCGCGACGCTGCCGCAGGCCGTTACAGCGCGGACACCGTGCAGTTTGTGCAGGCTGTGTCAGGGCAGACCTTGCCTGCCCAATACCTGTCTGCGGGCACTGCGCCCTTGCTCGCCCAACAAACCGTGATGCTGCACCATAGTCGCCGCTTCAAAGGTGCCATTGGCCAGCTGGCCCTGGCGGTGAATGGCGGTGACGCGGCTGCTGCCCGCGCAGCTTTCCTGAACCCTGTAGGCGCGGCGCCCTCGCCGCGATCAGGTGACGATGTGGCCCCTTTGCTCGCCCTCCAACCGTCCACGCCACAAGCTGTTTGCACCTTGGCGCTTGGCACATCCGGCAAACCGTCGTATGCCGACTACCTGCACCTCATGCAGCAGGTGCCGGGTGGGCAAGACGCCGAAGTCCATGCCGCTTGGGTGCGCAGCGTGCTCAAGACTTTCGAGCGTTTTCGAATCCTGTGCGCGGTGCACCGGGGCGACTGGGGCACCGAAGGCCTCAACGCCGCCGTACAAAAAGCCCTGGCCGACAAGGGTCTGCTCAAAGTCACGGGCGAATGGTTCGCCGGGCGGCCTGTCATGGTCACCCGCAACGACGCGCAGCTGGGCGTTTTCAACGGCGATGTGGGCGTGGTGTTGCCCAACGCCGAAGGCACGCTCAAGGTCTGGTTCCTCGACGGCGAGGCACTGCGCTCGGTGAGTGTGATGCGCCTGCCCCATGTTGAAACCGCTTTCGTCATGACGGTGCACAAGAGCCAGGGCTCGGAGTTCGAGCACACCGCGCTGGTGTTGCCTCCGGGCGGTGCCGAAGTGCTGAGTCGCGAGCTGGCCTACACGGGCATTTCCCGGGCACGGGAGCAGTTCACGCTGATCGAGGCTGAGGCGGGCTTGCTCGAAGCGGCCATTGACCGCCCGAGCGTGCGGGCAAGTGGCTTGGCACAGTGGTGGCTTTGACGGCCTGAAATCGCCCCAAGGGCGGGGCTCCCACATTCCTTGTAGGAGCGGCGCCTGCTGTAGGAGCGGCGCCCCCGCCGCGATAAACCTAACCGCCGTAACCTTCACAAGCCCCCGCATTGGGCTTGCCTTTGCATTCCCGCTGCAGGCGCTTGTCGCGTTCGGCGCGTGACTCGGCCGGGCCCTTGTCCACGGGTGGCTTGCGGGTTTTGGCGCGGGTGTTCTTTGACGTGCTGGTCGTCGCCTGTGCCTGTGCGCTCGGCAGTGCCAGCACGGCAGCCAGGGCCAGCAGGACCCATGCGGTCATGCCCCTGGTCTTGCCCATGAAGCCGTGTGTGTTCATGTCTCTCTCCCTGGTGTTTTTGTGTGGCCATGATAGGCCGCTGACGCCTGTGTGAAAACCCCCGTGCTCTGCTGGCGTTAGCATCTGGGCATGAACAACACAGCCACGCCATTCATGCGCCAGACGGTGCTCGACCTCGAAGAATCCCGCATCCGCGAGGTGGCCAATGCGGGCCTGGGGCGCAGCGATGTGCTGGCCTTCTGGTTTGGCGAGTCGGACGAAGTCACGCCCGATGTGATCCGCCAGGCGGCCATCGACTCGCTGCAACGCGGCGAGACCTTCTATTCGCACAACCTGGGCCTGCCCGAGCTGCGCCAGGCGGTGGCCGACTACATGAGCGGCTTGCACGGACACATCGGCATGGACCGCATCGCCATCACATCGGGCGGGGTCAACGCGCTCATGCTGGCGTTCCAGTCGCTGGTCGATGCGGGCGACGAAGTTGTGGCCGTCACCCCCGTCTGGCCTAACCTCACGGCGCAACCGCTGGTCATGGGCGCACGCCTGAAGTGCGTGAGCCTGAAACCCATCAATGGCCAGTGGGTGCTCGACATCGACGCCCTGAAAGCCGCCGTGACCCCGGCCACCCGCGTGCTGGTGCTCAACGCGCCCAACAACCCCACAGGCTGGACGCTGACCCGCGCCGAGCAGCAAGCCATCCTCGACCACTGCCGCCAGACAGGCACCTGGATCCTGGCCGACGAGGTCTACGAGCGCCTGTACTACGAGGCAGACACCGTCAACGGCTGCGCGCCGTCGTTCCTCGACCTCGCCACACCTGACGACCGTCTGGTCGTGGTGCACAGCTTCTCCAAAAGCTTTTTGATGACCGGCTGGCGTTTGGGCTGGCTGGTCATGCCGCCCGCCATGACACAGCCCGTGGGCAAGCTCATCGAGTTCAACACCTCGTGCATCTCGGTGTTCACCCAGCGCGCAGGCATCGCCGCGCTGCAGCACACGGCTGACATCACGCCCCGCGTGGTGGCCCACCTCCAGGCCTGCCGCGATACGCTGGTGCCGCTCTTGCAGGCCGTGCCCGGCGTTCGGGTGGCTCCGGCCAAAGGGGGCATGTATGCGTTCTTTCAGTTGGATGGACACCCGGACACGGTGGCCACGGCCAAGCGCCTGGTCACCGAGGCGGGCTTGGGCCTGGCCCCGGGCGAGGCCTTTGCCCCCGAGGCGGCGGGCTGGTTGCGCTGGTGCTTTGCGTCCAAGGACTTGTCACGCCTGTCGCAGGGGGCGGAGCGTTTGCGCGCGTGGCTGAACGTTTGACGCCGCAACATCGCCCCGAGGGCGGGGCTCCTACAACAAGGGTCAGAGCTTCTTGACCAGCACCTGGCTCTTGCGGTCCCAGTTGTATTTGCGTTTGCGTGCTTCGGGCAGCCAGTCTGGGTCCACCTGCACAAAGCCGCGCTTGATGAACCAGTGCATGGTGCGTGTGGTCAGCACGAAGATGCTTTTGAGGCCCATGGCGCGGGCGCGCTGCTCGATGCGTTTGAGCACTTTTTCGCCATCGCCCTGACCCTGTGACTGGGGCGACACGGTGAGCGCCGCCATCTCGGCCGTTTTGGCCTCGGGGTAGGGGTAGAGCGCCGCGCAGGCAAAGATCACGCCGTCGTGGTCGATGATGGTGTAGTGGTCGATGTCGCGCTCGATCTCGGTGCGGTCGCGCTTGACCAGGGTGCCGTCTTTTTCGAACGGTTCGATCAATTGCAGAATGCCGCCTACATCGTCGGCGGTGGCTTCGCGCAGTTCTTCAAGTTTTTCGTCCACGATCATGGTGCCGATGCCGTCGTGCACGTACACCTCCAGCAGCAGTGCGCCGTCGACCGCAAAGGGCAGGATGTGGCTGCGCTCCACGCCTTCTTCGCAAGCCGTGACGCAGTGCTGCAGGTAAAACGCCAGATCGGTGGGCTGTGTGGGGTTGGGTGACTCGGCCAGCAGTTTTTTGGCGGCGGCCAGCGGCAGCTCGGTGTCGATGGGGTTGTCGTCGCTGGCCGGGGCGTGCGGGTCGATGCGGATGCCGGGCACCTCGGTCAAAAAGATCAGTTTGTCGGCCTGCAGCTCGGCGGCCACGCTGGTGGCGACTTCTTCCATGGTCAGGTTAAAAGCTTCACCCGTGGGCGAGAAGCCAAAGGGCGAGAGCAGCACCATCGCGCCCATGTCCAGCGTGTTGGTGATGCCTTGCACGTCGACTTTGCGCACCAGACCCGAATGCATGAAGTCCACGCCGTCCACAATGCCCACCGGGCGCGCCGTGATGAAGTTGCCCGAAATCACCCGCACGGTCGAGCCTGCCATGGGCGTGTTGGGCAAGCCCTGGCTGAAGGCCGCTTCGATCTCGTAGCGCAGCTGACCTGCGGCTTCTTGGGCGCAGTCCAGCGCCACGCTGTCGGTGATGCGGATGCCGTGCGAATACTTGGGCGTGTGACCTTTGGCCGCCAGCTGCTCGTTGACCTGCGGCCGAAAGCCGTGCACCAGCACGATCTTGACGCCCATGCTCTGGATCAGCGCCAAGTCTTGCGCCAGGTTTTGCAGCTTGCCCGCTGCAATCGCCTCGCCCGCGATGCCCACCACAAAGGTCTTGCCCCGGTGCATGTGGATGTAGGGCGCCACCGACCGGAACCAGGGCACGAAGGTGAAGTTGAAGACAGTGGACATGGGCTAGGGTGTGGGGCAGGTGGAGCGGGGATAATCCAATGAACCGCTTTGACCTGATTTTTACAGAGTTTTCCGCCTTGTCCGCCACCCCCCTCCAAATCGAGTTTCCCGACAGCCTGCCGGTCTCGGCCCGTCGCGACGAAATCATGGCCGCCATGGACCAGCACCAGGTCATCATCGTCTGCGGTGAAACCGGCTCGGGCAAGACCACCCAGCTGCCCAAAATCGCGCTGGCCTTGGGCCGTGGGCGCTTGAACGCCAAGCCAGGAGAGAAGGGCCGTCTCATCGGCCACACCCAGCCCCGGCGCATTGCGGCCAGCTCGGTGGCCAAGCGCATTGCCGAAGAACTCAAGACCCCGCTGGGCGAGGTGGTGGGCTACAAGGTGCGGTTCCAGGACCGCCTCTCCAAAAACGCCTCGGTCAAACTGATGACCGACGGCATCTTGCTGGCCGAAACGCAAAACGACCCACTGCTGCAGGCCTACGACACCATCATCATCGACGAGGCACACGAACGCAGCCTGAACATCGACTTCTTGCTGGGCTACCTGCGCCAGATCCTGCCGCGCCGCCCGGACCTGAAAGTGGTGGTCACCTCGGCCACCATCGACGCCGACCGCTTTGCCAAGCACTTTGCCTCCAGCAAGGGTGACGCGCCCATCATCATGGTCTCGGGTCGGACCTTTCCGGTCGAGCAACGCTGGCGCCCGTTTGAAGAGTCCCGCGACCACGACCTCAACGACGCGATTGCCGATGGTGTGGACGAACTCTGGGCCGGGGGCATGGGTGGCGACATCCTGGTGTTTTTGCCCGGTGAGCGCGAAATCCGAGAGGCTGCGGATCACCTGCGCAAACACCTGTCGCACCAGCCGCTGACACGCGGGGCCGAAGTGCTGCCCCTGTTTGCCCGCTTGTCGCAGGCCGAACAAGACCGGGTGTTTGATTCGTCCAACGGCCGCCGCATCGTGCTGGCCACCAACGTGGCCGAAACCTCGCTCACGGTGCCCGGCATCCGCTATGTGATCGATGCGGGCACGGCCCGTGTCAAGCGCTACAGCCTGCGCAGCAAGGTCGAACAGCTGATGGTTGAGCCCATCAGCCAGGCGGCAGCCAACCAGCGGGCGGGCCGCTGCGGCCGTGTGGCCAACGGCATCTGCATCCGCCTCTACGACGAGAAGGACTTTGCAGGTCGCCCGCGCTTCACCGATCCGGAGATTTTGCGTTCGTCTCTGGCGGGCGTGATCTTGCGCATGAAGAGCCTGCACCTGGGCGTGGTGGAAGACTTCCCGTTCATCGAAGCACCGTCCAAGCGTGCCATCACCGACGGCTACCAGCTGCTGGCCGAGCTGGGCGCGGTGGATGACGCCAACGAACTCACGCCCATGGGCCAGGAGCTGGCCCGCCTGCCACTGGACCCGCGTGTGGGCCGCATGATCCTGGAGGCGCGCGACCGCCAGGCGCTCGAAGAAGTGCTGGTGATCGCCAGCGCCTTGAGCGTGCAGGACGTGCGCGATCGCCCCATGGACGCGCAAGCCCAGGCCGACCAGGCGCACGCCAAGTTCGACGACGACAAGAGCGAATTCACGGGCTACCTCAAGCTGTGGAAGTGGATTCATGACGCCCGAGGTGGCCACGGCACCGAGCACAAGCTCAGCAACCGCCAGTACGAACAACTGCTGCGCCAGAACTTCGTCAACATCCGCCGTGTGCGCGAGTGGCGCGACACGCACACCCAGCTGCTCACGGTGGTGAC
This sequence comes from Limnohabitans radicicola, assembly GCF_014837235.1. GTDB lineage: Bacteria > Pseudomonadota > Gammaproteobacteria > Burkholderiales > Burkholderiaceae_C > Limnohabitans_A > Limnohabitans_A radicicola. Next base: position 302,606 of record NZ_JACYFT010000001.1, on the reverse strand, counting down.
CGAGCACCGCTGGCGCATCAACACGCAGCCTGCGAGCTACGAGCAATTGCACCTGTCCATGTTGGCGGGCCTGCTGGGCAATGTGGGCTACAAGCTCGACGACGAAGACGTGTACCTCGGCGCTCGGGGCATCAAGTTTTACCGCCACCCTGGCGCGCACCTTTCCAAAAAGCCGGGCCGCTGGATCGTGGTGGCCGAACTGGTCGAGACCACGCGCCTGTTTGGCCGGGGCATTGCGGCGATTGAGCCACAGTGGCTGGAGCAAGTTGGCGCGCATCTGCTCAAGAAGCAACTGCTCGACCCGCATTGGGAAAAGAAGACCGCCGAAGTGGTGGCGCTGGAGCGCGCCACGCTTTACGGCCTGGTGGTCTACAACGGCCGCCGCACGCCCTACAGCCGGGTGGACCTGCACGGCGCCCGCGAAATTTTCATCCGCGAAGCGCTGGTGGGTGACCAGTGGGAGACCCAACTGCCTTTCCTGGCCGCCAACCACAAGATGATCGCCAAGGTCGAAGAGCTGGAGCACAAGTCGCGCAGGCAAGACGTGCTGGTGGACGACGAGCTGATCTACGCTTTTTATGACCAGCAGATCCCGCCCGAGGTGTGCAGCGGCCGCTTGCTGGAGAACTGGTACCGCGCCGAAAGCGCCAAGCAGCCACGGCTGTTGCTGCTGACCCGCGAAGAGCTGATGCGTCACGAGGCCGCTGGCATCACCACGCAGGCCTTCCCCAAACACATTCGCCTGGGTGGCACCGACTGCCAAGCCACTTACCTGCACGAGCCGGGCGATGCCCGCGATGGCGTGACGGTGACGGTGCCTTTGTTTGTGCTGAACCAGGTGAGCGAAGACCGCTGCGAATGGCTGGTGCCCGGTTTGCTCAAAGACAAAATCCAGGCCTTGCTCAAAAGCCTGCCGCAGCGCCCGCGCAGCCGCTTTGTGCCGCTGCCCGAATCGGCCACACGCATCGCGGCCGAGCTGTCGGCGCCTGAACTGTTTGGGCAAGGCTCTTTGACGGACGTGCTGCTCAAAAAAGTGCGCGACGAAACCAGCCTGGACGTGAAGCGCACCGACTTCAAGCACGAGATGCTCAGCCCGCACCTGTTCATGAACCTGTGTGTGGTGGACGAACATGGCCGCCAGTTGGGCATGGGCCGCAACCTGGGCGCACTCAAAGGCGAGCTGGGCGCCAAAGCGCGTGGCGCGTTCCAGGCGCTGGCGCAGCTGAAGGTGACTTCTGCGCCTGCGGCTGCCTCGCCAGCAGACTCCAAATCCAATGGGGTCGGATCCCGATTGTCCGAAGGAAATCGGGCTCTGACCCCGATTGATTCCTCGCAGAGGCAGAGCGCTCAATCCGCCGATCAGCGCTACACAGCCTGGACCTTCGGCGAACTGCCCGAGCTGATGGAAATCAGCAAAGGCGGCCAGACCTTGATCGGCTTCCCGGCGCTGGTGGACATGCAAGACGCCGTGACCATCGAGGTGTTTGACGAGCCCGAAGTGGCCGCCAGCAAAAACCGAGCAGGCCTGCGCCGCTTGTTTGCGCTGCAGATCAAAGACGCGCTCAAGTACCTTGAGAAAAACATCCCCGATCTGCAAAAAATGGCCGTGGCCTACATGCCACTGGGCACCGCCGACGAGCTGAAAACCCAGATCATCGACGTGGCGCTCGACCGCGCCTTTTTGCTGGACCCGCTGCCCAACGACGAGACGACGTTCAAGCGCCGCATCGAAGAAGGCCGGGGCCGCCTCACCCTGATTGCCAACGAAGTGGCCCGGCTGGCGGGCACCATCTTGCTGGAGTTTGGCGCGGCCACCCGCAAGATCAAGGACACCAAAAACGCCCCCGACGCGACGGCAGACTGCACGCAGCAACTTCAGCGCCTGATGCCCAAAAACTTCATGGCCGCCACCCCGTGGCCACAGTTGCAGCACTACGCCCGCTACCTCAAGGCCATCACCCTGCGCCTGGACAAGTACCGCGCCGACCCCGCCCGCGACGCCCAGCGCCTGACCGAGCTCAAGCCGCAAGAACAGCGCTACTGGCGTCTCGTGGCCGAACGCAAAGGCGCCCAGGACGCCCGCATGCTCGAATTCCGCTGGCTACTGGAAGAGCTGCGCGTGAGCTTCTTCGCGCAGGAACTCCGAACCCCGCAGCCGGTGAGCATCAAGCGGCTGGAGAAGGCTTGGGGGCAGTTGAACCATTGAGGATGGTTTTAGTCAGCAGACGGCTCTTGTAGATCTTCATTTGTACCCCGCACGCTCGAGTCTTCGGAGTAGTCATGAGGCGAAAGCGAGATGATCTAGGCAGACATCCGGGTCGTCGCTCAAAGTTATCTCATGCCCCCCGGGTTTACTTCTTGCCGAACTTGCTCTTGGCCGCTGCCACGCAGCTGGCCTTGGCGTCGCCAGCCAGGGCGTCGCACTTTTCCATGGCGACTTTGTAGTCGGCGTCCATTTTTTCAGCAGCAGCGTCTTTTTTGGCTTCGCCGATTTCTTTGCCCATCTTGGCGTCGGCCAGGGCTTTTTGCTCAACGGCTTTGGCTTCTTGCACGCACACGTGCTTGGCATTGCCTGCGAGGTCGTCGCACTTTTCCTTGGCCACCGCGTAGTCGGTCTCGGCTTTCACCACGTGCATTTTGTTGCGGTCAGTGGCTTTGCCCGTGTAGCTGTATTCCAGCTCGGCGTGTGCCACTTTTTCTTTGGCCTTGGCTTCTTCGATGCACACGTCTTTGGCGTTGCCTGAATGAGATTTGCAGGCGGCTTTGTCTGCCTTGTAGGTATCGCTGATGCGGGTTTTGCCCGCCTTGTATTCGGTTTTGCTGATCGTCTCGGCTTGCACTGCCGTGAGTGTCAGCAGTCCGAGGCACAGGAAGACGGCAAGGAGTGGTCGGCGTGTTTTCATGGGGTTCCCTTGAAGATGATGAAGAGAACCCATTGACGCACGCCTGGTCTTTGCGTGTCGGTGCGGTACTTGACACACCGGGTGCAGGGGTGAGGCTCAGCTCACATCAAACACAAAGCAGGTGGTCGTGGCGTGGGCATACAAGCGGCCTTGTTCGTCGAGGATCTTGGCTTCGGCAGTGGCCATTTGCTTGCCCATGTGAATCACGTTGGCGGTGGCACGCAGTGGGCCCGTCTTTTGTGTGGCAGGGCGCACGATGTTGATGCTCAATTCGGCCGTCGTGTATGCACGGCCCACGGGCAACTTGGATTGCACGGCGCAACCCAGCGCCGAGTCAAGAAGCGTCGAGTACCAGCCGCCGTGCAGCGTACCCATGGGGTTGAAATAACGCAAATCAGGCACACCCTGAAACACCGCCATGCCATCGCCCACTTCCAGCAGGTCCAGGCCCAATGATTCGTTCATGTGCGGGTGAGGCAGGCTGCCATCCATCATGCCTTCCAGAATTTCGCGTCCGCTTTTTCCAGCCAGTTGCGCCATGGTGGCGATGCCCGGCTGTCCGCCGTGGCTGTGCATGTACTGACGCGCCTGCATTTGCTGGTGGGTCCAATCGGTGGCGTCTGCAGTGATGTGGGTGGTGGTCATGAAATCTCCTTTAATTGCATATGCAACAATTGTAGATACAATCAAGTCATGACGGAAACCTTCAGTCCCTCGGCCAGTCCCCTGGGTTGCACCAACCTCAAGTTGCGGCAGTTCATGCGGCGCGTGACGCAGCACTATGACGTGCAGTTGGCCAAGGTGGGTCTCAAGACGACCCAGTACTCCTTGCTTTCCTACATCGCCAAGTTGGGACCCATCGGGCAAACCGAGTTGGCGAGCCACATCAAGATGGGCACATCCACGCTTTCACGCAACCTCAAGCCTTTGGTGGATGCGCAGTGGGTGGTCGTGTCAGCGGGCAATGACGCGAGAAGCCGTTTGGTGAGCCTGACTGAAGCGGGGCGTCTCAAGCGCGCCGAAGCACAGCGCCGCTGGCGTGTGGCGCAAGACGACATTCAGCGCATGCTGGGCACCGACAAGGTGGCTCAGCTGCACGATTTGATTGACAGTTCCATGGCTTTGCTCGAACCCCTGGCCGATGAGGCGAGCGGTGAGTGAATTCAACCCACCCCAGAACGGAAACCCCACGAATTCACCAGCAGCCAACCCTTTGTTGACCGGGCCGATCCTGCCCATCTTGTTGCGGTTTTCCTTGCCTAACATGGTGGCCATGCTGGCCACGGCGTTGGCAGCGATCGCGGAGACCAGCTATGTTGGGCAATTCGGCGCTCCCGCTTTGGCGGGCATGGCGCTGGTGTTCCCCTTTGTGATGTTGCAGAACATGATGTCGGCTGGGGCCATGGGCGGAGGGGTGTCGTCTGCTGTGAGCCGTGCGCTGGGGGCGGGCGATGTCGGGCGGGCCAATGTGCTGGCGGTGCATGCCTTGTGGATTGGCATCACGCTGGGCCTGTTTTACATGGTTTTGATGGAGTTGCTGGGGCCGACATTCATGGCGATCCTGGGCGGCAAGGGTGAGGCACTGGCGCAGGCCGTGGCCTATGGCGAGGTGGCCTTTGTCGGCTCGGTCTTTGTGTGGATTGTGAACACCTTGTCTTCGGTCATTCGAGGCAGCGGCAACATGAAAGTGCCTTCGGTCACGTTGTTTGCCGTGGCATTGGCGCAAGTGTTGATGGGGGGCGCTCTGGGTCTGGGCTGGGGGCCGTTGCCACAGTGGGGCATGCGCGGCGTGGCCGCAGGCGGTGTGCTGGCCAATCTGTGCGGGGCCTTGTTTCTGTGGAGCTACCTGTCTTCGGGGCGCGCCAAGATTCAGTTACAGGTGCGCCGCACCACGCTGGACCGCAAGCACCTGATCGACATCTTGCGCGTGGGGGCCGTGGCTTGCATTTCACCGCTCCAGACGGTGCTGACGATTTTGATTTTGACCCGCTTGGTGGCCACTTTGGGCACGCAAGCGCTGGCGGGCTATGGCATTGGCACGCGCCTGGAGTTTTTGCTGGTCCCCATCGCTTTTGCCGTGGGGGTGGCTTCGGTGCCGCTGGTGGGCATGGCCATCGGCGCAGGACAAATTGCCCGTGCGCGCAAGGCCGCATGGACAGCGGCAGCCGTGGCCACTGCCGTGCTGGAATCGTTGGGTTTGATCGTGACCCTGGCGCCCGATGTCTGGTCTTCCCTCTATACCCAGGACCCGTCGGTGCTCGCATCTGCCGCCAGCTACCTGATGTGGGCGGGGCCTTTTTATGGTTTGTTTGGCCTGGGTTTGTCTTTGTATTTCTCGTCGCTGGGGGCAGGCAAGGCCATTGGTCCGGTCATAGCGGGCACGCTGCGTTTGCTGGTGGTGGCCTTGGGCGGTGCGTTGCTGTCTTACTGGCAGTCGCCTGCCTGGATGATTTTTGCGCTGGTGGGTGCGGGCATGGCGGTGTATGGCCTGAGCACAGTGTGGATCATCAAGATCACCCCATGGGGTGAGGCCACTCGCCCAAGAGAATGAATTTGAGGGGGCGGGCTGTAGCCGCAAAATCCTGTGCTAGAATACATGTATTGCGCGGCTGTAGCTCAGCTGGATAGAGTACTTGGCTACGAACCAAGGGGTCGTGGGTTCGATTCCTGCCAGCCGCACCATTATGGACGGGTCAATCTGAAAAGATTGACCCGTTTTCATTTGGTGATCCGCTTTCTGCAGGCCCTTGCCGGGCCGTCTCAAAACCGCAGACCCACCGCCACACGGGTTTGGTTGTAGTTGCTGAAGTTGACCTTGTTGTCGGCCGTCACACGCAAAAACACATCGTGGTGATCGAGCCCGATGGCCAACGCATTGCCGTGCAGCAGTGGGTCCTGCGCGGAGCTGCGTCCGCGTTTGTAGGCATAGTCCAGAGTCAAACGGGTAGATGCCTGGAGCGGCAGACGCAGCACAGCATGGCTGATTTGTTGACCCGTGTGCAAGCGGTCGTCTTTGACAGTGAACAAGGTGTAATTGGCGCTGCCTTGCAGCTTCCCGCCCACGCCCAGGGTGACGGCATCGTTGGGGTCGAAGTTCAGGTTGTAGTAGTCCCTGAGGTTGGTTCGGCCCCAGCCAATCAGTCCGTACAGCGCTTCGTCACCGAGCCGGGCGCTCAGTGCGCCGCCTGCAAAGCCGTGTGAGGCCACTTGCAGTGAGGAGGTCAGTTGTCCCCAGCCAAAGCCCCAGTTTTGTTCCCAGCCAGCCCTTGACTGCTCGAACTCCGAGGCCCGCCGGTAGTGCGCCAGCCACCAGGTGGTGTCTTCGCGCATGCCACGCAGGTTGATGTCTTGTGCCGAAATTTGGCCATGGGTGTCGTAGTTGGACGCCGTGAGTTTGAATTGCCACGGCGCAGCGCTGCTTGGATCGCCTTCTGTGGCCTGTGTGGGGTGCGTTTGCGCTTGCGCCAAGCTGCTGACCCAGAACGTGGCAGCGATCAGGAGGGTTTTGAGGCGGTTGGGATGGTGGAAGTCATGGCACTCCAGTTCTGTGGAAATCATCATAAGACCTCCATCGGAGCCTCCAAACTGCGGCATCATCACGGCATGAGCAAAGCGTTCACCAAAGAAACCGATTCAGATGACGACGATGAGATTGGCCTGCCCGCGCTGCCGTCGGGCACACGCAACTACATGACCCCTGCGGGTTATGCCCGGCTGCGTGCGGAGTTGTTCGACCTGATCGACAACGAGCGTCCCAAGGTGGTGGAGGTGGTGCACTGGGCGGCCAGCAATGGCGACCGCTCGGAAAATGGCGACTACCTGTATGGCAAAAAGCGCTTGCGCGAGATCGACCGCCGCATCCGTTTCCTGACCAAGCGCCTTGAAATCGCCGAAGTCACCGATCCGTCCTTGCACCACGGCAACGACCAGGTCTTTTTTGGTGCCACGGTCACCTATGCCGAAGCCGATGGCGTGGAGCGCACCATCACCATCATGGGCATCGACGAGGCCGACAGCCTGCAAGGCCAGGTGAGTTGGGTGTCACCCATTGCGCGCACCTTGCTCAAGTCACGCGTGGGTGATGAGCTCAAGCTCGTGACCCCCACCGGGGTGCTGGACATCGAGGTGCTGGACGTTCAGTACCCCGCCCCAGCTTGAGGCTTCAGTTGCGCAGGGTTTGCCGCTCGGCTTTGATGACGGACGGTGTGCGCTTGAGTTGACGCAGGACGCCGTCCAGATGCTGCTGGTCGCGCACCGAAATCATGAAGCGCAGCTCGGCCGTGTCCTGGGCGGTTTCCTGGCCCATGTCGACGTGGACAATGTCGGCTTCGGCCGCCGCCATGGCCCCGGCCACCCGGGCCAGAACCCCTTTGCCGTTGACCACGCTGACCTCGATGGCGGTTTCGAAGTTGCGGACGATTTCGTCCGACCACTCCACACCGATGAACCGCTCGCTGTCTTTTTGCTGCAGCTTGCGGGCGTTGGCGCATTGGCTGCGGTGCACGGCCAGGCCTTCACCCCGACCCAGATAGCCCACGATCTCGTCGCCAGGAATCGGGTGACAGCACCGGGCATAAGTGACCGATGCGTTCTCGCTGCCGTCGAGTGTGATGGCGCCTTGTGACACGGTTTCGTGCGCCGTGAAGCGCTCGCGGGTCATCAGCAGGGCGTCGGGTTTCTGGCCTTGTTCGCCCAGCAGCACGACCAGGCGTTTGGCCACAATGCTGGCAATGCGCTTGCCCAGCCCGATGTCCATCAGCAGGTCTTGCTGGTGGCGGTTGCCAGTGAAGCGCAGCAATTTGTCCCACAGCGGCTGCAGCGCAGGCTCGTTGCCGGGCAGCTTGTCGATGCCTTCGGCGCGCAGGGCCTGACTGAGCAGCTTTTCGCCGAGCTGGGTGGACTCGGTCTGTGCCATGGTCTTGAGGTGGTGGCGGATCTTGGAGCGGGCGCGGCCCGTGCGCACAAACCCCAGCCATGCCGGGTTCGGAGCCGACACCGGGGCCGTGATGATTTCGACCACATCGCCGTTTTTCAGCTCGGTGCGCAAAGGCACCTGGTCGCCGTTGATCTTGGCCGCCATGGCGTGGTCGCCCACGCGGCTGTGGATGGCATAGGCAAAGTCCACCACCGTGGCACCACGGGGCAGGGCCATGATCTGGCTCTTGGGGGTGAACACGTACACGGCATCGGGGAACAGGTCGACTTTGACGTGGTCCCAAAACTCTGCTGCGTCGCGCGTTTCGCTCTGGATGTCCAGCAGCGACTGCAGCCACTGGGTGCCCAGCCGCTCGGACTGGGCATTGACCGATTTGTTGGTTTTGTACAGCCAGTGCGCGGCCACACCAGACTCGGCCACCAGGTGCATGGCCTCGGTGCGCATCTGGAATTCGACGTTCACACCCGAGGGGCCCACCAACGTGGTGTGCAGCGACTGGTAGCCGTTGACCTTGCCAATGGCGATGTGGTCCTTGAACTTGCCAGGCACGGGTTTGTAGAGCTGGTGCAGCAAGCCAAGGGCCGTGTAGCAGTCCAGCACCTCGGGCACGATGACCCGAAAACCGTAGATGTCGGTCACCTGGGCAAAGCTCAGGTGTTTGTCGGCCATCTTGCGGTAAATGGAGTACAGGGTTTTTTCGCGGCCACTGATGCGCACTTGCATGCCCGCTTGCGCAAACACGGTTTCCAGCTCGGACTGGACTTTCTGGATCAGGTCACGGCGGCGGTTGCGCGCGCGGGACACGGCTTTGGTCAGCACCGCGTAGCGCCACGGCATCAGATGCCGGAACGACAGGTCCTGCAGTTCGCGGTAAATCTGGTTCAGGCCCAGGCGGTGGGCGATCGGGGCGTAAATCTCCAGAGTTTCGGAGGAGATGCGCTCCCACTTGCTGCGCGGCATGTCGCCCATGGTGCGCATGTTGTGGGTGCGGTCGGCCAGTTTGATCAGGATCACGCGCACATCGCGTGCCATGGCCAGCAGCATCTTGCGGAAAGACTCGGCTTGATTTTCTTCGCGGGTGTTGAATTCCAGCTTGTCCAGCTTGGTCAGGCCGTCCACCAGTTCAGCCACTGGAGCGCCGAATTTTTCGATCAGCTCGATCTTGGTGACGCCGCAGTCTTCCATGCAGTCGTGCATGAGTGCGGCGCACAGGGCCTGCGCGTCCAGCTTCCATTCGGTGCACAGGGCTGCGACTGCGATGGGGTGGGTGATGTAGGGCTCGCCGTTTTTGCGCATCTGGCCCAGATGGGCGTCGTCGGCAAAGCGGTAGGCCTTGCGCACCATGTCGATGTCTGGCGCGCTCATGTATTCGAGGCGGTCTGTCAACGCGGCAAAACTGGCTGCGGCCGCATTGGCCGCAGCTTGCCCTTGGCCCGGAGTGGGGCTTGTGCCAAGTTTCGTTGTGACAGGGGTGGCAGCGCTCATGGCATCAATGTAACGCAAGCAGAGGGTGACAAAGGGCCCAGACGTGACAAAGCCCCATCGCTGGGGCCTTGAATGGATCCGGTGATTGCCGGATCAGCGGGATATGGTGTCAGACCACGCGTTTGAGCATTTCGATGCCGACTTTGCCGGCCGCGATTTCGCGCAGGGCGGTCACGCCAGGCTTGTTCTTGCTTTCGATGCGGGGGGTGTGACCCTGGCTCAGCATGCGGGCGCGGTAAGTGGCAGCCAACACGAGCTGGAAGCGGTTAGGGATTTGTTGCAGGCAGTCTTCAACCGTGATGCGGGCCATGATGATTTCCTTAGGATTCAGTCGATTTTGAGGGCTCTGAAAGTGTCAGCCCGGGCGCGGCGCTGAGCGGTGTATTTGAGCCGCTGGGCATGCACCACAGCTTTGAGGTCAAACAAGGCCCGTTCAAAGACTTCGTTGATTATAACGAAGTCGAATTCCTTGGCCTGGGCCAGTTCCTCGGCGGCGTTTTTCAGACGCAACTCGATGATGTCGGGGGCATCCTCGCCACGGCGCTCCAGGCGCGAGCGCAACTCTTCCCAGCTGGGCGGCAGGATGAAGATCAGCACCGCATTGGCATACATGCGTTTGATCTGGATGGCGCCCTGGTAGTCGATTTCGAGCACCACATCGGAGCCCTGGGCCATGCGGTCCTCGATCATTTTCTTGGAGGTGCCGTAGCGCTGGCCATGCACATGGGCCCACTCGACAAAGGCGTCGGCCAGCACCATGCTGTCGAACTCCTGGGGGGAGACAAAAAAGTACTCGCGCCCGTGTTTTTCCTGGCCACGGGGTGCGCGGGTGGTGTGCGAGACGGATGGGTGCACGCCCGAGTCCAGCTCCATCAGCGCCTTGACGAGGCTCGATTTGCCAGCCCCGCTGGGGGCGGCGACGACGAAAAGATTGCCTGGGTAGTCCATGGTTTTTTCTGTGTTTATTCGATGTTCTGGACCTGCTCGCGCATTTGCTCGATCAGCACTTTCATGTCCACCGAGATGCGGGTCATCTCCAGCACGGCAGATTTGGAGCCCAGGGTGTTGGCCTCGCGGTGCAACTCTTGAATCAGGAAGTCCAGGCGCTTGCCGATGTCGCCGCCCTTGTCCAGCAGTCGGCTGATCTCGTCCAGGTGGGCGCGCAGGCGGGTCAGTTCTTCGGCCACATCGATGCGGATGGCAAAGGCTGTGGCTTCGGTCAGGGCCCGGTCTTGGGCTGTTTCGGGCAAGTGGTTGCCATCGGCCAGGGCCATGGCGTCCTTCCAGCGCTCCAGAAAACGCAGGCGCTGCTGCTCGACCAATTGCGGCACCAAGGGTACGGCTTGCTCGGCCAGTGCAAGCAGCTGCCCAATGTGGCCTTGCAGCATCTCGGTCAGGCGGGCGCCTTCGCGGGCACGGGCTTCGCGCAAGGCGTCAATTGCTTCAAGCGCCAGCGCAGTCCAGGCGGCATCGTCCACGGGTTGGGTACTGCTGCTGCCCTGGTTCAGGCGCAGCACATCGGCCACGCTCAGGTCGCGCGCCTTGGGCAGCCAATCCTGAATCTTGTCCTGCAAGGCGGCCAGGCGTTGCAGGGCTTGCGGGCTGGGGGAGGGCAGAGCCGCGCCTTCACCGGCTTCAAGGCTGGCGCGCACTTCAACCTTGCCCCGGCGCAGGTGTTTGGTGACCAGCTCGCGCAGGGCCGGTTCGAGCTGGCGCAGCTCTTCGGGCAGGCGGAAACCCAGGTCCAGAAAGCGGCTGTTGACCGAGCGAATCTCCAGGCCCAGACGGGTGTGCTGGTGGGGGCTGGTGGCATTCTCGCCCTCGGCCTGCTGCAGTGTTTTCTGCACGCTGGCGTACCCGGTCATACTGTAAACTGGCATTGATCAAGTTCCTTCGGGCCGACCCGTGAATTCAAGGCTTGGCCCCCATGTGCCGCGCTGAATGGGCGGCATGAAACAAGCCATTATCGCAAACTCGCCAAGCCTCGCCGGGCGGGCGCCGAACCCCACACCCTGAGAACCCTCACATGACCTCTTCCGCCTATGTCCGAACCGGCCGCGCTGCCGATGCCTTGCGCACCGTGCGCATCACCCGGGGTTACACCATCCACGCCGAAGGCTCGGTCCTGATCGAGTTTGGCAACACCCGCGTGCTCTGTACCGCTTCGGTCGAAGAAAAGGTGCCCGGCCACAAAAAAGGCAGTGGCGAAGGCTGGGTCACGGCCGAGTACGGCATGCTGCCCCGCGCGACCCACACCCGAGGCGACCGCGAAGCCGCACGCGGCAAGCAAAGCGGCCGCACGCAAGAGATTCAGCGCCTGATTGGCCGCTCTATGCGCGCCGTGTTTGACCTGAAAAAACTGGGCGAACGCACCATCCACCTGGACTGCGATGTGCTGCAGGCCGATGGCGGCACCCGCACGGCCAGCATCACCGGGGCGTTTGTGGCCGCACAAGACGCGGTGAACTGGCTGATCGCGACCGGCAAGCTGCAAGCCACGCCGATCATTGACCATGTGGCCGCGATTTCGGTGGGCCTCAAGGACGGCACCGCGCTGCTGGACCTGGACTACCCCGAAGACTCGGCCTGCGACACCGACATGAACGTGGTGATGACGGGGGCGGGTAATTTTGTGGAAGTGCAGGGCACGGCCGAAGGCGTGGCTTTCACCCGCGCCGAGATGAACAGCATGCTGCAACTGGCCGAGCAAGGCATCGGCCAATTGGTCCAGCTGCAAAAGCAGGCGTTGTCGGCATGAAGATCGTTCTGGCGTCCAACAACCAGGGCAAGCTGGTCGAGCTGCAGGCCATGCTGGCCCCGCTGCAGGTCGAGCTGGTGCGTCAGGCTGACCTGAACATTCCCGAGGCCGAAGAGCCCTACCGCACCTTTGTTGAGAACGCGCTGACCAAAGCGCGCCACGCCTCGCGCCTGTCGGGTCTGCCCGCGCTGGCCGATGACGCGGGTCTGTGTGTGGACGCTTTTGGCGGGCAACCGGGTGTGGACACGGCGTATTACGCCACCCGTTTTGGCTATGAAAAAGGCGATGACAACAACGTGACGGCGCTGCTCGAGCAAATGCAAGGCATCACCAACCGCCGAGCCGCCATGGTCAGCACCTTGGTGGCGGTGCGCAGTGCCGATGACCCGGAGCCACTGATTGCCGTGGGCCGCGTGGTGGGCGAGATCGCCACCGAGCGCCGGGGCAGCAACGGTTTTGGCTTTGACCCCATCATGTTCATTCCCGAATTCGGCAAGACCTTTGCCGAGCTGCCGATCGAGGTCAAAAACGCCAACAGCCACCGCGGCCGCGCCACCCAACAAATGCTGATGCTGATGCGTGAACGCTGGATGGGGGACTGAGCCCGTGAGCCACCCGCTCGATCCGGTGCATGCCATGCGCCCAGGCTTGCTGCAGTTGCCAGCACTGCCGCCTCTGTCGCTGTATGTGCATCTGCCCTGGTGCCTCAAAAAGTGCCCCTACTGCGACTTCAATTCGCATGAGTTCCGCTCGGGCGATGACGCTGCGTCCGTGCAGGACGCCTACATCGACGCCTTGTTCGCTGATCTGGAAGCGAGTTTGCCTCTGATCTGGGGCCGCACGGTCCACACCATCTTTTTGGGTGGCGGCACGCCCAGTCTGTTTTCGCCCGAGGCGATTGACCGACTCATCGCTGGCCTGCGTGCGCGGCTGCGCCTGTCGGGCACCTGCGAAATCACGCTCGAAGCCAACCCCGGCACTTTTGAAAAAGACCGCTTCAAGGCGTTCCGACAAGCGGGCATCACCCGCCTGTCGGTGGGGGTGCAAAGCTTCAACGACGACCACCTCAAGGCCTTGGGCCGTGTGCATGACCGATCGCAGGCCCTGGCTGCGCTCAACGAGGCGGCGCAGGTGTTCGACACCTTCAATCTGGACCTGATGTACGCGCTGCCCGGGCAGACGCTGGCGCAGCTCACCGACGATGTGAATACGGCCCTGGGCTTTGCACCACCGCACCTGTCGATCTACCACCTCACCATCGAGCCCAACACCCTGTTTGCCAAGCACCCGCCTGTGCTGCCCGAAGACGATGACGCCTACGCGATGATGGACCGCATCACCGAGCGCACGGCCCAAGCGGGTCTGGGACGTTACGAGGTCTCGGCCTATGCCAAACCGGGCCACGCTTGCGCGCACAACCTGAATTACTGGCAGTTTGGGGATTACCTGGGTATCGGCGCAGGCGCACACAGCAAACTGAGTTTTGCCCACCGGATCGTGCGCCAGGTGCGTTACCGCGAGCCCCAGCTTTACATGACGCAGGCCACTCAGGGCGAGCCGGTCACGCAGCACCACGAGATTGCACGGCAAGATCTGCCGTTTGAATTCATGCTCAACGCCCTCCGGCTGAAAGAAGGCTTCGCGCTCGCGGACTACATGGAGCGCACGGGGCTGGCCATGACCAGCCTGCAACAAGGCTTGCAAGAGGGTGAGCGACTGGGTTTGATCGAGCGTGATTTTTCGCGCGTCTGGCCCACGGCCAGGGGCTTTGATTTCCTCAGCGACCTGCAGGCCTTGTTTTTGCCCGGGGCTTCGACCTGAAGCGTGTCGCCCACACCAGCAGCGCGGGCAGCATCAGTTTCAAGGTGTACAGGATCATGAGTGCGCCAATGGCATCGCCCACGAACATGGGCCAGACATCGACCCAGGGGTTGGTGCCCGGGCGATCGAGCGCCCACCACACGAGCTGGTGACCCAGCGCATTGGCTGCAGCATAGGCCAGCACAAATTGGAGCAGGCATCGCGCGCTCAGTTTCTGCAACTGCTGTGTCAAAAGGCGCTTTTTTTCCATCACCCACTTGACGCACCAAGGGGTGAAACCAGACACCACCCCCGTGGCCAGCAGCAAGTACAAAGTGTCTGCGCTGAAATTGTCCCGGTCGAGCCAGCAATTGCCCATCAAAATGCCTGCAGCGCCGGGCAGGCCCATGCACAGAACCAGCAAGACGCGGAAACCCGCAGGCAGAAACACCCAGTTCACGCCCTGGATGTGCTCCAGGCGCGCAAACATCAGTTCGTTGAGTCTGAAAAACTCCACATACAGCAAGGCACTGATGGCGACCATGGCGGTCATCTCCAAGCCTTGCCGAATCCGTCGGTTCATGTGCCGGCTTGAAGCTGAACTTGTTGGATCGAACGGCCCAGCTGGCTGAAGTGCGCCAAAGTGCGTTCAGTCGGCACCAGGAACTTGGCGCGGCGGTCGCCTTCCTGGTTGAAGGTGGTCAGCATTTCCTTCTCACGCAGGCGCGTGATGCGCTTGTGCAGCGTGGCGGGTGAGCCCAGGTGCTCCAGGCTGATGGCTTCGCGGACCGTCATGGCTTGCCCTTCGTGCCAGCGCAGAACCACGGCCTCCAGCAAGGCCGTTTCGTTGGCGTCCATGCCGGAACCATCGGGCAGCTCCTGCACGGCACGCGCCAGTTGCAAAAACCGGAGGTACGCACTGGCCAGCGGAGAACTATTGGAATCAGTCATGCTGATAATTTTATAGAAATTGGCGGTTGGTTGTCGGGTTTTGCAAGACATTTAGGGGCATGGTGTGGGGTGAATGGTTAAGCTCAACGCAAAGGAGACACACATGACACATCGAATGGCGATCATCGGGCTGGGCATCATGGGTCGACGCATGTTGGAAAACGCCTTGCAACACCCTGCTTTTGAGGTCAGCGGCGTGTGGGATCCATCGACTGACTCGGTGGCCAAGACGCGGCAGACTCTGCCCGCAGCCCCCGTGGCCGAGAGTGCGCAGGCGGCCATGGCCGGAGCGGACGTGGTGTACCTGTCTTGCCCGCCTGGCCCCCGAAAAGCCTACGCCTTGCAGGCCGCTGCAGCCGGGCAGGGCGTCTTCATGGAAAAGCCCTTGGGCACGGACAACGCGCAAAGCCGCGATCTGCTCGCGCAACTCAGTCAGGCCCGCTTGCCCGGCGTGGTCAACTTCACCCAGGCCGCCTCACGCGGCTTTGCAGAGCTGCAACGCGCCATCGACACGGATGAGACGGGCGAGCTGCTGGGCATCGACATCGTTGTCAACTACCCCGCCTGGCCCCGCGCCTGGCAAAAAGACGCCGACTGGCTGCGGCTGCGCCACGAAGGGGGCTACACCCGAGAGGTGATTTCGCATTTCTTGTTTTTGGCGGGTCGCTTTCTGGGGCCGCTGACTTTGCAGCACGCATCGCCCCGTTACCCGCAAGACCCGACGCTTTGCGAGCTGGACATGCTGGCGCGACTCACCACGGCAGACGGAAGGCCCGTGACGGTCATGGCCACGACCGGAGGCCAGCAGCCAGACCGCCAGGAAGTCACCGTGCGCGGCAGCCGCATGAACCACCAGTTCCGCGAGTTTTACCAGCTGTGGCGATCCGATGGCGGGCCATGGCAAGAGGCTCTGGACTGGTCCACCGAAGACCCCCGCACCAGCGCGTTGCAGCGTCAATTGACGGAGGCGGACTTGTGGCTGAAGGGCCAACCTCACAAACTCGCCACGGCAGAAGAAGCTTTGGCTGTGCAGGAGTTGGTGGAGGTGATGCTGGTGTGTTGAGCGTGTTGCAGCTTGAAAGAAAAAAACGCACATCCAAGATGTATTGCTCTTGCATAGCCCTCGCACTCTACCCTCATCTATTGAGGGCAGGGTGTTGCACTAAACTTTAGAACCCGTCACCTCCGAGTTCAAGTCTGATGCGGTTAAGCAAGTCATTGATAAAGGTCATTGGTCACGGATATGTTCAAGTGGCTAGGGATTCTTGAAGTTCCTTCAATTATCAACAACCCATCAACCCATCAATCCATCAACCCATCAACCCATCAACCCATCAACCCATCAACGCCTGCCCAATCAGCGTAATCTGCAGCTCTGGCGTTGATACATCCGTCAAGTGCGACACAGGCGCCATCACGCTCCTGAGCGTCGCCAGATCGGTCGTGCTTTGGCTCAGCGTGTCGGTGTAGGTCTTGGCCACCGCAATCTCGTTGGCAAACTGTTTAGCCGTGTTGCCCCAGGTCGGGTCGGTGTACGCAAAATTGGTCAAGTTGCCAAACACCTGGTAAATCACTTGCCCCACCGTCCATTTGGCGTTCGACATCGCGTCCGTGATGTCCTTGACTGCTTGCTGCTTGGTGGCGTCACTTGCACTGGTTTTGACAATGTTGTTCACCAACGCCTGAGCCAGTTGAGCGTTGCTCATGCCGGTGGGGTACATATCTGTGAACTGCGACTTGGTGGTGAAAACATCCACGATCTGCTTAACCGACATGCCCGCCCCATAAGCTGCGGCCAGCTGGTCCATGTAGGTCACACCCGGTGCTGCATTGAAGGCGGTGATGAAGAACTGGTACAGGCCTACGGGCAGATTGGCGTAGCTGACGTGTGCATTGGAGTCGATGATGACATTTTTGTCGGCAAACTGCAGACGTTCGACATTGGACACTGTATCAGTGCCTTCAGTGCCAGTTTTGTCCTTAACCTGCCAACCACCTGCAACTTTGATCAATTGAAAGTTGACAGCTTTCCTAGTCCAGCTGGCGGTATCCGTTCCAACGCCACCATTGATGAAGTCGCTTCCATTGCCTCCGGTAAGTGTGTCATCTCCCTCGTTTCCGTAAATCGTATCTGCACCATCACCACTAACGATGATGTTGTTCCAGGAGTTCCCAGTAAAGACCAAAGGCGTCGTCTGATCGCTGAAAGTTCTGATATTTTCAAGGAATGTATTGGTTATAGAGTAGTTGAAGCCTACATATACGGTGTCAACTCCTTCGCCTCCCAATTCGATTATATTATCATAAACTGAATCCAGAACGTATATATCATTTCCGAGACCACCGACCATGGTATCTGCTCCACCACGCTGAGAAGAGTCCCAATCAAAACGATCATCGCCTTCACGACCACTCATATAGTCATCACCACTACCACCATTGATATCGTTATTAAAATCATTGCCATTAAAAATATCATTAAAGTTGGAACCGATGATATTCTCATACTCACCCCAAAGCCACGTCCACTTTTCAGGGTTAGTTCCATTATCGGAGAGATTTAAGCTATCAAGCCAGGTTGTAATAAATCCTACGTTATGTATTTTCGAACCGTTGGACTCTTTTTCGTAACCCAAATCAACCACAACGCCATAAGTTAAATTCGCACCATTCAATGTATCCGTACCTGAAGCGTCCCATTGGCAGTTGTAGTAGTTCCCAAGGTATTGATTAATGTCATAGGTAGTATTGCCAGAGTTGAATTTTGACTCGCCGTATAAAAACTGCAAGGCAATTGCGTCATAGATCATTGGGCCAATAGGTTGTGATCCTTGATACGCTGAATCTCCACCATTTTTGGTCAAGTCATAGGACATAATAGATACCCACTGCCTGTCCGCAAATTGAATACCTAGCTGTGTATAAGTTGGTCTTCCTGTACCCCCGCTATCGTGTGGATGTTTAAGTCCTAATCCGTGCAATATCTCATGCGATAAAAGTTGGAACCCATTTGTGCCAACGTTAAAATTACGACTACTTATAAAAGGATTATTGTAATTTAACCATGTATCACCAGGTGCTCCAAAATATTCTAGAGTGTCTAAGTCTGCATCGGGAAAGTAGCAAAAAGCTGTTGCGCTAGCTGACGTGAATTTTTTATCAGATAGTAAAAATCCGGAAGACGTCAGACCTTCGTATGCGAACGTGATGTTCATATCGGAGCCCTGAAGTCGAGCATTCTCATACCCATACTTGTTGCCACTTCCATCGACGTAGCCCAAAAAATTGAACGTCACATCAATGAATTCAGCAATATTTGCAAATGCTTGTGTAAAATTTTTTTGAATCGCTGATGTTTGAAGTGAAGGATGGCTCCATGCCGAAGAAGAGACGGACCAGTTTAAGACTTGGCTTGCACCTGCTGGGAAGTACCACTTGTAACCATTAGTCGTGGCATCGATGATCGAATTTCCTGTAAGTGCATACGGATTTTTTGATAGCGAAGCAATTCCCATACTATCCTCCAAAAAATAACTATTAATTCGTAATATATCATTTGTCGCTGTTGATGTACCTAGTCCAGCTGAACCATCCCGGAAACCGAGAAGGCTTCTTAATTTGAGAAGATGGTTGCTGCAATTGGTGGTAACGGTGTTTGTGTCGAAAAGACAATTTGACCTACGACATGAACATCAAGGCTCAGTGATCTAATCGCTAAATAACTTTAAAAAATTTCAGATCTTTCGCGATCCAACCTATGACTATGTTCCATTCCTTTGCCCTACCTAAGGGAGGCCAAGCATTTTTTGAATTTCCTAATGAGCCAAGCCCAACGCGGATAGTGTGTCCGATCACGATGGCGTGGATGATTTGGACGAATCAGGGTCTTAATCGTGGCGGGTGGCCTAAGCTCAGTTGAAAGTCGATTTGATAGTTGAGACAAAAAAAGCGCCTAAGCGCTTAATTTGATTGGGGGGCTGGCGGAAGAGGTGAGATTCGAACTCACGGACCCTTGCGAGTCGACGGTTTTCAAGACCGTTGCAATCGACCACTCTGCCACTCTTCCCGTCGATGGCAATATTGTAGCGGCATCCTCGGGCGCTTTTTCAGGCGCTGTGGAGCATGCCCCGCTTTTCGATGAAGGTGACCACTTCGGCCAGGCCATCCAGCGTTTTGAGGTTGGTCATCACCCAGGGGCGTGTCTCGCGGTTGGGGCGCATGCGGTCGGTGTCGGCGCGCATCACTTCCAGGTCAGCGCCCACGTGCGGCGCCAGGTCGGTCTTGTTGATGACGAACAGGTCGCTCTTGGTGATGCCGGGGCCGCCCTTGCGGGGGATTTTTTCGCCTGCGGCCACATCGATCACATAGATCGTGAGGTCAGACAGTTCGGGGCTGAAGGTGGCGGCCAGGTTGTCGCCGCCGCTTTCGATGAAGACCACGTCGGCGTTCGGGAACTTCTCCAGCATGCGGTCGATCGCTTCGAGGTTGATGGACGCGTCTTCGCGGATGGCCGTGTGCGGGCAGCCGCCCGTTTCCACGCCCATGATGCGCTCGGCGGGCAGCGCGCCACTCACGGTGAGCAAGCGCTGGTCTTCCTTGGTGTAAATGTCGTTGGTGATGGCGATGAGGTCCCAACGCTCGCGCATGTTTTTGCAGAGCATCTCGAGCAGCGTGGTTTTGCCGGAGCCCACAGGCCCGCCAATGCCCACGCGCAGGGGCGGTAGTTTTTTGGTGCGATTCGGGATGTGGTGCAGTGCAGAGCTCATGATCGGAAAATTCGGGAGTATTGGGTTTCGTGACGTGCCGACAGGATGGCCAGCATGGGGTTGAAGGCTTGCCGGTCTTCGTCCTGGGTTTGCATGGCCGTTTTCACGGCCAGAGGTATTTCGCGGGCCAGCCGCGCCAACATGCGCTGGCCAGCACTTTGGCCCAGCGGCACGGCCTTGAGGGCGGCCTGGGTCATGTTTTCGGCCCAGCCAAAGGCGCAGGCTTGCAGCGCTTGGTCGAGGGGCGCTTGTGCCAAGGACAAGGCCAGTGCCATGGCCAAAGGGTAGGTTGTTGGCAATTGGGCACACACGTGAAGTTGATCGTCGCTGGCTTGCTGCAGGTTGCGCAGCCAGTCGAGCA
Organism: Limnohabitans radicicola; assembly: GCF_014837235.1. Lineage (GTDB taxonomy): Bacteria > Pseudomonadota > Gammaproteobacteria > Burkholderiales > Burkholderiaceae_C > Limnohabitans_A > Limnohabitans_A radicicola. The sequence continues at coordinate 282,646 of NZ_JACYFT010000001.1, read as the reverse complement.
GGGATCGGCCCATCTGCTCGGTTTGCAAGCGCATCTCGGCGGTTTCGCGGGTGGCCATGACCCAATCGTTGAGCTCTTGCAGGCGTACGGTGTCGCCGCGCTGCCAGGCGGGGATGGCTTGCGCCAACACCGCCATGTCGCCGCGCGACTGCGTCAGGTGCAGTTGGTCCACCACCCAGTCGGTGGCGCTGGCTTCGTCATCTACCAGGCCTTGCTCGATGGCAGCTTCCAGGCCTTCGGAATACGAGAAGCCGCCGATTGGCAGCGCAGGCGATGCGAGCCAGATCAGTTGCAGCAAACCCGAGGGCGCGGTGTCAGTGCGCATGGTTGCAGTTGGGTCCGTGCACATGGGGCGCGGCAGGGGCCGAGTGGATCGGTATGGCGATGCGCTTGGCTGCGACGGGTGCGTGATCGTGGCTGTGGCCCTGGCTTCCGTGCGAATGACCACTGTGCGCATGGCCGCTGTGGTCGCCATAAGCGCCGCTCTCGGGCTCAAAGGGCTCAGACACGGCCACCACCGTCATGTGCATGGCGCGCAGCATGTCGGCCAGCACATGGTCGGGTTCGATCTTCAGATGGTCGGGCTGCAGCTCAATGGGCACATGGCGGTTACCCAGGTGGTAGGCGGCGCGGGTCAGGTCAAAGGGCGAGCCGTGCTCTGTGCAGGCGGTGATGCGCAGCACCGCTTGGGGTGCTGCCTCGACGCGGACCAGCGAGCCGTCTTCGGCCACCAGCACATCGCCGCCGCGCACCACGGTGCCTCGGGGCAAAAAGATGCCCAGGGCGCGGCCCGCGCTGTCTGTCGCATCAAAACGGCTTTTCTGGCGCACGTCCCAGTCGAGCGTGATGGTGCTGGCGCGTTGGACCAGCACACGGGCCAGGCCACGGCCTTGCGGCATGAGTTTGGAGCAGTGGAGCATCAGAACAAAAAGTAGCGTTGGGTCATTGGCAGGCTGGCTGCGGGCTCGCAGGTCAGCAGCATGCCGTCGGCGCGCACCACATAGGTCTGGGCATCCACCTCCATGCGCGGCGCGTAGGCATTGTGGACCATGTCCTTTTTGCCCACGTTGCGGATGTTCTTGACCGCTGACAGCGTTTTGGCCAGGCCATAGCGCTCGCCCACACCCGCCAGTAGCCCGGCCTGCGACACAAAGGTCAGCGAACCCTTAGCCAGTGCGCCGCCAAAACTGCCAAACATCGGGCGGTAATGCACGGGCTGGGGTGTCGGGATGGAAGCGTTCGGGTCGCCCATGGCGGCCAGCGCGATGAAGCCACCCTTCATGACGATGGCGGGTTTGATGCCAAAGAAGGCGGGCTTCCAGATCACCAGATCGGCCCACTTGCCCACCTCGACGCTGCCCACCTCGTGGCTGATGCCGTGTGCAATCGCGGGGTTGATCGTGTATTTGGCGATGTAGCGCTTGACGCGGGCGTTGTCGTGGCGGTTGGTATCGCCATCGAGCTTGCCGCGCTGCACCTTCATCTTGTGCGCCGTCTGCCAGGTGCGGATGATGACCTCGCCCACCCGGCCCATGGCCTGGCTGTCGCTGCTCATCATGCTGATGGCGCCCAGGTCGTGCAGGATGTCTTCGGCCGCAATGGTTTCCTTACGGATGCGGCTTTCGGCAAAGGCCAAATCCTCGGCAATGGCCGGGTCCAGGTGGTGGCAGACCATGAGCATGTCCACATGCTCGTCGAGCGTGTTGACGGTGTAGGGCCGTGTCGGGTTGGTGGAAGACGGCAGCACATTGGCTTCGCCCACCACTTTCAAGATGTCGGGCGCGTGCCCGCCGCCTGCGCCTTCGGTGTGGAAGGTGTGGATGGTGCGGCCCTTGAACGCGGCCACGGTGTCTTCCACAAAACCCGACTCGTTGAGCGTGTCGGTGTGGATGGCCACTTGCGTGTCGGTTTCTTCGGACACGTTCAAGCAGTTGTCGATGGCTGCTGGTGTGGTGCCCCAGTCTTCGTGGAGCTTGAGGCCAATGGCGCCCGCGCTGATCTGCTCGTGCAGCGCTGCAGGCAGTGCGGCGTTGCCCTTGCCCAAAAAGCCCAGGTTCATCGGAAAGGCGTCGGCCGCCTGCATCATGCGTTCGATGTTCCAGGGGCCGGGCGTGCAGGTGGTGGCAAAGGTGCCGGTGGCCGGGCCCGTGCCGCCGCCGAGCATGGTGGTCACGCCGCTGGCCAGGGCTTCATCAATCTGCTGCGGCGCGATGAAGTGGATGTGCGTGTCCACACCGCCTGCGGTGACGATCATGCCCTCGCAGCTGATGACTTCGGTGCCCGGGCCAATCACGATGTCGACCCCCGGCTGCGTGTCGGGGTTGCCCGCTTTGCCGATGGCGGCGATGCGGTTGCCCACCAGGCCAATGTCGGCCTTGACGATGCCCCAGTGGTCGATGATGAGCGCATTGGTCAGCACGCAATCTACGGCACCCTCTGCGCGGGTGCGCTGCGACTGCGACATGCCGTCGCGGATCGTCTTGCCACCGCCAAACTTGACCTCTTCGCCATAGCCGCCCGCTTGCAGGGTGTAGTCCTTTTCGACCTCGATCACGAGTTCGGTGTCGGCCAGCCGCACGCGGTCACCCACGGTGGGGCCGAACATCTCCGCATAAGCGCGTTTTCCAATCGTTGCCATATCAAAGCTTTCCTTTGACGTTGGTGTCAAGTTGCCCATTCGTCAAACCACGGAAGCCGTAAACCACACGGTCGCCCGCATAGTCCACCAACTCCACCGTGCGTTGCTGCCCAGGCTCAAAGCGCACAGCCGTGCCCGCCGCGATGTTCAGCCGCATGCCTTGGGCGGCGAGGCGGTCAAAGCCCAGCGCCGCGTTGGTCTCGGCAAAGTGGTAGTGCGACCCCACCTGGATCGGGCGGTCGCCCGTGTTCTGCACCACGAGCGTGACGCTGCGGCGATCGGTGTTGATGGCGTGCTCGCCATCGTCGATCAAAAGTTCACCGGGTGTCATGCGCACCTCACTTGCGCGTGCCGATGTACCAGCCCGCCACCGCCAGTGCGATGGCGACCACCCAACCGACGGCGTCCGTGGCGTGCCAGTGGGCTCCGGCCATGCCGTGGCCGTCGTGGGCGAGTGCCCCCATTTGGGTGAATGCACCAACAAGCAAAGTGGCGAGGTATTTGGTATTCATGGGTGTGCTCCTTGGTGTTTTCAGACGATGGGTTGGTGCACGGTCACCAATTTGGTGCCGTCCGGGAAAGTGGCTTCGACCTGGATGTCCGGAATCATTTCCGCGATGCCGTCCATCACATCCGCGCGCGTCAACACGGTGCGGCCTTCGCTCATGAGCTGCGCCACGGTCTTGCCGTCGCGCGCGCCTTCCATGACGGCGGCGCTGATCAATGCCACCGCTTCCGGGTAGTTGAGCTTGAGGCCACGGGCCTTGCGGCGCTCGGCCAACAGTGCGGCGGTGAAGATCAGCAGCTTGTCTTTTTCGCGGGGAGTGAGTTCCATCTTGGTGCGCGTCTTTCCGAATTCGTGCGTTGTGTCATTCCATGCAAATTGCGTGCCCTCTTTATAGGCGCCATGGAGAAGTCCATTGCAAGTATGCCGTTTTCTGGTGCGTTGTACACCAGCAAAAAGCTGGCACGGTGTTTGCGAATACCTCTGCGGGTTGGCAATCTTGCCCTCAAGTGTTCAAAAAACTTTTCCCTACTGGAGTGATCTCATGATGAACCGTCGCGGCAACCTCAAAGCTTTGGCCCTGGCATCTGCCTTGGCTGCTGGCACATTGACTTTCTCTTTGCAAGCGCAAGCAGCCGATACCATCAAGGTCGGTGTGTTGCACAGCCTGTCTGGCACCATGGCCATCTCTGAAACTGTGTTGAAAGACACCGTGCTGATGGCGATTGACGAAATCAACGCCAAGGGCGGCGTTCTGGGCAAGAAGCTCGAACCTGTTGTGGTCGACCCTGCCTCCAACTGGCCTCTGTTCGCTGAAAAAACCAAGCAGCTGTTGGGCCAGGACAAAGTTTCGGTCATCTTCGGTTGCTGGACTTCGGTGTCTCGCAAATCGGTGTTGCCTGTTGTGGAAGAAATGAACGGCCTGCTGTTCTACCCCGTGCAGTACGAAGGTGAAGAGCTGTCCAAAAACGTTTTCTACACAGGCGCTGCCCCCAACCAGCAAGCCATTCCTGCAGTGGACTACCTGATGAGCAAAGACGGTGGCTCGGCCAAGCGCTGGGTGCTGCTGGGCACCGACTATGTGTACCCCCGCACCACCAACAAAATTCTGCGCGCCTACCTCAAGAGCAAAGGCGTGAAAGACAGCGACATCGATGAGAAGTACACCCCGTTTGGTCACTCTGACTACCAGACGATCGTCGCTGACATCAAAAAGTTCAGTGCCGGTGGCAAGACCGCAGTGGTCTCCACCATCAACGGCGACTCCAACGTGCCGTTCTACAAGGAACTGGGCAACGCCGGTCTGAAGGCCAAGGACGTGCCCGTGGTCGCCTTCTCGGTGGGTGAGGAAGAGTTGCGTGGCGTGGACACCAAGCCTTTGGTCGGCCACTTGGCGGCATGGAACTATTTCATGAGCATCAAGAACCCTGCCAACGACGACTTCATCAAGAAGTGGTCTGCTTACGCCAAGGCCAAAGGCATCGCGGGTCACAAAGACAAGCCGCTGGCCAACGATCCGATGGAAGCCACCTACATCGGCATCAACATGTGGAAGCAAGCGGTTGAGAAAGCCAAGACCACCGATGTGGATGCCGTGATCAAGGCCATGGCGGGTCAGACCTTCAAGGCACCTTCTGGCATCACCAGCAAGATGGACGAAAAGAACCACCACCTCCACAAGTCGGTGTTCATCGGCGAGATCAAGGCCGATGGCCAGTTCAACGTGGTCTGGAAGACCCCTGGCCCCGTCAAGGCCAAGCCATGGAGCCCTTTCATCGAAGGCAATGCTTCCAAGCCTGACGAACCTGTCAAGAAGTAATTGGGCAGCAGCGTCCTGAAAAGGGGAGGGCGCACGTCCTCCCCTTTTTTTGTTGGAGTGCAAGGCGCCGTGGGCTGTGCGCCTGCAAAGGAAAACTGGAATGCAAACAATGACGAGATGGTTGCTGGTGCTGTGCCTGTTGTGGGTGGGCACTGCGCAGGCTTTGACCCGGGAAGAAGCCCTGGGCATTGCCGCCGGAGACAACGATGCCCGGGTCGAGGCCCTGGCCAAAGCGGTGGCGCAAGGCGATGAGAAAACAGCGGCTTACCTGCAGGCCCTGGCCGACGACGCGGTCAAAATCGTTGGCGGCAGGGTGCTGGTGCTGCAAGGCGGCCAGGCCACCGATCCGGTGACAGGCGAGAAAGTCGACCTGCCTGCAGACGCCGAAGATGTGATGCTGAACAACCGCCTGCGCGGCGAGGTGGATGCGGCCCTGGCCGCACTCAAGCTGTTCAGCCCCGAGGTGAAGATCCGTGCGCAGGCAGCGTTGTCCTTGCTCAAGGAACCCGACGCCAGCCGCAGGCCTGTGCTCGACAAAGCACTGGCCGCAGAACAAGACCCCAAGGTGTACGCCCTGATCAAGCAGGCGCGCGCCGCCGTGCTGCTGCAAAGCGAAGTGCCCAACGACCGCCTGCTCGCCGCGCGTGAACTCGCAGGCAGTGCCCAGCCCGAAGTACTTTTACTGCTGAATCAGCAACTCACGGCTGAAACCGATCCCGCTGTTCAGAGCGTCATCAAGGCCTCGCTGCGTGAAGTGCAGGACGGCCTGCGCTGGGGCGAGCGGCTCGGTCAGCTGTTTACCGGCGCGAGCCTGGGCTCCATCTTGCTGCTGGTGGCGTTGGGCCTGGCCATCACCTATGGCCTGATGGGCGTCATCAACATGGCGCATGGCGAGCTGATGATGATTGGCGCTTATGCCACTTATGTGGTGCAGGTCGCTTTCCGTCAGTACCTTCCGGGTGCGTTTGACTATTACCTGCTGGCGGCGATGCCGGTGGCATTTTTGACTTCGGCCTTGGTGGGTGCGGCGCTGGAACGCTCCATCCTCAAGCACCTCTACGGTCGCCCGCTCGAAACCCTGCTGGCCACCTGGGGCATCAGCTTGGTGCTCATGCAAGGCGTGCGCAGCCTGTTTGGCGCACAAAACGTGGGTGTAGAAAACCCCGCGTGGATGAGCGGCTCCTTGCAGTTGTTGCCCAACCTGCAGCTGCCCTGGAACCGCCTGATCATCATCGCGTTTGCGGCTGCCGTGCTGGTGGGCATGGCGCTCTTGATCGGCAAGACGCGCCTGGGCCTGTTCGTGCGTGGCGTCACGCAAAACCGTCCCATGGCCTCGTGCATGGGCGTCAACACCGCACGCATCGACACCTACGCGTTTGCTTTGGGTTCGGGTATTGCCGGGCTGGCGGGCTGCGCCCTCAGCCAGGTCGGCAACGTCGGCCCTGATTTGGGCCAGAGCTACATCGTGGACTCGTTCATGGTGGTGGTGCTGGGTGGCGTGGGCCAGCTGGCGGGCACGGTGTATGCCGCGCTGGGCTTGGGCCTCGTCAACAAACTGCTCGAAGGCTGGACCGGCGCGGTGCTGGCCAAGATCTGTGTGCTGGTTTTCATCATTGTGTTCATCCAGAAGCGCCCGCAGGGCATCTTCGCGATGAAAGGTCGGAGTGCAGAAGCATGAGCCCACTGATTCTTCCTGCGGCACCCGCTTTGCTGTCACGCAAGGCCTGGACTGCTTTTTTAATCTGTCTGCTTGTGGTCGGCGTGCTGGCCCCGGTGCTCAACCTGGTGGTGCCTGCGGGCAGTGCCTTGCACATGAGCGACTACGCCATCGCCCTGGTCGGCAAGATCATGTGCTACGCCATCTGTGCGCTGGCCATGGACCTGATCTGGGGCTACACCGGCATCCTGTCCCTGGGGCACGGCCTGTTCTTTGCGCTGGGCGGCTACGTGATGGGCATGTACCTCATGCGCCAGATCGGGCAAGACGGTAACTACAAAAGCGATCTGCCCGACTTCATGGTCTTCTTGGACTGGAAAGAGCTGCCCTGGCACTGGCTGCTGTCGGACAGCTTTGTCGCCACGCTGGTGCTGGTGGTGCTGGTGCCTGCGGTGATTGCCGGGGTGTTTGGCTTCTTTGCCTTCCGCTCGCGCATCAAGGGGGTGTACTTTTCCATCATCACGCAGGCCATGACCTATGCGGCTTTGCTGCTGTTCTTCCGCAACGAAACCGGCTTTGGTGGCAACAACGGTTTCACCGACTTCAAGCGCATTTTGGGCATGCCGATAGCCACCCCGGGCATGCGCATGAGTTTGTTTGTGATCACGGGCCTCACGCTGCTGGGCTTCTTCTTGTTCGCGCGCTGGCTGGTCACGAGCAAGTATGGCCGTGTGTTGCAGGCCATCCGCGATGCGGAAACCCGTGTCATGTTCTCGGGCTATTCGCCGCTGCCTTACAAGCTGAGCATCTGGGTCATCTCTGCCGTCATGTGCGGTGTGGCCGGAGCCCTGTACGTGCCGCAGGTGGGCATCATCAACCCCGGCGAGATGAGCGCCGCCAACTCGATCGAGATCGCCATCTGGGCGGCTGTCGGTGGTCGCGGCACGCTCATTGGCCCCATCGTGGGTGCCTTCCTGGTCAACGGTGCCAAGAGCTGGCTGACGGTGACTGCGCCTGAATTCTGGTTGTACTTCTTGGGCGCTCTGTTCATTGCCGTGACTTTGTATTTACCGAACGGCGTGGTTGGGCTTGTTGCCAAACTCAAAAACAAGAAAGGCGGTGCCGCATGACGCCCGACCTGCTCAAACAAGGCGCCGAGCGCATCGCCGAACACGCCAAACTGAGGGTTGAATCCACCGAGTCCGGTGGCCGCAGCGCAGGCTACGGCCGCGTGGTACAAGACCGCAACGAAGTGGATGTGAGCCACGGCCGCATCCTCTACCTGGAAGACGTGAGCGTGAGCTTTGACGGCTTCAAGGCTATCAACAAGTTGTCGCTCGACATCGCCCCGGGCGAGCTGCGCTGCATCATCGGCCCCAACGGCGCGGGCAAGACCACGATGATGGACATCATCACCGGCAAGACCCGGCCCGACGAAGGCACGGTGTACTTTGGCAGCACCATCGACCTGTTGCGCCACAACGAGCCCGAGATCGCCCAGCTGGGCATTGGCCGCAAGTTCCAGAAGCCCACGGTGTTCGAGCAGCTCACCGTGTTTGAAAACCTGGAACTCGCGCTCAAGACCCACAAAGGCGTCAAGGCCTCGATGTTCTTCAAGCTCGATTCGGTGCAGTCAGGCCGTTTGGCCGAAGTGCTGCACACCATCCACCTGGCGGACAGCGTCAGCAAGCCAGCAGGGCTGCTCAGCCACGGTCAAAAGCAGTGGCTGGAGATCGGCATGCTGCTCATGCAGGACCCCAAGCTGCTGCTGCTGGACGAGCCCGTTGCCGGCATGACCGACCACGAGACCGAGCGCACGGCCGAGCTGTTCCTCACGCTCAAGGGCAAGCACTCGCTGATGGTGGTGGAGCACGACATGAGCTTCATCCGCACCCTCGGGGGCATCGTCACCGTGCTGTGCGACGGCTCTGTGCTGGCCCAGGGCACGCTCGACCAAGTGCAGGCCGACGAGCGGGTGATTGAGGTCTACCTTGGTCGATGACCCCCCTGTAGGAGCGGCGCCCTCGCCGCGATAAATTCCGAAGAAACGCACATGCTAGAAGTCAAAAATATTCACCAGTACTACGGCGGTTCGCACATCCTGCGCGACGTGAGCCTGAGCGCCGCCCAGGGCCGCGTGACGGTGCTGCTGGGCCGCAACGGCGTGGGCAAGACCACGCTGCTCAAAAGCCTGATGGGTCTGGTGCCCATCCAAAGCGGCAGCGTCACGCTCGCTGGTCAGGACATCACCAAAGCCAAACCCTACGAACGCGCAGCGGCTGGCATTGGCTATGTGCCCCAGGGCCGCGAAATCTTTGCCCGCCTCACTGTCGAAGACAACCTGCGCATGGGCCTGGCCACGCAGCCCGGTGGCACGCCGATCCCTCCCGAGTTGTTTGAGCTTTTCCCGGTGCTCAAACAAATGCTGCACCGCCGTGGCGGTGACTTGTCTGGCGGCCAACAGCAGCAGCTGGCCATTGCCCGCGCACTGGCCGCCAAGCCGCGCCTATTGATATTGGACGAACCGACCGAAGGCATCCAGCCCAGCATCATCAAGGACATTGGCCGCGTCATCCGCCAACTGGCCGACGTTGGCCTGCAAGGCCAGCGCATGGGCGTTTTGCTGTGCGAGCAGTACTACGACTTTGCCGAAGAGTTGGCCGATCAGTACTTGGTGATGGAGCGCGGCGAAGTGATCGCCAGCGGACCGGGGAGTGAGATGAAGGTGAAGAACATTCAGCAGTTGGTGGCGATTTGATTTTGTAGGCGCGATTTCTTCGTCGCGATCAGTGAAACTTGGAGCAGCCCATGCCCTAACGCGGCGAGGGCGCCGCTCCTACAGGTTCCACAACCGAGGCACTGTCCCCAGCAGCCCCCACATCTCCTGCCGCCACGCAGCCCAGACCAGGCGCAGCAGTTGCAGCGCGGGTTCGGTCACAGGGGCCAGCACGCGCAGTACGATGACCTGCGGGTGCGGCGATGTGGCGCCTGCCGTCAGGCGCAATGGGGAGGCATCGAGCAGTTCGCGGGCACAGGCCAATGCCCGTTCGCTGCGCTCGGCGGCGATGGCGCTGCCTGCGGCAAACGCCAGTGTGGCCATGCAGCGCTGACCTGCTAATCCTAAAGGGCTGTTCATCAACCGTGCATCGCTGGCGTGGATGCTGCCGCGCTCCAGCCAAACGCCAGGGATCTCCATGTGTTGGCGGAAGGTGCCTTGCTCAAAGGGCAAGTCGGCGGCGGGGAGGCCCAGCGCTGTGATGTCCCAGGTCATCATTTCTGCACCGGGTGCGAGTTCAAACGTGGCACGGTTGAGCGCATCGCAGGCGTTGTAGGCAATGGCCTCCAGCGGCAGCCATTCGAGCCGTGCACCTTCCGCCACTTGGGCATGGACTTGCTGTTTGGCCAAACCGGTGGTGGAGCGGTAAAACCGTGTGGCGCCAGGTGTGGTCACCAGGCCGTGTGCGCCTTGGCCCACCGTGATCCGCATGTCCAGCGTGTCGCCGCCCACCAGGCCGCCGGGCGGGTGCACCAGCACGTTGTGGCAGACCGCATCGCCTTCGGGGTAGAGGCTTTGCAGGATGCGCAGCGGCCCTTGGTGCTGGTAGCGGGCGACGCTGCGTTCAGACTCCAGCGTGTAGTCGAGTCGCAGGCTGGCGTGCCAAGTCATTGGCGGGGCTTATTCGCCTTGCGAGCCGCGGTGGGCCCAGGCGGTGGTGTGCTTTTCAATGGTGCTGAAGAGTTCGTACATCACCATGGCCATGGCACCCACAACCACCAAACCCGAAAACGCCAGGCCCATCTGCATGGCCGAGCCGGCCGAGATCAGCAGATAACCAATGCCTTCGTTGGCTGCGGTCATCTCCGACACGGTGGTGCCCACAAAGGCCAGTGTGATGGCCACTTTGAGCGAGCCATAAAAGTAGGGCATGGAGCGCGGCAGGCCGACTTTGACCAGCACGTCCCAGCGCTTGGCGCCCAGCACGCGCAACACGTCTTCCAGCTCGGGCTCCAGCGTGGCCAGGCCCGTGGCAATGTTCACCATGATCGGGAAGAAGCTGATGAGGAAGGCCGTCAAGATGGCCGGGCCGACCCCGATGCCGAACCACACGACCAAGATGGGCACAAAGGCCGCCTTGGGCAGGGCGTTGAAGGCGGTCATGAGTGGGTAGACGGCGGCGTAGGCCAGGCGCGAGCTGCCAATGACAAAGCCCAGCAGCACCCCCACCACGATGGCGATGCCAAAGCCGACCATGGTCACCCAGAAGGTGCGCCAGGCGTGACCGGCGATCACGTCGCGGTATTCGACCGTTTGCTGCGCGATGCGCGAAGGGCTGGGGAACACAAATTCCGACACGTTGAAGGCGCGGCACAGGCCTTCCCAGACCAGAATGCTGACGATCAACAGCACCCAGGGGGCCCAGCGTTCAAGGTTTTTTTGTTTCATGAGGGCACTCATTGGTGGATGGCTGCGCCGGTCTTGCGCATGGCACCGATGTGCCCACGCAGCTCGTGCACGATGTTGGTGAATTCGGGCGTGTAGGTGATTTCCAGATCGCGGGGGCGCGGCAGGTCGATTTCTTTTTTGACCACAAAGCGGCCCGGGCTCTTGCTCATCACGTACACCGTGTCGGCCAAAAAGACCGATTCGCGCAGGTCGTGCGTGACCAGAATGACGTTGAATTTTTGCGCGGTCCACAGGTCGCGCAAGATGCACCACAGCTCTTCGCGGGTGAAGGCGTCGAGCGCACCAAAGGGCTCGTCGAGCAGCAGCATCTTGGGCTCGTGGATCAGGGCGCGGCAGATGCTGGCGCGTTGCTGCATGCCGCCCGAGAGTTGCCAGGGGAATTTGTCTTCATACCCCCCCAGGCCCACAGTCTGTAGCAGCTTGCGGGCACGTTCGACGTATTCGGCTTTTTTCTGCTTGAAGCTGGCGCGGTAGGGCTCCACGATTTCCAGCGGTAGCAGCACGTTGTCGAGCGTGGTGCGCCAGGGCAGCAGCGAGGGGGCCTGGAAGGCCATACCACTGATCTTGAGCGGCCCGGTGACGGGCTGACCGTCGATCAGGATGCGGCCCTTGCTGGGCATTTTCAGGCCCGTGGTCAGCTTCATGAAGGTAGACTTGCCACAGCCCGACGGGCCCACGATGGCGATGAACTCGCCTTGCTTGACCTGCAGGTTGATGTCTTCCACCGCAAAGTGGTTTTGGGCCAGCAACTCTTCGTTGTAGGCCAGCCAGACATTCTGGAAATCGACGAATGCGTCTTGGGACATGGTGAAACTCTTTGCGCAGGTTCACGCCCGGACCCGCAGGCCCGAGCGATTCGGTTTCAGGCCGCAGATTGCGACCCGAAGCTCACTTTTTGCCTTTGGGCAGGATGTCCAGCTCTTTGGCCGAGGGCAGGAACGAACCGTTCCAGATGTCATCGGCTTTCACGCGGGTTTTGGTATTGAAGGCGTCAGACACTTGCGAAGCCATCAGGCTCAGGCGGGGGCCCTTGACCTGGCCAAAGCCTTCGGCGCGTGCGTCGGGGCTGTTGATCACGGTGTCGATGGCCAGCTTCAGACGACGGGTTTCGAGTTCCACGTTGATGATGCCGTCGCGCGCCTTGACGCTTTCAATGGCTTTGGCCGGATCGGCGATCACGTCCTTGGCACCCTTGGTGAAGGCGGCCAGGAAGGCTTTCACAGCCGCTGGGTTTTCTTTGATGATCTTAGGCGAGGCGATGATGGCGTTGCCATACAGCTTGACGCCGTAGTCGGGGTACTGCAGCACGACCACATCGTCGGCCTTGACGCCACGCGCTTCGATGTTGAGCAGCGAGGTGAAGGTGAAGCCAGTGATGGCATCCACATCACCGCGCACCAGCATGGTTTCGCGCAATGGGGGGTCCATCGCGGTCCAGGCCACATTGCCCACGTTGTTGGCCTTGGCGAAGATCGGGAAAGCACGGCGGCCTGCGTCGAACACGGGGGCGCCCAGCTTCTTGCCCGCCAGATCGGCCGGGGTTTTGATGCCCGATTTCTTGAGGGCCATCACCGATGCAGGGGTGTTGTTGTACACCATCATCACCGCCACGGGCTTGTTGGGCGCGTCGGGGTTGTTGGCGTGGAATTCCATCAGGGCGGCCAGGTCAGCAAAGCCCAGGTCGTAGGTGCCCGAGGCCACGCGGGTGACCGCACCACCCGAGCCGTTGCCCGCGTCCACGCTCACGTCGAGCTTGGCGTCTTTGAAGTAGCCCTTGGCAGCTGGCAGCAGGAAGAACGCCGATGGCCCTTCAAAACGCCAGTCGAGCTGGAATTTGATCGGGGTGGTTTGGGCTTGTGCGGCACCCAGGCTGGCGGCAGCAGCCAATGCGGCGGTGGCCTGGAGGAAAAAACGCTTGTTCATCGGGGGGCTCCTGGATCAATTAAACGGTGAACTCGGTCAAGCAAGTTCAGTGCCCATTATCAGGGATGCCCCTGACGTTTCGCGTCAGGTCGGTGCTCAGATCAACCCCAAGCTGGTGCAGCCCTGGCGGGCGGGGCACCAGTTTGGTGTGTGTGACTCACTGTTGCGCGCAGGCCACGGCCAGGGCCGTCATGTTCAGCACACGGCGCACGGTGGCCGCAGGCGTGAGGATGTGGGCCGAGGCTGCCGCGCCCATCAGCACCGGGCCAACGGTCACACCGCCACTGGTGGTGGTTTTCATGACGTTGTACAGGATGTTGGCCGCATCCAGGTTGGGGCAGACCAGCAGGTTGGCCGATCCGCTCAGCGTGCTGTCTTCGATGTAGGCGCTGCGGATCTCGGGCTGCAGGGCCGCGTCGCCGTGCAGCTCGCCATCGCACTCGATGTCGGGGTGCTGCGCCACAAACAGGTCACGCGCCAGGCGCATCTTGCGCGCCGAGGCCCGCTTGGACGAGCCGTAGCTCGAATGTGAGAGAAAGGCCACCTTGGGCACGATGCCAAAGCGCTGCACTTCTTGCGCCGCCATGAAGGCGATCTCGGCCAGTTGCTCGGCGCTCGGGTCTTCATGCACATAGGTGTCGGCGATGAACAGCGGGCCCTGGTTGGTCATGAGCGCGTTCACCGCAGCGTAGTTGCCCACGCCCGCGCGCTTGCCCAGAATGGAATCGATGCGCTCCAGGTGCGTCATGTAGGTCCCGGCCAAGCCACAGATCATGGCGTCGGCGTCGCCCAACGAGACCATCAGCGAGCCGATGATGGTGTTGGAGCGGCGCACGGCAGCTTTGGCCACAGCGGGCGTGGCGCCGTTGCGCTTCATCAGCTGGTGGTAGTGCTCCCAGTACTGGCGAAAGCGTGGATCGTCTTCGGGGTTCACGTTTTCTGCGTCCACACCCAGGCGCATGCGCAGACCGGCTTTTTCGATGCGCGCCGCAATCACCGAGGGGCGACCGATCAGGATCGGGTGGGCCAGTTTTTCGTCGATGGCCATTTGCGCAGCGCGCAGGGCGCGCTCGTCTTCGCCGTCGGCATAGGCCACGCGCTTGGCACCGTTGGGCACGGCTTTGGCGGCGTTGAAGATGGGACGCATCAGCAGACCGGTTTGCGTCACAAAGCTTTGCAGCTGCTGGCGGTAGGCGTCCATGTCGGTGATCGGACGCTCGGCCACGCCCGACTCGGCCGCGGCCTGCGCCACGGCGGGCGCGATGCGCAGGATCAGGCGCGAGTCAAACGGCTTGGGGATCAGGTAGTCGCTGCCAAAGGTCAGGTCCTGTCCGGCGTAGGCGCTGGCCACTTCTTCGCTGATGTCGGCCTTGGCCAGATCGGCGATCTGGCGCACGCAGGCCAGCTTCATGGCCTCGGTGATCTTGGTCGCGCCGCAGTCCAGTGCGCCCCGGAAGATGTAGGGGAAGCACAGGACGTTGTTGACCTGGTTGGGGTAGTCCGAGCGACCGGTGGCGATGATGCAGTCCGGGCGGGCGGCCTTGGCCAGCTCGGGGCGGATTTCGGGCTCTGGGTTGGCCAGCGCCAGAATGATCGGCTTGTCGGCCATGGTCTTGACCATCTCCACCGTCATCACGCCGGGGGCCGAGCAGCCCAGGAACACGTCCGCGCCCTTGACCGCGTCGGCCAGGGTGCGGGCTTCGGTCTTTTGCGCGTAGCGGGCTTTGGATTCGTCGTAGCCGCCAGGGCGGCCTTCGTAAATCACGCCTTTGGAGTCGCAGACGTAGATGTTGCTGGTCTTGACGCCCAGGCCCACCATCACGTCCAGGCAGGCGATGGCGGCAGCGCCTGCGCCCGACACCGCCACTTTGACCGCGCCAATGTCTTTGCCCACCAGCTCCAGGCCGTTGAGCATGGCGGCGGCCGAGATGATGGCTGTGCCGTGCTGGTCGTCGTGGAAGACCGGGATGTTCATGCGCTCGCGCAGCTTCTTCTCGATGTAGAAGCACTCGGGCGCCTTGATGTCTTCGAGGTTGATGCCGCCCAGCGTGGGCTCCATGCTGGCGATGATCTCGACCAGCTTGTCGGGGTCGCGCTCGGCCAGTTCGATGTCGAACACGTCGATGCCTGCGAACTTCTTGAACAGGCCGCCTTTGCCTTCCATGACCGGCTTGCTGGCCAGCGGGCCGATGTCGCCCAAACCCAGCACGGCGGTGCCGTTGGTGATCACGGCCACCAGGTTGCCACGCGAGGTGTACTCTGCGGCTTTGGACGGGTCGGCCGCGATGTCGAGGCAGGGGTAAGCCACACCGGGCGAATAGGCCAGCGACAGGTCGCGCTGGTTGGACATGGGCTTGGTGGGGTTGACCGAAATCTTGCCGCGTGTGGGGTAGCGGTGGTAGTCACGGGCGGCATCGCGCAGGGCTTGTTCGGCGGGGGAGAGGTTGTCGCTCATTGTTGTTGTCTCAAAGAAAGAACAGGGAATGGGCAGCAGCGTAACTCATTTGTAACCGCTTCCTGACGAACATTACCCCTCTAAAAAGCAAAAGGCCAAGCACTTGGCTTGGCCTTTTGAGTGACTGTAGGAACCCACCCTCGGGGGCAATGTTGGCGGTGTTGTCAGCGCCAGTTGGTGAGGGGCGTCGTCCTACCTGTTCAAAGCGGTCTTCAGTGGGCTTCGGCTTGCTTGGCCGCCTCGATCGCATCGCGGTTGTCACCGCTTGCGCCATTGAAGAACAGGTTCAAAATCACCGCGCTGATGGAGGCGAGCAGGATGCCCGATTCAATCAATGGGTGCAGGTTGTGTGGCATCCACTGTTTGAAGTTGGGGGCGATCAGCGGGATCATGCCGATGCCGATCGAAATCGCCACGATCAAGGCGTTGAAGCGGTTGTTCTTGAAGTCCACACCACCCAGGATGCGGATGCCGGTGGCGGCCACCATGCCGAACATCACCAGACCCGCACCACCCAGCACCACGGTGGGCAGCGACTCGACCAGGGCCGCCATCTTGGGCAGCAGGCCCAGCGCCACCAAAATCAAACCACCGGCCACGCACACAAAACGGCTCTTGACACCGGTGACGGCGACCAGACCCACGTTCTGTGAGAAGCTGGTGTAGGGGAAGGTGTTGAAGATGCCGCCAATCAGCGTGCCCAGACCGTCGGTGCGCAGACCGCGTGTGAGTGCGGCCTGGTCGACTTTTTTGTCGGTCATCTCGCCCAGGGCGAGGAACATGCCAGTGGATTCGATCATCACCACGATCATGACCAGGGACATGGTCAGGATCAACACCGGCTCAAACACCGGCATGCCAAAGTGGAAAGGCGTCACGATGCCGAACCAGTCGGCCTTGCCGACCTTGTCAAAGGTCATCAGGCCCATGGCGGTGGCGACCACGCCGCCGATCACGATGCCCAGCAGCACCGAAATGTTGGCCACGAAACCTTTGGCATAGCGGGCGATCAGCAAGATCGACACCAGCACCAAAGCGGCCACACCCACGCCGCCCAGATCGGCGTACTTGGGGTTGGGCATCTTGGGCAGCAAGGCCAGGTCTTTGGGGATGGCCGGCAGCGTAGAGCCAGGGGCGCTGGCCGCGGCCGCGGCCGCGTCCAGCCAGGCTTTGTGCTCGGGCGTGACCACGCTCGGAGCGGTGGGGCCGAAGGGGTTGCCAAAGATCCAGTTGATGCCGATGCGCATCAGGCTGATGCCGATCACGGCAATGATGGTGCCGGTGACCACCGGCGGGAAGAAGCGCAGCATGCGGCTGACCAGCGGCGCGATGATGATCGAGATGATGCCCGCCCCGATGATGGAGCCAAAGATCAGCTGCGCCCCCATCTCGCCGGGGTTGCTGTTGGCCATGGCCACCATGGGGGCCACGGAGGCGAAGGTCACGCCCATCATCACGGGCAGGCGGATGCCGAACCACTGCGTGGCGCCCAGCGACTGGATCAGGGTGACCAGACCGCAGCAAAACAGGTCGGCCGAGATCAGGTAAGCCACGTCTTGCGGGCTGAGCTTGAGGGCGCGGCCCACGATCAGGGGCACGGCCACGGCACCGGCGTACATCACCAGCACGTGCTGCAGGCCCAAAGCGGCGAGTTGGCCCGAGGGCAGCTTTTCGTCCACGGGGTGGGTGGTTGAACTCATGGAGGAGGCTCCTTGCAAATAAACGGGGAGGGAAACATCCCAAAGCGGCTAGAACTTTGCAGCTTTGTGTGCTGAACTGTATACAAAACAGGAGGGGTGTGGATGCGTGAAAACCCTGCCTCTGGCGTACCTCAGGCAGGGGTGCGGGTCAAGCGAGCAAATCCAGCAGCGTGCGCGCCACCACCTTGGTGGCCCGGCGCAGGTCTTCGAGTTGCACATGTTCGTCTGAGCGCTTGGCGTTGGACTCGCGCACGCTGCGGGGGCCTGCACCGTAGATCACGCCGGGGATGCCGCGTTCCACGTACAGGCGCACGTCGGTGTAGAGCGGCGTGCCCACGGCGGGGATGGCTTCGCCAAAGACTTCGCCGCCGTGCTTTTGGATCGCGTCCACCAGGGGCTGGTTGCCCGCCAGCGGCTTCATGGCGTTGGCCAGCAGCATGCGGCGCACGTCCACTTTGAGTTCTTTCCCACCACGCGGCGGGTTGAAGGTGGCGGCGGCGTCGTCAATGGTCTGGCGGATGCTGGCTTCCACTTCGGCGGGGTTCTCTTCGGGGATCATGCGGCGGTCGAGTTTGAAGACGACCTTGCCGGGCACGACGTTGGTGTTGGTGCCGCCACTGATCTGGCCCACGTTCAGATAGGGGTGGGTGATGCCTTCGACCTGGGAAGTGACTTTCAGGTACTGTGCGTTCAGAGCATGCAGCGCGTTCAGGATGTGCACCGCGCCTTGCAGCGCATCGGTGCCGCTGTCGGGGATGGCCGCGTGGGCCATCTCGCCTTGCACTGTCACTTCCATTTGCAGGCAGCCGTTGTGGGCGGTGACCACCTGGTAGCTGAAACCCGCCGCAATCATCAAATCGGGTTTGGTCAGGCCTTTGGCCAGCAGCCAGCCGGGGCCCATCTCGCCGCCAAACTCTTCGTCGTAGGTGAAGTGCAGTTCCACACCGCCTTTGAGCGGGGTGCCCAGAGATTCGAGCGCGCGGGTGGCAAAGGTGAAGGTGGAAAAATCGCTCTTGCTCACGGCGGTGGCGCGGCCGTACATGGCGCCGTTGTCGATCTCGCCGCCGTAGGGCGCGTGCGTCCAGCCTTCGCCCGGGGGCACCACGTCGCCGTGGGCGTTCAGGGCAATGGTTTTGCCTGCGCCGTATTGGCGGCGCACGATCAGGTTGGTGATCGACTCCAGACCATAAGCCTTCACGTCGGCCTCGGGCACAGCGTGTTTTTCTGCTTCGTAACCAAAGCCTTTGAGCAGCTCGGCCGTGCGCTCGGCGTGCGGCGCATTGTTGCCCGGTGGCGTGTCGGTGGGCACCTGCACCAGGGCCTGCAGGAACTTGACCTGCTCGTCGAAGTGCGCGTCGATCCAAGCATCGAGTTGTTGGTATTGGGCTGGGGTGGCGCTCATGACAATTCCTGCGAAAGTTGATTCAGAACATGGGTGAAAGCGTCGACGCACAGTTGCATGTCGTCGCTGGTGGTGGATTCGAGCGGGTTGTGGCTGATGCCCGCGTTTTCGCCACGCACGAACAGCATGGCTTGCGGCATCACTTCGTGCAGCTTCATGGCGTCGTGGCCTGCGCCGCTGGGCAGCTTGAACAGCGGCACACCCAAGGCGCTCACGGCGCGTTCCCAGCGGGCTTGCCACTCGGGGGCGCTGGGCGCGGCGGCGGCGCTCATGGTCAGCTCGGCGGTGTAGCGTACGCTGCGGCGCTCGCAAATGCTTTGCAGCTGCGCCATCACATCGGCCACCAGCGCATCGCGCTGTGCATCGGTGGGGGCGCGCATGTCCAGGCTGAAACTGCAGCGGCCAGGCACCACGTTGATCGAGCCATTGGGCACGTTGAGTTGGCCGATGGTGGCCACGCTGTCGCCATCCTTGGCAGCGCGCTGCTCCATGTAGAGCGCCAGTTCGGCCACAGCGCAGGCTGCGTCGCGGCGGCGATCCATGGGGGTGGTGCCTGCGTGGCTGGCGGTGCCAATCACTTCGCACAGGTAGCGCACGCTGCCGTTGATCGACGTGACCACGCCCAGTGGGATGTTGACTTCGTTGAGCACCGGGCCTTGTTCGATGTGGACTTCGACAAAGCCGAGGTACTGCGCCGGGTCGCGTTGAATTTTGGGGATGTCGTCCACGCACAGACCCGCGTGCTGCATGGCCGCACGCATGGTGATGCCGTCGGCGTCTTGCTGCTCCAGCCATTCGGGCTTGAAGTCGCCGATCAGTGCGCCAGAGCCCAGGAAGGTGGCTTTGTAGCGCTGGCCTTCTTCTTCGGCAAAGGCCACGACCTCGATGCCAAAGGGCAGGCGTTTGCCTTGTTGGTGCAGCTGCTGCACGCAGGCCATGGGCACAAAGATGCCCAAGCGACCGTCGTATTTGCCACCATTGCGCACGGTGTCGTAGTGGCTGCCGGTCAAGAGGTATTTGCCGCCCACAGTGGCCGGATGGTAGCGCCCCACCACATTGCCCACGGCGTCGGTGTAGACCTCGTCAAAGCCGCAGTCGCGCATGTTTTGGGTGATGCGCTGGGCGCAGGCCCGGTGCGCGTCGGTGAGGTAGGTGACGGTGAGTTGGCCTGCTTCGGCAAAGCCGGGGTCGGAGTGTTGCGCCAGCTTTTCCTGCCAGTCCCAGACCTGGTGGCCCAGGGTGGGTTCCACGCCGAACTTGTCGTTCAGGCGGATCTCGACGATGCGGTGGATGTTGCGCAGGCACTCAGCCAGTTCGAATTGGGGGTGCCCATGCAGGCGACGCTCGAACGCGTCGATGATCTGCTGCTTGTTCAAGCCCACACCGCGCGGGCCGCGCACGGCCAGGATAAAGGGCCAGCCAAACTTGGCGTTGTAGTCGGCGTTGAGCTTTTGGATTTTGGCGAACTCTTCGGGCGTGCAGTCTGTCAGGCCCGCCTTGGTCTGCTCGTTGGTGGACTCGGCTGTCAGCGTCTTGCTGACCATGGCCTTGCCCGCGAGTTCAGGGTGAGCGCGGATCAGGCCGAGTTGCGCCTCGCGCCCGGCGTGTGCCAGCACCTCGCACATGGTGTGCTTGAGGTGCGCCAGCGAGGTGAAGGGGCGCTGGGCCAGCGCCTGCTCGGCGATCCAGGGCGAATGCTCGTACAGGCCGTCGAGCATGTTCGCTGCGTCGGCGTGCGACGCGCTGTTGAGTTGTTCCAGGGTCAGGGCCATGTTCAATCCTTGTAGGGGTGGGTCGCCTTCCAGTGCTGCGCAATGTCGATGCGGCGCGCCACCCAGACTTTGTCGTGCGACTGGATGTGGTCCAGAAAGCGTTGCAGCGCGGTGATGCGGCCCGGGCGGCCCAGCAGCCGGCAGTGCATGCCGATGCTCATCATCTTGGGCGCGTTGTCGCCATCAGGATTGCCTTCGGCGTACAGCGCGTCAAAGGTGTCTTTCATGTACTGGAAAAACGGGTCGGCGTGCGAATAGCCCTGCGGCAGCGCAAAGCGCATGTCGTTGCAGTCCAGGGTGTAAGGCACGATCAGTTGCGGTGCATCGGTACCGTCTGACTTGCGTACCTTCATCCAGAAGGGCAGGTCGTCGCCGTAGTAGTCGCTGTCGTACTCAAAGCCGCCAAAGTCGGCCACCAGGCGCCGGGTGTTGGGGCTGTCGCGCCCGGTGTACCAGCCCAAGGGCCGCTCGCCGGTCAGCTTCTGAATGATCTCCATCGCTTCGGCCATGTGCGCGCGTTCGGTGGCTTCGTCGATGTTTTGGTAGTGAATCCACTTGAGGCCGTGGCAGGCGATGTCGTAGCCCAGCTCTTTGAACGCGGCCGTTAATTCTGGGTGTTTTTGCAGGGCGGTGGCCACGCCAAAGACGGTGAGCGGCAGGCCTCGCTTTTCAAACTCGCGCAGGATGCGCCACACGCCCGCCCGAGAGCCGTACTCGTAGATGCCTTCCATGCTGATGTGCCGCTCGGGGAAGGATGCGGGGTTGAACATCTCGGACAGGAACTGCTCGGAGCCGGCATCGCCATGCAGCACCGAGTTTTCGCCGCCTTCTTCGTAATTCAGCACAAACTGCACGGCCACACGTGCGCCGCCCGGCCACTGGGCGTGCGGCACATGGCGGCCGTAGCCTTTCAAGTCGCGGGGGTAGGGGAGGGTGGAATCGTAGGTGCTCATGGCGGTGTTCGGTGCAAGGGGTCAGGCCAGGGCCAGAGAAATGTCGTGGGTCGGCACCTGGCGGTCAAAGGTCAGGCTTTCTTCGACGTGCAGCAGGTGTTCGTGCATCAGCTGCACGGCTTGGTCGCTGTCTTTTGCAGCCAGCGCAGCGACGATGGCTTCATGCTCGTCGGTGGAGTGCTCGGCTTCGTTGCGCGATTGGTACATCAGGGTGATCAGGGCGCAGCGCGAGATCAGCTCGCCGAGCACCTGGGCCAGCACCTGGTTGCCCATCAGCTCGGCCATGCGCACATGGAAGTCGCCCAGCAGCTCGGTGCGGCCCGGCACATCGCCCTGGCTCACGGCGGCGCGCTCCTGCACGATGTGCGCCTGCAAGGCGCTGATCTGCTCAGGGGTGACTTGCTGCACAAAGGCACGGGTCATCTCGGCTTCCAGCATGCGGCGCACGGCAAACACCTGCTGGGCTTCCTCCACAGAGGGCGCGGCGACAAAGGCGCCTCGGGCCGGTTCGAGCTTGATCAAACGGTTTTGCGCCAGCTGGAAGAGGGCCTGCCGCACCAGCGTGCGGGAGACACCAAAGTGGTCGGCCAGTTTTTGCTCCACCAGCTTGGCGCCGGGCAGCAAGCGGTGTTCCACAATCGCCCGCGTGAGCGACTCGACAATGTGGTGGGTGGTCGAAGTTTCCATGTCTCTGGCAGATCGGGTTTGTCTTGTGGGTGCCCATGATAGCCACCCAATTGAAAATTGTATACACTTTGGTCGACTGGATGCGGCGTGCCCCATCCAACTTTTGAAAACTGTTGAAAAGCGAGCAAAACCATGGGATTGAGCACACACGTTCTGGACACCATGCACGGCTGCCCCGCCGCAGGCATGCAGGTGGCCCTCTACACCACGCAGGGCGAGCAGGCCACCTTGGTCAAAAGCTTCACCCTGAACCACGATGGCCGCAACCCCGATGGCATGCTGTACGACCACGCCAGCCTGCGCAAAGGCACGTACCGCCTGGTGTTTGACGTGGCGGGCTACTTCCAGGCCAAGGGCGTTCAGCTGCCCGAGCCGAACTTTTTGAACAAAGTCAGCCTGGACTTTGGCGTGGCCCACGAAGACCAGCACTACCACGTGCCCCTGCTCGCCAGCCCCTGGAGCTATTCGACCTACCGCGGTTCCTGAAACAATGGGGATCTGACCCCCATTGAATCAATCGGGGTCAGATCCCAATTAATCCGTCGCCAAACCCGCCCGACAAGGCCCCGGTTCTTTAAAATCAGGGCCTGACGTTTATTTATCCTCACTCCCTCACCATGACCCAAGTCACCAACACCGTGCGCTTTGTGCTCGACGGCCGCATCGTTGAAGCTCAAGGCGAGCGCCGCACCACCACTGTTCTGGACTACCTGCGCGAACAATTGCACCGCACCGGCACCAAAGAGGGCTGCGCCGAAGGCGATTGCGGCGCCTGCGTGGTCATGGTGGGTGAGCTCAATGCTGCGGGTACGGGCGTCGACTATGTGGCTACCAATTCGTGCATCCAGTTGTTGCCTTCGCTGGACGGCAAATCGGTCAAGACCATCGAGAGCCTGAAAAAAGCCGATGGCTCGCTGCACCCGGTGCAGGAGGAAATGGTCAAGTGCCACGGTTCGCAGTGCGGCTTTTGCACCCCCGGCATCGTGATGAGCCTGGTGAACCTGGTGCAGGTCTTGCCCGTCCCAAGTCGCCAGCAGATCACCGATTCACTCAGTGGCAACCTGTGCCGTTGCACCGGCTACAAGCCAATCATCGAATCGGCCACCAAGGCTTGCGCCAAACCCGAGGCGCTCAAGATCGACGACAGCGCCGATGTGCCGTTGCTCAAGGAGATCCAGCGTGCCAAAACGCCCACGCTGAGCCTGGACGGCGAGATCATCGTCCAGCCGGTGGTGCGCACACGCAAGGGCAACGAGTTTGTCTCGCCCGCCACCATCGCCGAAGTGGCCGACTACTTGGTCAAGCACCCCACGACCACGCTGCTGGCCGGCAGCACCGAGATCGGTCTGCAGGTCAACAAGCAGTTCAGCCGCCCCGACCACATCATGTATCTGGGCAATGTCGCTGAGCTGCGTCAGATCCAAGAGACCGACAAGGCCTGGCGCATTGGCGCGGCCGTGTCGCTGACGCAAGTCGAAGCGCTGGTCGCCCAGGCTTACCCGGACTTCACCGAAGTGCTGCGCCGCTTTGGCTCGCCCCCCATCCGCTCCACTGCCACACTGGCGGGCAACATTGCCAACGGTTCGCCGATTGGCGACTCCATGCCTTGCTTGCTGGCGTTGGGTGCCAATCTCGTGTTGCGCCGTGGCGAGAAGACCCGCAACGTGTTGCTGGACAACTTCTACACCGGCATGAAGAAAAACGTGCTCGAAGCCGGTGAGTTCATCGAAGCGGTCGAGTTGCCCAAGCCTGTGGCGGGGCAAGTGTTCCGCGCCCACAAGGTGAGCAAGCGTTTTGAGCAAGACATTTCGGCCACTTGCGCCGCCATCAGTTACACGCTCAAAGGCGGCAAGCTGTCTGGCGTGAAGCTGGCCTACAACGGCCTGAGCCCCTTCCCAGCACGTGCGCCCAAACTCGAAGCCATGCTCGAAGGCAAATCACCCGCTGACGTGAAAGCCGCAGACCTGGACGCCGCTATTGCCGCGAGCTTCACCGCACGCGACGGCTTGCGTGCCACATGGGCATACCGCGCATTGGTGGCGCGCAACCTGGCCCTTGAATTCATTGAAGAACAGAAAGAGGTGGCTTGAATGAACGCTCCTACCGCACTCAAAAACCTGCTGCCTGTGTCAGGCGTTCAGCAAGGCACCGACATCGTTCACGAGTCCGCGCACCTGCACGTCACGGGCTCGGCCACCTACATCGATGACATCCCTGAGCATGCAGGCACTTTGTATGCCGCGCTCATTCTGTCGCCCGTGGCGCACGGCGAATTGATTGGTGACGGCATTGACCGCGAAGCTATCCTCAAAGAGCACGGCGTGGTCGCGGTTTACACTGCCAAAGACATTCCTGGCGAAAACAACTGCGGCCCCATCGTGCACGATGACCCTTTCCTCGCCGCTGGCAAGGTCGAGTTCGTCGGCCAAGCCGTGGCTGTGGTCGTGGCGCGCGACATGCTCTACGCCCGTGAAGCCGCCAAAAAGGCCAAGGTCTTGGTGAAAGAACTCAAGCCCATCTTGACGGTGGAAGAGGCCATGGAAGCGGGCAGTTTCATCATGCCGCCCAAGGGCATCACACGCGGTGATGCCGCTGCGGCCATTGCCAGCGCGCCGCACAAGATCAAGGGCACCACCCGCACCGGCCAGCAAGAGCAGTTTTATCTGGAAGGCCAGATCACTTACGCGGTGCCGAAAGAAGACGGCCAGCTCACGCTGTACGTGTCGACCCAGCACCCCGACGGCAACCAGCGCGAAGCTGCGCACGCCCTGAACCTGCACACCAACGACGTCGAAGTGATTTGCCGCCGAATGGGTGGCGGCTTTGGTGGCAAAGAAGGCAACGCCAGCATCTTCAGCCAAAGTGCTGCTTTGGCTGCGCACAAGCTGGGCAAGCCGGTCAAGCTGCGTGTGAACCGCGACGACGACATGACCATCACCGGCAAGCGTCACGACTTCCGCATCGACTACGAAGTGGGCTTTGACGACAACGGCCGCGTCTTGGGTGCCGACATCACGCTCATGTCGCGCTGCGGCTACAGCACCGACTACTCGGGCCCCGTCAACGATCGCGCTTGCCTTCACATTGACAACACCTACCATTTGCCTGCGCTCAAGCTGGTGAGCCACCGCTGCAAAACCAACACGCAAAGCGCCACCGCTTTCCGCGGTTTCGGCGGTCCACAAGGCATGTTCGGCATCGAGACGGTGATGGACGAAATTGCGATGACTTTGGGCAAAGACCCCTTGGAAGTGCGCAAGCTCAACCTCTACAAAGACCCGTCCATCAGCGGCACGCCCGACACCATGACCACCCAATACAACCAGCTCATCGAAGACTGGGTGGGCGACAAGGTGATCGCGCAGGTGGAGCAAGAGTCGAAGTACGCCGAGCGCCGCGCCGCAGTGCAAGCTTTCAACGCCAAGAGCAAAACCCGCAAGCGCGGCATTGCGCTCGTGCCTTTGAAGTTTGGCATCAGCTTCACCGCTACGCACTTGAACCAGGGCGGCGCATTGCTGGTGGTGTACATGGACGGCTCGGTGAGCTGCAACCACGGCGGCACCGAAATGGGCCAGGGCCTCAACACCAAGATGGCGCAGGTGTGTGCCGATGGTTTGGGCATCAGCGTGGACCATGTGCGCATCACGGCCACCGACTCGCAAAAAGTGCCCAACGCGTCGGCCACATCCGCATCGAGCGGTGCCGACATCAACGGCGCGGCCATCATGAACGCCACCGCGCAAATGCGAGAGCGCTTGAAGCCCGTGGCCGCCCGCATGCTGGGCTGCGCCGAAGGCGATGTGACCTTTGCCAACAACGAAGTGCATGGCGGCGGCAAGTCGGTGAAGTGGGGTGATGTGACCAAGCAAGCGTGGCTCGACCGCGTGGGCTTGAGCGTCACGGGTTTCTACATGACGCCCGAAATCAAATACGACTTCACCACCCTGAACGGCCGTGCGTTCTACTACTACTGCTACGGCGCCGCCGTGAGCGAAGTGGAAATCGACACCCGCACCGGCGAGTGGTGGCTCAAGGCCGTGGACATCGTGCACGACGTGGGCCGCAGCATCAACCCCGCATTGGACAAAGGCCAGATCGAAGGCGCCTACGTGCAAGGCATGGGCTGGCTCACCATGGAAGAGTGCATTTGGGACAAAAAGGGCAAGCTGCTCACGCACGGCCCCAGTACCTACAAGATTCCCGTGGCGGGCGACATTCCAGAGCACTTCAAGGTGTCTTTGTTCGACAACGCCAACTTGAAGCCTACGCCGTTCAACAGCAAGGCCACGGGCGAGCCGCCTTTGATGCTCGGCCTGTCGGCTTTCTTCGCCTTGCGCGATGCGGTGGCGGCCAGCGCTGACCACAAGGTGGTGGTACGCATGGACGCCCCCGCCACGCCTGAGCGCATCTTGATGGCTTGCGAAGCGGTCAAGGCTGCGGCAGCCTGACACGGTCAGGGCAGCCCGTCCCACACGGCGCTGCCCCGACGGATCGAGGTGCAGACCTTTAGAATCCTCTGGCATTCCACACGACCCCCTGCACCTTGTCGCAAGCTCCTTCCCCTTCCGCCACTCCCCGCCACGTGGCCATCATCATGGATGGCAATCGGCGGTGGGCTAAAAACAGGTTCATGCCCGCAGCGTTGGGCCATGCGGCCGGGGCCAAGCGTGTGCGTGAGGTGGTGCAGGCCTGTGCCGAAGCGGGGGTCACGCACCTGAGCCTGTTCGCTTTCAGCACGGAAAACTGGAAACGCCCCGAAGACGAGGTCAGCAGCCTGATGGGCTTGTTCATGACCTACCTCCAGAAGGAGGTGGCCTCGATGAACGCCAACGGCGTGCGTCTGAGGGTGCTGGGCGATACCCAGCGGTTTTCCGAACCTTTGAGGGAGCTGATTGCCGACGCGCAGCAGCGGACAGCAGCCAACCAGGGCATCACCCTGATGGTTTGTGCCAATTACGGTGGCCGTTGGGACATGCTCCATGCGGTCAAGTCCTGGCAGCAGGCGCACCCCGGCCAATCCCTGCAGGCTTTGACCGAAGACGCGTTGGCACCCTACCTGAGTACGGCCGATGCACCGGAGGTGGACTTGCTGATCCGCACAGGTGGCGAGTCGCGTGTGAGCAACTTCCTGCTCTGGCAAGCGGCTTATGCCGAGCTGTTTTTCACCGACGATTTGTGGCCTGACTTCGGGGCCGATCGCCTGCGCGAGGCCATCTCCTGGTTTGGACAACGCGACCGCCGTTTCGGCTCGTCGGCACCCCTGTAACGCACTGAGCACACAGGTTCAAGGACACACCCATGCAAAAACGCAAAGGCATCATTTTGGCGGGCGGTTCGGGCACACGCCTGTACCCGGTGACCCAGGCGGTCAGCAAACAGCTGATGCCGATTTACGACAAGCCCATGGTGTATTACCCGCTCACCACGCTGATGCTGGCGGGCATCCGCGATGTGTTGCTGATCAGCACACCGCAGGACACGCCCCGTTTCAGTGACTTGCTGGGGGACGGCAGCCAGTGGGGCATGAACATCCAGTACGCAGTGCAACCCAGCCCGGATGGGCTGGCCCAGGCCTTCATCATCGGCAAGGACTTCGTGGGCCAGGACCCGAGCGCGCTGGTGCTGGGGGACAACATTTTCTATGGGCATGACCTCGTCAAGCTGATGCACAGTGCCCATGCTCGTACCAGCGGGGCCAGCGTGTTCGCCTACCACGTGCACGATCCGGAGCGCTACGGTGTGGTGGAGTTCGATGCCGACTTCCGGGCCTTGTCGATCGAGGAAAAACCGCAGTCGCCCAAGAGCAACTACGCCGTCACCGGTCTGTATTTCTATGACCAGCAGGTCTGCGACATCGCGGCCGACATCCGGCCATCGGCCCGGGGTGAGCTGGAGATCACCGACGTGAACAAGCGCTATCTCGCGCAGCAGCAACTCAATGTGGAAATCATGGGCCGTGGTTATGCCTGGCTGGACACGGGCACGCACGACAGCTTGCTCGAAGCCGCCGGCTTCATTGCCACGCTGCAAAAGCGCCAGGGCCTGATGGTCGCGTGCCCCGAAGAAATTGCCTTTCACCAGAAATGGATCGATGCAGCCGCGCTGCAAAAACTGGCGCAACCCCTGGCCAAGAACGGCTACGGCCAGTACCTGCTGAATTTGCTGAAGTAAGCCATGCCCTACACCGTCACGCCCACCGAGATCCCTGATGTCCTGATCCTTGAGCCCAAGGTCTTTGGCGATGCGCGGGGCTTCTTTTTTGAATCCTTCAATGCACGCGACTTTGCCCAGGCCACCGGCCTGGATGTGGACTTTGTGCAGGACAACCACAGCAAGTCGGCCCAAGGCGTGCTGCGTGGTTTGCACTACCAGATCCAGCATCCGCAGGGCAAGCTGGTGCGTGTGGTGCAAGGCGAGGTGTTCGATGTGGCGGTGGACCTGCGCAAAAGCTCGGCCACGTTTGGCCGGTGGGTCGGGGTCCACCTGAGCGCCGACAACCACCGCCAGCTGTGGGTGCCCCCCGGGTTCGCGCATGGCTTTGTGGTCACGAGCGAGAGCGCCGAGTTCCTCTACAAGACCACCGATTACTGGTACCCCGAGCACGAGCGCAGCCTGCTGTGGTCGGACCCGACCGTGGCGGTTCAATGGCCACTGTGCACGGCCCCTTTGCTGGCCGCCAAGGATGCTGCAGGCCGTCTGCTGGCCGATGCCGACGTGTTTGCCTGATTCAAAGAGGACGGCGGTTCGTTGAACAAGGTGCGCTGGTGCAATTGGGCCATCACTTCCTCGTCGCTGACCTGCTCGAACATTTCGTAAAACTGCCCGACGCCCTGGAAGAAGGGCGGCACAGACAGGCAAATCACCTCATCGGCCAGGGGGCGGATCTTGCTCAATGCTTCGGTTGAAGCGACGGGCACTGCGCACACCAGACGACTGGGGCGCTGCGCTCGCAGTGCAATCAGTGCCGCCATCATGGTGGCCCCCGTGGCCAGCCCATCGTCCACCACAATCACCAAGCGCCCGACGGCGCTGATGGGGGCACGGATCGCGGTGTAATGCCGCCGCCGCTCTTGCAACAGCTGCAATTGCCTTTGTCTCTCGGCCTGCACATAAGGTGCGCTGGCACCCAGTGTGCTCGCATGCGGACTCAGCCAGGTGTGGCCGTTTTCATCCACGGCCCCAATTGCCACCTCGGGGTCAAAAGGCGCGCACAGCTTGTGCACCAGCACCACGTCCAGGTCGCCTTGCAGTGCCTCGGCCAGGATACGGCCCATCGGCACCGCACCACGCGGGATGGTCAGAATCAGCGGGTGCTGGCCGCGGTAGCGCATCAGCCTTTGGGCCAGCTGCTGCGCAGCGTCTGATCGGTCCTTGAACATCGTTCTTCCTTTTGTCTGAAGACATTGTGGAAAGAACGCCGCTTTTTTTCGGCTGTCTGGACCATGAAAAAGGCCGCACCGGATGAAGGGTGCGGCCTGGCGTGTGTGTTGGCGAACTGAACTTACAGCCTGGCCGCTGCACGCAGCGCTTGTGCTTTGTGGTCTTCACTCACATTCGCTGCGCTCATATGAGTTCCGCCCCAAGGCTGCTGAAGCGCCTTCGGCGCTTGCAGTCCTTACAGGCCTGCCGCTGCACGCAGCGCAGCAGCCTTGTCAGTTCTCTCCCAAGTGAACTCGGGTTCGTCGCGGCCAAAGTGGCCATAGGCGGCGGTCTTGGTGTAAATCGGGCGCAGCAGGTCCAGCATCTGGATGATGCCTTTGGGGCGCAGGTCGAAGTGCTCGGCCACCAGGGCGGAGAGCACCTCGTCGGACACTTTGCCAGTGCCCAGGGTGTTCACGGTGATGTTCATCGGACGGGCCACGCCAATCGCGTAGGCCACCTGGATCTGGCACTTCTCGGCCAGGCCTGCGGCCACGATGTTCTTGGCCACGTAGCGGGCGGCGTAAGCGGCCGAGCGGTCCACCTTGGAGGGGTCTTTGCCCGAGAAAGCGCCGCCGCCGTGCGGGCAAGCGCCGCCGTAGGTGTCGACGATGATCTTGCGGCCGGTCAGGCCGCAGTCGCCCTGGGGGCCGCCAATCACAAAACGACCTGTGGGATTGATCAGGTACTTGGTGTCCTGCAGCCACTCTTTGGGCAGCACGGGCTTGATGATTTCTTCGATGATGGCTTCGGTGAAGCTGGCCTTCATCTTGGTGGCCGATTCCGACTGGTCGGGGCTGTGTTGGGTGGACAGCACCACGGTGTCGATGCTGTGGGGTTTGCCGTCCACATAGCGCATGGTCACCTGGCTCTTGGCATCGGGGCGCAGGAAGGGCAGACGGCCGTCCTTGCGCAGCTGCGCCTGGCGCTCGACCAGGCGGTGGGCGTAGTAGATGGGCGCGGGCATCAGCTCGGGCGTTTCGCTGCAGGCGTAGCCGAACATCAGGCCCTGGTCGCCTGCGCCGATGTTCAGGTGGTCGTCAGAGGCGTGGTCCACGCCCTGGGCGATGTCGTTGGACTGCTTGTCGTAGCAGACCATGACCGCGCAACCCTTGTAGTCGATGCCGTAGTCGGTGTTGTCGTAACCGATGCGCTTGATGGTGTCGCGCGCCACCTGGATGTAGTCCACATGCGCGTTGGTGGTGATCTCGCCAGCCAGCACCACCAGACCGGTGTTGGTCAGGGTTTCGGCGGCCACACGGCTGCGGGGGTCTTGCTGGAAGATGGCGTCGAGGATCGCGTCGGAGATCTGGTCGGCGACCTTGTCGGGGTGGCCTTCCGAGACGGATTCGGACGTGAAGAGAAAGTCGTTGGACATGAAAAAAGCTCCTGTTTTGCAGTGGTTGTTCGGCGTTGCCGACCCTGAAAACCCGGAGCCTGGCGAACGCTTTAGCAGGATTTGTGAATCGCCCTGCAAGTTGTTCAATAACTCGGCGATGGTTAGATTATAAAAGATGACAAAGCCCTGCTGAAAATCATGTCCAATACGTGCTTATGGATATTCCCACCCCCATTGAAAACCGTTTGATCGATCTGGAAATCAAGGCCGGTTTCACCGAAGACCTGCTGGACCAGCTCAATGCCCAGGTGTTTCGCCAGCAGCAGCAAATCGACGCGCTCATCCACGAGTTGCGCACCTTGCGCGACCGCATGCCCGAAGGTGGCGGTGGTGCCGATGTGCGCAACCTGCGCGACGAGATCCCGCCGCACTATTGAGCCCTGCCATGTGGAGCGTGCAGGACATCCGTGAGCGTCTGCGTGCCCTGGGGGCCCGGCCCAAGCACGAGCTGCGGGTGCTGCGCCTGTGGGCGCAGGCGCAGCCGCAGGACAGTGGACGGCGCGCACTCGACAGCTTCATGCCCACCGCCTTGCGCGATGCGCTGCCGCAGTTGAGCCAGGATCTGGCCGCCTTGGCCACACTGCGCGAGCAACACCCCGCCGAAGACGGCTCGGCCCGCCTGCTGGTGGGCCTCAGGGACGGGCAAACGGTCGAGAGTGTGCTGTTGCCCCGCGATGGCCTGTGCGTGTCCTCTCAGGTGGGCTGCGCGGTGGGCTGCGTGTTTTGCATGACCGGGCGCGAAGGCCTGGTGCGCCAGGTGGGCAGCGCCGAGATCGTGGCCCAGGTGGCACTGGCCCGCAGTCTGCGCCCGGTGAAAAAGGTGGTGTTCATGGGCATGGGGGAGCCCTCGCACAACCTCGATCAGGTCATGGAGGCCATCGACCTGCTGGGCACGGTGGGCAACATCGGCCACAAGAACTTGGTGTTTTCCACGGTGGGTGACGAGCGCGTGTTTGAACGCTTGCCGCAGGGGCTGGTCAAGCCTGCGCTGGCCTTGTCGCTGCACACCACGCGGGCCGATTTGCGGGCGCAGCTGCTGCCCCGAGCGCCAAGGTGGGACCCGCAGGACCTGGTGGAGGCGGGTGAGCGCTACGCGCGCGCCACCGGCTACCCGATCCAGTACCAGTGGACGCTGATCGAGGGCGTCAATGACAGCGACGAAGAGATCGAAGGCATCGTGCGGCTGCTCAAGGGCAAATACGCGCTGATGAACATGATCCCCTACAACGCCGTGCCCGACCTGCCTTACGCCCGGCCCAGCTGGGAGCGTGCGGCAGCCATCGCACGCACCCTGCACCAGCGCGGCGTGCTGACCAAGCTGCGCCAGTCGGCCGGGCAGGACGTGGATGGGGGCTGCGGCCAGCTGCGCGCGCGGGAGGTGATGCAGCGGGTGAAGATCGTGCGTGCGCTTGCCGCTCAGGGTTGATTCCTGGAACCCGGTTGGTAACCCGAAAGAACCTCTCTTTGGCTTGATCTTGGATTTATTTAATTATTAAGTGGTAAATTATTTTGCACGGAAGGGCCGCGACGTGCTCGCCGTATCTCTGAAAGGACGACCGTGCAAGACCCGAACCTCCAAGCGAGTGCAGAACATTCGGCACCACTTCACCAAAGCCGCATCCGTTTCACGGGCAGTGGCTCCGAGTTTTTTCGCATCTGGTCCGTCAATCTGCTGCTGACGCTGGTCACGCTCACGCTGTACTGGCCTTTTGCCCGTGCGCGCCGATTGACGTTTTTCCACAACCACACCGAAGTGCAGGGCCATGCCCTTGGTTTTCATGGCGATCCGTGGAAGATGTTCCGGGGGCATCTGGTGTTGCTCGTGGTCGGGGGGACTTATGCGGCACTGTCTTATCTGTGGCCCACATACCAATGGCTTGGACTGGCGTTGATGGCATTGGTCTGGCCTGCCTTGTGGCGAGCAGCTTTGGGTTTCCGGATGCGCAACACCAGCTGGCGCGGTGTGCGTTTTGATTTTGAAGGTGATCTGGTGCAAGCCTACAAAGCATTCTTGCCCTTGTTTGTTCCAGG
This sequence comes from Limnohabitans radicicola, assembly GCF_014837235.1. Taxonomy (GTDB): domain Bacteria; phylum Pseudomonadota; class Gammaproteobacteria; order Burkholderiales; family Burkholderiaceae_C; genus Limnohabitans_A; species Limnohabitans_A radicicola. The sequence continues at coordinate 249,821 of NZ_JACYFT010000001.1, read as the reverse complement.
CATTGCGTTGAATGTCCTGCCGCTTTGGATCAAACCCGATCCTGAATCCGTGAAAATTCTTGGGCTGGGCGCGTTGGCCATTTCGGGCGTCTTTTTGCTGGTGCTGCCTTGGCTGATGGTTCAGGTCTATCGGTTCCAGCACAACGGCTACCGCTTTGCGCAAGAGTGCAGTGCCTTGACACTCAAGGCATCTGCACTTTACTGGCTGTTCATGAAGTTATTGCTGGTGTTCATCGGCCTGGTCGCGGTGCTGGTGGGCGTGGGCTTCTTGATGGTCAAGGTGCTGCTTTGGAACCCTGCCATCGTGATCCCGGCTTTGATGGGTTTGGGTTATTTTCTGTCGTTCATCGCCATTTACAGTTTGGCCGTGGTGCTGACTCAGAACCTGCTGTGGTCCCACACCGCCAGCGCGCATGTGCGCTTGCACAGCGATTTGTCTTTCTGGCGCTTTCTGGGCTGGAGTGCGCTGAATTGGCTGTTCATCGTGTTGACGCTGGGTTTGTACTGGCCCTTTGCCGCAGTGCGCATGGCCCGCATGCGGCTGGAAGCCATCACGGTGGAGATCGATGGCGATGTCGGCACCTGGGTGTCGCAAGTGCCGCCAGGTTCTGCGGGTGTTCTGGCCGATGCCTCGGGGGACTTCTTCGGCATGGACATGGGTTTGTGACAACTTGGCAGGCATGCAAGACGCTTTACCCACCACCTGGTTTGATGGCCTCAGCCCGCAAGGGCTGGCCGTGTCTGTGACTTTGGCGCAGGGGCAATTGCTGGTTCAAGGCGATGGCCTTGAACGCACTTATGCCTTGCCCAGCGTGCGCTGGCCTGAAAAATCGCGCCATGGCCCCCGCCTGTGTGATCTGCCCGATGGCAGCAGCCTGCAGCACGCCAACGCAGCCCAATGGGACGAGTGGTTCGAGCGGCAGGGCTTTCGTCCCTCCTGGGTGGTGGCCACCACCTTGAGTTGGCGGGCTGTGATGGCCTCGGTGCTGGGCATTGCGGTGATCGCTGCGGCGGCTTGGCGTTGGGGCATCCCGGCGGCCAGCGAGTGGGTGGCGCCGCAAATTCCTTTGCCGCTGCAGCAGCGCATTGGCTCGCAGGCCCTTGAGCAGATCCAGGGTCTTTGGCTCAAACCCACCGCCATCGGTTCTGACGAACAAGCCCGCTTGCGCGACCGGTTTGGGCAGATGACTCAAGCCGCGCAAACGCCCGAGCAACGGCTTCACCTCCAGCCGCCTGTGCCCTGGCGATTGCACTTTTACAAAGCACCCGCGTTGGGCGCCAATGCGTTTGCCTTGCCTGGCGGCGACGTGGTGTTGACCGATGGCATGGTGGAACTGCTGCGTGACCAGCCCGATGCGTTGATGGGGGTGCTGGCCCATGAACTGGGGCATGTCGAACACCACCACGGCATGCAGATGGTGGTCAAGACCAGCCTGCTGAGTGCCTTGGTCGGCGCGGTGATCGGCGATGCGGGCAGCTTCTTGACGGCGATTCCCATGTTGCTGGCCACGCAAGGTTATTCGCGCGATGCCGAACGCGAGGCCGATGAAGCGGCCGCCTTGTTTCTGCACCGCAACCACATCCACCCGCGTGTCATGGCCGTGTTGTTCGAGCGCCTGCGCAAGCAAGCCAAGGACAAAAGCAAGGATTCCGGCACTTCGGTGCAGGATGTCTTGCCCATTGGTCTGGCCAGCCACCCGTCCGATGCGCAGCGCATCGCGTTTTTCACCAACTGGCAGCCCTGATCAGGTCTTGCGCTGGCCGATGTGGATCAAGCCACTCGACAACGCGGTGCCCAAGAGCACGATGAGGCCACACCCCAGCATCCAGGGGGTCACTGTTTCGCCCAGCAACACCACGCCATACAAGATGGCAAACACCGGCACCATGAAAGTCACCGTCAGTGCCTTGGCCGGGCCGGTGTTCTCGATCAGCTTGAAATAGAGGATGTACGCCAGCCCCGTGCACACGATGCCCACCGTGAGCAAGGCACCCCAGGCGTGCAGGCTGGGCAGGTGCTCCGGTCGCCACCACAGGGCGGGCAGTGCCAAAGCCAGGGCTGCGCCCATCTGGCTGCCGGTGGCCGTGACCAGCGGCGGCAGGCTGGGGATGTGCTTTTTGGTGAAGCTGGCCGACAGGGCATAGCAGACCGTTGCCCCCAGGCAGGCCAGCACCGCCCAGAACGGGGCGATGCCTGAGTCGTTGGGCTTGAACGAGGCTTCGCCCCCGGCCAGCAGGGCCACGCCCGCAAAGCCCAGCGCCAGTCCCAGGCTGCGCGACTGACCTGGCCGGTCGCCCAGCCACAGCCAGGCGACGATGGCACCGAACAGCGGCACCGTGGCGTTGAGGATCGACGACAGACCCGTGGTGATGTGCATCACGGCAAACGAGTACAGCGCAAACGGGATGCCGGAATTGAGCACGCCCACAAAAAAGATGGGTTTCCAGTGCTGGCGCAGCAGCGGTGCGTGGCCCCGCATGCGCAGGATGGGCCAGAGGAACAGCGCGGCAATCGTCACGCGCACGGCGGCCGTGGGCAGGGGCCCCAGCTCCTGGGCGGCGATGCGCATGAAGAGGAATGAAGAGCCCCAGATCAGGGCCAGCAGCAAGAAGTCGCGAACCCAGGGGCGGGCAGGGGAGGTGGTCATGCAAAGAGGTCGTGGTGGCCTTCGAGCAGCAGCAGCGCACGTTTGCGCTCCAGGCCTCCGGCGTATCCGGTGAGCTGACCTGTGCTGCCCAGCACCCGATGGCAAGGCACGATGATACTCACCGGATTGCGCCCCACCGCCGCACCCACGGCCCGAACGGCCTGGGGGTTGTTCAAGCGCGTGGCCAGTTGGCCGTAACTTTGGTGAGTGCCTGCCGCAATGGCCAGCAGCGCTTGCCACACGGCTTGCTGAAATGCCGTGCCGCGCGACAGGTCCAGCGGCAGATCGAACACGGTCCTGCGCCCGGCAAAGTAGTCCTGAAGTTGCGCTGCAGTGGCTTGCAGCACGGGGTGGTCGGGCGCGGGCTGCCAGCCCTGCACCACAGATGTTTGCGGACCGTGGCGCTGCCCCTCGAACCAGACGCCACACAGGCCCCGGTCGCTGCAGGCGAGGATGAGTTCGCCCAAAGGGCTGGCGGTGCGGGTGGTGAATGTGATCATGGCTTCTCCAGCGCGGTGTGGGATGGGGCAGGCCAGGCCCAGGCGGCCAGCAAGGCGTAACTGCGAAAAGGTTGCCAGACTTGGCCCATGCGCTCGAGCGCTTGGGTGGGCCGGGCCTCATCACGCACCCCCAAGGCGTTTTGCAGCGCCACGTCTTGCACCGGCCAGGCGTCTTCCCAGTGCAGGGTGCGCATGGCCAGGTAGTGGGCTGTCCAAGGGCCGATGCCGGGCAGGGTTTGCAGCGCGCTCAAGGTGGCGGCGACGTCACTGCCCGGTGTCAGCTGCAGTTGACCGCTGTCGACGGCCCGCGCCAGGGCCTGGATGGCGCACTGGCGCTGGCGCACGATGCCCAGGCTGCCCATGAGGACGGCGTTTTCCTCGCGGGCCAAGGTCGCTGCATCAGGAAAATGCCGATTCAGCTCAGGCCAGGGCGTCTGGCAGGGCTGTCCCAGGGCCTGCACCAGGCGGTCGCCCAGTGTGCGGGCAGCCTTGACGGTGATCTGCTGCCCCAGCACGGCGCGCACCGCCAGCTCAAAGTGGTCCAGGCCCCCTGGAATGCGGATGCCGTGGGCCTGCGCGAAGTGGTGTCCGAGCACCGCATGCACCGCAGCCGGATCGGCGTCCAGATCCAGCCACTGGCGCACCTGGGCCACCAACTCGGGCAGCACAGGCAAGAGGCTGGCGCTGGCCTGCAGTTGCACATGGGGCGAATCCGGTGCCCAGCCCAGCACGATCCAGCCCATGAGTGGGCTTGACCGCGAGGCCTTGGGAGACCAGCGCACCGTTCGGTGCAGCTGCGCCCGCAGGCCTTCGCCAGTCCAGAGTTCAACACCCGGCAAGGAGCGGCTTTGCAAAAAGCCCCAGAGGTGTTCGCGCTGCAAGGGCGGGCGGTAGGCCAGCCGAAGTGTCACGGGTGCCTCAGGGTCGCGTGTCTGGGGGCGCAGCTGCCTGGGTGCCAGACGGTAATGTTGGGCAAAGCAGGCATTCATGCGCCGTGTCGAGCCGAAGCCACTGAGGTGGGCGATCTCGGACGTGGGCAGTGGGCTGTCGTGCAGCCACTGCTTGGCCAGCAGCAGGCGCTGAGTTTGCAGGTACTGCAAAGGGGAGACTTGCCAGTGGGTTTCAAACACGCGGCGCAGGTGCCGATCGCTCACGCCCAGCTGGGCGGCCAGCGCGGTCATGGCCGGGGCTTTGCCGCCTTGGGTCAAGGCCTGGTCGAGCAAGCGGGCCGCCGCTTGCGCCAGGATGGCGCTGGCATCGGTGGTGGACCACCAGCGCTGGGCCGGGGCCAGTTCGGGGCGGCACTTGAGGCAAGGCCGGAAACCCGCCGCTTCGGCTTGCGTGGGGGTTTCAAAGAACCGGCAGTTCTTGGGCAAAGGCAAGCGCACCCGGCACACGGGGCGGCAGTAAATGCCTGTGGAGCGCACGCCCATGAAGAACAGTCCGTCAAAGCGGGCATCCTTGTCCTGGAAGGCGCGGTAGCAGCGGCCTTCGTCGACGGGCTGACCGTGCAAGAACAGTTCCAGAGGGGTGTGCATGTGGGGCATGTTAGCCTCAAAAGCCACAGGCACTGGCCATTTCCGGACATGCGGTTTCGAGGCTGTTTCGGAATGCCGATCGGGCATTGACACCTACAATCGATGTCCATTCTTTGTGTACCAACGGGTTCCTCATGCAAGTCAACGCCGCCATCTTCAAAGCCTACGACATCCGGGGCGTTGTGCCGTCCACGCTCAACGAATCGGTGGCCGAGGGTTTGGGTAAAGCTTTTGGCACCCGCGCCCTGGCCGAAGGCCAGCACACTGTGGCCGTGGGGCGTGACGGCCGCCTGAGCGGGCCCAGCCTGTCTGCGGCGCTGATTCGCGGGCTGGTGGCGGCGGGCGTGCGCGTGATCGACGTGGGTCTGTGCACCACGCCCATGCTCTACTTTGCGGCCAATACCGCTTGCCAGAGCGGCATCCAGGTCACTGGCAGTCATAACCCCAAGGACTACAACGGCTTCAAGATGGTGCTGGCCGGGCGCGCCATTTATGGCGATGAGATCCAGGCCCTGCGCCAGACGATGGAGTCGGAGTCCTGGCAACTGCAGGCGGGCGGCAGCATCGAGCACCTGGACGTGCTGGCCGACTACACCCAGCGCATCGTGGGCGATGTGAAGCTGTCGCGACCCATGAAGGTGGTGGTCGATTCGGGCAACGGCATTGCCGGGGCCTCGGCTCCGGGCATCTTCCGGGCGCTGGGCTGCGAGGTGATCGAGCTGTTCAGCGAGGTCGATGGCGAGTTCCCCAACCACCACCCCGACCCCAGCAAGCCCGAGAACCTGCAGGACCTGATCCGCACCCTGCAAAGCACCGACGCCGAGCTGGGCCTGGCCTTTGACGGCGACGGCGACCGCCTGGGCATCGTGACCAAGGACGGTCACAACATCTACCCCGACCGCCAGATGCAGCTGTTTGCCGAAGACGTGCTCCAGCGCGTGCCCGGCGGCACCATTTTGTTTGACGTCAAGTGCTCGCAGCGCCTGGCTCCGGCCATCGAGGCCGCGGGTGGCCAGGCCCTGATGTACAAAACCGGCCACTCCCTCATCAAGGCCAAGATGAAAGAAGTCGAGGCCGTAGGCGGCCAGGCCCCGCTGGGCGGCGAGATGAGCGGCCACATCTTCTTCAAGGAGCGCTGGTACGGCTTTGACGACGGCACCTACGCGGGTGCCCGCCTGCTGGAGATCGTGAGCCGCAGCCCCGATGCCAACGCCGTGCTCAACGCGTTGCCCAGCAGCTTCAGCACGCCCGAGCTGAACGTGGCCTGCGCCGAAGGCGAGCCCCACACCGTGACGCGTGCCCTGCAGGCCAAGGCGGCGCAGGCGTTCCCGTTGCCCGCCAAAGTGTCCGACATCGACGGCCTGCGGGTGGACTGGCCCGATGGCTTTGGCCTGATCCGCGCGTCCAACACCACGCCCGTGCTGGTGCTGCGCTTTGAAGGCCAGACCGAGGCGGCGCTGCACCGCATCGAAGCGGCCATGCTGGCGCTGCTGCGCGAAGTCAAACCCGACGCGCAAGTGGGCGCATCGGCGCATTGATGGCGTTCATGCCTGGCTTGAGCCACACGGTCTACAACCTGCTGGTGCAACTGGCGCAGCCCCTGCTGCGCCGCAAACTGGCGCGCCGTGCGGTCGCCGAGCCGGGTTATGCCGTGGCGGTGCCCGAGCGCTTTGGCCATTACACGCAGCCCCCCGAGGCGTCGTCCGAGCTGGTCTGGGTGCATGCGGTGTCGCTGGGCGAGTCGCGGGCCGCCGGCATTCTGATCCAGGCTTTGCGTGAGGCCTTGCCCGGTGTGCGCATCCTGCTCACCCACGGCACGGCCACGGGCCGCGCCGAAGGGCAGCGGCTGCTGCGTGCAGGCGATGTGCAGGTGTGGCAGCCCTGGGACACCCCTGCGGCCGTCCAGCGTTTCTTGCGGCATTTCCGGCCCCGTCTGGGCCTGCTGATGGAAACCGAAGTCTGGCCCAACCTGGTGCTGCAAAGCAGCGCCGCAGGCGTGCCGCTGGCGCTGGTGAACGCCCGCATGAGCGACAAATCCTTGCGCTCGGCCTTGCGCTGGGCCAGCCTGATGCGGCCGACTTATGGCGCTTTAGCCGCCGTCTGGGCCCAGACCGAGGACGATGCCGGGCGCTTGCGCGCCTTGAGCGCCACGGTGCAGGCCGTCACGGGCAACCTCAAGTTCGATGCGCAGCCCGATGCAGCGCAGTGCGCGCAGGCGCAGACCTGGCGCAGCGGCTTGACGCGGCCTGTGCTCATGTTGGCCAGCAGCCGCGAGGGCGAAGAGGCCCAATGGCTGAAGGCCTTGCGCACTGTCCCTTCGGCCTTGCAGCAGGCCCAATGGCTGATCGTGCCGCGTCATCCGCAGCGGGTAGAAGAGGTGGAGGACTTGCTGTGGCAGGCCGGGCTGACCGTGTCACGCCGCAGCAGCTGGAGTGCGGCAGGCCCGCAGGGCACGGCAGAGGTCTGGCTGGGCGACAGCCTGGGCGAGATGGCGCTCTACTACAGCCTGGCCGACGCGGCCTTGCTGGGGGGCAGCTTTGCACCTTTGGGCGGGCAGAACCTGATCGAGGCCTCTGCCTGTGCCTGCCCTGTGTTCATGGGGCCGCACACCTTCAACTTTGCCGAAGTGGCGCAGCAGGCCGAAGCCGAAGGCGCTGCCCGGCGCGTGCCGGACATGGTGCAGGCGGTAGAGCAGGCTGTTGGCGCTGTGGCAGACACCGTGGGCATGCAAGCCTGGCGGAGTCAGGCGCTCGCGTTCACGCAGGCCCACAAAGGCGCAGCGCGGCGAGTGGCCGCGCTGGTGAAGGATTTGTTGGCCTAGTAGGAGCCGCGCCCTCGCGGCGATGCGGCTCATAAAGGCCGCCCAGGATCATCCCACCATCGGCCCGAGGGCGGGCCTCCTGCAGTAAACGCTCAAGGCGCCAGCAAGGCGTTGATGCTGGCCATGTCCTCGGCCTTGAGCACACCGGCGGCCTGGCGCAGTTTGAGTTGGCCGACCAACACGTCATAGCGGGCCTTGGCCAGATCGCGTTTGGTCTGGTAAAGCTGGCTTTGGCTGTTGAGCACATCGATGTTGATGCGCACGCCCACCTGGTAACCCAGCTTGTTGGCGTCGAGCGCCACCTGGCTGGAGCTCTCAGCCGCTTCGTAGGCCTTGACCTGGCCGAGGCCCGATTGCAGCCCCAGGAAGGCGGTGCGGGTGGCTTGTGCCACTTGGCGCTGCGCACCTTCGAGGTCCATGCGGGCTTTTTCTTCCAGCGCCACGGTTTCGCGCAAGCGGTTTTGGGTGGCGGTGCCCGCGAACAGGGGCAGCGTGGCGGTGATGCCCGCGCTCTTGACCGTGGTCTGGGTATAGTTCACCCCGCCCGCCAGGGCACCAATGCTGGTGCCGTTCAGGTTTTTCTGGACGTTGTAACCCATGGTCAGATCCACGGTGGGTTTGTGCCCGGCCATGGCTTTTTCCGATTCCAGTTTGGCGATGTCCAGGTTGGCGCGGGCTTGCTGGATGGCCGGGTGGGCCTGTTCGCTTTGGGCAATCCAGGTGTCCGCACCCTGGCCTTCAACGGCAGGCAGTGCCGCATTGCTTTTCAGGCGTTGGGGCGTCAGGTCGTTTTTACCGACCAACAGTTCCAGCGCCACTTTCTTCACGCGCAGGTCGTTGTCGGCAGCGATTTCTTGCGCAGTCACCAGGTCATAGCGGGCCTGGGCTTCGCGGGTGTCGGTGATGGTGGCTGTGCCCACTTCAAAGTTGCGCTTGGCGCTGGCCAGCTGTTCTGCAACGGCTTTCTTTTGCGCTTGCACAAAAGTCAGGCTGTCTTGGGAGGCCAGCACATCAAAGTAAGCCTGGCTCACACGCACGATCAGGTCTTGCTCGGCTTGTGACAAGGCCGCTTGTGCCAGGTCCAGCGCTTTTTGGCTTTGCCGGTAAGTGGCCAGGTTGCCCGGGCGGTACAAAGGTTGTGTGGCATTGAGGCCACCGGTTTGTGTGGTGAACGCCCGGTCCTGGGAGTAGGCAGACACCAGAGGCGAGCTGTGGCTTTCGAGCTGGTTGCGTGTTGCGCCCCCGGTCAGTGCCAGCTGCGGCAGCAACTGCGCTTTGCCTTGGTCTGCTTTGGCCAGATTGGCCTCGTACTGGGATTTGGCCGACTGGAAGCTGGCGTCATAGCTTTTGGCCAGGTTGTACAGATCGACCAGGCTTTGCGCCTGGCTGCTGCCTGCAAAGGCCAGTGTCAGCACCAGACTCAGTGGCAATTGGCGAAACAAGGCGGAGGGACGTGACAGCTGCATGGAGATCTTTCGTGAAAGCCTGAAAAAGCGAAGCTCAATAAACGGGAATCTGGGGGTCGACCTGCGCCGACCAGGCGTGGATGCCACCGGCGATGTTCACCACTTCGTAGCCATGACTGGCCAGAAAGTGCGCCACCTGCATGCTGCGGCCGCCGTGGTGGCACAGGCAGGCGATGGGGCGGGTGCGGTCGAGTTCATCCAGTCGCGCCGGGATGGTTTGCATGGGCATGTGCACCAGGTCCAGCTCGGGGGCACTGGCGCTGGCGGTTTGCAGCTCCCAGCCCTCGCGCACGTCCAGCAACACCGGGCGCTGCGCTTGTGCGCTGGCCCACTGTACCAACTGGGATGGGTTGATTTGCTGCATGGCTCAGAACGCGAAGCGCGATGGCTCGTTGAAGCCAGCCAGGCGAGCGGTGTTCACATCCCAGGGCTGGGTGGTGGTGAAGGCGGTTTCGCTGGTGCGGGTCACCACGGTGGCACGCATCATGGGCTCCTGACCCACGATGGCGACCAGGCGGCCGCCGACTTTCAGCTGTGCCAAGAGGGCTTGCGGCACTTCGGCCACGGAGCCGGACAGCAAGATGGCGTCAAAGGGGCCGTCGGCGGCCGCGCCCTGGCTGCCATCGGCCTGGCGCACGGTGACGTTCTCCACACCGGCTTTGTAGAGGTTCTTCTGGGCTTGCGTGGCCAGACCGGCGTCGATTTCCAGGCTCAGCACGCTGGCGGCCTGGTGGGCCAGCAAGGCGGCCATGAAGCCCGAACCAGTACCCACTTCGAGGACCTTGTCGGTTTTTTGCAGAGCCAGGTCCTGCAGCAGGCGCGCCTGCACACGGGGGGCCAACATGACCTGACCGTTGCCCAGCGGGATCTCCATGTCGACAAAAGCCAGGGCCTTGTGGGCCAGCGGCACGAAGTCTTCGCGGCGCACCACGGACAGCAAGGCCAGCACTTGGGGATCCAGGACCTCCCAGGGGCGGATTTGCTGTTCGATCATGTTGAAGCGGGCTTGGTTGAGGTCCATGTTTGACTCCGGGAGGAAAGTTGAGCGATTGGGTCCAATTTTACTGTTTGGGACCTGCACCGGGCTGACCCGCAGGTGCCGGGGCCGGGGGCAGTCCGGCTTGGCGGCGCAACCATTGCGCCAGATCATCCATGTAGCAGTAAACAACGGGCACGACCACCAGTGTCAGCAGTGACGAGGTGATGACGCCACCGATCACGGCCTGGCCCATCGGGGCGCGCTGCTCCGAGCCCTCGGTCAGGGCAAAGGCCAGCGGCACCATGCCGAAAATCATGGCCAGTGTGGTCATCAAGATGGGGCGCAGCCGCACCTTGGCCGCCAGCAGCAGCGCTTCGGTGCGGGCCATGCCATCTTCTCGGGCGCGGATGGCAAAGTCCACCAGCAAGATCGCGTTTTTGGTCACCAGGCCCATGAGCATGATCACACCGATGATCGAGAACATCGACAAGGTGGAGCGGAACACCATCAGCGCCAGCACCACGCCGATCAAGGTCAGGGGCAGGGCAGTCATCAGGGCCAGCGGTTGCAGAAAGCTCTTGAACTGGCTGGCCAAAATCATGTAGATGAAGATCACAGCCAGCGCCAGGGCCGAGATCGCGTAGCCAAACGATTCGGCCATGTTCTTGGTCGAACCGCCAAACTGGTAGCGGTAGCCCGGGGGGAGGTTCAGGCTGTCGAGCACCTGCTTGATGTCGCCCGACACCTGACCGGTGGCTCGGCCATAGGCGTTGGCGTTGATCGCCACTTCGCGTGTCAGGTCGCGGCGGTTGATCTGGTTGGAGCCCGTGGACTCGCTGACCTTGGCCACCTGGCCCAGACGCACCACACGCGGGCTGCCATCGGCGGCAGTGCCCACGGCAAAGGGCAGTCGCTCCAGGTCTTGTGGGCTGTTGCGGCTCTCGGGGGCCAGTCGCACGTTCACATCGTAAGTCTGGTCATCGGGGGCGCGCCAGTTGCCCACCGTCTGGCCTGCCACCAGGGTGCGCAGCGGTGAGGCCAGTTGCCCCGTGCCCAGTCCCAGGTCCGAGGCCGAATCGCGCTGCAAGTCTACGCGGATGGTGGGCTTGTTGGCCTTGACGCTGGAGTCCAGATCGACCAGGCCAGGGATGATCCGGATCTTGTCCATGACCAGCAGGGCTAGGCGTTCGAGCTCGCGCTGGTCCGGGCCTTGCAGTGAAAACTCGATTTGTTTGTTGCCGCCCACGGCATCGAGCAGCCCCGCATGGATCACGGTGATGCCCGGCACCTGGCGCAGCCGCTCGCGCAGCGCAGCCGACATCTGATCCACATTGCGGCTGCGGTCCCTGCGGTCAACCAGGCGGATATAAATGCTCACATTGTTTTTGCCCAGCGCATTGCCGGTGTTGAGCGTGGCCACGGTGTAGCGCACCTCGGGGAATTCGCGCACGATGGCCTCCACCTGCCGGGTCTTGGCTTCGGTGGCCTCAATGGCGCTGCCCACGGGGGTCTGGAAGTTCACCGTGGTTTCCGAAAAGTCGGCCTTGGGCACGAATTCGGTGCCCAGAAAACGCACCATGAAAATGCTCAGGACAAAGATGCCCACGGCCAACAACACGGTCTTGCGCTTGTGCACCAACGACCAGGCCAGGATCTTCTGATAGCCCTCGGAGAGGCGCTCGGTGCCCTCGTCAAACCAGCCCGTGACGCGGCCAATGGTTTTGTCGTACAACGTCACCGGGGCGTGGCGCTGGCCATGGGCCTCGATGCTGGGGTCATGCCAGATGCTTGAGAGCATGGGGTCGAGCGTGAAGCTGACGAACATCGAGATCATCACGGCCGCCACGATGGTGATGCCGAACTCGTGAAAAAACTTGCCGATGATGCCTTCCATGAAACCGATGGGCAAAAACACCGCCACGATGGACAAGGTGGTGGCCAGCACTGCCAGACCGATTTCCTGAGTCCCGTCCAGCGAAGCGTTGTAAGCGTCCTTGCCCATTTGCACATGGCGCACGATGTTTTCGCGCACCACGATGGCGTCGTCGATCAAGAGGCCCACACACAGGCTGAGGGCCATCAGTGTGATCATGTTGATGGTGAAGCCGAACATGTTCATGAACATGAAGGTGCCGATGATCGAGATCGGCAGCGTCAACCCGGTGATGACGGTGGAGCGCCAGGAGTTGAGGAACAAAAACACGATCAGCACGGTGAGGATGGCGCCCTCGATCAGCGTGCGGCGCACGTTGTCCACCGCCACCCGGATTGGGCGCGAGTTGTCGGTGATGGGCTCCAGGCGCAGGCCTGGGGGCAGCTGGTTTTTCAGCTCGGCCACGGTCTTGACCAGACCGTCGATCACCTGGATGGTGTTCTCGTCCTGCGCTTTTTGCACCGACAGCAGCAAGGTGCGCTGGCCGTTGTACAGCGCCAGGCTTTCCAGCTCCTGCGCGCCGTCCTGCACGCGGGCCACTTGCGACAGGCGTATGGCCGTGCTGCCCTTGCGGGCCACGATGATGCTGCCAAAGTCTTCGGGCCGCTTCATGCGCGACTCGATCTGCACCATGCGCTCTTGCTCACGCGAGCGGATCGCGCCCACGGGCAGGTCCTGGTTTTCGTTGCGCACGGCGCTGACCACCTGCTCGGCGGTCACCCCCAGGGCCTCCATGGCGGCGGGCTGCAGGTACAGGTTGATCTCGCGACGGGTGCCGCCCACCAGCGTGACCGAGCCCACGCCACGCACGTTTTCGAGGCGCTTTTTCAGCACCTGCTCGGACCAGTTGGTGATCTCCACCGAGGACGGTCCGGTGCCGTCGGTCTTTTCAGGAATCACGGCCAGCGACCAGACGGCGCGGGCTGAGGGGTCAAAGCGCAGGACACGTGGTTCCTTGACCTCGGTGCGCAGGTTGGGTCGGATGGCGGCGACTTTTTCACGCACGTCTTCGGCCGCCTTGCGGCCGTCGATGTGCAGCTGGAACTCGATCACCACCACCGACTGGTTTTCGTAGCTGCGCGACGTCAGGGCGTTGATGCCCGCGATCGAATTGACCCCTTCCTCGATCTTCTTGGAGACTTCGCTCTCCACGATCTCGGGCGAGGCACCAGGGTATTCGGTGCTGACCACCACCACCGGGAAGTCGATGTTGGGAAACTGGTCAACTTTGAGCCGTTGGTAAGCAAACAGGCCCAGCACCACCAGGGCCAGCATGACCATGGTCGCGAAAACGGGGTTTTTCAGACTGACACGGGTGAACCACATGGATCAGATCCTTCAGCGCACGCCGGCGGTGAACTTCACGGCGGTGCCTTCACGCACGGCCCCGGCGCTGCCAGCGAGCACCTGCATGCCTTCGCTCAGGCCTTGCACTTCGACCCAGGTCAGGGTGTTGTTTTGCACGGTTTTTTCGGCGCGTGCGCCGGTCTGCACCGTCACGTGGCGGATCTGCGCCTTGTCCACCACCTGCACGTAGGGCTGGGGTTTGTCGGTGCGCACGCTGGAGAGCGGCACCGCCAGCGCCTGGATGCTGCGTGTCCCCAGGCTGCCCTCGGCAAACAGGCCCTGGCGCAGGCCCTCGTCACCGGTCACGCCCAGGTACACCATCACACTGCGGCTGCCAGCCTGGGCTGCCGGGCTGATGCGCAGCACCTTGGCCTGCAGGGGCTCTTCCAGGCCCTCCACCTTGAGCTTGGCCTTCATGCCCACGCGCACCTGGCTGGCATCGGCCGCAGGCAGGGCGGCTTCGATTTCCAGTTGCGTCAGGTTCACGACTTCGACGATGCGGGCGTCGGGCGCCACGCGCTCGCCGGGCTGGGCCAGCCGCTGCGAAACCTGACCGTCGATGGGCGAGCGCACGGTGGCGTCGTCCAGCGCCTTGCGCGCCACATCCAGCCCTGCGAGGGCGGCCATGTGCGTGGCCTTGGCCCCATTGAGCGTGAACGCCGAGTTTTGCAAGGCGGTTTGCGAGATGAAGCCTTGGTCCACCAGGGCCTTGTTGTTGTCGTACTGTTTTTGTGCCGTTTCGACCTGGGCCTGTGCGGCATCGGCTTGCTGCTTGGCCTGGCGCTCGCGGGCCTGGTATTCGGTGGGGTCGATGCGGGCAATGATTTGCCCGGCCTTGACCTGGTCGCCCTCGCGCACCACCAGGTCCATCAGTTCACCCGCCACGCGCGCCTTGATGAGCGCGCTCTGGCTGGCCTTGAGCGAGCCCGAAATCGGCAGACCCACGGTCATGTCCATTTTTTGTGCAGTGATGACATCGCTGGCACCGAGCTCGATCAAAGAGGTGTTGGTGGCCGCCTCTGGGCCGCTGCTGCTTGCGGCCTTGCGCTGTCCGGCCCAGCGTGCGCCGCCTGCGATCAGGACAGCCGCGGCCAAGCCAGTGAGGATCCAGAGGGTAGAACGTTTCATGGTGATTCAGTCGGTGAAAGACCACGCACCAGCAGCTGGGCGTGTTGAGAGATGAAGGCTTCGGGGTCGATTTGCTCGGTCTGTGGGCAGCACGGCCCCATCGAGTGTTTCCACATGATCAAAAAGAGCAGCGGCGTGATGACGGAGTGCACAGCCAGGTCCAGGTTGACCGGGCGGAACTCTTGGCGGTCAATGCCCCGCTGCAGCACGGCGCGCACCATGGCGTGGCCGGGCGTGATCACTTCTTCCTGGAAGAAGCGGGCCAGGTCAGGGAAGTTGTTGGCCTCGCTCATGATCAGCTTGGAAATGCCGGAGGCCTTGGTCGCGCCGTAGCGCCGCCACCATTCGAGCATCAAGAATTCGAGCAACTCGCCCGCACTGCCCTCGAAGCGGGCGATTTCTTCGGCGCCTTCGGTCTGGTGTCTGACCAGGTTCTCGCGCACCACGGCTTTGAACAGCTCTTCCTTGCTGGGGAAATACAGGAACAGGGTGCCTTTGGAGACCCCGGCGCGGATGGCCACCTCTTCGGAGCGGGTCGCTGCAAAGCCTTTTTCCACGAACAGATCCAGCGCCGCCTCCAGCAGTTCACCGGGGCGGGCCTCTTTGCGGCGTTCGCGTTTGTGGGGGGTGTTCAGGTCGGACAAGGCCGGAAATCAGTTAATGACTGGAAGGTTAGTAATGTAGGCGCAGGCTGGCTCCGCGTCAAGACCGGCGGTGTGAATGACGGGTAAATAAAAAGGGGCCGAAGCCCCTTGATGGTGGTTGGAGCCACAGACCCACCCATACCCTCGTAGACCTGGATGGCTGTGTGGCTGGCACTCAGTTCGAGAAAGCCGCGATCCCGGTGATGGCCCGGCCCAAAATCAGGGCGTGCACGTCGTGGGTGCCTTCGTAGGTGTTGACCACTTCCAGGTTGACCAGGTGGCGGGCCACGCCGTATTCGGCGCTGATGCCGTTGCCGCCCATCATGTCGCGGGCCAGGCGGGCGATGTCGAGCGCCTTGCCGCAGCTGTTGCGCTTGAGAATCGAGGTCAGATCGACCGAGGCGGTGCCTTCGTCCTTCATGCGGCCCAGGCGCAGGCAGCCTTGCAGGCCCAGGCTGATCTCGGTCAGCATGTCGGCCAGTTTTTTCTGGATCAGCTGGTTGGCGGCCAGGGGACGGCCAAACTGCTGGCGGTCCATCACGTACTGGCGGGCGCGGAAGAAGCAGTCTTCGGCGGCGCCCAGCGCGCCCCAGGCGATGCCGTAGCGGGCGCTGTTGAGGCAGGTGAAGGGGCCTTTCAAGCCACGCACTTCAGGGAAGGCGTTTTCTTCAGGGCAGAACACCTCGTCCATCACGATCTCGCCGGTGATGGAGGCGCGCAGGCCCACCTTGCCGTGCACCGCAGGGGCGGACAGTCCTTTCCAGCCTTTTTCGAGGATGAAGCCACGGATCTGGCCGCCATCGTCCTTGGCCCAAACCACGAACACGTCGGCGATGGGGCTGTTGGTGATCCACATCTTGGCGCCCGAGAGGCTGTAGCCGCCAGGCACTTTCTTGGCGCGGGTGATCATGCTGCCGGGGTCAGAGCCGTGGTTGGGTTCGGTCAGGCCAAAGCAGCCGACCCACTCGCCACGCGCCAGCTTGGGCAGGTATTTTTGCTTTTGTGCTTCGGTGCCGAACTCGTTGATCGGCACCATCACCAGCGACGACTGCACGCTCATCATGGAGCGGTAGCCCGAGTCCACGCGCTCGACTTCGCGGGCCACCAGGCCGTAGCAGACATAGTTGAGGCCCGCGCCGCCGTATTGTTCGGGGATGGTGGCACCCAAGAGGCCCAGCTCGCCCATCTCGTTGAAGATCGAACGGTCGGTGGTTTCGTTCAAGAAGGCGTCTTTCACACGGGGCAGCAGGCGTTCCTGGCAGTAGGCGCGGGCGGCTTCGCTGACCTGGCGCTCGTCGTCGGTCAGTTGCTCAGCCAGGTGAAAGGGGTCTTCCCAGTTGAAGGTGTTCTTGGTGGTGGCCATGGGGGTGTCTCCGTGAAAAAAGTCTTGGGTCCGATTGTCAGGGTGGCATGAATAGCTGTCTAATATTGATTATGGATTCATCAATATAAATTTTTAATACATGGAATTCCGTCATCTCCGTTATTTTCTGGCCCTGGCCGAGGAACTGCACTTTGGTCGGGCGGCCCAGCGGCTGTCGATCTCGCAGCCACCGCTGTCGCTCAATATCCAACAGCTCGAAGCGTCTGTGGGCGCGCAGCTCTTCACCCGCAACAGCCGGGGCGTGCAGCTCACCGCCGCAGGCCAAGCCTTTGTGCCCGCCGCCCGTGCGCTCTTGGCGCAGGCGAGCGACGCCGCCCGCGAAGCGCGCGAGGTGGCTGAGGGGCAGTCGGGCGAGCTGCACATCGGCTTTGCTGGCACCATGCTGTACTGCGGTTTGCCGCAGTTGCTCAGCCGCTTTCAGGCCAGCCACCCGCGCCTGAAGCTGGTGCTGCTGGAGCTCAGCTCCAGCGAGCAGCTGTCCGAGCTGGTGCGTGACCGGCTGGACGTGGGTTTTGTCCACACGCCACGCGTGCCGCCGGGCTTTGACCAGGTGCTGGTGGTGAGCCAGCCGCTGGTGGCTTGCCTGCCGCAGTCGCACCCGCTGGCCCGGGCTGATGTGGTCGGGTTGGACCAGTTGCGCGGCGAGGCGCTGGTGGTGGTTTCGCGCACGGTGTCGCCCGACTACCACGCCCGCATCCTGAGCGAGTGCGAGCAGGCGGGCTGGTTGCCGCCAGCGGTGCACGAGCTGCGCCACTGGCTGAGCGTGGTATCGCTGGTGTCACAGGGCCAAGGCGTGGCGCTGGTGCCGCAGGCCTTGCAACAATCGGCTTTGGCCGGGGTGGCCTTTGTGCCGCTGGCCCAGGCCGATGTGCGTTACGACACGCGCTGCCTGTGGCGCAGTGGCCGCGACCAGATGGCGCTCAAGGACTTCGTGCAGGCGGTCAGCGCCGATTTCGCCCCGGCCGGATAATCGCCCACTCCACAACGCAAGGGGATGAGATGACCGACACATTGGTGCTGGGCGGCGGGTGCTTTTGGTGCACCGAGGCGGTGTACGTGCAGGTGCGCGGTGTGCTGGATGTGGAGTCCGGCTACAGCAATGGCCATGCGCTGAACCCCACTTACGAGCAGGTGTGCACCGGCACCACGGGCCACAACGAGGTGGTCAAGCTGCAGTACGACCCGGCCCAGGTCAGCACCCGTGAGCTGCTCGAAATCTTCTTTGTCATCCACGACCCCACCACGCTGAACCGCCAGGGCCATGACGTGGGCACGCAGTACCGCAGCGGCATTTACTTCACCACACCCGAACAGCAGCAGGTGGCGCAGGCGCTGATCGCCGAGCTGAACGCGGCGCAGGCCTTTGGCCAGCCCATCGTGACCGAGGTGTTGCCTTTGGCCAACTACAGCGCGGCCGAGGACTACCACCAGGACTTTTTCGAGCGCAACCCGCACCAGGGCTACTGCCTGGCGGTGGCGGCGCCCAAGGTGGCCAAGTTCCGCAAGACTTTTGTGCGCCTGGTGCGTGATTGAAGCCGGTGCAGCAGGTCACGGTCCTGTCATCGTTTTGATGTTCCAATGGCATTGATGTCCTTACGTCGTTCACTTCCTCCAACAGCGCGCTGGCGTGTCGCATCGGCCTTGTGGCTGATCGTGGCGCTGCTCTGGGCGCCCATCTGGGGTCAGTGGCATGGCATCGCGCACCAGGTGCAGCAGGCGGTGGCTGCGCCCGCAGCTGCAGCGCCCGTGGTGGGCGACATGGACGAAGGCCACGCACCAGGCTCGGCGCTGTGCCTGGTTCTGGACCATCTGGGCCACGCCAGCGCCCTGAGTGCCTGGCCGCTGCAGGTCAGCCTTCTGTTGCTGACGCCCAGCGTGCCTGCGGGTCTGACGTTCCCTGCCGTGGTTGCGCGGCTCTGCTGCACGCCACCCGCACGCGCGCCCCCGACCTGGACCTGAAATACCGACCGTTGTCTGCATGACCCTGGCCAGTGGCCGGGGCGTCAGACGAGTTTCTGTTTTTCAAGTCCAGACCATGCATTCCTATTTCAAGTTGTCGCCGCTGGCCTGCGCTTGCGCCTTGTGCTCGGCCATGGCGCAAACCACGCCCGGCGAAATCATCATCACCGGCAACCCCCTGGGGCGCGAGCAGACCTCGGTGCCCGCCAGCGCTTTGGGGCGCAGCGATCTGATCGAGCGCGGGCAAAGCACCTTGGGCGAGACCCTGAGCGGCTTGCCCGGTGTGTCGAGCACCTACTTTGGTCCCAACGCCAGCCGCCCCATCATCCGGGGGCTGGACGGTGACCGCATCCGGGTGTTGAACAACAGCGCCTCCAGCGTGGACGTGTCGGCGCTGAGCTTTGACCATGCGGTGCCGCTCGATGTGCTGTCGACCGAGCGCATCGAGGTCCTGCGCGGCCCGGCCGCCTTGCAGTACGGCGGCAGCGCCGTGGGCGGGGTGGTCAATGTGATCGACAACCGCATCCCGCGCGAGCCCTTGTCAGGGCTGTCGGGCAAGGCGCAGTTGCAGGGGGCCACGGGCAACCGCGAGCGCAGCGCAGCTGCACTGCTGGAGTCGGGCAACGCGCGCTGGGCCTGGCATGTGGACGGCTTCGACCGCCACACGGGCGATGTGCGTGTGCCGCTGAGCGTGGCCTGCGACAAGACGGGCGAGACGCGTTACGCAGCGCGCATCTGCAATTCGGCCAGCCAGTCGCGGGGTGGCGCCGTGGGGGCCAGTACTTTTTGGGACCATGGCTATCTCGGGGCTTCGGTGAACACCCACCAAAGCGACTACGGCACCGTGGCCGAAGACCAGGTGACGATCGGCATGAAGACCACGCGCTATGCGCTCGAAGTCCAGCAGCGCCAGTTGCCTGGTTGGTTCGAGAGCGTCAAAGGCCGCTTGGGCCACACCGACTACCGGCACACCGAGTTTGACAACGGTGCCCCGGGGACCGTGTTCGCCAACCAGGGTCAGGACCTGCGCATCGAGGCGCGACACCGCGCGCTGCTCGGCTGGCAGGGTGTGCTGGGCGCGCAGGTGGAGTCGGGGCGCTTTTCAGCGGTCGGGGACGAGGCCTTTGCCCCGTTCAGCCAGACCCGCAGCCAGGCGCTGTTTGTACACGAAGTCTTGCCCACCGCCTGGGGGCAGTTCAATGCCGGGGCGCGCTGGGAGTCGGTGCGCGTAGCGTCTTTGGGCAACCCGTCATTGGACCGTTTTGAAGTGGGCACGAGGGCGTTCGCACCCTGGAGTCTCGCTGCTGGCACGCTGGTGCAGATTGCGCCCGCCTGGCGCCTGACGGGCAACGCCGCGATGACGCAGCGTGCGCCCAAAGACTACGAGCTTTTTGCCAATGGCCCACACCTGGCCACGCACGCCTGGGAAGTCGGGAACAGCCAGCTGGGTCTGGAAAAATCCAGAAGTCTGGACGCGGGGCTGGCGTGGCAATCGGGCCCCCATCGCATGGGCATCACCGCCTTTGCCAGCGACTTTGACAACTTCATCGCTTTGCTGGCCACGGGGCAGACGCAGGACAGTTTGCCGGTGCAAACCTACCAGGGTGTGAAAGCGCGTTTTCGTGGTCTGGAGGCCGGTGGTCGCCAGCGCCTGTGGCAAGCCGCCTCCACGCTGGACCTGGACTGGCGCGCCGACATCGTGCGCGCCCGCAACGACAGCACGGGCGAGCCCTTGCCCCGCATCGCACCGCTGCGGCTGGGGGCCACGCTGGCCTATGCCCAAGGTCCTTGGCATGCCAAGTTCGGGGCCGATTGGCACGCGGCACAACACCGTGTGCCTGCGGGCAGCGTGGCCACGGTGGCCTACACCCTGGCCAACGCCAGCGTGTCTTATCGCCAGAAGCTGCCTGGGTTGACGCTGGACTGGTTCGCCCGCATCGATAACCTCACCAACCAGCTGGCCTACAGCCCGACGTCGATCCTCACCAGCACCGCTTTTGGCAAGTCGCCTTTGCCCGGGCGCAGCTTCAAGCTGGGTGTTCAGGCCGGGTTCTGACCACTGGCCAAGGCACAACGCGACGGACGCATGGGCCTTGTAAGTGGTTTCCGAAGACGGCCCGCTGGTGTGGCCCGGGATAATTCGGGGCATGAACCTTGACCACCCCGTTTTGTCTTCGCTGCTGCCGGTGGTGGTGCTGATCTTCATCGGCTACATGGCCGGGCGTGCGCGTCTGGTGCGGGGCGAGTCGGTGCGGGACCTGTCGAACCTGGTGTTCTTGGTGCTGACGCAGGCGCTGCTGTTTCGCACCATGGCCAGCTCGCATGTGGCGCAGCTCGACTTTCGCCCGGTGATGCAATACTTTTTGGTGGCCAGCGTGCTGTTCTTCACCATGCTGGCGGTGTACGGCGGCAACAGCCGGGCCTCGGTCATGGCGCTGGCGGGCATTTTCAGCAACACCTTGATGATCGGTGTGCCTTTGGTGGGCCTGGCCTACGGGCAAGCCGGGCAGGTGCTCTTGTTCACCTTGATCTCGCTGCACGCACTCATTTTGCTCAGCATCGCCACGTTGGTGCTGGAGTTGCAGGTGGCACGCGAAGCCGCTGCGCAGTCGGGCGACGTGCGCTCGGTCTGGCGCACGGTGGGCTCTGCGGTGCGCAACGCCATCATCCACCCCGTGCCGCTGCCCATTCTCGCTGGCATCGCTTACTCGTTCACCGGCTGGGGCTTGCACCCCGTGATCGACAAACCTTTGCTGCTGCTGGGCAATGCCTTTGGGCCTGTGGCGCTGGTGCTCGTGGGCATCACCTTGTCGCAGACGCCCGTGGGCCAGCAGTGGAAAACCGCGCTGCGGCTGTCCTTGGTCAAGACCGTGGTCCACCCGGCCCTGATGGCCGCGGTGGGCTGGCTCTTGGGCCTGCGCGGCCTGCAGCTGGGCGTGATGGTGCTGGCCGCGGCCCTGCCGATCGGCGCCAATGTATTCCTGTTTTCTCAGCGCTACCGCAAAGAAGAAGAGATGATCACCGCCGCCGTGGGGGTGTCTACGGCTGTGGCCCTGGTCAGCATCACGGTGGTACTGGCTTTGCTGCCCCTGCTGCCGACCTGATGGCCCAACCGATCAGGGTGCGAGGCGCTCGCGCAGCCACTGGTCAGCGTCCAGGCGGTAGCGCAGACGGTCATGCAGGCGGCTCTTGCGGCCTTGCCAGAACTGCCATTCGTCAGGCACCAGGCGGTAGCCGCCCCAGTGCGGTGGGCGCGGCGGGTTGAGCATGAATTGCGCCGCGTACTTGGCGGCGTTGGTCACCAACACCGTGCGCCCGTCGATCACCTGGCTCTGCGGTGAGGCCCATGCCCCGATGCGGGAGTCCAGCGGACGGCTGTGGAAATAGGCGTCGCTTTCTTCGTCGCTGACTTTTTCCACCCGGCCTTCGATGCGCACCACGCGTTCGAGTTCGACCCAGTGAAACTGCAGTGCGGCAAAAGGGTTGCCTGCCAGCTCTTGGCCTTTGCGGCTGTCGTAATTGGTGTACCAGACGATGCCGCGCTCGTCGTAACCCTTGATCAGCACCACGCGGGTGCTGGGGCGCAGGTTGCTGGCCACCGTGGCCAGCGTCATGGCGTTGGGTTCGGGCACTTCGGCGGCGATGGCTTCTTGCAACCATTGGCCAAATTGCTTCAGCGGGTCAGCGTGCGAGGCGTTTTCGTTGAGCTCGGCTTTTTCGTAGCTCTTGCGCAGGTCGGCGATGTTCATGGCCTGAGTATAGGCAGGCCCTGTGTGTGTCAGTCCGCTGGCGGTCGGTGGGCTTGGTGCGGGCAGGGGCTTGGCCGCTGGCGGTGCTGCCCTTCAGTTGGCGTGGCGCAGCACAGCGGCCAAGGCCCGGTCTTCGATGCCGTGGGCCAGCAAACTCTCGTAGGTTTGCCGTGCGTAGTCGAGGGTGGTGCCAAAGCGGCCGCTGGCGTTTTGAAAGATGTGCCGATAGGTCTCGGCGGGCAAATGCCCCGTGAAACTGGGGCTGGTGCGTGGCAAGGTGAAGGCCAGCGCTTTGACGGTGCCCTCGGGTGTCTGGCAGGGCAACCAGCAGGGGGTGTAGACGTCCATCGGCATCTCTCTGGCCCAAAGCCGGACCAGCACCTCATCGGCCTGCTGACGGTCCACCCTGTACACCACGCCCTGGCAGCTGCCGCCCGGCAGCAGGGCGAATACCAGTCCCGGGCATTCCGGGCTGCCACGGTTGAGGCGGCTCCACATCTTGAGGGCGCGGTGCCAGCCCCAGACACGCGTGATGTACTGCTCCTGGGCTTCGAATTCGGGCCGCCACAGCAGCGAGGCGTAGCCAAAGACCCAGAGGTCCTGGCCTGCAATGTGCGCCCTGAAGCGCTCCAGCAAAGCCCCCTGGTAGGCCGTGGACGCCCCCTCTGCGGCAGTGCTGCTTTGGGCATCAACGGATGTGTCAGTCATGTGCAACAAGGCCCCATTACAATCTGCGCATTATTTTCGGAGAAAACAAACATGTCGACCGCTCAAGATGACAATCAACCCGTGGTGTGGGCCGTTTTGGTGGCCGTGATCGTGCTGGCCGTGGGCCTGGCCGTCGGTTTTGGCATTGCCAAAAGCAAAAAAGCCGCACCTGCTGCCCCCGTCGCTGCTACCGCGCCTGCTGCCGAAGCCTCTGCACCCGTTGCCGAAGCTTCTGCCGCGCCTGCCGCCGAGGCTTCTGCCGCCAAGTGATCCTCGGCACGCGCCAGGGCACAAAACCCGCCGCGGCGGGTTTTTTTGCGTCTGAAGTGGCGCTTTTGCGAGTTGTACCCAGTCTGTAACCAGCCCAGGCCACCAAAGCAGGAGAAGGCGGTTACCATCGCGGATGTAATTTAGTTACCACGCCTGCAATGGCGCAAGGACATGACCCTTCATCCGACATTGGCCGCCGTCACCGCCCGCATCACCGAGCGCAGCCGCCCGACCCGCCAGGCTTATTTGCAACAGGTGGACGCCGCAGCCCAGCGCGACCCCGGCGCCCAGCGCCTGGGCTGTGCCAACGTGGCCCACGCCTTTGCGGCCATGCCCGAGGCTGACAAAAGTCGCGCCACGGCGCTGGACAAAATCAAGGTGGTGGCCCCGCGCGCGCCCAACATTGGCATCGTCAACGCCTACAACGACCTGCTGTCGGCCCACGCGCCGCTGCAGCACTACCCCGACCTGATCAAGGACGAAGCCCGCAAGCTGGGCGCCACCGCCCAAGTGGCCGGGGGCGTGCCCGCCATGTGCGACGGCGTGACCCAGGGCACACCCGGCATGGAACTCAGCCTGTTCAGCCGCGATGTGATCGCGATGGCCACGGCGGTGTCGCTCAGCCACGATGTGTTTGACGCCGCCCTGATGCTGGGCGTGTGCGACAAGATCGTGCCAGGCCTGCTCATAGGCGCTTTGCAGTTCGGCCACCTGCCCACGGTCTTTGTGCCGGCTGGGCCCATGACCAGCGGCCTGTCCAACAGCGAAAAATCCAAGGTGCGCGAGAAAGCCGCGCAGGGCCTGGTGGGCCGCCCTGAATTGCTCGAAGCCGAATCGGCCGCCTACCACGGCGAGGGCACCTGCACCTTCTACGGCACGGCCAACAGCAACCAGCTGCTGCTCGAAGCCATGGGCCTGCACGTGCCGGGCACGGCCTTCATCAACCCGGGCGAGGGTGCACGCGCTGAACTGACCCGCGAAGCCGCACGCACCGTGCTGGCGCTGGTGAAAGACAAAAATTTCACACCCATCGGACGTCTGGTCGATGAGCGCTGCATCGTCAACGCCATGGTCGCCTTGCTGGCCACCGGCGGCTCGACCAACCACCTGATCCACTGGGTGGCGGTGGCGCGTGCCGCAGGCATCGTGATCGACTGGGACGACTTCGCGGCCCTGTCGGAAGTGGTGCCCTTGCTCACCCGCGTCTACCCCAACGGCAGCGCCGATGTGAACCAATTCCAGGCTGCAGGCGGCCCAGGCTACGTGATCCGCGAACTGCTCGACGCCGGGTTGATGCACATCGATGTGCTCACGGTGCGACCCGGCGGTTTGCGCGAGTTCACCCGCATTCCGGCCTTGCAGGACGGTCAGCTGGTCTGGCACGACGCTGGCCCCAGCAAGGATGACACCGTGGTGCGCCCCGCCAGCAGCCCTTTCAGCGCCACGGGTGGCCTGAAAGTCTTGCAAGGCAATTTGGGCCGCAGTGTGATCAAGATCTCGGCCGTGCCCGAAGCCCTGCACACCATCGAAGCGCCTGCCCGTGTGTTCAGCTCGCAAGACGAGTTGCATGCCGCGTTCAAAGCTGGTGAGCTGGACCGCGATGTGGTGTGCGTGGTGCGCTGGCAAGGCCCCCAAGCCAACGGCATGCCCGAGCTGCACAAGCTCACCCCTCCGCTGGCCGTGTTGCAAGGCAAGGGCTTCAAGGTGGCACTGGTGACCGACGGCCGCATGAGCGGTGCCTCGGGCAAGGTGCCTGCGGCCATCCATGTCTCGCCCGAAGCGGCAGCCGGTGGCCCGCTGGCCAAAGTGCAAGACGGTGACTTGATTCGCCTCGACGGCGTGGCAGGCACCCTGCAGGTGCTGGTGAGCGAGGCCGAATGGGCCGCCCGCCCCCTGGTCCAAATGCCTGCCGAGCTGCGTGCCGCCAACGGGGTGGGCATGGGCCGTGAACTGTTTGCCAACTTGCGCCGCAATGCGCTCAAAGCCGAAGAAGGAGCCTGCACATGGCTGTGAATCTGACTGCCCTGCAAGTGATGCAGGACGCCCCCGTGATCCCCGTGATCGTCTTGAACGATGTGGCCCACGCTGTGCCCATGGCCCGCGCTCTGGTGGCGGGCGGCATCCGCATGCTCGAAGTGACTTTGCGCACCCCGCAGGCACTGGCTTGCATGGAAGCCATCGCCAACGAGGTGGAGGGTGCGGTGGTCGGTGCCGGCACGGTGCGCAGCCCGCAAGATGCGGCTGCAGCGGTCAAAGCCGGTGCCCGTTTTGCCGTGAGCCCCGGCTACACCCGCGCGGTGGGCCAGGCCTGCCGTGACCATGGTTTATCGCTCTTGCCCGGTGTGGCCACCGGCAGCGAAATCATGATGGCCCAGGAAGACGGCTACACCGAACTCAAATTTTTCCCGGCCATGCAGGCGGGCGGCCCCGCCATGCTCAAGGCCTGGAGCGGTCCGTTCTTCGATGTGAAGTTCTGTCCCACAGGCGGCGTCACGCAGCAAAACGCCAACGACCTGCTGAGCTTGCCCAATGTGGCCTGCGTTGGCGGCTCGTGGCTGGTGCCCTCCGATGCGCTGGCCCAAGGCGATTGGGCGCGCATCGAAGCGCTGGCCCGCGAAGCCAGCCAATTGCCGCGCTGAGGATTGAAGGGCGCAGCAAATGCGCCCGATCAGCGCACCGCCCAGCCGCCCGACATCGGAAACACCTGTCCGACAAAGCAGCTGGCCGCGTCGCTGCACAGGTAGGCCACAAAGCGGGCGTCTTCTTCGGCTTTCACCAGGCGGCCCAACGGCACTTCACGTTTCAGGCGCTCCTGAAAACGCGGGTTGGCTTGCACTTCGGGCGGGAAGTAGGTGGGGTTGTCGACAAAGTTCTGCGCCACGACATTGAGCTGGATGTTGTCCGGGGCCAGCTCCACACCCGCCGCCTGCACATAGGCCAGCTGTGCACCGCGCGCCGCGCTGTAGCTGGCGGCACGCTTCATGCCGCGCAGGGCCGAGGCGCTGCCCATCACCACGATCTTGCCGCCGCCCCGTGCCTTCATGCCGGGCACCACCGCGCGCACCAGGCGCGGCAGTGGGTCGACCATCACTTCAAACACCTGCCGCCATTCGGCTTCGTCAATTTGCGTGACGGGGGTGGACGGCGCAGGCAGCGCCAGATTGATGACCAACGCATCGAGCGGCCCTGCCGCCTCGACCACGGCTTGTGCGTCTTGCGGGTGGGTGAGCAGACGCGCGTCGGCGATCACTTCGGCGCCACAGGCGCGCAACTCGTGGCACAGGGCCGGGCCCATGAAGTCTTGGGCCTGGGTCACCAGGATGCGTTGGCCAGTCAGCGAGGTCATGGTGGCGGTCTCCGTCAGTGAAGGCTCACAGCTGGGCGTATTCCGCCCGCTGAATCAGCTCAATCTTGTAACCATCGGGGTCGGTCACGAATGCGATCACGGTGGTGCCACCCTTGACCGGGCCGGGCTCGCGGGTCACGTTGCCGCCAGCGGCCTTGATCTTGTCGCACGCGGCATGCACGTCGGGCACCCCCAGCGCGATGTGGCCGTAGGCGGTGCCCAGCTCGTAGCTGTCCACGCCCCAGTTGTAGGTCAGCTCCAGCTCGGCGTGTTCGGGGTTCTTGCCATAGCCCAAAAAGGCCAGCGAGTATTTGTACTCGGGGTTTTCCGAAGTGCGCAGCAGTTGCATGCCCAGCACCTGGGTGTAGAAGTCGATCGAGCGTTGAAGGTGGCCAACGCGGAGCATGGTGTGAAGGAATCTCATGGTTTGGATTGTGTTGGCATTTCAAAAACCAGGCAGGCGGTGCTGGCATGGGCGTACAGGGTGCCGTCGGGGCCGACCAGTCGGGCTTCGGCGGTGGCCAGTTGGCGGCCGCAGTGCACCACCTGGCCAATGGCCCGCACGCGCTGCACTTTGGGGGTCAGGGCCTTGACCAGCTTCACGCTCAGGTCGGCCGTGGTGTAGCCCCGTCCGGGCGGCATCATGGTGTGCACCGCGCAGCCCAGGGCCGAGTCGAGCAGGGTGGCAAACCAGCCGCCGTGCACGGTGCCCAAAGGGTTCATGTGGTTCAGGCCAGGCGCACCTTGAAAAATGGCCTGACCTGCGCTGACGTCGATCAGCACAAAGTCCAGCGTTTTGGCGATGCTGGCATAGGGCAACTCGCCGCTGAGCAGGCCTTGCATGACTTGCAGGCCGGTTTTGCCGGCGACTTGCTCGCGCGTGGCGACGCCCGGGCCAGCGCCTTTGTCCAGCCGTTCGCGCACTGTGCGCTCTTGCGCGAGCCATTCATCGGGGGTGTTGTCGTGGGATGGAGTGGGCATGGTTTGACAGTGAAATGAGGGAAGCGCCGAGCTTGCACGATGGGCCAGATGCGGCGCAACCACCTGGGTGACTCGGGTCACGGACATGGCCCCGTTATGATGACCCAAACCCTTCGGTTCCTCACGTTGATGGAGAAAACAGATGTTCAGTCATGTCATGGTCGGGGTCAAAGACCTCGAAGTTTCCAAAAAGTTTTACGACGCCGTGTTGGGCACATTGGGCTTGCCCCCAGGTGTGGCCAACAACCAGCGTTACTTTTACCGCAGCCCCACGGGCTCTTTTGGTATCACCACCCCCATCAATGGCGAAGCCGCCACGGTCGGTAACGGCAGCACCATCGGTTTCAAAACGACTTCGCCAGAGCAGGCGGATGCTTTCCACCAAGCCGGTGTGGCCAACGGTGGCGTGACATGTGAAGACCCTCCTGGCTGGCGCGAAGGCCCCTCGGGCAAACTTTATCTGGCCTATCTGCGCGACCCCGACGGCCACAAAATTTGCGTCTTGTACCGCCCCACGTGATGGGGGTTGTGGTGCCGCATGCCGTGGCCCGGCTGCGGGCCCAGCGGCTGGCGCGCAGCGTCAAACCGTTCATGGCCCGTGGTGGCATCAAGGGCGAGCGTTGCCCGGGCTGCCGTCTGGTGCCCAGCCACTGCATGTGCTGCGTGCGCCCGGCTGTGCACACCCGCGCGGGTGTGTGTTTGCTCATGGCCGACACGGAACCGCTCAAGCCCAGCAATACCGGCTGGCTGATTGCCGATGTGGTGCCCGACACCTTTGCTTTTGGATGGGCGCGCACCGAGGTGGACCCGGCTTTGCTGGCAATGCCGGCCGACCCGCAGTGGCAGCCTTTGGTGGTGTTCCCGGGGGAGTTTGTGGCACCCGAGCGCATGGCCCGGAGCGTGCCTGCCCATGGAACGGGCAAACGGCCCCTCTTCATCTTGCTGGACGCGACCTGGCCTGAGGCACGCAAGATGTTCCGCAAGAGCCCTTACCTCAACGATTTCCCGGTGCTCAGTCTGAACCCGGAGCAGGTTTCACGCTATGTGCTGCGCCGCTCGCGCAGGCAAGACCATTTTTGCACCAGCGAAGTGGCGGCCCTGTGCCTGGAGATGGCGGGCGAAGCGTTGGTGGCGAACACCTTGCAGGCGTATCTGGAGGTGTTCACCCACCACTACCTGCAAGCCAAGCACCAGCAGCCGCCTGATTGGGGTGGGCAGGCGCACACGGCGCTTGGGCTTTGCACTCAGGCCGTTGCGCAGACCCGTCTTCAAGCGGCCACGGTGGCCTGAAAGGCCCGCACAAAAGCGAGCGCTTTGTCTCGCACCTGCTCGGCGCTGCGCCCCGGTGCATACAAGGCCGAGCCCAGACCAAAACCCGAAGCCCCAGCGGCGCGGTAAGCGGCCATGTTGTCGGGCGTGATGCCGCCCACAGGCAGCAAGGCCGTTGTTTGCGGCAGCACCGCCCGCAGTGCTTTCACGGTGGCAGGCAAGATCATCTCAGCAGGGAAAAGCTTGAGGCCATGTGCGCCCGCATCGAGCGCGGCAAAGGCCTCGGTGGGGGTGGCCACACCGGGCATCACCACCATGCCCAGCGCCAGGGCCTGCGCGACCACGGCGGGGTTGAAATTGGGGGACACAACCAGGCGGCCACCCGCAGCGTGCACCTCTTTCACCTGCTGCGCGTTGAGCACCGTACCCGCGCCGACCAAGGCTTGTGGGTGGCGATGCGTCAGCGCGGCGATGCTTTGCAAAGGCTCGGGCGAATTCAGCGGCACCTCGATGAGGGCAAAGCCACTGCTCACCAGCGCGTCGCCGATGGCGGGCGCTTCGGCGTGCGTGAGGCCGCGCAGGATGGCCACCAAAGGCAGCTGCGCCATGGCTTGTGCCAGGGCTGAGGCGGGTGTGGGCAAAGCGGTCATGGTCATGGTGAAAGGAATGAAGCAGCCAGCGCGAACAAACCCGCCCAAGTGGCCTCGGCCCCGTGGCTTTGGCTGGCGATGTTCAGCTGCTGCAGGGCCAGCGTGTAGCGCTGGGTCAGGGTGTGGTTGCCGATCAGGATCACCGGGTCTGCATTGGTTTTCAGGTCCTGGTGGCGCAGCTCTTCGCCAATCAACAGGCCCGACAGGTAGCTGGGCTGGGCGGCCGCGCTCAGGCGATCGAACAGGCCCAGGGTACGCACCGAAAACAGGTGGTGCAACACGCCGCCGGGCTGCGGGGCTTGGTGAAGGCCTTGCACAAAAGCCGCTTCGTCAAAGGGCCCGGCCAGGTCCATGGTCTTGCCCAGAATCGAGTGCTGGCCCATCAGGGCAAACACCTCGCCGGTCATGAAGGTCTGGAAACGCCGCACGCGGCCCGCCTGCACCTGCACCCATTTGCTGTGTGTGCCGGGCAGCACCAGCGTGGCGCTGTCTCGCCCGGCCCGTTGCAGCGCACCAAAAATCTGCACTTCTTCCCCGCGCATCACGTCGGGGGTGTGTGGGGTGTCAGACGTCGTGCAGCTCAGTCCCGGCACCAAGGCGATGCGAGCAGGCTGCAACCACAGGAGGTGCTGAGCCAGTTCGGCAAAGCCTGCAGGGCAAGGGCAGTAGGGCGCTTCTTGCCAGCCCTGGCGGCTGCCCGCCATGCCCGAGATCAGGCACAGGGCATCGGGCGCTTGCAACCAGTCGCCAAAGAGTTCGTGCAATACGGCTTCAAACTGCCCGGGCGGCACGGTGAGGATGCCGCGTGGAAATTCGCGCGAATCCAGCACCTGGCCCGCGTCGCCCAGCCGCGCACCGCGCAGCGAGGACGTGCCCCAGTCGATGGCGATCAGGGGCCTCATGCGGGCCCCTCTTTCGTCAGAAGTTGCGCCACCGCTTCGCTGCGGGGGAGCGGTGGCACCGCGCCAAACCCTTGCACCGACAAAGCCGCTGCCGCGTTGGCATAGGCTGTGGCGGCCCACAGGGTGTCGCCTGCCGCCAGGCGGGCGAGCAGGTTGCCTGCAAAGCAGTCGCCTGCGCCGGTCGCGTCGACGGCCTGCACCGCATGGCCGGGCAGCTGGCGCTGCGTTTGTCCGTCGCTGGCGAGCGCGCCATCGGCCCCGAGTTTCAGCACCACTTGCGCTGCGCCCTGGGCGTGGCTCCAGGCGACGATGTCTTGTGCCTGGGTCAGGCCCGTGAGCGCCGTGATGTCTTCGAGGCTGGGCAAAAACAGGTCGCACAGGCCCACCGCATGGCGGATGCACGCTTGTGCACGGGCCAGCGGCCACAGTGACAGGCGCAGGTTGGAGTCGAGTGCCACGCGGGTGCCCACGCTGCGGGCGTGCTGCATGGCGGCAAAAGCCGTGTCGCAGGCCGAGGCCGAAATGGCCAGCGTGATGCCCGACAGGTGCAGCCATTGGCTTTGCTGCACGGCGTCGGCCCAGTGTGTGGTGTCGCAGGGCTGCATGCGGCTGGCAGCGGACCCGGCGCGGGCGTAGCTGAAGTGGTGGCCCTGCGCATCGTGGCTCACGAAGTAGATGCCGGTGGCGGCTTGCGCATCGCGCAGCACCCAGCGCGTCTCCACCCGCTCGCGCTGCCACAGCGCCATCAGGTGCTCGCCCCAGCGGTCGGTGC
The DNA here is from genome assembly GCF_014837235.1 of Limnohabitans radicicola. Classification (GTDB taxonomy): domain Bacteria; phylum Pseudomonadota; class Gammaproteobacteria; order Burkholderiales; family Burkholderiaceae_C; genus Limnohabitans_A; species Limnohabitans_A radicicola. The sequence continues at coordinate 218,827 of NZ_JACYFT010000001.1, read as the reverse complement.
CCAGCCGTGTGAGGTAGGCCACCTGCGCGCCCGCACGGGCTGCCGCGATGGCGGCGTTGCTGGTGTCGCCCCCAAAGCCTTGCAGATAGAGCGGGGCTTCATCTTCGCTCTGGTGCCGGGTCTGGTTGAACTCGACCATGGCTTCGCCCAAGGCCACGATGTCCAGGGTTTTGGGGGGTGCGTTCATCTCAGGCCTCGCATGGCGTGGCAGTGCTGAATGGGAGAATCAGCGCCTGACGGGGGAGCGCCCCGAACGGCGACAAGAGGATGATCATGGACATGGAACACGGTTTTGTACTGGATGCACATTGCAAAGGTTACCCGCTCGCAGCCGGGCCGTGTGCGGTGTCCGACCTGGCCGCACGTGGCTGGAACCTGCTGGACGACGCGCTGGCTTACCCTGTGGCCGTGCTGCGCCGCCCGGCACTCTCGCACAACCTGGCCTGGATGCAGGACTTTGTGCAGCGCAAGGGCGTGGCCCTGGCTCCGCATGGCAAAACCACCATGTCGCCCGAGTTGTTTCGCCTGCAGCTGCAGGCCGGGGCCTGGGGCCTGACTTTTGCCAACGTGCACCAGCTGCGTGTGGGCCTGGCCGCAGGGGCGCAGCGCGCCATCATCGCCAACCAGCTGGTGTCCGACGCGGACCTGGACGGGCTCGACACCTTGCTCATGCAGTACCCCGAGGTGCGGGTCTGGTTTTTGGTGGACTCGCTGGCCCAGCTCGATGCCCTGGCCGACTGGGGCCAGCGTCGCCAGAACACCCGCTGCTGGGACGTGCTGCTGGAGCTGGGCATCGCGGGCTACCGCACCGGTTGCCGCACGCACGAAGAGGCGCTGGCATTGGCGCAGGCCATCGCGGCCTCGCCGGTGGTGAGGCTGGGTGGGGTGGAGTGTTACGAAGGCGGTTTGGGCCAATGCGAGAGCGCGCACGACAGCGCGGCGGTGAGCGCCCTGGTGCGCAGCGTGCAGGCGCTGGTCCAGCAAATCGATGCGCAAGGCCTGTGGGGCCGCGATGAGGTGTTGCTTTCGGCCGGGGGCTCGGCCGTGTTCGACCTGGTGATCCCGATGCTGAAGCTGCAGGTTCAAAGCCGTCCGGTCCAAGGCGTGCTGCGCTCGGGCTGCTATGTGACGCACGACCACTGGAACTACGCCCGCTACCTCAAGCTGGTCGAGCAGCGCGAGGGCCTGAGCGCGTCGCTGAAGCCTGCCCTGGAGGTCTGGGCCATCGTGCAGTCGGTGCCCGAGCCGGGGCTGGCCATTCTGAGCGCCGGGCGGCGCGATCTGTCCTTTGATCAGTGCATGCCCATGCCGGTGCGCTGGGCGGCGCGGGGACAAAGCGGGCCAGGGGCCATCCAGGCCGCGCCGGGCAGTTGGCAAGTCAAGGCCTTGAGTGACCAGCACGCCCACATGGTGTTTGCCATGGATGGCCCGGTGCCCCGTGTGGGCGACCGCATCGCCTTGGGCATTTCCCACCCCTGCACCACGTTTGACAAGTGGCGCTGGATGGCGGTCATTGAAGACGATGGCCGCATCAGCGGGGCGATCAGCACGCATTTTTGAAAGGCACGCCACGGCCCATGGTACAGGCCGTGGGCCGCGCTTCACTTCAGGCCGTTCAGGGCCTCGGCCGGGTAGCCGGGGCGCGTTTTGCAGTCTTCGATGTATTGCTCGATGATGGCCTCGAAGTTGCTCTCGGCTTTCAAGCCCAAGGCGTTGGCCCGCTCGGACGTCGAGCCCCGGGACCAGTTGGCCACAATGCCCGCCACACGCTCATCGCGCTCGAACTTCACCCGTGCGCGCACAGCGGGGCCTGCGACTTTTTCGAGGGCATCGAGCATCTGGCCCACGGTCACGTTGAGCCCTGGCAGGTTCAGCGCCATGCGACCCCCCACCGCTTCGCGGCTGGCTTCGAACACGGTGATCAGGCCGTGGATGGTGTTGCCTGGCGAGGACAGCGGGTGCGACACGCTGGCATCCACCGGGCAAACGGCGTCCACGCCCGAGAGGGGTTCGCGGATGATGCCGCTGAAAAACGAGGAGGCTGCACCATTGGGCTTGCCGGGTCGCACCGCCACGGTCATCAGTCGGGCCGAGCGGCCGTCGATGTAGCCCTTGCGGGTGTAGTCGGCCACCATGTGCTCGATCATGAGTTTGTGTGTGCCATACGACGTTTGCGGCGTGGGCAAGGTGGTGTCGGTCACCAGGTCGGGCATGGGGTTGCCGATGTCGGGGCCGAAAACGGCCACCGAGCTGGCAAACACCAGTCGGGATGCTTTGCCCGAGGCACGGATGCTGTCGAGCAGCAATCGGCTGCTGTCCACGTTGGAGCGCAGGCCCAGGTCAAAGTCGAGCTCGCACTCGCCCGACACCGCAGACGCCAGGTGGAACACACCGTCAAAGCCGCTTTTGAACAGATCGCCTTGCTCCAGCATGGGGCCAGCATGGCCTTTCACGCGAGGATCGGCCAGCAGGTCGGCCGGTGCAGGAAAGAGGTCGGCAATGACCACTTCGGAGACGGTTTGGCCGTTGAGCTGGCCTTTTTTCAGAATCTCGCGGGCCAGACGGGCACCCAAAAATCCGGCACCGCCGGTGATCAAAATGCGCATGTTTTTCTCCGTGAATCAGTGGTTGTCTTTGGGCACGGCCGCGCCGCGCTGGCCGACCAGAAAGTCCATGTCCGCGCCTTCGTCGGCTTGCAGCACATGGTCGATGTAGAGCTTCCAGTAGCCCGATGGCATGGCCGGTTCAGGTTTTGTCCATTGCGCCAGGCGCTTGGCCAGTTCTTCGTCGCTGATGAGCAGCTGCAGTTTGCGCTCGGGCACGTTGAGCTCGATCATGTCGCCGTTTTGCACCACGGCCAGCGGGCCACCGGCGGCCGCCTCGGGCGCAGTGTGCAGCACCACGGTGCCGTAGGCCGTGCCGCTCATGCGGGCGTCCGAGATGCGCACCATGTCGGTGATGCCCTTGCGCAGCACCTTGGGCGGCAACGGCATGTTGCCCACCTCGGCCATACCGGGGTAGCCCTTGGGTCCGCAGTTTTTCAAAACCAAAATGCAGTTCTCGTCCACATCCAGATTCTCGTCGTCGATGCGCTTGTGGAAGTCGTGGCTGTCTTCAAACACCACGGCGCGGCCGGTGTGCACCATCAGCGCAGGTGTGGCGGCGCTGGGCTTGATGACCGCGCCACGCGGGGCCAGGTTGCCGCGCAGGATGGCGATGCCGGCCTTTTCCTTGAAGGGTTCGTCAAACTTCTTGATGACACGCGGGTCGTAGTTCACAGCATGGGCGATGTTCTCGCCCACGGTCTTGCCACTCACGGTGACGATGTCTTTGTGCAGCAGGTGCTCGATCTCCTTCATCACCACGGGCAGGCCGCCCGCGTAGCAGAAGTCCTCCATCAGGTGCTCGCCTGAGGGCTGCAGGTTCAAGAGGCAAGGCAGCTCGCTGCCCAGGCGCTCGAAATCGTCCACGGTGAGCTTGAGACCGAGGCGACCCGCAATCGCGATCAGGTGGATCACCGCGTTGGTCGAGCCGCCAATGGCCGCCAGTGTGCGGATGGCGTTTTCAAAGGCTTCACGGGTGAGCACTTGGCTGATGGTCTGGTCGGTGTGCACCATCTCGACGATGCGCCGACCGGCCTCGCGGGCCAGCACATTGCGGCGGCCGTCCACGGCGGGGTAGGCGGCGTTGCCGGGCAAGCCAATGCCCAGGGCCTCGACCATGCTGGCCATGGTGCTGGCGGTGCCCATGGTCATGCAATGGCCGTGGCTGCGGTGCATGCAGCTTTCGGCTTCAAAGAAGTCTTGCAGCTTGAGGGTGCCAGCGCGCACCTGCTCGCTCATGCTCCACACGCCGGTGCCCGAGCCCAATTCTTGCCCGCGCCATTTGCCGTTCAGCATGGGGCCGCCCGAGACGCCGATGGTGGGCAGGCCCGCGCTGGATGCACCCATCAGCAAGCTGGGGGTGGTCTTGTCGCAGCCCATCAGCAGCACCACGCCGTCAATGGGGTTGCCACGGATGGATTCCTCGACGTCCATGCTGGCCAGGTTGCGGTACAGCATGGCCGTGGGGCGCAGCAAGGTTTCGCCCAGCGACATGACCGGAAATTCGAGCGGGAAGCCGCCGGCCTCGTACACCCCGATCTTGACCTGCTCGGCCAGGGTGCGGAAGTGCGAGTTGCAGGGCGTGAGTTCGCTGAAGGTGTTGCAGATGCCGATCACGGGGCGACCATCGAATTGGTCGTGCGGCACGCCTTTGCCCTTGACCCAGCTGCGGTAGGCAAAGCCATCGCGGTCTTGTCGGCCAAACCATTGCTGGCTGCGCAGGTCTTCGGGTTTTTTGCGGGGGGAGGAGGACATGGGTAAAGAGCCTGAGTCGGTGGTTGGCGAATGCATTCAATCGTATGATGAATGAAATCAGTCGGCCACCATGTAAACCCTGAGACAGCTTGGAATTGGCAGACGAGCGCTGTGGCCTTCAGGGTTTTCCGCAGGGTTGAAACGCCTCATTCATCATATGATTGCATGCATTCACTGCATCGCTCATGGTCAAAAACGCACACGGTCACACACTGGATTTGCTGGGACAAGCCATCTTGTCCGGCCAATACCCTGTGGGCGCGAGCTTGCCGCCGGAGCCTGTGTTGTGCGAGCAGTTTGGCGTCAGCCGCACGGTGGTGCGCGAGGCCATCAAGTCCCTGGTGGCCAAGGGTCTGATTTCGACCGGCCCCAAAGTGGGGACACGGGTGCTCCAGGATGACCAGTGGAACTGGTTCGACCCCGATGTGATCACCTGGCAAGCGCATGCGGGTTTGACGCCTGAATTTTTGCGTGACCTGCAAGAGCTGCGCCGCGTGGTGGAGCCCGCCGCCGTGCGTCTGGCGGCTGAAAAAGCCACCCCGCAAGACATCGCCGAAATCGAAGAAGCCTATGCCGGCATGAAGCTGGCGGTGGAACAAGGTGGCGACTATGTGGTGCACGACCTGCGCTTTCACCAGGGCTTGCTGCATGCCTCGCACAACCGCATGCTGATCCAGATGGGCAAGGCCCTGAGCGCCTTGCTGCGCACCAGCTTTGAGATTTCCACCCGCATTCAGGACGGCCCCCGCAGTTCATTGCCCTTGCACCGTGCTGTGCTCGACGCCGTGATCCAACATGCGCCAGCCAAAGCCGAGCGGGCCATCATGGTGCTGATCAATGGTGCCCATGAAGACATCGAGCGCGTGGTGTCCACGCGGCGAAAAATCCCAGGCCTGACGGGTGTGCCCGCACGCTTGAAGAAAGTGGCTTGAGTTTTTCTGATTTTCAACCCTGTGTTTTATATAAGGAGACAAACATGTTCAAACGCAGAAATCTGGTGACCCTGCTCGCAGGCACCTTCCTGGTGGCCAGCAGCGCCATGGCGCAGTTCTCGGAGCGCAACATCAAATTCACCAACGGTGTGAATGAAGACCATCCTGTGGGCGTGGGCGTGAAGAAGATGCAGGAAATCCTGGCCGCCAAAACCGGCGGCAAGATGAAGATCACCGCCTTCTGGGGCGGCATGGCGGGCGGTGACCTGCAGGCCACCCAGGCCCTGCGTGCGGGGACGCAAGAAATGGTGTGCACCTCCAGTTCGCCGCTGGTGGGCATCGTCAAGGAACTGGGCGTGTTTGACCTGCCTTTCCTGTTTGCCAACGAAAAAGAAGCCGATGCGGTGCTCGATGGCCCGGCTGGCAAGTACTTCAACGCCAAGCTTGAAGCCGCAGGCCTCGTGAACCTGGCTTACTGGGAAAACGGTTTCCGTAACCTCACCAACAGCAAGCGACCGGTGGCCAAGCTCGAAGACTTTGAGGGCGTCAAGGTCCGCGTGATGCAGAACAACATCTTCCTGGACACCTTCAAGACCCTGGGCACCAACGCCGTGCCCATGGCCTTCCCCGAAGTGTTCTCGGCCTTGGAAAGCCGCGCCATCGATGGCCAGGAAAACCCCTTTGTGACCATTGAAACCTCCAAGTTCAATGAAGTGCAAAAGTACCTGAGCGTGACGCGCCACGCCTACACGCCTTTCCTGATCCTCTACAGCAAAAAACTGTGGGACCAGCTGAACCCGCAAGAGCAAGCCGTGTTGCGTGAAGCGGCCATCGAAGGCCAAAAGGTTCAGCGTGCGGCCAACCGTGCCCTGAACGAAAAGTCGCTGGCCTCGCTCAAGACCAAGGGCATGCAGGTCAACGAAGTGAGCTCGGCCGAGCAAAGCCGCATCCGCACCAAAGTGGCTGCGGTGTATGACAAGCACAAGGACTCGATCGGTGCCGACGCCATCAAGGCGGTGCAGGACGAGCTCAAGAAAGCACGCGGCGGCTGAACCATCCCCGTCAGCCCCACAGCCACAAGCTGTGGGGCTTTTTTAATGTCTGAAATCGGACTGGTCATGAAAATCACGCAACTCGAAACCATCCGCTTGGGCGAATTCCCCAACATCATCTGGGTGCGGCTGCACACCGACGAAGGCCTGGTGGGCCTGGGTGAAACCTTCATGGGCGCGCAGGCGGTCGAGGCCTACTTGCACGAATGGGTGGCCCCCAAGCTGATCGGGCAGGACCCGCTGGCCATCGAATCACGCCAGCGTGACATCACCGGCTACCTGGGCTGGCGCGGGTCTGGTGCCGAAACCCGGGGCAATTCGGCCGTGGACATCGCGCTGTGGGACATTTTTGGCAAGGCCGCAGGCATGCCGGTCTACACCGCTCTGGGGGGCAAGAGCCGCGACGAAATCCGCGTCTACAACACCTGCGCGGGCTACCAGTACATCCGCAGCAACGTCAACCAGACCAGCAGCAACTGGGGCCTGGGGAACAACGCCGGGCCTTACGAAGACCTGCAGGGTTTTTTGAACCATGCCGACGAACTGGCCGAGTCGCTGCTCTCCGAAGGCATCACCGGCATGAAGATCTGGCCCTTCGACATGGCCGCAGAAAAATCGCATGGCCAGTACATCAGCCCGCAAGACCTGAACACCGCGCTCGAACCTTTCCGCAAAATCCGCAAGGCGGTGGGCGACAAGATGGACATCATGGTCGAATTTCACAGCCTGTGGCGTTTGCCCATGGCGCAAAAGATTTCACGCGCGCTGCAGGAATTCGACACCTTCTGGCACGAGGATGCGATCCGCATGGACAGCCTGGACCTGCTCAAGCAGTACGCCTTGGACTGCAAGGCGCTGATCTGTGCGAGCGAAACGCTCAGCTACAAATGGGGCTTCAAGGACTACCTGCAGACCGGTGTGGCCGGTGTGGCGATGCTGGATTTGAGCTGGTGTGGCGGCTTGACCGAAGCGCGCAAGATCGCGGCCATGGCCGATGCCTGGCAGCTGCCCGTGGCACCGCACGACTGCACCGGGCCTGTGGTGTGGGCGGCGTCCACGCATTTGTCGCTGCACGCGCCCAATGCCTTGATTCAAGAGAGCGTGCGCGCCTTCTACACCGGCTGGTACAAGGAACTGGTGACCGAATTGCCGCAGGTCAAAAACGGCATGATCAGCCTGAACAACAAACCGGGTCTGGGCCTGGAGCTGTTGCCAGACTTGCACAAGCGCGGGGATGCGGTGGTGCGCATCAGCGAATAGGAGCCCCGCCCTTGCGGCAATGAAGCTGCTCAACCGTTCCAGCGCGTGTGGAATTTGCCTGGCTTGTCCACGCGCTGGTAGGTGTGCGCGCCAAAGTAGTCGCGCTGCGCCTGCAGCAGGTTGGCGGGCAGTCGGGTCGAGCGGTAGGCATCGTAGTAGCTCAACGCGCTCATGAACGAGGGCATGGCCACGCCGTGCAGCGCGCCCAGGGCCACGATTTCGCGCAGGTCCTGCTGACAGCGCGCCATCACCTCCGCAAAGTGCGGGTCCATCAGCAGGTTGTCGAGATCGGGTGATCCCTCAAAGGCCCGGCGGATATCTTGCAGCAAGCGTGCACGGATGATGCAACCCGCACGCCAGACTGAGGCCACGGTGCCCATGGGCAGCTGCCATTGGTGTTCTTTGTCGGCTGCCCGCAGCAGGCTGAACCCTTGCGCGTAGGCGCAAATCTTGGCGGCCAGCAGGGCGCGTTCCAGGCGCGGCAAGACGGTGCTGCGATCGGGCATGGGCTGAGTGTCGGCGCCGGACAGGACCTGCGCCGCTTTCACCCGTTCAGGCTGCAGTGCGCTGATGGTGCGGGCAAACACGGCGTTGGCGATGGTGGGGGCGGTTACGCCCAGATCGAGTGCGACCTGGCTGGCCCACTTGCCGGTGCCTTTTTGCTCGGCGGTGTCCAGGATCAGGTTGACCAGCGCTTCGCCGGTCTCGGGATCAGTGTGCGCCAGGATGTCGGCGGTGATGCCGACGAGGTAACTGGCCAGCTCGCCCTGGTTCCACTCGTGAAAGACGGCACTCATGTCAGCCGGGCTCATGCCCAGCAGCTGGTGCATCAGTGCATACGCTTCACAAATTGTCTGCATGTCGGCGTATTCGATGCCGTTGTGCACCATTTTCACGAAGTGGCCCGAGCCGCCTGGCCCCATCCAGTCGCAGCAGGGTGTGCCGTCTTCGGTTTTGGCGGCGATGGCCTGCAGCATGGGTTTGAGGCGCGGCCAAGCCGGTGCATGCCCGCCGGGCATCAGGGCCGGGCCGCGCAATGCGCCTTCTTCGCCACCGCTCACGCCTGCACCCACATAGTGGATGCCCGAGTCTTTCAGGGCCTGCATGCGGCGCTGGGTGTCGGTGTAGAGGGTGTTGCCACCGTCCATGACCACATCGCCCGCTGACAGCAGGGGCGTCAACTCGGCCAGCACCGCATCGACGGCAGCGCCTGCGGGCACCATCAGCCACACACAGCGGGGTTGCTGCAGGCTGCCCACCAGATCGGCCAGCGCGTGAACCGCTTGCGCGTTCAGGCCTTGCGTGCGCGATTCAAAGCTGTTGCGTTTGCCTGCGTCCAGATCAAAGCCACTGACCGAAAACCCATTGCGCTCCAGATTGAGCGCCAGGTTTTCGCCCATCACCCCCAGGCCCACCAGGCCAATGTCCATCGTCTGCATGGGTGGCTCAGCCGCGTCCGACAAAGGGCATGTTGGTGGCCATCACAGTGGTGAACAGGATGTTGGCCGACAGGGGCAGGCGTGACATGGTCAGGAAGGTGTCGACCACAGCCGACATGTCCATGCGGGGCTCGGCCTTGATGGTGCCGTCGGCCTGGGGCACACCCTTGGCCATGCGCTCGGTCATGTCCGAGGCCACGTTGCCGATGTCGATCTGGCCCACCGCAATGCTGAAAGCGCGGCCATCGAGCGAGGCGGCACGGGTCAGGCCCGAGATGGCGTGTTTGGTGGCGGTGTAGGCGATCGAGCCGTAGCGCGGCACATGGGCCGAGATCGAGCCGTTGTTGATGATGCGGCCGCCCTGAGGGCTTTGCTCTTGCATCAGCTTGAAGGCGTGCGAGAGGCAATAAAACGCGCCGTTCAGGTTCACGTCCACCATGCGGCGCCAGTCGTCACCCGTCACGTCGCCGGGCAGGGTGGTGGGCAGCGAGATGCCTGCGTTGTTGAACAGCAGGTCCAGACGTCCGAATTGGGCGCGGATCTTGTCAAACAAAGCCTTGACCTGTTCTTCACTGGACACATCGGCGGGCATGGCCACGCCGTTGGCGGCGTTGGCACCGGCTTTGGCGAGGGTCTCTTGCAATGCGTCGGCACGGCGACCGACCAGCACCACATGCCAGCCTTCGCTCAGCAAACCGAGGGCACAGGCCTGGCCAATGCCGGAGCTGGCACCGGTGACGAGGGCAACTTTTTTCATGGAATGCGACTTTCTAAAATACAAGCAATGGCGCGATTGTCATGCATCGGCAAAGGCGATCTGTACCTTGAGCGACTGGCTCTTGTCGGCCGCCAGCTCAAACGCTTCGAGGGCCCGGTCCATGGGCAAGACGCCGGTGATGACCGGTTTGCCATTGACCAGACCTTCGTTCAAAAAGCGTACGGCAGTGGCAAATTCGGCATGGAAGCGGAAGGTGCCGCGCAGGTCGACCTCTTTGGCCACGATCTGCGTCATGGGCAGGCTGATGTCGCCGCCCATGCCCACGGTGATGAGCACGCCACGCGGCACGATGACGTCCAGACCGGTGCGCAGGGCCGCCTCGCTGCCCGAGGCCTCGAACACCACATCAAACTGGCCCTTGTCCAATTTGTATGGGTCCAGCGCCTCGGCCTGGGTTTTGAGGTTGATGGTTTCGTCGGCACCCATTTCCTTGGCGCACTTCAACGGCAGGTCGGCGATGTCTGCGGCCACGATGCGGGCCGCACCTGCACGGCGCAAAGCGCCAATGAGCAGCGAGCCGATCGGGCCGCAGCCGGTCACCAGCACCTGCTTGCCCAACACGCTGCCTGCGCGCTGGATGGCGTGCAGGCCCACCGACAGGGGCTCGGCCAAAGCCGCTTCTGACAGGCTCAGGTGGTCGGCGATCGGGTGGGCTTGGTAGCCCTCGATGACCAGCTGTTCACTGAACGCGCCTTGGATGTGTGGGAAGGGCATGGCGCTGCCGTAAAAACGCATGTTCAGGCAGTGGTTGTGTTGCCCTGCCTGGCAAAAGCGGCAGTGCCCGCAAGGCCGCGAGGGCGAAATGGCGATTCGTTGGCCGACGGCCACACCCTGCACGTCGGCGCCCACGGTCTGGACGATGCCGGACACCTCGTGCCCCAAGGCAATCGGCTCCTTGATGCGCACCGTGCCAAAGCCGCCGTGCTGGGCGTAGTGCAAGTCAGAGCCGCAAATGCCGCCATAGGCAACCTGTACCTGAAGCTGTTGGGGTTTCAGGGTGGGCAGCTCGCGCTGCTCCAGTCGCAAATCGCAGGGGCCGTGGCAAATCACAGAACGCATGGGTTCAACTTTCAATCAGGGGTTCAATACATCATGCGCGCCGGCACCATGACCAGGGCCGGGAACATCACCATCAGGAACATGACCACAAACTGCACGGTCATGAAGGGCAGCACACCCCGCGTCACATCGTCCATGCGCATGCGGCCCACGCCCGCAACCACGTTGAGCACGGTGCCCACGGGCGGCGTGACCAGGCCGATGGAGTTGTTGATGATGAACAGCACGCCGAAGTAAACCGGATCGATGCCCGCGGCCTTGACGATGGGCATCAGCACCGGGGTGAGGATCAGGATGGTGGGGGTCATGTCCATGGCGGTGCCGACCACCATGCACAAGATCATGATCACGAACATCAGCAAGGTGGGCTGGTTGATCAGCGGCTGCAGCATCTCGACCAGTTGTGCGGGCAGGTTGGCCACGGCGATCAGCCAGGCCGAAACCATGGCCGCAGCCACCAGGAACATGACCAGTGCGGTGGTCATGGCGGCGCGTTCAAACACTTCGTAGAGCTGCTTCCAGTTGAGTTCGCGGTACACCACGCCCGCCACAAACAGGGCATACACCGCCGCCACCACAGCAGCTTCGGTGGGGGTGAACACGCCCATGCGCAAGCCCACCAGAATGATCAGGGGCAGCATCAAGGCCCAGCCTGCGCTGCGCATCGCAGCCATGACTTCGGCCAAGGTTTTGCGGGGGGGCGGTGCCAGATCTTCCTTGCGGGTGAGGTACCACCAGGTGATCCACAGTCCGGCACCGAGCAAGATGCCGGGAAAGATGCCCGCCAGAAACAGCTTGCTGATCGACACGTTGGCGGCCACGCCGAAGATCACGAAGCCAATCGAGGGCGGGATGACCGGGCCGATCACACCGCAGGCGGCGATCAGGCCGCCACTGCGCGCCTTGTCGTGTCCGGCCTTGACCATCATGGGCAACATCAGGGCTGTGAGCGCTGCCGCATCGGCCACGGCCGAACCCGACAGTGCCGACAACAAGCAGGCGGCCACGATGGTCACATAACCCAGGCCGCCACGGATGTGGCCCACCAGCGCCATGGCAAAGTCCACGATGCGGCGCGACAGGCCGCCCGTGTTCATGACTTCGCCCGCCAGCATGAAGAAGGGCACGGCCAGCAGTGGGAAGCTGTTGGCCCCTTCGATCACATTGAGCGCCAAGATCTGGGCATCAAAGATGTTCATGTGCCACATCAGGGCCACGCCGCAGATCAGCAGTGAAAACGCGATGGGCACACCGAGCGCCATGGCGGCGAGCAAAGAGCCAATGAAAATGAAAATGGTCATGTTGTGCTCCCTTGCTTAGCGTTGTGCCGTGGGCAGATCCAGGGTGTCTTCTTCCGACTCGCGAACCCCGATCAGTTCGGAGTCCTTGAGTTGACCCGTGCTCAATTGCCACATCTTGTAGATCAGGACTGCACCACCGGTCACGGCCGCAAAAATGCCGCAGCCGTAAAACAGGCCTTCGGAAAGCTCCATCACGGGACTTTTGGTCGCCATGTTCATGCCCACGATCTGCCAGGCGCCTTTGGCCAGCAAGGCGCAGCAAAAGAGCATCAGCAAGTTGGCGATGACAAAGCAGATTTTTTGTCCCCGCACCGACAGGCGCGAAATCAGGGTGTCGGTGCCCAGGTGGGTGCCTTCGCGCATGGCCACCACGGCGCCCATGAAGGTGATCCAGACGAACAGCCAGCGCGAGAGTTCATCCGACACGGCCAAGCCCGAATTGAAGCCGTAGCGCAGCACCACGTTGCCGAAGACGAGGACCACCATGACGGCCAAAAAGACCACCATGATGATTTTGATGAGCTTGCAAAGATGGTCTATGAGTCGGTCAATCATGAGAAAGCCTTTGGGTTGGGATCGAAGGGGTGCGTGATCATGAAATACAAATGAGGCAAAAGGGTGATCATTTCGATCACAGCGTGGCGGTGACGCCACCGTCCACATACAAAACATGGCCGTTCATGAAGCGCGAAGCCTCACTGGCCAGAAAGACCGCTGCGCCGCCGAGTTCTTCGACGTCGCCCCAGCGGCGGCTCGGCGTGCGGCCGACCAGCCAGGCAGTGAATGCCTCGTCCTTGACGAGTTTTTCGGTCAGTTCGGTCTTGAAATACCCCGGGCCCAGGCCATTGACGTTCAGGCCAAACTGGCCCCAGTCGATGGCCATGCCCTTGGTGAGCATCTTCACCGCGCCTTTGCTGGCGGTGTAGGGGGCAATGCCTGGGCGGCCCAATTCACTTTGCACCGAGCAGATGTTGATGATCTTGCCTTGGCCCCGTGGAATCATCTTCTGGGCCACGGCCTTGCTGACGAAGTACACGCTGTCCAGGTTGGTCTTCATCAGCGTGTGCCAATCGTCATCGGCAAATTCGTGCAACGGGCCGCGGATCTGCATCCCGGCGTTGTTGACCAGGATGTCGATGGGGGCCTGGGCCTCGATGCCCTCAATGGCCGAACGCACCTCGTCGGCGCGGGTCACGTCAAAGGCACTGGTGCTGACCGACAAATTTTCGGCTTGCAAGGTGGTGGCCGCTTGCTGAAGCTTGTCGGCGCTGCGGCCATTCAAGATCACATGGGCGCCCGCTTGCCCCAAGGCGCGGGCCAGGGCAAAACCGATGCCACCGGAGGACCCGGTGACCAGGGCCCTGCGGCCGTTCAATTGAAAAGACTCAAGAATGCTCATGCGGGAAAGCCGGTTGTCCGGCAGTGAAAACGCCCCCTCCGCAGAGGGGGCAGGTGAAGGCAGGTTACTTGGTCGCTTCGATGGCGTTGAGCAGGGCCGTGCCGTTTTTCTCGCCAAAGGTCTTGGCGATTTCAGCCGACACGATCTTCTGGAACGGGGCCATGTCCACGTTCTCGATGACCTGCATGCCCGACTTCTTCAAGTCGGCCACGACCTTGCCCGCGTTTTGCGCGTTCAGGTTGCGCTGGTAGGTGGCGGCTTCGCGCGCTGCGTCCACCACGATCTTCTGGTAGTTGGCGGGCAAGCTGTCGAACTTGGCCTTGTTCATCGCCACGATGATGGGCGAGTACACGTGGTTGCTGACTGTCAGGTACTTTTGCACTTCGTAGAACTTGGACGACCAGGTCACGTTGATGGGGTGCTCCTGCGCGTCAAAAGCGCCCGATTCGAGTGCGGTGTAGAGCTCGGCGATCGGCATGGGCGAGGGGTTCATGCCCAGCAGCTTGAAGGCCTGGATGTGGTACGGGTTGGGGGTGGAGCGGATCTTCAGGCCCTTGAGGTCTTCGGGCTTGGTGACGGGGCGCTTGTTGTTGGTGAAGGCGCGCCAGCCGTTTTCCCAGTAGGCCAAGCCTTTCATGTTGTGGGGAGCCAGTTCGTTCAGGACACCCGTGCCGATGTCGCCGTCCAGCACATGGTAGGCATGCTGGGCATTGCGGAACACAAAGGGCAGTTCCATCGCAGCGGTGTTGGCCACCAGACCGTTGTAGTTGGAGGCGCCGCTGGAGACGATGTCGATGGTGCCGCCGCGAACGCCGTTGATCATGGCGCCGTCGTTGCCCAGCTGGTTGGACGGGAAGATGGTGATTTCCACATCGCCGTTGGTGCGTTGCTTGACCAGTTCGGCCAGTTTCATGGCTGCGGCGTGCTGGCCGTCGGTGGTGTTGACCGCGTGGCCCATTTTCAGGTTGAACTTGGCGGCAAAAGCGGCCGAGCCGGTGGCGGCGATCAGGCAGGCGAGAAGCAGACGGGAAATTTTCATGGTGTTGTCTCCGGGTTGAAAAGGTCGGTCGAAAAAATCAGTCGGTGGGCAGCGCGTATTCGTCGGCGCTGAAGACGGTGTGGAACACGGTGCCATCGAACATGGCAATCAGGTCTTTGGACACTTCGCGGCTTTCCAGACGCACGGCGGAGGCCAAAGCGATCTCGATCGACTCGCGGCTGGGGTAGCGCACCGACAGCACCATGCCGAAGTGCGGGTCGTTCACATCGCTCTCGACCTGGCGCAGCACACGCACTTCCTGTGCGCCCGGAAAACGGGTCCACAGGGGCACGAGTTTGTCGCGGATGTAGCGGTTGAAAGCGTCTTCCATGCCGGGTTTGACTTGACCTTGGAAAAATGCACAGCGGATGAACATGGTGGACTTTCTTGAAATTCAGAGGACGGGGTGCAGACCCGAAGACGTTCGTGCCCGCAAAGCCACCAGCGCTTGCTGGACCATGTCCTGCACGGGCTCGGTGATGGGCAGGCGGATGACGTCGGTTTCATCGGCCAGGGGTTTTTCCAGGGTGCGGAACTGGCTGCTGAGCAAGTCCGGTTGCATGTAATGGCCCACGCGCTGGCGCATGCGCTGGTCGATCAGCTCAAAGTCGCCGTCCAGAAACACAAAGCACACATCGCCAGCTTGCGCGCGGATGCGTTCTCGGTAGACCCGCTTGAGCGCCGAACAGGCCACCACGCGTCCGGGTGCATCCGCTTGGGACAGGTAAGCGCCAATGCGGTCCAGCCAGGGCCAACGGTCGGCGTCTTCCAGGGCAATGCCCGAGCGCATCTTGGCCACACTCTCGGGCAGGTGCAGATCGTCGCCGTCGACCATTTGCAAGCCCAGACGCTCGCCCAAGGCTTGGGCCATGGTGGATTTGCCGCAACCGGACACCCCCATGACGATCAGGCGCAAAGTTGGCGTGCCCATGTCGTTTCGTGGCATGCAGCCCGGGTTCACTTCAGCAGCGCCGCGCATTCGGGCACGGGCGTGCGCAAGGGCTGACCCGATGTGCCCGCCTGCATGTTGGCAAAGGCCAGATCGGCCATGGCCTGGCGGGTTTCGGTCGTGGCGCTGGCCATGTGCGGGGTCAGCACCACGTTGTTCATGGCCCACAGAGCTTCGGGCACATGGGGCTCGTTGGCAAACACATCCAGGCCAGCGCCCGCGATGGTGCCGTTTTGCAGTGCAGCGATCAGGGCCTCTTCATCAACCACGCTGCCGCGTGCCACGTTGATCAAAAAGCCGCGTGGGCCCAGGGCCTGGAGCACTCCGGCGTTGATCAGGTGTTTGGTGCCTGCGCCGCCGGGTGTGATGACCACCAGAAAATCCACGTTTGCAGCCAGCTCGGCAGGCGTTGCAAAGAACTTGAAGCCGGAATCGGTCTTTTCAGAGCGGGCCGTGTAGGCGATCGACATGCCAAAACCCTGGGCGCGCCGGGCAATGGCTTTGCCAATGCGGCCCAGGCCCACGATGCCCAGCCGCGCCCCCGAGACTTTGCGGCCCAGAGCGATGGGGCCGGTGGGCCACTGGCCTGCACGCACAAACTGGTCCGCTTGCGGGATGGTGCGGCCCACCGACAGCACCAGACCCATGGCCAGATCGGCCACATCGTCGGTCAGCACATCGGGGGTGTGGGTGACGGGGATGCCGTGCTCGATGGCGGCGGCCACATCCACGCCGTCGTAGCCCACGCCAAACACCGACACCACTTTGGCGTTCGTCACTTGCGCCAGCAGGCTGCGGGGCACGCTGGCCTCGCCCGTGCCGGCCACGCCCACAATGCGCGGGGCGAGCGCTGCAAAAGCGGCCGGGTCGGTGATGTGGGTGCGATCGTGCACGGTGTAGACCGTCTCCAGCGCCTGTTGGTAGAAGGGATGGAGCTTGGCCACCGCCAGCACATCGGGTTTAGACACGTCACTCTCCAATCGAAAAACAGGTTTGGACAGCGCTGTCCAGAAAAATCAAAAAAAAGCGAGCGCGAAGTATGTACGAACTTAATTTGAGACCAAGGGTTTCCACGAATCGCTCAAAACTTCACTCCCGACTCTGGGATAGCGCTATCCTATCGACTGTTGTTCTGAATTTTGCTCCGGATTAACCCTTGCCCAACGCCACCGACCTCTCGCCCAAACCGCTCAAGCGCCACCGCGCCACAGGCCGTGTCACGCTCAGTGATGTGGCCCGTGCCGCAGGGGTGAGCCCCAGCACCGTCTCGCGCGCCTTGCGCGGTGAAAGGGCAGTGGACCCAGCCCTGATCGAGCGGGTGCAGGCGGTGTCTGAACGTTTGGGTTATGTGCCCGATCCGGCCGCCCGTGCGCTGGCCTCGCAGCGCAGCAACCATGTGGCCATCCTGATCCCGCTGTTGTCGAACGCCTTGTTTGTGGACCTGCTCGACGCGGCCCAGAAAACGCTGCGCGCAGGCGGCTACCAGACCCTGATGGGTGTGACCCACTACGACGCCAGCGAAGAAGAACAACTGCTGCGCGAGCAGCTGTTGCACCGCCCGGCAGGCTTGTTGGTGACGGGGCTGGACCACAACCCGGCCACCCGCAAGCTCATGGCCAGCAGCCAGGTGCCGTGTGTGCACCTGATGGACTTGCCTGCCGTTGACCGTGACGATGCGCCGTACTGCGTGGGCTTTCGGCAGACCGATGCGGGGGCAGCCATGACGCGGCATTTGTTGCAGACAGGCCGCAGGCGCATCGCTTTTGCCGCTGCGCAGCTCGACCCGCGTGTGATGCAGCGGCTGTACGGCTGGCGCACGGCCTTGCAAGAGGCGGGTCTGTACGAGCCCACGCTGGAGTTTTTGAATCCTGCCCCTTCGTCGCTGGCTTTGGGGGGGGTGCTGTTTGAGCAAATCATGCAGCAACGCCCTGCGGTGGATGCGATCTTCTTTTGCAACGACGATCTGGCGCAAGGCGCGCTCATGGCCGCATTGCGTTTGGGCGTGGCGGTGCCGGGACAAGTCGCGATTGCGGGCTTCAACGACCTCACCGGCAGCGACCAGATGTTGCCGCCACTGACCACTGTGCGCACACCGCGTGCGCAAATCGGCGAGGCGGCTGCGCAGATGCTGCTCAGTCTGATGCGCGGCGAGCATCCCGAAGCGCCTCAGCTGGATTTGGGCTTTGACATCCTGCAGCGGCAAAGCAGCTGAAGTCAGCCCAGCGGCGCGCGCAGCACGTTGATCAAAGTTTCGCCACGGCTCAAGCGGCCCACGTTCTCGGCCAGCGTTTCCTGGCGGCGGCGCACCGTGCCCGATGTCCAGCCCGACATGTGGGGCGTCATCAGCACGTTGTCGAGCGATGCGAAATCGAATTGCGACGGCGCGCACTCAGGCTGTGTGGGCGTGGGGTACCGGTACCAGGTGTCGATCACTGCGCCGCCGATGCGGCGATGGCGCAAGGCCTCGTACAAGGCTTTTTCGTCGATCACGGCGCCGCGCCCCACATTGAGCAGCACCGCGTCAGGCCGCATGGCTGCGATGGTCGATGCGTCCACCAGGCCCTGGGTGTTGTCGGTCAAAGGCAGGCTCACCACCACCGCATCGCACGTGCCCATGAAGTCGTCCAGCGCGTCCAGTGCCCAGCTGCGGTCCACCAGCGGATGCGCAACGGGGCTGCGGTTGGCCACATGCACCCGCATGCCCATGGCCTTGGCGCGTTCGGCCACGGTCTGTGCAATGTGGCCAAAACCCACCAGGCCCAGCGTCTGTTCGCCCAGCTCGGTGCGCAAGGCCCCGGGGCGGCCTGCAAAAAAAGTCCAGCGTTGCTGACGCAAGTCCTCGTCGGCCTGTGCCAGTGGTACATGGCGCATCAGCAAAGCCGCCATGATGTATTCGGCGATGGCGTTTTCGTGGCCAAAGCAGTTGGCCAAGGTGCACTGCGCGGGCAGGAGCGTGGTGTTGATCGCATCGGTGCCAGCGGCTGGTGCATGGAACAACCGGGCCTGGAGCGGTCGGGGCATGCTTTCGTTCAGTTGCACACCGATCACCACGTCGGCGGTTTCAAACTGCTCGCGCTCACCGGGCAGGTTCAGTGCATCGCTCAGGTCCAGTACCTGGTGTCCGGGCGCGATCAGGGCTTCAAAGCCCTGACGGAAATTGGCTGCGTTCTGACCATGGAAAACGATCTTCAAAGCGGTGTGGGGCATGGCGTCTCGCGGGCGTGTGCGGTGTGCGAGGCCAGCGCTGTGCCAGCCCCTGATGGGTTGGGACTATGCCAGAGCCCACACGCCCGTGGTGCCCGGTGCTGTTGGCTCGGTGACAATCACGGCATCTTGATGCCCCTGATCTTCTTGACTCTTCTGGAACCCTGACATGACCCATTTGAACAAAGTCATCCTCTTCACCGACACCGATGGCCGTGCCCGCTTTCGCGACGAAGCGCTGCCCCTGAGCGAGGGCACGCCACAAAGCCAGTTGTCACCGCTGATGCCTTCAGGTGGTTTTCAGCTGCGGCAAAGTCCTGTGGGTTTTCGCAGCAGCTTCCATTGCACGGGCACCCCCCAGTGGTTGTTTGTGCTGCAAGGGCAGATGGAGATTTTTCTGCAGGACGGCTCGTCGCGCATCTTTGGCCCGGGTGAGCATTTTTATTCGGGCGACACGCTGCCCGAGGGGGCGAGCTTTGACCCGCAGTTGCATGGCCACGCCAGCCGCCAGGTCGGCCCCGACCCGCTGGTGACCTTGTTCGTGCGTGGATGAAAAAAGCCCGCTCGATGGAGCGGGCTTGGCAGGTCGGCTGAGAGCAGGTCAGCGGCCGAAGCCACCCCGGCCACCACCACCACCGAAGCCACGGCCACCGCCGTTGCCGCCTCCACCACCGCCGTGACGGCGGCGGTTACCGCTGGCCAGGCTGTCGATGCTGGTGCGTGTTGGGTCTGGCTGGCCACCGCTCTTGATCGGCTTGCGACCGGGCAGGTCCAGGCGGGCAAACTGGGTGGTTTTCAGCGGGTCGATGTGGCGTGGCAACTCGTCGCCATCGCCACGGCGACGTTCTTGTGGTGGACGGTCACCGCGATCGCCTCGGCGTTCATCGCGTCGTGGACCTTGGCCGCCAAAACCGTGTTCTGGACGTGGGCCGCGTGGTGCGCCTTCGCCGCGCTCACCGCGTGGTCCCTGGCCTTCACCCTGATGACGGCGTGAAGGTTGACCTTGGCGCGCCGGACGTGGGCCACGGCCTTCACCCTCTGCACGGGCAGGGCGGTCGCCTTGCTTGGTCTTGTTTTCGCGGATGCGCTGCATCATGTCCTGGCGCGCGGCCTTGGCAGCTGCGGCCATCACATCGCGGCTCGGTGGGCGACCTGCGCCACCCCACAGGGTCTGTCGACCCATGGCAATGGGTTCCGCCACCTCGCCTGGCTCGGGGCCAAAGCCTTCGAGCATCTGCACCTGGATCTCTTGCTTGGTGAAGCGCTCGATCTCCATCATGAAACCTTCTTCGTCCAGGCACACCAGGCTGACGGCTTCGCCAGTGGCGCCTGCACGGCCCGTGCGGCCAATGCGGTGGACGTAGTCTTCCGAGATGTTCGGGATTTCGTAGTTCACGACGTGCGGCAAGTCCTCGATGTCGATGCCGCGCGCTGCGATGTCGGTTGCCACCAGGGCACGGATCTCTCCGCTCTTGAAGCCAGCCAACGCCTGGGTCCGTGCGCTCTGGCTCTTGTTGCCATGCAGGGCCATGGCTTTCACGCCGTTCTTGGTCAGGAAGTCGGCCACGTTATTGGCGCCGAACTTGGTGCGGGTGAACACCAGCACCTGGCTCCAGTTGTTTTTCTGGATGATGTGCAGCAGCACGTCTTTTTTCTTGTTGCGGCCCACGGGGTGGATCACTTGCGTGATGCGCTGCACCGTGGTGTTGCGGGGCGTGACCTGGATGCTTTGCGGGTCTTTGAGCAGGTTGTTCGCCAACTCACGGATCTCGTCACTGAAGGTGGCAGAGAACAGCAGGCTCTGCTTTTCCTTTGGCACCAGGGCCAGGACTTTCTTCACATCGTGGATGAAGCCCATGTCCAGCATGCGGTCGGCTTCGTCAAGCACCAAAATTTCGACTGTGGACAGGTCCAGGTGGCCTTGGCCTTGCAAGTCCAGCAGGCGGCCCGGCGTGGCCACCAGGATGTCCACGCCTTTTTTGACGCGGTTGATTTGCGGGTTCATGCCCACGCCGCCAAAAATCACGGTGGAGTCGAGTTGGAGGTATTTGCCGTAGTCACGCACCGACTCTTCGACCTGGGCAGCCAGTTCGCGGGTGGGGGTCAGCACCAGAGCGCGGATGGCTTTGCCGCCGAAGCGGTTGTTGCCGGGGGCGCTCAGACTGAGCTTGTGCAGCAAGGGCAGCGTGAAGGCGGCGGTTTTGCCGGTCCCGGTCTGCGCGCCTGCCAACAGGTCATGGCCTGCCAGCACCGCTGGGATGGCCTGTGCCTGGATGGGGGTGGGGTTCTCGTAACCGAGCTCGCGCACGGCTTGCATGATGGCCGGAGCCAGATTCAATTCTTCAAAGTTCATTCAAGGAGCGCCACACTGGCGCATGGGATCGGTCCGTTCCGTTGTGAGGTTCACAACAGCCAGTCGTGGCCGATCAGTCTCAAGGGGTGGGCATGGAAACCGCAGGCGCTTGTTTTGAGCGTTGCCTGGGTCAGGCCCCAGCAGAAATGCTGCTGTTGCAGCAACTGGTGAGCTGCAACGGCTTGCATTGTCGCACAAAGCCAGCGCGGCCGTTTGCGGGCCGGGGTACCCGCCCCGGCATGGGTTCAAACCCCAATGCACTTGCCCGGCGCTCTTGTCTAGACTGAGCAGCAGATCCATTGAAGGAAAGTACTGCATGACTTTGCGCACAGCCCACCCCCGTCGTCACCTCCTGGCCCTTGCAGCTGCCCTGGGAGCCGTGGCCCTTGCCGGTCACGCACAGGCGCAGGCACCCAAGTGGCCCTCCAAGCCCATCAAGATCGTGGTGGCCTTCCCACCCGGTGGCCTGACCGATGCGTATGCCCGCAATTACGGTGAATACCTGTCCACCAAGCTGGGCGTGCCCGTGGTCATCGAGAACAAGCCCGGTGCGGGCGCCATCATTGGCATCGACGCTGTGGCCAAAGCGCCTGCCGACGGCTACACCCTGAGCATGAGCACCTCGGGCACCTACTGGCAAAACCGCATCCTCTACAGCAAGCTGCCCTACAACCTCGACAAGGACCTCACGCCTGTGACCGTGTTCCCCTCGGGCCCGTTGGTGGTGGGTATCCACGACAAGATCCCTGCCAAGAACATGGCCGAGTTTGTGGCCTGGGCCAAAAAGAACCCGGCTTCCATGGGCACTTACGCGCCGGGCTCTTACCCGCACATGGTGGCCGACCAGACCAACCGCCAGCACGGCACCCAGATCCAGTCGGTGCACTACAAGGGCGAGGCCGCCATGTGGCTGGACGTGGCTTCGGGCCAGTCGCAAATTGCGGTGGGGAGTTTTCAGGCCTTCAACGCCATGGCGGCACGCGGCGTGCGTGCTATTGGCGTGACGGGCAGCTACCGCTCACCCAAACTGCCCGATGTGCCCACCCTGGCCGAGCAGGGCAACACCGAAAAACTGGTCACGCTTGAAGGCGGCCTGCCGCTGGTGGCCCCGGCGGGCACGCCGGAGCCCATCCTCAAGCGCCTGGCCGACGAGGCGGTGGCCTGGTCCAACACCGACAAGGCCGCCAAGCTGCGCGAGACCTTCGCCATCCCCAACAAGCCCAAGAACCTGGCCGACACCCGCAAGGACTGGGAGAGCGAAGTGCCTGTCTGGATCAAGATGGCGGTGGACTTGGGGATCAAGCTCGATTGAGCATTACGCATGTGCGGCATCTCTGAATCACAGCGGTGCAGGAGCGCAGTGCCAACAGGCGGCTGGCATGCAAAGGGCAAGATACCTCCTTTCAGCCGTTTTATCGGTTGATAGGTGCATATTCGCTATTCGCGAATGGCGAATGTTGGGTTAAACTGCACCGATGAACCGTTCTAAATCGAACCCGCAAATCGCTTTGCGCCCGCAAGACGTGGTGGTGCTGTTGCGTTTGTCCTTGAACGCAGACAGCGTGCCAACCTACGCTGCTTTGGCGCAAGAGCTCAAGCTCACGGCGTCCGAAATCCATGCGGGGGTCGATCGCGCTGTGGCCGCGCAACTGGCGCGTAAGGACGAATCAGGCAAGCCCCTGGTGTTGCTTGATGCTTTGCGTTTGTTTGTGCAGCACGGTGTGCGCTACAGCTTTCCGGCGACGCATGGCCCCATGGGGCGGGGCATGCCAACGGCGCACGCGGCTGCGCCGCTGAATAAACTGGTTGTGCAAAGCACCGATCCTGCGCCGGTGTGGCCACACAAAGACGGTCCGGTGCGGGGTGTGGCGTTTTACCCTTTGTATCCCACAGTGCCCGATGCCGCCACAAATAACCCCTCCCTGTACGAGCTGCTGGCCTTGGTGGATGCTGTGCGAGGGGGCAACATGCGCGAGCGCGCCTTGGCCATTGCCGAGCTGGATAAACGCTGGGCCAGTTGATGCAGGTGTTTAACCCTAATGATCCGAATGTGGCCATGCTGGAGCGCGTAGCCCGCAGTTTGGGGCCCGAGCTGTGCAGTCAATTTGTGTTTGTGGGTGGTGCAGCGGCTGGTTTGCTGATCACTGATTTGGCGTTGCCGCCCATTCGACGCACGGATGATGTAGACATCGTGACCAACGCCGAGGCATTGACCGACTATTACCGTTTTGAAGATCAGTTGCGTGGCTTGGGCTTTGTGCAAGACCCCAGTCACGAGGCTCCCGTGTGTCGTTGGCAGGTGGACGGTGTGGCCGTCGATTTGATGCCTACACAAGAAGAAATTTTGGGTTTCACCAACCGGTGGTATCGCATGGGCGTGTCCACTGCGCAAACACTCACGCTGCCCAGTGGGGTACCCATCCGTGTTCTGCGTGCGCCCGAGTTCATTGCCACCAAACTGGAAGCGTTCTACGGCAGAGGTGCTGGCGATTATTTGTTCAGCCACGATATGGGCGACATTGTCAGTGTGATCGATGGCCGTGCATCTTTGCTGAACGAATGTCAGGACAGCCTGGCACCTTTGCGTGCGTATTTGGCTGCACAGTTTCAGCATCTGCTGGCAGACCGCCGTTTTGTTGATGCCTTACCGGGCCACTTGCCGCCTGATGGCGCGAGCCAGGCGCGCTTGCCAGATTTGCTGATCAAGATTCAACATATTTCAGAGTTAGCCCAGACATGAGTACCCACAAGCGCAAAACAGACCAGATGAGTTTTCTCGGCTTCGAGCCCGAAGTGGCCGAAAAACCGGCCAAGCCTGCCAAGGCCTCCAAGCCTGAAAGCACCCCGACTGCAGCGGCGATCAATGCGGCAGCCACTGCCTATGCACCTTCGCCTGCTCCTGTAGCGGCCACCGTTGCCCTGCCTGTTGTGGCCGCCGTGCCGCCAGAGGTGCCGGCCGCTGTGCAGCTGCCCGCGCTGGGCACCGACCCCGAAGCCATGGCCCAGGTGCTGACGCAGCACCCCGACTTTCGCGTGCTGCGCCGTTTGCAGCCGGTGGCCGACTATGGCGGGCTGCAGGGCCAGCCCACGCAGCGGGTGATCGTGCTGGACACCGAAACCACCGGGCTGGACAGCCGCAATGAGGCCATCATCGAGTTGGCCATGCTGTCGGTACAGGTGGACACGGCCACGGGCCTGCCTGTGGGCCCGGTCACCATTTACGAGTCGTTTGAGGACCCGGGCAAGCCGATTCCGCCTGCGATCCAGGACATCACGGGTATCGACGACACCATGGTCGCGGGCCAGCGCATCGACGACGCGGCCGTGACGGCGCTGGTCCAAGCGGCCGACCTGATCGTGGCGCACAACGCCGGCTTTGACCGCCCATTTGTCGAGGCGCGTTTGCCCGTGTTCGCCACCAAGCCCTGGAACTGTTCGTTTGCGGGCATCGACTGGAAGAAAGAGGGCAGCGGCTCGGCCAAGCTGGAGTTTTTGGCGTCGGAGCGCGGCTGGTTTTACGACGCCCACCGGGCGCAGGTGGACTGCCACGCGCTGTTGCAGGTGCTGTCCACCCCGTTGGCCGACGGGCAAACCGGACTGGCGCGCTTGCTGGCCGGGGCCGGGCAAACCCGCTACAAGCTGCGGGCCACGGGCGCGCCGTTCGAGTCCAAGGACAAACTCAAGGCCCGGGGTTACCGCTGGGACGGCGAAGGCCGAGTCTGGTGGTGCTCCCTGGGCTCACAAGCCTTGTTGGACGCCGAGTGCGACTGGCTGCGCGCCGAGGTCTACGGCCAGCGCCGCGCCCGCGTGCAGCTCGAAGCCATGGACAGCCGGGTGCAGTTTTCGGCGCGGCCAGGCCAGCAGACCGACCGCGAGCTGTAGAAGTCCCGCCCCCGGGTGATGGTTGTTTTGGGGAAGTGACTCGCCAAGCTGGGATAATGCGCGGTTGCTTGCATTTTTTCAGGGTGATACATGGCTCAATACGTCTTTTCCATGAACCGGGTCGGCAAGACTGTGCCGCCCAAACGCCAAATCCTCAAGGACATCTCTCTGTCCTTTTTTCCTGGCGCCAAGATCGGTGTGCTGGGCCTCAACGGCTCGGGCAAGTCGACGCTGCTCAAGATCATGGCCGGCATCGACAAGGAGATCGAGGGCGAAGCCATCCCCATGGCGGGCCTGAAGATCGGATACCTGCCGCAGGAGCCCCAGCTCGACCCCGAACACACGGTGCGCCAGTCGGTCGAAAGCGGCATGGGCGAAGTGGCTGCGGCCAAGCAGCGCCTGGAAGAGGTGTACGCTGCCTACGCCGAAGAAGACGCCGACTTTGACGCCCTGGCTGCCGAGCAGGCCCAGCTCGAAGCCATCATCTCGGCTGCGGGTGCAGAGGGCGACTCCGAGCACCTGCTGGAAATCGCGGCCGACGCGCTGCGCCTGCCCGCCTGGGACGCTTCCATCAAGAACCTGTCTGGCGGTGAAAAACGCCGCGTCGCCCTGTGCCGCCTGCTGCTGTCCAAGCCCGACATGCTGCTGCTCGACGAACCGACCAACCACCTGGACGCCGAATCGGTGGACTGGCTGGAGCAGTTCCTCTCGCGTTTTTCGGGTACCGTGGTGGCCATCACCCACGACCGCTACTTCCTGGACAACGCCGCCGAGTGGATTCTGGAACTCGACCGGGGCCACGGTATTCCTTACAAGGGCAACTACTCCACCTGGCTGGAGCAAAAGGAAGCCCGTCTGGAGCAGGAACAGCGCACCGAAGACGCCCGCAGCAAGGCCATGAAGAAGGAGCTGGAATGGGCGCGCCAGAACCCCAAGGGCCGCCAGGCCAAGAGCAAGGCCCGTCTGGCCCGCATCGAGGAGCTGAGCGACCACGAATACCAGAAGCGCAACGAGACCAACGAGATCTTCATCCCCGTGGCCGAGCGCCTGGGCAACGACGTGTTCGAGTTCAAGAACGTCAGCAAGTCCTTTGGCGACCGTTTGTTGATTGACAACCTGAGCTTCAAGGTGCCTGCGGGTGCCATCGTCGGCATCATCGGGCCCAACGGCGCCGGTAAGTCCACCCTGTTCAAGTTGATCTCGGGCAAGGAAACACCGGATAGCGGCGAGGTGCACATTGGCCAGACCGTGAAGATGGCTTTCGTGGACCAGACCCGTGAGGACCTGGCCAACGACAAGACCGTCTGGGAAGACATTTCCGGCGGCCTAGACATCATCACCGTGGGCAAGTTCCAGATGCCCAGCCGTGCGTATTGCGGCCGTTTCAACTTCAACGGTGGCGACCAGCAAAAGAAGGTGGGCATGCTCTCCGGTGGTGAGCGCGGCCGTCTGCACCTGGCCAAGACCCTGATGCAGGGCGGCAACGTGCTGCTGCTGGACGAACCTTCCAACGACCTGGACGTCGAAACCCTGCGTGCGCTGGAAGACGCGCTGCTGGAGTTTGCCGGTTCGGTCATGGTCATCAGCCACGACCGCTGGTTCCTGGACCGCATCGCCACCCACATCCTGGCCGCCGAAGGTGACAGCCAGTGGGTGTTCTTTGACGGCAACTACCAGGAGTACGAAGCCGACAAGAAAAAGCGCCTGGGCGAAGAGGGCGCCAAGCCCAAGCGCGTGCGCTTCAAGGCGCTCAAGTAATCAGGCGTCGGCAGTCCCTCACGGGGCGGCCAGATCGGCAGCGGCGGGCCATTCGAGCCCGCCGTTTTTCATGGTGCTGGCGCTCAATACCGCACGCACGGTGGCGCGGGCCACGGCTTCGGCCGCCATCACGCACAGCACCGTCATGGGCGGCGGTGTGGCCACGCGGCCTGTGGCCAGCGCAAACAGGGTGTCGCCGTCCGAAGTGGTGTGGACCGGCTGGATGCAACGCGCCAGCCCGTCGTGCCCCACTTGCGCCAAGCGGCGTGCCTGGGCTTTGTCGAGCGTGGCATCGGTGGCGATCAGGCCGATGGTGGTTTGCGTGCCGGGCAGGATCTGCCCCGGCGTGCGTCCGGCCAGCAGCTGGGCGGTGGTGTCGGCCAGCGTGTTGTCGCTCTGGCGAGCGCCTGCCAGGATGCGGCCTGTGCCCGGGTCGACCACGTCGCCCAGCGCGTTGCAGGCCACGATGGCCCCGACGGTGAAGTCGCCCACACGGACTGAGGCCGAGCCGATGCCGCCTTTCATGGCCCCGGCCATGCCAAACATTTTGCCCACCGTGGCCCCGGCGCCCGCACCAACATTGCCCTGCGCAGGGGCCTGCCGACTGGCCGCAGCGCAGGCTGCG
Organism: Limnohabitans radicicola; assembly: GCF_014837235.1. Classification (GTDB taxonomy): domain Bacteria; phylum Pseudomonadota; class Gammaproteobacteria; order Burkholderiales; family Burkholderiaceae_C; genus Limnohabitans_A; species Limnohabitans_A radicicola. Next base: position 191,439 of record NZ_JACYFT010000001.1, on the reverse strand, counting down.
TAGCCCGCTGCCGCGTCGGGGCGGATGCGGGCGTCGCCCACATGCAGGTCGAACAGCACGGCGGCGGGCACGATCGGCACCCGGGCAGGCCCCACGGCCAGGCCAATGCCGTGTTCGTCGAGCCAGCGCATCACGCCGCCTGCTGCGTCCAAGCCCCAGGCGCTGCCGCCCGAGAGCAGCACGGCGTGCACGGTCTGCACCGTGTTGCCGGGCTCCAGCAGGTCGGTTTCGCGGGTGCCGGGGGCTGCGCCGCGCACGTCCACACCGCCCACCGCGCCCTCGCGGGCCATGACCACGGTGCAGCCCGTGGGGCGGCGCGGGTCGGTGAAGTGGCCGACCTCGATGCCTGCCACATCGCAAAGGCTGTCGGTGGGGGTGCTCATGCTTTGTCCAGCTGGGCGCGGGCCTTGTCGGCCCACAGCTGCAGGCTGTCCAGCAGGTCTTTCTGGCTGAAGGAGCAGCTTTCTTCGCTGAAGAGTGCCCCGGCTTCGAGCCGGTCGAGCAGGCCACCCAGCACCTCGTTGAAGCGCTCGGGCAGGGGCAGCGCGCTGCCATCGCTGCGCCATTGGCGGGTCAGTTCGTTCAAGGGGCGCTGGCCCTGCTGGCACTGGCGCAGGGTCTCGGTCATCTGGTGCAGGGTGTGGTGTGCGGTGTCCATGCGCTTGTCTCCGGGCAAAACACATTTTCGAGGCGACAATCATGCCCCATGAAAGCCAAGTCCCTCAAACCCATGCGCCTGGAAGACATTCTGTTCAGCCAGGGCTTTGGCACGCGCCGGGTGTGCGCAGGCCTGATCCAGCAAGGCCACGTCACGGTGCAAGGCCAGGTGCAGACCGATGCGGGCGAGTTTTATGCTCCAGAGGGCCTGGAATTCACCGTGCAGGGCACGGTCTGGACCTTTCACGAAAAAGCCTATGTGCTGCTGAACAAACCTGCGGGCACCGAGTGTTCGCAAAAGCCGTCGACCTGGCCCAGCATTTACACGCTGTTGCCCGCGCCGCTGCGCCAGCGCCCGCAAAAGGCAGCGGTGCAGGGCGTGCAGGCTGTTGGGCGTCTAGACCAGGACACCACCGGCTTGCTGCTGCTGACCGACGACGGTGCCTTCATCCACCGCATGAGCTCGCCCAAGCACCATGTGCCCAAGGTCTACGAGGTCACCACCAAGCACCCCGTGACCGACGAGATGGTGCAAAAGCTGCTGGCAGGCGTGGTGCTGGACGACGATCCCAAGCCGGTCAAGGCGGCAGCCTGCGCGGCGGTGAGCGAATTGCACCTGAAGCTGACCTTGACCGAAGGCAAGTACCACCAGGTCAAGCGCATGGTGGCGGCCGTGGGCAACCGGGTCGAGGGCCTGCACCGCTCGCAGATCGGCGGCATGGTGCTGGGCGATCTGGCGCCGGGGCAGTGGCGGTTCTTGACCGCAGAAGATTTGGCGCTGCTCAAGCCCTGAGCGGCTGCTGGGGGCATCGCGGCGGGGGCGCCGCTCCCACAGGGTGCTGCTCTTACAGTGCGGCGATGAACTGCTCAATGGCTTGGGCCACGGCTTCGGGCTGGTCGCGATGCGGTGAGTGGCCGCAGTCGGTGAGTTTCGTAAGGCGGGTGTGTGGCACCTTGAGCGCGATCTCGTCGATCTGCGCCAGGGTGCCGTAGGCATCGCCTTCGCCCTGGATGGCCAGCAGCGGGGCGGTGATGGTGGTCAGCTCGGGCCGGATGTCGTAGCTGCGAAACGCCGGGTTGAGCCAGGCGTCGTTCCACTGCCAGAAGGCGCAGTCCACATCGGCATGAAAAGCGGCCAGGCGCTGGCGCAGCGGACCGCTCAGGTAGGCCTCACGGGCCTCGGCGATGGCTTTCACCGAGATGTCTTCCACGATCACATGCGGGGCCATCACGATGCAGCCCACCACCGGGTGCTGGCTCGCGTGCAGCAAGGCGATGGTGCCGCCGTCAGAGTGGCCCAGCAGCAAGGGACGCGCAATGCCCAGCTGGCGCAGCAGCTCAGGCAGCACCACCCGCGCTTCGTGGTGCATGTAGTCGGGCTGCAGGCGACCATGGGCCAGGCCGTTGACCACCCGGGGCTCGCCGCGCACATCGGGGCGGGCATCCGACTGGCCATAGCCCTGACGCGAGTACACCAGCCCGGGCAGGCCCAGGCGCTGGCACAGCTTCTGGGGCCAGTCGCGCCACAAGGCCACGCTGCCCAGGCCTTCGTGCAAAAAGACGAGGGTGGGGCGCTCGGCCGGGCCGCCGATCTGCAGGGTTTCCAGCGCGATGCCGTGAACGCTGATTTGTCGCGGGTGCGTGATGTCCATCAAGATTCCTGGTGCAGGGCCGTTTACACTCGAATGCGTTTGAGAAAGCCCTGTTTGTGACCGTTTTTTACCGCATTTTCCGTTGTTTCTTCTTGGCGCTGAGCCTGCTGGCCTGCGCCCACGCCTGGGCCACCAACCCGGTGTTTGTCCTCAACTCGCTTGACGGCAACGTCAGTGTGATCGATCCGGTGAGCTGGACCGAGCAAAAGCGCATCCCCACGGGCAAAGAGCCGCACCACCTGTACCTCACGCCCGACGAAAAGTCAGTGATCGTGGCCAATGCGCTGAGCGACTCGCTCACTTTCATTGACCCGCGCACCGCCCAGGTCCAGCGCGTCATCACGGGCATCAGCGACCCGTACCACCTGCGGTTTTCGCCCGACATGAAGTGGTTCGTCACAGCGGCCAACCGCTTGAACCACATCGACATTTACCGCTGGGACGGCCAAAACCCCACGCTGGTCAAGCGCATCCCCACCGGCAAGACGCCGAGCCACTTGTGGATCGACAGCAAGAGCACCACGGTCTGGTCGTCCATCCAGGACGACGATGAGCTGATCTCGATCGACCTGGGCACGCAGACCGTGAAATCGCGCACACCCACGGGCTCCTTGCCCGCAGACGTGTTTGGCACGCCCGACGACAAAACGCTGCTGGTGGGCATGACCGGCGGCACCGGGGTTGAAATTTATGACATCTCCGGCCCACAGCCACGCCTCATCAAGATGTTGCCCACGGGCAAGGGTGCGCACGCTTTTCGCGCGCTGGGGGACAAGCGCCATGTGCTGGTGAGCAACCGCGTGGCCAACACCATCAGCCAGATCGACTACGCCACGCTGCAGGTGGTGGCGCAGTTCCCTGGCCCGTCTGGCCCGGACTGCATGGAAGTTTCGGCCGACGGCAAGTTCATCATGGTGGCGTCGCGTTGGGCCAAAAAGCTCACGGTGATTGACATCGCCACCCGCAAAGTGGTGCGCCAGGTTCCGGTGGGCAAATCGCCGCACGGGGTCTGGACGCTGGACCATGCGCCGCGCCAGTAAAACGCTGCAGCTCATGGTCGCCAGCCTGCTGGCGCTGTGGTCGGCCTGGTCGGGCAGCGTCTGGGCCGCTGTTTGCTCCCAGCCGGTTTACCTCACCTTCGACACGGGCCACATGGGCGTGGCCCCCCTGATTGCCGAGGTGCTCCAGCGCCAGCAGGTGCGTGTGACTTTTTTTGCCGCGCAGGAAAAAACCCGTGAAGGTGATGGCACGCTGGGCCAGCACTGGTCCACCTGGTGGCGCGAGCAGGCCCGCCACGGCCACGAGTTTGCTTCCCACACCTATGACCACGCCTACTGGCGCGCCGACCTGCCAGAGCAGCGTTTTCGCATCCGGCCCAGCTCGGGCAGCCAGGCCGGGCAGGACCTCAATTGGTCGGCGCAGGACTATTGCGACAACCTGCGCCAGGCGGCAGCGCGGCTGCAGACGCTGACGGGGCAAGCGCCTTTGTCTTTGTTCCGCGCGCCGGGCGGCAAGACCTCGCCCGCGCTGCTGCGTGCGGCCAAGGCCTGCGGGTTTGAGCATGTGGGCTGGGCCGAGGCGGGCTTTCTCGGCGACGAGTTGTCGAGCGACAAGTTCCCCAATGACCGCTTGCTCCAGAAAGCGCTCAAGACCATCCGCAGCGGCGACATCCTGATGGCGCATCTGGGCATCTGGTCGCGGCAAGACCCCTGGGCCCCGGCGGTGCTGGAGCCGTTGATCGTGGGCCTCAAGGCCAAAGGTCTGTGCTTTGCCACGCTGCGCGAGCACCCGCACTACCAGCGCTGGATCACCCAACATCCTTTGAAGTTGTCGGGTTTGCCTGCTTCGCCACAATGACGCCATGGATGTGTTGACCGACCTTTTCAATGGCTTGCAGCAAGCCTTGTTCGAGCAAATGGTGCAGCCCCTGGCCGTCTGGCTGGGCCAGGCCAACCTGCTGGAGCTGGCCTACGAAGGCACGGGCTGGCTGGTGGTGGGTCTGCTGCAGATCGCCGTCATGGTGGTGGTGTTCGGGCCGATGCAGCGCCTGTGGCCTGCCGAGCCTGTGCGCGACCGCCATGCTGTGCGGGTGGACATTCTGTACACCCTGATCCACCGCCTGGGCCTGTTCAAGCTGGCCATGTTCTTCACGCTCGAAGCCTGGTTTGAGCAAGGCCTGGGCCTGCTCCGCACCTGGGGCCTGCCCACTTGGCACCTGGACCAGGTCTGGCCCGGGGTGAGCGATTTGCCGCTGGTGAGCTTTTTTGTTTATCTGGTGGCGCTGGACTTGGTGCACTACTGGCTGCACCGCGCCCAGCACCAGTCGCAACGCTGGTGGGCGCTGCATTCGCTGCACCACGCGCAGCGGCAAATGACCATGTGGAGCGACAACCGCAACCACCTGCTCGATGACGTTGTGACCAGCCTGATCCTGTCAGCGGTGGCGGTGCTCATTGGCGTCGGGCCGGGGCAGTTTGTGGCCCTGGTGGCGATCAGCCAGCTCAGCGAGAACTTGCAGCACGCCAATGTGCGCCTTTGGTTTGGCCGCATCGGCGAACGCCTGTGGGTCAGCCCGCGCTTTCACCGCAGGCACCACAGCATTGGCATCGGGCATGAGTTTGAAGTGCAGGGGCGAAAAGTTCTGGGCGGGTGCAACTTCGGGGTACTGCTGCCCTGGTGGGACATGCTGTTTGGTACCGCCGACTTCCAGCTGCGCTATGACCCCACAGGCGTGCGCGACCAGGTGGAGCAGGGGCGCGACTACGGCCAGGGTTTTTGGGCGCAGCAGTGGCAGGGCTTGCTGAGGCTGATGGGCAGGGCTTGAATCATTTTTCAAAACACATATACTTGCACGTATACTTGTTTTAATGGGCGAGTCCATGTCACAAATCACGCTTTACCTCGATGACGCGACACAGGCTTTGGTGGACGAAGCGGCCAAGGCCAACGGTGTGTCCAAAAGCCGTTGGGTGGCGGACATCATCCGCACCTATGCCTCTCATGAGTGGCCCAAGGATTGCCTGAAGCTGGCCGGGCGGTTTGCCGACTTCCCGCTGCGCGAAGACGCAGCTGCTACGCAGCCCGCTGACGTGCCGCGTTTGGGCTTTTGAGGGTTTGACATGCTGGTCCTCGACAGCAACACCATCAGCTATTACTTCCGGGGTGACCCACAGGTCGTGCCGAAACTTCAAGCCGTGCGCCCCGCCGATTTGGGGGTTCCGGCGATTGTGGAGTACGAACTCCGATATGGCTTGCTGCGCCTTCCCCAAGAGGCGGCTGCTCCTCGGCTGGAGGCCTTGGCGCAACTGCTCAGACCCATGCAAATGCTGCCTTTCGATGCCGAATGCGCGGCGCATGCTGCCCGCATCCGTGCCACGTTGGAGGCGGCGGGCACGCCCATTGGCCCGCATGACACACTGATTGCGGCCACAGCGCTCAGGCATCAAGCCAGCTTGGTGACGCGCAATGCGCGCGAGTTCGCGCGTGTGCCCGGCTTGCAAGTGCTGAACTGGCATGCGGATGCTTGATGCTCAAGCGAGCAATATCGCTTGACGTGCGTTCTGCACTGGCTTGAAAGTTTTGACGGACTGCTAAGCTTGCCCCTATGCGACTCCTGATCGAATCTTTTTGGCGTGCAGCGTTTTATTGCCTGTACCCCCGCGTCATCTTTTTGTCCTTGTTGCCGCTCGTCCTCACGGTGGTGCTGGCCGGGACCTTGGGGTATTGGTTTTGGGACGGGGCCGTGGGCCAGGTGCGGGTGTGGCTGGAGGCGTCGAGCCTGCTGGGCTCGGTCTGGCAGTGGCTGGAGCAGGTGGGGGCACCCAACCTCAAGACGGTGGTGGCGCCGCTGCTGGTGATCTTTGCGGTCACGCCTGCGGTGGTGGTGGCTTCCTTGCTGGCGGTGTCGTTTTTCATGACGCCTGCGCTCACCCGGCTGGTGGCCGAGCGGCGCTTTGCAGGCCTGCAGCGCAAGCAGGGCGGCACGGCGCTGCAAAGCGTGGGCTGGACCCTGATTTCATTGTTGTTGGCGCTGGGGGCTTTGCTGCTGACCTTGCCCTTGTGGCTGGTGCCGCCGCTGGCGCTGGTCTTGCCTGCGGTCATCTGGGGCTGGCTCACTTACCGGGTCATGGCGTTCGATGTGCTGGCCGAGTTCGCCAGTCCGCCAGAGCGCCAGAGCCTGATGGCGCGGCATCGCATGAGCCTCTTGGGCATCGGGGTGTTGACGGGTCTGATGGGGGCAGCGCCCAGCCTGGTCTGGGCTTCGGGGGCCTTGTTTGCGGCGGCCTTTGTGGTCCTGATCCCGGTGGCGATCTGGATTTACACGCTGGTGTTCGCGTTCTCGTCGCTGTGGTTTGCGCACTTTGCGCTGGCCGCCTTGCATGCGTTGCGCCAAGAGGTCGTCAGCGATTTCGGCAAAGGCGACGTGGTCGATGTCACGGCCACGACGGGGATGCCTTCGCCCCACGCGGCCGAGCGTTTAGCATCGGCCCATGAACTCCCAGAACACCGCTCCGAATCCTGAGACCTCCAGGGCCGCGCCCACATTTGGCGTGATCATCATTGGCGACGAAATCCTCTCCGGCAAACGTGCCGACAAGCATTTGCCCAAGGTGATCGAGTTGCTCGGCGCACGGGGCCTCACGCTGTCGTGGGCCGAGTACCACGGCGACTCGCCCGAGCGCATCACCGCTGCACTGAAGCGGGCGTTTGCCTCGGCCGATGTGGTGTTCTCGTGCGGCGGCATCGGCGCTACGCCCGACGACCACACGCGCCAGTGCGCAGGCCGTGCCCTGGGTCAGCCGCTGGCGCTGCACCCCGAGGCCGAAGCCTTGATCCGTGAGCGCATGCAGGACACGGCGCGCGAGCAGGGCGTGCCCTACGAGCCTGACCGCGCCGACAACATCCACCGTCTCAACATGGGTGTGTTTCCCGAGAGCGCCCGCATCATTCGCAACCCATACAACAAGATCCCCGGTTTCTCGTGCGACGGCCCTGGGGGCGGCACGGTGCACTTTGTGCCCGGCTTCCCGGTCATGGCCTGGCCGATGATCGAGTCGGTGCTGGACGCGCATTACAGCGACTTTTTCCAGCGCCATGCGCATGTGGAGAAATCGGTGATCCTGTTCGGCTCGATGGAGGCGACCCTCACGCCGCTGATGGAGACCATCGAGGCTCGGCACCCCGGCGTGAAGGTGTTCAGCCTGCCCAGCGTGGATCACCCGCAATGGGGGCGTCACATCGAACTGGGTGTCAAAGGCGAGCCACAGGCTGTCGACGCGGCTTATGCCGACCTGCGCTCGGGGCTGGAGCCGTTTGGCTTGCAGTACGGCCCGGAATTGGTGCGACAGGTTTGATTGCACCAAAATAAAGCATAATTGCACCATGTTGGTGCTTTCGTGATGGGGCATTTTTTGGTCTTCGTCCATGGAATTCGGCTTGGGTGAAGGCACAATCACGGGTTGTTCTAGGTCGGATGTTCGGTGCACAAGTTGGCACAGAAACTGCAAGACCTGACAGTACGTTTAACCAACCCTTTCCAACCAGGAGAATCTGATGGCCAAGACCGTCGCAGACGTGATGAAGATGGTGAAAGAGAACGAAGTCAAGTTCGTTGACTTCCGTTTCACCGATACCCGTGGCAAGTGGCAGCACATCACTGCGCCCGTGTCGCAGTTTGACGAAAGCAAGTTCGAAGACGGTCAAGCCTTCGACGGCTCTTCGATCGCTGGCTGGAAGGGCATCGAAGCCTCTGACATGCTGTTGATCCCCGATCCCAACAGCGCCATCATCGACCCCTTCTTTGAAGAAGTCACCCTGGTCCTGATCTGCGACGTGATCGAGCCCACCGACGGCAAAGCCTACGAGCGTGACCCACGTTCGATCGCCAAGCGCGCCGAGACTTACCTCAAGCAGTCTGGCCTGGGCGACACCGCCTACTTCGGTCCAGAACCAGAATTCTTCTTGTTTGACGACGTGCGTTGGAGCACTGAGCCCAACAACACCTTCTACGCCATCGACGAAGCCGAAGGCCCATGGAACAGCGGCACCAAAATCGAAGGCGGCAATTCCGGCCACCGTCCTCGCGTCAAAGGCGGCTACTTCCCAGTGCCGCCCGTGGACAGCACGCACGACATGCGCAGCGAGATGTCCCTGATCCTCGAATCCGTGGGCATCCCGGTTGAAGTGCACCACCACGAAGTGGCTGGCGCTGGCCAGTGCGAAATCGGCACCAAGTTCTCGACCCTGGTCGAGCGCGCCGACTGGACACTGCTGCAAAAGTACGTGATCCACAACGTGGCCAACGCCTACGGCAAAACCGCCACGTTCATGCCCAAGCCCTACGCTGGCGACAACGGCTCCGGCATGCACGTTCACCAGTCCATCTGGAAGGACGGCAAGAACCTGTTTGCAGGCAACGGCTACGCTGGCCTGTCCGAGTTCGCGCTGTACTACATCGGCGGCATCATCAAGCACGCCCGTGCCTTGAATGCCATCACCAACCCCGGCACCAACAGCTACAAGCGTCTGGTGCCTCACTTCGAAGCGCCTGTGAAGCTGGCTTACTCGGCCAAGAACCGCTCGGCTTCGATCCGTATCCCCAATGTGGCTTCCGACAAGGCCCGTCGCGTGGAAGCCCGCTTCCCCGATCCACTGTGCAACCCTTACCTGGGCTTTGCGGCCCTGCTGATGGCTGGCTTGGACGGTATCGAGAACAAGATCCACCCCGGTGAAGCTGCGACCAAGGACCTGTACCACCTGCCTCCAGAAGAAGATAAACTGGTGCCCACCGTTTGCTCCAGCCTGGACCAGGCCCTGGAAGCTCTCGACAAGGACCGCGCCTTCCTGACCAAGGGCGGCGTGTTCACCGACGCCTGGATCGACTCCTACATCGACCTGAAGATGCAAGAAGTCACCCGCGCTCGCGTGGAAGTGTCTCCTGTCGAATACGACATGTACTACTCGCTGTAATCCTCCATGCGGAAGATTGCACCGCACAGTGCAGAAAAAGGACGGCTCAGGCCGTCCTTTTTTTTCTGGGGCAGCGCCATGCTGCTGTGCGCTGTTGCGGGCACTCCGGTGCTCGCGCAAGAGCAGGTCTACCGCTGCGGTCAGGAATACACCAACGCCCCTAAGGAGGCAAGCCGCTGCGAGCGGTTGTCACCGCAATCGGTGACGGTGATCCCAGGGCTCAAGCCTGCACGGATGGACGCCACCGCGCCCAGCGCGCAGCCCGTGGTGCTCGGCGTGGGTACCCCAGCTGCGGTCGCGCCCGCACCCTCGGGTGCCACTTGGCATGTGGACGCACCACAAAGGCAACGCGACCAGCAAGCGCGCACCATTGTGGCCACAGAACTGGAAAGAACCCGTCAGCGCCACGCCGAGCTGGTGCAGGAATACAGGCAGGGCGCCCCTGCCAAAACAGAAGCAGATGCGGCCAGCCCGCAGAAATACCAGGAGCGTGTGGCCCAGCTCAAAGCCGCCATCGAGCGCCATGAGCGCGACATGGACAGCCTGCAGCGTGAGCTGGCCCGCAGACCTGCGCCCTGATGGTTGAACCCATGAAAATGCCCAGCCCCAATCCCCGATTTCAGGCCTTTGATCTATTGGCCACGCCTGTGGCGGTGCTCGATGTGCAAGGCGCCATCTTGTCCGTCAACGCCGCACTCGAAGATGTGCTGGGCCAGTCGCGCCGCACCTTGCATGGGGTGTCCTTGATCGAGCAGTTTGTGGACCCGCAGCCCATGATCAACGCCCTCATGGGGGTGCGGGCCAACGAATTTGCGGCGCTGCGCTACGAGGCCTTGCTGCGCCGCATCCACCACGAAGACGCCTTGCCCGTGCACGTCATTCTGGCGCCTTCAGACCAGGCCAACGAAGTGATCGTTGAATTGCTGCCCGTGGAGCAACAGACCCGCCAGGAGCGCGAAGAGCGCCAACTGGAGCAGGCCAAGGCCAACAAGGAGCTGATCCGCAACCTGGCCCACGAGATCAAAAACCCGTTGGGGGGTATACGCGGCGCGGCGCAGTTGCTGGAGATGGAGCTGGAAAGCAAAGACCTGACCGAATACACCCAGGTCATCATCCACGAGGCCGACCGCCTGCAGACCCTGGTGGACCGACTGCTGGCCCCGCACCGCCGCCCACATGTGGTGGGCGATGTGAACATCCACGAGGTGTGTGAACGGGTGCGCTCGCTGATCCTGGCCGAATTCCCCAAGGGGTTGACCGTGGTGCGCAACTACGACATCTCGATCCCCGAGTTCCGGGGTGACCGCGAGCAGCTCATCCAGGCCGTGCTCAACATCGCGCACAACGCGGCGCAGGCCCTGCATGAGCGCATTGCGCAAGGCGATGGCCGCATCGAATTGAAGACCCGGATCCTGCGCCAAGTCACCTTCGGCAAGCAGCGTTATCGCCTGGCATTGGAATTGCATGTCATTGACAACGGGCCTGGTGTACCAGACTCGATCAAGGACCGCATTTTCTTCCCGTTGATCTCGGGGCGCGAAGGCGGCTCGGGCCTGGGGCTCACGCTGGCACAAACCTTTGTCCAGCAGCACCATGGCCTGATCGAGTGTGACAGCGAGCCCGGTTGTACGGATTTCAAGATTTTGATTCCGCTGCCCTGAACTTGAGAAAGCCCACATGTCGATGAAGCCGATCTGGATCGTAGACGATGACCAATCCATCCGCTTCGTGCTCGAAAAAGCACTGTTGCGCGAAGGCCTGCCGACACGCAGCTTCACCAACCCCCGCGAGGTGCTCAAGGCGCTGGACGCCGAAGGCCCCCAAGGCGGCCCCCAGGTGCTGGTCAGCGACATCCGCATGCCCGGGGGCTCGGGCCTGGATCTGCTGACCGCCATCAAGCAGCGCCTGCCCAATCTGCCGGTCATCATCATGACCGCCTTCTCGGACCTGGACAGCGCCGTCTCGGCCTTCTCCAGCGGCGCCTTTGAATACCTGCCCAAGCCCTTTGACCTGCCCAAGGCGATCGAGCTGATCCGCCGTGCGGTGGACGAGGGCAAACGCGACGAAGTCGCCGAAGAGCAGATCACCGAAACCCCCGAAATGCTGGGCCAGGCCCCGGCCATGCAGGATGTGTTTCGCGCCATCGGCCGCCTGGCGCAAAGCCATGTGACGGTGCTCATCACGGGCGAGTCCGGTTCGGGCAAGGAGCTGGTGGCCCGCGCCTTGCACAAGCACTCGCCGCGTGCGAGCGGTCCGTTTGTGGCGATCAACACCGCCGCCATCCCCAAGGACCTGCTGGAGAGCGAACTCTTCGGGCACGAGCGTGGTGCGTTCACCGGGGCGCAGGCCTCACGCCGTGGCCGCTTCGAGCAGGCCGATGGCGGCACGCTGTTCCTGGACGAAATCGGCGACATGCCGTTTGACCTGCAGACCCGCTTGCTGCGTGTGCTGTCGGACGGCAACTTCTACCGCGTGGGTGGGCACAGCGCCGTCAAGGCCAATGTGCGCGTGATCGCCGCCACCCACCAGGACCTGGAGCAGCGCGTCAAGGAAGGCGTGTTCCGCGAAGACTTGTTCCATCGCCTGAACGTGATCCGCCTGCGCTTGCCTGCCTTGCGTGAGCGGCGCGAAGACGTGGCCATGCTCACGCGCTACTTTTTGCAGCGCAGCGCGCAGCAGCTGGGCGTGGAGCCCAAGCGCATCGCCGAGTCGGCGCTGGCACAGCTGTGCAATTTTCAGTTCCCCGGCAACGTGCGCCAGCTGGAAAACATCTGCCACTGGCTGACCGTGATGGCGCCAGCCCAGGTGATTGAATGCAAGGACTTGCCGCCCGAGGTGTTGCAGTCGGCAGAAGCTGCGGCTGCATTGCCAGCGGCCACTGTGCCTTCGCCCGCGGCGGCCTTGAGCGATGTGCCACCTGCCAGCGTGGACGGCATGGTAGCTGCACCACTCGCGCCCGAGCCTGCTGTGGCTGCGCCCAGCGCGTGGGAAACCGCGCTCGACACCGAGGCCCTGCAACTGCTGGAGAGCGGACGCACCGATGTGTGGGACGTGCTGACACGGCGTTTTGAAACCCGGATGATCCAGGCCGCTTTGTTCACCACCCGCGGGCGGCGCATCGAAGCGGCGCAAAAGTTGGGCATTGGCCGCAACACCATCACCCGCAAGATCCAGGAACTCGGCATCGAGGAGTGAACGTGCATTGCCGATTGCTGTGGGCGCTGCGCCCCCGCAGCGATAGGGTGTTTGCAGTCCACACAGAATCGCCGCGAGGGCGCGGCCCCCACAGGGGCGCGATCAGTTTTTGCGGGCCACCCAGTAGGTGGCGCCTTCCGGACCGTATTGCTCGGCATGCGGTTCTTCGCGAGCTACGGTGAACTCGTCCCCCGTGGTCAGGTAGCGTTTCTGGCTTTTGCCGCTGGCATCGGTTTGGGTCAGCCACATCTGCCCGGCCGTGACACGCGCCTTGACGCCAAACGGGTGGGTGTGCGTGTCGAGCACCGTGTTCGGTTCCCAGCTGCGCTCCAGCACCTCGTCAAAACCTTCGGCCAAGGCTTGCTGTTTGAACGCTTCAAATGACATGGCGGGCTCCTCGGTGAAATGGCCATAGGGGGCGTGGGCCGTCCAATCGGTTGGCGCGGAAAAATCCATGGGTACATTGGTGAACGGGTGCGCAAAAGCCAGCGACTGCGCGTGCAGCATCAGGCGCGGGCACAGTGCCCGCACCGGGGCAGGCGCGTACAGCGCGTCGCCCAGCATGGGGTGGCCGATGCTTTGCATGTGCACCCGCAGCTGGTGCGTGCGGCCCGTGACCGGCTCCAGCTCCACCATGGTGGCGGTGCTGCTGCTTTGCAAGGCGCGCCAGCGGCTGCGGGCGTGTTTGCCGTCGGGGTGAACGATGTGCAGCGGGCGGCGCTCCCAATCGAGCAAGATGGCCCCGTCGATGGTGCGCCAGCCTTCGGCGTCGCTTGGCTCGTGCTGCTGGGTTTGTTCGGGTTGGCCCGCCACCACGGCCACATAGCGCTTGTGGACTTGGCGCGTTTCAAACAGGCGGCTCATGCGGCGCTGCGCCTCGATGCCCCGCGCCATGACCAGCAGGCCCGAGGTGTCCTGGTCCAGTCGGTGCACCACCAGCGCCTCGGGGTAAACCGCTTGCACGCGGCTGGCCAGGCAGTCTTGCTTGTCCGGGCCACGCCCGGGCACCGACAGCAGGCCGCTGGGTTTGTGCAGCACCAGCAGGTGTTCGTCTTCGTGAATGGGTGTCATGGCCAGCGGCTTTCAGCAGGCGATCAAGCGGCTTTGGCCAGGGGCTGGTCCAGCACCACGTTTGACAAAGGCCGCGCCACGCAGGGCAGCACATAGCCTTCGGCCTTTTCTTCGGCCGACAGACCGGGCCACTCGATGGTGTAACTCACCTCACCGCTGATGAGCTGGCACAGGCAGGTGCGGCACGTGCCGTTGCGGCAGGAGCTGGGCAACTGCACCCTCGACATCTCGGCAGCTTCGAGCAGCGTCAGGTCGCCTTCCACGTCGAATTGCAAATCGGCGGGCAGCACGCGTGCGGTGAAGGTCTGGAAATTCTCTGGCATCGTGTGAGGGTGGGGCGGCAGTCCGGGAGGCTGACTTGTGGGCCCGTCAAAGCACAAAGCCGCGCAAGCGGCTTTGTGTAGACGGTGCTTGCGCAGGTGCTTATTTCACCTCGGTGACGAATTTCTCGCGTGGGCGGCGCACCTTTTTGAGGTTGGCCAGCCAGTCGCCTTCTGCGGCGCGGTAGCCCAGCGGCACGATCACGACGCTGCGCAGACCGCGTGCGGCCAGGCCCAAAATTTCATCCACAGCGGCGGGCACAAAGCCTTCCATGGGTGTGGCGTCGACTTCTTCAAAAGCCGCCGAGATCAGCGCAGCGCCCAGGGCGATGTAGGCCTGGCGGGCGGCGTGCTCGAAGTTCACTTCGGCAGAGCGGCCTGGGTAATTGGCCAGCAGCATCTTGCGGTAGTTTTCCCAGCCTTCGTTGGTGCCACCGCGCTCGGCGTTGGTGAAGTCGAAGTAGGTGTTGATGCGCTCGGCGGTGTAGTTGTCCCAGGCGGCGAACACCAGGAGGTGCGAGCCTTCGGTCACTTGGGCCTGGTTGTGGGCTTTGGCCTGGATCTGGGCACGCAGCTCAGGGTTGGTCACCACCAACACTTCAAACGGCTGCAAGCCGCTCGATGTGGGGGCCAGGCGGGCGGCTTCGACGATGCGGTCCACTTTGTCCTGGGGTACGACCTTGGAGGGGTCCATTTTTTTGGTGGCGTAGCGCCATTGCATTTTCTTGAGCAAATCGGACATGGTTCTTCCTTGTTTTTGATACGGATGCGTGGATTGTCTCTGAAACCCTAATCCACCTGCTGCCATGTGCCCGTGGGCAGGTCACGCAGGTGATACGGCCCAATGGCGATGCGGATCAGGCGCAGCGTGGGCAGACCCACCGCCGCCGTCATGCGGCGCACCTGGCGGTTGCGCCCCTCGCGGATCGTCAGTTCCAGCCAAGAGGTCGGAATGTTTTTGCGCTCCCGAATCGGCGGGGTGCGTGGCCACAGGTCAACGGGCGGCTCTACAGCCCGGGCACGGGCGGGCAGGGTGGGGCCGTCGTTCAGCGTCACGCCCCGGGCCAGGGCGGTCAGCGCCTGCTCGTCCACCACGCCTTCGACCTGCACCAGGTAGGTCTTTTCCATCTTGAAGCGCGGATCGGCAATGCGGGCTTGTTCTTTGCCGTCGTCGGTGAGTAGCAGCAAGCCCTCGCTGTCGGCGTCCAGCCGCCCGGCCACATACACCCCGGGCAGGTCGATGTGGTCTTTGAGTCCCTGCCAGCGCCCCTCGGGGGTGAACTGGCTGAGCACGCCATAGGGCTTGTTGAAACGGATCAGCATGGGCGTGAGCGTATCAGGTCGTCGGTTAGCATCCTCCGCATGAGTTCCCAATACGAATGCCTCAAAACGGCCGATCTGTACGAAGCCTTTGGCGTCGCTGCCCCCGCCCAACTGCTGGGCAAAGCCGTCTGGCCCCGCCAGCCTGGCCTGTTCATCCGCAAGGCGCAGGTCGAGCTGACCGAGCCCGTGGCCGACACACCCGCAGTGCTGGAACTGGCCCAGGGCCAATACGGGCTGGTGCCGCCTTGGGTCAAGTCGGCGTCAGACGCCAAGCTGCGCTCCACCAAGCTGGTCAACGCCCGGTCGGAGACCGTGACCACCTCCACCAACTTCCGCGACACCTGGCTGCAAGGGCAGCGCTGCATCATCCCGATGCAGGCCTTCATTGAAGACGACTGGCGCAGCGGCAAGGCCGTGCCCACCCGCATTGCCCGTGTGAACGGCAAGCCCATGGGTGTGGCGGGACTCTGGGAGCGCTGGCACAAAGACGGCGAAGAAATCATCAGCTTTGCCATGCTGACGGTGAACGCCAACAGCCACGAGCTGATGCGCCGTTACCAGCAAAACGGCAACGAAAAGCGCATGCCCGCCATCTTGAACGAAGGCGCGTACAGCGCTTGGCTGACGGCCCCGATCGACAAGGCCAAAGAGTTCATGCGGACCTATTCGGCCAGCCTGCTGCTGGCCAACCCGGTGCAGAAAAAGTAAAGCCCGCCTTACAACGACTGCTGGTAGCGCGCCAGCATCTGGGCCTGGGTTTCGGCCTCGATCTCCTCGCCCTTGAAGGCGAGGATCTGGTCGCGCAGCATCTCGGCCATGCTGGGCATCTGCGCCCGGTCGGTCTGGTGCGAGGCGTCCCACAGCTTGGAGCGCATGAAAGCCTTGGCGCAATGCAGGTACACCGACTCCACCGTCAGGCGGATCACCAGCGCGGGCGTGCGCCGCGCATCGGCACACCGCGCCAAGTCAGCCGGATCGGTTGACAGCACAGCGCGGCCATTCACGCGCAAAGTCTCGTCAAAGCCCGGCACCATGAACAAAGTGCCCAGGCGGCCCGTGGCGACGATGTTCTCCAGCGTGTCCAGCCGGTTGTTGCCCGGTGCATCAGGCAGCAAGAGTGTCTGTGCATCCAACACCTTGACGAAGCCCGCATCGCCCCCGCGCGGCGACGCGTCCATGTGCCCATCTGCATCGCTGCTGGCCAGCACCACAAAGGGCGACAAGCCAATGAAGCGCACCGCATGCGCGTCGAGCGACGGGATTTCTTTTTTGACCGAACGCTCACGGGCGGGGCCGTAGAGCTGGCGCAGGGCGGTTAGGGTGGAGATGTGCATGGTTGCTATGCAATTTTTGAAAGGAATTCGTTGACTTGCTGCGCGGCTTCGTCGTAGCGGGGTTGGTAGTTCAAGGTGTCAATCGCCTCAAACTGAGCGGACAGCACTGTCCGCCTCTGTTCAAGCTGCGACAAAAAAGCCTCACGGTGGCGCGTCAGATAAGGCGCAGCCGTGATTAAGGAATCCGGTTCACGTTCGATCACCAAAGCCAAATCGAACAGATCACGGGCTGTGGCCCGGTCGCCGCGATGCCACAGTTTTTTGGCGACGATTTCCGCTGAGGTCTCAACTTTGACTTGGCGGCCCAGCAAGGTCCACTCTTCAAATGGTTGTGCCGTCAGATTGGGCGAAGCCACAAAATCAATTTCACCCTCTGGGCGCAGCAGCTTCACATAGCCAGCACCTTCTACATAGTCTTGCGACACACTTTCAGCTGCATCGTTCAGCCGAGGCGTCACAAAACCCAGGTACTGTGGATCGGGCACAAAGATATCGATGTCTTTGCTTAACCGGTGCTGGTGTCGCAGCATCAACACCGTGCCGCCGCCAAACGTCCAGAACGGATCAGCGATGCCCCGCAGCGCAATCTCATCGATCAGCGTGAAGGCATGCGGCAACAAAGTTTGCCAAATGCCCTTTGGCACATCGCCTGGTTGGGTGTTACTGCGCATGTGTGAGACCTTAAACCCAAGCCGTCCGAGGCGACTGCAAAGCCTGCGCCCAAGCCGTCAGGTTTTTCCAGAGTGTCTTGGGGGGCGTATGGGTGCGCTGAGCCACTTCTTCCAGGCCAGAAACGATCAAGGGTAACGGTGCTTCGTCGAGCAGGGTGGACACCTGGGGCAGCAGTGCATCGGGCAGCTCACCGCTGACCAGCGCCTGCGCCAAAGCATCGGGCATGAGCGCTGTTTTGTAACTCACGCTGGCGGTTTGGCTCAGCAAAGCCAGTGCCTTTGTGCGGGGCGTGCGGGTTTGGGCTGTCAGATCCATGCCCAGCAAATGCAGCAAGCCCAACAAACGGTGCGTGCCCAGATCGACCAGGCTGCCGTTTTCCAGCTGGTTGATGGTGGCTCGCGACAAACCAGACAACCGTGCCAAACGTGCCTGCGACAGCCCCAAGGCTTCGCGGCGGGTTTGAACGATAAGGCCAATGTCAGTGAGATTCATGGCTGCATTGGAGCATGAAGACATAATAAATGTCAAAAATATTTGACATTTATTGGCTGTGCGGAAAGCGCTGTGGCTAAAACCCCGACCCCGGCTCACTCAAAAACGCCAGCTCCTCGGCCGTGGACTTGCGGCCGATGATGGCGTTGCGGTGGGGGTAGCGGCCAAAGCGCTCGATGATGGCTTGGTGGCGCTGCTCGAAGCGCAGGGTGTCTTCGTTACCCAGCTGCGCAAACAGGATGACGGCTTGGGTGTGCACCAGGGCGGACTCGCTGTGCATGTAGGGCATGTAGACAAAGCTGCGCTGCGCCAAGGGCAGGCTGCGGTCTTGCCCACTGGCCACCAGCTCTTGCGCCAGCGCCAAGGCCAGCGCGTCTTGCGCAAAGGCTTGGGAGGTGTCGCGGTACACATTGCGCGAGAACTGGTCGAGCACCAAGATCTCGGCCAATCGCCCCTCGGGCGTGGTGCGCCAGGCAAACAACTCACACCGCGCTGCTGCCGCCAGCGTGGCCCCGAAGCGGGTGCGGATGGTTTCGTCCAAGGCGGGGTCTTTGGCGAAGTGGTGCTTGGGGGTGAGTTCGGTGAACCAGAAGTCGAGGACAGTTTGTGGGTTCATTGCGATAGTGCGGCTGGATGCCGCTAGAGCAGCCATTCCATCAAGCTGCCCGCTTGACAGACAGCTTGACGGTGTAGCCCAGTTGCGCTGCCACATTGACCAGCGCGTCCAGCGTGAATTTGTGAGTACGGCCTTTGACCAGATCGTTCATGCGCGGTTGGCTGATGCCAGCGCGTTTCGCGGCCTCGGCTTGGGTGATGTCGAGTTTGAGGATGACCTTGCGGATGTGCGAGACCAAGTCGGCGCGCAGCAACAGGTTTTGTGCTTCGGCAAAGCCGAGATCGTGGAAGACGTTGTCGCTGCCAACGACCATGTTCAGTTTGTTGCTCATGACTGATTGCCTGCCTTTCTTGTGTTCAGCAATGCGTTGTAACGGTTGTGCGCCAACTCCAAATCGGGGGCGCTGGTCTTCTGCGTCTTCTTGACGAAAGCATGCAGCACATACACCGCCTCTGAAAATTTGGCCACGTAAATCACCCTGTACTGGTTGCCTGCTCGCACCCGGATCTCGAAAACGCCAGCGCCCACGGTCGTCATGGGTTTGAAGTCGCTGGGCATCAAACCGTTTTGAATCTGCCGCAACTCCGTACCCACCATGGCCCGAGCTTCATCGGGAAATTCTCTGACCGCATTGAGACTGGTGCCGAGCCACTGGATGCGTTTCATTTTATATCCGTTTTGATAATTTCATGCGGGCTGTGGTGTGGTTCCGACAATAACCCTCCATCGCCAGAATAAGGTAAAAATGAATACAAAGAAAATCTATTTATGTTATTTTTTTACCTTTTATAAGTGCTTTATGCTCCACCGCGTGTGAAGCTGTTCATCCGTTTTGTTGCCCCTATCTATGTCCATCGACTCCAACCAAATCGTTTACGTGTTGACCAACCCCGCCATGCCAGGGCTGATCAAAATTGGCATGACCACCCAAATGGAGGTGGAAGCGCGGATGAAGCAGCTTTACAGCACTGGTGTGCCTGTGCCTTACGACTGCGCGTTTGCGTGTCAAGTCAAAGACGCAAGCGAAGTGGAGCGCGCTTTGCACTATGCGTTTGGCAAAGATCGGATCAACCCGAACCGGGAGTTTTTCCGAATCGAGGCGGACCGGGTGATCGCGGTCTTGAAGCTTTTACAGGTCGAGGACATCACCGACGCGGTGGAGAAAACCATTGAAGCGGACACCGACGCGGCAGACAAACAATCCGCAGAGGTGATGAAAGAAGCGCGTCGCCCACGCATGAATTTTCATGAGCTGGGCATCCCCAGCGGCTCGGTGCTGGTCTTCAAAGACGGCAGCCGCCAAGCCACAGTGGCGAGCGAGAAGAAGGTGATGTTTGAAGGGCAAGAATGCTCGTTGTCGGCAGCCACTCGCGTCGTTTTGGGTTTGCCCAAAGACTACGCGATTCAGCCCTCACCACACTGGACCTTCAACGGCAAGTCGTTGCACGAGATCTACGACGACACACACAGCGGCCAAGAATGACCTGAGCCCGCCCTTGATATGTTTGCCTGGATCGGGTGAAGTTCAAGAGCAGTCAGTTGGTGTGTGCCACTAACCAACTGAAATTGCTCGCCGCCGACGGCAAAAAATACCTGACTGATCTGGCCGACACCGAGCAAATCTTGCGGCTCATCCAGACCAGCCCCAGCAAGCGGGCCGTGCAAGATTACCGATCGGCCTACAACGACATCCGCGATTGGCTGCGCCGCCAACGCGAAGGCCAGCAACCCGAGCAGTCCAGCGTCGATTGGGACGATGTGGTGTTTGAGGTGGATTTTCTCAAGTCGCAAGAGATCAACCTGGACTACATCCTTGAGCTGATCTTCGACAACAACAAAAAGGTCAAGACCAAAGCCGCCTTGGTTGAAGAGGTGCGCCGCGCCATTCGCGCCAGCTTGGGCAACCGTGCCAAAGAAAGCCTGTTGGTGGACTTCATCAACCAGACGGACCTGAGCCAGTTCGACGACAAAGCCAGCGTGATCGAAGCCTTCTTCACCTTTGCGCAAGCCGAACAGCTGCGCGAAGCGCAAGAGCTGATCAGCTCAGAAAACCTGAACGCCGACGCCGCCAAGCGTTACATCGTCCACTCACTCAAGCGCGAATACGCCAGCGACAACGGCACCGAACTCAACGCCATGCTCCCCAAAATGAGCCCCCTGAACCCGCTGTACCTGACCAAAAAGCAAACCGTGTTTCAGAAGGTGGCTGCGTTTGTGGAGAAATTTAAGGGGGTTGGTGGGGCGATTTGATAGGTTTACACAGTTTTGGCCATCTTTCTGCGCGAGCTTGTTGAAGAAAATCTGGGTATGTTGCCGAAGCTGCGTTGCTCCCGGGGCCGGAGGCTGTCCTGACAGCTTGTCCGCAACTCTTGAGTCAGCACCAAGGCACACGCGGCCCATGAAATGTGTTGGACGTGCCGTTGTAGGCGTTGCGTGAGAACTGTTCGTGCACCTATGGACGTTTGTCTTCGCTTAAAAAATAAATTTACATATGATGGATCGGTTTCTTTACACCGCCATCTCTTGGATATGCACCTAGTTTCCTTGCGTTTGATTCGAAAGGTTGCCCCACTTTGGGTTGTGTGAATGAACTAATTGCATTGAACAAAAAATAAATCACCCGATTCAGATCGAATCAAGTCGGAAGAATGCTCAGAAAATTTAAGATCTTCAGCATCAAATTTACCGGAACAAAAAAGAAAGTCTAATGTTGCTCCTTTAAGGGTAAAGCTGACAGCTGGGTTTTTAAATGGATAGCCGTAACGTAGCTGAATTACTCCGTCGGCGGCTTTAAATTTCGGATTTATTATTGCACCCGATTTTGTTTCTATTGATATTGAAGATAGCACAGATAATATACAAAGAATGATCTCGTTCTTTGTTTCTAAGTCGACTGGCTTTAGTCGATTTATTTTAAAAATACCCGCATGAAAATTAAGTGATCCGAAAAAATCACTATAGATCTCATTTGAATCAATTAGTGGTTTTTGAAATTCAATAGTGTAAAAAACACCCTTGAGATATTTGAGGACTTTGCCGGAGGGATCTGGTTTATTATTCCTGTTGTAAAATTTATTTTTCTTATCTAAGATGTAATATTTTTTGATCTCTGTCCCATGTATATCAAGAATTGCCTCAAAGACACGTTGAGGAAATTTTAGTGCATTAACAGATTTCGATTGATTGAAATTTTCTTCCTCAATGAAGTTTGAAATAACTTCCATTGATGCTATTTTTTCAAGTACGTAACCTCTATCTCTTTTATGGTGCGCCACAAAATTGGAAATTTCAAGTGTTAGTGGCCAATTTTGATTAGCATCAGACCATCTTACGGCAGAGTAAAAATCTGTCAGTGTTGAAGTGTCAAATGATTTTGAGTTGATTTTTTCAATGGTTGTATAAATTTTGGATTGCAACTTTGGATCATCCATGCTCACTCCTTAGAATGGATGAATGTTAACTTATTAATCCAATATTTTGAAAATTCGGATTAATTTTTACTTCCAAAGTCAACCTTACTTCCCCCAAGAATCTTTCAGCCCAGTCACTCGGTTAAACACCGGCTTGGCGCCCGCCACATGATCCAGGCGATCCGCCACAAAGTATCCAAAGCGCTCAAACTGAAACTTCTGGTCCGGCTGCGCCCCGGCCAGTGATGGCTCCACATAGGCTGTGACCACTTTCAGGCTGTCCGGGTTGAGCGACTGCAAGAAGTCTTTGCCGCCCGCATCAGGATGCGCTTCGGCAAACAGGCGGTCGTACAGGCGCACTTCAGCTTGCACGCCGTCGGCCACGCCCACCCAAGTGATGGCGGCTTTGGCTTTGACGCTGTCGGCGCCGGGGGTGCCGCTCTTGGTGCCGGGGATGACTTTGGCGTGCACTTCGGTGACGTTGCCCGCCGCGTCGCGTGCGCAGCCGGTGCATTCGATCACGTAGCCGCCCTTCAGGCGCACCACGTTGCTGGGGAACAGGCGTTTGTAGCCCTTGGGCGGCACTTCTTCAAAGTCTTCGCGCTCGATCCACACTTCTTTGCCGATCTGGAACGTGCGGTCGGCGGGTGGCGTTTGGCCCTCGGCAATCGCGCTGTGGGGCAGGGCGGGTTGGGTGCAGGCCTCGGTGTAGCCGTCGCTGCCAAAAGCCTCGGCCCAGTTGGTCAGCACGAGCTTGACCGGGTCGAGCACGGCCATGCCGCGGTGGGCTTTGTTTTCCAGGTCTTCGCGCAGGCAGCCTTCGAGCGTGCTGTAGTCGATCCAGCTGTCGCTTTTGGTCACGCCAATGCGGTCGGCAAACAGGCGCAGGCTCTCTGGCGTGTAGCCGCGGCGTCGCAGGCCCGCGATGGTCGGCATGCGCGGGTCGTCCCAGCCGCTGACTTTGCCTTCATTGACCAATTGCGCCAGCTTGCGTTTGCTGGTGATGACGTAAGTGAGATTCAGGCGGGCAAATTCGTATTGTTTGGGGCTGGGCGCGGCCAGCAGGCCGCATTCGCACAGGCGCTCCATCAGCCAGTCGTAAAACGGGCGCTGGTCTTCAAACTCCAGCGTGCAGATGCTGTGGGTGATTTGCTCCAGCGCGTCTTCGATGGGGTGGGCAAAGGTGTACATCGGGTAGATGCACCATTTGTCGCCCGTGTGGTGGTGGGTGGCGCGGCGGATGCGGTAGATGGCCGGATCGCGCAGGTTGATGTTGGGCGAAGCCATGTCGATCTTGGCGCGCAGCACGGCAGCGCCGTCGGCCAGTTGGCCGTCGCGCATTTCTCGGAATCGCGCCAGGTTTTCTGCGACGGTGCGCGTACGGAATGGGCTGTCCACGCCGGGCTTGCCAAAGTCGCCTCGGTTGGCGCGCATGTCTTCGGCGCTTTGTTCGTCCACATAGGCGTGGCCCGCTTCGATCAAGGCCTCGGCTGCGCGGTACATGAAGTCGAAATAGTCGCTGGCTTGGTAGGGCGCG
This sequence comes from Limnohabitans radicicola, assembly GCF_014837235.1. Lineage (GTDB taxonomy): Bacteria > Pseudomonadota > Gammaproteobacteria > Burkholderiales > Burkholderiaceae_C > Limnohabitans_A > Limnohabitans_A radicicola. The sequence continues at coordinate 168,191 of NZ_JACYFT010000001.1, read as the reverse complement.
GCGCTGCCAGCGGCTTGGCCCAATTGCGCCCAGTCAAAACCGAGCCACTTCACGGCGTCGATGATGCTGTTGACGTATTCGGTGTCTTCTTTTTCGGGGTTGGTGTCGTCAAAGCGCAGGTGGCACACGCCGCCGTATTCCTTGGCCAGCCCGAAGTTGATGCAGATGCTTTTGGCGTGACCCACGTGCAGGTAGCCGTTGGGCTCGGGCGGAAAGCGGGTGCGGATCTTGGCCGGATCGGGCTCGCCCTTGGCGTGGTGGGCGGCGTCGCCGGGGCTGCCTGCCCAGCGGCGGCTGGCGTAGGTGCCTTTGTCCAGGTCGTTTTCGATGATTTGGCGCAGGAAGTTGCTGACTTTGGTGTCGGCTGCGGCGTTGCAATCGGTGGCTTTGGCGGTGGGGGAATTCATGCCGTGATTTTAGGGGTTGGATCGGGGCCAGCCGGGATCCACGGCACAAGCCGAGGGGCACTTGCCCTGCAAGGGGGCATTAGAATCCTTTGACTGCGCCAGAAAAGCCCTCTTGGCTCTTTGCCTCCCGCGCAGCAAAACATTCCCAACCCCTTTGCAGCATCTGGCCCCAGCGGCCCAATGCTTGCTGACTTTCTGCCGATCGGGCCCATCCGTGCGTCACCATTTCCGTTCGCGAGAGGCCGCCATGCCTTTCATCATGCTGGCTGTGCTCATCGACATGGCGGCCATTGGCATCATCATCCCGGTTTTGCCTGCGTTGGTGGGCAGTTTTTCCAGCAGCCAGGCCGACCAGGCCTATTGGTATGGCGTGGCGGCGGTGTCTTTCGGGGTGTCCAACTTTCTGGCCTCGCCCGTGCTGGGTGCTTTGTCAGACCGTTATGGGCGGCGGCCTGTGTTGTTGCTGGGCTTCATGGGGCTGGGCGTGAGCTTTTTTGGCACGGCCATGACCACCTCGCTGTGGGGGCTGATCGCGGTGCGCACCGTGGGCGGCGCGATGCAGGCCAATGCGGCCATTGCCAACGCCTATGTGGCCGACATTTCTGCCCCGGAGCAGCGCGCCAAGCGCTTTGGCTTGCTGGGCGCCATGATGGGGCTGGGCTTCATCATCGGCCCGGTGCTGGGCGGCTTGCTGGGCGCGGTCAATCTGCATTTGCCGTTTTATGTGGCGGGCAGCCTGACCTTGCTCAACTGGCTGTACGGTTATTTTGTGCTGCCCGAATCCTTGCCTGCTTCGCAGCGCAAGCCGTTCAGTTGGCGCACGGCCAACCCGGCCACCTCGCTGCGCAAGCTGGCGCAGCTCAAGGGGGTGGGGCCGCTGGTGGGCGTGGTCGCGTTCAGCGGGCTCGCCCAGTTTGTGCTGTACACAGTCTGGGTGCTCTACAACAGCTTCAAGTTTGGCTGGGGCCCGAAAGAAAACGGCTGGTCGCTCGCCGTGGTGGGCATCGTGGCGGTGCTGGTGCAGGGCGTGCTGATGGGCCGTTTGCTCAAGCGCTTTGCACCGCAGCAGCTGGCCATCATGGGGCTGGTGTCGTCGGTGGTGGCTTACACCCTGTGGGGCGCGGCCACCGAGGGCTGGATGATGTACGCCGTCATCGCCTTCAACCTGCTGGGCGGCACGGTGGCGGCATCGGTGCAAAGCATGATTTCTTCAGCGGCTGACAGCAAGAGCCAGGGCCAGACCATGGGCGCGGTCAGCTCTCTCAACGGCCTGATGGCCGTCGTTGCGCCCATGCTGGGCGCGCCTTTGCTGGCCATGGTGTCGCACCTGCCGCAAGGCGACTGGCGCATTGGCGCGCCGTTTTTCTTTTGCGCTGCTTTGCAGCTGGCGTCGTTGGCGCTGGCGGTCATGCACTTGCGCAGGCACCGCCGGGCGCGCCTGCACCATGCCTGAACAGGGTTTGACCGCTCAGGCCTGTAGCTGCTTCATTGAATGAACGGGCTGCCAAAGCGGCTGTCGGTGTTGAGCGTGGTGTCGGTCAGGGTGTGCAGGAAGGCCACGATGTCGGCTTGCTCTTGCGCGGTCATGCCGATCCCGCCAACGGGCAAGCGGTTGTCGCGGGCAGGCCCGGCCTGGATGCCGGTCGCGTAATGCGCCAAGACTTGCTCCAGAGAGCTGAAGCGGCCGTCGTGCATGAAGCGGCCTGACAGTGCCACGTTTTTGAGCGAGGGCGATTTGAAAATTTTGGTCTCGCCCTGGTCCAGCCCGTTGCTTCTGGAGTTGGGGTCGAGCGCAAATGTCGGGGGCTGATGGCAACCCGCACAACCTTTACCGCCGTTGTTGGGGCCCTGAATGAACAAGGCGCGTCCTCGGTCTTGCGCTGCCGTGAAGCGGTCCGCCGCAGGGATGTTGTTGCCCGCCAATGAGCGGCCAAAGTTTTGTGGGCTGTTGGTGTTGCCATTGCTGGCGTAGACCACGGCATAGGCGCGGTCCCACTGGCTGTTGGCCGAGACCATGCTGCGTTGAAATTGCGCCAGTGCGTTTTGAATGCGCGTTTCGGTGATGGTGCTGTCGCCAAACGCCCATTTGAACAATTCGGGGTAGTAAGGCAAGGTTTGCATCTTGGTCAACAGCGCCGCCAAGCCCCCATGCGTGGCGTCAAATCCCATCTCTGTGGCGTTTTGTATCGGGTCGGTCGCCTGGTCTTCGATGCTGGTGGCGCGTTTGTCCCAGAACATGCTGTTGCCCTGGTAGAAGGCGATATTGCCCAAGCGCATGGCGTGCGCTGTGGTGAGGCCTCCGGCAAACCCCGTGCTGAACTGGGCGAGGTCCACAAAGCCATTGGCTTGGCTGTGGCACGAAGCACAGGACTTGGTGTTGTTGAAGCTCAAACGGACATCGTTGAACAACACACGGCCCAGCGTGGCGCCTTTGTCGGTGGTGACATTGGCGGCGGTTTGGTTGCTGGTGGCCAACACGCTCGCGTCGTAATGGGCAGGCAGCGCAGGTGATGCGTAGTTGAGCGGTGTACTCAAATCCAGAGAGGTGTAGGCCGTGACGCCCGGGTACGGATTTGCAGGGGTCGTGTCTGATGCTGTGTTGCCACCACCGCCACCGCATGCGCTCAGCACAACGCTGCTGAGGACACACAGCCCTCGGCGCAAGCGCTTGGATGAGAACAAAGAGGGGTCAATAGAGTCGTTGGTCATTGCAGATCCTGGGTGAGATCTGGCTAATATAACGAGTACCAATTAATTCAATATGTATGTTCTGCAAAGTCGTGCAGCTTTTGGTTAAAGCCAGCCGAGCCAGTCGTGCCAAATCACTTGGCCCAAGTAGCGCGAGGGCAGCAGTGTGAATGCGCCAGCGACCAGACAGGCTCCGATGTAGAGGCTTTGCATTGTTTTGCGGTGCACTTCGAGTTCACGTCTGGCCAGTGCACGAAATGCCATGAACAAGCTCACCAGCGTGACCGGAATCAGCAGATGAATGGGGGTGTAACCCCCCACATTGGGCAGATTGAAGTCGCGAATGAACAGGGCACTGATGGCCGCGACCAACATCAGCGTGGTCCATGCATAGCCCAGTGCACGGTGCAACCATGGTTTGATGCGTTGACCCAGCCTCGCCCACAAAACGATGGGGCCAATCAGCAAGGCGCCGATGGCGGCACTCATGTGCACAGCGATGGTGTGGGTCAGTTGCATGGCAGGCAGGACAAAAAACAGCTTGAAGCGGATTTTGGCATGTCGATGCTGCAGTGATAATCCACTTCAGTTTTCAGGAGCGTTTGTGGACACCGTTTTGCTGCTCAAAGCCGCCGTGATGGGGCTGGTCGAAGGTTTGACCGAGTTTTTGCCGATTTCTTCAACGGGGCATTTGATCCTGGCCGGGGCTTTGCTGGGCTTTGACGATGACAAGGCCAAGGTGTTTGACATCGCCATCCAGACAGGTGCCATTTTTGCGGTGATCCTGGTCTATTGGGAAAAAATCCACGCGACCATCAAGGCGCTGCCATACCGCGAAGAAGCGCAGCGCTTCGCGTTCAATGTGTTCATTGGCTTTGTGCCTGCGGTGGTGCTGGGCTTGCTGCTGGGCAAGGCGATCAAGGCGCATTTGTTCACGCCTTGGGTGGTGGCCACCACCTTCATCATCGGTGGCTTCATCATTTTGTGGGCCGAGCGCCGCCCTGCCAGCTCGGTGCGCATCCGCGCGGTGGAGGACATGCGCGGGCGTGACGCGCTCAAGGTGGGCTTGGTGCAGTGCCTGGCCATGATTCCGGGCACCAGCCGCAGTGGGGCGACCATCATTGGGGGCATGCTGCTGGGTTTGTCGCGCAAAGCGGCGACCGATTTTTCTTTCTTTCTGGCGATCCCCACATTGATCGGTGCAGGGGCTTACAGCCTCTTCAAAGAGCGAGCGTTGCTGTCGATGGCCGATGTGCCGCTTTTTGGCGTGGGGCTGGTGGTGTCGTTCATCAGCGCCTGGGTGTGCGTGCGCTGGTTGCTGCGTTTCATTTCAAGCCACAGCTTTGAAGTGTTCGCTTGGTACCGCATCGTCTTTGGTCTGGTGGTGCTGGGCACCCACTACACAGGTTGGGTGACCTGGGCAGCCTGAGCCGTCCGGAGCGTTGACTCCCTCAAACGCCCAGGTTGCGCAGCGAGGCTTCTATGGCCGCTGCCGTGGCCAATGGCTTTTCCATCGGCACCAGGTGGGAGCCGTCCAGCATCATGACGCGGCCTTTGACCACTTGCTGGGTCAGCTCGGTGCCTGCTTGGCGCATTTCTGCCGAGTGCGTGCCACCAATGAAAGCCACGGGGCATTTGAGTGGGCGGCGCTTGAGCAGGCTGCTCAGCTTGTCGGGCAGGGTGTTGTAGATCGCGGTTTCGATCTCGCGGTCAAAACTCAGGTAGCGCTGGCCGTTGTGGTCGTGTGTGCCGTGCTCCACATAGTCGCGCAACACCTGCGGGTCCCAGTGGGCAAAGGCTTTTTTGTGCTGAAAGCTCTCCAGAGCCGCTGCCTTGCTGGGCCAGTGGTTGCGCCGCTTTTGGCTGATGCGCCCCGGTGACAGAGCGCCGATCAAGGGCGTGCGCTTGGCCAGGCCCAGCGTGGTGGCGCGCCAGCCGCCCAGCACGGGGGAGTCGATCAGCAGCACACCACGAGCGAGTTCCGGGTGGCGTGCAGCGCACATGAGACTCAATATGCCGCCCAGCGAGTGACCCACCAGAAAGGCAGGCTCGCCCGAGCCTTGTTTTTGGCGCGCAAAGTCGGCCAACTGTTCCACCAGGTGTGGCCAGTTGTTGGTGACTGGGTATTTCGGATCGTGTCCGAATTTTTCAAGCGCATCGACCTTGAAGCCGCGCTGGCGCAAGCTGTCCAGCATGACCCGGTAGGTGCTGGCTGGAAAGCTGTTGCCGTGCGAGAAGATGATGCGCGCAGGGGTGGGCATCAGATCAGTTTCTCGTCAGGCGTGGTGATCTTTTTGAGCAAGGTGTTGCGCGCGGCGGGCACCATCAGGGGCACATCGGTGGCACCACCATGCCACATCGGGTCTTCGATGCTGTCGAACATCTGGCGCAGCTTGTCGCCCCAGCTCGAGCGCAGCATCTGAAAGTAGGGGTTGTGCTCATCGATGCACATGATGCGGTCGGTCTGCAGGCTGCCAGCCTGGTAGACCACCATGTCCAGGGGCAGGCCCACCGACAGGTTGGACTTGAGGGTGGAGTCCATCGACACCAGCGCGCATTTGGCCGCTTCGTCCAAGGGGGTGTTGGGCGTGATCACGCGGTCGAGCACCGGTTTGCCGTATTTGGATTCGCCGATCTGGAAGTAGGGCGTTTCGTCGGTGGCTTCGATGAAGTTGCCGGGTGAATAGACCTGGAACAGGCGCATGCCCTCGGTGCCGATCTGGCCGCCAAAAATCATGGACACGTTGAACTCGACACCTGAGGCCTTGAGGGCTGCCGCATCACGCTCGTAGACCCGGCGCACGGCCGCACCCAGCACGCGGCAGGCATCGAACATGCTCTTGGCGTTCCAGATGGTCAGCGGTTCGTCCTGGCCGGGTTCGACCAGTTTTTCGATCTGCAGCACCTCGCGCACCGATTGCGAGATGCTCAGGTTGCCCGCCGACAGCAGCGTCATGAAGCGGTCGCCCGGCTTCTCGTAAATGATCATCTTGCGGAAAGTGCTGATCTGGTCGAGCCCCGCATTGGTTCGGGAGTCGGAGAGGAACACCAGTCCGGCGCGGGTTTTGACGGCAACGCAATAAGTCATGGGTTATTTTTTGGGCAGCAGGCGCTGCAGACTGTACAGGGCATCGAGCGCCTCACGCGGGCTCAATGCGTCGGGGTTGATCTGGGCCAAAGCGGCTTCCACTGCAGTGGGGCCAGTGACTTCGGCTTCGGGGGGCGGTGCGAACAGGTCCACCTGGGCGCGGGCATCCTGGGCGCCCGATTCGAGCGCCTGCAGGGTGTGGCGGGCGTGGTTGAGCACGGCCGCAGGCATGCCCGCCAGACGGGCGACCTGCACGCCGTAGCTGCGGCTGGCGGGACCGGGTTGGATTTCGTGCAAAAACACGATGTCGCTGCCCGACTCGGCGGCGCTCACGTGCATGTTGACGGCCGCCGTGTGCGTGGCCGGGAACTCGGTCAGCTCGAAGTAGTGTGTGGCAAACAGGCCAAAGCACTGCACCTTGTTGTGCAGGTGGGTGGCGATGCCGCTGGCCAGGGCCAGGCCGTCAAAGGTGGAGGTGCCGCGCCCGATCTCGTCCATCAGCACCAGGCTGTGGGGCGTGGCGCTGTGCAAAATTTGCGCGGCTTCGGTCATCTCCAGCATGAAGGTCGATTGGGCGTTGGCCAGGTCGTCGGCCGCACCGATGCGGGTGTGGATCGCGTCGATGGGCCCCAGGCGGCAACTGCTGGCGGGCACGTGGCTGCCGATGCTGGCCAGAAGCACGATCAGTGCCACCTGACGCATGTAGGTCGATTTGCCGCCCATGTTGGGGCCGGTGATGATCTGCAGCCGCTGGCGTGGGCCCATCACCGTGTCGTTGGCGATGAAGCTGCCGCCAGACAGCTCGGCCAGACGCGCTTCTACCACCGGGTGGCGGCCAGCGCGGATGTCGATGCAGGGCTCGCGGGTGAATTCGGGCGCGCACCAGTTCAGGGTGATGGCGCGCTCACTCAAGGTGCACAGCGCGTCCAGCCCGGCCATGGCCTGGGCCAGGCCAGTCAGGGCAGGCACAAAGCTCTGCAGCTGGTCGAGCAAGCCTTCGTAGAGCCACTTCTCGCGGGCCAGCGCCCGCTCTTGCGCCGACAGGGCTTTGTCTTCAAAGGTCTTGAGTTCGGGGGTGATGAATCGCTCGGCGTTCTTCAGCGTCTGGCGGCGGCGGTAGTCCTCAGGCACTTTGTCGAGCTGGCCTTGCGTGACCTCGATGTAAAAGCCGTGCACTTTGTTGAACTGCACGCGCAGGTTGGCGATGCCGGTGCGGGCCCTCTCGCGGGTTTCCAGGTCGAGCAGAAAGCTGTCGCAGTTGGTCTGGATGGCGCGCAGCTCGTCCAGCTCGGCGTCCAGCCCCGGGGCGATCACGCCGCCGTCGCGCACCAGCGCGGCAGGTTCTTCGAGCAGCGATTGGCCCAGCAATGCCGCGCAGCCTGCAGGCGGTGTGAGCCAGCGCGCCAGGCGGGCCAGCAGCGTGCCCTCTGGCGGGGCCAGTGTTTGCAGTGTGTGGGCCAGACCATCGGCGCGTTCGAGTGCAAAGCGCAGGGCGACCAACTCACGCGGGCGCACCTGGCGCAGCGCGGTGCGGGCGGTGATGCGCTCCACGTCGCTGGCGCCCTTGAACTGTTCGCGCAAGGTGCTCCAGGCGCCGCTGGCCTGCAGTTGGGCGATGGCGGCCAGGCGCTCCTGGGACTGGGCGCGGTCGCGCTGGGGGCTGAGCAGCCAGCCCTTGAGCATGCGGCTGCCCATACCGGTCATGCAGGTGTCGAGCAGCGAAAACAGGGTAGGGGAGTCCTCGCCGCGCAAGGTCTGCACGAGTTCGAGGTTGCGGCGGGTGGCCGGGGGCAGGTCGATCAGCGTGTCCGAGCGCTGCACGCGGATGCTCTGCACATGCGGCAGGTTGCGGCCCTGGGTGTGCTCGGCGTAGGTCAGCAGCGCGCTGGCGGCGGCATGCGCGTCGTGCAGGGTGTCCGCGCTCCAGGCGGCGAGGCTCGCGGCCTGCATTTGTTCCTGCAATTTGCGCTGGCCCAGTCCGGCGTCGAACTGGAAGTCGGGCCGCAGGGCCAGCGACAGGCCCGCACCCCGGTGCTGGGCGCGGATCTGGCGCAGGCGGTCTTCAAAGGTCTGGGTCATGCCCGCGCTGGCCAGCAGCTCGGCCGGGGCGATGCGGTCGATCCAGTCGGCCAGCTCGTCGTGGGCGCATTCGGCCAGGTGGATCACGCCTTGTGTGACGCTCAGCCACGCGAGGCCACAGCGGGCCTTTTTGCCCTGGTGCACGGCCAGCAGCAAGGCTTCGGATTTTTCGCTCAGCAGTTCGCTGTCGGTCAAGGTGCCGGGGGTGACCACGCGCACCACCTTGCGCTCGACCGGGCCTTTGGATGTGGCCACATCGCCGACCTGCTCGCAAATGGCCACCGACTCGCCCAGCTTGATCAGGCGCGCCAGGTAGCCCTCGACCGAGTGGAAGGGCACGCCTGCCATGACCACGGGCTGGCCAGCGGACTGGCCGCGACGGGTGATGGTGATGTCGAGCAGGCGACCGGCTTTTTCGGCGTCATCCCAGAACAGCTCGTAGAAGTCGCCCATCCGGTAGAAGACGAGCGTGTCAGGAAACTCCGCCTTGATGGCCAGGTACTGCTGCATCATGGGCGTGTGCCCTGACTGGTCGGGCGCGGAGGTCTTGGCTGAAGGAGTATCTTTTTGCATCAATGACGAGGCCAATGATCGCGGCGGCGACAGAGGGTGGGCTGCTGCCACCTAGGCAACTCAAATTATCTTTAAAAACAGTGGCAATCCCGGTCTGGGCAGAAATTTATTGTTGTGCCTGTGATGCCCCTTGATTGGACATGCCTTGGGTCCGGCTGTGTGAATTGGTCAACTGATCGGGATCGTGAATTCCTGGACAGTGGTGCCTGGTCTGCCATTTGGCAGGTCAGGGAGGGTGACAGCCTCCCAACCATGCAGCACTGCTGCCCATCCATTCAACGGAGAACACCCATGAGCAACCTTGCACGATTCAACCCCTTCAGCGAACTGCGCGACCCATTCAGCGACGATTTCTTCAAGGGGTTTGCCTTGCGCCCCGTCTACCGCATGATGGAAGGCGAACCCCAGATGCGCCTGGACCTGTCCGAAGACGAGCGCCATTTCTTTGTCAAAGCCGAGATTCCGGGTGTCCGCAAGGAAGACATCAAGGTGTCGGTGGACGGCAATCAGGTGTCGGTGAGCGCAGAGGTCAAAAAAGAGAAGGAAGAAAAAGAGGGCTCCAAAGTGATCCGCAGCGAACGCTATTACGGCAGTGTCGCGCGCAGTTTCGCCTTGGGTGAGAGCGTGGACCAGTCGGCTGCCCAGGCCAAATACGAAAACGGTGTGTTGCAGCTGACCTTGCCCAAAAAGCCCAATGGCCAAAGCCACATGCTCAAGATCGCTTGAGGCCGTGGGTCAGGCCAGTGCTGTGGCGCTGGCCAGTGGCCCCAACCCATCTGGAATGATCAGGAGCAAAAGCATGGGCAAACAACTGACGGCCGGCGAAATTTGCAAGCGCAAGGTCACCGTGGGCTACCGACAAACTTCTTTGGTGGCGGCCGCACAGCTGATGCGCGAAGACCATGTGGGGTCGGTGGTGGTGGTTGACGAAGACAACGGCAGCCGCCGGGTTTGCGGCATGGTGACCGATCGCGACATCGTGATGGCTGTGGTGGCCACAGGCCTCCAAGCTGAGCCCTTGTGTCTGGAGGACATCATGTCGGAGCGGCTGATCACGGTGGCCGAGGCCGATTCACTGACCGACCTGATGCGGGCGATGCGCGACCATGGCGTACGCCGACTGCCCGTGGTCGATGCTCAGGATGAGCTGATGGGCCTGGTCACGATGGACGATGTGCTGAAAATCCTCGTGCGCGAGCTGAACATGCTCATTGGCACGATGGATGCGGCCATTCGGCAAGAGCATGTCCGGCGTCACTGACCCGAAGGCCAGCTCGCGAGGCTCGGGGGCTCAAAACGGTGCGTTGTTGGTGTCGTCAGCGGGGGCGTTGAGCCCAGTGTCTTCGCCTTCGGCAGCTGCGCCACCGCGCTTGAGCGTTTCGACCGCGGCACGCACCGCGGCCTTGTCGCCTGCGCTGGCGAATTTGCTGTATTTGCCCAGGATGCTGACCAACTGGCCGTAAATGCGCGGGGCGCCTGCCAGGCATTCCTTTTGTTCCAGGAAGTCGGACTCGCCCGTGAAGTTGCCCACCAGACCGCCCGCCTCGGTCACGAGCAGCGATCCCGCAGCCACGTCCCAGGGGGACAGGCCGGTTTCAAAGAAGCCGTCGGTGAAGCCTGCGGCCACATAGGCCAGGTCCAGCGCGGCAGAACCGGGACGGCGCAGACCAGCGGTGCGTTGCATCACGTCGCCCATCATGCGCAGGTAGTTGTTGAAGTTGTCGCCCTTGCGGAAGGGAAAACCTGTGGAGATCAGGCACTCCGGCAGGCGGGTGCGCTTGCTCACGCGGATGCGGCGTTCGTTCATGAACGCGCCACGGCCCTTGGTGGCGGTGAACAGGTCGTTGCGGCTGGGGTCGTAAATGACGGCTTGCTCGATCTTGCCGCGCACTTGCAGGGCAATGCTCACGCAGTAAACGGGAAAGCCGTGGATGAAGTTGGTGGTGCCGTCCAGGGGGTCGATGATCCAGATGTGGTCAGCGCCCGGGTTGCCATGCGTGCTGCCCGATTCTTCGGCCAGGATGCCGTGGTCGGGGTAGGCGGTGAGCAGCGTCTCGATGATGACGGCTTCACTGGCGTGATCCACCTCGGTCACGAAGTCGTTGACCTGCTTTTGCGAAATCCGAACGGATTCGACATCGAGGGCCGCGCGGTTGATGATCGCGCCAGCGGCGCGCGCAGCCTTGATGGCCACGTTGAGCATGGGGTGGAGTGTGGACGACATGAATTGTGTGAAGAGCTGGATTGACCAGCGCACGATCGCGCAGGTGAAGTGCGTATTTTCGCATAAATGAACAAATGCTTGGCGCAGGAGATCTAAGGATCCTCCTTGTCTGCTGACGACATACGAAACGCCATGCCCTGAGGGATTCATTTGCTTACTTTGATTGAAGACCAAAGTGAACTTAAGGTGAGATTGAAAGCACAATCCACGGACAGGTCGAAACCAGTCCCAAGGAGCGTTTGTGCTTGATTTTTTGCTGTGGTTGTTGGGCGAAATGCTCATCAATGGTTTGCCTAACCTGCCATTTCTGTTGTTGCGTGAACCCCGCCAAGAGCCCAGAGCCGTGCGGTGGATGATCGATCTGCTGGGGACTTTGGCTGTCGGGGCTTTGGCGGGCTTGTTGTCGGTGGTGATGTGGAGCCATGCCTTGCTGGTTTGGACGCCTTTGCGTTGGGTGAATTTGATCCTCTCGCCTTTTTTGGCGTCGGCCTTGGTGGTGTTGTGGCGCAGGCGCAGAGCCGATGCCACGCTCCATGGACTGATCCGCTCGGGCGCTATGGCGTTTTGCCTCACCCTGAGCCTGGTGGCGGTGCGTCACTTTTCACTGGCCTGAAGCACTGGCCCCAGGACTTGCATGGACAATCGGGGCATGAAAACCCGATTCATCCTGATCGAAACCAGCCATGCCGGCAATGTGGGCGCTGCGGCCCGGGCCATGAAAGTCATGGGCTTTGACGAGCTGGTGCTGGTCAAGCCGCGCTGGCAGAACGTGCTGCGCAAGGAAGAGACCATTCAGCGCGCCAGCGGGGCCAACGACGTGCTGGCCAAGGCCCGTGTGGTCGAGACGCTCGATGAGGCGCTCGACGGGGTGACCCATTTGTGCGCCACGGCCATGACGCCGCGCGACTTCGGGCCACCCACTCGGGCCCCGCGTGAACACTTTGCCGAATTGACCCGACCTGGTGCGCCCGAGCAGTCGGTGGCCTTTTTGTTTGGCTCTGAGCGCTACGGCATGAAAAACGAGGACGTCTACCGCTGCCATGTGGCGCTCTCGATCCCGACGAATCCGACGTTTGGCTCGCTCAACCTGGGCTCGGCCATCCAGGTCGTCGCCTACGACTGGCGCATGGCGCTGGGCGGTTTCCCGGTGCAGGCAGCGGCCAGCCCTGTGGACAGGGCCGATGCCCAGCAGGTAGCGGGCATGCTGGGTCACTGGGAGCAGGCTTTGACCGAGATCGGTTTTCTGGACCCGGCGGCGCCCAAAAAGCTCATGCCCAGACTGAACCAACTGTTCAATCGGGCCGATCTGCAGCCCGAGGAAATCCACATTTTGCGCGGCGTGGCCAAGGTCATGATGGAAGCTGCCCGTCGACCCCCACAAGGGCATTGAGCAAGCGATAGACTTGGAGCCTATGTTTTCCCGCCTTCACGCCGACATCCAGTGCATCCTTGAACGCGACCCGGCCGCCCGCAGCGCCTGGGAAGTGCTCACCTGCTACCCGGGCCTGCATGCCTTGATCCTGCACCGCCGGGCGCATTGGTGCTGGAACCACGGCTTCAAGTGGCTGGGGCGTTTCATTTCGCACATCTCGCGCTGGCTGACAGGTATCGAAATCCACCCTGGTGCCAAGATTGGCCACCGTGTGTTTTTTGACCACGCCATGGGCGTGGTGGTGGGCGAGACCGCTGAAATCGGTGACGGATGCACCATCTACCAAGGGGTGACTCTGGGTGGTACATCGCTCTACAAAGGCACCAAGCGCCACCCGACGCTGGGCAAGGACGTGGTGGTGAGCGCGGGTGCCAAGGTGCTGGGCGGCTTTGTGGTGGGCGATGGTGCCAAGATCGGCAGCAATGCGGTGGTCATCAAGCCCGTGCCTGCCGGGGCCACGGCGGTGGGCATTCCGGCTCGCATCATCCCGTCCAAGGCGGGTGAGAGTGCCGATGTGTCGGGCACCGACCGCAAGTTCAACGCCTATGGCATCACCCAGGAAGACGATCCGGTCAGCCAGGCGCTTCGCGGCCTGATCGACAACGCCGCAGGTCAGGAGCACCAGATCGCCATGCTCTGGAAAGCCGTGGAGCAGTTGTGTGCCCAGCAACAGGTGCAGATGCCCGGTGATGCGGCCCGCAGCGAGACCTTCGAAGCCGACAAGCTCAACGAGCTGGTGGGCAAATGAGCCCCTGGCTCAGGTCAGTCGCTGGCGACTGACCGGCTTTGGGCGCTCAACTCCAGCCGTCTGCGGTACAGGCTTTCGTACCGTTTGAGGGCCTCCGGGTCCTTGCCGCTTTGCGCTTGTGTCAGCGCCTCGGTTTCGAGCTGTTTCAAGCGGTCAATCAGCAACAAATTCAGCAAGCCGCGCAACTCCTGGCGTGCTTCATGGATGTCGGGTGGTGTGGGGTCGTCGCCCGCACCCAAGGCGTGCTGGGCCATCCAGCGCTCGGCCTGCTCGGCAAAGAGTTGGCCTTGCATTTCGGCCTTGAGCGCTGACCAACCCAGGGGGCCGTGTTCGTGGAACTGTGCCTCCATCCAGGCGAACAACATGCCGTGGGGCATGGGCAGCTCGCACAGCATGGCCTGGTCTTCACTGGCCAATGTTTCCCACAAGGCCATGTTGCCCAGCAGCAGGCGTGCGGCGTGGTCGGCGCGGCTGGCGGGCAAGGTGCGTGGCCCGGTGTTGGGCGGTGGCGCGGTTCTGCGCCAGCGGCTGTTGCCCGAGCCTTTGTCGAATTTGCGTGGCCAGCTTTTGGCTGGCGCGCTGGAGCTGGCATAGCCCGCGTATTCCGGGGGCGGCGCAGCTTGCCGGGTTGGCGCGGCTGCTGCGGGCGAGGCAGCAGGCGCAAAGCGCTGGTCGCTGGCCGCTTGCTGGCCCCACAGGCGCTCCAGTCCAGCGGTTTCGAGCTGGATGAGTTGGGCCAGTTCGGCCAGCAGCTGCTGCTTGAGCGCGCCCTCGGGCAACAGCTGCCACAGCGGGCGGGCCTGGCTGGACAGGCGGGCTCGCCCCTCGGCGGTGTGCAAATCGCAGTCGGCGCTGGCCGCTTCGATCAGAAAGCGCGACAGGGGCATGGCCTGTTTGATCTGCTCGGCAAAGGCGTCCTGGCCGAACTCGCGCACGTAGCTGTCGGGGTCGTGCTCGGCTGGCAAAAACAAAAACTTGATGCTGCGCACATCGGTGGCGTAGGGCAGGGCACCGTCGAGCGCCTTGCGGGCGGCGCGGCGACCTGCGCCGTCACCGTCAAAGCTGAACACCACCGAGTCGGTGAAGCGGAACAGCTTTTGCACATGGTCGGGCGTGCAGGCGGTGCCCAGGGTGGCCACGGCGTTGGCAAAGCCCAGCTGGGCCAGGGCCACCACGTCCATGTAGCCTTCGGTCACCAGCACGTAGCCCGCGCTGTGCAGCGCTTCGCGGGCTTCGTACAGGCCGTAGAGCTCGCGGCCTTTGTGGAAGACCGGGGTTTCGGGGGAGTTCAGGTACTTGGGCGTGCCGTCGCCGATCACCCGGCCGCCAAAGCCGATGCATTCGCCCTTGATGTTGCGGATCGGGAACATGATCCGGTCGCGAAAGCGGTCGTAGCGTTTGTCGTCTTCTTCGTTGACGATCACCAGGCCCGATTCGGCCAGCAGCGGGTTGTCGTATTCCGGAAAAACACTGGCCAGACTGCGCCAGCCCTCGGGCGCATAGCCCAGGCCAAAGCGCTTGGCGATCTGGCCGGACAGGCCCCGGCCCTTGAGGTAGGCGATGGCCCGCTGGCTGGTCTTGAGGTGTTCGCGGTAAGACGCCCCGGCTTTTTCGAGCACATCGGTCAGGCTGTCCTGCTTGGCTTTGGCGGCAGCAGCACGGGCACGGTCTTCGGGCGACTGCTGTTCTTCGGGCACCTGCATGCCCACTTGCTGGGCCAGGTCCTTGACGGCCTCGATGAAGGTCATGCCCGTGTGCTCCATCAGGAAGCCGATGGCATTGCCGTTCTTGCCGCAGCCAAAGCAGTGGAAGAACTGTTTGGTGGGGCTGACGCTGAAGCTGGGGGATTTTTCACCGTGGAAGGGGCACAGCCCCATGAAGTTGGCGCCGCCCTTCTTGAGCTGGACGTACTTGCCCACCACCTCGACCACGTCGACACGGTTGAGCAGTTCCTGCAAGAATGACTGGGGGATCGCCATGGGGTGATTGTCGCCCATCCGGCTTCAGCCTCCTGTCAGTCCCATGCATTGAAATCGGCCCCTGAATACCCGAGGAGTACACCGTGAGCAGCATTTACGACCAGGATTTGCCCAAGACGCCCGCCAACCATGCGCCCATGTCGCCCCTGTCCTTCATTGAGCGCACGGCCGAGGTGTACCCCAACCGTCTGGCGGTGGCGCACGGCGATCTGCGCCAGGACTGGGCCACGACCTATGCCCGCACACGCCGCCTGGCCAGCGCTTTGCGCCAGGCAGGCATAGGCAAGAACGACACCGTGGCGGTGATGCTGCCCAACACCCCGCCCATGGTGGAGGCGCACTTCGGCATTCCCATGGCGGGTGCCGTGCTCAACACCCTCAACACCCGACTGGACCCTGAAACCATCGCCTTCATGCTCGACCACGGCGAGGCCAAGGCGGTGATCGTGGACCCGGAGTTTTCGGGCACCATGAAAAAGGCCCTGGCGCTGCGCCAGTCCAAGGCGCCGCTGCTGGTGATCGACGTGGAGGACGCCCTGTACAGCGGCCCCGCCGAAAAACTTGGCACGTTGAGCTACGAAGACTTCGTGGCCGGAGGTGACCCGCTGTTTGCCTGGGACTTGCCTGCTGATGAGTGGGACGCGATTGCCTTGAATTACACGAGCGGCACCACAGGCAACCCCAAGGGCGTGGTTTATCACCATCGTGGGGCGGCGACCAATGCCATCTCAAACGTGCTGGAATGGGACATGCCCAAGCACGCGGTGTATTTGTGGACACTGCCCATGTTCCACTGCAATGGCTGGTGCTTCCCCTGGACGGTGGCGGCGCGTGCAGCGGTAAACGTGTGCCTGCGCCGCGTGGAGCCGCAGGCGGTGTTCGACGCGATCCGCCAGCACGGCGTGACACATTACTGTGGCGCGCCCATCGTGCATGGCCTGCTGGTCAATGCGCCAGCGAGCATGAAGGAGGGCGTGCCCGCAGGTGTCAAGGCCATGGTGGCGGGTGCTGCGCCGCCTGCATCCATGATCGAGGGCATGGAGCAGATGGGCTTTGATTTGACCCATGTGTATGGCCTGACCGAGGTGTACGGCCCGGCCACGGTTTGCGCCAAGCACGAGGACTGGCAGCAGTTGGACATTGGCGAGCGGGCCCGCCTGAACGCGCGCCAGGGCGTGCGCTACCACCTGGAGCGCGATGTGCGTGTGTTGAACCCTGAAACCATGCAGCCCGTGCCGCAGGACGGCGAGACCATGGGCGAGATCATGTTCCGGGGCAACATCGCCATGAAGGGCTACCTGAAGAACCCCAAGGCCACACAAGAAGCCTTTGCTGGGGGCTGGTTCCACAGCGGGGATCTGGCGGTGCAGTACCCCGACGGCTACATCAAGATCAAGGACCGCAGCAAGGACATCATCATCTCGGGCGGCGAGAACATCTCGTCCATCGAAGTGGAAGACGTGCTGTACCGCCACCCCGATGTGCTGGCTGCAGCCGTGGTGGCCAAGCCCGATGCGCGTTGGGGCGAGACACCCTGCGCTTTTGTAGAGCTCAAGGCCGGGGCCACCACCACGCCCGAAGCCATCGTGGCGCACTGCAAGCAGCATCTGGCAGGCTTCAAGGTGCCGCGTGCGGTGGTGTTTGGCGAGTTGCCCAAGACCAGCACGGGCAAGATCCAGAAGTTCGAGCTGCGCAAGCAGGCCGGATCGGCTGCGGCCATTGATGTCTGACGCCTGGCAGGCGGCACCCAGCAAAAAGGCCCCAGCTATGGGGCCTTGTTGACTGTCGGGGAAGCGGGTTCAATCGGCCTTTTTGTGCTTCTTTGAATTTTTGGCTTTCTTGGCCTTGTGGGCCTTTTTCTTGTCGGCCTTTTTGTCGGCAGGCGCTTCGGCTTTGGCCGGGGCGGTCACTGCAGGTGCGGCAGGCGCCACCGCGGGGGCCACAGGTGCCACGGGCGCAGGCATGGGGGCTGCAGTTTGAGCGATGGCGCTGGCGGCCAGCAGGCTCAGGGTGAGTGCGCTGAGTGTCTTGATCATGAAAAACCTTTGAAAAGATGTTCCCCGGAAGGGGAAAACGCATGGCGATTATCCGGTCTCACCCAGGGCTTTTTCAGCTGTGTGGTTGAAAAAATCACTCGATGTCAAAAGCGTGGGTGCCAAAGCGGCCCGCCCGCTGGTCCGCGAAGTAGCGCTGCAGGGTTTCGCGCACGGTGCGAAAGGCCAGTTCTTCCCAAGGAATCTCGTCTTCGCGGAACAGCCGGGCTTCTTGCGTTTCGTGGCCAGGATCGAACTGGTCGCTGGTCAGGCGGGCGCGGTAATACAGATGCACCTGCCCCACGCGGGGCACGCTCATGACGGTGAACAGGTCTTCGATCTCGAATTGGGCTCCGGCTTCTTCCACGGTTTCGCGGGCGGCGCCCTGGGCAGTGGTTTCGCCCAGCTCCATGAAGCCTGCGGGCAGCGTCCATTTGCCCAGACGGGGCTCGATGTTGCGCTTGCACAGCAGGATGCGGTCCTCCCACCAGGGCACGGTGCCAACCACATTCAGGGGGTTGATGTAGTGCACGGTGCTGCAGACGGTGCAGATGTCGCGCTCGCGCGTGTCGCCGTCATCGGGCAGGCGCTTGGCGACCGGGTGGCCGCATTGGCGGCAGTGCCGGATGGTGCGATCAAAGCTCATGGGGTCGTCTGCGCTGCAAGTTCATGGATGCGGTCAAGTCTACCAAGTCCTGCCTCAAAACAACGGGGGCCGAAGCCCCCGTTGCATGATCAAGTCAGGTACTGGATCAGGTACAGGCTGATGCCCGGGAAGAACAGCAGCAGCAAGGTGCGCAGGGTGTCGCTGATCAGGAAAGGCATGATGCCTTTGTAGCTTTCGCTCAGGGGCACGTCCTTGGCCATGCCGTTGACCACATAGACGTTCAAGCCCACGGGTGGCGCCAGCATGCCAAAGCCCACGGTCATCAGCACCATGATGCCGAACCAGATGGCGGTGTGCTCAGGCGTCATGCCAAAGTTGAGCTTCATGATGATGGGGAAGAAGATCGGGATGGTCAGCAGCAGCATGGACAGCTCGTCCATCACCGCGCCCAGCACCACGTACAGCAGCAGGATGCCACTCACCACCATCAGTGGGGCCAGGTTCATGGCCACCACCATCTCGGCCAGCTGGCCGGGCACCTGGGTGCGGGCCAGCGAGGCGTTCATCACATCGGCACCCATGAAGATCATGAAGATCATGGCCGAGCTCAGCGCCGTGGCGTGGAAGCATTCCAGGAACTTGGCCCAGGTCAGCTCGCGTTTGAGCAGGGCCGCCACAAAGGTCGAGGTGGCCCCCACCGCCGCCCCTTCGGTCGGTGTGAAGAAGCCGGCATAGATGCCGCCGAACACGATGATGAAGATGGTCGCGATCGGCAGGATGCCCTTGAGCGATTCGAAAGTGAGCTTCTCGACGTCTTCGCTGTCCGGGGCCTGGCCAGGCACCACGCGCACATAAATGGCGATGGCGATCATGTAGCCCACCATGGCGATGATGCCGGGCATCATGGCGGCGGCAAACAGTTTGGCGATGTTCTGCTCGGTCAGGATGGCGTAGATCACCAGCGGGACCGACGGCGGGATCAGGATGCCCAGCGTGCCACCCGCAGCCAAAGTGCCCGTGGACAAGCGACCCGAATAGCCGTGGCGCTTCATTTCAGGCAAGGCTACGCCCGTGATGGTGGCCGCCGTGGCCACCGAAGAACCGCAAATGGCACCAAAGGCTGCGCAAGCCAGCACCGCGCCCATGGCCAGACCGCCCTTGAAGCGGCCCATGACCGCAGCGGCAAACTGGAACAGGGCCTTGCTGATGCCACCCTGCGTGGCAAAGTGTCCCATCAGGATGAACAGCGGGATCACCGACAAGTCATAGTTGGCCAGCCGGGCAAACGCGAGGTTGTTGACAAAGTTCAGGAAGGGTGCCAAGCCGGACTGCAGCACAAAGCCCGCAGCGCCTGCAATGAACATGGCACCCGCAATGGGCACGCGCACGACCATCAGGAACAGCATCACGCCGAAGATCAGCAAAGCCAGTTGGATCGGGGTCATGCGCTGGCCTCCTCAGGGTTGAACTTGGAGAGTGTTTGCATGGCCGCAATCACGGTGGTCAGCCCAAAAGGAATGCTCATGCTGGTGAACACGATCCAGTCGGGAAAGCCCAGCAGCATGGAGGCACCCATGGTTTCCTTGGCGTTGACGGCCGCCAGTGCGCAGCGCCAGGACAGCAGGAAGAAGATCACCGTCATCAAGAGGTCGCCAAAGCGGTCGAGCTTGTGGTTGAAGGCGGCGCTGCGGTTGGCCGTGAAGAAATCCACAATGATGTTGTCGCGCTTGAATTGGCACAGCGGCATGAAAAAAGCGATGGCGGCGCCGGAGCCGATGCCGGTCAGCTCGAAGTCGCCGATGAGCGCGGTGTCAAACACGTTGCGGCCAATCAGGCTGTAACAGGTCATCAGCATCAGTGCGGTCATGAGCAGACCTCCCAGAATGCTGCAGAGCCGGGCAAGCCGCGCCAGGGTGGTGGAAAACATCATGGTGTTCGGTCGGGGAGAGTGATGAATCGGTGCGCAAGCGCAGCAGGATCAAAAAACCGGAACAAAGGCACAGGCCTTTGTTCCGGTTGTGATCTTCAGCAACTTACTTGGTGTACTGCTTGATCAGGTCGGTCGCGGTTTGCAGCATGCCTTTGCCGTCAAAGCCTTTGCCGGTCATTTCGGCCACCCAGGCGTCGTCCAGCGAGTCGGTGGCTTTTTTCCACTTTTCCAGCTCGGCCTTGGGGATCACGCTGATCTTCTGGTTGGCAGAAGCTTCAAACACCTTCTTGCTGGGCACGTCCTGACCAGCTTGCGTCTTGCCCATGAAGGCCGACAGTTCGCGGCCCGAGTTTTTGTCGATCACGGCCTTCAGGTCGGCGGGCAATGCGTCGTATTTGGCCTTGTTCATGGGCAACACGAACACGGTGGTGTACAGCGCGTTGTAGCTGCGGTCGGTCTCGGCCGTGAAGTTGGTCAGCTCGTTGACCTTCAGGCCAGGCGCGACTTCGTAGGGGATCACAGCACCGTCGATCACACCTTTGGACAGGGCTTCAGGCACCTGTGGCACGGGCATGGCCACGGGTGTGGCGCCCATCATGGCCACCATTTTGTTGACCTGGCGTGTGGGTGCGCGGACTTTCATGCCTTTCAAGTCGGCCATGGTGGTCACGGCTTTGGACTTGCTGTAGATGTTGCCTGGGCCGTGCACATGGATGGCCAGCATCTTGACGTCCTTGAAGTCGTCCTGCGCATACTTCTGCGCGAAGTCCCAGGCGGCACGGCTGGTGGCCTCGGCGTTGGTCATCATGAAGGGCAGCTCGAACACCTCGAGTTTGGCCAGCTTGGGGGTGTAGGCTTGCAGCGTCCAGGCCACATCGACCACACCGTCGCGCACCTGCTCAAACAGCTGTGGCGGGGTGCCGCCCAATTGCATGGCCGGGAAGATGTCGCACTTGAGGCGGTCTTTCGAGTCGCGTGCGATGTTCTTGCACCAGTCACCCAGCATGGTGGTGTGCTGAATGGACTGTGGGCCCAGGAAGTGGTGAACCTTGAGGGTCACGGTTTGGGCCTGTACGCCCCAGGCGGTGCAGATCAGACCAGCGGCCAGGGCCGTTTTTTTCAGAATGGCAGTCATGTAGTCTCCAGGTGGCAAAAATCAAAATTCATCTTAAACCAACCGATCGGTCGGTTAATCGGTACTTACCCAAGGGCGCTCATGCGATTTGGACGCTCAGGGTGCCCAGGCCGGCGACAGTGCCCACCAGGGTGTCGCCTTGCACCACAGCGGCCACGCCTTCGGGCGTGCCGGTGTAAATCAGATCGCCGGGTTGCAGTTCCCAGGCGGCAGACAGGTGTTCGATGGTTTCGGCCACGTTCCAGATCAGTTTGGCCACGTTGCTGCGCTGGCGGTCAGCGCCATTGACCTGCAGGCTGATCTCGGCATTGTTCACGTCACCGGCTTGCGCCAGGGGCGTGATGGGGCCGATCGGGGCCGAGTGGTCAAAGCCTTTGCCGATACACCAGGGGCGGCCTTGTTTCTTCATGTCGTTTTGCAGGTCGCGGCGGGTCATGTCCAGACCCACGGCATAGCCGTAAATGTGCTTGACGGCGTCGGCAGCCCGGATGTTCTTGCCGCCCACGCCAATGGCCACCACCAGTTCGATTTCATGGTGCAGGTTGGACGTCAGGCTGGGGTAGGGCATGGTGCCGGTTTGGCCATTGGGCACCACCACCAGGGTGTCGGCAGGCTTGAGGAAGAAGAAAGGTGGCTCGCGCCCAGTGAACCCCATTTCCTTGGCGTGGTCTTCGTAGTTGCGGCCCACGCAGTAAATGCGGTGCACAGGGAACGCTCGGGATTCGCCGTTGACGGGCACGGTCACGGGCGCAGGTGGGCTGAAGAGATAATCCATGGATGAGCTTTCGCAGTTGAGGGTCCCAAAGCCGTCACAAGGGTGTGACTGACACTGCAACAATCGACGCCGTTGTCAGGGGATGAGTCTACTGATCTGCGGCCCGTTTCTGCACTTTAATTCATCAAGGAAAACCCTTGGTTTTGTTCCCGACATGACACGCAGTTTTGATTTTGCCCAGGCCCCGGGCCATCTGATCCGGCGTGCGCAGCAAATCGCGGTGGCCGAGTTTGCCCGTGTGCTGGTCGACTTCGACATCACCCCGGTGCAGTTCGCCTTGCTCAATGCCGTGATCGACGCACCCGGCGGGGACCAGGTCACGCTGGCCAAAGCCGTGGCGTTCGATCCGGCAACATCGGGGTCGGTGATCGCCAGGCTGGAGGCCAAGGGCTGGCTGCGCCGTCAGGCCGATGCGCAAGATCGGCGGCGCAAGTTGCTGTTTGTCACGCCCGCTGGGACTCAGGCGGTGGTGCAGATGTCTGCTGCGGTGTCGCAAGTCCAGAAAAACATCCTGGCCCCCTTGTCGGCGAGTGAGCAGGTGCAGTTCCTCGATTTGCTGGCCCGCCTGGTCGCGGGCCATGAGCAGCAGGACAGTCCCAGAGATCTGTTGTACCGAGGCTCAGGTCCGTTCAGGCGGATTTGAAGGCCAGCTCGAAGTGTTCAACCACGGGGGGCGCAGCAAAGAAGGGCCCCACAATGGCGCGCCACTCGGTGAACAGGGGCGATTCACGGAAACCCACGGTGTGGTCTTCCAGCGTGTCCCAGAAAATTTGCAGCACATAGCGCTCCGGGCTCTCGATGCCCCGGTTGACCTTGGCGCCCTGGTAGCCCTTGGCGCGGCTGGCCACGGTGGACAGGCCCCGGGCAATGGCTTCTTCAAAGGCGGCTTGCTGGCCGGGCTGTATGCGGATGTCGGCGAGTTCGAGGATCATGGTGCGAGGTTCAGGTTGAATGAGACCCGCTACCTTACCCGAAAGTCGCGTCTGGTGGCTCAGCAGTCTGACGCCGCTGGCGGTACACGCACGGCCCGCCACAGCAATGCGCAAAACAGCAGGGCCACCACCGCGAGCGCGGCGAAGCTGGTGAGCCAGAAACTGCCTACCGTTGGCTGCGCGGCCCAAGGGCCCAGTCCCCGATATGCCAGCAGGTAACCCCCGAACAGGCCCACACCCCAGAGCATCACGGTGTAGATGAGCAGCGGTGCCAGGGTGATGCGGTAGCAGCGCAACAGAAACACACAAACGGTTTGCACTGCATCGGTCAGGTGGTAGGCCGCCACCCAGCCCAGCCAGACTGCCGCGGCCAGGGCCACGCTCGGGTCGGCGGTGAACAGCTGTGCCAAGGGTTCGCGTGCCAACCACAGAGCGCAGGCAGACACGAGCGCCATGCCAGCAGCCAGGGTCAGTCCGGTGCGGGCGGCCTCGCGGGCGCGCTGTGGCTGGTTGGCGCCGAGCCAATAGCCTGTGCGCGCACTGCTGGCGATGCCCAAAGCCAGTGGGATCATGTACAGCACCCCGGCCATGTTGGCGGCAATCTGGTGGCTGGCCAGTGCGCTGGCCCCGAGCCGCGCAATGAACAAGGCCATGAGGGTGAAGGAGGTGATCTCCACCATGATGGACAAGCCCGCAGGCAGCCCCAGCCGCAAAAAGCGCCGCAATGTGGGGCCATGAGGGGCTTCCAGCGGCAACCACAGCCGGTAAGGCCGGTAAATCGATTGGGTGTGCAGCAGCCAGATGCCGGTCAGCAGCATGAGGCTGTTGACCACCAACGTGGCCCAGGCGCAACCGACCACCCCCAATGCGGGCATGCCCGCCAGGCCAAAGGTCAGGCTGGCCGACAGGGGCACTTTGACAAACAGGCCACCCGCCTGCAGCCAGGTGACCAGTCGCGGGTAGCCCAGGCTCTGGTTGAGCGTGCTGAACATCCGAAACAGCAAGGACGGGATCAGGGCCAGTGCGAGCACCTGCAGGTAGGCGTGCACCTCAGGCCAGAGCGCTGGCGGCACATCGGTCCACAACAGCCAGGGGTCTGGAAAGCACAGCACCATAATGCCGAGCAGCCCTGCGCCTGCCGCCAGGTACAAGCCTTGCCTGACCGATTGGCCAATCTGCGGGTATTGGCCTGCACCGCGCAGCTCGGCCCAAATGGGCAGCAGCGACTGGATCAGGCCGTTCAGCCCGACATAGACGCTGATGTAGATGGAGGAGGCCAGCGACAGCGTGGCCAGTGCTTGTGGACTCACGCGCCCTGCGATCACGGTGTCTGCCACGCCATAGGCGATGACCGCCAGCTGCCCGATCAGCACAGTGCCGGCGTGCCGGGCAATCGTTCGCAGCTCGGACACCGCTCAGTCCTGCGCGGGCTTGAACAGCACCAGGGTTTCATTGTTGTCGGTGGGGCGCAGCACGCGGGCAGATTCTGTCCAACCCAGTTGCTGGAGTTGGCCCGCAAGGCGAGGCAGCTGCCCGCTGTCGGCGATCAGCCAGGTGCATGCCGGCGTGGGTTGGCTGGCCGCTTGCAGCTGGACCCGGCCATGGTAGAGAAAAGCCGCGCCTTGCGCTTTGCTCAGTCCGGCGTATTGCAGACACGTGGCTGGGCCAGTGAGGGCCTGGATTTTTTGGACCAGAGGCGCATAGCTGCGGCCGTGGTTGAGCAAAGGCAGCCACAAGGTCATGAGCAGCAACCAGCACAAGGTGGTGCCTGCGGCGGGCAGGACCAGCGACTTCCAGATGGCGGGGCGGTGACGCCCGGTGCGCCAGCGCAGCACCGCGCACCAGGCCAGGGTGGCCAACACGGCCACGGTCAGCAGGCCGGGTGAAAACGTGTGGATGAACTCGGGCGCTGCGCGTGCCACATTGCGTGCGGGTTGTGCAGGGATGCCTGTTTCCATCGAGATCCATACCCCCCAAATGATCAGGGCGCAGATGCTGAAGAACAGCAGTGTGAACCAGTCGATGAACGCCCCCACACTGCGACGCAAGGTGGGCAGGGCAAATGCGGCCAAAGCGGCAATGGCGGGCAAGGCAGGCAGCAGTGCACGGTCGGTCAGGCCGGTGAACCAGGTGGTGCCCACCGTGACGGCGGCAAACCAGACCGGCAGACCGATGTGCACAAAGCGCCAGCCCCGAGCCAGCTGGTAGCGCCAACGCCACAGTGCCCAGATGGCCAACGGGCCTGCAGGCCAGGTGAACCACAGGAGCAGTCGGCCAAACACATGCACATCGGGCATGGCATGGGGCACGATGCGCCAGCGCCAGAGGTCCAGCGCCCCCGCCAGAGTGATCGACAACAGGCACAGCAAAGCCAGCACGCCCAGCTCCAGCATGTTCAAGCGGCGTTCTGAGCGGTTGGGATCAGCCACAGCCCTGATCAGGCTGCCGCCAACGCCCAACATGAGTGCCAGCACGGGTGCGCCCGACAGGGTCAGCCCGAGCATGCCGCAGGCCACCGCCAGCAGGCTCAAGGCCTTTCTGCGGGGCAAGGTGGCCAGACCGCAAAAAAGCATGGCGGTGAAGCACAACTGGCTCAGTGCCGGGGTGATTTCGTGCGAAAGCTGGGCCAGGCCCAGGCAGCCCATCAGGGCCAGCAGGCCGCCATCGGCGAGGGTGCGGGCGTAGTCTGCGGGGCGCGCTTCGCCACCAAAAGCAAAGGCCACGGGCTGGGCCGCGTCGCTGCGTGCCAGCGCATACACCGCAAACCAGGTGGATGCCAGGGTCAAGCCCAGCATCGCCATGAAAGGCAAGCGCGCCGCCACGGCTTCCATGCCCCAAGGGGCCAGCCGTATGAACAGTGCCCCCAGCCAGGTGGGCAGCAAGGCGAGGTTGGCGTCCACTTGGCCCAGCAAAGTCGGGTGCAGCCAACTGACCGCCGTGCCTGGTGTGGGCTGCGCCAGTTGCAGCATGAAGCCGAAGGCTTCGATGTCGTAGGCCTTCCAGGGCGCGCGACCCAGAAAGCCTGGCAGCACATAAGCCAGGCTGAGCAGGATCAGCGCGGTGCGTGGCAAGCGTCGCACGGCATTTTGGGCAACAAGGGCGGGGCTGGTCGGCGTCACGTTGGCAAAGATAACAGGTCTGACCTCATGCGGGATGAAGCCCAAAACAAAAGGGCAGGCCGGTCAACCGGGCTGCCCTTGTCGCTTGCGGCGGCGGGATTACTTGGAAGTGATCTTGCCGAAACGGTTGCGGAATTTTTCGACGCGACCGCCCATGTTGTCCACCGACTTCTGGGTGCCGGTGTAGAAGGGGTGCGATTCGCTGGTGGTGTCGAGCTTGAACCATGGCAGTTCGCGGCCGTCTTCCATCTTGATCATTTCTTTGGTGTTGGCGCAGGAGCGGGTCACGAACTTGAAGCCGTTGGACATGTCCTGGAAGCAAACTTCACGGTAGTTCGGGTGAATGCCGTCTTTCATGGGTTTTTCCTTTTTGAAACCACGGTAGCCACGCCCCAGCCAATCTGTGCGCACTTTCCGCAAAACCTTGGATTATAGGGGATCAGCCGCCACGTCTCATCATGTCGAAGAATTCGACGTTGGACTTGGTCGCTTTCATGCTCTTCAAGACCATCTCCATGGCCTCGATTTCGTCCATGTTGTACATGAACTGGCGAAGGATGCGGGTCTTTTGCAGCACTTCGGGCTGCAGCAGCAATTCTTCGCGGCGGGTGCCGCTGCGGTTGAGGTTGATGGCCGGGAACACGCGTTTTTCGTACAGGCGGCGCTCCAGGTGGATTTCGCAGTTGCCGGTGCCCTTGAATTCTTCAAAGATCACTTCGTCCATGCGGCTGCCGGTGTCGACCAAGGCGGTGGCGATGATGGTCAGGCTGCCGCCTTCTTCCACATTGCGCGCCGCGCCAAAGAAGCGCTTGGGGCGTTGCAGGGCATTGGCGTCCACACCGCCCGACAGCACTTTGCCCGATGAGGGCACCACGTTGTTGTAGGCGCGGGCCAGGCGGGTGATCGAGTCCAGCAGGATCACCACGTCTTTTTTCAGCTCAACCAGGCGCTTGGCGCGCTCGATCACCATTTCGGCCACATGCACGTGGCGAGAGGCGGGTTCGTCGAAGGTGGACGAAATGACTTCACCGCGCACGCTGCGCTGCATCTCGGTCACTTCTTCAGGGCGTTCGTCGACCAGCAGCACCATCAGGTGCACATCGGGGTAGTTGGCAGTGATGGCATGCGCGATCTGCTGCATCATCACGGTCTTGCCCGACTTGGGCTGCGCCACGATCAGGGCGCGCTGGCCGCGGCCCAGCGGCGCAATGATGTCGATCACACGGGCGGTGATGTTTTCGTCGCCCTTGATGTCACGCTCCAGGCGCATCTGCTCCTTGGGGAACAGGGGCGTCAGGTTCTCGAACATGACCTTGTGCTTGTTGTTCTCGGGAAGGTCGCCGTTGACCTGGTCCAGCTTGGTCAGGGCAAAGTAGCGTTCACCGTCTTTGGGGATGCGCACTTCACCTTCGATCATGTCGCCCGTGTGCAGGTTGAAGCGTCGCACCTGGCTGGGGCTGATGTAGATGTCGTCGGTGCTGGCCGTGTAGCTGGAGTCGGGGCTGCGCAAAAAGCCAAACCCGTCGGGCAGAATTTCCAGCACGCCGTCGGCAAACACCTGCTCGCCCGCTTTGGCGCGCTTTTTGATGATGGCAAACATCAGCTCCTGTTTGCGCATGCGACCGGTGTTTTCGATTTCGAGCGTGTCGGCTTGCTTCAGGAGTTCAGACACATGCAGTGCCTTCAGTTCATTCAAATGCATGGGAAATGGCCTGTATCAAGACGGCTTGTTGGTGCCGTATGCAGAAAAACCGGGGGGGAGGGGTCCAGATCCGGCTGGGCCTAGGGTCACGAGGTCCAATGCCGGTGGCTCTGAGCAGGAGCACCCTGTCAGGTGCTTGCTGAGCGGAAATTATGACAGGTTTTCAGAGGGTGCCGCCAGAAACGAAAACCGGGACGTTGTGTCCCGGTTTTTGTGAAAGACCCGAGGGGGGCTCAGGCCAATTGCTGGTCGATGAAGGCGGTGAGCTGTGCTTTGCTCATGGCGCCCACTTTGGTGGCTGCGAGCTTGCCGTCCTTGAACAGCATCAATGTGGGGATGCCACGGATGCCGAACTTGGCCGGGATGTCACGGTTCTCGTCGACGTTCATCTTGGCCACTTGCAGTTTGCCCTGGTAGGCGCCTGCGACTTCGTCCAAGATGGGGGCGATCATTTTGCAGGGACCGCACCATTCGGCCCAGAAATCGACCACCACTGGCTGGCCAGCATTGACGACATCGGTTTCGAAAGAGGCGTCAGAAACGTGTTTGATCAAATCGCTGGCCATGGCCTGTTCCTTTTCAAGAGTGAATATGCAGCTAAAGTTGCGGCTATTTTGACAGAATCCCAATGCCCCGTCTGTCGCGGAGGCTCTACCGCTGATCCCCATGTCCTTGCCTGCTGCTCCTGCTGTTGCTTCATTTGACTCCTTGGACGCCGACGTCGTGATCGTGGGGGGTGGCCCGGCCGGCTTGATGGCCGCTGATTGGCTGGCCCATGCCGGGCGCTCGGTGCATTTGTTTGACGCCATGCCTTCGGTGGGGCGCAAATTTTTGCTGGCGGGCAAAGGGGGCTTGAACCTCACCCATTCTGAACGCCGGCCCCAGTTTGACCAGCGCTACGCCCAAGGCCAGGCTTGGGTCGGTTCATGGCTGGATGGGCTGGACGGCGAGCAGGTGCGGGCCTGGGCCCAGGAGTTGGGCATTGACACCTTTGTGGGCACATCGGGGCGCGTCTTCCCGACCGAGATGAAGGCCGCGCCTTTGCTGCGCGCCTGGTTGCACCGTTTGCGCCACACGCAGGTGGGGGGGGGCGTGCAGTTTCATATGCGCCACCGCTGGTTGGGCTGGGACGATGGCTGCATGGTGTTTGGCCGCAGCGAAGGGCGCGCGCCCCTCAAGGTCAAGGCGCGGGCCACCTTGCTGGCGCTGGGCGGCGGCAGTTGGCCCCGGCTGGGTTCGGACGGCAGCTGGACGGCGCTGCTGGCCCAGCAAGGTGTGGATGTGGCTGCTTTGCAGCCCGCCAACTGCGGATTTGACGTTCTGGGGCGGGATGGGGCAGGTTGGAGCGAACACTTTCGAACCCGTTTTGCGGGAGAGCCGCTCAAGTCCGTGGCCGTGGCCTTGGATGGCGCCAGTGCCGAGGACGACGCCCCTTGGTACCGCAAAGGCGAGTTTGTGGTGACGCAAACCGGGGTCGAGGGCAGTCTGATTTATGCCGCTTCGGCCCCTCTGCGCGATGCGCTGATTCGCTCGGGTGCTGCGCATTTCACCCTGGACCTTTTGCCCGACAAGTCTTTGGAGCAGGTGCTGGCCGAGGTGAAAAGGCCCCGTGGCAGCCGAAGCTGGTCGAGCCATCTGAAAGGTCGGCTGGGTTTGCAAGGGGTCAAGACCGGCTTGATCCACGAGCTGTGCCCGGCAGACATCTGGGCCTCGCCGCAGGCGCTGGCGCAAGCGATCAAGGGTCTGCCGGTGCCCCTCAAGGCGCCGCGTCCGATGGCCGAAGCCATCAGCACTGCCGGGGGCGTGACTGAGCAGGCATTGACGCCACAACTCATGCTCCGGCAGCTGCCTGGGGTTTTTTGCGCAGGCGAGATGCTCGATTGGGAAGCGCCCACGGGGGGCTATCTGTTGACCGCCTGCCTGGCCAGCGGAAAACGGGCCGCTGAAGGCATTTTCGACTGGAAGTAACAAATTTATACAAATGCCTGTCTACCGGACGGGCTTGGGGTGCGTTAGAGGGTGGTCTACAACACATCACACATGAGGATGACATGACCCCAGTTGCTTCCACCGAATACCAAGTTGCCGTCGAAGAGGCTGCCAACGCTTTCATGAAGGTGATGGCCCTGCGTGGCTTCAATGTTCGGGATTACCCTCAGAATTTTGTGGCCCAAATGTCCCAGCAGACCCGCTTCCACTTCGAAGCCAGCCGGGCCGGTGCCCATCCCGAGGCCGATGCCCTGGTGTCCCAGTTCATCCAATCGGGTCAGTCGGTGCCCAAGCGCGCTGCACAGCCCAAGGCCAAAACCATCCCGTTCCCGATGCTGCGTCGCCGCATGGCCTGATCCGCATGTCCATGCTTGTGCCCCGAATGGCGTCGGGGTGTACTTCACAACCCGGCTTGGTCCGGGTTTTTGTCTTTTGGGGTGGGGTTGGCGCTGAACGGTGGAGAGATGTCTCCGGCGCAAAAAAGAAGGTGACGAGCCTTGACCCCGGCACTGGCTCCACAGTTAGGGCTGCTTGGTTCCCCACCTGACCCGGTTGGCCGCTTCACCATGCGGGAAGGCCCGTCGGGGTTGATTGTAGGCGAGCACCGCGCTTTTTCTGTGCCCGTACGCACTTAATTTACGTTCGGACACGATCTGGCGGGTTTGTCCGCCTTTCTTCGAAACGGCAGCCTTGGCCCGATAGAATCCTCCCATGTCTTACCTTGTCCTGGCCCGCAAGTACCGCCCGCGCTCTTTCACCGAAATGGTGGGGCAGGAGCATGTGGTTCAGGCCCTGTCGAATGCGCTGACCCAGCAGCGCCTGCACCACGCCTACCTGTTCACCGGCACCCGCGGGGTGGGCAAGACCACCGTCTCGCGCATCTTGGCCAAGTCGCTCAACTGCCAGGGCGCAGATGGGCAAGGCGGCATCACGGCCGAGCCCTGCGGCGTGTGCCAGGCCTGCCGAGACATCGATGCCGGCCGTTTTGTCGATTACACCGAGCTCGACGCCGCCTCCAACCGGGGGGTGGACGAAGTCCAGAGCCTGCTGGAGCAGGCGGTCTACAAACCTGTTCAGGGGCGCTTCAAGGTCTTCATGATCGACGAGGTGCACATGCTCACCAACACCGCGTTCAACGCGATGTTGAAAACACTCGAAGAACCCCCCGAATACCTCAAGTTCGTGCTGGCCACGACCGACCCGCAAAAAGTTCCGGTCACGGTGCTCTCGCGCTGCCTGCAGTTCAACCTGCGTCCGATGGCCCCGGAGACGGTGTTTGAACACCTGACCCGCGTGCTGGCGGCCGAGAGCCTGGCGGCGGAGCCCGCCGCTTTGCGCTTGCTGGCCCGTGCCGCACGCGGCTCGATGCGCGACGCGCTGAGCCTGACCGACCAGGCGATCGCCTTTGGCAGCGGTCAGTTGCAGGAGGCGGGCGTTCGCCAAATGCTGGGCAGCGTGGACCGCAGCCATGTGCTCAACCTGATCCGCGCCTTGGCCGATGCCGATGGCGCGTCGGTGGTGTCCCTGGTCGATGCCTTGCGCCAGCATGGTGTGTCGGCTGCTGCCACCCTGGAAGACATGAGCACCTTGCTGCAGCGCATGGCCGTCATGCAGGCGGTGCCTGGTTTGACGCAAGATGCCGATGACCCGGATGCACCGGTGCTGGTCGATCTGGCCGAGCGCATGTCGGCCGAAGAAACCCAGTTGCTATACAGCCTGTGCCTGCACGGTCGCACTGAGCTGGGTCTGGCACCCGACGAATACGCGGCGCTCACCATGGTGCTGCTGCGCCTGCTGGCTTTCAAACCCGCCAGCGGGTCGGCTGAAAAAAAAAGCCCATCGCTGACGCAGCGGGCTGAGTCCGCCCGTCCCGTCCCTCCAGTCAAAGCACCAACAGTGGCGCCAGCGCCAGTGGTGCCTGCTGCCGTTGCACGTGTTGAATCTCCCTCGCGTGCTGAGCCTGTGGCCGCAGTGCCCGTGACTCCGCCTGAGCCGGTATCTGCTCCGGTGCCTCAAGTTGGGACCGAACGACCCGCTCAGCCCCAGCCCGCTGCGTCGCCCTCCGATCCCGAACCCTCGGTGGACGAGATGCTGGCCGCCCTGGACGAGCCACCGATGGACCTGCCGCCCTGGGAGGAACTGGACGAGGTGGCGGTGAGCGCAGCACCTGTGGCTGCGCCGGCCATTCGCCCCTTGCCTGTGCGCGAGGCTCCGGCACCATCGGCCCGGGTGGACGCGCTCAAGCGCCCCGAAGTGCCTTTGCAGCCCACCCCCGAAGGTGACTTCTGGGCCGAGGTGGTGCGGGATCTGATGGCCGCTGACGTCATCACTGCGCTGGTGCGAGAACTCGCACTGCAGTCTCAATTGTTCAGCCGCAGCGCTGACCAATGGCAGCTGCGCATCGAGCGCGAATCGCTCAACATGCCCAGCACCCGCGAACGTTTGCAGGCGGCTTTGCAGGCCGCAGGCCATGCAGTGCGCCTGGCGGTCGAGCTGGGGCCGGTGGTGGACAGCCCGGCCAAGCGCTTGGCGGTGGCGGCTGCAGCCAAAATGGTGGCGGCGGAGGAGCTCATTCAAAGCGATCCGCTGGTGCAAGCCATGGTGCGTGACTTTGGTGCCCGGATCGTGCCGGGCAGCATCCAGCCCCTCTGATTTTTTCATTCAAGACAGAAAGACAAACATGTTCAACAAAGGACAACTGGCCGGCCTGATGAAACAGGCGCAAGCCATGCAAGACAACCTGAAAAAAGCCCAGGACGAACTGGCCTTCATCGAAGTGGAGGGGCAGTCTGGTTCGGGCCTTGTCAAAGTGCTGATGACCTGCAAGCACGAGGTGCGCCGCGTGACCATCGACCCGAGCCTGCTGGCCGACGACAAGGACATGCTGGAAGACCTGGTGGCTGCGGCCTTCAATGCGGCCGTGCGTCAGGCCGAGGAAGTGTCCCAACAGAAAATGGGCAAGCTCACCGCCGGTCTGCCGCCCGGCATGAAGCTGCCTTTCTGAGGCGGCTGAGCCATGGCCGATACCCACGCGCTGGCGACTTTGGTGCAGGCCCTCAAGGGCTTGCCCGGGGTGGGCGTGAAGTCGGCTTCGCGCATGGCGTTCCATTTGCTGCAGCACGACCGCGCCACGGCCATGCAGCTGGCGCAGGCTTTGAGCCATGCGGTGGCGCATGTGCGCCACTGTGAGCGCTGCCACACCTTCACCGAAGCGGACATTTGCGACACCTGCGCCGATGCTTCGCGTGACCACAGCCAGTTGTGCGTGGTCGAAACCCCGGCGGATCAGTCTGCGGTGGAGCGCACAGGCACCTACCGCGGCCTGTACTTTGTGCTCATGGGCAAGCTCAGCCCGCTCGACGGCATTGGGCCGCACGACATCGGCCTGGCCAAATTGCGCCAGCGGGCGTCGGAAGAGGGCTTGCGCGAGGTCATTTTGGCCACCAACTTCACCGCCGAGGGTGAAGCCACGGCGCATGTGATTGCCGAGATGCTCAAATCGCTTGGCCTGCGCGTGACGCGGCTGGCGCGTGGTGTGCCTGCTGGCAGTGAGCTGGAATATGTGGATCTGGGCACCATCGCCCACGCCCTGGTCGACCGCCGTTGATGGCGGTGGAGTCTGCGGCAGGCTACTCACAATCCATTACGTGAAAACCCGCTCGGGATGAGTCCCGATGCGCGCATCAGGCGCTTGGCCTAAGCTTGGTCCAACCCAGATAGAACCGAGGATGGAGCGCGAGAGATGGATGCCCGACGTCGACAACTGCTGTCGCTGGCTGCTGCTGCAAGCGCTTTGCCGCTCGCATCGCCCGCTCGTGCGCTGTCTGCGGCCTCGGGCAAGCTTGCCAAGGTGGGCATCGCGTTGGCCGCCAAACACAGCTTGTACCACTTGCCTTTGGTACTGGCAGACCAGCTTGGTTACTTTCGTCAAGCCGGGGTGGCGGTGGATTTCATCGTGCACGACGCGGGCGCGCATGCCATGGCCAGCCTGGTGTCTGGCAAGGCCGAAGTGGTCGCCGGTGCGTTCGAGCATGTGTTCAATGCCCAGTACCAAAACCACAAGCTCCAGGCTTTTGCGTTGATGGGGCGCAGCCCTCAGGTGAGCCTGGGGGTGTCGACGCGGCTGTCCGGATTGAAGTCGCTGACCGAACTCAAAGGCACCAGGGTGGGGGTCACCTCGATCGCATCTTCCACCCATACCATGGCCAGCCAGTGGCTGCTGTTGCATGGTGTGTTGCCCGAGGATGTGACTTTTATCGAAGTGGGCTCTTCGGGTGGGGTGCTGGAGGCTTTGCGCAGTGGCGGTATCGATGCCTTGTGCAATCCCGATCCGATCATGCATTGGCTTGAGATGAAAGGCGAGGTGTTGCTGGTGGGTGAAGCCCGCAGTCTGCAGGGAGCCCAACAGGTCATGGGGGGCGCGGTGCCCGGTGCAAGCCTGATTGCCCGTGAAGAGTTCCTGCAACGCCAGCCCGAAGTCGCCCAGGCCTTGACCGATGGCGTCGTCCATGCGCTCAAGTGGTTGAAAACATCGGGCCCCACCGATTTGTTCCGCTACGTTCCTGCTGCCTACTGGATGAATGACCGTGCCGCCTATCTGGGGGCGTTTGAGAAACTTCGGGAATCCTATGCCATCGATGGGCTTGTTCAGGAAGACACGGTCCTGAACCTCTGGCGGGCGCAGGCCCGACTGACCGGACGCATGCAGACCAGCCGTGTGCTGCTGGCGCGCACATTCAACAACGCCTTTGCCTTGCGGTCCAAGGCGCGACTCAAGGCCTGAACCCGCCCCCGGCATGGGCGGGGGGCATTCAGTGTTTCTTTTTCCTGGCTGCAGGGGCCTTGTGAGCGCGGGCCGAAGGGGCTGAGGCCACCGCTTTGGGGGCACGCCGTGGCGCTTCGCTGGGGACATACACGATCAGACTCTGACCGCCTTTGAGGCTGGTCACGATGTGCAGCTTGTTCCAGCTGGCCATGTTGGCGGCCGTCACACCATGCCTTGCGGCCAGGCTTGCCAGGGTGTCGCCTTTACGGGCGGTGACCAGGATACGTTTGAGTACGACTTCCGGTGCCAAAGCCAATTGCGCTGTGTCGGCCATGTGCTCGGTGACATCGGTGTCCAGGGGGCCTTTGCGGTGCACCAGCAAGGTCGAGCCGGCCTTGACCATCATCCGCGGCGGAATGCTGTTGGCCGAGCGCAATTGCTCGACGGGCATGCCCACTTCTTGCGCCGCGTCTTCGGGTTTCATGGTGCGTGGCGCTACCCAGGCGGTCCAGGTGGCCAGTCGTTGCCCGCTGTGGCTTTGCAAGTTGCGCTCGAATACCGTGGCATTGTCCCAGGGCAGCAGGATTTGCGGTGTGCCCGAAGCGAGAATCACGGGGCGGCTCATCGACGGGTTCAAGGCCTTGAAGTCGTCGAGGCTGATCTCGGCCAGTCGGGCTGCCAAAGCCACATCGATGTCTCGTTCAATTGGCACGCTCTTGAAGTAAGGGTGGTTGCGGATCAGTGGCAAGTCCACCTTGTAGGACTCGGGCAGCGCAATGATGTTTTTGACCGCTTGCAGCTTGGGCACGTAGTAACGCGTCTCGTTGGGCATGTTGAGCTCGCTGTAGGTCAGCGGTTTGCCCAGCGCTTTGTTGCGGGCCAGGGCACGGCCCACGCTGCCTTCGCCCCAGTTGTAGGCGGCCAGCGCCAAGTGCCAGTCACCGAACATGCCATAGAGTTTTTGCAGGTAATCCAGCGCAGCACGCGTGGATTCGCGCACATCACGGCGGTCATCGCGAAACAGGTTTTGTTTGAGGTCAAAGTACTTGCCGGTGGCGGGCATGAATTGCCACATGCCTGCGGCTTTCGCTGAGGACACCGCCTCTGGATTGAACGCCGACTCGATGAAGGGCAGCAGCGCCAGCTCGGTCGGCATGTCGCGGCGTTCCAGTTCCTCGACGATGTGGAACAGGTAGCGGCGTGAGCGCTCGGTCATGCGCAGGATGTAGTCGGGCCTGGCTGCATACCACTGCTCGCGGTCGCGCACCAGCGGACCTTCGAGGTCAGGCATGGCAAAACCTCGGCGGATGCGTTCCCAGATGTCTGTCGGGGGCAACAGGCCCAGATTGGCTTTGGGCTTGAGGGTGCCCGCTTGCGCCAGTTCCCCATTGGGGGTATCGCTGGCGGCTTCAGAAGGGCTGGTTTTGGCACTTGGGGCCGCGGATGTCGCTTGTGCAGGCGGCGTCGGTGAGTTCGTGGTGCTGGCGCAGCCGGAGAGCCAAAAGCCCAACGCCATCACCAGACACAAGCCTGGCCAGCGGGGCATGGTCCGCCCGCAGTGTGAATTGGTCATTGGAATTCGTTTTTCCATTGTCGCAGGGCAGCGAACGCGGACACATCGTCCGAAGCCTCTGGCCAGTGTTGTTGGATGCTCTGGCGAACCGAGGCTTGTCGGCTGCGCAAAAACGGGTTGATGGCCCGCTCTGTGGACAAGGCCACGGGCAAGGTGGGCAGCGATTGGCTGCGGCGTTGCTGGCATTGACCTGCATAAGTCTGCAGTTCGGCATTGTCAGGCTCCACCACCAGGGCGAACTTCAGGTTCGAGAGCGTGTATTCGTGGGCACAGCAGACCCGGGTGTCTGCGGGCAAGGCGGACAACTGGTCCAAAGAGGCCAGCATTTGCGCCGGGCTGCCTTCAAACAAGCGACCGCAACCTGCCGAAAACAGGGTGTCACCACAGAACAGCACCGGGGCTTGGCCTGCAGGTTGGGTCCAGTAGGCCACATGGCCCAGGGTGTGGCCCGGGACGTCCATGACCTGGATCGTGAGCGGCCCCCAGGACAGCGATTGCCCCTGCGCCACCGGGGTGTGTGGCACGGGCAGTTTCTCAAGAGCGGGGCCATACACCTGGGCACCGGTGGCCTGGACCAGTTCGACCAGTCCACCGGTGTGGTCTGCGTGGTGGTGGGTCACTAGAATGGTGTCCAGCTGCACGCCGGGGTGCTTGTCCATCCAGTTCAGCACGGCTGTACCCTCACCGGGGTCGACCGCCAGCAAGCGGTGCTGGTCGTTCAACAACCAGATGTAGTTGTCAGAGAATGCGGGCAGTGGAGTCAATTGCATGGCGTCCGAGATTATAGAAACCCCCCCTATTGGAAATGCCTGGCTGGCAGGTTTGGGCTCCGCCACGGCCATGGCCTTGCTGGACTGGGAGCAAACGCATGCCGATGTGTTGCTGGCCGATGTGTTTGGCTACCACGCCTTGCAGCTGGGCTGGCCTGCGCTGGACAGTCTTCGGGCCAACCGCATGCCGCACCGCTGGAATGCGGGGGCCGAGTATGAATCGCCCGGCCAAGCGCCCCAGTCATGTCTTGAAGGCTTGTGGATGGACAGCCGGGCCTGGCCTTGGCCTGCCGAGTCGCTGGATCTGGTGGTCCTGCCGCACACACTGGAGCAATCGGCCGATGCCCATGCCTGCCTGCGCGAGGTGGAGCGCGTCCTGATCCCGGAGGGGCAGTTGTTCATCACGGGCATCAACCCCTGGAGCTTGTGGGGCTGGCGCCAAAGCCACTTTGTCCGTCAGCGGCGTGCCGCCGATCCGCAAGGCCATGCGGGACAGTTGCTCAGCTGCAACCGCTTGCGGGACTGGCTGGGCCTGCTGGGTTTTGAGGTGCAGGTCGTCCAGTTCGGAGGCTGGGCGCCGGCAGTGCAGTCCGAGCGTTGGCGCAAACGCTGGCTCTGGCTGGATCGGTTGGGACAGCGATGGTGGCCGATTCTGGGAGGCGCTTACCTGATCGTGGCCACCAAGCGTGTGCCTGGCGGACGCTTGTTGACCAGCCGGCCCTGGCGCAAGGTACGATCAGCCGCTTCGTCGACGGTGCCTGTGGCACGAACCGATGCCAGTGCTGGCCATCCAAGGCCTTGAAAAACTTTGATCCCATGACTTTGAACACAGTGCAAATCCACACCGATGGCGCCTGCAAGGGCAACCCTGGCCCGGGCGGCTGGGGTGTTCGGATGCAGTCGGGTACGCATGTGCGCGAACTGTTTGGTGGCGAAGCCAACACCACCAACAACCGGATGGAACTCACGGCGGTCATCGAAGCGCTCAAGGCGCTCAAGCGGCCGTGCCATGTGGCCCTCTACCTCGACAGCCAGTACGTGCGCAAGGGCATCCTGGAGTGGATCCATGGCTGGAAAGCCAAAGGCTGGCGCACGGCCGACAAGAAACCCGTCAAGAACGTGGAGCTCTGGCAAGCGCTCGACCATTTGGTGTCAACTTCGGGACATCACATCGAATGGCACTGGGTCAAAGGCCATGCGGGTGACCCAGGCAATGAGCGGGCCGATGCGCTCGCCAACCAAGGCGTGGACAAGGTTCTGGGGCGCTGAGGGCTGCTGTGTAAAGCCCGTGTAAAGCCGCAGGCGCGTGTTGCGAAAGCGCCTGAACCGAATTTGGGAAAACCCACAGCACTGTTACATTTCAAAACTGTTTGCGTTTTGTTTGAGACGGTTCGAATGGCCTACAAAAAGAAATATGCGGTGATGGCTCTGGCAGGTATCTGCGTGGCCTCGGGTGCTGCCTGGTGGTATCAGAACAAATCGGCTTCGTCCACGGCCCCTGCCGCAGCCGGGGCCGCCCCGGCGGGTGGACAGCGCGCGCCTGCAGTGGAAGTGGCCAAGGTGGATACGATCACCTTGATCGATGAAACGCAATCGGTGGGCAGTTTGCGCTCACGCCAGAGCGTGATGCTGCGCCCCGAGGTGGCCGGGCGTGTCAAACAGATCTTCATCAACGACGGGCAGCGGGTCGAAAAAGGCCAATTGCTGGTTCAGCTCGACGACCAGCTGCAGGCGGCGCAATTGGCGCAGGCCAAAGCCGAGTTGTCGATCGCCTTGGCCAACCACAAGCGCAACCAGGAGCTGGTGGCGCAGAACTTCATCAGCAAACGCTCGCTGGACGAGAGCGCGGCGGCCCTGGATGTGGCGCAGGCCAAACTCGATTTGGCTGCGGCCACGCTGCAGCGACTGAAAATTGTGGCGCCGTTCAATGGCGTCGTGGGCCTCAAGCAAGTGAGTGTGGGTGATTACCTCAAGGACGGAGCGGACATCGTCAACATTGAGGACCTGGACGCGGTGCTGGTGGACTTCCGTTTGCCAGAGCGTTTTCAGTCCAAGATCCAACCTGGTCAGAAAACCCAGCTCAACATCGATGCCTTGCCCGGCCGTCCTTTCGCGGCAGTGGTGCAGGCGGTGGATCCCCTGATCGACGCCAATGGCCGTTCGGTGGGCGTTCGCGGGTGCATCGACAACCGTCAGCAGCAGTTGCGTCCGGGCATGTTCGCCCGGGTCAAAACCGTGTTTGGCGTTCGCGACAAAGCTCTGGTGATTCCCGAAGAGGCGATTGTTCCGCAAGGCGGCCGCACCTTTGTGGTCAAAGTGGTCCCCGGTGAGCAAGCCGACACACTCGTGTCGCAGCGCGTGGCGGTCAAGGTGGGCGTGCGCCAACCTGGCAAAGTGGAAATCCTGGAAGGCCTGGAAGCGGGGGATTCTGTTGTGACGGCTGGGCACCAGCGACTGCAAAAAGATGGCACGGCGGTCCGCGTGGTGGACATGTCGCGGCCTGCAGGACCTGCGGCAGCACCGGCCAGCAGTCCAGCCAGCGCCCCAGGTGCGGCCGCGTCTGCGCCTCAGCCGGTTGCAACACCCGCTGTAGCCCCTGTGGCCAAAGCTGCACCCAAGCCAGCGGCCGTGAGCGGCCCCAATCCCTGCCTGAAAGGCTGAGATGCAGCTCGCAGAAATTTCCATCCGGCGGCCCGTGCTGGCCGTGGTCATGTCCTTGCTCATCCTGTTGGTGGGCGCGGTGAGCTTTGATCGCTTGTCCGTGCGCGAGTACCCCAAGATCGATGAACCCACGGTCACTGTCAGCGTCAAGTACCCCGGCGCTTCGGCCGAGGTGATTGAAAGCCAGGTCTCCAAGCCGTTGGAAGATTCCATTGCCGGGATCGACGCGGTGGACGTGATCACCTCGATCAGCCGTGCCGAGCAGTCACAGATCACGGTGCGTTTCCGTCTTGAAAAAGATGCCGATACTGCGGCGGCCGAAGTGCGCGACCGCACCTCACGTGTGCGCAACCGCTTGCCGCAAGCC
This sequence comes from Limnohabitans radicicola, assembly GCF_014837235.1. Taxonomy (GTDB): domain Bacteria; phylum Pseudomonadota; class Gammaproteobacteria; order Burkholderiales; family Burkholderiaceae_C; genus Limnohabitans_A; species Limnohabitans_A radicicola. Next base: position 128,615 of record NZ_JACYFT010000001.1, on the reverse strand, counting down.
ATTGAAGAACCCGTGATCGCCAAAGTGGAAGCCGATGCTTTTCCTGTGATCTGGCTGGCTTTTTCGAGTGACACCCTCAATCCACTGCAAATCAATGACCTGATCAACCGGATCGTCAAACCCCGTCTGCAAACCGTGACCGGGGTGGCCGATGTGCGCATTTACGGTGAGCGAAAATACGCCATGCGCGTGTGGCTGGAGCCTGAGCGACTGGCCGCTTACAAGCTGGCCCCACAGGACGTGGAAGACGCCATCCGCCGCAGCAACCTGGAATTGCCGGCCGGACGCATCGAATCCAATCAGCGCGAATTCACTGTTACCTCCCAAACCGACCTCACCCGAGCAGGGCAGTTTGGCGACATCGTGATCAAGCTGGTCAATGGCTTTCCTGTCAAGATCCGCGATGTGGCACGCGTGCAAGAGGGCGCGGCCGACGAGCGCAGCGCTGTGCGCTTGGGTGGACAAAACGCGATTTCGGCTGGTGTGATTCGCCAAGCCACAGCCAACCCGCTGGAGCTGTCCAAAGGCGTGCGCGAGATGATGCCGCGCCTGGAAGCTGATTTGCCACCGGGCATCACCATCAGCGTGGCCAACGACAACTCGGTGTTCATTGACCGCTCGATCAAGAGCGTGTTCCAGACCATCGTGGAAGCGGTGGTTCTGGTGGCCCTGGTGATTTTTGTTTTCCTGCGTACCGTGCGTGCGTCCATCATTCCCATCATCACCATTCCGGTCAGTCTGATTGGTACCTTTGCCATGATGGCCTTGGCCGGCTTCACCATCAACACATTGACTTTGTTGGCCCTGGTGCTGGCGATCGGTCTGGTGGTGGACGATGCCATCGTGGTGCTGGAAAACATCTACCGGCATATCGAGGAAGGGCTTGATCCTTTCTCTGCGGCCATCAAAGGGGCCCGTGAAATCGGTTTTGCCGTCATCGCCATGACCGCCACACTGGCGGCGGTGTTTGCGCCGCTGGCGTTCACGCCCGGTCGCACGGGCAAGCTCTTCACCGAATTCGCCCTGGCCCTGGCCGGTTCGGTGATCGTGTCGGGCTTTGTGGCCCTGACACTGTCGCCCATGATGAGCTCCCAACTGCTGCGTCACAACCCGAACCCGGGCTGGTTTGACCGCACCATGGAGCGCCTGCTCACGCAGTTGTCCAATGGCTACGAAAACGTGTTGCGCTGGGTGCTGGTCAAGGCCCGCTGGCTGGTGCTGCTGGTCATGGTGGGCAGTGGCGCCGCCATCGCCATCATTTATCCCGGCATGAAGCAGGAACTGGCTCCGCTGGAAGACCGTGGCGTTTTGCTGGCCACGGTGACCGCACCCGATGGTTCCACGCTGGAGTACACCGACCGCTATGCCAAAGTGCTCGAAAAGATGGGCGAGAAGTACCCGGAATTCGACCGGATTTTTGCCAACATCGGCAACCCTACTGTGGCGCAGGGTTCGGTCATTTACCGCGCTGTCGATTGGGAAAACCGCAAACGCACGACGCTGGAGATCGCGCGTGAACTGGCCCCGAAATTCGGGGGCTTGCCTGGCGTGACCGCTTTCCCGATCACGCCGCCGTCTCTGGGGCAAGGCTTTCGCGAGCGGCCGGTCAACTTTGTCATCCTGACCTCTGACAGCTACCAGAACCTCAACGCGGTCACGCGCCAGATGCTCGACGAGATCGCGAAAAATCCCGGCATCCTCTCGCCCGATGTCGATTTGCGTCTGAACAAGCCCGAGTTGCGCATCGAGGTGGATCGGGACAAGACGGCTGAGTTGGGGGTGAGTGTGGACGCCGTGGCCAAAGCCCTGGAAACCATGTTGGGCGGCCGTGTCGTGACCCGTTACAAGCGCGATGCCGAGCAGTACGACGTGATCGTGCAAACCCTGGCCAGCGGCCGCAACACGCCCGATGACATCGACAACATCTACATCCGTGGCCGCAACGACGCCATGATCCCGCTGTCTGCGGTGGTGAAGGTGCGCGAAAGCGTCTCTCCGCGCGAGTTGAACCACTTTGGTCAACGCCGCTCCGTGTCCATCACGGCCAACCTGGCACCTGACTATTCCTTGGGTGAAGCCCTGAAGTTCCTCGACGCGACGGCGGCCAAGGTGCTCAAGCCCGGTTACACCACCGAACTCAACGGCACATCGCGTGAATTCAAGAACTCGCAGGGGGCCTTGGTCATCGTGTTTGTGCTGGCGCTGTTCTTCATCTTTTTGGTGCTGGCCGCGCAGTTTGAAAGTTTCATCGATCCCTTTGTGATCATGCTTTCGGTGCCTTTGTCGATGATCGGGGCCATGCTGGCTTTGCAGTGGACTGGCGGATCCCTGAACGTGTATTCGCAGATTGGCCTGATCACCCTGGTGGGCTTGATCACCAAGCACGGCATCCTGATTGTGGAATTCACCAACCAGTTGCGCGAAGAAGGCATGGCGATGCGCGATGCGCTGATCAAGGCCTCCGGGCAGCGCTTGCGGCCGATCCTGATGACCACGGGTGCTATGGTGTTGGGCGCGGTGCCGCTGGCGCTGGCCAAGGGAGCAGGTGCCGAGAGCCGCACGCAAATCGGCTGGGTGATTGTGGGCGGCATGTCCCTGGGCACTTTGCTGACCATTTTTGTGGTGCCCACCATGTATTCCCTGCTTGCACGCAAGAGCGTGCCCGGGCCCAACAAGGCCGTGGCACTGGATGCGCCGCCGAGCGGGTCTGCGCATTGACGGTCATTGACCGCCAAAAGAAAAGGGGCTGTGAAGCCCCTTTTTTGTGTCTGCGTGGCCAACTTCAGAGGTGCCCGTCAAACACCATCACATCGACCCAGTCGCCCGGCTGCACCTGGCCTTGTGTGTGACCGAGCACGATCAGGCCATTGGCCTGCACCATGGAGCTGAGCACGCCCGAGCCTTGGTTGCCGGTGGTGCTGACCACTGGTTCTCCCGCAGCGTTGGTGCGCACGATGCCGCGCTGGTACTCGGTGCGGCCAGGTTTTTTGCGCAGGGTCTCCAGACTTTTGGCTTTGAGCATAGGCACTGCAGGCGCTTGCCAGCCCATGAGCTGCTGCAGGGCAGGGCGCACAAAGGCGGCAAAGGTCACCATCACCGCCACCGGGTTGCCGGGCAAGCCAAACAGCAGGGCTGAGCGATCGCCTTGCTGGATGCGGCCCACCGCCATGGGGCGGCCAGGGCGCATGGCGATGCGCCAGAAGGCCACATCGCCCAGTTTTTTCATCATGGCTTTGGTGTGGTCGGCCTCGCCCACGCTGACGCCACCGCTGGTGATGATGGCATCGGCCTGGGCCGCAGCCTCGCGAAAGGCCGCCTCCAGTGCTGCCGGGTTGTCTTTGACGACGCCCATGTCGATGATTTCGCACCCCAGGCGCTGCAGCATGCCGTGGACGGTGTAGCGGTTGCTGTCGTACACGGCGCCTTCGCGTGGCGCTTCGCCCAGGCTGAGGATTTCGTCACCCGTCGAGAAATACGCCACACGCGGGCGGCGCCAGACCGTGACCTCGGGCAAGCCCAGACTGGCGAGCATGCCGCAGGCTGCAGGGGTGAGGCGTGAGCCTGCTGCCAGTGCAGGCTGTCCAGCCATCAGGTCTTCGCCCAGCAGGCGGCGGTTGTCACCTGCCTGCAGCACACCCGCAGGCACGGTGATGTGATCGTTGTCGACTTGCACCAGCTCCTGAGGGGCGACGGTGTCGAGCCCGCTGGGCATGATCGCGCCGGTCATGATGCGTACGCATTCACAGGCCTGCACCTGGCCAGTCCAGGCGGCCCCGGCGAGCGCAGTGCCCACGATGCGAAAGCGGGTGGCTTGGGTAGCTGAGAGTTCTTCGCCCCGCAAGGCGAAGCCGTCCATGGCGGAGTTGTCGTGGGGTGGCACGCTGATCGGCGAGATGACATCACGGGCCAGAATCCGGTCCAGTGTCTGCAGGATGGGCACGGTTTCGGTCTCGCGCACGGGCTGCACCAGCTCGGACAGAAAACGGGTCACATGGCTTGCAGACAGGGCCTGCGGGTCATAGCCTTGCAGGCGTTCGGCGATGTCCTGAAGTGAAAGTGGCGCGGTCATGGGGGTCAAAGGGATTCGAGCTGCTGCAACTCTTGCAAGGTGTTGGCGTTTGAAAAAGCCTGCGGACTGTCGCCAGGCTGGTCAAAAGGCACGATGGCGCAGCGGTGTTGGGCCGTCCAGGCGTCGATCTTGCGACCACCGGCCTGCGTGAAGGCCACCAGGCTTTCGAGCAGATCGACCTTGAGCAGGCAAAAAACCGGTTGCGGGCGCACCGTGCCGTCGGCTTCCGGGGCGGCGGCCATGGCCAGGTCGGCGTCTTGCGCTGTCAGGGCCTGGAGCAGGCGTTCGGCCAGGTCCAGCGGAAAGAGTGGGGTGTCGCAGGGCACGGTGAGCAGCAGCGGTGTTTCGCAACGCTCCAGGCCCGTGAGGAAACCCGCCAGTGGGCCCGCGTAATCGCTCAGGCTGTCGGGCCAGACCTGCACGCCTAAGGATTCGTAGGCGGACAGGTTGCGGTTGGCGTTGATCAGCACTTCCTGTGGCGGCAGGCTTTGCAGTTGCAGGCGCATCAGGGTTTGCAGGGCCAGTGGCAAGCCACGGAAGTTCTGCAAGCCTTTGTCGACCCCGCCCATGCGCGAGCCCCGGCCACCAGCGAGGATGAGGCCCGTGATGGCCGGGGAGGTGTTCAGCTCGTGCATGTCTTCAACCACCGATGTAGCTCATTTCGACCCGTTTGACGGGGCCACTGTCGGTGTCCGGGGGCTGCAGGCTGCGCAGTCGCGAGTACTGGTCCTTGCGCCCGCGCCAGATCGCGTCCAGCGTGGCGGTAATGTGTTCGTCGGAGGCGTTTTGCTCGCGCAGCAGCGGCCGCAGGTCGTAGCCCTGGCTGGCAAACAGGCACAGGTAGAGGCGCCCCTCGGTCGACAGGCGGGCGCGGTTGCAGTCGCCACAAAAAGCCTGGGTCACGCTGCTGATCACGCCCACCTCGCCCAAGGCCGGATCGTGCCGCCCTTGCGCGTTGGCGTAGCCCCAGCGCTCGGCGGTTTCGCCAGGGCTGCTCGGGCTCAGGGCCACCATGGGCCACTCGGTTTTCAGCCGTTCGATGACTTGTGCACTGGGCAGCACTTCGTCCATGCGCCAGCCGTTGGTGGCGCCCACGTCCATGTACTCGATGAAACGCAGCACCACGCCCGAGCCGCGGAAGTGCCGTGCCATCGGGATGATCTCGTGGTCGTTGGTACCACGCTTGACCACCATGTTGACCTTGATGGGCCCCAAACCGGCCTGCTGTGCGGCTTCGATTCCGGCCAGCACATCGGCCACCGGGAAGTCGACATCGTTCATGCGACGGAACACCGCATCGTCGAGCCCGTCCAAGCTCACCGTCACGCGCTGCAGGCCGGCGTCTTTGAGGCTTCGGGCCTTGCGCGCCAGCAAGGAGCCGTTGGTGGTGAGGGTCAGGTCCAGCGGCTGACCGTCGGGTGTTTTCAGCGCCGCCAGTTGGGCGACCAGTATCTCGATGTTCTTGCGCAGCAGCGGCTCGCCCCCGGTCAGGCGGATTTTGCGCACGCCACGCTCGACAAACAGGCGTGCTGTGCGGGTGATCTCTTCAAAGCTGAGCAAGGCGCTGTGGGGCAGGTAGGTGTAGTCCTTGTCGAAGACTTCCTTGGGCATGCAGTAACTGCAGCGGAAGTTGCAGCGGTCGGTCACGCTGATGCGCAGATCGTGCAAAGGCCGTTGCAGCTGGTCAAGCGGCAGCTCGCCCAGAGCCTGCAAAGGCGTGGCAGCGGGCAAAGGCCAGCTCGGGTGGCGCTGATCGACCAGCGGAATGACGCGTTCGGACATGGTGAGATTGTGCCCGAGGCCAGAGGCCTGGGCCCTGTCAGGGCCAATCCCGGTTCAGGCTTTCAGACGCAACGGGCACCATCGACCTCGATACACACGCCACTGATGAACGCGGCTTCGTCGCTGGCCAGGTACAGGGCTGCGTTGGCCACATCCAGTGCGGTTGAAAAACGACCCAGCGGAATGGTGGCCAGGAATTTCGCCCGGCGTGCCTCGTCCACAGGGCCGCCTGCAAACTCGGCCGAAAGCCCGGTGTCGGGGTTGAAGACCGGGTTGATGCAGTTCACGCGGATGTTGTCGGGCCCCAGCTCGGCGGCCAGCGACTTGCTCGTGGTGATGACGGCCCCTTTGGAGCCGTTGTACCAGCTCAGGCCGGGGCGAGGGCGCACACCCGCTGTGGAGGCGATGTTGATGAAACTGCCGCCGCCCAGCTGGCGAAACACCGGGGTGGCGTGGATGGTGGAGAGGTAGATGCTCTTCATGTTGACCGCGTAGCAGCGGTCGAACTCGTCTTCGGTCACCTCGAGCGCCGGGCGGTTGCGGTGCGTCCAGCCCGCGTTGTTGACCATCACATCCAGTCGGCCAAACTGCTTCACGGCAGCATTAACCAGGGCCTGTACCTGTTCGGATTTCGTCACGTCCGCAGGCACAAACGAGGCCTGACCGCCTGCCGCCACGATCTCGGCCGTGACCTTCTCACCCAAAGCAGGCTGGATGTCGTTGACGATGACCTGGGCGCCCTCGGCGGCCAGCCGTTTGGCGATGCCTTCGCCGATGCCGCCACCCGAGCCGGTGACGATGATGACTTTGTTTTTCAAGCGCATGGGCAATCCTTGAGTGGGGTTCAACCGTGGGCAATGGCCACGGTTTTGAGGGTGGTGAAGCCCAGCAGGGCTTCGAAACCTTTTTCGCGGCCGTAGCCGGACGACTTGACGCCGCCAAAGGGCAGCTCCACGCCGCCACCGGCGCCGTAGTTGTTGATGAAGACCTGGCCGCTGCGCACGCGCCGGGCCATGCGGAACTGGCGTGCCCCGTCGCGGGTCCAGACGCCTGCCACCAGACCGAATTCGGTGGCGTTGGCCAGTTCCACGGCGTGGTCTTCGTCGGTGAAGGACATGGCCGACAGCACCGGGCCAAAGACCTCTTCTTGCGCCAGACGGTGCATCACAGGCACATCCCTCAGCAAGGTCGGCGCCTGGTAAAAGCCACCAGCGGGCACGCCCGGGGCGATTTGACCTTGCGCCACGGTGGCGATGCCATCGGCCCGGGCCTGGTCCAGAAAGCCCGTCACACGCTCCAACTGGCTGGCGCGAATCAGTGGCCCCAGGTCCAGGTTCATGGCGGCCGAGCCCACCTGCAGGCGGCTGAAGGCTTCGCCCAGGCGTTTCAAGAGGGGTTCGTAAATGCCTTGCTGAATCAGCACGCGCGAGCCTGCGCTGCAGGTCTGGCCCGAGTTCTGCACGATGGCGTTGACCACCACCGGGATGGCCGCGTCCAGATCGGCGTCTTCAAAAATGATTTGTGGGCTTTTGCCGCCCAACTCCAGCGTGACCGGGCAATGCCGCTCGGCGGCCACTTGCTGGATGAGTGTGCCCACCCGAGGACTGCCGGTGAAGCTGATGTGGTCGATGCCGGGGTGGCGGGCCAGCGCATCGCCCACTTCGTGGCCATAGCCGGTGACGATGTTGATGGCGCCGGGTGGAAAGCCCACGTCGGCCGCCAGCTGCGCCACGCGGATCAGGCTGAGGCACGCGTCCTCGGCGGGCTTGACCACGCAGGCGTTGCCCGCAGCCAATGCCCCGCCCACGCTGCGGCCAAAAATTTGCATGGGGTAATTCCAGGGGATCACATGCCCCGTCACACCATGCGGCTCGCGCCAGGTCAGCACGCTGTAGCCGTTCTGGTAGGGCAGGGTCTCGCCGTGCAACTTGTCGCAGGCACCGGCATAAAACTCGAAATAGCGCGCCAGAGCGACCGCGTCTGCTGCCGCTTGTTTGGTGGGTTTTCCACAGTCGCGCTGCTCGAGTGCGGCAAGCTCGGTCGCGTGTTCGGTCACCTTGCGGGACAAGGCCATCAGCAAACGTCCGCGTTCGACAGCGCTCAGGTGGCCCCAAGGACCGTGGAAAGCGGCCCGGGCGGCGTTGACGGCTTGATCGATGTCTGCGGCCTGGCTGCGCTGGATCTGGTCAAACACCTGACCGTCAGAGGGGTCGATCACGTCGATCGTTTGCCTGCTGAGGGCGGGGGTAGACTGGTTGTCAATGAAATTCATTTGCATGCATCCATTGTGCGTGGGCTTGCCGTTTTGAAAATCACCAGGGGGACAGCGCATGAAAAAGGCCCGCCGAAGCGGGCCTGTGGTGTTTGTGGGGAGAGTGGCTTCAGCCGCCGTGGAACTGGACCACCAGCGGCACAATCAAGAGCGCCACGATGTTGATGATCTTGATCAGTGGGTTGATGGCCGGGCCGGCAGTGTCCTTGTACGGGTCGCCCACGGTGTCACCGGTCACAGCGGCTTTGTGGGCCTCGGAGCCTTTGCCGCCGTGGTGGCCGTCTTCGATGTACTTTTTGGCGTTGTCCCAGGCACCGCCGCCGGTACACATCGAAATCGCCACAAACAGGCCGGTCACGATGGTGCCCATGAGCAGGCCACCCAAAGCTTTCGGTCCGAGCAACAGACCGACCAGGACGGGCACAATCACCGGCAGCAGGCTGGGGATCACCATCTCCTTGATGGCGGCGGTGGTCAGCATGTCCACGGCCTTGCCGTATTCGGGCTTGGCCGTGCCTTCCATGATGCCGGCGATTTCCTTGAACTGACGGCGCACCTCGACCACCACGCTGCCAGCTGCCCGGCCCACAGCCTCCATGGCCATGGCCCCGAACAGGTAGGGGATCAGGCCGCCGATGAACAGACCAATGATCACCAACGGGTCGGACAGGTCAAAGCTGATGGCTTTGCCGTAGGACTCCAGCTTGTGGGTGTAGTCGGCAAACAGCACCAAAGAGGCCAGACCTGCCGAGCCAATCGCATAGCCCTTGGTCACTGCCTTGGTGGTGTTGCCCACGGCGTCCAGCGGGTCGGTGATGTCGCGCACGCTGCTGGGCAGCTCGCTCATTTCGGCAATGCCGCCGGCGTTGTCGGTGATGGGGCCGTAGGCGTCCAGTGCCACCACGATGCCGGCCATGCTCAACATGGACATGGCCGCCACGGCGATGCCGTACAGGCCGCCCAGCGCGTAAGCCGTCCAGATGGCCAGACAAACGAACATCACCGGCCAGGCAGTGGAGCGCATTGACACGCCCAAGCCCGCGATGATGTTGGTGCCGTGGCCGGTGGTGGAGGCCTGGGCGATGTGCTGCACCGGGCTGTACTGTGTGCCGGTGTAGAACTCGGTGATCCAGACCAGGGCTGCAGTCAGCACCAGACCCACTGCACAGGCACCAAACAGCTTCATCTGGCTGCCCGCAGCGCCCAGGGCGTTGTCGGGCATCAGCGAAGTGGTGACAAAGTAGAAGGCGATCAGCGACAGCACGCCCGCAATGGCCAAGCCCTTGTAGAGGGCAGGCATCACATTGGTCATGCCGGGGCTGGCCTTGACGAAGAAGCAGCCGATGATGGAGGCGACGATGGACACTGCGCCGAGCGCCAGCGGGTAGAGCACAGCCTGTCCGGGTGCACCGGTCACCAGCAGCGCGCCCAGCACCATGGTGGCGATCAGGGTCACGGCGTAGGTCTCGAACAGGTCGGCGGCCATGCCGGCGCAGTCGCCCACGTTGTCGCCCACGTTGTCGGCGATCACGGCCGGGTTGCGCGGGTCGTCTTCGGGGATGCCCGCTTCCACCTTGCCCACCAGGTCGGCACCGACGTCAGCGCCCTTGGTGAAGATGCCGCCGCCCAGGCGTGCAAAGATGGAGATCAGTGAAGAGCCGAAGGCAAAGCCGATCAAGGGGTTGAGCAGGGTGGCGAGGTTTTTGTCGGGTGTGAGGTTGCCATTGCCGGTCAAAAACCAGAAAAAGCCGCTCACGCCCAAGAGGCCCAGGCCCACCACCAGCATGCCTGTGATGGCGCCGCCCCGGAAGGCCACGTCCAGTGCCGGGCCGATGCCCTGGGTGGCCGCTTGGGCTGTGCGCACATTGGCCCGCACGGATACGTTCATGCCGATGAAGCCGCAAGCGCCAGAGAGCACGGCCCCCACCACAAAGCCGATGGCGGTGGTGCCGTCCAGAAACACCCCCATGAGCACCGCCAGCACCACGCCCACGATGGCGATGGTTTTGTATTGTCGGGCCAAGTAGGCTGCGGCCCCGGCCTGGATGGCCGCCGCGATTTCCTGCATGCGGGCGTTGCCCGCGTCCTGGGAAAGAATCCAGCCCCGGGCCCAGATGCCGTAGATCACGGCCATGAGCCCGCAGACGAGCGCCAGAATGAGCGCTGAGTTTCCTGTCATCGTGTTCTCCTCGATGGTTGTCGCAGAACAGAGGTGCAACGCATGGAAGACACCTCCACGGCGTTGCTTCCTCGTTGCCGAAAACCGGAGAACGATTGGCCAACGCCTCATTAAAGAGGCAGTGGCGTACAAGGCGCAAGCCCTGTGAAAGTAAAATCGGGGTTAATCCCTAGCAATTCTGTTTTCCATCAACTTTTCATCACGAGACCTGCAAGATGTCCCTCGACAACGTCACCCCCGGTAAAAACGTACCCGAAGCCTTCAACGTGATCATCGAAATCCCGATGAACGCCGACCCGATCAAATACGAGGTGGACAAGGAAACCGGTGCGCTGTTCGTGGACCGTTTCATGACCACCGCCATGCACTACCCGACCAACTATGGTTATGTGCCTCAAACCCTGTCGGGCGACGGTGATCCGGTCGATGTGCTGGTCATCACCCCTTACGCCTTGCACCCGGGCGTGGTCGTGCCATGCCGTCCGCTGGGCATTCTGATGATGGAAGACGAAGCTGGCGTGGATGGCAAAGTCATTGCCGTGCCGACCAGCAAAATCCTGCCGATGTACGACCACTGGAAGTCCATTGAGGATGTGAATTCCATGCGTCGCAATGCGATCGCCCACTTCTTTGAGCACTACAAGGACCTCGAAAAAGGCAAATGGGTCAAGGTGCTTGGCTGGGAAGGCATTGACGCGGCCATGAAGGAAGTCACTGACGGCATCGCTGCCTACAACGCGGCCAAGAAGTGATGCCCCATGCCGTGGCGGGGCAGACGCAGCAGGCCTGCCTGATCGGCAGGCCTTTTTCATGCCCGTTTCATGGGGGAGTGCAGCTGCAACTCGTCCAGATAGGCGTCGATGCCCTGGCCTTCGCGCTCCAGGTAGCGCTGCACGGCCTCGGCAAAACCCGGGTGGGCCAGCCAATGGGCACTGACCGTCGGGGTGGGGAGCAGGGCACGGGCCATCTTGTGCTCGCCTTGGGCGCCACCTTCAAAGCGCTGTACGCCGTGGGCAATGCACCAGGCGATGGGCTGGTAGTAGCAGGCCTCGAAATGCAGACAGTCCACCCGCTCCAGCGCGCCCCAGTAGCGGCCGTAGGCGACACCGGGCAGACCCTGCGCATCGACTTGCAGCCCGATGAGGCTCATGGCCATGGGCTGGCCTTGCCGCTCACCCACGAAAAGCAGCCAGTTTGCGGGCATCTGCTCGCGCATCTGCTCAAAGAAGCCGGGCTGAAGGTAGGGCGGGTTGCCGTGTTCCCAGTAGGTTTGCTGGTAGCAGCGTTGTGCAAAGGCCCAGGCTTCGGGGGTGATGGCCTGGCCTTGTAGCGCGCGGAACGTGACGCCAGCGTCGTGCACTTTGCGGCGCTCCTGTCGGATTTTTTTGCGTTTTTCCTGGTTCAGACTGCCGAGAAAGTCATCAAAGTCCTGCCAACCCTGGTTTTGCCAATGGAACTGGACCTGTTGGCGCTGCAGCCAGCCGGCCCGGGCACAAGCGGCCAGGTCCTGCGGGTCGGCAAACAGCACGTGCAGCGAAGGCAGTTGCCGCGATTCACACCAGGCTTGCAGGGCTTGCACCAGCGCCCAACGGGCCTGTTCGTCGACCGCCAGCAGCCGGGTGCCGGGCACGGGGGTGAATGGCGGCGCCACCAGCGCCTTGGGGTAGTAGGCCAGGCCGTGCCGCTCGTAGGCCTCGGCCCAGGCCCAGTCAAAGACGTATTCCCCCCGAGAATGGCTTTTCAGGTACACCGGGCAGGCGGCGGCCAGGGTGTTGTCTTGCCACAGGCTGATCAGCTGCAGCGTCCAACCGGTCTCGGGCGTGGCCGAACCACTGCTGGCCATGGCCGACAGGTAGGCGTGGCGCATGAAGGGCGTGGGCGCGGGTTGCTGTGCCAACAGGCCGTCCCAAAGGGCCGGTGCGATGGCGTCCATGTCATCAAAGACACGGGTGACATAATTGACCCCGATATTTCCCAGCACCTGTATGACTCTCCAAATTTGCGTCGCTCAGCTCAATTTTGTCGTGGGCGACATGCCGGGCAATGCCCGCAAGATCATCGACACCGCCCGCGAGGCTTATGCCCGTGGCGCGCGCCTCGTGCTCACGCCCGAGTTGTCGATCTGCGGTTATGCGGCGGAAGACCTGTTCCTGCGCCCGGCGTTCATTGATGCCTGCGATGATGCCCTGAAAACCATCGCCGCAGAGTTGGCTGGGTTAAAAGGCCTGCACGTGGTGGTGGGCCACCCCGAGGGTGGGGGCGTGCGCACACGCAGCGTGGCCGTGACGCGCCGCCACAACCGGGCCTCGGTGTTTTGTGAAGGCCAACGCGTGGCCCACTACGACAAACGCGAGTTGCCCAACTACCAGGTGTTTGACGAACGCCGCTACTTCACCCCTGGCGAGCAGCCCGGGGTGTTCGAGGTCGAGGGGGTCAAGGTGGGCTTGCTGATCTGTGAAGACGCCTGGTTCCAGGAGCCAGCCCGTGCGGCCCGCGATGCCGGGGCGCAGCTTCTGGCTGTGCTCAACGCCTCCCCCTTCCATGCGGGCAAGAGCGCCGAGCGTGAGCAGCGCATGCGCGAGCGGGTGGCCGATTGCGGGCTGCCCCTGGTTTATGCCCACTTGGTAGGCGGGCAGGACGAAGTGATTTTTGAAGGCCGGTCTTTCGCGCTCAATGCCGCAGGAGATGTGGTGGCGCGGGCTGAGGGCTTTCGCGAGGCCACGCCCGACCTGTCAGTCCAGGTGCTTGAGGGTGTGGCCCAGTTGACGGCTGCCCCTGAGGCGATTGTGGCGTGGCCCTGCGCCGAGGCCGAGCTGTGGGATGCCCTGGTGCTGGGCGTTCGTGACTACCTGGGTAAAAACGGTTTCAAAGGCGCCATTTTGGGTCTGTCTGGCGGCATCGATTCGGCCTTGGTGCTGGCCATTGCGGTGGATGCTATCGGTGCCGACAAGATCCATGCGGTGATGATGCCTTCCCCCTACACGGCCGACATCAGCTGGATCGACAGCCGAGACATGGTCAAACGCCTGGGTGTACGCTATGACGAAATCGCGATTGCGCCGCTGTTCGCAGGTTTCAAGCAGGCTTTGGCCGGGCAGTTTGCAGGACTGGCCGAAGACACCACCGAAGAGAACATCCAAGCCCGAATCCGGGGCACCTTGCTCATGGCCTTGTCGAACAAGACCGGTGCCATCGTGTTGACCACAGGCAACAAGAGCGAGATGGCCACAGGCTATTGCACGCTCTACGGTGACATGGCGGGCGGTTTTGCCGTCATCAAGGACGTGGTCAAGACGCAGGTGTTTGCATTGGCCCGCTGGCGCAACCAGAACGACCCCTACGGCACAGGCCGGGCGCCCATTCCCGAGCGGATCATCACCCGCCCACCCAGTGCCGAGCTGAGACCGGACCAGAAGGACCAGGACAGTTTGCCCGCTTACGAGGTGCTGGACGCCATCATCGAGCGCTACATGGAAAATGACGAAGGTGTGGACGCCCTGATTGCCGATGGCTTTGAGCGCGCGGATGTGGAGAAGGTAACCCGCCTGATCAAACTCAACGAGTACAAACGCCGCCAATCCCCGGTTGGCATTCGCGTCACCCATCGCAGTTTTGGCAAGGATTGGCGTTATCCTATGACCAATCGTTTTCGCGCCTGATCATCAATTGAGGACATTTTCATGAAGCAAATCACTGCCATCATCAAACCTTTCAAACTCGAAGAAGTCCGCGAAGGTCTGGCCGAGTGCGGCGTGACCGGTCTGACGGTCACCGAAGTCAAAGGCTTTGGCCGTCAGAAGGGCCACACCGAACTTTACCGTGGCGCCGAATACGTGGTGGACTTTTTGCCCAAGGTGAAGGTCGAAGTCGTGGTCAAGGACGACGATGCAGACCGCTGTGTGGACGCCATCGTCAAGGCCGCACGCACTGGCAAGATCGGTGACGGAAAAATTTTCGTGACCTCGGTCGAGCGCGTGGTGCGCATCCGCACGGGCGAGCAGGACGACAGCGCCATCTGATGGCACACCTCCAGCAAAAAGCCCGGTACTTTGCAGTCCGGGCTTTTTCGCTTTTGGTTGCGTTTGATCAGAGCGCCTGCATGCGGGCAGGGGGCGCAAACCCCGCAGATTCCACCAGCTGGCGCAGCAAAGTCGCTGGCTCGGTGCCGACCGTGACCAGGTCCATTTGCCACTCTCCCATGAAGCCTTGCGCAACCACCTGGCCCATGAATGCCATGAGGTGGTCGTAGTAAGCGTGGCTGTTGAGGATGCCAACGGGTTTGTCGTGGTAGCCGAGCTGGCGCCAGGTCCAGACCTCAAAGAGTTCTTCAAAGGTGCCAATGCCGCCAGGCAGGGCCAGGAATGCATCCGCGCGCTCGGCCATCATGCGTTTGCGCTCGTGCATGGTCTCGACCACGTGCAGCTCGGTACAGCCGTGGTGGGCCCATTCCTTTTCGACCAAGGCGCGGGGGATGATGCCGACCACGCTGCCTCCTGCCGCCATGGTGCTTTCGGCCACGATACCCATCAGGCCGTTGCGTCCGCCTCCGTACACCAGCTGGCCTCCGTGCTCACCGATCCATTGCCCCACCTGGGCGGCAATGGAGGCAAAGCGGGGGTCTTCGCCGGATTTGGAGCCGCAATACACACAGACAGAAAATGCCAGGGCTGTCATGGTCGGTTTGTTTCAGGCGCAGAAAAAAGACCAGAGGGCGGCGCCCCAGATGCCCCCGCACAGCAGCAGGCTGAGCAGGACAGCGGCACTGCCCATGTCCTTGGCGCGCTTGGACAGGTCGTGCCATTCGGGGCCGATCCGGTCAATGGCCGACTCAACCGCCGTGTTGAGCAGCTCCACGATCATGACCAGCAGCACACTGCCGCCGAGCAAAGCGACTTCAACCCAGTCCTGTCCGAAAAAAAATGCCAAGGGCAGCAAAACGATGGCCGCCAGGGTTTCCTGTCGGAAAGCCGTTTCTCCCCAACCGGCCAACAGGCCTTGCACCGAGTAGCCTCCGGCGTGCAGGATGCGTGAGAGACCCTTGCGGGCTTTTTGCGGGTTGGCGGTGGGGGGCAGTTGCGGCTCGGTCATGTTCCGATTGTCGCCGACAAGCTGCAGGTCAGTGCCAACAGACGGCTCAGCGGTGGGTGATCAGGCGCGTGCCTGCCAGGGCATCGTGCAGAAATTGGCGCTGCGGGTGAAAGCGACTGAGCAAGGCCCAGACAAGGACCCAGCCCAGTGTCAGCACACCCACTTCGCGGACAGGCAGACCCAGTGGCAGGGTGATCAGCAAGGGGGGCAAAAACCACAGCCAGCAGGCCATGTAGCGTGTGAGCGCCAGTGTCCTGCTCAATGGGCGGCCTGCCGTGTCAACAACCCGGATGTGCCAGGTTTTCATGGCCAGGGTTTGTCCACGTGACCAGAACCAGATGAAATAAATCCCCAGGCTCAGAAAACAGGTGGCTTGAAAGCCGGAGCGCAGCATGGGGTGCTGACCGACATCACCTGGCCCCAGGCCGCTGGTCCAGTAGGCCAGGATGAAATAGGCCAGACCCGCCGTGACCAGAACGCCGAACAAGAGCACGCCTTCATAAAGCCAGCAGGCCAGACGGCGAGACACGGAGGGCACCAACCACTCGGAAGGCGGCAGGCTGTGCTTGTCAGCTTCGGTCATGACGCGGTGTCGTCGCGTGGGCTGGATGCGTCGGGTGACGTTGGCGCTGGCTTGCTGGGTGTTTCGCCGGGGATCGGGATCGGCAGCAAGGTCTTTTTATCGATCGGGGCTCTGGATGGGGGCGCGGCTGCAGGGCTGCTTTGCCATGCCGGTGGAGGAGCCACCAAGCGTTCTGCATTGGCCGGTTTGGAGCTGGGCGCTGTGGTCTTGGCCGGGCCCTGGTTGACCGCAGACAGCTGCCGCTTTTGCTCGGGGCTCAAGGACTGGTATTCGTCCCACTTGGCCTTTTTCTCGTCCTTGGGCAGGTTTTGTGCAGCGTTGAAGTTCAGTCGGGCCTGATTGCGTTGTACCGGGCTGAGGTTCACCCAGTCCGTCATGCGGGCATGCATGACGGATTTTTCTGCCGCAGAGAGTTGGTCAAAATTCTGGGAAATGGCGATCCATTTGCCTTTCTGAATTTCAGACAGCTCACCCCAGCGCGATGCCAGAGGGGCCAGAGCGCGTTTTTCTTTGGCGGACAACTGCTGCCAGCCATTGCTGGATGGCGGGCTCTGGGTCGTAGAAGCTGGCGCATTTTGGGCCCAGCACATGCCGATAGGCATGCAGAACAAGGCCAGACCCAGCGTCAGCGGGGCTGCCAAGCGACGGCATCTGAACAGGGCAGCGGACTCAGTCATTCGATTTGGCTTCGCCCAGACCTTGTTTCAAAAACTGTGCAAAGCCAGGATCGGTGTAGGCCGCTGGCGGCAATTCATCGACCAGCAGTGCCGAGTCGACGGCGGCCAGCTCCGCCACCGTGTTTTCACGGTTGATCCAGCTGACGGTGACCAAGCCCGCCACCAAGGCGATCAGGGGCAAGGCCGAGCCGAGGATGTTCCAGAGGTTCAGACCTTCGCTGGGCGGGCCTGCCAGGGTCAGGCTGCCGTTGGACTGGCGAATGCCCAGCAGTGCCGGAGCCATGTCCGGCTTGCGTACAGCCATGGCTTGCTGGCGGGCAAAACGCAGCCGCTCACTCACATCGTGAGGCAGATCGCTGCTGTGGCGTGTCAAAGCCTGAGCCAATTGCTGGCCCAACAGGTCCATCGGGTCGTGTTGCGCGGTGAGGTCTTGTGTTTTCATGTTTTGATTCCCTGAGCGGTGAGCGCCTTGTTCAAGGCCTGGATGGCGCGGGAGCAATGTGTCTTGACACTGCCTTCCGTGCAACCCATGACGGCGGCGGTTTCTGCCACATCCAACTCTTCCCAGTAACGCAGCAGGAAGGCTTCCCGTTGACGCGCGGGTAAATCCATCACCGCAGATTCGATTTGCTGCATGGTTTGCAGGCGGCCAGTCCATTGCTCTGCACTCTCGCCCACCCCGTGGGGGCTGTCGGTGGCATTGATGTCGAGCAAGTCAAAATTCTCACCGTCATCTTGCGATGTGAAATCGGACAGGTTGGAAAAGAGCGCGTTGCGTGTTTTTTGGCGCCGAAACCAGTCCAGTGTGGTGTTGGACAGGATCCGCTGGAACAGCAGCGGCAGCTCGGCTGCCGGTTTGTCCGCATAGTGGGTGGACAGCTTGATCATGCTGTCTTGCAGGATGTCCAGGGCCGCGTCTTCATTGCGCACGTGGTAATACGTGCGTTTGAAGGCTTTTTTTTCGGTTTCCTTGAGAAAGTCCGAAAGTTCTTTGTCGGTGGCCAAGTTGGGAGATGCCTTTGCGCAGCAGCGTGTTCGGTAGTGGGCAATTATGGCATCCGTGCTTTGGTCTGGCGTATGCGGAAAAGGCCCCGGCGTCCAACAATGCGATAATCCGAGATTGCAATTGAAAAAAAGCAAACGGATCACCGTCCGGCACTTTTACAGTTTGGTGCCCATGTCTGTGGTCTCAAGTCCCAAAGCCACTCCACAAGAGTCGAGTCCAGGGGCACCCAAGGTTTTTCGTTAGAGAAATTCACAAAGGTTGAATATGGAAATGAACAAGGCCGACACGGCATCTGTCCCTGCGGGCGCGCTAGAGTTGCGTGGCGCAGAAATCCTCGTCAAGGCGCTTCAGGCTGAAAACGTGCAGTACATCTGGGGTTACCCCGGCGGTGCCGTTCTTCACATTTACGACGCTTTCTACAAACAAGACACCATCCAGCATGTGCTGGTGCGCCATGAGCAGGCCGCAGTGCATGCAGCCGACGGCTTTGCCCGCGCGACAGGCGAGGTGGGCGTGGCCCTCGTCACCTCGGGGCCCGGCCTGACCAATGCCGTGACCGGCATTGCCACGGCTTACATGGACAGCATCCCCATGGTCATCATCAGCGGGCAAGTGCCCACTGCGGCCATCGGCCTCGATGCTTTCCAGGAATGCGACACCGTGGGCATCACCCGCCCCATCGTCAAGCACAACTTCCTGGTCAAGGACGCCCGTGACATTGCGGAAGTCATGAAAAAGGCCTTCCACATCGCCCGCAGCGGCCGTCCCGGCCCTGTGGTGGTGGACATTCCGAAAGATGTGTCGTTCAACAAGGCGCTGTTCACCGGTTACCCCGAAGCTGTCGAAATGCGTTCGTACAACCCGGTGCGCAAAGGCCATGGTGGTCAGATCCGTAAGGCCCTGCAGCTGTTGATGTCGGCCAAGCGCCCCTACATTTACACCGGCGGTGGGGTGCTCATGAGCGAAGCCAGCGGCGAGTTGCGCGCGCTGGTGGACATGCTGAACTTCCCGGTGACCAACACCCTGATGGGCCTGGGTGCCTTTCCGGCCACCGACCGCCGATTCCTGGGCATGTTGGGCATGCACGGCACCCTCGAAGCCAACAACGCGATGCAAAACTGCGATGTGTTGCTGGCCGTCGGTGCCCGTTTTGACGACCGCGTGATTGGCAATCCGAAGCACTTCGCTTCGGTCGAGCGCAAGATCATCCATATCGACATCGACCCTTCGAGCATCTCCAAGCGCGTCAAGGTCGACGTGCCCATCGTGGGCGACGTCAAAGATGTGCTGACCGAACTCATGGGCATGATCCGTGAATCCGGTCTCAAACCCGATGCCGCAGCCCTCAAGGGCTGGTGGGACACGATCGAAGGCTGGCGCTCGCGTGACTGCATGAAGTACGACCGCGGCAACACCCAGGTGATCAAACCCCAGATGGTGGTCGAAACCCTGTGGAACATGACCCGTGGGACCGACACCTACATCACTTCAGATGTGGGACAACACCAGATGTTTGCGGCCCAGTATTACAAGTTTGACGAGCCGCGTCGATGGATCAACTCCGGTGGTCTGGGCACCATGGGTGTGGGCATCCCCTACGCCATGGGCATCAAACTGGCCAAGCCCGACAGCGAAGTGTTTTGCGTCACGGGTGAAGGCTCGGTGCAGATGTGTATCCAGGAACTGTCGACCTGCCTGCAGTACAACACCCCGATCAAGATCCTCTCGCTCAACAACCGTTACCTGGGCATGGTGCGCCAGTGGCAGGAAATCGAGTATTCCGGCCGTTACAGCCACAGCTACATGGATGCCTTGCCGGATTTTGTGAAGTTGGCCGAGGCTTATGGCCATGTAGGCATGCTGATTGAGCGTCCGGAAGACGTAGAAGGTGCGCTGATCGAAGCGCGCAAGCTCAAGGACCGCACAGTGTTCATGGATTTCCGGACTGACCCGACGGAAAACGTGTTCCCGATGGTGCAGGCGGGCAAAGGCATCACCGAGATGCTGCTGGGTGCGGAGGACCTGTGATCATGAAACACATCATTGCTGTATTGATTGAAAACGAAGCCGGTGCCCTGTCACGCGTCGTGGGTTTGTTCTCGGCCCGTGGGTACAACATCGAGTCATTGACGGTGGCCCCGACCGAAGACCCGAGCCTGTCGCGCATGACCATCCAGACCACTGGGTCTGACGATGTGATCGAGCAGATCACCAAGCACCTGAACCGCCTGATCGAGGTGGTGAAGGTGGTGGACCTGACCGAAGGTGCCTACACCGAGCGCGAGCTGATGCTCGTGAAGGTGCGCGCCGTGGGCAAGGAACGCGAAGAAATGAAACGCATGGCCGACATCTTCCGTGGCCGTGTGATCGATGTCACCGACAAGAGCTATACGATTGAGCTGACCGGTGACCAGTCCAAGAACGACGCCTTTTTGGAGGCGATCGACCGCAGTGCCATTTTGGAGACCGTGCGCACAGGTGCATGCGGTATCGGGCGCGGCGAGCGCATCCTGCGCGTCTAAACTTAACTCTTGAACCTGTTTATTCCCAAGGAGAACCCCATGAAAGTTTTTTACGACAAAGACTGTGATCTGTCCCTGATCAAAGGCAAAACCGTGGCCATCATCGGCTACGGCTCGCAAGGCCACGCGCACGCCCAGAACCTGAATGACAGCGGCGTCAAAGTCGTGGTCGGTCTGCGCAAAGGTGGCGCATCCTGGGACAAAGTGGCCAAAGCCGGCCTCACGGTGATGGAAGTCAACGACGCGGTCAAAGCCGCCGATGTGGTCATGATCTTGCTCCCCGACGAGAACATCCCCGAGGTGTACAACAACAACGTCGCCCCCAACATGAAGCAAGGCGCCACTTTGGCATTTGCCCACGGCTTCAACGTGCACTACAACCAAGTGGTTCCCCGCGCTGACCTGGACGTGATCATGGTCGCCCCCAAAGGCCCAGGCCACACCGTGCGCTCTGAATACCTCAAGGGCGGCGGCGTGCCTTCGCTGATCGCGGTGTACCAGGACAAGTCTGGCAAAGCCCGTGACCTGGCCTTGTCTTATGCCATGGCCAACGGTGGCGGCAAGGGCGGCATCATCGAGACCAACTTCAAGGAAGAAACCGAGACCGACCTGTTCGGCGAGCAGGCCGTGTTGTGCGGCGGCGCGGTGGAACTGGTGAAGATGGGCTTCGAGACCCTGACCGAAGCTGGTTACGCTCCTGAAATGGCCTACTTCGAGTGCCTGCACGAGTTGAAGCTGATCGTGGACCTGATGTACGAAGGCGGTATCGCCAACATGAATTACTCCATCTCCAACAACGCGGAGTATGGCGAGTACGTGACCGGCACCGAAGTCATCAACGAGAAGTCGCGCGAAGCCATGCGCAATGCCTTGAAGCGCATCCAGACCGGTGAATACGCCAAGATGTTCATCCTGGAAGGCAAAACCAACTACCCCAGCATGACGGCCCGTCGCCGCTTGAACGCCGAGCATTCGATCGAGCAAGTCGGCGCACAACTGCGTGCCATGATGCCTTGGATCGCCAAGAACAAACTGGTCGACCAGACCCGCAACTGATCTGCATTTGGCAAATCGGGAAAAGGCCACTGAGGTGGCCTTTTTTCATGGGGGCTACACTCACAGTCTCCAATCGGGGTTGCTCCCCTTTTTTTCGGCGACGGATGTGGCCGAATCCTGACAGGACAAGACGATGAACAACCGAATTGATTCGCCAGACGATGTGGACACGGCGCCCCGACCGCGCAAGCCCTCCAAGGGCATCTACATGCTGCCCAACATGATCACGCTGGCAGCCTTGTTTGCCGGTTTTTACGCGGTGGTGATGGCCATGAACGGGCGCTTTGACCTGGCAACGGTCGGTATTTTCAGCGCCATGGTGCTCGACAGCCTGGACGGCCGTGTGGCCCGCATGACCAACACCCAAAGCGCTTTTGGTGAGCAGATGGACTCCCTGTCCGACATGGTGTCCTTTGGCGCCGCTCCGGCCCTGATCTCTTATGTCTGGGCACTGAAGAACCTGGGCCGCTGGGGCTGGATTGCCGCTTTTGTTTATTGCGCTTGCGCGGCTTTGCGCCTGGCCCGCTTCAATGTGAACACCGCAGTCGTTGACAAACGTTATTTTCAGGGTTTGCCTTCGCCTGCGGCGGCAGCGCTGGTCACAGGCTTCATCTGGATCGCGACAGAAAATGCCATCGATCCGCACAGTGTGGCCTGGTGGATGTTTGCAGTGGCCTTGTTTGCGGGTCTGACCATGGTGACCAATGTGCCGTTCTACAGTTTCAAGGACATGCACATGAAGAAAAGTGTGCCATTTGCCTCCATCGTGCTGGTGGCTTTGGGCATCGCGGTCGTGAACATTGACCCGCCTACGGTCTTGTTTGCCTTGTTTGTGGGTTACAGCCTGAGCGGCTATGTGATTTATGTCTGGCGCAAAGCCAAGGGCGAGCCCACCAGCATGATCAGCACATCCACCGACGAGCCCGATGAGCGGGGCCTGCACCAGTGATGTCGTGTGCAGGACAGAAGGCGTTTTGATTTGTGCTAAAGTGAATACATGAAATTTGAATTGCTGGCTCTACTGCTAACGCCCCACGGGCGGGATCTGTAGCGCACGCGAACATTTTCCCTAAAGGCCCGTATGCCATCCGCAACGGGCCTTTTGCATTGGTGCATGGATTTGCGGGTATTGACCAGGAGTGAACATGGCTGACAAATTGATTATTTTTGACACGACCTTGCGCGATGGCGAGCAGTCGCCCGGTGCGTCCATGACCAAGGACGAAAAACTGCGCATTGCCCGCCAGCTCGAACGCCTTCGAGTGGACGTGATTGAAGCCGGTTTCGCGGCCAGCTCCAATGGGGATTTTGAGGCTGTGCAGTCGATCGCCAATGCGATCAAGGATTCGACCGTTTGTTCACTCTCGCGCGCCAATGACCGCGACATTGCGCGGGCAGCAGAAGCCTTGCAGGGCGCCAACAGCGCGCGTATCCACACTTTCATTGCCACTTCGGCCTTGCACATGGAAAAGAAGCTGCGCATGACGCCTGACCAGGTGCTGGAGCAGGCCAAGCAGTCGGTGCGCTTTGCACGCAACCTGGTGGGCGACATCGAATTTAGTCCCGAAGACGGTTACCGCAGCGATGTGGACTTCCTGTGCCGCGTGATCGAGGCGGTGATTGCCGAAGGCGCTACCACCATCAATGTGCCTGACACCGTGGGTTATGCCGTGCCCGAGCTGTACGGCAACTTCATCAAAACCCTGCGCGAGCGCATCCCCAACTCCGACAAGGCCATCTGGTCTGTGCATTGCCACAACGACCTGGGCATGGCGGTGGCCAACTCGCTCGCGGGTGTCAAGATCGGTGGCGCCCGTCAGGTCGAGTGCACCATCAACGGGTTGGGTGAGCGTGCGGGAAACTGCTCGCTTGAAGAGGTGGTCATGGCCGTCAAGACGCGCCGTGACTATTTCGGGCTTGATGTGGGCATCGACACGCAGCACATCGTCGCTGCCAGCCGCATGGTCAGCCAAACCACGGGCTTTGTGGTTCAACCCAACAAGGCGGTGGTTGGGGCCAATGCGTTTGCGCATGCTTCAGGCATTCACCAGGACGGTGTGCTCAAGGCGCGTGACACCTACGAAATCATGCGTGCCGAGGACGTGGGCTGGTCCAACAACAAAATCGTGTTGGGCAAACTCAGCGGGCGCAACGCCTTCAAGCAGCGCCTGCAGGACCTGGGCGTGCAGATGGACAGCGAAACCGAGATCAACAACGCCTTTGCCCGTTTCAAGGAACTGGCCGACCGCAAGAGCGAAATCTTTGACGAGGACATCCTCGCCCTGGTCAGTGACGAGAGTGTGACCAGTGAAAAAGAGCAGTACGGTTTTGTGTCCCTGTCACAGCACAGTGAGACCGGTGAGCAGCCTCAGGCATCGATCGTGTTCACGGTCGATGGCAAGGAGGTCAAGGGCGAGTCTTCGGGCAACGGTCCCGTGGATGCCTCGCTCAAGGCCATCGAATCGCATGTCCAAAGCGGGGCAGAGATGGTCCTGTATTCGGTCAATGCCATCAGTGGCTCCACCGAAAGCCAGGGCGAGGTCACGGTACGTTTGCAAAACAGCGGCCGCGTGGTCAACGGGGTGGGTGCTGACCCCGACATCGTCGTGGCATCGGCCAAGGCCTACCTGAGCGCGCTCAACAAGCTGCAAAGCAAGGCCGACCGGGTCGCCGCACAAGGTTGAAATGAGTACTTAAATACATTCATTCGACTTCAATAAAGTCGCGCAAGTGGTTGATCTTGCGCGACTTTTTTTTAATGTGTAAACTCTGCGACTTGTCCTTCGAATTTGTTGTATTGTTCAAGCGCATGACTTTTTCTTTTGCCTCCTTTTCTATGGGTCCCTGGGGCCGCGTGATCAGCTTGGGTTTGCTCTCGGCTGCCCTGTTGATGGGCTTGCCTGCGCAAGCTGAAAACGCAGCCAACAAGCGCAAACCAGCCCAGGCCCAAAAGAAGGCAGCCACCGCCAAACCGTTGGCCAAGAACCGCCAGGCCGCCCGTGGTGCCAAAATGGCCGCCGTGCCAGAGCGCCCTTCCTTTGGCAAACTCGCCGGCTTGCACACTGCCATGGATCCGCTGGATTTGCGCTCCAGCGTCGCGCTGGTGATCGACCAGGACACCCATGAAGTGCTGCTGCGCAAAAATGACCAGGCGGTGCTGCCCATCGCTTCCTTGACCAAATTGATGACGGGTCTTGTGATCTCTGATGCCAATTTGCCCATGTCCGAGATGATCACCATCACCCAGGACGATGTGGACACTGAAAAAGGCAGCCGTTCACGTCTGGCCGTGGGCTCCGTGCTCAGCCGGGGTGATTTGTTGCATCTCGCCTTGATGTCGAGTGAGAACCGTGCCGCCCACGCTTTGGGACGCACTTTTCCGGGTGGCTTGGACACATTTGTCGCGCGCATGAACGCCCGTGCCCAAGGCTTGGGCATGACCGACACCCGTTATGTGGAACCCACGGGCTTGTCCAGCCGCAACCAGTCCAGCGCGCATGACCTGGCCACGCTGGTGGCGGCAGCCTACAAAGAGCCTGTGTTGCGTGAGCTGTCGACCTCGCCGGGTCGGGAAATCGAAGTGGGCCACCGCACCCTGCAATACAACAACACCAACCGCTTGGTGAAGAGCCCGCAGTGGGACATCGGTCTCCAGAAAACCGGCTACATCTCCGAAGCCGGGCAATGCTTGGTCATGCAGGCCCAGGTTTCGGGTCGCAAGTTGATCATGGTGTTCCTGGACTCTGCTGGCAAACTCAGCCGCATTGCCGATGCCGAGCGCGTTCGTCGCTGGATCGAAACTTCGCACCGCTCTGCTGCCGGTCATCCGGTGGCAGCATCCCGCCAAGGGTGATCTAACGGCTGGCGCATGAGCGCGCCAGGCCGTCCCCAGCGCAGGCGGGGCGCATTCAGTCCTGCAGTTCGTTGTGACCGAGTGAGGCTGAAATGCTCTGCGCCGTGGCTTGCAATTTGGGCAGCCACTCTTCGTCCAGGCGGTCAGCCGGGGCAGAAATCGACAAGCCCGCCAGCAATTTGCCCTGGTCATCGTAAATGCCTGCCGCGATGCAGCGCACACCCAGTTCCAATTCTTCGTTGTCGCGGGCAATGCCGTATTGCCGCACGCGGGACAATTCGCGCTCGAGCACGGGCAGCAGGGTGATGCTGTTGCGGGTGTGCCCCACCAGCCCGGAGCGTGTTGCGTAAGCGCGCACGCGGATGGGGTCGTCGGCGGCGAGGAACAGTTTGCCGACCGATGTCAGGTGCAGTGGGGCACGGCCACCAATCGCACGCACCACCTGCATGCCCGAGCGTTCGCTGTAGGCGCGTTCGATGTAGACAATTTCGTCCCCCTGGCGCACGCTCAGGTTCACGGGTTGCTGGATCAGCTTGTGCAGATCCCGCATGGGGGCCAAAGCCGCATCGCGTACGTTCAGTCGGCCCTTGACGAGGTTGCCCAACTCCAGCAGACGCATACCCAGGCGATAGTTGCCCGCTTGCGGACGGTCGACAAAGCGGCCAGTGGTGAGGTCGTTCAGGATGCGGTGAGCGGTGGAAGGGTGCAGGCCGGTTTTTTCGCTGATTTCTTTCAGGGAAATCGCTTCCTCCTTACTGGCGAGGACATCGATCAGGCTGAAGATGCGTTCAATGACCTGGATGGTCGGCGTGGCGGGCAGGGGGGTGTCGGCTTTTCTCATAGGACTGCAATGACAAAGCGAAACACTGATTTTACGCTGTGAAATGGCGTCTGTGCAGGCTCACACAGGCGTCCATTGCCCGTCCCGGAGTGATTCGCAGGGCTGGAATTTCACCTTGTAATTCATTTTGGGGCTCTGTTCGATCCAGTAACCGAGGTAAACGTGCGGCAGCTGCAGTTCTGCCGCTTGCTGAATCTGCCACAGGACACCATAGGTGCCATAGCTGGCGTCATCGCCCGGTTCATAAAAGGTGTAGACCGCCGAAATGCCGTGGTTGAGCACGTCCACGATGCTCACCATCTTGATGTCGTGTGTGACGGGGTCGGAAAACTCGACCAGCCGTGTGTTGACGCGGCTTTGCAGCAAGAACTGGGTGTACTGGTCGACACTGTCCTGGTCCATGCCGCCACCCTCATGGCGACCATGCTGGTAGCGCAGGTAAAGCGCGTAATGTCGGGGATCAAAGTGCAGGTTCATCACCCGCACCGACAGCTGGGCGTGGCGCACTTGCGCGCGCCGTTGGCTGCGGGTGGGCTGGAAGCGGGCCACGTCCACCCGCAAAGGGACGCAGCTTTGGCAGCCATCGCAGTAGGGGCGGTAGGTGAACACGCCGCTGCGGCGAAAGCCCTTGGCCACCAAGTCCGAATAAGCCTCGTTCTGGATCAAGTGGCTGGGCGTGGCCACTTGGGAGCGCGCCGAACGCTCCGGCAGGTAGCTGCAGGCATAAGGCGCAGTGGCATAGAACTGAATCGCCTGGAGGGGGAGATCTTGAAGCAGGGTCACAGGGCAGGGCGGGTCAATGTGTCCCAGTATAAAGATTCATCTGCCCACAAGATGGGAGGCTTGCCCTGTTCGGCTGCCACCCAGCGCACAAAGTCCTCGCGGCGGATCTCATGCGCGCCCAAAGATGCCAGGTGCCGCGTATTTTGCTGGCAGTCAATCATCTGAACGCCGTGGCGTCTGGCAGCGCTCACCAGCATGGCCAGCGCCATTTTGGAGCCGTCTCGCACGGTGGTGAACATCGACTCGCCAAACACGGTGTGGCCCAAGCTCACGAAATAGAGACCCGCCACCAGTTGACCGTCTTGCCAAATTTCGGCGCTGTGGGCCAGGCCCATGCGGTGCAGCTGGGTGTAGGCATCGACGATGCCGGGCACGATCCAGGTGCCTGTTTGGCCGGGGCGGGGCGCTTGGCCGCATCGGGTGATGACTTGCGCAAAGTCTCGGTCAAAAACCATCTCCACGCCTGGCGTCATAGTCCAGTGCTTGAGGGTCTGACGCAGCGACCTGTGCAGTTTGAAGGCGCTCACCGGCAACACCATGCGCGGATCGGGGCTCCACCACAGCACAGGCTGCCCCGTGCTGAACCAGGGGAAGATGCCCTGCCGGTAGGCTTGAACCAGCATCGCAGCGTCCAAGTGATCGCCAGCTGCCAGCAGCCCAGGCGCTTCGCTGCCAGGCCCCCAGGCTTGTGAGACAGGCGGGAAAGGCAGACCGGGTTCAAGCCAGGTCAGAGGGGGCGAAGGCCTGCTGTCGTGCATGAACGAATTAGACAACAAAGCATGCCGCTGCACGCCTGACGGGCTCAAACGCGCTTATGCTCCAGGTCCGGGGTGCCAATGGGGCATCCGCCCTTTTCTGAACCTGAATGCGCCTCGACTGGCCCTCTATTCCTGGTGTCAACGCCTGCATGACCGAACGCTCGGGTGGGGTGTCTGCTGCCCCCTGGGATGCCATGAACCTCGGCAACCATGTGGGCGACGATCCGCAAGCGGTGGCGCGCAACCGGCAATTGCTCGCGCATACCCTGGCTGCGCGCCCCGTGTTCATGGAGCAGGTTCACGGCGTGCACGTCCTCGCGCTGACCCAGGACACGCCCAATGGGCTGCAGGCCGATGCCTGCTGGACGCAACAGCCCGGTGTCGCCTGCACCGCGATGGTGGCCGACTGTCTGCCCGTGTTGCTGTGCGATGACGGTGGTCAGTGGGTGGCTGCCGCCCATGCAGGCTGGCGTGGGCTGGCTGGACAGCAAGGGCAGGGGGTGCTGGAGTCCTTGTGGCAGCAGTTGCAGGCCCACGGGGCGCACGCTGCACACACGCGGGCCTGGTTGGGCCCTTGCATCGGTCCTCAGGCCTTTGAAGTCGGGCCCGAGGTGCGTGATGCTTTTGTGCAGGACGGCCTGGACCTGGCCGCGCATTTCAAGCGCCGGCCGCAGGGGCGGTTCCTGGCCGATCTGGCCGGTTTGGCGCGCTGGCGCTTGCAGCAATTGGGCATTGGTCAGCTCAGCGGCAACGACAGCCAACCCGGCTGGTGCACGGTGGGCCACCCCTCAAGGTTCTTTTCGCACCGGCGCGACAGCCGCATCCTGGGCGCGACCGGGCGCATGGCCGCCTGCATCTGGCTGGACCGTTGAAACGGGCGGTGCTTGCGCACTTTGAGCCTGAAGTGCCTCTTCGGCCTTGAGCCGGGCTTTGCGCTGCGGCGTGTTCATGATGTAGATCACCAGGCTCAGAGGCAGCAACCCGTAGAGCAGGAAGGTGATGACCGCCCCCAGCAAGGAGCCTTGCGTGCTGAACGCCTCAGCCACCGCCATCATCAGCACCACATAAAGCCATGCAATCACGATCAAGTACATTTTTTTCTTTTCAAGTTTCAAATGGATTGTAATTTTGGTGACAATGAAAGCATTGACACTGTCAATCCATGGCTGAAAACAGCCACGGTGATCAATAACAGGAGACAGTCTGATGATGGACGCATCCCCCAAGTTTTGGACCCAGATGGGCGAAACTTTTCAACAGAGCCTGGCCCAAAGCTGGGGCAAGGCCATGGAGAGCTTCCAGACCATGGACCTGGGCGGTCTTCAGCCCGAAGGTGCGCCCGCCATGCCTGCCCTGAAGTTCCATCCAGACAAATTGCAGGCCCTGCAAGGTCAGTATTTCAAGGATGCTTCGGAGATCTGGAACCAGAGCCTGCACAACAGCCTGCAAGTCAAGGACCGCCGTTTCTCTTCTGAAGCCTGGTCTGCCAACCCGGTCGCCGCCTTCAATGCCGCCACCTACCTGCTCAATGCCCGCACACTGATGGGCCTGGCCGATGCGGTCGATGCCGACGCCAAGACACGCACCCGCATCCGCTTTGCTGTGGAACAATGGGTGGCTGCGGCCGCACCGAGCAATTTCCTGGCTTTCAATGCCGAAGCCCAAAAAAAGGCTGTCGAGACCCAGGGCGAGAGCATCGCCAAAGGCGTGCAGAACCTGATGCACGACATGCAGCAAGGCCATGTCTCGATGACCGACGAGAGCCTGTTCGAGGTCGGCAAGAACGTGGCCACCACCGAAGGCGCGGTGGTCTTCGAGAACGAATTTTTCCAGCTCATCGAATACAAGCCCCTCACGGCCAAGGTCTACGAGAAGCCGTTCCTGCTGGTACCGCCTTGCATCAACAAGTTCTACATCCTCGACCTGCAGCCTGAAAACTCGCTGATCCGCTATGCCGTGAGCCAAGGTCACCGCACCTTCGTGGTGAGCTGGCGCAACCCCGACGAGTCAATGAAGGACAAGACTTGGGACGACTACATTGAGCAGGCCGCCATCCAGGCCATCCACACCGTGCAGGATATCACCGGCGCGCCCAAGATCAACGCTTTGGGTTTCTGCGTGGGGGGCACCATCCTCTCGACGGCCCTGGCTGTACTGGCCGCACGTGGCGAGAAACCCGTGGCCAGTGCCACGTTCCTGACCACCCTGATCAACTTCACCGACACCGGTATCCTGGACGTGTTCATTGACGAGAACTTCGTCAAATTCCGTGAAATGCAGATGGGCCAAGGCGGCCTCCTCAAAGGGCAGGACCTGGCGTCCACCTTCAGCTTCCTGCGCCCGAACGACCTGGTCTGGAACTATGTGGTGGGCAACTACCTCAAAGGCGAAACACCGCCGCCTTTTGACCTGCTGTACTGGAACAGCGACTCGACCAATCTGCCCGGGCCCTTCTATGCCTGGTACTTGCGCAACACCTACCTGGAAAACAACCTGGTCAAGCCCGGCAAGGTCAAGGTCTGCGGCGAAGCCATCGACCTGCGCAAACTGGACTTGCCGGTGTACGTTTACGGTTCACGCGAAGACCACATCGTGCCCATTGGTGGCGCCTACGCCAGCACGCAAGTGTTGCCAGGCAAGAAGCGTTTCGTCATGGGCGCCTCGGGCCACATTGCAGGCGTGATCAACCCACCCGCTGCCAAAAAGCGCAGCCACTGGTTGCGCGAGGACGGCAAGTTCCCGGCCGATGTGGATGCATGGATCGCCGGTGCCAAGGAAATGCCCGGCAGCTGGTGGACCGACTGGTCCAGCTGGCTCAAAACCCATGCGGGCAAGCAAGTTCCTGCACCCAAGACCTATGGCAAGGGCAGCAAGTTCAAAACCATCGAGGCGGCCCCTGGCCGCTATGTGAAGGCCAAGGCCTGATTGATTTTTTATTGGAGACAAAAATGGAAGACATCGTCATCGTTTCAGCCGCCCGCACCGCCGTGGGCAAATTTGGTGGCTCGCTGGCCAAGACGCCTGCCACAGAGCTGGGCAGCATCGTCATCAAGGGCTTGCTTGAGCGCAGCGGTTTGCCCGTTGACGCCATCGGTGAAGTCATCATGGGCCAGGTGCTGGCCGCAGGCGCGGGCCAGAACCCGGCTCGCCAAGCCATGATGAAAGCTGGTGTGGCCAAGGAAACCCCAGCCCTCACCATCAACGCGGTCTGCGGCTCGGGGCTGAAAGCCGTGATGCTGGCCGCACAAGCGGTGGCTTGGGGCGACAGTGAAATCGTAATCGCCGGTGGACAGGAAAACATGAGCGCCAGCCCGCATGTCTTGAATGGCAGCCGCGACGGCCAGCGCATGGGCGACTGGAAGATGACCGACACCATGATCGTGGACGGTCTGTGGGACGTGTACAACCAGTACCACATGGGCATCACTGCCGAGAACGTGGCCAAAGCCCACGGCATCACCCGCGACATGCAAGACGCATTGGCTTTGGGCAGTCAGCAAAAAGCCGCTGCCGCGCAGGATGCGGGCAAGTTCAAGGACGAGATCGTGGATGTGCTGATCCCCCAGCGCAAGGGCGATCCGCTGGTGTTCAACACCGACGAGTTCATCAACAAAAAAACCAATGCCGAAGCGCTGGCTGGTTTGCGCCCCGCGTTTGACAAAGCGGGCAGTGTGACCGCTGGCAATGCCTCCGGCATCAACGACGGCGCCGCTGCCGTGATGGTCATGAGCGCCAAGAAGGCTGCTGCCCTTGGGCTCAAGCCGCTGGCTCGCATTGCCGCATTCGGCACCAGCGGTCTGGACCCGGCCCACATGGGCATGGGCCCGGTGCCTGCATCACAAAAGGCCCTGGCCCGTGCGGGCTGGAAAGCTCAGGACGTGGACCTGTTTGAACTCAACGAAGCTTTTGCCGCGCAAGCCTGCGCTGTTAACAAGGCACTGGACATCGATCCGGCCAAGGTCAACGTCAATGGCGGTGCCATCGCCATCGGTCACCCCATCGGTGCGTCCGGTTGCCGCATTTTGGTGACCTTGCTGCACGAAATGCAGCGCCGTCAGGTCAACAAGGGTCTGGCCGCGCTGTGCATCGGTGGTGGCATGGGCGTGTCGCTGGCGGTCGAACGCGTCTGAAATCCCAAGGTGTCTGTCTGGTGTGCCCTGGCGCACTGCCCAGCCGTATAAGGGCAGCCAAGAATCACGGGCGGATCACCTTTCATCCTTTTTCATTTCACTCATAACAGGAGACAACCATGAGTCAAAAAGTAGCTTACGTCACCGGTGGCATGGGCGGTATCGGTACCGCAATTTGCCAGCGCCTTCACAAGGAAGGTTTCAAAGTCATCGCCGGTTGCGGTCCGACCCGTGACTTCACCAAATGGCTGGATGAGCAAAAAGCCCTGGGTTACACGTTCTACGCTTCGGTGGGCAATGTGGCCGATTGGGATTCCACCGTCGCGGCTTTCACCAAAGCCAAGGAAGAGCATGGTGTGATCGATGTGCTGGTCAATAACGCCGGCATCACCAAGGACCGGGTGTTCCTGAAGATGACGCGCGAGGATTGGGATGCCGTGATCGACACCAACCTGAACTCCATGTTCAACGTGACCAAGCAGGTCGTGCCCGACATGGTGGAAAAAGGCTGGGGCCGCATCATCCAGATTTCGTCGGTCAACGGCAACAAAGGCCAGGCGGGTCAAACCAACTACTCGGCCGCCAAAGCCGGCATGCATGGCTTTTCGATGGCCCTGGCGCAGGAAATGGCCACCAAGGGCGTGACTGTGAACACCGTGAGCCCGGGCTACATCGGCACCGACATGGTCAATGCCATCCGTCCTGATGTTCTCGAAAAGATCGTGGCCACCGTGCCCGTCAAGCGCCTGGGTCAGCCCAGCGAAATCGCTTCCATCGTGGCCTGGTTGGCCAGCGAAGAGGGCGGTTATGCCACCGGCGCTGACTTCTCGGTCAACGGTGGTCTGCACATGGGCTGATGCCCTGGCCCATGGGCCGCATCGGTTTGGGCAGCGCCCACAAAAAAACCCGCCTCGGCGGGTTTTTTGCTTCTGCCTGCGCTGCGGGCGCGGTTCAGTGCCCGGATGACTTGCCTGTGCCCACCATCTGCATGGCCGACGCGATCAGCCCGGACACCTCGGTCATGTTCCCTGGCACGATCAGCGTGGTCTTGGCGTCTTGTGCGACTTTGCCGTAGGCCTGCACAGCCTGCTCGGCCACTTTGAGCTGCACGGCTTGCTCACCGCCGGGTTGGCGGATGGCTTGTGCGATCCGCTCGATCGCCAGGGCCGTGGCCTCGGCCACGGCGGTGATGGACGCGGCTTCGCCTTGCGCCTTGTTGATGACAGCCTGCTTCTCGCCCTCCGATCGGGCAATGAAGGCCTCACGTTCCCCGGTGGCGATGTTGATCTGTTCCTGGCGTCGGCCTTCCGATGCCGCGATCAGGGCGCGTTTTTCGCGCTCGGCGGTGATCTGTGACTGCATGGCGTGCAGGATTTCGCTGGGTGGTGTCAGGTCCTTGATTTCGTAACGCAGCACCTTCACGCCCCAGTTGAGCGCGGCTTCGTCGATGGCAGCCACGACCTGTGCATTGATGATGTCGCGCTCCTCAAAGGTCTTGTCCAGCTCCAGCTTGCCAATCACGCTGCGCAGGCTGGTCTGCGCAAGCTGCGTCACGGCCACGATGTAGTTGGACGAGCCGTAGCTGGCCAGCTTGGGATCGGTCACCTGGAAGTACAAGATGCCGTCCACTTGCAACTGCGTGTTGTCGCGGGTGATGCAAATTTGACTGGGCACGTCGAGCGGGATCTCTTTGAGGCTGTGCTTCTGGATCACGTTGTCGATGAAGGGCACCACAAAGTTCAAGCCCGGGGTGAGGCTGGCGTGGTACTTGCCCAGCCGTTCCACCACCCAGGCATGCTGCTGGGGCACGACCTTGACGGTCTTGATGATGAACAAGACCGCGATGGCCAGCAAAACGAGTGCGATTTCCATGAAGATTCTCCCTTTTGAATGTGGCTTGGATGTCAGATTTTGTGGAGCACCAGTCGGCTGCCGACCACGGCCTCAATGCGGTGCAAGCCCGGTTCGGGCTTCGCACCGGGGGCGCTGATCGCTGCCCACAAGGCCCCCCGGTGTTTGACCCGTGTGGTGCCTTCGGCATCCCAGGCCTGGACCTGCACGGTTTCACCGATGTCCAGATGCAGGTCCTGCGCATTGGCCGGGTCGGCGGGGTGTTGCCGCTGGCGGTAGCGACCCCAGAGGATCACCGCCAGACCGCCCACCACTGCTGCAGTCACCAGCTGACCAGAGAGCCCGGCGCCCGCCAGTGCCACGAGCGCCGCGGCAGCGGCCCCGATGGCCAGCATGAGCAGGTAAAACGTGCCCGACATCAGCTCTATCGCCACCAGCACGC
The DNA here is from genome assembly GCF_014837235.1 of Limnohabitans radicicola. GTDB lineage: Bacteria > Pseudomonadota > Gammaproteobacteria > Burkholderiales > Burkholderiaceae_C > Limnohabitans_A > Limnohabitans_A radicicola. Next base: position 94,723 of record NZ_JACYFT010000001.1, on the reverse strand, counting down.
CGGTCAGGATCCACCAAATCGTTGTTTCGTTCATTTGCATTCTCCGGGGTTGAGCGCATCGTGGCCCATGTTACCTTTTGTTTGCTCAGGGCCACAACTTGCCCGGGTCTCGGCAGGGATAATCAGGCCCCATGCAATTTCCCGATGCCCAACGCTGGCGCCTGTCCGTGGCGCCCATGATGGACTGGACCGACCGCCACTGTCGGTATTTCCATCGCCTGCTGACCCAGCATACGCTTTTGTACACCGAGATGGTGACCACAGGGGCGTTGCGCCACGGCAGCGTGCAGCGGCATTTGCGTTTCAATGCCGAAGAGCACCCCGTGGCCCTGCAACTGGGCGGCAGCGATGCCGCCGACTTGGCCCACGCGGCCAAGCTGGGGCAAGAGTGGGGTTACGACGAGATCAACCTCAACTGCGGCTGCCCCAGTGACCGTGTGCAGCGCGGGGCTTTTGGGGCATGTCTGATGAACGAGCCGCGCACGGTGGCCGATGGCGTCAAGGCCATGCTCGATGTGGTCGATGTGCCCGTGACCGTGAAGCACCGCATTGGCATCGACAAGATCGAAAGCTACGACTTTGTGCGTGACTTTGTGGGCACGGTGAGCGAGGCTGGTTGCAGGGTGTTCATCGTGCATGCCCGCAACGCCTGGCTCGACGGGCTTTCCCCAAAGGAGAACCGCGAAATCCCGCCGCTGCGCTACGAGCTGGCTTACCAGCTCAAAAAAGACTTTCCGGGTTTGCTGATCGCCGTGAACGGCGGCATCAAGACCAACGAAGAAATCGCTGCCCATTTGCAGCACGCCGACGGCGTGATGGTTGGGCGCGAGGCCTATTACAACCCCTGGCTGCTGAGCACCTGGGACGCCGAGTTTTATGGCGACACGCACGAGGTGCCTAGCCGCGAAGCGGTGGAGGAGGCCATGGTGGCCTACATGGAGCGCGCCTTTGCCGAAGACGGTTGCCCATGGTACGCGATTGCCCGCCACATGCTGGGTCTGTACCACGGTCAGCGGGGTGGTCGTTTGTGGCGTCAGGTCTGGAGCAACCACAAGCTCAAGCCTTTGCCCCCGCGTGAGGTCTGGCAGCAGGCCCGCGAGGCGCTGGCGCGTGGGGCCGAAGTGCCCGCCTGATCTGCTTACTGCGCGGCCTGCAGGCCGTTCGTGAAGTGGGCCGACATGCGCTCGGCTGCCAGTTCTGGCTGGCGTGTTGTCAAGGCGTCCACAATGTCCCGGTGCTCGGCCAAGGACTGCTCGATGCGGCCTTCCTTGAACAGCGAGTTGTGCCGGTTGAGTTTCATCACCTTGCGCAGGTCGGCCACCATCTGGTCGCGCCAGCGGTTGTCCGCGATCTGCAGCAGCAGCATGTGGAAAGCCTCGTTGATCTGGAAGAACCGGTCACGGTCGCCGGTGGCGTTTTCAAGGTCTTGTTGCAGCTGCTGGATTTGGCCCATTTGCGCATCGCTCGCCTTTTGGGCCACCATGCGGGCCGCGTCGGATTCCAGCAAGGCCAGCAGGTGGTATACGTCGCGCAGGTCTTTTTCGCTGACCTCGGTCACGTAGGCGCCACGGCGCACCTTCATGGTCACCAGGCCTTCGGCGGCCAGGACTTTGAGGGCTTCGCGCAGCGGGGTGCGGCTGATGCCCAGAGCTTCGGCAATCCTCAGCTCATCGATCCAGCTGCCGGGCTCCAGTTCGCGGGCAAAGATGCGCTGGCGCAGCAGTTCGGCAACTTCTTCGTACAGGGCGCGTGGTGCGAGCGAGAGGGCAGACATGGCTAAAGAATCAGGCTTGGAACGGGTCCATCAGGCGTCTTGGAAGACATTTCAGATGCCGGATTGTAAGCCGGTTAAAATATTTTGCATCAATAATTATGAATCACAATGCTTGTAAGCCGGTAGGCAGCCATGGGCTGCCAAAATCAGCGACAGCAATTTTTGTCTCGAAAGCGGTGAGCCATGTCGTCCAAATCCTTTGAATTCAATGCTTCCAACTTGGAAGCCTGGCAAAAAGCAGCAACCAAATCCGCCCCTGGCGGCGATGTGTCGGCCCTGAACTGGAAGACCCCCGATGGCATCATCGTCAAGCCGCTGTACACCGCCGAGGACACGGCCAACTTGCCTTACGCCAACACGCTGCCCGGCTTTGAGCCCTTTTTGCGCGGGCCGCAGGCCACCATGTACGCGGTGCGCCCCTGGACGATCCGTCAGTACGCCGGTTTCTCCACGGCTGAAGAGTCCAACGCGTTTTATCGCAAGGCTTTGGCCGCAGGCGGGCAGGGCGTGTCGGTCGCGTTCGATCTGGCCACGCACCGGGGCTACGACTCTGACCATCCCCGTGTCGAAGGCGATGTGGGCAAGGCCGGTGTGGCGATCGACTCGGTCGAGGACATGAAGATCCTGTTCAACGAGATCCCGCTGGACAGGGTCAGCGTGTCGATGACCATGAACGGTGCCGTGCTGCCGGTGCTGGCGGGCTATGTGGTGGCCGCTGAGGAGCAGGGCGTGAGCCAGGACAAACTCTCCGGAACGATTCAGAACGACATTCTGAAAGAGTTCATGGTGCGCAACACCTACATCTACCCGCCCGAGCCGTCGATGAAGATCATCGGCGACATCATCGAGTACACGGCCAAGAACATGCCCAAGTTCAACTCGATCTCGATCTCGGGCTACCACATGCAAGAAGCCGGGGCCAACCAGGCGCTGGAGATGGCCTTCACCCTGGCCGACGGCAAGGAATACGTGAAGACCGCCATTGCCAAAGGCATGGACGTGGACGATTTTGCGGGTCGCCTGTCCTTCTTCTGGGCGGTGGGTATGAACTTCTACCTGGAGATCGCCAAGATGCGTGCGGCGCGCCTGCTGTGGTGCCGCATCATGAAGGGCTTTGACGCCAAGAACCCCAAGAGCCTCATGCTGCGCACGCACAGCCAGACCTCGGGCTGGTCGCTTACCGAGCAAGACCCTTACAACAACGTGGTGCGCACGACGATTGAGGCCATGGCGGCCGTGTTCGGCGGCACGCAGTCGCTGCACACCAACTCGCTGGACGAAGCGATTGCGCTGCCCACCGAATTCAGCTCACGCATAGCCCGCAACACCCAGCTGATCATCCAGGAAGAGACCCACATCACCAACGTGATCGACCCCTGGGCCGGTTCCTACATGATGGAGAGCCTGACGCAAGAGATGGCCGACAAGGCCTGGGCCATCATCGAAGAAGTCGAAGCCATGGGCGGCATGACCAAAGCCGTGGACAGCGGCTGGGCCAAGCTCAAGATCGAAGCCGCTGCTGCTGAAAAGCAGGCCCGCATTGACTCCGGTAAAGACGTCATCGTGGGCGTCAACAAGTACAAGCTGGCGAAAGAGGACCCGGTCGAGATTCTGGCCATCGACAACGTCAAGGTGCGCGACGGCCAGATCGAACGACTCAAAAAAATCCGCGCCAGCCGCGACAGCGCCGCCGTACAGGCCGCGCTGGACGCATTGACCGCTGCGGCCGAATCCGGCCAGGGCAACCTGTTGGATCTCTCGATCAAAGCCATCCGCCTGCGGGCCACTGTGGGCGAAGTTTCCGACGCGCTGGAAAAGGCTTACGGCCGCCACCGCGCTGACACACAAAAGGTGACCGGTGTGTACGCTGCCGCTTACGATTCCGCCGAAGGCTGGGAACAACTGCAAAAAGAAATCGCCGCATTCGCTGACCAGCACGGCCGTCGCCCCCGCGTGATGATCGCCAAGCTGGGTCAGGACGGTCACGACAGGGGTGCCAAAGTGGTCGCCACCGCCTACGCCGACCTGGGCTTTGATGTGGACATGGGCCCACTGTTCCAGACGCCAGAAGAGTGCGCCCGCCAGGCGATTGAAAACGACGTGCACGCTGTAGGCGTCTCCACCCTGGCTGCCGGTCACAAGACCTTGGTGCCTGCCATCATTGCCGAGCTCAAGAAGCAGGGCGCTGACGACATCATCGTGTTCGTGGGTGGCGTCATCCCGCGTCAGGACTATGAAATGCTGTACGACGCAGGCGTCAAAGGCATCTACGGCCCCGGTACACCGATCCCCGCCAGCGCCAAGGATGTGCTGGAGCAGATCAAGAAGGCCGTGGCCTGATCTCCCCCGTCAGGACAACGGTGTGACGCCTGATCAGTTGTTGCCAGGTTTACTGCAGGGCTCCGCGCCTGTGCAGCGCCGCGCCATGGCCAAGGCGATCACGTTGCTCGAATCCACCCGCGCCGACCACCGGGCGCAAGCCGACGAACTGCTCACAGCCATGCTGCCGCACACGGGCAACTCGTTTCGCTTGGGCATCAGCGGTGTGCCGGGTGTGGGCAAGTCCACTTTCATCGAGGCGCTGGGCCTGTACCTGATTGGGCAGGGCCATCGCGTGGCGGTGCTGGCGGTCGATCCCTCCAGCACTGTGTCGGGCGGGTCGATTCTGGGCGACAAGACGCGCATGGAGCATTTGAGTGTGCACCCGCAGGCCTACATCCGGCCCAGCCCCAGCAGCGGCACGCTGGGCGGTGTGGCCGAAAAAACCCGCGAAGCCATGCTGGTGTGCGAGGCCGCAGGCTACGACGTGGTCATCGTCGAGACCGTGGGTGTGGGCCAGAGCGAGACGGCGGTGGCCAACATGAGCGACATGTTTGTGCTGTTGCAACTGCCCAATGCGGGCGACGATCTGCAGGCCATCAAAAAAGGCGTGATGGAGATTGCCGATCTGGTGGTCATCAACAAGGCTGACATCGACGCCATCGCTGCGACCCGCGCGCAGCTGCAGATCACCAGCGCCCTGCAATTGCTGGGCATGCACGCCTCCTCAGGCCACATGCACGGCGACGAGAGCGTTTGGCACCCCAAGGTGGTGCAGATCAGTGCTTTGCTGAATCAAGGTGTGGACAGTTTCTGGGCGGCCGTGAGCGAGTTCAAGGCCATTCAGCACAAAAACGGGCGCTTTGGCATGCGTCGTCAACAACAAGCCCTGTCGTGGATGTGGGAACGCATCGACGCCGGTCTGAAACAAAATTTCCGGGCGCAGCCGCGTGTGCAAACGCTGCTGCCCCAACTGAGTCAACAAGTCGCGGCGGGCCAGCTGGCTGCATCGACCGCTGCCCGTCAACTGCTCAGCGCCTACCAGGCGCAGAGTTGAATCTGGAATCTTCCTGGAGAAAAGAGAGAGCAACCATGCAAGACATCATCGAACAACTGGAAAAAAAGCGCGCTGCGGCCCGCTTGGGTGGCGGGCAAAAGCGCATTGATGCGCAGCACGTCAAAGGCAAGCTCACGGCCCGTGAGCGCATCGAAGTCTTGCTGGACGAAGGCACTTTCGAAGAGTGGGACATGTTCGTCGAACACCGTTGCACCGACTTCGGCATGGAAGCCAACAAGATCCCCGGCGACGGCGTGGTCACCGGCTACGGCATGATCAACGGCCGCTTGGTCTTCGTGTTCAGCCAGGACTTCACCGTTTATGGTGGTGCCCTGTCCGAAACACATGCTGAAAAGATCTGCAAGATCATGGACCAGGCCATGAAGGTCGGCGCGCCCGTGATTGGCCTGAACGATTCGGGCGGCGCCCGCATCCAGGAAGGCGTGGCGTCTTTGGGCGGCTACGCTGAAGTGTTCCAGCGCAACGTCATGGCCAGCGGTGTGGTGCCCCAGATCAGCATGATCATGGGCCCCTCGGCTGGTGGTGCTGTGTACTCGCCAGCGCTCACCGACTTCATTTTCATGGTGAAAGACACGTCTTACATGTTCGTGACGGGTCCTGACGTGGTCAAGACCGTGACCCACGAAGAAGTGACCGCCGAAGAGCTCGGCGGTGCCGTGACCCATACCACCAAGAGCGGTGTGGCCGACATGGCCTTTGAAAACGATGTGGAAGCGCTGCTCATGCTGCGCCGCCTGTACAACTACTTGCCGCTCAACAACCGCGAAAAGGCGCCCGTGCGCAAGAGCGGTGATCCGACCGACCGCATGGACATGAGCTTGGACACCTTGGTGCCCGATAACCCCAACAAGGCCTATGACATGAAGGAGCTCATCGTTAAGACCGTGGACGATGGTGACTTCTTCGAACTGCAACCCGACTATGCCAAGAACATCCTGATCGGTTTTGCCCGCATGGACGGTCAGACTGTGGGCATCGTGGCGAATCAGCCGCTGGTGCTGGCCGGTTGCCTGGACATCAAGAGCTCCATCAAGGCGGCCCGCTTTGTGCGTTTCTGCGACGCGTTCAACATCCCCGTCATCACTTTCGTCGACGTGCCCGGTTTCATGCCCGGCACCAGCCAGGAGTTTGGCGGCATCATCAAGCACGGTGCCAAACTGCTTTACGCGTACGCCGAGTGCACGGTGCCCAAAATCACCGTCATCACCCGCAAGGCCTACGGCGGCGCGTACGACGTGATGGCCTCCAAGCACCTGCGCGGTGACGTGAATTTCTCCTGGCCCAACGCCGAAATCGCGGTGATGGGGGCCAAGGGCGCGGTGGAAATCATCTTCCGCGAAGACAAGGGTGACCCCGAAAAACTGGCCGCCAAGGAAGCTGAATACAAAGCCCGCTTTGCCAACCCCTTTGTGGCCGGTGCGCGTGGCTTCATCGACGATGTCATCCAGCCCCACGAAACCCGCAAGCGCATTGCCCGCTCGCTGGTCATGCTCAAAGACAAGAAGATTGAAAACCCATGGCGCAAGCACGGGAACATTCCACTGTGATTGCCAAGGAGAAGAACAAAATGTTTACCAAAATTCTGATTGCCAACCGCGGCGAAATCGCCTGCCGTGTCATCGCCACCGCCCACAAAATGGGCATCCAAACCGTGGCTGTTTACTCTGAGGCCGACAAAGAAGCACGCCATGTGCAGTTGGCCGACGAAGCCGTGTTGCTTGGCCCCGCGCCTTCGCGTGAGTCGTATCTGGTGGCTGAAAAAATCATCGCGGCGGCCAAAGCCACGGGCGCGCAGGCGATCCACCCTGGCTATGGTTTCTTGAGCGAGAACACCGACTTCGCCAAGCGCTGCGAAGAAGAAGGCATTGCCTTCATCGGCCCCAAGGCCCACTCCATCGCAGCGATGGGCGACAAGATCGCCTCCAAAAAACTGGCCAACGAAGCCAAGGTCAACACCATCCCCGGCTACAACGACGCCATTGACACCGCCGAGCAAGCGGTCGAGATCGCCAAGGGCATTGGCTACCCCGTCATGATCAAGGCTTCGGCCGGTGGCGGCGGCAAGGGCCTGCGTGTCGCCTTCAATGACAAGGAAGCTTTTGAAGGCTTCACCTCTTGCCGCAACGAGGCGCGCAACAGCTTTGGCGATGACCGCGTGTTCATCGAAAAATACGTGCTGGAGCCTCGCCACATTGAGATTCAAATCTTGGGCGACAGCCACGGCAACGTGGTGTACCTGAACGAGCGCGAGTGCTCGATCCAGCGCCGTCACCAAAAAGTGATTGAGGAGGCACCGTCGCCTTTCATCTCGGATGCCACCCGCAAAGCCATGGGCGAGCAGGCGGTGGCCTTGGCCAAAGCCGTGAAATACCAGTCTGCGGGTACGGTGGAATTTGTGGTCGGCAAAGACCAGGATTTCTACTTCCTCGAAATGAACACCCGTCTGCAGGTGGAGCACCCGGTGACCGAGTGCATCACTGGCCTCGACCTGGTCGAGCAGATGATCCGTGTGGCCGCTGGCGAGAAACTGGCGTTCACACAAGCCGATGTCAAGCGCGATGGCTGGGCCATCGAGTGCCGCATCAACGCCGAAGACCCTTTCCGCAATTTCTTGCCATCGACAGGCCGCCTGGTGCGTTTCCAGACACCCAAGCAGAGCATGTTCCAGGGCAACACCAGCGCCTTGCAGGGCGTGCGTGTGGATACCGGTGTGCAGGACGGCGGCGAGATCCCGATGTTCTATGACTCGATGATCGCCAAGCTCATCGTGCACGGCAAGGACCGCAATGAAGCGATTGCCAAGATGCGTGAAGCCTTGAACGGTTTTGTGATCCGTGGCATCAGCTCCAACATCCCGTTCCAGGCCGCTTTGCTGGCGCATCCCAAGTTCGTGACAGGCCAGTTCAACACCGGCTTCATCGCTGAGCACTATGCCCACGGCTTCCGCGCCGAAGATGTGCCACACGAGGACCACGACTTCCTGGCTGCATTGGCCGCCTTTGTGCGCCGCAAGTCGCGTGAACGCGCTGCCAACCTGAGCGGCCAGTTGCCCGGTTACGACGTCAAGGTCGGCCAGGACTACACCGTGGTCGAATTGGGTCAGGGCGGCAACAACCGCTATGTGCAAGTGCACGTGGACGAGTTCGTGGGCAAGTCCGGTGTGGCGCAGATCACCGTGGACGGCAAAACCTACGCGATCGAAAGCAATTCACGCCTGAACGATATCCGCATCGAAGGCACTTGCAACGGCCAGCCTTTCACCGCGCAGGTCGAACGCGGCACCGTCAAAAACCCCTTGGCCCTGCAAGTGCAGCACAACGGCACCCGCATCGAAGCGCTGGTCATGTCGCCCCGCATGGCCGAGCTGCACAAGCTCATGCCGTTCAAGGCACCGCCTGATTTGAGCCGCTATGTGATTTCGCCCATGCCTGGCCTCCTGGTCGAGGTGTCTGTGCAGCCTGGCCAGAAGGTGCAGGCCGGCGAGCGTGTGGCCGTGATCGAGGCCATGAAAATGGAAAACGTGCTCTTTGCCGCGCAAGACGGTGTGGTCAAGAAAGTGGTCGCGGCCAAGGGCGAATCGCTGACGGTGGACCAGATGATCGTGGAGTTCGAATAAATGACACGGCCATTCAAGGTTTTGGGCATCCAGCAGATCGCCATCGGCGGGCCTGACAAGGGCCGCCTGCAAAAACTCTGGGTTGATATGTTCGGCCTGGAAGTGACCGGCACCTTCAAAAGCGAACGCGAGAACGTGGACGAAGACATCTGTGCGATCGGCACCGGCCCGTTCAAGGTCGAGGTCGATTTGATGCAGCCGCTGGACCCCGAGAAAAAGCCTGCCGTGCACACCACGCCACTCAACCACATCGGCCTGTGGATCGACAACCTGCCCGTGGCCGTGGAGTGGCTCACTTCGCAGGGCGTGCGTTTTGCGCCAGGGGGCATCCGCAAGGGCGCTGCCGGTTTTGACATCACGTTTTTGCACCCCAAGGCGAACGAAGAGTTCCCGATTGGTGGCGAGGGCGTGTTGATTGAGTTGGTTCAGGCACCGGCCGAAGTGGTCAAAGCCTTTGCCGCTTTGGCGGCGCAACCGGCCTGAGTCCGCTCGATCTTTGTGATCGCCTCAAAGCCCGTCAGGCTCCGGTCTGGCGGGCTTTTGCTTTGGCCAGTGCCGCTTCGATGATGGCGCGTTTGCGGTCCATCTCGGCTTCGGCACCGGGGCCTTGTGGCATTTTGGTGTGAGCGGCCAGATCGGCCAGTTTCATTTGCGCTTCGGTTTGCAGGCGGGCCTCGTGGGCTTGCTGCTCGCGCACCAGCCGCATCTGGCGAGACCCGTAGCGTTGTCGGGCTGTCTGGGCTTCTTTGACTGACCAGGCGGCCCAGCCGGTGCGTGTGTCCGTCACGTTGTCGAGCTGGATGCAGTCCACCGGGCAAACGGGAATGCACAGTTCGCAGCCCGTGCACCAGGGCTCGATCACGGTGTGCATCAATTTGTTGGCCCCCACAATGGCATCGGTTGGGCAGGCTTTGATGCACAGGGTGCAGCCAATGCACCAGGCTTCGTCAATCACGGCCACATGGCGCGGGCCTTCGCTGCCATGTTCGGCATTCAGGGGCAGGGCGGTCTGGCCAGTGATGCGGGCCAGGCGCTCAATGCCTTCCTGGCCGCCGGGTGGGCATTGGTTGATGGGGGCTTGTCCGCAGGCAATGGCCTGCGCGTAGCCTGCGCAATCGGGGTAGCCGCAGCGGGTGCACTGCGTTTGCGGCAAGGCCGCGTCGATGGCCAAAAAAAGCGCCTGCAGAGCAGGCGCGTTTTGGGGAGTTTGGGGCATGGACCTCAGGCTTGTTTTTTGGGCGCAGCCCATTGGGTTTTCACCGCAGGCTTGCTGGCCTTGGCGGGCGCAGCTTTGCTGGCCGTTTTGGCCGGGGCCTTGGCCGCCGCTTTGGTGGCAGCTTTGGCAGTGGGTTTGGCAATGGGTTTGCTGGTTGCTGGTTGCGTGGCCGCACCGGCCGATTGCGCATGGGCCTTGATGAATTTCACCACTTGTGGGTAAACCATTTCGCGCCAGCGGCGGCCACTGAAGATGCCGTAGTGGCCTGCGCCTTCCACTTCCAGGTGGGTGCGCTGGTCTTTGGGGATGCTGCTGCACAGGTCTTGCGCCGCGCGTGTTTGGCCGGATCCGGAGATGTCGTCCAGCTCGCCTTCGACGGTGAGCAAGGCGGTCTTTTGGATGTCTTGGGGCTTGACGCGCTCCACACGGCCATCCACGCCTTTGACGTCCCAGGTGCCATTCACCAGCTTGAAGTCCTGGAACACGGTCTGGATGGTTTCCAGGTAGTAGTCGGCGTCCATGTCCAGCACGGCGTTGTACTCGTCGTAGAACTTGCGGTGGGCTTCGGCGCTGGCGTCGTCACCCTTGATCAGGTCCTTGAAGTAATCGTAGTGGCTGGTGGCGTGGCGGTCGGGGTTCATGGCCACAAAACCGGTGTGCTGCAGAAAGCCGGGATACACACGGCGACCCGCGCCCGGGAAGTTCGGTGGCACGCGGTAGATCACGTTGTTCTCGAACCACTCGAAGCTCTTGTTGGTCGCCAGGTTGTTGACCGCGGTCGGCGATCGACGGGCGTCGATGGGGCCGCCCATCATGGTCATGGTCAGCGGGGTTTTCTCGCCACGGCTGGCCATCAGCGAGACGGCAGCCAACACAGGCACCGTGGGCTGGCACACGCTCATCACATGGCAGTTGCCATAGATCGATTGCAGGTGGCGGATGAATTCCTGCACGTAATTGACGTAGTCATCGAGGTGGAACTCACCGTCGGACAAGGGCACCAGACGGGCGTTCTTCCAGTCGGTGATGTAGACCTTGTGGTCCTGCAGCATGGTCTTGACCGTGTCGCGCAGCAGGGTGGCGTAGTGGCCCGACAAGGGGGCCACGATCAGCACCGGTGGCTGGCTCTTGAGCAGGTTGAGCGTGGCGGGATCGTCCGAAAAACGCTTGAAACGACGCAACTCGCAGAAGGGTTTGTCGATCTCCACGCGCTCATGGATGGCAACGTCTGTGCCGCGAACCTTGACCGTGCGGATCCCGAACTCGGGCTTGACATAGTCCTTGCCAAGACGGTGCACCAGGGAATAACCGGCCGATACGCGCTGGGCCAAAGGCGTCTGGGCCATTGGATTGAGCGGGTTGCTGTACAGCTTGGAGGCGGCCTGTGCCAGGTCGGAGAAGGGCTCCATGATCGAGCGTTGTGTTTCGTAGATCTGGTAAAGCATGGTGTGTTTCCCTAGGCAATGGTGCGGTGCAGCAATATTACAGGACGGGGGGATCAAAAAAATGGAGTGTTGACCCTAATCAAAGGTCATGATGACGACTCACCAAAAATAAACCGCCCAGAGGCGGTTAATTTCATATCGTGGTAAATTGAATCACACCACTTTGGCAATGGCCTGGCAGACGTAGTCGATGTTTTTGCTGTTGAGCGCGGCCACGCACATGCGGCCAGTGTCTGTGCCGTACACGCCAAATTCGCTGCGCAGGCGCACCATCTGGTCTTTGGTCAGACCGGAGTAGCTGAACATGCCAATCTGGCTGGTGATGAAGCCCATGTCTTGTTGGACGCCAGCGGCTTTGAGGCCGTCGACCAGCTTCTGGCGCATGGCTTTGATGCGCACGCGCATTTCAGCCAGTTCCTGCTCCCACTGGGCGCGCAACTCTGGGTTGTTCAACACGGCAGCCACCACCGCGCCACCGTGGATGGGTGGGTTGGAGTAGTTGGTGCGGATGGCGATCTTGAGCTGAGAGAGCACGCGGGCGGCTTCTTCTTTGTCAGAGGCCACCACCGACAGGGCGCCCACGCGCTCACCGTACAGGCTGAAGCTCTTGGAAAAAGACGTGGACACGAAGATGTTCAGGCCGGCGGCCACGAACTTGCCGATCACGGCGCCGTCTTCGGCAATGCCGTGGCCAAAGCCCTGGTAGGCCATGTCCAGGAAAGCCGTGAGGCCCTTGGCCTTGACGACAGCAATCACCTGGTCCCATTGGGCATCGGTGATGTCGTAGCCGGTCGGGTTGTGGCAGCAGGCGTGCAGCACGACGATGGTGCCGGGGGCCGCCGCGTTCAGGCTGGCCAGCATGCCATCGAAGTTCACGCCGCGCTTGTCCGCGTCGTAATAGGCGTAGGTGTCGACCTCGAAACCGGCGTTCACAAAAATGGCGCGGTGGTTTTCCCAGCTGGGGTCGGAGATCAGCACCTTGGCGTTGGGGCTGACTTTCTTCAGGAAGTCGGCACCGATCTTCAGGCCCCCCGTGCCGCCAATGGCTTGCACGGTGGAGACGCGGCCGGACTGGACCACGTCGGAATCGGCACCAAACACCAGCGCCTTGACGGCGTTGTCATAGGCCACGATGCCGTCGATGGGCAGGTAGCCACGCGCTGTGGGGGTGGACATCATGGTTTTTTCGGCGGCCTGCACGCATTGCAGCAGGGGCAGTTTGCCGTTGTCGTCGAAGTACACGCCCACGCCCAGGTTCACCTTGTTGGGGTTGGTGTCGGCGTTGTATTGCTCGTTCAGACCCAGGATCGGGTCGCGGGGGGCCATTTCGACAGCAGAAAACAGAGACATGAAAAGTCCTTGGGAATGGTTCAGTGGTGGCAGGAATCCCGATCCTCGGTTAGGCTTTCGGGTTGTCCCTGATTTTAACGGCCTGTAGGGCCCTACCGATGACCGAGCTCACCGAAGTTTCTTCTGCCCCTGCCGCAGGCCAATTTGTCAGCTACGCTGGCTCGCCCTTCGAGCTGTTTCAGCCCTACCCGCCTGCAGGTGACCAGCCCACGGCGATTGCTCAGCTGGTCGAGGGGGTGCAGGACGGCGAGGTGTTCCAGACCCTGCTGGGCGTGACCGGCTCGGGCAAGACCTTCACCATGGCCAATGTCATTGCCCAGCTGGGCCGCCCGGCCATCGTGTTTGCGCCCAACAAGACTTTGGCTGCGCAGCTGTATTCCGAGTTCCGCGAGTTCTTTCCGAAGAACGCGGTCGAGTATTTCGTCAGCTATTACGACTATTACCAGCCCGAGGCCTATGTGCCGCAGCGTGACCTGTTCATCGAAAAGGACAGCGCGATCAACGAGCACATCGAGCAGATGCGCCTGTCTTGCACCAAAAGCATCATGGAGCGGCGCGATGTGGTGATTGTGGCCACGGTGTCGGCCATCTACGGCATTGGCAACCCTGAGAGCTACCACCGCATGATCATGACGCTGCGGGTGGGGGACAAACTGGGTCAGCGTGATGTGATCGCCCAGCTGATCCGCATGCAGTACCAGCGCAACGACCAGGATTTCAGTCGGGGCAAGTTCCGGGTGCGCGGCGACACCATCGATGTGTTCCCGGCGGAACACTCGGAGCTGGCGATCCGCATCGAGCTGTTCGACGACGAGATTGAAAGCCTGCAACTGTTCGATCCGCTCACAGGCCGCATCCGCCAGAAGATCCCACGCTTCACCGTTTACCCGTCGAGCCACTACGTGACGCCCCGCGACAAGGTGTTGGCGGCGGTGGAGACCATCAAGCTGGAGCTGGACCAGCGCCTCAAAGAGCTGGTGGGCATGGGCAAGCTGGTCGAAGCCCAGCGCCTGGAGCAGCGCACCCGGTTTGACCTGGAAATGCTGTCCGAAGTGGGGCACTGCAAGGGCATTGAAAACTACACCCGGCATTTGTCGGGTGCCGCGCCCGGCGAGCCGCCCAGCACGCTGACCGACTACATGCCAGCGGACGCCATCATGTTCCTGGACGAGAGCCACCAGATGATTGGTCAGCTCAACGCCATGTACAACGGCGACAAGGCGCGCAAGACCACGCTGGTGGAGTACGGCTTTCGGCTGCCCAGTGCGCTGGACAACCGCCCCCTCAAGTTCGAGGAATTCGAGCAGCGCATGCGCCAGTGCATCTTTGTTTCGGCCACACCGGCCGATTACGAAAAGACCCACGCTGGCCAGGTGGTGGAGCAGGTGGTGCGGCCCACCGGCCTGGTGGACCCGCTGGTGGAGGTGCGCCCCGCCACACACCAGGTGGACGATGTGCTGCAGGAAATCCGCATCCGCGTGGACCAGAACGAGCGCGTGCTGATCACCACGCTCACCAAGCGCATGGCCGAGCAGCTGACCGACTACCTGAGCGACAACGGCGTCAAGGTGCGCTACCTGCACAGCGATGTGGACACGGTGGAACGCGTGGAAATTTTGCGTGACCTGCGCCTGGGTGCCTTCGACGTGCTGGTGGGCATCAACCTGCTGCGCGAGGGCATCGACATCCCCGAGGTGTCGCTGGTGGCCATCCTGGACGCGGACAAGGAAGGCTTTTTGCGCGCCGAGCGCAGCTTGATCCAGACCATCGGTCGGGCAGCGCGTAACCTGAACGGCAAGGCGATCTTGTACGCCGACCGCATCACCGAGTCCATGAAAAAAGCCATGGGCGAGACCGAGCGGCGCCGGGCCAAGCAGATCGCTTTCAACGAAGAGCATGGCATCACGCCCAAGAGCATCGTCAAGAAGGTGCGCGACCTCATCGATGGGGTCTACAGCGAGAAGTCGGGACAGGAAGCGGCGCGCCTGGAACAGGCTGCGTTGCAGCGCGCCAAGGTCGAAGACATGAGCGAGAAGGACATTGCCAAGGCCATCAAGTTGCTCGAAAAACAGATGATGGAGCACGCCCGTAACCTGGAGTTCGAGAAAGCCGCACAGGTGCGCGACCAGCTGGGCATCCTCAAGGAGCAGGCCTTTGGTGCAGCGGGGGGTGACAACGTGGTGCCCTTGGTGCGGGCTTGATTCTGGCCGCCGCAGTGCGGTCGGTGGAAAAATAGACTGATCAGTTCAGTAACCCGAGCGATTTAATCGGGATTCGGCTATACTTGAGTCCTTTAGTCGGGAACCCGGGGCATTTCCGGGCCGACACGAGGTTCAGCCCAACTTCAGGAGCTCGCCATGCGTTTGACCACCAAAGGCCG
Source organism: Limnohabitans radicicola (assembly GCF_014837235.1). GTDB lineage: Bacteria > Pseudomonadota > Gammaproteobacteria > Burkholderiales > Burkholderiaceae_C > Limnohabitans_A > Limnohabitans_A radicicola. The sequence goes on along the minus strand of NZ_JACYFT010000001.1, from coordinate 79,545 downwards.
TTTTGCCGTGACCGCCATGATCGATCTGGCCTTGCGCCAGCAATCCGGTCCCGTGACCCTGGCTGCGATCAGCCAGCGCCAGCAGATCTCTCTGTCCTACCTGGAGCAACTGTTCGGCAAACTGCGTCGCCACAACCTGGTGGAGTCCACCCGCGGACCCGGCGGCGGCTACAGCCTGGGCCGCAAGGCCGACGACATCACGGTGGCCGACATCATCTTGTCGGTGGATGAACCTATCGACGCCACCCACTGCGGAGGCAAGGAAAACTGCCACGGCGGCGACAGCCGCTGCATGACGCACGACCTTTGGGCATCGCTGAATGCCAAGATGGTCGAATTCTTGGATTCCGTTTCCTTGCAAAAGCTGGTGGACGACCAGCTCTCCAGCGGGCTGGTCGTTGAGAACAAACCCGCCATCAAGCGGGCCATTTCTTCGGTGCCCGTGGTCAAGCCGATCCGCATCACCGGTCCCAATTCCGTGTTTGAGCTCGGCAACGTTTTTGCCAAATCCTGATCCTCTAGAAGAAGTACGCCATGGACAGCACACCTCATTTCCCGATTTACATGGACTACGGCGCCACCACGCCGTGCGACCCGCGTGTGGTTGACGCCATGATCCCCTGGTTGCGCGAGCATTTTGGCAACCCGGCTTCGCGCAGCCATGCCTGGGGCTGGGAGGCCGAAGAGGCGGTGGAAAAAGCCCGCAAGGACGTGGCCGACCTGATTGGCGCCGACCCGCGTGAAATTGTCTGGACCAGCGGCGCGACCGAGTCCAACAACCTGGCCATCAAGGGCGCAGCGCAGTTCTACAAGTCGCGCGGCAAGCACCTGATCACTGTCAAGACCGAGCACAAGGCTGTGCTCGACACCATGCGCGAGCTGGAGCGCCAGGGCTTTGACGTCACCTACCTTGACGTGCAAGACGACGGCTTGCTGAGCATGGACGCGCTCAAGGCGGCGATCCGGCCCGACACCATCCTCATCAGCGTCATGTTCGTGAACAACGAAATCGGCGTGATCCAGGACATCCCTGGCATCGGCGCGTTGTGCCGTGAAAAAGGCATCGTGTTCCATGTGGACGCCGCGCAAGCCACGGGCAAAGTTGCCATCGATCTGGCCACACTGCCCGTGGACCTCATGAGTCTGGCCTCGCACAAGACCTATGGCCCCAAGGGCATTGGCGCTTTGTATGTGCGCCGCAAGCCCCGCATTCGCCTGGAGGCGCAGATGCACGGCGGCGGCCATGAGCGTGGCATGCGCTCGGGCACCTTGCCCACCCACCAGTGCGTGGGCATGGGTGAAGCATTCCGCATTGCCCGGCTTGAAATGGCTCAGGACAACGCCAAGGCCCGTGCCTTGCACGATCGCCTGGTCAATGGCCTCAAGGACATGGAGCAGGTGTTCTTGAACGGCCATGCCACCCAGCGCGTGCCGCACAACATCAACATGAGCTTCAACTTTGTTGAAGGCGAGTCGCTGATCATGGGTATCAAGGGTCTGGCGGTGTCGTCGGGTTCGGCCTGCACCTCGGCCAGCCTGGAGCCCAGCTATGTGTTGCGTGCTTTGGGCCGCAGTGACGAGCTGGCCCACAGCAGCCTGCGCATGACCATTGGCCGCTGGACCACCGAAGCCGAAATCGATGAAGCAATCGCCACCATTCGCGAGAACGTCACCAAGCTGCGCGACCTGAGCCCCCTGTGGGAAATGTACAAAGACGGCATCGATCTGAGCACCATCCAGTGGGCCGCCCACTGAACTGAATCCGGAGAAACACCATGGCTTATTCTGAAAAAGTGGTTGACCACTACGAAAACCCCCGCAATGTCGGCTCCTTTGACAAGGGTGACGAGGATGTGGGCACCGGCATGGTCGGCGCGCCCGCTTGCGGCGACGTGATGAAGCTGCAGATCAAAGTCAATCCTCAGACGGGCGTGATCGAAGACGCGCGCTTCAAGACCTACGGTTGCGGCTCGGCCATCGCGTCCAGCTCGCTCGTGACCGAGTGGGTCAAAGGCAAGACGCTCGACGAAGCGGCGGCTTTGAAGAACAGCGAGATCGCCGAAGAGCTGGCATTGCCACCTGTCAAGATCCACTGCTCCATCCTGGCCGAAGATGCCATCAAGGCCGCGGTCGATGACTACAAGAAAAAGCACGCGCAGTAAGGCGAACCATGGCCATCACCGTCAGTGAAGCCGCAGCCCGGCACGTGAACCGCTACCTGTCCAAACGGGGCAAGGGTCTGGGCGTGCGCCTGGGCGTCAAGACCACGGGGTGCTCGGGCTTGGCCTACAAGCTTGAATACGTGGACGAAGCCGAGCCCGAAGACGTGATCTTTGAAGGCCATGGCGTGAAAGTGCTGGTGGACCCCAAAAGCCTGGCCTACATCGACGGCACCGAGCTGGACTTTGTGCGCGAGGGTCTGAACGAGGGCTTTCGCTTCAACAACCCGAACGAACGTGACCGCTGCGGTTGTGGTGAGTCGTTCCGCGTCTGAGCAGCCGATCGCGTGATTTCCCTCCAGGCCAACGATTTCGAGCTGTTTGAACTCCCGCAGCAGTTTGCGCAGGACCGGGCGCAGCTCGATGACCGCTGGAAAGCCCTGCAGCGCGAAGCACACCCCGATCGTTTTGCGGCCGAAGGCGCTGCCGCCCAGCGCGTGGCCATGCAGTGGTCGGTGCGCATCAACGAAGCCCACCAGCGCCTGAAAGACCCGCTCAAACGCGCCGCTTACCTGTGCGAGCTGCAAGGCGCAGCCGTACAGGCCGAAAACAACACGGCCATGCCTGCCGCATTTTTGATGCAGCAAATGGCCTGGCGCGAAGCGCTCGAAGACACCGACCAGGTGAGCGCACTGGAGGCACTGGCTGACGAGGTGGCGGCGCAGCGCAAGCGCGTGCAGCAGTCGCTGGGCCAGTTGCTCGATGTCGAGCGCGACCCGCACGCGGCTGTGGCGCAGGTGAGGGCGCTGATGTTCATCGAGCGTTTTGCCCACGAGGTGGACGCTAAACTCGACAAGTTGTCGGCCTGACCGCGTCCTTCAAGAGGACGCTTTTTGTTTGTGAACCATGGCGCTATTGCAGATTTCTGAACCCGGGCAGTCGCCTGACCCGCACCAGCGGCGCATCGCCGTTGGCATTGACCTGGGCACGACCCATTCGCTGGTCGCGGCAGTGCGCCATGGCGTGGCCGAATGCCTGCCCGACGGCCAGGGCCGAGTGATCTTGCCTTCGGTGGTCCGCTACCTGCCAGGGCAGGGCCGTCAGATCGGCTGGGACGCCCAGGCCCATGCGGCGCAGGACCCGGCCAACACCATCGCCTCGGTCAAGCGCTTCATGGGGCGTGGCCTCAAAGACATTGCACATCCTGAAAAATTGCCTTACCAATTTGTAGACCAGCAAGCCGGGATGCTGTCCATCCAGACGGTGCAGGGTGCCAAGTCCCCGGTCGAAGTGAGTGCCGAGATCTTGGCCACCTTGCGTTACCAGGCCGAAGACAGCTTCAACGACGACCTGTACGGTGCGGTCATCACCGTGCCCGCCTACTTTGACGACGCCCAGCGCCAGGCCACCAAGGATGCGGCCCAGTTGGCTGGCCTGAACGTGTTGCGGCTGATCAACGAACCCACGGCGGCGGCCATTGCCTATGGCCTGGACAACGCGAGCGAAGGCATTTACGCCGTGTTCGATCTCGGCGGTGGGACTTTCGATATTTCCGTTTTGCGCCTGACGCGGGGCGTGTTTGAAGTCATGGCCACGGGGGGCGACTCTGCGCTGGGTGGTGACGACTATGACCGGGCGCTGGCCGATTGGGCACTGGCGCAGGTCAGCGGCGTGCAAGCCGACACGCCTGAAGACAAAACCCGTTTGAAAGCGGCGGCACGCACCGCCAAAGAAGCGCTGACGGACGCCGACAGCACGACGCTGAGCGTGCAGCTGGCGTCGGGTAGCCTGAATGTGCAGGTCGGGCGCAGCGACTTTGAGCGCGTGACCGAAGCCTTGACGGCCCGCTGTCTGTCGGCGGTGCGCAAGGCGCTGCGCGATGCGGGCCTGTCCAAGGACGAAGTCCAGGGCGTGGTCATGGTGGGCGGCTCGACCCGCATGCCGCAAGTGCAGCGCGCGGTAGGCGACTTTTTCGGGCAAGCACCCTTGAACAACCTCAACCCCGACGAGGTGGTGGCGCTGGGCGCGGCCATCCAGGCCAACCAATTGGCGGGCAACGATTCGGCTGGGGACTTGCTGCTGCTGGACGTGATCCCGCTGTCGCTGGGCATCGAGACCATGGGCGGTTTGGTTGAGCGCATTGTGCCGCGCAACCAGACCATTCCCACGGCCATGGCGCAGGACTTCACGACCTACCAGGACGGCCAAACCGCACTGGCCCTGCATGTGGTGCAAGGCGAGCGCGACTTGGTGCAAGACTGCCGGAGTCTTGCGCGGTTCACGCTGCGGGGCATCCCGCCCATGGCCGCAGGCGCTGCGCGCATCCGTGTCACGTTCACGGTGGATGCCGACGGCTTGCTGCAAGTCAGCGCCAAGGAGCAGATCAGCGGCGTGGAAGCGCGCATCGACGTCAAGCCGTCCTACGGACTGTCAGATGAGCAGATCGCCACCATGCTGCAAGACAGCTTTGCAACGGCCCAGCAAGACATGCAGGCGCGTGCCCTGGTTGAAGCCCGCGTAGACGCCGACCGCATGCTGCTGGCCACGCGCAGCGCGCTGGCCGCCGACGGCCATTTGCTCGATGCCGAGCAGCGTGCTGCCATTGACCAGCTGCTGTTGGCCTTGCAGCAGTCGGTTCAGACCGAGCAGGACGCCAAGCGCCTGGAAGACGCCACACAAGCCCTGGCCAAAGGCACGGAAGCTTTCGCGGCTGAACGCATGAACCACAGCATCCAGAAAGCGCTGGCTGGGCAGAACATCCAGTCGCTGTGAAACACCACTGAACCCCACACACCATGCCCGTCATCAAGATCCTTCCCCACGTTGAACTTTGCCCGCAGGGTGCCGAGATCACGGCCGCCGCAGGCACCAGTATTTGCGAAGCCCTGCTCGAAAACCACATCAACATCGAACACGCCTGTGACATGAGCTGCGCCTGCACCACCTGCCATGTGATCGTGCGCCAGGGCTTTCGCAGCCTCAACGAGATGGAAGAAACCGAGGAGGACTTGCTCGACCGGGCCTGGGGGCTGGAGCCCGATTCGCGCCTGAGCTGCCAGGCCATCGTGGCCCGCGAGGATCTGGTGATCGAGATCCCGCGTTACACCATCAACCACGCCAAAGAAAACCACTGAAAAGGCGGAGCGAAAAGCCATGCGTCAAATCGTTCTGGACACGGAAACCACAGGCCTGTCGGCCGAAGGGGGTGACCGAATCATCGAAATTGGTTGCGTGGAGCTGTATGCCCGCAAGCTGACGGGCAACAACCTGCACTTTTACATCAACCCCGAGCGCGACAGCCACGAAGACGCGCTCAAGGTGCACGGCATCAGCAACGAGTTCTTGCGCGACAAGCCCAAGTTTGCGCAATTGGTCGATGACATCCTGGCGTATGTGCAGGATGCCGAGGTCATCATCCACAACGCGGCGTTTGACATCGGCTTTCTCAACAAAGAGCTCGAGCGCGTGGGCAAGCCACCGTTCAAAAACCACGTGTCAGGCGTGATCGACACCCTGGTCATGGCCAAGGAAATGTTCCCGGGCAAGCGCAACAGCCTGGACGCGCTGTGCGACCGCCTCGAAGTGGACAACTCCGGCCGCACCTTGCACGGCGCTTTGCTGGACGCCGAGTTGCTGGCCGATGTCTACATCAACATGACCCGTGGCCAGGAGGCCTTGGTCATGGAGTCGGTCGATGCCGTCAGCGAGAAAACCACAGTGGTCAGCCGCGACCTGAGCCAGTTTGTGCTGCCCGTGCTGGCCGCCAATGCCCAGGAAATGGCCGCCCACGAGGATGTTTTGGCACAAATGGACAAGGCCAGTGGCGGAAAAACCGTGTGGCGACAAATCAGCCCATGAAAACGACCTGATTTTTGTGGCATAATTGTGGTCTTCGCTGCAATGCAGTGAGGGGCGATTAGCTCAGCGGTAGAGCACTGCATTCACACTGCAGGGGTCACATGTTCGATCCATGTATCGCCCACCAAATAAAACCCAATAGAATCAAGCACCTGGAGGAAACTCTAGGTGCTTTTTCTTTGGGTTTTTTAGTATGGTGCGCCTGTACTGTTCATCCTAGATTTTTCGATGTCTTTTCATAGATTTTCGAAACAGTCAAACACTCCAAATCCATCTCCGAACCTTGGAGCCATGCGCCTTCTGAGGGTGCCCAGGACGGAATGTCACTTCTGCCTGTTGCTTGACTTCCATCAAGAAAGGCTTGTTGTGCTTCAATACACTGTTGTCGTGATGGTCCATCGATGGGGTGGCGATGGCGTCAATCTGCACTGAGCGCTGAGGCTTGGCAATTTTGTCTGGAGAGTTTGCATGTTGGTCGGTAGTTCACATTCTTTGCTGTCGCGGATCATGAAAACAACGTTGACTCTGCTGGCTTTGTTTGCAGCCATGTCCGCCCAAGCACAAAGCAGTGCGCCCGCCTTGTGGCCGACAATCCCCTTCGTGCGGGGCGCAGACCTTTGCCAATACCAAGACGCTTACAGTCGAAGCCGCAGTTCGTTGATGCGCGAGATGGGTGCCCAGGTCAAGGAACTGGTCTTTCTGGGGGCAACACCCGAGGAAGCGCTGGTGCCCTTGGTCGTGATCGACAGCTTGATCTCCAAAAACCGGGCATTGGCCGCCGGAGGGCCTGGCTGGGATGTGACGCTGGAGGCCGCGATCAAGTCTTCTTTGGACCAGATGATGCGCGAGGCGGCACCTCGTGTGCGCAAGATCGGTTTTTTCAATCCCGGCTCGGTCCTGGATCTTCTGAACAACTTGCGTGAGCAACGCCAACGCGGACCGTTGGATGTGCGCATGCTTTCACGGGTCAGCGGCGTCGCCTGGGGCACGTATTCCTTTGCGTCGGGTTGCCGTGGCGACATCGTGCTCACTGTGCATGTGGAACTGCGCAGCGGTGAAACCTTCAGTTTCAGCGGCTCCGGTTTGCCAGAAACTGCGGCGCACATGGTGGCCAACCGCATGTTCAACGCTTTTCAGACCACACGTTTCCCATCGGACGTCTTGTTGAACAGCAAGCGCCTGACCCTGGTCGGAACCCCTGCGGGTCCGGTGACCCACGCCCCCACACCTGCTGATGCAGAGCGGGCATGTGTATCCATGAATGCGCGTTTACCCTCGGCCGAAGAGTACGAGCAACTCTCGATGCTGGGCGACTGGAGTGGCGGTGTCAGCCTCAAGCACGACATATGGGTGCTGGCCGGCGGTAAAGTGCTGGCGCCGGACTTGCGCAACCCATCGCCGATCCGGTCGGTGGATGAGGTCCGGGGGCAGGATCTGCATTTTTACTGCGTGCGTTGAGCCCCAGCCCTGAGCTCAAGCGGACCGGAGGTTGAAGCGGGCCACCGCCAGATCGTCCATTTGCCGCTGCTCGATCTTGTCGAGCGCCTTCTGGACATGCTTTTGGTCTTGTTCGGACAAGGCCTGCATTTTCTGGAATTCGAGCTCGGCCTGGATCAACTGCTTGCGCTGTTGCGCCAGCATGGATTCGGTGTTCTGGATTTCATGGTTCAGCTTTTCCTGCAGACCCAGCAGCTGGTTCATGAATTGGCGCTGGTTCATGGCCGCTTGCATGCCCCGGCTGTTTTGATCACCTGCCATCTCTTGCTGACGGTATTCGTCATAGAGTTTTTGAAGGCGCAACTGGTTTCGCCTGAAATCTTCAAGTCGTTGGGACAGTTGACCAATGCTGGTCTGGCATTCAACGACTTTGTCTTTGGCCTTGCCCGACAGGACGGGCCAGCATGCACGCAATTGGGGTTTCATGTGTGCTCCTATTTCAGACCTGCATCAGGCTATGGATGCCCTGGCGCGTGGTCTGCGCGTCCTGGCTGATGTGCATGTCCTGGCGCAAAAAGTTTTCCATGGCCTCTCGCAAACGGATGGCCTGGTCCAGCTCCGGGTTGCTGCCTGTTTCATAAGCACCCACCTGGATCAGATCCTGGTTTTGCTGGTACAGCGACCACAGCCGCCTGAACCGGTTGGCCATCTTGAGATCCTGCGGGTCCAGCAGGTTCTGCATCACGCGAGAGATCGAGCCGTTGAGGTCGATGGCAGGGTAGTGGGCCGCATCGGCCAGTTTGCGTGACAGCATGACCTGCCCGTCGAGCGATGCGCGGGCGATGTCCACAATGGGGTCATTGCTGTCGTCGCCTTCGGCCAGCACGGTGTAGATGGCCGTGATGGACCCCAGGCCGTGCCGACCAACACCTGCGCGTTCGATCAGGTTGGGCAGCAAAGCAAACACCGACGGTGGGTAGCCTTTGGCGGTAGGGGGTTCGCCCACGGCCAGGCCGATTTCGCGCTGGGCATGGGCCACGCGGGTGAGGCTGTCCACCAGCATCAGCACGTTTTTGCCCTGATCACGAAAGTATTCGGCGATCACATGCGTCATGTGCGTCGCCTTGAGGCGCAGTACGGGCGAGACGTTGGCGGGCGCAGCCACCAGCACCGATTTGGCCAGGCCCTCAGGGCCAAGCGATTCATGGATGAAGGCCTGCACCTCGCGGCCGCGCTCGCCAATCAGACCGATCACGACCACATCGGCTTCGGTGAACCGGGTCATCATGCCGAGCAAGACGCTTTTGCCAACACCCGAGCCAGCGATCAGACCCAAGCGTTGGCCACGGCCGATGGTCAGCATGCCGTTGATGGCCTTGACCCCCACATCCAGAATCTGATTGATGGGGCCGCGCTCCATCGGGTTGATGGGACGCCCCTGAAGGCTGAGCACATCCTTGCATTCGGGTGCAGGCAATCCGTCGATCGGTTCACCGCTGCCGTCGATGATGCGGCCCAGCAGTTCAGGTCCGAGACGGACCTGCGCTGTGTTGCTGATCACGGTGACTTTGGCCCCCGGGCCAATGCCATGCGGTTCGTTGAAGGGCAGCAAGTACAGGGTTTCGTCATTGAAACCCACCACCTCGGCCTGCACGCTGTGCCCGAATTGACCGGTGACTTCACAGCACGCGCCCAGCGGTGCCATCAGACCACGGGTTTCCAGCCGCATGCCCACCAAGCGCACCAGGGTACCGCTGCGCTGGGGTTCTGGCGCATGCAGACCGTTCAACAGCAGATCGACTTCGCTGTCAAAGTCCATCATGCTGGTCCTCGGGTTCAATCGTTTCGGCTGGCGGCGTGACGGCCTTGACTTCGGTGTCTTGCACATCTGGCAAGGGTCGACCCCAGTCCCGGGAAGGAAGGCTGACTTCGCTGACTTCGATTTTTTCCTTGCTCAACAGGGCAGATCGGTTGATCCAGGCTTCCGGTTGATTCAGCAGTCGTCTGACCAAAGGCTCCAGGCGGTGCTCGATCAAGTCTTGCACCACCGTGTCGTTGACTCTGACGCGCACGCTGCCTGCGTTGAGCAGAGGATCGGGTTCCAGATCCAGACCCTGGGTCACCGATGGCTCCATGGCCTGCAGTCGCTGCATGTCTGCGGGGTTCAGACTCACGACCGCTTTCTCTGCGGGATGGTCGAACTGTTCCAGGCATTGCTTGATCAAGGTATCAACCACATGGCCGGAAATTTGCAATTCACCCCTCACCAGTTGTTCGGCCACATGCAGGGACAAACGTTTGAGGGGCTCAAAAAAGCGTTGTGGGTCCTGATTGAGGCTGCGCAGCTCAATGGTCAGATGCCTGAACAGCTCCCGTTCATGTTGCCGTTCGGCGTTGAGTTCTTCCCTGGCTTGCGCCAGACCTGCTTCGAGTCCACGCTGATAGGCTTCTTCGCGCAATGCACTCAGTGCGGCTTCCGACAATTGGGCTTGAGCCGTCTCTACGATGTCGGTCATCGGATCGGGCTCGGCCATGCCATGCTCCAGCGCCTGCTGGGCATCGGCTTGCTCGTTGTGACCGATGACGGGCACGATAGGCGTGGTCTGGTTGAGCGTCGGCTCTGCTTTCTGACCCATTCGCCAGGGGCCAAAATTCTGAACCGATTTCTCGTCCCATTGCTTTCGGGTGTAGCTGGGCGAGTTGGACTTGGCGTTGAGCAACGGGTCCGACGTCCACGTGGCGGCTGGTTTTTCGAGATCAGACAAAGTCATCGCCACGTCCTGCCAGCATCATTTCGCCTGCATCCGACAGTTTGCGCGCAATGCGGATGACCTGCTTTTGGGCTTCCTCCACATCGGTGATGCGCAGCGGACCTTTGGCTTCCATGTCGTCCATGAACATGACCCGTGCACGCGCCGACATGTTGTCGAAAAATTTGTTTCTGACCTGTTCTCCCGCACCTTTGAGGGCGGTCATGAGCATGTCGGGCTCCACGTTGCGCATCAGCACCTGGATGCCGCGGTTGTCCACGCCCACCAGGTTGTCAAACACAAACATGTTGTCCTGAATCTTCATCAGCAAATCGGCATCGAGCTGACCCAAGCCGGACATGATGCTGGACTCCATGTCCACCTTGACGAAGTTCATGATCTTGGCGGCGGCTTTGATGCCACCGAAACTCGAAGACTTGGCTGATGAGCTGGAGGCGAACTGTTTCATCATGATCGATTCCAGCTCTTCCATGGCCGAGGGCTGAACGGTTTCCAGGCTGGCAATCCGCTGGAGAATTTCCGGGCGAGCTTCTGCCGGCAAGAAACTCATGACGTCGGCTGCGATCGCATAGTCGAGCACCGACAAAATGATGGCGGTCACCTGCGGGTGTTCACCGCGGATCATGTCGGCAATCGAGCGCGCGTCCATCCACTGCAGGATTTCCAGACCTTTGCTGCCCTGGCCCGGCATGATGCGGCTGAGCACAGATGCTGCTTTGTCATCGCCCAGGGCACGTTTGAACACTTTCTCGACATAGTCGCCGGTGCCCAGACCCAAGCTGGTTTGTTTCTTGAGCGTCACCACAAATTCGTCCAGCACCACGTTGACGGCTTCTTGCGAAAGGTCTGCAACGGACACCATGGCACCACCCAGGTGCTGAACCTCTTTAGGGCTCATGAACTTGATGATCTCGGACGCCTGTTGCTCGCCCAGCAGCAGCATCAATACGGCGGCACGCTGGGTGCCAGACAGACCTTCAAGCTCTTTCTTGAGCTCTTCCGGCATCAAGGCTTCGGACACAGCATCTGCTGCTGCATTCGTTGACTTTTGCTCGGTCTTTTCTTCTTTTTGGGTTGCCATTTTTGTGAATCCTTTGGACGATCAATTGGCGCGGATCATGCCCTTGAGCACGTTGGCCACACGACCGGAGTCTTCTGCCACCAGCATGCGGATGAGGGCCACCTTGTCGTCGTACGTGTTGGCCGTATCGAGCATTTCCATCGAAATGCTGGATTTCTTGGGCTTGAGTTTGGCCTTGATTTCTTCCAGGCTTTCGCCTTCACCGATCTGGATCATGCGCATGTCTTCAGCGCTGAGTTCACCATCGGCAATGGCTGCCTTGGCCAATTCTGCCTCTTCGGCCTTGGACTTGAGGTTGTAGAGGTTGCGCATGATCGGACGCACCACAATCATCATGAAGACAATGAAGCTGATGGCCACCAGTGCACTCTTGATGCCTGTTTGCACCGCATCCTCCAAGTACCATGGGATGGTTTCCATCGCGGCCACAGGCTCAAACTTGGCAGGAACCACAGAAACGTTGTCTCCACGCTGCTGGTCGAAGCCGACAACACCGCGCACCAGTTGCAGCATGCGGTCCATTTCCTCCTGCGTGTAAGGCACGCTGGTGGGCGCTTTGGGGTCAGGTTGTGCATCTTTGGCTGGAGGCGGTGCTGCGCGCTCGTTGACGACCACCGCCACACTCACTTTCATGATGCCGCCGGTCGCGTTTTTGACGTGACGCACGGTCCGATCAAGTTCGTAATTGCGCGTTGAACGGCTGCTGGTGGTGCTTTTGGACTCGGTATCGCCTTTGGTCTGATCGGCCTGCGTATTGGTTGTTGCCGTCGGGTTGGGTGGCGGGGTGTTCGACAAGGAGCCAGGAACGCCTGCTGCATCGCGCAGGGCGCCACGCTCTTCAGCCAGCACTTCGGAGCGTGTGCGGGGGCCTTTGTCCTTGTTGTCAAAGTCTTCTGTGGTGCTCTCGATCTGGGTGAAATCCAGGCTCAGGTTCACCTGTGAGCGCACATTCGCCTCGCCCACAATGGGCGACAAAATCTGCAAGATGCGGTTGCGGTAAACCTCTTCCATCTGTTGCTTGTGCTGGTCTTGTGCAGCCGTCAAGCCCAGTTTGAGCTCGGACGCCGATTCGGTCATCAATTTGCCGACGTTGTCGACAACGGTCACATGGTCAGGTGCCAGGTAAGGAACGCTGGACGACACCAGGTGAACAATGGCCTGCACCTGCGAGGCCGATACGGCGCGGCCGGGGTAGGGCGAGATGACCACCGATGCCTTGGGAGGCGTGCGGTCGCGCACGAAGACGCTTTGTTTGGGTGTGGCCAAATGCACGCGCGCGCTTTGTACGCTGCCGATTTGCATGATGCTGCGGGCCAGTTCCTGCTCCATGGCCGCGTTGACTTTGACCTGCTCCATGAATTGGCTGGTGGTCATGGACGACTGGTCTTTCAGACTGTCCAGACCTGTCGCGCCCGCCTTGGGCAAACCTTGCGATGCCAGGTAAATCCGGGCTTCGTGAAACCGGTTCGATGGCACGGTCAATTGACCTGTCTGCTGGTCGATTTTGGGGTTGTACTCGGCTTTTTTGAGGGCCTCGTAAGCCGCTTGCTGATCGGCTTCCAGTAGACCGGGCATGACGGGGCGATAAGGCGTCGTTTGCATCAGTGCATAGGTGAGGCCGAACACCACCAGCACAAACAGCATCACGATCAAAGGCAGTACACGCCGCACAGCGGGTTGTGTGATGACATTCTTGACCGTGTCAGAGATGCTGCTCACCCCCCATGGGGCCAGTGCTGTGCCTGTTTCTTCGCCAGTTGCTGCTGGGGACGGGTTACCGGTCATGGCAAGGGCATTGCCGGTCGCTGCACCTGGCATGGGGGCGCCGGTCATGGTGCCTGGGTTCAAAGTTGCGGTAGACATGGTGTTTGTTCTTTAAATGTTGTCATCAGACCGGCATGTTCAGAATTTCTTCGTAAGCCTTGAGCACCTTGTTGCGAATTTGCAAGGTGGCCTCAAACGCCAGGGAAGATTTCTGCATGCTCAGCACCACATCGGTCAGGGGCACATTCTCGCCACGGTCGTAGGCGTCCTGGAGCTTGTCGTCTGCATTTTGCAACTCATTGACATTGCCAATCGCGTTGCTGATCAGCTCGCCAAAGCCGGTTTTGCCAACTGGTTTTTGACCCAATCCTTCGGTGGCACCCGACAGGCCAGAGGCTTCCGCTTGATGCGCACGCAAGGTTTGCAGCATGGCTGTGATGTTCGCGGGTGAGGTGGCTTTTTCGATCATGGTTTATTCCCTCAGTTCGCAGTGGCCATGCCCAGGCCGTGTTCACGCAGCTGCGCCAGCTTGTAGCGGAGTGTGCGCGGGCTGATGCCCAAACGTTTGGCTGCTTCTTGCTTGCTGGGTGTCGCGGCCAGAGTGGCCATGATCACCTGGTGCTCATTCATGCGCGAAGCGCTGTGCAAGTCTTGCACGGCATGGGGGGGTGTCTGCGGTGCCGTTGTGTGGAAGGGGGCAGACCAAGCTTGTGCATCATGGGATGCCGCAGAGAGCAGGGCAGAGGCTGATGCCAAAGTTGCGCGGTCTTCGCTAACTGTGGTTTCGATTTTTTCGATGGGCGCGAACGCTTCCGTTGTGAGCCAGTCGTCGAACATCAGGTGTGCAGAGGTCACAATGTGGTCCGGGCACAGCACCAGGGCACGGCGCATCACGTTTTCCAGCTCGCGCACGTTGCCAGGCCAGGGGTATTGCAGCAGCTGTGCTTGTGCTTGCGGGTGGATTTGCCAGGCCTTGCCAGTGTTGTCGTTCTGCACCAAGCTCTGGACAGCCAGGGGAATGATGTCCCCGGGGCGATCTTTGAGCGGCAGTAAACGCATGCGGAAAGTTGCGATGCGGTAGTAAAGATCTTCACGGAATTCACGCTGCTCGATGGCCAGGCGCAAATCTTTGTTGGTGGCCGCCACGATGCGCACATTCAGCGGAATGACGGTCTGACCACCCAGGCGAGTGAGTTGCTTTTCTTGCAGCACACGCAGCAACTTGCTCTGCAACGGCATTGGCATCTCGCCGATCTCGTCGAGGAACAGGGTTCCGCCCTGGGCTTGCTCAAACAGACCTTTGTGTTCGCGGTGGGCCCCCGTGAAGGCGCCTTTCTCATGACCGAAGAGCATGTCTTCGATCAGGTTCTCAGGCATCGCGGCACAGTTGAGGGCCACAAATGGACCGCGTGCACGCGGTGAAGCTTCATGCAGCACGCGTGCCAGCACTTCTTTGCCTGCGCCTGTTGGACCCACCAACAAGGCGGTGACTTCGGCTTGGGCCACTTTTTGCGCCAAGGCCAACAAGTGCTGACTGGCCGGATCAACAAACACCACATGCCGCACGTGACGAACAGGTGCCGCAGGTGCTGTGTTCTGAAACAGGTTCTCGCGCAGTTGCTGCCAACTGTCCACACGGGTGTCTTGCAATGCCAGAACGGCTGATGCACCGGCTTGCGTCGCACCAACCGCCAGCTCCAGTTCCTGACGGTCTACGCGGCACACCACTGGCAATGACACGTTGGCGTCCTGCAGCAGTTGCTGTACGGCTTTGAGTCGGGTCACATCCTGTGCCAGGCGCAGGACGATGGCAGAGGCGTGTGGGGCATGCTGAATCAGGCCATCGAGGGTGTCCACCGACAACACAGCCCAGCCGGTCTCGTTGAGAACCTGCGCGTGGCTTTGACTGAGGGGTGTTTCGGGGTCCAGCCAAAGGGCCAGAGGAGCAGAAACGGGTTGTGACTTCACGGTAAAAACCTCGCAATGAGTTGAGGTTGATTAAGCAACCCTTGTGCCAGGATTTTTAAGATTACCGGTGAATGTTTTTTTTATTTAAATGAGTACTTAAAATATATTTAAGTTAAAGATGTGTCAGGGTCTCAGACTGCCGGAAGTTTGACAGACTGTCGGTTTAGGAATCATGCCCTGGCAAGGCTGGCCAGAGATGCGCAAGACATCGATGGCTGGCAAGGCGCGTGACTGAAATCCCATTCGCCTGCAGGCGTAAGGGGTTGCTGGATTGTGGCTCACAGCAAAAAAGACGCAGCCCCAGCAATTGGGGCTGCGTACGGATGAGGGCATCTCAGGACTCATGCCAAAGTCCGTCGTTCCGGGTTTGTCATGACGGCAAAGCCGGCTGGCGATCAACCCAGGAGTTTGAGGACCGATTGCTGACTTTGGTTGGCTTGAGCCAGGATGGCAGTTGCCGCCTGCTGAATGATCTGAGTTCGAGCCAGCTCACTCGATGCTTTGGCGTAATCGGTATCCAGAATACGGCTGCGTGAAGCGCTGGTGTTTTGCGCGACGTTGGTCAGGTTATCCACTGCATAGGTCAGTCGGTTGGTGATCGCGCCGAATTTGGCTCGATCGTCATCAATGGCACTGATGGCGGCATCCAGTGTGGCCAAAGCGGACGTGGCGCCCGATGTTGAAGTCAGTGTGATACCGCTGACACCCAAAGCGATGGCATCGATGTCATTCAACTGGACCGTGATTTGGTCGCTGCTTGTGCCGTCAACGCCAACCTGGAGAGTAACGAGACCCGAGGTGCCAATGCCTCCAGCGCTGCCTGCGCTTTTCGCAGTGAACAGCTTCATACCGTTCCACTCTGTATTGTCGGCAATTCGACTGATCTCAGCCTTCAGTTGTGTCACCTCCGCATTCAGCGCGGAGCGATCCGACGATGTGTACGTGTCGTTGGATGCTTGCACGGCCAGTTCACGCATGCGCTGCAGCATGTTGGTGATTTCGGTGGTGGCACCTTCAGCCGTTTGCATCAATGAAATGCCATCGTTGGCGTTACGAACAGCCTGATTCAGACCACGGATTTGGGCCGTCATCTTGTTGCTGATGGCCAGGCCGGCCGCATCATCGGAGGCACTGTTGATGCGCTTTCCTGTAGACAGCTGTTCCATGCTGCTGGACAGGGCTCGGTTGTTACGAACCAAAGCATTTTGGGTAACCAGCGAATTGATATTGGTGTTGATGACGGTCATGGCTGTGTCCTGCGATCAAATAATGTGTGGTTTGTGTTGGCGTGGCAAGCAATGCGCTTCACTGAACGCGAGCTGAAAACGGCATGGTGTTGGTGTCCCCGAGAAGTTCCGTCAAAGAAAGACGTTCTTGCAACAGCACAGGCTGATCGGGGTACAAAGTGAGCGCAGCCTTCACGACTTTGAGTGCTTTTTGATGTTCACACTGGCTGCGCAAAATACGGACCCAGTGCTGCCAAGTCACGACAGGCGTCGCGTCTCCCTGGATATGAACAAGCTGTTCAATCAGACTGTCAGCAGCGATCCAGTCATGACGGATTTCAGCCAGCAAAGTCGCAATGGCCAAAATTTCGGGATGATTGGGATAGAGGCTCAGCCCTGCATCGCCAAGGGCTTGTGCCAATTCCATGCGGTCATCCACCACCAGTTTGGCAATCGCTTCACGAATCTCTGTGGCGGAGAAGCGAGATACCTCCCTGCTCGACAGTGGAGGTTGTTGGGCAATGACTTCATTTATCAGCAGTTGACTGCGCATGCTCATGGGGTGTCCCCTGTGTGAGTGTCAAAAATCCGCCGGACAATGTTTGCCGCAGCGATCTGTGAAACCCATTAAGCAAAGGCTGTGCCAACTGATGGTGGCCAGTTCTTTTTGATCTTTATGCCTGGCCTCCCGAGCTTGGCGCACGCAGCTTGTATGTAAGCCAAGGGGGAATCATGGCCATCTGATGGCCATAGCGAGCAGCGGCAGCGGCCAATGTTTGCCGCTGTCGTTGAGTGCGCGCAAGGTCACGCGCAGGAGAAGGTTGTCAATACATCGGTGTCTTAGGCTTACCTAGAGCGCCTGGTCAATACGATAAGAAGCCAGATATTCAACGTAGCAAAGCCAATACGTAGGCAGGTTGTTGGTTGGCTTGCGTCAACATGGCCGCGCCGGCTTCTTCCAGAATCATGGCACGGGCCAATTCTGCGGTTGTCTTGGCGTAGTCCGTGTCCACCAGGGTGCTCCGTGATGCTTGGGAGTTGAGCGAAACATTGGCTGAATTGTTGGCGGCATGCATCAAGCGGTTGGCGGTGGCTCCCCATTCTGTCCTTGCCTGATCAATTTCAGTCAACGCGCTGTCAATCACTTCTATGGCAGCTGCTGCTCCCGATTGGCTGCTCACATCAACTGAGCCTGAGGTTTGGGCGCTGGCCAAAGAGCCAGTGTCCAGCGAACTCATGGACAAGGTGAAGGCGTCGCTGCTGCTGGCGCCCACCTGAAAAGCGACAGTCCCTGAGTTGCCTGCTTCGCCTTTGAGGACTTTCATCCCGTTCCATTCAGAGTTGTTCAGGATGTTTCCCAGCTGGCTTTGCAGTGCGGCCACCTCGGTCTGCATGGCATCCCGGTCGTCGCTGGAGTTGGTGTCGTTGCCTGCCTGAACCGATAGATCGCGCATGCGGAACAGCACATCACTCAGGCCTGCCGCAGCCCCATCGGCTGTTTCAAGCATCGAAATGCCATCGTTTGCATTGCGCACAGCCATGTCCAGGCTGATGATTCGGCTTCCCAGCTTGTTGCTGATGGCCAGACTGGCGGCATCGTCTGCTGAACTGTTGATGCGCCTTCCCGTAGACAGTTGTTGAATTGCGTTCGTTGTGGCGCGGTTGTTCACTGCCATCGCGTGTTGCGAAACCAGTGCATTCAGGTTGGAATTGACGACGGCCATGGGCTTATCCAGTCTTTATTGCTTCTCGACAGTTCCAGAGTCGGAGCGACGCTGGAAAACTTGAGTCCAATTTTCAAAAAAGAGGAAATATTGGCTTTTCATGCCTGGCTCGGTTTTTGCTTGTTGATAGAAAAAATTCAACGGCAAACCTTTGCCAGATGGAGTCATTCATGAAAATCAGTGCGGAATTGCACCACGCCTTGGCCCGCATCAATGCTGCCCTGATCAAGGGTGATGACGCGGCGTTGGCGCAAGCATTTGATGGCGTGGAGCTCAAAGAAATCCTGTCGCAGGACACCATTGCGGCCGTGCGTGCCCTGGGCAAGGGGCCTTTGACCATGTTGCTTTGCACGCTGGCCGAACACAATGATGTGGAGGTCGACCGAGCCCGCCATTGGTTGGCTTGCTACCAGTCCGTTGCGCAAAAGCAGATGGCGTCGAGTCTGCGCCAATTGTCGAGTCAGCAGGTTTTGCGACTGGCTGTCGAGGCATTGACACACCGACAGCCGCTGACAGGCGATCAATTGAAAAAGACCAAACCCAAAGGATCCCCGCTGGCTTGGCAAGATGCAGTCGAGCTGCTGCTGGACCACAAAGACTGGTCTTCATTGGTGGCTTTGCTGGCCCACTTGGGGCGTCAGCCAGCTGAGACGGCCATTTGGCTTCAGATTTCGCGCTGCCTCTCCCGTCGTCATCGCTTGTACGTCGATGAAACAGGATTGCCGCAGGCGGACGTGGATTACCGCGCCCTGGCTCGCTTGTATGGGCTGTGTGCGGATGCGGCTCAAAATGCCAAAGTGGAGAAGGTGCAACGGGCCCTTAACCATTTGGCAGCCAGTGCTCAGGAGATCGCTGGTGAACATGTCAATGCCATCAGTCGATTGAATCGATTGGACCCCCATGCCAAATCGGTCGCGGTGCAATTGGATATAGCGCGCAACCACTGTAAAGCTGGAGATGCCATCCAATCGATTGCCAGTTTGGACATGGCGCTGCGATTGCAAGTGTCGACAAAAAACGTCGAAGGGCAGGTGAGCACTGGAATGCTGGAGGCTGGCCGCAGTGAGTTCACGGTGCCCGAAAAGTCATTTGACTTGAAGAAAGCTTCGCGTGCTTTGAGTGACTTGAGCCGCATGGCACAAGAAAAGGGCACGCCCGTATTCCTGGTGTCCGGGACTTTGCTGGGCTATGTGCGTGAGGGGCAGCTGCTCTCGCACGACAAAGACATTGACGTGGGCATCGTCGGTTGGGAAAACCAGTACGCCTTGTGCATGGCATTACAAGAATCAGGCTTGTTCACTGTCTCTGCCC
Source organism: Limnohabitans radicicola (assembly GCF_014837235.1). GTDB lineage: Bacteria > Pseudomonadota > Gammaproteobacteria > Burkholderiales > Burkholderiaceae_C > Limnohabitans_A > Limnohabitans_A radicicola. The sequence goes on along the minus strand of NZ_JACYFT010000001.1, from coordinate 60,246 downwards.
AATTCCTCAAAGGGCCCGAAACTTTTTACATCCCGATCAAGCACAACGCGACAGGCATGTGGATCGATGTGTTTGTCTACCACCCCAAAGATGGCAAATGGATCACTGGCGTGGATTTCTTCTTCGGCTATCGACAGACATTTGCCTTTACCCCGTTTGAACTGCAGGACATCGAGTTCCTCGATGTGACCATGAAGGCGCCAATCAACCCTGAAATCAATTTGACCGAGAACTATGGCAACTGGCGAGTCCCGGATGTAGCGTATTTGTCACATCTGGAGTCGCCTTCCACCATGGACAAGGGCGGCCTGTCTTACATGCTCACCGCGCGCCTGCAAGCCTTATCGGCATGCATCAAGAACAAGCCGGCCAAGTTGCGAAAAATTCTGACATTGATGCGGGAGCACCAAGGAGTCGACGGCGCCATGTCTCTAGAACTCATCGACTTGTTGAACCAATCGGTGTCTCCAAAAGACGCCCATTCAGAGGAGCCGTGCCATGCATGAACAAACAGCTTGCATCTTGTTAGCCGGTGGCTCAGGGACCCGGTTGTCGGGTGATCAGCCCAAACAATTTGTGCGCATTGCGGGAAAAACCATTTTGGAACACAGCCTGAGTACGCTCCGGGAGAACATGCCAGATGCGGTGATTGTGGTCACCACACCATTTGACCAAGTCAGAAAAGTGGCAGACATGTTCAGCGAAGACCCCTTGGTCGAAGTGGTGGCCGGTGGCACCAGCCGACAGGCGTCGACCCTGAGGGGCCTCAAGGCCCTGGCAAAACATAAGCCCCGTAACGTCATGATCCACGATGCAGCGCGGCCATTTTTGGACGGTCGCATCATCCGTGATGTGATTGAAGCTCTCAAAGAACACGATGCCGTTGATGTGGCCATTCCAACGGCCGACACGATCATTGTCGAGCGTGAAGGGTACATCGACCATATTCCCAAGCGCCAGCACCTGTTGCGTGGTCAAACACCACAGGCTTTCCGATACAAAGACCTGGTGACTTGCTATCAGACCTTGGGGGAGCACAAGCTTGACCAATTCACTGACGACTGCGGTATTTTCATGGCCTGTAACCCTGACGCGCGCGTGCGCATCGTCAAAGGCAGTGAAGAAAACATCAAGGTCACGTATCCGATTGATTTGATCCTGGCCGATGAAATGTTCCGCTTGCGGTCTCAATCATCGAATGTGGACAAGCCGGGGGTGAATTTGCGCGGCAAGCGCGTGGTCATCTTTGGTGGTACTCGAGGCATTGGCAAAGCGATGGCCGATATCCTCGTGGGTGGCGGGGCACAGGTCCTGGGGTGTTCACGTGAAAGCGGGTGTGACATCACCAAAGAAGAAGATGTGCAACGTGCTTTGGAAAATGCCGCAGCTGAATTTGGGGGCATCGATGTTGTGGTGAATGCTGCGGGGCTGCTGAAAAATGGCAAGGTACAAGAGCAAACAGCCGCAGATGCCGCAGAACAGATCAACATCAACTTGCTCGGCGCCTTGAATGTGGCCCGCCATGCGCATTTCTGGCTTGAGCAAACTCAAGGCTCACTCCTGTTCTTTGCATCGTCTTCCTACACCCGAGGACGGGCAGGCTCGGCCGTTTACTCTGCTACCAAGGCTGCCATTGTGAATTTGACGCAAGGGCTCAGCGAAGAGTGGGCAGAAGATGGCATTCGGGTGAACTGTATCGTTCCCGGGCGCACGGACACTGAAATGCGAACGTCAAATTTCAAAGCAGAGGCTCAGGACAGCCTTTTTAACCCGTACCAAATTGCATTGTCCGCATCGCGGGTGATTTGTGGTGATCACAGTGGACGGCTCGAGCGTGTTCATTGATTAACGAACTTAATGAATTAAATGCTATGAAAAAAAATCCAATACCAGAATCTACAAGTCTCGATATTGCAGCCATTTCTGATTTGTTGAATCAACATGCAGGTCAGATACGGGTTTTGAGCCTGGACTGTTTTGACACGCTCTTGTGGCGAACAGTCAGTGAACCCGTTGAGGTGTTCAAGGACCTTCAAAACCAACCCTTATATATTGAGTACGGTATTTGCTCAGAGAGCCGCCGTATGGCTGAGCGGCGTGTTCGGCAATTGCGTGCAGGTTTGTATGGTGAACATGAAGTCACCATTGAGGAAGTGTATGAACACATGTTGCCTGACGCTTCCAAAGAGCTCGTCGAGCAGTTCGTGCGTGCAGAGGTTGAAACTGAGAAAAAATACCTTTTTGCTTATTCGCCCATGTTTGACTTGCTTTCAAAGGCCAAGAAGATGGGTATGAAAACCGTGTTGGTCAGCGACATGTACATCCATGGTCATCAGCTTAAAGAACTGGTGGAGTCTTGTGCCAAAAAAGCGGGTGTCCCTGTTCACATCGATCACTACTTCACGTCAGCGGATCATCGAACGACCAAAGGACGCGATTTATTTCATATCGTGGCCAAACAATTGGGCGAACCTCAAGAGGCTTTCTTACACATTGGCGATAACCCTCATGCGGATTTGGAGGGCGCGCGTCGCGCTGGGGTCAAGGGTTACCACTTCAACAGGTTCACGCCCTTGTTGGAAGACTGCATGCGCAAAAATGCCACCATGCAACGATTGCTCAGCAACGACCATGGCGAAAGTTTGCCTATGGCAAGCAATTGGCACGCCACATGGTCCCGTTTGCCTCGGACAAACAACACCATGGAAATGGTTGGTTGGTATTACTTGGGCCCGGTGATGGTTCAGTACCTTCAATGGTTGATGTCAGAGATTCAAGCGCTCAAAGCGCAAGGCCATAGTCCTCGCATCGTCTTCATGATGAGAGACGGTTATTTGCCGTTCAAGGCCTACCAGAGCTTGCAAGCTCAAGGCCTCGTTCCTTTCGACGCACCAGTCCATGCGATGGATGTATCGAGATTCGCAACTTTGGCCCTGAATTTCAACGATGAGCATGCGATACAGACCTACCTGATCAGCCAAAAGGACAAGATGTACCGTGCTGAGATGGTCCGTCAGTTGATGGGGGTGCATGACATCGACGCAGTTCAAGTCAACATCAAGACGGATGATGCGCTCCCTTGGACTGAATTCATGCAGAGTGTTCTGCAGCCTGAAAACATCCAATCCATCATCGATGCATCGCGCAAGCATCGGGCTAACTTTATTCGGTATATCCACAAACAAATTCGACCCAAGACTGGGGAAACATTGGTGTTGGCTGACTTAGGCTACACCGGGACGATTCAAGAACAGATCAAGGGTATTTTGGCTGAAGAGTTTGGCCTGAAACTTGAAGGACGTTACTTGATCCTTCGAGAGGCCTCCTCAAGGCAAACCAGCAAAAAGGGTTTGATTGACTACCGTTCGATGAACAGAAATTCATTGAACTTGTTGTTGTCACAAATTCAGACTCTGGAACAACTGACTGTCAATGACAATGGGAGTTTGATTCAGTATACAGAGGTTGGTCGAACGGTGTACGAAAAATCACCTTTATCGGATCAACAGCGATTGGTTAAGCAGAATGTGCAAACGGCGGCACTTGATTTTATTCAGACGCAATCAAAAAATATTTTGCAATTTATCAAAAATCATCCGTTCTCGCATATGGAGGCTGCAGGACTTATCGGGCGATTTACGCTCCAGCCAACGGTTAGCGAAATAGAGTTGTACCAACTTTTCAGTCACGACATCAACAATGGCACCAGGCGTTTGCGTTGGATTTCAAATCCCGTCATGTCCCGACAAATGTTGATACGTGGTGGAAATATGACATACGATAGCGAATATCACAAAATGCTATCGAATGATTTAAACGCTTTCGGACCTGAATTAACAAACTTTAATTTTCTGAAGTCACGCTTGGGGGTTAAATTCACGTTGATGGATCACAAGGTCGTCGGCGGTGATGTACCTTGTGTGCTGTTGCAAGGTGAAAATTTTCACCAAACAAAAATGCCATGTTTCAGTTCTCATGAAGGCTTTAAGGTAGGCATTCTTAGGGCCATTAAGACCTGTTCAGCCGTTGGATTAAGTTTTGGTCTTAAACATGAATGGCTGCAAATTCATTCCATCGCATTGGTTGATTGGGCACAATTCGCGAGTAACCCTGGTTGGCAGTCACAAGTTGATTTGATTCCCAAGTCCCATGCCGAAGGTGGTCAAAGCCTTGGTCAAGGACTTGTCCACTTTGAAAATTCAGACGGTTATCTGCATATCGATCTCAAGGATTGCTCAATGACAACTCGGGGTGACATAGTTTTGATCATTGTGTTCAGGGACATAGCTGCCCGCACAGCATCTTCCACTCAAACAGAAGCCGGTATTTTAGCGATCCAGCAAGTGGAAGAACCTAAAGTGATCTCTCATGTTGATTGAAGCGCTATTTCATCCGAACTTCAGGGATATTCATGACCACGCGTAAAACAGTATTGGTTATTTTTCCGGATGAGATCACTGCTGGTATTGCGAAGTTTCCTTGGTTAGCGAAAGAGGCGAATTGGCTTTGTTTATCCATTGATGCACTGGACAGGTGTCTTCAGCTGCAACTCCCACACGCTCAAATGCCAACTTGGTTGCAAGCAACTGGAACATTTTCTGCAGATGAGCACCGATACGTGTATTCTAAATTGCAGTGTTTGGAAGAGTCCTTCATTGAGCAGCGAAATTCGATGGGCTTCAATGAGCATGCCTATTGGAATCATCAGCACAACCTGACACAACTGACTTTGTTTTCTTCTGCCCAAAAAACCGCAGCATTGGCTGTTGAGAACCTATCCAAATCAGTCCCATTGTTGATGCTGCAGCGCGTGGGCGTAGGTGATTACCATTTTCCTGGTGGTTTGTTGACCGCCATTATTCAAGATAAACTTCAGCGCGCGGGATTTCAGACTGAGACGATTTATTTGCCACTATCTCAACTGATTTCGACTTATGCGCCAACAGTTTACAGTCAAATTCCGAATTATTGGTCTGCTGACGTTTCGCAAAAATGGCAGGAATCGGATTCTAACGTTGTGATTTCGCCAAGCGGTCTTTTTTATAAGTCGGATCAGAAAAAATTATTGCATTTGATTAAAAAACTGGGCGTTACCACCAAGACATGGATGCTCTCGCCACCATTTTGGAACGTCATCCCAGACGGCACTGGTTTCAAGGACAGAGTTTCGGTTCAGTCCGCTTATGAAAACCTGAGCCCATCGATGCAGCAAGCGTTGATGGCGATGGTTGAAGGCATGACCGCCTCCACAGATGAAGTGATGCAGGAAATACTGGGCGATCAAATGGAACGTTTGGATCTTTACCAGCATCAAATCCAGCAAATCAAGCAACGGCATCTTTTTCAGTGTTTGACGTTCCTGGGTATGGCTCACTTGTGTTCTATCAAAAAAATGGATGCTTTGATTGTCAGTAATCTTGATGGCGGTATCAATGGTTCGCTTTTTTCTGCCGCGCAGGATGCTTCGTCCCCTTGTTATATGTTGCCCCACAGCCATGTGATCAATCAGGCCAGTGAAGGGCCTTGCACGGTCATAACTGAATACTGGCAACCCCAGCCTTCCATGTCTCATCGAGGAGCGGTGAATATCCCTGTTTATTTGCCAACAGAGCTCAATCTAGACAGCACGATGGATTTGTGGAGTGCACCAAGGCCTCAGAAGGTGGTGGTTCTATTCAATGGTATTCACCGATGGACGGCTCTCAATACTGGCCTGAGTTTTTTTAAAAAAACACTGACTGACATAGTGGAAATTTGCTCAAATGAAGGTTGTGAGTTGGCATACAGATTGAAGCCAGGCGATCAAACCCCGTTGGATGCATTCTGTCATTTGCTTGAGCTTGACCGTGAGTTGTGTCAAAAAGGTATTCAAGAGCCATTGGATGTTTTGCTTAGAAATACGGAGTTGGTCATTGCCATTGATGACCCTTCTTCTGCTTTGTGGGAAGCCCTTGAACTGGGGTGCGCGGTCATTTTGATTGCAAATCGTCCATTTATCAGCTCAACTTTGCTTGATGGAAATATCTTGGAGAGTTTTTCACCTGAGCAGGGTCTGGAGCTGATAGCGCAAGTGCTTTCAGACAAAAATCAGCTTGATCAATTGCGATTGACACAGTTCGCTAAGTTGCTTGCGTTGCGCGAAAGCAGGCTCACAAATTGATGCACCGACTAGTGTGGTGTTGATTTATGGAGCAAAACCTGCTCAGAGAGAGGCGCCTTGATGGGTTAGCTTCTTGGTAAGTGATAACTGCTCAAAAAAATTGGCACAAATCATGCTTTTTGTGATGGTGTCAATTTTTTGATGTATTCACTTCAAGCAAGGTTTCTATGCTGCGCAACTCAACCATTCTTGTGACCGGTGGCACAGGTTCGTTCGGAAACACCTTCCTGCCGATGACCTTGGCCAAATACAACCCTAAGAAAATCATCGTCTTTTCACGCGATGAAATGAAGCAATGGGACATGGCCAAGAAGTTCCATGGGGATGAACGCGTCCGGTTTTTCATTGGTGACGTACGAGACAAAGACAGATTGCATCGTGCGCTGGATGGCGTCGATTTTGTTGTGCATGCTGCCGCAACCAAAATTGTCCCAACGGCCGAATACAACCCTTTTGAGTGCGTCAAGACCAATGTGATAGGTGCCATGAACTTGATCGATGTCTGTATCGACAAGGGTGTCAAAAAGGTGGTGGCCCTGTCAACGGATAAAGCCAGCAGTCCCATCAATTTGTATGGCGCCACCAAATTGGCCTCAGACAAAATGTTTGTCGCGGGTAATTCTTACTCCGGTGGGAAAACAACTCGTTTTTCGGTGGTTCGATACGGCAACGTCATGGGATCGCGTGGTTCCGTGATTCCCTTTTTCATGTCCATCAAAGACAAAGGTGTGTTGCCCATTACAGACGATCGAATGACGCGCTTCATGATCTCTCTGGAAGAGGGCGTAGAGCTGGTTTGGCACGCTTTTGAAGACATGGTTGGCGGTGAAATTTACGTGAAGAAGATACCTTCAATGAAGGTCACAGATCTCGCTCGTGTGGTTGCACCTGAAGCCCGCCAGGAAGTGGTCGGCATTCGTCCTGGTGAAAAACTGCATGAACAGATGATCAGTGCCGAAGATGCGCACTACACATATGAGTACCCAGAGCATTTCAAAATTCTGCCCACCATCAATGGCTGGGCTAACTGTCCGAAGCGTATCCAAACCGGTATCAAAGTGCCTGAAGGTTTTGTGTATGCAAGTGACAACAATTCCGAATGGATGAGTGAAGAGCAATTGCAGGATTGGATGGTTGCCAACAAAGAAAAAATCGGGAGCATTTGAGTGATGATTCCCTATGGCCGTCAGGAAGTGACCCAAACCGACATAGACGCTGTGGTCGCGGTACTCAAATCCGTAAATCTGACGCAAGGACCCGCTATAGAGCAATTTGAGCAAAGCGTGATCAGGCATACAGGTGCCATGTATGCTTTTGCTGTGAGTAATGCCACTGCTGCACTCCACATCGCTTGCTTGGCAATGGAGCTCGGTCCTGGTGATTGGCTCTGGACCGCCCCCAACACTTTTGTGGCATCTGCAAACTGCGCTTTGTACTGTGGTGCGAACGTGGATTTTGTGGACATTGACCCGCATACCTACAACCTCTGTCCTGAGAAGTTGGAGGCCAAACTAATCCTGGCTCAAAAAGCCAACAGACTGCCCAAAATAGTGGTGCCAGTGCACCTGACTGGTCAGCCTTGCGATATGGTCGCTATACATGCCTTGGGACAAAAGTACGGCTTCAAAATCATTGAGGATGCCTCACACGCCATTGGCGCTCAATACAAAGGCGAACCCATTGGCCATGGTTGCTACAGCGATATCACCGTCTTCAGTTTTCACCCAGTGAAGATAATCACCACAGGTGAAGGTGGTATGGCCTTGACCAACGATACCAAGCTGGCCACACGCCTAGGTTTGTTGCGAAGCCACGGCATCACCAGAGATCCTGCATTGATGACCCGGCCCATGGATGGTCCGTGGTATTACGAGCAAGTGGCCTTGGGCTATAACTACCGCATGACCGATATCCAGGCTGCACTGGGTACCAGTCAAATGACGCGTCTGACTGCTTACATTCAGCGACGCCACGACATAGCCAAGCGATACAAAGAATTGCTGGCAGATCTGCCGCTGACATTGCCCGCTCAAAATCCAGACAGCTACAGCGCTTTCCACCTTTATGTGATTCGATTGCAATTGCAGCGCATGACACGCAGTCATCGAGAGGTTTTTGAAGCCCTTCGCGCCAAAAACATCATGGTTAACTTGCATTACATTCCAGTGCACACTCAACCCTACTACCAAAAAATGGGTTTCAAGCTGGGTGATTTTCCTGAGGCCGAGCAGTATTACCGCGAAGCCATCAGCATCCCCATGCATGTCAATCTGACCGATGCAGAACAGTCGTTCGTTGTCGATGCATTGCGAGAGGCCATCTGCTCATGAGATTGGCCGTGATTCCTGCACGCGGTGGCAGCAAACGCATTCCCCGAAAAAACATCAAGCACTTTGCGGGAAAGCCGATGATCGCTTGGTCAATCGAGGCCGCATTGCAAAGCGGCTGTTTTGACCGCGTGCTCGTGAGTACAGATGATAAAGAAATCGCAGATATTGCTCAATTTTTTGGCGCTGAGGTGCCCTTCGTCCGACCGCCCGAACTGTCAGATGATCAAACGGGAACCACACCCGTCATGGCCCATGCGATCCTTTGGCAAGGCGAGAATGGTGTTCCCGCAGTGGATGTTTGTTGCATTTACGCGACCGCTCCATTCATTCAATCGCAAGACATCCAATCTGGCTTGGCACAGCTTCATAGCAGCGGCGCAGATTACGCGTTCAGCGTGACCAGTTACGCATTTCCCATCCAACGGGCCATTCGCATCACTTCAGAGCAGAGGGTTGAAATGTTTCAACCCGATCATTTCCATACCAGGTCGCAAGATTTGGAGGAGGCTTGGCATGATGCAGGTCAGTTTTATTGGGGGAAAGCGGCTGCATGGCTGGCACAAACACCCGTTTTTTCAAAGTACTCTTGCCCAGTCTACTTGCCTCGCCATCGAGTTCAAGATATCGATACCCCTGAAGACTGGATCCGTGCCGAATGGATGTTCCGCGCATGGAAAGCACAGTCATGAATACATCTCATCAGCTGTCCATGAACCGTCTGCACTTTGTTTTCCGCTTGGACGCTGGAGGGCAGTTCGGTAACGGTCATTTCATGCGCAGTATGGTGCTTTGTGTCGAATTGCTTGAGCGAGGACACGCTGTCACTGTGCTTGCTCAATCTATGCCTCTCCCATTGAAGAGCTTGATGCGGGAACGTGGCCTCGTTTTGCAGGACATCAACCCAGCAAGCGATGGCTTGGCGGAACTCGCTTATATCCACAATGAGGCATCTGTCGATTGGCTGGTGATCGATCACTATGGGATTGATGCAGGCTGGGAAAGCGCTGCACGTCCTTTTGCGGCGCACATCATGGTCATTGACGACTTGGCCAATCGCCGTCATGACTGCGACATCTTAGTCGACCAAAATGTACCGAACCGCTTGCAACTGCTCTATACCGATCTTTTGCCCCAGCAATGTGTCCAAGTCATGGGTTGGTCGAACTTGTTGGCGAGGCCGGAGTTCTACGCAAAGAGTGATGAGGATAGATCCGGTACGTTGCTGTTTTTAGGTGGCGGCGACCACAGTGAGCCGCTCACAGCTTTGATCGAAAAATTACTTGAACGTGTCGATTGCCATCCGCTGAAGGTTTTGGTGTCATCTGATTACCTGCCCATGGCGCACTGGCAGGAGCGTCTTTCAAGCGGTGGACAGGTGTATTGCGACCTGCGAAATCCAGCCCCTCTTTACCGCAGTGCAAAACTGGCCGTTGTGCGCTGTGGTTTTGTGTCATACGAGCTCGCGCTGCTGGGTATTCCTGCGGTGAACATTCATTCCACCCCTGTTCAAGCGGAGGTCGCCAATGCACTGCAACGAATGGGGACTGGCGTAGCACTTTCAGTGGATGATTTGTCAGACTCTGAATGCCTACAAAAAGCCCTGCATCAGGCGGCCGCCATGGCGCCAAAGCCCCTCAATGAAACGCTTCGTCCTGGTGCTAAGCAGGTCGCCAACTTATTGGAGAAATTTCATGAACACCGATGACATCAGCGCCCATTACCGTCGCTTACTCGCCGAACACGGTGACTCACCCCAAGCTGTTCAGTACGCTTGCAAAAAAAGCCAAGAGAGGCGATTTGAATTGCTCGCAGGTATTGGTGACTTGAGGAACAAGCGGATCCTCGATTTTGGTTGTGGCACAGGGCAACTGGGCAGCTACCTCCAAGCACAGGGTATTAATTTTGAGTACTACGGCACTGACATTGTTGAAGAATTTTTGACACTCTGTCAGTGCAAGTTCCCACAAGGAACTTTCGAAAAATTCGATCGCTTGTCGCACCTCGAATTTGACTATGTTTTTGTGGGTGGTGTTTTCAACAACAAGATGGCGAATAACAGCCAGTTTTACCAAGAGACTGTCGCTAAGCTTTTTTCAATGTGCAGACTTGGACTGTCTTTCAACATGATGAGCGCGTACGTTGACTTTCAGGCGCCTAACCTTTTTTATGAATACCCGGAAAAAGTGTTCGGATTCCTTAAGCGCGAAGTCACGCCATTTGTGACCCTGCGAAACGACTACGAAGTGAAACCGGGGGTTGTACCTTTTGACTTCACAGTCTATGCCTACCGGAGCGGCCAATGAAAGTCGCTGTCATCGGTGGCGGCTTCACAGGTTGCATGGCTGCACTCCATGGCGCTCAGGAAGGTCATGAGGTGACATTATTGGAAACTGGAGAGCGCCTGGGTGGAGTTCTGCGAGATGTTGAGGCGGCTGGCGGTCTCTATTTCAATGGGTGCCAATATTTGCGCGAGGGTTCGGTGAATCGATTGGGCTGGTCCGATGCATTTATTGAGTTCTCGCATGAATACGGTAGCGTTACAGCTCTTGGCAATGGTCAAATCAGAGTTGTGAACGATTGTGCCCAGCCCTCACTCGATGGGAAAGTCTATTTATCGGATGTATCTTCAATAGAGGGTAGCGCTTTACAGCGACTTCACGCCTATGGAGCGCATGCCCCTGGACTGATCAATTGGGCACGATCGTTCGGAGATCTTGAACACCTCGATTGGCGCTGCCTCATTCCGATGCAACTTTCGAGGCTTCATTTTCCCGATGATCCGGAAATTCCAAAGTGGAAGATGGAGAGTCAATGCGCGAATGAATTGCTCGCGATACCTCGTCGACAGCGGGGACAAATGGCCGAAAAAGCTTGGTTGCCAAGAAAAGGCTATAAAGAGTTTTTTGTTCGAATGGAGCAGGCCATGCTCGATTTAGGTGTCACCATTCGGCTCCAGTCACCGGTCAAACCTTCTCTTGAAGGAGACCAATTGATTCTGAGTTCTCGGTCGGACCAGATACCGGCGGATGCTGTGGTGTGGACGGCTAATCCACAGCCACTTTTCAGCCGCCTGTTCGGTACGCGGTTGGATACACCGCCGATTCCCATGAAATTATTGGTTGGTGATCTGCGCAAGGATGCCCAGTTGCCCGTGTCGTTGCCCTATTACTGGCAAGTGTTCGATAGCAGTTCTTGTGTGGTAAGGCTCTATATCTACGAGCTTGGCGGTGTTTTAAAATTTTCAGCTGAGACCTTTGATTCGGTTGACAGCGCCGCTGCCTGGCGTGATTTGCAAAGAGTGATGCAACTGTGTGGATTGGGACAGGGCCACCAATTGGTTTCCGTATCGAAACAAACTCGATATGTCAATTTCAGCCCAGAGGAGCACCAAGCCTTTGAGACCCTGACACCAGAAATGCTGGCACACGGTGTGGTTCCAGGTGGTTGGCAATACTATGGCCGAGAGGAAAAAGTCACCTCTATCCTTTCGTCATTGGATGAGCTGTTGCAAGCACAAACTGAGGTCACTTATGCCTAGTTGCGCCATCATGCAGCCCACGTACCTCCCTTGGAGCGGGTATTTTCATCTGGCCAGTCAAGTTGACACGTTTGTGTTTCTTGACGATGTGCAGTTCGAGCGTAGATCTTGGCAGAGTCGAAACAACATTCTCTCTAATGGTCAAGCACATCTGTTGGTTGTCCCGGTGCAGCAGGCTCCGCAGCAAACGCTGATTCGTGATGTCCTTCTTTCATGCGATACACCCTGGCAGAAGAAGCATTTGCGCTCAATACAGGTGGCATATCCCTCTATTTGGAAAAACCCTCAATTGCGCGAGCCGTTAACTGAGGTGCTCGAGGGGCCACATCTGAACTTGGCTGATTTGAACATTGCTTTGATCTCTCTTTTTTTCAACTGGTTGAACATCGGGTGTAAAACGCTAAGGGCATCGAATTTGGGTTGTGGCGGCCATCGCTCCCACCATTTGGCTGAAATTTGCCAAATGGTCCAAGCTGATACTTACTATTCGCCCATGGGCTCGCGTGCATATCTTGAGGAAGACCAGTTCGAAAACTTCTCCGGTGTCAACCTCAAGTTAAGTGAATTCATCCCCAGCGCCTATCCCCAAGGGAAGTCGCTCAACTTTGTTTCTCATCTGTCTGTGATCGACGTTATTGGACATTGCGGACTGGATTTTGCGGGTGTGTACGTCAAAAAAGGAACTCACGATGCAAATCACAATTGATGGCCGGGTTATCGGCACGAATGAGTCGCCATATGTCATCGCCGAATTGTCAGCTAACCATAATGGACAACTTTCATTGGCCTTGCGTTTAATTGAAGAGGCCAAGAAGGCGGGTGCTGATGCAGTCAAGATTCAAACTTTCAAACCCGACACCATCACACTTAATTGCGACAGCGAAGACTTCAAAATTCATGGCGGACTCTGGGATGGTCGTACGCTTTACGAGTTGTATGATGAAGCGCATACGCCGTGGGAATGGCACAAACCTATTTTTGAACACGCCCGAAAAGTGGGGATCACCCTGTTCAGTTCGCCGTTTGACCCTACTGCGATTGACTTGCTGGAAGACCTGAATGCGCCAGCTTATAAAATTGCCTCATTCGAGGCGGTGGATCTGCCGCTGATCAGATATGCGGCGAGCACGGGCAAGCCCATGATCATTTCTACCGGGATGGCTGATGCGCAAGAAATTCAAGAAGCTATTGATGCGGCCCGAGAAAGTGGTTGCAAGGAGTTGGCGATTTTGCATTGTGTGAGTGGATACCCTGCACCTGCAGAAGACTACAACCTGCGCATCATCCCTGACATGATCGAGCGATTTGGTCTGGTGACTGGCCTGTCGGACCACACATTGGACAACACCACGGCCATTACCAGTGTGGCCATGGGCGCCAGCATCATTGAAAAACATTTCACCCTTGACCGAAGTGGTGGTGGGCCTGATGACAGTTTCTCATTGGAACCAGCTGATCTTGCTGTTTTGTGTCATGGCGCAAAAACAGCTTGGCGGGCCTTGGGGAAAGTGGACTATGGTCAAAAAGCGAGCGAAAAAGGCAATGTGAAATATCGCCGTTCACTTTACTTTACAAAGACACTGGCCTGCGGTGCAAAGATTAAGGCAGGCGATATTCGCAGCGTACGACCTGGATTTGGTTTATCCCCTAAATTTTTAGATCAAATGATAGGCAGGACATTGATTCGAGAAGTGGTCGCAGGAACCCCTGTTTTGCCATGCGATATCAAAGACTGAATAGTCCCTAGAATCAAGGTGCATGGTAATCCCCCCGTTTTTCACTGAAGCGAGAAGTAGAACGGTTATGCAGCCATGGCCAGTCGCTGCTTGGGGGTGATGCCGCCCAGGGCCATATTTGGGCGGTCGTGATTGTATTTCCACATCCACTGGGTGGCGAACAGCTGAACCTCCTGCAGATCGGTCCAGTAGTGCTGTGACAGCCATTCATAGCGCACAGTCCGGTTAAACCGTTCCACATAGGCGTTTTGCTGGGGCTTGCCCGGCTGGATGTATTCGAGCTTGATGCCCCAGTCATGCGCCCAGCGCTGGATCGTTGCACTGATGTACTCGGGGCCGTTGTCGCAGCGTATGACCTGCGGCTTGCCACGCCAGGCAATGATCTGGCGCAGGGCTCGGATCACCCGCTCTGCGGGCAGCGAGAAGTCGATCTCAATGCCCAAGGCTTCGCGGTTGAAGTCGTCAATGACGTTAAACAGCCTGAAGCTCCTGCCATCCTCGAGCTGGTCGTGCATGAAGTCCATGGACCAGACTTCGTTGATGGCCTGGGGCACGCTCAGCGGCTCGGGCTTGTCACGCACCAGCCGCTTGCGGGGGTTGATGCGCAGGTTCAGCTCCAGCTCCCGGTAGATCCTGTAGACGCGCTTGTGGTTCCACTGGAAGCCTTTGACGTTGCGCAGGTACAGGTAACACAGCCCAAAGCCCCAGCTGCGGTTATTGTCCGTCAGGCGCTGCAACCACTCGGCAATCCGGACGTTCTCTGCATTGAGCTTGGCCTCGTACCGGTAGCAGCTCTCGCTGACCGTGAACACCCGGCAAGCCAGTCGTATGCTAATGCCACGCTGGGCCACAACTTCTTTGGCCATCTCGCGACGACGAGACGGCCGACTTACTTTTTTGCGAGGTACTCGGCAGCGATCTCGGCCTTGAGCTTTTCCTCGATGTACATCTTCTTGAGCCGCCGGTTCTCTTCTTCAAGCTCCTTCATGCGGGCCATCATGGATGTGTCCATGCCGCCGAACTTGGCGCGCTACTTGTAAAAGGTCGCTGTGCTGATACCGACTTCGCGGCAAAGGTCTGGAACAGGTAGGCCAGACTCAACGCGCTTGAGCGCATCCATGATCTGGCTGTCGGAAAACTTGGACTTCTTCATGTAGAAATTCTCTTCGAGAAATTTCTACTTCTCACTCCGGTGGTTTTGAGGGAGGATTACCTGTAGTTGGCCAACAGGCCAGACAGCAGTTCTTCGGGTACTTCGTGTTTCTTGGTGATCATTGTGATTACGGACTGTGGGGCTCATGCCCCAGGGGGATTGTCCGTTTACACAAAATCCTGCACACCCTCAGGTGATGTCAGCCACCCATACCTGCTCGCTGGCTGTAACGCACAGTTGCTGCTCCCCCGCCTTGAGCAGGTTCGGGTGGCGGCGAAACCGGTGATGGCTGTCTGTGGTCTTGTGATACGCCCGTCGCTGCGGCACCAGCATTCCAGCGTTGCGCAGCACATCAAACATCGCATCGCGCCCCAGTTCAATGCCCGCCTTCGCCAGAGGATCACGCAGCACATGGTGCAGCTTGCGTGTGCCCAGCTGGGGCTGCCTGACACGCCAATCTCGCACCAACCGCACCACCGCCTGGCCTCGACTCTCACGCTGGGCGTGACGCCGCTGGCCCTGATAGAAAGCCTGGCGACTTACCCCCATATGGCGGCAAGCCCTCTTCACACTCAGCCCTTGGACGAGTTGCTGCGAGAGGACTTGCCCAAAGGCTTTTTTACGACACGCACCCCGTAGTCCTTCTTCAGCACGTCCAGCACCGCCTCGAACAACTGGGCCTTCTCCTTGGCCTCCCTGAGTTGAACTTGCAAGGCTTTGATCTGTTGCTCGGGTGTCAGAGATGTGGGTGTTTTTTCTCGGGGCATGGCTGCCGATGATGCCTGAATGCTCCAGCTTTGGCGTCCATGCTTGCGCATCCACACCAGCACCGTCGAGCGTTCCTGGATCCCATACCGTTGCTGCGCTTGTTTGTAGGTCAGCTCGCCTTTTTCTACTTGTTCGACCACAGCCAGTTTAAAAGCCAGCGTGTAGTCCTTCTGATTCCTCTTGATACCTGATTCCATTTGACTTGCCTTTTCTTCCAAGAAAAGGTGTCAACCTCTGGCAGGACGGGTCATCACCAAAAAAAAGCCAAGCTTTCGCTTGGCTTTTTAGGCTTGCCAGAGCATGAACCATCTCGCAGAGACGATTCATGCAGGAGGTCAATATCAGCGCAGCAAAGACAACACACTCTGCGGTTGCTGATTGGCCTGCGCCAGCATCGCGGTCGCTGCTTGCTGAATGATCTGCGCTCGTGCCAGCTCAGTGGTCGATTGTGCGTAGTCAGTGTCCAACACACGGCTGCGAGACGCTTGTGCATTCTGCGAGACGTTGGACAGGTTGTCGACAGCGTAAGTCAGTCGGTTCATTGTTGCGCCGAAAGTCGCACGGTCTGTGTCGATCTGGGCAAGTGCATCGTCCAAGGTGCTCAAGGCCGCAGTGGCGCCAGAGGTCGTGGTCAAAGAAATACCGCTGATGCCCAAGGAGGCAGCGTCGAGGTCATTCAGCTGAACCGTGATCTGGTCGGCCGATGTGCCATCCACACCCACTTGCAATGTGACCAGGCCCGAGGTGCCAATACCACCAGCACTGCCTGCACTGGCTGCAGTGAAGAGTTTCATGCCGTTCCACTCGGTGTTGTCTGCAATGCGTGTGATTTCATCTTGAAGTGCAGTGACTTCGTTGTTCAGGGCTGAACGGTCATCGGCGGTGTAGGTGTCGTTGGAGGCTTGCACAGCCAGTTCACGCATGCGTTGCAGCATGTTGGTGATTTCCTGAGTTGCGCCGTCTGCAGTTTGCAGCAAAGAAATCCCGTCATTGGCGTTGCGCACAGCCTGGTTCAGACCGCGGATTTGAGCGGTCATTTTGTTGCTGATGGCCAAACCTGCGGCGTCGTCACCGGCACTGTTGATGCGCTTGCCAGTGGACAACTGCTCCATGGCTTTGCTCAAGCTGCGGTTGTTGACGCTCATGGCGTTCTGAGCAACAAGCGATTTGACGTTGGTGTTGATAACAGTCATGGTCTTACTCCTGAAAGAGAAAATTCACTTTGGTGTGGCAGGAACCTTGGTGGGAGTAGGACCTGCCGGATTTACAGAAAATCTGATATGAATCTCTGTTGGTTGATGAATCGTCGTTGGCAGAAAAAACTTGAGAAGTTTTTTTAAAAGATGCTGCCTTCAGATTTTTTCGTTAAGCAGAATGCCTTTGAGGTCCTGCAGGTTGTGAGCCACACGAACGACCACCTCATTGGGGATTTGCCGAATAACCTCGCCCGTTTGTGAGTTGGTCACCGTGACGATGGGCATGTTCAGCGCGTCGTCCATCTTGAAGTTCAGGTTGCGACCGGTTTGTTTCATCTGGTTGTTCAGCTCCTCCAGGGTTTTCTGAAGGTTCTTGCGTTGCGCTTCTGGGTCGAACTGAATGGCAGGTTTGGGCTCGGCTTTGGCGCTGCGCTCCAGGCCAGTGGCTCCCGCTTTGATGCCATGTGCTTCACGCAAGTGCGCAACTGGGCTTGGAGGGGTGTTGGCGACCCGTGCAATATCGGTAGTCATGATGATGTCCTTTGCAATGGACCCCTGAATGAGCTACAAAATGGATGCATCCACAGGGGTGTGAATGCCCAGAACAGGGGAGTCGTCACCATGCATCGGCACTCACTCCGATAACTTGAGTGCCGAATCAGATAAATCGTAATCCCCAGGGCAGATGCTCCTGAGGGTTTATGTTTTAGTTGTTGTTGCTGTTTGACATGGACGCGAAAGTATTCTTCAGTCCGGTGCGCACACTGTTGCTGTTGCCCACGATGGATTCCATGACACTGAATTGCTGGGTATACCGGTCCAGCAATTTGGTCATTTGATCGTCGAGTTTGCTCAAGTCGGCTTTGTATGCCGTGATTTTGGCTGTGGCCGTCTTGGTTTGGCCATCAATGATGCCGGTGCTCCTGAGCATTTTGTCCAATTTTTTGACTGCTTCTCCTGCCAAGCCGCCGTTCGCGGGGTTGTAAATGCTCTGGGCATTTTGTCCAGCGGTGAACATGGTGCTGACTTGGTCAAAATGGCTGCTCAGTGCCTTGTCGAGTTTGGCTTCGTCCAGTGTCAAGACGCCATTGCGGTCAATGCTCAGACCGACGTGGCGACCGGCGTACACATCAGGGTTGAGTGGGGTACCGGTCGTTGCAGATGGGTTCGCATATGCCTTGAAATTGCCCGTGACCATGGACCGGACCTGGCTGCGAACAGTCTGAAGCAGGTTGTCGCCTGCGAGTGCACCACCGAATTCATCCACTTTGCTTTCTCTGTCACCCAAGACTTTCATGGCCGACTCAAAGTCGTTGTATGCGGTGACAAGCCCCTTGATGTTGTCTTTGATGCTGGTGGTTTCGCGTTGCAAGTCCAGACGTGCAGGCGTGGTGGTTGGTGTGTACAAATCAAAAGTGACGCCATCAACAACGTCACTGATGGTGTTGCTGCTCCGGGTAATGCCGAGTCCGTTGATGCTGAATTGAGCGTCTTGTGCAACTTGCGCCGGTGCATTGAATGTCACATCTGTTGATGAACTGGTCAGTGTGAAGGCTTTGGCGGCACCCGTTTCGCCTGTGATGACAATTTTGAAATTGCTGCCCGTGTTGACGAGCTGAGCGCTGATGCCTTTGTTGGCGCTGTTGATCGCACTCACAATGCCCGCTGGTGTCTTGGTGTTGACACTGATGGTGTCGCTGGTGGTGTTTGGGCTGATGCCTGTGACCAGGGTCAGTTCCAGGTCGTCGTCGGGGCTCAAGGGGGTATTTCTGGCTACAAAGCCGCCGGTTACAGTCCGTTGTGCCTGCGCAATTTGTCCCACAGATACGTTAAAGCTCCCTGCCTCCGCCAGACTGGTGGTGCTGACGCCAAATGCTGCAGGCTGGCTGTTCGTGGTTTTGATGGAGGCAAACTCAGATGCATCGTTCATTTTGGCAAACGCTGTTTGCAATTGAGATAAAGCGTATTTGATCGCACCGTGCCCTGAAATTTTGGCCTCTGTTTTTTTGATCTTTGCTTCAATAGCGTCTTTGCGCGGCGTCTTTTCTGCATCGACCAAACTTTGTGCCAACGACTTGACATCGATGCCAGAACCTGCGCCCAGTGTTGTAACGATGTTGGTGGCCATGGTGGTTGGTGATCTTCAAAGAAGGAGTTACTGCTGAAAGAAATGTGAACCCGTGCAATGGGTTTCAGTCAGCATGGCTCATTTGATGTACTCGAACAGACTCAAGCTGGAGATTTTGGAAAAGCTGCCCATGGCGGCCTGCAGGGCCATCATCTCTTTGTTCATTTTGGTGACTGCGCTGGCATAGTCCAGATCTTCAACTTGGGACAGCGAGGACTTGAGCCGGAGCGTCGTTTCATTGAGCACGTCCAATTGTGACTGAACGACTTTTTGATCGGATCCTGTATGAGCCAAAGCCAGGTCAAGGTTGCTGCTCATCTGGGAGGCATCAGAAATGCCTTGCTGAATGCCCTGGGTATCGCTGTTGTCAACAGCCTTGATCATGTGATCGAGCGCGTCAAAGAAACCTACGCTCTGCCCATCCTGACGGACCACTCGGCTGAAAACATCGGTACCAGCGCGCGTGAACTGCACAACGCGTTCCACGCCCGCAGGTATCTGGGTTTGCGTTTGATCGCCATGGTAGGTCACGACCCCATCGGTATCTTCCGAAAAAGCGGGCGTCTTGACCCGTGTGCCCGAAAACAAATAGTTGCCGCTGTCATCCCGGCTGTTGCCCAGACTGACCAGTTGTTGACGCAATGCCTTGAGTTCCACGCCGACGGCTTTGCGGTCTTCTGGGCTCAAGGTGTCGTTGCCCGCTTGCAGACCCAACTCTTTGACTCGGGTCAGGATGTCACTCGATGACTTCAGCGCGGTTTCTTCAGCCGAAAATCGCTGCATGGCCACCTTCAGTGCCTGTATGTGGCTGTCCTGGCGATCAATTTCGCCATGCAGACGTTGAATGGCTGCAGCTTGATCGGGGGCATCGCTGGGCGAGAGAACTTGTTTGGTTTCTGCCATTTGAGCCTGCGTCGTGGCCAACCGGTTTTGAATGGTGCTCATGCGCTCAGTCGCACGGTCAAAGAGCATCGAGGTTGAAATTTTCATGATGGTCTTTCTCAGCGGACCTGAAGAATGGAGTCAAAAAGTTGACTGGCGACTTGCATCACCTTGGCATTGGCCTGGTAGGCTTGTTGATAACGCACCAAGTCAGAAGCTTCTTGGTCCAAGCTGACGCCGGAAACACTGTCCCGTGTTTCCTTGGCCTGGTTGAAAACCACGGTCAGTGCTTGCTGTGCAATCGTGGCTTGTCTGGATACATTGCCTAATTTATTGACTTGCTCAATGTAGGCCTCGGTCATGGTCAGCCCGCCAGGCATGACGTTCTGATTTTCCAAATTCACCAGACCCATCATGGTCTCGTTGTTGCCAATGCCATCCGTGTTGCCGTCGATCGTGAATTTGTCGCCTTGCTTAGGGTAGGTTGAAAAATCCATTTTCAGACCGCGGTAGCTGATGCTGGGCGTTGGATTGGCTGGGTCATAAGTCAGATCCCGCTCAGCCAAAATGGTCTGGGTCTTGTTGTCAATGATCTGATAATGCGTGTCTGTGCTGAACAGAATCTGGAACGACTCGCTGCGCAGGGTTTGCTTCATGTCGCCCTGGGTCGCGCCAAATTGGGAAGAAATACTTGCAGTTCGCGCACTGTTGCTGGAGTCGCTCACAAAAACCAGCAAATCATCGGCTGCAGCACCTTGAATCGATACAGCGGTGTCGAACCCCATCTTTTTGAGTTCTGCTGCGCTGCCGCCATTGCCCAAGCCAAGACGGATATCGCCTGTGGTGTCGGTTCGGGTCATCACGATGCGGTTGTTGGCCGTGTCGGCAGTCACAGTGATGCCGGTCACGTTGGCGCTGCGCAGCCAGTTGACCATGGCGGTCAGGCTGGTGCTGCTGCCATGGGGCAGGGCACCCAAGGCAACGCCATTGAGTGTGTAATCGCCTGCGGCTATGGGTAAAGTCAAAGACGGATTGAAAGTGCTGCCAGTCAGCACCGCTGCCCGCATTTGCGGTTCGATGGCATCGCCCGTTTGGACGCTGAACTGCTGGATGGCCATGGGGCTGGCTTTGGCGCCCATGAAGATGTCCATGCCCAGGTAAGTGTCGTCGCCGCTCTTGTTCAGGTACTGTGTGCTGTACGTGGCGCCACTTTCCATGCCGTTGGCGGTTTTGACCATGGAACCGTCGGCCAAAGGTTGTCCAAGGAGTTGCCGTCCATCGCGTGTGAAGACTTGCAGAGACTGTCCTGCAAGAGGCTGGTCCAAGTGAATCTCGACATCGGTTTGCCCCACAGGGATCAAGCCCACGCTGTTGTAGGGCTGGTTGCCGCCAACGCTCAGACTCAGCCTTCCAATCGCAGGGCGGTTGCCGTTCGCCAAATCATCAACCAAGCCAGTGGGGCCAGTGTACACCGGTGCTGTGAACCCGATTCGCGCCTGTGCTGTGCCGCCGTTGAGGGGGTCGTCAATGATGCGAAAATGCCCAGCAGCAGCCACACGGTTGGTGTCTTGGATGATCACCTGGATGCCGGCTGCTTTGCCTTGTGCTTCTGGCGCGAAGCCAAAAAGATCTCCGCCCAGTTTTCCTTCGGCGTCGATGCCGGAAGTGTGAATCCGGTTGATTTCGGTGGTCATGACCCTGGCGAGATTGTCCAGACTGTTTTGGGCAGGCTGGAGCACTTGCTCACGAAACGCCAGGGTGCCACCAATTTTTCCACTGCTGATGGGGGGGAGGGCCAGTTTTTTACCACTCACTGCATCGACGGGCGGATAGCGGTAATTGATTTGCAGTTCACCTTGGTCAGAAGCTTGCAGAACGACATCTCTGGACGTGGCGCCCTTGACCAAGAATCCCTGACTGTTGGTGTCTCCAAGCGTGACCAGCACTTCGCCATTGTTCGAAAAACTGGTTTTGATGGTCACCAATTCGGAGAGCTTTTTCAGCAACAAATCACGCTGGTCCAGCAATTCAGAAGGTTGTTTCTCTGCATCGCCATTCTTGCTCAGCTGTTTGTTGAGCGCAGACAACTGCTGCGTGTAGGCATTGATTTGACCGGCATCCGTTTCGAGCGCTTGACGTGTTTCGCTGTCAAGGATTTGCAGCTGACTGTCCAGTTGACGAAAGCGTGCCGCCAAGCCATCGGCATTTTGCAAAAAACTGCTGCGAGAGATGGTCGATGCCGGATCTGTGGCAAGATCACCCGCGGCTTTGAAAAATTCATTCATGGCACTGGTCAGTCCAATGCTCTGATCGCCCATGACGTCAATCAGGCGGTTGACATAGGTGAGTAGGGGTTTTTGTGCCGCCAAATCACTGTTGCTGTTGCGCAGATTGGTTTCTACAAAAGCATCGTACTGACGGCGAACCTGATCAAAGCGTGAGCCGTTGCCAACGTAGCTGATGCCTTCGCGACTGGGTTCGTTGGCGGTGATGTTGACGTCCTGGCGGCTGTAGCCGTCGGTACTGACGTTGGCAATGTTATTAGAGACTGTGGCCAGAGCGCGCTGGTACGCGGTCACGCCGGAGCTGCCAATGCCGAGTAAATCACTCATGGCTTACCTCCAACGGTTTGGCGACTGAGCTCATACGATTGAATGGCCGTCGACTTCAGCGGCAGCGGCTCTGTCGGCTTGACCAAAGGTATCGCCTCCGGCTGCACCATCGGCCGCAATTTCAGTGCGTCTTGCGTGGAGAGTTCAGCGCTTTGTTTGAGCATCTGCTTTTCCAGCATGTTGGCCACACCAATGCCGCCGCGCTTGACCATTTTCATGGCCACTTCCTTGTCCATCAGGTCCTGATACATCTCCATGTTGTTGCTTTCGACCAGATCGCTTTTTTCGACCGTGTCGCGCATGGACTTCATCATTTGCTGCAGGAAGTACGCTTCAAACTGCTCAGCGGTTTGCCGAACGGCCTGAGTGGGGTCGCGAGATGCCTCACCCTTGAGGCGGCCAAGCGCACCAAAGTCCAGGTAACTGGCAGAGTTGGTGGTAGACAAATCGCTCATGGGTGTCTCGATCAAGCGTTAGATGATGATCAGGTCAGCGCGCAGACTGCCCGAGCTCTTGAGGGCTTCGAGGATCGCGATCAATGCCGATGGGGTGGCTCCGACCTGGTTGACCGCATCCACAATCTGGCGAAGGTCAACACCAGGCTGGAACAGGAACATCGGATTTTTGGGTTCTTCCACTTTGATGTCGGCGTTCTGCACTGGAGTCGTCTGGCCTTGTGAAAACGCACCGGGCTGTGAAACTTCGTTGGTGGCCGTGACTGCCACAGAAATGGTCCCGTGCGCCACCGCCGCAGCGGATACTTTCACATTGCGGCTGATCACGACCGTGCCGGTTTTGGCATTGACCACCACGCGTGCAGGGGGCTCACCGGGTTGCACATCGAGGTTCTCAATCAGGCTCATGAAGTTCACCCGCTGCGACAGGTCGGTCGGCGCCTTCACAGCGAGAGACATGCCATCGATGGCCTTGGCAATGCCGTCGCCAAAATTCTTGTTGATGGCATTGACGATGGCGCTTGTGGTAGTGAAGTCGGCTTCACGCACGTTCATGACAATGTGTGAGGCTTTCTCGAAAGGGTTCTCCACCAGTCGTTCAACTGTGGCACCACCGGCAATCCGTGCAGATGTCGGCACGCCGATGCTGACTTTGGAGCCTGCAGCGCTGCTCTCCACCCCGGTGGCTGTGAGTGCACCCTGTGCAATGCCGTAAATTTCACCGTCGACACCACGCAAGCTGGTCAAGATCAAATTGCCACCGCGCAGGCTGCTGGCTTTGCCGATGGCGGAGACGTTTACATCGATTTTTTGACCCGGCTTGGCAAAGCCAGGAAGTTCAGCTGTGACGAGCACGGCGGCGGTATTTTTGACATCGATCTTGCCAACCTTGGCGTCTTTTTCTGCGCCAGAGAGCAAAGAGAAGTCGGACAAAGGGACGTCCACGCTGATGCCCAGACGGCCCAAAATGGCCTTCATGCTTTGGGTGGTGAACGACACATCGGAGCCGTCGCCCGTGCCTTGCAAACCGACCACCAGGCCAAAACCGATCAATTGGTTGGAACGGCCAGCGGCCACAGTGGCCAAATCTTTGACACGGTCAGCCCAAGCGTTGCCGCAGGCCAGCAGTGCCAACAAGGTCGTCAAGAGAAAGCGATGGAAAGACATCATTGATCCCTGAAATTCAGAAGGGCCAGATTTTCATCAGTGCGCTCGTACCCCAGCCGGGTTTTGAAGCGTTGGCCAAGTCACCTGTGCCGCGATAGGCGATCTGGGCATTGGCCAAACGGCTCGACTGCACCATGTTGCTGGGGGAAATGTCTGTGGGGCGAATGATGCCGCTGAGCTGGATGATCTCGGACCCTTCGGTCAGCGCCAGTTGTTTTTCTCCGCGCACCACCAAATTGCCATTGGCCAACACTTCCACCACGGTCACGGTCACCGCGCCAATCAGTTTGGCTGTCTTGGAGTCTTGGCCTCCACCGGAATTGGTGAATTCGGCACCGTCCATCTTGAGGCCTTGCATCACGCCGCTGAGCTTGCTGCCGCCAATGCTGATGTTCTGAATGGCATTGGACAAGCCTGTACTGCCAGCGAGTACATTGTTGGTCGACTTTCGGTTGACGTTGGCCGCCACGTTGCGCTCGGTTTGTGTCTCTTCATTCAGCAGCACGGTGACCACATCACCGATCTGGTAAGACTTGTTGCGGCCAAACCAATTGTCTGTGCGGCTGCTGAAGATGGCACCGGAGTTGCCTTGAGACTTTTCGAGTGCTGGGGGATAGACCGGTGCAAATTCGGGCGTATGAGCCAGGGGTGCAGGCGGTGTTGCGCACCCGGCCATCAGCGTGATGACCACGCTGAGCAGCGATGCGGTTGTGAAATGGCGAAGCATGATCACCGAGCCTTACATGTTGTTGTTCAGGAACTTAAGCATGCCGTCCACAGCCGAGATCGCTTTGGAGTTGATCTCGTACGCGCGCTGTGTTTCGATCATGTTGACCATTTCCTCGACCACGTTGACGTTGGAGGCTTCCAGGCTGCCTTGCTGGATGCTGCCTGCACCGCCCAAGCCTGCCTGGCTGACCTGAGGGGCGCCGCTGGCCTGGGTTTCTTTCATCAGGTTCTGACCCATGGATTGCAGACCGGAAGGATTGACGAAGCGGGCGATCTGCACGGTACCAATCACCTGGGTGCCGCCACCAGCGGCCAATTCCACAGAAACTGTGCCGTCGTTGCCTACCGATACACTGGCCACATTGTTGGGGATGGTGATGGCGGGCTGCAGTGCTGCGCCGTTCGATGTCACCAATTGCCCAGTGTTGGACAACTTGAAGGAGCCATCACGCGTGTAGGCAGTGGTGCCATCGGGTTGCAGGATCTGGAAAAAGCCTTCACCCTGGATGGCCAAGTCGAGGGCATTCTTGGTGGACACGAAACTACCCTGTGTGTGGGTTTTTTCGGTGGACACGATACGCACACCGGTACCCATCATCAACCCAGTGGGGGCTTGGGCGTTGGCTCCGACCTGTGAGCCGGGTTGGCGCAGGTTTTGGTAGAGCATGTCTTCGAATGAGGCCCGGTCTCGTTTGAAGCCGGTGGTGTTGACGTTGGCCAAGTTGTTCGAGATGACCGACATGCGCATTTGCTGCGCATCCAGGCCGGTCTTGGCAATCCACATTGAGGCGTCCATGGGGTTCTCCGGGTTTCAATCAGGCGTTTTTCATCATGGAGGAGCCGGATTCGTCGAGCGATCGGGTTTCCTTGATGATCTTCATTTGGGTTTCAAAACTACGCGAGTGGTCCATCAGGCGGACCATGGCTTCGATGGCGTTCACATTGCTGCCCTCCAGTGCCTGTGGGATCACTTGAGGTACATCGGGGCCGTTGGTGATGTCTGTGCCTGCGGGTTTTTCGGCCACGCTGAACAAACCATCGGTACGGCGAGACAGCGGTGTCGTGCTGGCGTCCCGCAGGCGCAGTTGGTCAATCAGCACAGAGGCTGCAGGTCCGACTTGGTTGGGGTCACGGGCGTAGACGCTGCCGTCCGGATTGACCGTGACTTGCAAGCCGGGCGGGATGTTGATCGGACCGCCTTCACCCATCACCAGGTGACCGTTGCCGGTTTCCAGTTGACCCTGAACGTTGACCTTGAGGTCGCCTCGGCGTGTGAATGCCATCTCACCATTGGGCGCCTGCACTGCCAGCACCGATCTGCCAGCCAGGGCAATGTCCAAAGGTCGACCTGTGGCCATGACGGCACCGGGCTCAAGTCGCACGAGGTCACGCGCAACCGCCTGGGCCTGGACACGTGTGTCAAACCCGGCCCCCTGGACTTTGACGGATTGCATGGCCACGTCATAGCTGCTCTTGAAGCCCACAGTGGACACGTTGGCCAGGTCGTTGACCAAGACTTGGCGTGCGGTGGCCATCTCCTTGATGGTGGAGTTGGAGGTGAAGACCAGTTTATCCATGGCTTGTTTACCTGAAGGTCAATCCGTTGAATCAGGAACGGATGTTGACGATGGCCTGGGTCATCGTGCTGCTGGTTTCAATGGCTTTGGCATTGGCCTGGAAGTTTCGCTGTGCAGTGATCAGATCCACCAGTTCCTTGGTCAAGTCCACGTTGGCCCGTTCTGTTGCACCCGCACGAATGCCACCGAAGCCTGCTGAGCCGCCTTCACCGATTTTGGGCTTGCCAGAGGTGGCGGAGGCCAGGTAGCTGGCATCACCCACTTGACGCAGACCCGTGGGGCTGGAGAAGTTGGCCAGAACGATCTTGCCCAGCGACTGCTGTGAACCATTGGAATAGTTGGCACTGACCAAGCCGTCCACGCCGATGTCCAGTCCCATCAAGTCACCTTCAGGGGCGCCGTCTTGCGATTGCGACAGCACAGCGAATGGTGACGAGTATTGGGTCGACTGTGTGAAGTCGATCTGCATGGTCAAAGCGCCTTTACCACCTTCCAGGAAGGCTGTGTCAAAAAGCATGTTGCTGCGTGGCGAGAGGGTTTTACCCGACAGGTCAAAACTCAGCTCACCACGGTCAAGGTAGATGGGGGACCAGGAGGGCAGGGTGTTGAAGCCATCACGCAGAGCGGTTTGCTTGCCGTTTTCATCGATGAATTGGGGCTTTTGCAGTCCATCTGCTGTTTCGGTGAACTGGTGCATGCTGTACCAGTTGGATGTGCTGCCGCGAGCGGTTTCCGAATTGCTCAAGCCCCAATCGGCCGAACCGGTCACTTTGATGGAAGCGCTGTCGCCGGTGTTGCCTGTGCTGAAGACCAGGCGGTTGTTCGGGGCATCAAAATTGACAGTCACGCCGCGAATGGGTTTGCCGGTATTGGGGTCTTCCAGTTTGTTGATTTCTGTCTGCAGCGTTTGCGCCAGGTCGGTGATCGTGCCTGTGTTGTTCGGTGCCGGCAGCGTGATCGTGCCCTTGACGCCATTGACCGTGATGCTGAATTTGTTGTTCAGGTCGTTGATGCTCACGCTGCCCGAGGTGTTGACGGTGATCGCGTTGCCATTGAGCACGGCGGGGGCCGAGGGCTTGCCACGAACAGCATCGATGGTCGATGCCGGAGTCTCGGTGCTGATCAAGCCCAGCTGAGTTGCCGCGGGATCGGTGTCATCCACAGTCAGTTTGATGCTCGAGGTGTCACCTGTGGTGCCGGAGTAAATGATGAATTGTTTCGCTGCCGTGTCGTATTTCACATCGATGCCATAGCGGCGATCGTCCTTGCCAACCACGGGAGGCGTGGCGGTAGGGTCTGCCGGCGTGACCAATGCATCGTCACCAAAGGCTTTGTTGATGGCATTCGCCAGGCGAGCTGCGATTTCTTCAGGCGTTTTTGCGGTGGTTTCGTCCAATTGGATGTCCACATCGGCGGAGCCATCAACGGACAGTTTGAATTTTGCCGTGCCTGTGCTGCTGGCCGCACCGCCCAAAGAGATCTTGCCCAGATTGACGTCTGCAGGTGTGGGCGTCATGTCGGCGGTCAAGACCGTGACTTCTTCGCCGTGCAGGTTGGCTGGTTGCGACACGCGCTGGTCTGTCAATTGATTGAGCGAGAACATCATGGTTTTTCCGGTCACCAGTTCGTCCTGAACTGCCGATTCCGGTTTGATATCGCCATACTTGTTCACGTACAGTTGTTGGCCGTTTTTGTCGGTCGCTTGCATCAGTGAAGGGGTGACCTTGCTGTTGCCAACATACACGTAGGTTTGCCATTTGCTCTGAGGCATGGAGGGGCTGGCACCTTGGGTTTTGACGTAATAGACCGTGGCCAGATAACCGTTACCACCGCTGTCGTACACCGTCAGCGCCGTGCTTTTGTTGTAAGTGGCAGGGTTGGTTCGATCGAATTCGGCCGTGATCACGGTGGAGTCGGCCGGCAAGTTCAAACCCAGTTGAATCTTGGTGGTTTCTTTGGCCATGCCCGATGTTTTGGGCGGGATGTTCAGCACCGAGAGCTTGCTCAGGTCGGCCTTGCCGGAGCTGTCAACCGCGGCAGACAGCAGACGTTGGCCAGCCGAGTTGACCACGTTGTTCTGGTCGTTGAGCATGAAGGAGCCGTTGCGGGTGTAAACCTCCTGCAGCCCGTCGGGTGAACGCAGGGGAAAGAAGCCGTCGCCAGTGATGGCCAAGTCCAGGGAGTTGCCGGATGTGCTGACGTTACCCTGGCTGAATTCCTGGCTCACCTGTTTGAGCGAGACGCCCTGACCGATGTTGCTGGACGATTTTTGCAGTGGCGAGGTTGAGAAAATGTCACCGAAGTCAGCGCGTGAGCGCTTGAACCCTGTGGTGCCCACGTTGGCGATGTTGTTGCTGGTGACACCCAGTTGCGCGGTGGCAGCGTTCAGGCCGGTCAGCGAGGTATAGAACGACATGGTGAACTTCTCCTGTTATGGAAGGTTTGAATGGTTTACTGGCTGATTTGCTTGACGCTGGAGAGCAAAATCGGTTTGCTGCTGCCCACGTCGAGGCTGATGCTGCCGTCAGCAGGGTTGGTGGTGATGGAACGGACGGTGGCCAGGGTGTTGACCGAGACCTTGGTTGTTTTGCCATTGACCACGGCATTGGCCGTGAGGTAGTAGGTGCCTGCAGGCGCTGGATTGCCCAGGCTGTCGCGGCCATCCCAGCTCAAATTGGCCGAGCCTGGCAATTGTGGGCCGGCGATCAATTCTTGAACCTTGTTGCCATTGGCGTCAGTGACATTGAGTTGAATGCCGCTGGCACCCTCTGGCAAATCGATGTTGGCGTCGATCGTGCCGCCCTCGCTGAGCTGACTTGGCGCATCGGGCACAGAAATCCGTTTGCCAATGAGCGAAGCACTGCCCAGCATCTTCTCGGAGGACATGCTGTTGACGAAGCCGTCCATGGAAGTCTGGATGTTGGTCAGTGCTTCGAGTTGCGAGAATTGGGCAAGCTGAGCCACGAATGCTTCGTTTTTCACCGGATCCAAAGGGTCCTGGTTGTTGAGCTGTGCGGTGAACAGTTTCAGAAAATCCTGCTTGCCCATGTTGGCGGCTGTCGCAGTGGCGCTGGCCGTTTTATTGGCCTCATAGCTGGTCACTTTGGAGCCCAGCAAGGCGGCCGAGGTGGGGGCTGTGGTGGTCATGTGGGCGTGTCCAATCAGGCTTTGGTGATGTCCAGCGTGCGCATCATCAACTGGCGAGCCGTGTTGATCACTTCCACGTTGTTCTGATAGGAGCGTGCGGCAGCCATCATTTCCACCATTTCGGTGACTTCACTGACGTTGGATTTGTAGACATAGCCATCTTTGTCAGCGAGCGGGTTTTTCGGGTCTGCAACACGCTGGGGTGGAGCGGTGTCGTCGGCAATCTTGGCCACCTTGACGCCGCCCACATAGGCTGCGCCCGAATGGGTCATTTGCTCGTCCATCAGCGCCTGGAACACAGGGCGTTTGGCGCGGAAAGCTTCTTTTTCGGTGGCGGACACGGTGCCGGCGTTGGCCAGGTTGGACGCGGTGGCGTTCATGCGGGTCAACTGCGCATTCAGTGCAGTGCCGGCAATGCCAAAAATACTGTCAAGTGCCATGTTCATTCGCCTTTCAGTGCTTTGCGAATGCCGCCAATGCGGCTTTGCAGAAAGTTCAGAGTGGCCTGGTAGTCGCCTGCGGCCTTACCGTATTGCGCTTGCTCCAGGCTCATCTCCACGGTGTTGCCGTCGAAAGAGGTGTTGAACGGGGTGCGAAAACGCATGCCGTCCGGGCTCATGGTCTGGGCTGACGAGTAGTGGCCCGATTTGGTCGCCTCCATCGCGGTTTCCTGCTGCTGGGTGGCGCCGAGCACGGCCTTGAAGTCGATGTCGCGCGCTTTGTAATTGGGCGTGTCTGCGTTGGCAATGTTCTGGGCGATGACTTCCAAACGACGTGCCTTGAGTTGCAGCGTTTGCTCTTGCAGCCCCATCATGTTGTTCAAAAGGTTCATCTTGGTTCCTCAGATTTCCAAAACCGTTGGTTGCCAACTTTTTGACGATCACGCCTCAAGTTGTGCTTGTTCATGTCGATCCCTGCAAAAGGCGTGCCAGCTGGTTTTTTGACGCTTTTGAGGGACTCTGCCGCTCTCAGCGGCAAGGAATTGACGCTGGCGGCAAGGCTTTGCCGCTCACCACTCTGAGCCAGGATTGGCGGGGTTTGCCACCTCTGCATAGATGCGCGTCGGCCTCTTGTTCGGGGTGTTTGAACCCAGCAGCACCTCGGTCATGGCATGCAGGCCCGAGACCAGCGAAGACCGCGTGATCGGGTTGCGTGTGTTGCGGTCCACATGCAACCAGCTGGCCTGAGGTCCACCAATGGACAGGGGGGCATCAGGGCGAGCTTCACTGCGTGCTGCGGGTGACAGGATGCTCAGGTACAGATCGTCCAGACCTTGTTTTTCGGCTTTGACGGGCATCCCCACCTTGCTGAAATACTGGTCCACCAGATCCAGTTGTTTGAACAGACTCATGCCCAGGATGGCTTTGGCATTGCGGGGAAAGCCGACCGCCGCAGCGCCACGGGCGGGCCCATCGCAAAACTGAATGATCCCGTGGCAGTGACCGTTGCTGGCCCGGGGATTCATGCCGCCACTTTCCATCAGGCTCAAACGCGCAAAGTCGTCGGGCTCGAAGTTGTATTTTTCGGCCAACTGGGTAATTTTGCTGCGCACCCCGGCCAAATCGCTGCTTGGCAGAAAGCCTTTATCGACCGCCCGATTCAGCACTTGATCCAGGACGGGGTGATTTGCCGCCGATCGGAGAGGGGGGGGGGGCACTGCCGAAGCGGTGCTGGCGCGCAGTTGGTCGAGGGCCGTCTTGGCTGCTGGTGGGGTGTCCAGAACGCTGGCCACTGTTGGCGGTTTGGCAGCGAATGTCTGATTCAGGCGGCTGAAGTCGATTTTTTGGCCAGGACGGATCAGGTCGGGATTGGCGATGCGGTTGTCTGCCGCGATCTGATGGGCCAGGCGGAATGCCTGGTTGTCGTTCACCATGAGGCCCTGTTGCCTGTGTTGGCTTTTGACCAAGCCGATCAAAGTGTCCCCCCGCTGGACCTGCACGGTGGGGCTGGTGGTGGGGGCAATTTGAGCCAGAACACGGCTGAATTGACCACTGTTGGCGACATTTTTACCGGGCACACTGCCGCCTGACGACAGGTTCGTCAAGGCGGTGGCAGGCGTGATTCCCGGATTTTGAAGTGCCATATTGGCCTTGGTCTCTTTCTTGCTTGATCGGTGTGTCTGCATCCACAAACTGTCGAAACTTCCACACCCATGTACGTCTTAAAGCAATTGCTGTGCCGATGGATCCTTTTGTTTGGATTGGGTCTGCTAGGCCTCATGGGCAACGGACTGCTGAGTCCTGCCCTGGCCAAAAGCAAAGCCGAACGCCCAGCGGTGACCGAAGTCAGCCCGATGGCAGTTCTTGAGCAGACGGTCAAAAAGTGGGCGTCAGAACAACAAAAGACCCCGATCGAGGCGTTGGAGTTGGCGCCCCTGGATCCGCGTTTGAAGTTGCAAGCTTGTGGTGTTCCCCTTGTGTTGGACACGCCTTTCAGCAGCGCAGAGACGGTTCGTGTGCGTTGCAGTCAGCCTGTATGGCAGTTGTATGTCAAAGTGAACAACAAATTGGCGCCCAAACCATTGGCCTCGACCCAGCGGGAGTCCACACCAGTCAAAGAGGCACCTCGCAAGGTTCTGGTGGCCACCGGGGTGTTGCCGCGGGGAACCGTGCTCAACGAGACTCATGTTGTGCTGGCTGATGCCGATACTTCCCTTGTGGGCTCACCTGCCTTTGAGGTGGTGGCCGATGTGTTGCACTCGGAGCTGGTGCGTGATCTGCGCCCTGGTCAACCGATCCGCACTCAGGATGTGAGGCCGACTGTGCTGGTCAAGCGCGGTCAGCTGGTGCTGCTGTCTGTGGGGCAGGCCCAAGGTTTTCAGATCACGGCCCGGGTCGAGGCATTGCAAGATGGGCGAATGGGAGAGAAGGTTCAACTCAAGAACAATGAATCAGGCAAGATCCTGACGGGGGTGGTGAAGGGGCCCAATGCTGTTCAGGGCTATTGATTTCATAATACAAAATAAAAAAGAAATCGAAAAACAGCTCAAGTTCTAAAATCTCATGCCGATGCTGAATACGAGCATGGTCTCAGCTCAGATGACAGAGACCAGAAAAGAGTAACAACATGACCGATCCGATTTCTCATTTTGGCCGCATTGCCCAGATGGATTCTTCCATCCGCAAGGTGGCAGCCAAGGGTGAACAAAGCACGGACAAAGCCAAGGCGGCACCCGCGTCTGGCCAAAGCGATGAACTTCACCTCAGTGAAGTGGCGCGCCAGGCCACGCAAGAGCCCCAATTTGACCGTGCCAAGGTCGAAGCGATCAAGCGTGCGATCCAGCAAGGTCAGTATCCACTGGATGTGCGCCGCATTGCCGAGAACTTTGTGGCCATTGAAAACATGATCAGGGGCTGACCCGTCCATGACAGAGGATTTGCGCATGGCCGAAGTGTTGCCTGAAGTTGGGCTGGCGCATGCTGAACCGTTGACGCAGCGCCTTCAGGCGCTGCTCGAGCTGGAGTTTGAGGCACTCAAAGTCCGCGATTTGCCACGTTTTGAGGAACTTCAGGCAGAAAAAAACAGTGTGTTGGAGCAGCTGTCAGCTCTCGCGCAATGGGCCACTGCGCAAGCCTCCGTGCCTCAGGCTTGGGAAGACCAGCAGGTTCTTCTGCGCGCTTGTCGCGAAGCGCATCTGCGCAATATCCAGCTGATGCAGCGCCAATTGCAGGCTGTGCGCGGTGCTTTGCAGGCCTTGCAAGGCCAAGAAGCTGCCACAGTGGATTTGTACGATCGGCTGGGTCGCATGTCTCGGCCGCAAGGCACTTGGTCACAGCATCTGGCCTGATATTCTTATTTGCCCCCTTCTGCCAGGCCTGTTCAGGGCCTTTTTTCATCGCCTGGGCGCATGCCCTTGAGCCAATACACCCACGAGAGGATGACCGCCACGGCGGTATAGAGCTCGGTAGGAATTTCTGCCTCCAGATCCACACGTGACAACAGGGCCACCAATTGAGGGTCTTCGGCGACATAGACGCCGTGTTGGCGTGCTTCATCGATGATGCGCTGGGCCAGTTCGTCTTGACCCCTGGCACTCACAATCGGCGTGGACCGCTTGCCATACTCCAGCGCAATGGCTTCTTTGATCAGGGGTTTCATGTGCGCACATCCACCATGCTGCCAGACTCGGGTGGAACCCAGCTGGCCAGATCTTTGGGCGCAACGCCATGAATGACCTGTAAGCGCGTCATTCGCAATCCTGCATTTTCCAGCTCCTCCGACAGCTGGGTTGACTGTGCCTGGGCTCGGGCCGCAATGTCTTCGCGTACGGCCCACATGACCATGTCCACGTCGGTCTGATGGCTGATGCAGGTTTGAAGCCAGACCTCGCCCAGGTCCTGATTGCGTGTGTGCAACTGGATGACGAAGGGCGCGGTTTCTTCGTCTGGTGGGCGCCGCGCCTTGGAAAACCGCAATGCCACCGGTTCTGCATCACGAAATGGCAGCATGATGGAAAACGCCCATTCGCGGGCGCTGAGGGATTCCGCCGCAGCCAGTTGCCGTGACTCGATGTCATCGAGGGCGTTCTTGACCAAGTGAACGCCATCGGCCTCCTGTTTTTCAAGCGCGCCCAGCAATTGTTTCAGGGTGCTTTTGAGGTCAACGCCATCGGGGCTGCGTTTTTGCAGTGACAAGGCCTCATTCATCCAGCCACTGCGACTGAACAGTTGTTTGAGCTTCTCGGGTGTCAGCTGGGCCATGCTCATGCGCTGGCGCAGCCACTGCTCAACAACCATGGCCAGCTGGGGCGAGCTGCTGGCCACTTGCTGTGCCAGGCCTTCGAGTATCCCGGGTCGCAACAGCTGGCTGAGCAAGCCCATGTCAGGGGGGCGCAATTCCAGCTGCTGGGTTCTGCCCGGCCAAGTTCCTGGCACCGCTGCGGCACTCGACAGAGATGGGGGGGGCTCACTGGCTTGCCCTGAGGCTGGCCGCAGGACGATGGTGCCATCGCTTTGAACCTGCACCTTGAACAGCAGGCTGTCTCCAGCCGACAAGCGCAGGCCCGGAGGTAAATCCCGCGGCAAGTCCAGCATTCGGCCGCCCAGACTCATTTGCAGGCCACCCTCACGGGCTTGTACATTGGCACGAACGATTTGCCCTTCCCGCAATCCCAGCTCTTGCGCGCTGGGGGCTTCGGCCAAAGCCAGCTTGCCCTCCAGGTAAATGGGGCTGTGTCTCGTGCTCAGGTGGGCCGTTTCGGCGCCAGTGATCATGGCGTTTTAACCGGATCAAGCCATGTTCACGGGTACTGGACCCAGCGGCGCTTTGGTGCAAAGTTGGCCACAGCAGCTTCTTCGCCAGACTCGCCCGGTCTGGTTTTGAGCAGTGCAGGGTACTGCTGGCTCAGCATGCCCATCAGGTCTTGAGGGGTGGGCACCTGGAGCGTGCTGCCAGCGGGCAAGACCCGTGTTGATCGGTTGTCCAAACTTCCCGGATTGAGTTGGACAAATGCCTTGCGCACAAACTCGTCCTTGAAAGGTTGACCCGGCAAGGTGCGGCGAATGACACGGTCCAGCGTTTCACCGCGAAGCACGGTGACAACCGGTCTGCGGGTCTGGTCTGGTGCGGCGAGGCTTGTTTCGCTGCCTGGTGCAGGCAGAGCCAACAATTTGGCCACGGCGGCTGCAGCAGCAGAGCTGTCCGTGGCATGGACCAGACCTGACCAGCTGGCCGCCAGACCCACGATCAGGGCGCCCAGATGGGGTTTGACTGGCGTGATACAGAGGTGAGGGCGGAGGCGCATATGGATCATTTCCGGGGAGAGGTCATCACAGTGGCAGAGCCACCCATTGGCCGTGCGCGGGCAGGGCCGGGCCAGCGAGTTGTTGTAATTCGGTCTGGTGTCGGTCAATGCGCACCACCTCTGCCAGTGCCAAGTGCTGTGTTGCGCCTGGCTCGAGCACGCGGCTGGGGACGTGTGTCGGGTTCATGAGCAGCACCCGGTCGCCTGGGCGCAATCCGCTGCCTTGGCCTGCTTGCAGCATCAATTGACTGCCGGACTGACGCAAGACGGCAAATTGCAGCGGCTCACATTGGTTGTTTTGCTCCAGCGTCTGGATCCATTCACCCACTTTACGCTCCAGGGCTTGCTGGAGTTGTGCCAACACCACCGTGGGTTGGTGGGTCATGTCCTGGATGGGGATGGATACGCTTTGGCGGGCAGTCCATACGGGCTGGATGGGCAGGTCAGGCGCCGAGCGGCGACCCACGGTGAGGTTCAGGCTCCAACGCCATGCGGGCGCGACCCAGGGCATGCGCTGGGTCCAGGGCAGGGCCTGGTCTTCGGGTGCAGGTTGCGGGCTCAGACTCAATTCGGCGGCCCAACCGGCACTGGCTTCGCCACTGCCGTACAGCATTTGGCTGTACGTGTTGCTTGCTGGACGTGCGCTTTCCTGGCCTTGCCAGCGTTTGGACTCGCTCAAGCGCTCACTCCAGTAATGGCTGGCTGCCTTGAGCAGCCATTGACTGGCGTGCTGTTGCGACCCACTGAAGCCGTTGTCCAATCGGGTTTGCAGTGTCATCGGTAAACGCCAAGCGCGCGGCGGGCTCTGGCAACTGCCATCGGCCGCTTTGGTTTGGCGCAAGCCCCAAGGCAAGACCTGGGCGTCCACTTTGGCAGTGACGGGCTCTTCGCCCTGAACATAGGACAGGATGCGAACACCTTGCACCTCTGCTTGGGAATGGAAGTGTGCGCTTTCGTGCAGGACGCCATCGCCATCGACCCAGGCGCTGGAAATCACACGGGTCGGGCGATCCATGGTGGCTTCGAGCAGAGCCTGCCGAATCGCCTGCAGTTGGCGCTCATGCTCTTGTGCTGGGGTCGAAGGCGTGGCAAGTGCCGCTGGTGCCGGCAGCAATGAAGACACTGTCAGTGGGGCTCGTGTTGCGGCCGCAGGTGCAGGTGCGCTGGTGCGAGCAGGTGTTTTGGTTTGCGCCAGGGCCACAGATGGAGCCACTGCCAGAGCCACGGCCATCCAAAGAGCGGTTTTCATTGCAGCTCCTCGCTCTTACTTGCGACGTGCGGCCAATTGGCTCAGGTACAGCAAGCGAAGATCGCGCACCACGCTCGTGTCCAGCGACAGCGTCGTTTCGTAGGTGTCATCACCCACCGGGGTGATGCTCACCAGCACGGCACCATAAATCACGCCTTCAACCTTGGCGCGGAAAGTGTCACTCATGATGGTCATGTCCGCCACGGTGGTGGTGGCGTCCAGATGCTGACCATAGACTTGTTCGGTCAGGGCCCGGTAGGCGTCCAGCTTGGAGGCCCGGATCGCCAGCAAACGCTGTTGCGAGGGGTTTTTGTGGTTCTGTATGCTGATCACGGCATAGCCCGTGGCCATGATGGTTTCACGTTTTTCCACCAGGGGCGTGATCATGTTGGGTTTGGTACCCTCGGCGCCCGATGCATCGCCTTGAACCGGGAACAAGGGGATGGACTGGCAACCTGCCAGCATGAGCCCGAGCAGGGCAATTGTCATTTTTTGGGGGATCATGGTTCAGAACTCCTTGCGCCCCACAACAGACATTCCAGACAGGCTGTGTGCGGCTTGTCTCTGGAATCGGCATCAGCTTCGATCTCTTGAGCAGGCCAGCGTGGGCGGGCAATGAAAAAATGGTTTGTGTGAGTTCTTTGGTGCTCTTTAATGAAGCTCGTTGCGCCAAACTGACGTCGTTTTTAATAAATAAATTGTTAAAAACGCGTAAATATCTTATAAACGACGAAATTGTAATTTAGCCCCATGCGACCAGCTTCAGCCATTCCCATCATTGGACAGAGTCCAGCCATCGAATCGTTGCGCCAACTGATTCAGGCCATCGCTGCCTCCAGCTCCACAGCCCTGGTCACGGGTGAAAGCGGAACAGGCAAGGAGTTGGTGGCGCAAGCGCTGCACATGCAAGGTCCGCGGGCCAGCGGACCGTTCGTCCCGATCAACTGTGGCGCCATTCCCCGTGAGTTGATCGAGAGTGAATTGTTTGGTCACCGCAAAGGCACATTCACTGGGGCGGTTTCTGATCGCATGGGCCGATTTCAGTTGGCCAACGGTGGCACTTTGTTTCTCGATGAAATCGGCGATTTGCCGATGGACATGCAGGTGAAATTGCTGCGTGTGTTGCAGGAAAAATGTGTCTTGCCTGTGGGGGCTTCTACGGAGGTGCCGATCGATGTGCGCGTGGTGGCTGCCACGCACCGCAATCTTGAAAAGGAAGTGGAAGCGGGTCGTTTTCGCGAGGACTTGTACTACCGGATCAATGTCTTGCCGATCTCGACCACACCGCTGCGTGAGCGCAGTCAGGACGTCTCGCAACTGGTTCAGTTTTATGCACGCAAGCACATGTTGCCGGGAACCAAGCCACTGAGCCTGGCGCCTGACATGTTGGGACTGTTCGAGGGTTATGCCTGGCCAGGGAATGTGCGTGAGTTGTCGAATCTGGTGGATCGGTTTTCAACGCTGTTCCCAGGGCAGGCCGTGCATGTGCACATGGTGCCATCGAGCATGTTGCCGTCCGGGATGGCTGCTTTGCAGGCCAAAGTCTTGTCCAAGGGATCAGCAGGGGGCTCCGAAGTGCCCCTGTCTGCACTCTTGCAGGCTCGTGCAGGTGGCGATGGTGCCAGTGTGGTCGCTGCGGCACAGCCGCCGAAAGGGCCTTTTGCCGATGACAACGATCCCATGGCCCATCTGCTTTTGACGGCCGAGGATGCACCAGCGCCATTGCCGCCATTCATGCTGCCGTCCAGTCCTTTGGCTGGTGGGGCATCCAACGATGAAATGAATGCGGTGGAGGAAGTGATCTTGTTGGCGCAAGGCATTCAGACATTGCCGCCCGATGGGTTGTCTCTGAAGCAGCATTTGGTGAATGTCGAGCGCAGTCTGATCGAGCAGGCGCTTTCGCGGACGCAGGGCAATGTGTCACGCACAGCAAAATTGCTGCAGCTGCAGCGCACCACCTTGATTGAAAAAATCAACAAGTACGAACTGCGCTCAGTGGGCTGACGGGCCGGCTACACCCAATGGCAGTTGCCGGGTGCTGCTTGTGCTGGGTATGATGTGCAAAGCACAATTCAATTTCAATCACGATGAAAAAAATACTCGGTGGTATGGCCATGGGTGCAGCGCTCATGGGAGGCATTTGGGGTCTGATGGGCTTGCTCG
Source organism: Limnohabitans radicicola (assembly GCF_014837235.1). GTDB lineage: Bacteria > Pseudomonadota > Gammaproteobacteria > Burkholderiales > Burkholderiaceae_C > Limnohabitans_A > Limnohabitans_A radicicola. The sequence goes on along the minus strand of NZ_JACYFT010000001.1, from coordinate 21,513 downwards.
GTTCTGGCGATTCGTCCACATCGCCCGTCGAGGTCAGCAAGCCTGGCAGCAACAAGGGCGTGATGGACATGATCTGCGAGCTGAGTCTGGACCTCGATGGGCAGATCGCTTTGGGCATCACGGTCGATGAGCCTTCCCGCATCACCATGGCTCAAGTGGATTTCACCAAGTCCACGGGCTGGTATCAAGGCAAGATTGCGATTTCAGAGAGCCGAGGTGGTAACTTGAGCGTCGTGGGCAGCAAATTGATGGTGTCACGCCCAGCCATGTTCCAGCGTTTCGGGGTCATGATCAACCGTGAAGAGTTCACCATCGACCGCAAGACAGGCAGCTTTGAACAGAGCATTGGCACCCAATCCGGCAAGACCATCCGTCTCATCAAGGGGACCTGCGCTCAAGTGATCAAACCGCCATTTTGAGCGGTTTGATCATTTTCTTATTGGTTCAAAACTGTGATGCTGACCCGCCGATTGCGCGGATCGGCCGGGTTATTGGACACGAACGGGGCCGTGTCTGCGACGCCCTCGATGCGTGAGAAGCGGTTGGAGTTGATCCCCGCACCCTGCAGGATTTGGCGAGTCGCATCAGCTCGCTCACTCGACAAAGACCAGTTGTTGCGCAGGCTGTCCGGCGCGAAGCCCATGCTGTCGGTGTGGCCACGAATGGCCACCTTGTTGGGCATGTCCTTGAGCGACTTGGCCACTTCCTTGATCAGATTGGCCGCTTTGCCATTCATGTCGGCAGTCCCGCTGGAGAACATGGAGTAATCGGCTTTGTCGATCACTTCGATGCGCAAGCCATCTTTTTCACGGACAATGTTGACCTGATCCTTCATGCCCTGGAGTTGTTTGTTATCCTGGAGCTTTTGTTTGATGTCTTTTTCAAGCTTGTCGTAATTTTCCTTGTCCTGCTGTTTGGACGATGATCCAGCTGCACCGCTGGGCGCGTCATCTTGCGGGCCTTCCCTGTTTCGTTCTTCTTGCGAGGACCCGTTGTCTGCATTGGGGCCACCTTCTGACTGGGGGGTCAGACGCTCCAGCAGAGCGGTTTGTTTGGCGGTGAATGGAAAGCCATCTTCTGGATCGATGATGGATTTGCCACCGAACATGCCATTGGAGCCTGCCAGTTCACCAAAAACGATTTGACTGTGCGAAGCAGGGCGGAAGTATTCGGCAACGCTTTTGCGCTTGTCATCCGTGCTGGCACCCAACAGCCACATCAGCAAAAAGAAGGCCATCATGGCCGTCATCATGTCCGCAAGCGCAATCTTCCAGGCACCACCGTGGGCACCCGCATGACCATCTTCGACGATGATTTTGCGGATGATGGGCCGAACCGGCTCTGCCGGTGCTGCGTCGGGCGTGCCTTCTGCGGGTTTGTCTGCCTCAGCCATCAAGCCCCCCGCAGGCTGTCAAAGACTTCCGAGAAGCTGGGCTGATTGTGGTGACTGATACAGGCACGAGCTGACTCGATGATCACGGGCTGGGCATACCCTTTCAGGTTGGACACAATCATTTCTTTGATCACATCGTAGGCTTGGGCATCTTCGTTGATGATCTGGGTGAGTCGGCCGGCAAAGGGTTCGAACATGCCGTAAGCCAAAAACACCCCCAGCATGGTACCAACCAGTGCCGAGCCGATCAGGCCACCCAGCACGGTGGGCGGCTGGTCAATCGAGCCCATGGTCTTCACCACACCCAACACGCAAGCCACGATACCCAGAGCAGGCAAACCACCGGCAATCGCGGTGAGTGCCCCCGGGGCCAGCAGGGCTTCGTGGTGGTGGACTTTGATGGCTCTTTTCATGAGGTCATCGACCGCATCCGGATCCAGGTTACCCTGGGAAATCACCATCAGGCGCAGAGGGTCGCAGATCATTTGGACGATCGAATGGTCTTTGACCAACTGAGGGAATTCACCAAAAATTGGGCTGGCTTCCGGATTTTCGACATGGCCTTCCAGCGCCACAACGCCTTCTTTTTTCATCACAGCCTGGAGTTTGCCGATCAGCACCATCAAGGCCAGATAGTCGGCCTGGTGCCATTTGGGGCCTTTGATACAGGTGCCAATACCGGCCATGGCCGCCTTGAACACGGCCAGGCTGTTGCTCACCAAAGAAGCCCCGATGGCCGCACCACCAATGATGATGAACTCGAAAGGCGCGGCCTTGATGATGGGCGCCATCTTGCCCCCGTGGATGATGTAACCACCGAACACAGCGCCAAACACAACGGCGAGACCAACGAAAAAGAACATGGTTAACCTTTGAAACTAGAGGATGCACCAAAAGCCAATGCACCAGCCAAACCATTTTTGCATCAGCAGGTCCAGCAGGTTGCCCAGAATCACAACGGGCAGACCAAGATAGACCCCCAGCCAAAGGTAGCCCGCCAGCGTCAGATGGTCTTTGGGCACATCATGCCCAAAGAAAATCGTTTGCGAAGGTGCTCGTTTCATGGCCCGGATACGTTTGGCGACATCGGAGAAATCGACAGAATTGTAGATTTCTTGAGTCTGTAGAAGCAATTTAACTATGATCATGCCATGAAGGTGATCTGGAATGCGTTACCGCGCAAGGCATGGCAGGAATTTCATGCCCAACATGGTGGGTCTTTGCAACAGTCCTGGGCTTATGGCGAAGCCATGAAGACACTGGGGGTTCAGGCGCACCGTGCCGCGGTCATGGACGGCAAGAAGGTGCTCGCACTGGCGCAATTCATCGGACGGCGGTATCTGCACTACATCAGCCTGGCGTCCTGTACACGTGGACCCGTTTGGTCACCTGCGCTCGATGCGGCGGCTAAAAACCACCTCTACAAGGCACTCAAGAAGTCCATCCCGACGCGCATGTTCAGGGTGACCCTGTTTTCGCCTGATTTACCGCTGGATCAAGTGGAACACGCATCGGTCAAGGGCCTGCACAGGGTGATGACGGGTTACTCCACCGTCGTGCTGGACTTGACGCAAGACGAGGCCAAGCTGCGCGAAGGTCTGGACCGCAAATGGCGCAACCGGGTGTTCCGTCCTTTGCGCAGTGCCCCTTTGCAGGTGCAATTCAAACCCGACATGCGCGAATGCAGGCATTTACTCGAAAAGGAGATGGAACAGAGGGCCAGCCGGAATTTCCATGGGTTGCCCACGGATTTTGTGCCCGCATTCATCGATGGCCACGAGCGGCCTGATCAGGGCTTTTTCGTGGCGACCACGCGCCATGAAGGACGAATCATCGCCTCCATGCTCTTCCTGTTGCATGGCGGTGGGGCCACCTACCATATCGGCTGGTCGGACGAGGAGGGGCGTAAACTCAGTGCCCACAACGTCATGCTTTGGCAGGCCATGCTTCATTTGAAAAGGCAAGGCATTCGGCGTCTGGATCTGGGGGGTATCAACACCCACGATCTGCCAGGCATTTCCCGGTTCAAACTCGCCACGGGTGGTCAGGTGCTTACACTGGCGGGAACGTATTTCTGAAAATGAAACAGATGGCATTTCGAGACTTCCCGTTATTTGGATGGCGCAGCGCCTTCCTGGCATCTGTCGTTGGGCTTGCCACGCCTGCGCAGGCCATGACCTGGACCAAGATCGGCGAGACGCCCGAAGTGGTCCTGCACGTCAACCGCAATGCGGTCGAGAAAGACGATGCCATTCGCCGTGTCTGGGAGATGCAGGACCTCAAAATCGCGGATCCGGACGGCGTCATGTCGCGGCGCTACATGAACGAGTACGACTGTCAGTACAAGATGCACCGCATCAGCCAGATGGACAGCTTCAGTGGCCCGTCTTTGACGGGGAAAAAACTGTTCACTGTCGAAGAGCCAGGCTACTGGAAAAAAATCCCGCCATACGGACTGTTCACGCTCACCTATATCTGGCTTTGCAAGTGAAGCGCCATTGAGGCAATGGCCTCAAGGTTTGGCCGCTGGTGCCAAGACTGGGCCAGGGTTACTCTGGGCCGAGGGCGCGGCTTCCGCGGGCTTGGGAGGTGAGACCCTGGGGTATTGCAGTGCCCGTTCTTTGACTGCGCTGGCATTGTTTTTCTGCAAGGCTTCAAGGTAGCGCTCTTTTTGCAGGGTGATCAGGCTCTCTACATCACGCTTGAGGCTGTCCACATTGCCCACGGCGGACTTGAGTGACTTGACCTCCCCACCGAGTGACTGAACCGCATTGGCCTGGCTTTGCAGTCGGCTGTTGATGCCCTGAACCTGACGCATCAGCGAATCGCTGCTGGCCGCCACTTGTTTGGCGGTTTCACTGGGTACTTTCTGAACCAGGCTTTCGGATTGCTTGAGCGAAGCATCGATGCGGCCCTCGATTTGACCTTGTGCTTTCGTGAGTTCGTTCTGCTTGGCCGTCAGCTCCTGCATGCTGCGGTTGACGCCTTCGATCGACTCCATGGCCACGTTCAACTCGATCACCCGCTTGCCGACGGCTTCCACCATGACATCCAGTTGGTTGATGCGACCGACCATCCGAACGCCCATGATCAGGAAAAACAAGGTACACACCACCATCACGCCACCGCCGATGGCCAGCAAAAGACGTGCTTTCTTGTGCCCGACATCGGTCAAAGCCTTGAGTTCAATGGTGGCTTTGCGCAGCTGTCCGCTGACCGCCAGCGCAGATTCCGCTGATTTGCTGGCAATGTCAGCAGAATCCAGCACGGTCTGTGCCAAAGCCTGGTATTGCTGATAAGCCCTTTCGTCTACCGCCAATCCTGCATGGGCGTCAGACGCTTTGGGGCTGTCTGTCGCCTCAAGCGCTTTGGCCGCAGAGACCTCCGGTGCATCCACACTGCCCGGCACAGTCACAGGCTCGGCCGCAACGAATGCTGCCTCGGTTGAAGCTGGGGCTTCCTGGGTGTCAGCGGTCGGTGGTGTGGATTCACTCATGGGCTTGGATCTTCAGTCTTATAGGGGTTTCTTGAGCCTCAGGACTTGTTCATTCAGTTGTGCATTACGTGTACGCAACAAGCTGATGCGCCGCATCACCGGGCTGTCTTTTTCCCAAAGCTCCGGCTCAGGGATAGGGGCCCGGGGGGCACTCGGCGGCGTTGTCACTGTGGACTCTGCTGAAGTATCGACAGCAGTGGTGGATTCTTGAACTTGAGGCTTCAGTGGCGCTTTGGTGCGCTTCTTTTTCGAAGACGGTTCAGCGGATTTGGCGATGGACGCCGGGATCGCTGGCGCAGGTGCGCGCGCGGTTTTCGGGCGTGGTGACTTGGCTGCAGGCGCAGATGGGGTCACAGGTGCAGATTTCCCAGTCAGGGTAGATGGGGGCTGCGCAGCTGCTCTCGCCGCACCTCGGGACTGGCTGGTCGTCACCTTGATGGGGGCTTTGCCGGGTGCCTTGACCGGATCTGCTGCCACCTGGACTTTGGTCCGTTTGCGCTGTGCAGTGCGGGAGTCCTCACTGATGTCGACAGTTACCGGTTTCTTGTTTTTCAGGACTTTGGTGGTGCTCATGGACGGACTTCCTGCGGGCGTGTGGGCCCTGTGATCTGGTCTTGCAAGGTTTTGGTGGCACGCACCCAACTGTTTTTCGTGCCTTCTTTGCGTTTCAGACTTTCATAGGCTTTGCCTAAGGAGTCAAACGGCCCGGAAACAATCACAAAATGTGCCAAAGGCTCTCCAGTGCGGTAAGCGGCAACCACTTTGGCGTTGGCTTGTGCAGGCACCGTTTTGAGTGTGATGAGGGCTTTTTCGTAAGTCATCACACTGGCATGCTGAATCAAGAAGCTGTCGCTGGGCAGATTGCGCACCCACGCCTGGGTGAGTTGCGATTCGTCGGGAACTTCTGGTGCTGGCTCTGAAGCGGCGACTGCTTGCGCGACAGGGGAGGCTTCAACCGGTTTCGGAACAGGTGTTGAAGGATTTGCCGCTGGGCGAGACAGACCAAATGCCTGAGGTTGCACCCACGCCATCACCGCCACTGATGTGAGCAACGCAGCACCCAAAATCAAGGGTAAGCGCGAGGGCACCCGCGTGCCAGATCGATTTGCAACACGTCCTCGCAGGTCGCCAAACCACTTTGCAGGGCGCTTGCGCCAGCGCGCCACCGTTGCCCGCAGTGAGCTCACCGAGCTGGATTTAGCGGGGGCGGGGGGGGGCGCATTTTCTGCATCGGCGGCATCGAGGCTCAGAGCAGGGTCTGGCGCAGTCAGGCGCCCCATGCGGCGCAGCAATTGGGTCGCAGCCTGCAGCTGCCCGTTTTGAGACGCTGCGTCGAGGGCAATTTGAACCTGCTCTGGCGTGGGGGCTTCAATGTCCCAGCGTAAGACCTTGCGGCCCATGGCCGACAGCGACGCTTTTTGTGGGTTGTTGCCCGTCATCAACAAAATCGCGCGAATGTTGGCACCCGGGAAATTTTGAATCAGGCGGGCCATCAGCTGGATTTCCTGATCGGGCAACAGCTGGGTGTCATGCACAACCCAGATTTGAGCATTGTCGCTGTCTTGTGGCGAGCGTGTGGCTTCTTTGACGGATTGCTTGGCCAGCACGTCGTTGAAGCGTGCAATGAGTGATTCGGTACTGGTGGGAAAGTACGCTTCGATCCGTGGCTGCGGGCTCTGGCGGCGCAGTCTCTCCAGCAACAATCCGAGGTAATGGTCCAGGAGCGCCTCATGAGGCGAATACAGCACCAGGCTCAGGCCTTCATTGGCAATGGCGTTGGCGCAGCCTTCCACGCGCATGCGGTCTGCGGTACGGAAAAAGAAATCCTGCAAGAGGTTGTCGGTGTGGTCTATCAATGGATTCATGCGGAAACTTCCTGGGCCTCAACACGGCTGCCATCCGGATTGAAAAGCATGGACGGGGGCACTTTGACCTGAGGGCGGTTGCGAGCAGCCTGTTGCGGTGAGGCTGCTTCAAGGCTGAAAACGTAGGCGATGACCTGCGCGACAGCATGGTACAAGTCTTCAGGGACTTGCTGCTCCAGTTCGGTGGTGAAGTAAATGGCACGTGCCAATGGGGGGGCTTCAAACAGGTGGATGCCATGAATTTGGGCTTCTTCCCGAATTTTGGCCGCCATATGGTCCGAACCTTTGGCCACCATGACGGGGGCACCATCGCCTGTTGGGTCGTATTCGAGGGCCACAGCAAAGTGCTCGGGGTTGGTGATCACCACATCCGCGTCCTTGATGCGCTGGATCATGCGGGCGTTGGCCATTTCACGCTGACGTCTGCGTATCTGAGCCTTGATTTCCGGGCGACCTTCCATGTCTTTGTATTCGTCTTTGACCTCTTGCTTGGTCATCTTCATGCGCTTCATGAATTCATACTTCTGATACGGCACATCGATCGCCGCAATGGCTGCCAGGCTCAGGGCGATCCAAAGGGCAGATTGGGCGATCATTCTGCCGGCCAGGCTGAGCGCAGGCTCCAAGCCCATCTGCCCCAGTTGAATGAGGGAGTCCATGTTGGACATGATGGACCACCACAACACGCTGGAGACAATGGTGAATTTGAGGATGGATTTTGCGAGCTCGACGAGCGCGTGCATGCCAAAAATGCGTTTGAGGCCGTTCCACGGGTTGAGCTTGGCGGCCTTGGGCATGACCGCTTGCATGGAAAACAGAAAGCCCCCTGTCATGCCAGAGGACACGACTGCAGCGATGATCGTGAAGATGACGATCGGGATGATCAGCAAGTAGGCCGAGACCAGCTGATCTGCAAAAATGCTGGCCAGCATTTGCGGGCGGTCCAAGCTTTTGCGGTCAAACACCAGCCCGCTGGCAAAGATATTGGCCAAACTCTGCACCAGTTTGCCACCCATCATCATCAGGATCATGAATGAGCCGATCACGATCACGGCGGCAGGCAGTTCGCTCGAGCGTGCAACCTGACCGTCTTCCCTGGCCTTGCTCAGCTTCCTGGCCGTGGGCAGTTCGGTCCGGTCTTCTCCGCTGCCCTCAGCCATGGCTCAGCCCCAAGATGTCGCGCAGAACATGGAAGCCCTGCATCCAAAGCCACTCCATCCGGCCCCCAATGCTTTGCATCGAGATGATCAGGATCAAAAAGCCACCAAGTGTCATGGCCGGAAATCCGACAGCGAAAATATTCAGACTGGGTGCCGCACGGGTGACAACACCCATGCCCACGTTGATGAACAGGAGGGAAATCATGACGGGCAAGGCCATGAGCATGGATCCCAAAAACATCATCGAGCTCCACCGCAGAATGCGACCGTAGATTTCCTGATTGAGCAATGACTGTCCTATGGGCAGGGCATGAAAGGAATCTGCGATCAGCCCCAACAGCATGGCGTGACCGCCAAAACCCACAAAAATCAATGTCGCCAGGATGGTGAAAAATTGGGAGATCACGGGCACATTACCCATGTTCGGGTCCAGCATGTTGGCCATCGAAAGCCCCATGGCCGTGGCCACGCTTTGTCCAGCCAGCACGACCGCAGCCACCACCACCTGGAGTATCAGCCCCATCATGCTGCCGATCATGATTTGATTGAAAAGCTCAACAAGGCCTTGTGCCGATGTGGGGTCAATCACGGGCCAGCGGTGCAGTGGATAGACCATCCAGGCCAGCACCAGTGCCAACAAGATCCGCATGCGCAAATTGAAGGCGTGCTGCGACAAAATGGGGGCCGTGAGCATCAACGCAGAAATGCGCAGCATGGGCCACATCAAGGTGTAAAACCGCTCCACGATGTCGGCCGCCAACACATTCATGCGTTGCCTCGGCTCAGGTGAACAGCGTGGGGATGCGCTGGAAGATGGATCGGGTGAAATCCACCAATGTCACGATTTGCCAGCTGCCAAACAACAGCAGTGCCAGTGCCAAGCCGATCAGCTTCGGGATGAAACTCAGGGTTTGTTCGTTGATGGATGTGGCGGCCTGGATGATGCCGATGATGACACCAATCACCAACGCCACTGTCAAGAGCGGTGCGCACACCAGCACGGCGGTCCAAAGGGCTTGTCTGCCCAGGTCAATGACCATTGCGGTATCCATGTCACTCTCCTAGGGCATGGCAAAGCTGGAGGCCAGCGAGCCCATGATCAGGCTCCAGCCATCCACCAGCACAAACAGCATGAGTTTGAAGGGCATCGAAATCATCATGGGCGAGAGCATCATCATGCCCATCGACATCAGCACGCTGGCGACGATCAGGTCGATCACGACGAAGGGGATGTAAATCAGAAAGCCGATGGTGAAGGCGCTCTTGAGTTCCGAAGTCAGGAAAGCAGGCACCAGCGTGGTGAAGGGCACATCCGCTGCACTGCTGAAATTCTTGTTGCGGGCGATTTCCATGAACATGGCGATGTCGTCTTCACGGGTCTGGTTCAACATGAACGCGCGAATGGGTTTCTCAGCCAGTGCCAGCGCTTTGTCAAAGGGCATGCCCTGGTTCATGTAGGGCAGCAGTGCATTCTGGTAGACGTCGTTCAGCACTGGGGACATGATGAACAAGGTCAGAAAAAGGGACAGTCCCACAATGACCATGTTGGGCGGGGTCTGGCCTGTGCCCAGAGCCGATCGCAGGATCGACATGACGATGACGATGCGAACGAACGCCGTCATCATCAGCAGCAATGATGGCAGCAACGTCAGCGTGGTCATCAACGCCAACAGTTGCAGCGACATGCTGTACTGGGTGCCTTTGCCCGTGTTGCTAGAGGTGATGGCCGGTATGTCAGGTGCAGCCTGTGCCAACACGGGCAGCAGGCTCAACAACAGAACCAGCCAGAACAATCTGGATTTCATAGAGGGGCCTCGAAGCTCTCGGGAGGGGCAGGCTTGGCTTTGGCGGTGTGCAGGACGGTGATGTTCTGGGCCGTGATGCCGACCAGGATGTCTTGCTCATCCATGCGAACCAGCGCAATTTTCTGGCGTGGTGCCACAGACAGGCTTTCCAGGATGGTCAGGCGCTGGTGAGGGCGCTTGATGAAACCCTGCCCATGTTGCAGCTTGCGCAAGGCCCACAGCATGGCCAGCAGCAAGCCAATCACCAAGGCAAAGCTCAGCAGGTATTGCAGCCAGTCCAGAAAAGTCCACCCATTCGACATGAGGGTGATTATCAGAGGTTTTCGAGGCGCTCGGAGGCCGGGACAACGCGGGTCAGGCGGATGCCGTAGCGATCGTTGAGCAGAACCACCTCACCTTGGGCAACCACAGTGTTGTTCACCAAAAGATCCAGAGGTTCACCCGCGATGCGGTCGAGTTCCACCACGCTGCCCTGGGTGAGTCGCAGCAGGTCGCGAATTTTGATCACGGCACGACCCACTTCAATGGACAAGGTGACTGGGATGTTTTGCAGGACGTCCGTGTGGATCTGGCCTTTGTCGGCCAGTTCCTGGCCGTTTTCTGTATTGTTCGACTCGCTCATTCGCTGCTCCTTGGCATTCAATCTGTGGTGTTCATGGCCGGGCTGATGGCCTCAACGATCTTGACCGCGGTTTGGCTGCCCATGGTGCCGACTTCCACGTCGTAAACAGGCAGATCGCGGATCATGACCCGAGCATAGTCGGCCTTTTTGAAGTGCAGCACATCACCCACTTGCATTTGCTGCAGTTGACTGAGTGAAATCTGCAGTTTGCCCAGCAGGACATTCATGTGCAGCTCGGCGTCTTTGACCGCATCCACCAGCTGGTTGCGCCACAAATTGTCGGACTCTTCGTTGCCATCGCCTGTTTGGACACGGCTGCGAAGCAGGTCGCGCACGGGTTTGAGTGCCACATATGGAATCACCATGTCGATGAAACCTGTGCCACGGCTGTTGTTGTTGGACTCGGATTCAAAACGGCACAGCACCACCAGATCATTTTCGTCAGCGATCTGTGCAAATTGCGGGTTGATTTCCGAGCTGACGTGTTCGAAGTCAACCGTTGAGACGGGTGACCAGGCTTCTTTCAGGGAGCGGAAGAAAACCTGCAAAATGATTTTGATGATGCGGGTTTCGGTCGGTGTAAACAACCGACCAGGTGGCAATTGACCCACGCCCCGGCCAAAGCCGCCGAAAAAACTGTCCAGAGAACTGAAGACCACAGTGGGTTCAATCACCACCATTGAATAGCCTCGAAACGGTGCCATCCGGATGATGTTGACGGACAGGGGCGCCTTCAGATCCTTGATGTAGTCACCAAAGCGAACAATTTGCGTGTGTGTCGGGTTGATCCGTGGGCTGGTGCGCAGCACTTCGAGCATGCCCAACCTGAACAAGCGAATGAAGCGCTCGTTGATCATGTCCAGTGAAGCGACATTGATCCCCAGGCTGCTGTCTTCGGTCGTCAGGTCGTGCTTGCGAACCTGAACCTCCAGGTTGTACCCTGTATCGACGCCAAGGCTGCCATCGTCCAGGGCCGCAGAAAGCGCGGCCAGTTCTTCAGGCGTCAACAGGGGTTGAGAGTCAGACATTTGTGATTGTTTTCTGTATCACTGCACCACGAAACTGGAGAAGAAGATTTCTTCAATGCCCCCAAAGTCCTCGTATTTTTCCAGTGTCTTGTTCATCGCATCACGGATTTTGTTGGCCAGTTCCTTGCGAAATTCCGGGGTGTTGAGCTCAGCGTCGGTCTGCTGGCGCATCACATCCAGTGCCACGGAGCGCAGCGCCACTTCATGTTTTTTGACGTTTTTGAAGACGCGCTCGTCGTAGTGGGTCATGATGGACACATTGACCTGCATGACTTTGCGGGAGTTCATCATGTTGGACACCAAAGGCTTTTCGAGGTCCATGTAGCTGTTCTCAAAACGCGTCAACTCGGGCGAGTCTTTGGTGACTTTTTGCGGGATGGCTTCGCTGGCGGCTTTGGCTGCAGAAGCTGCAGCCTCCAGCTCGGCCAGTCGGGCTTCCACCGCGCTGCTGTCTTTTTTATCGAAAAAGCCGGTGACGAACATCGTACCCACCACCGTGCCAGCCAGCACGAGGATGCCCACCACGGCAAAGATGATGATCTTGATCAGCGGGGACTTCTTTTTCTCTTCGACTTCGATTTCTTCATCTGCCATGGTGTTGCCTCTTCAATGGGGTTCAAACCAGCACGTCCAGACCATCCTGACCGGACGGAGTGACTTGCGCGCTCTGAATGATGGTGGTGGTTTCCTCGGTGTGTGCCAATTTAGCCTCTGAGGTCAAAGCTGGCGCTTGCTGAGGTGTCGAATCTCCGCCATTTTTTTGGCTCGATCCACCACCGATGTTCATGCTAGCAACATCCATGCCCATTTGGGTCAAGGTGTCTTTCAGCTTGGGCAAGCCATCTTGCAGCAAATCACGCGTGGCCGCCTGTGATGCGGTGAAATTGGCATCCAGCTCACCATTGCGCAAACGCATTTCGACCTCGATGTTGCCAAGGTTAGCAGGCTTGAGCATCATTTTCAGGTGCCAATGGCCTTTTTCCATCTCGCTGAGCATTCGTTGGCCGATGGCTTGCCCCATTTTTTCGGCCTGAGCGTGGTGAAGTTCTTCGCGCTCGGCGGTGGTCAAGCCCGATTCGGTGGCTTTGAGGGTGGTGGCGCTGGTCGACGGGTCATTGGTTTTGCCAGGGCTGCGCTCGGCGGTCATGCCGCTCAGACCTTCCACTTTGGCGCTGCCATCGTCGCTCTGTTTGCTGCTCGCCAAAGACCGGACCAGCGTGGCGTCGCTGAGCAGCGACGATGCCTGCTCGGCGTTGCCAGCCACACCCGCCATCACCCAGGCGGCCGGGGTGAAGGACACCTCGGCAGTGGACATGGTTTTGACGGGCTCCTTGCCATTGCCAAAAATCAGTGTCAAGTCGAGATCGCTGGCGTGTGCTGTGTCCTTGTCGCTGGCAGTTTGTGGCAAAGCAGGGGCGGCATGGGCGGTTTTGCCTGCTGCAGCAGGGCGCGTCGTCAGCCAGGCTGTAGGCGTAGCCATGGGCATGAGCTGGACTGGCGGTGCGGCGCCCTCCATGGCAGGGCTTGTGACCAAGGGTTTGGCTGCCGTCTGCATGGGCGAGGTCAGAAGACTGATGGCTGCAGCTGCGCTGGCTAGCCCAGGCGAGCCAACGACGCCCGGTTCCGATGTCGCGTCAGCTGTGGGGATGGCCGCCGCCGTGCCGACCGTCGTGCTGTTGTTCGTGGTCGGGAGCCAAGCGGCCACCTTGTCGTCCTGCCCTTGTGGTTTTGCAGAAGCCACGGGGCTGACCGCAGCGCCTTTGTTCGCATCGATGAGCCAAGCGGCCACCTTGTCGTCCTGCCCTTGTGGTTTTGCAGAAGCCACAGGACTGACCGCAGCGCCTTTGTTCGCATCGATGAGCCAGGCGGCCACGTTGTCGTCCAGTCCTTGTGATTTGGCAAAAGCCACCAGGCTGTCGGTGTCCGGGGTGGACTGACTGGGGGTGATGGCGGTCATGTTGGGACTCAAGACCACGGCCGTCAGGTTTTGCGGTGGTGGAGTGGGCGTGGCCAAACCCATGGCCATCATGGCGGCTGAAGCATCCGAAGCGATGCCATCCGTGCTCGCCCTGGCAAATTTTTGCCCGGCGTCCGTGTCCTTGTTGTCAGCGGACTCGGTGGTTCCATCCGTGCGGATCAACGTTTTGAGCCGCGTCGGATTCATGATGCCCCCCAGCAATTGGCCAAAATCAACGACATCCCCATCGGGAATTTCTTTGGTTTTGAGCGAAAAAGAACTCTTTTCCGTGGTGATTGCCGTGGTGCTCAAGCTGTCTGAAAGGTTCAAGGCCATGGTGTGGGTGCTTCAGGGGTACTGCTTTGGGTTGACATGTGGAGGTGCTGCTGGCGGAAAGAACTTGCCGCTTTCACCTCGACAACTTAGGTATTGCAAATTACAGGCCAACCTGCCCGGACCGATGGGTGGGGCCACCAGGGTGTCGGTTTGTGTGGCATGAGGATTGCTTGAAGGTTGTCAAAAGACCCATGAACCGCTGTTTGACGAGCCCCATCACCCCATGAGCACCATGACCCTGTCAACACTTCGACAGAATTTCTCCAGATTCGAGCTGGCGGGTTTGGGCATTCCTGCCCTGGTGCTGGTGATCATGGCCATGCTGATCATCCCGCTGCCCGCGATCATTCTGGACATCCTGTTCACTTTCAACATCATTGTGGGTCTGGTGGTCATCATGATCGCGATTGGCACCCGCAAACCACTGGACTTTTCTTCGTTTCCTTCCGTCTTGCTCTTTGCCACCATGCTGCGTCTGGCACTGAACGTGGCCTCTACCCGTGTGATCCTGGTGCACGGACATGAAGGCGCGGAGTCAGCCGGCAAGGTGATCGCCGCGTTTGGCGAGTTCGTGATCGCGGGCAATTACCTGGTGGGTTTCATCATCTTCGTGATCCTGATGGTCATCAACTTCATTGTGGTGACCAAGGGTGCAGGCCGTGTTTCTGAGGTGAACGCCCGTTTCACGCTGGATGCGATGCCCGGCAAGCAAATGTCGATCGACGCCGACTTGAACGCGGGTGTGATCGATCAGGAAACCGCCAAGAAGCGCCGCGAAGAGCTGTCGCAGGAATCAGACTTTTTCGGCTCGATGGACGGTGCTTCCAAATTCGTGAGCGGTGACGCGGTTGCCGGTCTGCTGATCCTGATCATCAACATCGTGGGCGGTCTGGCCATCGGCGTGGGCCAGCACAACCTGCCATTGGCCGAAGTCACCCGCATTTATGTTTTGCTGACCATTGGCGATGGTCTGGTGGCGCAAATCCCGTCCTTGTTCCTGTCTCTGGCCACGGCCATCATCGTGACACGGGTGACCACATCCGAGTCCATGACAGAGCAGGCCAGCACACAACTGGCCAATCCGCCAGCTTTGTTCATCACAGCTGGCATCTTGACGCTGTTGGGTTTGGTGCCGGGCATGCCGCACTTGGTTTTTCTGACCTTGGCCGCAGCCACAGCGGGCATTGGGGTCATGGTGGTCAACAAAAAACACACAGCAGAGCAGGCGCAGACCAATGCCTTGCCCGCCGTTGCCGATGCACCTAAAGAGCTGGATTGGGATGATGTGGAGCAGGTGGATCTGATTGGCCTGGAAATTGGTTATGGCCTGATCCCATTGGTCAACCCCGAATCCGGTGGTCAGCTCATGACCCGCGTCAAAGGTGTTCGCAAAAAATTGTCCGCCGAGTTGGGCTTTCTGGTGCAGCCCGTTCGCATCCGCGATGCCCTGAACCTGGACCCTGATGCTTATCACATCGTCCTCAATGGCGTGGTGCGCGGCAAGGGCGAGGCCCGTGTGGGTCGCGAGTTGGCCATCAACCCTGGAAAGGTTTATGGCCGCATCGAAGGTCAAGCCACCAAGGAGCCCGCTTTCGGTCTGGACGCGGTCTGGATTGAGCCTTCACTGCGTGACCAGGCGCGTGCCCTGGGCTACACCGTGGTCGACCCCAGCACCGCGATTGCCACGCATTTGAACAAGGTTCTGCGTGACAGTGCCAGTGAGTTGTTGAGCCACGACGAAGCCCAGAAATTGCTGGACAAGCTGGCAGCTCGCTCGCCCAAGTTGGTGGAAGAGCTGGTGCCCGGCAAGCTGCCGTTGGGCGTGGTGACACGCACGCTGCAAAACCTGTTGCAAGAGTCGGTGCCCATCCGTGACATGCGCACCGTCGTCGAGTCCTTGACCGAGGCCAGTGCCCGCACGCAGGACCCGGATCAATTGACGTCCCTGATCCGTCCCAAGTTGGGTCGAATGATTGTGCAAGGCCTGGTTGAAAACCGTGACACCCTGTCGGTGCTGACGCTCGACCCTCAGCTGGAGCAACTGCTGCACAACGTGCTGGCACAGAACACGGGCGGGCAGGGCATGGTCTTGGAGCCTGCATTGGCAGAAAGCCTTTTCTCGGCCTTGCGTCAAAGTGCCCGCGACATGGAGGATCAGGGTCTGCCAGCTGTGCTGGTGGTGTCGCCTGCGATCCGTTCCTGGATGTCGCGCTCAGTGCGTTACCGCGTCAACGACCTGACGGTGCTGTCCTACAGTGAAATTCCGGATGACCAATCGGTCAAGGTCATCAGCACGGTGCAAGCCGATCCCCGCCCCAATCCTGCCGTTTCTAACGACTGATAAATCATGGAACTCAAACGCATCATCGCCCGAGACACCCGTTCGGCCAACGAAAAAGCCATCCAGATGTACGGTCAGGATGTCCTCATCATCTCCAGCCACAAAGTGGACAACCAGATTGAATTGGTCGTGGCTGTGGAAACAGCACCTGAAGTGCCACCGGTTGCCTCGGCCAATGATTTCAAACCTTTGCCGGTTCTGGGCGCAGAGTCCGTCCATGTGGCAGAAAAGCCTGCCGGGCATGCATTCGCCAAAGTGTTTGAATCACAGATGGGCAGTTCCGTTGAAGAGGGGTCTTCGGGCACCCCTGAATCCGCCGAGCATGACATGGTCATGGATGCCTTGACGGCGCTGTCCCGCAGAGTGGTGTCTCATCCTGCTCCATCCGCTGTGGCCGAGCCTGCCTTGGTCAAAACGGCTGCGGCCGCCCCCATTGCACCGGTGACCTCACCGATGGCTGCCGCGCCAGCGGAAATGGCCCATGATTTCCGACGCAGCCAGGAAACGGTTGAGCTGCTTCGACAGGAAATGTCAGCGCTGCGTCAAGAGTTTGCCTTGTCACGGCAAATGGCCGTTTGGCAGGGTGGCCAAGGCCTGTCGCCGGAAATTGACCAGCTTTGGAACCAGTTGCTGGAGTTGGGCATGCCGGCGCGCTTGCGTTCCTTGCTGCTGGACAGTGTGCGAAATCTGCATTCTGTGGAAGAGGCTCGGGGCATGGTCTTTCAGTTGTTGTCTGCCGCCTTGAAGCGCCCCGGCGTGACGGCACCACAGCAAGGGGCACATGCCTTGTGCGGTCCTTCTGGCGCAGGCAAAACCCTCATGGTTGTCCGATTGGCCAAGCAGGCCAGTTTGAGTCTGGATGCCGAGCAGCAAGCCATCATCAGTTATTGCGACCAACGTCCGGGTGCCTGGAGTCAGCTGCAAGTGCTGGCTGCTCAAACCGGAATCGAGTGCTACAAGGCAAGCGATGCCCAAACGCTCAAGCTGCTGCTCGATGAGCTTTCTGGTCGCAAAGCCATTTGGATCGACACACCTGGAACCGATTTTCTGTCCCATGCGCAAGCGCTTCACGCAGCGGTTCCCAATGTCCAGCTGCATGCCGTGCTGCCAGTGGACGCTACGGTGACCAGTGTTCAAAAAGTGCTGGAGAGCGCCACGGTGCCCTGGTCTTCTTTGATGCTCAGCAAATTCGATGAAGCTGCCCATCCCTGGCCGTTGATCCAGGGCTTGTGCAACAGCACTCTGGGGGTGTCCATGATCAGCCACGGTGCGATGCTGTCTCACCCATCGACGGGCTTTGATCCAGAGCAGTTGATCGAGATGGCCCTGTCACCACTGGGGACCATGCCCATGGTGATGCCCAAGAAAAAAACAAGCCGCAAGCGCGTCAGCCCCTTAGAATCCACCCCGAAAGAGGTTGTAAAACGCAGCCGCTCCACGGCCAAGGTCTTGAATGCATAACTTCTCCCACACCCAGGTGATCGGCATTGCCAGCGGCAAAGGCGGCGCTGGCAAAACAACGATTTCCATCAATTTGGCGGTGGCTTTGGCCATGCGCGGTGCCAAAGTGATGCTGCTTGACGCTGATCTGGGTTTGGCCAACGCCCAGATTGCCATGGGTGTGCACGCACCACTCAACATTGGTCATGTGATGGACGGCTCCCATGCCCTGAGTGACATCATCGTCACCACCCCACAAGGGGTGCGCTTGGTGCCCGGTGCATCGGGGGTGCGCGATCTGGCGGCGCTGGACAACAGCCAAATCGCGGCTATCATCCGCAGCTTTGATGACATTCAGGAACCCGTAGACTATCTGGTGGTCGACGTTGCGGCCGGCATTTCTCCCGCTGTGCTCGATTTCATGGCCGCTTGCCAACGCCGTTTTGTGGTGGTCTGTGATCAGCCAGCATCGATTGCCGATGCTTACGGCCTGATCAAAGTGATGGCGACTGAGCAGAATCTGGATGAAATCTATCTGATTCCTAACATGGTCGCCAGCAGCGCTCAGGGATTACAACTTTACCGTCGTCTGAACGATGTCTGTAATCGCTTCTTGGGCATCTCCATACGCCATCTTCACTCCATTTCAGCTGACGAGCTGGTGCTGCAGTCTTTGCGCAAATACAAGCCGGTGCTGGACTTTGCGCCAGGCAGCGTGGCTGCCCGCGATTTCAGAACCTTGGCCGAACTCATCACCCAGTTGCCGCCGATCGAGCAAGCCTCGGGCCGATTGCAGTTCTTCATGGGGCGCATGCTCCACAACGCTTCTTGAGGCTGAAAACCGTGGCTTCAGTTTCACTTTACGAGCAGGTCGATAACCGCCATGAGTCACTGATCATGGGCCACATGCCCATGGTCAAACGTGTGGCTGTTCACCTCAAGGCCAGGCTGCCTCCCTTCATGGAGCTTGACGAGTTGATCCAGGTGGGCATGGTGGGTCTCATCGAGGCTGCGCGCTCGTTTGACCCCACCAAAGGATTCGAATTCGAACACTTTGCTTTGAGCAGGGTTCGTGGCGCTATCCTGGATGAGGTAAGACGTCAATCGTTTTTGCCACGTTCTGCAGTGGCTTTCAATAAAAGTGAAAACGAAGCGATTCATGTTCTGAGTGCCGAGCTGGGCCGTGCACCCACGCAAGTGGAGTTGGCCGAATTCATGGGCAAGGACATTGAAGAATTTCACAAGGACCGCGGGCAGGCCAAACGCTTCGAAACTTATTCGATGGAAGTTGTCACCGATGAGGTCATGAGCATGCCCGGTGACAGCCATATGCAGCCGGAAGTCATGGTGGAAGAAGCGCAGTTCATGGATGCCGTGATGCAGGCCATTGACCATCTTCCCGAGCGGGAAAAACTGGTCATGTCGCTATACTATGTGGAGGAGCTCAACCTCAAAGAAATTGGCGAGGTTTTGGGCGTGAGTGAATCAAGAGTCAGCCAGATACTGTCCACCGTGGTGAAAAAACTGCGCCTGGAACTCAAAATTGGTTGAACGATAAGGTATCCGAATGGCGATGTTTTCCTTTTTAAGCAAGTCAAGTCCTGAGGAAGAGATGAAGCAGGCGAAGGCGGCTTTTGAAAAAGTCGCATCGCTCAAATCCGATTCTCGCGAGGCCCACAGCATGCGTGTGCGCATGGGGATGCTTTGCCGTGCACATTTGGACAAGACGTTTGTTGCAGGAGCCGAGCAGACGGCTCGTTGGCAAGAAGCTGCGGCCTTGGCCGTGGCCTCCGGAGACGCAGCGCCTGATTTGCCCACCGCCTCCCGATTCCAAAAAATCAAATCGGGGGAGACCGAGGTTTACGTCTACCTTCCCGACGAGTACTCGCACGAGGCCTTCGTGTTGGGGTCCAAATATCAAAAGACCGAAGTGACTGCAGAAAAGGCCATCGAAGCCATGCAGGCCTTGGCCAACCAAATCTCGTACTACGAACTGCGTTTGCCAGAGCCCTTTGTGGCGCTCAGTTTTCTGCGTGACGAATTGGCCGCAGATGCGAGTGCATCGGAGCCCGCTGCTGACGAGGCGGCACCGCCAGCAGACAAAGACTGAGATTCGCCATGGATGCACTGGCCACCGCTTTCATTGCCATTGGCCTGCTGCTGATTTTGTTGTTGATCGTTTACTTGGTCGACCGTGTCAACACCATAGAGAAAGAAACCCGGAGGATGGCTTTGTCAATGGACAAAGGTCCATCCAAGGAGTCCAAAGCACCTTTTGCAGGGCTGTCTGGCAGGCGTTTATGGGAAGCGATGATCGGCAAAGGCGCTGAAAGCATTTCTTCGGATCTGCTGGCTGAATTGCGAGAACGCTACGACCTCGTTCTCCACAAGCACCTGGAAGGCATCTACAAAGACGGTTGGCGCGACGGTGAGCGCGGGACACTGATGGAGCCCACCAACGTTCGCACCATCTCAACGGCAACCGGGCAGGTGGAATCATGGCTGCCCATGCCACAGGTCAAAACCATTTACCAATGCGGTCTACAGGCATCGCAGCGCCCGCCTGAGTTGTGGGACAGCCTCCGGGCAGACATGGATGAGGCCGCCAATATCCTCTACAGCAAAACCCAACTGGAAGTTCGTCAAGCTCTTTCAGGCTGGTTGATGCCTGTTCCCACCGCTCAAACTCCGCTGCTGCAAGCCACAGCAACGGATGCTTCTGGCCACACAGACCTGCCGAAGGCCTGACGAGTCGGCTGGTTTTTTTCTGGGCACAGGGGCTCAAGTTTTCAGTCAGACCACCGATACCTCTTACAAGAATGTTGTTGTAAGAGGAGTTTCTGATCATGCGCGCCTACTCTCGAGCTGCTGAAAGCTACGGTTCTGTACAAATTGTCACAGGTGTGGCCACAGCCAACAATGTCCAACTGATCCAGATGTTGTTTGACGGCCTGATCGAAAGTTTGGCCATGGCGAAAGGCCATATCCAGAACCGTTCCATTGAGGAAAAATCCAAAGCCATCGCGCGTGCTGGTCGCATTGTGGTGGGTTTGCAAGGTGCGCTGGACTTTGAGCGCGGCGGTGAATTGGCCCAAAACCTGAACGAGCTTTATGCTTATGTGACTCGCCGCTTGTTCCATGTCAACGCTCACAATGATCTCAATGCCCTGGAGGAAGTCACCACTTTGATGAAAGACATCGCTCAAGCTTGGCAGACACTGCCCAGTCTGTTGGGTTCCAGCAGCCAAATCAGCGCTTACGCCAACTGATCTCCTCTTTCTTTCGAGATGCCGAGCCGAGCAGAAATGCTCGGCTTTTGCGTTTTTGATGTTTGAAATGCTGTTATTTCGAAAATTATTAATAAATCTAAAAATACTATCGAACTAAGATAATTTAACACATCGCATCTTTATTTTGCCATAAAATTTTTCTATTGGCATATAAAATGCGAAAAATGAATACTTTAAAGGCAATAAAAAAACCGAAAACTGCACTGTGTGGTTCAGCCATGCACATGGGCGCAGCCAGCAAATCAAGCGCCCTGTTCGGTGTGATGAGGCTGTTGCTGGCATCCATGGGTGTGTTGATCTCGCCTGTGTTTGCACAGTCGGGGCCGCATGAGTATGGTGATCTGCGTTTTTCTGATCTGGCAAGAGCGCAGTTTTTAACGCTCCCTCAAACAGAGTTGTTGGGCACTGATCCCGTGTCACAGTCGCATGAGCACCATGCCGCCACAACTTTGCAGGAACTGATCGCCCGTGGCTTGAGTTCAAATCCACAGCTGCGGCAGGTCAAGGCGCAGCAAGAAAGTGCCCAGGCGCAACGCAAAGCTGCAAAGGCAGACCTCTTGCCCAGCCTTTCTATGCGCAGCGCCACTGGCCCTGAGCAGTCGCAGACCGCAGGCGCCACACAGAACAACCACAAATACAACATGAACTCGCTCAGGTTGACACAGCCTGAGCCCAACCTGCTTAAACGAAGCGGCTTAGCGGTCCACATACAACAAGTTACCACAGCTATTCCCACACACTCAGACGATTACCCCCATGCGCATTGCCAGCGGCTTAGAC